>CBDICR010000001.1:0-13770 GCA_965277425.1 Caulobacteraceae bacterium
TGACCGGCGCCCAGGCCATCCGATGGATCGGACAGGGGCCCAGGCGGACCAGCGCCTTCCCATGCACCGGCGCGCCATAACCCTTGTGGGCGGCGAAGCCATAGCCGGGATAGAGGTCGTCCATCTCGGCCATTAGCCGGTCCCGCGCCGTCTTGGCCAGGATCGAGGCCGCGGCGATGGAAACCGAGATGGCGTCGCCCTTCACCACCGTCTTGACCGCGCAGGGCAGGCGAAAGGCGTAGTTGCCGTCGACCAGGGCGAACATCGGCGCGATGTGCAGGCCCTCCACCGCGCGGCGCATGGCCAGGCCGGTGGCGTGCAGAATGTTCAGCGCGGCGATCTCCTCGACGCTGGCGAACCCGACCGCCCAGGCCACCGCGCAGGCCTTGATCTCGACCTCCAGCCGCTCGCGCGCCTTGGCCGTCAACAGCTTTGAGTCATTGACGCCCTCGGGCAGCCGCCTGGGATCGAGGATCACCGCCGCGGCGCTGACCGGCCCGGCCCAGGGTCCGCGCCCGGCCTCGTCGACCCCGCAGACCGGCGTGGGACAGGCCGCCTCCAGCATCAAATGAGGGCCGAGGGATCCGACGGTCTGGGTCTTGCGGGGCGGCATCAGGATGCGGCCATACGCGAAACCGCTTCATGCCGAAAGCAGCCTGTGACGTGATCGTTGACCATGCCGGTGGCCTGCATGAAGGCATAGACGATCACCGGGCCGCAGAACTTGAATCCCTTGGCCTTCAAAGCCTTGGCCATGTCGACGGCCAGCGGGGTCTGGGCGGGAACCTCGGCGATGCTGGCCCAGTGGTTGGCGATCGGCTTGCCGTCGGTGAAGGCCCAGAGGAAGCCTGAGAAGTCTTCGCCGCGCTCGCGCATGTCGAGATAGCGGCGCGCGCCGTCGATGGCCGCGTCGATCTTGCCGTTGGAGCGAATGATGCCGGCGTCGGCCATCAGGCGCGCGCGATCGACGGGCCCGAACCGCGCGACGACCTCGGGATCGAAATTGGCGAAGGCGGCGCGAAAGGCCTCGCGTTTGCGCAGGATGGTGATCCAGGCCAGCCCAGCCTGGAACCCGTCCAGCACCAGCTTTTCCCACAGCGCGCGGCTGTCGTGCTCCGGCACGCCCCATTCGGTGTCGTGATAGGCCTCGTAGAGGGCATCGCCCCGCTGGGCCCAGGCGCAGCGATTCGGAGCCTCGGTCATTTCCGCGCGGTTATGGCCCGACCGGTCGCTTGGCGGAAGAGGCAAGCCTGCGGCCTTCCGCCATGTGGAAGGACGGCGCTTAAGCTAGTCTCGCGGGCGAATCTCCCCGGAGAGTTGTGAAAGCCCCTTGTTTCCCATCCATCACAGCGTCCTCGACGCCGACGCGCTTGGCGCTCACGTCGCCGAAGCTTGGGACATCGGCGCGGTGGAGGACTGCCGGTTCTGGCGCTCGTTCATCAACGATGTCTATCGGCTTGACGCCGGCGGGCGGCGCTGGTGGCTGCGCATCCATCCGGCCGGCTGGCGTTCACGAGCGGAAACACAAGCCGAGGTCGAGGCGATCTTGGACGTCGCCGCGGCCGGCGGCCGGGCCGCGCGACCGGCGCCGCAGCGTAACGGTGGCTATATCAGCGAACTCGACGCGCCGGAGGGTTCACGGTCCGCGGTGCTGTTCGAGCATGCGCCCGGCGCCGACCTGACCTTCTTCGGCGTGGCCGGCGTGGCCAACGCCGGACGCTATGGCGCGGCCTCGGCGCGGCTGCACGACGCCTGCGACGCCATCTCAGCCTTTCCGATCCGCCGCTTCGATCTCGACTTCGCCGTGACCCGGCCCGCCGCCATCGTCGCGCGGCATCTGGATTTGGACGACCAGGACGAACTCGCCCGCCTGATCGACCGCCTGACCGCGATCCTGAGGGCGGCGGACCGCGGGCTGACCACCGGCTTCTGCCACGGCGATCTCAACTGCATGAACCTGCACTTCGCCGGCGACACGGCCACGGCGATCGACTTCGACTGCTGCGCCTTCGGCTGGCGCGCCTTCGAACTGGCCGGCTTCGCGCGCGGCGTCGCCTGGAACGCCAAGCCCGGCGACGCCGCCGACGCCCTGATCGCCGCCCAGATCGAAGGCTATCGTCATCACCGTCCGGTCGCTCCAGACGATCTTGCCGTCTTGCCAGCCATGCTGCTGGCCCAACGCCTCTGGGTCGTCTCCCTGCACCTAAACGGCGCCGCCCGCTGGGGCGCGATCAATTTCGACCGCCCCTATGCCGGCCGCGCCCTGGCCTGGCTGCGCGCCTGGGCGCCAACGCTGGAGACGCCGCCCGCCTGGGCGTCGGTTTAAGGCGTCAGGCCGGGAAGGCGCGGACGGGCCTGTCGAGGCTGAAGCCACGGCGGGCGGACTCGCAAGTCGGTTAGTCGCCAATCGCCCCATAGACAGCGCCCCGGATGGCGTCGGGAAAGGCGCCCGTCATCCCGGCGATGGCGGTGTTGGTGATAATCACCACCGACAGCGCCTGCGCCGGATCGACGAACCAGGCGTTGCCGTAGACGCCGCCCCAGGTCCAGGTTCCCTGCGTCTGTGGGGTTGCGGCGACGGCCGGGTCCTTCAGAACCGCCCAGCCCAGGCCGAATCCCCGCCCCGGCAGCATGATCGGGATGTCGCCGATCGCGTTTGTGCTCAACAGATCGACCGAGGCCTTGGCCAGCACCGGCGCGCCGCCGGTCCGCATCGCCTCCAAAAAGCGCATGAAGTCGCCGGCCGTGCCGCTCATGCCCGCGCCGGCGGATGGGAAGGAGCCGGGGTCGAACATGCGGTCGGGCGCAAACGAGATGGCGCCGGGGCCAAAAGCCACCTGATGCCGCTCGCCCATCCGCACCGGCTCCGGCGATCCATCGCCATAGGCCGCCGCCAGCCGGTCGCGCTCTTTGACCACAAAGCCGCTGTCGACCATCCCCAGCGGGCCGGTGATCAGCTCTCTCACCAGATCCGGCAGGGGCTTGCCCGCCGCGCTGGCGAGAAGTGCGCCCAGCACGTCCATGCCCACCGAATAGACCCAGGCCGCGCCGGGCGGATAGGCCAGCGGCACAGACGCGATGCGCCGCAGATTCTCATCCATCGACAGGCCGGGCTGGTCCATGCCGTCGGAGACGTTGGCCTGGGTATAGGGTCCGTCGCCGGGCTCGAAGAACCGGTACATCAGGCCGGCGGTGTGGGTCATCAGGTGGCGCACGGTGATCAGCGGCGTCTCGCCGCCGGGCAGTTTCGGTTGGAAGTCCGGCAGGAAGCGGGTCACCGGATCGGCCAGCGAGATGAGGCCTTTTTCCACCAGCGCCATGGCGGTGGCGGCGACCACCGGCTTGGTCAGCGAGGCCCAGCGGAAGATGGTGTCGGTCTTGACCGGCGTCTTCGCCTCGCGGTCAGCCAGCCCGGCGGCGCGTTCATAGACCGGCCGCCCGCCGAGGACGACCATGACCACCGATCCGACGATCCGCTTGTCCGCAATCGCGGTATCGACAACCGCATCGACGGCGATGCCGATCCGGTCGCGCGCCTGAGCCTGGTCGGCCATGGTCTTCCCCTCCCCTCAAGTCGCCCGCGCCAGGGGCTAGGCGCTTAGCTTTGCATCGAAATAGCCCGGCGTCGCCACCGTGACCGCGCGGTCATCGACCGTCAGGCTCGCCCCCTCGATTCGGTCCAGTCGCAAAAGCGCCATGGCGCGTCCATCGGCGCCCGAATGCACCTCGCCGGCGCGCAGGCTCCCGGCCAGCACCTCGGCGCCGAAGGCCGGCGCGGGACCCTCGAAGCTGATCGGCAGCATGCGGGTCTTGATCGCCCCGCGGCGCTTCATGCGCGAGGTGGTCTCCTGGCCGACGAAACAGCCTTTGCGGAAGTCGATGCCGTTCAAAAGGTCGAAATTGGCCTCTATCGGATAGGCCGTCTCCGACGGGCAGTCGCGCGCGGGATCGGGAACGCCCAGAGCCAACCGCAGGGCGTCATAGGCCGCCTCGTCCACGACCCTTGCCTCCGCCGGCGCGGCGGCGCCATAGCCGCGGCGGCCGAGGGCGGCCAGGCGCGGATCGGCCAGCCAGTCCGCCGCAGCGCCGTCGCCCCAGAGCGCCCGGACGGGAATCTCGATGGCGATGATCTCGACCTTGGCGCGCAGCTTGTAGAGGGTCAGCCGCTGGATCAGCGCCTCGCGCCGGTCCGCCGCCACATCGAGCCAGCAGCCGTCATCGCGGCCGAGGATGAAGAGGTCGAACAAAAGCTTGCCCTGCGGCGTCAGCAGCGCCCCGAAGCGCAAGGCCCCGGGCGCCAGCGTCTCGACGTCCTGGCTGAGCAGGCCTTGCAGGAAGTCGCGCCAGTCGGGTCCGACGACGCCGACCAGGGCCCGGCTCTTCAGTTCGGCGGTGTTTGCGGTTTCAGCCATGCCGACAGATGTGGCGCCGCCTTGGCTGGAGCGCCAGTGCGCTTATAGAAGACGCGCCCACCCCTCAACGGAGTTCCGCATGGCTGACACTTTCGACCTGATCGTCCGTGGCGGCGAGGTGGTGAACCATGCCGGGCGCGGGCTGGCCGACGTGGGCGTGCGCGGCGGCCTGATCGCCCACATCGGCGACCTCGGCCAGGCCTCCGCCGGCGAGATCTTCGACGCGCGCGGCCTGACCGTCCTGCCCGGCGTCATCGACACCCAGGTGCATTTCCGCGAACCGGGCATGGAATGGAAGGAAGACCTGGAGGCCGGCTCGCGCGGCGCCGTCCTGGGCGGCATCACCGCCGTGTTCGAGATGCCGAACACCAATCCGACCACCACCTCGGCCGAGGCGCTTGCCGACAAGCTCGCCCGCGCCAAGGACCGCATGCATTGCGACCACGCCTTCTATATCGGCGGCACGCACGAGAATGCGCGCGACCTGGGCGAACTGGAGCGGTTGCCCGGCTGTTGCGGGGTCAAGGTGTTCGCCGGCTCCTCCACCGGCTCGCTGCTGATCGCCGACGACGAGGGCCTGAGGACCGTGATGGCCTCGATCCGCCGCCGCGCCGCCTTCCATTCCGAGGACGAGAACCGACTGGTGGAGCGCAAGCCGCTGGCCCGGCCCGGCGATTGGACCAGCCATCCGGAGGTGCGCGACGCCGAGACGGCGCTGCGCTCCTCCAAGCGGCTGATCGCGCTGGCCCGCGCCGCCGGCAAGCGCATCCACATCCTGCACACCACGACGGCCGACGAGATCGAACTCTTCGCCCGCAACAAGGACATCGTCACCTGCGAGATCACGCCGCAGCACCTGACCATGGCCGCGCCGGATTGCTACGAGCGGCTGAAGGGCCTGGCCCAGATGAACCCGCCGATCCGTGACGCCCGCCATCAGCGGGGCCTGTGGCGCGGCATCGAACTCGGGATCGCCGACGTGATCGGCACCGACCACTCCCCCCACACGCTGGAGGAAAAGGCCAAGTCCTATCCGGACTCGCCGTCGGGCATGCCCGGCGTTCAGACCCTGGTTCCGATCATGCTCACCCATGTGGCCGAGGGCCGGCTGAGCCTCGAGCGCTTCGTCGACCTCACCTCGCACGGCGCCGGCCGGGTCTTCGGCATCGCCGGCAAGGGACGCCTGGCCGTCGGCTACGACGCCGACCTGACCATCGTCGACCTGAACGCCCGCCGCACCATCCGCAACGAGGACCAGGTCAACCGGTCCGGCTGGACCGCTTTCGACGGTTTCGAGGCCAAGGCCTGGCCGATGGCGACCCTCATCCGCGGCCGGATCGTCATGCGTGACGACGAGGTGATCGTCGAGGGGAGCGGACGCCCGGTCCGCTTTGTAGAAACCCTGGAGCCTGGACAATGAACGGCGCCGACGCGGTGATCTCGACCCTGGCCGACAACGGGGTGGAGGCCTGTTTCGCCAATCCGGGCACCAGCGAAATGCAGTTCGTCGCCGCCCTGGACCGCGAGCCGCGCGTGCGCCCGGTGCTCTGCCTGTTCGAGGGCGTGGTGACCGGCGCCGCCGACGGCTATGGCCGCATGACTGGCCGTCCGGCCGCGACCCTGCTGCATCTGGGCCCCGGCTACGGCAACGGTATCGCCAACCTGCATAACGCCCGCCGCGCCGGCACCCCGATCGTCAACATCATCGGCGACCACGCCACCTATCACCGCAGGTACGACGCGCCGCTGACCTCCGACATCGAGACCCTGGCCAAGCCCAACTCGCTCTGGCTGAAGGTGGCCGACGGCGCCGACAACGCCGCCGACCTGGCCGCCGAGGCGGTGCAGGCGAGCTATGGCCCGCCCGGTGGCTCGGCCAGCCTGGTGCTGCCGGCGGACTGCGCCTGGTCGCTGGCCACACGCAAGGGGCCGGTGCTGGTCGCGCCGACCCGGCCCGCGCCCGACACGGACAAGATCGAAGCCGCAGCCAAGGCGTTGCGGGCGGCGAAGACGCCGGTCGTCCTGATGGGCGCTTCGGCCTGCGGCGAGGCGGGCCTGGCCGCCGCCGCCCGGCTTTCGGCCAACGGCGTGCGCGTCCTGACCGACACCTTCATCGCCCGCCAGCCGCGCGGCGCGGGCGTCTTCGCCCCTGATCGGATGCAGTATTTCGGCGAGGCGGCCTTGAAGGACCTTGAGGGCGCCGACCTCATGGTCCTGGCCGGGACGACCCAGCCCGTCGCCTTCTTCGCCTACCCGAATGCGCCCAGCGTGCTCGTGCCCGACGGCTGCGCCCAGGCCACCCTGGCCGATCGCCATGAGGATAGCCAAGCGGCCCTGGCCGCCCTCGCCGATGCGCTCGGCGCGCCAAGCTCAGCCCAGCCCAATGCGCTCAGCCTGCCCGACCGGCCGAGCGGCGCCGTCGACGCCCGCACCGTCGGGTACTCCATTGCCCGCCACATGCCGGAAGACGCCATCGTCTCGGACGACTCGGTGACTTCCGGCGCGCCGATCCTCGCGGCCACCCGCGACGCGCGCCGGCACGATTGGCTGGGCCTGACCGGCGGGGCCATCGGCCAGGGCATCCCGACGGCGGTCGGCGCGGCCGTCGCCTGCCCGGGTCGCAAGGTGATCGGGCTGACCGGGGACGGCGCGGGCATGTACACGGTCCAGGGCCTGTGGACCCTGGCGCGCGAAAACCTCGACGTCACCATCGTCGTCTTCGCCAACCACACCTACCGCATCCTAGGTGTGGAGTTCGTCCGCACCGGCTCCGGCGAACCCGGCCCGGCCGCCGCCAGCCTGCTCGACCTGGGCAATCCGCGCATCGACTGGATCAGTCTCGCCCGCGGCATGGGGGTCGCCGCCGAACGCTGTGAGACGGCCGAGCGGTTCGACGACGTCTTCGCCGCGGCCATGGCGAACAAGGGCCCAATGCTGATCGAAGTGGCCCTGGGCTAGCCTCTTTCGCATCGAAGCGGGCTTCGGTAGCCGCCACGCTCGCGCTGCTCTAGGTTTGCTCGAGGTCGGGGGACGTCGCGATGGTCTTGCTGCTCGTCGTCGGTCTATTGGTCTGGTGTCTCGTTCTGAGCATCAAGTTGTCTGACCTTGGCGTTCGCCTTGAGCGCCTGAAGCTTGAGTTGACGCGGCTGGGTGGAGCGGGGCGCGAGCCCGCGGTCCCCATCGTGGCGCCGGCCGATGCGGCCAGGCTGGTCACGCCGCCGGCCTTTACGCCACCGCCCATGCCCCCGCTTCCAGAGCCGCCCTGGCCCATGCCGGAGGTTGCGGCGCGCGAGTCGCTTACGCCTCCGCCAACCCCGATTCCGCCTCAACCTGAGCCCGTTGCGGCCCGGAACGCCCCGCGCGAATGGATCGCGCCGCCGACGCCCAAGCCCGCCGGCCCATCGATCGCCGACTGGCTGTCGGAGAAGGGCCTGGCCTGGATCGGCGGCGGCGCCCTGGCGCTGGGCGGGCTGATGCTGGTGGCCTACGCCGCCCAGCGCGGCATCTTCACGCCGGCGCTGCGCGTCGTCGCGACCGGGGTGCTGGGGCTGGCGGCCGTGGCCGCCGGCGAGGCGCTGCGGCGAGGCCTTGTCATCAAGGGCTCGCCGAATCTGCTGGTCGCCGCCCTGGTCACCGCCGCCGGCGCGGCCATGCTCTACGCCGCCAGCTGGGCCGCCTACAGCCTCTACAGCTTCATACCGCTGGAGACCGCGGCCGCGCTCTTGGCGGTCATTTCGCTCGGCCTGCTGGCCCTGTCGCTGTTGCACGGCGAAGCCCTGGGCATGCTGGCCGTCGCCGCCGCCTATCTGGTTCCCGTAGTCAGCGGCGACGCGCATTGGGCCGATGGCCCGCTGGACGCCTACATTCTGCTGATCCTGGTCACCGGATTCGCCTCCACTGGCCTGCGCGGCTGGGGATGGGTTGGCGCGCTGACCCTGGCCGGCGCATGGACCTGGGGCCTGTCGCGCGATGTCCGTCCCTTCGATGCGCCGGGCGTCAGCCTGCTGGCCGTCGTCGCGGCGGTGCTGGCCCTGGCGGCGGCCGTCGTGGCGCGCCGAAGGGGCGTCGAAGGGCCGCAGAAGCCGCGCCTGCTGGCCGCAATGCCCGCCGCGGCCATTGTCGGATCGAGCTTGCTGGTGCTGATCGCCTGGTTCCACCCTGGCGCTACCGTCCCGATCTACGCCACCGCGGCGACCGCGGCCCTCGCCCTGACCGTCGCCGCCGGGGTGCGCCTGAGCCGCCTGACGCCGGCTTGGTTGGCGGGGCCGGCCGCCGTCGCGGTCATGGCCGGGCTGCTGGCCGACGCCACGCGGGATAGCGCCGCAAGCGCGCTTTGGCTGCTGGCCAGCCTGGTGGCGATCGCCGCGGCGGGCTTCGACGGCGCGCTGCGCTCCCCCAAGTCGCGGACGGCGGCGATTACCTCGGCGGTCGGTGTCGCCTTGGCGCTGACCCTGGCGGGTCCCGCGCTCGCCATCGCCGTTCCGGGTTGGGATTGGGCCCTCGACGCGGCCTTCGCCGCCCTCTTCGTCGCCGGTGCTGTTGTGCTGTCGCGGCGCACAAGGGATCCGGCATCGGACTGGACCACGGCGGCCTGGATCGGCGGTTCGGCCGAAACCGCCGGTCTGGCCTTGCACGCCTGCCTGGACGGCCGGGCGGCGCCCACCGCCTACGGCGTGCTCGCCATCGTGCTCGCGGCCCTGGCCGTGCGCGTGAAGTGGCGTGGCTTCGCCGAATCCGCGGTCGCCGCCTGCCTGGTCAGCTTCGCCGGCCTGCTCGGCGCGCCAGTCGCGATCACCGCTCTTGCCGGGAAGGCCGACTGGCGGATCGTCGCGGCGGCCGCCGCCGCGGCGACCCTGGTTCAGGCGGCGGCCTGGCGGACCCTGAAGCCTCGCCATGACGCAAAGACCAGCGTCGAGGCCATGTCGACATCGGCGGTGCTGTCCGGCCTGCTCGGCCTCTTCCTGGTGCTGCAGACGTTGGGCGCATCCAGCGCTGGCGGGTCGGGGCTGATCGATGGCTTCACCGAGGCGTCGCTGCGCACCGTTCTGCTGCTGGCGGCCGGCCTCCTGCTGTCCATCCGTGGCGCCTCGACCAGGCTCGGCCGCCTGCGCGGGCCGGTGCTGCTGGGACTGGGCGGTCTGCATGGGGTTCTGCTGCAGGGCCTGTCCCTGCATCCCTGGTGGGGCGACGGCGGGCCGGTGGTCGGGCCGCCGGTGTTCGACAGCCTGATGCTTGGCCTGCTGGCGCCGGCGCTGCTGCTGGCCGAGGCCGCCCGGCGGCTGGCGCGCCAGATCAAGCCCGTCGCCGGCGCCGCGGCGGCCGGCGCGCTGCTCTTCCTGGGGATGTGGATCGTCTCGGAAATCCGCCGGCTGTTCCATGGCGCGACCCTGACCAGCGGCGATTTCGCCTATGCCGAGGTCGCCGCCTATGCCGCCGCCGGTCTGGCCCTGGCGCTCAGCCTGGAGGTCGGGCGAATTCGGCTGAGCGCGGCGCTCGACTCAAAGAGCGTCCTCGGCGGCGTGGTCGACGCCGTCAACTGGGCGGCCCTGGCGCTGGGCCTGCTGCTGCTGGCCGGGATCGCCAGCCCATGGTGGGGGCCCCTGGACGGCGATCTCCACGACCCACTACGCCTGGGCGGGCTCTATGCCGCGGCCTTACTATGTGGGGTCGGTCTAGCCGTTGCGGCCCGCCGCTCGGCCAGACCGGTGCTGGCGCAAGCGGCGCTGGCCGGCGCCGGCATCGAAGGCTTTGTCCTGCTGACCCTGGTCGTGCGCTTTGTCTTCCACGGCGCGGCCATGCGGGCGCCCCTACGCGAAGCCAGTCTGGAGACCTGGACCTTCTCTGCCGTCTGGGCGCTCTACGGGCTGGCGGCGCTGGCCATCGGCGCCGGTCGCCGCGACATGGCGCTGCGCGGCATCGGCCTGGCCGTGTTGCTGGCGACCACCGGCAAGGTCTTCCTGTTCGACCTCGGCCATCTTGAGGGCGTCGTCCGCGCCGCCTCGTTCCTGGCGCTCGGTCTGGTCCTGGTGATCGGCGCCCTGGCGGCGCGCCGGTTCGGTTCGGCGAGCGCGCATCCTCGCGCGCCGGACGGCGGCCAAGCGACCTCAGTGGACTAGCCGGTTCAGACCTTGAGCCGCTTGCAGCCAACCGCGCCGACGAGCCGTCAGTCAAACGGGTCCCGGAGATGGTCCACTACGAACGCGCGCCCATGGGGCTCGATGACAGCCCGACCACCTTCGGACTCTTGGCCAAGGTCCAGCCTTCAGACTTTTCCCAGAGGAGGGGTGTTTAGAGCGCCAGCCGCAAACCCTTGTTGAACACTGAAGGCATTTCGGCCGCGGCCCGCTCAATGGGCAGCCAGACCAGGTCCGGACCGGTCGCATCGGCGTCGGCGCGATAGATGTCCAGAGTGAGCGCGAAGTGGGTGAAGGTGTGCTCGATCTCGCCGAGCCGCCGCCATGAGGCGGGCGCGGGTGCGTACGCCAGGGCGTCCGCTTGCGGCCAGGCCTTGGCGCGCCAATCGGTGGTCGGCAGGCCGAGCATGCCGCCGAGCAGGCCCTTGGGCGGGCGGCGCACCAGAGCGACTTTGCCGCTGTGGACAAGCACAAACGCCGCGCCGTGACGTCGCGGACGATCGGCCTTCTTCGCGCGGCGCGGATAGGTCTCCGGCGCGCCCATCGCCCGCGCCCGGCAGTCCGGCGCCAGCGGGCAGCGCTCGCAGAGGGGCGCCTTGGGCCGGCAGACCAGGCTGCCCAGGTCCATCAGCGCCTGCGCCCAGTCGCCGGGACGCGGACCCTCGGCCAGGATGGCCGCTAATCGCGTGATCTCGGGCTTGGCCGCCGGCAGCGGCGTCTCCACGGCGTAGAGCCGCGCGACGACGCGCTCGACATTGCCATCCACCACGTTGGCGGGGCGGTCGAAGGCGATGGCGGTGATGGCCGCGGCCGTATAGCCGCCGACGCCGGGCAGGCCTCTCAAATCCGCCTCGGAGGCGGGAAAGACGCCGCCGTGCACCCCGGTGACCGCCCGCGCGCAGGCCAATAGATTGCGGGCGCGGGCGTAGTAGCCGAGGCCGGCCCAGGCGGCCATCACCGCATCGTCCGGCGCGGCGGCCAAGGCCTCGACGGTGGGCCAGCGATCGAGGAATTTCAGGAAGTAGGCGCTGGCGTGCGGCACGGTGGTCTGCTGCAGCATCACCTCGGAGAGCCAGACCCGGTAGGGGTCGGCCAGCTCGCCCTGGCGCCTCGCCGCCGGCGAAACCCGCCAGGGCAGGACGCGGGCATGGGCGTCGTACCAGTCGAGCAGGCGCGCGCGGAGGGACGGCTTGGCCATGGACGCTCTTGATAGCCGCGTCCGCGCGCGTCGCGAAGCGATAGACGCTGGCGCGGCGCGGGCCGGGCCGTCTAAGATGGTCGCCCATGCCGCGCGATCTGCCCTCCGCCGCCGAAGCCGCTCGCATCCTGGCGGCGAAGCGGACGCGTCCGGCCCGCCGGCCGCCGGCGAGCGCGGGGCGGCGGCTGAGCGGCCTAATCAAGCAGTTGGACGACCGGTTCGGCGCCGGGCCCGAGACGCTGCAGGCGCGTTGGCGCGAGATCGTCGGCGAAAACCTGGCCGCGCGCACCGAGCCTGTGAAGCTCAGCCGCCCGCGCCATGGCGCCGGCGCGGTGCTGGAGCTGAAGGTCGATGGACCGGCCGCCACCCTGATCCAGCATCAGGCGCCCGAGCTTTTGATGCGGGTCAACCTCTTCCTTGGCCAGGGCTCGGTCGATCGCCTGCGCATCGTCCAGGGCGTCGTCAAGCGCGCCGCGGCAACGACCGGCCCCGCGCATTCGGCTCAGGCGCGACGCCGGCGCACGCAGCCGCTTGACGCGGGCCTCGAAGCCGAGCTTGTCAATGGCGTCGCCCGCGCCCCGGAGGGACCCTTGAAGACCGCCCTGCTCCGCCTCGGACGCGAGGTTCTGCGCCGCGACCGGAATGCGGCGCCATGATTCACCGACGACGCCTGATTCAAGCCGCGTCCGCGCTTGGGCTCCTGGCCGGCGTGCCTGCCGGCGCGGCGGCGATGGCCGCCGATCCCGACATGAGCCTGGGCGACCCGAACGCCAAGGTGACGGTGATCGAGTACGGCTCGGCGAGTTGCACCCACTGCGCCCACTTCAACAACGACATCTTCCCGGCCTTCAAGGCCAAGTACATCGATACCGGTCAGGTGCGTTTCATATTCCGCGAATTTCTGACCGAGCCGGTCAGCCTGGCGGCGGCGACCTATCTGCTGGCTCGCTGCGCTGGAAAGGGCAAGTATTTCAGCGTCCTGGACGCCGTCTTCCATGCCCAGGCCGACATCTACAAGGCCGGCGACGCCACCGCCATAATGCACAAGATCGCCGCGGACGCCGGCTTGAGCGAGGCGAAAGCGACCGCCTGCCTGAACGACAAGGCCGCCATCGACGCCCTGAACGCGCGCGTGAAAGGCTATATCGACAACGACAAGATCACCGGCACGCCGACCTTCTTCGTCGATGGCGAGCGGCTGGAGGGCGTGCAGACGCTCGACCAGCTCGGCGCGGCCATTGCGCGCGCCGAGGCCAAGGCTGGCCCGTCGGTTCAGCGCGCGCCGACCCATCGCGCGACCGCGCATTGACAGGCCGCCTCGAACCGGGTTTCCCGTGGCCGTCGGCCTCTGTGCGTTGCGGGCAGAATCGCGCTTAACTTCGCTCGTTCACCAGGGACGATCGGTCAAGACTTGAGGAAAACGCCAATGGGCCCGTCGACTCGCCGCTTTTTCGTCATCGCGCTGGCGGTTTTGAGCCTTGCCGGCTGCGACAAGATCGCCGCGATGACCGGCTCGAAAGGCGCGGTCACCGCCAGCGACATGAGCCTGGGCAACCCCAACGCCAAGGTGACGGTGATCGAGTACGCCTCGGTCGCCTGTCCGTTCTGCGCCGAGTTCAACAACACGGTCTTCCCGGCCTTCAAGGCCAAATACATCGATACCGGCAAGATCCACTATGTGTTCCGCGAGATGCTGGTCGGGAACTCCGATGAGATGACCACAGCGGCCGCCGGCTTCCTGCTGGCGCGCTGCGCCGGAAAAGACAAGTATTTCAGCGTCGTGGATGCGATCTTCCACGCCCAGGCGGCGATGTTCAAATCGGGCGACGTCCACGGAACCCTGCTTGGCGTCGCCCAGTCGGCGGGCCTGACCGAAGCGCAGTTCAACAGCTGCATCAATGACGACGCCGCGCTGAAAGCGCTCAACGACCGGGTCCAGATCTACTCGACGCGCGACGGCATCGACGCGACGCCGAGCTTCGTGATCAACGGCAAGAAACTGGTCGGCATACCGACCATGGCCAGC
>CBDICR010000002.1:0-8131 GCA_965277425.1 Caulobacteraceae bacterium
CTTCCAGACCAGATTGAACGGCACGCCGCCGTGGCCGAGGCTGCGCCGGATGGTGCGGCGCACGTCGAGCTGGCCGCGTTTGGCGCGGCGCACCTGGCGGCTGTATTTCGAGGCCAGCCGCTTGGCCATGCGGCGCACCAGCCTTTGCATGGTGGCCAGTTCGTGCTCGTCGATCGCGGTCAGCTTCTGGTTGGCCAGCACGTCCTCGCGCAGCTTGCGCCCCGCTCTCGGCGGCGTAGAGTTCGTGCTGGCGCTCGACATAGCGGCCGGCCTCGGCGAACAGGTCCTCGCGCGCCCTGGCCAGGCGCTGGGCGAGCCTGGCGCCGGTCTCGTCGGGGCGCTTGCCGGCCTCGGCGATGAGCTTTTCCAGCCCGCCGAGGCCCCATCTCGTCGAGCAGCCGCCGGGTTAAGAGGCGCCGCTGGCTGGACAGGCGGATATTGGCCGCGCCGGCCCGCTCGCCGGCCGCCTCCATGGCCTGGGCCAGGGCCGCGCCGTCGTGCTCCAGCAGCATGTGGGCCAGGTCCGGCTCGCCCGCCTCGCCGTCGGGCAGTTCGTCGGCCATGGCCTGGTCGGCGGCGTCGGGAGGCGCCTGCAGGAATTCGTCGCGGCTGAAGAAGGTGTCGAACAGGGCGTCGAACCGCGCCGTCTCCGAGGCGGTCTTGGCCAGGGTGGTGACCAGGGCGTCGCGGAAGAGCTCGCGATCGGCATAGCCGACGGCTTCGGCCGCCCGATGCGCGTCGATCGTCTCCGCCGGCGAGACCCGGATGTCCCGAAGCCCGCAGCGCCCGAACAAAGCTTTCCAGGGTGCGCTGCATCAGCGCAGCTTCCCGAAAGCCCTCCCCCTCGATGGGGGAGGGTTGGGTGGGGGTGTAGCCGTTGTATTTGGGCGAGAAGCGCGGAAGGGCGCCGGCGCCCTTTGAGCATCGACCGTTCCTGTCGGTGCAAACACCCCCAACCCGGCCTTCCCCCATCGAGGGGGAAGGAGACGATTTGTGGCTGTCGGCATGGCCCCGACCCTATTTGCCGGCCGCAACGACCGGCTTTCGGATCAGTTCGCCGATCTGCGGCTCGACGGCGAGGATGTCCTGTTCGAACTTGAGCAGCACGTTCAGCGTGTCGCGGACCAGTTCGGGCTCCAGCGCATGGGCGTGCAGCAGAATCAGCACGCGGGCCCAGTCCACCGTCTCCGAGATCGAGGGCGACTTGCGCAGATCCAGGCTGCGCAGGCTTTGCACGAAGCCCACCAGCTCCTGGTTCAGCCGCTTGTCGATGCCTGGGACGCGGCTGGCGACGATGCGCGCCTCCAGGGCCGGGTCGGGCAGGGGGATATGCAGGTGCAGGCAGCGCCGCTTCAGGGCGTCGCCGAGGTCGCGGACATTGTTGGAGGTCAAAAAGACGATCGGCGGGGTGACCGCCTTGATCACGCCGAGCTCGGGCACCGAGACCTGGAAGTCGGACAGGATTTCCAAAAGAAAGGCCTCGAAGGCTTCGTCCGACTTGTCGATCTCGTCGATCAGAAGGACGGCGCCGTCCGGCTGTTGCAGCGCCTTGAGCAGCGGCCGCGGCTCGAGGAACGGTTCGGAGAAGAAGAGGTCGCCCATGCCGTGCAGGCGGTCCATCGCCCCGGCCATGGTCTTTTCCTCGCCGATGGTCTCGCCCATCCGGTCCTTGAGGATCTGGGTGTAGAGCAGCTGCTTGCCGTACTTCCACTCATACAGCGCCTTGGCCTCGTCCAGGCCCTCGTAGCACTGCATGCGAATGAGCGGCAGGCCGAGCATGGTCGAGGTGGCGATGGCCAGTTCGGTCTTGCCGACCCCGGCCTGGCCCTCGACCAGGATCGGCTTTTGCAGGTGGCTGGCCATCAGGAGCGCGGTGGCGATCCGCCGCGAGGCGATATAGCCGACGCCGGCGAGGCCCTGGGTGATGGATTCGACGGAGCCAAGCAGGTCCGATGGGTTTTCGCCCATGGCGGGAATTGAACGGGTCAAAGGCTACGGCTTTCAATTATTGCGGGAACAAGTCAGCGACGATGAACGTTTGCATATGAGGTGAATGACCCATTTGCCAGCGCTGGGGCGTGAAAGGCAACGGTTCATGTCCGTGCACGGCAAGGCGATCGAGCCGCGGCAAATTGCTGCACTGCGGCATAATTTAACCGCACCGGCCGCCTTGACCGCTATGTTCAGGCGCGTGACCGACTCCTTCAAAATCCTCATGGACATGCCGCGCAATCCGCCCTTCGATCGCGTCGGCGTGATCTGCCTGGTTTGGGCGGCCGCCTTTATCGCCCTGACCGCGGTGCTGGTGGTGATCCTGAGGTGATCGGCGTTCAGTCGTCGGGGCTGGGCCCGCACCATCCGGGCAGGTAGTTCGCCTCCTGGGCCTTGGCCAGGGTCAGGGCCTTGCCGAGCGCGGCGACGAAATCCTTCTCGACGCTCTTTCGCTTCAGGCGCCGGCGCAGAAAGTCCGCCCAGATGAATTCGCTGAAGGGGGACTCGTCCTTGGCGTAGCCGCCGGCGCGGCGCAGGTCGCCGGCCAGGCTGCGAAACGGATCGTCCTGCATTTCGGCTACCGCGCCCGGAATGGCGTCGAAGTCGCGGCGGCGGCCTTGCGCGTCGTAGGGATGGCACCAACCCCGGTTATCGAGAAATATCCAAAATTCCTCGCGCGCCAGGCTGCTGAGGTCGGCCACGACATTGACCAGGACGTGGCGCACGCCTTCGTCCTCCAGGGCGCGCGCCAGATGATGGTGATCGATCAGATACCGGCGCCCCCTCGGTCCGATCACCACCGGGATCATGTGCCGGCCGAGGAACTCCGCGCCCTTGTCGCCGCCGCGCTCGCGCCACATCCGCCGCTTTTCGTCGACCTCGCGCAGACCCAGGGTCATCTGGGTCGGCCGCAGGGCCTTGATCCGGACGGGATTGAGAAGCGGTTCGCGTGCGCTCATGGCCGTCTCGGCGCCTCCCGGCAGGCTTGTTGACCCGGCCAGCCTATCCCTCCGACTGCGGAATGACGAGCGGAAGCCTGGACCGCCTCAGCCTGGATGGAACCCCGTCTGGGCGTCGATATAGGTGGTCGCGTCGCGCAGCACCGGCGCCAGCCAGCGCAGCGGCGCGGCCAGCGAGACGACCATTTTTACGTGGTCGAGGGTCGGGTAGTGGATCACCTGAACCGTGCCGCCCTTGGCGGTGATGCGCGCGGCCATCCGGTCGGTATTGCCCGGATCGACCGTGTTGTCGCGCTCGCCGGTCGCCAGCAGCATGGGCGGCTCGCGTCCGTCCACGTGGTTGATGGGCTGGGTATCCGGGCGATCGGCTTTGGGACCGAAGATGGTCTTCAGCTCGGCGCTGTGCAGCGGCAGAAAGTCGTAAGGTCCCGAAAGCCCGACCACGGCGCGGATCTGGGTATGCGGATCGACGCCCGCCGCGTTGAGCCAGCGATCGTCGACCGCGAGATCGACGGCGTTGTAGGCGCCGGCCGAATGCCCCATCAGGACCAGCCGGGAGGGATCGCCGCCATAGGCCGCCGCGTGGTCGCGCGCCCAGCGCACGGCCAGCGCTGAATCCTGCAGGAACATCGGCCAGCGCGCTTGCGGATAGATGCGATAGTCGGGAAGGATCGCCACATAGCCCTTGCGGGCGAGGGCGTCGCCCACCCAGCCGTAGTCGGCCCTCGAGCCGCTGTCCCAGCTGCCGCCGTAGAAGAAGACCACGACCGGACGGCCGGGGAGCGGCTGGCTCGGCGAATAGACGTCCAGCTGCTGGCGCGGCCCGTCGCCATAGGCCAGGTCGTGGGTCACGGTGACGCCGGCCTTCGGCTCCAGCGTATCCAGGGTATGCAAAGCCGCCTGCGCCGAACACGCGCCCAGCGTCCCGGCGAGGCTAGCGAGGGCGGCAAGGCGGCTCAAGGGGCGCAGGACGGCGGGCAGGCGCATGGGACTTAATACTCCGAGAGGGCGGCGTCGGATCACGAGCCGGGTGATATAGGTCTCACGCCGATCGCCCCTGCCGGGCGAGACATCAACGCACGAGACGACGGAGGGATCATTGGCCGAAATCCGCGCCTATCGCGCCGGGGACCTCGAAGACCTTTACCGCATCTGCCTGGCGACCGGCGACAGCGGCGCCGACGCATCGGATCGCTATGAGGACCCAAAGATCGTCGGCGACGTCTTCGCGGCGCCCTATGGCGTGCTCAGCCCCGAGAGCGCGCTGGTGGTCGAGGACGAGGACGGGGTCGCGGGCTACATCGTCGGCGCGCCCGACACCGTGGCGTTCGAGGCGCGGCTGGAGGCGGAGTGGTGGCCGCGCCTGCGCGCCATTCATCCCGATCCGGTGAAGGTCCCCTGGGCGGAACGAAGCTGGGACCAGCGGCTCGCCCGCCATATCCACAAACCGCCCAGGACGCCGGCCGAGGTCGTCACGCCCTTTCCCGCCCACCTCCATATCGACCTTCTGCCCAGGATGCAGGGCCGCGGCTTCGGCCGGCGGCTGATCGATCGCTGGCTCGGCCTCATCCGCGCCCACGGCGTGCATCTCGGGGTCGGCGAGGCCAACCGGCGGGCGGTGCGCTTCTATACCGCCTATGGGTTCCAGCGGCTCGAACTGCCGCAATACCCCGGCGCGCTCTGGTTCACGATCGCGCTCGACGGCGAGCCGCCAAGCCCGGCCTGATCAACCGCTCAACGGCGCCAAAAGGGTGCTGGCCGCGCGTGTGCTCAGCGTCAGCATGGCGCGGCGGGCGAAGGTCTGCATCGCGGCGGTCGAGGGGTCGCGTGACTGCTCCCAGACACCATGGTCGCCATAGCGGGTGACGAGGAGAAGGTGACGATGGCCGGGCGCATCGCCGGCGCGGGCGGAAGTCCGTTCGAACAGGCCGAAAATCTGAGCGTCGAACCGGCTCTCGAAATCCGGCCAGGCTTCGGCCGAAAGGGCGACAAACTCGTTCAACGATGAACTATCAACCTCGAACCAACGGTGCACATAGATTCCGCCCGGCGTCAGCGCGGCGCGCGCGGTCGGACGTATCGTCGACGCCAGCTCGTGAAATTCGCGGGAAATGACGTCGGGCGCGCGCGACAGGGCCTGCAGCGCGGCCGATCGGTCGCGTTGGTCGTCACGCTCGACCAGCAGTGCAACCTGGGACGCCTCCCAGCCCAATTGGGACGTGAACAGGCCGACCGCCCCGCCGCCGTCCGCCAGTCGCGCCGCGGCGAGGCTTTTCACGAACTGGGCGCGCGCCGCCGTCCCGCGGGCCAAGCTGAGGGTAAGGTAGTCGAAAACGGCCATGGGCTTTCCCTGTTTTCCCCGATCCTAGGGCAGGAACGAAGGTTTGTCCGCCGCCGTGAAGCGCCGAGACCGGCCTGCCGCGCCTGGGGCCATCGCCCATTGGGGCGCCTCCGAACGAAGGACCTGAACCCAGCGAGCGCGGCCGGCCTGGCGCATTCCTCTCTGCGGAATATGGCCGGTTCGCCGGCGGCGAGCGCCGCCATGGACGATAGGCGGCTCGGATCGTCGATCGCAATTCAGAACCATCAGGGTCATGACGAGTTCGATCCCTGGCTGAAATAGCCTTAACGACCATCTATCCTTCGCCGAACGGCGTTCTCCGGTTGATATTGACGGCGCCTTGAAATGGTGCCTTTTCTCGACGAACACGGTGTCCGGCGTTGGAGCCTAGCGCAAATCTAGAAGTTTATGAGTTCCGGAGGTTTTGAGTGAACGACTATACAACCGTTCAGTCGATCGTCCGCGTACTTTTCGTGATCGAAATCCTTAACCGATCCCCCGTCACAACCTTGGATATGCTTCACGACTCGACGGGGATACCGAAATCGACGCTTGTTCGGCTACTCTCGACGTTGACTTGCACAGGCTATGTCTTTCATGTTTCTCGGCGCGAAGGATACGCGCTCACCGAAAAAGTCTTGCAGTTGTCTACAGGCTTTCGACATCGCGACGCGATTGTCGATATCGCTCGCCCCGTGCTCGAAGCCTTCACCAGAAAACATAAATGGCAGGTCTCGTTTGCGACTCTCGATATCGACGCGATGCTGGTTCGGTGCAACACACGCTATATCAGCCCGTTTGCACCCGATCAGCTTGGGCTAAACACGCGTGTGGGCATGCTGACCAGCGCTCTTGGCCGAGTTTATCTTGCCTACAGTTCTGATTTTGTGCGCAATACGCTCATGAAGATGCTTGCATCTTCCGAAAACCCGATCGATCAACTGGCAAAGGATCGAGAGTCGGTCGAGGCGATATTCAAAACCATTCGAAAACAGCGCTATGCAACGATCCAGCGCCTGCCGACGAGCCCGGTGCGCAGCTTCGCCATTCCGGTGTTGCGCCGCAGTTCAGGCGATGCGCTTGGATCGATCGCCATGTTCTATTTCCGGTCCGCGATGACGGAAGCGCAAGCTGTCGAGGCCTATCTCAAGGACATGTACGAGATGAGCGACGCCATTGCGCGCGCCGCGGAACTCCCTGCATGATGCGGATCGAACGGCGGACAAGGGAACCCGGCCGATCCGACGCCAATCCGTCCCAGGATTGAGATCCGGCGCCCTTGCGTCCGGGTCGGCGCGCCAGGTCGACGACCCTCGAGAACGGAGATGCGCGCCATGCTGTTGATCAGCGACACGGTCGAGGTCGATCGGCCGAAGGGTCCGGCGCGCGCCAGGCGCTACCCGCTGGCCAGCCCGGTCAATCTCGCCGATCCGGCCGCCTTCCGCGAAGGGCCGCCCTATGGCGCCTTCGCGCGGCTGCGGGCCGAGGCGCCGGTGGCCTGGAACGAGGAGCCGGGCGAGCGGCCGGGCTTCTGGTCGGTGACCCGCTACGAGGACGTGATGCGGGTCAACGGCGATTTCGAGACCTTCTCGTCGCAGCGCGGCGGCATCCTGATGTCGCACCAGCGCTCGCAGATGCAACTCGGCCGCGCCTCGCTGGACGCCATGATCAATCTGGACGCCCCCGCGCATTTGCAGCTGCGCCGCGAGCACATGCCCTATTTCACGCCCAGCTATCTGCGCGGCCTGAATGACCGCATCGAGGCGGAGGTGACGCGGCTGCTGGACGAGATGGCGCCGCTGGGCCGATGCGACCTGGTGCCCAGCCTGTCGGCCAGGCTGCCGCTGTTCACCCTGTGCGAGATCCTCGGCGTGCCCGTGGAGGACCGGCCCAAGTTCCTGACCTGGATGCACTATCTGGAGCTGGCCAATTCCTTCGCCGCCGAGCGCGCCGGCGGGGCCGGCGGCGGCGGGATCGAGGGCGCGGCGGCCGAGGTCCCGCCCGAGCTGCAGGCCTTTCTCGACGCCTTCCGCGCCGCCATCGACGAGATGTTTGAATATGGCCGCCACATGCTGCACAGGCGCCGGCTCGACCCCCAGGCCGACCTGATGACCGCCATCGCCCGCGCCCAGGTCGATGGCGAACTCTTGGCCGACGAATATCTTGACGGGTCCTGGCTGCTGATTGTCTTCGCCGGCAACGACACCACCCGCAACACCATCTCGGGCGCGATGAACCTGCTCAGCGCCTTCCCAGACCAGAAGGCCAGGCTGATCGCCAGGCCCGAGCTTTTGCCCAATGCGGTCAATGAGTTCATCCGCATGATCAGCCCGGTCATCTATATGCGCCGCACGGCCACGCGCGACGTCGAGGTGGCGGGCCAACAGATCGCCGAGGGCGAAAAGGTGATCATGTATTACGGCTCGGCCAATCGCGACGAGACGATCTTCGCCAATCCCGACCAGCTGGATGTCGAGCGCGCCAACGCCGACAAGCATATCGCCTTCGGTTACGGCCCGCACACCTGCATCGGCAAACGGGTGGCGCAGATCCAGTTGGAAGCGGTCTATCGCCAGATCCTGGCGCGCTTTCCCGACATGCATCAGTCCGGGCCGATCGACGTGGCGGCGAACAACTTCGTCTACGCGATCCGCAGCCTGCCGGTGGAATTCACGGCGCGGGCGCGCTGAGCCTCAACGTCTCGGGGATTGGCGGCGCGGCCGAATGATGTCTTTTGGGAGCATGGTCTCGCCCGAGCGTCATTTTGTCGTTTTCGAAGTGGCGGGGGCCCTGTGCGCCCTGCCGAGCGCCAGCGTGGTCGAGGTTCTGCCGATCGTCG
>CBDICR010000003.1:0-17077 GCA_965277425.1 Caulobacteraceae bacterium
GGCGCGGTTCGACGCCCTGTTCGACACCTTCTTCAGCCGCGACGAATTCCTGCAGGCGCCTCCCGACGCCGCCGACCAGGCCATGGCCGACGAACTGCCCGACGGCGAGGCGGGCGAGCCGGACCTGGCCCACATGCTGCTGGAGCACGACGGCGCGGCCCTGGCCCAGGCCATGGAGGCGGCCGGCGAGCGGGCCGGCGCGGCCAATATCCGCCTGTCCAGCCAGCGGCGCCTCTTAACCCGGCGGCTGCTCGACGAGATGGGCCTCGGCGGGCTGGAAAAGCTCATCGCCGAGGCCGGCAAGCGCCCCGACGAGACCGGCGCCAGGCTCGCCCAGCGCCTGGCCAGGGCGCGCGAGGACCTGTTCGCCGAGGCCGGCCGCTATGTCGAGCGCCAGCACGAACTCTACGCCGCCGAGAGCGGGCGCAAGCTGCGCGAGGACGTGCTGGCCAACCAGAAGCTGACCGCGATCGACGAGCACGAACTGGCCACCATGCAAAGGCTGGTGCGCCGCATGGCCAAGCGGCTGGCCTCGAAATACAGCCGCCAGGTGCGCCGCGCCAAACGCGGCCAGCTCGACGTGCGCCGCACCATCCGGCGCAGCCTCGGCCACGGCGGCGTGCCGTTCAATCTGGTCTGGAAGAGCAAGCACATCGATCGGCCGAGCATCGCGGTGATGTGCGACGTCTCCGGCTCGGTCGCCCAGGCCGCGCACTTTCTGCTGCTCTTTCTTTATAGCCTGAACGAGGTGGTGGAGCGGCTGGACGCCTTCGCCTTTTCCAACCGCCTGGTCGCGGTCGGCGACATCCTCAACGACGAGGCGGTCTCCGACGCCATCGCCTCGGTGATCAAGCGCATCGGCATGCGCTCGACCGACTACGGCCTGGCGCTGGAGGATTTCTGCGCCCTGGAGCTGGCCAAGATCGACCGGCGCACCACGGTGATCATCCTCGGCGACGGGCGGACCAACTATGTGAACCCCAGGCTCGACCTGATGCGCGCGATCAGCGAGCGGGCGCGGGCGGTGATCTGGCTGAACCCGGAGCCGGAAAGCCTCTGGACCCGCGGCGATTCGGAGATGGAGCGCTATCGCCGCTTCTGCAACGTCGCCAAGAGCTGCAACAGCCTGACCGAGCTAGAGCGCATCATCGAGGACGTGCTGCGCACCTACATGCCGAGATAGGGCAGGAGCGCCGCGCCATCGCTGTCGCGCGCCAACCTGGCCACGGCGACGCCGGTAAGCCGACTGGCGATCTCATCGGCCGCCTGGTCCAGGCCCGGCCCCGGGCCATCCTCATTGACGACGACCGCGCGCAGATCGAGGCCCGCGGCGCGGATCACCGCGACGGCCGTGAGCGTGTGGCTGATCGTACCGAGATAGGCGCCCGCTACTAGCAAGACCGGCGCCGACAGCGCCTGGGCGAAATCCAACATGGTGAGGGCGTCGTCCAGCGGCGACATGATCCCGCCGGCGCTTTCGACGAAGGTCAGCGCCTCGCCGCCGGCGGCGATTGCCTCGCGGCAGAAGGCGATGACCGCGTCCGCGTCGACCTGGCGGCCTTCCAACCTGGCCGCCTGGTTGGGCGCCAGCGGCGCGGCGTAGCGCCAGGGCGAGACGCGGTCGAGGGCCTCCAACGTCACCGTTTTCCCAAGCGCGCCCAGCAGCACCGCCGGGTCGCTGCCGGCCGGCGCGGCCTCGTCGAAGCCGCTGACCACCGGCTTCAGCGCGCCGACGGTTCGGCCCGCGCCGGCCAGGGCGCGCAGTAGGGCGGCGGTGACATAGGTCTTGCCGACATCGGTGCCGGTCCCGGCGACGAACAGGGCGGGCATGGTCAGCGGCCGACCAGATCGCCGACGGCGCGCGCCAGCCGGTCGATCTCGACGTCGGGATGGCCGGCGGCGAAGGCGACGCGCAGGCGCGCGGTCCCCCACGGCACCGTCGGCGGCCGGATCGGCGCCACCAGGAAACCCTGCTCCACCAGTCGGCGCGAAACGTCCAGCGCGGCTTGGGCCTCGCCGACGATCACCGGAACAATGGCGCTCTCAGCCAACGGCAGGTCCAGGGCGGTGGTGAAGCGGCGCGCCTTGCGCACCGGCTCGGCGCACAGCGCCGGATCCGTCTCGATGATCTCCAGCGCGGCGATGGCCGCGCCGACCGCCGCCGGCGGCAGGCCGGTGGAATAGATCAGCGTCCGCGCCCGGTTGACCACCAGGTCGATCACCGCCCGCGAGGCGCAGAGATAGCCGCCATAGGCGCCCGCGGCCTTGGACAGGGTGCCCATCTGCAGCGGAACCCGCGCGCCGGCGGCGGCGTGGACCACGCCAAGCCCGTGGGCGTCGTCGGTCAGCAGCCAGGCGTCATGCGCCTCGCAAAGCGCAATGAGCTCATCCAGCGGCGCAAGATCGCCATCCATGGAAAAGACCGTGTCGGTGGCGACCAGCGCCCGCCCGTGGCCGCCGCGATGCTCGGCCAGCAGGGCGGCAAGATGCGCCACCTCGTTGTGCCGGAAGCTCAGCACACGCGCGCCCGAGAGCTTGGAGCCCGCCCAGAGGCAGGCGTGGGCCAGGTCGTCGACGAGCAGCAGATCGTCCGGCCCGGCCAATGTCGGCAGGATGCCGGTATTGGCGAGATAGCCGGAGCCGAACACGCAGGCGGCTTGCGTTCCCTTCATCTTCGCCAGCCGCGCCTCCAGCACTGAGATCAACGGATGGTCGCCCGTGACCAGGCGCGAGGCGCCCGCGCCGGCGCCATAGGCCTCCACCGCCGCGCAGGCCGCGGCCTTCACGGCCGGATGGTGCGACAGGCCCAGATAGTCGTTGCAGGAAAACGACATCAGCCGCCGCCCGTCGCGCTCGACCCAGACCCCGTCCTGCCGGTGGGTGGGAACGAGCGACCGGCCCAGCCGGCGGGCGGCGAGCGCACTGAGCTTCGCCTCAGCGAAGCGATCCAGACTGAGCATGCATTCCCCGTGGCGGCCGAGCGGCGCGTGCCATACCAAGCCCCGGCGGACGCGCAAGCAACCCAAGGCCGCGCCGCCGATTCGGAGACCATAGATGCCCGTCGACCCGCCCGCCTGGCTGCAGCGCGGCCAACGCCATGTCTGGCGTCCCTATTGCCAGATGAAGACCGCCCCCGCGCCCCTGGCCGTGGCGCGAACCCAAGGCGCGCGCATCGTGCTGGAGGACGGGCGCGAACTGGTCGACGGCATCGCCTCCTGGTGGACCGCCTGCCACGGCTATAATCACCCGCGTATCCGCGAGGCCGTGCGGGCGCAGCTTGAGCGCGCGCCGCATGTGATGTTCGGCGGCCTGGCGCACGAGCCGGCCTATCGCCTCGCCCAGCGGCTCGCCGCCCTGCTGCCGGGCGAGCTCGACCACGTCTTCTTCGCCGAGTCCGGCTCGGTCTCGGTGGAGATCGCCATGAAGATGGCGGTGCAATACTGGATCAACCGCGGGTCCAAGGGTCGCACGCGCTTCGTCTCGTTCCGCGGCGGCTATCATGGAGACACGCTCGCCACCATGACCATCTGCGACCCCGAGGAGGGGATGCACGGCCTGTTCGCCGGCGTGCTGCCAGCCCAGCATGTCGTGGACCTGCCTGTCGACGCGGCGTCGGAAGCCGCGCTCGACGCGCTGCTGGCCGAACGCGCGCACGAAATCGCCGCCATCGTGGTCGAGCCGCGCGTCCAGGGCGCCGGCGGCATGCTGTTTCATGACGACGATATCCTGCGCCGGCTGCGCCGGCTCGCCGACAAGCACGGCGTGCTTCTGATCTTCGACGAGATCTTCGTCGGCTTCGGGCGCACCGGCGATCTCTTCGCCTGTGCGGGCGCGGGCGTCACCCCCGACATCGTCACCCTGTCCAAGGCCCTGACCGGCGGGACCCTGCCGCTTTCGGCCGCCATCGCCAGCCGCCAGGTGTTCGAGGCCTTCTGGTCGGACGATGCGGGCGCGGCCCTGATGCACGGCCCGACCTACATGGCCAATCCCCTGGCCTGCGCGGCCGCCAATGCCTCGCTCGACCTGTTCGAGGCCGGGGACTGGCGCGCCGACGTGCGCCGGATCGAGGCCGGTCTGACGGCGGGCCTCGCGGCCTGCCGCAACGCGCCCGGCGTGGTCGATGTGCGCGTGCGCGGAGCCATCGGGGTGGTGGAGTTCGACCAGGCCGTGGACGCCGGCGACCTCTGCGCCCGGTTTGTCGAGCGGGGCGTCTGGATCCGGCCCATGGGCAAGGTCGTCTACCTGACCCCGCCCTTCATGATCGGCGATGGCGATCTGCAGCAGCTGACAGGGGCGGTCGAAAGCGTGATAGGTGGGGCCGGTTGAACCGCCTCCCGGCTCGGCCGCCGCGCCCGCCGGACGCCTGGAGCTGCAGAGAATGTCCGATACGTCGACCTACACGCCGCCCGCCGTCTGGTCCTGGAACAAGGAGAACGGCGGCCGATTCGCCAACATCAACCGCCCGATCGCCGGGCCGACCCACGACAAGGATCTGCCGGTCGGCCGCCATCCCTTGCAGCTCTATTCGCTGGCGACGCCGAACGGCGTCAAGGTCACGGTGATGCTGGAAGAGCTTCTGGCCCTTGGCCACGGCGGCGCCGAATACGATGCGTGGCTGATCCGGATCAACGACGGCGATCAGTTCGGCTCCGGCTTCGTCGCCGTGAACCCCAACTCCAAAATCCCGGCCCTGATGGACCACAGCGGACCTGAGCCGATCCGGCTGTTCGAATCCGGCGCGATCCTGATGCACCTGGCCGAAAAGTTCGGGGCCTTCCTGCCCACCGACGCCAAGGGCCGCGCCGAATGCCTCTCGTGGCTGTTCTGGCAGATGGGCAGCGCCCCCTATCTCGGCGGCGGTTTCGGGCATTTCTACGCCTATGCGCCGAGCAAGATCGAATACGCCATCGACCGGTTCGCCATGGAGGTGAAGCGCCAGCTGGACGTGCTCGATCGGCGGCTCGCGGACAGCGCCTATCTGGCCGGAGACGCCTATTCGATCGCCGACATGGCGGTCTGGCCCTGGTACGGCGGCCTGGCCAAGGGCGCGCTCTACGGGGCGGGCGAGTTCCTGCAGGTGCAGGACTACAGGAACCTGCAGCGCTGGACCCAGGCCATCGGCGAACGCCCGGCCGTGAAGCGCGGCCGCATGGTCAACTGCGCCTGGGGCGAGCCGTCCGGCCAGCTGCACGAACGCCATGAGGCCAGCGACTTCGAAACCAAGACGCAAGACAAGGTTTCGGCGCCGGCTTGAGCGGCTGCGCCCGTCTGGGCGCGCCTGTTTTGATTGCAAACGCGCTTGCGCTCGCCGGCAGGGCTTGCCGCCGCGCCGGCGCGCCTTAGATTCCCGATCAGGATAGAGGCGTGCGCATGACATCACCGTTCGATGAGTTTGAGGTTGAAAAGGCGTTGCGGCCGTCGGCGCGCGGGCTGGCGTTCGATCTCGATCATGCGCTCGCCTCGCTGGTCATGCTCCAGGCGCGCGTGCCGGTGGACGCGTTCACCGCCCAGTCGCTCGGCGCCGAGCGCTGGGGCGCCGGCATCGTCATCGGCGCCAAAGGCCTGGTCCTGACCATCGGCTATCTGATCACCGAAGCCGACGAGGTCACGCTGATCGCCAACGATGGGCGAAGCATTCCCGCCCATGTGCTCGGCTATGATCAGGTGACGGGCTTCGGCCTCGTCCACGCGCTCGAGCCGCTGAACCTTCCCGCCCTGCCCCTCGGCGATTCGCGCCGCCTGCAGACCAACGACCCCATAATCCTCGCCGGCGGCGGCGGCATCGCCCATGCGATGGCCGGACGCGTGATCGCCCGCCAGCCCTTCGCCGGCTACTGGGAATACCGGCTCGACGAGGCCATCTTCACCGGGCCGGGCCACCCCCACTGGAGCGGGGCGGCGCTGATCGGCCCGTCCGGCGCGCTGATGGGCGTCGGCTCGCTGCAGATGAACCAGGAAACCTCCGACGGCCGCGCCTCGATCATCAACATGTCCGTTCCGATCGAGCTTTTGCCGCCCATCCTGGACGACCTTTCCCGCGGGCTGCAGGTCCACCCGCCCAGGCCCTGGCTCGGGGTCTTTTCCCAGGACGCGGGCGCGAACGTCATGGTGGTGGACGTCGCCGAGGGCGGCCCCGCGGACCGCGCGGAGGTGCGCCGAGGCGATGTCATCCTGGCCGTGGCCGGGCGGCCCGTCGCCGGCTTGGCGGACTTCTACACCAAGCTATGGGCGCTGGGTCCGGCCGGCGTCACCGCGCCGCTTCGATTGAAGCGGGACGGCGACGTCTTCGACCTGGAAATCCGCACCATCGACCGCAGCTCCAGACTGAAGAAGCGCCGTTTCAACTGACGACGGCAGGAAGTTTCAGCCCGGATTGATCGCGGTCGAGGCGGCCACGACAGGCAACAGGACCGCGCTCGCCTGGGCGCCGCCACGTTCGATGGTCATCGTCGCCTTCTGGTAGTCGCCCGGCTTGGCGAAGAAGATGTTCGGCACATAGGTCTGCGGGTTGCGGTCATAGAGCGGGAAAAGCGTCGACTGGATCTGCACCATGATCCGGTGTCCCGGCTCGAAGACGTGGTTCACCGTCGGCAGGCCGAACCTATATTCCTGCACCTGGCCCGCCGGGATGGGCGAGGGGTCGGAGAAGCTGTTGCGATACCGGCCCCGGAAGATGTCGAGGCTGACCGCCAGCTGATATCCGCTCATCGCGGCGTCCGATGAATCCTTGCCCGGATAGACGTCGATGATCTTCACCACCCAGTCGGCGTCGGTTCCGGTCGTCTTGGCGAACAGATCCGCCAGCGGCGCGCCCTCCACCCGCACCGGCGTGGTCAGCACCGGGCTGGTATAGGTCAGCACGTCGGGGCGGACGGCCGCGAAGTCCTGGTCCTGCACCAGCCAGGTCGGCCAGCGCGTGTGGTCCTCGACGTCGATCGGCGGGCTTAAGAACGGCGCCGGCTTGGCGGGATCGGAGACGTAGCTGTCCTCGGCGTCGGCCGCTGCGGCCGGCTTTTCGAAGGCCAGACCTGACTGCGCCTGAAGGTAGAGCGGGGTCAGATGGTCGGGACCGGCGCCCGGCCAGTCGGCGAACCGATCCCAATGGTTCTCTGCGGTATTGTAGATCAAGACCGGCGGCGTCGGCTGGGCGGGCTGGCGGTCCTTCAGATAGGTGTCGAAAAACGGCACCAGGACGTCCTTGCGGAAGTCGGCGGCGGTGTCGCCCTTCCAGTGCAGCGGCCCCAGCGTCTCGGCCTCGCCATTGACCTGACTGTGCCGCCACGGGCCCATCACCAGATGGTTGGTGGACTGCAGGCCCTCCGCCCGCAACGCGCTCCAGGTATGGATCGCCCCCCACATGTCCTCCTGGTCCCAAAGGCCCTGCAGCCACATCGTCGGCACTTTCGAGGGGTGGGCGGCGACCAACCGGTCGAGCGCCTGGTCCTGCCAGAAGGCGTCGTAGGCGGGGTTAGAGGACAGCCGCCGCCAGAAGGGCAGCTGGTCAAAGCCGTTAGCCTGCGCAAAAGCGCCCGCCGATCCGGCGTTCAGAAAATTCGTATACTCGTCGGAGGCCTGGCGCGACGCCGGCTCGCCCTTGCCGGTCTTGCTCGTCTGTTCGGTGAAATAGTCGAGATTGACCTGGCGAAAGGCGCCGTAATGGAACCAGTCGTCGCCCATCCACCCGTCGATCATCGGGCTTTCCGGCGCGGCGACCTTGAGCGCCGGGTTCGGGCCCAGAAGCGCCATCGTCACCGTCCAGCCGTCGTAGGAGGAGCCGATCATGCCGATGCGGCCGTTGGATTCCGACACGTTCTTCGCCAGCCAGCCGACGGTGTCATAGGCGTCGGTGGTATCGTCCGTATGGGTCGGGTTGAGCGGCCCGATCGGCGGGCGCGTCATCACATAGTCGCCCTTCGAGCCGTATTTCCCGCGAATGTCCTGAAAGGCGAGGATGTAGCCGTCGCGGACGAATTCCCGGGCCGGCGTCCAGGCGGCGTTGACCATCTCGGGCTCGCCGGTCTTGATGAAGTTCGAGGCGTCGTAGGGCGTGCGCTCGAGCAGGATGGGCAGGCCCTTGGCCATTTTCGGGATGACGATGAGCGTATGCAGCTTCACCCCGTCGCGCATCGGGATCATCACCTCGCGCACGGTGTAGTCGAAGCTCGCCTTCGGCGCCGTCCAGGTCTTGGGAATATCGCTGCCGGTCTGCACCATTTGCGGCGTCACCGTCGAGGACGGCGTCGAGGCCAGGGCGGGCGCCGCGGTCATCGCGGCGAGCGTAAGAGCGAGGGTCGAAACGGAAAAAACGGCCAACTGGGCCTCCACCTACATCAAGCAACCGCCGCCACCTTAGCCTGCAAATCCCTGTCGCAGGAATACCCGCCGCGGCCGCCTGGCCTAGGGCCGCCACACCACCGCGTCGTCGATGGCGTAGAAGGGGCAAGGCGCGCCGGCGGCGGCGAATTCGGCGATCAGCGCATCCAGGGCCGCCGGGCCGGCGACCGTGCCCCAGCGATCATCGCTGGTCAGCACGAACGCCCTCGGCTTGGCCAGCAGCAGGAACTGCCGGTAGGCGTCGGTGACCGCCTTGGCGGGCTTGGCGCCGATCGGGATCCTGGCCAGGTCGGAAAGCTCGGCGAAGCCCGAGGGGGCCGCATGGCCGTCCGGCCCGAGCACCACGCCATTGGCCGCCAGCCGCGTGCTCCAGACGGACCGCTCGGCCTCGACCCGCTGCGGCAACTCGGTGATCCATTGCGCCGGATGGGCGAAACCCAGGCTCTCGTTTTCCTTCGCGGCAATGGCCGAGGTCAGGCCGATCAGCCGGCCCTGGTCGTCGAACAGTCCGCCGCCGCTGGAGCCCGGCGCGGTCGCGGCCGAAAACTGGATGGCCAGCAGGGCCTCGTTCGGAATCTCGCGCAGGGCCGAGATCAGCCCCTCGGTCAGCGACAGCTCCAGCCCGAGCGGCGCGCCGATCGCATAGACGCGCACGCCGACCACGAGGCTGTCGGCCGGGGCCAGACACACCGGCTCGCCCGGCAGGTCTTCGCTCACGGTCAGAAAGCAGAGGTCGCGCGCCGGATCGGGGTCGCGCGTCACCTGGACGACCTGGACGATGGTCTTGCCCGCATCGTGGGTCACCCGGATGCTGGTCGCGCCATCGACCACATGCGCATTGCTCGCCAGGGTGCGCGCGTCGATCGCCACGGCGCTGCCCCTCGCGCCGGCGCCGGGCGCGGCGTGGTCGGCCTGGACCATCCAGACCGACGGCGAGACCTTGGCGAACAGCTCGGCCGGCGTCAGCGCCGAGGCCGGCGGGAGAGTGGATGGACCGACCATTGGATTGAACCCTCGACCAGGCAGGAACGCGGCGCCAAGGCTGCGGTTGCTCGCCGCCCCGCCGCTTGGCTGTTGACTCCCCCGCCCCGCCCAATTCTATCTTGCCGGCAGAGGCCGGGGCGCGGGCGACCACGCTCCGGCCATTTCGACTTGACGATAGACCTATCGCGGTTTCCAGGCGCCCGCCTTTATTGCAAGCCCGCGCAGCGTTGAATTTGAAAGGCTTTTCATGAGCATCAAGGGTAAGGCCTATGTCGCCGGCGTGTTCGAGCACCCGACGCGCGAGGCCATCGGCTACACCACCCCGCAACTGCACGCCGAATGCGCCAAGGGGGCGCTGGAAGACGCCGGCCTGACCAAGGACGACATCGACGGCTATTTCTGCGCCGGGGACGCGCCAGGCTTCGGCGCCATGTCGATGGCCGACTATATGGGCCTGAAGCTGCGCCACATGGATTCCACCGAGACCGGCGGCTCCTCCTACATCCTGCACGTCGGCCACGCCGCCGAGGCGATCGCGGCGGGCAAGTGCTCGGTGGCGCTGATCACGCTCGCCGGGCGGCCGCGCACCGCCCGCATGGGCATGGGCGGCGGCGGACGCGGCGGCCCGCCGCCCGGCCCCGCCTTCAGCGAGGTTCCCGAGGCCGGCTTCGAGAACATCTATGGCGGCTCGACCCACAACACCTACGGCATGTGCGCCATGCGCCACATGCACGACTATGGCACCACCTCCGAACAGCTGGCCTGGATCAAGGTGGCGGCCTCGCACCACGCCCAGTGGAACGAGCACGCCATGCTGCGCGACGTGGTCACGGTCGAGGACGTGCTGAACTCGCCGATGATCGCCACGCCCCTGCACCGAATGGACTGCTGCGTGGTCTCCGACGGCGGCGGCGCGGTGATCGTGGTCTCGCCCGAGGTGGCCAGGAGCCTCAAGCGACCCCTGGTCAAGATCATCGGCGCCGGCGAGGCGCCGAAGGGCCCGCGCGGCGGCCAGGACCTCGACCTGACCTATTCCGGCGCGGTCTGGTCGGGGCCGGCGGCCTTCGCCGAGGCCGGCGTGACGCCCAAGGACATGAAATACGCCTCGATCTACGACAGCTTCACCATCACCGTCCTGATGCAGCTCGAGGATCTAGGCTTCTGCAAAAAGGGCGACGGGGGCAAGTTCGTCGCCGACGGCAACCTGATCTCGGGCGTCGGCAAGCTGCCGTTCAACACCGACGGCGGCGGCCTGTGCAACAACCACCCCACCAACCGCGGCGGCATCACCAAGGTGATCGAGGCCGTGCGCCAACTGCGCGGCGAGGCGCACCCCAAGGTGCAGGTCCCCAATTGCGACCTGGCCATCGCCCACGGCACCGGCGGCTCGCTCGGCACCCGCCACGGCGCGGCCACCGTCATCATGGAACGGGAGTAGAGACGATGAGCGACGTGCAAGACGCGCCAAAAACGCGCCGCATCCCGGCGCCGGCCACCAACAACGAGAGCCAGCCCTTCTGGGACGCCGCCAGGCAAGGCCGCTTCCTGATCAAGCGCTGCGGCGACTGCGGCAAGGCGCACTGGTATCCGCGCGCGCTCTGTCCCTACTGCTTCAGCGCCGATACGGTCTGGGAGGAGTCGCCCGGCGAAGGGGTGATCTACACCTTCAGCGTCATGTTCCGGAACACGCCGGTCCCCTACGCCATCGGCTATGTCAACCTGGACGAGGGCCCGGCGGTGCTGACCAACTTCGTCGATTGCGACCTTGCGGCGCTGAAGATCGGCCAGAAGGTCAAGGTCCGCTTCCAGGAGACCGACGGCGGCCCGCCGGTTCCGGTGTTCGCGCCGGTCTAGCCCGGCCATTCTTCCGTCATCGCCCGACTCGTTCGGGCGACCTGTGATCACCGTCGTTGATCAGGTGTTCATGGGTCCCCCGCATTCCGCCGCTGCGCGGCTCCAGCGGAGGATGACGGCGAGAGTGGAGGCCTGGCTCAAGCCGAGTGGACGATCGCTCCCGGCGATCTATTGTCGACAGCCGCGATGATCGCCCCCGCCCTCTTCGCCGTCGAACCCTTGAGCCGCGCCGAGCTGCCGGCCGACACCGTGGCCTTGGCGCGCTTCCTGGTCGGCAAGACCCTGACCCACGACCGGCCGGAGGGCCGCGCCCGCGGGCGGATCGTCGAGACCGAGGCCTATCCGGTCGGCGACCCGGCCGCCCACGCCTTCATTGGCCTGACCAACCGCAACCGCTCCCTCTTCCGCGAGCGTGGACACTGTTACGTCTATCTCGGCTACGGCGTCTCCTGGCTGGCCAATGTCTCGAGCGAAAGCGACGGGATCGGCGCGGGCGTCCTGCTGCGCGCGCTCGAGCCGCTTGAAGGCATAGGGCTGATGCGTCGCCGGCGCGGCCGCGAACGCCTGGCCGACCTGGCCAGCGGCCCCGGCAAGCTGTGCATGGCGATGGACATCCACCGCGGCCAGGACGGGCTGGATCTCTGCGGCGGAAGCGGGCTCTGGCTCGGCCAGGCCGTGCGGCCGGTCGGCGAGATCGGGGTCAGCGTCCGCATCGGCATCACCAAGGCCGCCGAGCAGCCTTGGCGCTTTTTCGAACGCGGCAGCCCGTTCCTTTCCGGCCCCCGCAAGTTGAACCTTTGATTCCCCGGCTTCCGGCCCGCCCGTCCGACCTGCTATGAGGGCGGCGGCAAGTTTGGGAGCCGCCGCATGACCGACCGTATCGAGAAGCCCTGGGCCCTGATGCGCCACCACGCCGGCTGGGCCGACGTCTTCCGCATCGAGGGCGAAAGCGCCGACGCGGTGACCGGCTTCTATCCCGACCGCGAGACCGTGGGCCCGCACGTCAGCTATTCCAACCGGGCGGTCCTGGCCCGCTTCCCCACCTTCGAAGCCGCCCACGCCGCCCGCGAAAGCGGCGTCGCCGAATGGCGCAAGCACGACGCGGCGGTGAAGGAGGCGGAAACCAAACTGCGCGCGGCCGAAAAGATCCGCGAAGACGCCTGGATCGGCTGGCTCAAGGCGGCCGGCGAGCGGCCGTGAGGACGCGGAAGCCCGGATGACCATGCAACTCACCGCGACCAACGACTCGCCCTGGCGGCCGGTGCGCGAGGGCGTGACCTTGACCGCGCTGCGCATGCGGGACGGCGCCGGGACCTTTCTGATGCGCTACGAGCCCGGTTCGCGCTCGCCGACCCACAGCCATCCCGGCGGCGAAGAGATCTATGTGGTGTCCGGAAAGGGTCGGCTCGACGATCTCGCCTTCGGTCCCGGCGACTTCATCTTCACCCCGCCCGGCGAGGGGCACACCTTGCATGCCGAGACCGAGGTCCTGATCCACGTCGTGCTGCCGCAGGCGGTGGTGATAACGGAATAGGGTGGCGCGCCCCAAGCCTCGCCGGAACCCTATCGGGTCTGAAGGCTTCTCCTCTGCGAACCTATTTCCCGATCGCATTGGAGAGCGTGATGTCACTCGACCGTATCGAAGGCGTAGCCAAACAAGGGGTCGGAAAAGCCAAGGGCGCCGTTGGCGACATGCTCGGCGACACCGGCCTGCAGGCCAAGGGCGCGCTGGACGAGGCCGTCGGCACGGTCCAAGAAACCTATGGCCGCGTCAGCGACACCGCCCGCGGCGCGATCCGCGAAGCGGCCGGCCGAGCGCGCAGCGCCCGCAGCGATCTGGAAGACTTCGTCGACCAGCAGCCTGTCCTGGTGGCCGCGATCGCGCTTGGGGTCGGGCTGGCGCTCGGCCTGCTGCTGCTGGGCGGAAGCCGGGCCCTGTCCGACCGCCGGTAGACCCCGAAAGTCTCCACGGCGACGTCGGATCGACGGCGCCCGGTTCGTCCTTGTGCTGAAGGCCAGCGCTGACGGCCTTCGCTCAAGGCGAATGGAGAACCGTCATGTCGCTCGCAACCCTGACCGACCATACCTCGAACGATGAGGCCGGTATTCGCGTGCTCATCGAGACCCTCAATAGGGCTCACCACGACACGGACGCCGCCGCCATCGCCGCGCCCTATGCGCGCGATGCGGTCGTCTACGATCTTGCGCCGCCGCTTCGCCATCTCGGTATCGACATCCAGGACAAGCAGGCCTGGCTCGACACCTGGGATGGGCCGGTCGAAATGGAGGCGCGGGATTTTGACATCACGATCGCCGGAGACTTGGCTGTTGGCCATGGCTATTTCCGGCTTGGCGGCGTGAAAAAGGAGCTCGGCCAGCCGATCAGCTTCTGGATGCGCGCGACCCTGGTTCTGCGCCACAACGATGGCGGCTGGCGGATCGTCCACGAGCACACCTCCGTGCCCTTCTACATGGACGGCAGCCTCAGGCCGGCCTTCGACCTTCAGCCTTAGCGCGCGGGCGCAACGCCGATACTCGCGTCCCTTCTCCCCTCGCGGGAGAAGGTGGCGGGTCGGAGACCCGTCGGATGAGGGGCCGCGCTGCGCTCTCCGCATTCCGCCTTAGGAGCCCGTCCCAAGCGCCGGCGCGGCCCCTCATCCGACCCCCTTCCAGGGGGCCACCTTCTCCCACGAGGGGAGAAGGTCGATGTGATCGCCGCTGATTCAACCGACATGGATACAGCTCCCGTTCCCCCAAGCTGGCGGCGCTGCGGCTTTTCGGCCAAGATGGCGGCATTGAAAACAACATCCATAGGGAAGTTTCCGATGTCGCCCGATGATCATGCCGGACTTGCGTCCGTCGACCGCGCCGATGCCCCCCACGCCGGCTTTTCCGCCTCCGGCCTCACCGCCCTCAATCAGCAGATGCACGGCCTGGTCGACGAGCGGCAGCTGGCCGGCGTCGTCACCCTGGTCGCCCGTCACGGCGAGGTGGTGAATTTCGACGCCTATGGAACGCTCGACGTCTCGGCGCCATCGCCGGTCCAGACGGACTCGATCTTCCGCATCGCCTCGATGACCAAGCCGATCACCGGAGCGGCGATGATGATGCTGTGGGAAGAGGGCAAGTGGGCGCTGGACGACGAGGTGGCCAAGCACATCCCGGAATTCGCCGGCCTGAAGGTCAAGGCCAAGGACGGCGCGCTGGTCGAACAGGCGAGCCCGATGACCATGCGCCAGATCATGAGCCATTCCGCCGGTTTCGGCCGCGCCGGCGACTATCAGGACGCAAACCTCCGCGGCGGCGACTTGCAGGACATGATCGATGCGCTGGCCAAGCTGCCCTTGAGCTTCCAGCCGGGCACGGAATGGCGCTACGGCCCCAGCGTCGACATCCAGGGTTATCTGATCGAAAAGCTGTCCGGCCAGGGGTTGGACGAATTCTTCGAGGCCCGCCTCTTCGCCCCGCTTGGCATGGCCGACACCGGTTTCTGGGTCGATCCGTCCAAGGCCGCCCGCGTCTCGCGCATCCATAAATATGTCGACGGTAGAATCGCCGCGGCCGGGCCGTCGAACATCTTCAATACCGCCAAGCCGAAATTCCTCGCCGGCGGCGGCGGGCTGGTCTCGACGGCCGGCGACTACTGGCGCTTCGCCCAGATGATCCTGAACGGCGGCGAATTCGGCGCCCGGCGCTATCTGAAGGCTTCGACGGTCGAGCTGATGCACACAAACGTGCTGGCGGACGGCGTCGAGGTCACCCTCTACGCCCCCGATACCAAGGGCCTGGGCTTCGGCATGGACTTCGCCATCGTGCGCGATCCGGCCGCAGCCAAGACCAGCCAGGGCGCCCAGAGCTATTACTGGGGCGGCGCCTTCGGCACCTGGTTCTGGATCGACCCGATCAACCACATGACTGTCATCGGCTTCATCCAGAACACCAGCGGCTCGACCCCCGGCATGGGCACCCCGCCGGTCCGCGAAATCTCCGCCAAGGCGGTCTATGCGGCCATGACCGACCGCAAATCGGCCTAAGGACTGCCGGAGACACGCCCTTTGCCGATCGGACCTCACGCAGGCGTGAAGATCGATACGGGGCTTGCAAGGCGCATACTCGCCGATACGCGGCCGTCTAGAGCCGCCTCGGGAAGGAAACTCGCCCATGCCCAAGCTTGCAGACCGCTATCCGTTCCCCGCAGCCGAAGGCTCGCACTGGACCGTGCCGCAGGATTTCGACGTCGCCTTCAACTGGGACTATGACGACGGCCGCGCCGCCATGATGGGCCTCTACCGCAAGGGCGTCGAGATGCAGTGGGACGCCGAGACCCGCATCGACTGGACCCAGGAGCTGGACGAGGACAATCCCGAGCAGCTGCCCGAGGAGATGCTGCCGATCAGCGGCATGGCGCAGTACGAGTCCATGTCGCGCCAGGAAAAGGCCAAGGTCCGCCGCCACTTCCAGGGCTGGCAGATCAGCCAGTTCATGCAAGGCGAACAGGGCGCGCTGATCTGCGCCGCCAAGATCGTCACCCAGGTGCCCGACATCGATTCCAAGTTCTACGCCTCCACCCAGGTGATCGACGAGGCGCGGCATGTGGAGAGCTATAAGCGCCTGCTCGAGAAGTTCGGCGTCGCCTATCCGATGACCGCGCCGCTGCAAGAGCTGATCGACCAGGTGCTGCGCGATAGCCGCTGGGACATGACCTATCTGGGCATGCAGGTGGTGATCGAGGGCCTGGCGCTGGCCGCCTTCCAGCAGATCCGCGACCACGCGCAAAACCCGCTGGCCGCCGCCGTCAACGCCTATGTGATGCAGGACGAGAGCCGGCACGTCGCCTTCGGGCGCCTGGCGCTGCGCGACTTCTACCCGCACCTGACCCAGCATGAGCGCGACGAGCGCGAGGAGTTCCTGCTCGAGGCCTGCTATTTGATGCGCGACCGTTTCGACGCCGTCGAGGTCTGGAAGACGCTGGGCCTGGACCCGGCCAAGTGCGCCGAGCACATGTACGATTCAGGTTTCATGGAGATGTTCCGCTCCTCGCTCTTCACCCGCATCGTGCCGATCGTGAAGGATATCGGCCTTTGGGGCAAAACCATCCGCGACGGCTATGAGACCATGGGCATCATCGGCTTCGCCCAGACCGACGTGCAGGCCTTGCAGGAGTCCGACAACGACATCGCCAAGGAGTTCGATGCCCGCCGCGGCTATGTGCAGAGCGTCATCGACCGGGCGGGGGCGCTGCAAACGGCCTAACCTATTCCGTCATGGCCCGACTTGTTCGGGCCAGCCATGATCACCGTCCTTGATCAGGTGTTCATGGGTCCCCCGCATTCCGCCGCCTAAGCGGCTCCAGCGGGGGATGACGGTTTTGATTCAGCGGTTCGTAATCACCCGGCCCGAGCCGCTGGCGGAGCTGACCACCGCGCCGGTGACGCGCGCCACCCTCAGATCGCCCGATCCGGAGGTCGAGGCCCTGACGCTGTCGGCGACGCCGGCGAAATCGATGTCGCCGGAGCCCGACAGGCGCGCATCGATTGTGGTCGCATGACCGCCGGCGATGCGCAGCGCGCCCGAGCCGCTGAGGTGAGCGCGAAGCGGGCCCGACGCCTGCTGCACAATCATGTCGCCGGAGCCGCTCATCTGCGCGGCGAGACCGCCGCTGACCGAGTCGGCGGTGATCTGGCCCGATCCGGACAGGTTGGCTTGCAGGGCCTGGGCGGCGCCCTTGAACGCGACATCGCCCGTGCCCGAGACATAGGCGTCGAACGTCGAGGCCTTGCCGCCGTCGATGGTGAGGTCGCCGCTGCCGCTGGCGTCGATGCGGATCGGCCCAGACGCCTGCTCGACCGCAATCGCGCCGGAGCCCGACAGGACGGCATCGAGCCCGTTGGCGACCGCGTGGGTG
>CBDICR010000004.1:0-308973 GCA_965277425.1 Caulobacteraceae bacterium
GATCGAGTTGCTGATCAGGTGTGTCTCAAACTGTATTTGGTCGAAGTGTTTTTTACAGAAGGTGATATCCAAACACGCTCGACTCTTAAATAGCAGGCAGACTGGACGAGTTGTTCCTTGATAGGATTTTGCTGCAACAGACAGGGTTTTGCGTGGCACTGTGCGAGATTTGAATGGATTTGAATGGATGGCTGAATGGCTGCGAGATGTGACTATGGCCCACTAATGCTAGAATTGACTGACACAGCTTTCACACTGCATGACTGGAAACGGATACACTGCATCAATACAGAGCAGGCATGCATAGCTATGGAGGAGTTCTCTTCTCGTGAAAGAGCTTGAATGTCTTCTCTGCACGCTATGTGTGATCTTCTCTGCCGTGGTCTTTGGCCTCAGATTTCTGCACAAAGCACAGGAAAAATTATATTGGCATGCGCTCATCAGTGAGGTGTCTTTATCATGTCTTTGCACCCAATACGCACCTGAGATATCCTCAAAGTCGAAGTACTCGTCGTTCAGGCCCTCGTCGTCCGCAAAGGTGTCTGTCTCATTTACCCGGACTACAGTGTGCAAGCACAGGGTGAGAAATTTACCAATGCAGCTATTAGAAATTGCAAGAGACAGCTCACTGTTCTCTGGCAGCTCCGAGTAGGCCTTTAAGCTGCGTGCCTCATCTGCCATGTACCTAAAATCAACCTCCTTTATTATATGCTTGATCAGCAGGAATGATTCTAAGCTTGTGAGATGAAGCAACTCACTTGAGGATCACGTCTGCCTTCTCATCTTGATAGTCCCGTAGACCGACGAGAATGATATCGCCCTGTTGCCCATAAGGTTGCCTCAGCATAACTCCAACAGGCAAATTGAGGCCCAGTGAGAACTAGAAAACATCCGCACCGTGTTCACCCAGACCTTCTTTCTCATCTTGCCTCTGATATGGCACAGCCGCTTGACGCCGTCTATGCACATCGCCTCCAGCCGCCCATTTCCCAGCATTCGCAGGACCTGTGCATACTCTGCACCAGCAAAAGCATGCCTTTCTTCCTCATGCAGCAGTCCCCAGTCACCACTAGCACATAAGCCACTCACGCTGACCGTCCTCCTTGAAAATTAGCTCACGCTTCTCCTCGCCTTCGTTCTTCCCTGCAAGGAGAACACATTAGTCCGAAAGATCAGAGAAAACACGAGGAGTAGCTGCTAGGCCAGATCACGCACCTCGCCTGCGGTTCTTTCCTCCCTTACCTGCCAGCGGAACAGGAAGAGGCGATTCAGCTTGCTATTCACTACCAAGAAAGCCAGTGATAGTGAGGGCTGAACAACATCTGAGCACATACCTTTATTCTTGGGCATCCTGCAGGCTGTTCAGGCCTAGCTACGGGTGCCTTGTCTCACCACAGATTTACACCAGCCAGGATTTTGTGTCAAGCCTTGCGGTACATATGTCCGTGAGCAAACCGAGAGCAATCGTATGAATACTGCTCTGTGCTAAGCCTGAATGCACATGCTCTCGTTGGTGTGTGCAATCATCCCTTGGCTGCTCTTTCATCGTGACAAAACGCGTTGCGTTGCCTTCTCACTCGCTCTGGCCATTACATTCCGCCAAGTCCTCCTACTGCTGCCACTGTTGTCGGAGTGTTAGTATTTTGGAGCATACGCATTCAATATGGGGTCCTGGAAGATCCTGGTTGAGCTGTGCCTCCCCATTCCGCTAGTCCTCACCATCCTCCTCTGTCTGCCGGCCCCCAGGCTCGCTAGCGCTATCATGGATGTTGTATAGCCTTCTAGCTTTGAGACTTGAGTACAACGGCATGGATGAGACTCACTAAGACAAAGCAAAAGCTTGCTTTGAACTTAACGCTCAGTCTGTAAGTCAATGTACCGGCGAGAATCGTTGAACCAATAGAGACTGACCACAAAGCTTTGCAGGGTTTTTCACCGCTCCCTTCTCAAAGTGGTGGATCACACGCTTGGCCTCAACTTCATCAGCGTATTCTCCCTCCTCCACCTGATGCTGGCAATCACCGGCGTCTCCTTTCTTGGTGTGGTGGACGTTTGCCTTTGAATCCAGCGTTGTTGCAGCCCAGAAAGGTAGTGTGCTCATCCATACCCTGCACACACAGGCAGCATCCATGCCACATACAACCTGAGCGGCAGCAAGCCGGACCCAGATGCCTCGCCCAACGTCATTGCTGGGCACCTGGGAAAGCGCTGGAGGGCAGAAAGGAATTTCTGGCTGTCTTTCATCTGCTTCACAATGTGGTGGTAAGTCCTCTTTCAATCAAGTGAAATTATTGCAAGTTTTCAAAATAATAAATATATCACCGCTCTTGCAGCCTGCTGGCTCGCCTATTCGTGATCATGAAGAATAAGGCGGTCCTTGAGGACGAGTTGGACAAGGCAAGAAAGGCAGCGCCAGGGTCCAGCAGCAGCATCCCCACGCGTCCGGCGGGGCCCACGCCCAAGTCCGTGGACATGGCCAAGGTGCCCGACACACCGAAGACGAAGTGAGGGCAAGTCATAGTGGCTACAAACTTTTGTCTCCAATTCCTCTGTATGGGTTTGCTGCTGTTTGGGCAGAGCGAGTGCGTGTAGCAGCGAATCAATGACTCAATTCAATGATCAGAGTCATGCAACTTGCTGTCTAGAGAATGCAACAAAAGCCGTTCGCAAGGTGCTGTCGAAGAATGTTACTGTCCATGTCATGAAGGGCTTGCATCAGTCCTCATCATCGCTGCTATTCAAATCTCTGCACCGTGGCTGGTTCGCAGCCGGAAAGTCTCTTGCAGAGTCTAGCTGCAACGCCGAGCTGGATGGACCTACTGACGACGCGCTCCTTCTTGTCTCCTCCTGAGGCCTCCTGGGCGCAAAGGCAACAGGGGCCTGGTTGCAGACGGCCTGGATCTCAATGGTGTTGCTCGGCCTGCTTGCTGTGGCAGCAGCTACAGACGGCCTGCAGTCCAGTCAGACAGTTCACTGCACTGCTTCTCACCCATCTGGTCTGCAGCAAGTGCCGAGAACGTACCTTGGAGTGCCTGGGCCCCTTGCTGTCAGCAGCGGCCGCGCCGTATCCTGCAGGTCCCTGCCAAACTCATCGGAGGCCGCCGCTAAGGCTAGATCCCTTGGCAGCCGCAGGCTCTTGATCTTCCCGCAATTGCCCTCCTCGGAACAGCATGGGTCGTCCCACCACCAGTCAATCGTTGCCTCAGTGACCGGTATGGGCTTGTGCTTGAGCACAAACTTGGTGGGCTCCTCGGCCTCCTTGTATGCAACATCCGGAACGCCGCCTGCTGTGCTGCGCTAGTCAATAGGCAAATAGTCTTCACAAGCAAAATTTCAGAGATTTGGCAGATTCCCGCCTGGGTGGACGACAACAAAGATCTCCTTTGGTGCCGGCACTGTTTGCGTGAGTTCTGCCTGCTCTTCTGCAAGCTGCCGCCTCCGCCGCTGCCATTTTCTGCAGCATGGTGTGCCTTAACTGGCACAGTAAATGCACCAAAGTCTCACTCTCGGCTGTTTCACATACAGACGTCATTTTGTATATAACAAGATGGAGTAGGGCGGGAACACACTTGACGCCGAAGTACGTGACCACGGCCACTAGGATGACGCCTAAAGTGATGCTGAAGCCCACCGCCATATACAGTAGGAATGTGACGCTGTCCGACTTGCCCCATATCGCATCGCTGCTGTTCTTCAGGGTGTTCACCAGCGAAGCAGAGATGCCCTGCCCAAGCGGGGAAGCCTGCGGGGAGCCGCTTTGGCCCATGCCTGTGCAGGAAACCCCTTTAGCGGGGTGTCTTACGTCTCGGAAAGCCGAACCCAAGCTGCCACTTGTCCATGCTATTTACAATCTGGACTGGACCCACCCGCCCTGCGCCGCCGGGCGAGCCGCGCGGGTACAAGCACAACTGTTACCGCATTCTACAGCTCCTGTGAGGCACTTGGAGTGGCTGTGCTCCGTGCGCGCCCCCAGAATGTAACTCTTCGCTTTCAAACCCTGCTACAGCTCCACTTTCCCACGGCGCCTGCTGCCTCTCAACTCTGCTATACGTTTCCCTCCAGTCGTTTCGGTGCCAGACTTTACTTCAGATTTCCTGAAATGCCAACAAGGCTTTCTGGCGCAGCTTTCAAATGTCAGCTGTCCCTTGGACGTCTCAGCCTTACCCTAAAAAAAATCACACATGAAACGAACATCCGAATCCAAAATGAACTAGTACAGCAGTAACGAAGCCTCGAGCTTGCAGGGTTGGCATGGGACCACAAGGAAGGCAGGTTGCTAAAGTACTCTGCACTGGTCCAGTCTGGGCTGTATGAACCTTAGCACAGAGATTAAGCAGTTGCTGCACGAGGAGGTCAAGGTAAACTTGATCTGCGGTATGGGCAGATGTGTGTGCCTGTTTAGAGTGGCAGTTGTGAATTTAATCCCATACTTGCAGGAGAATCGGGCGGAAGCCCGCCTGTGGTTGCTGACCTCACTGACCCAGGTCCCGACGTCTGCAGTGGACGACAGTCCAGCGATCTGCACAACCTGCTGTTCGGCGTCGGCGGCGAGCGGCTGAGCGGCGTGATGCGCCTGCATCGCGGTTACGCCTCGCCGATTCTCGGCGGACTGATCCTCGGGGCCGGCGCCTGGCTGTGGAAGCGGCGGCGGCCGACCGTCCCGGTCGACCCGATCGAGGCCAACGCCCTGCATGGCGGACGCATGTCGTTGCGCGACAGCGTCTGGGTCACCGCCCAGACCCTGGTCTCCAACGGTTTTGGCGGCTCGGTCGGGCTGGAAGCCGGCTACGCCCAGATCGGCGCCGGCCTCGCCTCGAAGCTCGGCAGCATGCTCAGGCTCAGGCGCAACGACCTGCGCATGCTGGTGGGATGCGGCGCCGGCGGCGCGATCGGCGCGGCCTTCGGGGCGCCGCTGACGGGCGCCTTCTACGCCTTCGAGCTGATCGTCGGCACCTATACCGTCTCGTCCGCCGCACCGATCCTGGTCGCCAGCCTGGCCGGGGTTCTGACCGCGCGCGCGGTGCGCGCCACCACCTACGCCATTCATGCGCCGGCCGCGGGCGTGCTCAACCTGTCGGATTATCTGAGCGTCATCCTGCTTGGCCTGCTCTGCGCCGGCCTGGGCATCGTGGTGATGCGGGCGGTCTATCTGCTGGAGCGCGCGCTCGACTGGACGCGTCTGCCCAGGGGTATTCGCCCGGCGATCGGCGGCTGCGCCCTGATGGGGCTGGCCCTGATCACCCCGCAGGTGCTGGCGGCCGGCCATGGCGCGCTCGGCGTCGATATCCCGGCCAGGCTGTCCATCGCGACCCTGCTCTTTCTGATCGGGCTGAAGGTCTGCGCCTCGGTCGTGTCGCTGGGCTCGGGTTTTCGCGGCGGCCTGTTCTTCGCCTCGCTGTTCCTGGGCGCGCTGATGGGCAAGCTCTTCTCCGCCATCATCGCGCTCCTGGCGCCGCAGATCGCCGTCGATCCGACCCTCTGCATCCTGGTCGGCATGGCCTCGCTCGCCGTGGCCGTGGTCGGCGGGCCGCTGACCATGTCGTTCCTGGTGCTGGAGACCACCGGCGACTTCGCGGTCACCAGCATCGTCCTGGCGGCGGCCCTGGTGACCAGCCTCGCCGTGCGGGAGACCTTCGGCTATTCGTTCTCGACCTGGAGGCTGCACCTGCGCGGCGAGACCATCCGCAGCGCCATCGATGTCGGCTGGATGCGCCTGCTGACGGTGGGCCGGATGATGCGGCGCGATCCGTCGACCATTCCAGGCGACGCCAGCCTGATGGAGCTTCGCCGCCGCTATCCCCTGGGCTCGACCCAGAGGGTGGTCGTCGTCGATGCGGACAGCCGCTATCTGGGAATCGCCCTGATCGCCGAAGCCTTCGCCTCGGCCGACCGCCCTGACGAGGATGCGCAGCGCACCGCCGCCCAGATCGCCCATTGGGCCGACGCGGTCTTGACGCCGGAAATGAATATCAAGGAGGCGGTCGCCATCTTCGACCGGACGGAAAGCGAGGCCCTGGCCGTCGTCCAGGACCGGACCACGGGCAAGGTGCTCGGCCTGCTCACCGAGGGCTATGCGCTGCGCCGCTACGCCGAGGAGCTGGACAAGGCCCGCCAGGGGCTGGCCGGCGGCGGCTGAACACGGCTTTTTAACCGTACCGCTGCACCGTCACGACCGTGACGGGAGCGGCGTAAATGACCTTCGGGGCTGAGACCATTATCGAAGGCGATTGCCTCGAGGCGCTTGGCCGCCTGCCGGAGGGCTGCGCGGACCTGGTCTTCGCCGATCCGCCCTATAATCTGCAACTGGGCGGCGAGCTGTTGCGGCCGGACAATTCCAAGGTCGACGCCGTCGACGACGACTGGGACCAGTTCGCCTCCTTCGAGGCCTATGACGAATTCACCCGCGCCTGGCTGAGCGCGTGCCGGCGGGTCCTGAAGCCGGACGGGTCGTTGTGGGTGATCGGCAGCTATCACAACATCTTCCGCGTCGGGGCGACCTTGCAGGACCTCGGCTTCTGGATCCTGAACGATGTGATCTGGCGCAAATCCAATCCCATGCCGAACTTCAAGGGCACGCGCTTCACCAACGCGCATGAGACCCTGATCTGGGCGGCGAAGGGGCGGGGGCCGAAGCGCTACACCTTCAATTACGACGCCATGAAGATGGCCAATGACGAGCTGCAGATGCGCTCGGACTGGACGCTGTCGCTTTGCACCGGCGAAGAGCGCATCAAGGGCCCGGACGGGCAAAAGGCCCACCCCACCCAGAAGCCCGAGTCGCTCCTGCACCGCGTGATCCTGGCCTCGTCAAAGCCAGGCGACCTGATCGTCGATCCCTTCTTCGGCACCGGCACGACGGGCGCCGCCGCCAAGCGGCTGGGTCGCCGTTTCATCGGCATCGAGCGCGAGGCCGACTATGTGGCGGTGGCGAAAAAGCGTATCGCGCAGGTGATCGCGACCGCACCGGACGATCTGGATGTCATGGGCTCAAAGCGCAACGAGCCGCGCGTCGCCTTCGGACGGATCGTCGAGGCCGGGCTTTTGCGGCCGGGCGACAAGCTTTTTTCGCCCAAGGGCCAGCATACGGCGCGGGTCCGGGCCGATGGCAGCCTGACGCTGGGCGACCTGGCGGGCTCGATCCACAAGCTGGGCGCCATGGTCCAGTCGCAGCCCGCCTGCAACGGCTGGACCTATTGGCACTTCAAGACAGACCGCGGCCTGGCCCCCATCGACGTGCTCCGCGCCAAGGTGCGCGCGGAGATGGCCTAAAGGCCGCGGGCCGGCCCTCTCTAGCTCTTCTTCAAGTTCGTCGGCAGCTGACAACCACCGGCGATGTTGACCACCTCGGCGCAGTTGCGCAGTTCGGACGGCGAGGTCGCGCCCTGCGGAAAGGTCATCACCCATCCCGGGCCGCCGTCGGCGCAGCCGACCTCGACGAAGTCCGAGCCATCATCGCCACGGGCGAACGGGCGGGCGCTCGCCACCACGCAAGAGCCCTTGTTCTTGGCGCGAAGGTCGGCGTTGAGGCGCGGATAGAGCGCATCGATCGGCGAGAAGGTGCACTTGTAGCCTTCATCCTGCGACCTCAGGCAGTCATAGACCTGGGCCGGTCCGTGAGCGGGGAATATCCCGACCCCTCCATCCGGCCGGTTGGAGCAGGCCAGTTCGACCACGTCCTTGGTTGCATCCGATTGCGGGAACAGGGCGTATTTCGACACATCGCAATCGAAGCCGGCCTTTTTCGCCAGGCCGGCATAGACGGCGTTCTGCTGGGTCTGGGCCTGGCGAGCGTCGGTCAGGGTGCAGCCGCCGCCGATCTGGAAGGCGTCGGCGCAGGCTATGGTTTCGGCCAGCTTGCCCGTGTGGTCGACGTGCAGCATGTAGCCCTTGCCGTCGGCGCAGGCGACTTCGAAATAGTCCGCGCCATCGGTGGTGGTGAGCACATAGCGCCTGGACTTGACCGCGCTGCACTTGCCGCTCGAAGCGATGACCGGATCGATCGCGGCGAGTTCCTGGTCGGTCGTGGTCAGGTCGCACTTGATCGCGCCCGGATCGCTCGCTGCCGAACTGTAGGCGAGGCAGGTGTTCGCGTCGGGCGCTCCTCCGGCGGTCGGCACCATGACAATCAGGCCGGCGCCGCTCTGGCAGGCGACTTCATAGATCTGCTTGTCGCTGGTCGGGCCGACGAAACGGGCATTATTGACGGTGCAGTCGTGTCCGGTCTGGTTGACGATCGGCTGCAAACCAAGCTCCGGATGGGCGTTGCCGGGCAACTGGCAGGTCACGCTGTTCGGTTTGCCGTCCGGCGCCGGCTTGGCCATGACCAGACAGTCGTAACTCACGAGCGGGACGCCAGCCTTGTCCTCCTTGGCGAGGATGTAGCCCAGCCCTTCCTTGCAGGCGACCTCGTAGAGGGTTGCCTTGCCCTTGTCCGCCGCGGTGCCGGTGCCGATCTCGCGAGCGTCGGTCAGGGTGCAGGGAAGATGGCCTTCGGCGATCAGCCCCGGGGCGGCCTTTATGCCGGCGGCGCGCAAGGCCGGGTCGGTAGGGGCGGCGGCGGCGGCGGCGGGGTGGGTGACCGACTTGGTCGGGATGCGGGCGAAGCTCGCGCCTGCGGCGACCAATGCGATCATCAGCGCGGCGGCGGCCAGGCCAAATCCTGAAAGTTTCGACATGGTTACTCCTGGACGGTCCTCGTTTGGCTTGAAGCTTAAACCCGCGCGCGCCGTCCCGGTCAAGTTGACGCCGCCAAACGGGGCGATTCCGGCCTGGCGCTGGACGCATCGTCCGGTGCGGTTTAGGCCGCTGAGGCGATAAAGGGACGGAGACGAGCGGTGGCCGACGGAACGCGCGATCAGGCCGGCGGCCAGGGACGAGCCCTCGTCTACCCGCTCGCCGAGACACCCGGCTTCGGCGAGGCGGTGGAGATCGCGCCCGGCGTGCTCTGGGCGCGCATGCCGCTCGACGGCGCGCTTGGCTTCATCAACGTCTGGGCGTTGAAGGACGGCGAAGGGTGGGCGCTGGTCGATACCGGCATGCAGACCGAGCGCACGACCCAGGCCTGGCGCAAGGTGCTCGCCGGACCCCTGCGCGGCCTCCCCGTGACCCGCGTCCTTGTCACGCACCTGCATCCCGATCACATCGGCATGGCCGGGTGGCTGACGCGCAAGTTCGACTGCCGGCTTTGGATGACCCGGCTGGAATATCTGCAATGCCGGATGCTGGCGGAGGACACCGGTCGCCAGGCGCCCCAGGACGCCATTCGGTTCTATAGGGCCGCCGGCTGGGACGATGAGGCGATCGACGTCTACACGGCCCGCTTCGGCGGCTTCGGCAAGCACATCCATCAACTGCCCGATTCCTATCGGCGCATGGTCGACGGCGAGGTCATCCGGATCGGCGACCACGACTGGCGTGTCGTAGTGGGCGCGGGTCACTCGCCGGAGCACGCCTGCCTGTGGCAGTCCGAACTGAAGCTGATGATCTCCGGCGACCAGGTGCTGCCGCGCATCTCCTCCAACGTCTCGGTCTTCCCGACCGAGCCGGACGGCGATCCCCTCACAGAGTGGCTGACCTCGCTGGCCCGCATCAAGACCATCGTTCCCGACGAGGTGCTGGTGCTGCCGGCGCACAACGACCCCTTTCTCGGGCTGCACGCCCGGCTGGACCACCTGATCCGCGGCCACGAGCGCGGCCTGGAGCGCCTGATGCGAACCCTGGCGCAGCCCAGGCGCTCCATCGACGTCTTCGGCTCGCTGTTCGCCCGCGCCATCGGGCCAGACCTGCTCGGCATGGCCACCGGCGAGGCCCTTGCGCATCTCAACTGCCTGCGTGTTCGCGGCCTCGCCACGGCCACGGCGGACGAGCACGGCGTCGTCTGGTATGGTCGGGCATGAACACCGCCTCACGCATCACATCCGCCTTCGGCGCGACCTCGACGGCCCGCGAGGTCGCCGCCGGCCATGATCTCAGCGGCCGGCGCGCCATCGTCACCGGCGCGGCCACCGGCATCGGCGTCGAGACCGCCCGCGCCCTGGCCGAGGCCGGCGCCGAGGTGACGCTGGCCGTGCGCAACCTCGAGGCCGGCGCGGGCATCGCCCAAAACATCAATCGCACGGCCAAAGGGCCGAAGGCGCGCGTACAGCGGCTTGATCTGTCCAACCTGGGCTCGGTGCGCGGCTTTGTCGACGAGTGGGGCGGCGCGCCGGTCGACATCCTGATCAACAACGCCGGCGTCATGGCCTGTCCGCAGTCCTATACGGACGACGGCCTGGAGATGCAGATCGGGACGAACCATTTCGGCCACTACACGCTGAGCGCGCTGATGGCGCCGGCCATGGCCAAGGCGGCCAAGGCCGGCCGCAGCGCGCGGCTGGTGCAGCTGAGTTCGATCGGCCATCGCCGTTCGGCCATCAACTGGGACGATCCGCATTACCGCACGCGGCCTTACGAAAAATGGGAAGCCTACGGCCAGTCGAAGACGGCCAATTCGCTGTTCGCGGTCGGCTTCAACCGACGCTTCGCCGAGCACGGCGTCACCGCCAACGCCGTCATGCCCGGCGGAATCATGACGCCGCTGCAGCGCCACCTGCCGCGCGAGGAGATGATCGCCTTCGGCTGGATGGACGAGCAGGGCAAGATCAACGATCGCTTCAAATCGACCGAACAGGGCGCTTCGACCAGCGTCTGGGCGGCGCTGGCGCCGGAGTTGGAGAGCGTCGGCGGCCTTTATCTGGAGGACTGCGCCCAGGCGCCGGCCTGGGCGAAGGACGATCCCGTGCACGGTGTTATGCCGCACGCGCTGGATACCGAGGCCGCCGAGCGGCTCTGGGACCTGTCCGTCAAGACCACCGGAGCCGGCCTGTGAGCCTTGCCGGCAAGACCCTGTTCGTCACCGGCGCCAGCCGCGGCATCGGCCTGGCCATCGCCCTTCGCGCCGCGCGCGACGGGGCGAACGTCGCCATCGCCGCCAAGACCGCCGAGCCGCACAAGCACCTGCCCGGCACCATCTACACGGCCGCCGAGGAGATCGAGAAGGCCGGCGGCCAAGCCCTGCCGCTGATCGTCGACGTGCGCGACGAGGCCAATGTCTTTGAGGCGGTCGAGCAGGCGGCGGCGAAGTTCGGCGGCATCGACATCTGCGTCAACAACGCCTCGGCCATCAGCCTGACCGGGACCGAGGCCACCGACATGAAGCGCTACGATCTGATGAACCAGATCAATGCGCGCGGGACCTTCGTGACTTCCAAGGCCTGCATCCCGCACCTGAAGCGGGCGGCCAATCCGCACGTCTTGATGCTGTCGCCGCCGCTTGACATGAGCCCGCGCTGGTTCGCCGGCCACGTCGCCTATTCGATGGCCAAGTTCGGCATGTCCATGTGCGTCTTAGGGATGGCCGAGGAGTACAAGGCCGACGGCATCGCCTTCAACGCGCTCTGGCCGCGCACCGGCATCGCCACCGCCGCCATCCGCTTCGCGCTGGCCGGAGACGAGGGCATGAAGGCCTGCCGCACCGTCGACATCATGGCCGACGCCGCGCACGCCGTCTTCGAAAAGCCGGCGAAGAGCTTCAGCGGCAACTTCCTGATCGACGATAGCTTTCTCTATGCCGAGGGCGAGAGGGACTTCGACAAGTACCGGGTCGATCCGAATACGCCGCTGATGGCCGATTTCTTCGTGCCCGCCGACAGCCTCCCGCCGCCCGGCGTCGTCATCGGAGGCTGACCATGCCGGCGGTGCGGCCGTTCGCGCCGGAGGATCTGGATGGCGTCGTGGCCCTCTGCGCGGCGGAGGACTGGCCGTCCTTTCCCGAAGATCCGGCCCGCGCCTTGCGGGCGCTGACGGCGCCGGGCGTGACCACCGTGGTCGCCACCGATGGGGCGGCGGTGATCGGCTTTGCGCAACTGCTCAGCGACGGCGAGATCCAGGCCCACCTGTCGCTGATCGCGGTCTCCGCCGACCATCGCCGCATGGGCGTGGCGCTGGCCATGCTGCAAGACGCCCTCACGCGCGCCGGCGGGATCAGGATCGACCTGATCACCGATACCGCGCCGGACTTCTATGAGGCTCTGCCGCACCAGCGGCTGGATGGCTTCCGCATCTATCCGCAGATTGTCAGGACGCCCCGTGGCGGCGACTGAGATCATCCTCTTCGACCTGGGGGGCGTGCTGCTGCCTTTCGACCGCGAGCGGCGGGTGCGCGCCATGGTCAAGGCGCTCGCGATCACGCCAGACGCCGCGCGAGCCTTCATGGCCTCGGACCTCCACCTGCGCCTCGACACCGGCCACGCCAGCGAAGAGGAGGTGGCTGCGGCGCTCTCCGGGATCGCCGGGCACACCGTGGCGACGGCTGAGACCCGGGCCTTGCTTCTCAGCGTCTTCGAGCCGCCGAACCTTCAGCTCTGGGACCTCGTGGCCGCGCTTCGCGAGGAGATGCCGGTCGGCGGCTTCAGTGACAACCCCGCCTTCGTGATCGAGCTCTTCCCGCCGGGCGCGGTACTGAGTCCGATGTTCTGGTCAGCGGAGCTTGGCTTGAGCAAGGCCGGCTCCGAGGCGTTCGACGTGGTCACCGCGCGCCTCGGCATCGACGCGGACGCCATCCTCTTCATCGACGACTCGAGCGGCAATGTGGAGAGAGCCCGGGCGGCGGGCTGGGACGCAATCCAGTTCGTCACCAACGAACAGTTGATCGACGCTCTCTCGTCGCGAGAACTGATCTAAAGGTTGACCCGTTGCATCCGTCGGGCATGGCTCGCCTTATGACCCCGATCATCCGCCCCGCCACGCCCGCCGACGCCGCCCTGATCTTCGGGCTGATCGGAGAACTGGCTGAGTACGAACGGCTGACCGACGAGGTGAAGGCGAGCGAGGCCGATATCGCCGCCATCCTGTTTACGCCCTCGCCGCGGGCCTTCTGCGACATCGCTGAATTGGACGGGCAGGCGGTTGGCTTCGCGCTCTGGTTCTACAGCGTTTCCACCTTCGAGGGCCGCCACGGGCTCTATCTGGAAGATCTGTTCGTGCGGCCAGAGGCCCGCGGCCGCGGCGCCGGGCTGGCGCTGCTGCGCCGGCTCGCCCAGCGCTGCCGCGACGAGGACCTGGCGCGGCTGGAATGGGCGGTGCTCGACTGGAACGAACTGGCCATCAATTTCTATGACGCGCTGGGCGCGACCGCGAAGACGGAATGGATCACGCGCCGGCTGTCTGGGGAGGCGCTGATCAGCCTGGCGAGCGGATAAGCGCGGCGCGAGGCGTGGGCACGGGTCACCTCCCGCTGGTCAGCAGCGGCACGCCAGCCGCTTCCACGGCTGTCATCAGAGCGGTGTCGGAGGTCGCCAACGGCAGGTCGAGGCGCAAGGCGAGTTCCAGATAGGCGGTGAGTTGGTGCTGCTCGGCGAGTTGCGCCGTCGAATTCCATGCCTGGCTCGCCGTTTCATCGTCGATGACGATTGGCAGGGCCTGCAAGAATCCGGCGAGACGACGCCGCACGGCTGTGTCGATCCGACCACGCCGTTAAGCTGTCAAAAGCCCGTTGATCGCCTCTAGCGGCCAGAGTTGCGGCGCCGAGGCGCCCGTCTCGGTAAGGCGATCCAGCAGCGCCATGATCGCGTCCGTCTGCTCGTCCTCGAAACACCAAGCCAGCGCGATGGAATTGTCGATGACGAAGCTTACCGCCGGCCTTCGCTGATTATCGCTCTGAGCGTCGGCCCGCCCAGCATCACACCTTTGCTGGCCGCGCGCAGGCCTTCCGCCGCCTTAAGAGCCTTGGCGCGGTTAAAACCGCCGGCAAGCGGCCCTAGCCGGGCGACCGGCTTGCCGCGACGCGTGATGATCACTTCTCCGCCCTCCTCCACCTCGTTGAGCAGGGCAGGTGAGCCGGTTCTTGGCCTCGAAAACGCCAACGGTATGCATCGTGGATCTTTCAGAACAGCTAGCCATATAGCTAGCTAGAATAACGCTTCAATGCGGCGGTTTCCAGCCTCAAATATTCATGCTTTGTTCCCCATAAGGCTTCGGCGCACGGACCTGTCAGGACCGTGCGCCGCTTCTTGTCAGGCCTTGGCGGTCTCCGCCGCCGGTTGCGGCTGCAGGGGCGCGCGCATCAGCGGGAAGAACTTGTCCTGCATCTGGGGGAAGGCTTCCGAGAGAATGGTCTGCGGCGTCCAGCCCTCGGTCTTGTTCAGGGTCGCGATCGGGCGGGGCTGGCTGTAGAGGATCAGGTTGTCGCCGCTGGCCCCGAAGATCTGGCCGGAGACATCTTTGGCCGCGTCCGAGATCAGCGCCACCGACAGCTTGGCCGGCTGGTCGGGGCGGATGGACTCCGCCATGGTCTGACGCCGCGCCGCGGCGGCCTCGTCCTTCACCGGCACGGACTGGGTCATGCGCGTCCAGGCCACCGGGGCCAGGGCGTTGGCCCGCACATTGTTGCGCGCCCCTTCCATGGCGATGATCCGCGACAGGCCGACAATACCCATCTTGGCCGCGCCATAGTTGGTCTGGCCGACATTGCCGAACAGGCCCGAGGTCGAGGTGTAGAAGACGTAAGCGCCTTCGTTCTGATTGCGGAAGTGCTCGATGGTGGCGCGTGCGACGTTGAACGAGCCGCGTAGGTGGACGTCGATGACCTTGTCCCAGTCCTCTTCGCTCATCTTGTGGAACATGCCGTCGCGCAGGATGCCGGCGGGATTGATCACCGCGTGCAGGCCGCCGAACTTATCGATCGCCTGTTGCACCATGGCCTCGACCGCCTTCAGCGAGGTGACGCTCTCGGAATTGGAGATGGCTTCGCCGCCGGCGGCGCGGATCTCCTGGGCGACCGTCTCGGCCGGACCCGTTGAGCCTTCGTCGCCGCCCGCGAGGCTGCCGCCGAGGTCGTTGACCAGCACCTTGGCGCCTTCCTTGGCCGCGATCAGCGCGCAGTCGCGGCCAATGCCGTTGCCGCCGCCAGTGACCAGAACCACCTTCCCGTTCAATACGCCCATGATCTATCTCCTGAAAAAGAATTGAATGTCGCCGACGGCTTAGGCGAGCCGGTCGGCCTTGCGCAAGGCTGGAAAGAGTTTCGCCCAAACCCCCGTGACGATCAATGCGCCGACCCCGCCGAAGATCGCCGCGCCGACGGGGCCGAGGAATCGCGCCACCACCCCGCTCTCGAATTCGCCCAGTTCATTGGAGGCCGAGACGAAGAGGGTGGAGACCGCCGCCACCCGCCCGCGCATGGGATCGGGGGTGACCAGCTGGACCAGGGTCTGGCGCACGAAGACCGACAGCATGTCCGCCCCGCCCAGCACCGCAAGCGCCGCGACCGACAGCCAGAGCGACTTCGACAGGGCGAAAACGATGGTGGCGACGCCGAATACGGCGACGCCGGCGAACATGGTCAGGCCGGCGCGATGGCGGATCGGGCGGCTGGCCAGGGTCAGGGCCACCACCGCCGCGCCCAGGGCGGGGCCTGAGCGCAGGATGCCGAAGCCGGAGGCCCCGACGTGCAGGACGTCGCGCGCGAAAACGGGCAACAACGCCGTCGCGCCGCCGAGCAGGACGGCGAACAGGTCGAGCGAAATGGCGCCGAAGACGATCTTGTTCTCCCAGACATAGACCAGCCCTTCCTTGATCAGCGCCACGCGCGAGGCGGTCTGCACCACCGGCGGGGGATTTTTGCGGATGGCGAAGGTGGCGAGCATCGAGACGAGATAGAGGCCGGCCGAGGTTGCGAAGGCCAGGGTCGGCGAGACGCCGACCAGGATGCCGCCCAGCGCAGGGCCGGCTATGCCCGCCGTCTGCCCGGCCAGCGAATTCCAGGCGATGGAGCGAGGCAGGAGTTCGCGCGGCACCAGGGTTGGGCCCAGGGCGGTATTGGCCGGCTGCATGAAGGCCCGCGAGGCGCCGAAGACGACGGCCGCGCCCAGCAGGAGCGTCGTGCTGGCCATATGGAGATGGCTGATCAGGGCCAGGCCCGTGGCCACGACGGCCTCCGCCACGTAGCAGAGTCTGAGGATGACCTTGCGATTGTGCCGGTCGGCGGTCTCGCCGGCGGGCAGGGCCAGCAGGAAGAGCGGCGCGAAGGTGGCCAGCCCGACCATGCCGACCAGGAAGGCGGCGTGCTCGACATCCAGGCTGCGTCGGGCGAGCCCGTAGACCTGCCAGCCGATGGCGACGCTCTCGATCGAGATGCCCAGGTTGCCGCAGAAGCGGCAGCCCCAGAAGAGGATGTAGTCCCGCTCCTTCAGAAGCGTGGTCGCGGGCGGCGGGGCGGCGTCGGCCATGTCGGGGCCTTAACCTGCGCCAGCCCGCGCCGCAATGTGAGCTTGGCGTTGACGCGGACGGCCCCGCGCCCTATGCGGGCCGCCTTCTTTGCGAGCGGAAACGGCAAGGACATGCGACGTCGGCGATCATCGATGCGGACCTGGTTCCGCCGCTGGATCCCCCCGATCCTTAACGCCGTCGCAGGCGTTTCATGGATTGGGTCCATGTCAAACCCCAGTCCAGTCCGCGAACCCTCCCATGACCGACGAGACCAACGCCCCAGATGGCGCCTTGCCGCCCCTGGTCCTCGAACAGCTGAACGACGCTGGCGTGGTGGATGCCTTCATCGACCGCGCCTTCGGCCCCGGCCGTTATGTCAAGGCTGCCGAGCGCCTGCGGGAGCATAACCGGCCCCTGCTCGATATCTCCTATGTCGCCTGGTCGGAAGGCGTGCTGGTCGGCTGCGTGCGGATGTGGCCGATCCGGATCGGCGCGGCCCCGGCGGTGCTGCTCGGCCCCTTCGCGGTGGAATCGGCCTGGCGCAACCGCGGGCTCGGCGCGGCGCTGATCCTGCGCGCCTGTACGGCGGCCGAGACCGCGGGCCATGCCCTGGTCTTCCTGGTCGGCGACGCGCCCTATTTCGAGCCGCTTGGATTCCAGGTCGTTCCGCCTGGGCGAATCGTCATGCCGGGGCCGGTCGATCCCGGCCGGGTGATGGTCCGCGCCTTCGGCGGGGTCGACCTCGCCGGCGAGGTGAGGGCCGCCCCGAGCGCGCCTTGAGGCGTCCGGCGCCAGCGCCTAGGGTCTTTGCATGAGCCAAACCACCCCAGCGGGCCTCGACGGCGTGATCGCCGCGGCGAAGACCCAGGCGCCCGGCCGCGGCCTGCCGCCGGTGCATCTGTGGCATCCGGAACACTGCGGCGAAATCGACATCGTCATCCGCCGCAACGGCCTGTGGTTCCACGAGGGTACGCCGATCGGCCGCGAAGCCCTGGTGCGCCTGTTCTCGACCGTTCTGCGCAAGGATCCGGACGGTTTCCACCTGGTGACGCCGGTGGAGAAGATGAAGATTACGGTGGAGGACGCGCCCTTCATCGCCGTGCGCGTCGATGCGGGCGATGGCGGGTTGCGCTTCACCACCAATGTTGGGGACCTGGTCGAGGCCGGGCCGGATAACCGCATCCGCGTCGAGATGGACCGACAGACGGGCGAGCCCAGGCCCTATCTGCATGTTCGGCGGGGTCTGGAGGCGCTGATCGCCCGGCCGGTCTTCTACGAACTGGCGGAGATGGCCGAGGCGCATGAGACCGAGGCTGGTCTGGCCTTCTGCGTCCAGTCCGGCGGCGTCTGGTTCCCGATCGGCCCGGCGAGGGCGGGCGCGACATGACGCCTGCGCAGATGCGGGAATGGATCACCGGGCGCCTCGATCCGCTCTCCAGCTATGACCCCGACAAGCCGGCGGCGACGTCCGATTTCGACCTGAATCCCGACGCTCGGGTCGAGGGCGGGGTGCTGAATCCGGCGGCGGTGCTTGTGCCCCTGGTCGAGCACGAGGCGGGGGTGACGGTGGTGTTCACCCGCCGCTCGGACACGCTGCGCGCCCATACCGGCCAGATCGCCTTCCCGGGCGGCCGTTCCGATCCGGGCGAAACGCCCTGGGTCACGGCGCTGCGCGAAGCTGAAGAGGAGATCGGGCTCGACCCGGCCTTCGTGACCGTGGCCGGCCTCTCCTCCGGCTATCAGACCCGCACCGGCTACGACATCACGCCGGTGGTCGGCTTCGTGCGGCCCGGCTTCCATTTGAGCCCCAATCCGGACGAGGTGGCCGACGTGTTCGAGGTGCCTTTCGCCTTTTTGATGGAGCCGGGAAACCATGAGCGGCAATTTCGTGAGCAGGCCGACGGCCTGCGCCGCTATTTCTACGCCATGTCCTATGAGGATCGGGTGATCTGGGGCGCGACGGCGGGTATGGTGCGGGTGCTTTACGAGCGCCTCTATGGCGAGGCGGCGGCGATCCCATGACCAGCCAGACCAGCATCGGCGTCAAGCCGTGGATGCGGGCGGCCGAGACCCGCGCGGTGATGCAGGCGCTGGAGGCGGCCGGAGGGGCCGGATGCGCGCGTTTCGTCGGCGGCTGCGTGCGCAATGCGGTGATCGGGCGCGCCGTCGCCGACATCGACATCGCCACCACCCTGACGCCCGACCGGGTGACGGCGGCGCTCAAGGCGGCGGGCCTGAAGGCGGTCCCGACCGGCGTCGCGTTCGGCACCGTGACGGCCGTCGCCGGCGGCAAGCCGTTCGAGATCACCACCCTGCGCCGCGACGTCGAGACCGACGGGCGCCATGCGGTGGTGGTCTATACCGACGACTGGGCCGAGGACGCCGCCCGGCGCGACTTTCGCCTGAACGCCCTCTACGCCGATGAGGCCGGGCGCCTGTTCGACCCGACCGGACAGGGCGAGGCCGATGCGCGGGCCGGCCGCATCGTCTTCGTCGGCGATGCCGAGACCCGCATCCGCGAGGACGGCCTGCGCATCCTGCGTTTCTTCCGCTTTTTCGCCTGGTACGGCCGCGGCGAGCCCGACGCCGACGGCCTGGCCGCCTGCGAGCGGATGAAGGGCGGCCTGATCAGCCTCTCGGCCGAGCGGATCGCCAAGGAGCTGCTGCAACTCCTGGCCGCCGACGACCCCAGGCCGGCGCTGCGCCTGATGGCCGCCACCGGCATCCTGTCGCTGGTCGCGCCGCGGGCGCATGGGCTGGCGCGGTTCGAGCGACTGGTCGAGATCGAGGCCGACCTCTTCCAGTGCGACGCCCTGCTCAGGCTGGCGGCCTTGCTGCCGGACGACCCGGCAGCCGGCCTGGCCACGGCCGAGCGGCTTCGCCTGTCCAACGCCCAGCGCGATCGGCTGATCGCGGCCCTGGGGGTCGAGCCCCGGCTGGTGTCGTGGCTGAGCCCGCGCGAGGCCAGGCGCGCGGTCTATCAGCTGGGCGTCGACGCCTTCTGCGACCGGCTGATGCTGGGCTGGGCGGGCTCGGACCGCAACGCCGCCGCCATGCAGTGGCGCGCGCTGCTGCCCATGGCGCAGAGCTGGCCCAGGCCGAGCTTTCCGCTTACCGGCGCCGAGGTGATGGCCGCCGGCGTGCCGGAAGGCCCGATGGTCGGCGCGGTGATGCGCGAGATCGAGGCCTGGTGGATCGACCAGGACTTCATCGACGACAAGCTGTCTATCGTCGAGCGCCTGAAATCCGTCGCCCAGGGCATGGCCTACTGAGCCCACGACCGCCGCCCAATCTTCACCGGCCGGCGCCTTCCGCTCGCCGAGGCAGGCCCCATATGAGGGCGAACGCCTTGGGGATCGCTCATGAAGTACAATCAGCTTGGCCGCACCGGCCTGTTCGTTTCGGAAATCTGCCTGGGGGCCATGACCTTCGGCGGCAATGCGGAGGCGAGCCGCTGGGCCGCCATCGCCGGGCTGGGCCAGGCCGAGGTCGACGCCATCGTCGGCCGCGCCATCGCCGCGGGCGTCAACTTCTTCGATACCGCCGACGTCTACTCCTTGGGCGCCTCCGAGCGCCTGCTGGGCCAGGCCTTCAAGAACCTGGGCGCGGCGCGCAAGGACGTGGTCATCGCCACCAAGGTCTTCGGCGAGATGGGGCCAGGACCCAACGATCGCGGCGCCTCGCGCGGCCACATCATGGATTCGGTGCACGCCAGCCTGGAGCGCCTGCAGACCGACCATATCGACCTCTACCAGATCCACGGCAACGACGCCGTCACCCCCATCGACGAGACCCTGCGCGCCCTGGACGACCTGACCCGCCAGGGCCTGGTCCGCTATGTCGGTGTGTCCAACTGGGCGGCCTGGAAGATCGCCAAGGCGCTGGGGCGCAGCGAGGCCAAGGGCTATGCTCGGTTCGAGACCCTGCAGGCCTATTATTCCATCGCCGGCCGTGAACTGGAGCGTGAGCTGGTCCCCATGCTCAGCGAGGAAAGGCTTGGCCTGATGGTCTGGTCGCCGCTGGCCGGCGGCCTGCTCTCCGGCAAGTTCGGCCCAGGCGCCAACTCGCCCGAGGGCGCGCGCCGCACCAGCTTCGACTTCCCGCCGGTGAACAAGGACCAGGCCTGGAAGATCGTCGAGGCCATGCGCGAGATCGGCCGCACGCACGATGTCTCCGTCGCGCGGGTGGCGCTGGCCTGGCTGCTCGCCAAGCCGCACGTGATGAGCATCATCATCGGGGCCAAGACCACCGAACAGCTCGACGACAACCTGGCCGCGGCGGACCTTGCGCTGAGCGCCGACGACCTCGCCAAGCTCGACCAGGTCAGCGCGATCGCGCCGGAATATCCGGGCTGGATGTTCCAGATGCAGGGCGCGACCCGGCGGCCGAAGGCGTTCGAGCCGGCGAAGGCGTAAGCGCTTAAGCTGCGTGAAATCGATCTCCGTGTTATCTTAGCCGCATGGCCCGGTGCTCAAAAGAGACCGCGATTGGCGTTCTTCGCGCCCACGAGCGCGAATTGCGTGCGATGGGGGTCGTCGGCGTCAGCCTGTTCGGCTCGATAGCGCGTGGAGACTCTGGGCCCGACAGCGACGTCGATGTTTTGTTCGACTATCTGCCGACCGTCAGAGGTCTCGGCGTCATCGGCCTTCATCAGGCCATCGAGGACCTGTTTGACGGACCGGTCGATGTCGTCGCCCGAAACGGCATCCATCCGGCTCTCAAAGCGAACATCGAAGCGGACGCAATCCGCGTCTTTTGATGAGCGCGCCGAGGCATGACTCGAAACATATCCTTGAAAACATCGAGGCGATCAGGGCCGCAGTTACCGGCAAGTCCGAGGCGGATGATCGCCAGGATTGGATGCTAGCCTTGGCTCGGCAGATGGTCGGACATGTCCCTGTTGCAGTTGGGCTCCGCGGTTTCCTTTGCTAGCCTCATTGGGTGAAGCTTGCGGGCGCTGCGTTGGTTGCGGTTGGGCTCCGCGGTTTCCTTTGCTAGCCTCAGCGAAGCGTACAGGACGCCGCCGACGCCGTTGCGGTTGGGCTCCGCGGTTTCCTTTGCTAGCCTGGCGTCGAACGGCGGCCAGCCGCAGGAGAGGTTGCGGTTGGGCTCCGCGGTTTCCTTTGCTAGCCTCCAAGTGCTCGCCCAGTCGTGTTGGTGGAGGTTGCGGTTGGGCTCCGCGGTTTCCTTTGCTAGCCTGCGGTCGATCGGCTCGGGTCCGACCTCACCGTTGCGGTTGGGCTCCGCGGTTTCCTTTGCTAGCCTGGTTCTGGATGTAAGCCGCCCGGTCCTGGGGTTGCGGTTGGGCTCCGCGGTTTCCTTTGCTAGCCTTAGGGGGGTGAGGCCACGCCCGATCTGACGGTTGCGGTTGGGCTCCGCGGTTTCCTTTGCTAGCCTTGGACGCCCGGACTCTTGAACTGGTCGGGCGTTGCGGTTGGGCTCCGCGGTTTCCTTTGCTAGCCTGCCCCGCGGCTATATCCCCCCATGGCCGCGGTTGCGGTTGGGCTCCGCGGTTTCCTTTGCTAGCCTGTCTCACGCTGCGTCCTCCTCGATGTTCCAGTTGCGGTTGGGCTCCGCGGTTTCCTTTGCTAGCCTAGGCCTTGCGGAACATCTTGTTTCTCAAGGCCTTTTTCTTGCAGTAGGCCCTAGAAAAGCGCGAGTTGCTCCGGCTTTTTCGGCTTCGCGTCGCCCGGTTTTCCTCGAAAGCTGACAATCTGCTCATACTGCTTGTCCGTGAAATAGAGGATATCGACCTTGCCGTTCTGAGGTACGGCGGTCCCGATCTTGCGGGTAATGGCTTCGGCGCGCTCCCGGCCTGGCGCGAACCGCGCATAGACTGAAAACTGCACCATTTCAAAACCTTGGTCGAGCAAGAAGTTTCGAAAGCCCGTGGCTCGCTTGCGTTCGGGCTTGGTCACGACCGGCAAATCGAACAGGGTCATCACCCACATCAGTCGGTATCCTGAAAGCTTGGACATCAGGCCGCAGCGTCGCTCTGCACATCATCGACGAGCGGGACAAGCGGACGGGGAAACTCGAGCTTGTCGCCTTCCTTCAGATAGACGCGCGCCAGAGAGAGGCAAAGACGAGACAAGCATTGGGAAAGCGGCGTGCGGCCGCTCTCGGTGGCGTAGTCCAAGTGAAGCACGCCGGCCAACTCCACCTTCGCAGCCGTAGTGACGTCCTCGACGCCTCTATCGCGCAGGCCGCGCGCGACGAGATCGACTGCGGGACGAAACGGCTCCATCAGATCGTCGGCCAGTCGAAGCGCCTCGCCGCGGCTGTGGTGGTGCAAAGACAAGGATGGGTGCAGGCCGGCGGCGACGATTGCGCGAGCGGTTGCGGCGCGCAACACCGCGTAGCCGTAATTCAAGAGGGCGTTTACGTCGCGCGCCGTACGGTCGCGACGAAAGCCTTTGCCCATGAAGGCTGGCCAATAGGCCTGGGCGGCCTGGGCCTCGCAATTGTCATGATCTCCCGATCGGACCGCGTCGTTCAGGCGGCGCAATCGGGCGGAGGAGACGCCGATCCGCTCAAGAGCCTCCGCCTGGGCGGTGATCTTAGCCTTGACGATCCGCGCCCACAATTGCTTGCCAACGGGTTTGGCGGCGGAGGCCTGGGCGGCCATACGCACGCCCTGTTCAAAATGACCGCTCATCGGCATCAGCACAGCTGTCGGTGCATAGTCGCGCCCGCAGATCACCAAGGGGGCGCCGCGCTCGGCCAGAGCCGCCAATGCAGCGTTTGAGTAGGTCAGTCTCTGGGCCGAGGCGATCACCGCCTCGATATCGTCCAGCGGCACACGGCCGCAACCGGTGTCCGTGGTGACGGTGAGGAAGCCGCGATCGACGCTCAGTCGCCCGCCATCGGTGGCGAGCTCGACAATTCGACCCAGCATGGTTTGAACTCGCCCTGTGGAAGACCTGTGGATAACTCACAGAGAAGCCCGTCTAGGGGTGAAGGGCTATTCTTTACCCCTAGGAGTTGATTCGCCCGCTCGGATCGATGCGACGCAGACTACAGCCACGCCCCTTCAACTTACCTATGTTGGCAAAGTCCCAACTGAACGGATCGTCCTTATTGTCGTGCCGCTTTGCCAATTCTCCCGCTTCATCATGGCCGGCGAGATAGACGATGTTATTTGAGGGGCTGATCCGGACCACTCGCTTGATGCGACGTACGCCATCGGGGTCGTTGATCTCCACCATGTCCCCCTTGTGCAGCCGCATGACCAGGCGGGCGTTTGGCGTTTCTGCGATCCAACGCGGCGCGGAAGCCTTTTGGTTCGCCTCGAACATGGTCGCCGCATAGCCGCGCCAAGCGCCGTCCTCTCCCTCGACAACGTCCATGTGATGGTTCTCGCCGGGGATTAGCGCCTTATAGGGCTCACCGCTTCGGTGATTGTTGATGACGACCACGCCGCTCTTCTGCTTCAGCAGGCGTACGCGGCGGATGTTGTTGGTTCGCCCGAAATCGTCGAGCGCGGCGGCCAGGGTCTTGGCGTCCGCCTTCTTGCCACCGGCCATTTCGCGCAACGCCGTCAGCCGCTCACGCAGATTGAGGTCGCGAATGTGCTCGATCTCGCTGGCCGTCAAGGCGTCGATGGCCTTTCGATAGACGAGATTGCCGTCCTCGTTAAGAGACGGATCGACCAGGCCGTAGGCTGTGTCCTCGTGCAGAGCGCCGCCGGTCCCGTGTTCGGCCTTGTGGGAGACAATCAAGGCTTGAACCCGCTCACGCACGTTCAGCCTAAAGTCTCGGCCCGCTGCGACAAAGCCTGGCGGTTCAGGCACATCCCTGGTGATTTCATCCAGGCGGTCACCGTCCTCTTGGACGCCCGCGCGGCGCGCCAGTTCGTTGAGCAGGCCGCGGTCGATTACGCCGATGGTCGCGGCGTCAATCGCGTGGTGACGATGATTGTTGCGATCCTTGACGTTGCTGAAGTTCAAACCCCAACGAGCGCGCAGCAGAGCGGTCAGCTGGCCGGTCACCACCCAGACCGCGTCCGGGCCGGCGACCTTGGACACATATTCCTTGGCCAGACGCGAAAGGTGGCGCGTCTCGTTCAACTGACGATCAAGGAAGCCGCGGTGCTCCTTGTCGTAGCGTTCCATGGCGCCGGGCAGGAATCGCCAGCGCTTGTTGTTAGGCAGGCCTGAGGCGCGTTGCTGAATCGCCGCGTAGGTTCTCGGGTCAGGTCCGAAGGCCTCTTCCGGCGTCAGGTTGCGCTTGCCGCGATTGACCTCCCTGAAGGTCACGGTCTTGTTGGCCATGCTGTCGTCGAGGGTGCGTGAGAAGGGCAGGATGTGCTCGATCTCGACTCGATCGGAGAAGACCTCGTCGAAGCTGATCGGCTTTCCGGTGTAGGTGCAGAGCCGCGGCAGCGAGCCGAGATCCTCCCAGAGGCGATAGAGCCGCATGTTGGCTCCCGATGCGGCAAGGCCCGCCGCTTCAAGGTCCGCCGTTCGCCGCCGATTGGCCTCTTCGTTCTTGCGGTTCTGCTTTTGAATCCGCTCCTTATCCTCACGTGTCTGCTTAAGCTCGCGCGCCAATTCCAGCACGATCTCGTCGGGCGGCCCATGAGCGTCGATCAGCGCGTTCATCACGCGCTTGAGCTGGTTCAGTCCAATGTGAACCGTAGGGTTCGGGACGCGGCCCAGGCGTTTGTCGTCCGGGTCGGCGGGGTTCCCCGTGCCGCCGATGGTGTGACGCTCCAAGACCAGCCGGTAGTCGGGCAAGTGATCCAAGACTTCGCCATCGCGCAGATCGGAATGATGAAAGCCGGCGCGCTTGCAGGCGGCGCTGTACGGGATCGTCAGGCCAGTTTCGGGGTCGCCTCGCACGAGCTCATCGACGATCCTGGCGGTTGCGGTCGATCCCAACCGGAGGTGACCGTCCGGCGGTCGAAAACGAGCAGCGGCGGCAGCCTCCTCGGAAGTTGCGCCGATCTCCTCCGCCAGCCAAGCCTCCAAGGCCTCGATATCCGGTTCGTCCAGCAGGCGTGCAACCACGGCTGCGCGTCGGTCATCGGACAAGGTCGGCCAAATGTGCGCGAGACTGCCCTTCTTGCCTCCAAGCCGGGCGTTGGTCGCTTCACCCTTTAGCCGGTCTCGACCGCCCTCTTCCAGATTGATGCGCGCCGCGCCGCCCAGGTCGAGCAGCCTGCGTATTTTGCCGAAGATCAGGTCTTCGCCATCAAGCAAAGGCGTCGCCAGACTATCGCGCTCACCGAGGGTCAATTTGCGCGCGCCTCCCACCTCCTCCTCGATCTCGATATTGGCCAGTTCCTGATAAATGCGGAACCGCTGAGCGGGCGGCTGGGCGGCGGCGAGGCGGAACTCGTCGGGAAAGAAGGTGCAGCGGCCGACGACCGGAGGCTTAAGCGGGCGCTGGTGGAAAATCGCCTGACGCAGCTGAATCCTAGCTTCTTCCGTGAGGCTCTCGGGATGATGAGAGGCCTGAGCGGCCCAGATGGCGTCGAACTCCTTTTCCAGCATCTCGCGCAACGGATAGAAGTCGTAGGCCGCATTTGCGCCTTCGCCGCGCAGCCGGGCGCGCACGCCTTGGCGCGACCGGACAGGGCCGGCCTGTAAGCTCGCATAGTACTGCCCAAGGGTTTGAAAACCGCCCTGATCCAGCTTGGCGGCGAGTTCTTCGGCCGCTGTCGCGATCTTGCCCCTGTCCTTCTCATCCGCCGCGGCGTCGGCGACTCGATTGGATTTGTAGCCTCGGCGTTGATTGAGATGGAACAGCGCCCGCCCCAACTCGTAGAGGGTGAGCGGCCCGTCGAGGGCTCGACCTCGCAGATCGTACGGATCGGACGCTTCAAGCGCTTTTCGGTCTGCTTCATCCGCCGGCATCAATCTGTGGCGGACGAGCAGGGCCATCAGCCACGCGCGTCTCTGGACGAACCGATCTCGCCGTTTGCGCGCGGCGCGTGGAACGCGCCGCATGGCCGCCAGCGACTGGCCGTCCTTCGGGTTGCGTCCATCGGAGAAGATGCGCACGCCGCAATCGACAAGCTCGGTCGGTCGGTTGTTCCGGTCCAGCCGATAGACCGCCCAGCCGATGGAATTGGTGCCCAGATCGAAGGCGAACCGCGAACGGTCAAGGATGATGTCGTCAGGCATTGGACTGTCCCCCCTGATTGCTACTTGACCTCAACTTGACCGTGTGTGCAAATTCGATGTCTAGCAAAGGCAACCGCGGGGTCCCTCCGTTAACAAGGGGGAATCCCCACCAGATCGCGGGCGGTCTACGGGCCGTCCGCCTTTTGCCTTCGATCACGCGGGCGCGTTGCCTCCGCAAGGTCCGCTAAGGCCACCGCACCAGGGGCGGCATCGAGCTCAGCATGGTCTCGATGTTGGCGCCCTGGCGAAAGCCGAACATGGTGCCGCGGTCGTAGAGCAGGTTGAACTCGACATAGCGGCCGCGGCGGATGAGCTGCTCCTCGCGGTCTCCTTCCGTCCACGGCTCGCTCATCCGGTGGCGGGCGATGCGCGGATAGACGTTGAGGAAGGCCTCGCCGACATCGCGGGTGAAGGCGAAGTCGCGCTCGAAGTCGCCGGAGTTCAGCTGGTCGTAGAAGATGCCGCCGACGCCGCGCGGCTCGTTGCGGTGCGGCAGGAAAAAGTATTCGTCGCACCAGGCCTTGTACTTGCCATAGGCGTCCGGGCCGTAGGCGTCGCAGGCGCGCTTGAGCGCGGCGTGGAAGACCTGGGCGTCGGGGGCGTCCTGGCTGCGCTGTTCGTCCAGGGTGGGCGTCAGGTCGGCGCCGCCGCCGAACCAGCTTGTCGCGGTCGACAAAAAGCGGGTGTTCATGTGCACCGCCGGCACGCGCGGCGAGCGCGGATGCACGATCAGACTGATGGAGGCCGAGACGTAAGTAGGGTCCTTGTCGGCGCCGGGCATGGTCGCGGCCATTTCCGGCGTGAAGCGGCCGTTGGCGGCGGAGGTGTGCACGCCGGCCTTCTCGAAGACGCGGCCGGTGAGGAATCCGCCGACGCCGCCGCCGGATCCGGTTTCCCGCGCCCAGGGGCGCAGGTCGAACCGGCCGGGCTCTTCGGGATAAAGCTCGTAAGGGGCCTCTTCCTCGAGACGCTCCAGCTCGGCGACGATGCGGTCGCGCAGCGATTCGAACCAGGCCTTGGCCCGGCCGCGGCGATCTTCGATTTCGGAGGACAGGCTGGTCATGGGGCCAACTACTCCGCCGGGGCCGGGCTGGGGAAGCCATTCGTCCGCCTCAGGGATTCGCCCAAGGCCATGGCCGCGGCCGCGACCACGTTCAAGGAGCGCATCCCGGCCGCCATGGGAATGAGCAGCCGGGCGTCGGCGGCGGCATGGACCTCCTCGGGCGCGCCGGCGCTTTCGCGGCCGAACAAAAGGGTGTCGCCGGCCTCGAAGGCGAAATCGATGAAAGGCTTGGCCCCGCGGGTGGTGAAGAGGACGAGCCGGCCGCGTTTTCGCGCCTCGCCGTCGAGAAATTTCGTCCAGGACGGATGGGTGATCACCTCGGCATGGCCGCCATAGTCAAGCGCCGCGCGCTTCAGCGAACGGTCGGAAAGCGGAAAGCCGCACGGCTCGATAATTTCGAGCGCGCAGCCCAGGCAGGCGCACAGTCGGATGGCGCCGCCAAGGTTTTGCGGAATGTCTGGTTGAAAAAGAGCGAGGCGCATTCTAAGCGATCCAGCACAAGACGTTGGCGGGGCAAGGCGACTCGCGGGCAGGGGCAGATCGGGCGGCGAATTCCGCGCCCGCCTGTCCTGGATGCCTTGCAGCGGATGTGTTGTGGCAGGCGGCCTGCGTAAGGTCGAGATCGTCAGACGCGCCGGGCCTTGATGTCCGGCCGGCGAAGCGAAGGGTGAGTTCAAGTTGGCCGACTCCGCAGCCTCAGCCAGTTCCGAGAATCACGGTGGTGACGATCCCAGCCGCCGCGACTTCATCGTCATCGCCACCGTCGCGGCCGGCGTCGGCGGGGTGGCGGCGATCGCCTGGCCCTTCATCGACCAGATGAACCCGTCCAGCGACACCCTGGCGCTGTCCTCGATCGAATTCGACCTGACCAAGGTGCAGCAAGGCCAGCAGGTGGTGGTCAAATGGCGCTCCAAGCCGGTCTTCGTGCGCTACCGGACGCCGAAGGAGATCGCCGAGGCGGTCGCCGCCGACCACGCCAATCTGCGCGATCCGGCCACCGACGCCTCGCGCCATAAGCCCGGCAAGCCGCAGTGGCTGGTGGTCATCGGCATCTGCACACACCTTGGCTGCGTGCCGAACTTCGGCCAGGGCCCCTACGGCGGCTGGCTCTGCCCCTGTCACGGTTCGGTCTATGACACCGCCGGGCGCATCCGCGCCGGGCCCGCGCCGCTGAACCTCTTTCTGCCCGACTACGCCTTCGAATCCGACACCAAGATCAAGATCGGCTGACATTCGAGATGAGCGGACATTCGACCTACGAGCCCAAGACGGGCATCGAGCGCTGGCTCGACACGCGCCTGCCGATCATCCGGTTCGGCGCGGACCTCGCGGACTTCCCGACGCCGAAGAACCTGAACTACTGGTGGACCTTCGGCGGCATCCTGGCCCTCTGCCTGATCACACAGATCGTCACCGGCGTCATCCTGGCGATGCACTATGTGCCCAACGCCACGCTGGCCTTCGACAGCGTCGAGCACATCATGCGCGACGTGAACTATGGCTGGCTGATCCGCTACATCCACGCCAACGGCGCATCGATGATGTTCCTGGCGGTCTATATCCACATGTTCCGCGGCCTCTATTACGGCTCGTACAAGGCCCCGCGCGAGGTCTTGTGGCTGCTCGGCATGATCATCTACCTGCTGATGGTGATCACCGCCTTCATGGGCTACGTCCTGCCCTGGGGCCAGATGAGCTTCTGGGGCGCCACGGTCATCACCAACATCCTAGGCGCCCTGCCGGTGGTCGGTCCTTCGATCACCACCTGGCTCTGGGGCGGGTTCGCGGTCGACGACCCGACGCTGAACCGGTTCTTCGCGCTGCACTATCTCTTGCCGTTCATCATCGCCGGCGTCGTGGTGCTGCACATCTGGGCCCTGCACGTGCCCGGCAACAACAATCCGACCGGCGTGAACGTGAAGAGCGAGGCCGATACGGTCCCGTTCCACCCCTATTACACGATCAAGGACGCCTTCGGGATCGGGGTGTTCCTGATCCTGTTCGCCGCCTTCGTCTTCTATAACCCCGACGGCATGGGGCATTCGGAGAACTATACCCCGGCCAATCCGCTGGTGACGCCGCAGCACATCGTGCCGGAATGGTACCTCCTGCCCTATTACGCCATGCTGCGGGCGGTGCCGAACAAGCTCCTGGGCGTGCTGACCATGTTCGGCGCCATCGCCATACTCTTCGTGCTGCCCTGGCTCGACACCTCCAAGGTGCGCTCGATGCGCTACCGGCCAAGCGCGCGCTGGTTCCTCGCCATCTTCCTGGTCACCTGCCTGGTGCTCGGCTGGTGCGGCGCGCACGAGCCGGACGCCCAGGTGGTTCCCGGCGTTGGCGCGGGCTTCGTCCTCGGCGATTACGGCATCAACACCGATGTCTGGCTCTCGCGGCTGGGGGCGCTCTGCTACTTCGCCTACTTCCTTTTGGTGATGCCGATCCTTGGATTGCGTGAAACGCCGCTGCCGGTGCCGGAGTCGATCTCGACGCCGGTCCTCTCCCATCCCGCCTCCGTTCCCGCCGGCGCCGCCGCCGCGCCCGAGAAGAAGGGTTAAAGCCTGATGCTGCGCAAAGCGTTCGCGATCGCGGCGGCTTTAGGCCTCGCCGCCGCGGCTCAAGCTTCCGTCGCCGCCACCACGGCGATGACTCCCAAGGATGTGCATTGGAGTTTCGAAGGCCCGTTCGGCCGCTTCGATCAGGAGCAACTGCAACGCGGCTACAAGGTCTATCACGACGTCTGTTCGTCCTGTCACGCGATGCACCTGATGAGCTATCGCAACCTGGGCCAGCTGGGCGGGCCGTTCTACGATCCGAAATACCCCAACCCGAACGACAATCCCTACGTGAAGTCGATCGTGAAGGACTACAAGGTGCCGGACATCGATTCCGACACCGGCGATATCATCAAGCGGCCGGCGACGGCGGCCGACACCTTCGTCTCGCCCTTTCCGAATGAAGCCGCGGCGCGCGCCTCCAACGGCGGCGCCCTGCCGCCCGACCTGTCGCTGATCATCAAGGCGCGCGAGGACGGGACGCAGTACGTCTATTCGATCCTGACCGGGTACAAGTCGGCGCCCGCGGGCATGACCGTACCGGCGAACCGCTACTATGATCCCTACATGCCCGGCGACATGACCAGCTCCTGGCACGGGGCCGGCCCGGTTCCGATCGGCGGTTTCATCGCCATGCCGCTGCAGCTGACGCCCAATCGGGTCACCTTCGACGATGGAACGGCCGCCACGCCGGACCAGGAGGCCAAGGACGTGGTCGCCTTCCTGGCCTGGGCGGCCGAACCGCACCAGACCGAGCGCAAGCAGCTGGGCCTGGCGGTGATGATCTACCTGATCATCTTCACCGGCCTGCTCTATGCCAGCTATCGCCGCATCTGGCGCAAGGTGGCGCACTAACAGGGCGCGGCCGGCCTAGACTTCGCTTCTGACCCCGCTGGAACGCGAGAAGAGCTGCAAGGTGCGCAGGCGCGCCAGGCGGGCGCTGTCCGGGGCATGGTCGGCGCGCCGGTCCGAGGCGAAGCCGTGGCCGGCCTCATAGACGAAGACCGGCAGCTCCGGAAAGGCGTCGCGGATTTGCTCGACCACGTCCGGCGGGATCGTCAGGTCGCGCTTGCCGAAGTGCAGGATGGTCGGGCAGCGCGGCGTCTCGGCGATCAGCTCGGGAATGCGCCGCCCGTAGTAGCAGGAGGCGGCCGCTAACCCGTCGCAGCGGCAGGCGGCGAGCCAGGCCGCCGACCCGCCCCAGCAGAAGCCGACGACGAAGACGGGGCCTTTCAGCGCATCGATCGCCGCCTGCAGGTCGCCCTGCACCTGGTCCCACGGCGCGGCTTGCGAATAGAGCCGGCCCTTGGCGATCCCCCCGGCGTCGTCGCCGGCCTCGAAACCGCGCTCCTGACGGTCGTAGAAGGCGGGCGCGAGCACCTCGTAACCGTCGACGGCAAAGCCGTCGCAGAGCGCCCGGATGGACTCGTCAACCCCGAAAATCTCCTGCACGACCACCAGCCCGCCGCGCCGCGCGTCATCGGGGCTCGCATGATAGGCGTCGAGCACAAAGCCGTCCGCCTTGCTGGTCAGCGAGACGCGCTCGCCCATGGCGCTCTAGGCCGCGCCGTTGGCTTCGAAGAGCTCCAGGGTCCGCTTGCGGGCCAGCTTGGCGTCGTCGGCGTCGGAATCCGGCCGGCCGTCATTGTTGAATCCATGGCCGGAGTTTTCATAGATGTAGACCGGGACCTGGGGCTGCGCCTTGGCCAGGGCGGCCTTCACCTCGTCGGCGGGGATGTGGCCGTCCTTGCGTCCGAAATGGCAGATGACCGGACATTTCGGCGTCAGGTCCGCCGAACCGGCCACGCCGCCGCCATAGTAGCTGGATCCGGCGCTGAGGCCGTCGAGCCGGCCGGCCGCCTGCCAGACCATGGCGCCGCCATAGCAGTAGCCGACGATGAAGACCGGCCCGCGCGGCTTGAGATGGTCGATGCAGGCCTGAATGTCGGCCAGCGCATCCTCCGGCTTGGCCGCGCGCATGGCGGCGAAGGCCTTGGCCATGCCGGCCTCGTCGTGGCCGACGTCGAAGCCGGGGTTGTCGCGATCGTACATGGAGGGCGCCAGCGCCTCGAAGCCGAGCTTCGACCAGCGCTCGACATCGGCGCGGACATATTGGTCGACGCCGAAGATTTCCTGGATGACGATCACCCCGCCGCGGCGTCTTCCCTGCGGCTCGGCATGCAGCGCGCCGAACTCGAAGCCGTCCTCGGCCGTGCTCTTGATCTTGATCATCTCGCCCATGGCGCTCGTCCCTTCGGTTTTTACTCAGACGTTGAATCGGAAGTTCATGACGTCGCCGTCGCGAACCACATAGTCCTTGCCTTCCGCGCGCAGCTTGCCGGCGTCGCGGGCGCCGGCCTCGCCGTTCAGGCGGACATAGTCGTCAAAGGCGATGGTCTCGGCGCGGATGAAGCCCTTCTCGAAGTCGGTGTGGATCACGCCGGCGGCCTGGGGGGCGGTTGCGCCCACCGGTATGGTCCAGGCGCGCGCCTCCTTCGGCCCGGCGGTGAAATAGGTCTGCAGGCCCAGCAGGGCGTAGGCCTCGCGGATCAGCTTGTTCAGCCCAGGCTCGGTCAGGCCCAGCGTCTCGAGGAATTCGGCCCGTTCGCCCGCATCGAGCAGGGCGATCTCGCTTTCGATCTTGGCCGAGATGATCACCGCCTTGGCGCCGTCCTTGGCCGCCCGCTCGACTACCAGGGCCGAGAGGTCATTGCCGGTCTGGGCGCTGTCCTCGTCGACATTGGCGACATAGAGGGCGGGTTTGGAGGTCAGAAGCTGCAGCATGCGCCAGGCCTTTTCGTCGTCGGCGGGCACGGAGGCGGTGCGCGCCGGCCGGCCGGCCTCGAGTGCGGCCAGGGCCAGTTTTACGAGCCGAAGCGTGGCGACGCTGTCCTTGTCGCCGCCCTTGGCGCGTTTTTCGAGGTTGTTGACGCGTTTTTCGAGACTTTCCAGGTCGGCCAGCATCAGCTCGGTCTCGATGATGTCGAGGTCGGAGATGGGGTCGACCCGGCCCTCAACGTGGCTGACGTCGTCGTCGGCGAAGCAGCGGGCGACGAAGACCACCGCGTCGGTATCGCGGATATTGGCCAAGAACTGGTTGCCGAGGCCCTCGCCCTTCGAGGCGCCGCGCACCAGGCCGGCGACATCGACGAAATTGATCCGGGCCGGGACGATCTCCTTGGAGGCCGCGATCGCAGCCAGGGCGTCCAGCCGGGGCTCGGGCACGGCCACGTCGCCGACATTGGGCTCGATGGTGCAAAACGGATAGTTGGCCGCCTGCGCCGCCGCGGTCTCGGTCAGGGCGTTGAACAGGGTTGATTTGCCCACATTGGGCAGGCCGACGATCGCGACTTTCAGGGCCATGGAACTCTAGGCTTCAGGAGGGGACCGGCGGACCTAGCACGTCTTGCCAGCGATGGCGAAACGGGTTGATCACGGTGACCCGCCCATAGGTCTGTCCGTCGTTCAGGTCTTCGCTCAGGAAATAGTCGCAACCCGCCGCATTGGCGCTGGCGAGCAGCAAGGCATCCCAGAAACGCACGCCGTAGCGATCTTCCAGGATAAAGGCCTCATCGAGAGTTTTGGCGGCGAGCGGCGCCGTCGCCCAGGCGGCATAGTCGCGGAGATAAGCTCGAATTCCCGGTCTGGCGTGGGCGAATGCCGGCTTGCGCATGACGGCCCAATAGGTTTCGTTGAGAACCTGTGGGCTGAAGGTCAGTCGATCTTGCTGTCTAAGGCTCTTCAGCCACGCCTCGCAAACGGCCTTCTTCGTCGGGTTCGTCCGATCCAGAGGATAGATCAGGCTGGTCGAATCGACGAAAACGACCGTCGTCATGGAGTTCGTCCCTATCGATCGTGATCTTGCCGTTCTCGCTTAAGGGAAGGCCGGGGAATTCGTCGAGGAACTTTTCGATACGGGCGCTGGCCGCCGCCTTCGCCACGCCGCCGCGCCGCCGAACGTCCAGTTCCAACGCGATCCAGCGCGAAACGCTCATGCCGGCCGTGGCGGCTTCGACGCGCACCCAGGCCAGCGTGGCCTCGTCCATGCTGATCGTGACGTTTTTCATCACACGAACATCGTGTTTCACGAACTTCGTGTCAACCAGGCGAGCCCTAGGACGAAGGGTTCGCGCGCGGATCGGCCTTTTCGGCGGGCGCCAGGCGCATGACCTCGGCCTGGTATTTCTCATCCTCGCCCAGCGCCAGCAGCGGTAGGGCGTCGGCGCAGGCGTTGGCCATGGCGTTGACCCAGGCGTGGTCGGCCTTGGGGATGTCGGACAGGACGTAGGTCATCACCAGGTCCTTATGGCCCGGATGGCCCATGCCCATCCGCGCGCGGCGGAAGTCGGGGCCGATGGCGGCGGTGATGGAGCGTATGCCGTTATTGCCGGCCGCGCCGCCGCCGGTGCGCATGCGAAACCGGCCGGGAGCCAGGTCGATCTCGTCGTGAAAGACCACCACGTCGCCGGGCGCGGCCTTGTAGAACTTCATCGCCTGGCTCACCGCCAGGCCGCTGTCGTTGTAATAGGTCTGTGGTCTCAACAGCAGCGCGCGCACCGGACCGTTCGCGGTCTCGATGGCGCCCTCGGCGACCAGGGCGTTGAACTTCGCCCGCTCGGGGCCGAAGCCCCAGCGCTTAGCGATGGCGCCCAGGGTCAGAAAGCCCAGGTTGTGGCGATTGTGGGCGTATTTCGGCTCCGGATTGCCCAGGCCCGCCAGGATCAGCACGGGGCTTTGCGTCAGCGGCCGGACGCGGGCGGCCTATTGAGCCTCGGCTTCCGGTTCGGCCTCGGCGGCGGCTGCCGCCGCCTCGTCGGCCTCTTCCGACTGCATGGCCGAGGAGGTGGCGATCGAGGCCACGGTGGCGTCGCGGTCGTGGGCGGAGAACTCGACGCCCTTGGGCAGCACGATGTCGGACGCGCGCATGGTGTCGCCGATGTCCAGGCCGGTCAGATCGATCACCAGTTCCTCGGGGATGGAGCCGGCCGGCGCCATCAGCTCGATCTCGTGCAGGGCGACGTTGAGCGTGCCGCCGCGCTTGATGCCGGGCGAGGCTTCGTGGTTGCGGAAGTGCACGGGCACCGAGATGCGGATCAGTTGGGTCAGGTCGACGCGATAGAGGTCGAAATGGATCGGTTCGTCGGTGACCGGATGGAACTGGATGTCCTTGGCGATGACCGGCTGGCTCTCGCCGCCGTATTTCAGCGTCACCATGTGGCCGAGGAACTTGCCGGAGTGCAGGGCCTTGCGGAAGGCGTTGGCGCGGGCGCTCACGGCGATCGGGCCGAGCTTGCCGCCATAGAGCACGCCGGGCACGGCGCCGGCGCGGCGCACGTCGCGCGCGCCGCCTGTGCCGGTGTTTTCGCGGACTTCCACGTCAAGGACGATGTCGGCCATGGAGGGGCTCTCGAAATGAAACGCCGCGCGGGGCTGCGCGGCGTCGGCAGGTGAAATTGCGGCCGGCTAAATACACGCATCGGCCGCCGCGCGCAACGGCCGAGCCGCTAGTGTGGCTAGCTCGTGATCTGTCCGGAGTTTGTAGCTCGTGAAGTGTCCGGTTTCTTTCGCCTCTGGAATGAGGGGCTGGAATGGACCGGGCGCGGATCAACGAGAGCATACGCAGGATGCGGTTTGAGGAGCTGTTGGATCGCCATGAGCGGGGCGAGCTTGGCCAGGAGGCGGCGGCGGAGATGTTGGGGATCAGCGAGCGGACGTTCCGGCGCTGGCGCGACCGGCTGCACGACGAAGGGCCGGCCGGCTTGGCCGATCGTCGCTTGCGGCCATCGAGCCGGCGCGCGGCGAAGGCGGAGATTGAGCGAATGCTGGGGCTGTATCGGGCGCACTATGGCGACTTCACGGTGCAGCATTTCCACGAGCAGTTGGTGAAGCGGCACGCCTACAAGCTGGGCTACACGGTGACCAAGGTCTGGCTGCAACGGTCGGGGTTGGTCCGGGCGGCGCCGAAGCGCTCGGCGCACCGCAAGAAGCGGCCCAGGCGGCCGATGGTTGGCATGATGCTGCACCAGGACGCCTCGATGCACGCCTGGCTGCCGGGCGACGGGCGCAAGTACGATCTGGTGGTCACCCTGGATGACGCCACCAGCGCCATCTATTCGGCCTTCCTGGTCGACGAGGAGGGCACGGTCTCCACCTTTCGCGGCCTGAGCGAGGTGATCGAACGCCATGGGCTGTTCTGCTCGCTCTACACCGACCGTGGCAGCCACTATTTCTTCACACCCGAGGCCGGCGGCAAGGTCTCCAGGACGGCGCTGACCCAGGTCGGCCGGGCCCTGGCCTAGCTCGCCATCCAAGACCACAAGGACAAGGCCGCGTGACACGCTCCACAAACGGCCGTTTTTGCTCCGGGGCATGCCCCGGAGCAAAACAAGAACGAGCGGACAGATCACGCGCTACCAAAACCGGACATCTTTACGCGCTAGCGACACGGCCGAGCCGCTAGCTCGTGTGGCGCCGCTTGTGAGACGACGTGGGCTTGGCGGGCGTGGCGGCGGGCTCGGGAGCCGCCGCTGGCTCCAAGGTCGATGGGGCCGGCGGCACGGGCGCGCCCGCGTCGATCATCACACACTCGCCGGTGTCGGACAGGATGTGTTCGCCAAGGCAGAAGATGTCCTCGTAATAGGGCTTGGCCACGGCCAGGCACTGATAAAGGTTCAGCTTGGCCATGTTCAGGCAGTTGGCGCTGGTCGGATCGGTCAGCAGCGGCGCGACCAGGGTGGCGTTCTCCTCGCCGGCCTCGCCCAGCAGCGCCAGCGCCGCCACGGCCATGCCGCGGATCACCACCGGCGGATAGGGCGAGGTCGCTGGCGGCGCGTTCAGCGCCATGGGCTCGAACCCGGCGGCCGCGCGCTGCAGGTGCGCGATCTCGTCGGCCTGGCCGGAGAAGGTGAACGCCGAGGAGTTCTTGGCGTCGGCCAGCCTTTGATCGCGGTTGGGCACAAATTCCTTCGACCAGGCTTGGTGTTGCACGTCATAGGCGGCCTGTTTCACCGTCGCGCCGGTGGCCTTGAGCTTGCGCCCCTGGTCCATCAGAGCGGCGATGGCCAGCCCGGCCGCGGTATTGGCGCCGGGAATGTTGAGCACATAGCGGGGGTCCTGCTCGATCAATCCGGCCAGTTGGCGCCGTCCGACGTCGTTTTCGGAATAGGCGCGGACATTGGCGACATAGTTGGGGTCCTGCAGGGCGGCGATGGCGGCATAGGCGATTTCGCCGCGCAACAGGGCTTGCGGATCGTCGCTGGCGCCGAGCTTCAGCGCCTGGGCGACGTCGGCGCCGCTCTTGAAGTCCGGGTTCATCAGGGCGGCCCTGGCCATATAGTCTTCATAGGCCGCGGCATCCCTGATGACGGTGGGCGACAGCGAGAAGGCGGCCGGCGTCGGCGGCGGGGCCAGCGGCGGCGGCGGCGGCGGCGGGGGCGGCGAACTGCAATTGGCCAGTCCGACGCCGCAGAGGGCCAATCCCGCGATCAAGGCCGAGCGGATGGGCGCGATCGATGTCATTTGTACTGCCGTCCTGGCGCCGAAAAGCGCGACCTATGGGTGGGGATAGTCAAGATTATGGCGCGCCGAGCAAGCGTGGCCGTACAGGTTCGACTCCGCGGGGTTCTGGGCCTGGTCAATCGAACAACGTGGAAACCGATTCCTCATTGGCGATTCGGCGGATGGCCTCGCCAATCAAAGGCGCGATGCTAACCAGCCTGATCCTGTCGCAATCCTGAACGTGCAGGGGCGCCTCGATCGAGTCGGTCACCACCAGCTCCTTCAGCGCCGAGGCGCGCACCCGCTCCGTCGCCGCGCCGGACAACACCCCGTGGGTGACATAGGCCGCGACCTCGATGGCGCCCTTGTCGATCAGGGCCTGGGCGGCGGTGCAGAGCGTGCCGGCCGAATCGACGATGTCGTCGAACAGGATGCAGCGACGGCCCGCGACATCGCCGATGATGTTCATCACCTCGCTCTGGCCGGGCGCCGAGCGGCGCTTCTCGACGATGGCGATATCGGTATCGAGGCGATTGCCCAGAGACCGCGCGCGCACCACGCCGCCGACGTCGGGCGATACGATCAACATTTCGCCCGACTTGCGATAGTGCTCGCGGATATCCTCCGACAGCACCGGTGTCGCCACCAGGTTGTCGGTGGGGATGTCGAAGAAGCCCTGGATCTGGCCGGCATGCAGGTCGACCGTCAAGACGCGATCGGCGCCGGCGCGGGTAATGAGATTCGCCACCAATTTAGCCGAGATCGGCGTGCGGCCGCCGGTCTTCCGGTCCTGCCGCGCATAGCCGAAATAGGGCATGACCGCCGTGATCCGCCGGGCCGAGGCGCGGGTCAGCGCATCGATGCAGATCAAAAGCTCCATCAGGTTGTCGTTGGCCGGATAGCTGGTCGACTGGATGATGAACACATCCTCGCCGCGGACATTCTCGTCGATGACGATAAAGACCTCGTTGTCGGCGAAGCGGCGCATCTGCGCCTTGGTCAAGGGCAGGCCCAGATAGGCCGCGATCGCCTCGGAGAGCGTCCGGTTCGAGTTGCCGGCCAGGAGCTTCATCTACGAATCGGACCTATGCGCTTCGCCGCTAGGCGAGGCTTCTAGCAGCGCTTGACCGGCGGGCAAGTCCCGCCGCATGCCGCTATGGCCCAAACGATCCCGCGAGCCGCCTGAACCCCGGGGATCTGGGCGCAGACCGCGCGCGCGGGCGCTGAGCCTCGTCAAGCCTCGGCCGCCAGCATGATGGCCGAGAGCAGCCGTCCGTAGTCCGCCTCGCCGCGATGCAGGGCGCGGCGGTTCGAATAGAACCGGTCCGCGTCGGCATAGGTGTCGAGGCCGATCCATTCGAATTGGCCGATCCCGGCCTGGTCCATCCGGTCGAGCACGAAGCCGGGCAGGTCGAAGAAACGCTTGTCGGCCGTCGCGCCGGGCCGGAAAAAACGCGCCGCGCCGGGCGCCTCCGCGGCGAAGCGACCGAAGAATTCCAGCCCGACCTCGTAGGATTGCGGTCCGATGCAGGGGCCCACCGCCGCGGCCATGCGCTCGGGCCGGGCGCCGAGGACGGCCATCGCCGCGACGGCCGAGGCCACGATCCCGCCGAGCGCGCCCTTCCAGCCCGCGTGCACGGCGGCGACGACGCGGGCTTCGGCGTCGACGATCAGCACCGGCGCGCAGTCGGCGGCGAGCGCGCCACAGGCCAGGCCGGGGGTTGCGCTTACCATCGCGTCGCCCGGCCGCGGCCCGTCTTGCCACGGGCCGTCGACCGTCAGCGCCGTCGTGGAATGGATCTGGTAGCCGGTGAGCAACCCGGCGGGCTCGACCTCGAAAAAGCCGGCCGCCCGCCTGCGGTTTTCGACGACGTCGGCAGGATCGTCATTCGAACCCGCTCCCAGGTTCAGGCTGGCGTAGACGCCCTGGCTGACCCCGCCCTGGCGCGTGAAGAAGGCGTGGCGAACACCGCTCTGAGCGGCGAGCAGGGCTGATGAGAGGACAGCGACTTCGCTCATGCCGCGTCCTCGAAACCGGGCGGGGTGAAGCCCGCCGAATGGATGCAGGCGGCTTTGAATAGCAGGCCCATCCGGTCCTCGCCGATCAGCCGGTCGAGTTGGCGGCCGATACGCGCGGCCTTGTCGGGCCGCGCCTTGGTAAGCGCCGCGGCCCTTTGCTCGATGCCCAGTCGGCGCAGGAAGGCCGCCTGGGTCAGGATGGCCGTCGAGGCCTTGGCCGCCCTGGCCGCGGCGAGCACGGCGGGAAAGTCGACGTGAACCGTCAGATCCGCCTCGCCCGGACTGGCGAGGGGATCGACCGTCTCGTGCCGCCTCAGCGCCTGCAGGGTGTCGCCAACTCCCGGTTTGTCGCGACCGTAGTCGATGACGAGCGCGGCCCCGCCCTGACGCGCGACGAGCTCGCCGAGCCGAGCGCCGAGGGCCTGCTGCGCCGCCGAGACTTCGACGACCTCGCCGAGCCGGTCGTCGGCCTGGTTGCGGCGATCGAAGACGGGTGTCAGACCGAAGGCCAGCTCTCCGCGTTCGTCCAGCCCGACCTGGCGTTCGGCCCAGCCCGCCGGCGTGCGCACGAGCTGCCGGGCCGGAAGGCAGTCGAGCACCTCGTTGGCGATCAGGACCACGGGCGCATCGCCCGGGAGGTCCGCCAGGCTCGTGGTCCAGCGCGGCTCAAGCGGCGCCTCGGCCAGCGCGGCCTTTTGCTGGTCGATCAGCGGTTTTGAGGTCTCGACCAGCCAGAGATGGGCGGCGTTCAGAAAGTCCGGCGCCAGGCGGGCGGCGCGCAAGGCGTCGGCCATCAGCGTTCCGTCGCCAGGCCCTGCCTCGACCAGCAGCAGGCGTTCGGGCGCGCCGAGCCGTCGCCAGGTCGCGATCGCCCAAAGCCCGATCAGCTCTCCGAACATCTGTGAGACCAGCGGGGCGGTGATGAAGTCGCCGTCTTCGCCAAGCGCTGGCCGGGTGGCGTAGTAGCCGAACGCCGGATCGTGCAGGCAGCGGGTCATATAGTCGGCGACGCCGATCGGCCCGGTGGCCGCGATCTCCGCCTTGAGTCGGTCACGCAGGCTCATGGGCGGGGACGTCCGGCGCCGGCGACTTCAATCCCTGCCAGAGCAGCAAGGCCCCGACCAGCACCATGGGGGCGGAGAGAATCATGCCCATGGTCAGGCCGAACGGAAAGACCGGCATGGTCAGGTCGGGATTGCGCACCTGTTCGAGCAGGATGCGGATGGCGCCATAGAGGACGAGGAAAAGGCCGGTGACGGCGCCGCGCCGCTGCAGCCAATGCACCCGATGGGTGGCCCAGCGCAGCACCAGGAAGATCAGGACGCCCTCCAGGGCCGCCTCGAACAGCTGGCTTGGAAAGCGCGGCTCAAGGCCGGCGGGGCAGTCGCCGTCGTTGGCCATGCGGATATGCGGGCTGCAGAAGATCATGCCCCACGGCCCGTGGGTCACGCGCCCCCACAGCTCGCCATTGATGAAGTTGGCGATGCGGCCGAAGAACTGCCCGATCGGCTGGCAGGGCGCGACGAGGTCGGCCAGCAGCAGAAGGTCGATCCGGTTGATGCGCGCAAAGCCGATGAGCGCCAACGCCACGCCGATCACCCCGCCGTGGAAGCTCATGCCGCCATGCCACAGTTCGAGCGCTTCCCAGGGGTGGCTGAACAGAAACGGCCGCTCCTGCGGCGACGGCAGCATGTAAAAGATCACATAGCCCAGTCGCCCGCCGGCGATGATGCCGACCGTGATCCACAGCACCAGGTCGTCGATCTGCGCCACCGTCGCCGTCGGCGTGCGCCGGCCCCAGAGCTTGGGATTGCGCACCAGGCTGACGCCGTAGCGCCAGCCGAGCAGAATCCCCGCCACATAGGCCAAGGCGTACCAGCGCAGAGCGAACGGCCCGAGTTGGACGATGACGGGGTTGAAGTCTGGAAAAACCAAGGTGACCGGGCTCCTTCGAAAATCAGCGCGCTTGCGCGGCGATTTAGCAGTCGGGTCCAATCCCTTCGCATTAAATTTCTGTTTCCCATATATAGGCGGCATGCAGAGCCAAAACCCCTTTCTCGACGAGTTCGCCAAGCTGACCAACGCCGCGCTCGGGCTGGCGCAAGCCGCCGGCGAGGAGGCCAAGACCGCCTTCCGCGCCCAGGCTGACAAGATGGCGAGCGACTTCGACCTGATCCGTCGGGACGAATTCGAGGCCGTCAAAGCCGAACTCTCGGCGTTGCGCGAGGAAGTGGCCGCCTTGAAGGCGGCGAACGGCCAGGCGGCTCGCGCGTAAGACGAAGCTGGTTGAGACGCCGGCCGCGAAGCAGATTAGGTTATGATTCACTAAGGTGATCGCGTCGCGGTCGCCTCGCAGGAGCAACCCCGAGGCCCCATGGACCTTCCTCACTCCGAAGAAGACGATATCGAAACCGGCTCCGATCCGCTGGAGGTCGTCGAGCATGTGCTGAATGCCGAGAACCTCAGCTTCGACCGCACCGAAGACGGCGATCTGGCCTTTGCGCTGACCGGCGACTGGAAGGATTACGAGCTGTGGTTCGCCTGGCGGCCGGAGGCCGACTGCCTGCAGCTGTGCCTGGCGCTCGATCTGCAGGCCGTAAAGGCGCAGCGGACGGCGACGTGCGAACTGTTGGCGCTGGTCAATCAGCGCATCTGGCTCGGCCATTTCGAGGTCTGGACGGACGACGGCGAGGTGGTCTTCCGCCACGCGCTCGGCCTGCCGCACGGCGAGCGGCCGACTCTGGCCCAGGCCGCCTCGATGATCGACGCGGCGGTGGAGGCGGCCGACCGCTTCTATCCGGCCTTCGCCTTCCTGCTGAACAGCGGAAAGTCGCCGGAAGAGGCCATGGCCGCCTGCATGTTCGAGACGATCGGCCAGGCTTAAGGTCACCGCCATGACGCCGATCCTGGTCCTCGGCGCGGGCCACATGGGCGGCGCCTTGATCGAAGGCTGGCTGGCCATGGGCGCTTTCGAGGCGTCCCAACTCATCATCAGCGATCCGCAGGCCCCCGTCGCCGCCAGGGTCGCGGCCGCCGCGGGGGCGCGGCTCAATCCGCCGATCGCCATGCTCGCCGAAGCGCCGCTGGTCGTGCTGGCGGTGCGCCCGCAGGTGTGGCGCGCGGTGGCGGCCGAGGCCGCGCCGCTGCTCGGTCCGGACGCCGTGGTGGTTTCGGTGGCCGCCGGCGTCCGCACCGAAGACCTGGCCGCCGCCTTTTCGCCCAGAGCCGTGGCCCGGGTGATGCCGACCACCGGCGTCGCCGTCGGCAAGGGCGCCGTCTCCATCTTCGCCCACGACGCCAGGGCCCGCGCCGCCGCCCGTCTGCTGTTCGACCCGGTGGCAACCGCGGTGGATCTGGCCGACGAAGCGCTGATGGACGCCGCCGTCGCCGTCTCCGGCTCCGCGCCGGCCTATCTCTACGCCTTCATGGAGGCCCTGGCCGCGGCCGGCGTCAAGGAGGGCCTGTCGCTGGACGCGGCCAAGGCCCTGGTCCGCGCCACCATGGTCGGCGCGGCGGCCCTGCTGGACCGCTCGGGCGAGGATCCGGCAGACCTCCGCCGCAAGGTCGCCTCTCCCGGCGGCACGACCGAGGCGGCGCTTCAGGTGTTGATGGGCGAGGGTGGACTAGGACCGCTGCTCGCGGAGACGGTCGCCGCGGCGGCGCGGCGCTCGCGAGAGTTGGGCTAGGAGCAGTCCATCCAGCATGACGCCGTGGGCGCCATCCGAGCTGAAAGCGGTCGGCCGATCCAATCAAATGCAGCGGTAGATTGCGTCGATCAGCGCCTTGTTGCGCGGGTTCTGCCAGCGCGGACCCATGTCGTTCATCACGTAGCCGAACGCCACGCCACAGTCCGGGTCGCAAAAGCCGAGCGAGCCGCCGGCGCCGAAATGGCCGAAAGCGTTTGGGTTGGGGCCGAGTGGACGCTCGGTTTGGGTCAGCTGGTAGCCCAGCCCGAAGCGTGAGGGCCGATCGAGAATCAGGTCCTGGCCGGCGGCCTGCTCGGTGGTCGCCTCGGCCAGCAGATCGGCATCGATCAGACCCTCCAGAAGACCGCGATAGATCTTCGCCACGCCGTGCGCCGTGCCGTGGCCGTTGGTGGACGGAATCTCGGCCAGCCGCCAGGCCTCGGTGTTGACCCAGACGCCGCCGGACACGCCAGGCGGATTGTTGTAGGCGCAGGCCCGCATCAGTTCGTCTTGGGTGGCCGGCGGCTTGGGCGCCGGCGGCGGCTCGTCCGGGGCCAGCGCGGGGCGCAGCGCATAGCAGAACTCGGCCACGCGGGCGTGCTCGCTCCGCGGCAGCCCGATATGCACGTCGGCGGCCAACGGCCCGGCGATGTCCTCGCGCAGCAGCGCCCCCAGCGTCATGCCCGCGGCCCGCCGCGCCGGCTCGCCCAGCAGATAGCCGAAGGTGTTGACGTGATAGCCGTGCGCCTGGCCGGGCGTCCACCAGGGCGCCTGAGCCGCCAGCGCTTCGACCATCCGGCCCCAGTCGAGCATGGTTCCCGCGGGCAGCAGCGGCGGCCCGATCGCCGGAAGGCCGGCGCGGTGCGACATCAGCTGGCGCAGGGTGATCGCGGCCTTGCCCGCCGCGCCAAACTCCGGCCACCAGCGGGTTACGGGCGCATCCAGGTCAAGCCGGCCGCGCTGCACCAGCCGCAGCACGCAGGTGGCGGTGATCGCCTTACCGACGGAGAAGACGTTGACCAGCGTGTCCTCGGCCCACGGCCGGGTGCGCGCGCGATCGGCCCAGCCGCCCCACAGGCCGACCACCTCCCGCCCGCCGATGAACACCGTCACCGCCGCGCCGATCTCGCCATGCAGCGCAAAGTTGCTGGCGAACGCCTCGCGTACGGCCGCGAACTTCGGGTCGCATACGCCATCGATAGGAACCGGCGCTTCGGCGCTCATAGGGGCTCCGACATTCCATCCGTCTGTCCACCAAAGCGCCGCTTCGGTTTATCCGGTTGCAACCTGTATCACTCCCGCCGTCGCCAACAATCACCAGCCCTCATCTCATCGTGGAAGCGCTGCGTTAGCCACTAGCGCCTGTCCAGATTTCGAGAGAGGGTCGATGTGCAACCTTCACAGGAATCCTTTCGATGCGACAGACTGCGGCAAGCTTGGCCGCAAGGGCCGAGGCGATATTTCAGGACGTCACCGACGACGCGCCCGGCTGCGCGGTCGGTGTTGTAGAGGATGGCGCAACAGTCTTCGCAAAAGGCTTCGGCCTGGCCAGCCTTGAGCACGGCGCGCCAATCACATCGGCAACCCGATTCTACCTGGCCTCGGTGAGCAAGCAGATTACAGCGCTCGCCGTGCTTTTGGCGTCCGAGTCAGGCGAGCTCGACCTCGATGGCCCGATCCGAAAGTCCCTCGCCGAACTGCCCACCTACATGGACGGGATCACCCACCGTCACCTCCTGACCCACACCGGGGGCGTGCGCGACTACTTCACGCTTGGGTTCCTCGCCGGCCTCGGCCCGGAGCACGCCTATAGCGAAGACGACGTCCTGCAGATCGTTGCGCGCCAGAGCGCATTGAATTTCTCTCCGGGAGACGACTTTCTCTACAGCAACAGTGGCTATGTGTTACTCGCCATTGCGGTCGCGCGCGCCACGGGAAAGCGTCTCGATGCATTCGCGAGGGAGACCATATTCACACCGCTGGGAATGGACGCCAGCCGCTTCCAGCATGACCATGCCGCCGTCGTGCCGAACAAGGCGTTCGGCTACGAGAAACGCGACGGCGCATGGCGCACGGCGGATAGTATGCTGGACGTGGTCGGCGACGGGGGCATGTACGCATCGCTCGACGACATGCTCGCTTGGACCAAGAACCTCATGTCGCCGGGCATCGGCGCCAAGGCGATCGACCTGATGCGGTCGTCCACGGTGCTCACGAGCGGCGTATCGACGGGCTATGGCATGGGGCTGCAGATCGGAGCACATCGGGGCCTCGGGACGCTTGAACACGGGGGCGGCTTGGCAGGCTATCGGACCGAGGTCCTGGCCTATCCGACCGAGGGTTTCGGCGTCGTCGTCCTATGCAACGACGCTGCGGCCTGGCCAGCGCTGGCGGCCCGCCGCGTGGCCGAGGTTTTCCTTGCGGACCGGGTGACGCCCGCGCCGAAGAGACAGCCCGCTCCGGCGATAGAAACGGTCAGGGCGCGTGCAGGCTGTTATCGCGCGTCGCAGGGAGACGTGGTTTCGCTCATTGAGCGGGAGGGGAAGCTTTTCCTGCAGGGGCTGCCTGGTTCGCTCTGGCCGCTGAGCCCGGATATCTTCGCCGTCGGTGGAGAGCCGGACCTTCTGCGATTAGAATTCGAGCCTACAGCAAGCGGGTTCACCCTCGTGCAGAGCGGGGTCCCCGTTCGTCTCTACAGACGCTGTGAGCTTCCAACACGGAGCGATGACGAGGCCTATCTCGGCGATTTCAACAGCCCGGACATCGGCGCTGCGGCTTGCCAAATCAGGCCTAGCGGCGACGGCCTTGCGGTCTCCTTCGCTCGTATGCCCGCGGTGGCCTTGCAGTTGATCGGCCCCGATTGCCTATGGGCAGCCGGGCTCGGCGCCACGCTTTCCTTCGAGCGCGGGCTGGATGGCGCCGTGTCTGGCTTCCGGCTGGACAGCGGCCGCGTTCGCAGCATCGCCTTCTCTCGGAGCATGCGGCCGTCCTTCGGGAATTGAGTGGTAGGTCGGCGCTACGCCAAGAGCGGACTTTGAAGGAGCGCTGGAACGCGGACCTGCAGCTACCCCGGCAGCCGCACCACCGCCCTCAAGCCCCCCATCGGGCTGCGGTCCAGGGTGACGTCGCCGCCGAGGGCGCGGGCGAGGTCGCGGGCGATGGCCAGGCCGAGGCCGACGCCTTTTTCATTCTGGTTGCGGGCGTCGTCCAGGCGGCTGAACGGCTTGAAGGCGTCCTCGTAGCGGTCGGGCGGAATGCCCGGCCCGTCGTCGTCGACCAGGATCTCGACGCCGCCGGCTGGCCGCGCCCGGGCCGCGACCTCGACATGATCGCCGTGCACGGCGGCGTTCATGACCAGGTTGGACAGGGCGCGCTTGAAGGCGTTGGGGCGGATGTTGGCGGCCAGGGCGCCGTCGGCCTCGACCAGAACCTGAGCGCCGGCGCGGATGGCGCCCTCGCTGACTTCCTGGATCAGGCCGCGCAGGCCGACGATCTCGAGCGCCTCGCCGTCCTCGCCGCGGGCGAAGGCGAGGTATTCATCGATCATGTGCTCCATCTCAGCCAGGTCGAGCTTCATCGCCTTCAGGCGCGGCGTCGGCTCGGCCAGCGCCACTTCCAGCTTCAGCCGGGTCAGGGGCGTGCGCAGATCGTGGCTGACCGAGGCCAGCAAGAGGGTCCGCTGATCGACATAGCGCTGGATGCGCTCCTTCATGGCGATGAAGGCGTGGGCGGCCTTGCGCACCTCGCGCGCGCCATGGGGTCTGAACTGCGGCACGTCGCCGCCGCGGCCGAAGGCGTCGGCCGCGTCGGCCAGCCGCTCGATCGCGCGCACCTGGTTGCGGATGAACAGCAGCGACACGCCGGTCAGCGCCACCGTCGCCATCGCCATCCAGATGATGAAGATATGGCCCTGGGTGGCGAAGGCGCGGTCGCGCGGGGCGATGATGCGGATGACGCCCTGCTTCACCTGCACGCGGATGTCGACATAGGACGGGTAGCGGGTGGTGTCGAACCAGAAGGGCTGGTCGATCTGGTTTTCGAGCGCGCGCTTGATCGACCAATCGATCGGACCGAACAGGGCATAGCGCTTCGAATGCGGCAGGGTGCGGCCATCTTGCAGGGCGATCGACAGGCCGAGCGAGCGTTCCGCGCGGTCCTCCAGCCGGGTCAGCGTCGCCGGGGTCGGGTCGGCCTCATAGCTTTCCAACAGCCAGGAGACGTCGCCGGCCAGGTCTTCCGACAGCCGGCTGGTCACCGTCTGCCAATGGGCGTCGTAAAAGGCCCAGGTGACCGCGATCTGCATGATGGCGACGGGCAGCACGATCATCAGCAGCGAGCGGCCGAACAGCGAGGTCGGCATCCAGCGCTTGAGCAGCCGGGGCCAGAACAGTTGCGAGAGCCTGGCCATCAGTCCGGGGCCAGCATGTAGCCGATCCCGCGCACCGTCTGCAGATAGCGCGGCGCCTTGGGGTCGTCCTCGATCTTGCGCCGAAGCCGCGTCACCTGCACGTCAACCGCCCGGCCCGAGGGATCGGCGGTCTCGCGCGCCAGCTCCATCCGATCGACCGGCGCATGGGCGTTGGCGGCCAGCCGGCGCAGGAGCCGCGTCTCGGCCTCGGTCAGGCGCACCGGCGTCTCGTCGCGGTTAAGCTCGCCGCGGCCGGGGTCGAAGCTGCAGCGGCCGAGCGCGAGCCGCACCGGGCCTTGCGGCTGCGCGCCGGCGCGCCGCAGGATGGCCTCGATGCGCAGCAAAAGCTCCTCCGGCTCGAAGGGCTTGGGCAGGTAGTCGTCCGCGCCCAGACGCAGGCCCTCGATCCGGTCGCTGGCGCTGTCGCGCGCGGTCAGCATCAGGATCGGCGCGGCCTTGGACGGCCCGGATTTGCGCAGCCATTCGGTGAGCGCAAAGCCGTCCTCGCCGGGCATCATGACGTCGAAGACCAGAAGGTCGAAGTCGAACATCTCCAGCATGCGCCTGGCCGCCGCGGCGTCGGCCGCCACTGAGACGCGAAACCCCGCGCGCGCCAGATATTCTTTCAAAAGCGCCCGGATGCGGTCGTCGTCGTCGACCACCAGAAGGTGCCGGTCACGGGCGGCCGTCGGGGGCTGGGCGTTCACAATCGCGCTCTTATGCTATAGCGGCCAAAGAAGAAGGAGCCCCAACCATGACCCTTGCGCCTTTTGACGACCGCGACGGCTGGATCTGGCTGGATGGGAGCTTTGTCCCGTGGCGGGAGGCCAAGGTGCACGTCCTCACCCATGCGCTGCACTACGCCTCCGCCGTGTTCGAGGGCGCCCGCATGTATGGCGGCGAAATCTTCGAGCTGACCGAGCATACGAAACGTCTACACCGTTCGGCTGAAATCCTCGACTTCACGATCCCCTACAGCGTGGCCGAGATCGATCAGGCCTGCAAGGACACCTGCGCCAAGAATGGCCTCGAGGACTGTTACCTGCGGCCGATCGCCTGGCGCGGCTCCGAAATGATCGGGGTCTCGGCGCAGAACACGACGATCCACCTGTCCATCGCGGCCTGGGAATGGCCGAGCTACTTCAATCCGGAAGAAAAGAAGCGCGGCATCCGCCTGACCCACGCCAAGTTCAGGCGGCCTTCGCCGGAGACGGCGCCGACGGCGTCCAAGGCGGCCGGCCTCTACATGATCTGCACCATCTCCAAGCATGCCGCCGAGCGCGAGGGCTATGCCGACGCCCTGATGCTGGACTGGCGCGGCTACGTAGCGGAGACGACCGGCGCCAACATCTTCCTGGTGCGCGAGGGGGTGATCCACACGCCCTTACCCGATTGCTTCCTGGATGGCATCACCCGGCGCACCGTCATGAAGATCGCCCGCGAGCGCGGCTTCGAGGTGGTGGAGCGGCACATCCCGGGCGAGGAGCTGTCCACCTTCTCCGAGGTGTTCATCTGCGGCACCGCCGCCGAAGTGACGCCGGTCGCCGAGATCGGCGAGCACCGCTACACCCCGGGAAACATCTCGCTGTCGCTGATGGACGACTATTCCAAGCTGGTGCGCCGCCAGCTGCAGATGGCCTAGCCGCGCGCCAGGTGGCGGCCTTCGTCGCGCTATCCACGTGAGTTCGGCGCGGGCCCCGCCGCCAGGATCATCCTACGGGTCAGCAACGATCTCGTGCGGCCTTCGCGGTCGGGAGCCTGAGGTCGTCAGCCGGACCTTGCTCACCATCTGTAGGTCGCCTCCACGCCGACGGTGCCCGGCAGGCTCAGACGCTGCTGGCTGTAAACCGGCACTGTCAGTCCGGTCACCGTGTTGACTCCCGGCTGATAGAACTGGGCTATCTTGTGGACCTCGCCGGTCACGTCGGTCGCGACCAGCGCCAGTTCAAGATTCCTGAAGTCTAGGCCCGCCTTCAGGTTGATGTCGTTAAAGCTCGCCAGCGGGAAGAACGCCCCCGCCGAGGTTTCTGGATCCTGAATGCCGCCCCATTGGCCATGATAGATCAGGTTGAAGAATGCGGAGACTTGGTCGGTGATCGGATGGCTGTAGTTGACGAGAGCGCTCGCCACCCAGGTCGGGTTCTCCGCCACCGCCGTGCCGACGATCGGCACGCCGGGAATGCCGGCCGGCTCGGAGGCGTATCGCGCCTTCTGGGTAGACCCTTCGAGCTGCAGATTCAGCTTGCCGCCCAGCACATCCCAACGCGTGTCGAGCTGCGCCTCGACGCCCCATCCGTTAACGGTCCCGGCGTTGATCGTGTAGTTGGTGTTTGCGGCCAGGCACGAACTGCGGTCGCCGGCGGTCAGGACGGTGCCGCACCCGTCGCCGACCGCGGCCAGGGCGTGGTTGGTGGTCTCGTAATAGCCGTCGAGCGAAACGTAGGCGTGAGAGGTGATGTCGCCCTTGAAGCCGACTTCATAGCTGGTGCTGGTCTCGTCTGAGTAGCTCGGGGTGATGGGCGCATAGAAGAGCGGCGGCGCGACGCCGACCGGGCACCCGGTCGTGATCAGGGGGGAGAGGGTGCAATTGTTGAGCAGCGGCGTGGTGTGGCCCAGATTGAATCCACCCACTCGGTAGCCCGTGCCGGTCTTGGCGTACAGCAGGTCGTCCCACGGGCTGAAAGGGATCTTCCAGCTCAGTGTGACGGCATAGGTGAAGTTCCCGCTGTCCAACAGGTAATGCGACTCGGGAATCGCTTGGCCGTTTGTCACAAAGACCGAGGGAACCCGCGGGCTCGAGTAGATCTGGTAGACGTCCTCGGTCGCCGTTTTGTGGTCGTGCGAGTAGCGGAGATCGCCGCCAAGCTTGAAGCCCGCGCCCAGGTTGAAGCCGAGCGAAGCGTAGGGCGCATAGGAGAAATAGTTCCCAGTGTACGGCGAGTCGGAGCCCCCTGGCTGAGTCACCGGCGGAAACACCGAGCCCGGCAGAACCGCGACCTGTTGGAACGGTGGCGGGCCGACGCAGAATCCATCGCCGACGACGTTGCCGGCCGGGACCGCCAGCGTGCCGCCGCCCGGAAGCTTGATGGTCGAGGTCGCCGGACAGGGGTTGGAGGTCACCGTCCCGTAGCCGTTGGTGGGCTGGTCGAGGAGTTCGAGGCCGACGAGCCATGTCAACCGCTTGTCGAACAGCGGCGCGCCGTCGAGGTGCAGGTCTTCGTACCAGGTCGTGGTGTGCCCGGTGTCGTTCTGCTGGACGAACGGATAGTTGCCGCAACTGTTGAGCGCGAGTTTGAGGCTTTGGCACGTCGCCTGGAGAGAGATCTCAGTGGGCAGATCGATATAGTCGGCGTCGATCTTGGCGGTGGTGTCGAGGGTGCGCCAGCTGGAGGTCGAGGTCAGCTTCGACCAGCCGAAGTCATACTTTACCGCCAAAACGACGTTGTTGATGTCCTCTTCGGAGAAATCGAGGTTGTTGTGCGCGATCACGCGAGGGTTCTGCGAGAATCCGAAAGGAAAGGTGGCGATGCCGGGATAACCCGTTGTGGCGTTTCTGGGCTGGACATTATAGGCTGAAGCGAACGATGGCACATGCAGTTGCTGGCGCTCGGCGAGTAAGTCGACATCCAGATTGTCGCGCTGAAAGCGCAACTGCCCGCGAACTATGTATCCGTTGGTGTGATCGTAATAGGAATTGGTATCCGGGTTATAATCAAAACCTTTTGATTGCGTTATGTCTTCCGCACCCAGGCGCAGCGCCAAATTATCGCTTATCTTATAATTCAGTATCCCGCTGACGATGTTCTGCTGGGTCTGGGAGACATACGTATCATCGACTAGCCCGCTGTTGCTGAACGTCGGGGTCTGAGGCAGCAGGTTGACGACGCCATATTCGGCGTCGCGCCCGTATAGGGCGCCCTGCGGCCCCTCAAGCACCTCGACGTGATCAAGGTCGAAAGAATCGATCGGCGCGAGATTGCGTCCGCCGAGTTGGTTGGCGCCGACATAGACATTGTCGAAATAGAGCCCCACGGACGAGTCGGCCCCGGTCGCCCGCTCGGTGCCCGACCCGCGAATGGAAATCTCGCTATTCAGCGGGTCCGCGAGGTTGTTGAAGCGCGCGCCGGGCACGAGATTGAGCACGTCCTGCGTATTGTTGATCGGCCCAACAGAGGTCAAGGCCTTGCCGGTTATTACGGCAACGGCTTCCGGCACGTCCTGCACCCGCTCGCTGCGCTTGGTGGCCTGGACAATCACCTCTCCCACCGCCTCCGGCTCGGCCGTCTGGGCGGCGGCGCTGGGCGAGGTGGCGACGGTCTGTGATGCGGCGGTCGCCGTCCACATGACAAGGCTCAACGGGAAGCTGCAGGCGATCAGGGCTAGGCGCGCCAAGCTGCGGGCGTTCCTCCGAGATCGCCGAATGAGTCTGCGTTCATCCCGCCCCTGGATGGATATCGCGCCAGCGTTATTCCCAACGCGTCCAACGCGCCGGCGCCCAAATTCATCCGCCTTCATGGCGTTCCCCCCCTCGTTCAAGTTCTCCGGCCTGCCCTTCGCCTTTTGGGCGGCCATCTCGTAACGCCGGGCGCTTCCGTCTCGGCCTTGACACTATCGGGAAAACGCGCGCGCCCTAAGGTTGCCAAACTCCCTTCGACTACTGATGCTGGCGCGATTTCACTGGTAACCCCCAAGTCACAGTGCGCCAATCGAGCGAATATAGAAGAATTTGTCATATCGGTACAGGACTTTGACAGAATTCTACCATGTGGCATCGCGACGTGAACTCACCCGCATGAGGCGCCCTCACGATCAGTCGACTCGTCTCTCTGTTGGGCGGCCGTCGGCGGCTGCCTGACCAATGTCCGCGCGATGGTCGTGTTTACGGATCGCTCAAGGCGACAACCTCATCGCGCAACCTCGCATGCGCGCAACGCGCATAGGCTTGGTCTGCGGCGAATCGCTAAGATCAAGGCCGACATTATGCTTGCGCGCGCGGGATCGAACTTCGATCGGGGCGCGTTTTCAGTCGCACAGTCGCGCGACGGTTCACCCCCGCGATCAGGGAGCACGCTATGCTTGGAAAAAAACCTAACGCCATGCTGGGAGACAGCCCGCCCGTCGCCACCATTCCGGTGCGAGACGCGGCGCGGGCGAAGGCCTTTTACACCGAGACCCTGGGCCTGGCGCTGAACGAGGAGCGTCCCGGTGTCGCCACCTACAAAAGCGGCGGCGCCGTCCTCTACGTCTATGAGACCGACAAGGCCGGGACCAACAAGGCCACCGCCGCCACCTGGCCGGTGGCGGACGTCGACGCCGTCGTGGCGGACCTCAAGAGCCGCGGCGTCGCCTTCGAGCGCTATGACAACCTGCCGGATACGGAAATGCACGGCGACATCCACGTCAGCGGCAAGATGAAGGTCGCCTGGTTCAAGGACCCGGACGGCAACATCCTGTCCATCGTCAACGGCGACTAACCTGGCGCCGGCCTTGCCCGAGGCCCGCCGAGCCTCGATAGAGGGCCGATGAAGCTCATCATCGATACCGATATCGGCGACGACTACGACGACATCTTCACCCTGGCCGTCGCCCTGGCCAGCCCGGAACTCGATATCCTCGGCGTGACCACGGTCGTCGGAGATTCGAGCCTGAGGGCGCGGTTGACCAAGCGATTCCTCAACCTCGCCGGCCGCGAGGATATTCCGGTCGCGGTGGGCGCGACGCTCAGGACCGGCGCGCCCTTCACCCACAGGCGCTGGGCGCATGGCGGGCCGCAACTGGACGGCGACGAGCCGCCGGCGGTGGATTTCCTGCTGCAGAAGATCGCGGACAATCCGGACCGGGTCACGCTGCTCGCGATCGGCCCCCTGACCAACCTTGCGGCCGCGCTGGAGCGCGATCCTGCCGCCTTCCGCCGTCTGCAGCGGATCGTGCTGATGGGCGGGTCGGTCCGGCGCGGCTATCGCGACCTCGCCTGGCAGGGCGAGGGCAAGCCTTCGCGGGAATACAATATCCTCTCCGATATCGCCGCCGCCCAGGCGGTGTTCGAGGCGGGCGTGCCCCTGGTCGTCGCGCCCCTGGACGGGACCATGGTCGCGCTCGACGAGCTGAAGCGTCAGCTCATCTTCACCCGCTCGACCCCAATCACCGACGCGCTGGCGCTCACCTATCTGCAATGGTCCGCCGTCGCCGGCCGGACTACGCCGATCCTGTTCGACACCGCGGCGCTCGCCCTGGCCATGGACCCGTCGATGTTCACGGTCGAACGTCTGCGGCTCGAGGTCGACGCCGAAGGCTACACCCGCGAAGCCGAAGGTCCCGCCAATGCCGAGGTCTGCCTGGACTGTGACGAGGACGCCTTCCAGCGCTGGCTGATGCCGCGGCTGGTGGGACGGGCAGGGCGGACCTAGAGCGCTCGGCTCGGCGCGGCGGGCGACGACGGCCGCTAACTCTGCGGCCCGGCGGCGACGATCAGGAATACCGCGCCCTGAACGCCGGCGACGACACTGACGATTGGACCCGGCTTGACCGCCCAGTGAGGGGCGCCCACGTCGGGCAGGCCAGCCAGCAAATTCTGCACATAGCCGACCTTCAGGGCGTAGTTGACGTTCTCGGCGATCTGGTCGGATCCCGTCCTCTCCAGCCTCGACAACACCACCCCGACGGCATGGCCGGACGCGTCGATGACCGGGCCGCCGCTGTTTCCCGGCTGGACGGGGATCGAAATCTGCAGCAGGCGGGGATCGTCGACCCGACTGGTGGTGGGATCGTCTCCAGCGGTCGCGCTCACCTCGCCCGAGGTCATCTTGATCGAGAGCCCCATGCCGCTCGGATCCGGAAATCCGAGCGTGAACACCTTTTCCCCCAACATCGCCGGCACCTCGCCAAGGGCGATCGCCGTGTGGCCCCCGACCGTGAAATGAGGCCGCAGCACCGCGACATCGTTCGCGGCGTCTTCCAGGACGATATCGGCGGTGCCGACCGCCTTGCCGTCCTGCCCGATCAACAGTTTCGTGGCGCCGGCCACGACATGGTCCGCGGTGATCAGGTAGCCCTTCGGCTCGAGCCAGGCCGTTCCGCTCACCAACTGCGGCTGGCCGGCGGGCGAGGCGCTCGCCGTCGTCTGGCCGCACGCAAGCCGCAATTCCAGTTCGTTGACCGACCCTGGCGCGGCCACGGTCGGCGTCGGCGTGTCTTGGGCCTGAAGCTTCACGGTGGAAACCAGAGTTCCCACGGAGTCGTAGTAGTCAACGCTTTCGAAGGCGATCTTTTCGGTCTTGCACTCGCCAAGCTCGAATATAATCGCCGTCTTGTACGGCGTTCCATCTGGAAGATTTGTCGTCGATCTAGCAACATTTCGGGAAATGAAATCGATTATGCCCGACTGAAGATTTGAAACCGACTGAGTATCGACATAATAGTCTATTTTATTCGCTGGGTCATAAGACGCTGACTGCCAAGACGCTGAGTTCAGGGTCCCCGGATCGATAGCCGGCTTCAGCGTGGCGCGATAGGCCGCCAGCGTGCAAATCTGCTTTTGCATCGCCTCGACGATGCTTCCCGGCGGAATGGCGATGAATTGCCACTGCTCCTGAGGCGTGATCTGAGTGTCGACCACTACGTTGGAGGAGTCCAAATAGATCGATTCCGTCGCGGCGAAGGTCTGGTTGACGCAATTGTCAAGCCACTGGATGGTGACGGTTCGATAGGCTTTGCGCGTTGTTGGAGTCACCAGATCCTTCGGCTCTACAACTCTCATCCAGGCCGTGGAATAGCCGCCGTTCATCTTGATGCTGGAGATGTCCAGATCGTATCGGACCTTGGCGGCGTCCGTCGCGGCCGCGACCCATTCCTGCGCATGCGATGGCGCAGCCCGGGCAAATGCCAAAATGCAGAAAACAGCGAAGAAGAACCGCTTCATCGACCTAGCGCCCGCCCCTGACAGCCGACCCTAACCGATACCCTCGCCGTCTGTCATCAATCACAATACAAGTCTGAGGCGGGTTCCAGCGCGTCGGGTTGCGTTGTCGCGGCAGGCCCTGGGAGGCCTGGGATCGGGGGCCAGGATTTTGGCGGCGGATACGGAAACCCTGTGGGCGGTGGTTGTCGGCGCGGTGCTGGCGACGGTGGGCGGGTTTGCGGCGACGCAGCTAGAGGGGTTCTTTCGCCGGCGTGAGCGCGAACGCAGCGCGGCTCTGCTGTTCGGCGAAATCCTGTCGGTGATCGAACTCATCATCGCGCTCGCCAGCGACTCGCGCGAGCGGGGCGACCCTTATGGCCCGTTGACCATGCGCCTCATGCGGGCGGTGCGGCGTGAAGCTGACGCCTATGACCGCAACCGGGAGGCGCTCTACGATCTGCGTGACGCCAAGGTCCGCGCCCAGATCCACGCGCTCATGGTGCGCATCACCCTGACGCTGGAGGGTGTTTTCGACGTCACGGCGGAAATCGCCCTGGTGGAGACCGCGGCGGCGGCCCTGGACGGGGCCGATCCCGCCCGAGCCGACCTGGTGCGGCGGCGCGGGACTCTGCTTGAAACCCGCCAGGCGGCTTTCGATTTCATGACCGAGACCGTCGCCGAAACCAAGCCGATCATTTCGCGCCTGCAGCCGCTCGCGAAGGACTCGTTCGAGGCCTATGCGAGCGTCGTCGAAAGGCCTTAAGCGTCGGGCTCGGATCCCGATAAAGATGAGAAGGCCGCCATGTATCTTGACCGTTTCAAGCTCGACGGGCGCGTCGCCCTGGTCACCGGCGGCGCCAGCGGGATCGGGCTGGCCATCGTCGAGGCTCTGGCCGAGGCCGGCAGCGAGGTGGCGATCGCCGATCTGCGGGAGGCCGAGATCGACGCCGCGCGCCAGGGACTGGCGGCGAAGGGCTACGCCGTGGACGGCGTGGTGATGGACGTCACCGATTCCAGCCGCGTGAGCGCGGTGGCCGACGCCCTGGTCGCAAGCCGCGGCCGCATCGACATCCTGGTCAACAACGCCGGCATCGCGCGCAGCGAGGTGGCGGCTGAGGACCTCGCCGACGAGCGCTGGCTGAACGTGCTGGATGTCAATCTGAACGGATCCTTCTGGTGCGCGCGGGCCTTCGGCGGCCACATGCTGCGGGCCGGCCGCGGCTCGATCGTCAATATCGGCTCGATGAGCGGGATCATCGTCAATCGTCCGCAGGGGCAGAGCCACTACAACGCCTCCAAGGCCGCCCTGCACCAGCTCACCAAGTCCCTGGCCGCCGAGTGGGCGGCGCGCGGCGTGCGCGTTAACGCCGTCGCCCCGACCTATATCCGCACGCCGATCAACGCCTTCGCCGATCCGGCCGGCGAGATGTACCGGCGCTGGATCGACGGCACGCCCATGGGCCGTCTGGGCGAGCCGGAAGAGATCGCTTCCATCGTCCTGTTTCTCGCCTCGGACGCGGCCAGCCTGATGACGGGCAGCATCGTGGTGGCGGACGGCGGCTATACGTGTTGGTGAGAGCCAAGGCGGCGCGCCGGATAAGCCAAGGACCGATTCCATGTTCGAGGGCTGGGACAATTTCTATCTCATGATCGGTCCCGCCTCGGCGGGGCTGATTGGACTGTTGTTCGTGGTTGTGACCCTCACCGCGGGGCGAGAGCGGTCGAGCGCCATGCGTGGGGTGAGCCTATATCTGACGCCGACCGCCCTGCAGTTCGCCGTGGTGATGACGGTCAGCGCCGTGGCCATGGCGCCTCGGCTTGGAGCCTCGGCGACGGCTGGAGCGGTCGGGCTGAGTGCGCTCGTGGGCCTCGCCTGCGCGATCCGCGCCTGTCTCGGGATCGTCATGCCCAGGTCCGGCGCCGAACCACCGCACTGGTCGGACCTGTGGTGCTATGGCGTGGCCCCCGCCGTGGTCTATCTCGGGCTTTGCGCCTCGGCCATGGCGCTTGGCGCGCGCGCGGAATGGGCGGCTTTGGCGACAGGCGCCCTGCTGCTGATCATGCTGCTCTTGGGCATCCGCAACGCCTGGGACCTCGTCACCTGGATCGCGCCGGGCCGGCCGGCCGATTCCGGACAGGCTTAGATCAGCTCACCGTTTCGGCACTGTAGCGCGCGATCAGGCCGGTGCGGATCGCGTACCGATAGACATGGCCGAAATAGAGGCAAGCCAGGACCAAGTAGACCACGGCTAGGCCGCCGCCGACGGCCAGACGATCCCAGTCGGGAGCCTTTCCGGCGATCACGGCGCGCAGGCTGTCGAAAACATAGGCCGGCGGCAGCAGCCTGGAGATCGCCTGCATCCAACCGGGCAGCACCGCAATGGGATAAAAGACCCCGGCGAAGGGCGAGATCAGGGTCGGGATCGGCCATATCAGCCATTCCGAGGCCGGGCCGAGACGCAGAACGATCGCCGCCCCGACGACGCCGAGCGCTATGCCGGTCGCGAACAGCACCATCAAGAAGGGCGCCAGGGCCGCGCCGTAGCTGAGGAAGGACAGGCCGAACGCCGCCCGGGCGAGGGCCAGCATGACCACCAGGCCCACCAGGCTCGTAGCCACGCCGACCGCCACCAGGCCGGCCAGATATTCCGAGGTGCGCAGCGGCGAGGCGAACAGGTTGAGGAAGTTTCGCGACCAGACGTCCTCGAAAAAGGCCATGGTCACGCCCTGCATCACCCGGGTCAGGAAATCCCAGAGCAGCACCGCGCCCAGCAGCGCCGGCACGAAGTTGAAGCCGGACCGGGAGACCGCGTTCAGATAGCGGGTGATGAAGCCCCAGAGCAGGATGTCGACGGCCACCCAGACAAACAGCGGCAGGATACGCTGCGGGCTGCCGCGAAGCAGGTAGACCTGGCGCAGCACGATGGCCGCGACGCGCGATGCGGTCATGGCGCCCCATCCCGGCGCGGCGCCTCGTGCGCGACCGCGACGAACAGGTCGTCGAGGCTGGCCGCGCCATGGTCGCGGGGAAGGGTCTTGGGGTCGCCCTCGAGCACCACCTTGCCGCGGGCCAGGAAGAGCACCCGGTCGCAGACCGCCTCGACCTCGTACATGTTGTGGCTGGTCCAGAGCACCCCGCCATGGCCTTCGGCCACGAAGGCGGTGACGCCGGCCCGGATGTCGCGGGCGGTCGAGGGATCGATCGAGGCGGTGGGCTCGTCGAGCAGCAGCAGCCTTGGCCGGTTGAGCATCGCCTTGGCCAGCCCCAGCCGCGTCTGCTCGCCGGAGGACAGCACACCGGCCTTGGTCTTGCGGTAGCGCGCCAGGTCATAGGCCGTGAGCAGCTGCTCGATCCGTTCGGAGAGCGCCTCGACCGCGTAGATCATGCCGAAAACGCGCAGATTCTGCTCGACGGTCAGGTTGCCGGGCAAAGGCGCATAGACGGCGGCGAAATTGGTCCGGGCCAAGGCCCGGCTGCGGTTGGCCGCCAGGTCGATCCCGTCGATCTCGATCCGGCCGCTGGTCGGCGCCAGCACGCCCAGGATCATGTTGATGGTCGTCGTCTTGCCCGCGCCGTTCGGACCGACCAGCCCGACGATCTCGCCGGCCGCGACCCGCAAGCCGACTCCATCGACGGCCCGCAAGGGTCCGAACGACTTGCACAAGCCTTCGACAGACAGGACGGCGACGGGACTCATCGCGCCTTAGTAGCCGTCCCCTCGGTGACGGTCACGCCGCCGTGGCGGCGCCGGCCTGGGCGTCGGCGGTCGCCCCGCGGCCGGCCGACCAACGAGACAGCGCGGCCAGCAGGGCGGCGGGGCTGATCGGCTTGCCCAGATGATCGTCCATGCCGGCGTCCAGGCACTTTTTCACCTGCTCGGGCAGGACATTGGCGGTCATGGCGATGATCGGCGTCGACTGGGCGTTGGCGCCCGGCAGGGCGCGGATCGCGCGCGCGGCGGTAAGCCCGTCCATCACCGGCATCTGAACGTCCATCAGCACCAGGTCGAAGGCGTTGCGCTGCATGGCTTCGACCCCCTGACGGCCGTTCTCGGCCATCTCGATCGCCACCTTGAAGGGCGCAAGCAGGGTTGAGATCAGCTCGCGGTTCACCGCGACGTCCTCGACCAGCAGCACGCGCAGCTGGCCCTCCGGGATGGCCGGGGCGGGCGCCGGCGGCTCATCGGCCAGAGATTCGGCGCGGGGCAACGCGACTTCGAACCAGAAGGTCGACCCTTCGCCCGGCGTGCTGTCACAGCCGACCACGCCGCCCATCTGTTCGACCGTGCGTTTGCAGATGGCCAGGCCCAGCCCGGTGCCGCCATAGCGGCGCGAGACCGTTGCGTCAGCCTGGGTGAAGCGGTCGAACAGATGATCGATCGTATTCTTGGCGATGCCGGGGCCGGTATCGGCCACCGCGATCCGAAGCGCGCTCCGCTCGCCGTCCGTCGCGGTTTGGCGCACGCGGACGGTGACACCGCCTTGTGCGGTGAACTTGATCGCATTGGACAGGAAATTCAGCACGATCTGGCGGATTCGGCCGCCGTCGCCGATCAGTGGCCAGGTGTCTCCCTCGATCTCGACGGAGAGAATCAGGTCCTTGGCGTCGGCCTGCTGGGTCAGCAGCGCCGCCACGGCGCGCGCCGTTTCCGCCGGGTCGAACGGCTTGGCTTCCAGTTCGACCGCGCCGGCCTCCAGTCTGGAGAAGTCGAGAACGCCGTTGACCAGCTCCAGCAAGGCGGCGCTGGCGTCGCGGACGAGGCCGGCATGACGGGCGTCCTCCGCATCAAGCCGACGCGATTGCGCCAGCACGCCGGAAAACCCGATAATGGCGTTCAGCGGCGTGCGCAGTTCGTGGGTCATGTTGGCCAGAAAATCCGACTTCGCCGCCGCCGCGTCCTCGGCCCGGCGCCGCGCCTCCACCAGTTCGATCTCCAGCGCCTTGCGCGCACCGATATTGCGCGAGACCGAGATCACCTCGCCTTCGCCGTCGGGACCCGCGCCCGGCGCCAGGGTGAAACAGGTTTCCGCCCATATGGCCTCGCCGTCCTTGCGCACGACGCGGTAGTCCAGGGTTCTTTGCGGCGCCTGGGGCGAGAGCGCGCGGACGGCGGCGATCACCGGCTTACGATCGTCGGGGTGAATATAGGTGTAGTTGGGCGTCTTCAGCAGCTCTTCGGCGGTGTATCCCAGGGCCTGCTCGATGGACGGCGATATGTAGCGCCGCTCGCCATCGACTCCCGAGCGCGCGATCACGTCGGTGACATTGTCCGCCAGCAGCCGGTAGTGGGCCTCCGACGCGGCCATGCTGCGCTGGGCCGCCTCGAAACCCCGCCGCACGCCCAGGCTGCGCATGACGCCGTCGGCGACAAAGGACAGGGCCAGGACCAGCAGGCCGACGACAGGGATCAGAGGCAGGTGATAGGGATTGGGTCCCGCGATCACCAGGATCAGCATGGCGAGCGCGGGGACGCCGCCGCCGACGACGAACCCCGTGAGCGACTGGTAGGCGTTGTTCTGGGCGAAAAAAATCACCGAGACCCAGATGATCACCGCGCAGACAGGGCCGCCGGCGACCTTGTCGAGCCAGAGCGCGGCGCCGAGCGCCATCCAGAGCATGCACCCGAAGACCAATGTGGCCAGGTGCGCGATGCGTATGCTCCGCCCGACCGTGCGGCCCTGCGCCTGCGGGCGTGTGAAGGCGATGGAGCCGGTTTCCGACAGCACCTGCAAGGCCAGCCAGGCCAGGCAGAGCCGCCATGGCAGCATCAGGCTGACCAGGGCGGCGACCCCGGTCGTCACCGCCAGGCGCAGCGGCAGACCCTGGTAGGCGCGGGCGGCCATCTCATCGAGGCCCTCGTCGAGTATCTTCACCAGGGTCGCGACCTTTGCCGGTTCAGGGGTCGAACTGTGCCGGAAAGCTCTTGAGATGGCGTTACTTGTCTTCAGACCCGCCGCCGCGCGAACGACTTGGCGGCCGGACCCCGCAGGGAACGGCGAGATAGCAGCCGAACTCCTTCGGAAAATCGATCGAGACGCGGGCATGGACGCGGCCCTGGCGATCAAGGAACCTCGCCTCGTCGTCGTGAGGCACGAAGGCGCCGTGCCAGACGTTCGGGTGGATGTAGAGCCCTCGGCTTCCGTCGCACCGGAAGGCGACGAACCGTTCCGGCGTCACGTCGTCGCCAGGCAGGGCCATGGGCGCGACGAAGCTGCGCCCCTCGACGGGATAGATCAGCTGTCCGCCATCCGGGTGGTAGTTGGCGCGCCAGATCAAGGCCTGCTCGCGCGGCGTGGCCGGGCCCTCGCTGGCCGCCGCCTCCGGCCAGGTGCTCCAGCCGAACAGATAGTTGTCGCCGACGGCGTTGTTGCGCGCGTAGAGGGTTTCGCCCCGCCAGGCGAACTCGAACAGGCCTTCCGTCACCCCACCCTGATCGCCGGAATTTTCATCGACGGGCCGCCAGCCTTGCGCCGGCCAGCGGACGATCTCGATGGGAAAGCCAGGGTCGTCAACGAGACGGCCGTAGCCCGCCAGGCTCGCCTCGGTCGCGACGACGAGTGGCGCCGGGTGCGTCCGCCGCACGCCGGTGGTCGGTGCATAGGTGATCTTGTCGGCATCGACCGTCATGGCGGCGCCATCGCTTCGCTGAAGAACGCCACCGCCAGCGCGTGCGAGCGGGCGGCGGCCGGCGCGTTGTAGGCCATGGTCACCAGGCCGCCCTCGCCGCGGTTCCCGGCGGGGTCCTGGGCCTGGCGCTCGACGCCCGGCATGTCGAAACCGTGATGGGCCTCGGCCATCACCTCGACGCGGATCTTGGCGCGGTCGGCTTCGCCCAGGGAGGCGGCCAGGCTTGGGCCGGCCTTTGCGTCGTTGTCGTAGCCGTCAAGGGCGCCGGTGACGATCAGCACGGGCGCCTCGACCAGATCGCCGAACTCGAAGCCGGAAATCCGATTGTAGAGATGGCAGATCGGATAGACCGGCATCAGCGCGGCGAAATGATCCTCGCCGAGGACGGGATCGTTGTGCGCCCGCGTCGCCGCCAGCATCGCCGCGACGGCGCCGAAGGAAAATCCGATCACCCCGATGCGCGCCGGATCGACCCTCGGGTGCGCGGCCAGCCAGGCGCGCGCGCCGTAAAGGTCGGGCAGGGTCTCGGCCACCGTGCGCGGCCGTCCCTCCGCGCCGCCGGCCAGGCCGCGCGGCGACCACTGATCGAGTTCCAGGGTCACGAAGCCGGCCGCGTTCAGCGGCTCCGCATAACCGCCCTCGCGTTCGCTCGGCCCGGCCGAGCCGTGCAGCAGGATCACGGCCGGGCGCCGTCCCTCGGTTTCAGGGATCCGCAGCCGCCCGGCCAGGCTCAGCGGCGGCGTGTGCAGCGACGGGAAGACGACGTAGTGCAGACTGGTCATGGCGCCACACTATCGCCGCCGGCGTCGCGGGTCAGCCCGCTTCCGAAGATGAACCGGAGTCCCGGGCCTCGCGCGGCGGCTCCCCGTGCGGCGGCTCGGCGGGCCTTGCGCGTTCGGGCCGACGGGTTTCGAGCGCGCGGCGTTGCCGTTCGCGGTCCGGCGGCGTCCATGGTCGCGTTCCCACCTCCACCTGGTGCGGGTAGGCGAAGCTGAGGCCCTCGCGTTCGAACGCAGCCTTCACGTCCTTGATCAGATCAAAGCGCGTATCGATGTAGCCGTCCGGCGAGGTCCAGGCGCGCAGCGTCACCGTGACGGTGCTGTCGCCAAGTTCGGTCAACTTGGCCCAAGGCGCCGGACTGTCGACGATCCGCTCGTCGGCCCGCGCCGTCTCGACCAGCAGGGCGAGGGCCAGATCCACGTCGTCGTCGTAGTCGATCCCGAAATCCATCACGATGCGGCGGTTTTCCGGCATCGAATAGTTCACGATGATGTCGCCGAACGCCTTGCTGTTGGGGATGAAGACGACGGAGTTGTCCAGGTCGTGCAGGCGGGTGACGAAAAGATCGAGCCCCCGCACCTTGCCGACGGTGCCGCTGATCTGGACGCGGTCGCCGATGCGGTAGGGGCGCAGCAAAAGGATCATCACCCCGGCCGCGACATTGCTTAGGCCTCCCTGCAGCGCCAGGCCGATCGCCAGGGAGGCGGCGCCGAGCACGGCCAGCACCGAGGTGGTCTGCACGCCGATCTGCTGCAGCACCGCGATCAGGCCGATGATCACCACGCCATAGCGCACCAGCGAGCCGACGAACCCCTGCAGCACCGCATCCGGCGCGTGGCCGTGCAGCCGGCCCGTGGCGGTCTTGGCCAGGTCCGAGGCCCATCCCGCCAGCCACAGGGTCAGCAGCAGCATGCCGACGCCGATGGTCAGGTTCAGCGCGACATGCACGGCCGAACCGGCCAGCAGCACCCAGGCCTGGGGACCGCCGAACAGCACGGTATGGAGCTGGTCGCTTAGCGGCTGAGCGGGAGCGGATACGGGAGCAGCCATCCGGATGTAACGCCCACGGACGGATTTAGCCCCGTGGGCTCAACGCCGCAGCAGCGACAGGGCCAGTTCGGCCAGGCCGCGCGTGCCGGAATTGTCGCGGCTGGCGTTGCCCGTGCCGATCCCGTCCAGATTGCGCTTGAACACGCCCTGGCCGATGGCGGCGAGACGGAAGGCCGCGAAGCCGACATAGAAGTTGAAGTCCTCGATGTCCGCCCGCCCGGTGCGCCGGCAATAGGCGGCGACGTAGTCGGCTTCGGTCGGGATGCCGGACGTCGCGAAATCGACGCCGGTCAGCGTGCCCCAGCTTTCCGAGACCGAATGCCAGAGCAGGCCGCCATAGCCGATGTCGGCCAGGGGATGGCCGAGGGTCGAGAGTTCCCAATCGAGCACGGCGATGATCCGGGGCTCGGTCGCGTGAAACATGACGTTTTCCAGCCGGTAGTCGCCGTGGGCGATGGTGGTGGTCTCGTCGGTCGGCGCGCGCTCGGGCAGGACCGCGATCAACGCTTCCATCGCCTCGATCCGCTCGGTCTCGGCGCCGCGATACTGCCTGGTCCAGCGGTCGATCTGGCGGGTGAAATAGTTGCCCGGCCGGCCATAGTCGCCGAGGCCGACAGCCGCGTAGTCGACGCCATGCAGCTGGGCCAGGATCGCGTTCAGCTCGTCGTAGATCGCCGCCCGTTCGGCCGGGGCCATGCCGGGCAGGCGCGCGTCGCGGAAGATGCGGCCCTCCAGGAAGTCCATCACATAGAAGCTGGTGCCGATGATGGTCTCGTCAAGGCAGAGCGCGCGCATGACCGGGACGGGAAAGTTAGCGCCGCCCAGCGCCTTCATCACCCTGTATTCCCGATCCACCTGATGGGCGCTGGCCAAGAGCTGGCCCGGCGGCTTCTTGCGCAGCACGTAGCGGCGCTCGCCGGCGTCGATCAGGAAGGTGGGGTTGGAGGCGCCGCCGCGGAACTGCCGCACGCGCATCGGCCCGTGAAAGTCGTCCACATGCTCGGATAGCCACGCCTGCAGCCCGGCCTCGTCAAAGCGGTGGTTGTCGCGCACATCGCCGACTTCGGGCGGATCGAGTTCGGCCATGGCTATCCCTGCGGTCATTCGGCGCCACAATAGGCCGCCTCGACGCCCGGCTTAGCAAGGTGACCGGGCGACAGGCCAAGGGAGATTTCGAACATGGCCGCCATCGCCGCCGAAGACTTCGTCCATGTGCTCTACGCCGTGCGCGAGCACATCTGCACCATCACCCTGAACCGGCCCGAGCGGCGCAATGCGCTGAACCCGCGCGCCTATGCCGAGATCGAAGCGGCCTTCCGTCAAGCCGCCGCCGAGCCGGACATTCGTTGCGTGGTGGTCACCGGCGCTGATCCGGCCTTCTGCTCCGGCGAGGACATCAAGGAGATGATGACCGGCGAGGCGCGGCCGGAGCCGTCCACGCCTCGGGTGCGCTTTGAGCCGACGCCAGCCGCCATGGCGGCGATCGAGTGCGACAAGCCGGTGATCGCGGCGGTGAACGGCCCTGCGGTCGGCTGGGGCATGGAGCTGGCCCTCTATGCCGACATGCGCATCGCCTCGGAAAAGGCGGTGTTCGCCGAACTCTTCATCAAGCGAGGCCTGGTCTGCGACGTCGGCGGATTCTGGAAGCTGCCGGCCATCGTCGGGTCCGAGAAGGCGGCCGAGCTGCTGTTCACCGGCGATCCGATCAATGCGGCGGAGGCGCTGCGCATCGGCCTAGTCGGCCGCGTGGTCCCGCACGGCGCGCTGATGGCGACCGCGCTGGACATGGCGGCCCGCATCGCCGCCAACCCGCCGCTGGCGCTCAGCGCCATGAAGGCGGGCTTGCGCCGCACAACCCCTGGCGACCCGCGCGAGATCGGGTCCTGGGCCATCGAAACCATCCACCGGCTGTTCGCCACGGAGGATCATCGCGAAGGCGTGCGCAGCTTCACCGAAAAGCGCGCGCCGGTGTTCACGGGACGCTAGAGCGCTATTCGTCATGGCGCACACGGTCACAGAAGACGCCGACGGCGGGTCGGTTGAGATCATCCGCATCATTTCAGCGCGGCGGGCCACGCCGCGAGAGAGGCGACGCTATGAAAACGAAAAGGATTAGCCACACCCCGGAAACGCCCCCGCCGCTGACTGACGCGCAACGCGAGCACCTGGCCAAGCTGGCGGCGCTGCCTGACGAGTCGATCGACACCAGCGACATCCCCGAGCTGTCCGACGAGGCATGGAGCGCTGGCGTTCGAGGGCGCTTCTACCGCCCTGTAAAGCAGCAGATCACCGCTCGCGTGGACGCCGACGTGTTGGATTGGCTCAAGTCGCAGGGGAGGGGATACCAGGGCCGCCTGAACGCCATTCTTCGGCGGGAAATGATGGCTTCGCTTAAGCAGGCGCGCCGGGCGTAGCGGTTTTGATGCCGGCGGTGGCCCACTCCGCCGGAAACGCTCCGGCTACTCCGTCCGCAAAACCGGCGCCGGCCGGCGCGCCAGGGCCGTGAACGCGCCGACCGCGCCGGCGCAGACGCCGACGGCGGCCACGGCGCCCAGCACCGCGACGATGCCGGTCCAGTCGATGGCCCAGCGGGTCTTGAAGACGAAGGTGATGACCGGCCAGGCCGCCGCCGCGCCGAGCAGGACCCCGGCGATCCCGGCGATCGCGCCCACCGCGCCGTATTCGACGCAATAGGCGGCGAGGATCTGCAGCCGGGTCGAGCCCAGCACCTTGAGCACCGCCGCCTCGCGCGCCCGCGCCTGGGCGGTGGCGGCGATGGCGCCGATCAGCACCAGGAGGCCGGCCAGCGCGGCCACGCCCGCCGCGCCGCGCACCGCCCAGGCGAGCTGGTCGAAGATCTTTGTCGCCGCCTCGAGCTGTTCGCGCACGCTGATCACGTCGACGGCCGGAAAGTCGCGGCCCAGACGCGCCAGGATGGCGGTCTCCTCGGCCTTGCTGGCCTTGGCGATGGCGACCTCGCGCAGGTTCGCGCCCTTCAGCGCCTCGGCGTCGAGGACGATCGGGAAGCTCGCGCCGAAACCGGTGAAATCCACCTTGCGCAGGCCGGCGATGCGCGCGTCCAGGTCTCGGCCCAGCAGCGAGACGGTGATCTGATCGCCCGGTTTCAGGCCGGCGGCCTGGGCGATGTCGGCGTCCAGCATCACCATCGGCGGACCGGCGTAGCCGGCGGGCCACCAGCGGCCCTTGGTGACGTTCGCATCGGGCGGCGCGGCGTCGAGGGCGGTGAGGCTGATGTCCTGATCGAAAGCCCAGCGCTCGGCGCGCGCCACCTGTTCCTTGTCGACGGGCGCGCCGGCGATGCGCGTGATCCGCCCGGTGGCGAAGGCAAAGCGGCGATAGTCGTCGGGCCTCAGCGCCCCCATCGCCGCGGCGATGTCGGCGTCGAAGGCCTTGCCCCGCTCCGGCGCGATCTGGGTGAAGACCAGCGACGGCGCGGTATTGGGCGCAACATCGCGCACCTCCGACAGCAGGCTCGACTGGATCAGCACCACGGTGGTGAGCAGCGCGACGCCGAATCCGATCGAGGGCGAGGCGGTGCGCGCCGCCGAACCCGGACCCGACAGGTTGGCCAGGCCGATGCGCACGGCGCCCGACGAAAGCCCCCGCAGGCGCCGAGCTAGCAGGATCGCCGCCTGGCCGACCAGCCAAAGCGCCACGAACCCGGCCAGGACGCCGGCGATCATGATCCCCGCCACGGTCGGACTGGGCGCGGTGACCACGGTCAGGCCGATCAGCCCAAGGCTCGCCAGCGCCATCGCCACGACTTCGGGGCCGAAGGCCACGCGGCCGCCCAGATCGCTGCGGAACAGCGAGGCCGGCGGCGTCGCGCGGGCGCGGGCCAGGGGCGCGAGGCTGAACGCCGCCGCCGCCAGCAGGCCGAACAGGCCGGCCCTGATCAGGGGCGCGGGATAGAGGGCGAACAGCACCGGCACCGGCAGTCGATCCTTGGCGATCCAGCCGAGGGCGAAGGGCGAAGCGGCGCCGATGGCCAGGCCGATCGCTATGCCAAGCAAGGCCAGGGCGCCGATCTGGATCAGATAGACGTTGCGGATCAGGCCGCCGCTCGCGCCCAGCGCCTTCAGCACCGCGATCGAGGGCCGGCGGGCGCTCAGATAGGTGGAAACCGCGCTCGACACGCCGAGGCCGCCGGCGAGCAGCGCAGCCAGGCCGATGAAGCTGAGGAAGAACTCGAGTTGATCGATCAGTCGGCCAAGGCCCGCCGCCGCATCGTTGCGGCTCCTGGCGCGAAAGCCGGCGTTCGGGAAGGTGCGGGTCAGCGCGCGCACCGCCGCGGCCGGCGGCTCGCCCGGCGGCAGGGCGATGCGGACGGTCTCGCCGAACAGCGCGTCGTTCGCGATCAGGCCCGATCGCTCCAGGGCCGCCCGGGACACCATCACGCCAGGCCCGAGCGCGAACCCTCGGCCCAGCCGGTCGGGCTGGCTGACCAGGATGGCGCGGGCGACGAAGGGCGTATCGCCGATCAGGAAGGTCTGGCCGAGGCCGATGTGCAGGCGGCTGAGCAGGTCAGGCTCGACCGCCGCGCCGGGTATGTGGCCGACCGGCGCGGTGGCCTCGGCGATGCTGGCGGCGCCGCTCAGCACCACCGCGCCCGCCAGCGGAAAGTTGGCGTCGACGCCGCGAACCTCGGCGAGATGCCGGTCGCCCTCGCCGGCCGGCCCCGAGGCCATGGCCCGCACCGCGACCGCATCGGTCATTCGGCCCATATGGCGAAAAGCGGCCTGCTCGGCGTGGGAGAACCGCCCACCCTCGACCGAGACCGCCACATCGCCGCCCAGGATCGCGCGCGCCTGCGAGGCCAGGCCCTGCCTGAAGGCTTCCGCCGTCGAGCCGGCCGCGGCCAGGGCCGCCACGCCCAGCGCCAGGCAGGCCAGGAAGATGCGGAAACCGGCGACACCCGATCGGAGTTCACGCCGCGCAAAGGTCAGGGACAGGATCACGCGGCGGCGAGCCTTCCGGCCTGCATGGCCCAGCGGCGATCGACGCGCGCGGCCAGGGCGGCGTCATGGGTCACCAGCACCAGGGCGGCGTGGGTCTGCGCCAGGAGATTGAACATCAGATCGGCGACCTGGGTTGCGGTGTCCTGGTCGAGGTTGCCGGTGGGCTCGTCCGCGAACAGCAGCGCCGGCTCGACCGCCAGCGCGCGGGCCAGGGCCACGCGCTGCTGTTCGCCGCCGGAAAGCTGGTGCGGATAGTGGGTCAGGCGGGCGGACAGGCCGACCCGGTCCAGCCAGTCCCGCGCCGTGCGGCGCGGCCTGGCGCGGCGGGCGATCTCCAGCGGCGCGGCGACGTTCTCCTCGGCCGTCATGTTGGGCAGGAGGTGGAAGGACTGGAAGACCAGGGCCGCCCGGCCGCGCCGCAGGCGCGCCCGGCCATCCTCGTTCAGCGCCGAAATGTCCTCGCCGAACAGGCGCACCCTCCCGGAGGTCGGCTTCTCCAGCCCCGCGGCGACGGCGATCAGCGAAGACTTGCCCGAACCCGATGGCCCGACGATCGCCACCCGCTCGCCCGGCAGCACCTCAAGATCGGCGCCCTGCAGGATCACCACCGGGCCGGCGGCGGACGGCAGGGTCAGGCCCACGCCCTGAAGTTCGACCACCAAAGCGTTGGACATGGAAAAAGCCTTTGACGCTTGAGGGCCGGGCGCGCCGCTCTACATAGTGTTCGCCGCCGCGAGACGCTTGCCCATGTTCACCCGCCGACTGTTGATCGCCGCCCTGCCGGCCCTGGCCGCCTTGCCGGCGCCCGCCGCCGTCTCGTCGCGGCCGCCGGTGGTGACCATTCTCGGCGATTCCATCACCGCGGGCCTCGGCCTTTCCGCCGGCGAGGCTCTGCCGGCGCGCCTGCAGGAGGCCCTGGCCGCGATCGGCGTCGCCGCGGTCGTGCGCGGCGCGGGCGTCTCGGGCGACACCACGGCGGGCGGCCTGGCGCGGCTGGATTTCAGCGTCCAGCCCGACACCCGCGTCTGTGTCGTCGAGCTGGGAGCGAACGATTATCTGCAGTCGATCGAGCCAAGGCGGATGCAGGCCAATCTCCTCGCCATCCTGCGCCGACTGAAGGCCAGGGGCGTCCGCGTGGTCCTGGCGGCCAACGACGCGCCGCGCACGGGCTCCGGCGCCTATGGCCGGGCCTTCGATGCGGTCTTTCCGGCGGTCGCCAGGGCCGGCGGCGCCATCCTGGCGGCGGACCTTCTCGGCGGCGTGCTCGACCGGCCGGGGTTTCGCCAATCCGATGGCCTGCACCCCAATGCGGCGGGCGTGAAGATCATCGCGACCCGTCTGGCGCCGATCGTCGCGCGAGCCCTCGGCCGCCGAAAATAGGCCGCGCCCGCTTGCCCGTAAGGCCGGCTGGCCGCTAGGCTTCGGGCATAAATTCAAAAAGCGATTGGAGGAACGACCATGGGATTGCTCGATGGCAAGGTTGTGCTGGTCACCGGCGGCGGGCGCGGGATCGGACGGGAGACGGCGATCCTGGCCGCGCGGCAGGGCGCCAAGGTGATCGTCAACGACCTCGGCGCGGCGCTGAACGGCGAAGGCGCCGACGTTGGCCCGGCCCAGGAGGTGGTGAACGTCATCAAGGCCGCCGGCGGCGAGGCCGCGGCCAATACCGAGAGCGTCACCGACCTGCACGCCGTCGGCCGAATGGTGCAGCAGGCCATGGACACCTACGGCGCCCTGCACGCAGTCTCCAACCCGGCCGGGATCCTGCGCGACCGCATGGCGCACAACATGACCGAGGACGAGTGGGACGCGATCATGACCGTGCACCTGCGCGGCCACTTCAACGTCGTGCGCGCCACCATCAACCACTTTCGCACCCAGCAGGACGGCGTCTATGTCATGTGGAGCTCGGGCTCGGGCCTGGTGGGCAATGTCGGCCAGGCCAATTACGGCGCGGCCAAGATGGGCATCGCCGCCTTTTCCAGGATCATCGCCATGGAAGGCGCGCGCAACAATGTGCGCTCCAACGCCGTGGCGCCCGGCGCGGCGACGCGGATGACCGACTCCGTACCGCGCGACGAGGAGGGCGCCAAGCGGCGCGAGGCCGTGCGCGAGGTGCAAAGCCCAGTGCGGCCGGCCCAGCTGACCGTGGCGCTGATGTCCGACGCGGCCAAACATATCTCCGGCCAGATCTTCGGCTCCGGCGGCTACAACCTGTCGGTCTATTCGCAGCCGCGCCCGATCCATACCTATGCGCGCGAGGGCGGCTGGGACGCCGACGGCATCGTCGCCGACTTCTTCCCGCTGGCGGAAAAGGACTTCACCCCACTGGCCCGCACGGCCCCGGCCGCCGCGATTCCGGTCCCGGCCAAGGGTTAGGAGGGAGTCCAACTTTTATCCGACACATCGGAGTCGGCCAAAACGACCCTTTCAGGCATCGGCGTCTTCGTCTGTTTCGATCGCTACCGACGCGGCGCCGCCCAGCGCTTCATAGCGCCTCAAGGCGAGCCATTGCAGCCGTTTGGCCTGGGTCAATAGAACGCGCCGCAGACCGCCTTGCACCTTTCGCTCCGCGATCACTTGCGCAAGGCGCGACAAGATCAGCGCTCGGCGGGCCAACCGAAAGTCTGGGTGTGAGCGGAGGTCAAAGACACGCTCCGAAACGATGCGGCCTCGCAAGGACTCCGGCGCTGAGACGGTCAGCCGCCCGGGTGGTGGGTCTTTCTCGTTGAGGATCGCTTTGAACTGTGAGTTCTCGATCGCCTGCTCCGTGATTAGCAGTTCCAGAGCGTCTAGACGCTGCCGCGCAGCAGTATCGGTGCGCGGAGCGTCCTGAAGTTCGGGCAGGGGCCAGACCTCGATCTGAAATACTTCGAATGGGTCGAGCACCGACATAGCCACGGCGTCGGTGCGTTGGTTCGTCAGATGGCGACGGATGCGGGTACGGAGTCGCTCGTTAGTCTGGCCAACATAGATCGGCTCGCCGTCGTAATCGAAGAAGGCGTAGACGCCCCAGCGGTAGTTACCGACCGGGATCGCCAAACCGCCGTTCGGGCCGAAGGGCGTTTCAAGGAAGCGCTGCAGATTGGCGCGCAGGTCCTCGGTTTCGAAAGGCGGAAAATTCGTTGCATCGGGGTCCCGACCAAACAGAGTTTCCGGCTCAGACACGGCGGATCGCCGTCATCTCCGAGGCATGCTGGATAAGGCCGTTGCGCCGGATTGCCGTTCGGCGAAAGAGTCCGTCGCCCTGCTCGCTGAGTTCGATGTCGACATAATTGACCTCGTCATCCTGCCCGCCGAAGGCGCGATGAAACGCGTCGAGCAGCTCGACCTGGCCCAACGCCCGCGCTGCCGCGAAAGGAGCGTCGAGGGAGGGGATTTGCCCCGGTAGCACATAGATGCACGGCGGCGGAGTGGTGAAGGGGCCTAGCGCGGTGGTGCGGTTCGACGGCGCCAAGCCAGTCAGCTTCGGGCACGGCCGACCGGGGGTGCCGCAGATCATGTCCCAGATCACCAGGTCGTCGACGCGTTGATGGCGACTGATCATCTCGGCGCTCAATCGGGTGTGAATTCCAGACCAGGCGTTTCGCCGCGGGTCCGCCCCAGTATTCGTACACAGACTCCAGGTGACGAATTCGTCGGCCTCCGGCGGCCGCTCGAAGATATTGGTGTTAGCTCCGTCCAAGCAGCCCTTCTGGTCGATAACCGCCAGGCGGCCGCTGTTCAGCTGAACATAATAGTCATTGCGCGCGCCGCCCTTGGCTCGATCCCATTCGGCGATGAAGCCGGCATCCTGCATGTGATTAAGGACGTGCTGAACAAACTCTCGCTTGCCGCGTAAGGTCGCGGAAAATTCGCCGCGGAGCTTCTCGATCGCGCCCCGGAGGATGGGGGAACGGTAGAAGCTTGCTTCATCCAGCCCGTGGTCGCCCAATTGGTGGGCTTGGGTTTTTAGCGCGTCCGCGAACCGGTCGATTTGGGCGCGAAGCCTAGAATCCTGTTCGCAAGGAATGACGCTCAAGCGACTGCAGCCTTAGACTTGGCTTTCGAACCTATACCCAACAACGGCTCAAAGATGTGTTCGGCTAAGTGGCGCACGACGGGGACGGCCACGCCATCGCCAGTGAGGTGGTAGGCCTCATTGTAGTTCTTCGGCAGTTTGTATGTCTTTTTCAAACCCATCAAGCTGGCTGTCTCGCGTGCGGAGATCAGGCGGCTGCGGACCTTTTCGCCGTCGACAACCACGATCACTTGGCGGCTTGAGCCGCCAGCCGGTGTCCGTAAGCAGCCGGCTACATCGTCAAACCGGATCTCGGCCCGTTGGACCTTCACGCCCTTTTCGTTGAAGCGGGTCCGCTTATAGACGCCGCCGACCATCCGGCGGCCGGCTCGTTTGGCCGCCTTCACTTTGTCGAGGTTGATCGATGACATCATCGCTAGGAGCTGCTCTGTCTCAGCTTCGGTATGCCAGGAAACGCTGGTCGGCTTCTCCTCGATCAGATCTGCAAAGCATTGCTTGCGGCGCGGCGGCGTGGGTACGTTCCACCAAACGAGGTTCTTGAGTGCAGACTTGCTGACGGGTTCGAAGGCGCGCCGCAACGCTGACGGGTGAAAAGGTTCGATCGGTCCGCTTGAGACTAAGGACGAGTCGATCTCGACATCGGCTCGTACGCCGATGACGAACAACCTAGGCCGGGACTGGGGCACGAAGAGCGAGGCGTTGATGACCAAGGCGCCGTAGCAGTAGCCCGCATCGGCGAACGTCTTGCAGATTGCTTCGAAGTCGGTGCCGTTGTGGGAGGTCAGCGTTCCGCAGACGTTTTCGAGGGCGACCATCTTGGGCCCGCGGCCTTCCGCGATCAGCGCCTTCACAATGTCCCAGAACGGATAGAAGGTTCCTGAACGCTCGCCCCTCAACCCGGCGCCGCCACCGGCCAGAGAAAGGTCCTGGCAGGGGAACGAGCCCCAGATCAGGTCGGCTTGGCCGGGGAGCTGCGCGGTTGTGATCTTACGGACATCACCGACCGCCAACTCGCCGCCCGCACCCCAGTTGTCCTGGTAGGTAAGACCCTTCTTGCCGTCAAAGTCGTTGGCGAACAGGCAGGTCCAGTTGGTCCCAAGACCAGCTCGGGCCATGCCTCCGCCGGCGAAGAACTCGTAGAACTTAGCCATTGCGACGCCGGTCTTCCCGATGGGTGTTTTCCGCGCGGTCTCGAGCCAGTTTCTCTTCGACTGCTTCGGTTATCCAAGTGTTACGGGAGATCGCACCCGGCCGGCCACTGCGACAGTCGTCGATCGCGTGGAAGGTTTCAGCAGATAGCCTGAGATTGATGCGGTCCAATGCGCGAATGCAGGCCGTTTTCGAATCGCTGTTCATGGCGCCACACTGGCGCCACAGCGTAGCTCCGTCGAGTGTTTCTATTTTGTTCCAATTTGGAAACAAGTTCAAGACACCGCGCAGGGGAGGATTCATGGCGGTCGAACATACGTATCAGCAGCCGATTGTTCGTTTGATCGACGTCGACCAGCTCGCGGAGATTACCGACGAGGAGGCGGATGCCGGCGAGGATGTCGGTCTAGAAGGCAATCAGCAATACCGCGACATCCGATCGATTGGTTGGGACTTCGTGGCTGAATCGCTGGAAAGGGAAAAGACACTGTTCGCGCGGTTCGCCGAAGCCGTCGACATCGATGAAGAGGCTGATCTCTACGCCGAGGAGATCGAAGGGGCGGTCTTTCCTGAAGAAGATCTCTGGGGTCTGGACATTGGCGTTATCAGCGCTGTGATGGCGCTGTCGGCGCTCGGCGCCGTGACCGTCAGCAGTTGCAACGCCGGCGGCTTTGGCGGGAGCCATGTCGAGCAGTTCCCGCTAGTCGCGTTCTTCCTTCCCCGGGTGGCGGCGGCCGAGGTGTTGGCGATCGCCGAGGTAGCGGACGTTGGCCTGGACATGACGAACGCAGGTTTGGCGCGACTCTATGGCCGATCCGACTTCGACTTGCACCGTTTTGCCGAAGTGGCGCTTGCACGGCAACGTGCGCGCGAAGCGCACTAGCCGCCGAGTTGACCGATGAGATTGGCTGCGAGTATCCCGTTTGACAGATCACTTCTTGTTCTGAAGCCGCCAGCATTGGCAGCCATTTAACTAGGGCCGCCGACCGACCACGATCTCGACGCCGCCGGCGGCCGCGTCGGGGGCGAGGGCCTCGGGTTTTTCGATGCGGACGCGGGCGCTCAGCACCTTGGGGTCGTCGAGGCAGTCGCGGGCCAGACGTTCGGCGAAGGTCTCGACCAGCTTGAAGTGGCCGGTTTGCGCCAGGGCCAACGCCTTGTCGGCGACCGCGGCGTAGCTGACCGTATCGGTGATGTGCTCGCAGGAGACCGGTTCGAGGTCGAGCTCGATATCGGCGATCAGCGGCTGGCGGCGGCCATATTCGTGATCATAGACCCCGACCTCGACCGACAGCACCAGGCCGCGGACGAAGATCTTCAGCCCCTCGACGCTCATGGACCGATCACGTCGGGCGTCCGCCAAGCCAGGTGCTGGCCGCCGTCCACCGCGATCATCTGGCCGGTCACCGAGGTCGCGTCGATCAGATAGGTCAGCGCCTGGGCGATCTCTTCCGGCGTGGTGCGCTGTTGCAAAAGGATGTGTTCGGCTTCGGCGGCGAACGCCTCGGTGCTCTGGTGGGTCGAGGGTAGGGTGGGACCCGGCCCGACGCCATTGACGCGGATCTTGGGCGCCAGCGCCTGGGCTAGCATGCGGGTCGCATTCCAGAGCCCGGCCTTGGAAAGCGCATAGCTGAAGAATTGCGGGGTGGGACGCAGCACGCGCTGGTCGATGATGTTGACGATCAGCGATCCCGCCGGCGCCTGGCGGGCGAAAGCCTGGGCGAGCAGAACCGGGGCGCGGAAGTTCGCCGCCATGTGCGCGTCCCACGAGGCCGGGTTGAGGGTCTCGATGCGGTCGTCCTCGAACAGCGAGGCGTTATTGACCAGCAGCGTCAGCGGCCCGATCGCGGCCCTGGCCTCGTCGACCAGCGCCGGCAGGGCGGATGCGTCGGCGAGGTCGGCGGCGAGGGCGTGGGCATGGCCGCCCATGGCCTCGATCTCGGCGCAGACCTCTTCGGCCTCGTCGGCGGAACGGTGATGATGGACGACGACGCCGTAGCCGGCCCTGGCCGCCTCAAGCGCCAGGCAACGGCCGATGCGCCGCGCCGCGCCGGTGACCAGCGCGCCGCCCCGTCCGGTCATGGACGTCAGTCGAACCGGCCGAACTCGAGGCGATTCAGCAGACCCATGACGGCGATGAAGACGATGATCATGAAGATCGCGGACATTTGGCGGGTCTCCGGTGCTGGCGCCGCTTTACCCATCCGCGCCGCTGACCGCAAGCGGGCCCTTGATCCTCACCCATAGGGGGAGGGGGACCATGCGCAGCATGGTGGAGGGGGTGCGCCGCGACTCGGCGCTGAAGGCGCAGCCATTCGATCAATCCTGGGACGGGCGCGGCCGGCATCGCACCGCCTCCACCGCGTTGCACGCGGTCCCCCTCCCCCTACGGTGGAGGATCTTGGGCGATGACCCCGGCGCCCAAAGGGCTAAGCTTCAGCGCCATGTCCCTGCGTACGCGATTCGAGCCGCTGATCCGGCCTTTCTTTCATCTCTATGCGCGAACGCGGCGCGGGATGACGCTGGGCGTGCGCGGCCTGGTGCTCGACGCCGAAGGCCGCGTGCTTCTGGTCCGGCACACCTATGTGAAGGGCTGGCACATGCCCGGCGGCGGGGTGGAGCGCGGCGAGACGGCGGAAGTCGCCCTGGGCCGCGAACTGGTCGAGGAGGCGGGCGTCGCCCTGACCGCGTCGCCGACCCTGGTTTCCGTTCACAGCGCCCACGCCAAGTTCAAGGGCGACCACATCCTCTTCTATCGGGTGCCGCAGTGGGCGCCGTGCGCGGCCACCTCGCGCGGCGAGATCGCCGAGATCGGCTGGTTCGCGCCAGACGCCCTTCCCGCCGGGACCACCGACGGCACGCGCGGGCGCATCGCCGAGGCGCTGGGCGGGGTGGTCCGCCGTCCGCTCTGGTGAGTCGAAAAGCACCGAATTTCCTTCTCCCCCTTCCAGAATGAACCACGATCACTAATATGCGCCGCCGAAGAGGGCCCGGCGGATAAACGCTCGTGGCCGGTGGGACGAAGCCCCAGGAGGATCGCATGCGCGAGTACATGAAATTCTACATCGACGGACAATGGGTCGATCCCGTTAGCCCCAAGTCGATCGACGTGATCAACCCGGCCACCGAAGCGGTCGCCGGCCATATTTCCGGGGGCTCCGCGGCGGATGTCGACAAGGCGGTCAAGGCCGCCCGCAAGGCGTTCGCGACCTATTCGCAGACCAGCCGCGAGGAGCGCATCGACCTGCTGCAACGCATCCTGGTCGAATACCGTAAGCGTTTCGGCGAGGTCGCCACCGCCATCACCGAGGAGATGGGCGCGCCGGCCAGCCTGGCGCAACAGGCCCAGGCCGCCATCGGCATCGGCCACCTGTCGACCGGCATCGAGGTCCTGAAGAATTTCAAGTTCGACGAAGATCGCGGCGCGACCCGCATCGTGAAAGAGCCGATCGGCGTCTGCGGCATGATCACGCCGTGGAACTGGCCGATCAACCAGATCGCCTGCAAGGTGGTCCCGGCGCTGGCCACCGGCTGCACCATGGTGCTGAAACCGTCCGAGGAAGCCCCCTTCTCGGGCTATCTCTGGGCGGAGATCCTGCACGCCGCCGGCGTTCCGGCCGGGGTGTTCAACCTGATCAACGGCACCGGCCCCGACGTTGGCGCCGCCATCTCGAGCCACCCGGACATCGACATGGTCTCCTTCACCGGCTCGACCCGCGCCGGGATCGAGGTGGCCAAGGCCGCCGCCCCGACCGTCAAGCGCGTGGCGCAGGAGCTGGGCGGCAAGAGCCCGAACATCATCCTTGAAGACGCCGACATGAAGAGCGCCGTGGCGCGCGGCATCGGCTCGGTGATGAACAACTCCGGCCAGTCCTGCAATGCGCCGACCCGCATGCTGGTGCCGGCCAAGAAGATGGACGAGGCCATTTCCATCGCCAAGGAAGCCGCCGAAGCGACTACCGTCGGCGATCCGAACGGCAACAGCCGGATCGGCCCGGTGGTCAACAAGACCCAATGGGACAAGATCCAGAAGCTGATCAAGGCCGGCATCGCCGAGGGCGCCACCCTGGTCACCGGCGGTCCTGACCGTCCGGACGGCCTGGACAAGGGCTATTATGTAAAGCCGACCGTCTTCGCCAACGTCACCAACGACATGACCATCGCCAAGGAAGAGATCTTCGGTCCGGTGGTCTCGATCCTGGGCTATGACAGCGTCGACCAGGCCGTGCAGATCGGCAACGACACCGAATACGGCCTCGCCGCCTACATCTCCGGGACCGACATGGACAAGATCCACAAGGTGGCCTCGCAGCTTCGCGCCGGCCAGGTGTCGATTAATGGCGGCGGCGACATGACCGCCCCCTTCGGCGGCTACAAGATGAGCGGCAACGGGCGCGAGTGGGGCGATTACGGCTTCCACGAGTACCTGGAAACCAAGGCCGTCCTCGGCTACGCGCCCAAGGTCGCCGCCGAGTAAAAGAGCGAGCCCTTCCTCCGCCAGTTGGAGGAAGGGCCTATTCTTTTCCGCTCATCCCCGCGAAAGCCGGGGCGTAAGGCTTTTGACCACGAAAAACACGAACACACACGAACGGGGCCAATCCACGGTCCGAATTTGAACGTTCGTGTTCGTTCGTGGTGCGCCAGGCGAAGCTGGCGAGTTCCAGCGGGTGAGAGTCCCGTGCAGGTAAGGGGTAGCGCCTGCCTGTTAGCGAGTGTTGCGGGGCGGAAGGCGACGACCGTCGCGAAGCGTACACAGCAACCGTGTGGGGTCGGCTATTGAGCCACGACATGCACAAAGTCGCAGAGGCCGAGGCGGTCACGAACGCTGAAGGCAACATGTGCGGTCCCGTCATGCGAGGGGCTGACGCTCTGCCGGGGTCAAAGACCCGATCACGCACGGAAGGAACACGTCGGAACCTGGGAGATCTCGCGTCCGGCCGGTCGGGTTGCACCGATCCGGTCCGCCTTGGGAAGGTGAGGAGCCGAAGCCGAGGATGAACGGGCGCGAGAAGTCAGACCCCGCCATAGTAGCTGGGAAGCGGGCGAACGGAGCCGGGCGACCGGCCGAGGAGGGCGTGGAGCCAAGGGCGGGGGCCGAGGGAAACGCGGGCCGGCAAAGCACGTCCCGGGCTCAGGGCCGGGTCGGCGTGTCACAGGCGCTGGACCGCGTACGGCAAGCCGCAAGGCTAGGGAAGGAGGCGAGGTTCATCTCGCTCCTGCACCATGTCGATGACGCCCGGCTGCGGGAGGCGTACCTCGCGCTCAAGCGAGATGCGTCTCCTGGGGTGGACGGCATGACGTGGCGCGACTACGGGGCCGATCTCGAGCCGAGGCTCGCCGATCTGTGCGACCGGGTCCACCGGGGAGCGTACCGGGCTCAGCCGGCCAGACGGGTGATGATCCCCAAGCAAGACGGGAGCCAGCGACCGCTGGCGATCGCCGCGCTTGAGGACAAGATTGTCCAGAAGGCCGTGCTCGGGGTGCTGAACGCCATCTATGAGGAAGACTTCCTCGGCTTCAGCTACGGCTTCCGGCCCAGGCGCGGCCAGCACGACGCGCTGGACGCCCTGGTGGTCGGGATCGAGACCAGGGCGGTGAACTTCATCCTGGACGCCGATATCAGAAGCGTCTTCGATACGGTCAGCCATGCCTGGCTGGTCCGCTTCCTGGAGCATCGGATCGGCGACAAGCGCATCGTCCGCCTGATCCAGAAGTGGTTGAAGACGGGCGTCCTGGAAGACGGGGTCGTAAGCGTCAGTGAGACAGGGACGGGACAGGGCGCGGTGATCTCGCCGCTCCTGGCCAACATCTATCTGCACTACGTCTTCGACCTGTGGGCCGAGCAATGGCGCCGTCGCGAGGCGTCCGGCGACATGATCATCGTGCGCTATGCCGATGACATGGTGCTGGGCTTCGAGCACGAGGCCGATGCAAGGCGCTTCCAGGAGGCGATGGGTGAGCGGTTAGGGGCGTTCGAACTGTCGCTCAATCCGGACAAGACCCGCCTGATCGAGTTCGGCCGCCACGCGGCGGCCAATCGCGAGCGGCGCGGGCTCGGCAAGCCGGAGACCTTCGACTTCCTGGGCTTCACCGTCATCAGCGGCAAAAGCCGTCGCGGCGGCTTCCTCGTGAAGCGCAAGTCCCGCCGCACCCGCGTGAAGGCCAGGCTCCAGGCGATCAAGGCCGAGTTGCGGCGACGAAGGCATCAGGCCATCGACGAGCAAGGCCGATGGCTGAAGCAAGTGGTCACCGGCTTCTTCGCCTATCACGCCGTGCCGACCAACAGTCGCACGCTCGTGGTCTTCCACAACCAGGTCGCCAACCTGTGGCGGCGCGCGCTGCGGCGGCGCGGCTCCAGGGACCGCACGACCTGGGCGCGAATGGAGAAGATCGCCAACGACTGGCTTCCCCCACCGCGCATCCTCCACCCCTGGCCCAACCAGCGCTTCGCCGTCAAACACCCAAGGTGGGAGCCGTATGCGGAAAAGCCGCACGTACGGTTCTGTGCGGGGGGCGCGGGGTAACCCGCGTCCCTAACGCGATGTTCATCTCTTCGCGGCCGAGCGGAAACCGGCGCCTCTCAACAAAACGCTTGGCTTCTCGCGAAAGCGGGACGAGCGGTCTATTTGGAACCTTAGCTCGTTCTCAACCGCCGCTGGCCGGCGATGGCCAGGACAGCCATCCCGGCCAGCGCCGAGACGATCGAGCCGACGGCGACGCCCACCGTCATCTGGCTGCGAGCCAGTTCGCCCTGACCGGCGAAGGCCAGGGCGCCCATGAACAGGCTGAGGGTGAAGCCGACGCCGCACAGCAGCGCCACGCCATAGAGCTCGAGCCAGGTCGACCCGGTCGGCCGTCGCGCCAGGCCGGTCCTGACCAGGATGAAGACGGCGGCCAGCACGCCGGCCTGCTTGCCGATAAAGAGGCCCGCCGCGATTCCCAGCGGCGCCGGCGCAACGACATCGCTCCAGCGCAGGCCGGTGAAGGAAAATCCCGCCGCGGTGAAGGCGAACAGTGGCAGGACGGCGAAGGCGACGTAAGGGTGCAGGCTCTGCATGAAGTGCTTCAGCACGCCTTCCTGGCCGGGTCGCCGGGGGCCGATGGGCACGGTGAAGGCGGCGGCGACGCCGGCCAGCGAGGTCGACACCCCCGACTTGAGCGTGAAGGCCGCCAGCACCACGAAGCCGGCGGCGCGGAACAGGAAGGGCGCATCCCTCCACTCCGAAAGCCCGATCAGCGTGATCAGGGTCGCGGCCGCCCCGACCAGGGCCCAGGCATGAATGTGGCTGGTGAAGAAGACGGCGATCAGGCCGATCGCGCCGAGGTCGTCGGCGATGGCCAGGGTGAGCAGGAACAGCCGCAAGGATTCCGGCAGGCCGCGCCCGACCAGGGCCAGGGCCGCCAGGGCGAAGGCGATGTCGGTCGCGGTCGGGATCGGCCAGGCCAGCGGCGCGCCGCCGCGATGGCCGAGGTTGAGCGCCAGATAGACCAGGGCGGGCGCCGCCATGCCGCCCAGCGCGCCGACGATGGGCAGGGCCAGCTTGCGCGGACTTGAGAATTCGCCCTTGAAAAGCTCCTGTTTGATCTCCAGGCCGACGACGAAAAAGAAGATCGACATCAGTCCCTGCCCGACCCAGTCCCGGATCGACAGCGTTTCCGAGAACTGACCGACGGCGACGGTGACCGGTGCGCCGATCAGGTTGAAATAGTCGGGGGCGAACGGCGAATTGGCGGCGAGAATGGCCGCTGTCGCGGCCGCGATCAGGGCCGCGCCGCCGCCGGCCTCGGTCTTCAGGAAATCGAGCGTCGGGCGCAGGGCCAAGATCGTCTCCGCCGACCAGGAATCGTCCCTGCCGGTTACCATGCCGGCGTCGTGCGACAAACGCTTGCCGGGCCGCGGCGCGCGGGCCATGTCACGCCTCAATGCCGGTTTCACCCGCCTACACGCCAGACCCGCGCTTTGTTACGCTGGGCCCCGAATTCGCCGATCCCGTGCGGCCGGCGGAGTTTCCGCGCCACGAGATCCGCTTTCGCAACGACCGCGCGGCGGCGAGCGTCGGGCTCGGCACGCTCACCGACGATGAATGGCGCGCGCATTTCGCGCGCTTCGAGCCCCTGCCGGACAACCAGCCCGAGCCGCTGGCCATGCGCTATCACGGCCACCAGTTCCGGGTTTACAATCCCGATCTCGGCGACGGGCGCGGCTTTCTGTTCGCGCAGCTCCGTGAGGCCGGCTCGGGCCGGCTGCTCGACCTGGGCACGAAGGGTTCGGGCCCGACCCCCTATTCGCGGACGGCCGACGGCCGGCTGACCTTGAAGGGCGGCGTGCGCGAGGTGCTGGCCACCGCCATGCTGGAGGCGCTGGGCGTTCCGACCTCGCGCTCCTTTTCGTTGATCGAGACCGGAGAGGACCTGCAACGCCCGGACGAGCCCAGCCCGACGCGTTCGGCGGTGCTCACCCGCCTGTCGCAAAGCCACATCCGTTTCGGGACCTTCCAGCGCCATGCCTATTTCGAGCGGCCGGACACGATCGAGCGGCTGATCGGCCATGTGATCGAAACCTATTACCCATGGCTCGGCGAGACCGAGGGCGCGGTTCGCGCGCCGGCCCTGCTGGCCGAGGTCGTGAAGGCCAGCGCCCATCTCGCCGCCCGCTGGATGGCCGCCGGATTCGTCCATGGCGTGCTCAACACCGACAATATGAACATCACCGGAGAGAGCTTCGACTACGGGCCCTATCGCTTCCTGCCCAGGAACGATCCCAACTTCGTCGCCGCCTATTTCGACCAGACCGGTCTCTACAGCTTCGGCCGCCAGCCGGAGGCGGTGCTCTGGAACCTGCAACAGCTGGCCGGGGCGCTGAGCGTCGTTTGCCAGACCGAGCCGCTGGTCGAGGCGCTGAACGGCTTTTCCGGCGCCTACCGCGCGGCCTTGCGCATGGCCATGCTGGACCGGCTGGGCCTGCGCGGCCGCGACGAGAGCGCCGACATCGCCCTGGTCAACCTGGCCTTCCGCACCCTGGCCGAGGCCGGCGACGGCGTGCGCTGGGAGCCGTTCTTCTTCGACTGGTTCGGCGGCTCGGCGTCTCAGGGCCGGGCGCTGGCTGGCCCGCGCGGGCGCCTCTACGGCGGCGAACAGGCCCTGGCGTTTCGCGCCGCGCTCGAGGCGTTCGAGCCGGAGCGGCCAGAGCGGCTCGCCGATCCCTACTTCGCGCGGCCGGAGCCGGAGGAGTTGCTCTATGACCAGATCGAGGCGATCTGGGCGGCGATCGACACGCGTGACGACTGGACCGATTTCAACGCCAAGCTCGTCGCCATCGAGCGGGCCCGGACGGCCTGGGGATTGGGCTGAACGCCTCCGCAGGACCTTGGCCAAGCCGTGCGGCGAGGCTAGATCACGATGGTTTGGATTGAAGCAATCCAAAATCATAAACGTGATCGACCTCTAAGATTTAGAGCGGGTTGCGGGCGGAAAACCGCTTCGCACTTTTCCTCAACCCGCTCTAGGTTGACCCCTTAGTGAGATTGCCATGATCAGCACCCGTCGCCAGTTCGCCTGGACGCTTACCGCCGCAACCGGCGCCCTTGGACTGTTCACCGCCGCCAGGGCCATCGCCGAGGATGGCGACGGTCCGCCCAATGTCTTCATCAGTCCGTGCGGAAAGCCCTTTCGCGCGCCGATGTCCGCTCCCTATCCCGTGGTCGACTGGTTCAAGCAGGCCGACAAGAACGGCGACGGAAAGCTCGATCATGCCGAGTTCATGGCCGATACCGAGGCCTTCTTCAAAGCCCTCGACCTGAACGGCGATGGCGTCCTCGACAGCTATGAGGTCGCCATCTACGAGCACCGGGTCGCGCCGGAAATCCTCGGTTACCGGGTGGATGTCGGGGCCTTGACGCCGCCCTGGGCGCCTTACGACCGCGCGCGCCTGTGGCTGGCCCAGGGACAGGACATGCCCGGCCCGGGCGGCGGGGCCGACGATCATGAACCGACGGACCATCCGCAGAAGCAGACCCTCGACGAGTCGGGGCAGGGGGCCTCGCCCTACGGCTTCTTCAACGCGCCGGAGCCGGTGACCGCGGCCGATTTCGACTTCCGCGGCCTCGTCGCCAAGGCCAACTTCCTAAAGCTGGCCGACCGGCACTTCACGATCCTGGACAAGGACGGCGTGGGCTTTCTGACTCTGGCCAAGCTGCCGAAGACCCTGGTTCAGCAGGAACTCGAGCACGGCAAGCACGGGCGGCTGTAAGCCGGCGAGACCTCAGTCTGCGGCGGCTTGAGACCTGTCCTCATCCAGGCCGCCGACCGCGCTCTGCAGATAGTTCGGCTCGCCGATCAGATCCAGCTGGGTCTCGAGATAGTCGAGGTGGTCCCCGGTGTAGCTCAGACCTGGTTCGGGAAGCAGGCGTTGACCGACAACGGTCTGTTGATCAGCGGCGTGATCATCGGCACGGCGGTCTGGAAGGTGTAGGTGATGGTCACCTGCGAAAAGTCCGCGACCCCGGCGCAGTTGGCGGCGTTGTTCACGGTGACGTCAGTGGTCGCCAGGCCCACGCCCCATCCGTTGGCCACCCCCTTCACATAATTGGTCGCGTTGGCGGCGTTATAGGCGCCGTTTGCGGCGCAGGAGGTGTTGAGCACGCCCATGCAGCGGGCGCCGGCGATGGCGGTCTCCTGCAGGGCGTTGATCGTCCACAAAAGCCGGCCGAATTCGAGCACGCCGAACATGACCAGGATGAAGGGCACGATGATCAGGGCGAACTCGACCGCGCTGGCGCCGCTGCGATCGCGTCCCAACCGCCGGATGCGACGGCGTGCTCTCACTGGGTTCGCACCGTGGCGCTGGTTGAGATCGCGCCAGCCTGGACGATGCCATAGGTGGAGAAGACCGGGGTATAGGTGCGTGAAGCGGTGATGGTGACGAACTTGCCCGCCGACGAGCCCGCGCCGCAGGCCGATCCGCAGGTGACGGCGGCGCCCCAGCTGGTCGCCCCGGCCGTATAGGTCGGGCAATAGCAGCTGTCGGCGTTCGTCGCCGTCCCGCCCGAACTCGAGGTCCCGTTGTTGATGGTCGCGGTCGGGCCGTTATTGATCACCACCGAGGCGTTGGCCCAGTTGGCGCCCTGGCTGGATTGCACGATGGTCGCGGCATTGCTGGCCAGGGCGGCACCGCCGGTCGAACTGACGCTGGCGGCGTGGACCTCGACATAGTCGGCGGCGGCCGAGACCGCCGAGTCGAGCCGGAAGCGAGTGTAGAGCACGTTGCCCAGATCGACCACGCCGGCCAACAGCAGGCCGAAGACCGGCAGGATCAAGGCGAACTCGACCGCCGCCACGCCGGCGCGGTCGCCGCCCAGGCGCAGGACCCGCGCCGTGGCCATGGCGACGCGCCTCACTGGACGAGCCTCACCGTCGAATTGTTCGCGCCGCCGGCGATGCAGGTCGAAGCCGCGGTGGTGCCGCCGGTAAGGCTCACCTGTGATCCGATCAGCTCAAGGCACTGGTTGGGCCCGTTGCCGACGCTGGCGCCGCCGCCTAGGCTTATGGTGGCGTTCGGGAAGTAGAAGACTCCGGACAGGCTGGTGTTCGACGCACCCTCGGTGAAGAGGGCGCCCGCCGTGTTCGAGGTCGGGCTCGGGCCGATGACCAACAGCTGCGCCGTGGTCCCCGTCGCCGGGGCGGTGAGGGTGACGTTGTTGTAGCCGGCGGCCAGACAGAAGGCCTCGCCGGAACAGGTCCCCGAAGTCGGGGTCGAACCGCCGCCATCGACAAAGGTGACCCCGGTTCCGCTCATGCCGACGTCCACGCCGTTGCAGGTCACGTCGCCGCCGCCATTGGCGCCCAGACCGATATAGCCGGTGACCGTATAGACCCCGGAGCCCAGGAAGGTGCCGCCGGCGGTGGCGAAATTGCCGTCGATGTCGTGCTGGGCGGCGGCGCTGATGGTCATGCAGCTGCCGCCGCCGCTAGACACGTTGAAATTACCCACGAGCTGGAAGATGTCGCCTGAACCGGTCGCGTCAGCGAATATGGTTTTCGAGCCGCCGGCGGCGACGATGGCATTTCCGTCGCTGCCGGGCCCGATGTTGAAACTGTTGGTCGACCCCGAGCCCATCGTGAGGGTCGAGCCGCCGGTGTTGTCGATGCCGCCCGCCAGCACGAAGGCGCTCGGACCGCCGAAGGTCAGAGTCGAGGTATTGCAGATGCTGTATTCGGAGCTTCCGTTGCAGCCCGTCGTGGCGCGGCCGATGTTGAAAGTTCCGGCGCCGAACGTGGTGGTCGTGCCGCCACCGGTGAGCAGGCCTTGGGCGATATTGTACGTGCCCGGGCCGAACGCCGCCGTCGTACCTTTATTGTAGATCGATCCGCTGAAATTATAGACCGCTGTCGACAGGCCGCCGGTATTGAAATTCAGATTTATGCCGCCTCCGAACGTGATGTTACCGAAGTTGTAGCTTGAGTAACCGGATGCAGTGAGCGTCCAGGTGTTGCCGGAGAAGCTACAGCTGACACCCGGGATATTGTTGCACTGGGTCTGGGTGGCGGAAGTACTGTAGGCGAAATTGATGTCTTGGCCGCCGCTCGGCACTACCGGCGCCATAGGCGCAGACGAGGAGTTCGGGATTCCCGCCACTGTCGTCAGCCGCGCCGTCGCTGTCGCTACGCCGGCATTGCCGGCCAGCGGGTCGGGGGTGAGGCTGTGCACGATGCTCAGCGTGCCGTTGGCCGGCGCCTGAATGCCGCCGCAGGGCTCGCTGGGCAGCGCGGCTGAGTCATAGGCGACGCTAGGGGTGGTGATGGTGTCGCCGCAGGGCACGGTGACGGTGTTGTTCGAGGCCACGGCGCAGGCGGAAGCTGTGACGCTGGTCCCGCCGCTCAGGGTGACGCCGGACCCGCCCTGCTTCAGGGCGATGACGCAGGCCGGAACGCCGGCTTCCAGTTCGGCGAAACCGGTCGAATTGACCGGCAGCTCGGGTCCGGATCCGAGGATCTGGGACAACAGCAGGGGAACCTGAGTGGCGATCTTCACATCGACCGCCTGGTGGCCGTCGCCGTTGGGCGAATTGACCAGGGCCACGGTCACCGCGCCAGCCGAGATATTGTTGAGGCCCGCGACCGTGTCGGCCGCCTGAGTCATCGCCGTCTGCGAGCTGGTGGAATTATAGGCGAGCGCGCCGGCATAGGCCGCCAGGTCCGCCACGCGCTGGTCTTCGACCTTGGACAACAGGCCATGGCCGTATTCGGCCACCAGCCCCACCATGCCGATCATCGCCGGCAGCACAAAAGCCGCCACCGTGGTGACGCTTGCCCGCCGGCAGTGAAACAGCCTTGTCAAGAATCCGATAACCATGCCCTCGGCCGCGACAATATAAGCCCCTGGATCAGACCCTATAATCTGCGCGCCGAATGCTAACAGAAGGTTTACAGCATAAAATTATAGTTATCTACACTTAACTATAGTTAAATATGCTGATGTTCGAAGCAAAACGCTAGATTTGCTCTTGGAGCTTCGGGCTTCGGGGCGCCCGTTCGAAGGCGCTGACTCAGGTCACTCGCGAGCGCGTCTGAAAGCGGTCGTCGCGCCAGGCGTCGGCGGCCAGGACGTCGCGCAGCGTCTCGACCGCCCGCCAGACCTCCTCGAAGCCTAGATAGAGCGGCGTGAAGCCGCAGCGCAGGATGTCGGGGGCGCGGACGTCGCCGATCACGCCGCGCGCGATCAGCGCCTGCATGATCGGATAGGCGTCCGGATGGGCGAAGGAAACGTGGGCGCCGCGCGCGGCGGGGTCGCGCGGCGTGGCCAGCACAAGGCCGAAGCCGGCGCAGCGGTCCTCGACCCGGTCGATGAACAGCGAGCAGAGCCGCTGGGCCTTTGCGGCCAGCGCGGCCATGTCCGTGTCGTCGAACTGGTCGACGCCGACCTCCAGCGCCAGCAGCGCCAGCACCGAGGGCGTGCCGCAGAGGAAGCGGCCGATCCCTTCCGCCGGCTGGTAGTCGTCGCCGAACTGGAAGGGGGCGGCATGGCCCATCCAGCCGGTCAGCGGCGATTGCAGCGCCGCCTGGTGACGTTCGGCGACATAGAGGAAGGCCGGGGCGCCGGGCCCGCCGTTCAGATGCTTGTAGCCGCAGCCGACGGCCAGATCGGCCCGCGCGCCGTTCAGGTCGACCTCGACGGCGCCGGCGCTGTGGCTGAGGTCCCAGAGCGCCAGCGCGCCCTTTGCGTGCGCCCGGCGGGTGATCGCCGCCATGTCGTGCTTGGCGCCGCTCTTGTAGTGGACGTGGGTGAGCATCACCAGGGCGACGTCCTCGTCGATCGCATCACCGATCTGTCCGGCCTCCGCAAGGCGCAGGCTGGCGCCGTCCAGCAGGGCCGCGGCGCCCTGGGCCACATAGAGGTCTGTCGGGAAGTTGCCCGGCTCGGAGACGATCACGCCGCGACCGGGCTGGCTCTGCACGGCCGCGGCGATCAGCTTGAACAGGTTGACCGAGGTGGAATCGGCGACGATGATCTCGTCCGGCCGCGCGCCGATCAGTCGCGCGATCTTCCCGCCCACCCGCGCTGGCGCGCCGATCCAGTCGTGGCTGTTCCAGCTGCGGATCAGGCCACGGCCCCATTCCTCGGCCACCGCCGCGCCAAGCCGCTCGCCCGTCGCGGCCGGCAGGGCGCCCAGGGAATTGCCGTCCAGATAGATCACCCCGTCGGGCAGCCGGAACCGATCGCGAAAGCGCCGCAGCGGGTCCTCGGCGTCCCAGGCGCGGACATCGGCCAGGGTCGGGGTCACAGCGCCGGTTCCCGCAGGACCGACCGCACCGGCGAGGCGTCCAGGCCCTGCGGCGGCTGGGAGATGTCCCAGATCTTCAAGCCGTCCACCGTCTGAGGGTTTGGCGCTGTTTCCATCCGCTTACCTGAACAGGCGTGCGGCTGGGCAGGCAAGCGCGATCCGCTCGTTTGCGCCGCGCCTTGGCGACCCGATCACGTCGGGTCCGGCGCCGCGATGGCGGTCCTCCAGCGCCGGCGGCCGTAGGCGTAGAGCGGCAGGGCCAGGGCGAGCAGCAGCGCCGAGCAGGCGCCGGTCTTCCAGTCGCTGGCGAGAAACAGAATGAGAAGCCCAAGGTTGAGGCTCGCCCCCAGGATCGCCGGCGCCGGATAGAGCGGCATTCGCCATGGCCGCGCCAGATCCGGTTCGGTTCGCCGCAGCCGCATGGCCGCCAGGCTGAGCAGCATGAAGTTGATCATCACCATGGGCGCGTAGAGGTTGAGCAGGATCACGTAGAGCTGCCCCTTCATCAGGTCCGCGCCGGCGATAATCAGGATGGTCGCGGCGAGCGCCACCACAAGGCTTGCGCGCGGCGTGCCGCCAGCGGCCACGCCTGCGAGCCTTGGCGGCAGCATGCCGGTTCGGGCCAGGGCGAAGGTTGTGCGCACATGCTCCATGATCTGCAGGTTGGCGAGGGTCGCCACCGCCACGATGGCCAGGGCGGTCACCACAAGGCTGCTCGCCTGTCCCAGGACGACCTTGGCGGCGTCGCCGACGGCGAGCGTCGAGCGCGCCAGGACGCCGATCGGCAGAACGTGCAGGACGGCGGCGTTGACCAGCACATAGATCGAGGTGACCAGCGCAATGCCCATAAAGGTCGCGCGCGCGACATTGCGCTGCGGGTTGCGAACCTCCTCCGAGAAGTAGACAGCCGCATGCCAGCCGCCATAGGCGCCATAGATGGCGCGAAGCGCGACCGCGGCCGCTACCCATGAGACGGCGGGCGGCGGCGGCCCGGCCGGCAAGCCTGATCTATCCGGGTGCGCCAGGAACAGCGCCGCCACCAGGACGATCAGGCCGATCGCCTTGGTCGCGCTGCCGAAGCTCTGGACCCTGCCGCTGACCTCCGCGCCGATCCAGTTCAGCGCGCCGCAGCAAAGCACCAGCCCGATCGCGATCTGCCCGGCGGTCAATCGCGTCAGCCAGCCCAGTCTGTGCACGTACTCGCCGCAGGCCACGGTTATGAAGCCGGTCGAGATCGCGATCTGCAGCCAGTCGGCCCAGCCCACGAGGAAGCCGATCATCGGACCGAAGGCCCTCAGGGCGAGCGGATAGGGGCCGCCCGCCTGCGGAATGGCCGAGCCCAGCTCGACGATCGGCATGGCGTCGATGGCGACGAACAGACCGCCGCCGATCCAGGCCAGCAGGATCAGTCTTCCGTCGCCGAATCCCGCGGCGACGACGCCGGGATTGCGCATGATCCCCGAACCGATGACCCCGCCAATGACGACGGACAGGCCGAACCCAAGGCCGAAGATGCGCAGCAGCCGGTTTGAAAGGCGCGAGGCGACGCCCGCGGAACGCGCCGGCTGATCGCCGCCAGGGTTCGCCAAAACGCCCCTCCACCCGCCACCGCCGCGCCGGCGCACACTAAGCCTCAAGTCTTGCCGATCAGGCAACGGCGCTGTTTCGACTAAGGCTTCGATGATAGGTCGGATCGTCTCGACAGCCTGGGCGCGGCGGCGAAATCGCATGACCGGCAAATCCGACCTCACCTATCGCCTGGCCCGGCGCGACGACACCGCGGCGCTTGCCGTCCTCATCGAGACGGCCATCGCGCGGTTGCAGCGGGAATTTCTCAGCGAGGCGCAGATCGCCGCCAGCCGCGCCTTGATGGGCCTGGACACGCAGCTCATCGACGACGGCGGCTATTTCCTGGTGGAGCTCGACGGCGAATTGGCGGGCTGCGGCGGATGGAGCCGCCGGGCGACGCTCTATGGCGGCGATCATTCGCCGGGCCGGCGATCCACCCTGCTGGATACCGCCCGGGACGCCGCTCGCATCCGGGCCATGTATACGGCGCCCGAATTCGCCCGCCGCGGCGTCGGCACGCTGATCCTGACGCTTTGCGAAGCCGCGGCGGCGGCCGAAGGGTTCGCGCGCGTCGAACTCGTCGCCACCCTTTCCGGGCTGCCGCTTTACACCGCTCGCGGCTATGCGCCGATCAACGCGTTCGAGGACGATCGCGGCGGCGCGCCGGTGCCGCTGCTACGCATGGAAAAGCGTTTGACGCCCGTGCTCTAGCCGATCGCCAACCCAGCTCAGACACGCCTGGATGCTGCGCCGCAGCACGCCGATTTGCCGGGCGCGGCGCTGGAGACTCCGGTGTTGCAGGGAAATTTGCATAGGCTTCGGGCGATAGGTGAACACGCATCGGGCATTTTATGGTGCAGTGCAATATTTTGGAGTCGGGGCGCTTATATCATTTGCGCCGGCCCGTGAGCCGCTCTCAACTGCCGGTCAATGACCAGTGCAGTGTCTCTTTAAGGAAGCGTCCGGGCGATGGGTTTCCTCAAACCTCAAGTCTGGGATTGAACCATGTTTCGCACCATCATACTCGCCGCCGCCCTCGGGGCGATGGCGCTTCCGGCCGGCGCCGCGACCAGCATCACGGTCAATATCACCGGCCTGGACGCCAAGGCCGTCCACACCACGATCGTCCACGCGGCCCAGGCCGCCTGCAGGATCGAGCTGCGTGACGATTCTCCGCTCGAACTCGTCTATTCACGGCCGGAATGCATGTCGGACGCGGTCGCCGGGGCGGAGGCGAGGCTGGCGGCGAAAAGCGCGAGCCTGTCGACGGACCCGTCCCGGCTCGCAAGCCGCTAGGACCTGGTCAGTCAGAAACGGTGGTGATGGGGTCGGCGCCGAAGCGTTCCGATTGGGCGGTCATGGCCGGTCTCGTCCATGACCGCCGCCCGCCGACTCAATGGACCCGGGTGGCGAGGACGTCGCGACGGACGGCCTCGGCGAGGATTTGCTTGGCCATGGTCAGGTCCGAAAGCGCCTCTCGCAAACGGGCGTTCTCGCATTCCAGCGCCTTCAGGCGTCTGATCTGATCAAGGTCCATGCCGATGTATTGCGTCCACCAGCGCAGATAGGTCGTCTCCGAGGTCCCGATGACCTTCACCGCCTCGGCGATCGATCTGCCCTGCAGCGTCAGCGCGTCGACCTGGCGCAGCTTGGCGATGATTTCGTCCGGGTTATGACGTTTCCTGGGCACGGCCGTATCCTTCGTCGGGATTTCGATCGCCCATCATAACGACAGAGGCTCGTCGCCGGGGCAGGCCGCTCCGCACAGAGTCTCGGCCAAGCTTGAAGGATGTCGTAAGATCAAGCAACCGAATGAGCGCATGGCGAAAAATCGGGCGTTCTCATTGTAAATTGCGCGGGCGTGCACATTGAGTATTGAAAGCCTGAAATTGATGAGCGAGCCTGTTTTGGCGGGGTAGGGACGATTCTGCAATTCGACTCGGTCCAGATTTTATGTGCGATGTTTTCGGGCGACCTGACGACATTTGTCAGTGTCTTGAGTACGTTCTGAACTCGTATAGTTGGATTCGTTTGAAATGAGGTATCGGTAGTGGCGCAAGGCTTAACTGAGGAAGCTGTATACGATCTTATGGGGCGTGGTTATTCACGCCGACATCTTGGTCGGATCGCGGCGGTGTTCAGTATGGGCGCGGTCGCGGCAAGTATGGGTCGCCCCGCCTGGGCGTCGGCGGGGATTCCCGATCCGGCCCCCGCGGCGAAGGTGCGGATCGGAGCCAACGAGTGCTGGACCGGCCCAATGGCGCCAGGCGCGGCGGCCGCCGCGTCCATCATTCCATGGAGCAACCGCTATGCGCCGCAGGATCAGCGCGGCGACTTCATCAAGGCGGTCATGCAGGTCGAGGGCGTGCCTTATGACCATGTCGCGCCCTGGCCCGGCTCCAGCGACCCGCTGTCGCGCTCGGTCGTCACCTTCTGCTCGCCGACGCGGGGCCTGGTCACCGCCGATCCGACCTTCGAACTGGTCGGCCGAACCGCCGAATGGCTGGGGGCGCCGGTGAAGCGCGTGCCGTTGAAGGCCGACCTTACCCATGATGTCCGGGCGATGCTGGCCGCCGACCCCAATGCCGGCCTCTACTATGTCTGCACGCCCAACAACCCCACCGGCACGATCACCCCGCTCGCCGATGTCGAGTGGCTGGTCGCCAACAAGCCGGCCGGCTCCATGGTGCTTGTCGACGAGGCCTACACCCATTTCGCCGGCGTGCCGACGGCGTCCTACATGGCCACTGCAGACAAGGACGTGATCGTCGCGCGCACCTTCTCGAAGATCTTCGGCATGGCCGGCATGCGCATGGGCTACATCATGGCCAGGCCGGACGTCATCGCCAAGATGATGCGCTACGACGGCGGCATGCAGTCCGGGGCGCTCCCGATGCCGTCGCTCGCCTGCGCCACGGCCAGCCTGACCGCCGCGGACCTGATCGTGGCGCGCCGCAATGAGATGCGGGAAGCGCGCGCCATGACCATCGCGCACCTGGCGAAACGCAATCTGACGGTCCTGCCGACCAACGCCAACATGTTCATGATCGACTGGAAGACCAGGCCGGCCAAGGCCATGCAGGACGCCTTCCGCACCCAGAGCGTTGAGATCGGCCGCTCGTGGCCGATCTGGCCGACCGTATCGCGCGTCACCGTCGGCTCCATGGACGATATGACCGCCTTCTGTTCGGGCCTGGACGCTGTCTGGACCTGAGATGTTTTCGCTCCCGCGCCGCCGGCGACGGGACCAGGGCGCCTCGACCGGCGAGGCCTCCATCCGGTTGCTAAGACGATCAGTAGCGCGGCCTCCAGCCTTCAAGTATCGCGCGGCGGGGCGGCCCTTGTGACATAAGGATTATGATGGTGAGCGTTATGTCGTTGATACCGAGTGGAATGTCTCCCGGCCTTTTGATTACTCTGGCCCTTATACTTGCCGCCTCGGCGGTTATGAGCGGACTTTCCGGCTTTGGATTTTCGGCTATTGGCGCGCTATGCCTATTGCTGTTGCCGCCAAAACTGGGCGTTCCGCTGCTGATGAGCCTGTCGGCGGCCAACCAGCTGATGTCTATCGGGCAATTGAAGGCCGATATGAAGCCGGTCCGGGAATGGTGGCCCGACGGCCCCGCTCCCTATCTGCTCGGCGGACTGATCGGGGTTCCGATCGGCCTGATGATCCTGCGTTCGCTGCCGACGGCGACCTTGATGGCGGTCTTTGGCGGGTTCCTCATCGTCTATGCCGCCTATTCGATGCTGAAGCCCGAAGGCGTGCATGTCTCGTCCAAGGGCGGCTGGATCGCACCGTCCGTGGTCGGCATGTTGGGCGGCGTCATCGGGGGATTCACCGCCTTTCCAGGCGCCGCGGTCGTCGTATGGACCGGACTTCGCCGTCTGCCGAAGATTGAATCCAGGGCCATCGTGCAGCCCTACATACTGGTGCTGCAGTTTGTGTCGCTCGCCATGCTGGCCGTTCAACGGCCGCAGACCTTCGATCGGACCTTCTGGACCTTGCTCGCGATCACAATCCCGATCGTGCTGCCCTGCACCTTGTTGGGGGTGCGACTGTACAAGTCCCTGTCGGACATCAACTTCCGGCGCGTGACCTTCATGCTGCTCGGAACCTCGGGCGTTGGCCTTTTGGCCAAGGCGGCCGGCGCGATCATGGTGTTCGCGGTGGTCAGCGCTCTGGGGCGCTTCCAGCCGGCCAACCACCCGGCCGGTGTTTCAAGCGCCCGCCCGCCGACGGTCGCGGCGTCTCAGGTGAAATATTCAAAGCCGATCGAGCAGTGAGCCTTTCGGGAGATCGATCTCGCCGCGCCAGGCTTCCAGCGCCGGGCCGAGCGCCTGTTTGAGCGGCGCCAGCCACGCCTCGTACCGGCGCCATTGATCCAGGCCTTCACGAAAGATGGGCCGGCGCACCTGCTCCGAGCTGACGGTGCGCACCGCGCGGTCGTTTTCGTAGAATTTCAGGCAGGCCGCTTCGAAGGGCAGGCCGCACGCGCTCAGCAACCGCCGCACCTCGCCTTCCGTGTCCTGGACCAGGTCTTCATAGATGACCCGGTGGATGCGGCCGGGAAGAACCGAATCGAAGTGCGCCATCAGCTCGACATAGTCGCGATAGTAACGCCCGAGGTCCGCCAGGTCGTACGAGAAGGCGTGGCCCTGCGCGAAATGCTGCTTGAACGCCGAAAAGCATGAGCCAAGGGGATGGCGCCGCGCGTCGATGATCTTCGCCCGCGGCAGGATCAGCTGGATCAGGCCGATGTGGTGGAAGTTGTTGGGCATCTTGTCGATGAAGACCGGCCGGCCAAGCTTGCGGTGAATGCGGGTCATCTCGAGGAAGGCCTCGCCCAGGGCCGAGCGGGCGGCCGCATCGAGATCGGCCAGGCGAGCAGGGTAGCCGGCCGCGGGTTCGCGATCGGCCGCGCCAAGGCTGGCGGCGATGAAGCCGATGTCCGGCAGCTCCATCGTGCCCTCGACGGCGGAATGGCTGGCCAGGATCTGTTCGATCAGGGTCGAGCCGGACCGCGGAAGGCCGACGATGAAGACGGGCGCATCCGAGCTCGAACCGCCGTCGGCGCGCCCAGCGAAAAATTCCCGCGTGAACAAGGCCTTGGACCTCAGCATGCGGGCGGTCGCCTGATCGGCGTCGTAAGCAAGCTCGGCCCGCCGAATGGCCGCGCCGGCCGCATAGTGGTCGAAGGCGGCGGCGTGTTCGCCGCGATCCTCCAGCGCCTTGCCCAGCGCGTAGTACAGATGCAGGCGGTCCTCGTCGCCCAGGCCCGGCCGCGCCAACTGAGCGCCCATGGCCGCTTCCTCTTCAGCGGAAAATGGCGCGACCTTCAGATTGGCCAGGCTCCAATAGGCATCGCCAAGTCCAGGCGACAGGGCGATGCAGCGCTTGTAGGCGCCGATCGCATCGGCGCGCCGGCCGAGGGTGCGCAGCGCATGGCCATAGTTCAGCCAGATGCCGGGCTGCCGGGCGTAGTCGACCAGCAGGCGCTCGTAGATCTCGGCGGCCTCGGCGTTTTCACCCACCAGGCCAAGGCAGGCGGCCATCAGGTTCCTGTAGGCCGGATCGCCGGCGTCCATCGCCAGCAGGCGTTCGACATGAGGGATGGCCTCGACCGCCTTTTGCTGGCGGAAGAGCAGGCTGGCGAAGCTGAAGCGCGCACCGTCGAAAGCGGGGTCAAGCTCGATACAGCGGGCGAGCAGGATCTCCGCCTCGCCAAGCCGCTCCAGGCGGGTGAGCGTCTCCGCCAGCATCCGCATCGCCGCCACGTCGCGCGCGTTGGCCGCCAGGTGTTCGCGCAACCGCTGCTCCGCCACCGCGAGACGGCCGTCAAACAGGGCGTCCGCGGCGGGCTTAAGGCGAGGATCGCGCACCCCGGCGCGGTCGTGCTCGGCAAAGGCGGCTTCGGCGCCCGGCCCGTCGCCGTCCAAAAAAAGCTGTTCGCCCAGGGCCCGCCAGGCGTCGCCCAGGTCTGAGTTCAGCGCAACGGCTTGGCGCAGCGCCGCGATGGCCGGGCCGGTCTCGCCCAGGCCGGCGAAAACCAGGCCCAGTTCATAGTGGGTGTTGGCCGCGCGGGGATAGGCCTTGGCCAGCGGTTCGAGCCAGGCGCGCGCGTCCGCCAGATCGCCGCGGCGGCGGCGCGCCGAGCCCAGGATGAGCCTCACCCTGGGATCGCCGGGAACGGCCGTCAGGATCCGCCGCGCCTGCTGCTCCGCCTGCGTCGGATTATCGGCGAGCAGATTCGCGGCGTGCTCGATCGCGGCGGCAAGAGACCCGGCGGGCGCCTCAACCATCGCCTCCGCTCTCCTTTGGGCCAGACGGCGAGCCAGGGCGGGTCGGGCTTTCGCCCGGCCCGCCCCGGTTCCGGCTAGAAGGTATAGGTCACCCGGCCGTAATAGTAGCCGCCATCGATCCCGAACGGCGAGAAGCCGATGGGGGCGTTGTAGACATTGCCGCCGTCTTCGGGCCTGAGGCCGCTGCCGCTCGTCGTCGCTATGTTCGGTACGGTGGGCGGCTCGGTGTTGAACAGGTTGTAGGCGCCGACGTCCAGCTTCAGGCTGTCGGTGATCTTGTAGCCGATATCCAGGTCGGTGATGCCGGTGACGCCGACCTTTTCGGTGTAGCCGCCGACGCCCGTACCGCTGGTGCTGACGATTTCCGACGTCGAGCCGTAGACGGTCTCGCGCAGGTTCACGCTCCACTTGTCATGCGTATAATAGCCGTTCAGGACGGCTTTTTCCCGGGGCGTCGCCGTGGTCAGCGCGCTGATCGCCGTCGGGCTGAGGATGGCGGTCTGGCCGTAGGGTACGCTGGTCACCACCGCCGGCAGCGGCGCCAGGTGGGTGATTTCGTTGTCGTTGTAGTTGAAGCCCACGGTCCAATCGACATGGCCGATGTCGCCGAAGTCCGACGCATAGGTAGCGGTCAGCTCGACGCCGCGGGTCCGCGTATTCGCCCCGTTGGTGAAGATGCTGATGCCGGTGTAGCTGAGGCCAGGCTCCAACGTATTGCCATGCGCCTTGATTGCGTTGAGGACACCCTGGGAAACGGTCGCTGTCCCGACCGAACCCAGAAGAAAGCCGCTGCCGACGATCCGGTTGGTGATGTCGATCTCATAGGCGTCGACCGTGATCTGCAGACGCTCGATCGGATGGGCGACGAAGCCTATGCTGTAGTTGGTGGATTTTTCCGGCTTGAGGGAGGAAAAGCCGGCCGACTGCGCCGCCGCCGAGTTGGCCGGCAACTGCACGACCGCCGAACTCGGCGAGACATTGGTCGCCGAATAGTATTCCTCCGCCAGGGTCGGGGCGCGGAAGCCGGTGCTCACCGTGCCGCGAATGGCGAAGGCCGGATTGAAGTCATAGCGCGCGGTCAGCTTGGCGACCGGAGCGCTGCCGAAGTCGGTATAGTATTCATAGCGCCCGGCGAGGTCCAGGTGCAGTCCGGTGAACGGGTCGGCCGCAATATCGATATAGCCGGCATAGTTGCTGCGCCTGTGGGTGCCCGCGTCTGTCGATTCGAACCCGGGGAAGGACTGGGCGCCGGCGCCGTAGGTGGAGGCGGCGTCGCCGGCGTCGATGGTGAAGCTGTCCTGGCGCGCCTCGCCGCCGATGGCGATATTGAGCGGCGAGGCCAGCCCGATCTCGAATGAACGGTCGACATCGAGATTGCCGGTCCATTCCGAGTTGATGAAGGCGCCGTCATAGAAGGTCGACTGCGGCCGCACTAGGGTCGCCGACAAGGGTTGCAGCGCCTGATAGAGTTGGACATTGGCCGAATCGACCGTCGATATGCTGTCCTGGTCCTGGCCATAGGTGGTCGACAGATCGACGTTCCATCCGACCAGCGCGCCCTTGACGCCGCCGGTGACGGAAAAGTCGTTTTCGTCCAGGGCTTCCTTGGGATCGAAGCCTTCCGGCAACGGATAGAACATCGCGTTGCTCGGGTCGTTGGCATAGACGCTGCTGACCTTGCTGGGCGGGCGGTAGTTTTCATAGGAAGAGGCGTCGCGGTGGCCGTAGCTGCCGAAGCTGTAGGCCTGGAACCCGTCGCCCAACTCATAGCCGGCATTATAGAACAGGTTGTAGATATTGAATTCGGCGTCGGCGACGATCTTGTTGACGTCCGGCGCGCCGGGCGCCGCGGGTATCCCCGTCTCGTTGACGGCGGGGGTGAGGCCCGGCAACAGCGCGCCATTCGGCGTGTAGTAGCGATAGTCCGGACCGCCGCGCTGGGTGAAGCCGTGGTAGCGTTCCTCGGCGGTAAGATTGAGGAAGCCGTGGTCGCCGAGGCTGAAGCCCTTGTTGATCGACCAGGCGCCGCTGTCGCCGTCGCCGTGATAGAACTGTCCGCCGGTCGCTGAAAGCGTGCCGCCGTGATCGGCGTCCTTCAGGATGATGTTGACCACCCCGGCGATGGCGTCGGTGCCGTACTGCGCCGCGGCGCCATCCTGCAGCACTTCGATGTGGTCGATCGCGCCGACCGGGATGAAGCTCAGGTCGGTGGTCGCCGCGCCTTGATAGGGTCCGCCGCCATCGACGGCCAGGTTGGCGGTGGCGTGCCGCCGGGCGCCGTTCACCAGCACCAGGGTGTCGTTGGGGCTCAGGCCGCGCAACGCCGCCGCCAGGGTCAGGTTGGCCAGGTCCCCGCCGAGGGACTGGGCGTTGAAGGACGGCAGGTTCTGCGCCAGCGCCTGGATCAGGTCCGGCTGGCCGACCTGTTTGAGGGCGGTCGCGCCGACGACCTGGATCGGCGCGGCGCTGTTGACCGCCTTGACCCCGCTCTGGCGGGTTCCGGTGACAATGACGTCCGAGGACGGCGCCGCGGCGCCCGGCGCGTCCGGCGGGGCGTCTGGCGGCGCGGCGAAGGCCGGTGTGGCCATGGCTGCGATCAAGGCGATGGTGCTGGTGCTAAGGAAGGCGGTTTTCAAGTTCTATCCCCCAGTTGTTGCTTTAAATGATCGTCGCCCCAGCGGATCATCCCCAGCACCCCGACCAGCAGGACGCAATCACCTGTTTTTTTGCAGGTTTCTATTCAGATACGAGAGAAGGCCTTAAGAGGTGCGCGAGCAAGTATCCGGTCCGAACTTTTGGGTTCGGCGTCTATTTAGATTCTAAGGCTTGCTCGTCGGCGGCTTCGTTATCGGGTTACTGTCCTCATGATGAAAGCGTAACCCGAGGTTCACCCGCGTCCATGCAGGTTGACAACCCGATCAAACGATAGAGGTCCAAAATAGCGTTCTCAAAGGCTCGAATGCTTCGTACGCGCATCGTTTTCGGCTCGAATGACTAATGTGTAGGCGAATAGGGGCGCCTGCCGCCGCTGTCGCGCGGCGGCGTCAGTCGGCGCTAAAACGCAATCGGCGCGAACCGTTGGCGGCAAAGACGCTGATTTAGGCGTCGGCGGACGTCGTGCGCTGAGACGGGCGCGGCCCAGCCGGCCCGATATTGGACCAATAGCCTAGATCGCCGGTTGCAGGTCTTAGCGTGCGCCCGGCGATGAGAGCCGGTGACGGCGAACGGCGAAGGCCATCCGAACCGGCTGGCGGGCGGTCGAGGCCGGTCCACTGAAATCGCGTTCCGCGCCACCGCTCAGGCGGCGCGGAACATTTGGCCGCTTCAGTCAGACGACACCGCGCCGGAGGCGCGGTCGTCGTAGCTCGCTGTCAGGGCCGGCAGGTTCAGGGCGGTCACGGCGCGGCGCATGCTGTCATTATAGCAGGCTGAATGCCGCACCGATTGGCGATATTCCCGAAAGCTGAAGCTCGACGCCCCGCAGGCGTCCAAGGCCGCGGCGTCGATGCGCTGGAGCAGGATCGCCGCATCGCCCGGCCTGCTGACGTTGAGGTCGCCATAGTGGACGTTGATCGCCGTTGTCGTGTCCGCCCGCTCGGCCGCGTAGCCGATCGCGGGAACCGCGAGAGCCAGGGCCAGGGCGCTAACCATAAGAGACTTCAAGATTTTTCTCCCTAAGAGACGGGCCGCTGACGCGGCGCTTGTTAATTTCGCCGCTGAAAAGCGCCGCGCGGTTGCAAGGCCTTCCAGCTTTGAGCAGCCAAACTCTTAGCACATGACCGCCAATCAGGCGATATTCAACATTTAGGCGCCCCGTCTGCTGCTTTCGTGAGCAGTTTTGCGGTAACGGCTTGCGCTCATGGAGTAACTGTCCCAGGCGAAATCCTCGCCCACCATCCGGGCGTTGCAGATCGAGACGGCCGGATCGTTGGCGAACTCAAAAGCCGTCGCGGCTTTCCAGGTGGGCCTGCACCTCCGCGCGCGATCGCCAGGCGTCCCGCAACTCATGCCGAGCCAGCAGCGGCGCCTGATCGGAAACGTGCGGCGAGCCCGGCTGGGAGGCGTTGCCGTAGGTCATCAGCACCTTGGCGCGGATCGGGTCGCCGAAGCCGACGATGGCGATGAAGCTGTCCCCGAAATCGGCCGTACGCTGGCCCCTGTCGGCCGGCGTGAAGTCCAGGACGTCGAAGACTCCAAGCCGCCCCGGGCCGCCGCTCGCCGGCAGGTCGACATCGCCCAGCTTGATGCGCATGACCTGGCCCCAGGGCGTGTCCAGCGCTCCGGTGGTCGCCAGCATCTCGTGCGCCGCGGCGTCGAGCGCCGCGGCGGCCGCCTTGGGATCGGCGAGGCCGGACGGCGTGCTCAGCGGATCGGCGAGGTCATAGGGGTGAGCGAAGCCGGCGCCGGCATAGCCGCTTGCGGCGCCCTTGCGATCGGCCCAATCGAGAAAAAGCAGCGCGCCGCGGCTGTCGGCCAGGGTGGTCCGGTCCCATTGGGCGAGGACGCCGGCCGCCTGTTTGGCGAGGTCGGTTCCATAAAGCCCCACGGCTTGCTCAAGATCGGCAAGCACCCGATCGGCGAGTTCCGATCGATCGGACCATTTCATCGCGGTCAGGGCGTCGAAGCTGATCTTGGGCGTTTCCGAGAGCATGCGGATGCCGCGCGCCATGCGCAGGCTGACCGGATCGGATGCGATCAGGTCGGCATAGGGCTTGGGATCGAGGGTGGCCGGCCAGGCGGCGTTCCAGGGCGGATCGTTCGAATTCTGCACCGCGCCGCCGGCGGGATCGGTCACCTTGGGCAGTTGGGCAAAGCTGAGATAGCCGGTCCAGAGGGTGTCGGAACGGTCGCCCGGGACCAGCGAGGACCAATAGCTCAGGTCGTGGCCGGCCGTTTTCGGGACCAGGCCGTTGAACAGGTATTGGATGCGCCCGTCGCGATCGGCGTAGATGATGTTGAAGCAGGGCGCCTGCAGCCAGCTCACCGCCTTCTGGTAGCCGGCGAAGTCTCGCGCGGTCGCCATCCGCCAGTATTGTTCGAGCGCAAAGGGGCGGTCGAGCCCCGCCACCCGCATGGCGATCGGCGCCCCGTCGCGCTCGGCGACGATGGGGCCTTGAACGGTGGAGCGGACCGCGACGGTTTCGGTGGTCATCGAACCGTCCGGCTGGCGCACCTTGATGAGGTGGCGTTTGACCGTGAAGGGCGACACCTTGCCGTCGAACACGTATCCGCCTGGCGCGGGCCTGATGCGATAGAGGGTCACGCCGCCGGTCTTGTTCACCGTCTGGGTGAACCCCAACTGGTCGCTGAAGACGAAGCGAAGCACCGGCAGCCCCACCTGGGAGGCGCCATAGAGATCGACGCCCGGCGCCGTCAGCTGGATCTCGTAATAGGTCGACCAGCCGGTGGGCCAGGGCAGGTGCGGGTTCATCAGCAGCATGGCATGGCCGGCGGCCGACCTTGACGGGGCGATCGCCCAGCCGTTGCTGCCCTGCGGTTCGCGCGCCTCCACGGCCGGCTCGGGCAGGTGATCGACGATGTCCGGTGGGGCGAGGTAGAGGAACTGGAACAGGCGCTGCGCATAGCCAAGGGGATCGGCGGCGGTGACCGGCAACACCCGCCTGGCCTCGACCGACAGAGCCTCGGGATGGGCGGCCGCATAGGCGTTGATCCCCGCCGCGAAGGCGGCGAGATAGGCGCGGAATTCCGGCGATTGTCGCCTCAGCCAGACTTTCGTGCGCTCCGGCACGCCGTTGATCGCCATCCAGCGGTCGCTCTTCAGCTCCGAGGGACCGTAGATCTCGCTCGCCCGGCCGCGGGCCTCGGCATAGAGCTTGAGCAGCAGGTTCCCGTGACTCTTCGCCTGCGCCCAGCCGTAGGCATAGAAGAGGCCGGCGTTGGATTTGGCGTAGACATGGGCGACGCCGTAGCTGTCCCACAAGATCTCGCCGCCGCCGGCCGGCCGGGCGCGAGCGAGGGCGGGAAAAAGGCCGGCCGCCAGCAGAAGAATGAGCGCAAATCGGCGGATGGCGAACATGCGGGGTCCTGGCGCCGTAGAGACCGTGCGAGCCTAGGGCAATCCGGTTGCGGAACGCTGTCGGGCGCGGGCGGGAATTGGTCGGTCGGCGCGACTGCCTGATTTGTAGACGTTCGCGCCGCGGGCGACGCCAAAGCGCGAGCGCCGCGGATCAGCTTTCCGGCGCGTCCAGCACCGCCCGCAGCTTGACGGCCAATTCCTGCACGGTGAACGGCTTGGGCAGCAGGGCCACGCCCGGATCGAGCACGCAGTTGTGGACGATGGCGTTGCGCGTGTAGCCGGTCGTGAACAGCACCTTCAGGCCGGGCGTCTTCAGCCAGAGCGCGTCGGCAAGCTGGCGGCCCGTCATGCCGCCCATCACAATGTCGGTGAAAAGGACGTCGACTCGCCCAAGCGCCTCGAACCTGTCGAGCGCCTCCTCTCCGCTCGCGGCGGCTTCGACGCTGTAGCCGAGTTCTCTCAAGGCGTCGCAGCTTGTCTGTCGGACACGCTCGTCATCCTCCACCACAAGCACGGTTTCCGACCGCGACCTGGCGGTTGGCAGGCCGGTCGCGGGCGGCGGCGCGGCTGGATCTTCCACCGAACCGAGATGACGCGGGAGATAGATTTTGACGGTCGTGCCGTGCGCGAGCTCGGAATAGAGGCGCACATGACCGCCAGATCGCTTGGCGAAGCCGTAGACCATCGACAGGCCAAGGCCGGTGCCCTTGCCGATCGCCTTGGTGGTGAAAAAGGGGTCGAAAACCTTTTCGAGCACGTCGGGCCCTATGCCGCCGCCAACGTCGGTTACGGCGACCATGGCATATTGGCCCGAGGTCAGGCCCGGCTCGCCCGATACGTAGCGTTCGTCCAGATAGACATTCGCCGTCTCGATGGTCAGCTCGCCCCCATCCGGCATGGCGTCGCACGCGTTTACGGCCAGGTTGAGGACGGCGCTTTCGAGCTCGTTCGGATCGACGCGGGTCGGCCACAGGCCGCCGGCCAAAACCGTCTCGAGCCTGATGCGTTCGCCGATCGTGCGGCGCAAAAGGTCCGACATGCTCGTCACGCAATCGTTGAGATTGACGACCCGCGGCGACAGCGGGGACTGACGGGAAAAGGCCAGCAGCCGCTGGGTCAGCGTCGCGGCGCGCCTTGCCCCCTCCTGGGCGTGTTCAAGATGCCGTTCGACCCCGATCTGGCCGCGCCCGATGCGCCGCGACGCAATGTCGAGATTGCCGATGATGATCGCCAGCATGTTGTTGAAGTCATGGGCGATTCCGCCGGTGAGCTGGCCGATCGCCTCCATTTTCTGAAGTTGTCGAAGCTTGGCTTCGGCCGCCTCACGCTCCGCCTCCTGGCGCTCCAGAGCCGCGGTGCGTTCAGCGACCCTGTGCTCGAGATCTTCGTTGAGAAGCCGCAGCTCGTGTTCTGCCGCGCCGGCGCGCTGGAATGCGGTGATCATGCCCTGGATCAAGGCGATGTCTATGCTGATCGTCAGGCCATAAAAGCCCATGGCGAGCCAACCGTCGGGCCAGAGCGGCCAGACCGCTCCAGCCGGCGCGATCAGGGTGAGATCGGCGATCAAGCCGGCGAAGAGCGCCGCGGCGATGCCGGGTCTTACGCCGCCCAGAAAGGTGGTCAGAACGACCGGCGGGATGAAGATGACGAACGGGAACTTGAGCGCCGTATCGCCGAGAGCAAGGCGTATGGCGAGCGACAGAAGAACCGCCACGAAACCGAAGAGGTACCCAAACCAGGGACGATCCCTCAACGCCTGGGTCATCGTGAACAGGTTCATCGATTCGAGGCCCTCAAAACCCGAATGGACAGATTAGACTTCGCTAGACTGTCACGCGACCGTTGGCGTCATCCAGCGCCGCGGCTTTGCGTCGCCGCGCATGGGGATCGACCCTGCTGGGTGGACCCCAGCCGAGCCGGTCCATATCGGCCCGAGCCGTTTGATGCCGCTGATTCGTCCTGCCTCTGCGCCGCAAGGCATTACGGCATCAGATGACGGTGGTCTGGCGCGACGCCCCGTCAATGAACGGGGGCTACGTCCTCGACATCGCCGACGCGAACGGCAAACCGATCGTTCAGGGCATTCCCTTTGTCACCGGCGCCGATCTCCTGGCGCAGTACGCCTATCTCGGTATCGGTGGTCAGTTGATCGTGCAGACCGATTACGATCTTCATGGCCGACTCCTAAGCGACGAGAGCGGGTCGCACCCCGACCGCCGCCAACGCTTCTAGAATAAGGTCCAGGCTCGCGCCTTTGCCGGATAGAATTCGTCGGACCACTTTCTCATCACGCTTCATCCGGGTGGCGAGAGCTACCTTTGACAGTTTCTGTTCAGCCATGGCGCGAGACAGGAGCAGCCGGGCAGCAATGGCCGGCTCTAGAGCAACACCATATTCACCTTCGGTCAGAGGGCGCGGATCGGGAACGGACCGGCCTTCTCGAATGAAAAAGTCGACGGCCACCGCCAGTGCGTCCGAGGCCTCGATGAGGGCCTCTTCCACGGTAGCGCCGCCCGTTATGGCTTCGGGGATATCGACGAACTGCAGGACGAAATCGTTCGGGTAGGGCTCGCCGATGGTCGCGGCGTAGATGAAAGACTGCATAGCTATTTCTCCTCAGACAGCATTCTTTGGGAGGCCTAACTGCTTCAGGACGCGCTCGACGCGTCCTTCGGTCAGTTTGGTCTGCACGGTTGTCGAGACGCCGTTGACGGTGACGATGCCGTGACCGCCCTTGCCGAGACCAGGGTCCCAGCTGAACGCCAAACCGTTCTTGCGGCAGTAGCGGCGAAGGTCGCGAAGGAAGGCATCTCGGCGCATGACGAGATATCGGACTAATACGTCCGAATGTCAAGCGAGAACGGACTAAAAAGTCCGGTTCAGGCGTCGTCAGCGACGATGTCGTGCCCGGGCGCCAGAAAGCCATGGTTTCGGTTATTGAGCAGGCCCGTGTGAGCGTTCAGGCGCTGGTCGCCCGGGTGCTGGAATACCCAACCCGTGAGTCTCAACCAGCTTCGCGCCAGTCACTTCCTCGCCGCGCTTTCGGGACCGCGCTCGGCGAAGACGCGCTCGGCCTTGGTGTCTCGGCTTGTGCGGCTAACCTGGCCGAAGACGGGGCGCTCGAAGAGGGCTGTGATGTCGTAGCGCATCAGGAACGCTCCAAGACCATGCCTTCGGGACTATTCCGGGACTTCTGCTCCGATCTGGACCCGCGCAGGCCATCTGATCCCATTTCGTTCGCGCTTCGCCGACCCAGACTCGCCCCGCAACAGGGCCGAAAAATCCTCGCTGAACAAGGAAAACATGTGGCGGCCAGGACGGGACTCGAACCCATGACCTTCGGTTTAGGAAACCGCTGCTCTATCCTGCTGAGCTACCCGGCCGCGATTGTGCGGTCATAGCGCAAAGGGCGGGGCGTTGCGAAGGCTGCTCGTGGCATGGATTGCGCTCGCGGCGGCGCTCGCGGGTTGCGGTCAGGGCGGCGCGCTCGACCGTCTGGCCGCCGGCGAGCGGGGCAAGGTGGTTCAGGTCGGCTCCGGCGACGAACTGGTGCTGGACAATGGCCTGAGCGTTCGATTGTCCGGCGTCGAGACGCCTTGGATGGACGAGCCGGGCGGGGCGGGCGCGCAGGCCGATCTCAGCCGTCTGGTTCTCGGCCGCCAGGTGCAGCTCTTCTACGGCGGCGCGCGCCGCGATCCGCGCGGCCGGGCCCTGGCGCAGGTGCGCCTGGTCGACGGCCGCACGTGGGTCGAGACCGCCCTGCTGCGCGACGGCTGGGCTCGGGTGCGCACCTTTGCGGACAATCGCGCCCTGGCCGGGATCATGCTGGATGATGAAGCGCGCGCGCGCAAAGCCAGGCTCGGCCTGTGGGCTCTGCCGGACTACGAGGTGCGCCTGCCGCAGGAGGTCAGCCGCGATCTGCGCGGCTACCAGATCGTCGAGGGACGGGTCGCGAGCGTGACGACGGGCGCGAACGGGACCTATCTCGACTTCACGCGCGACCATTCCGGCTTCGCCGCGGTGATCGACCGACGTGCGATCGGCGACCTGACGGCGGCGGGAATGGCGCCGGCAAGCCTGGCCGGGCGGCTTGTCCGGGTGCGCGGCATGATCGGCTGGGACGGCCTGATGCGGATCGACCATCCCGAGCCGATCGAGCTTCTGAAAGAGCGTTAAGCGGCCTTCTGCAGCGACTTGTTGAGGATGCCGATGGCGGCGTCGCGATCGATCTGCTCGATGGCGGCCACTTCGCGCGCCATGCGGTCCAGCGCCGATTCATAGAGCTGGCGTTCGGAATAGGACTGTTCCGGCTGGTTCTCGGCGCGGTGCAGGTCGCGGACCACCTCGGCGATGGAGATCAGGTCGCCGGAGTTGATCTTGGCCTCATATTCCTGCGCGCGGCGGCTCCACATCGTGCGCTTGATGCGTGCGCGGCCCTTCAGCGTGGTCAGGGCCTGGGTCACCACCAGGCCGGCGGCGAGCGCGCGCAGACCCGCGGTCTTGGCTTTCTTGGTCGGCACCCTAAGGGTCATTTTCTCGTGGTCGAAGGTGATCACATAGACTTCAAGGGTGAGGCCGGCGACTTCCTGGTTTTCGATCCCCACCACCGTGCCGACGCCGTGCGCCGGATAGACGACGTGATCGCCAAGGGAGAAATCGTGAGCGCTCTTGTTCATTGTTGTCCTCTTAAAGTCCCAATCTGCCCCATTTGGAGCGGGACCGTCCTCCAGGCCGCGACGGGCAATAGCGCCGCACCCGCAAAGGCAGCGGGCGGCGCAGACCCGGTTTACGAATATCGCTTACGACACTCTTCGCCTTCGATCAGGCGCGCGTCAGCTCGGACGGCTATTCTTCAACCACGACGCCAAAGCGCAACCCGCGCTCCACGTCAGTTGCAATACTATCACAAAAATGAACGCGATGAAAGGGTTGCGACGCGGCGGCCTCGCCGCGGCCGTGGGCGCTACGAGCCCTTGCCAGGTTTTTCGCTGAAGTATTTTTCGAACTTGCCGGTCTCGCGCTCGAAATCATCGGCGTCAGCCGGCGGCGGGCCCTTCAGCGTGATGTTGGGCCAGACCTTGGCGTAATCGGTGTTGATTTTCAGCCACTTGCCGTCCGGCTCGTCCTCGGTGTCCGGCTTGATCGCGTCGACCGGGCATTCGGGCTCGCAGACGCCGCAGTCGATGCACTCGTCCGGGTGGATGACCAGGAAATTCTCGCCCTCATAGAAGCAGTCGACGGGGCACACCTCCACGCAGTCCATGTATTTGCACTTAATGCATGCATCCATGACGATGTAGGTCATCGAGAACTCGTCTAAAGGCCGGCCGGGCGGAAGCCGCGTCTATTTGGGGGATGCACGGCGCTTGTCAATGCGCAGTCTGCTCATCGCCCGATGAGGGATCCTGCAAGGGGGCGTAAAGGCGCCGGGCCTCGTCCGGCGGTCCGCGCCGCTCCCCAAGCTGTTCCACCCGGACCGCGACCAGCCGGCCGCCGAGCGCGAAGACCAGGCTGTCGCCCGGTTTGAGGCCGCGGCCAGGCTTGTCGATCCGGCTTTCCGTCTGGCCGCGCGTCAGCCGCAACCGTCCGGTCTCGACGAAGCGGGCGGCAAGCGAACGGGTCTTGAAAAACCGCGCGCGCCAGAGCCAGACATCGATGCGGCAGGCCTCCGCCTGGCTCATGAGGCGGCGGTGCGGCGGCGAGGTTTGCGGCGCGGCCGGCGTTTGGCTGGCGGGGTCAGCGCCGCCAGCGCCGCGAATGGTGACGCGGGCGATACGGCCTTGGGCTCTCTCGGTTTTTGCGGACTGCGACGGCGCCAGGCCGAGGCCTCGTCCGATGTGGTCTTGCGAGCGCGCAAATAGCCCAGGCCGCGCAGGATCTGCTCGGTCTGCGGCCGGCTCCAACCGAGCGTGGCGATGGCGGCGTCGTCTAGGGCCGCAGCGCCGGCCTTATGCGGCGCGGCGCGCAAGAGCTCGTCCAGACGCTCCAACGCCGCCACCGGCGCCGCCAGGCCGCCGACCGCGCGCAGGCCCAGCGCCGCCAGGACCGTCGCGCTGGGCACCGGCTCCGGCAGGGCCGCGGCGGCGTCGGCCGCGGGCCGCCAGTGCGGCGACCAGAGCCCAGCGAAGGCGGCGGTGAAATCGAGCGCATCCGGATCGAGCAGGCGCGGCAGGAAGAGGCTGAAGGCGCCGAAGCGGACGCCGAACCCTCGCAGGATCCGCCGCTCGACCTGGCTCAAGCTGCGCACGTCGGCCTCGACCGGGCCGCGATCGACGATCCCGCCGGCCTCGACCAGTCGATAGGCCAGGCCGCGCGCCAGGCCCCTGATGCGGCCCTCGGCCACCGCCGATTTGAGCGCGCGCAGCGGCTGCAGGCGCCGGGCGGCCTCCGCGGCGACGAAGGCCTCCAGCCGCCGCACCGCCCGTTCGCGCGCCGGCGGCGGCCCGAGCTGGCCCAGCAGCCGCACGCGCGGCGAAAACGGCCCGCCGCCGCTGAGCTGGCCGGTCGCCTGGCCGCGCCAGAGCAGCATGCCGGTCGGCAGGATGGAGAAGGCCTCGTCAGCTTCGGCGGCCAGCCGGCCGAGCCGCTTGGCGACCTCGGGTCCGATGGCGCGCTCGGCCGCCGCACGCAGGGCCTTGTCCTCCAGCGCGCTCGCCCCGCGCGCCGGATCGAAATGGGCGCCGGTGAGCCGGCCGACATAGTGGCCCTCGACGGTGACCGCCCCGTCGGCGGCGATGCCGGCGAGCAGCGTGTCGCCGACGTTCAGGCCGCGCATCAGGGCGCTGGTGCGCCGGTCGATGAACCGCTGCATCAGCCGCTCGTGCAGCGTATCCGAAAGGCGATCCTCGAGCCCGCGCGTGCGGCCTTGCCAGTGGGCCGGATCGCGCAGCCAGTCGGAGCGGTTGGCGACATAGGCGAGCGTGCGCACGCTCGCCAGCCGCGCCGACAGCGCGTCGATGTCGCCGTCCGTCCGGTCGAGGCCGCGGAACTGGCCCTCGACCCAGTCCTCCGGGATGCGGCGGTCCCGCTCGGACAGATGCTGGAAGACGGTGTGGGCGAAGCGGGTGTGGTCCTCCAGCGTGGTCTTGCGGAAGTCCGGCGTCTGGCAGACGTCCCACAGCCGGGCGAGGTTCGAGCGGTCCTTGGCGCGGCGGGCGATGTCCGGGTCTTCGGCGAGCTTGTTCAGGACGGTCTCGTCCAGGCTCTCCTCGGAGAGCTTCAGCCCCGCCCGCGGCGGCGGCGCGGCCAGGGAGCGCTGCAATTCCCGCAGCGAATCGAAGTCGAGCCGGCTGTTGCGCCACTCGGCGGCGACGACGGGTTCGAAAGCGTGACTCTCCACCTGGGTGGCGAGGTCGGGGTCGATGTCGGGGCAGTCTCCGGTGACCCCGAAGGTCCCGTCGCGCAGATAGCGGCCGGCGCGCCCGGCGATCTGGCCGATCTCCTGGGCCGCCAGCCAGCGGGTCCTGCGCCCATCGAACTTGCGCAGGCCCGCGAAGGCCACGTGGCCCAGGTCCATGTTCAGGCCCATGCCGATGGCGTCGGTGGCGACCAGGAAATCCACCTCGCCGGACTGGAAGAGGGCGACCTGGGCGTTGCGTGTGCGCGGGCTGAGCGAGCCCATCACCACTGCCGCGCCGCCGCGCTGGCGGCGGATCAGCTCGGCGATGGCGTAGACGGCCTCGGCGGAGAAGCCGACCACGGCCGAGCGGCGGGGCAGGCGGGTGAGCTTGCGCGAACCGTCATAGGTCAGGCGGGAGAAGCGCTCGCGGCCGACGATCTCGGCGTCGGGGCAGAGGCGGCGGATCAGCGGCGCCATGGTGGCCGCGCCCAGCAGCATGGTCTCGGCCTTGCCGCGCGCGTGCAGCAGCCGGTCGGTGAAGACGTGGCCGCGCTCGGGATCGGCCGCCAGCTGGATCTCGTCGACGGCCAGGAACTCGACCGCGCGGTCCAGCGGCATGGCCTCGACCGTCGCCACATAATATTGCGGCCTGGGCGGGATGATCTTCTCCTCGCCGGTGATCAGGGCGACCGAGCGCACCCCGCGCGCCTTGACCACTCGGTCGTAGATCTCCCGCGCCAGAAGCCTGAGCGGCAGGCCGATCATGCCCGAGGCGTGGCCAAGCATGCGCTCGACCGCCAGGTGGGTCTTGCCGGTGTTGGTGGGGCCCAGCACGGCGACCAGCCGCGACGGCGCCGCTCCGCTCGAACGACCGCTCATCAAGGAAAGGTGGCGTATTCCATTCGCCCGGACAAGCGGGGCCGGGCCTGGAAAGCTTCGATTAATTGGCGGATCGGGAGGCTCGGAACACGGCCGAAACGAATCAGGTCCGAATCGGCGACCTCGGCTGATTCGGCCTTTGTTCCCTACGATATATGGTGCGTTGAGCCTTTTGGCGACACAAGCCTCAAGTCTTGGGGCGTTGGCCCAAGACGCTGACATCCTTCAGCTGGATGTCGGCGTGACCGATCACCGTATCGGCGTGGATATTGGCGACGACCCAGGGCCCATTGGCGCCCATCTGGCCGAAGACCATGGTGATGGGGCTGGTCAGGCCCTGGTTGCGCTGGTCGGGGGGCTTGGGCTTGAAGCCGGCGACTTCGGTATAGCGGACGGTGCATTGGCCGCCGTGCACCAGGCCCATGGCCTTGTCGTCTTTTGAAAGCGCCGCCGGTTCGGCGCGCCCGAAATCCAGGTCATAGAGCTGCTTGCCGTCGAAGAACCGGTCGGGGCCGCGGCAGATCGCCTGCGGGCCGGCCGCCACGGCGATGCGCACGAACTGGGTCAAGGGGTCGGTCGCGGCGAGTTTCTGGGCGCGCGTCGCCGGCGGCTTGCCGAGATCGAAATAGGGCGGGGTGGAGGTGGCCTGCACATCGCCCGAACTCCAGGTCACGTGCACGTGCCGGACCCGCTTGCCGTCGTGGTGGACGTAGCTGAAGCTGACGGGATAGGCCTGACCGTCCGCTCCCGTGCGGCCCTGGCTTTCCGCGTCGATATCAACGCGCTTCAGCGCGCGAAGGATGCCGTAGCTCTTCATCGAGATGTTGGCGCCGTAGCCGCCCGGGGTCGAGCGGCCCTCGGCATGGATCACCAGCACCTTCACCGGCAGCAGGTTGAGTGGATAGAGCACGCCGTCATAGTCCAGGCTCATCTTCAGGGGTGCGGGCGGCTGCGCCAGGGCCGGCCCGGCGAGGGCCGCGGCCAGGGCGCCAGCGAGGGCCAGTCGGGCCTTCATTTGCAAAGCCTCCTTGAAGAGGTTGACCCGAACACGGGAAGTCTTGGCCGCACCCTTGGTCTTGACGCAACGAGCAGCCTTCGCCTATACCGCCCGCTCTTCGGCCTGGGCTAGTCCCACGGCCAAAAACGCTTTGCCCCAAGAAGGTTTCCTAAAATGTCGCGGCGTTGCGAACTCACGGGCGTCGGACCGATGGTCGGGCACAATGTGAGTCACTCGAACATGAAGTCCAAGCGCCGCTTCCTGCCGGCTCTGAAGACCGCTCGTCTGCAGTCCGAGGCGCTCGGCCAGGGCTTCAACCTGCGCATCACCAACGCGGCCCTGCGCACGCTGGATTTCCGCGGCGGGCTCGACGCCTATCTGGTCAAGGCGCGCGACGACCAGCTTTCCGCCCGCGCCCGCAAGATCAAGCGCCAGGTCAAGGCCAAGCTGACCGCGGCCACCGCGGCTACAGCCTAAGATAACCCGCTCATCCCCCGCGAAGGCGGGGACCCAGGTTTTTTAGGCCACGAAAAACACGAAAAGCACGAACGTCGCGGCTAACAGCTCCGCGCGGCCATGGGCTGCGTTCGTGATTTTCGTGGTGCGCCAGGCGAAGCTGGCGAGTTCCAGCGGGTGAGAGTCCCGTGCAGGTAAGGGGTAGCGCCCGCCTGTTAGCGAGTGTTGCGGGGCGGAAGGCGACGACCGTCGCGAAGCGTACACAGCAACCGTGTGGGGTCGGCTATTGAGCCACGACATGCACAAAGTCGCAGAGGCCGAGGCGGTCACGAACGCTGAAGGCAACATGTGCGGTCCCGTCATGCGAGGGGCTGACGCTCTGCCGGGGTCAAAGACCCGATCACGCACGGAAGGAACACGTCGGAACCTGGGAGATCTCGCGTCCGGCCGGTCGGGTTGCACCGATCCGGTCCGCCTTGGGAAGGTGAGGAGCCGAAGCCGAGGATGAACGGGCGCGAGAAGTCAGACCCCGCCATAGTAGCTGGGAAGCGGGCGAACGGAGCCGGGCGACCGGCCGAGGAGGGCGTGGAGCCAAGGGCGGGGGCCGAGGGAAACGCGGGCCGGCAAAGCACGTCCCGGGCTCAGGGCCGGGTCGGCGTGTCACAGGCGCTGGACCGCGTACGGCAAGCCGCAAGGCTAGGGAAGGAGGCGAGGTTCATCTCGCTCCTGCACCATGTCGATGACGCCCGGCTGCGGGAGGCGTACCTCGCGCTCAAGCGAGATGCGTCTCCTGGGGTGGACGGCATGACGTGGCGCGACTACGGGGCCGATCTCGAGCCGAGGCTCGCCGATCTGTGCGACCGGGTCCACCGGGGAGCGTACCGGGCTCAGCCGGCCAGACGGGTGATGATCCCCAAGCAAGACGGGAGCCAGCGACCGCTGGCGATCGCCGCGCTTGAGGACAAGATTGTCCAGAAGGCCGTGCTCGGGGTGCTGAACGCCATCTATGAGGAAGACTTCCTCGGCTTCAGCTACGGCTTCCGGCCCAGGCGCGGCCAGCACGACGCGCTGGACGCCCTGGTGGTCGGGATCGAGACCAGGGCGGTGAACTTCATCCTGGACGCCGATATCAGAAGCTTCTTCGATACGGTCAGCCATGCCTGGCTGGTCCGCTTCCTGGAGCATCGGATCGGCGACAAGCGCATCGTCCGCCTGATCCAGAAGTGGTTGAAGACGGGCGTCCTGGAAGACGGGGTCGTAAGCGTCAGTGAGACAGGGACGGGACAGGGCGCGGTGATCTCGCCGCTCCTGGCCAACATCTATCTGCACTACGTCTTCGACCTGTGGGCCGAGCAATGGCGCCGTCGCGAGGCGTCCGGCGACATGATCATCGTGCGCTATGCCGATGACATGGTGCTGGGCTTCGAGCACGAGGCCGATGCAAGGCGCTTCCAGGAGGCGATGGGTGAGCGGTTAGGGGCGTTCGAACTGTCGCTCGGCGACGAAGGCATCAGGCCATCGACGAGCAAGGCCGATGGCTGAAGCAAGTGGTCACCGGCTTCTTCGCCTATCACGCCGTGCCGACCAACAGTCGCACGCTCGTGGTCTTCCACAACCAGGTCGCCAACCTGTGGCGGCGCGCGCTGCGGCGGCGCGGCTCCAGGGACCGCACGACCTGGGCGCGAATGGAGAAGATCGCCAACGACTGGCTTCCCCCACCGCGCATCCTCCACCCCTGGCCCAACCAGCGCTTCGCCGTCAAACACCCAAGGTGGGAGCCGTATGCGGAAAAGCCGCACGTACGGTTCTGTGCGGGGGGCGCGGGGTAACCCGCGTCCCTACCGCGATTGGTTCGTGGTCACCTTGACCACATGTGCCCGTCCCGACTTTTCAAGCAAAAAAGCCTGGGTCCCCGCCTTCGCGGGGATGAGCGGTGGTGGGTTGCCCCCGCTGGTGAACAACCCTGCAGCCAATCCTACTTCAGTGTTTCGCCGAACAGTTTCAGCATCTCGCGCCAGTGCCGTTCCGAGGCCGCCTCGTTGTAGACGGGCATGTCGGGCGGGGCGTAGCCGTGCTTGGCGCCGGCGTAGATTTCCACCGTGTTCTCGACGCTGGCGGCGGTCAGCGCCTCGCGCAGGCGGTCGGCCTGTTCGGGCGGGAAGCCGGCGTCCTCGTCGGCCCCGGCCACATAGACCTTGGCCTTGATCTTCGCCGCCAGAAGGTGCGGGCTGTCGGGCGCATCGGTGGCCAGGCGCCCGCCATGGAAGGCGGCCGAGGCGGCGACGCGATCGGGGAATTCGCCGGCCGCGCGCAGGGCCAGGCCGCCGCCCATGCAATAGCCGGTGACGCCGACCTTATCGCCCTTCACCTCGGGTTGCCTGGCCAGCCAGTCCAGGAAGGCGCCGGTGTCGCGGGTCGAGCGCACCGGATCGGTCGAGGCCATGAACTTGCCGAAGATGGCGCGGCGCGCGTCCTCGTTCTTGAACGCCTCGGCCATGTTGATCGGCTCGTAGGGGCCGGCGCGCCAGAACATGTCGGGCAGCAGGACATAATAGCCGTTTCCCGCCAGCCGCTCGCACATCTGGAACAGGGCCGGCCGGATCGCCGGCGCGTCCATGAAGAAAATCACCGCCGGCCAGGGGCCATCGCCTTCGGGATGGAAGGTGTAGGCCCGGGCCTCGCCGTCCGGGGTCGGAATCGCAACCTGTTGCATCGCTTGAAATCCTTATCCTTTTAATTGGCCAAAAGGTCTCGCCCCACCGCCTTGACGTCCGTGCAGCCGGTCAGGGCCAGCGCTACCAGCATTTCGCTGCGCATGACCGAAATCACATGGGAGACACCCGCCTCGCCGCGCGCGCCCAGCGCCCAGGCCCAGGCGCGGCCGATCAGGCAGGCGTCGGCGCCGGACGCCAGGGCCTTGATCACGTCGAGGCCGGAGCGGACCCCGCCGTCGAGCAGCAGGGTCATGTCGTCGCCGACCGCGTCCTTGATCGCCGGCATCACCGAGATGGTCGACGGCGCGCCATCGAGCTGGCGGCCGCCGTGGTTGGAGACAATGATGCCGTCGACGCCGGCCCGCACCGCCTCGCGCGCGTCGTCGGGGTCGAGAATGCCCTTGATAACGATCGGTCCGGCCCAATGCTGGCGCACCCAGGCGATGTCGTCCCAGGTGATGGAAGCGTCGAAATTGCGCCCGATCCAGCCCCAGAAGTCGCCGAGCCCCTTGGCCTCGGGTACGGCGGCGGCGATGTTGCCGAAGGTGTGCGGCGTTCCGTTGAGCTGCACGTCCCAGAGCCAGTCCGGGTGGGTGATCCCGTCCCAGACCCGCTTGACGCCGGCGAAGGCCTGCGGCGGTCCTGACAGGCCGCTGCGCATGTCGCGATAGCGCGTGCCGGGCACCGGCAGGTCGACCGTGAACAAGAGCACCGGGCACTGGGCGGCGGTGGCTCTGGCGATGTACTCGACCATGAAGCCGCGGTCCTTCAGCATGTAGAGCTGGAACCAGGGCGGGGCGACCTTGGCCACCTCGTCGACGTCGCAGATGGTCAGGGAGGACAGGCAGAAGGGGATGCCGGCCGCCTTGGCCGCCCGGGCGGCCTGGGTCTCGCCGCGGCGCGCGTACATGCCGGCCATGCCGATGGGACCGAGCAGCAGGGGCATGCTGAGGTCGAGGCCGAACAGCTCGGTCTTCAGCGAAATCTTGGAGACATCCTTCAAGATGCGCTGGCGCAGGCGCAGGGCCTGGAAGTCGGCGGTATTCGCCGCCAGCGTCTGTTCGGCATAGGCCGCGCCGTCGACATAGTCGAACAGGATTTTCGGCAATCTGCGCCGCGCGGCCTCGCGATAGTCGGCGACATTGACCGGCCGGCTCAACGCGGGGCCCCGGCGGCGTCGCGCTGGGTGGTGCGACGCGGCGGCGGCGGCGCGGTCGGCTGCATCGAGGGCGGCGGCTGCAGATTGGCGCCCATGCGGCCATGGCTCTTGGGCTCCTCGTCGAACAGTTCGGCCAGCTGGTCGGTGATCACCCCGCCCAGCTGCTCCACATCGACGATGGTGACCGCGCGGCGGTAATAGCGGCGCACATCGTGGCCGATGCCGATGGCGATCAGCTCCACGGGCGAGTTGTTCTCGATCTCGGCGATGACGGTGCGCAGGTGCCGCTCCAGATAGTGGCCGGAATTGACCGAGAGGGTGGAGTCGTCGACCGGCGCGCCGTCCGAAATGACCATCAGGATGCGTCGTTGTTCGGTGCGGCCGATCAGCCGGTGGTGCGCCCAGAGCAGGGCCTCGCCGTCGATGTTTTCCTTCAAAAGCCCCTCGCGCATCATCAGGCCAAGGTTGCGCCGCGCGCGCCGCCAGGGCGCGTCGGCGGACTTGTAGACGATGTGGCGCAGGTCGTTCAGACGGCCGGGGGCGGGCGGCTTGCCGGCCTTCAGCCATTCCTCGCGGGTCAGGCCGCCCTTCCAGGCGCGGGTGGTGAAGCCGAGGATCTCGGTCTTGACCGCGCAGCGCTCCAGGGTGCGGGCGAGGATGTCGGCGCAGACGGCGGCCACCATGATCGGGCGCCCGCGCATGGAGCCGGAATTGTCGATCAGGATGGTGACGACCGTGTCGCGGAACTCGGTGTCCTCTTCCTGCTTGAACGACAGCGGCGCGGTCGGGTCGATGATCACCCGCGTCAGCCGCGCCACGTCCAGCATCCCTTCCTCCAGGTCGAAGGTCCAGGCACGGTTCTGCTTGGCGAGCAGGCGGCGCTGCAGCCGGTTGGCCAGGCGCGAAACGACGTTCGAGAGGCTGGCCAGCTGCTGATCGAGATAGGCGCGCAAGCGGCCCAGCTCCTCGGCGTCGCACAGCTCCTCGGCGCCGACCACCTCGTCATGGGCGGTGGTGAAGACCTTGTAGGGCGGCTCGCGCGTCCCGGGATCCTTGACGTCGGGCCGCGCGGCCTTTTCGCCGTCGCCCATCTCGACGTCGTCGTCGGAGGGTTCGGCGTCGTCGTCGGACTCAGCCTCGGTGCGCTGTTCCTCCGAGCCGTCGGCGTCGCGGTCGGCGCTTTTCGACGGGTCGGGCTCGGCGCCTTCGCCGTCCTGGTCCTCGTCCTCGCCCATGTCGTCCTGGACGTCGCGCGGCATTTCCGGCGTGTCGCTTTCGCCGGAATCCTCGGCGTCGTCGCCGAACTCCTCGCCCAGATCCAGGTCCTTGATGATCGAGCGCGCCACCCGCGCGAACGCGGCCTGATCCTCGAGCCGGTCCGCCAGCCGGTCGAGATCGGCGCCGGCCTTGGCTTCGATGTCGGCGCGATGGCGCTCAACCAGCATCCGGGCGCCGTCGGGCGGCGCATCGCCCGTCAGCCGCTCGCGCACCATCAGCCCGACGATGTCGGCCAGGGGCGCGGCGGCCGGATCGTCGAACCGGTTCAGGCCCTTCTTCTCGATGGTCGATTCCAGCGCCGAGGTCAGGTTGGCGCGCACGCCCATCAGCGCATTGGCGCCGATGGCGTCGATGCGGGCCTGCTCGACCGCTTCGAACACCGCGCGGGCCTGCAGCGACTGCGGCCTGAGCTTGGCGTGAGCGGCCTCGTCGTGGTGGGCGAGGCGCAGCGCCATCTGGTCGGCCAGGCCGCGGATGCGCGAAGTCTCCTTGGGCGAAAGATCGCGTGGTGGGTGCGGCAGCACCGCGTGGTTGCCGTTCAGCGCCGGCCCGTCGCCCGAAAAGGTGACCTCCAGGTCCGGCTGCTCGGCCAGTGAACGCGCCGCGTGCGCGATCGCCCGCTTGAAGATCTCGGTCGGGTTTTCAGTCTTCGAGGCCATGGCCCGCCGTCATAGCGCGCCGGGTCGTCGCGGCGAAAGCGCGAACTCGCCGCCGGCGCTCGAACTGAACGGCGAAATGCCTCGCCTATTTGCCGCCCTGCGCTAGATAGGCCCGGGATTCGTCGCCGACGATCGCGACCAGGTTGCCCATGTTCAGGTCAGCGTCGATCAGGTGCAGGCCCCAGTCCTTCTGGATCTGGCCGCCGAACACCACGTCGCCGCCGATGTCGTTGGCGCGCCGGCCGCCGGGCGTTGGATGGAGGGTGATGGCGAGGTAGTTTCCGTGCGCGTTGGAAACGCATTCGGCGGTCAAAAGGCCGGGCGTCTCGACGAACGGGGTGTCGATCGGCCGCGGCGGCGTGATCCAGGCGGGCTGCGGGCTGGCCGCGTTGGCGATCTGGCCTGAATTGGCGCTGAAATAGGCCTGCAACTCGCCCGAGCCGCCGCCGAGCGCGGCCGGATTGACGCAGGCCGCGACCGTACCCTGGGCCGGACGGCCCTGGCCGAAGCGGCTGTTCGGCGGCGGCGGCGAATCGGCGCGGAAGGACGAATAGGCGATCGCGCAGCCGATCTGGCTGGCGGAATGACACAGTGGAATGGTCTGGAACGCGCCGCCGACGTCCTTGCCGGGCGGGACCTGCAGCGCCGTGCCCATCAGGATCGCCGACACCAGCCGCGTCTGCACCGGCTTGCCGTCGATTTCCTTGGCGATGAGCACGGTCAGCACGCCCGAACCCTGGCTATGGCCGATCAGGACGACGCCGCGCCCATGGTTGTCGTGGGCCAGATACTCGTTCCAGGCGTCGCGCACGTCGTCATAGGCCAGCGCCCGGTCGGCACCGGCCATTGGCCGACCGGTCATCATGGCCGCCAGCGCGGTTAGGGTGACCTGGCGATACATCGGCGCATAGAGGCGGCACTTGGCGCCGAAACGGGCGAACTGATGCAAGACCACGTTCGTCTCGGCCGGCTCGATCGCCATGGTCGAGTTGGCGCCGGGGTCGGTCGAGACGGTCGGATAGACGTAGAAGCAATCGATCGGCGCGTCGGGATCGGGGTGGAAACGATCGATCGAGGTTGCGCCGTCCGCCTGGATTACCGTGGCGTCCAGATCGACCGTGCAGGCGTCGCGGCGTCCCGGCCGGCAGAGCCAGGTCGCGGGATCGGTGTAGTCGTTCGGCGTGGCGGCCGGCGCCGCGGCCATGGGCGCCTGGGCCCTGGCGGCGCCGCCAAGGCCGCCGGTGATCGCCAAGACGAGCGCGAACGTGATCGAGGCGCGGCTGAACATGGTCTTCCCCCCGACATCCGTTGTCGTTGTTGAGGGCGATACTCGCGCGCGGCGTCGGCGGCGTCCAGGCTCTTCGTCCATGACCAGGCTTCGGCTATGGTCGAGCTTCGTTGGCGCGGAATCATTGAAACGACGGAGGGCGAGAGGTGATCGGCTTCATCATCCGGGTGCTGATCGTGGCGCTCGGCCTGTGGGTCGCGGCCCACATCGTGCCGGGCATAGGCTACAGCTCCTATGGCAGCCTGCTGGCCGCCGCCTTCCTGCTGGGGATCGCCAATGCGATCATCCGGCCGATCCTGGTCATCCTGACCCTTCCGATCACCATCATCACGCTGGGCCTGTTTCTTCTGGTGATCAACGGCCTGATGCTGGAACTGGTCGCCGTCTTCCTGCACGGCTTCCAGGTGCATGGGCTGATCGCCGCCATCTTCGGCGCCATCGTCGTCGGCCTGACCGGCTGGGTCGCGTCCTGGTTCATCGGCTCCAGCGGCCGCTTCGAAGCCTATCGGCGTTAGCCGCGGCGAAGCTGGATATCGACGCCGCTGGACTGGTGCGAGACCAGCAGGCTGTTGCTCCAGCGGTTGAAGTCGATCAGAATCTGCCCCTGGCCATCGACCAGGGCGGCGCCGTCGGTCACCGGCCGCCAGCCCGCGACGCCGGCCGGCAGGGCCTGGCCGCAATCGGCGGGGACGTCGACGCGGTAGACGCCACGTCCGACCGCGGCGCTGGAAAGCGTGACCTTGCAGATCGAATGGCCGTGGGTTTCCAGCACCCAGCCCTGCGCGGCGGCGTCGGCGGGCCGGAGCGGCATGCCCACCCGGTCGCGGCCGAGCGCGTTCATGTCCTGGGCGCTGGCCGCGCCGGCGGCGAGCGCGAGCGCGGCGCCGATCATGCTCGCGACGATAGTCTTCGAACCCATAGCCTGCGTCCTCAGTTGAATCCCTACAGCACAGACAACGCGGAAAATGGGTCGGCGATCCATGGGCCTAAGCGAAGCCCTGGTCGGCGAGCCAGTCGTTCAAGAGCTCGATCCAGCGATCCACCGGCAGGCCGCGCCGGACCACGCCGAAACCGTGGCCGCCCTTAGCGAAGATGTGCAGCTCAGCCGGGCGGTCGGCGTTGGACCAGTCGGCGTAAAGGCCCTCGACCACCTTGAACAACATGCGGTCGTCCTGGGCGATGGTGGTGAACAGCGGCGGCGCGTCGGCCGCCACCGGCCGGCCGCTGGTTTCGCCGCCATAGATGGGCGCGACGAAGGCGAGCGCCGCTCCCGGCGTCATGGCCACATCGACCGCCAGGAAGGCGCCGGCGGAAAAGCCGATCATGCCGATCCGGTCCGGCTTGACGCTCCAATCGCCGGCGCGGTCGCGGATCAGAGCCAGCGCGCGCAGGCCGTCCTCCGCGGCGATCTCGCGGGCGTAGTGGGTCTCGGCGTTGTCGCGCGTCAGCTTGGCGAGGGTGCGCGGCGCCTTTTGGGCCGGCAGGTTCGGGTCCCAGCCGGGCGGGACCTTGCGGGTCTCCAGGAAGGCCTCATGGTCGACCGGCGTGCCCATCACCCGATATTTCAGCAGGAAGGCCGTATAGCCGCGCTGGGCCAGCCAGCGCGCGGCGTCGATGCCCTCATGCTCCCAGGCCAGGATGCGCCAGCCGCCGCCGGGCGCGACGATGACGCCGATGCCGTTGGCCTTGGCTGGATCGGGCTGGAACACGGTCAGGGTGGGATCGGAGACATTGCGCAGCATGTTGGTGTCGCCGCCGCCCGTGGGCGGCGAGCGGAACACCGCCTCCGGCCCGACGTCGGGAATGGTCCGGGGCGGCCCGTCCGGCCACAGCCGGATCACCTCTTCGGCGGCCTTCAGTTCGGCGCTGACATCGTCGGCCATGGCGTTCCTCCATTCGCGTTTTCCCCAGTGTCGCGCAAACCCGCGGCGGCGGAAAGGGCGACGGGAACGACTATCGTCCGACGCGATCCGGCCCTAAGTCTCGGCCATGGCCAACGAGACCGCCCACATCTACGAGCCCGATCAAGGCCACGGCCTGCGCCACGATCCGTTCAACGCCATCGTCGGCCCGCGTCCGATCGGCTGGATCTCTTCGCTCAGCGCCGCCGGCGTGGCCAATCTGGCGCCCTACAGCTTCTTCAACGCCTTCAACTATCGCCCGCCGCTGGTCGGGTTCGCTACCATCGGCTGGAAGGACTCGGTCGCCAACATCCAGGCGACCGGCGAATTCTGCTGGAACCTGGCCACAAAGGCGCTGGGCGAACAGATGAACCTGACCTGCGCCCCGGCGCCGCCGCAGATCGACGAGTTCGAGGTCGCGGGGCTGACGCGCGCGCCCGGCCGGCAGGTCGCCGCGCCGAGGGTCTTGGAGAGCCCGGTCAATTTCGAATGCCGCCTCAGCCAGCTGATCCAGCTTCAGGGCGCGGACGGCGCCAAGGTCGAGACCTGGCTGGTGCTGGGCGAGGTGGTGGTCATCCATATCGATCCGGCCCTGATCACCGACGGCGTCTATGAGACGGCGAGCGCCCGTCCGATCCTGCGCGCCGGGCGATCGGGCGACTATTTCGAGATCACGCCCGAGACGCTGTTTTCCATGCGCCGTCCAGGCTGGCCGATCGACTAGAAGGAGAACCGCATGACCCATCCCGCCCTCGAACCCGGCCGCACGGCCGTGATTACCGGCGCGGCCAGCGGGATTGGCCTGGCCGCCGCCAAGGCCCTCGCCGGGCGCGGGCTGAATGTGATGCTGGCCGACCTGCACGAAGCGCCCCTGGCCGAGGCGCGCGCGGCCATCGAGGCGATTTCGTCCCCCGACAAGGTGCGCAGCGCGGTCGTCGACGTCTCCCGCTTCGACGACATGCAGGCTCTGCAGGATCAGGCCGGCGTGCAGTTCGGCGCGGTGAACCTTTTGATGAGCAATGCCGGCATGGGTGCCAATCCCGGCAAGCCCTGGGAAGATCTGGACGGTTGGCGGCGGCTGATCGACGTCAACCTGTGGGGCGCGATCAACGGCGTCCAAGCCTTCGTCCCCTGGATGCTGGCCCAGGGCGGGCCGGGCCTGGTGGTCAATACCGGTTCGAAACAGGGCATCACCCTGCCGCCGGGCAACAGCGCCTACAACGTCTCCAAGGCCGGGCTAAAGGCCTATACCGAGCTGCTCGCCCACGAGCTGCGCGGCGCGGCCGGCGAGCGCCTCAGCGCCCACCTGCTGATCCCCGGCTCGACCTGGACCGGCATGACCCGGCGCGGGGCCGAAAAGCCGCCCGGCGCCTGGACCGCCGAACAGGTGGTGGACTTCATGATCGAGGGCCTCGAGCGCGGCGACTTCTACCTACTCTGTCCCGACAATGACGTGCCGCGCCAGCTGGACGAGCGTCGCATGCAATGGATGGCGGACGACATCATCAAAAACCGCCCGGCGCTGTCGCGCTGGCATCCCGACTACGCGGCGGCCTTTGCGGCGTTCGTGAAGCGCGACTGAGGCGGCGGCGTGTGCCGCAAGGTCAGGCTGGCCTTTGGCGCGGTTTTGGGCTGATCATCGCGCCCAACGAACACAACCGGCCTCAGGGAGGCGATCCATGCGCACCAACGGCATCAACCATCTGGCCCTCGTCTGCCGGGACATGGCCGAGACGGTGGCCTTCTACACCGAGATCCTCGACATGCCCCTGGTCAAGACCGTCGCCCTGCCCGACGGCGGCCAGCACTTCTTCTTCGACTGCGGCGGCGGCAACCTCCTGGCCTTCTTCTGGTGGGAAAAGGCGCCGGCGGCCGCGCCGGGGATCGCATCGGTCGAGGACTTCCCCGCCAAGCCGATGAGCGCGGTGGGCTCGATGAACCACGTCGCCTTCACCGTCGACGAGGCCGAGCTGGAGGCCGATCTGCAGCGGCTGAAGGACAAGGGCGTGCCGGTCCTGCCCGTGGTGGTCAATCACGACGACTCCCGGCTGGGCGCCTCGCGCGAGATGCACCCCGGCGTCTTCGTCCGCTCGGTCTATTTCACCGACCCGAACGGCATCATGCTGGAATTCGCCGCCTTCACCCGCAAGCTGACGGCCGATGACGTGCGCCACCAGCCGGCCCATGTCGCCCAGCTGCAAGGCGTCTAGATGGCGCCGCGGCTGCGCCAGGTCCCACGCGCGGAGGTCGCGTCCAAGACCATATCGCGCACCTACGACCTCCTTTTCGGCGATCGCGATCCGGTGGCCGAGCCCGGCACCGACACCGGCACGCCGGGCGACTGGTGGACCGTCTTCGCCAACTCGCCGGACGTCTTCGACCACGCGGTGCGCGGCTTCGCCCTCTATCGCGATCCGGCGCGCAAGCTCGATCCAGTCCTGCGCGAACTCGGCCAGACCCGGGTCGGCTGGGCCAAGGCCAGCCAGTTCGTCTTTTCCCAGCACTGCAAGTCCATGCGCGGGCTGGGCATCGCCGAGGAGAAGATCGCCGCCATCCCGCACTGGCAGGTCGCCGCCTGCTACACGTCCGAAGAGAGGGCGGTGCTGGCCTATACCGACTGCCTGGCGCTTTGCGCCGGCCGCACGCCGGAGCCGGTGTTCGAGGCGCTCCGGGCCTTCCTGACCGATGAGCAGATCCTCGAACTCACCTACATCGTCTGCCTCTACGACATGCACGGTGTGATGAGCCGGGCGCTGCGCACCGAGTTCGACGACCGCGACGATCCCATCGTCGAGGTCGCCGCGCCGGAGGGCTTCAGCGCCCGCGACTTCCTCGATACGGGGCGACGACCGGGCTAGGTTCACCCTATCGTCATGCCCCGGCTCGTCCGGGCCACCCGTGATCACCGACTCGGATCGGTGTTCATGGGTCCCCCGCATTCCGCCGCTTCGCGGCTCCAGCGGGGGATGACGGTTTCTTTTTTGTCGCCGATTTCGGTTGTTCGCCAGCGAAACCTGAGCGCATCCTCAAATGAAAACGCGGGGCGGATATGAGAGGGATCGTATTGCTGTCGCTTGGCGCGGCTTTGGCGTTCGCGCTTCCCGCCGCCGCCCAGACGCCGTCCTCGGCCACCCATCGCGAGGTCACGGTCCCCGGCCTCGACAAGCCGGTCGACATCGTCGTCGACCGGTGGGGCATCGCCCACATCTTCGCCGGCGATGTCCACGACGCCTTTTTCGCGCAAGGGTTCAACGCCGCGCGTGATCGGCTGTGGCAGATCGATCTGTGGCGCAAGCGCGGGCTGGGGCGGCTGTCGGAAAGTTTCGGCCCGGCCTATGCAGCGCAGGATCGGGCGGCGCGGCTCTTCCTCTATCGCGGCGACATGGACGCGGAGTGGGCGTCCTACGGGCCGGACGCCAGGACCGAGGCCGAGGCCTTCGTGGCCGGGGTCAACGCCTATGTGGGCCAGGTGCGTTCCGGCGCGGCGCCCTTGCCGGTGGAGTTCAAGCTGACCGGCAGCCTGCCGGAGCTTTGGAGCGTCGACGACGTGGTGCGGGTGCGCTCGAACGGCCTGACCCGCAATGTCGAGTCCGAAGTGGCCCGGGCGCGGATCGCCTGCGCGGCGGGCCTGGACGCCGATCGCCTGCGCCGCAAGATCGAGCCGCCGCATCCGCTTGTCGTCCCCGCCGGGCTCGATCCCTGCGCCGTGCCGGCCAACGTGCTCGATGACTACAGGCTGGCGACCGAGGACGTGACGTTCGCGCCCCAGGGCGCAACCACGGCCGCCGCCGACGACAGGCTGCATCTGGCCGACCTGGCGGCCGAGGCGGCGGCTGAAGGCTCCAACAACTGGGTGATCTCGCCCTCGCGCAGTGCGACCGGCCGGCCCATCCTGGCCAACGATCCGCACCGGACCCTGGGCGCGCCGTCGTTGCGCTACATCGTCGGGCTGAACGCGCCCGGCCTTTCGGTGATCGGCGCCGGCGAGCCGGCCCTGCCGGGCGTCACCATCGGCCACAACGACAAGATCGCCTTCGGCATCACCATCTTCCCGATCGATCAGGAAGACCTCTATGTCTACGACCTGAACCCGGCGAACCCGCGCCAGTACCGCTATGACGGCGGCTGGGAGGACATGCAGGTCGTCCACCAGACCCTTCGGGTGAAGGGCGCCGCGCCGCGCGACATCGAGCTGGACTACACCCGCCACGGCCCGGTGCTGAAGATCGATCCGGCGACCCATCGCGCCTTCGCCATCCGCACCATCTGGTCGGAGCCGGGCACGGCCGCCTATTTCGGCTCGCTGCGCTATCTGACCGCCGGCGACTGGGCCGGGTTCAAGGACGCGCTGTCGCATTGGGGCGCGGCGACGCTGAACTTCGTCTATGCCGACACCGGCGGCGATATCGGCTGGATCGCCGAGGGACGCGCGCCTGTCCGGCCGAACTGGGACGGCCTGATGCCCGTGCCCGGCGACGGCCGCTACGAATGGAAGGGCTTTTTGGGCCAGGACGAGCTGCCCTCGTCCTACAACCCCGCCAAGGGTTGGTTCGCCACCGCCAACGAGCTGAACCTGCCGGACGGCTATCCGAACGAGACCCGCAAGGTCAGCTTCGAATGGGCCGATCCCACCCGCGCCAACCGGATCAAACAGGTCCTGGCCGCCAACGACCATGTCAGCCTGGCCGATTCCATGGCGTTGCAGACCGACGACTATTCGATGACCGACATGCGCGCCGCGGCCCTGCTGCGCCCGCTGACCTCGGCCGATCCGCAGGTCGCCCAGGCGCTCGGCCTGCTCAAGGCCTGGGACGGCCATGTGGGGACGCAAAGCGCTGCCGCCGCCATCGCCGAGGTCTGGGTGAACAAGCATCTCGGCCCGGCGGCGGTCCAGGCCGTGACGCCGGCCGCGGCGCGGGCCCTGGTCGGGGCCGGATCGCCCGACGCGGTGATCTCCTATCTCGAGGCGCCGGACGCCGCCCTGGGTGCGGACCCCAAGACGGCGCGGGACGCCATCCTGCTCTCCAGCCTGAAGTCGGCGCTGGGCGAGCTGTCTCAGCGCCTCGGCCCCGACATGGCGGGCTGGACCTGGGGCGCGATCCATCATGCGGCCTTCGTTCCCGCCGCCGCCGCCCTGGCCGACCCGGCGCTGCGGGCGCAGATGACGCTTGGGCCGCTGGAGCTGCCCGGCTCGGCGACCACGCCGCGGGCGGCGACCTATCGCATGACCGATTTCGGCGCCATCTCCGGCGCCTCGGTGCGCATGGTTCTCGACGTCGGCGCCTGGGACAACAGCCGGGTGATCAATACGCCCGGCCAATCCGGCGATCCGTTCAGCGCCCAGTACCGCGACCTTTTCCCGCTCTGGGCCGGCGGCCAGTACGCGCCGCTGCTCTATTCCCGCGCGGTGGTCGACCAGGCCGCCCGGATGGTGATCCGCCTCACGCCAGGCTAGCCGATCGCCAGATCGGCGCGGGTCAATTCGTGCAGCACGACGGCCGAGGCCGCGGCGACATTGAGCGAGTCCCAGCCCGCCGCCATGGGGATGGCCAGGGTGCGGGTTCGCCGCAGGAGGTCCTCGGCCAGGCCCGCGCCCTCGGCGCCCAGCAGGATCGCCGCGCGATCCGGGCGTCGAATGCCGGTCAGCGGCTGGGCGCCGCTCGGGCTGAGCGCCAGCGCGGCGAAGCCTGTGCGGCTCAATAGCGCCAGCGGGTCTTCACGGGCCGGCAACCGCGCGAACCGGACCTTCAACGCCGCGCCGACCGAGACGCGGATGGCCTTGCGATAGAGCGGGTCGCAACAGGCGGCGTCCAACAGCACCGCGTCCACGCCAAAGGCGGCGGCGTTGCGGAACAGGCCGCCCATATTGTCGTGGTTGGAGATGCCGAACAGCACCACGGCGAGCGCGCGGGGCCCGAGCCCGTTCAGCAGCGCCTCGGCGCCTGGATCGGGCGGGCGGACGCCGTGCGCCATCATGCCGCGATGGATGTGAAAGCCGACGATGGCGTCCATCACCGCCTGGTCGGCGGCATAGACGGGAACGTCGGGCGGCAATCTCTCGATCAGGGGCTTGAGGCGCTCGATGCGATTGGCCGCGACCAGCAGGGACGAGGCCCGGCAGCGGCTCTCGCCGGCGAGCAGCACCTTCAGCACCACTTCGCCCTCGGCGATGAACTCGCCGCGCCGGCCGACCAGATCGCGCTCGCGGACCTGGGTATAGGCCGCGATGCGCGGGTCGTCGGGATCGGCGATGGGGATGATGTTGGGCAAGGTTGCGAGAATAACCTGTGTGCGAGGATCACACTATTCTTGCCCACTCATCCCTTGCCCACTCATCCCGCGAAAAACGGAACTCAGGGTTTTGGGCCCGGTCCGATGATCGTCCCCGAAGAGCAACCGCCAAGGACGCCAAGAGAAGTCGTTGCGGTTCCTGTCGCGAACGCTAGTCGATTTACACATCTCAAAGATAGGCAACCATATCAAGGGCTTGCGCCATTCTGAAAACGGAGTGATACCCCTCATCCGTCGGCTACGCCGACACCTTCTCCCGCAAGGGGAGAAGGAACCTTTAGGTTCGCCCGGAGATCTGTGCATCCATTAGGTCGCGAACGGGGAGACAGTCGCCTTGGCGTCCTCGGCGGTCAAAAGCCTGGTTATCGCTTGCGCGACGTCAGCGATATTTGGATTACAGCGAATTATCTTGGCGGCGCGCGCGGCCGGCGCGACAAGGGGCTTCGACGGGGGGCCTCGTCCTGGTGGAGCATAACAGCTGATCGCCCTCATCGCGGCCGCGGCCATCCTCGCGCCGGCCTTCGAGATTCCGAGCCTTCCGCCCATTCGGCGCGATCCGCAGATCACCTATGTCGATCGCTCCGGCGCGGTGCTGGGCGTGCGCGGCGGTCGCTATGCGCCGCCGGTGGATCTGGCCAAGCTGCCGCCTTACGTGCCCGCGGCCTTTGTCGCCATCGAGGATCGGCGCTTCTATTCCCATGCCGGATTCGACGCTATGGGCATGGCCCGCGCCCTGGTCGCCGATATCGGCGAGGGCCGCGCGGCGCAAGGCGCGTCCACCATAACCCAGCAGCTGGCGCGCAACCTCTTCCTCACCGCCGACCGGACGGTGGAGCGCAAGGGCGAGGAGTTGATCTACGCTATCGAGCTGGAGCAGAAATACTCCAAGGCACAGATTCTCGGCCTGTATCTCAGCCGGGTCTATTTTGGGGCCGGCGCCTACGGGATCGAGGCGGCGGCGGAGCGCTATTTCGACAAACCCGCCGCGCGCCTGACCCTCCGCGAGGCGGCGATGCTGGCGGCGCTGATGAAGTCGCCCACCGATTACGACCCGATCCAGCAGCCGGAGCGCTCGAAAGAGCGCACCGAGCTGGTGCTCGACGCCATGGTCGAGACCGGCGCGATCACCACGACGCAGCGGGCCAGGGCCGAGGCGCAGACGCCCAAGGTCTGGACGCTGGCCGCCAACGCCCCGGCGCAATATTTCGTCGACTGGCTGGAGCCCTGGACCCGTCAGCAGGTGGGCGGCTCCAAGCAGGACGTCGTGGTCGAGACCACGCTCGACCTGCCGACGGAGATCGACGCGGGCGAGGCGGCGGTCGCGACGGTGGGACGCTTCACCCGCCAGGGCGCCAGCCAGGCGGCGCTGGTGGCCCTCGACGGCCAGGGCCGCATTCGCGCCATGGTCGGCGGCGTCGACTATGCGGCCAGTCCCTACAATCGCGCCATCGACGCCCATCGCCAGGTCGGATCGGCCTGGAAGCCCTTCGTCTACCTGGCGGCGCTGGAGGCCGGCCAGACCCCTGACAGCATGGCGGTCGATGAGCCGGTGACGATCGACAACTGGTCGCCGCACGATTTCGAGGACACCTATCTGGGCCCCATCACGCTCGAGCGGGCGCTGGCGCAGTCGATCAACACCGTGGCCGCGCGCCTGGCCGACCAGGTCGGCCGCCCCGTGGTCGCCGCCGACGCGCGGCGCCTCGGGATCCTCACCCCGATCAACACCGAACCGGCCATGGCGCTGGGCACCAGCCTGGTGACGCCCTTCGAGATGGCCGAGGCCTATGACGCCTTCTCCAATGGCGGAAACCGCGTCGGCGCCTTCGGGGTCGAGCGCATCCGCACCACCGGCGGCCAGCTGATCTATCGCGCCCCGGCCCCGGTCACGGTCCCGGCCATCGCCAATCCGCCGCTCAGCGAACTCGACCGCATGCTGCGGGCGGTGGTCACCTACGGAACCGGCGTAAAGGCGGCCATTCCCGGCCACGACATCGCCGGCAAGACCGGCACGACCTCGGACTACCGCGACGCTTGGTTCTGCGGCTTCACCGGCGACCTGACCACCGTGGTCTGGATGGGCCGCGACGATAACGCGCCCATGCGCGGCATAACCGGCGGCTCGGCGCCGGCTGAGTTCTGGCATGCCTTCATGATCCGCGCCGTGCGGCGGCTGCCGGTGACGCCGATCCCTTACGGACCGGCCGCGCCCGCGGCGGTGATCCCGGCGGCGGCCGAGCCGGCGCCATTTGGGACGGCGCCGCTCGGCCCGCCGCCAACCGATCCCGGACCCTTGGCGCCCGCCCCGTCCTCATCGACGCCCGCCGACATGGGGTTCAGCCCTCCGGCCACGTCCAACTCGCGCCCCTGGGAAGGGCCCGGCGGCGCATGATAAGCCGGCCGGATGACCAGCCTCTATATCGACGCCGACGCCTGCCCGGTGAAGGACGAGATCTATCGGGTCGCGGACCGCTACGGACTGGCCGTCCTGGTGGTGTCGAACAGCTGGATTCGTGTCCCCGCCAGCCCGCGCGTCACCGCGGTGGTGGTCGACGACGGTCCTGACGTCGCCGACGACTGGATCGCCGAACGGGCCGGTCCTGGCGACGTCGTCATCACCGCCGACATCCCCCTGGCCGATCGGGCGCTGAAGGCCGGCGCCCAGGCGCTCCACCCGACGGGCCGGGTGTTCACCACCGATTCCATCGGCTCGGCCCTGGCCTCTCGCAGCATTGGCGAACACCTGCGTTCCATGGGCGAGATCACCGGCGGCCCCAAACCCTTCGCGCCCGCCGATCGGTCGCGTTTCCTCCAGGCGCTGGACGCCGCCGTCGTCAAGGCGCGCCGCGGCTGACCGCCGGCCGCCTTGCGCGGTGGCCAAGCTCTCGTCTATCAGGCCCTCGCGCGGCAAGGTCCGGCGTTGAACACCCCGAAAAAAGGACGATGGCGTGCAGACCAAGCGGCAGAAGAAGATCGACGCGGTGTCGAAGGAATTCCTCTACCCGATGGGGTAGGCGGCCAGGGTCTATCCCGCCGCCGAAGCGCGGTCGTAATACTCGTTCGGATCGCCGACGCGTTTGCGCGTGACCTGGACCAGGCCGTCCAGGATGGACTGGCGCTGCGCGCCCGACATGGCCGCCCCGGCCGCACGCAACAGCTTGAGCGCCTCGATGTGAACGTCGATCGCGTCCCAGGCCCGGATGTCGAGTTCGTGGCTGAGGTCGACCAGGGCGCAGAAGGAGCGCGCCGCATCGTCCATGCCGCTGCCCGGAACGAACAGGGCCATGTCGATGACGTTGCAGCTCAGCCGATAGAGGTCGTCGAGGGGTTCGTTGGCGCGAGCGGCGGCGTTCGATCCATAGCGGGCGTCGATTTCCGCGAGCGCGGCGTCGAGGGCGGCGAGGGCGGTCTCCCGCAAGCTTTCGAGGCCTGCATCGGCCTGTTTCAGCGCCTGATTGGCCGAGATGCCGCCCGACTGAAAGGCCAGGGTCGCCAGTCGGCTTTTGACTCTGAACTTTCTCACCTTGCTCACAGCGCTACCTTCGGGGCTTCAATGGGAGAGGTGAGGTCTTCGGAGTCGTCCGCATCGCCAGCCGCCTCATCGCGATCCTCGGCCCGCCGACCCGCCATGCCCGCGGGTGGGCCCTCGGTCTTGAATCGGCGATCCAGCCCGCAATAGGTGTCGGATTCAATGAACATTCGGTTTTCGCGCCCGACCCAGAAGATCCGCTCGAGAACGACTTTCGGGGTGATGGGCTTGGCGATGATGAAGTGGGCGCCGCAGTCGCGCGCCCGCGCGACCTGGGAAATCCGGGTATGGCCGGTGACGATGATCGCCGGAACGAACCGGTTGGCCTCGATGGAATGGCGCCGCACCCATTCGATGAACTCGTAGCCGCTCTCGTCGGGCATGTTGGCGTCGGTCAGGATGAAGTCGATCACCCGCTCGGCCAGAACGGTCCTGGCCTCGGCGACGGTGGTGCAGCGGGTGATGCTGCGCACGCCAAAGCCGCTGATCACCTGGGCCATGATGTCCAGGAAGAAGTGGTTCGGGTCGATCAGCAGGAAGTCGATCTTCTCCAGATTGATCTTGTCGCTGGCGAGCACGGATCCGAAGTTGGCCATCGCCTATCCTCGCGGCCATTCGACGCCGAACAGAAGCGCGCGCACGGCGGGCCTTTTTCGGCTTTGGTCTTGAGCGGGAGGGGACAGCGCAACCGACATTAGAATCATCCGATACGGCACAGCTAGCGAAGTGTGATTAACGAAGCCTTGGCGACGACGCGCCCAAGCGTCGCACCACAGCCGAAAATAGACGCGTCCCGGGCCGGGTGAAACCGCTTCAGCCGGTCCAGGCCGCGAGGCGTTTGTCCATCCAGGCCTTGACGCCTTCGCCGTAGTCGGGATGGCGGATCATATCCCCCAGAAGCCGCTCGGCCTCGACGACGGCGCCGGCGGCGTCGCGATGCAGGTCGCGGTAGATCTGATGCTTGGTCTCGCGCACCGATCCGGGCGCGACGGAGTCCGCCAAGACTCTCGCATAGGTGGTGACGTGATCGATCAGGTCTTCCGGCGCCAGGACCTTGTTCAGAAACCCCATGGCGAACGCCTCTTCCGCGGTGAAGATGCGGCTGGACAGCAGCACGTCGTTGGCGTGGGTCAGGCCGACAATGCGCGGCAACACCCAGGACAGCCCGAACTCCGCCGGAAAGTTGAAGCGGCCGTGGGCGGTGGTGAACTTGGCGCCGGCGGCGGCGAAGCGCAGATCGGCGAAGGCGGCCAGGACCAGGCCGACGCCCGCCGCCGCGCCGTTGATGGCGGCGATCACCGGCTTGGTCAGGCCGAAATGATAGGCGAAGCTGGCGTCGAAATGCGGATCAACGCCATAGCCGGGCCGGGCGATGTCGTCGTCCGTGCCCGGATCGTAGCGGCCCTTTTCCGCGTGCCCCTCCAGCGCGCCCAGGTCGGCGCCGGCGCAGAAGGCGTTCCCGTCCGGATCGCCTGTGACCACGATGACCCGGACCAGCGGGTCCTGGTCCGCCTGTAAGAGGAGCCAGCGGTACTCGGTGTGCATCCGGCCGGTCCAGGCGTTGCGCCGCTTCGGCCGCGCCAGGGTGATGGTGGCGATCCGATCGTCGATCGCATAGCGCGTCGCCTTCAGGTCCAAGACCGTTCTCCCGCTCAAAGCGCCGATGACCCCGTCATCTGTCGCGCGCAACGTCGGCTGGGCAAGGCAAAGTTGAACGCCTTGCGCCTTCTGGCTTGAAATTGCCGAGGCCGACAGGCTAAATTAAATTCAATTCAACATGAGGAGTTGGCCGTGGCCCTGGTCCAGATCGGCACGCGCGAACGCTTGATCCGCGCCGCTCAGGAAGAGCTCATCCAGGGTCACGGCCTTCTGGAAATGCAGGCGGTGGCCAGGCGGACCCGGGTTTCGGTGGGGCTGGCCTACCACCACTTCGGTTCGAAGGCCGGCCTGATCGCCGCCGTCGTCGAAGCCTTCTACGACCGCCTGGAGGAGGCCGCGTTCAACCCCGCGAACCTGGTCTCCGCGGATTGGGCGGGCCGCGAGAAGGAGCGGATCGCGGCCTATATCTCGTTTCATTACGACCATCCGTTCGCGCCGCTGGTGGTCGGCCCCTTGAGCCGCGCCGCCGAGGTCCTCGATGTCGAGCAGGCCTTCACCAACCGGCAGCTCGCCGCGGGCGCGCACAATCTGCGGGCGGGCCAGCGTGACGGCGTCATTCCCGCCGACCTCGATCCGTGCCTGGCCATCGCGCTGATGATCGGCGGCATCCGCCAGGCCCTCATCGGCGCCCTGACCAAGACGCATCGTCCCGATCGCGGCGAACTGACCGAGAAGATCTGGGTCTTCGTCGCGGCCGCCCTGCGCCTGCCGGCGGGCTCGGCGAGGGCGGCGCGTGGGCGCGATGCAAACCACCGAAGTTGAATTTGAGGAAGGGATGACGCCGCCATGGCCGATCCGCATGCGTTTCACACGCCCAAATCCGCCTACGCCAGGGAAGATCTGCTCAAATCGGCCAGGGGCGGCTATTTCGGGCCCGGCAATGCGCAGCTTCCCGCGCCGCCGATGCTGATGATGGATCGGATCACCGAGATCAGCCTGGACGGCGGCGAGTTCGGCAGGGGCCACGTTGTCGGCGAACTGGATATTACGCCGGACCTCTGGTTCTTCGCCTGCCACTTTGAAGGCGATCCGGTGATGCCGGGCTGTCTTGGCCTCGACGCCATGTGGCAGATCATCGGCTATTGGCTGGGTTGGTCGGGCTCGCCCGGCAAGGGCCGCGCCGTCGGGGTCGGCGAGGTGAAGTTTCGCGGCCACATAACGCCGGATACCGAGCGGGTCCGCTACGAGGTGAACCTGCGCCAGGTCAGGCGCGGCAGGCTGGCCCTGGGCGTGGCGAACGGCCAAGTGTTCGCCGACGGCGCCTGCGTCTACGTCGCGAGCGACCTCAAGGTCGGCCTGTTCACATCCGCCGGGTGACGCGGGGCTACGATTTCCGCTAATCTGGCGCTCATGAGCGACCACTCTCACCGCGACTGGAAAGACTCAGGCGTCCGGGTCATTCGCGGCGATCAACTCGATCCCAACACCGCCCAGACGCCGGGCATGAACCGCGCCGCGGCGATCAATTTCGCCCGCGTCGGCGCCGAGAAGCTCTGGGCCGGCACGGTGGTGATCCACGCCGGCGCCAAGACCGGCGCGCACCACCACGGCGCGCTGGAGAGCGTCATCTATGTGCTGAAGGGCCGCGCCCGTATGCGCTGGGGCGCGGCGTTGGAGTTCGTCGCCGAGGCCGGGCCGGGCGACTTCATCTATGTGCCGCCGTTCGCGCCGCATCAGGAGATCAACGCCTCGGACGACCAACCGCTCGAATGCGTCCTGGTGCGCAGCGGCGGCGAGGCGGTGGTGGTCAATCTCGACATCGCGCCGGTCGAACAGCCGCAGACCGTGGCCTGGGTCGATTCCATCCATAAGGAGCCCTGAACCATGACCGCGCCCGCCCTTCGCCGTCTGATCGATCTGGCCGGGGTCGCCGAGCTTGAGCACAAGGCGCTGATGAAGCCGGCCTATGCCAGCCCGGAGGGACGCGCCGACTATCCCGAGATCGACGCGCTTTCGCTGGACCTGTTCGGGCTCACCGCCGACCAGGCGGATGAGATCGTGCGCCCCGCCGACTGGGACGGGATCGAGACCCGGCCGGTGGCGCAGCAGGTCGAGGCCTTCGAAGCCGCCGGCTGGGACGTCACCGACAACAAGCGTCGGCCTTTGCGCCTGTTCGCCCAGTTCAACCAGCAGCTCTGGCTGGCCCTGCGTGGCGTCGCCGGGACGCTGCCCTTCGTCCCCGAAAACGACAAGCCAGAAGCCTGGGTCACAGCCCTGGAGCGCGAAGCTGTGCGGTTCAAGCGCCGATAGGATCGCGGGCTGAAATTCGGCGCCGTTGACAAGCTTGGCGGCGGTTATTCGCCAGGCCTATCATGGCGGTATGTCGAAGCCCGCCCAGACACGCCGCGAGCAATTGATCGAAGCGCGGGACACCCTGCGCCGGCAGATCGAAATCCTGGGCTCGCCGGTCGGCTGCTATGGCAAACCGGATAATGTCAGCTTGATTGCCGAACTAAACGAAGAGCTCGGCGAAATCGAAGACGAGCTCGCTGCCGAAGAGTCCGGCCAGCCCCAGGACTGACGTGAAGACGACACCCAGGCGCTGTGACAGGCGCGCCGTCATCACCAGTGGGTCATCCGGGATGAATCAAACCAAGACACGACTTGGGCGCCGATGGATTTGACCTTCTCGCCGGGCGGGCCTAGCCTGAGCGCATCATCCGAAGTTCGGAAAGGAGGGTTGCCTCAATGACTGATCTTGCTCGCGCCGCCCTCCAAGGCGTCGCCGACTGAGGCCGCGCGCGGTCCTTCAGGTCGGCGGCGAAACGCCAATCCGGCTTTAAGGACCAAACCCTTGATCGAACACTACGGCTGGAGCGATGCGCTCAGCCTCGCCTTCGCGCCCCACGCGGCGCAAGGCCTCAGCGCCGGACGGGTCACCGTCCAGCACCGCGGCCTCTACGTCGTCGCCACCGATTTCGGCGACCTCAACGCCCAGCTTTCCGGCCGCCTGATGAGCGAGGCGGAGGCGGGCGGCTATCCCGCTGTCGGCGACTGGGTCGCCCTGGCCCCGCGCCCGCGGGAGGGCGGGGCGACCATCCACGCGCTCCTGCCCCGGCGCACCGCCTTCCTGCGCAAGGCCGCCCATTCGGTTCAGGACGTGCAGGTGGTGGCGGCCAATGTCGACCTGGCCTTTCTGGTCACCTCGATGAACGCCGACTTCAATCCCCGGCGGCTGGAGCGCTACCTGGCCGCCGCCTGGCAGAGCGGCGCGCGGCCGGTGGTGGTGCTGACCAAGGCCGATCTCTGCGAAGCTGCTGAAACCGTCGTCGCCGAGGCGCAGGCCGCGGCCGTCGGCGCACCGGTGCTGGCCGTCTCGGCGGTGACCGGCGACGGGATGGCGGCGCTGGCCGCGCACCTGAAGCCCGGCGAGACCTGCGTGGTTGTGGGGTCGTCGGGCGTTGGCAAGTCCACCCTGGTCAACGCCCTGGCCGGCGAGGCCCGGATGGACACCGGCGCGATCCGCCAGGACGATTCACGCGGCCGCCACACCACCACGCACCGCGAACTTGTTCTGCTGCCCGGCGGCGCGCTGATCCTCGATACTCCGGGCATGCGCGAGTTCGGCCTGCTGGACGTCGGCGAGGGCCTCGACGCCGCCTTCGAGGACATCGAGGCCCTGGCCCGCGACTGCCGCTTCCGCGATTGCAGCCACGCCAATGAGCCGGGCTGCGCCGTGCAAGAGGCCTTGCGGACCGGCGTCCTCGACGAAGCCCGCTGGAAGAGCTTCCGTAAGCTGCGGCGCGAACTGGCCTTTCTGGAGGCGAAGGACGACCACCTCGCGCGTCAGGCCAACCGCAAGCACTGGATCGCCGTCAACAAGGCCAACCGGGCCGGCAAGAAGATCAAGGAGGAGTGGTGAGTCCGCGTTGCCGATGCGACCCGCCATAATCTTTTCCCCCCGCCGATCTCGACCGCCAAGTCGCCAAGGACGCCAAGGGGTATTGCGCGGGGCGGCTCGTCTTAGCGTTCTTGGCGACCTTGGCGGTCCAGTCTTCCTGTGACCGAGAGAAGAATGAACCACGAAAACCGTGAACATGGGCCTCGACGCGCCAACTCCGCCAGCGACCTCCGGGCTTGGCCGAGCCGCTAACCGTTCGTGTTCGTCCGTGTTTTTCGTGGTCGAATCTTAACGGCGTCGAAGCGGCGATGGAGGTCCAGATTCATGCGCTTCGCGCTCAAATCTGGACCGCCAACAAAGCCAAAGACCTACTTGCCGTCGTGCAGGTTCAGCAGGTCGAGCATGTCGCTGGCGTGCTCTTCCTCGACCGTCAGGATGGACTCGATCATCGTACGCGTGGTCGGGTCGTTGTCGCCGAAATAGCGGATCAGCTCGCGATAATGATCGACGGCGATCCGTTCGGCGATCAGGTTTTCCTTGATCATCGAGACCAGATCCTTGCCGGTCTGGTATTCCGACGCCGAGCGCCCGGTCAGGGTCTCGGGGTTGAAGTCGGGCTCGCCGCCGAGCTGGTTGATGCGCTCGGCCACCGACATGGCGTGCGCCTGCTCTTCCTTGGCGTGAGTGGCGAATTCCGCCTTGACGCCTTCGCTGGCCAGGCCGCTGGCCATGATCGAGTGCTGGGTATAGCGCAGCACGCAGACCAGTTCGGTGGCGAGCACGGCCTGCAGGATGTCGATGGTCTTTTTAGCGTCGCCGACATAGCTGTCGTTGACCGGTCCGTCCGCAATGTTCTTGCGCGCCCGATCACGCAGGGTTTTGACATCGCTCAGGAAAGGCTGGGCCGATCCGGCTCGCGCAGTGGTATCGTTCACTTAAGGCTCCGATGCTCGTTGATGATATCTAGGCGGTCTAACCCGCCCTGGCGTTCCTCTGTTCGCCGGCGTCGGGCGCGGGATGCCGCCAGGCCTCGCCCCGGCCCTTCGCCGCGGCGAACTGGTAGCCGGCGAATTCCCAATGCGGCAGGGCGTCGAACCAAGCCTCCAGAAAGCCCTTTCGGTCGTTCTGGTGATCGAGATAGTAGGCGTGCTCCCATAGATCGCAGACGATGAGCGGCGTCAAATCCGATTGGGTGACGGTGTCGTAGGCGTCGTGGGTCGACTGCACCGTCAACCCCCCGCTTTTGTCGGCGACGAGCCAGACCCAGCCGGAGCCGAAGTGGCCGGCGCCTTCGCTGACGAAGGCCGTCTTCAAACCGTCCAGACCGCCGAACGCCGCATCGATCGCCCCGGCCAGATCGCCGGCGGGCTGTTCGCGGCCAGGGGTCATGGACGCCCAGAAAAAGGTGTGGTTCCAGGCCTGGGCGGCGTTGTTGAACAGCTTCTTCTCGCTCGCCTTCGACGCCTCGACGATCACTTCCTCCAGCGTCCGGGGCGCCTTGCCCGCCTTCTCCAGAAGTTCGTTCAGCGTCTTGAAATAGGTCGCGTGGTGTTTGTCGTGGTGGAAATGCAGCGTGCGCTCGGAGATCACGGGTTCAAGCGCGTCGTAGCCGTACGGCAGGTCGGGAAGCGTAAACATGACGGGGTACTCCTTTGGGAGGTAACCCCCGGCCAACGCCTTTGGTTCACCCCGTTCGCGGTCAAAAACGCCGATGGATCGACGACGTCACCCTTGGCTAAGCTGTCGTTTTACCGCAGCCACATTCGCCGGTGGGGAAGGTCGAGGGTCAGGACGAGGCCGGTCCAGGCCGGGCCGCCGATCACGCCGGCATAGGCCGGACCGGCGTCGGGGCCCGGCGGGGTCTCGTCGGCGAAATTGACCTGCGGCGCGCCGATCGTGCGGCCCGCCACCTCCAGGGCGTCGACCTGGCCGCGCTCGATGGTGGATTCGCCGGCGACGCCGAGGCCGACGCCGCGGGTTGCGCGCGCATCGCTCAGCGCCGACTTGGCGAACGGGGCCCAGAACTCGATGGCGGTGTTGGAGCCGGTGTCGATCTCGAAGTCGCCGCCGGCGGTGCGGCCGTTGAGCACGACCTTGGCCGACACATAGGGCGTGCGGCCGAACCGGATCGGCGTGGCGTCGGCGGGCGGCGCGGCGTCGCGCACCATGGCGACGCTCTGGTCGCGATAGTCGAGCGTCAGCACGAAGCCTTGCAGGAAGTCGTCGCCCAATATGCCGGCCAGCGGCACGCTCATGGCGCTGGAGGCTTGCGACAGGTCGGTGACCACCGGCTCGATGCGCGCCTGCGGCCCGCCGGGAAGGATGAGCTGCACGGCCTGTCCCTCGCGCGCCGCCACGTCGCCGCCGCGCCCGGAGATCTGCCGCGGGCGGCCGAGGCGGACGCCCGCGGTTTCGGCGAAGCGCGAATCGAACACGCTGCCGGCCGCGCCGGTGTCGAGCAGGAAGACGCCCTTGGCGCCGTTCACCTGGACGTCGACGAAGATCAGGCCGTTCTTGAAGCTCGCCCCGATGGGCGGCGTTTGGGCGCCGGCGGCGGCCGTCCAGCCGAGGAGGCCTGCGACCAGGGCGATGAGCGCGACGAACGGCATAGCTCGATCACGCACGGGCTTGGCGGCCTTTTCGTGACGCGCGTCCGGGTCGCTGGCGATGGCCTTCAGGTCACCTTGGTCCGCGTCGCCGCCTCGGGCAGGTCGGCGCCGAAGGCGCGCTGGAAGAACTCGGCCACCGTCGGGCGCTCCAGCTCGTCGCACTTGTTCAGGAAGGTCATCCGGAAGGCCAGGGCGATGTCGCCGGCGAAGATGTCGGCGTTCTGCGCCCAGGTGATCACCGTGCGCGGGCTCATCACCGTCGAGATGTCGCCGTTCATGAAGGCGTTGCGGGTCATATCGGCGGTTCTGACCATGGCGGCGATGGTGCGCTTGCCGCTGGCCGTGTCGTAGCTCGGGTTCTTGGCCAGCACGATCTCGTTTTCCACGTCGTGGGCGAGATAGTTCAGCGTGGTGACGATCGACCAGCGGTCCATCTGGCCCTGATTGATCTGCTGGGTGCCGTGATAGAGCCCGGTGGTGTCGCCAAGGCCTATGGTGTTGGTGGTCGAGAACAGCCGGAAATAGGGGTTGGCGCGGATCACCCGGTTCTGGTCGAGCAGGGTCAGCCGTCCGCCCGCCTCGAGCACGCGCTGGATGACGAACATCACGTCCGGCCGGCCGGCGTCGTATTCGTCGAAGGTGAGCAGGATCGGGCGCTGCAGCGCCCAGGGCAGCATGCCTTCGCGAAATTCGGTGACCTGCTTGCCGTCCTTCAGCACGATGGCGTCCTTGCCGACCAGGTCGATACGGCTGACGTGGCTGTCCAGGTTGACCCGGATCATCGGCCAGTTCAGCCGCGACGCCACCTGTTCGATGTGCGTCGACTTGCCGGTGCCGTGATAGCCCTGGATCATGACGCGGCGGTCGAACGACAGGCCGGCGCAGATGGCCAGCGTGGTCTCCGGATCGAATCGGTAGGCCTCGTCCAGGTCCGGCACGTGCGGGTCGCGGGTCGAAAAGCGCGGCACCTGCATGTCGGTGTCGACGCCAAAGGTGTCGCGGACCGAGACCATCTGGTCTGGCGCGAGCAGGATGAGCTTGTCTTCGGGGTCTTCGGTCAGGCTGGGCATGGCGGATCGATTAGCGGTTTAGGCGGCGGTTGCAAACCAGGGCGGGCGCAAAACGTGGCGGTGAGGCGCGCGCGTCACGCCATCTTGGCTTTACGCAGGGCCTGATAGGCCCGGATCACCCGCTGCAGCTTGTGTTCGGCCGAGCGGTCGCCGCCATTGGCGTCGGGATGGCAGCGCTTGACCAGCTCGATATAGCGGGCGCGGATCGCCGGCGCCTGGGCGCTGGCGTCGAGGTCGAGGTCGGCCAGGGCGTTGCGCTCGATCTTGCCGATCTTGCGCTCCTGCGCCGCCTGCTCGGCGCGGCGACGCGCGGCGGCGAACAGGCCGAACGGATCGGCGAAGGCGCGGTCGGTCGATGAGCGCGCCGCCATGGCTTCGCGCGAGCGCCTGGAGGCCTCGAAGGCCCAGGTCGGCCGATCGCCGGTCGCCGAGCCGGCCTGATAGGCGCGGACCTGGGCGTCGTTCATGCCGGAAAAAAAGTCCCAGTGGCGATTATAGTCGGCCGCGTGCGGGGTGCAGAACCAGTAGTGCTCGTTGAGCAGATCGCGCGATTTCGGCGCCCGGGTCGCGGCGGCCAGATGGCATCCGGGGTAGTCGCAGGCGCGCTCTCCCGGCTTCAGCGCATTGACATCCTGCGCGCGCGCGTCTTCCTCGGGTTTCGGCGGACGAACCCGGATGTCGACGAATTTTGGCCGATATTGAAACGCGCCGGTCATGTCCCGAAGTATGCGTTGGAAGCGTTCGCTTTCAAGAATTGACAGCGATGAATTTGGAGCCGACTCTAATGGGCGCCGCCACCGACGCGATCAGACGCAAGCTTGAGGCGGCCTTTTCACCAGAACGCCTGGATATCGAAGACGAAAGCGCGCGCCATCACGGTCACGCCGGCGCAAGTCCTGGCGGGGAAAGCCACTTCAACGTCACGATCGTCGCGCGCGCTTTCGAAGGGCTTGGCCGCGTGCAGCGCCAGCGCGCCGTCTATGCGGTGCTGGCCGAGGAGCTGGCCGGGCCGGTGCATGCCCTGTCGCTCAAGGCGCGCTCGCCCGGAGAGGCGATCTAGGGGCTTGGTGCGGCTAGACGGGCCGGCGCAAGGCCGGCCCGTCCGCACATGTCCGTCAAGTCGAACCGAATTCGGATCGACGGCCGGTCGCTTAGGCGCTGGCCAGTTGGCCCGCCGCGGTCTTGCCGCTGCGTCCGTCTTTTTCCAGCTCGTAGCTGATCTTTTGGCCTTCGTGGAGCGAGCCGAGGCCCGCGCGTTCGACGGCGGAGATGTGGACGAAAACGTCGTTGCCGCCCGCGTCAGGTTGGATGAAGCCAAAACCCTTTTGGGCGTTGAACCACTTCACAGTTCCGGTAGCCATATGTCGTATATTCCAGTTTAAAAAGTACACGCCGCGCCAGTCGGCGACGCGGTCGAAATTTTCGGTGAGGATCGAGGGCAGGTCCGGGGCTCGACCAAAATCGAACAAGGATAGCGACCGAACCAAAACGTCATTCGACCTTGCCCAGTCGCATAGATTTCGCGCCATCGCAAATGGTTTTGGCCGCGCCGCCGGTCAGGACGAGGGTTCGCGGCGAGGCGGGCTGACCAATTTTACGCTCGGGAAGTAGGTGCGAATTCGTCGCGGATCGCGCGTGATAAGGTCGAGAGTCTCCACGGCGGCGTGGGCGCCGATATAGAAGTCCGGCAACGGTGATGTTCGAAGTCCTCCGGCTCGACGATAGTCGAGAAAGGCGCGGCCAGCGAGGAAGCCAGCCTCGTAGGGAAGAGGCGAGCGCACCACCCCCAGGTCCTCCAAGGCCTCGTCCAGGACTTCTATCGCGTCGTAGGCGATGGAGAGTTCGGCATAGATGATCGGGTTGATCGACACTGGACCCGCGCGCATCGCCTCACCCAGAGCCTCAGCCGACCAGGCCCTCCATTCGGCGTGCGGATTGGCAAGGTCGATCAGGACGTTGGTGTCGACGAGGAACACCCGGTGTCAGTCGTCGCCGCGCAGCAAGGCCATCAGTTCCTCGGTCGTGCGCCGGCGATTGCCGGTCCCGGTGAAGGCGGCGATCCTCTTGTCGATGGCGTCCGGCTTGCGCCGTTCGGTTTTGCGGACTTGGACCACGCCGCCCTCGAATAGAACCTCCACGTCGGTTCCGGGCATGAGGCCGGCGCGTTCGCGAACGCGTTGCGGGATGGTCAACTGACCCTTGGCGGTGATACGCATGAAAAATTCTTACTCTCTGTGGTAAGAATTCTCAAGCTTCCCTTTCCGCGCTTTCATCCACCTGCGGCGAGACCTTCAGCGCGGTGATCTGGTTGCGCTGGCGGCGCAGGACCTGGAAACGGTGGCCGTGGAAGATGAAGGTCTGGCCGACGTCGGGGATGGCCTGGGCTTCGTGGATGACCAGGCCGGCGACGGTCACGGCGTCGTGATCGGGCAGGTCCCAGTCCATGGCCCGGTTCAGGTCGCGGATGGTGACCGAGCCGTCGACATTGGCCGACCCGTCCGGCTGGCGGCGCACGCCCTCGGCGACCAGGTCGTGCTCGTCCTCGATCTCGCCGACGATCTCCTCGATGATGTCCTCCAGCGTCACCAGCCCCTGCAGCGCGCCGTATTCGTCGACCACCAGCGCGAAGTGGGTGCGCCGTTTTCGGAAGGCGTTGAGCTGGTCCTTCAGATTGGTGGTGTCGGGAATGAACCAGGGCTCGCGCGCCAGCGCCGCCACGTCCAGCGCATCGACCCCGCCCTCGAGCGCGGCGACGGCGCGCAGCAGGTCCTTGGCGTGTAAGAGGCCGATGATGTTCTCCGTCTCGCCGCGATAGAGGGGCAGGCGGGTGTGCGGCGCGGCCAGGGCCTGGCGGACCAGTTCGCGCGGCGGCAGGTCGGCGTCGAGCATGGCGATCGACTTGCGGTGCACCATGACCTCGGCGACGTCCATGTCGGCCAGGTCGAGCACCCCGCCCAGCATGCGTCGGTCGCCGCCTTCGACCGAGCCTTCGGAATGGTGGTACTCGACGGCGCCGCGGATCTCCTCGTGCGCCTCGGCCGAGCCGGTCTCCACATCGACATTGACGCCGAACAGCCGCAGCGTGCCGCGCACGAAGGCCTGCACGGTCTTGACCACCGGCCCGAACAGAAGGACCGCCACCTCGGTGGGCCCCGAAAGCCAGCGCGCCACGTCGTCGGGCCGCAGGATGGCCAGGGTCTTGGGCAAGACCTCGGCGAAGACCAGGATCAGCACGGTCATCAGGGCCGTGGTGATGGCCACGCCCAGCCCGCCGCGGACGGTCTGGGTCAGGACCTCTGTGACCAGGGCCGAGGCCAGGATGTTGATCAGGTTGTTGCCGAGCAGCACCGAGCCGATCATCTGCTCGCGGTTGCCGATCAGCCGGTTGACGCGCACGGCGGCGCGGTCGCCGTCGCGCTCGAGCTGGTGCATGCGCCCGCGGCTCGCCCCGGTCAGCGAGGTCTCGGCGGCGGAGAACAGCCCCGACAGCGCCAAAAGGCCGACAATCACCGGCGCGATGGCCAGCAGCTCTGCGATCATGGAGCAGCGCCTTCTTCGATCAGGAAGTTCCGCAAGGACGCGGGATCGACATCCCTGGCGACGAACGCCTCGCCGATGCGGCGGGCGAGGATGAGGGTGAGCCGGCCGCCTTGCGCCTTCTTGTCCTGCGCCATGTGGGCGATCAGAGCGTCGGCCTTGAACCGGCCGTTGCTGATCTGCGCCGGGCGCACCGGCAGGCCGGCGGCGGCCAGGGCGGCCTCGACGCGCCGGGCCTCGGCGGGCGGACAAAGGCCCTGGGCGGCGGAAAAACGGAAGGCCTGGGCGCAGCCGAGCGCCACGGCCTCGCCGTGCAGCAAGGCCTCGCCGAAGCCGACCTCGGTCTCCAGCGCGTGGCCGAAGGTGTGGCCGAGGTTGAGCAGGGCGCGGCGGCCCTGTTCGCGTTCATCCGCCTCGACGATCTCGGCCTTCATCTCCACCGAACGTCCGATGGCCTCCGCGAGGGAATCCGGGTCGCGGGCCAGCACGGCCGCGCCGTTCGTCTCCAGCCAGGCGAAGAAGGCCGCATCGCCCAGCATGCCGTACTTGATCACCTCGGCGTAGCCGCAGGCCATTTCGCGGTCGGGCAGGGTGGCCAGCACATCCAGGTCGGCCAGCACCAGTCGGGGCTGGTGAAAGGCGCCGATCAGGTTCTTGCCGTGCGCGGTGTCGATGGCCGTCTTGCCGCCGACCGAGGAATCGACCTGGGCCAGCAGCGTGGTCGGAATCTGCACGAAATCGGCGCCGCGCTTGTAGACGGCCGCCGCGAAGCCGGCCAGATCGCCGACCACGCCGCCGCCGAAGGCCACGATCAGGTCGCCGCGATCGAGACCCAGCGTCAGCAGCCGGTCGAGCAGCGCCTCCAGGCCGGCGAAGCTTTTCGAGGCCTCGCCCGGCGCGATGGCGATCGGCGAGGCCGTGAGGCCGGCGGCGGCCAGCGAGGCCATCAACCGCTCGCCGTGCAGGGCGGCCACGGTCTCGTCGGCGACCACCGCCAGGCGGCCGCTCTTCACGAACGGCGCGATGCGGCCGCCCGCCGCATCGATCAGGCCCGGCCCGATGACCACCTCATAGGCGCGCGCGCCCAGGCCCACGGCGATGGCGCGGGTCATGGCGGGCAAACCGGCAGCCGCGCGCGCAGCGCATCGATGATCGCCTGCACGGTCGCGTGGTGCGCCGTCTCGACCGATTCGACGGCGATGTCGGCCAGGGCGTAGATCGGGTCGCGTTCGCGGGCCAGCGCCTGCAGCACCTGACGCGGATCACCGTCCTTGAGCAGCGGCCGATCGGTTCGGCGCGCCACCCGGCGCAGCAGCACCTCAAGGTCGGCTTTCAGCCAGACCGAGATCGCCTTCTGGCCGATCAGGGCGCGGGTCTCCTCGGTCATGAAGGCGCCGCCGCCGGTCGCCAGCACGTGCGGCGGCTCGTCGAGCAGGCGCGCGATCACCCGCCGCTCGCCGTCGCGAAAGGCGGCCTCGCCCATGGATTCGAAGATCTCGGGGATCGAGCGGGCGGCGGCGCGCTCCACCTCCTCGTCGGCGTCCTTGAACGGCAGGTCCAGCACATGCGCCAGCCGCCGGCCGATGCTCGACTTGCCGGCGCCCATCAGGCCGACGAGCGCGATGGTGCGCTCGCGCAGGGCGGGCTCGATGCTTACCGTATTCGACATGGGTGGCGCTTGATCATCGCCCTTGGCGCTTTACACGAGGATGGGGATGCGCGCCAAGATTGGCGGCGGCGGGGCGAGAGACGACGTGGGACCGATGGCTAACGGAACGGGCGTTCGGCCGAGGTTGAGCGATCCTTCTCCCCTCGCAGGAGAAGGTGGCGGGTCGGAGACCCGTCGGATGAGGGGCCGCGCCGCGCTCTCCACACTCCACCCTGGGGAATCTGTCCCAGACGCCCGCGCGGCCCCTCATCCGACCCCCTTCCAGGGGGCCACCTTCTCCCGCGAGGGGAAAAGGGACGCAGGGGCGCTTTCGCGGGTCTTGGCGTCAACCTTCGCCGGGTTGACGGCGATGACCCTGGCGGGCGCTGCGGCGGCGCAGAAGCCAATGCCGCCGGCCGCCACGCCTGCTTCCCAGCCGCCGCCCGCGCCTCCGCCGCCCGCAGGTCAGCCGGTCGTTGCTCCCGCTCCGTCTCTACCCGCGCCGGCTCCGACGCCAGCGCCAGCCCCCGACCAGCCGCCGCCCGCGTCCGCGGCGCCTTCGGTGCAGATCCAGCCGCTCAGTCCGCTCGACCTGTTTTCCGCCGGACGCGACACCGGCCTTGGCCCCGATCTGTGGAAAGGCTCGTCGGCGGCCCTGGCCAGGGCCGTGATCCCGACCCTGATCGACCATCCGCTGTCGCCGGCCGGCGCGGCCCTGGCGCGGCGGGTGCTGGGCGCGGCCGCCACGGCGCCGGACGGCGCGGGCGCCGACGCCGATCTCGCCGCGGCGCGAGCGCGGGCGCTGCTGGTGCTTGGCGATGCGGCCGAGGCCGGCGCCATCCTCGACCGCACCGCCGGGCTGACCGACAGCGCCGCCCTGTCGCAGACCGCCGCCGAGGCCGCCCTGATCGACGATCAGGACGACAAGGCCTGCGCCATCGGCGACGGGCTCGCCGTCGACCGCGGCGGCGTCTACTGGCTGAAGCTGCGCGCCTTCTGCCAGGCCCGCGCCGGCAAGCCCGCCGCCCAGCTCACCACCAGCCTCGCCGACCAGCAGGGTGCGGACGCGGTGTTCGACCGCCTGATCTCGGTGATCATCGCCGGCGCCGGCGACCCCGGGCCGGCCGTCCTGGACGACGGCCTCGACTACGCCATGTCGCGGCGGCTCAATCTCGATCTCGCGCCCGCCCTGGCCGACGCCGCGCCGCCGATCGCCGAGCACCTGGCGGGCGCGGCCGCGGGTCCGGTCTCGACGCCGGCCATCGGCGCGCCGCCCCCGGCGGAAGCCGATCTGATCGCGGCCCTGCGCAAGCCGAAGAGCGCAGCCGGCTTCAAGGCCGCGGCCAGGCTGGCCCTGCCGGCCATCGTTCAGCTGGTCCAGGCCAAGGCGCCGTTGCTGAACCCGGTGCAACTCGCCGCCGCGGCGCTGGCGGCCGGCGACCTGGCGACAGCCAAGGCGATTCGCGCCAGCCTGACCGGCGACACGATTCCGGGCGCCGATGCGACCGATCTGGCCATCCTCGACGCCGCCATCGCCGCGGCGACCGGCGCGCCCGACGGCCCGACCCTAGACCGTCTGGTCGAGCGCGGCGGCGGACCCGATGCCAAGGCCGCCGCCCGCGCCCAGGCCGCCGCCGCCTTCGTCCTGGCCCTGGGCTGGCCGGCGGGCGGTCCATCGCGCGCCGCTTTCGCCGATTTCCCGCTCGGCCCAGGCGAGGCCGCGCCGGCGCGGCTTCTTTTGCTGGACGCGGCGGCGGACGCCGGCATTCGCGGCGATGCGGCGCTGCTGACCCTATCGGCCGCCGAGCCTGGCGGGGCGGACGGGGCCGCGCCCGCCGATCGCGCGCGGCTGATCCGCGACCTTAGCCGTGTGGGCCTGAAGGCCGACGCCCAGGGCTTCGCGGTCGAGGGGCTGCTGGGCCTCGAGAGCCGCTGATGGCCGCCGAGGGCTGGATCGAGGCCTTCGTGGAAATGATGGCCGTCGAGCGGGCGGCGGCCAGGAACACGCTGACCGCCTACGCCAAGGACCTGGCCGATGCGCAAGCCTTCCTAAAGTCCCGCAAGCGCGACCTGGCCGACGCCGCGCCGGAGGATGTGGAGGCCTATTTCGAGGCCATGGGCGCGGCGGGCCTCAGTCCCGCCACCGCCGCGCGCCGCCGGGCCTCCGTGCGTGGCCTCTATCGCTTCGCCCTGGGCGAAGGCTGGCGGACGGACGACCCCTCCCGGCGCGTCGATGCGCCCAAGAAGGGCCGGCCGCTGCCGCATGTGCTCAGCCGCGGCGAGATGGACCGGTTGATCGCCGCGGCGACGGCCAAGGACGGGGCGGCGGGCCTTCGCCTCGGCTGCATGGTCGAGCTGCTCTACGCCTCGGGCCTGCGCATCTCCGAACTCCTCGCCCTGCCCGTCGCCGCCCTGGCGCGCGATCCGGCCTATCTGATCGTCAAGGGCAAGGGCGGCAAGGAGCGACTGGCGCCGCTGAACGGGCCGGCGCGCACGGCGGTCAAGGCCTATCTGCCGGTGCGCAAGGGCTTCCTGCCCAAGGGCGCCAGCGACAGTCCCTGGCTCTTCCCTTCGCGCTCCGGCGGCGGACGGCTGACGCGCCGCCGCTTTTCGCAGCTGCTCGACGAGGCGGCCCTGGTCGCCGGCATCGACCCGGCCAAGATCAGCCCGCACGGCCTGCGCCACGCCTTCGCCACCCACCTGCTTGAAGGCGGCGCCGACCTGCGCACGGTGCAGAAGCTGCTCGGCCACGCCGACATCGCCACCACCCAGATCTACACCCACGTGGCCCAGGGGCGTCTGCGCACCGTGATGGAGCAGAGCCACCCGCTGGCCAGGCGCAAACCGAAAGCGTCGGCCGAATAGAGCGCCTCTTCTCCGCTCGCGGCCGGGCGCCGCTACGGGTTCCCTCGCCGATCAATCCCGGTCGGGCGCGCCCAGCGGGAACAACGGCCGATAGGGCCGCGCCTCGTCCACCGCCCGGGCTACGGACGGCCGCGCCAGCAGCCAGGCGCGATAGGCGCGCAGATGCGAAAGCCGCGCCTCAATCGGATGGGTCCAGTCGGCATAGAAGAGCGCCGGCGCCGCGGCGCAGTCGGCCAGGCTGAACGGCCTATTTCCCGATCCCGTCCAGCTCGGCGACCACATCGCCCGACAGGTCGATCTCGGACGCCTTCAGGTTCTCGCGCAGGTGGGCCAGCGACGAGGTGCCGGGGATCAGCAGGATGTTGGGCGCACGGCGCAGCAGCCAGGCCAGCGCGATCTGCATCGGGGTTGCGCCGAGCCGCGCCGCCACCGCCGAAAGAGCCGAGGACTGCAGCGGCGAGAAGCCGCCGAGCGGGAAGAAGGGCACATAGGCGATGGCCTTGTCCGCCAGCCTGTCGATCAGCGCGTCGTCGTCGCGGTGCACGATATTGTAGTTGTTCTGCACGCAGACGACCGGGGCTATGGCGCCGGCCCGTTCCACCTGGGAGGCGGTCACATTGCTGAGGCCAAGGTAGCGGATCAGGCCTTGGCGCTGGAGCTCGGCCAGGGTGGTGAACTGTTCCTCGATCGGGCCCTCGTTCGGCCCATGGATGCTGCCGACTCGCAGATTGACCACCTCCAGCCTCTCAAGCCCCAGGTTGCGCAGGTTGTCGTGAACCCCGGCGGTGAGATCGGCCGGGGTCTGCGCCGGGTTCCAGGAGGCGTCGGGCCCGCGCACCGCCCCGAGCTTGGTCACGATCACCAGATCGTCCGGATAGGGGCTGAGCGCCTCGCGGATCAGCTGGTTGGTGACGTGCGGTCCATAGAAGTCGCTGGTGTCGATGTGATTGACTCCGCTGGCGACCGCCTCGCGCAGAACCGCCAGGGCCGTGTCGCGATCCTTCGGCGGCCCGAAGACGCCGGGTCCGGCCAGCTGCATGGCGCCATAGCCCATGCGGCCTACGGTGCGGTCGCCGAGCGTGAAGGCGTCGATGGCGATTGTGTCGGTCATGGAAGGTCTCCGGGCTGGAACAGACGCTATATGGAGCCGCTCGTTCTGCGTGATAATCCATGGCAATCGGCACAGGCCGTTCGGAGTTATGCACAGTGGCGGTAGAACTCAACGATCTGGCCGCCTTCGTCTCGGTAGTCCGCGCCGGCGGTTTTCGCGACGCGGCGCGCGCCGGCGGCGTCTCCGCCTCCAGTCTCAGCGAGGCGGTGCGCCGGCTGGAGGCCAGGCTGGCCGTGCGCCTGCTCAACCGCACCACCCGCAGCATCGCCCCGACCGAGGCCGGCGCGCGCCTGGTCGAGCGGCTGTCGCCGGCGCTGGGCGAGATCGAGGCGGCGATGGACGTGGTCAACGCCTTCCGCGACCGGCCGGTGGGGACGCTCAGGCTCAACGTCCCGGGCAGCGTCTCGCGTCTCGTCCTGCCATCCATCGTGCCGCAATTCTTGACGGCCTACCCCGATATCCTGATGGAGATCATCGTCGAGGACAGTTTCGTGGACGTGCTGGCCAGCGGTTGCGACGCCGGGGTCCGCTACGGCGAACGTCTGGAGCAGGACATGATCGCCGTGCCCGTAGGCCCGCGCGTCCAGCGCTCCGCCGCCGCCGCGTCCCCGGCCTATCTCGACGCCAACGGGCGGCCGGAACATCCTCGCGACCTGCTCGCCCACGCCTGCCTGCGCGGCCAGTTCGCCAGCGGCGCCATGCCGAGCTGGGACTTCGAGCGCGATGGCGAGACCGTGCGGGTCGATCCCACCGGGCCGCTGGTGGTGCGGCTGGGCGGGGCGGCGGACCTTTTGGTCGGCGCGGCCGTCGCCGGGCTGGGCGTCATCCACATCTTCGAGGACTGGATTCGCCGCGAGCTCGACAGCGGCGCGCTGGAGCCGGTGCTGGAGCCCTGGTGGGAGAGCTTCTCCGGCCCCTTCCTCTACTATCCCGGCCGCCGCCACCTGCCCGCGCCGCTGCGGGCGTTCGTGGATTTCATCGAGGGTTGAGGGGCCCTCAGACCATGTCGGCCTCGCGCCGGGTTTTGCGCCGTGGCCGTTCCCGCATCACACCCGGATAACCCTTCAGCGGCCCCAGCGGCGCGCCCAGATAGGCCCAGTCCGGCTGCTGGCTGACGGCGATATGGTAGCGGGGTTCGCGGCCGGTGCGTTCGACGAAGAGGGCGCGGGGGATATTGAGCATCTTCGGCGCGTGGCGGCGTTCGTAGAGCACCGGGGTCCCGCAGCGGGCGCAGAAGCTGCGGGCCGTTCCGGTCTCCGGGTCCTCGAAACGGGTGAGGGCCTCGGCGCCGTTCAGCAGCCGGAAACGGCTGCGCCAGGTCCCGGCATAGGTGACATAGGCCGCGCCGTGGGCGTGGCGGCTGGCGGCGGAGTGGTCGTGCCAGGCCCAGACGGCCGGGACATCGATCTCGAAGCGCACGGCGCCGCAGACGCATTGGCCCGCCGCCTGGACGGCGGAGGGCTTGCCGGCTTGTGGGATCGCCGCGGGCTTGCGCATAGTGAACCCCAAATTCTCTCTCTCTGTTGAAATCGGCCGCGATGAAGTACCGCAAAACACCAGCCCGATGACCAGCCTCCAGTCGAACCCCGCCGAGACCATCGCCGCCGCCCACGAGCGCATTCGACCCTTCGTGCATCGAACGCCGGTGATGACCAGTCGGCGGGTGGACGCGATCGTCGGCGCGTCCGTCTGGTTCAAGTGCGAGAATCTGCAGAAGGTCGGGGCGTTCAAGGCGCGGGGCGCCTTCAATGCGGTGCTGTCCCTGAGCGACGACGAGGCGCGGGCCGGGGTCTGCACCCATTCGTCCGGCAATCACGCCGCGGCCCTGGCCCTGGCGGCGGCGACCCGCGCGATCCCGGCCTATATCGTCATGCCCAGGACGGCGCCTGAGACCAAGAAGGCGGCGGTGGCCGGCTATGGGGCGGAGATCACGTTCTGCGAGCCGACGCTGGCGGCGCGGGAGGCCGCGGCGGCGGAAATCCAGGCGCGCACCGGGGCGCGGTTCGTGCCGCCCTATGACGACGACGCGATCATCGCCGGCCAGGCCACGGCCGCGGTGGAACTGATCGAGGATGTTCCAGGGCTTGAGATCGTCACCTGTCCGGTGGGCGGCGGCGGCCTCATGGCCGGGACGGCGCTGGCGACACGCTGGCTGGAGCCGAACGCGCAAGTAATCGCCGCCGAGCCGGCCGGCGCCGACGATGCCTGGCGCTCCTTCACCTCCGGCGTGCGCGTGGGCCAGACCAGTCCAGACACCATCGCCGACGGCCTCATGACCACACTGGGCGAGCGGAATTTCGCCATCATGCGCACCCATGTCGCCGGGGTGCTGACCGTGACCGACGCCGGCATCATCGAAGCCATGCGGCTGATCTGGTCGGCGATGAAGATCATCGTCGAGCCGTCGGCCGCCGTGCCCCTGGCGGCGATTCTGCAACATCCGGACGCCTTCGCCGGCCGGCGCGTCGGGCTGATCCTGAGCGGCGGTAATGTCGACCTGGACCGGTTGCCGTGGGTTGATCCTCCACCGTAGGGGGAGGATCCAGGGTTGTGCAACCGGGAAGATCCTCGACACTTCAGACCGGGATGATGGTCGACACAATGTTTGTGTCTTCCGGCGTTTCGCGGAGCTGATGACGGAGTGGAGCGAAACGCCGGAAGATTCCACGGTGGTCGATGACGCCGAGGTCGATATTGCAGAAGCGGACGATGTGAAGACCGTGATCGAGCTCGGCGATGCCGACGATCTCGCCGACCAGGGCTTCACTGACGAAGACGTAGCCGCCGCGCCACTTGACCTCGCCGTTGGTGCGCACCCTGCGGACTTGATGATCGGGATCGTACCAGGGGTCTTCGATCCGGTCAGGGAAGGCCCGCGGCGAGGGCGACCAGTGATCGGCGGGCGGGATCTGACCCAGCGCCTCGTGCGGGCGAACCTGATTGAAGTGGGTCCGAAAGGCGTCGAAGCGGGCCTGCTGCTCAGCCAGGCTGGCGGCCGGCGGACGGGCGGTCTCGCGCTTGAGCGTACGATGCATGCGCTCGTGGCGGCCGTTCTCCTGGGGAGACGCGGGTCGGATGTAGCGGGGCTGGACGCCCAGCCTGAGCCACCAGGCCGACAGCCGGGTCAGCCCGCCGGCGGCCGAAGAGCCGAACGGCGCACCGTTGTCGCTGCGGATCGCCAGCGGCAGGCCATGCGCCCGGAAGGCCTGCTCGAACACCGGACGCACGCCCTCGACGGTCTGGGCGGTGATCTTCGTCTCGATCAGGTAGCGGCTGTAGGTGTCGGTCAGGGTCAGGGGATCGCAGCGGGTCCCGTCGAGGGTGCGAAACCAGCCCTTGAAGTCGCAAGCCCATTCCGCGTTAGGCGCCTGCGCCCAGATCGAGGCCCGGCCCTGGTCGATCGCCCGGCGCCGGCGGGGCCTGGGCTCCACCAGACCCGCTGCCTTCAGATACGCCCCGATCGTCGAAGCCGCCGGCCACGTCACCCGCGGCTGCTCAACCTCCAGCCGCGCCTTCACCTTCTTCGGGCCGAAATGCGGGAACCGGCGCTTCATCGCCTGGATCGGCTCGACCAGCGCCTCGGGCGTGCGATGCGGGCGGCTCAGCGGCGCGTGCGACCGGTCCACGAACCAGTCCGGCGCCCCGCCCGCCCGGCGCAGCGTCCACAGGTAGACCGTATCGCGGCTCACCCCGTAGCGGCGGCTCAACTCCGTGACGCTGAACGCCCCCGTCTCCCAATCCAAAAGCATCTGAACTCGACGCTCCATCCGACAGGTCTCCTGAAACGGCATCGAAGGTCCTCCCTCCGATCCATCCTCACCTGTCGACCATCATCCCGGTCCAATCTGTCGAGCATCTACCCGGTCCGTACCGGTGCTCCGCTCGCTACCGCCACCCCACCTCGATCGCGTCCGGGCTGAGCGCGGCGTTGGTCCTGACGATCAGGGTGCGGGTCCGGCCCTCCGGGATGTCGACATAGTTGTCGCTGAAGACGGCGGTCTCGTCGGCGACCAGCAGGTGGACGAACCAGAGGTAGGACTTGGCGGCGATGTGGACGGCGACCTCGTTTGAGCCGCGCGGCTCCATCCTGACCTCGGGCGCGGGCGACGCGGCGCGGTCGAGGTGCTTGATGGCGGCGAAGAAGTGTCGGTTGGCCGGGAAGAGACCGTCCGGCGAGGCGACCGTCGCGACATGGCCGGGCGAGCCGGCGACCTCGCCCGTCCAGACGCGGCGGCTCTCGGTGGCGCCGATCTCGAAATCCACCGCCTTTGACCACTCCGTGCCGCCGTCGAAGGCGTGCAGGGCCAGGTCCAGCCGCCCCTGGACGGGCGCGTTGCGGTCGTTGACGACCCAAAGCTCCAGCCCGTCTTCGGTGGTCTTGAACGAGGCCATGACCGGGGCGTAGGCGCGGGCGACATAGAAATAGCTCGCCTTGCCGAACCCGTAATAGTCGACCAGGCTCCAGGAAATGCCCGGCCAGCAGTCGTTATACTGCCAGATCAGCGAGCCGGAGCAGTGCGGCGTGCGGCGGCGGAAGTGCTCGATGCCGAACTTCAGCCCCTCGGCCTGGGTGATCTGGGTGAAGGCGACATAGTCGTCCAAGGTCTTCGGCAGGCCGGTGACCGGGATCAAGAGGGCGTCGACCTTGTTCTTCGGCCGGTCCTTCAGCCGGTGGATCAGGCCGGGGCTGTTCAGGTGGCGCTGATCGGCCGGCAAGGCGCGCCTCAGCGTCTCCATCACCGGCGAGGCCTGGATGCCGTATTCGCCGATGAAGCGGCCCATGTCCTCGCCATAGCGGGTATAGGCGACGCTTTCGGGGGTGATCTGGAACTTGCCCACCGGGCGGTCGCCCGGCACCGGCGGTATGCCGTGCCAGACGGTCCAGTCGTGGACGTCGCCGGCCAGCATGGAGTTGGGGTGGGCGCCGCCAAACGGGCTGCTGGGCCAATAGGGTGTGGTCGGATCAAGCTCGGCGACGGCCTCGGGCATCATCCTGGCGTAGTAGAGATCGCCCGGCGTCGGATCGTTGCGCCCGGCCATGTGGTTGATGGTCGCCTGGAAGACCTGGTTCTCGTTATTGCCGCACCAGAGGGCCAGGCAGGGGTGGTTGCGCAGGCGCTCGATCTGATAGCGCACCTCGGCGTCGACGCTGGCGACGAAGTCCGGGCCGGACTCGGGATAGGGCGCGCAGGCGAACATGAAGTCCTGCCAGACCAGAAGGCCCAGCTTGTCGCAGAGGTCGTAGAAGGCGGCGTGCTCATAGACCCCGCCGCCCCAGACCCGCATCATGTTCATATTGGCCCGCACCGCCGGCTCCAGCAGACGGCGATAATGCGCCTCGTCGACCGCGGCCACGAAGGACGAGGCCGGGATCCAGCAGGCGCCGCGGGCGAAGATCGAGACCCCGTTCAGCACGAAGCGGAAGAAGCTCGCCGGCGCCTCGTCCGGGTCTGGCGACATGTCGAGCCCGATGGTGCGCACGCCGACGCGCTGGGCCTTGCCGTCCAGGGTCTCGCCGCCGGCCTTCAAGGTGACGGTGAGGGTGTAGAGGGCCGCCGCGCCCAGTTCCGGCGTCCACCACAGGTGCGGGTTGCGCAGGCTGAACTCGACCTCGCCCGCGCCATGCTTGAGGCTGATCGTCTCGCCGGCCGCGACGGCGCCGTCCGGCGCCGCCAAGGCGATCTCGGCCGACAGGATCGCTTCGGGGTCGAAGGCCTCGGCCTCGATCCGCACCGACACGCGCGCCCGCTCGCGATTGGGCGTCAGCTCCAGGGTAGTGAACTTGACGGCGCTAAGGCTCGCCACCTGTTCGACGGCCAGGGTCACCGGCTTCCAGATGCCGACGGTCGGCAGGGTCGGCCCCCAGTCCCAGCCCCAGCCGAACTGGGCCTTGCGCACCAGGTTGCGCTTGTTCGCCCTGACCGCATCGGCGCCGATCGGCCAGAGCGGCGGCTCCTGGTCGGCCGTCACGCTCGCGGGCGGGGTGAACTGGACCGCCAGCCGGTTCACGCCCGGCTTCGCCTTGGCCGAGATGTCGATAACCAGCGGGCGGAACATGTTGTCCGAGCGCCCGACGATCTCGCCGTTCAGCCAGACGGCGGCGAAGGTGTCCAGGCCTTCGAAACTCAGCCGCAGCCGCTGTCCCGGGCTGAGGGCCGGCGCCTCGACATCGGCCCGCTGCCACCATTCCCGGTCCACCACCCAGGCGCAGTCCGCCTCCGCCCGGTCGCCGAACGGGTCCGGCAGCCGCCCCGCCGCGTGCAGGGCCAGATAGGTGTCGCCCGGCGCCTCGATATCGATCCAGTCGCCGGTGTCGATGGCCGCATCGAAGGCGCCCGCCGCCTCGCCGCCGCCGACATCGAAATCCTTCAGTCGCCAATGGGAAATGCCCCGCACATCGACAGCCATTGGAACTCCTGGGGTTTCGCTCGCCTTTCACACTTGCGGCGCCGCCACGGCCGCGACAACCCCCTCCTTGTCCCAGCGCCGCTTCGCGCCTAGTTTCCGCCGCTTCGCCAACGGCGACGCCAAAAAGGACCGCATGGCCGCGCATTACCTGGAGTTCGAGCGGCCGATCGGGGAGCTCGAGGCGAAGATCGAGGAGCTGTCGAAGCTATCCGACCAGGCGGGCGGCGCCGGCTCTTTCGAGGCCGAGATCGAGGCCCTGCGCGAGCGCGCCACGGCGATGCGCCGCGAGGCCTATGCCAAGCTGGACGGCTGGCAGACGGTGCAGGTCGCCCGCCACCCCGAGCGGCCCCACTGCGTCGACTATATCGCCGGCCTGATCGACGACTTCGTCGAGTTGCGCGGCGACCGCAAGTACGGCGACGACCAGGCGATCGTCGGCGGGCTGGGGCGGTTCCGGGGCGCCGCGGTGGTGGTCCTCGGCAATGAGCGGGGCCACGACACCACCACCCGCATCAAGCACAATTTCGGCGCGGCCAGGCCCGAGGCCTATCGCAAGGCCGTGCGGCTGATGGACATGGCCGACCAGTTCGGCCTGCCGGTGATCACCTTTGTCGATACCGCCGGCGCCTATCCGGGCATCGGCGCCGAGGAGCGCGGCCAGGGTGAGGCCATCGCCCGCTCGATCGAACGCTGCCTGACCCTGGGCCAGCCGATGGTCGCGACCATCACCGGCGAGGGCGGCTCGGGCGGGGCCCTGGCCATCGCCGCGGCGAACAAGGTCTTGATGCTGCAACACGCCATCTATTCGGTGGCCGAGCCGGGCGCCAGCGCCTCCATCGTCTTCCGCGACAACGACCGCGCCGCCTTCATGGCCGAGGCGATGAAGATCACGGCCCGGGATCTGCTCGGCTTTTCGATCATCGACCGCATCATCGCCGAGCCGATCGGCGGCGCCCACGCCGACCCCAAGGCGGCCATCGCCTCGGTCGGGGATGCGATCGAGCAGGAGCTGGCCGGGCTGGCGCGGCTTTCGCCCGACGGCCTGCGCGAGCAGCGCGCGGCGCGCTTCTACGCCATCGGCCGGGTGGGGATGGGCTGAGGCGGGCGCCCCTTCAATCCGAGCCGACTCTGCGCTAGCCTCGGCGACCTCGGAGGAGAGGACTTCGGTGGAATAGCGACGGCCCCTGCGCCAAGACCTTGAGCCCCGTCACGGGGACCGGTCGGTGCGCCTTCGCTTTTTCCATTCCTCCGACAGGACCACCCGCCATGCCTTCGACCACCGACCGCGACTGTGCCGGCCCCGACGATCTGCGCGCCATGCAGACGCTGACCCAGGCCTGCTGGACCCGCGATGCGCATTTCCATGTCGGCGACCTGTCTTGGCAGCGCTATCCACGCGACGCGCGTGCCGATTGCCCGACCCGGCTGTGGTTCAGCGGCGGCGACCTCGTCGCCTGGGCCACCTTCGCCGACGGTTTCAAGGTCTTCGCTCCTCCCGGGTACGAGCGCCTCTATGACGAGGCGCTGGCCTGGGGCGAGTCGACCCGGTTCGAGCCGGTGCTGGAAACCACGGCCTATGAGCGCCAGACCGGCCTCGTTGCGGCGCTGACCCGGCGCGGCTACGTCGAGCGCCGCGACGCGCCTTTCGGGGTGCATGCCTTCAGAGCCCTGGACGACATCCCCAGGCCCGAGCTGCCGAGGGGATTCGCCGCCATCTCCATGGTCGAGATCGGCGACGTGGCGCGCAAGGTCGCCGGCCATCGCGCCAGCTGGTCGCGGTTCGCCGTCTACGATCCCGCCGATCCGCCGCTGGTCTCGAGCATGACCCTGGAGCGGTACATGGACCTGATGCGGACCTGGCCCTATCGGCCGGACCTGGATTTCGGCGTCGCGGCGTCGGACGGGCGGATCGTCGCCTCCTGCACGGTCTGGCTCGATGAGGTGAACCGGGTAGGCCTGTTCGAGCCGGTCGGGGTGGAGCCCGAGTTCCGTCGCCGGGGGTTTTCCCGAGCCATGTGCTTTACGGCGCTGCACGCGTTGAAAGCGGCCGGCGCGACCCTGGCCACGGTCAAACCGCGCGGCGATGCGGCCTATCCTGTGCCGCGCCACGCCTACGCCACCATGGGTTTCGTCACCGAGGGCCGGCAGCGGGTTTTCGCGCAAAGGCTTGCCTGACTAAGCGCGCGCTCAAAAGACTTCTCCCTCTGGGAGAAGTTTTTTATGCGATCGCCTTCAGGGCCGCTCCGATCTCCTCGACGCTCTCCGGCGTCGTGGACCAGTTGCACATGAACCGCACGCTGCCGTCGATGAAGCGGTAGATGAACCAGCCGGCGGTGTGCAGGCGGGACAGCGCCGCCTGGTCCATCTCGACGAAGACGGCGTTGGCCTCGACGGGGTGGGCGACCCTGAAGGGCATGAGGTCGGCCAGGCGGCGGGCCATGGCGTTGGCGTGGGCGGCACGGCGCATCCAGGCGCCGTCTTCCATCATGCCGATCCAGGGCGCGGCCAGGAAGCGGCCCTTGGAGACCAGCTGGCCGGCATGTTTCAGCCGCGCATCGAAGCGGCGGGCCAGCGCCTTGTCGAACAGGACGATGGCCTCGGTCGGGGTCGATCCGGCCTTGGTCCCGCCCAGCACGGCGATGTCGACGCCCAGGGGCGCGAGCTTGGTGATGTCGAAACCGGCCGCGACCGCGTTGGAAAGCCGCGCCCCGTCCAGATGCAGCTTCAGCCCGGCGGCCTTGGCCGGGCCGGCGATCGCGGCGATCTGGCCGTGCGAATAGACCACGCCGTATTCGGTGGCGTTGGTCAGGCTGAGGGCCGCGGCGGACTGGTGGTGGGAGACGTCCGGCTCGGCCAGGGCGCGAGACAGGGCGTCCGGTTCGATGCGGCCCGAGGCGCCGGGCAATAGGGTCAGGCCCAGGCCCGAGCCGAAAAACCCCGGCGCGCCGGTCTCGTCAGTGGCGACATGGCTGTGCTCGTGGCAGAGCACCGCCTCGTGCGGCGCGGCCAGGGCGGCCAGGGTCAGGGCGTTGGCGGCCGTGCCCGAGGCGACGAACCGCACCTCGGCGTCGGCGTCCAGCATCGCCCGGATCAGGTCGGCGGCGCGGGCGCCGAAGTCGTCGGTCCCATAGGACGAGACCGCGCCGGCATTGGCCTCGACGAGCGCCGCCATCACCTCCGGCATGGCGCCCACCACGTTGTCGGAGGCGAAGTCGTAGCGGGCGGTCATGCCGCGTCGGTTTCGCGGCCCCAGGCGCGCACATCCTCGACATAGAGGTCCGGCTCCTCCATGGCGGCGAAATGGCCGCCGCGCGGCGGCTCGCTCCAATAGGTCAGGTTGTAGGCGCGCTCGACGAAGCTGCGCGGCGGCCCGCCGGTATAGTCGGTGTCGCCCTGATAGCGGGCGAAGCCGGTGGGCGTCTCGCAGCGCTGGCCCTGGATGGAGGCAAAGGCGCCTTCCTCGAGCAGGCCGCGATAGTACCAGGCGCCGGTGGTGAAGGCGCCGGTCATCACATAGAGCATGAGGTTGGTGATGAGCTGATCCATGGAATAGACCTGATCGAACGGCCTGGAGCGCAGGTCCGACCAGTCGTGGAAGCGCTCGATTATCCAGGCGGCCTGGCCGACCGGGTTGCCGGCGCCCATCCAGGCGATCGATTGCGGCTTGGACATCTGCAGCTGCAGATAGGCGCCGAACATCTGGCCGGCGGCGGCGGCGCGGGCGGCCCAGGCGGCTTCCGCCTCGTCCTTGGGTCCGCCCTGCGGCCGGAAGGCCAGCATGTTCAGGTGGATGGCGCGGGCGTGGTCGCCATGGTCGAAGCCCAGCCAGGAGGTGACCACCGCGCCCCAGTCGCCGCCCTGGGCCAGATAGCGGTCATAGCCCAAAACCTGAGTCATCAAGGCGTTGAACAGCCTCGCCGTGGCGCGCTGGCCGATAGGGCGCTTGGGCTTGGAAGAGAATCCGAAGCCCGGCAGGGAAGGGACGACCACGTCGAAGGCGTCTTGCGCCTTGCCGCCGAAGCGGGACGGGAAGGCGAGCTTTTCGATCGCGCCCCAGAACTCGTAATGGCTGCCCGGCCAGCCGTGGCTGATCAGCAGCGGCCGCTTGCCGCCCGCCTCGCCGACCACGTGTACGAAATGCAGGGTGAAGTCCTCGACCTGGGCGGTGAACTGCGGAAACTTGTTGAGCTCGGTGACCGCGGCGCGCCAGTCGTAGCCGTCCGTCCAATAGGCGCAGAGGGATTTGAGGAATTCGCCGTCGCAGCCGTAATTCCAGCCGTCCGGGACTTCGGGCGCGAGCGGGAAGGGGTAGGCGCGCACCTTGTCCAGCACGGCCTCGACCGCCTCGGCCGACGGATTGACGGTGAAGGGTTTGATCTCGGCCATACGGGTGCTCCTTTGCGCGCGGCGAAGGCTGACGGCCTAACGCCGCGGCGGTCAAGCGAGGGCGCGCGGTTGGAGGCGATCCGCTCGTCCAAACGCGTCAGATCGACTTTTTGAGGGTTCCCCCTGGGCGCCCGCGTCGGCGCGCCTGGTCTACTGCAGGGATCGATCCGAGCATCGAGGCGTGGGCCTAGGGACGAAATCCGAGGCTCAAGGCGCGGAACATCTCGCGCCAGAGCCGGTCGAACGCCATGCCCGGCGTCAGCTTGTCGGCCAGTTTGAGCACCACCAGGCCGTGGACCGCAGCCCAGAAGACGTGGGCGATGACGTCCGGATCGCCCTTCAGCAGGCCGGCGTCGAGCAGGCCCTGGGTATAGTGGCTCATGGTCGCCCGCGCCCGGGCGGCGGCGCGGACCAGCGCCGGATAGTCGCTCTCGGTCGGCTGGGCCAGGTCGAACATCAGGCGGTAGGCGGCCGGGTGCTCGAAGGCGAATTTCACATAGGCCTCGCCGACGTCCCAGGCGCGTTGAACCGGGTTGTCGCCGGCGTCGTAGGCGGCCTCCAGCGCGTCGGCGAAACGCTCGAAGCCGGAGGCGCGGGCCGCGGCCAGGATGTCGTCCTTGTCCTTGAAATAGCGGTAGGGCGTCATCGGGCTGACGCCGAGTTCGGCCGCGAGCTGGCGCATCGAGACCGCGCCCGGCCCGTTCTCGACGAACAGTCGCTCGGCCGCCTCGATCAGGCGATCGCGGAAATCTTCGATCTGAGCGGCGGACAGCGGCCTCGGCACGGAAATGTGACTCCGAATTTCGAAAAAGAACTTGTCAAGCGATATAGCTTACGACATAAATTTACAATGTAAGAAACATAGAGAGCCCAGGAGGCGCGTCATGGACGGATCCCCCCGCATCAACACTTATCTCAGCGGCAATTTCGCGCCGGTGCGATCTGAGGACGATTTCGAGCTCGAGATCACCGGCGAGATCCCCGCCGGCATGCGCGGCGCCTTCTACCGCAATGGCCCCAACCCGCAGTTCGAGCCGCGCGGCGACTATCACTGGTTCAGTGGCGACGGCATGATCCACGGCTTCTTCGTCGAGGACGGCAAGGTCGCCTACCGCAACCGCTATGTGCGCACGCCGAAGTGGGAGCTGGAGAATTCGGCCGGCAAGGCCTTGTTCGGCGGCTTCGATCCCCGCGCCGCCGATCCCTCGGTCGCCGGCAAGGACGGCGGCGTCGCCAACACCAACATCGTCTGGCACGGCGGCCGGCTGATGGCGTTGGAGGAGGCGCACAAGCCGTTCGAGCTCGATCCGATCACCCTTCAATCGCGCGGCTATGTCGATGAGTACGCCGGCAGGGTCACCGCCCACCCGAAGATCGACCCGAAGACCGGCGAGATGGTTTGGTTCGGCTATTCGGCCGGCGACATGCCGTTTTCCAACACCGTCTCCTACGGCGTCACCGACGCAAAGGGCCGCGTCGTCCGCCGCGACGATTTCGAGGCGCCCTTTTCCAGCATGGTGCACGACTTCCTAGTCACCGACCGCTACGCGCTCTTTCCCATCCTGCCGCTGACCGGCAGCCTGGAGCGCGCCATGCGCGGCGGCCCGCCCTTCGCCTGGGAGCCCGACAAGGGCAGCCATGTGGGCGTCATGGCGCGCAACGCCGGCGTCGAGACCATGCGCTGGTTCACCACAGACGCCTGCTACGTCTTCCACCCGATGAACGCCTGGGAAGAGGGCGACAAGATCTTCGCCGACGTGATGGAATATCCGGTCGCGCCGCTCTTTCCGCTGGTCGACGGGACGATGAGTGAGCGGGCCTCGGCGCGGCTGGTGCGCTGGACCTTCGACCTCGGCGGCGCGTCGAACACCATCAAGCGCGAGCCGATCGACGACCTGGCGGGCGAGTTTCCGCGCTTCGACGAGCGCCATGCTGGCTTGGCCTACCGGCACGGCTGGTTCGCCGCCAACGCCACTAGGCCAGGCGATTTCGGCTTCGACAGCCTGGCGCATATCGATCTGAAGACCGGCAAGCGCGTGGTGCACAGCTTTACGCCCGGCGACGTGCCCGGCGAGCCGATCTTCATTCCGCGCAATCCCGCCGCCGCCGAGGGCGACGGCTGGGTGATCGCGGTGGTCTATCGCGCCGCCGAGGACCGCAGCGACTTTACGGTTTTCGACGCCCAGGAGATCGCCGCCGGCCCGATCGCCACGGCCAAGCTGCCCCGCCGCGTGCCGTTCGGCTTCCACGGCAACTGGCGGCAGGCCTAGAGCGGGCCTCCGGAAAAGTGCGAAGCGGTTTTCCGCCCGCAACCCGCTCTAACTCTTTAGACTCGATCACGTTTATGATTTTGGATTGTTTCAATCCAAAACCATCGTGATCTAGGCGCGGTCGATGTGGACGCCGCCAGCGTCGGGCTTGGCCTCGACGCTGGACGTGCCCGTCTTGGGTTTGGGCGCGGACGCGGCCTCCACGCCGAGCGCGCTCGCGCCTTCGGCGTCGTTGCGGCTGAAGGCATCGGTCTCGTAGCGCCCGTCCGGCGATCTTGCCGCCTTGGCCTCGACGTCTGACGATCCCTGCAAGATCTCGCTGCGCGCCGTCGCGCCCTCGGCGTCATTGCGGCTGGTGACGTCGGTTTCATAGCCGTCTTCACGGCCGTCGGCCGCGGTGTCGGATTTTGCGCTGAAGCTGCGCGCTTCGGGCGGCGGCGCGACGGAACCGGTCTGGCCGGCGGCGGGGTCTTTCGAGACTGACATGGCTGTCCTCCTGGTGAGGTCACAACCCGCCACGCGGAGCAGCGTTCCTAGCCGCCGCTAGCCGTTCTGGATCATTCGTCGCCGCGTGCGGCGAATTTCGACGATCGTGAGGTAGCCATGCAGATCCTCGCCGTGGTCGCTGACAACCTGCGCCACGCGCGATGCGCGGACCGCATTCGGCTCACGGCCGAAGGAAAGGATGATCACACCCGGCAAGGGCAGCCGGTGGCGCACGGCCAGTTCGCCAAATCCGTAGTCCTCCGTCATCACAATACGGTCCTCGTGAGCCGCAAGCTCTGCAACGGTTCGATCATCGGCGCCTCGGGCCGATTCAAGCACGTATTTTACGTCGTGACCGGCGCGGCGGAGTGCGACGACGATCTGAGCTGGACAGCACTCGTCGGCCAGAAAGCGCAACTACTCCGCCGCCAGGATGCTCTCATGCGCGAGGTAGTCGGCGGCGTAGTCGAGCGCGGCCCCTATGTCCGCCTCTGTGAGGTGAGGATAGGACTCAATGATCTCGGCGTTCGACATTCCCGCGGCGCATTTGCGCAGCAGGAGCTCGACCGTGATCCTTGTGCCTTTGATCACCGGCTTGCCCATCATGATCTTGGGATCGCGAATGACGCGTTCGTGAGCCATGGGCTGAGTATATCATATCCAGCGGCGGGCGCGCCAAGCGGTGTCTTCGATGATCAGGCCCAAGCCCCGAACGGCACGATCCGGTTGCCGGCGTCGTGGCCGATGTCCGCACGGCCGAGCCAGGCGATGCCCGACCGTTCGCACCAGAACCGCGCCACCTCGTCCTCGCTCATGCCGAAGTCGGGATCGTTGGGCGGGATCAGGCTGCAGCGGCCGAGCCGGATGCCGGCGACGCGGCGGACGCTCGGATTGCCGGTGACGTGGAAAAAGGCGCGGTCGATCCGGTACATGGCCTCCGACACCTCCTCGAGCATCAGCACATGATCGGTCAGGTCGGGCTCCAGCGGCGTGCCCAGGATCTGGCTGAAGACGGTCAGGTTGAAGGCCGCGGCCTTGCGCCCGTCGCCCAGGCTGGGCTCCAAGGTCGCCGGCGCGCGATCCACCAGCCAGGCCAAGGCGCGCGTGATGGCCGCATCGCCGCCGTCGCGCAGGATGTCCTGCGCCACCGGCCCGTGCGCCACATGCGGAAATCCGGCGCGATAGAGGCCGGCGAGCAGGGCGCCGGCGTCGCTGTAGCCGAGATAGGTCTTGGCCTTGGCCGCGGGGGTCAGCCCGGCCAGCACAGCCTCGCTGATGCGGCATGAGCCGTAGCCGCCGCGCGCGAACCACAGCGCATCGAAGCTCGCATCATTGGCGACCTCGAGAAAGGCCCGCGCGCGGGCGGCGTCGTCGCCGGCGAAATGGCCGGCGCTGGCCAGGCAGTCCGGATGGAAGACGATTTCGGGCGCATGCTCGCCATAGAGCGATCGCGCCAAAGCCGCAACCTTGTCCGCCACCTCCGGCGACAGGCGCGAGGCGGTGGCGACGACGCCGATCTTCAGCCGCTCGCGACTCATCCGTTTGCCTCCAGAGCCGCCGTCCTCTGTTGCCCCGCCCCGGCGGCGCCCATAGGGTCCGGCGATGATTCCAGGCCAAGCCTACTTCTTCTGCGGCGTCGGCGGCAGCGGCATGACGCCCCTGGCCCTGATCGTGCAGGCGCGCGGCGGCCTCGTCGAGGGCTCGGACCGCGCGCTCGATCAGGGCCGCAACGCCGCCCGGTTCGCGTTCCTGCGCGGACGCGGCGTGCGCCTGCATCCCCAGGACGGCAGCGGCGTGAACCGCGCGGGGCAGATCCTGGTGATCTCCGGCGCGGTCGAGGAGAGCATACCCGACGTCCAGGCGGCGCGCCGCCTCGGCCTTGCGATCATGACCCGCGCCGAGCTGCTGGCTGAGCTGTTCAACGCCGCGGCCTTTGGCGTCGGCGTCGCTGGCACCAGCGGCAAGTCGACCACCACCGGCATGATCGGCTGGATTCTCGACCGCGCCGGCCAGGACCCGACCATCATGAATGGCGCGGAGATGAAGAATTACATCGGCTCGGACGCGCCCTTCGCCAGCGCCAGGATCGGCGCGGGCGCGGCCTTTGTCAGCGAGGTGGACGAAAGCGACGGTTCGATCGCGCTGTTCCAGCCCACGGTCGCGGTGGTCAACAACGTCTCGCTTGACCACAAGTCGATGGACGAGCTGCGCGTGCTGTTCGGCGACTTCACCGCCAAGGCTAAGACCGCCGTGCTCAATCTCGACAATGCCGAGACCCAGGCGCTGGCCAAGGCCGCCGAGGCCGAGCGGACCATCACCTACAGCCTGAACGACGCCGCGGCCGGTCTGCTCGCCGGGCCGCCGACGCTGCGTCCCGATGGGGTCGATTTTCCGGTGACGGCGGGCGCGACCGGCGAGAAGGTTTCGGTGAGCCTCAAGGTTCCCGGCCTGCATAACGTGGCCAATGCGCTCGCCGCGCTGGGCGCGGCCCAGGCCTGCGGCGTCAGCCTGGCGGACGCCGCCGCGGCGCTCGGCTCGTTCAGCGGCATCAAGCGGCGGTTCGAGATGGTGGGCGCATCGAACGGCGTCACGGTGATCGACGACTTCGCGCACAATCCCGACAAGATCGCCGCCACGCTCGACACCCTGCATGCCTTTCCAGGCCGGCTTTTGATCATGTTCCAGCCGCATGGGTACGGCCCGTTGCGACTGATGCGGGACGCCTTCGTCGACGTCTTCGCCGAACGGCTGGCGGCCGAGGACCTGCTGCTCATGCCCGAGCCGGTCTATTACGGCGGCACGACGGATCGCAGCGTCACCAGCCGCGACATCACCGAAGCGCTCGGCCAGCGGGGGCGCAACGCCATGGCGCTCCCCGACCGCGAGGCCTGCGGCGCGCGGCTGGTTGAACTCGCCAGCCCCGGCGACCGCATCGTGGTCATGGGCGCGCGCGACGACACGCTTTCGCAGTTCGCCGCGGACGTCTTGGGACGGCTGCCGCTCTGATCGCGGCTATTGCGTCATCAGCGCCACACCGCCGTCGCCCGGGCGCGCGGACTTGGCCAGTTGGGCCAGGTGCTCGGCCGGTTCGAACACCGCGCCCGAGGCGAACAGCGCCTCGATGCGGTCGGACGCGATCCCGAATTCGCGCAGGAGTTCGCCGCTGTGTTCGCCGAGGCCCGGCGTCGGATAGCGGAAGCCGATGGGGCTGCGGCTGAAGTCGGCATAGGCGCGCACGCTGGTCAAATCGCCGATGCGCGGATGGGTCCAGGTCTCGAACAGACCGTTCTGCTTCAGCCATTCGCTGTCGAAAGCTTCCGGTCCGCGCAGGACGGGCGCGGCGGCGACGCCTGCGGCCAGCAGGGCCTCCAGCGCCTCGGCGCGCGGCCGTTGGGCGAGGGCGGCCGCCAGGGCCTCGGCCAGCGCCCCGTCGCGCGGCGCGGTCAGGGCGCCTTGCGCATCGTCCATGTCGACGCCCAGGACGCGACCGACGGCGCGCGCCTCGTCGGGCCCTTCGCAGGCCAGGGCCAACCAGGCGCCATCGCCGCACCGATAGAAGCGATGCAGGGCGCGCACGCCGACGCAGTCGCGTGCGCCGACGTCATTGGCGGGCCGGCCGGCATAGGTGGTCACTTCCGCGAGCTGGAAGGTCAGGCTCTGGGCCATCAGGCTGGTCAGCACCTCCTGGCCCTCGCCGGTCGCTTCGCGCCGGTTCAGGGCCGCGATGACCCCGAAGGCCACGACCGCGGCGGTGGCCACGTCGTTCACCGGAATGGTGTGCAGCACCGGCTCATCCTCACCGCCCTGCGCCGCCATCATGCCGCCTTCCGCCTGCAGCAGCGGATCGAACCCCGGCAGCCGCATGCGGTCGCCCCGGTCGCCATAGGCATTGATCGAACAGGAGACGATGCGCGGATTGATCGCCTTCAAGGTCGCATAGTCGATGCCGAGCCGATGGCGAACGCCATGGCGGTAGTTGTCCAAGATCACGTCGGCCTGGCGCACCAGATCGTGAAAGAGTTCGACCGCGGCGGGCTGTTTCAGGTCGATGCCAAGGCCGCGCTTGCCGCGATTATAGGCCACGAACGGGCCGCCATCGCTGCGGAAGGGGTCGCCGTCCATCGGCTCGACCTTGATCACCTCCGCCCCGAGATTGGCCAGCACGCCGCCGGCGTGGGCGCCGGCGATCACGGTGCCCAGGTCCAGCACCCGGATCCCATGCAGGGGCGCGCGGCCGTCGTGGCCTTGGATGGAACGCTCGGCGGGCGCGCGGGCCGACCATCGCGGCGCGCCGGTTCGGCGCGCCAGGGCGCGGACCGATCCCGGGCTCTCCGAGAGCCTGGCCGGCGTATCCGGCATGACCACAGGCCCCAGGTCCGGATGATCGAAGGTCTTGCGCAAGCCGCCCTGCTCGATCGCCGAGCCATCGAACCAGTCTTCGCGCGAGCCGACCGGCGCGCAAGGCACGCCGGCGGCCTTGAGGATGTCCAGCCATTCGTCGCGCGGCCTTTGTGCGAACACCTCGGTCAGCGTATCGCGCGCCATCTCCGGATCGGCCGCGAGCTCGGCCCAGGACTCGGTCAGCCCGAGGGCCTCGATCGCCTTGATGTAGAAGTTGGCGAAAAGCGTGCCCAGGAACAGCCAGCCGCCGTCGCCGCAGCGGTAGAGCCGGTAGCTGGGCAGGGCGCCAAGCGGCGAGCCGCGCGGCAGCGGAGGGTTGTCGATCACCCGCACCGCGCCCGACACCTCGGCCACGCCGTGCAGCCCGCTGACCGTCACCGCCTGGCCGAGGCCGCTGCGCGAACGCTCCAGGAGCGCGGCCCCGATCGCGGCGCCGGCGACGATGCCCTGGCCGTACCAGAGCAGCGGCAGGATCAGATGCACCGGCTTGTCGTCATAGGCGCCTTGCCGGAAGGCCACGCCGCTGAGCGCGGTCAGCAGGCTGTGGTGGGGCGGCAGCTGGCTCCAGGACCCCTTGGTCCCATAGGGCGGCATCCAGACATGGACCAGGCGCGGATGGGCGGCGCTGAGCGTCGCGGCGTCCAGCCCAAGCCGCTCCAGAGCGCCCGGCGCATGGTCGAAGACGGCGACGTCGGCCAGCGCGATCAGCGCCTTGGCGCGCGCAAGGTCTTGCGGCGCCTCCAGATCGAGGGTCATGACCTGTTTGTTGCGGTTGAAGGTCAGATAGCCCGGATGATCCTTCAGCCGGTCGCCTCGCGGGGATTCGATCTTGACCACATCGGCCTCGAAATCGCCCATGAGCATGGCCGCCATCGGCCCAGCCACGCCTTGGCTGAAATCGAGAACGCGAACGCCGCTGTACGCCGACAAGGTCCAGTCTCCACAATGATTGGCCCCACGATCGGAAGGCTATCGCGGCTTTTTTGGCGCGTGAAGCCGCCGAGGGTCATGCTTCAGTCAAGCGCGCCTAGACCAGCGATCCATGGCAGTGCTTGAACTTCTTGCCGGAGCCGCAGGGGCAGGGGGCGTTGCGGCTGGTGCGCTCCCACTGGCTGGGCAGGGCGGAGGTCGGCAGGGCCTGGCGCTGCTCGGCGGGGACCGCGCCCATGGCGGCGGCCGAGGCCATGGCCAGCTCGCGCTCATTCTGGCCGGTCATCGGATCCATATGCACCTCGACCAGGCCGCCGGCGGGCGTCGGCGGCAGGGGCGGCGGCTCCTCGAAGCGGAACTCGACCGTCATCAGCCAGCGGGTGACGTTCTGGCGCAGGTCCGACAATAGCTTCTCGAACAGCGAGAAGGCTTCGGTCTTGTATTCGTTCAGGGGATCGCGCTGGCCATAGCTGCGCAAGCCGATGACGTTGCGCAGGTGGTCCAGATGCATCAGGTGCTCGCGCCACTGCACGTCGATCATCTGCAGCAGGAAGTTCTTTTCGATCGAGCGCGACTGTTCCGAGCCGATCATCTCTTCGCGCTCGACCGCGCGGGCGTCGGCGGCGGCTAGGACGCGGGCGCCCACGTCGTCGGGCGTGATGCTGTCTTCCTCGGCCCAGCGCTCGAAGGGCAGCTCCAGGCCCAGTGTATCGGTCACCCGCTCGTTCAGGCCGGCGATATCCCATTGCTCGGCATAGGTCTTCGGCGGCAGGTGGCGCTGGATCAGGTCGTCGATGGCGTCGCGGCGCATCTCGACGGCGACTTCGGACATGTCGTCGCCTTCGAGGAATTCCTGCCGCTGCTCGAACACCGCCTTGCGCTGGTCGTTCACCACGTCGTCGTATTTCAGCAGGTTCTTGCGGATGTCGTAGTTGCGTTCCTCGACCTTGCGCTGGGCGGTGGCGATGGCGCCGTTCAGCCAGCGGTGGGTGATCGCCTCGCCCTCCTGAACGCCGAAGGTGCGCATGATGGAATCGAGCCGATCGCCGGCGAAGATGCGCAAGAGATCGTCTTCGCAGGACAGGAAGAATTTCGAGACGCCGGGGTCGCCCTGACGGCCGGTGCGGCCGCGCAGCTGATTGTCGATCCGGCGGCTTTCGTGCCGCTCGGTGCCGAGAACGTAGAGGCCGCCGGCGGCCAGAGCCGCCTGCTTCTTTTCGCCGATCTCGGCTTCCATCTCCTGGCGCCGCTTGATCGCCTGCTCGGGCGTCACCTCAATGCCCAGGCCTCGCTGTTCGACGCGCCATCGCTCGACGCGCATGTCGATATTGCCGCCGAGCTGGATGTCGGTGCCGCGCCCGGCCATGTTGGTGGCGATGGTGACCGCGCCGGGAGCGCCGGCCTCGGCGACGATGAAGGCTTCCTGCTCGTGATAGCGGGCGTTCAGCACCTGATGCGGAATGCCCGTGCGCTGCCGTCCGTTGTGCTCGAACTTATGTTTTTCGAGCAGCCCCGACAGGACTTCGGACTTTTCGATGGACACAGTGCCCACCAGGACCGGCTGGCCACGCGCGTAGCAGTCCTCGATCTGGGTGAGGATGGCCGCGTTCTTCTCGGCTTCGGTGCGATAGACCTCGTCGTCGTGGTCCGTACGCCGCACCGGCCGGTTGGTCGGCACTTCCGAGACATCCATCTCGTAGATGTCGCCGAACTCGTGCGCCTCGGTCGAGGCGGTGCCGGTCATGCCGGAGAGTTTGTCGTAAAGCCGGAAATAGTTCTGGATGGTCACCGAGGCCAGGGTCTGGTTCTCGGGCTGCACGGTGACGCCTTCCTTGGCCTCGATGGCCTGGTGCAGGCCTTCGGACAGCCGGCGGCCGGTCATCATGCGGCCGGTGAACTCGTCGATCAGGATCACCTCGTCGGCCTTGACGATATAGTCGCGGTCGCGCTGGTAGAGCTTGTTGGCGCGCAGCGCCTGATTGATGTGGTGGACGAGCGAAATATTGGCCGGGTCGTAGAGGCCGGCTGAATCCACCGCCAGATGCCCGCCCTGCTCGACCATCTCCTCGACCCGTTCCGAGCCGTACTCGGTCAGCATGACCTGCTTTTGCTTTTCGTCGTGGTCGAAGGTTTCGGTGTCCTCGATCATCTCGCGGACAACCTTGTCCATGGTGCGATAGAAGTCGGAGCGGTCCTCGGTCGGTCCCGAAATGATCAGCGGCGTGCGCGCCTCGTCGATCAGGATGGAGTCGACCTCGTCGACGATCGCGAAACTGTGCCCGCGCTGGACCATCTCGCCGACCGAATAGACCAGGTTGTCGCGCAGATAGTCGAAACCGAACTCGTTGTTGGTGCCGTAGGTGACGTCGCTGCGATAGGACCGCTGCCGCTCGCCCTGGCTGAGGCCGTTGACGATGACGCCGACGCTCATGCCCAGGAAGCGATAGACCTGACCCATCCACTCGGCGTCGCGGGTGGCCAGGTAGTCATTGACCGTGATCAGATGCACGCCCTTGCCGGCCAGCGCGTTAAGATAGACCGGCAAGGTTGCGACCAGGGTCTTGCCCTCGCCGGTGCGCATTTCGGCGATGCCGCCATTGTGCAGCACCATGCCGCCGACCAGCTGCACATCGTAGTGGCGTTGGCCCAGCGTGCGCCTGGCGGCTTCTCGCACCGCGGCGAAAGCCTCGACCAGAAGGTCGTCCAGGGTCTCGCCGGCGGCCAGACGGCTGCGGAAGACCTCGGTCTTGCCGCGCAACTCGTCGTCGGAAAGCGCCTCGTATTCAGGCTCGAGGGCGTTGATGGACGCCACCTTGGCGCCCATGGCCTTGACCTTGCGATCGTTTGACGAGCCGAACAGCTTTTTGGCGAGGCCGATCATTAAGGGGTTCCGGATTACACTTCAGACGGGGCGCCGGCCGCGCCAGGCCTTTGAAGGAAAAGCGCCAAGCCCGTTTGAATACCGCTCGTTATAGCCCGCGCGAGACTTAAGCAGCGACCCCTTCGCTGTCAACGCGGCGGGATGGACCAAGCCTTTAGGCGCTCGCCGCAGCGCTGGGTCGCGCGGCCATGCGTTCACGCCAGGCGACAAGCGTCTTGTTGGCCGGATCGAGCGGTTGGCCGACCTGGGCGCCGAACTCGAGGAAGCCGAAGAGCAGGATGTCGGCCAGCGTGATCCGGTTTCCGACGATGAAGTCGCGCCCGGCGGCCAGACCGTCGAGCCAGGCCAGCTTCTCCGCGGCTATGGCCTTCAGGTCGTCGGCGGCCTGCGGAATGCAATGCACCCGATCCTGGAACAGGCGCAGGCCGTTGGAAAAGCGGAACCCGTTGCCCATCGGCTCGCAGATATTTAGGTCGATTCGCCGCGTCCACATGCGCGTTTCGGCGCGCTCCTCGGGCGTGGTCCCGATCAGCGGCGGGGTCGGATGAATCTCTTCGAGATATTCGCAGATCGGAATGATTTCGCAGATGGCCGTTCCATCGTCGAGTTCGAGCGCCGGAAGTTGGCCGGCGGGGTTTTTGGCCAGATAGGGGGCCTTGCGATTTTCGCCGCCCATCAGGTCGACTTCGACGCGGGGTATATCCAGGCCCTTCTCGGCCATGAACATTTTCACCACCCGAGGGTTTGGTCCCATCGAATTGTAGAATTTCATCCCGATCTCTCCCTGGTTTTATCTAGGCGCGCCCTTCGCCCAGGGGTATGGCGCGCCTTCGCCGCCCCGTGAAGCTCAATCGCATGGACGCTACGTCAGGCAAGACCGGAAAATTACAGAGACGGTGGGGCGCCGTGGCGTTCGGCTGCCTGCTGGTGGCCCTGGCCGCTTGCGGACAGCGTGCGGGCGCCGTCCGGCCCCCGCAGGCCGGCGATACCGCGGCCGCCACGGTGGATGGACAGACGGTCTGGGCGTCCGACGTCAGGCGCGAGGCCGCCGCCGAGGGCTTGATCGGCGAGGGCGACCGGCTCGACGTCGCCTCGCCGCTGTTCCGCCAGGCGCTGGACCAGGTCATCGACCAAAAGCTGCTGGCGGGCGAGGCGATCAAGCGCAACCTGGCCGACGACCCGCAGGCCAGGCGTCGGCTGGCGGCGGCGCGAGAACGCATCCTGGGCGACATGCTGGTCGAGAGCCTGGTCGCCAAGACGGTCAGCGAAGGCTCCATCCGCGGCCTCTATGACGAGGAACGTAAGCTTTCCAAACCGGCAGACGCGTTTCACGCCCGCCAGATCGTCATGGCGAGCCGGGCCGAGGCTCAGGCCGTCAAGACGCTGCTGGCCGATGGCGGTTCTTTCAAGGCCCTGGCCATGCAGCGCTCCGTCGACGCCGCCACGCGCTTCAACGGCGGCGACCTCGGCTATTTTACCGCCGACGAGATGGCGCCGGCCTATGCCGCTGTGCTGAAGTCCGCCAAGGCCGGCGACCTGATCGGGCCGTTCCAGACCGACGCCGGCTGGGTGATCTTGCAGGTCGAGGATCGCCGGCTGCAACCGCCGGTCTCGCTGGACGCCGCCCGGCCGCAAATCGTCCGCTTCCTCACCTATAACGAGGTGCGCGATCTTCTGGAAAGATTGCACCGGCGCAGCCAGATCAAGCTGCTCATCCCGTCGCCGCCCGCCGCTGCCGCATCCTCACCCGTTCAGACCCCGAAAACGCCATGACCGAAAAACCCGACCGGCCGAACATCGCCGCCAAGCCCACGGAGCGGGTTGGGCAGACCCTGGAGCGCGCCCTGGATCCTCTGGCGAGCGCGCTGAAGCGCGCCACCGCCAAGAGGCCGGCGCCGGCGGCCAAGCCGGAATTTCCGATCTCGCCGCTGGCGGTGGCCTTTCCGACCATCCCGCCCATCGCCGGCGTCGAGATCGCCACCGGACGCGGCGGCTTCTACAAGCAGGATCGCGATGACCTCTTGCTGATGCGGTTTTCGGAGGGCACGGCCTGCGCCGGCGTCTTCACCCGGCACGGTGTCGGCTCGGCCCCGGTGGACTGGTGCAAGCGGCAGCTGGAAATGTCCGGCGGCGAAGGCGTCCGCGCGCTGATCGTCAACGCCGGCTGCGCCAACTCATTCACCGGCCGGCCGGGCGCCGACGCTGCCCGGCGCGTAGCCTCCAGCATCGCCAAGCGTCTGGATTGCCGTCAACGCGATGTGCTGATGGCCTCCACCGGCGTCATCGGCGTGGTGTTGGACGACGCCAAGATCACCCCGCATGCGGCGGAACTGGAGGCGCGCCTCAATCCGGACGCCTGGCTGGATGCGGCCCGCGCCATCATGACCACCGACACCTTCGCCAAGGGCTCCACCGCCACGGCCGAGATCGACGGCGTCGCGGTGCGCATCGCCGGCATCGTCAAGGGCTCGGGCATGATCGCGCCGGACATGGCCACCATGCTGGCCTTCGTGGCGACCGATGCGGCCATTTCAGCCGCGACGCTGCAAACCCTGGTCTCGCTCTATACGCGCTCGACCTTCAATGCGGTGACGGTGGACGGCGACCGATCGACCAACGACACCTGCCTTTTGTTCGCCACCGCCCAGGCCGGCCATCCGCGGATCAGCCGCGTCGGCGACCGGCGGCTGGCCGACTTCCGCGAGAAACTGGAGTGGGTGATTCTCGACCTAGCTCATCAGATGGTCCGCGACGGCGAGGGCGCGACCAAGTTCGTCAAGATCAGCATCAATGGCGCGGAAAGCGCCGCGTCCGCCCGTAAGATCGCCCGCACGGTGGCGGAATCGCCGCTGGTGAAGACCGCCTTCGCCGGCGAGGACGCCAATTGGGGCCGCATCGTGATGGCGGTCGGCCGCGCGGACGAGCCGGTCAATCGCGACCGCATGAGCGTGCGCTTCGGCGATCTGGTCGCCGCCCAGGACGGCGCTGTCTCGCCGGCCTACGATGAGGCCAAGATGAGCGCCTATATGAAGCGGCCCGAGCTGGAGGTCAGCGTCGATGTCGGCGTTGGCCGGGCCTCGGCGGTGGTCTGGACCTGCGACCTGACCAAACGCTATGTCGAGATCAACGGCGACTATCGGTCCTAGGCGCCGCGATGACCGAGATTCTGCTCGTCGCCGCCGCGGCTCTGGTCGATGTCGACGGCCGGGTGCTCATCTGCAAGCGGCCACATGGTAAACATCTGGCAGGCATGTGGGAGTTTCCGGGTGGTAAGGTTGAGACGGGCGAAACCCCCGAGGCCTGCCTGATCCGGGAGCTGAACGAGGAATTAGGCATAGAGGTGGTCCAGGCCTGTTTGGCGCCTTTCGCGTTTACCAGTCACGGTTACGATTCGTTTCACCTACTCATGCCACTTTACCTGTGCCGACGATGGGACGGCGTGGTCCAGGCTAAGGAACACGAGGCGATTGCATGGGTAAGACCGAACCGAATGGCGGACTATCCGATGCCGCCGGCGGACGCGCCGCTGGTCGCGTGGCTGCGCGATTTGCTTTGAGATTCGCGTACGATGACTCCGGCGCAACGGCGATCGAATACGGACTGATCGTCTCGCTGATCTTTCTCACGATCGTCGGCGCGGTGACAAATTTCAGCAACAAGTTCATCGGCATCTTCGACACGGCCACCGGCTACATCAACGGTGCGCTCTAGGCGCCTTGGGCTGAGGCCCAGCCGGTCAGGGTGACAATGTCGAAGGTGGCGACCAGCCGCCCGTCGGCTTGCGAAAAACGCTCGGCATAGAGGGCGAAGGCGCGCGCCAGCACCGCTCGGGTCAGCTTGGGGCCGTCCCGATCGGCGAAGGCGCCGGTCTCGCCCATGGCCCTCAGGTCCTGCAGCAGCTTCAACGGGTGGGGATAGCGCACGCTCACCCGGTCGACGTCGGCCACCGGCAGGACGAAGCCGGCGCGTTGCAGAAGATTGATCGCGTCATAGCCATCGAGGAAGGGCGAGACCCGCGCGCTCGCCCCGCCCAGCAGCTCAAGCTCGGCCTGGGTCAGGACGCTGCGAAGCTCGTTCAGGGTCTCGCCGCCCAGAACCGCGCCGAGGAAGAGGCCGTCGGGCTTCAGGGCGCGGCGGATCTGGATCAGGGCGCCCGGCAGATCGTTGACCCAGTGCAGGGCGAGGCTGGAGACCACCAGGTCGAGGCTCTGGTCCGCGAACGGCAGGCGCTCCTCGTCCAGCTGCGCCCGCGGGGCGGCGCGCGACCGCAGCATCGCGGCGGACAGGTCGGCCTCGATCAGCAGCCCGACACGTTCGCGCGCACGGCTGGCGGCGAGGGCGCGGGCGAAGCTTCCGTCCCGCGCGCCCAGGTCGACTGAGAGTGGGAAGTCGCGCACTATAGCCTCCAGGCGCTCGACCAGGTCGCCGGCGGCGCGGGTTTTGAGGAAGTTGGCGCCTGCAAACGCCGTCGCGGCGCGATCCAGGCGGCGGCGATGCAGGTCGCGGTCGAACAGGCGGGGTGGGGCGGGCATGACCCTGGACCATGACGGCAACAGGGCTCTGTGGAAACCGGGACCGGGCGCGCGGGCGGCGGCGCGGGGTCTGCTCGACCTGATATTTCCACCACAGACGCTCGACCAGTCGGCCCGCGCCCAATCGAGCGGCCTTTCCGCGGAGGCCTGGGCGCGCGTCGCCTTCATCGCCGAGCCGCTGTGCGACGGATGCGGCGCGCCTTTCGAATACGCCGCCGAGCGCTGCGCCGCCTGCCTGGCGCGGCCGCGGGCCTTCGCGCGCGCCCGCGCCGCCGTGCTCTACGACGAGGCTTCGCGCGACCTTATCCTGCAGTTCAAGCATGCCGACCGCACCGACCTGGCGCGGCTGCTCTGCGGCTGGGTCAGCCGTGCGGCCGACGATCTGCTGGCTGAGGCGGATGCGATCGCGCCGGTGCCCTTGCACCGCTCGCGGCTTTTGGCCCGCCGCTACAATCAGGCGGCCGAGATCGCCCGGCCGCTCGCCCGGCGACATGGGCTTCGTTTCCTGCCGGACACGCTGGTGCGCTTGAAACGCACCGAGAGCCAGGCGGGCAAGTCCGGATCCGGCCGGCGCCGCAACGTCGCGGGGGCCTTCTCCGTGCCGCCCGGGCGGCGGCGGCGCGTAGAAGGGCGCCGCATCCTGCTCATCGACGATGTCCTGACCACCGGGGCGACGGCCGAAGCCTGCGCGCGGGCGCTGCTGGCCGCCGGCGCGAGCGCGGTCGACCTGGCGGTCGTGGCCAGGGTGCGCGAAGCGGCAAGTCTCGCTATATGACAGCCATGCCCACGATCACCATCTACACCAAGCCCTTCTGCCCCTATTGCAGCCGCGCGCTCAGCCTGCTGAGCGCCAAAGGCGCCGCGGTCACGGAAATCGAAGCGGCGTTCGATCCGGCCCTGCGCCAAGAGATGCTGGTGCGTTCGCACGGCCGGTCGACCTATCCGCAGATCTTTATCGGCGAGCGGCATATCGGCGGCTGCGACGAGCTTGTGGCGCTGGATCGCGCCGGCCAGCTGGACCCGCTGCTGAGCGCATGAACCCGATCCAGGTCGCCCTCATCCAGCTGCGCACGCCCGCCAGCCAGGCCGCGGCGTTCGCCCATCTCGAGCCGCTGGTTCGTCGGGCCGCCGCGGATGGCGCGGTCTTCATCCTGACGCCCGAGGCCAGCAACATCATCCAGCGGGACCGAACCAAGCTGTTCGCCGCCCTCGTCTTCGCCGAAGCCGATCCGTGCATCCAGGGCCTGATCGCGCTCGCCGCCGAGCTCAAGGTCTGGATCCTGATCGGATCGGCCCTGGTGCTGCGCGAGGACGGCGGGGTTGCGAACCGTTCGATGCTGATCGACCCGACCGGCCGTCTGGCGGCCTCCTACGACAAGATCCACATGTTCGATGTCGACCTGCCGACCGGCGAGCGGGCGCGGGAATCGGAGGTCTATACGCCCGGCTCCAAGGCCGTGGCCGCGCGGACGCCGTTCGGGTTGCTGGGCCTGAGCATCTGCTATGACATTCGTTTTCCCTATCTCTACCGCGCGCTCGCCAAGGCCGGCGCCGAGATGCTCACCGTGCCCGCCGCCTTCACCCGACCGACGGGCGAGGTGCATTGGGAGATCCTGCTGCGCGCCCGGGCGATCGAGACCGGCGCCTTCGTGCTCGCGCCCGCCCAAGGCGGCCGTCACGAGGATGGGCGCGGCACCTGGGGCCGTTCGATGATTGTCGGGCCGTGGGGCGAGATGCTGGCGACTGCGGTTGACGACGAGCCGGGCGTGATCTCGGCGAGCCTCGACCTGAGCGCCTCGGCCAAGGCCAGAGCGGCGATTCCCGCGCTCGCCAATGAGCGCGGCTTTACCGGCCCGGCCGTCGCCTCATGATAAAATATGCGCTTGTCTGCGTGCACGAGCATCCCTTCGAGGGCTGGTTCGGCGCATCGGCCGACTATGACGACCAAAGCGCGCGCGGCCTGGTCGAATGCCCGGCCTGTGGATCGAACGAAATTCGCAAGCAGATCATGGCGCCGGCCGTTTCCGGGACCAAGGCGCGGGGTTCGGCGAGCCAGATCGATCCGCGGATGCGCTCGATGATGATGGAGACGATGCGTCGGGTGCGAACCCATGTGACGGAGACGTTCGACTATGTCGGCGATCGCTTCGCAGCTGAGGCGCGCGCCATCCACGAAGGCGCTTCGGAAGACCGCGGCATCTATGGCGAGGCCTCACCCAAGGAGGTTCGTGGGCTTATCGAGGATGGCGTCCAGGTTGCGCCCCTGCCGCCTGAACCGCCGAAGAAGACCGAGCTGAACTGAGCCGCCGTGACGCCGGCTCGCTGTCGGCCAGGGGGTTGGCCGCGACGACAAGCATGGCGGCCGAGGCGATGGCTATGCCCGTGATCTCCGCCGTCAGGTCGGACAGGCTGCCGACCCCGGGCGCCAGGCGCCAATGCTGCGCCCATTCGACCATGGCCCCGGCCGCCGAAAGCAGGGCCGGCACGGCGGTCTTCAGCCTGGGAAAGGATTGCGGGCCAAGCACCGTCAGGATCGAGAACACCGAGATCAGTTCGATCTGCCTCCATGGCGCGGCGAGGTTCAGGTTGAAATAGGGCCGGCCCAACTGATCGAACGCCGCGAAGCCGAGCGCCAGAACGAAGGCGATCTTCGCCCACGCCAATCCCGCGCCATCCGCGTTCGCGACTTGGAAACGATTTGTCCGCCGCGCGTAGCCATAGCCGAAGTCGTGGCGCAGATGCTCGGCGAACTGCTCGGTGAGCACCTGGTCTTCCACCGGCGACAGACGCACGTCGGCCCGCTCGCCCGCGTCGGGCACGATGGCTTCGCCATAGGCGGGATCGAGGGTCGAACGAACCGCCTCACGGCTCGAGACCTCCATCGCCGCGGCGATCGCCGCCGAGTCCAGTCCAAGGCCGAGATGGTCGGAGACCCGCGCAAGCCAATATTCGGGCGCGTTCTGCAGATCCTCGTAGCGCACCACCAGCACATGCTCGGGCGCGGTCTTCGCCATACGGCCCCAGCGATTGAAGAAGTCGATATACCACCAGCCGTCCGCCAGCTGCTTACGCTTGGTCGACGAGTTGCAGATATAGTCGTGCAGGTTGAGCGACAGCGGCTCACGCCATTTGACGTAGTGGGAGAGCATCGCCTCCCTTGGATCGCGCACCAGCACCACCACAGGCGGCAGGTCGAACAGCCAGCGCACCCAGGCCCAGCTGAGCACCGACGACGGCAGGTTGTGCGATCCGGCGATGAAGGGAAGGTCCGGGTGTTTCATCGGCCAGCGCGGTTGGCCGATGAAGTCTTCCGCGTCCCGACCGCTCGAGTGGATCGGCGGCGTCAGGCCGTAGCGACGCGCCATGGCGTGGCTGAGCATGAACCGAAGCCAATGGGTTCCGGAGTTTTTACCCGAAATCATGAAGCCGGAAACGCGGCGGTGCTGGACCAGGTGGAAGTTGCTCAGATCGATCAAGAGCGCGCGCCAGATCAGCGCGATCCGGAGTCGAAATCTAACCCACTCGCTTTGCATCAAGCTCTACCACCCGGCGACTTGTCGACGCCCTCCGGCGCCGACGATCCGATTCACGTAACGCGCCACGCCGCGCCGCCGGCTAACCTAGGCGAGCCGATTTGCGGCTGAATGTCGCATCTGAAACACACGCCAAGCGCGGTCTTTTCCGTCGCTTTAGCGTCGCTCGGCGCCGACGAAACAACCATATGCGGCCGGTGAAGGCGGACGCGACGACCTACTGCCCGATGATCGTGGCCAGGATGTTGATCCCAAGCGCCAGCACCATGGTGTTGTAGAAGAAGGCCAGAAGCGCATGCTGGGTCACCAGGCGGCGGTATCCGGCCGTGGTGATGTTGAAATCGGACACCTGCGCCGTCGCCCCGACGCAGACCGCGACATAGATGAAGTCGTGATAGGTCTTCGGCGCCTGCCCGGGAAATTTGATGCCGCGGTCGATCGAGCCGTCATCGTCGCGGTCGCCGAAATAGCGGTGGGCGTAACGCAGGGCGAAAACGGTCTGGACCACGATCCAGCCCAAAACCAGCGTCGAGACCGACATGACCCAGGCCGCCCAGGGCGCGGTCGTGGCCGCGTGCGCGCCGACCGCCTTGGCTTCATGCATCGCCTGCACCGTCGCGGCCAGGCTCGCCATCACCGCGACCAGCACGACGCCGAGCGTCAAGGTCTGGCCCTGGTCCTCGTAGGCCGCGCGGGCGCGGACGGTCGCTTCGTCGTCGCGCCACATCATCCAGAGCGTGGTCGCCAGAAAGACCAGACAGGCGCCGTTCCAGCCGGCCAGGCTCGACAGGCCGGGCGGCCAGCCACCCGCATGCGCCAGCGCCACGCCCGCTATGCCGACGACGGCCGCCAGGATCATGCGCCATCGGCGCTGCAGCAGGCTGGGCGTGCGGGCGGATGTCATGGTTTTAGACCTCGCGTTCCTAGCTGGGCCCGGCGACTGGTCTTAACGCTTCAGCCGGTCGGTCGGGCGACGGTCATCATATAGTTGATGTCGGCGTCCGCGCTTCGGGACCACCGGCCGGAGAGCGGATTGAAGGCGATCCCGAAAGGCCCGTCCACCTGCACGGTTTCGCCGTCGAGGAAGCCGCGGATCTCGTCCGGCTTGAGGAATTTGCGCCAGTCGTGGGTTTGCGGCGGCAACCAGCGCAGCACGTACTCCGCCCCGATCTTGGCCAGGGCCAGCGCCTTCAGCGTGCGGTTCAGCGTCGCCACGATCATCAGGCCGCCAGGCCTGAGCAGGCTGGCGCAGTCGCGCAGATAGTGTCCAGGCTCGGCGACATGCTCGACCACCTCCATGTTCAGGATAAGGTCGAACCGCGCCTGATCCTCGCCGAGCAGCGCCTCGGCCGTGGAGCAGCGGTAATCGATGCTGAGCGCCATCGCCTCGGCATGGGTGCGAGCGACCTCGATATTGCGCATCGACGCATCGACGCCGCTCACGGCGAAGCCCAACCGCCGCATGGGCTCGCAGAGCAGCCCGCCGCCGCAGCCGATGTCGAGCAGGCTCAACCCCTCGAAAGGCGCGCGCGCCTTCGCATCGCGTCCGAAGCGCGCCAAGGCCTGCTCGCGGATGAACTCTAGCCTGACCGGATTGAACCGATGCAGCGGCGCGAACTTGCCGTTCGGGTCCCACCAGCTCTCGGCGATGGCCGAAAACCGCGCGACGTCGGCGGGGTCGATGCTGGAGGCCGCGCTGGACATGCCGCCTTGCTGAACCGGCGCGGCGGATGCGTCAACGAATGAGCTGAATCCGGACGTCCAGGTCGAGCGCCTGCCAGGCCCGGTCGGCGGTGAGAGCGGGGACCTGCTCCCGCTCCGCCAGGGCCAGGCAGATGCGATCTCCGAGCGAAAGGCCTCTTTTACGAGTCACCTGTGACAACATCCCGGCGCGGAAACCCAATTCGGCATCGACCGACACGATTGGGCAGTCGAGTGCGAGCACCAATTGCCGAGCGGAGTGGGGCTCGCCGCCTCCGCGGATCAGCCTATCGACCACTTCCGCGACGTTCACGGACGAGATCATCGCTGAGGTGAGAGCCGTTGCGACCCGGTCCGCGCCTGGCTCATCGAGTATGAGGGCGAGGGCGGCCGAGGCGTCCAGCACCCATTCAGTCATTCTCTTCCGCCGCGGCCTCCCGCCTGCGGTCCGTGATCAGGGCATCCACCAAGCCGACTCGATTTGGGATGAGGTCGCGGGCCATCTGCTGCATGCGTCGGATCGATTCGCCCACGCTCAATATCGTCAGGCGCTCGGCTTGCAACTCGGCGATCGCTATGCCGCCAGGCTTCAATCCCAGACCTTCGAGAACCTTGGCCGGAAGTTGAACTGTTCCGTCCTGGCCGATCGAAAGGCGCAGTATCGCGCTATCCTCATCCATGGCGAAGGCGGCAGGCGATGACTCGCGCACCTCGGCGAACTCGATCCGCCCGACGGTGAAACGGTCTTTCGGCGGGCCTTCGACCAGGACGTTTCGGACATGCTGGTAGCGCTTTCCCAGAAAGCGGGCGATCTCGGCCCGCGGTGCGCCGGCGGCGTCGAGCGCCCTGATCTTGTCCGAGACGGTTGCGAAGGGCTTGACGATTTCCGTCATCTTGTCTGGCGTCAAGGCCATATCTACCTCCAAATAAAAGATAGATAGATTGATAGATATGGCTCGGCGCCAGGTCAAGCGGTCCGATTGATCCGCCCGCCCCCCGTCGCTAGAACGGCGCCTCGTTTTTTGGAGCGTCATTCTCTTGCCTCGGCTGGTGATGAAATTCGGCGGCACCTCGGTGGCCGATCTGGAGCGCATCCGCCGCGTGGCCAGGCTGGTCGCCGCGGAGGCGGAGGCCGGCCTTCAGGTGGCGGTGGTGGTCTCAGCCATGGCCGGCAAGACCAACGAACTGGTGGCCTGGACCGACGGCGCCGGAGCCGCGGCGCAGGGCGTCGCCTCGACCGATGATGAATACGACGCCGTGGTCGCATCCGGCGAACAGGTGACGGCGGGTCTGCTGGCCATGACCCTGCGCAATATGGGATTGAACGCCCGCTCGTGGATGGGATGGCAGGTGCCGATCCTGACCGACCAGGCCCACGGCCGCGCGCGCATCGACGAGATTCCGCCGCAGCGGCTGGCGGCGGCGATGGACGCGGGCGAGATCGCCGTGGTGGCCGGATTTCAGGGCGTGACCCGCGGCGGCCGCATCGCCACCCTCGGCCGCGGCGGCTCAGACACCAGCGCGGTGGCCATCGCCGCGGCGATCGGCGCCATGCGCTGCGATGTCTACACGGATGTCGACGGGGTCTACACCACCGACCCGCGCATCGAATCGCGCGCCCGGCGTCTGTCGCGCGTATCCTACGAAGAGATGCTGGAAATGGCGTCCCTGGGCGCAAAGGTGCTGGCGCTGCGCTCGGTCGAACTGGCCATGGCGCAACGGGTGCCGCTGAGGGTTCTGTCCAGCTTCATCGAGCCCGGCGAGGGTCTCGACCAGGGCACTATCGTCTGTGACGAGGAGGAGATCATGGAAAAACGCATCGTCAGCGGCGTCGCCTACAGCCGCGATGAGGCCAAGATCACCCTGTTCGGCCTGCCGGACCATCCGGGCGTGTCGTCGCAGATCTTCAGCCGGCTGGCCGACGCCAATCTCAACGTCGACATGATCGTCCAATCGCGCGCCCGCTCCAGCGATTCCGCCAACATGGAGTTCACCGTCGGCAAGCGAGACGCCGCCCGCGCCATCGAGATCGTCCGCGGCGCGCAAAAAGAGATCGGCTTCGAGGATGTGGCCGTGAACGAGGAGGTCGCCAAGATCTCGGTGATCGGTGTCGGCATGCGCAGCCACACGGGCGTCGCCAAGACCATGTTCGGCGCCCTGGCCGAGCGCGGCGTCAACATCCAGGTGATCTCGACCTCGGAGATCAAGATCAGCGTGCTGATCGACGCCGCCTATACCGAGCTTGCGGTCCGCGCCCTGCACGCGGCCTACGGGCTGGATCAGGTCTGAGCCTTCAGGCGGTCGGCCGAGGCGCGCTGGAGGCGGGCGCGGCGGCGGCCGGCTTGGCCGCGGCGCGGGGCCTGAACGCATTCATCGTCGCCGGAAAGACGGCCGTGCCCGCGACGATATACCAGGTGATGAAGAGACTGCAGATGAAGGCGCCCGCCGCATAGTCGCCCGTGCGCCGATAGGTGAAGGCGGCGATGACGCCGATCACCGCCAGAAGGGGTGCGAACTGGAAGGCGATGATGGTGTTGAGCGGCTCGTCCGGCGTCAGCAAAAGCCCCGTCGCCCACATGGTCAGATATTGCGCCAAAAGCATCAGGGAAAAGCCGAGCGACATGGCGAGCGCCCCGAAAATAAGCGCGGAGGCTTCGCCCTCGCCCCTGACCGGCAGGCTGGCGCAAAAGGCGCGCAGGCTCAGCAGGAAGAAGACCGTAAAGAAGGGCAGATAGACGATGAAATAGGCGAAATGGCGCGCATCGAAAGGCTTCAGCCCTAAGACCCAGAAGCGGAAATCGACCTTGAACAGCAGGTCGACCACCACAAGCGCCAGATAGCCGACCCCGACGCTGACGATGGCCGCGGCGAACGCGCCGGACCAGCGCGGGGCGAAGGCCGGTTTGCCGCTGCGCAGCCCAAGGGACAACAGCCAGCCGATCAGGCCGGTCAGCACCGCCCAGACCGCGAGTTGGTTGGTGATCTGTTCGGAGAAGGTCTTTAAGCCGAACGGCAGGCTTCCGGTCAGGGCGAAGGGCGCGAAGAAGACCAGCGGCGCGATCTTCATCAGCGGATAGAAGGTCAGCGCCGGGAGGGCGGTGGTCACCGCGAAGGCCAGCCACCACCGTGGACCGCGACCGGTCGCGGCCGGCTGCGGCTCCCGGTGCAGCGTCGCGAACGATGGCGCCGAGACCAGCAGCTGGAAGGTCCCCAACATCAGAACCACGCAGCCGATGAAGCCGATCGCGGTCCCGATCTCCTTGCCGAACCAGATCTGCTCGCCCGGCGGCTTCGGCGCGGCGGCGCCCGCCAGAGTGCGCTGGAACCAGTCCACCGCCGCGCCGACGCCGGCGGCGCTGAAATGCTCCTGCGGGTGATCGACCGGCGGGTTGACGAACAGGCGGCCCGTGCCCGCGCCGATGTCGCCATAGAGCTTGCCGGGGACAACGGGCGTGGTCGTGCCGAACATCTTCATCAGCCGCGCCGAGCGATCGATGTCGGCGCCCTTGGCCTCCTGCCACATGGTCGGCGCGAACTCGTCATACCGACCCATCACCACTTCGAGATTGTGCGGAAATGTGGTGCTGCCCTCGCCGGGTTGGCCGAGCACGCCCGGCGTCGAGCCTTCCAGCACGACCGCCTTGTAGCCGTCGGGATAGGCCAGGGCGGCGTCGATGACCGGCGCGCCGCCCAGGCTGTGGCCCTCCAGCCCGATATTCGACTTGTCGACGAAGGGCAGCGAGCGGAGATAGCCCAGCGCCGCCGGGCCGCCGAACCCTTGCTCGCCCAGCGCCCCGCCTGAATAGCCGTGACCGCTCATGTCCATGGCCATGACCACGAAGCCCCGCCTGGCCAGTTCGATGGCGAAGGGACTCTGCATCTCGCGGGTGTTGATGAAGCCGTGACTGGCCAGGACCGCGGGCGCGGGATGCCGCGGCGTCGCCGTCGCTGGAACGTAGAGCAAGGCCGAAAAGCGCATCGTCCCCTGGCCGGGGAAACGGATATCGTGGATTTTCACCCCGCCCGAGGTCTGCACCAGGCTGGCGACCAGGCCGCCCGCCAGCACCAGCACCCAGCCCAGCGCGAACAGTCCCAGCCGCCTGCGCATCCTCGGCCCTCCCCAGGGTGGTTTTCGCCTTCGATTGTTGGGGAGCGAGCCGGCGGCGTCCAGCGGAAAGCCTCCGAACCTTTTGCGCCGCTGCCGATCCGGCGCCTCAAACCCGGGCGGTTTTGCAATTCGGTGGTTGAACATGTCGGCCAAATTGCCGCTTCGTCGCCATTCCGTTAGGTAGGCCTGATAGGGAGACGCCCGGGATAAGGGAGCCTGACGCCGCATGCCCATGCCGGGGCCAGCCATACGCGGACCGCGCAGCCTGCTTCGGCAGATTCGCGAAGCCATGGAGAGCGGCGGGCCGGTCCAGGCCCGGCTGGACATGGCCGTGCGTACGATTGCGCGCTCGATGGTCGCCGAGGTCTGCTCGCTCTATCTGCGGCGGGGCTCCGGCGACCTCGAACTGTTCGCCACCGAGGGCCTGAGCCGCGAGGCGGTGCACGTCACCCGGCTGGCGCCCGGCGTCGGTCTGGTCGGCGAAATCGTCAAGCTCGGCCGGCCGCTCAACCTGTCCGACGCGCCCAATCATCCAGCCTTCTCCTACCGGCCGGAGACGGGCGAGGACCCCTACCACGCCTTCCTCGGCGTGCCGCTGCTGCGCGGCGGACGCGCCATCGGCGTCCTGGTGGTGCAGAACCGCACCGAGCGCGTCTATGCCGACGAAGAGGTCGAGGACCTGCAGATCATCGCCATGGTGCTGGCCGAGATGGTCGCCGGCGGCGAACGGCTGGCGGAAGGGGCGCTGAAGGATGTCGAGATCGCCCCGCACAAGCCGGAGCGCCTGAAGGGCGTCCGCTTCGCCGAGGGCCTGGCCTACGGGGTCGCCGTCCTGCACGAGGCGCCGGTGCCGCGCGAACAGCTGCTGTCCGACGACGCCACCGCCGAGGAGGCGCGGCTGAAAACCGCCATCGCCGCCCTGCAGACCCAGATCGACGAGATGATGGACGGCCAGCACGGCCTAGTCGGCGCTTCGTTCGAGGTGATCGAGACCTACCGCATGTTCGCCCACTCCAGAGGCTGGAACCGCTCGCTGGAGGAGGCGGTCCGCTCCGGCCTGACGGCGGAGGCGGCGGTCGAGCGCGTGCGCTCGGAACACCGCGCCACGGTCGGCCAGGCGCGCGACCCTTACCTGCGCGAACGGCTGCACGACCTGGAGGATCTGAACGACAGACTCCTGCGCCACCTGTCCGGCGACGGTGATCGCGTCCACAAGGACCTTCCGGACAACGCCATCCTGATCGCCCGCAACCTCGGGCCGGCCGACATCCTCGAATACGACCGCGGCCGGTTGAAGGGCATCCTTTTGGAGGAGGGCTCGGTCGCCAGCCATGCCGGCATTGTCGCGCGGGCGCTGGAAATCCCGTGCGTTGGGCGGCTTTCGGGCCTGCGTGACCGGGTCAACCAGGGCGATCCGGTGATCGTCGACGCCGAGAGCGGCGAGGCCTATCTGCGTCCGCGGCTCGACGTGGTCGAGGCGCTGAAGGCGCGGATGGCCGTGCGCGACCAGCGCCGCGCCGAATTCGCCCGCCTGCGCGACACGCCCGCCTTTACCCGCGATGGGGCCAAGATCTCGCTTTTGATGAATGCGGGCCTGGCGGTCGACCTGGACATATTGGCCGAGACCGGCGCGGAGGGCATCGGCCTTTTCCGCACCGAATTCCAGTTCATGGTCGCCGAGGAACTTCCCCGCTTCAACGCCCAGACCCAGCTCTACACCCGGGTGCTGCAAGCCGCCGACGGCCTGCCGGTCACCTTCCGCACGCTCGATCTCGGCGGCGACAAGATCCTGCCCTATCTGGAGGCGGAGCGGGAGGATAACCCCGCGCTCGGCTGGCGCGCCATCCGTATGGGCCTGGACCGTCCGGCGCTGCTGCGGCTGCAGCTGCGCGCCCTGATCGCCGCCACGCGCGGGCGCGAGCTTCGCGTCATGTTCCCGCTAGTGGCCAGCGTCGAGGAATTCCGCGCCGCCCGCGCCATGGTCGATGTCGAGATCGCCTGGGCCGAGCGCAGGGGCCGGCCGGCGCCAAGCCTGTTGCGGGTCGGCGCGATGATCGAGGCGCCGGCGCTGATCTGGCACTTGGACGCGCTCTTGCCGATGACCGACTTCGTCTCCATCGGCACCAACGACCTGATGCAGTACATGTTCGCCGCCGACCGCGGCAATCCGCGGGTCGCCGACCGCTACGACCCGCTGTCGCCGCCGGCGCTGCGGGCGCTGAAGACCATCCAGAACGCCTGCGCCGAGAGCGGAACGCCGGTCTCGGTGTGCGGCGAAATGGCCGGGCGGCCGATCGAGGCTTTCGCTCTGATCGCGCTCGGCTATGATCAGCTGTCGATGCCGCCCAGCGGCGTCGGCCCCGTCAAACAGATGGTCTTGTCCTGCGATCGCGAGGCCGCCCGGCGCGGCGTCGAGGGCCTGTTGCGCGGCTCCGGCGGATCGGTGCGAAGCGAGGTCGAGACCTTGGCGAGGAAGTTGTCCGTCGTCATATAAGTAATTGAGAACTGTGCTGAATCCTGGTATTTATCCACAGGTGCTGATTTGCGATTCGGGGCGCAGTCAATAGTCGTGTCCAACTTCGGTGAGTCTTGGAAGACGTCGTCATGCCGGTAGACGCTGGCGTGATGACTCCCGGTTACGATCGGTCGCCGGACCGCGACGACGCCATCGCCCGCTCGGGCGATTCGCTGGAGACCGCCGAAAGCCTTGGCGCGGCTTTCCGGATCCGGCGCGAGGCGCGGGGCCTGGATTTCGACCACCTCTCGCTCGTCACCCGAATCCGGCCGCAATACCTGGCGGCGATCGAGGCGATGCGGCTGGACGAACTTCCCTCGCGCCCCTTCGCTATCGGCTATGTCCGCGCCTATGCGAGCGCGCTCGGGCTCGACCCCGAACAGGCCATTCTGCGCTACAAGCTCGAGGCTCCGAACCGCGATCAGACCTTGGCGGCCCCGGTCGGGGTGGAGCGCGAACGCGATCCGAACTTCAGCCTCGTCGTCATCCTGGGCGTCATGGTCATTTCGGCGATCGTGATCTGGAACATCGCCCAACACGTGATGAACCGCGCCGCACCGGCCCATGGGTCCGCGCCCGTGGCGGCGGCCCGGATGGTCAGTTCTTCCAAGCCGCCCGCGGGCCCGGTCGCGCTGGGCGCGCCGCTGCCGCCGCCGACGGAATCGACGACGCCCGAGCCCTATGTGACCCCGGGGCTCGCCGCCACCGAAGGCGCCGCGACCGCTTCGCCGGCCGCTGCGCCGGCGGTCGGAACGCCTTTCGCGGCCAAGGGCGCGGTCTACGGCGCCCCCGCCGCAAGCGCGCTCCTGCTCCTGCAGGCCGACAAACCCACCTCCGTCGTGGTTCGCGGCGGCGACGGCTCGGTCTATTTCGCCCGCCAACTCGAGACCGGCGAGGCCTATGGCGCGCCGACCCTGCAGGGCCTGACGGTCGAGGTGTCCAACCCCGCCACGATCAGCGTTTTCGTCGCGCGCGCCTTGACGGGGCCGCTTCCCGCCGCTCAGGTTTCGCTTTCCAGCCTTGTCGGCGCAGCCAAGCCCTGACGAAACTTTTATGACCGGGCTTGGGCTGGGCTTGCGAATAGCCTATTTGTCTAGGTTGTCATGACCGCACAATCCCTTGAGCACGTGCGCCCCTGGCGCGCCATCCAACGCCGCCCCAGCCGCAAGATTCGCGTCGGCTCCGTCGAAGTCGGCGGTGACGCGCCGATCAGCGTCCAGTCGATGACCAATACGCTGACCGCCGACGCGGCCGCGACCATCGCCCAGGTGCGGGCGCTGGAAGAGGCCGGCGCGGACATCGTGCGGGTCTCCTGCCCGGACGTGGAGTCCACCGCGGCGCTGAAGGCCATCGTCAAGGCCTCGCGCGTGCCGATCGTGGCCGACATCCATTTCCACTACAAACGCGCCATCGAGGCCGCCGAGGCCGGTGCCGCCTGCCTGCGCATCAATCCTGGCAATATCGGCTCGGCCGCGCGCGTGCGCGAGGTGGTGCAGGCCGCCCGCGACCACGGCCTTTCGATGCGCATCGGCGTCAATGCCGGCTCGTTGGAGCGCGACCTGCTCGAGAAGTACGGCGAGCCCTGCCCCGAAGCGATGGTCGAGAGCGCGCTCAGCCATGCGCGCATCCTGCAGGACCACGACTTCCACGAATTCAAGATCAGCGTGAAGGCTTCCGACGTCTTCCTGACCGTGGCCGCCTACCAACTTCTCTCCGAGGCGATCGACTGTCCGCTGCACCTGGGCGTGACCGAGGCCGGGCCGACGCGGCCGGGCACGATCAAGTCGGCCATCGGCATGGGCTCGCTGCTCTGGGCGGGCATCGGCGACACCATCCGCGTCTCGCTGGCCGCCGATCCGGTCGAGGAGATCAAGGCCGGCTTCGACATCCTGAAGTCGCTCAACCTGCGCCATCGCGGTGTCAACATCATCGCCTGCCCCTCCTGCGCGCGGCAGGGGTTCAATGTCATCGAGACGGTCGGCCTGCTGGAAGAGCGGCTGGCGCATGTGACCACGCCCATGTCGCTGTCGATCATCGGCTGCGTGGTCAATGGGCCGGGCGAGGCCCTGTTCACCGATGTCGGCTTCACCGGCGGCGGCAAGGGCGCGGGCATGATCTATCTGGCCGGCCGCCAGGACCATAAGCTGGAAAACATCGGCATGGTCGATCATATCGTCCAGCTGGTCGAGGCCCGCGCCGCCGTGATCGAGGCGGAACGCGCCCAGGCGCTGCAGGCGGCCGAGTAGGGTGACGCTCGGGCGCCCTTGCGCCGTGCAGGTAAACGCTGTTTAGATTTCGCCGAACCACAACAGGAGGGACCCCATGTCCGTAGACGGCAACTGGAATATCGTAGTCAGCTCACCGATGGGCGACCAACCCACCACGCTGACGCTGAAGAACGACGGCGGCGCCCTGACCGGCACGCAAGGCGCGCAAGGCCAATCGAGCGCCATCTCCAACGGCAAGGTCGACGGCGACACCGTCACCTGGTCGAACTCCATCACCCAACCCTTTCCGATGACGCTCGAGTTCACCGGCACGCTCGCCGGCGACACCTTGAACGGCAACGTCAAGGCCGGCTCGTTCGGCTCCTTCCCCTTCAAGGGCGCGCGCGCTTAGCCGACCCTGAAAGCCCTTCCCCCGCGACGGGGGAAGGGTAGGGTTGGGCGCGACTCAGCCTCCAACCTGTTCTCTCCCCTTCGTGGAGAGCCCCTTCAAAGTCCATTTCCCGTGCAGCTGCCTCAGGCCCGTCTAGAACAGGTTCTCGATCGCTTCCGCGAGGTCGAGGCGCGGATGGGCGCGGCCGCCGACGGCGCGGAGATCGTGCGGCTGGCCAAGGAGCACGCCGAACTCAAGCCCGTGGTCGATGCGGTCAACACCCTGGAACACGCCCGCGGCGAAGCGGCCGATCTTGAAACCATGGCCGGGGGCGACGACGCCGAGATGGCGTCGCTGGCGCGCGACGAGCTCGACGGCCTGAAGGCCAGCCTGCCTGAGCTGGAGCGGGCGGTGGCCCTGCATCTGGCCCCCAAGGACAAGGACGAGAACGCTTCGGCCATCCTGGAGGTGCGCGCCGGGACCGGCGGCGACGAGGCGGCGCTGTTCGCCGGCGATCTCTTCCGCATGTACCAGCGCTACGCCCAAAGCCAGGGCTGGACCGTGGAGGTGGACAGCGTCTCCGAGGGCGAGATGGGCGGCTACAAGGAGATCATCGCCTCGATTAACGGCGACGGCGTCTTCGGCCGGCTGAAGTTCGAGAGCGGCGTCCATCGCGTCCAGCGCGTGCCCGACACCGAGGCGCAAGGGCGCATCCACACCTCCGCCGCCACCGTCGCGGTGCTGCCGGAGGTCGAGGATGTCGAGATCGAGATCAACGACGCAGACCTGCGCATCGACACCTATCGCGCCAGCGGCTCCGGCGGTCAGCACGTCAACAAGACCGATTCGGCCGTGCGCATCACCCACCTGCCCAGCGGCATCGTGGTGACCTCGTCGGAAAAGTCCCAGCACCAGAACCGCGCCCGCGCCATGAAGGTGCTGAAGGCCCGGCTCTACGACCAGCAGCGCGAAGCCCTCGACAGCGCCCGCGCCGATGCGCGCAAGACCCAAGTCGGCTCCGGCGACCGCTCCGAGCGCATCCGCACCTACAACTTCCCGCAAGGCCGGGTAACCGACCACCGCATCAACCTGACCCTCTACAACCTGCCCAAGGTGATGGAGGGCGAGGCCCTGGACGAGGTGATCGCGCCGCTGATCGCCGAGGATCAGGCGGCAAGGCTGGCGTCGCTGGAGGAGCGGTGAGCGGCTTCGCACATGCCTCGCGGCTGTCCTTAATTCCGCTCATCCCCGCGAAAGCGTGGACCCAGGTTTTTTATCTGGGCTTCGGTTCCGGTGAGTCTGTGGAAGAAGAACCGCCAAGGACGCCAAAGAGAAAGAGGTTGGCGCTGTCCCTTGGCGCTCTTGGCGAGCTTGGCGGTCAAAAAAGCCTGGGTCCCCGATTTCGCGGGGATGAGCGGGGGAGGGCATGACCCAGACCCTTGTCCAGGCCTGGAACGCCGCCAAGGCGCGGTTGCAGGCGGCCGGGGTCGACGGGCCGGTGATCGATGCGCGGCTCTTGGTCGAGGCGGCGGCGGGCGCCAGCCGCACCGATATCATCGCCGATCCGCACCGTGTCCTGAGCGACGAGCAGGCGGCGGCGTTGGAAGGGCTCGTCGCCCGGCGCGAGCGGCGCGAACCGGTCAGTCATATCCTGGGCCGCAAGGGGTTCTGGAAGATCATGCTGGGGGTGACAGCCGACGTGCTGACGCCCAGGCCGGACACCGAGACCCTGGTCGAGCTGGTCCTGCGCGATCTGCCGGAGGCCGAGCCGTTCAGCCTGCTCGATCTGGGCGTCGGCTCCGGCGCGATCCTGCTGGCCATCCTGGCCGAGCGGCCGGCGGGCAAGGGGCTTGGCGTCGACGCCTCCGACGAAGCGCTGGCGGTGGCGCGCGAGAACGCCGCCAACCTTGGTCTTGCCGGGCGGGTCGCGCTGCTGCGCGGCGATTGGACGCGCGGGCTGAACGATGCGAGCTTCGACCTGGTGGTGGCCAATCCGCCCTATATACGCAGCGCCGAGATCGAACACTTGGCGCCCGAGGTGCGCGACCATGAACCCAGGCTCGCCCTCGATGGCGGCGCGGACGGGCTCGACGCCTATCGTGAGCTCGCCCCTGAAATCCTTCGCGTTCTCAAGCCAGGCGGCCGGTTCGCCGTCGAGATCGGCTTTGACCAGTCCGCCGAAGTCGAGGCTCTGTTCAAAAGCGCTGGCGCTCGGCAGGTTGCGACGGCCAAGGACCTCGCCAACCGCGACCGGGTGGTCGCCGGCGCGAAATCGTTTTGAGAAATCCCTTGGAAGTCTGGGCGCGAGTCGCTAGATCAGATGTGTCTCCACCCAAATCGTCGGGCTTTGGGGCTGAGCGTTCGGAAGCGGACGCGGCTCCTTTCGACGGGCGAGGTGTAGGTCGCCGGCGCGGATGCGCCAGGGGCGGGGACGAAGGACTAGCGCTTTCGAACAGGATCATTCCGGGGAAACGACCCCGATCCGACAGAGGCCATGGCCCTCGCGCCATCAGGGACAATCCTTGAGCGCCGGCCGAATTGCTGGAAAACATGAGAGATTTTAAAGGTATGAAGCGGCAGCGCAGCCGCAATCGAGGCGGTGGCGGCGGCGGCGGCGGCAACAAGCCCCAGCACAACGCCAATCGCGCATTCGAATCCAACGGGCCCGACGGCGTCAAGATCAGGGGCGCCGCCCAGCACGTTTTCGAAAAATATCAGCAGCTTGCTCGCGATGCGCTCACCGCGGGCGATCGGGTGCTGGCCGAGAGTTATCAGCAGCACGCCGAGCATTATTTCCGCGTCTTGCGTGCGGTGCAGCCGCAGCGGCTGGTCGGCGAGATCATGAACCGCGACGCTTTCGCCTCGGGCTACGACATCGATTTCGAGGATGAGAGCGGCGGCGAAGCCGAGGCCCAGCCCGAAGCCGGTGAAACCGAAGCCGAACGGCCCGAAACGCGTGGCGAGTGGCGGCAGGAAAACCGCTACGAAGGCCGCCGCGAGGAACGGTCCAGAGACGACCAGCGACAGAGAGAAGACCAGCGGCCCAGGGAAGACCAGCGGGCGCGGGACGACCGTCCGCGTGATCGCAACAATGGCTATCGCGATGACCGTGGCGGCGATCGGCCGAGAGAAGATCGCGCCAGGGACGACCGTCCTCAAGAGAATCGCGGCCGTGACGACCGCCCTCAAGAGAACCGCACCCAAGAGAACCGCACCCGCGATGATCGCCCTCGTGAAGATCGACCGCGGAACGAGCGCAACGATCGCTATCGCGACGACCGACGCTTCGAGCGCAACAACGATCCGCTGCCCGTGGTCGAACCGCAAGGAACGCCCCTGGTCAACGACGTAGACCAGCCCGGCTCGCCCATCCTGCGCTCGCAGGATGGCGGGGTCAGCCAGGCGCCGGCCTTCCTGCAGGCGCGGAGCACGCCGACGCCTGAAGCCGACAATGAGGGCGAGGCGCGGCCCAAACCCCGCCGACGCCGCAGCCCTCGCAGCACCGACGGCGATGGCGACAAACCCGCCTCGACCGCCGGCGTCACCGAAGACGCCTAGGCCCTGAGGATCACGGCGTGAGCCCGACCAGGCGCCGGGCGCTTCGCCGCAGGATGTGTTTGGTCTTGTACACGCGGCGGTCGGCATAGAGCCGGAGCAATCCGGCCCAGAGCGCACGGCCGGGCCCGGGGGCGATCCGTTCATCGACGAAGGTCTGGGCGATGTCGAGGAACTGCCGGCGCACGGACAGCATCATGTCGAGATCAGCTTCGGTTCGGGGCGCCGCGGGTTTGCCGCCTTCACCGCGCCGGGGGCGCAGAGCCGCCGCAAAACTCGTCGCATCGGTCCCAGCGACCGCGTCGTCCATGAAAAAGGGCAAGAGCACCAGATAGTCGTAGGCCCAGCCCCAGCCGGTATAGGTCTGCGCGATACGGTCGACGACCGGGGCCAGGACCTCGCGGCGGTAAAGGCCATAGAACCAACTCGGCGGCGACCGGGACATCAGCCGCCAGGTGTCGCCCAGCTTGCCGTCGTTTTTCAGCTTGGGAAAAAGGGTGGTGCGGATGACCTCGCCACGGGCGGTTCCGATGTCGCGGCCCACCGCCAGCGCCTTGGTCGGATCGGCCTCGAGCACCGCGTACAGGGCCTCAAGATAGTTAAGGTCCGAGCTGTCGTCAGCCGCGCGCCAGACGAAGTACGGGCTCTGCGCGGCGCGGAGCACGGCATGATGATTGGGGATGGCGCCGAGGTTCGTCGGGTTGCGCACATAGCGAAAGCGCCGATCGTGGGCGCAAAAGGCTTTGGCGATCTCGCCGGTCGCGTCGTCCGAGGCATTGTCGAAGATCAAAACCTCGAAATCCGTGAAGGTCTGCGCGCGCAGGATCTCAAGGCACCTGGGCAGGCGGGCCGCCTCGTTGAAGACTGGTACGCCGACCGTGATCGCCGCCATTACCGGCTCCGGCGCCCATGCGCCGAGCTTGGCGATGCGCCCGATAGAAAGGACTCCATCATGGCCGAACTGGGCTCCGACTTCGACATTCGCCCGGTCACCCGTGCGGAGGCGGCGGCTTGGCGCGCGCTTCGCCTTCTGGCGCTCAAGAACCACCCGATCGCCTTCATGTCGAGCTATGAGGAGGCGGTCAAACGCGATCTGGCCGCCTTCGCCGAGCGGATACCGCAGGCTGGAGGCGATGATATCCTGTTCGGCGTCTATGTGGCGGGCGCGCTTTGCGGCTGCGCCGGGTTCGGGCGCGAGCCGGGCGAAAAGGAACGGCACAAAGGGTTCATGTGGGGCGTCTATCTGCGCCCGGACCTGCGCGGCCGAGGGATCGGCGAGGCGCTGGTCGGGCGCCTGCTCGACCACGCTCGCGGCCGGGTCTCGCTGCTTCGCTGTTCGGTGACCACCCAGAACGCCGAAGCCCGCGCGCTCTACCGCCGGATGGGCTTCGTCGATTACGGGATCGAGCCGCGCTCGCTGCGCTACGAAGGCCGTGACTACGACGAGGCGCTGCTGGCGATCAGCTTCGATTGAGCCTGCGGCCAGCGCCAATTGAGGCGCGGCAGGCGCAGGCGGATCGGATCGAGCTTGGGAATGCAGGCCTCAAGGCAGTCGATGACCTGCTCGGCCGGGCCATCGTTGAGGAAGTGGTTCACCCCGGCGATGCGTTGGAAATGCATAGGCCGGCGCGTATGCGTCTCGGCGACCAGCCGCTCGGCGGTCTCGATGGGCGCGAAGTCGTCGACGTCGCCGTGGAGCACATGCACCGGCACCGAAAGCTGCTCCAGCGCCGCGCGCATATAGCTCAACTGTTCGGCCTGATGGCTGACTTCCTTCACCGCGTTGCGCAGGTCCCTCGGAATCAGGCCCAGGACATGTGAGCCCCAGTCGACCAGCCAGCGCGCCGTGGGGCCGGCTACGCCAAGGAAGCTCGACAATAAGACGACGCTGGCGATCCGTTTGGGATGGGCGGCCGCCATCAGGGTGGCGATCGCCGCGCCGTAGGATTGGCCGACAAGCAGGATGCGCTGGCCGGGCGCGGCCTTGAGCAGGGGCGCCAGCGCCTCGGCCTGGACGCGGATGTCCGGGACGCAGTCAAAGGGCTCGCTGCCAGCGAAACCCGGCCGGTCGACCACGATCATCTCGCGGTTCTTCGGCAGGGCGGCAAGCGCCGGCGCCCAGTATTCCGACCAGGAGGGCGCGCCGGTGATCACCACGATCTTCCAGGGCGCGGGCTTGTCGCGCGGGGTCTCCAGCGCCGAGATGCGCCAGCCATGGCCACCACCGGCCTCAAAATGGATACGGCGAACCCGGTCGTCGGGATAGTCGGCCGAGGTCAGCACGTGTTCCGTGCGTCCAGCCGCGGCCGCCTCGATACAGGCCCACCCTATCTCGAAGACCCCCTTTGGACGGCGCCGTTTCATCCTTCAGCCTTCCTGCCGATCCGCCGCCTTGGAACGCGGACCCTGGTCGTTGGTTCAGGCCGAAGCTTGCGCCCCAAATCTTGAAGAAGGCCTCAGCCGACCGTTCAGCCTTGCGTCAGATGGGAAGCCCGCCGCCGAAGATCGAGCAGGCAACCTTGTGTTGCCCTGGCGCCACACCTAAATCCTGACCGATACGGGTTGTGCTTGATCAAGGCGACCCGGGACAATCCGCCGTTTGAAGGGGACCCATGAACATCGATCTCTATTCCGACCGCGCCAAGCAGGCGATCCAGTCGGCCCAATCCCTGGCGCTGGCGCGCCGCCACCAGCAATTGGCGCCCGAGCATCTGCTGAAGGTGTTGCTCGAGGAAAAGGACGGCCTCGCGCGCGCACTGATCCAGAGCGCCGGCGGGCGGCCCGATGAGGCCGACGCCGCGACGGAAGCCCTGCTCGCCAAGGCGCCCAAGGTCGAGGGCGGCTCGGGCCAGCTCTATATGCGCCCGGAGACCGCCAGCGTGTTCCAGGCCGCCGAGGCCGACGCCAAGGCCGCCGGCGACGCCTTCATCACCACCGAACGCCTGCTGATCGGCTTGGCCAAGGACGGCGGCGAGGCGGCCAAGGCGCTCAAGTCGGCCGGGGCGACCCCGGCCGGTCTCGAAGAGGCCGCCAAGGGTCTGCGCAAAGGCCGCACCGCCGATTCCGCCTCGGCCGAGGAGGGCTACGACGCCCTCAAGCGCTATGCCCGCGACCTGACGCAAGCCGCCCGCGACCAGAAGCTCGACCCGGTGATCGGCCGCGACGAGGAGATCCGCCGCACCATCCAGGTCCTGTCGCGCCGCACCAAGAACAACCCCGTCCTCATCGGCGAGCCCGGCGTCGGCAAGACCGCCATCGTCGAGGGCCTGGCCCTGCGCATCGTCAACGGCGACGTGCCGGAAGGACTGAAGGACAAGAAACTGCTCTCCCTCGACATGGGCTCGCTGATCGCCGGCGCGAAGTACCGCGGCGAGTTCGAGGAGCGGCTGAAGGCCGTCCTGAACGAGGTCACCGCCGCCGAGGGCTCGATCATCCTGTTCATCGACGAGATGCATACCCTGGTCGGGGCCGGAAAGAGCGAGGGGGCGATGGACGCCTCCAACCTGCTCAAGCCCGCGCTGGCCCGCGGTGAGCTGCACTGCGTCGGCGCCACCACGCTCGACGAGTATCGCAAAAATGTCGAGAAGGACGCGGCCCTGGCCCGGCGCTTCCAGCCGGTTTTCGTCAATGAGCCAAGTGTCGAGGATACCGTCTCAATTCTCCGTGGGCTGAAGGAAAAGTACGAGGTCCATCACGGCGTAAGAATATCCGACAGCGCCATCGTGGCGGCCGCGACCCTGTCCAATCGCTACATCACCGACCGGTTCTTGCCCGACAAGGCGATCGACCTGATCGACGAGGCGTCGAGCCGCGTACGCATGGCGGTGGACTCCAAGCCCGAGGCGCTGGACGAGATCGACCGGCGCGTCGTGCAGCTGAAAATCGAGCGCGAGGCCCTGTCCAGGGAGACCGATTCCGCCTCGAAACAGCGGCTGGAAAAGCTCGAGGACGAGCTCGACGACCTGGAAGGCCAGTCGGCCGAGATGACCGCCCGCTGGAAGGCGGAGAAGGACAAGGTCGGCCAGGCCGCCCAGGCGCGCGAGGCGCTCGACCGTCTACGCAACGAGCTCGATCAGGCCCAGCGCCGCGGCGACCTGCAGCGCGCGTCGGAAATCCTCTATGGCGAGATTCCACCGCTGGAAAAGCGCCTGGCCGAAGAAGAGGCTGACACGGTCGACCAGCTGACGCCCGAGGTGGTCGACGCCGAACAAATCGCCCAGGTCGTATCCCGCTGGACCGGCGTGCCGGTGGAAAAGATGCTGGAAGGCGAGCGCGACAAGCTCCTGAAGATGGAGGACGCCATCCGCGCCCGCGTGGTCGGCCAGGAAGAGGCCCTGGCCGCCGTCTCCGACGCCGTACGCCGCGCCCGCGCCGGCTTGAAGGATCCCGGCCGGCCGATCGGCTCGTTCCTGTTCCTGGGCCCCACCGGCGTCGGCAAGACCGAGCTGACCAAGGCGCTGGCCGAGTTCCTGTTCACCGACGAAAACGCCATCACCCGCATGGACATGAGCGAGTACATGGAAAAGCATTCGGTCAGCCGCCTGATCGGGGCGCCGCCGGGCTATGTCGGCTATGACGAGGGCGGCGCGCTGACCGAGGCAGTGCGGCGCCGGCCCTATCAGGTGGTGCTGTTCGACGAAGTGGAAAAGGCCCATCCCGATGTCTTCAACGTGCTCCTGCAGGTGCTGGACGACGGGCGGCTGACCGACGGCCAGGGCCGCACGGTCGATTTCCGCAACACGCTGATCATCATGACCTCGAACCTGGGCTCGGAATATCTCGCCGACCAGTCGGTCAGCGCCGACGGCGAGGGCGAGAGCGTCGAGGCGGTTCGCCCCCTGGTCATGGAGGTGGTGCGCAAGCACTTCCGGCCCGAGTTCCTCAACCGGATCGACGAGATCATCCTGTTCCACCGCCTTGGCCGCGCCCAGATGGACTCGATCGTCAAGATCCAGCTCCAGCGCGTGGAAAAGCTGCTGGCCGACCGCCAGATCACCATCTCCGTCGATCCGACGGCCCTGCACTGGCTGGCCGAACGCGGTTACGACCCGATCTATGGCGCGCGGCCCTTGCGCCGCGTGATCCAGAAGGAGCTGATGGACGGCATCGCCCGCAAACTCCTCGCCGGCGAACTCGCCGACGGCTCGGTGATCGAGGTCAAGGCCGGCGCCGACGGGTTGGAGATCGGCAAGGCGCGGGTGCATTAGGCGATCAGGGTCGGCGCACTTCGATGCCGCTGCCAGCCGCCGCCGCTCCGACCAGGCGCGCATCGAAGGTCACAAAGGCTTCACAGTCCTTTGCGGCCGCGAGATGCAGGGCGTCGGCGAAGTCCATGCCGCGCTCGAACCAGTCAAGCGCTTGCGCCGCGACGGCCGGGTTCTGCATGGTCACCGTCGGCAGGCCGGCGAAGCCGCGCAAGGCCCTGGCGATTTCGGCGTCGGCGAGACCGTAGGCGCTGCGTAGGACCCACCCGCACTCCAAAAGCACGGTCGTCGCGAGCCAGACGTCGTTTTCACCGATCAGCGCCCTGGCGCGCGGGGATTGGCGAGGGTCGTCATCGGTCAGGTAGCGAACCACCAGATTAGTATCGATCGCGATCATGCCGCCGTCTGACGTCTGCGGCGACGGCCGCGTCCATATCTTCGACCGTCCTCGATGGCCCGGCTTGGCGTAAGAGGCCGAAGACCGTCTCGGGCCGGGTCGCCGGAAATGCGGGCGCGGACTTCAGCAATACCCCGGTGGGGGTCTCCTCCACCTCCAAACGGACCCCGGCCTCCCAGCCGCGCCGCTTTCGGATCGCCTTGGGAACGATGATCTGCCCTTTGGTCGAAAGGATTGTCGTCAATTTCGCATTGTCGGCCATGGTCTCTCACCAAAGTAAGGCCAAGGTAAGATGCTGCTGGCATGGGCGAAACGCAAGAGAGCGGGCTGCGGCTCAAGGCGCAAAGAAAAGCCCCGCGCCCCGGGGAGGGAGGCGCGGGGCTCGCTGCACGAGCATCCTGTCGGCTTGGCCTTAGCAGGCGTAGCGGACGTGCTCGATTACGTAACGGCCGGCATAGGGGTCCCAGACCCGCCGCGGGCTGGAGCAGGTGGCGTAGCCGGCGTCATAGCCATAGTAGTCGCCGTAATAGCCGGGGCCGTATCCATATCCATAATAGGGCGATGCGAGCGCGGCCCCCAGGCCGAGGCCGAGGACGCCAGCGGCAAGGTAGCCGCCGCCCCAGCCGCCGCGGTAGCCACCGTACCCGCCGTGCCAGCCACCGTATCCGCCGTGGAAACCGCCACCGTGCCACCCGCCGCCATGAGGCTCGGCCATGGCCGGGCTTGTGGTGGCGATGGCGCCGCCAGCGATGGTCAGGGCCGCGAGGCCCGCCGTAAGTATCTTGCGCATCAGAACCTCCAACGCTTGTTCAAATCCTGGCCGGTCGCGAAAGCGTCCCGCGTTCGGCTTTGATGCTGGCGATTATGCCCAAGCGCCATGAACCCTGGCTGAACAGGGGGTTGTCTCGATTGTCAGGAAAGGCGGGCGCCTACCGCCCCAGCCGCCAGCCCACGCCGCTGGTCAAGCGTTGGAAGAAGTCCGGTTCGTAGGCGTTTTCCGGCTCGGCCCTGACCATCTCGTCCATCCGGTGGGCGTCGTCACCGACCAGGATGCGCCAGCGCTCGGCCCTGACGCCGTCGAGGATGACGGCAGCCGCCGCCGCGGCGGTCATCGGCGCGTCCTCCAGAAAACGCCGGGCGCCCTCCGCGGCCATGGCCTGGATGGCCTCGTCGCTCAACTGCGCGGCGTCGGCGCCGGTGGCGGCGAAGCGCTGGCGCGCCCGAGCCAGTTCTTCCGGCGACAGGGCGTCGCTATCGTTGCCGCTCAGCACCTTACGCGAGTTGGCGGCGATCGAGGTGCCGATGTGGCCGGGCATGACCACCGAACATTTGATGTGCGGCGCGTTCAGCCGCAGATCGGTGACCAGCGCCTCGGTGAATCCCTTGACCGCGAACTTGGCCGCCGCATAGGCGGTGTGCGAGACGTTCGGCCCCAGGCTGGCCCAGAAGCCGTTGACGCTGGAGGTGTTGACGATGTGCGCCTCGTCCGCCTTCATCAGCATGGGCAAAAAGGTGCGTACGCCGAAATAGACCCCGCCCCAGCAGACGTTGAAGGTCTTTTCCCAGTCCTGGCGCCGGTCGTTGATCATCGAGCCGCCGCCGCCGATGCCGGCGTTGTTGAACAGAAGGTGCAGCTTGTCGGTCTGATGCTGTTCGGCGAACGCGTCGCGGAACTGCTGCAATTGCTGTTCGATCGAGACGTCGGCCAGGTGGGTGGTGATGCGCGTACCCTGCGGCGGACGGGCCGCCTGGCAGAGCTCGACCGTCTCGGCCATGTTGCGCGCGGAGACGTCGCAGGTCGCCACATTGCAGCCCTCGGCGACCAGCTGGCGCACCAGCTCGCGCCCCATCCCCGTGCCGCCGCCGGTCACGATCGCCGTCTTGCCCGCAAAATCCTTCATCGCGTCTACTCCCTGAGCGCAGTTTGCCGACTGGCCTATAAGGCGAAGGCCCGCTCGTCACGGAGAAACCGCCATATGGCCAAGGACATCTATGTCGTCGCCCACACCCAGTCCCAGCACCATGTCGAAGGGCGGGTCGGCGGGTGGTACGACAGTGAGCTGACCGATCTCGGACGCCGCCAGGCCGGCGTCGTGGCGGCCAGACTCGCCGAACTGGTCGGCGAGAAGCGGCCGGTCGAGATCTATTCCTCCGACCTGCTGCGCGCCGCCCAGACGGCGGAGCCCATCGCCGCGCGCCTCGGCGCGGGCGTCACGCATTGGCCTGATCTACGCGAGCGGAGCTATGGCGTCGCCGGCGGCCAGCCCAACGCCTGGCTGGAGGGCCGGGTCGTCTTCGCGGCCAAGGACGGCGATCGCCTCGATCACCGGGACGGTATCGAGGGCGTCGAGACGAAGCGGGAATTCCTGACCCGCATCTATCGGGCGATGGACCGCATCCTCGAAAGTCCGTGCGAGACCCAGGTCGTTGTAACCCACGGCTACGCCATGACCTTTGTCGTGGCGGCCTGGATCAAAATGCCGTTGGAAAGCGCGGGCTGGGTCAATTTCCGCTCCAACGCTGGCGGGATCACGCACCTTCGCGAAGACGACCGATTGTTCAATCGCTATGTGATGAGCTTGAACGACCGGGCGCATCTCGACGGCATCTGACGCTGCGGAACAGGCATGGCCGGCCACGATCCTGGGCTCCGCCGTCCCTCGTGAGATAGCGCAGCAGCGTGGTTGACCGCCAAAGGTCAGCGGCCGTGATAGTTCAGCGATTGCGGGAGGTGATCGACCAGGGACCTGGATTGTTCGACGTGTAGGTTTGCGGGTTGAAGAATATAGCATATATGCTATATTCGACCTGATGAGCACTTCGGCTGGCTGGCTGGCTCGCGCGATTTTGAACGCCTCATGACATGGACCGTCGAGACGCTGGGAGCCGTCGTCGATGCCGAGATCGCCGCCCTGCCGAAGGACATGCAGGCCTCGTTCCTGCGCTTGGCTGAGCGTATCGAAGCCTTGGGTCTGGAACCGATTGGCCAACCTCATGTCAAGCATCTCCAAGGCAAGCTTTGGGAGATGCGGTTCGGCGGTCGCGACGGCATAGCCAGGGCCATCTACATTACCGCGATCGGCCGTCGCGTTATTGTGGTGCATGCTTTCGTGAAGAAGACCCAGAAAACACCGCAAGCGGCTCTTGAGTTGGCAGAGCGGCGGGCAAAGGAGATCAAGCCATGACTAGCCTCGCTAAACTTCGGCGGAAGCTGCTGACCGACCCCGAGGTCAAGGCCGAGTATGACCGGCTCGGTCCCATCTTCGCTGTTGTCGGAGAGATGATCGAGGCGCGGCAAGCGGCCGGCCTGACACAGATCGAAGTCGCGGCCCGAATGGGCGCCTCCCAATCCGTTGTCGCGCGTTTAGAGAATGCCCACCACATGCCGACCTTCGAGATGATGGGCCGCTACGCAGCCGCGATCGGCCGTCGTCTCGACGTCCGCCTCGTGCAAGCCGACGAGGAGCTTGCCCAATAGTTATCGCGCGATGTGGCGGGCGTCCGTGGGCGATTTCCGTCCCAACCACGCCTAGACCGCCCAGCTTTAGATCTCGTCTTCGGCCCGCGTCTTGGGCAGCTTCTCGACCATGCCCAGCAGCCGCTCGCGGCGATCCATCTCGGCCCAGACCTCTTCGGGGTCGATGCCCATCTCCGACCAGACGATGCTGAGGTTATAGAGCAGATCGACGCTCTCGTTCACCACGGCCAGGTGGTCGCCGCGCACGGCGTCGATGGCGGTCTCGGCGGCTTCCTCCACCACCTTCTTGGCCATCTTGGCGATGTCCGAGCCGAGCAGCTTGCTCGTACGCGGACTGAGCCGCCCGCCCGCGCGCACCTCGGCGATGGCCACGGCCAGACGCGCCAACCGGTCCTGGCCATCGGCCGGGACGGTCCTGAAATCCTCTCGCACTTTCGCCTTCAACATGGCGACCTCCGAATCGATCCGGTCACGGACATATTTCTAATGCAAAAATACGGATATAAAGTCCAGCTAAAGCGTTCATCCGGCAAAAGTTTCCGTCATATGCGGCATTTTCGGAAACCGGACGACTAGGAGGCCGAACCCATCCATCCGACCCTGATCCTCATCGACCTGGCGGGTTTCGTCGCCCTGCTGCTCTGGGGCGTGCATATGGTGCAGACCGGGGTGCAACGCGCTCTTGGCGCGCGCCTGCGTGGGGTGCTGGGCGTCGCCCTGCGCAACCGGGCAAGCGCCTTTGCGGCTGGTCTCGGCGTCACCGCGATCCTGCAGAGCAGCACCGCGACCGGGCTGATGGTCAGCAGCTTGGTCGGCGACGGCGTGGTGGGCCTGGCCCCGGCGCTGGCCGTGATGCTGGGCGCCAATGTCGGCACGACCCTGATCGTGCAGGCCTTGTCGTTCAACGTCAGCCTCGTCTCGCCGATCCTGATCCTGGCCGGGGTGGTGATGTTTCGGCGCGCCAACACCGCGCTTCGCGACTTCGCCCGCGTCTTCATCGGCCTGGGCCTGATGTTGATTGCGCTGCATGAGTTCGCGGCCCTGCTGCAGCCGGTCGCCGCCGTGCCGCTGATGCGCCAGGCCCTGACTGAGCTCGCGCCGCACATTATCTTCATCGTGCTCATCGGCGCGCTGCTGGCCTGGGCGGTCCATTCCAGCGTCGCGGTCGTTCTGCTGGCCATGTCGTTCGCCGCGCAAGGCATCGTGCCCGTGGACGCCGCCTTCGCCCTGGTGCTCGGCGCAAACCTGGGCGCGGCGATCAATCCGCTGGTCGAGGGCGCCGCCGGGGCGAGCCGCGCCGCGCGCCGCCTGCCGCTCGGCAATCTGTTCAATCGGATCACAGGCGTCCTGATCGTCCTGGCCGTCTTTCCCTATGCGGCGCATCTGTTCGCCGCCTACGAGCCCAGTCCCGCCCGCGCCGTCGCCGATTTCCACACCCTCTTCAACCTGATCCTGGCCGCGGCCTTCTTCCCGTGGCTGATCCTCTACGCCCGCCTCCTGGAAAAGGCGGTTCCCGCGCGCCTGGAGGCGGCCGATCCCGCGGCGCCGATCTACCTTGAGCCGTTGGCCCGCGAGACGCCGGTGATCGCGCTCGGCGGCGCGGCTCGCGAGGCCCTGCGCATGGCCGATGTGCTGGAGGCGATGCTGCGCGGGCTGCGCGAGGTCTTCGAGAAGGCCGACCGGCATGAGATCGGCGAGATCAGGCGCACCGACGATGTGCTCGACAAGCTCAACCGGGCCATCAAGACCTATGTGACCACGATCGATCCGGAGATGTTCAACGAGGCCGACCACCAGCGCGTCGCACAGATTCTCATTTTCGCCACCAATCTCGAACAGGCCGGCGACATCGTCGACAAGGGATTGCTCGGCGTGGTCGCCAAGCGGCTGAAGCGCGACCTGACCTTCTCGGCCGACAGCCAGGGCTGTGTCCTGGCCATGACCGACCGGCTGATCGCCAACCTGCGCTCGGCCGCGGCCCTGTTCATCAGCGGCGACGAGCGGGCCGCGCGCCTCCTGGTGCGGGAGAAGGAGGCCTTTCGCCAGGTCGAGGCCGCGGCGGCGGCGACCCATTTCCGAGACCTGCGCGCCGGCCGGATCGACGCCGTCGAAACCAGCGCCCTTTATCTGGACGCCCTGCGCGACCTGAAGCGGGCCAACGCCCACCTGATCGAGGCCGCGGCCTATCCCGTGCTCCATTCCAGCGGCGACCTTCTGCCCAGCCGCCTGCGTGAAGAGGCGAGCGTCGGCGATTGAGCCGGCTGGGAATGTTTATCTCGGCGCCGGCCGGCTAGTCTGGTCCAAACGCGTTGTGAGGCTGTCGTCGCGCCGTCATCATTGCGATGGCATTGTGGGCGGTCGAGTTGGAACTGGGGGCGGGTGTGAGTGAAGGCGGGTTTGCGGCGCTCGACGAGCAGAAGTTCAAGGCCTTCCATTGGCGCGCGACCCTGACCACGGGGCTTGGCGTCTTCTGCGACGGCTACGACCTCTCGGCGTTGGCCCTGGTCCTGCCCTTCGTCCTGGCCTCGTTCGGCCAGTCCAGCCTTACCGGCGTGCAGGCCGCCCTCTTGTCCGCCTCGGCGCTGGTCGGCGCGGCGATCGGGGCCCTCGGCTTCGGCGCCATGGGCCAGAAGGGGCGCAAGCGCTTCTATGGCCTCGACGTCCTTATCCTCGGCGTCGCCGCCGTGGCCCAGGCCTTCGCGCCCGACGTGACTTGGCTGATCGTCATCCGCTTCGTGCTCGGCATCGGCGTCGGCGGCGACTATGTGCTGTCGCCGGTGATCATGGCCGAGCACTCCAATCGCGCCAATCGCGGCCGCGCGCTCGGCCTGGGTTTCGGCACCATGTGGCCGGTCGGGGCGCTGGTCGCCTCGCTGGTCGCGCTTTTGATGAGCGCGCTGCATGTCAGCCATGACCTGGAGTGGCGGCTGGTCCTGGCGGGCGGCGCCATACCCGCGCTCGGCGTGCTCTATTTTCGCCGCCGCATGCCGGAGACGGCCCGCTTTCTGGCGCGGCTGGCCGGCGAGAAGGCGCAGGCCGCGCAGGTGATCGAGGAGATCAGCGGCGAGCATCTGGCCGCCCCCGACGTCGATAGGCGCGGGTTCTGGACTGTATTCCGCCAGCATGCGCGGCCGATCCTGGCCGCGGCCCTGCTCTGGATGATCTACGATCTGGTCGTCTATGTGTTCATCCTCTTCGGCCCCAACCTGATCGCCAAGAGCCTGGGCATGGGTCCGGTCACCTTCGCGCTGCTCACCCAGGTTCTCTTCGTGCTGCCGGCCTCGGTCGTGGGATCGATGTTCGTCATCGACCAGGTCGGGCGAAAGCCGCTGCAGGCCTGGGGGTTTTTCGGCGGCGCCCTGATCCTCGGGGTCTTCGCCCTGATGCAGCATCAGCTGCTGGCCATGCCGATCCTGGCCTTCGCGGTCTATGGCGCGCTCAATATCGCCATGACCGGGCCGGGCCTGGTCTCCGGCGCGGGCGTCCTTGGCGTCGAATTGGCTCCCACCCGGGTGCGCAGCGTGGCCCAGTCCATCACCGTGGCCGGCGGACGCATCGGCGCGGCGATCAGCGGCTTCGCCTTTCCGTTGCTGTTCAGGGCGGTCGGCCACGGCGGCATCGGTCCCGCCAACGCCTATTGGGTGGTGGTGGCCCTGGCGGTCATGGGCGCGGTCTTCACCTGGCTGCTCGTGCCCGAGACCGGGCGCATCTCGCTGGAAGCGATCACCGAGGCGCCGGCGGCTTGAAGCGCGCCTTCAAAGCGCCTTGACGAAGAAGACCTCCGGCGTCGGCTGCAGCCCGCCGAAGGTCAGCGCGCCGGACTCCACGAAACCGTTGCGGCGATGCCAGGCCTGCGGCTCCGGCTCGTCGGACATGCTGGAGGTCATCAGCAGCTCCGCGCCCTGGGCGCGCATATTGGAGTCCCATAAGGCCACCAGCGCCGTGCCGATCCCCGAGCGCCGGTGCGGTTCCAGCACGTGGATGAGCTCCATGTAGGGGATGGCGCGCCAGAACCAGCTGAACCGCAGATAGCCGGCCAATGCGCCATCGAGGCAGGCCACCAGAACCTCGTCCGCAGCCACGCAGCGCCGGACCCAGTCCGGCGAAATGTGCCGGTCGTGGTCCATCAACCAATCCACATGGGCCCGGGTCGCGAGACTCACCTCGATCGTCATCGTTCGCGCCGCTCCTGCCAGGATGCTGTCAGCAGCATAGCCTTAAAGCAGCCGGAGATCGAAGGAGACGCCGACCATGTTCGCCACCGTCCTGGACCGCTTTCCGACCCCGCCCTGCGCCAAGTTGCTTGGGCTCGACATCATGGACGCCAAGCCGAATGATGGCTGGGTCCGCATCCGGTTCGAGGCCAGGCCGGAGTTCTGCAACGCGTCGGGCCATATCCAGGGCGGGTTCCTGGCCGCCATGCTGGACGACGCCATGGGCCCGGCGGTGCTGATCACCACCAAGGCCGAGATGCTGCCGACGACCATCGACATGACCGTGAGCTTTCTGGCGCCGGCCAGGCCGGGTCCGCTCATCGGCGAGGCGATGGTCGTCCAGCTTGGCAAGACCGTGGGCTTCGTCGAGGCGCGGCTCGCCGACGAGATGGGCCTGATCGTCGCGCGCGCGACGGCGAGCGTGCGGCTGGTTCCGCTGGCCAAGGCCATGGCGCGGCAGGCCGAGGGCGCCGCCGCCTAGCCTTTAGGCGGATGCAGCACCTCGCCGCGCGCCAGCATGGCGACAAAGGTCTTGACCCGCGCGGCGCGTGTTTTGGGGGTCTTGGCGTCGTGGATGCGATAGAGCACGGCGTAGCGATTGGCGCCTTTCAGCGTAGCGAAGAAGGCCTTAGCGGCGGGCGCCGCGTCGAGGGCCATGGCCAGGTCGTCCGGAATCTCGGCCCGGCTTGGCGGCGCATAGGCCGCCGCCCAACGCCCGTCGGCCTTGGCGGTCTCGACGGCGGCGAGCCCGGCCGGCTTCATGCGCCCGTCCGCGATCAGTTTCATCGCGGTGGCGCGGTTGATCTGCGACCAGTTGCTCTTCGGGCCCCGCGGCGTGAAGCGCGTCAGCCAGAATTGGTCGTCGAATCGGTCGAGTTGGCCGTCGATCCAGCCATGAATGAGCGCCGTCTCGATCGCTTCGGCCTTGCTGACGCAAGCAACGCCAGCGGCCTGCTTGGCGAACTTCAGCCACAGGCCGGCCCAGTCGGCGCCGTGAGCGGTAAGCCAGGCGTCCCAGTCGTCCTGGGTCGCGAAGGCGAGGATCGACAGGCCCTTGTGGTCGTTCATCGGCGACGGCTCCCTGGATTGGTTTATTTACCCGGATCATATTGCGCTTCTATTTATACCCGGATAGTTTTCCTTATGGCCATGCTCAGCACCGTAACGGCATTCCAGGGGTCGCGCCGCATCGCCTCGGGGCTGCTGCCGGCTGTCGCGGCGACGGTCAAGGGACTGATCGGTGAGGACGGTCACCATCCCGTCCTCATCTTCGACGACCATAGCAGCGAGCTTGTCGAGGTGGACTTCCGCGGCACGCCGGAGGCGGTCGTCGAGCGGCTGGCGCGCGCCTTTCCCAAGGACGAGCCGGAGGCCAGGGGCCGCGGCCGGCCAAGATTGGGCGTCGTGGCGCGGGAGGTGACCCTCTTGCCGCGCCATTGGGACTGGCTGGCGGACCAGCCGGGCGGCGCCTCGGCGAGCCTGCGCCGGCTTGTCGATGACGCGCGGCGCAGCGCAGCCGGCGAGCGTCGCCGGGCGCAGACGTCTCTCTACCGCTTCATGACCACGATGGCTGGCGACGCGGCCGGCTACGAGGAGGCTATCCGCGCCCTGTTCGCCGGCGATCGCACCAGGTTCAACGCCTTGACCGAGGACTGGGGGCCGGACGTCCGCGACCATGCCTGGCGACTGGCCCCGCCGGCCTTCGGCGATCCCCCATCGCCGCTCGATGGGGTCATCCCATTCGACCGGCGCGAGGCGGTGCAGCGCGGGCTGGACGCCGCCTTTCCGGGCGCCGCCGTCGAGAAGGTCGAGGTGGTGACCGGTGGGGTGTCTGGCGCGCTGATCTTCAAGGTGACCGTGCGGGGCGGCGACTATCTGCTGCGCCTGGAGACCGGCCACGACGCCTTTCGCGATCCGCAGCGCCAGTACGCCTGCCTGGAGATCGCCGCGGAGGCCGGCGTCGCGCCCAAGCTGGTCTATGCCGACGGGCGCGACGCGATCGCCATCACCGGCTTTGTCCGCGTCGTTCCCGCCGATCCTGACCAGGCGCCCGCCGAGCGGGCGGCCGCGATCGTGTCTCAGCTGCTCAGGCTGCACGCCGCGCCGCTCTTCCCGCGCCTGGTCGATTATATGCAGGGCGTGGAGAGCCTGATCGGCCTGGTGCGCGAGAGCGGCGTCCTGCCGCCCAAGGGTCTCTACGGCCTGCTGAGCGCCTTCGCCGCTCTGAAGGTGGCCTATCCCCGCGGCGACCCCGACCTGGTCTCCAGCCACAACGACCTGAATCCCAGCAACATCCTGTTCGATGGCGCGCGGCCCTGGTTCGTCGACTGGGAGTCGGCCTTCGCCGCCGACCGCTACGTGGACCTGGCCGCCGTCGCCAGTTTCTTCGCCAGGAGCGACGCCGAGCGCGAGGCGGTGCTGCGCGCCTATTTCGGCGAGGCGCTGGACGACTATCGCCGCGCCCGCTTCTTCCTGATGCGGCAGATCGTTCGGCTGTTTTACGCCACGGTGATGCTGAACGCGGCGTCGGCCGAGCGTCCGGGCTTGCGGCTGACGGCGGCGGACCTGGACGTACCGCGCCTGGCCGACATCCAGGGCCCGGTCAGCGACCTGACCACCCATGAGGGCCGGGTGCGCGCGGCCTGCGTCTTCCTGAACGAGGCGGTCCACGATGTCGCCAGCCCGCAATTCGTCGCCGCCGCAGCCCGGGTCGCGGCAGGATAAAATCTTAGAGCGGTTTGGTCAGCCAGAGCACCAGGTCGTCGTCGAGGCGCACCATCTCCATCGGCGCGAGCGTCCGCTCGGCATAGGCGATCCCCCGCCCATCCGGCCGATAGCCGAGCTTGGCATAGAGACGCTGGGCCGGGCCGTAGTCGGGATAGAGGCCGAAGCCGATGCCTATCACCGGCTTGCCGGCCTCCCGCGCGCAATCCTCGAAATGGCCGATGATGGCGGTGCAGACTCCCCGGTTGCGCACCTTCACATCGACGCCGAGATTGTTGATCTCGGGGACGCCCGCGGCGCGGAACGGCGCATAGCCGGGCGTCCAAAGCAGGTTGCCGTAGCCGAGCGGCCGCAAACCATCCCAAGCGATGACCACAAGGCGCCGCCCGGCCTGATGCTCGGCCAGATAGGCGCTCCAGAGCGCCGGATCGGGGTTCCAGCCATTGCCGCCATCGACGCCGGCTAAGCTGTCGCGGTCTCCGGGTTGGAGATTGCGTATTTCGATGTCCATCTGGCGGCGCTATCCCTTCGACGCCGCGACGCCAACAGCGGAGCCTGCAATGATCGGTCATCTGTCCTTCGGCGTTGCGGATTTGCAGCGGGCGGCGGCGTTCTACGATTCAGCGCTGGCGGCCCTCGGCTATGGACGTGTCTGGGCCAATGCGCGCGGCGTCGGCTACGGCGTCGCGGGCGGCGGCGACAAGCTGGCGCTGTTTGCGCGGACGGACGCGGCGGCGGCGGGCCCCGGCTTCCATGTGGCTTTTGTCGCCGCCAGCCCCGAAGCGGTTGATCGGTTCCACGCCGCGGCCGTCGCGGCCGGTGGAACCAGTAACGGCGCGCCGGGCCTAAGGCCGCACTATAGCCCGACCTATTATGCCGCCTTCGTGATCGACCTGGACGGCTACAGGCTCGAGGCCGTCCACCAGTAGCTCAGGCCGGCTGGGCCGCCTGCTCGAAGGCCAGTCCGGCCTTCAGGCTGTCGAGATTGCGGTCGATGGTGGCCACCGCCAGGTCGCGCCCGTCCTTGGCGTAGTGGATGACCGCGCCGCCGCCGCCCTCGGCCAGCGACCCCTCGATCCGCGGTTGGTCGAAATCCTCGGCATGGCCGACATAATAGACGGCGGCCTGATAGTGCGCGCTCCAGAAGAAGGGCGTGTCGGTAAAGGGCGCGTGGTCGCCGAGCAGCAGGCGCGCGACATGCTGGCCTTGGCGTTCGGCGTGCACCCAGTGCTCGACGCGGATGGGCTTGCCGCTGTGGGCCTCGGGGAAACGGGCGATGTCGCCGACGGCGTAGACATCCTTGGTCGAGGCGCGCAGCCAGCGGTCGACCACCACGCCGTTGTCGACCTTCAGCCCGGCCGCCTCGGCCAGGGCGGTGCGCGGCTTTACGCCGGTCCCGACGACGAGGAAATCGGCCTCGATCGTCTCGCCGTCGTCCAAGCCAAGCTTGCCGTCCTGGAACCCCCGCACCTTGCGGCCGAGGTGAAAGACCACGCCCTCCTTCTCGTGCAGGCCGCGTATCCACCGGCCGACGGCATCGCCGAGCACGCGCGCGAGCGGAACCTCCTCCGGCGCCGCGACATGCACCTCCAGCCCATGGCGTCTCAGCGCGGCGGCGACCTCCAGCCCGATGAAGCTGGCGCCGACGATGGCGACGCGGCGGGCGGTCTTGGCGGCGGCGAGGAGGGCGTCGGCATCCTTCAGCGAGCGCAGGGTGAAGACGTTCGGATGGTCGAAGCCGGGCAGGGACGGCCGCTGAGGCTCGGCGCCGAGCGCCAGGACCAGGGCCTCGAAGTTCAGCTCGGCGCCGGCCTTCAGGCTCGCCGTGCGGGCGCCCAGGTCGAGCCCGGTGATCTCGGTTTCCAGCTTCAGGTCGATATCGTTGTCCTTGTACCAACCCTCTTCGCGCAGCGGCATCCACTCGGCCAGCGCCTCGCCCGCCAGATAGTCCTTGGAAACATTCGGCCGGTCGTAGGGCGCGTCGGCGTCGGAACTGACCAGGCTGATCGCCCCGTCATAGCCGTGGCGGCGCAGCATCTCCGCCGTCGCGAAGCCGGATGCGCCGCCGCCGGCGATCAGGACGCGCCGCGGGCCCTTGCCGGCCTTGGGCGCGGACTTGGGCGCCTCGGCGGTCGTGCGCACGAAAATCTCGCCGTCGCGTTCCTCGACCGTCCAGCGCCCGACGGGATCGATGGCCGGCGCGCCAAGCGCCTCGCCGGTGCGCAGGCAAAAGCGCGCATGGTGCCAGGGACAGCGCACGGTGTGGCCGACCAGCAAACCCTCGCCGAGCGGGCCATGATAGTGGGTGCAACTGGCGCCGATGGCGAAGAGTTCGCCGTCGACCCGGGCGACCAGCACGGGCTCGTCGCCGACATGGCCGGTCAGCATGCCGCCCTCGGCCACATCGCCGGACGGGACGCCCTGGGTGAGGTCGGGGCCTGTCGGCTCCTCGTGATCGTCGCTCATGGCTGTCTCCGCATCCCTGACGCCGCCAATCTGATCCTGGCGCGCGGCGTACGCCAGCCTTCGGTTGAGGTGAACGAAGCGGCGACCTCATTGGTTCGCCAGAATGCGCGATAAAGGGCGAGGGCTACGTGGCGGATCGAGAGCGGCGGACCACCCGGTAAGGTGATGCTGACGCTCTGAGCCTATTGGCCGGCGCGGCGAAGGGCGCTGGACAGAAGGATGACCGCCAGGCCCGCGAACAGAGCCGGTCCAGCCGCCGCGCCCAGCCAATGGCCGCCGAGCCATACCAGGACGATCCAGATCAGGGCGGCGATGGCCAGGCCGATATCGTCGACGAACAGGCCCCAGATCTCCTTGGCGATGGTCCCCAGCCAGCCCATCAGGCGCGCGCCCCGGCCGCAAGCCTCGCTCGGCGGCGGCAGAGCGGTACGGCCAAAAGGGCGAGGCCGCCGAACCCGACCACCAGACCCAGGATGGAAAGGTCCTCGCCCGGCCAGGCCAGGCCTATGCCCTCGCCGACCCAGAAGGTCCCGAAACCGCTCAGGATGACGCCGACGACGAATTTCAGGCTGTTCTCCGGCACGCGCGACATCGGCTTGTGCAGGGCCAGGCCCAGCGCGACCACCATCACCAAGGCCGCCAGCGCGCCCAGGCTGGCCGGAACGATCAGGCCGGCGCCGCCGGCGCTGACCGCGATCAGGATGAAGACCACCTCGGTCCCTTCCAGCATGCAGATCTGGAAGGCCGCGCCGAAGGCGATGGCGTCGAAGCCGCCGCCCGCCGCGCCGAGCGTCAGCATGGCCTCCCGATTCTTCTGAAACGCCGCGGCCTCGTCGTGCAGGGCGAGCACGCCGGCCGAGCGCAGGATCGCCTTGCGCAGCCAGCGCAGGCCAAAGAGGATCAGGAGCGCGCCGACCCCCACCTGCAAGGCGCGCAAGGGAACAAGGGTCAGGGCCGGGCCCAGCGCCGCCGTCAGCACCGCCAGCACGAGGGCCGCCGCGCCGGCGCCGAACAGGGTGTCGCGCCAGCCGCGCACGCCGCCCACCGCCAGCACCACGGTCAGGGCTTCGACGAACTCCACCGTCGAGGCGAGGAAGGCCGCGAGCGCCGTCGCACCGGCATGGGTCGGATTGATCATGCGGCGAGCTTAGACCCCTCGGGCCGGCGAAGAAATGCGGAGCATTCGATCGGGTTGAGGCGAGGTTCAGTCGTCGAGCCTAGGCGAGGCTGGCGTAGACGGATGCGCATCGGCTGTTCGGGGTGGGGCTGGTCAATCTTTGTGATCGGGTAGACCGTTCCTGACCGTCATAGCCTTGCATTGCGTCCGAGCGTCACCTCTTTTCCATCGCGATGCTTGAGCGCAGGGTCCGGCCATGAAGCTGCTGATCGTGGAAGATGATCTCGAGACCGGCGCATATTTGAAGCGGGCGTTTACCGAGGCGGGCCACGCCGTCGACCACGCCGGCTCAGGACGAGATGGCCTTTTCCTCGCCGCGGGCGAAACCTACGACGTCATGGTGCTGGACCGGATGCTTCCGGAGGTCGATGGATTGGCGATCCTGCGGACCATCCGCGCTTCCGGCGTGAAGACGCCGGTGCTTCTGCTCACCGCGCTCGGCGGGATCGACGACCGGGTCGAGGGCCTGGAGGCCGGCGGCGACGACTATCTGATAAAGCCTTTCGCCTTCTCTGAACTGCTGGCGCGCGTGAACGCCTTGGCTCGCCGGCCGCCCCCTCAAGACGTGCAGACAACGCTGAAGGTGGCGGATCTGGAAATGAATCTCCTGCGTCGCACCGTCACGCGCGGGGGCCGGAAGATCGAGCTCCAGCCACGGGAGTTCCAGCTGCTGGAATATCTGATGCGGAATGCCGGCCGGGTGGTGACCCGCACCATGCTGCTCGAGGCCGTGTGGGACTTCCACTTCGATCCAAAGACCAACATCGTCGAGACCCATATCAGCCGGCTTCGCTCCAAGGTCGATCGGGGGCGCGCCGCCGACCTGATCCAGACCGTGCGCGGCTCCGGCTATTGCCTTCGCGAGCCGGACTAGCCGTGTTCAGGTCCGCCAGCCTGCGACTTGCCGCCCTCTATACGGCCGTCTTCGTCGCAGCCGCCCTGGCGCTGGGCGTGGTGACGCTGCTGACCACGCGAGCGGCCCTTTCGCGACAGTTCGACGCCCGTATCCTCTCTGAATCGGCCGCCCTGACCCAGGAATTCCGGGTCGAGGGCCTGACCGGCGTGTCGGAGGCGGTCCAGGAGCGGGACCGAACGCCGGGCGCGCTGGACTATGGCCTGCAAGCGCCGGGAGGGCGGGCGATCGCCGGCCGTCTGGCCGGCGCGCCGGCGCGCGCCGGCTGGTCCGAGTCCAGCACCGCGCAGGGCGACGACGAGCACGAAAAGATCCGCGTCTACGCCGCGAACCTTGCCGGCGGGTATCGGCTGCTGGTGGGCGGCGACGACGAGAGCATCGAGGTCGTCGACCGACTCCTGGCCGAGCGGTTCATACTGGCCATCCTGGGCCTGGTTGTGATCGGGGTGATCGGCGGCTACAGCCTCGGACGCGGCATGGGGCGCCGGATCGCGGCCATCACCGACGCCGCCGAGGCCATCATCGACGGCGACCTGACGCGGCGGGTGCCCATGGCGCGGGCCGGCGACGACCTGGAGCGGCTGGCCGCCACCTTCAACCGCATGCTCGACCGCATCGCCGCCCTGATGGAGAGTCTGAGGCAGGTCTCCAACGACATCGCCCACGATATGCGCACGCCGCTCACCCGGCTTCGCGGCCGCCTTGAGGCGAGCTTGGCGCGTCCAGCGGGCGCCGAGCAGGCGACCGCGATCGACGCGGCGCTGGTGGACCTGGACACGATCCTGTCCACCTTCGCGGCGCTGTTGCGGATCGCCCAGATCGAGGGCGGCGCGCGCCGCGCCGCCTTCCAGAGCCTGGACCTGGCGGCGGTGTCGCGCACGGTGGTCGACGCCTTCGCCCCTTCGGCGGAGGACGCCGGCCAGCGCTTGATCCTGGAAGACGGCGAGCCGGTGCTCATCGAGGGCGACCGTGAACTGATCACCCAGATGCTGGTCAACCTGGTCGAGAACGGCCTGCGTCATGCCGGCCCGAGCGCTTCGGTGCGGGTGCGTTGCCGCATCGATGACGGCCGCCCGGTATTATCGGTCGTGGACGACGGCCCCGGCGTTCCCCACGCCGAACGCAAGCGGTTGTTCGATCGCTTCCATCGCCTCGAAGCCAGCCGTTCGACGCCGGGCAGCGGGCTCGGCCTGGCCCTGGTGGCGGCCGTCGCCAAGCTGCACGACGCCAGGGCCAGCCTGCGGGACGCCAGGCCGGGACTGGAGGCTCGGGTGATTTTCCCCCGCGGTTCGCGAAACATTGGCGATTCCCAATCTTCAGGTCAGGCTCTCGTGAGGCGCCCGGGCGCTTTGCTCCGGCCTTCAGAGATTCCGGATCGATCTTGAGCACGACCGCGCGCTATGGAAGACGGCTGGCGGCGGCGCTCGGCTTGGCGGCCGGCCTGGGCGGCTGCGCGCACTACACCGACCGGCCCTTGGCCCAGTCGGCGAACCTGGCGGCCAGCGCCGGCGATCTTGCCGTCGATATTTCGCGCATCAGGCTGGCGGCGCTGCCGCCGCACCCGGTCGACCCCGCCCGCGGTCTCGATCCCACCGATGTGGCGATACTGGCGGTGCTGAACAGCCCCGACCTGGCCGCCAAGCGCGCGGCGGCGCACGTCTCGGCGGCCCAGGTCTTTTCCGCCGGCCTGCTTCCCGATCCGCAGGTGGTGCTCAGCGCCGACGTCCCGAGCCATCCGCTCGGCCTAGCGACCGCCTACGGGATCACGCCGACCATCGACGTCATCGCCCTGATCACCCATTCGACGGCGCTCAAAGCCGCCAAGGCCGCCGAGCGGCAGGCCAATCTCGACCTCCTGTGGAGCGAGTGGGGCGTCGCCCAGCAGGCGCGGCAATACGCCGTCACCGCACTGATCGACGAGCAGAAGGCCGCGGTGCTGGCTCAGATCGACTCCGAGCTTTCCGAGCGCGAGCGCCAGTCCGCCCTGGCGCTCGCACGGCGCGACGTGACCGTGACGGTGGCGAGCGCCGACCTCGCGGCCAAGGTCGACGCCGATCTGCAACTGGCCACGGCCCGGCGCGAGGCCGAAACGGCGCGCGGGGCGCTGAACGCCTTGATCGGCCTTGCGCCCGACGTGCGGCTGGATCTCGTCGACAGCCCCGAGCCGCATGCGCCCGACGCCGCCGCGCGGCGGTCGGCGCTCGTCTCGCTGCCGCGGCGTCGGCCCGACCTGTTGGCCCTGCAGGCGGGCTATCAGTCGCAGGACGCCAATCTGCGCAAGGCGATCCTCATGCAGTTTCCTTTGCTCAATCTCGGCTACAGCCGCCAGAGCGACACCACGCCGATCTTCACCAACGGGGTCGCGGCCACCGTCACCCTGCCGATCTTCAACCGCAATCGCGGCGACGTCGCCGTCCAGAAGGCCACGCGCGAACAACTGGCCCAGGAGTATCAGGCCCGACTGGACCAGACCGTCGCCGATGTCGCGAAGGCCACGGCGGACCTGGAGGCGGACGAGGCGGACCTCGGCCGGCTGGAAGCGGAAGTCCCGCGCCTGGAGGCCGAGGCCCAGCGCGCCCGGCCCGCCTTCGCCCGCGGCGACCTGGACAGCGGCGCCTATCTCGTCATCGACGAGAGCGCGCTGAAGGCGGCGACGGCGCTCTGGGACACCCGCCTGGCGCGACGCCTGGCGGATATCGGCGTAGAGACCGTTCTCTTCCTGCCGTCCGATGAAGGAAGCCGGTCATGAACCGCATGAGGGGCTGGCCGGCGGCGGTCGCGGCGGCGGTCGTCATCCTGATCGTCGCCTTCCTGGCCTGGAGCCTGCTGCACAAGCCAGCGCCCGAGGCCGAGGCGCCGGCGCCGACGGCGCTGGTCAGCATGACGCCGGTGCGGGCCGGCATGGTCGATCGGACGGTCGAGGCCTATGGCGTGATAACCGGATCGGCCGCCGCGACGCGCACCCTGTCGGCCGCCCGGGACGTCATCGTGCAGACGGTGCTGGCCTCTCCCGGCCAGCCGGTCGCCGCGGGCGCGCCGCTTATCGTGGTGGGCGATACGCCGGCCAGCGGTCTGGTTTTTCAGCAGGCCAGCGACGCCCTGGCCTTCGCCAGGCGCGACCTGGCCAGGGTGCAGCGCCTCTACGCCCAGCAGCTGGCGGCCAACGACCAGCTCGCGGCGGCCCAGAAGGCCGTGGCCGACGCCGCGGCGGCCGTAGCCGCCCAGTCCGCCGCCGGCGCCGGCCGCGTCCGCCAGACCATCGTCTCGCCGATCGCCGGCGTCGTCTGGCAGGTCACGGCCGCCAAGGGTCAGCAGGTCGCCGCCGGCATGTCGCTGATGACCGTCGTCGCCAACGACGGGTTCATCGCCGAACTCGGCGTCGAACCGAACACGGCCGCTCAAATGGCGGTGGGACAGCCGGTCCGGATCGTCTCGGCCCTGGATCCGAAGATCGCCGTCCAGAGCCGGCTGAGCGTGGTCGGCCGGGCGGTGGACCCGACGACCCATCTGGTCGCGGTGGCGGCGCCGGCGGCCGGGGCGAGCCTTGCGCTCGGCGCGGCGGTGCGCGGCGAGGTCACCGTGGCCAGCTTCCAGGGGCTGACCGCGCCGAGCGCCTCGGTGGTCTATGACGAGAACGGCGCGCACGTCTTCGTCGTTCGCGGCGGCAAGGCCCGTCAGGTCGCGGTCGTCACCGGGCCCGAACAGGGCGACCAGATCGCGGTCAGCGGCCAGATCGGCGCCGGCGACCTCGTCGCGGTGGAGGGCGCCTATCAGCTTCAGGACGGCATGGCGGTCCGGACCGGCGCCCCATGACGCTGTCGCAGAGGCTCGCCGGCCATCGCCGTTCGCTGCTGGCGTTGCTGGCGATCGCCATTCTGGGCGGGGTGATCTTCGGCTTCGGCCTGCCGGTCGGACTCTTTCCCGACATCGCCTTCCCGCGCATCGCGGTGACCATAGAGGCGGGAGACCGGCCCATCGATCAGATGGACGCGGCGATCACCCGCCCGCTGGCCCAGGCGGTGCGGGCCGTGCCGGGCGTGCTGAACCTGCGTTCGACCACCAGCCGCGGCGAGGCCGAGCTGCAGGTCAATTTCGCCTGGGGCAGCGACATGAACCTCGCCCTGCAGCGGACCCAGAGCGCCCTGGCCCAGGCGACCGCCGGTTTGCCGCCGGGTGTGACCTTCACGGTCAGGCGAATGGACCCGACGGTCGATCCGGTGGCGGCCTACAGCCTGACCTCGGCGAGCATCGGCCCGGTGGCTCTGCGACGCTATGCCGACCTGACCCTGACCCCGCTGCTGACCGCCATTCCCGGCGTGGCGCGGGTGGATTCCCTCGGCGGCGGGATCGGCGAGTATCAGGTGGTCGCGGACCCCGGGACGCTGCGCGCCTACGGCCTGACCGAGGCGGATCTGACCGCGGCGCTGGCTGGGGCCAATGTGCTGTCCGCCGCCGGCAAGATCGAGGATCGCGGCAAGCTCTACCTGACCTTGAACGACAGCGCCCTGACCAGCGCCGCCCAGATCGAGGCGGTGGTGCTCAAGAGCGCCGGCGGCGGCGTGGTGCGCGTCGGCGACGTGGCTAAGGTCAGCCTCACCAGCGCGCCTGTCTTCACCCGGGTCACCGCCGATGGAAAGCCGGCGGTGAGCCTGCAGGTCTATCAGCAACCGAGCGGCGACACGGTGCGGATCGTCAAGGCCGTGGCCAAGGTGTTCGCCGACGCCCGCGCCACCGCGCCGCCCGGCCTGATCACCCGGACCTGGTACGACCAGAGCGAGCTCATCATCTCGTCGGCCAAGGACCTGGCCGTCTCCATCGCCATCGGCGCGGTGCTGGCGGGCCTGGTGCTGCTCGTCTTCCTGCGCAACGTCCGCGTCACCCTCATCGCCGTGGTCGTCGTGCCGGTGGTGCTGGCCGTCACCACCTTGATGCTCAAGCTGCTCGGCCAGAGCTTCAACATCATGACGCTGGGCGGCATGGCCGCGGCGATCGGCCTGATCATCGATGACGCCATCGTCATGATCGAGCACATGGAACGGCGCCTGAGCGAGGCGCCGGACGATCGCCTGGGGGCCATGCAGGCCGCGGCCCAGGAATTTCTGCGGCCGCTGTCCGGCTCTTCGGCGGCGACCATCCTGATCTTCCTGCCGCTGGCCTTCCTGTCCGGAGTGACAGGGGCCTTCTTCCGCGCCCTGGCCCTGACCATGGCCGTGGCTCTGATCGCCTCCTTCTTCGTGGCCTGGCTGGTCGTGCCGATCCTGGTCGAGCGGCTCTATCGCGATAGCGCCCCACGCCAGGAAAGGCGGCCGAGCCGCCTTATCGCGCGCTATCGCGGCGCCCTCGAACGCACCACGGCCAGGCCCGTTCTAATCCTCCTGGTCCTGGTTCCGCTCGCCGTGGGGGGCGTTATCGCCTTCTTGAAGCTGCCCAGCGGCTTCATGCCCAAGATGGACGAGGGCGGTTTCGTGCTCGACTACGTCACCCCGCCGGGAACCTCGCTGACCGAGAGCGACCGCCTGGTGCGACAGATCGAGGCGATCGTGCGCAAGACGCCGGAGGTCGCGACCTATTCGCGCCGAACCGGCGCCCAGCTCGGCGGCGGCCTGACGGAGCCCAATACCGGCGACTTCTTCATCCGCCTCAAGCCTCCGCCTCGGCGGAACATCGAAGACATCATGAGCCAGGTCCGCGACCAGGTCCAAGCCCAGGTGCCCGGCGTGACCGTCGAAACCGCCCAGCTCATGGAGGATCTGATCGGCGACCTCACCGCCGTGCCCCAACCCATCGAGGTGAAGCTCTATTCCGAGAACCAGACCTTGCTGGACGCCACCGCCAAGACCGTCGCCGACCGGCTCGGCAAGGTCCGCGGCGTGACGGAGATCGTCGATGGAGTCATTGTCGCCGGCGACGCCCTCGACATCCATTTCGACCTGGCGCGCGCCGCGCTCGCGGGCGTGACGCCGGCGGACGCCGCGGCCCAGGTGACCGCCATGATTAGCGGCGACGTCGCCACCCAGGTGCAGTCGGGCGTGGTGCTCAGCGACGTCAGGGTCTGGATCCCGGCCGACCAGCGCGACCAGGTCGCCAATCTCGCCGCCTTGCCGATCAAGGCGGCCGACGGCCACATCCTGACCCTGTCTCAGATCGCCGACGTCTCGGTGCTGAGGGGCCAGACCGAGGCGGCGCGCGAGAATTCGCGTCGCATGGTGGCGGTGACGGCGCGGGTGGAGGGCCGCGACATGGGCTCGGCGGCGAAGGAAGCGACGCGAATGCTCCAGGCGCCGGGTGTGCTGCCCGCGGGCGTCACCTTCGAGATGGGCGGCCTCTATGCCGAGCAGCAGGCGGCCTTCAGGGGCTTGGCGAGCGTCTTCGCGGCGGCCCTGGCGATCGTCATGGTGCTGCTGCTGCTGATCTACGAGAATTTCCGCATCGTCGGGGCGATCATCGCCATGCCCCTGCTGGCGGCGGGCGCGGTCGGGCTCGGCCTGCTCGTGACCGGGACCGAACTCAACATCATGGCGCTGATGGGCCTGACCATGGTGATCGGCATCGTCACCGAGGTGGCGATCTTCTATTTCACCGAGTTCGACCACCTGCTGACGCTCGGCGAGGCGCCGGCGCGCGCGCTGATCGACGCCGGGGTCAATCGACTTCGGCCCATCGCCATGACCACCATCGCCGCCATCCTGGCGCTCGCGCCGCTAGCGATCGGCCACTCGATGCAAAAGCCCCTGGCGGTGGCGATCATCGCCGGTCTGATCGCCCAGGGACCGCTGGTCCTGCTGGTCATGCCGGCCCTGTTCAAGCTGATCGGCGGCCTGGCGCACCTGCGCCCGCCGACCGCCGAAAACGCTCCCTTGCTTCCAACAGCCAACCTTGAGGAAATCCCATGATCCGCCGTATCGCCTTCAGCCTCGCCGCCGCGCTCCTAGCCTCGAGCGCCTCGGTCGCGCCCGCCGCCGCAGATCCGGCCCATCCGACCGGCCTGCATGTGGTGGCGCGGATCGCCGGCCCCGACGGGGGGTGGGACTATGCCAGCTTCGACGCCGCGCGCCGTCGCGTTCTCATCGCCCACGGCCAGGTCGTCCTGGCGATCGACGCCGACAGCGGCCGGATGAACCCCGCCTTTGCGCAGGGCGACCATCTGCACGCCGTCGTGCCCGTGCCCGGAACCGACCTTCTGGTCACCACCAACAGCGGCGACAACACCGCCAAGGTGATCAGCGCCGTCGACGGGCGGCTGCTCGCCTCCATCCCGACGGCCAATGACGCCGACGGCGCCCAGTACGACCCCAGCACCGGCCTGGTGGTGGTGATCTGCGGCGACGCCGGGACCCTGACCCTGATCGATCCCAAGGCCATGAAGGCGGTGGGAACCATCGTGGTCGGCGACCATCTGGAATTCGGCGCGCCGGACGGCAGGGGCCGCTTCTTCGTCAATGTCGAAGACAAGAATCAGGTGGCCGTCGTCGACCTGATGTCGCGAAAGGTTCTGACGCGCTACGACCTGCCGGGCTGCGTGCGGCCGACCGGCATGGCCTATGTCGCCGGCGACCGCGTGATTTCCGCTTGCGGCAACGGCGGGGCGGACATCCTCGACGCGGGCTCGGGCCGTGCGATCGCCAGCTTCAAGGTGGGCGGCTTCCCCGATGCGGTGATCTATGACGTGCGCCGCAAGCTCGCCTTCGTGCCATCGGCGCTTGCCGGAACGCTCTCGGTGATCGCCCTATCGGGGCCGTCCAACAACACCATCATCGAGACCGTCCCCACGCAGATCGGCGCGCGCACGGGCGCTGTCGATCCCAGGACGGGGAGGGTTTTCCTGCCCACGGCCGAATACAATCTTCCAGCGCCGGCCGGAAAGCGGCCGACCACGAAGCCCGGCACCTTCGTGGTTCTGGAATTGGATCGCTAGGGCGCGCGCCAGGGCCGGCGGCACAATCTACACTATCCCAAATCGGTCGCAGCGCCGCTCGCCACCAGCCCTTCGATCTCGCTGTTCGAATATCCCGCCTCGGCGAGGATCTCCGCCGTGTGCGCGCCAAGCGGCGGCGCTGGCCGGGTCGGGCCGTGTTTGGCGCCGGGGAAGCGCGCCGGGGAGGCGGGCGCCAGAAACCGGTCGCCGGCGGCGTCCTCGACCTCGACGAAGCAGCCGGCCGCCTTGGCGTAGGGGTCGTCGACCACCTGGGCCAGGCTCTGCAGCGGCGCCCAGATGACGTCGGCCTTGGTCAGGGCCGCGGCGGCCTGCTTCAGGTTCATGCCGGCGAAGGCCTTGTCCAGGATGCTGAGCAGCAGCTGGGCGTTGGCCACCCGGTCCGCCGGCGTTGCGAAACGCGCGTCCTCCACCAGCTCGGGATGGCCGGCGGCTGCGGCGATGGCCGGCCAATCGCGCGGCGCGCGCACGGAGACCGAAACCCAATGGTCGTCCGAGGTCTTGAAATAGTTGGCCACCGCGCTCTGGGTGGTGCTGCGCGGCTGGGCGCGGTTGTGTTCGCCCCATTTCAGCTGAATGGCGAGGTCCCAGCCGATGGCGTAGGAGCCGGTGCGGATCAGCGAGGTCTCCACCAGCCGACCCTTGCCGCTGCTCGCCCGCTCCACCACCGCCGCCAGCGTCGAGGCCGCGGTCGCCAGCGCGCAGATGGAATCGCCCATGCCGGGCCGGCAGAAGAAGGGATCGACGCCTTCCGGAATGGTGGCGCCGGCCAGGCCGGACCGGGTCCAGAGCGCGGCGATGTCGAAGGCCGGCAGATCGACCCCGTCGCCTTCCAGGCCGTAGCCGGAGACGCTGGTGTAGATCAGCCGCGGCAGCGCGTCCTTGATCGAGTCGTAGTCCAGCCGCGCCCGCTTCAGCGCGCCGGGGCGCAGGTTGGTGATGAAGATATCCGTGTCGGCCAGCACGCGCAGCAGGGCCTCGCGCCCCTGCGGCTTGCCGATGTCGAGCACCAGGCTGCGCTTGCCGCGGTTCTCCAGTTCGAACACCGGGTTGCCGCTGACGTCCTCGCGCGCGGCGAACAGGTTGCGCACCGGATCGCCCGAGGCGCTTTCCACCTTGATCACCGCCGCGCCCCAGTCGGCCATGACCATGGCCGCGCTCGGCCCCGCGACCCAGGTGGAGAATTCGACGACCTTCAGTTTTTCAAGCATGGCTCACTCCGTCCGCCTTGGCGTCAAGCCTTGTCTTGCGGGTCCGCCGGGGTGTCAAACGCCCATCGGCAAAGGACGGCCGACACCGCCTCTGACATTGCCACAGTAAGGACACGTCAAGCCGGCCTAATGGACGCAAGCCAAGGGAGTTCGACCCCATGGACGTGAACTATGGCGTCGTCCATCAAAACGGCGTGTGGACCATCATTGGCGACGGCCTGCGGTTCGGCGCCTTCAAGACCAGACAGGGCGCCGAACGCGCCGCGCGGCGCCTGGCGGGGAAGTCCTCGGGCTTGCCGGTCCAATTGCACGTGCAGGATGAGACGGGAGAGCTCAAGCCGCCGACGCGGCTTGACTAGGCCTCCGCGCCGGGCTTCGATCGCCTCACTTTCGCGACATATCTTTTTCAATTGCAGCGCCGGTGTTTTACCAGCCGCGGGTCAAGCGCCCGCCACCCAGGGAATGAAACCACATGCAGTACCGCAAGCTCGGCGCCAGCGACCTCAGCGTCTCGGAGATTTCGCTCGGCTCCTGGCTGACCTACGGGGTCGGGGTCGAACAGGACAAGGCGCGGGCTTGCGTCGACCGGGCTTTCGAGCTGGGGATCAATTTCATCGATACGGCCAATGTCTATGGCCGCGGCGCCGCTGAGTCCGTGCTGGGCGAGGTCCTGGCCGGGCGGCCGCGCGACTCCTACGTACTGGCCACCAAGCTGTTCGCGCCGATGAGCGACACCGATCGCGGTCTGTCGCGGGCTCAGGTGTTCAAGCAGATCGACGCCTCGCTGCAGCGCCTGCGCGTCGACCATGTCGATCTCTACCAGTGCCATCGCTACGACACCGAAACGCCGCTGGAAGAGACCATGCAGGCGCTGAGCGAGATCGTGCGCCAGGGCAAGGCGCGTTACATCGGCTTCAGCGAATGGTCGCCGAAGAACATCGAGGACGCCCTCGCCATCGCGGATGTCGAGCCGTTCGTGTCCAGCCAGCCGCAATATTCGCTGCTCTGGCGCCGGCCCGAAGACAAGGTGATCCCGATCTGCGCCGCCAACGGCATTTCGCAGATCGTCTGGTCGCCGCTGGCGCAAGGCGTCCTGTCCGGCAAGTATGAGCCGGGCGCCAAGCTGCCGGCGAACTCCCGGGCCGCCAGCGACTCCATGGGCCAGGCCATGCAGTCCTGGCTGCAGCCCGCGATCCTCGAAGCGGTGCAAAAGCTGAAACCCCTGGCCCAGGAGGCTGGCTGCACCCTGACGCAATTCTCGCTGGCCTGGGTGCTGCGCGAGCCGAACGTCGCCTCGGCCATCGTCGGCGCCAGCCGGCCCGAGCAACTCGACGAGAACGCCGCCGCGTCGGGCCTGAAGATCGACCCGGCGCTGTTCGCCAAGGCCGAATCCCTGGTTTCCGGGCTGCAACGCGCGCGCTAAGTCAGGCCTGGTCGATCCGGGAGGCGAAAATGACGGCCAATTGCGATCTCGATGCGCCGGATGCGGCCAGCGCCGGCGACGGCTGCGCGCGGGCCTGGATGGACGCCAACCTACGCATGACCGACATCCTGACCGTCGGCACCCACAACAGCTATCACCAGGCCATTTCCGAGCCGATCATGGCGATGATCCGCCGCGCCGCGCCCAATAACTGGGGTGACCTGGACTATGTCCATCCGCCACTGACCGAGCAGCTCGACGACGGCGCCCGCGCGCTGGAGCTCGACATCTACCATGACCCCGAGGGCGGCCGATACGCGCGCCCGGCCGGGATGCTGCTCACCCGCCAGGAGATCTCGCCCGACTATATCGAGGCGATGTCGAAGCCGGGCCTGAAGGTGATGCATATCCAGGACATCGATTTCCACTCCAGCGTCTTCACCTATGTCCAGGGCCTGAGGGAAATCCGCGCCTGGTCGCTGGCCCATCCCGGCCACACGCCGATCCTTCTGACCATGAATACCTCTGACGGCAAATCGCGCGTCCCGGGCGGCGCTGACGGCTTGCCGTTCGACGAGGCGGCCTTTGACGGACTGGACGCCGAGATCACCTCGGTCTTTCCGCCCGGCGCGGTGATCACGCCCGACATCGTGCGCGGCGGCGCGGCCAGCCTGCGCGAGGCGGTGCTCGAACAGGGCTGGCCGCGGCTCGGCGAGGCGCGCGGCAAGATACTGATCGCCATCGACGAGTTCGACCGCCGTCGCGACGCCTATCGGCGCGGGCGCAAGTCGCTGGAGGGCTGCATGTGCTTCGTCAATTCCGACCAGGACGCGCCCGACAACGCCTATTACACGCTGAACGACTACGCCGACGGGCCGCGGATCACCGAGTTGGTGCGGGCGGGTTTCATGGTGCGCACCCGCGCCGACGCCGACACGGTGGAGGCGCGGTCGAACGACACCGTCCGCCGCGACGCCGCCTTCCTCAGCGGCGCTCAATATGTCTGCACCGACTATCGGCGGCCCGACACGCGCTTTTCCGACTATCAGGTGCGGCTGCCGGACGGCGCCGTCGCCGTCGCCAACCCCCAGCGCGCGCCGGAGCGCTGCGCTGGGATCGCGATCGAAGCTTAGGGATGCTCGTCGCGTTGCTGACCGCCAAGGGCGGCGGCGACGCAGGCGATCAGGGCGCCGATCAGCATCGACACGGCGGTGAAGATGGCGAAGGCCGCCGCGGCCTTGCGTGCGGTATCGGCCGCCTGCTTGGCCTGGACGACGGTCGCCTGTTCGCGATCGACGACGGCGCCGACGCGCTGATCGGCTTGCGCCTGGGAGACCCCGGCGTGTGCGACGACCAGCTGGGTGAGCCAGGCGCGATCGTCGGCGGGAACGCCGCCGTCGGCCATGCCCGTCGCCAGGATGCGACCGGCCTCCGCACGTGTGTCATCGGCGGGCGCCGCGGCGTCCGGATGGGCCGAGCGGAAGAGCGTGTCCACGTCATAGCCGAGCGCCTGTTGGGACACCGCCGCGGGCGCGGTCGCCGCGTGCACGCCGGCGCCGGTGGTCAGGATGGCGGCCGATGAGAACAGGGCCGCGGTGATCACCGTGGCCAGCGCCCAGCTCAGGAACCCATGCGCCGTGTCGCGGAAGAAGACCTCATGGGTGTGGGTCCCGCGCCAGCGCGTGCGCAGCCGCCCGGTCAGATAGCCGCCCAGGCCGGAGGCGATCCACTGCATCACGATCAGCCAGATGCCGGTCATGACCGTGAAGGTCATGGGCGAGGCGCCGCCCGCCCAGGGCGAGACCGAGGCCAGGCCGAAACCCGAACCCAGGGCGAGCAGCAGCACTGAGGTCGCCGCCGCGACCATCGCCCCGGCGATGATCGCCGGCCAGGAGACGGCGGAAACGATCGGCGCCGGCGCGGCGTCGACCGCGACGATTGTGGTGTCGGTTGCCATGTCTGTGTCCCCCGGCCCGTTCAATGCCAAATCAGTGCAAGCAGAATGATGATCGGGATCGGAACACCCAGAAAAAGAAGAAGAATTGATCGACCCATCTTAGCCTCCCTAAGCAAATTTCTAGACGGACAACGGACCGGTCTGAACTCGGTTCCAGTCAAGCCTGAATGGCCGCGTTGGTGCACGGTCTAAGGACATCGGTCTCCGCGTCGGAACCTTGCTGGACGGCCAGGGTTATGTTGCACTGCAACACGTGTGTTGCGTGTCCAAAAAAGAGCTTCCCTATGGCGCGGCGCAATTCATCTTGGTTCGGCCTGTCGATGAGCGCGATGCAATTGGGGTGGGAGGCGCAGAGCGTCATCGCCTTGCGCATGATGAAGATGGCGGCCGGCGGCGCGGCGGCGCAAGCCGAGGCTGAACGCATGATCACCGAAAAAACCAAGGCCGCGCTGGATGCGCAGATGCAGATCGGCATGAGCGCGATGAGCGGCCGGCTCGATCTGGCGCCCGCGCGCGCCATCGCCCTCTATCGGCGGCGTGTGCGCGCCAATCAGCGCCGTCTTCGCGCCGGCGGCTGAGGGGCGCGGCTCCTCCTGTTCGCTATGAGCCGGGCCAGCCGGAACGGGCGCGGCGGCGTCCGCATTTGACGCACGCGCGGCGAAGCGAAATGAGAGACATATCGCGCGCCGTCTCCCGGAGGATGCTTGACCGTCGCCACGTCCTCTCCGCCGCCGGGCGACCCGATCGAGTCCGACGGCCTGCCGACGCCGCGGCGGTATTGGGCCATCGCCGCCATCGCGCTGGCCTTGACCCTCTCGGTGCTGGACTCGGCCATCGCCAACGTCGCCCTGCCCACCATCGCGCGGGAGCTGCACGCCAGCCCCGCGGCGTCCATCTGGGTGGTCAACGCCTATCAGCTGGCCACGGTGGTCTCGCTGCTGCCGCTGGCCGCGCTCGGCGAGATCATCGGCTATCGCCGGGTCTACCAGGCGGGGCTGGTCCTGTTCGTCATCGCTTCGCTGGGATGCGCGCTGTCGCGCTCCATCGATACCCTGGCCTTCGCCCGCATTGTCCAAGGCTTCGGCGCCGCCGGCGTCATGAGCGTCAACGGCGCCCTGGTGCGTTTCACCTATCCGCAGGACAGGCTCGGCCAGGGGATCGGCATCAACGCCATGGTGATCTCGATCGCGGCCGCCATCGGTCCGACGGTGGCCTCGGCCATATTGGCGGTCGCGCCCTGGCCCTGGCTGTTCGGCGTCAACGTGCCGATCGGGCTGGCCGCCATCGCCGTCGCCGCCTTCGCCCTGCCCCGGACCCCGACCTCCGACCGGTCGTTCGATTGGAAAAGCGCGCTGCTGAACGCCATCGCCTTCGGCCTGCTGATCTTCGGCGTCGAAATCTGGGGGCGCGGCCATCCGTGGATCGGCGCGATCGCGGTGGCGGCCGGCCTGGCCGCCGGAGCGGTCCTGTGCCTGCGCGAACTGCCCCGGCCGGCGCCGCTGGTGCCGTTCGACCTTTTGCGCATTCCGATCTTCGGCCTGTCGGTGGCGACCTCGGTCTGCTCCTTCACCGCCCAGATGCTGGCCTTCGTCTCCTTGCCCTTCTATTTCGAGACCGTGCTCGGCCGGTCCGCCGTCGAGACCGGGCTTTTGATGACGCCCTGGCCGGTCGCCGTCGGGGTCGCGGCGCCCGTTGCGGGCCGGCTCGCCGACCGCTTCCCGGTCGGCCTGCTCGGCGGGATCGGCCTTTCCATCCTCGCGGTCGGTCTTGGTCTGCTCGCCCTGCTCCCGGCCCAGGCCGGGACGAGCGACATCATCTGGCGCATGGCGGTCTGCGGCGTCGGGTTCGGCATTTTCCAGTCGCCGAACAACCGCGCCATGATGGGCTCGGCGCCGCGAAGGCGCAGCGGCGCGGCCGGCGGCATGCTGGCCACCGCACGCCTCATCGGCCAGACGGCGGGCGCGGCGGGGGTGGCGCTGATCTTCCGCATCCAGGGTCACGGCGCGACCAATCTGACCCTGATCGTCGCCGCCATCGTCGCCGCGGTCGCCGCCTGCGTCAGCCTCACCCGCCTCGTCGGCGGCGGCGGCGAGCCGCGGCCCGCCGGACCGATCGTCGCCGACGCTTAAAGCAGCGTCTCGGCCCGCACCGGCAGGTCGCGCACCCGCTTGCCGGTGGCGTGGAAAACCGCGTTCGCCACCGCCGCGTTCATGCCGACGATGCCGACCTCGCCGATGCCCTTGACGCCCAGGGGATTCACCCGGTCGTCCTCTTCGCGCACCATGATCACCTGCAGGTCGGGCACGTCGGCGTTCACCGGGATCAGATAGTCGGCGAGGTTGTCGTTGACGTAGCGTGCCGATCGCCTGTCGATCTCGGTCGCCTCGTGCAGGGCCGATGACAGGCCCCAGATGGCGCCGCCCATGAACTGGCTGTAGGCGGTCAGGGGATTGACGATGGTTCCGGCGGCGAAGGCTGAGACCACGCGCGATGCGCGGACCTCGCGCGTGCGGCTGTGCACGCGCACCTCCACCAGATGGCAGCCGAAGGCATAGGCGGTGACGTCCGTGCGGTCGCCCCCGCGCAGCATCGGCGCCTGGCCCTTGTAGAGGGCGGCGAGGGCCGAGGCCGGCAGGCCCTGCGGCAGGTTTTCCGCATGCACCTCGAGCGCCCCGCCGGTGACGCGGCCGAGCGCCTTGGCCAAGGGCTCCTTGCGCCCGTCGGGTCCGACAAGCCCGGCGGACGCCAGCCTCAAGGTCGCCGGATCGGCCCCGGCGAAGGCGCTCGTTGCGTCGGCCACGGCCGCGGCGGCGATGCGCGCGCGCACCGCCTCGCAGGCCTTGGCGGCGACGTGAACCGTCGAGGCGGCGTTGTTGGAGCCGCCGGCGACCGGCACGGGCGGCAGGTCGCTGTCGCCGAGGCTGACCTTGACCTTCTCGATGGGCAGGCCGAGCGAATGGGCCACGGTAAGGCCCACGGTCGTATAGGCGCCGGTGCCGATCTCGTGCGCGGCGAGGCCGATGCTCGCCTGGCCGTCCGGGGTCAGCGAAAGCCGCGCCGCGGCTGGTCCGATGTTGGACGGGTAGGCCGCCGTGGCGCAGCCCCAGCCGACCAGCCAGTCGCCGTCGCGCATGGCGCCGGGACGCCGGTCGCGTCTGCTCCAGCCGAACCGCTCGGCGGCGGCGTCGAAACACTTCATCAGCGAACGGCTGGAAAAGGGCTTGCCGTCGACCGGGTCGGTCTGGGTGTCGTTCACCCGGCGAAGCTCGATCGGATCCATCTCCAGCGCATAGGCCAGTTCGTCCATCGCGCTTTCCAGGGCGAACATATAGGGCGTGTCCGGCGGCGCGCGCATGAAGCCGGGCGTGTTGCGGTCGGCATGCACGACGCTGACCTGGGTGGCGATGTTCGGGCAGGCGTACATGCGCGCCGTCGTCTCGGTGCCGGAGACGTTGTAGCCAGAGGGCCGCGAGGTCACCTCCCAGCCTTCGTGGCTGAGGCCGACCAGCCGGCCGTCGTGGGTCGCGCCCAGTTGCACACGGTGGCGGGTCTCGGCGCGGTAGGTGGCGATGGTGAAGCCCTGGTCGCGCGTCGCCACCAGCTTGACCGGCCGCCGCAGCCGCCGGGCCGCGATGGCGATCCAGGCCGTGCGCGAGGTCGTGCCGCCGCGCGAGCCGAAGGCGCCGCCGACGAAGCGCGAGACGGTGCGCACATCGGCCGGGTCCATGCCCAGCTGCTTGGCCACCGCCGCCTTCAGGCCGTACATCGACTGGCTCGGCTCGTAGATGGTCAGTTTCGGCCCGTCCCAGACGCAGGTCGTGGTGAAGAGCTCGATCGGGTTGTGATGCTGGGTGGGCGTCGAATAGCGCGCATCGACCTTGACCGGGGCTGCGGCCAGCGCCGCCGCGGCGTCGCCCTTGGCCGGGCCCTTTTTCGGCTTGGCGCCGCCGGCCGGCTCGACCGTGACGCCGGGGCTGTCGAAGGTGGCGCTGGGCGGCTCGGGCAGGTAGTCGACCTTGACCCGGTTGGCGGCCTCGCGCGCGGCCTCGAAGCTGTCGGCGACGACGATGGCGATGATCTGGCCGTCGTGCCAGATCCGGTCGCTCTCCAGCGTGGTCGTGGTCGCGCCGCCGCCCATCTGCGGCGGCGGCTTGGCCTCCTGGCCGACATTGTCGTGGGTGAGGATGTCGAGCACGCCGGGTGTGGCGCGCGCCTCCTCCAGCTTCAGCGCCCCGACCCGGCCGCGCGAAATGGCGCTGGTGACCAGCCAGGCATAGGCCGGGTTGGCGACCGGCTCGTCGGAGCCGTAGCGCGCCTGGCCGGTGACCTTGGCCGGCCCGTCGATGCGCGGGACGGGCTTGCCGAACAGCCGAAGCGCTTCCTGCGACACCGTCAGGCCTCCATCGTCTTGGCCTGCATCAGCGCGCGCACCAGGGTGCGGCGGCCGAGCTCGGGCTTGTAATCGTTGTCGCCATGGGTGACCGCGCCGGCCAGCGCGGCCTGGGCGGCGGCCTGGGCGTTGGCTTCGGTCAGCGGCTGGCCGGTCAGCAGGGCTTCGGCCTCACGGGCGCGCCAGGGGCGATAGGCCATGCCGCCCAGGCCGATCCGCGCCTGCCGCACCACCTCGCCGTCGAGATCCAGCGCCACGGCGGCCGAGGCGATGGCGAATTCGTAGGACTGCCGGTCGCGGATCTTCAGATAGAGCGAGCGGCGCGTCCAGGGGCCGGCGGGGACCTGAAAGGCGGTGATCACTTCGCCGGGAGCCAGCGTGGTTTCCAGCTGCGGCTGCCCCGCCGCTGGCCGATGCAGGGCCTCGAAGGCGATCAGGCGCGGACGGCCTTGGCCGCTCAGCTCCACCTGGGCGTCCAGGGCGACGAGCGCGACGGCGAAGTCGCCGGGATACTGGGCGATGCAGGCGTCGTCGACGCCGAGAACGGCGTGGTTGCGGTTGAAGCCGCCGATGGCCGTGCAGCCCGAACCGGGCTCGCGCTTGTTGCAGGCGGTCCAGCTCGGGTCGCGATAATAGGGGCAGCGGGTGCGTTGCAGGACGTTGCCGCCCAGGGTCGCCATGTTTCGCAGCTGGGCGCTGGCGGCGAGCTGCAGGGATTGGGCGATCATCGGATAGTCGTGCAGCACGGCGGGATGCTCGGCCGCCGCCGACATCTTGGCCAGCGCGCCTAGCCTGAGGTCATCCGGCCCGGCCTCGATGGCGCCGTGGCGGCCTTGCAGCGGGGTGATGTCGACCAGCCGGCGCGGCCGCAACACGTCCAGCTTCATCAGGTCGACCAGCGTCGTTCCGCCGGCCAGGAACTGCACGCGCGCGTCGGTCTGGCCCTGGCCGGTCTCGCGGCCCTGGCGGGCGGCCTGGCCGACATCGTCGGCGCGCTCATAGGTGAAGGGGCGCATCAGCCGCGCCGCATCCGGTCGCGGCCCTGACGGACCGCCTCGACGATGCGCGGATAGGCGGCGCAGCGGCAAAGGTTGCCGCTCATATATTCGCGGATATCGGCGTCGGTTTCCGCATGGCCCTCGGCGACGCAGGCGAGCGCCGACATGATCTGGCCGGGCGTGCAGTAGCCGCACTGGAAGCCGTCATGGTCGATGAAGGCCTGCTGCATGGGATGCAGGGCGCCGTCCGCCTCGGCCAGGCCCTCGATGGTGGTGATCCTGCGCCCCTGAACGGCGACGGCCAGCGTCAGGCAGGACAGGACCCTGCGGCCGTCGACGTGCACGGTGCAGGCGCCGCACTGGCCCTGGTCGCAGCCCTTTTTCGAGCCGGTCAGCTGCAGGTGCTCGCGCAGGGCGTCGAGCAGAGCGGTGCGGGTGTCGAGCGTGCGCCGATAGTCGCGGCCGTTGACGTTCAGGACCACCTCGGTCTTTCCGTCGGCCGCGACGCGCTGTTCGGGGCCGGGCGCCGCCTTGGCGATCACCGGCGCCGCGGCCATGCCTGCCGTCGCGCCAAGGAGAAGCCTGCGGCTGGGGCCGCGGAGGTCGGTGGAGTCATCCATGTGGGCCTGCTGCCTGAGCTTCCCGTAGAAGCGCCGAGCCGCCGTCCCGGTTCCGACCGTTCAGGTTCGTGGGACGCCGCCGCGCCGCGGCCGCGAGCCTGGCTCCTGGCGCGGTAGGCTCTGTTCGGCCGGCACGGCGGGCGGCGGCAGGGTCATCACCCGCATCTGCGCCAAGTGCAGCGCCTGCTGCGTTTCCGGCATGTGCGGGATGTCGAACCGGGGCGCGGCGCCGAAGCCGAAGGCGCTTGTCAGGTCGCCGGTGGTCTCGCGCCGCCATTTGGTCAGGTTGGGGATCTCGACGCCGAAGCGGGCTTCGAGCAGGCGCAAGGTCGAGGTGTGGTCGAACACGTCCCCGCAGACATAGCCGCCGCGGCTGAACGGCGAGATCACCGTGCAGGGCACGCGAAAGCCGAGGCCGACCGGCAGGCCCCGGACGAATTCGCCGGGGGTTCCCGGCGGCGGGGTCGGCGGCGCGACGTGATCGAACAATCCGTCGTTTTCGTCATAGTTGAGGATCAGGGCCGTCTTCGCCCAGAGCCTCGGATTCGACCAGAGCGCCGCCAGCACCTGGGCGGTATGGTCCTCGCCGGCCGCCGGCAGATAGTCGGGATGCTCGCTGAGGTCCGACGGCGGAACGATCCAGGTCACCTGGGGAATGTTTCCGGTGCGCAGATCCGAAAGCAGCTCGTAAAACGGCCGGTCCCGCAGGGCGTTTTCGTACAGGGCCGAGCTTCGCGGCGCCTGCTGGTACTGGGTGCAGAACTTCAGCACATTGCATTCGTAGTCGTCGAAGTCGTGATAGACGCGCCAGCTCACGCCCGCCCGCTGCAGCCGTTCCGGATAGGTCTCCCAGGAATAGGCCTTGCCCGTATTGTCGATCGCCGGCCCGCCGTTCAGGCCGTCCGGATCGTTTGTGGCCGTCATCAGGTAGAAGCGGTTCGGGTGGGTCGGTCCGAGTACGGAGCAATGATAGCCGTCGCAGAGGGTGAAGGCGTCGGCGAGCGCGTAATAGTAGGGGATGTCCTCGCGCGTGAAATGGCCCATGGTCAGGGGGCCGCGGTCGCCGTCGGCGGCGCGGTGAGCTGCGATCCAGTGGTCCATCGCCCCGCCGTTCAAGGCGGCGTGCTGGGTGGTCCAGGCGTGGCTGAGATTCTCCACCCGCTGGCCGCTGGTGCGGCGGGTGTTCATCCGGAAGGGCAAGACGTAGCCGTCCGCGTGGTTCGCGTCCGCCTGCCGGAACAGCGAGCCGCCGTCGAGGCGCCGCGCGGTGGGATCGTCGAACCCCCGCACGCCGCGCAACGACCCGAAATAGTGGTCGAAGGCGCGGTTCTCCTTCATCAAGATGATGATGTGATCGATGTCGCTCAGCTTCGAGGCCGCGCCGCCGCTCGCCGCGCCGGCGAGGCCGGGCGTGGCGCCGCCGAGCGCGGCGGCCGCGGCGCCCGTCTGGATCAGGCGGCGGCGAACGATTCCGGGCATGGGCGCATCACTCCAGGGGACTCAAGGCGGCGCGGCAGCATCCTCGCTTCCGGCAACACTTTGAAGACGGCGGGCGTTGTTCGCCCATGAAGCTTCGCCGCGCCGCCTGGCCGCTCGCCTTGATCTCCGTCACCGCGGCGGCGCTGGCGGCCACCGCCGCCGTCGCTCGACTGCGCCCGCCGGTGGGCAATCGCGCCGTCCCGCAGCCGGCAAAGCCGGTCGATCTCGGCCGCTATGCCGGGGTCTGGTATGAGATCGGCCGCTACGAGAACAGTTTCGAGCGCGGCTGCGAGGCGGTCAGCGCCGAATACCGGCTGGGCGACGACGGCCTGGTGCAGGTGGTGAACGCTTGCCGCCAGGGCGGCGTCGACGGCCCGATCCGGGTCGCCAGGGGCCGCGCCAAGGTCGTGCCGGGCAGCGGCGGCGCCAAGTTGAAGGTCTCGTTCTTCGGCCCCTTCTTCATCGGCGACTATTGGGTGCTCGACCACGGCGAGGCCTATGACTGGTCGATCGTCGGCGAACCGTCGGGACGTTATCTGTGGCTGCTGACCCGTTCGGCCGAGCCCACGCCGGCGATGCGAGCGCTGATTCAGGCTCGTGTGCGGGAGCTTGGCTACGACAGCGACCGCATCCGGCCAACAGGTCACTAGACGCCCGCCCGTTGTCGGTCGCGTGGCCGGCGAATTCGGCTATGGTCGCGCTGTTGAGCGGGCTTACGGGACGAGACCATGACCGATGCGCTGGACGGCCGGCGAGAATTTCTCAAGCTGGCGGCCGGCGCGGCCGTGGGGTCGGCCGCCCTGCCGCCGGCGATCGCCCAGGCGCTCGCCCTGCCGGCGCGGCGTCTCAGCGGCACGCTCCAGGACGTCGAGCACATCGTCATCCTGATGCAGGAAAACCGCGCCTTCGACCATTATTTCGGGACCTTGCGCGGCGTGCGCGGCTACGGCGACCCGCGCGCCATCACCCTGCCCAGCGGCCAGCCCGTGTGGATGCAGCCGACCAAGGACGGCAAGGGCGTCGTCAGCCCCTTCCACCTGGACTCGGCCGCCAGCCGCGCCCAGACCCTCTACAGTCTCGACCATAGCTGGAAGGGCTCTCACCCCCGCTGGAAGCACTACGACGCCTGGATCCCCGCCAAGGGCCCGCTGACCATGGGCCATTTCACCCGCGCGGACCTGCCCTTCTATTACGCGCTCGCCGACGCCTTCACGATCTGCGACGGCTATCACTGCTCGATCTTCGGCCCCACCAATCCGAACCGGCTCTTCCTGTTCAGCGGCACCAGCGGCCTGGGGGCCGGCGACGACGGCCGCACCGTGGTCGACAACTCGCCGCTGGAACCCAACGAGACCGCCGATCCCCGCAACGACGCCAAGGGATTCAAGGGATTGGGCTGGACCACCTATGCCGAGCGGCTGCAGGCGGCCGGAGTCTCCTGGCGCGTCTATCAGGAGTGGGACAATTACGGCGACAACGGCCTGGCCTATTTCGCCCGGTTTCGCGGCCTTGAGGAGGATTCGCCGCTCTATCGGCGCGGCCGCGCCTGGGCGGCGGGCTCGGACGCGGCCAACGCCAAGGCCTCGGAGGGCCAATACCTGGTGGCGGAATTCGCCGCCGACGTCGCCGCCGATCGCCTGCCGCAGGTCTCCTGGATCGTCGCGCCCTATAAGCTCTGCGAGCACCCGGAGGCGAGCCCGGCCCGGGGCGAATACCTCACCGCCCGCCTGATCGCGGCGCTGGCGGCCAACCCCGCCGTCTGGGCCAAGACCGCCTTCATCCTGAACTACGACGAGAACGACGGCTTTTTCGACCATGTGCCGCCGATCATCCCTACCGCCGGCCCGGCCATCGGCAAGAGCACGGTGGACGCGACCGGCGAGGTTTATCATGGCGAGCCGGTCGGCCTTGGCCCGCGCGTGCCCGCCATCGTGGTCTCGCCCTGGACCAAGGGCGGCTACGTGAATTCCCAGGTGTTCGACCATACCTCGGTGATCCGCCTCATCGAGGCGCGGTTCGGCGTCGCCGAGCCGAACATCACGCCCTGGCGCCGCGCGGTCACCGGCGACCTGACCAGCGTGTTCGATTTCGCCACGCCCAACGCCCGCCGTCCGCGCAGCCTGCCCGACGCCTCGAGCCTGCCGGCGGTCCCGGACGCGGAAGAGGCGAAGAAACTGCCCTGGCCCAAGGCGCCGGACGGCGCTCAGCCCATCCCGCGCCAGGAAGCGGGGCAGCGGCCGGCGCGGGCGCTTCCCTACGCCTTCGCGGTCAGCAGTCGCGTGCTGCCCGAGGGCCTCGCCCTGACCATCGCCAATACGGGTGCGGCGGGCGCGGGGTTCATCCTTTATGCGGGGAAGGGTGGGGAGCCGCGGTTCTACACGGTCGAGGCGGGCAAGAGCCTGACGGACCTTATCCCGCTCGATCAGGGCGCCTACGATTTCGAGCTGCACGGCCCGAACGGCTTTCTGCGCGGGTTTCGCGGCGACGGGCGGACGGACCGCGCAAACCCCGAGGCGCACGCCGCGTTCGACCCGGCGCGCGGGCGCCTGATGATCACCCTGACCAACGACGCCGATGCGCCGGCGATGGTCGAGGTCGCGCCGAATGAATATCTGAGCGCGCCCGCACGCCGATACAGCCTCGCCGCTCGCGGCGTGAAAACCGACGCCTGGGATATCCGCACGAGCGGCCACTGGTATGATTTCACCGTGACGGGGGCCCATGATCCATCGTTCGAGCGCCGTCTGGCCGGCCACGGCGAGGACGGCCGGACGAGCCTCAGTGACCCCGCCTTCGGCAAACCGGTCTGATCGGCGCCAAATTAAGCTTTTCCGCTTCCAATCTTCGCCAGCGAATGAGACGAGGCGCTCGCTCGGGCGTTACCCGACCCAGGAACAGTTGTTTTCACCAGTGCGCCCCCGCGAAAGCCCATGACCGATAAGCCCCGGCGTCCCATCCTGCATCTGAAGTTTCCGCCCGCGACGCCTGTCGCCGTCCCCGGCGCCCCGGTCGCCGCACCCGCGCGCGCGCCCAAGACGCTGACCTGGAAGTGCAAGCCGTGCGGCAAGCCTTTTCAGGTCTTGAACGAACTGGCCGACGAGGACTCGGTGCGCTGTCCCGCCTGCAATGCCAGGCTGGGTCTGGCCGCCGACTTTCGGGCCGACCCTCCTGAACTGGAGCGCATCCGGGCGCGGCTCGCCGTCGAGGCGCCCCCTCGGCCCGTCACGCCGCCCCGGTCAACCGGACGCGGGAGCATCGCGTCACGTAGGGGACGCTGATCTCCGCCCCACCGGCGGTTGACGGATCGGTGTCGAGGAAATGCCGCACGGCGGCGAGCAGGTTCGCGCGCTCGGCCCGCGGCGCCACGATCACATAGCTGCGTGAGGCCAACAGATCGATCAGCGCGCTCGCGGTGGTCGATTGCCGCCAGGGCAGGTCGAACCGTTCTACCGGCCCGAACGGCGGCCCGATGCGGGGACTTTCGCTGTCGGCCTCGGAATTGTCGTGCTCGGGCTCAAGGCCGCTGAGGGCCTCCATCCAGGCGTCGCGGCGGTCGCGGATGTTCCAGATCAGGCCGAGCCGGCCGCCGGGCTTGAGCACCCGGGCGACCTCGGGGACGGCGCGAGCGGGATCGAACCAGTGCCAGGCCTGGCCGACGACGACGGCGTCGACGCTGGCGTCTTCAAGCGGGATCGCCTCGGCCGAGCCGGCGAGCACGGGCGTGTCCGGCAGGCCGCGGCTCAACTGCGCGCGCATGCCGTCGGACGGCTCGACCGCGACGACATCCAGGCCGCGCGCCCGGATCTGGCGGGTCAGCTTGCCCGTGCCCGCGCCGAGGTCGAGAACCCGCCTGGCGCCGCGCGGCAACAACCAGTCGACGGCGGCCTCGGGATAGGATGGCCGCGCGCGCTCATAGGCGTCCGCGGCGGCGCCGAACGAAGCCGCCCGGCTATCGGTTAGGCCGCTCATGCTGCTCGCCTCCTGACCGGGGCCGGCTTAAGCCGGTTCGAAAGTCTTCGAAAGGCGCGTCGCCCTGGTGATCGCCCCGATGACCACGGCCATGACGACAAGGATTTTTGCCGCCTCCTGACCCGATCGCTCTGTCATGGCCGTCGCGGCGATGGCAAGCTAGTCAAAAGGCGACCAGGCTTACGATGCAGCAGCAAACTCTCCTCCATCCGTCATTCGCGTTGAAGCTCGCCGCGATCGTTCTGGCCGGCCTGGCCCTGATCGCCGCATCGCGGGCGCGCGCCGCCGATCCGAACGCGCTCTGGCACATCGTCCACGATCTGTGCGTCACCGACGTCAAGGTCAGCGGAAATCCCGCGCCGTGCAGCAAGGTGGACCTGGCGCACGGCTATGCGGTGCTGAAGGACATCCGCGGCGACACCCAGCTCTTGCTGATCCCCACCGACCGCGTCACCGGTATCGAGAGCCCCAAGCTGCTCGCGCCCAATTCGCCCAACTACTGGCAGGCGGCCTGGGACGCCGTGCCGATCCTGGAAAAACGCGTCGGCCACCCTGTTCCGCGCGACGATATCGGGCTGGCGATCAATTCGATCTATGGGCGCACCCAGAACCAGCTGCACATCCATATCGACTGCGTCCGGCCCAGCGTGCAGCGGGCCTTGCAGGCGGACGAGGCGAAGATCGGCGAGCGCTGGTCGGCGCTGAAGGTCCCGCTCGCCGGGCACGACTACCGCGCCCGGCGGCTGATGGGCGCCGACTTCGGCGCGCACGACCCGTTCAAGCTCCTGGCCGACGGCGATCCCGAAGCCCGCGCCGGCATGGGACGCGAAACCCTGGTCGCCATCCCCATGGCCTTCGCCGGCGGGGCGCCGGGCTTCATCCTGCTCAGCGACCGCGCCAGCCTCATGCCGCTCGACAAGGCGGCCGGTGAGGAATTGCTCGACCACAGCTGCGCCGTGCTGGGCGCCCGTCCGTGATCGGCTTTCCGGGCGGGCCGCGCCCGGTTTGGCGCAAACGGCGGATCGGCCCGGCCTTCGCGCGGCGCGGCATGATCGCCGCCGCCCATCCCTTGACCGCGGAGACTGGCCTGCAGATCCTCAAAAGCGGCGGCAACGCCGTGGACGCGGCGGTGGCGGCAGCCCTGACCGCCGCAGTGGTGATGCCGGAGATGTGCGGCCTGGGCGGCGACCTCTTCGCCATCGTCCAGGCGCCGGGCGAGGCGCCGGTGGCCGTGCTGGGCAGCGGCATCGCGCCGCGCGCCGCCACGATCGAGCAGATGCGGGCGGCGGGCGATGGAACCCGGATGCCGCTGACCGGGCCGCTCTCCATCGGGGTCCCGGGCATGCCGCACGCCTATGGCGCGCTGCTCGAAAGGTTCGGGACGCAGACGCTGGCCGCATTGGCCGCGCCCGCCATCGGCCATGCCGAGGATGGCTTCGCTGTCACCACCCTCGGCTGTGCGGCGATCGCTGCCTTCCCTAAGCTGATCGGGCGATGCCCGCAAACGGCGGCCGTGCTGATGCCCGGCGGGCGCGCGCCCGGGCCAGGCGGGGTGCTGCGCCAGACCGATCTGGCGCGTACGCTCAGGGCCATCGCCGCCGACGGGCCGGGCGTCTTCTATTCCGGCGACATCGCCAGCCGGATGGCCAGGGCCGTCCAGGACCTCGGCGGGGCGCTGTCCACGGACGATCTGGCCGGGCACGAGACCGTGCTGGAGCCGACGATCGCCACCACCTATCGCGGCTGCACCATCCACCAGCCGGGACTGCCCTCGCAGGGGATGATCCTGCTGGAAGCCCTCAACATCGCGGAGAACGCCGCGCCCGAGGCTCTCGCCGCCGGCGATGCAGGCGCTGTCCACACCCTGGTCGAGGCGCTCAAGCTCGCCTATGCCGACCGCCTGGCCTACGCCCAGGATCCGGCTTTCGGCCCGACGCCGCTCAAGACATTGCTGTCCAAGTCCTGGGCGGCCCGGCGGTTCGCCGAGATCGACCCCGAGCGGGCCGGCGAGGAAACCGCCGGCGGCGCCATGGCGAGTGGCGACACCACCTATCTGTGCGTCGTCGATGGCGACGGCATGATGGTTTCGCTGATCCAGTCCGTTTCCAGCCCCTTCGGCAGCGGCATCATCGCCGGCGATACGGGCGTGATCCTGAACAATCGCGTCGGCCGCGGTTTTTCCCTGGAGGAAGGCCATCCCAACCTCTTCGCGCCCGGCAAGAAGACCATGCACACCTTGAACTGTTGGTCGATGCAGGACGCCGATGGGGTTCCCATCATGGTCGGCGGCACGCCCGGCGGCGACGGCCAGCCGCAGTGGAACCTGCAGATGCTGGTCGGCCTGATCGATGCGGGACTCGACGTGCAGGCGGCCACCGAGGCGCCACGCTGGAGCCTATGGCCCGGGACCGACCCGGCGGACCGGCCGAATCCCTACAGGCTCGAGGTTGAGACGCGGCTTTCCGAGGAAACCCGCGCGGGTCTTGAGACGCTCGGTCATCGCCTGCATCCCATGAACGGATGGGGCGCCGGCGGCGCGGCCCAGATCATCGTCCGCGATCCGGCGAGCGGCGTGCTGGCCGGCGGCTCCGATCCGCGCGTCGAGGGCCTGGCGCTGGGCTTCTAGACGCCAGCCTTGGGAGGGCAGGAATGACTCGCAGTGAGGTTCTCATCATTGGCGCCGGCCCCACCGGGCTGGTGCTCGCCCTCTGGCTGGCCAAGCTCGGCGTCAGGGTGCGCATCATCGACAAGACCGCCGAGGCCGGGACCACGTCGCGGGCGCTGGCGGTCCAGGCGCGCACTCTCGAACTCTATCGCCAGCTCGACCTCACCGAAGAGGTGCTGAGGCGCGGCCACAAGACGCCGGCGGTGAACCTGTGGGTCAAGGGCGAGATGGCGGCGCGCCTGCCGTTCGAGGACGTCGGCGTCGGCCTGACCCCCTATCCCTTTCTGCACATCTTCCCGCAGGACGAGCACGAGCGCCTGCTCATCGAGCGGCTGGTCAGGTTCGATGTCGCCGTGGAGCGCAATACCGAGCTGGTCGGTTTCGAGGAGGCGGGCGATCACGTCCTCGCCCGCCTTCGCGGCGCCGACGGGGCCGAGGAGACCTGCGAGGCGCTCTATATCGCCGGCTGCGACGGCGCCCGCTCGCGGGTGCGCGAGACCATCGGCTCGGGGTTTCCCGGCGGAACCTACCGGCAGCTCTTCTATGTGGCCGATGTCGAGGCCGCCGGTCCCGCCATCGACGGCGAACTGCATGTCGACCTGGACGAGGCGGATTTCCTGGCGGTCTTCCCGCTGGCCGGCGAGGGGCGCGCCCGGCTGATCGGAACGGTGCGCGACGAACGCGCCGACCATGCCGAGACGCTGAAGTTCGAGGACGTCAGCAATCGCGCGATCCAGAACCTGAAGGTCCAGGTGCGCAAGGTGAACTGGTTTTCGACCTATCACGTGCACCATCGCGTGACGGAGCATTTCCGCGGCGGCCGCGCCTTTCTGCTCGGCGACGCGGCCCACATCCACAGCCCGGCCGGCGGTCAGGGCATGAACACCGGCATAGGCGATGCGATCAACCTGGCCTGGAAGCTGGCGGCGGTGCTGGCCGGGCGCGCGCCGGACAGCCTGCTCGACAGCTATGAGGCCGAGCGCATCGGCTTCGCGCGCCGGCTGGTCGCCACCACCGACAGGGCCTTCAGCATCGCCACCGCCGATGGACGGGTCGCCGATATCCTGCGCACCCGTATCGCGCCCCTGGTGATGCCCCGGATCGTCGGCATCGAGGCGGCGCGGGAATATATGTTCCGCACCGTCGGCCAGATCACGCTGAACTATCGCGACAGCCCGCTCAGCGTCGGCAAGGCCGGCGGTGTGCATGGCGGTGATCGCCTGCCGTGGACGCCGATCGGCGGCGATGACAATTTCGCGCCGCTCTCGGCCATGGTCTGGCAGGCCCACATCTATGGAGCCGCCAGCGAGGCGCTCAGCGCCTGGTGCGCCCAATATGGCCTGCCGTTGCATGTCTTCCCCTGGCGCGAGCCTTACGACTCGGGCGGATTGATGCAGGACGCGGTCTATCTGCTTCGGCCCGACGGCTATGTGGCGCTTGCCGATCCGTCTGGCGCATCGAGCGGGCTGGAACGATACCACGCCACACAGAGGATCGCGTTCAGGGCCGCCCTGGCGCGCTGAGCGGTGGCTGGCGGGATATGGGACGCGCGGACGCCGGCCCTATCCCAACACCAGCAGGTCGCTAACGCCGGTCACCGGCTTTGGCGAGGTCTCGGCGGCGACGGCGGTGTCCAGCCTGGCCAAGCCCTCGGCGATCTCGTCTTCGCCCAGGTGCTCGAAGGTCGAGATGGCGCGCAGGTGCAGACGCTCCGCCGCCTCCGCCGCGCTGGCCCAGAACTGAACGGGCGTTTCAACCAGCGACAGTGGCCTCAGGCCTACGGGCGCAAAGACCTCAGTGACCTCGGCCGTCGTCGGGAACATTTCCAGTTCGATCGCCAGCGCCCGCGGGAAGAACTGATGCCACCAAAGCGGCCGCACGGCCATGCGGTCGGCGAAGCCGCCGTGGATGAGCAGACGCCCGCCCGGGCGAAGGACGCGCGCGATCTCCACGGCCGCCGCGGCGCGATCCGGCACGTGGTGGAAGGAGAGGAACATCAGCACCGCATCGGCGGCGCCGTCGCCCAGCGGAATATGCGCTGCATCGCCAGCCCGGTAACGGACGCCCGGATGCGGCCCAGCCGCCTCGGCGATCTCGCGCATCTTCCGCGACGGCTCGACGCCATGGACCGGGCCGCCAAAGGCCTCGGCGAGGCTGGGTGTCAGACGCCCGACGCCGGAGCCGAGATCGACAAGGGTCAGCGGCCGCGTCGGCGGCAACTGCTCGGCGATGATCCGCATCCAGAGCGCCCGCGTCGCCTCCGGCATGGCGCGCCCCGCCGCATAGACCGTGTGTTGCCGCTCGTCGTAATCGACCCTCTTCAAGGCCATGCCGCCCTCCGTTTTCCGAGTGGCGCGGACAAATCCCGCGTTGGTCTCGTCGCCGCAATCGACTAAGTCGCTGTCAGCTGTGAGCTCCGATCACATGATGGGACGGCCTCTGCCATCGCTGAAGGCGCTGCGCGCCTACGAGGCCTTCGCGCGCGTCGGCTCGATGACGCGCGCCGCCGACGAGCTCTGCGTCACCCACGGGGCGGTCAGTCGGCAGATCAAGGCGCTGGAGCGCGAACTGGGGGTGCGCCTGGTGGGTGGTCCGCGCCACAGGCTGGCCCTGACTCCGGCCGGTCAAGCGCTGGCGGCGGCGCTGTCGTCGGCCTTCGACATGGTCTCCGCGGCCCTCCCAGGCGCCGAGCGGACCGAAGAGTTGGTCATCTCCTGCCTGGGGACACTGGCTATGAAGTGGCTGATCCCGCGCCTGCCCAGATTCCTCGACGCCCATCCGGGCTTGCGCGTCCGCATCCTCGAGAGCCATGCGCCGGTCGATTTCAGCCAGGCGGGCCTGCATGCCGCCATCAGGATCGAGGACGGCGCAACCCCGGCCGGCGTCCGCGCTACGCCCTTCATGGCGCACCATCACGGCCCGGTCCTGTCGCCGGCGCTGTTCGACGAAGCTGGGCGGGACCCCGAAAGATTGCTTCGACTTCCCCGCTTGAACAGCGAAACCTTCCGGCCCGGCTGGGCGCGTTGGGCCAAGGCCGCTGGAATAGACCTGCCCGACTCCACGCTGGAGCGGGAATTCGAGCACAATTCCTACATGCTGGAGGCCGCCGCCGCGGGACTGGGCGTCGCCGTCGCGCCCTGGGCCTTCGCCCAGGCCGACATCGAGCGGGGCCGGCTTGTCGCACCGTGGGGCTTCGAGCCGGCCGGCGCCAGATTCACCTATCTGCGGCCTGGGTTGGCCGAAAACCCCGCCGCCGCCGATTTTGGAGACTGGCTGCGCCAGGAAGGCCGCCGAAATCCCAAGCCGCCCCAACGCCTGTTCAGCGCGTCCACACCCGGGTCCTGTTGACCGCTTCCTTGTCCCGAAACGCCTGCTCCAGATCGACGCCATACCGGTTCGCCACAGAGCATAGATAGACCAGGATGTCGGCGAGCTCCTCGCCGATGCCGCCAATGCGCGATCCCTGGTCGATCACCAAGCCTTCGGTCTTGCGCACCGCCTTGAACAGTTCGCCGACCTCTTCGCCGAGCAAAAGGCATTTCTGGATCGGGCCCTGATCGCTGAATCCCCGCTCGACCTCCAGTTCGACGACGAAGGCCTGATAGTCCTTGAGCGTGGGCTTTGACGTCAGATCGGGTATGCTCGGGACCGCCTCAGCTCGGCTTCCAGAATTCGGAATAGATCAAGCCCTCGCGGCAGTGCGCGATGGCTTGGCGGACGTAGGGGATGGTGTTGTCCGGCAGGTCCTGAAGCGAAAACCAGCTCAGCGCGGCGCACTTGTCCGGCTCCATGTTGCGGATTTCCCCGCGCCAGCGCGTCGGCTGGAAGAAGAACTCGACCCGCTCGTCGTCCTGGCGCCGGTGCATGACGGTGCGCAGGACCAGATCGGCCGGATCGATCTCCACCCCGGCCTCTTCGCGGGCTTCGCGCGCGGCGGCCTGCGTCAGCGGCTCGTCGCCGTCGACATGGCCGGAGACCAGGCCGTACTTGCCGTCCTCGTAGCCGGTGTTGGCGCGCAGCAGCAAAAGGATCTCGTTGTCCCGCCGGAACAGCAGATAGACGGCCGCGATGAGCTTGAAGCGTTCTGAAGTCATCCGCCAACGAAGGCGTGAGTCCGGGTTTACGGCAAGACCGGCGGGCGAACCTGAGCGAAGCCCGCCTTGCGTCCTATCCTCGCGAATTCAGGCCCAGGTCTTTTAAACGCCAAGTCCGCCAAGGACGCCAAGGTTTCTCGACTGGGCTGGGCGCCTTGGCGATCTTGGCGCGCTTGGCGGTCGTCTCTTGTCCCCACTGCGCGGGGGATGGGCGCGCGCTGGCCCGGGCTGACAATCTCTCAGATCTGCACCTTGCGCCCGGCCCAGAAGGGAGCGCGGACCTTGCCGCGCTGGATCTTGCCGGCCGGCGAGCGGGGCAGGTCGTCGACGAAGTCGACGGAGCGCGGCACCTTGAAGCCGGCCAGTTTTTCGCGCGCGAAGCCCAGGATGTCGGCGGTCAGTTTCGGACTCGCCGCGAAGCCGGGCTTGAGCATCAGCACGACCTTCACCTCTTCGCCCCATTCGGTGTTGGGCACGCCGATGGCGCAGCTGTCCTCGACCGCTGGATGCTTAATCAACTCGTTGTCGATCTCTTGGGGATAGATGTTCACCCCGCCGGAGATGATGCATTCGGCGGTGCGGCCGGTGAGGAAGAGGTAGCCGTCCTCATCGAAATAGCCGACGTCGCCCAGGGTGAAATAGCCGTCGCGATGGCTGGCGGCGGTCTTTTCCGGATCGTTGAAATACTCGAACGGATTTCCCGCCACGACCTTGAAATAGAGCAGGCCGGGCTGGCCGGGGAGGGCGGGATCGCCTTCGTCGTCCAGCACGCGGGTGCCGTCGGGCGTGAGGTTCTTGCCGACGCTGCCGGGCTTTTTCAGCCACTCCTCGGAATTGATGGTGAAGCCGCCGCCGCCTTCGGAGCCGGCATAGTATTCGTGCAGGATCGGCCCCAGCCAGTCGATCATCGCCCGCTTGACGTCGGGCGGGCAGGGCGCGGCGCCGTGGATGATCTGGCGCAGGCTTGAGAGATCGTACTTGGCCTTGATCTGCGGCGGCAGGCCCAGCAGGCGCTGGAACATGATCGCGACCATGTGGCCGTGGGTGATGCGATAGGTCTCAATGGTCTTCAGGACCGTCTCGGAGTCCCAGCGGCTGTCCATGAAGACGACCGGGACGCCCTGGCTCATCGGCACGCGCAGATCGATGGCGAGCGGTGCGGCGTGATAGGCCGGCCCGGCGCAGAGCTGGACGTCGCTCTCGTGTTTATAGCCGCGCGCCCCGCCCAGCACGAAGGGGATGGCCGCCAGCGCCTTGCGGTAGACGCCCTTGGGTCGGCCGGTGGTGCCGGAGGTGTAGAGCATGGCGTTGCCCAGGATCGGATCGCCGATGTCCGACCCGTCCCGCGCCTCGATCTCGTCCTGATAGTTCAGGAAACCCTCGGCCTCGCCGCCGATGGCGACCTTCAGCATCAGCCGCGGCGCGTCGGCGGAGGCCTTCAGGCCCGCCTCGTAGCGGACCTCGGCGAACAGCGCCTTGGCCTGGCAGTCGTTGACCACATAGGCGATCTCGTCGGCGGTCAGGTGCCAGTTGACCGGGGTGATGCGAAAGCCGCCGCGCAGGGTGGCCTGCAGCACCTCGAGAAACTCGGCGCGGTTGCTGCAGAGCAGGGCGACGGGGTCGCCAGGCTCCAGGCCGTGCTCGCGCAGCAGGCGAACGACCCGGTTGGCGTTGGCGTTCAGCGCGGCGAAGGTCCGCGTGCCGTGGGTGTCGTAGACCGAGACGGCGTCCGGCTTGACCTGGGCCCAGACGGCCGGGGTCATGCCGAGATGGGAGGCTTCGATCAGGCGTTGTTCGAGGTCGGCCATCTCCGCGGCCTTGCCCTCCGACGACCGTGTATCGCTCATCGGATCAGCTCACGGCGCCGGTCATCTCGGGCAGGTTCAGGATTCGCTTGGCGATGATGTTGTTCTGGATCTCCTGGCTACCGCCATAGATCGAGCCGGCCTTGCCGGCCAGCCAGCCGCGGACCGCCGCCAGTTCGTCGGCCTCGAACCCCTCGCCCTCCCAGCCCAGGCCATTGGCGCCCAGGATCTCGACCGTCAGCTCCGAACGGTCCTGCATGGTCTTCATGCTGACGTTCTTCATGATCGAGGTGGCCGCGCTCGGGCCGGAATTGCCGCGGGTCTCGGCGGCGGCGCGGCGCACGGTCAGGCGCAGGGCCTGCTCCTCCATCTTGTGGGCGATCAGGCGCGCGCGCAGGTCGGCGTCGGCCAGCCGGCCGGTCTCGTCGACCCCGACATAGGTCTTGGCCAGTTCGGCCACCCCCGCGCTCGCGCGCTCGCCGGTCTGGGCGCCCAGACGGTTGCCCATGCCGTTGCGCTCGTGCTGCAACAGCCGCTTGGCGATCGGCCAACCGCCGTTGAGCTGACCGACCAGGTTCTCTTTCGGCACTTTCACGTCGGTGAAGAAGGTCTCGCACTGGCCCGAGGCGCCGGAAATCATCTTGATCGGCCGCGCCTCGACGCCTGGCGAATGCATGTCGATCAAGAGGAAGCTGATGCCTTCGTGCTTCTTGCTGGTGTCGGTGCGCACCAGGCAGAAGCACCAGTCGGCGAATTGCGCGCCGGAGGTCCAGATCTTCTGGCCGTTGACCAGATAGTGATCGCCCTTGTCCTCGGCCTTGGTGGTCAGCGAGGCCAGGTCCGATCCTGAGCCGGGCTCGGAAAAGCCTTGGCACCAGCGCAGCTCGCCGCGGCAGATCGGTGGGAAGTGTTTCAGCTTCTGCTCTTCATTGCCGTATTCCAAAAGGGTGTGGCCGAACATGCCCGGGCCCATGCCCTGGATCGGGTTGCGCGCGCCGATGCGGTTCATCTCCTCGGCCAGCACGCGCGCCTCGGCCTGGCTGAGGCCGCCGCCGCCATAGGCTTTCGGCCAGGTGGGCGTGCCCCAGCCCTTTTCGCCGATGCGCCGGGTCCAGAGCTTCATGTCCTGGCTCGGCGGCAGGCCCATATTGGCCTCCGTCAGCTCCGGCTGGTTTTTCGCCAGCGCCGGCGGGAAGTTCTCCGCCAGCCATTCGCGCGCCTCGTTGCGGAAGGCCTCGAGTTCGTTGGACCCAAAATCAGCCATCAAATTCACTCCCTGAAAAATGCACGGCGGCGTGATCCGCCACTCGGTTCAAATTCGTTGATGTCCAATTGTGGAATTTGGCCCTGGACCCTGTCAACGCAATAGGTGAGGCCAGGACATGGAACGCTCGTGTAGGCTGGCCTTTCGCTGCCCGCCTGCCCGGATCACGACGAGTCCATCGCGATCATTTCCTAAGCCCGCAGCGAGATGCGGGCGGAAAACCGCTTCGCACTTTTCCTCATCCCGCTCTAGGTCGTGGTGAGGATTTAACCGTCAACGCAGTGTTATGGCGATAGCTGCGATCATGACGAAGCCCATGAAGTTGGCGAGGAGCTTATCGTAGCGGGTTGCGACGCGTCGGAAGTGCTTGAGCTTGTTAAAGAAGCGCTCGATGAGGTTGCGCTCCTTGTAGAGGATGTCGTCGAAGGGACGCAGCTTCTTGCGATTGGGCCGTGGCTTGATGACAGGCTGGGCGCCTTCCTGAACGATGGCTTCGTGGAAGTGCTCGGCGTCGTAAGCGGTGTCGGCGATGACCGATCCTGGAGCGAGGCCGTCTATGAGCTCAGCCGCCCTCAGGACTTCGCCTTGCTGACCTGGACCGCCGATCAGGCGCATCGGATTACCGAGGGCGTCGGTGGCGGCATGGATCTTGGTGCTCAGGCCGCCACGCGAGCGACCCAACCCCTGGGCATCAGGCCCCCCTTTTCCTTGCGCGCCCCGGCCGCGTGCTGGTGAGCGCGGACCACCGTGGCGTCGATGCTGACCCACTCAAGGTCGGCGTCGACACTCAAGGCATTGAAAATCCACGTCAACACGTCGCGCTCGACCCAATCATAGTAGCGCCGCTTGACTACACGGTAGTCGCCGAACTGCTCCGGCAGGTCGCGCCAGCGAGCGCCGCTCCTGGCCATCCACAAGATGGCGTCCATGAACAGCCGGTTGTTGGTTCGTGGTCCGCGCTTGCCCTTGCAGCCGCCCGGCATCAAAGGCGCGATACAAGCCCACTGATCGTCCGTCAGACGATCACAATCACGCTCGGTCATCATGGCTGATCCCCAAAAATCAGCCTTTGAATCACTGTTCGCTTGCGACGTGAATCCGCTAAGCCGTTAAATCCTCACCACGACCTAGGATCGAGCCATGCAACACATCAAATTCGGCCGTACGGGCCTGCGCGTCTCCCGACTTTGCCTCGGTACCATGACCTTCGGGCTGCAGTGCGACGAGGCGCAGAGCCATTCCATTCTCGACACCGCCGCCGAGGGCGGCATCGACTTCCTCGACACGGCGGACGTCTATCCGCTGGGCGGCGGCCGGGCGACGGTCGGCCGCACCGAGGAGATCGTCGGCGGCTGGCTGAAGGGAAAGCGGCAGAACTATGTAGTGGCCACCAAATGCTTCGGCCAGACCGGCCCCAAGCCCTGGGACCAGGGCATGTCGCGCAAGCACATCCTGGAGGCCATCGACGCTTCGCTGAAGCGGCTCGGCACCGACTATGTCGATCTCTACCAGCTGCACGGCGTCGATCCCTCAACGCCGGTCGATGAGGCGCTGGAGGCGCTGGATAGCGTCGTGAAGGCCGGAAAGGCGCGCTATGTCGGCGTCTCCAACTGGCCGGCCTTCCGCATCGCCCGTGCGCTGGGGCGCGGCGAGATCAACCACTATGCCCGCATCGACTCCGTCCAGCCGCGCTACAACCTTTTGTTCCGCACCTTCGAGCGCGACCTGCTGCCGCTGTGCGAGGAGGAAGGGATCGCGGTGATCCCTTATAATCCGCTGGCCGGCGGCATGTTGACCGGAAAGCACGACCGCAAGGCCGCGCCGCCGGAAGGCTCGCGCTTTTCGCTCGGCAACGCCGGGCCGCGCTACCAGGAGCGCTATTGGCACGAGCGCGAGTTCGACAGCGTCGAGGCTCTGCGCGGGCTCTCCAACGAGGCCGGCATGAGCATGGCGACCATGGCCATGTGCTGGGTCATGTCCAATCCGGCCATCACCGCCCCGATCGTCGGCGCCAGCCGTCCCGAGCAGTTGGCCGACAGCCTGGCGGCGGCGGAAAAGGGCCCGTTGCCGGCCGAGCTGAAGGCCCGGCTGGACGAAATGACCCACGACTGGCGCGCGGTGGACGCAGAACGTTAAGGCCCGGCATTGTCCGGAAAGACCGAGGTAATCAGTCCAGCCGGTCGAAGCCCTTCAGGCTGCTGACGGTGACGTCGAGGTCCGTGACCAGGCCGTCGTGCAGCGAATAGACCCAGCCGTGCACCGCGACCGGCTGGCCGCGCGCCCAGGCGTCCTGCACGAAGACATCCGAAGCGACATTCCTCACCTGGCGCACGACGTTCAGTTCGCAAAGCCGATCCAGGCGCTGGCGCTGGTCGCCGATGGCCTCCAGCTCGTGGCGATGCTCGTGGCGGACCTCGCGGATCGGGTGCAGCCAATGGTCGATCAGGCCGCGCCGCTCGCCGTCGACCGCCGCGCGCACGCCGCCGCAGCCATAATGGCCCACCACGATGACATGCTTGACCTTCAGGACGTCGATGGCGAACTGCAGCACCGACAGATAGTTGGCGTCCTGGGGCGGGGCGAGGTTGCCGACATTGCGGTGGACGAACATTTCGCCCGGATCCAGGCCGCAGATCTCGTTGGCCGGCACCCGGCTGTCCGAGCAGCCGATCCATAGATATTCCGGCGCCTGCTGCGATTCGAGGCGCGCGAAGAAGTTCGGGTCGGCCGCGACCTTTCCTTCGGCCCAGGCGCGGTTGTTGGCTTTCAGATGGTCGAGCATGGAGCGGGCTTAGAAGCTGGCGCCGGCGACCGCAAGGCGCATTCGGCCTGGCCGCCGCCGGTCCAGTTCATGCTCGGGGACTTCGAGCTTCAGCGGTCGTGATGATCGTAATGGTGGTGATGGTGATGGTGGATATGGCTGCCGATGATCGCGCCGCCGACGCCGCCGACCACCGCGCCCACCGGGCCGCCGACCACCGCGCCGCCAACCGCGCCGGCGACGGCGCCGCCGGCTGCGCCGCGGTTGTTGGCCTGGGCCGTCGTCGCGCCGCCGAGAACCAGCAGAGCGCACCCCGCCATGATGAACCGTCGCATATCGATCTCCTGAATATCGTGATGGTCGATCGCCAGTATGGCGTCGCGTCAGACAATGCGCAACGAGCGTGGCTGTTCCGGAGCGCGGGGGCGCGGCGCACGCGCGGTCAGAGGCTTTGCGCGACCTCGGCGAGCTGGTCGGTGCACAGGCCCCAGCCCTGGTGGAAGCCCATCCGCTCGTGGGTCTCGCGATCGGCGATGGTCCAGTGCAGTACGCGGGCGGTATAGCGGGTCTTGCCGGCCTCGTCCTCGAAGGTCAGGACCACGGTCATGAACGGCTTGTCCGACGGCTCCCAGGCCTTGGTGTAGGCATTGGTGAAGACCAGCTTTTCGTTCGGAACCACCTCGAGATAGACGCCCTGGTTGGGCATGTCGGAGCCGTCCGGGCCTTTCATGACGATCAGGTTCGATCCGCCCGGCCGCACGTCGAGCTGCGCCACCGGCGTGGTGAGCGGCTTGGGCGCGAACCATTGCTTGAGCAGTTCGGGCTCGGTCCAGGCGCGATAGACCGCCTGGCGCGGGGCGTCGATCAGGCGGGTCAGCACCAGTTCGCGGTTCGAGCCGGGATCGGCTTGGGTTTCGCTGGGCATCGGAGGCCTCCTTGACGTTTTTTGAGATCCAATCGCGCCCCAAGGACGAACCGGGGAAGATCGATCCGACAACGCCGCGCCGCCGATCTCCAGGCCACGCAAGCGGCCGGTCGCGGACGCCGCCGCTGGACCGCGAGGCCATCGTCGCCTACCGATCTTGCGGATGGCGATTATCAAGGAGGCGCGGCGATGAGCAAGGTCGAAGAGCAGGGCGCGAAGGCGGCGGGGCCGCTGGCGGGCGTGCGGATCGTCGATCTGACCCAGTTCGTGCTCGGCCCCTATGCGACCCAGACCATGGGCGACCTGGGCGCCGACGTGATCAAGGTGGAGGAGCCCGCCGGCGACCGGCAGCGGACCTCCGGCAAGGCCCCCAACACGCCGACCATGGGCCCCATGTTCGTCGCCTTCAATCGCAACAAGCGTTCGGTGACGCTGGACCTGAAGGACGAACCCGGGCGCGCGGCGCTGCGTCAGCTGATCGCCACCGCCGACGTCTTCATCCACAACATGCGTCCGGACTCGATCGCCCGGCTGGGCTTCGCCTATGCCGAGGTCGCCAAGGTCAAGCCCGACATCGTCTATGTCGAGGCCATGGGCTTCGATCCGGCGGGGCCTTACGCCGGACGCCAGGCCTTCGACGACCTCATCCAGGCCGCCTCGGGCGCCTGCGGGCTGAACGCCATGGTCGAGCCGGACGCGACGTTCCGGCCGCTGCCGACCATCATCGCCGATAAGACCAGCGGCCTTTTCGCCGTCATCGCCATGCTGTCGGCGCTTCGCCACAAGGAGCGCACCGGCGAGGGCCAATATGTCTGCGTGCCCATGCTGGAGGTCTTCACCGGCTTTCTGATGGCCGAGCACCTCTATAACGAGACCTACATCCCGCCGACCGGCCATTTCGGCCATACCACGACCATCACCCCCTATCGTCGGCCGCTGAAGACCAAGGACGGCTACCTCGCCGTCGCGCCGGCCGACCGCAAGCAGTCGGCGAGGTTCATGGCGCTTGGCGGCATTGCCGACGCCTACGAGAGCGAGCGATTCACCTCCAAGACCTCCGGGCCGGAGCGGGTGGCGGAGTATCACGCCATGATGGACGAGGCGGCCGCCGCCCACACCACCGCCGAGTGGATGGTGTTGTGCTTTGAAAATTCCATACCGGGCATGCGCGCCAACAGGCCGGACGAGCTTTTCGACGATCCGCAGTTGAAGGAGACCCTGTTCGAGACGCGCGATCTCGAAGGCGAGGGTCCCTACCGCGCCATGAAGCCGGGCCTGCGCTTTTCCAAGACCCCGGTCTCGATCCGCCGCGACCCGCCGCCTCTCGGGCGGCATACCGAAGAGGTGTTGGCCGAACTGGACGCGGTGAAGGCGGCGGAATAAGTGTTCTAGCCAAATCTAAAGGCTGGTTTTAATCCGCTTAGGCCCGCGCGAGCGGAGATTCAGACTCTTTTGACCACCAAGCACACCAAGGTCACCAAGGGGCGGAACTGACCTTTTTCTTCCTTCTTGGTGACCTTGGTGTGCTTGGTGTCAATCCTACGATTTCACCGCAATTCACGACTTTCCGGGCAAAACACCTGGGTCCCCGCTTTCGTTCGCGGGCATGAGCAGGCGAGGGTTAGCGCGCCGCGCCGGCCATCAGCCGGTCGAGCTGCAGGCGGATGTGGGCGGCTTCGGCGGGGGTGTTGGCCAGGGCGATGGCGCGGTCGAAGGCGATGCGCGCCTCTTCGGCCCGGCCCAGTTCGAGCAGGAAGGCGCCCCTGACGCCGTGGAAGTAGAAATAGCCGGACAGGCGTGTCTCCAGCGGCTCGACCATGGCCAGGGCGGCCTCGGCTCCGCGCACCTTGTCGACCGCCACCGCGCGGTTGAGCGTGACGATCGGCGACGGCTGCAGGATTTCGAGGTTGGCGTAGAGCCGGTCGATCTGCGCCCAGTCGGTGTCCGCCGCTCGGGCGGCGCGGGCGTGCAGGGCCGCGATCGCCGCCTGCACCTGGTAGGGGCCAGGCCGGGCGTGGCGCATGGCCTTGTCGATCAGGGCCAGGCCCTCGGCGATCATGCCGCGGTTCCACAGGCGCCGGTCCTGGTCTTCCAGGAGCACGATCTCGCCGCCCGCATCGAACCGCGCCGGCGTCCGCGCGTGCTGCAACAGCATCAGCGCAACCAGGCCCATGATCTCCGGCTCGGCTTGAAACAGCTTCAGCAACAGGTTGCCTAGGCGGATCGCCTCGTCGCAGAGCGGCGCGCGGGCGGGCGCCTGGCCGCTATGAACCGAGTAGCCCTCGTTGAAGATCAGATAGAGCATCCGTGCGACGTTTGAGAGCCGTTCGGCCCGCTCGACCGCGCTCGGCGTCTCGAAGGGCGTGTCGGCGCCGGCGATGCGGGCCTTGGCGCGGGTGATGCGCTGCTCCATGGCGCTCTCGCCGACCAGGAAGGCGCGGGCGATCTGTTTCACCGTCAGGCCGGAAACGATGCGCAGCGCCACCGCGATCTGCTGGGCCGGCGGCAGGTCCGGATGGCAGCAGATGAACAGGAGCCTGAGGATATCGTCGCGGTAGTGCGCCCCGTCCAGCCGCTCGACCAGAACGTCCTCGGCGTCGTCCAGGTCGGAAATGACCTCTTCGGACGGCAAGGGCGCCTGCTTGCGTGCGCGCCGGGCCGCGTCGATGCCGGTATTGCGCCCGACCATGATCAGCCAGGCGGCGGGGTCGCGCGGCGGGCCGTTCTGCGGCCAGGCCTTCAGCGCGCGCAGGCAGGCGTTCTGGAACGCCTCCTCGGCCGTATCCAGGTCGCGGAAATAGCGCAGCAGCGCTCCGATCGCCTGGGGACGGGCCGAGGTGAGAGCCGCGCCGATCCAGGCCGGATCGCTCATCCGTCTACGCTCCCAATGGAGCTTCGAAGGACAAACGCCCTTCGAAGCGCGCAGCGCGAAGTCGGGTCACGCCGCCACGTCTCCGGGCCGGAAGAGCGCGAGCGGGCGGATCTCATAGGCGCCGCCGGGATTGGCCTTGCCGAGGTCGCGGGCGATCTCCAGCGCCTCGTCCAGGGCGGCGCAATCGACGACATAGAAGCCCAAAAGCTGTTCCTTGGTTTCGGCGAACGGCCCGTCGACGACCAACGGCGGGTCGCGGTCCTTGCGCAGGGTGGTGGCGGCCGTCGTCGGCATCAGCCGCGCGACCGGCCCGAGCTTGCCCTGCCTGGCCAGCTTGTCCTGCACCACCGCCAGGCGCGCCATGCAGGCGTCCTCCTCGTCCTTGGTCCAGGACCAGACGGTGCTTTCGTCATTGTAGCAGAGGATGGCGTAGAGCATGGGATCAGGGTCCGCTTTTGCCTAAGGACGAACGACTATGCCCCCAGCCGACCAGACAGGTCGATAAGATGAGTCGTCGGCGGCGATGAACGCCCTTACCCTGTTCGGCCTCTTCGCGGTGTTCGCCGGCCTGGTCTGCTATGCGCTGGAGTCGCGGTCCAACGGCTGGACCCTGGGCTTCGCCTTCGCCTGCGGGCTGGCCTCCGTCTACGGCTTTTTGCAGGGCGCCTGGCCTTTCGGCCTGGTCGAGATCGCCTGGGCCCTTGTCGCCCTGCGCCGCTGGTGGGTGGGGCGGATCCCCGGCTGAGGAATTTCGGCGCGGTCGGCGCGCCCGGCCGTGCTAGAGCCGCCGGCGGCGGTTTGAGCAAGGCGTTCCCATCATGAGGCTATCGCGCGACGGATCCAAGCCCAGGACGCGGGGCGGATGATCTACGCCCTTGTCACCGCGCTCCTGTGGGGCGCCTTGTCCCGTTATCTGCAGGCGCCCTACTGGGTGGTGGCCGTCGGCGCCCTGGTCGTGGCCGGCGCGGGCTTCTGGCTTGAGCGGGACAGGCTGGCGCGCTCGGCGCCGACCAACCGGCGGGACCTGTTCCTGCTCCTGGCCGCCGCCTATGCCTTTGTTTCGCTGGTCACGCTGGGACTGGTGACCTTGACCTATTCGCTGGAGCCGCTGCTGCTGCACCCGTAGGTCATCCGCGCGGGCCACGGACGTCGGCGATCCAGGCCTTCGAGTCGTTTTCGATCCATCCGCGCGCGTGGGCCTCGCTCGCAAAGGCCTGCACCCGTTCCTTATGCCCGCTGGGCCAGGTGACCTGAACATACCATTCGGAAAAGATGCCGAACGGGCGGGGCTCCATCTTCGGATCATTATCGGCCATGGCGCATCATACGGCCTGGTCCGCCGAGCGCGCCATGCCCAGACTTGACTTTCAGGCCTTTAGCGCCGATGTGAGGCGCGCTCGCATCGGCCGCAAAGCCGAAGCGTGATATCCGGCGCTCCAGCCGCGTGAAGGGACATCTCTCGTCCCAGCCTGTCGAGCGCCTGCCGAATCCACCAACCGATCGCCCAGGTCACGCGGGGCGTTTGCCACCCGCGCCCGTCGCGGACCGCATCATGCGGTCCGCGCGTTTGCACATATGAAAGACTATAATCACTGTGACTCAATTCACCGACCTCGGTCTCGCCAAGCCGCTGCTCAAGGCGCTGGCCGCCGAGGGCTATGTCACGCCGACGCCGATCCAGGCCAAGGCGATCCCGAGCGTCCTGCTCGGCCGCGACCTTCTGGGTATCGCCCAGACCGGCACCGGCAAGACCGCCGCCTTCGCCCTGCCCATCCTGCAGCGCCTGGCCGACGCTCGCAGGCCCGCGCCGCGCAAAGGCGCCCGCTGCCTGGTGCTCTCGCCCACCCGCGAACTGGCCAGCCAGATCGCCGAGAGCTTCCGCACCTATGGCGCCCACATGGGCATGAGCGTGGCCGTGGTCTTCGGCGGCGCCAAGTACGGCCCGCAGATCAAGGCCCTGCTGGGCGGCGTCGACGTTCTGGTCGCCACGCCGGGCCGGCTGATCGACCACATCGCCGAGGGTCATGCCGACCTGTCCTCGACCGAGGTGCTGGTGCTCGACGAGGCCGACCAGATGCTCGACTTAGGGTTTTTGCAGCCGATCCGGCGCATCGTCTCCAAGATGAGCCGCAAGCGGCAGAACCTGTTCTTCTCCGCCACCATGCCGGCCGAGATCGGCAAGCTGGCCGGCGAGCTTCTGGTCGATCCGGTCGAGGTGCGCGTCGCGCCCGCGGCCACTACGGTCGAGACGGTGCAGCAGAGCCTTTTGTTCATCGAGGGCCCGCGCAAGCGCGCCCTCTTGGCCGAGCTGTTCGAAGATCCATCGATCACCCGCGCCCTGGTCTTCACCCGCACCAAGCGCGGCGCCGACCGCGTCGCCAAGTATCTCGAACAAGCCGACATCTCCGCCGCCGCCATCCATGGCGACAAGTCCCAGCCCCAGCGCGAGCGGGCCCTGGCCCAGTTCAAGTCCGGCCAGGTGCGCGCCCTGATCGCCACCGACATCGCCGCGCGCGGCATCGATGTCGACGGGGTCAGCCACGTCATCCAGTACGAGCTGCCGCAGGTGCCGGAGGCCTATGTCCACCGCATAGGCCGCACCGCGCGGGCCGGGGCGGCGGGCATCGCCATCAGCTTCTGCGCCGATGACGAACGCGGCCTTTTGAAGGACATCCAGAAGCTGACCCGTCAGACCATCGCCTCCTACGACCGGCGCAATGACAAGGTCCTGGGCGCGGTCACCGCGGCGACCACCTCCGGCCCCTCGGCCGAACAGTCCCTGCCCCAGGCCAAGGCGCGATCGCAGAACAACCAGCATCGCTCGGCCAAGCCGCATAACCATCGCCCGAACGGCCACCAGGGCCAGCCCAACCGCAACCGCCGCCGTGGCGGCGGGGCCAAGGGCCCGTCCAACGGCGCCGCCAAGCCTGCGTGGAATCCGTTACAGGCTTAGTAAATCCCTTCTCCCCCTTGCGGGAGAAGGCGCCTGCGAAGCCGGCGGACGAGGGGTCGCGCGGCCATTGCCGGTGATCCTTGAAGGCGCGGATGAGAGGTTTTTCGACCCCTCATCCGACCCCTTCGGGGCCACCTTCTCCCGCAAGGGAGAAGGATCGCCTTTGTCGTCGCTCTTAGTGGTGGTGATCGCCACCGCCATGGCCACCGCCATGATCGCCACCGCCATGATCGCCACCGCCATGGCCGCCGCCATGCCAGCCGCCGTGATCGCCACCGCCATGCCAGCCGCCATGATCGCCACCGCGCCAGCCGCCGTGATCATGCCAACCGCCGCCGTACCAGCCGCCGCCATGCCAGCCGCCGCCGCCCCAGCCGTGCCAGCCGATCGGGCCGCCCCAGCCGTATCCACGCCGCCAGGCATAGCCGCACCAGTAGTAGCCGGGACCGCGCCAGCCGCCGCCGTACCAGCAATAGTTCCGGCCGCCGTAGAGGAACTGGGCCTTTTCAAGCTGGCCCGCCTCGCCGGCATAGCTGACGGCGTTGTCCAGTCTCGCCGGAGCGGCGGCGTCGTTCGCCACGGCATCCTGGGTGACCAACGCCGCTGACGCGGCGGACGCCCCGCCCAGAGCGACAGCCAATCCGGAAATTAGAAGGGTGTTTTTAAGTCCATTGCGCATTCGAAGGTCTCCGTCGTTGTCCACGGCCGCAGGGGTCGATTGGAGCACTCTGAGTTTCGCCGCCTGAACCCTGGCCGCAAGTCGCCGTTCAGACTCGGTTCATCCCTTGAAACCGGCTTCAGGTTCCGTCCGACGATGGAACTTCGCGCGGATTGGCGACCTGGGCTGGCGCTTTCGAGGTCTTCTCGACCGTCGTCTGATGCGGGTAGGGGTGCTCCAGCCCGCTGGACTGGAGCGCCTCGCCGGCGCGCTGAACCAGGTCGAAGCGGGCGTCCCAATAGACGTCGAGCCTGGCCCAGGCGCGCAGGGTGATGGTCACGGCGCTGTCGGTCAGGGCGGTCACTTTGCACCAGGGCGCGGGCGCCTTCAGGATGCGCGGATCGGCCGTGGCGCATGCGATCAGCAGCGCCGTCGCGCGGTCCAGGTCGTGGTCGTAATCGAGGCTGAAATTCAGCTCCATCCGCCGGTTCGTGGGGCTGGAATAGTTGATGATGGTGTCGCCGAACACCTTGCCGTTCGGCATGAAGATGTCGAGATTGTCCGCGTCGGACAGCTCGGTCATGAACAGGTCGAGCCGTTTGACCGTGCCGATCTTGCCGTTGACCTCGACCGTGTCGCCGACCCGGTAGGGGCGCAGGATCAGGATCATAACCCCGGCGGCCACGTTCGATAGCGCCCCCTGCAGGGCCAGCCCGATGGCGATCGAGGCCGCGCCCAGCACCGCCAGGATGGAGGTGGCGCGCACGCCCAGCTGCTCCAGCACCGCCATCAACCCGACGATGATGACGATCCAGCGCACCAGCGAGGCCATGAAGCCCTGCAAGGTGGCGTCCGGCGCGCCGGTGCGCTGCAGACGGCCGACCGCGCGGCGGGCCAGCCGGGCCGCCCATCCTGATGCCCACAGGGTCAAGCCCAGGATCAGCGCGGCGATGACCAGGCTGACGGCGAGCTGGCCGATGGCTTCGAGGAAGGCCCGCCAGTTGTCCGCCCCGCCGCCGACGACCGCGTTCACGCCCGCGCGCACCATCCCCAGCGGCGCGGGCGGCGTGCTGGTCAGGGCGGACAGGGGCAGGGCGAGTCTGGGCACGATCGTTTCTTAGCCTACCGGGCCACGGCTTGGCTTCATCATCCTTGCCCGCGTCAGGCTTGGCGCGCCGGGGCGCGGCCGGCCTCGATGGCGGCCAGCATCCGCTCCAGCGTCGAGAGCTCATCCGCTTCGCCGGCCGGCTTGTCCCAGCGGATGCGGCTGATGCGCGGAAAGCGCATGGCGACGCCGGACTTGTGCCGCGGCGAGCGCTGCAGGCCCTCGAAGGCGACCTCGAACACCAGGCCGAAATCGCGGCTCGCGCGCACCGAGCGCACCGGCCCGAAGCGTTCGACGGTGTTGTCGCGGACGAACTTGTCGATTCCCTTCAGCTCCTCGTCGGTGAAGCCGAAATAGGCCTTGCCGACCGGGGTCAGCGCGCCCTCGCTCCAGACCCCGAAGGTGTAGTCCGAATAGAAGCTCGACCGCTTGCCGTGGCCGCGTTGGGCGTACATCAGGACGGCGTCGACCAGATAGGGATCGCGCTTCCACTTGAACCACGGCCCTTTCGGCCGGCCGGCTTCGTAGATGGAATCCCAGCGCTTCAACATGACCCCCTCGGCGGCCTGGGCGTCGCCGGCCGGCGGGTCGGCGCGCAGGGCCGCCAGCCCCGCCCAGGTCTCGAACGGCTGCAGGGGCGAAAGATCGATGCGCGGCTCCGCCAAAGCGGCCACGAACGCCTCCAGCCGCTGGCGCCGCTCGGCGAAAGGCAGATGGCGCAGGTCCGCGCCGGCCTCAGCCAGGAGGTCGTAGGCGCGGATGCCGGCCGGCTGGGCGGCGATCAGGGCGGAGTCCACCCCCTTGCGGTTCAGCCGCTGCTGCAGGTCGCCAAAGGGCGCTACCCGGCCCTCGCGCATGACCAGGAGTTCGCCGTCGATGGCGCCGTCGAAGTTCAGCGCCTCCAGTACGTCCGGAAAGGCGCCCGAGATGTCGTCGCCGGTGCGGCTGTAGAGACGCCGCACGCCGCCCTCGCTGACCGCCTGGATACGGATGCCGTCCCACTTCCATTCGGCGGCGTAGTCGGCCGGATCGAGCTTGGCGAAGTCGACGGCCTCATCGACGGCCTGGGCCAGCATGACCGGGCGGAAGCGGCCATGGGCGTCGGCGCTCGGCCGCTCGCTCCTGCCCTCCAGCCAGGCGAACAGGTCGTCGTAGGGCGGCGTCAGGCCGTGCCAGACCTCCTCGACATCGGCCACGGCCACGTCGCCCATGTCGGCGGTCGCCTGCTTGGCCAGGCGGGCCGAGACGCCGACGCGCAGGCCGCCGGTCAGCAGCTTGAGCAGGGCCCAGCGGCCGTCGGCGTCGAGCGCGTCGAGCCAACCCTCGATCAGTTGCTGAACCTCGCGGCGCGAGGCGGTGCGCAGGGCGTCGACGACTTCGGCGAGGTCCGGCTCGCGGTTCGCGCCCGGCCTGGCCGGCCAGACCAGGGCGACCGCCTCGGCCAGGTCGCCGACATAGTCGTAGGACCAGCGGAACAGTTCCGGATCCATCCGCGCCTCGACCGCCTTGCGGATAAAGGCCGGCTTGGCCGCATCGAAGCTGAGCTCGCCGGTCAGCGCCGCCAGCGCCCAGCCGCGCTCCGGATCCGGCGTCTCGGCCAGATAGTCGCGCACCAGCACCAGCTTGGCGTTCCGCGAACGGGTGAAGGAGAGCCGGTCGAGCAGGTTGGCGAAGGCGCGCATGCGGGTTTGCGGTGCGTTCAGTTTTCGGCGGCGCGCGCGTCGAACCACTGTCTCGCGGCCTGGATCTTCGGCTGTTGTTCACGCGCCCATTTGCCGAGCGCCTGCACGGGAACCCACAGCGAGCGGCCCAGTTCAGTGAGCTCGTAATCGACGCGCGGCGGCACGGTCGGGAAGACGGTTCGCGTCACCAGCCCATCGCGCTCCAGCCCCCGCAGGGTCAGGGTCAGCATCCGCTGAGAAATGCCGCCGACCATGCGCTTGATCTCATTGAAGCGCCGTGGGCCGTCGCCCAACAGGCTGACGATCAGCACGCTCCATTTGTCGCCGACACGGGCCAGCACCTGGCTCACCGCGCGGCAGTCGGAGCTCTCGTGATCGAGGCGGGGGACGGTCACCTGGCTGTGCCCGGGTTCCAAAATTGTGCCTCCTTGTGGCCGTCGGGTGGTCACTCATATAGCTCTGGTCACAAATCTATACCAAAGGCGATCACCATGAAACTCTTGCATATCGACGCCAGCGTCCTTGGCCCCAACTCGGTCAGCCGGCAGGTCTCCGCCGCCATCGTCGAGCGTCTGCGCGCGGCGAGGCCGGGTCTCGAAATCATCGAGCGCGACCTGGCCGCCGAGCCGCTGTCCCACCTGTCGGGCGCGCATCTGGCGGCCGCGCAGGGCGCCGCAGCGTCGCCGGCCTTGCGGGACGATCTCGCCGCCGGCCAGGCGGCGCTGGACGAGTTCCTCGCCGCCGACATCGTGGTCATCGGCGCGCCCATGTACAATTTCACCATGCCGACCCAGCTCAAGGCCTGGATCGACCGCATCCTGATCGCCGGCAAGACCTTCCGCTATGGTCCGAACGGCGCCGAGGGCCTGGCCGGCGGCAAGCGGGTGATCGTCGCCATCTCGCGCGGCGGCATTTATGGCGCCGGCAGCCCCTCGGCCGCGGCCGAGCATCTGGAGACCTATCTGCGCACCGTATTAGGCTTCATCGGCATCACTGATCCGGAATTCATCGTCGCCGAGGGCATCCAGATCGGCCCCGAGCAGCGCGTCAAGGCGCTGGAAGGCGCGCTTGAAAAGGCCACCCAACTCCAGGCCGCCTAAAACACCTCTCCCACGGGAGAAGTGCTGCGCCCCTCAGGCGTCCTCGTCCTCATAGCCGACCAGCGACAGGGGTCTGGCCGCCAGGCCGTTCAGTTCGGCCCAGCGCGCCAGCGCCTCTTCGCGGCCGTGGGTGATCCAAAGCTCGCCCGGCGCGACCTCGGTGATCGTGCCGGTCAGCTCGTCCCAGTCGGCGTGGTCGGAAATGACCAGGGGCAGTTCGACGCCCTGCTGGCGCGCCCGCGCCCGCACCCGCATCCAGCCGGAGGCGAAGGCGCCCACCGGATCGGCGAAGCGCCGCGCCCAGCGGTCGGCGATGGCCGAGGGTGGGGCGATGACGATCTCGCCGGCCAGGTCGCCGCCGGTCTCGGTGGTGGCCGGCGCCAGCGGGCCGAGCGCCACGCCGTGGCGCTCATAGAGCGCGTTCAGTCGCTCCAGCGCGCCGTGGACATAGATCGTCTTGTCGTAGCCCGCCTCGCGCAGCAGCCTGATCACCCGTTGCGCCTTGCCCAGTGCATAGGCGCCGACCAGGTGCGTGCGCTCGGGAAACTGTTCGACCGACTTGACGAGCTTGGCGATCTCGTCGGCGTCGGGCGGGTGGCGGAAGACCGGCAGGGCGAAGGTCGCCTCGCTGACGAAGACGTCGCAAGGGACGGGCTCGAAGCCGGCGCAGGTCGGATCGCGCCGGCGCTTGTAGTCGCCGGAGACCACGATGGTCATGCCCTTCCAGCGCACCACGGCCTGGGCCGAGCCCAGCACATGGCCGGCCGGAACCAGGCTGACCTCGACGCCGTCGCGCGCGATCGCCTCGCCATAGGCCAGCGGCTGGACCTGGCCGGCAAAGTCGTCGCCGTAGCGCACGCGCATGATGTCGAGGGTGGCTTGCGTCGCCAGCACCAGGCCGTGGCCGGCGCGGGCGTGGTCGGCATGGCCGTGGGTGATCACCGCCCGCGCCACCGGCCGCACCGGATCGATGAAGAAATCGCCCGGCGGGCAATAGAGGCCCTCCGGCCGCGGGCAGAGCAGGGTTTCCGGTTTCAACGCCATCGCCGGCACTATAGGCGCGCCGGCGTCCCGAAACACGCGCCGCCATGGCGCGCGAACCGGGGCTTGCGGAACCGGCCCCCCATCGCTAGCTTCCGCGCCCTCGCTCAGGACCGCTCAGGCGCGTCCGCTACGACCTTTAGGAGAGGTGGCTGAGCGGTTGAAAGCACCGCACTCGAAATGCGGCATACCCGCAAGGGTATCGGGGGTTCGAATCCCCCCCTCTCCGCCAAGACATGTTGATTTTATTACCTATTATCAGGTTCTCCGTCTTCGTCCTGCCCGCGAGCATCTTAGCCGCCCACCATGTTGGGCTCGCCTGCCGCCGTCAGGGAAAGGCCGACATGCAGGGCGTGGCGGTCGCTGCCACGGTGCTATCCATGTTCGCGCCCTTGGCGATCGGTAATGTTTCAGCCACCGCATCGTATGCTTCACAGGGCTAGGAAATCCAGGCGGGGTTGGACGTTTGGCAAGGTCTTTCAGCATGAAATACAGGGTTTTTCCGGCCGCCGGATTGGCTATCGCCCTTGCGGCGACCGGCGTCGTGACGGCGACGACACGGTCCAGCGGCGGCTTCACCGGCCATCAGTTCGCCAGGATGGCCCGCATCAGCCTGGATCAGGCCCGCGCTGCCGCCCTGAAAGCCCGACCTGGCGCGATCACCGACCAGGAACTTGAAAAAGAGGCCGGCGGCAGTGGTCTTCGCTACTCGTTCGACATCAAGAACGCCGGAACGACCTACGAAGTGGGCGTGGATGCTAAGACGGGATCGGTTCTGGAGAACGATCGCGACAACGGTAACGATTAGGCTACACCGGCCGAACGTCGCCGCGGGAGGCTCCGTGGCGCTGAAAGACCTGATCTAAATGCCGTTCCAGACAGACCTACGCCCCACCCGCCTGCTCCACCGTCCAGGCGCTCCGGAAACGGTCAAATCGTTCCAGGGCGTCCAGATCGACGACGATCGGTTATGTGGGGTGTTGCCGAAGGATGCGCCGCTTCTTCAGCTCTACCAGGGAACGATCCACGGCGAAGGCCCGGCTTGGCAGCCGGGCCGCCGGCGGCTGGTCTGGTCGGATGTCCCCAACCGGCGGCTGCTCGGCTGGACTGCCGATGGCCGGGTCGAGGTGCTGATCGACGGAACCTGGTTCATGAACGGCAACGCCGTCGAGTCCGATGGAACGCTCGTCCACTGCGAGCATGGAAGGCGATGCATCAGCCGGGGCGGCGACTATGATCATGAGCCGGAGCCGATCGTGACGCATTACGAAGGCAAGCGGATCAATTCCCCCAACGATATTGCGGCGGCGCCGGATGGAAGCCTCTGGTTCACCGATCCGACCTTTGGCCTCATCATGCCCAACCAGGGCGCCCTCGCCGAGCCGGAACTCGATCATCGCAGCGTCTACCGCTTCGATCCCGCGACCGGCGCTCTCACACGGATGGCGGACTTCGAGCAGCCCAATGGCCTGGCCTTCACCGCCGACGGCGCCACGCTTTATGTTTCGGACACCTCGCTGTCGCTGGGCGAAGTGCCGGGTTTTGCGGCGGGCGCCAAGCATGAGATCATTGCGTTCGACGTCGGCGAGAATGGAACCCTCTCCAACCGTCGCTTCTTCTGCCACACCGACCACGGCTATCCGGACGGCTTTGCCGTGGATTCACGCGGCTGGGTGTGGACGACCGCCGCCGACGGCGTCCACATCTGGTCCCCGGACCGCTGCAAGCTCGGCTTCATCCCGACGCCCGCGGTCGCCTCCAACTGCACCTTCGGCGGCGCGGACGGCCGTCGGCTGTTCATCGCGGCGACGCAGTACCTGCTGGCGATCGACCTCAGCGCATAAGCTGGTGCAGATGCCCGTCCGGATCTCGAAGCAGCCCATCGCGGTCCGCGCGCCAGACGATGCGGGTCGCGGCGATATCATTGGCCGCAAGGCCGCCGCGGCTCTTTCCTCTGGGGTGGTGGTAGCCGAGCAGTTCGACGTGCGGCGGCGCCTCGGCGGGGATCAGCGGCGCGACCTCAACCTCGACGGCGTCGAGATCGTCGAGCGCGGCTTGGGTGGGACCGTGGTTCAACGACCCTGCGCCAGCCTCGCCCAGGCCGTGGCCGGCATAGAAGCGCCGGCTCGCCGGGATGCTGGCGACGGAGATCGCGCTATGGTCGATGCCCATGACGCCGGCGTCGGGCCATTTTGGATTGGCTCCGCGCGGGAACTGCAGAAACTCAAGCGGGTGGCCTTCGGGGTCACGGAACTTGACCGCGGTGACGCCCCCCGCCGATTGCGGCAGGGTTACGGGTCCCCCGCGGCTGATCGGCGTCGCCCCCGCGGCAAGGGCTCTGCGCCATGCGGCGCCCGCATCGTCGGTAACCAGGGCGAGGTGCTGAAAAACGAGATCGCAGGCGGAAGCGTCGGCCGGGTAGCGGTCGCCCGGCCGATCGAACATGTCGAGATCGACGCGGCTCGCGCCCAAGCTCATCGGGCGCCGAGAGCCGCGGCCCTCAAGCCCCAGCACCGCCAGCTCCGCGGCAGAGATTGGGGTCAGCTCGCCGACAGCAAATCCGATCGCGCGGTAGAAGTCGGCGAGACGCTCGAGCGCGGCGGTGACGAGGCGAAAACCCGCGATCGCGGTGAAGGTCACCGGAGACGGCACGGTTGCCGCTTCGGATCGACATGCAACTGGACCGTCATCAGGCAGCAGGGTTCATCGCCGATCGTCCCCGATTTGTGACCCTTCTTGCCCTCGGTCTCGTTGCAGCCCTGATCCTCGCCGAACGAGAAGTCGCCTGGACCCTGCTCGATGCGCGCGCCGTCCATGGATTCGATCCACCATCGCCCCGACAGGACGATGATCCATTGCGGGGCCGGATTTTCATGCCAGTCTCCAACCCAGCCCACCGGTTGAACGGTGAACACGACCGTCGCCTCGCCGCGCTCCATCTTGTCGTTCCATTGCGGATCAGCCGGCCCGACGCCCCTGAATTCAAAGTCGGTCAGCGCGCACCTGGCCTGATGGCTGATCCCGTTCTCGTCCACGTGCAGATGCCAGTAGGGGACGGACGGCTTGGGGCCGGCCTTGTCGTCGACCTCGTCGGTCATGGATGGGCTCCGTAGGGATGTGTGGAGGTAAGGGGGTGGGCGAGGAACGGGACGAGCCCCGACCCGTCGATGCCAACGACGATCAGCAAAAAGCCCGCGCCCAGCGACAGGTTCTTGAGGAAGTCCCAGAAAAGCGTGCGACCCTTGCCGTCCGGATCGGACCAGAAATCGCCCTGGGCCCAGAAGGGCTTATAAAGCAGCGCCGTCACCGCGCAGTACCCCGCGATCACAAAGGCGCAGGCGCGATCGGCGACGCCGCTGACCACCCCCAGCGTGCAGGCGATTTCGACGAAGAGGCCCGCCAGGATCATCCCGACAGCGATCGGCCGCGGCTTGAATACCTGCTGGGCCTGCCTGACCGCGTGATCGAAGCCGAATATCTTGTCGAGCGCGCTGAACGGCAGGAACAGCAGGACCAGCCCATAGCGAACGACCAGGGCGACGACCGCGGCTGTCGTCACAGCCGGTCCCTGATGATGTCGGCGACCCGCAGGGCGTTGGCGATGATCGTGAGCGTCGGATTGACCGCGCCGATCGACGGAAAAAAGCTCGCGTCGGTGATGTAGAGATTATCGACCTCGTGGGCGCGGCAATCGAGCTTCAACACCGAGTTCGCCGGGTCGACGCCGAACCGGCAGGTGCCGGCCTGGTGCGCCGTGCCGCTCAAGGGAATGTCCTTGCCGAGATAGAGCGAGCGCTCGAGCAGCACGGCGGGCCAGCCGATATCGGACAGCACCTTTTCGAGCTTGCGCTTCAGGCGCTTGAGCGGTTCGGGATTGGTCTCGATCAGATCGAGATGGACCTTGCCATCCTTGTAATGGACGCGATTGTCGGGGTGCGGCAGATCCTCGGCCTGAAGCCAAAAATCCATCGAGTGTCTGGCCATCTCTTCGAACGGCATCTCGGGCAGCCACTCGAGCCAGCTGGGCAGAGCCTCGCCCTTGATCTGGTCGGCATGGCTGGCGGCGCACATCTGGATGAGGCCCAGCGGATAGTCCCAGTCATCGCTTCCGAAATAGAAGTCGCTCAAGGCCAGCGTTTTCTGGAACACGGTCGGGTTGACGTGGCGCATCACCGCCATGACGATGCTCATGTTGTGACGCATATAGTTGCGTCCGACCTGGCCGGACCCGTTGGCCAGGCCGTCGGGATGCTGCACGTTGGCCGAGCGAAGCAGCAGCAGCGCGGACGAGAGCGCGCCACAGGCGACCACGACCGTATCGGCGGTGTAGACCTCGGCGCGGCCCTCACGCTCGACGTGCACGGCGTCGATGCGACGGCCAGTCCCGTCGGTTCCGAGCCGCGAGACATAGGCGCCGGTCAGCAGAGTCACGTTTTCATGCGCCGCCAGCATAGGGTCGATGCAGATCACCTGCGCGTCCGCCTTGCCGTTAAGCAGGCAGGGAAAGCCGTCGAAGGCGCTGCAGCGCACGCACACGCTGGTCGGTGTGGCGAAGCCATCCTCCTTTTGGTCGAGGAGGATTCCAAGGGGCAGGTGGAACGGCTTGAGACCGATGGCCTCCAGCCGGTCCGACAGTTCGGCGACCTTCGGCTCATGCTTCACCGGCGCAAAGGGGTAGGGCGAGGCGGAGGGGGGCTCACTTGGATCTTCGCCTCGCTGGCCGTGGACGTGAAAGAGCGCCTCGGCGGTGTCGTAGAAGGGGGCAAAGGCGTCATACGTCAGCGGCCAGGCGGGAGAGACCCCGCCCGCGTGTTGCACCTCATCAAAATCCCGCTCGCGCAGCCGGAACAGCGCCGCGCCATAGACCTTGGAATTGCCCCCGACATAATAGTGCAGGGCGGGGCTGAAGCTGTCGCCGCTCGCATTGGTCCAGGTCTCGGGCGCCTGGTATTTGCCGTCCACAAAGACCGCTTTGGCGCTCCAGTTCGCTTCCTCGCGCGGCAGGTAGTCGCCGCGTTCGAGGATCAGGATGCGCTTGCCGGTCGGCGCCAGCCGATGCGCCAGCGATGCGCCCCCCGGCCCGCTGCCGACAACGATCAGGTCGTAATGCTCAGCCACGCGATGCTCCGGCGGACCGGAGCCGATCCATTGCTGAAGACTGAACGGCGGTGAGACCGGTATGGTTCATCGGAAGAATGACCTGAGTTTGGACGGCGCTCGCGGCCCATCGGGCCAGGCGTCTGCGGCGATCTGGAAAGTCAAAGTCGCCGCATAAGACCGGCGACAGCAGACCGCGCCGCGCGGCCGACGAGGGTCCTGTTAACGACCGGCTAGGGCAGCCCCGGGATAACAGCCTGCTAAAGCTCGCCGCTCGCCGCCAAAGCCTTGATGCGGCTTGCCGTGCGCATCGCGATGGCCGTGATCGTCAAGGAGGGGTTCACGCCGCCGGTGGTGGGGAAGATCGAGCCGTCGCAGACCCAGAGGTTGGGGATGTCCCAACTTCGGCAGTCCGAATTCACCACGCTGGTCGCCGCGTTGAATCCCATCCGGGCGGTGCCCGCGAGGTGATTGGTGTCGTCGGTCTGCCGAAAGATCTCCGTGGCGCCGACCAGCTCCAGGCTGGTCTGCATCTGGTCCAGCGCGTGGGCGATCATCGCCTTGTCGTTGTCACCCCAGCCATAGGTGACGCGGGCCACCTTCAGGCCATACTGATCCGTCTCCTCGTCCAGGGTCACGCGATTGGCCTCGTTCGGCAGCATCTCGCCGACCATCTTCAGCCCGACCTGATGGTTATATTTTTCCATTTCGTCGCGTAGCGCCTGGCCCCAGAGGCCCCTCGCGCCGGTCTGGATGCCGACCCATTCGATCGGCAACGGGCCCTGCGCCATCCAGCAATAGCCGCCGTGGAAGTTTTTCCGATCGTCGTAGTTCCAGTGCTCGGTGATGGTCAGGGAGGGCGGCCCCTTGGACCAGCGCACCTCGTCCTCCATGACGCCGAAGACCGCCTGGTTGGACTGCACCATCAGGTTCTTGCCGACGAGGCCGGAGAAATTGGCCAGCCCGTCCGGATGCCGCGCGTTGGCGGAGGCGAGCAGCAGGCGCGGCGTCTCGATGGCGTACCCGGCCACCACCACGTTCCTGGCCTTCTGGAAACGCCAGCGGCCCTCGCGGACATAATGGACGCCCGTGGCGCGCCCATGGCGATCCGTTTCGATCCGTCCGACCATGGCGAGGTCGCGGATCTCGGCGCCGGCCTTGATCGCCTTTGGGATGAAGGTGACCAGTTGGCTCTGCTTGGCGTTGGTCGAGCAGCCGAAGCGGCAGAAGCCGCGATAGACGCAAGGCGGCGACTTGCCATGAGGGGCGGAGACGGTGGCCAGCGGCGTCGGCGTCCAGTCGATGCCCATGGCCTCGCAGCCGCGCGCCAACAGATCGCCTGCCCCGTTTATTTCGTGAGCGCGATAGGGATAGGCCGGCCGCTTCGGCCCCCATGGATAATGGGTGGGGCCCGATATGCTGAGCGCCCGCTCCGCCTTGGCGTACCAGCCCCACATGTCCCGCCAGTCCAGCGGCCAGTCCGCGCCGTAACCGAGCACGCTTCTGGACTTGAACCATTCGGGTCTGAAGCGCAGCGAAACCATGGCGAAATGCACGGTCGAGCCGCCGACGGCCTTGCCGCTGTTCTTGCCGCCCATGGTCAGCGGATTGGCGCCGTCGACGATGCGATTGTCATTCCAGTAGAGCTTGTTCTGCTCGGTCTCGTCCGAGGCGAAGTCCTCCAGCGGCCGGAAGTACGGGCCGGCGTCGAAGCCGATCACCGAGAAGCCCGCCTGCGCCAATCCCGCGATCAGCGGGCCGCCGCCGGCGCCGGTGCCGACCACGACAAAGTCCACCTCATCGTCGTCGGCATGTTCGCGCATCTGCAGCCAACCGCCCGGTCGCATGACATCCGGCGCGCGGCCGCCGGCGGCGCGGGGCGCGGCGAACGGGTCAGCGGACACGGCTGTTGTCCCGCCGCGCCTTGGCCTCGTCACCGGGCTTGGCCTCGACGGCTTCCCACGGATCTCGACGGTTCAACGCCAGACGGACATATCCCCGCGGACTCGCCGGACCGCCAAAGCCAATCTCATTCCAGGCGGTCGGGGTCGCATAATAGGCGTGGGTGATGTCGGGGATCAGGCGGTGCTCGAAAAAGGCCTTGCAGGGCATGTCGCCCCAGGCGTCGCCATTCAGCGCGCCGGCTTGAGCCCTGCGCAGGAGTTCGTCCTGGCGTTCGGGCAGCAGGGCATGAAAGGCGCCGCCGAATGCGGACTGCGCCGCCGCGTCGAACGCCTTCAGCCCTCGGCGCCAAGCGTCACCCTGAGGCGGAAGGACCGCGTAGCGATAGCCGTCCTGAATGTCCTCGGCCATCTTCTGGTCGACATAAGCCGGCAATGGCACCTTTGGCCGATCGCCGGGCTGCGGCATGATGCGATCGCAGATCGCCTGCAACGTCGTCCATTCGGCCGCCGTGAAGAACCGCGGCTCGCGCGGAACGGCCAGGCGTTTGTCGATCGCCTCACGGGTCGCTTGATTCCACGATGGGGTGTCGCGCTTGGCCTCGACGTCATAGCCCGGATAGCGCGGGCTCATCGGCGGCCGCCTTCCAGAAGCCCAAGAGCGGCAAGCCCGGCCAGCGCCAGGCCGGTGAAGGACGGCGGAGCCGGAATCGGCGGGCCGTCGATCATGGTCTGGCGCCAGTTCTTCCAGCCGCCCATGCCCCGCCCGACGCCCATGATGTGAAAACCAGCCCCGACAAATCCGAGCACCGCCGTAAGGCGCAGAAACCCGCGGGTCAGCGGCCTGCGCTCCTGCTCGGCGCCGACGGCGGCAAGGCCGAGGAGCGCGGCGGCGATTGGAGGCAGGGTCACGGGCAGGTACATGAAGGGGTTCTGATAAGCGCCGCGATAGTGGAGCAGACCCGCCTCCCCGACCGTACCCAGCAGGCCCGCGCCGGTGGTCGCCGCCAGAAACCGGCCCGCCTGCATGCCGGCGATGGTCGGGGGCGCGCCCGGCGCATTGTCCCGCGTTCGCTCACCCAGAAACCCCAGCAGTCCCGACAGGACCAGGGCGGCGGGTGCGCCGATGGGTGCGGAGTAGAACAGGTTTTGGACGCTGAACCCGCCGGGCTTCTTGGCGATATTGTAGAGGTGCGCACTGGTGCCGACGAGGCCGACCAGAGCCGCGGCCGCGAACACGGCGTCCCGCGCCGGATGCGGGCTCGCCCTGCGGTCGGTATGGCCGTGCAGGCCGGCGAGCAGCGACAGGGCTGAGCTCACCAGTGGCGCGTACATGGCCTTGTTGTGAAAGGAGCCGCGATAGTGTTCGACCGCGCTGTCCATCAAGACCGACGCCGCCAGCATGCCGGCGGCCCGGTTCAATCCTCGGGCCGCCTCGACGGCGGCGCCCGGCGCCTGCTCAACATCAGGCGTCGCGGCGGCTCGCTTGAGGGCGGCAAGCATGGTCAATGCTTGCCGGGCACGAAGGTGGCGATCAGCTCCTTGACGCTGTTCTTCAGAACCGACGGCAGCTCAGGCTCGCTCTCGACCATCGTCATGAAGTGGACGGCTTCTTCGAGGGTGATGTGGGGCGGCAGGGGCGGCACATTGGGGTCGGTATAGGCCTCGAGGATCACCGGCCGGTCGGCTGAGAGCGCCTCGTCCCAAGCCGCGCCGACCTTTTCGGGATCGTCGACAAAAATGCCTTTCAAGCCGATCAGCTCGGCGTACTTGGCATACGGAAAATCGGGGATGCTTTGGGTCAATTCGGTCTTGCCGGTCCCAAGCTGGACGCGTTCCTCCCACGTCACCTGGTTGAGGTCACGGTTGTTCAGCACCAGGACGATGAGGCGGGGATTGGACCATTGGCGCCAGTATTTGCCGATCGTGATCATCACATTGATGCCGTTCATCTGCATGGCGCCGTCGCCCATGCAGGCGATCACGGTCCGATCCGGATAGGCCATCTTGGCGGCCACGGCGTAGGGCGTGCCGGCCCCAAGCGAGGCCAGGCCGCCGGAGAGGGACGCCTTCATCCCGCGCCGCATCTTCAGGTCACGGGCGTACCAGTTGGCGGCGGAGCCCGAGTCCGCCGTGATGACGGCATTGTCGGGAAGGCGCGGTGACAGCTCCCAGAACACCCGCTGCGGATTTAGCGGCTCGGCGCTGTTCATGGCGCGGGCTTCCAGGACCTTCCACCAGTCGGTCATGTCCGCGGCGATCTTGTCGCGCCAGGATTTGTCGGGGTTCTGCTTCAGCAGCGGCAGGAGCGCCGCGAGGGTGGCCGCGGCGTCACCCACCAGGTTCACCTCCATGGGATAGCGCAGCGACAGGTTGGCGCCGTCTATGTCGATCTGCACCCCGCGGGCCTTGCCGGGCTCGGGCAGGAATTCCGAATACGGAAAGCAGGAACCGATCATCAGGAAGGTGTCGCAGCCTTTCAGGAGATCCCAGCTCGGCTTGGTTCCGAGCAGCCCTAAGGATCCCGTCACCCACGGCAGGTCGTCAGGCAGCGCCGCCTTGCCGAGCAGCGCCTTGGCGCAGCCCGCGCCGAGCTTGTCGGCCACGGCGATGACCTCGTCCGTCGCCGCGAGCGCGCCGGCGCCCACCAGCATGCCGACCTTCTTGCCCGCGTTCAGCACCTCGGCGGCGGCCTGCAGGCCGGAGCGTTCTGGGACCTTGGAGACGGTGGGGAAGCCGACGCCGGTGTGGGTGTAGCCGTGCTTGACCGGCGGCTCCTCGAACTTCATCAGTTGCAGGTCGTTGGGCAGGATGATCGCGGTGACGGTGCGCTTGGCCTGGGCGATCCGCACGGCCCGGTCGACGATGGTGCGCACCTGGGCGGGGATCGTGCCGGTCGCGACGTACTCCGACGCGACATCCTTGAAGGCGGACTGCAGATCGATCTCCTGCTGGTAGGACGCGCCGATCGAGGCGCGCGCCTGCTGCCCCACGATCGCCACCACCGGCACGTGGTCCATCTTGGCGTCGTAGAGCCCGGTGATCAGGTGGGTGGCGCCCGGTCCTGAGGTTGCGTAGCAGAGTCCGACTCCGCCCGTGAACTTGGCGTGGGCGCTGGCCATGAAGGCCGCCATCTCTTCGTGGCGGACCTGGACGTACTCCATGAAGTCCTTGGCTTCCTCAAGGGCGACGTCCAGCCCGCCGACGCCATCGCCCGGATAGCCGTAGACGCGCGTCAGCCCCCATTCGTGCAGCCGCTTCCAGACGAATTCGCTGACGGTCATGCTCATGTGGGTCTCCAACCTCCATGCGCGCGTGAAGACGCTCTGGCGGCCCACGTGGAGTGACTGGATCAGTACGCTTCAGAGGGGCGGTTGTTCCTTCTGCAGCGCTGCACGGCGCTGGGATTCGGAACCGCGGGCGCCGGCAAGCTTTGTGCTGAGATGCAGCGGCCATCCCCCGTCGTCGAAACCGCGCTGGACGCCAAGGCGACGATCGGCGAGTCGCCTCTGTGGTGCGCCGCCGAACAGGCGCTCTATTGGATCGATATCAAAAAGCCGGCTCTCTACCGTTTTGAGCCTGCAAGCGGCGCGCAGCGCTCATGGGGGCTCAGCAGCGATGTCGGCGGCTTCGCCCTGCTGCGGGACCCGCCGGGGGCGCTGGTGGCGCTGCGCTACGGACTTTACCGGCTTGACTTCGCCACCGGCGCCTTGACCTTGTTGGCGGCAAGCCCGTTCGATCCGACGCTGTTCCGCTTCAACGAGGGCGCGTGCGACCCTGGCGGGCGCTTCTGGATCGGCGTCATGTTCGATCCACTCAAACCCAGCGACGTGACGCAGCGAAGCGCGCTTCACAGCTTCAGATTGGACAGCGGACTGCGGGTGGAGAGCGATATTTCCGATCTTCACAACGGCATGGCCTGGAGCGCGGACGGCCGCACCTTCTATCTCTCGCACAGCAACGAGCAGCGTATATTCGCCCACGGCTTCGATGCGGCCGGCGGGCTGATGGGTGAGGGGATTGTGTTCGCGACCCTGGCGAAAACGCTCGGCATCCCGGACGGGGCGGCGATGGATACGCGGGGCGGTTATTGGAGCGCCTGTCACGGCGGCGGACGTCTGAGACGATACCACCTCGACGGCTCGGTCGATCGCGACATCATGCTGCCGGTCAGCCAGCCGACCATGTGCGCGTTCGGCGGCGTTGATCTCGACGAACTCTATGTGACAAGCGCCCGCGATAAGTTGAGCCCGGGGCAACTGCGAGAAGAACCGCTGGCCGGCGCTGTCTTCAGGGTCCGCCCTGGAGAACGCGGCGTGGCAAGGCTCATCCTTGTGTCTTGATTGTAAATCCCCCGGCGGCCGGATACAGACGCGGCGGCTGCGAGCCACACGCGCCTCGTGGCGTCAACGCGCCTCGACGCGGCGGCCGATCGCCTGGAGCCCGGCGGCCAGGGCGTCGAACGTCACGCGACAGCGCACGCTGGTCCTCAGATCCTCATGCATGGCGACCCACAGGCCGAGATCCACGGCGACCTCGGCCTGGAGGACCGGGATCAGCGCCGGGTCCCGCCGCGCCACCGAAACCTGGCACATGCCGATCCCGAAGCCGGCGCGGATCGCCGCGAGCTGGGCGAGGTCGCTATCGGCGCGCAAGGCGAAGGCGGCGCGGCCCAACGCCGGATAGGCCGCCACGATGGCCCGCACGCCGGGCGTCTCGCGATCGAAGCCGATCAGGTCGTACCCCGCGAGCTCGGCGAGCGTTTGCGGCGCGCCTCGCGCTTGCAGATAGTCGCGATGGGCGTAGAGGCCCAGTTGAAGCGGCGCAAGGCGCCGCGTCACCAGCGCGCCCTGCGCCGGCTCGACCATGCGCACGGCGATGTCGACTTCGCGGCGCAGCAGGTCGTCGACGGCGTTCGACAGGACAAGCTCGACCACCAGGCCGGGCTGGTCGCGCCGCAGCCGGGCCAGGATCGGCGGCAGGTGTTCGATGCCGACGATCTCGCTGGCGCTGATGCGCACGGCGCCGCGCGCCTCGCCGGGGCGGCCGCTCGCCGTCCGCCACAGGGTCGCGGCGTCCAGCGCCAGGGCTTCGGCGTGCGGCTTGAGCTCCAGGGCCATGTCCGTCGGTTCAAGGCCGCGTTGCGAGCGCAGGAAAAGGGCCGCGCCGATCGATCGTTCAAGTGCGTCCACATGCCGGGCCACCGTCGGTTGGGTGAGGCCAAGCCGGCGCGCGGCGCCCGAGAGCGAGCCCGCCTCGACCACCGCCAGGAAGGTTCGATAGAAGTCCCAATCCGGCTCAGAGTTCATCTATTTCTCTATAACAGGCCCACTTAATTAGGCAATTTTCGTTTGAGTGCCGCCGGTTCATTGTTTGCCTGGACGAGCTGCGGCGGCTGGCCGCGCTCTTGGACTGGAGGACTGACGATGAGTGGAACGACGGTGGTTCTCGGCTATGGCGCGGTCGGACGGCTGGTCGTGCGCAGGCTCCTGCAACGCGGCGACGCTGTACGCATCGGACAGCGCCGCCCGCTCGCCGACCTGCCGGCGGGCGCGAGTTGGATCGCCTGCGACGTCCTCGATCCAGCCTCGGTGCGCCGGGCGGTCGAAGGCGCGGCGCAGGTGGTGCTGGCGGTGGGCTTTGCCTACGATTCGCGCGTCTGGCGCCTGGCCTGGCCGAAGACCATCACCAATGTCGTCGAGGCCTGCGCCGAGGTCGGGGCGCGGATCGTCTTCGTCGACAACCTCTATCAGCTCGGACCCCAGACCGCGCCGAGGAGCGAGACCATGCCGCTCACCGGGGCCGGCGAAAAGCCGGCGATCCTGGCCGAGGCGACCCGCATCTGGAGGACGGCGGCGCAGGCCGGGCGGGTGCGCATGGCGGCGTTGCGCTGCACGGACTTCTACGGCCCCGGCGTGGCCGTCTCCCACCTGGGAGCGGTCGCGTTCGGCAATCTGGCGTCGGGCAAGGTCGCCCAGCTTCTGGCGCCGCCCGACACGCCGCACGACTTCGCCTATGTGCCGGACATCGCCCGCGCCGTGGTCAGCCTGCTCGATGCGCCGGACGACGCCTTCGGCCAGGTCTGGAACATGCCCTGCGCGCCAACGCGCACCCCGCGCGAGATCCTGCGCCTCGGCGCGGAGGCCATCGGCGCCAGGCTGCGCATCATGGCGATCCCGCTCTGGCTCACGCCGGTGTTCGGTCTGGCCTCGCGCTTCATGAAAGAGGTCGCGGATGTCGGTTTCACCTGGGACAGGCCCTATCAGGTCGATGCCAGCAAGTTCAGCTCGCGCTTCTGGTCGGACGTGACGCCGTTCGAGGTGGGCGCCGCTGAGACGGCTCGGTCGTTCCTGCCACCGGTCGGGGCGGGCGCGCTCTCGATGGCGGCCGCATCGCTATAAGGCTCAATAAGCGACCTGCGCCCGCAAAGAGATGGCGTCCAAGGTCGCGCCGATCGGAACGCCGAGGGGCGCGCCCTTGATGGCCGCTCCATTGGCCTTCCGATAGTCGACATGGTCGTAGTCGAGCATGATCCGGATAAGGTCGTTGGGGTACCAGTTGACGCCGAGCGAGTAGCCAAGCTGTTTGCCGCCGTCGACCGCGGCTGGGGTCGTCGCCAGGCTTTCGCCAGGCAGAAAGTTGCTGTCCAGATCGACATAGCTCACGCGGCCGGCCAGCTCCCAGGCGCCCCATCCGCCATGCGTCGTGAACGGATGATCCGGGACGATGCGAAAATACGAGGCGGCTTGTGGATTGTACTTGTGAGCCTCGCCGGTCAGCGTCCAGCTCAGCTCGCCGTATCCGCCGTCGAATCTGGCGTCCGAGGCGCCCTGGCGGTCGACCTGGTAGGCATAGTATTCGCCCTGCCAGAACAGGCTGCGATAGGTGGCGGCGGTCTCCAGGTCGATGACGTAGCCGCCGGTGACGGGGTTGGCCAGGGTCCCGATCGCGCCGGTGTTCAGCAAGGCGGTGGGATCGATGCGCAGTTCCGGCTGATCGCTCAGCGTGAGCAGGTTCGCGGTTCCGTTTCCGGTATTGGGCGCGCGGATCAGCTCGTCGACGCCGACGCCGAGATGGAGGGAATAGTCCGGGCCGCTAAGCGCCTGGACGGCGAGGCGTTGAAAGGCGCCGAACCGTTCACCCGTCAGAGTGTGGGAATCGCCGCTCGCCGGGCCGGTCAGATAGGCGCCGACCCAATAGCGGTCGTCAAAGACGCGGATGCCCGCATTCGATCTGGCGTCGCCGGTGTTGAAGTTCGTGGCGATGTTCGACGGCGAGGCGCGTTCGAGGAATAGGGTGTCGTTGGAGCTGGTGGCCTGGTCCAGCGTGAAATAGGTGTTCGAATACCCGATCTCGAAGGCGGCGCCGGCAAGCCCGGTATAGATGATCTGGGCGGTTTCGATGCCCTTCGCCGTCTGGTCGGACGAGTTGCCGGCGTCATAGACCAGGGCGAAGCCCCAATCTCCCGCGGCCGTCCCGGTGACGCCGATCCGCGCCCGCCGCGCATTGACGCCGTCGGAGAGCTGTTGCGGCCCGACCGCCTTGGAGGCGGGCCTGAATCCGACATCGCCGCCGGTATCGAACTGGATGTCCCCCGTCAGGCCGATCGAGTACCGCCCATCGGCGCTTTCCAAACCGAAGCGATGGGTGGAGTTCTGAACCACCCGCGGCTCGGCGGTTTCCCGACCGCGCGGACCTGGCGTCTCCTCGATGGGGGTGCGATCCGTTGCGTTCTGAGCGGCGCGAGGCGTGGCGGTCGGGCCCGCGGCCCGGGCGGCTTCCTCGACGGCCAGGCGGTCCTGCAGGCTGCCGACCTGGGCCGAAAGAGCCCCGATCTGCCGCCGGTCCCGCTCGGCGAGCGACGCCAGGAGGGCGGTCAGCTCGGTGACCTGCGCCCGCAGCGCCTGCACATCGGCCGGATCGGCCGTGTCCCGATCGGCGGCGAACGCCTGGCCGGCGCCCAGCCAGGCTAGCGCCACGGCGGCGGCGAGGCGCCCATGCCGATACGAACCGATAGACCTGACCACCCTAACCCCCATTGCGCCGATAAGTTTAATAGGCTTATGGGCGGCGCAAGCTGGCGGGAAATCAGAAGGGTTGTGGCCTTATCCAGATTTTCTTTCGTTCAACACGCGCAGGCGCGATGACGCGACCGCAGCCGGGCTCGCCGATCGTCGACAGAGCCCGCCGCGGCCGTGCGTCAGACCGGTGGATCGCCGATCAGCACGGGATCCAGTCATAGGTCGAGCGGGCCGTGTCCCACGACCAGGATCCGCAGGCTTGCGGCGGCCCCGCCTGATAGGCGCCCGGGGGCGGGGGCGCGTCGGCGCCGTCATAGCCGTAAGGATCGGGTCCGCCGATTCCGTAGGCGGCGTAGTCATCATAGTCGTACGGATCGCCGTAAAACCCGAGATCGCCGTAGTCCAGGCCGAGCGCGAACCCGAGCCCGCCGGCGCCAAGATAATAGCCGCCATAGCCGCCGCCGTATCCACCGCGATAGCCGCCATGGAAACCACCGCCACGGAAACCACCACCGCCATGGAAATCACCGCCGCCGTGAAAGCCGCCGCCGCCGCGAAAACCGCCGCCGCCGCCGTGGAAGCCGCTACCGCCGCCGCCGTGCGCGGCCGCAGGGGTTGGAATTGACGCCAGCGGCGCCGCTAAGAGCGCCACGCTTGCGAGCGCTGCGAGAATTGTCTTCATCTGGACCTCCTTGAGAGGCCGAGGGTCACGATGGCCAACGGTCGTGCTGCCGGCGCAGAAGTCGCCGTAGCACCTACCTAGATGGGCGCCTGGGTCGCCGGTGAAAGAACGGCGCGCGAAGATGAGAAAGTTTTCATTCGCCGAGCCTGTCGGCTGACCTTATGAATACCATGAGTTTTGTTTCTAAAGACACAGTCTGCTTTGTCTCTAGGCCGCTCTTCCCCCGGCGGCCCGGAAGCCCGCTCTGGCGCCTCGGTCCCCCCCGGTCGGCTCGGAGCGGGCGATTCCGGGGCGGATGCAAAAATATCCTCACGCGCGTGGCTCATCCAACCGTTCCGACACCCGAGGCGCCGCATCGCCGCTGGCCCCTGGAAGGCCGCAGCCTAAAGCCGGTCTAGTTCTTTCAAGGCGCCGCATGCACACCGCCAGCGACCGGGCCGCGCCAGCCCAAGACTGGCAAGAAGGGGAGGAATTATGGAGCCCGAGCTCGCCCAACGGATTGATCGCATCGTGGCGCGTCGCCGCCAAGAGCGATCCGCGGCTGGCCCGTCGGGGGACGAGCCGGATCAGGACCGTCGCCACGCCCATGACCGGGTTGTCGCTGAAATGCCGCGCCTGGCCACGGTCGTTGCAAACGCTCTGGCTGAGTTGAACGATTTCATCGCGGACGCCGATATTCGGATCAAGGCCGAGACCGCCGATCATCTGCCTTCGGCGGAGGCCATATACACCTTCAGCGTTTTCGATCTCGGACGCGAGGATCCTGTGCTCAATATGAGCGTAGACTACACGGGCGTGCTCAGAGCGATTTTGCATGATAAAAATTCGCGCTCCGTCATCTTGTCTTCGACTGTATTTTCGATCAACGACGCTGAAATTCTGAATATTCTGGTGACGCTCTTGGAGGCGCAGTACCGATGAAGATCGGCCCCAGTGTTGGAGCGATCCAGGGCTCGCCCAACCTCGAGCGGCGACGCCCGTAGGCGGGGGCGGCGCCAGATCTTGCCAAAAGTCCTGACCATAGAAGACGATGAGACGACCTCCGCGGAGATCGCCTGGGAGTTGATCGGGCGCGGCTTCGATGTGGAGCGCGTCGGTGACGGCGTCGAGGGGCTGCGCCTGGCTTCGACCGGCGTCTATGACGTGATCACCCTGGATCGAATGTTGCCGGGCCTCGACGGCCTGGCCATCGCCTCCTCGCTCAAGGACAGGGGTATCGAGACGCCCATCCTGATGATCAGCGCCCTCGATGAGGTCGATGAGAGGGTCCGCGGCCTGCGCGCCGGCGGCGACGACTATCTCACCAAGCCCTTCGCCTTGGACGAGATGGCGGCGCGGATCGAGGTTCTGCTGCGCCGGCGCAACGCCGATTCCGCAAAGCTGGTCCTGCGGCTGGCCGACCTGGAGCTGGACCTGGTGGCGCACGTGGCGCGCCGGGCGGGGGTCGATCTGCGCCTGTTTCCGAAGGAGCTGAAACTCCTGGAAGTGTTCATGCGCAACTCCGGTCAAGTGCTGACGCGGACGATGATCTTCGAGGCGGTCTGGGGCTACACCTTCGATCCGGGCACAAACCTTATCGAAGTGCATGTCGCCGCCCTGAGGCGTAAGCTCGAAGGGCCGGGTCTGAAGCCGTTGTTGCGGACAATTCGCGGCAAGGGGTACTGTCTGCGTGCTGAATAATAGCCTCTGGCGCACGAGCACCTTCCGCCTGTCCATCCTGTTCGGCGCGGTCTTTGCGATCGGCATTATCCTACTGCTCGGCCTGGTCTACCTTCAGACCGCCGGCTATCTCACCCGCCGAGCCGATGGAGCGCTTACCGCCGAGGCCAGTTCTCTTCGGCAGGGCGGCCCCGATACGATCCTCTCGCAACTGCAGCGACAGATCGCCCGCGATCCCTTGATCAGTTACGGCCTGTTCTCGGCGTCGGGAGATCGGGTCGCGGGCGGCACGCGGCTCGGCCCGGGCGACCTTCCCCTGGACGGCCGGCCGCGAGAGGTTACCGAGCGCAAGGCCGGGGCGCCGGCGCGAGCCCTGGCCGAGCGTTTGCCGTGGGGCGAGATCCTTGTGGTGCAACGCGAGGCCCGGCAGCTTGTCGAGGTGCGGCGGATCATCCTGGGGGCGCTCCTCTGGAGCGGCGCGATCATCGTCGTCATCGGCCTGGCCTCCGGCGTGGTGCTCAGCGCGCGGCCGTTGCGGCGGATCCAGGCGATGCGCGCGGCCAGCGATACGGTCGCCGCCGGTGATTTCAGAACCCGCCTGCCGATCGACGGCAGCGGCGACGAACTCGACGAACTGGCGGGAATCGCCAACCGCATGATGGACGAAGCCGAGCGACTGATGGTGCAGGCGCGCACGGTGGGGGAGGGGGTCGCCCACGAGCTTCGCACCCCGCTGACGCGGCTGCGCGCCGGGCTCGACCATGCCTGCGCCGCCTTGGAAAGAGACGACCCCACGCGCCTTTTGCTGGAGCGTTGTGTCGCGGAGGCGGACGGCATGCTGGCCCGGTTCCGCGGCCTGCTGCGGATCGCCGCCCTGGAAGCTCGGGGCCGCTATGGCGGGATCGAAACCGTCTCTTTGAGCGCGATCGTCGAGCAGATCGTCGAGCTGCATGAACCGGTCGCGGCGGCCAGGGATATCGCGTTCGAAATCCACAGCGCCGAGGCGGTGACGGTCAGGGCGGACGGCCAACTCCTGCTGGAGGCCATGTCCAATCTCGTCGACAACGCGTTGAAGTTTACGCCGCCGGGCGGCCGCGTGCGCTTGAGCGTCACGCCCGGCGCCGTCGCCCCGACGGTGGAAGTCGCCGACAGCGGCCCAGGTATTCCCGAGAGCGAGCGTGCGCTGGTCGTCAAGCGCTTCTATCGAAGTCCGCGAGACGCCAATATTGCGGGGCACGGCCTGGGTCTGAGCCTGGTGGCCGCGGTCGCCGATCTGCACGGGTTCGAGCTGTCCTTCCACGACGCGGGTCCCGGGACCATCGCCCGGATCGTTTGCCGGGCCTGACCGACCGCGATCCCGTGCAGGCGGTCAGGGCGCCATGTCCGCCAGTGGCGTGATCGGCGCCTTGAGCGTCCCGGCCTGGGCGGTGGTGGGGAGGTCTTTCCGGGTCCAGCCGCCGCCGAGCGCGCGCACGAGATTGACGCTCACCTCCTGACGACGAGTCTGCAAATTCAGGTCCGTCTGTTCCGCCTGCAGTTCGGCGGTCTGGGCGATGACCACCTCCAGATAGTTGGTCGCGCCATCGCGATAGCGGATCAGCGACAGGCGGGCGGTGGTTTGCGCTGAGTTGACGGCCGCGGCGTTATCGGTCGCTTCGGCGTTATAGTGATCGGCCAGGGCGAGCTGATCCTGGACCTGCTGAAAAGCGTCGAGAACAGTGGTGCGATAATTGGCGCTTGCGACCAGGAAAGCGGCCTTGGAGGCGGCGACCTCGGCGTGGCGCCGGCCGCCGTCGAACAGGGTCAGCGCCAGTTGCGGCCCCACCGTCCAGAAGGTGTTCGGCGTGATAAGCAGGTTGGTGCCGTCGGTGTTCTGAAAGCCGCCCTGTGCATTCAGGGTGATGTTTGGAAAAAACGCCGCGCGCGTCACGCCGATCTCGCGGTTGGCGGCGAAGGCGCGGCGTTCGGCGGCGGCGATGTCCGGGCGTCTTTGCAGCAGCAGCGAGGGCAGCCCGGCCGGGACGACGGGGATCTGGCGCTGGTCGACGGCGGGGGCGATGGTGAACGACGGGGCCGGCTGTCCGACCAGGCTGGCGATGGCGTGCTCATAGAGCGCGCGCTGGGCCTCGATGTCGGAGATCTGCGCCCGCGCGTCGGAAAGCTGGGTCGATGCGCGGCTGACGTCCAGACCCGAGGCGACGCCGCCGGTGTGGCGCGCCTGCGTCAAGTCCAAGGCTCGCTGGTAGGCGCCGACCGTGTCCTTCAGGAGTTGAGCCTGCGCATCCAGCCCGCGCAGGGTAAGGTAGTCGTCGGCCAGCTGCGCATGCAGGCTCAGTCGCGCCGTCGCCAGATCGGCGGCGGAGGCCTGGGCTTCGGCTCGCCCCTCGGCGATGAGATTGCGCACCCGGCCCCAGAAATCGATCTCATAGTTGACCTGGGCGCCCAGCGCGTTGGCGGCATAGTAGTCGGGCTCGTTGGCGCCGCGTAACGGTCGGTCGTCGGACTGCCGGTCCCGCGTGGCGGTTCCGGCTATGCCCACCGTCGGGTAGGCGGCGGCGGCGCCTTCGGCGGCGAAGGCCCTGGCCTGGTCATAGACCGCCAGGGCGGCGGCCAGGCTCGGATTGGCCGCGTCGATCCGCCCTTCCAGATCGTTCAGGACAGGATCGTCGAATGCGGTCCACCACGCCCCGCGCGGCAGGGCGTCGGCGGGGTCGGCCGGCGTCCACGGACCGATGTCCTTGTAGGCGGTCGGAACCGCGAGTGGCGGCGGGGCGTAGGCCGGTGCGAGCGAGCAGCCCGCGAGCGTGACCGCGATCAGACCGGCGGCGGCAAGCGGCTTTCGCTTGCTGGAACGCGAAACTGGGTTGGGCGCCGCCGGGACGGACGCCGCTGAGCCGCCGCAAACCACTTTACGCTCCCGCATCGGCGCCCTTCGGGGCGCTGGCGGGCTGGACCACCCGCACGAGGTCGCCCGTCGAGATGGAATCCGGTGGGTTGTCGATGATCCGGTCGGTGGGACTGAGACCCGAGGTGACCTCCACCGCCTGCCCAAGGTCGGTTCCGACGCTCACCTTTTGCAGCCGCACCCTGTTGGAGGAATCGACAATCGCGACCTGGAGCCCCTCCTTGCGGAAGAGAAGCGCGCTGGCCGGCACCTCCAGAGCGCTGGAGCCGCCGGCTTGGGGATTGGCGAGTTTGAACGTGACCTGGGCGTAGTCCCCGGGCTGCAGGAGGCTGTCGGCGTTGTCGACCGCCAGCTCGACCAGCAGCGTCCCGGAATTGTCGCTGACGGCGTTGGAGGTCGTGGTCAACTGCGCCTTGAAGGTCCGCCCCGGATATTCCGGCACGGTCAGGGCGGCGGTCATGCCGGACGTGATCTGCGAAGAGTAGCTTTGCGGCACGTGGACATAGAGGCGCAGCTTGTCGATCTTCGCCACGTCGAACAGCTCGGAATTGGGCGTGGCGCCGGCGCCGGCGTTCACCAGATCGCCGATGTCGGTGCGGCGCGCGGTGACCACCCCGTCGAACGGGGCGACGATCCTCGAGAAGGACTTCAACGCCAGCAAGCGGTTCACGTTGGCTTGCGAGGCGTTGACCATGGCCGTCTTGACGGCGAAGTCCCCGGCCTTCTCCTCGCTCTCCTGTTTGGAAACGGCGTCCTGGGCCAGCAATGACGCCCAGCGTTTCGCCGTGGTGCTGGCGAGCTGCATGTTGGCATTGGCGCTCTCCAGATCGGCGCGGGCCTGGATCAGCTGTTGGTCGAGTTCCGGCGTATCGATCGTCGCCAGGACCTGTCCGGTCTTTACGTGCGCGCCGATGTCGACATACCAGGCGTGCACATAGCCGGAGACGCGAGAATAGATCGGCGCGTTGAAGTCCGCCTGCAGGTCGCCGGGCAAGACCAGGGACTGTCCGGCGGCGCCGGTTTGCGGCGTGATCACGGTGACGGGCGGGATCGACTGGACGTTGGTCCAGGTCTTCAGGTTGGCGGAATCGTGCATGCGGCTGGCCACGCCGACAATAACGATGAGCACCGCCACGCACAGAGCGATAATCGCCACCAGCCTCAGTCGCCCGTTGGATCGGCGGCGGGGCGGATAGGTTGAAGCGCCGATGGGCTGGGCCGTGTCATCGACCATAGGCGGGTTCTCCCGGTAGGGCTTCGGCCGCGGGTGCGGTGCGTAATTTTCCGTGCGCGAGGCTGAACACCACGGGCACGAACATCAGGGTTGCGACGGTGGCGAAGATCAGGCCGCCGATCACGGCGCGTCCGAGCGGCGCGTTCTGCTCGCCGCCTTCGCCGAGCGCCAGGGCCATCGGCGCCATGCCGATGATCATCGCCAGGGCCGTCATCAACACGGGGCGAAACCGCGTGAAGCCGGCCTGGATCGCCGCCTGTACGGCGTCTCCCGTTATCTCCAGCTGCTCGCGGCAAAAACTGACAACCAGGATGGAGTTCGCGGTTGCAACGCCCATGCACATGATCGCGCCGGTAAGCGCCGGCACCGACAGGGTGGTGTGGGTGACGAACAACATCCAGACGATCCCGGCCAGCGCCGCCGGCAGCGCTGTGATGATGACGAAGGGATCGAGCCACGACTGAAAGTTCACGACGATCAGCAGGTAGATCAGCACCACGGCGGCGACCAATCCGAACAGCAGTCCGGAGAAGGCGCTGTTCATCGTCACGACCTGGCCGCGCAGGGTCACCGTGGCGCCCCTGGGCAGGTCCTTGGCCGTGTCCTTGATCACCTTGTTGATGTCGGCCGCCACGCCGCCAAGATCGCGATCTTGCGGGGTGGCGTAGATGTCGAATGACGGCTGGATCGCATAGTGGGACACGACGCCCGGGCTGGTTTCGCGTTGGATGGTGCCGAGGCCGCCCAGAACCTGCATGTCGCCGGCTTTTCCGCCTGTCACCGGCGTGTTTTCGAGCTGGGAAAGCGAATCCACCCGGTACTGCGGCGTCTGGGCGACGATGGGGTAGGAGACACCGGTGCGCGGGTCCAGCCAGAAGGCGGGCGCGGTCTGAAAACTACCCGACAGGCTGGTGACCAGGGTATTGGTCACATCCCGCTCGGTGATGCCAAGCTGGTCGGCCTGGGTCCGATCGACATTGACCTTCAGCTCGGGATAGTTGGAGGCCTGCTGGAGGCGCGCATCGGCCACGCCAGGTATGTCGCGCAGGCGCTTGAGCAGGATATTGGCATAGGTCTCGTCAGCATCCGAATTCGAGCCCTGGACCTGCAGATCGATGGGCGCCGGCGCGCCGAAATTCAGAATCTGGCTGATGATGTCGGCGGGAAGGAAGGAAAAGGTCACGCCCGGATAGGCCGCCGGCAGTCGTTCGCGAAGCGTCCGGACATAGCCGGCCGTCGGCGCGTGGTTCTTGTTCAGCTCGACCAGGATGTCGCCGTCCTGGGGTCCGATGCCGCCGGTGTTGCTATAGGCGCGGTTGATGCCGCTGACCGGCAGGCCGATGTTGTCGACGATCGTGCCAAGCTGATCAGGCGGCACCGCCTGGCGGATGGTCTGCTCGATGTGGTCGAACAGGTCCGCGGTTTCTTCGATGCGGGTGCCCACCGGCGCGCGGACGTGCAGGCTGATCTCGCCTGAATCCACCGACGGGAAGAAATTCTGGCCGAGGAACGGGATCAGGCCGAACGACAGCAGCACTACGATCATGAAACCCGCGATGAACTTGCGCCGGTTCTCCAGCGCCAGGCCGAGCAGATCGCGATAGACGCCGCGGACGCGCTCGAAGCCCTGTTCGAAGCCGTGCTGCAGCCGAACCAGCGGGTTGCGCGACGTGCGCCGGCCCGCCTGCGCGTCATGATCTTCCATGATCTCGCGCTCGTGCTCGCCTCCATGAGCCTTGAGCAGGTAGTTCGACAAGGTCGGAACCAGGGTCCGGGACAGGATGAAGGAGGCGATCATCGCGAAGACGACGGCTTCCGCCATCGGCACGAACAGATAGCCGGCGACGCCCTGCAGGAAGAACATCGGCACGAAGACGATGCAGATGCACAGCAGCGAAACGAAGGCCGGCGTCACGATCTGCTGCGCCCCGTCCATGATCGCCGTCTCCACCGGCTTGCCCTGTTCCAGGTGCCAGTTGATGTTTTCGATGGTGACGGTGGCGTCGTCGACCAGGATGCCCACGGCCAGCGCCAAGCCGCCGAGCGTCATGATGTTCAGCGTCTGGCCGATCGCCGCCAGCGCCGTGATCGACGACAGGATCGCCAGCGGAATCGAGATTGCGATGATCACCGTCGAGCGCCAGCTGCCGAGGAAAAGCAGGATCATCAGGCTGGTCAACGACGCGGCGATGACGCCTTCGCGCACCACGCCGGAGATGGCCGCCTTCACGAACAGCGACTGGTCGCTCAGCGGGACGATCTTGAGCGAGGCGGGCAGGCTTTCCTGGATTTTCGGCAGCAGCGATTTGACGCTGGCCACGATGGACAGGGTTGAGGCCGAGCCGCTCTTCAGGACCGTCATGAGCACCGAGCGGCGGCCGTTCACGCGCACGACGTTCTGTTGCGGCGGGTATCCGTCCCGGACATGGGCCACGTCCCGGATGTAGAGGGTCGCGCCATTGACGGTCTTGATCGGCAGATCGTTCAGCGCGTCGATCGCCGAGGGGCTGTCGTTCAGTTTCACATTGTATTCGAACGAACCGATCTTGGCGGTGCCGGCAGGGACGATCTGGTTCTGCGCCGCGATCGCGTTTTCGACGTCTTCCGCCGACAGGCCGTTGGCCTGCAGGGCCTGGGTGTTCAGGTCGATCTGGATCTGCCGGACCTTGCCGCCGTAGGGCGAGGGAATGGCCGCCCCGGCCACGCTCGCCAGGGCCGGCCTGATGAAATTCTGTCCGATATCGAACAGCTTCTGTTCGGACAGGTCCGGGCTGGACAGCGCCAGCTGCAGGATCGGGACGGTCGAGGCGTTGTAGTTCAGGATCGTCGGCGGGGTGATACCGGGCGGCAGTTGCTTGAGCACCGTCTGCGAGATCGAGGTGACCTGGGCGGTCGCGGTGCGGATGTCCACGCCCGGCTGGAAGAAGATCTTGACGATGCCGATCCCGTTCAGCGACTGGCTCTCGATATGCTCGATGTCGTTGACGCTCGAGCTGAGCTGGCGCTCGTAATAATAGATGACCCGGCCGGCCATATCCTGCGGCGGCAAGCCCCGGTAGGTCCACACCACCGCGATGACCGGAATCTTGATGTCGGGGAAGATATCGGTCGGCGTTCGCACGGCGGCGAGAGGACCGATCAGAACGATCAGCAACGCCATGACAATGAAGCTCAACGGTCGGGATAGGGCGATCCGCACGAGGTGCAGCATATCGAGCTCGCTGATGGGTTCGCTGGGCCGGTGCGTCGAAACTGAAACAGCCGGTCAGGGCGGGCGCTAAATAGAATCCGTGGCGGGGCTCGGCGAATGAAAACTTTCTCATCTTGGCGTTATGCTTGCGCCGGCCGCGCTCGTTTGATCTGGGATCGGAAACTGTATGGCCGCCGCCATGCCTTACGCCGCCCGTCGAGGGGACCCGACGACGGAGCAGCGTATTGGGAACGTGGGGCGAGTGGCGCTGCGCGCTCGATCGCCTCCGGCGAAGTCGCCGGGGTTGATCATTCAGCGTCCGAAAAAGCCTATCGGCCGGCGACCTTGTCGGCTCGCGACTTGGCGTACCATTCCTGGGCCTGGGTCACGTCCCGAGCCACGCTCAGTCCGTGTGTGTAGAAATAGCCCATCCAGTTCGCCGCGTCGGAATTGCCCTGGGCGGCGGACAGCCGAAACCACCTCACCGCTTCGGCATAGTTCACGGAAACCCCCTGGCCTCGGGCGTAGAGGGCGCCGATGCCATCCTGTGCGGCGGCGTTGCCCGCGGCGGCGGAGCGGCGGTACCAGCTCATCGCCTCGGCATAGTTGACCGGCACGCCCCGGCCGAAGAAATACATGGCGCCGATGGCGTTCTGCGCGGCGGCGTCGCCCTGGTCCGCGGCCATGTGGAACCAGCGCATGGCCCCCGCATAGTCTTGCGTCTGATAGGCCTTGTTGCCGTTCTTGTTGGCCTGGTCGAGCGTGAGGCCGCGAGGCAAGGGAGCGACCGGCCGCGGCGGTGGCGGCGGCGGCGTAGGCGTCGCCTCGGGTACCGCTTCCGGTATCGGCTTGGGCGCCGCCTCCGGGACAGGCTGGGCCGCCTGTCTGACCGGTTCCGGCGCCGCCCTGCGAACTGGGGCCTCTCTCACTTCGCAGCCGTGCGGCGCCGACCTGATCATGGTCTCCCGCTTGGCGCGGTCCGTTTCCTTGGCCACGGCGGTCTTGTAGGAGGCGCAGAGCACCTCCCCCGGCGTCGACGCGCGCGCCGTCCCGGCGCCGAGCGCAACGATCAGGCCGACGGCGATCAACCCGCGCATTTGGTCATCTTCTGCGTCTGATTGCTGGGATCGACCATCGACAGCACATTGTCCTGGCCCAGACTATAACTGTACTTGCCGCCGTCTTCGCCGCGCGCGTTGATCACGCCGGCTGCGGAGCTCGGCTCGATCGCGGCGGTCGAGGTGGTCCCGGGCATGGTCATCGACACCGCGCCGTTCTGGACCGCGATGGCGATCGGACTGTCGCAGCTCAGGCCTTGCGGCGTCCAGTTTCCTGCCAGCACCGCCGCCGCCTTCACCGCCGCCGTCGTCGGATCGGCCGCCGTCGGATCGGCCGCCATCGGCTCGACCGCGGCTGAAGCGGCTGGCGCTTCGGGGGCCGCGGACTTTGCGGCCGAGCTGGAATGACGGTTCAAGACGAACGCGCCGATCTCGACCGCGCCGGCCAGAACCACGACCACGGTCGCCGCCATGGTGAGCATGCGCCGCATCGAGCCCTTCGCCGGCTCGGCGACGACATTCGGCGATGCGGCCGGAGCGCTCGTCGCTGCAGCCACCGATGCAGTCGCGGCGGACGCCGGGGCGAGCGCTGGCGCGGGCTTGGGGCTGGCTTTCAGTGGCGTGGCCGGCGCGGGGGCGGCGACGACTGGGGCGGCCGGCGCCGGGTTGGCCACGGGCGCGGCCCCGTCGGTTGCGGGGGCCTCGGCGCGCGGCTGGTGAGCCGGCGCGTCCAGGCTCTCCATCGCCGCGGCCGCCAGCGCGACCTCGCGGGCGGCGCCTTTGAGCTCGGCCTTGGCCGCGCGTTGCGCCCGGTCGGCGCCCTCCTTGGCGGCGCGGGCCGCCTCGTACTCCTGAGCCGCGGCGCTCATGATCAGATGGGTGGCGCGCATCTCCATCACCCGCACATGCTGTTCCTCCGCGCGCAGGAATGTGGCCTGGGCGGCCTGGGCGGCGTCGATGGTTTCGGCCTGGCGCGCCTGCGCCTCTTCAAGGGCCTCCTGAGCCCGGGTGAGCGCCTGCTGCTTTTGTTTGAAGGCCTCTTCGCGGCGCGCCAGGGCCTGAGTGAACTCGCCCGCCTTGGCGCCGCCTTTTTCGACGACCTTATCCTCGATGGTCTCGATCAGCCGCGTCCAGCCGTTGTGCGGTTCGCGCTCCCGCTCGGTCCAGCCGTCCAACGGCAGGGCGTTGACGCGGTCGTAGGGAAACGGCGGTTTCGGCAGGCCGACGATCGCATTGATCAGCTTGCCGCTCTCAAGCCCGAGGCGGGCCTCGTCCTTGACGTGGTCGCTGCTGGCCGATTTGGGCGTCCACAGCACCACGATGCTGGCCAGTTCGACGATTTGCCGCTCCAACTCCTGGTGCCAGTCGATGCTGTGCATGTCCTCGTCCCACCAGACGACGACGCCGACGGCCCGGAGGCCGCGGATGATTTCGTCGGCGACCGAGCGGTCGCCGCGTGAATAGGATAGAAAGACCCCCGACATCCCGCCGTTTCCGTTGCGCCGTTGCAAACTTCCAGCCGCTCAACAGTCTATGGGATAACAACGTTCAAGGACAAGCGGCGGGGCCGTATCGCCATGAAATAGTCCGAACATAACGCCTTCAGTCCTAAGCGCCCGCTTCGCTGAGCGAGCATTCCGGGGCTCAATACGGCGCGAGAACTGGCTCTGTTCTCGCTCATCTTCGGCGTAACGTTCAAAATCAGGCCGCACGCGCCGCTCGACGTGGCTTCACGGAAGCAATCCCAGCGAACCAGCCGCGGCGCCGAGTCTTTAGGCAAGGCGAGCGCCGACGCCGCTAGCGGCGGCAAGACGGGGTTCATGCCGATTCAAAAACTGACAGTCGGACGGACGCATGGTACAGATGCGCTCCTGTCGAGCGCGAGCGGAGGTCGCTTGCGCCCTTAGCAACCGGAGCAGCAGGATGTCCGACAACGACGCCGACAAGACGCCGGCCGAAACCGCCGAGGCTGCGGCGCAAGCCCGTCACGCCGCCAAAGTCGGCGTGGAGGATCGGGGCCACGTCGTCGGCACCGCGGCCGATCAGCCCGTCGATGGCATGATCGCCGACCTCGCAGACGGCGACGTCCACAAGCACAAGCCCCCCAAGAAGAGCTGATCGCCGCGGCTGGACGCCGCTGCGGCGACCCAGGCCGCGCATACAGGGTCGCGCTAAGCACGCGTCTTTGGCTGGACCAACGGAAGGCCGGCTGAGCCGCCTATTGTCCGTTTGGTGACGCGGCGGTCCGGCGAGGCTGTTGTTTGGCCACGAAAAACACGAAAACCACGAACAGGCCTCGCCGCGTCAAAGCGCCAGTCGCTCGACGCGCGCCTTGGGCGCGCACCCGAACAGCCCCATGAATCCTGAATGCTTCCGGCGAGCGCCTTCTTTGTGCCCTTCGTGGTGCGCCAGGCGAAGCTGGCGAGTTCCAGCGGGTGAGAGTCCCGTGCAGGTAAGGGGTAGCGCCCGCCTGTTAGCGAGTGTTGCGGGGCGGAAGGCGACGACCGTCGCGAAGCGTACACAGCAACCGTGTGGGGTCGGCTATTGAGCCACGACATGCACAAAGTCGCAGAGGCCGAGGCGGTCACGAACGCTGAAGGCAACATGTGCGGTCCCGTCATGCGAGGGGCTGACGCTCTGCCGGGGTCAAAGACCCGATCACGCACGGAAGGAACACGTCGGAACCTGGGAGATCTCGCGTCCGGCCGGTCGGGTTGCACCGATCCGGTCCGCCTTGGGAAGGTGAGGAGCCGAAGCCGAGGATGAACGGGCGCGAGAAGTCAGACCCCGCCATAGTAGCTGGGAAGCGGGCGAACGGAGCCGGGCGACCGGCCGAGGAGGGCGTGGAGCCAAGGGCGGGGGCCGAGGGAAACGCGGGCCGGCAAAGCACGTCCCGGGCTCAGGGCCGGGTCGGCGTGTCACAGGCGCTGGACCGCGTACGGCAAGCCGCAAGGCTAGGGAAGGAGGCGAGGTTCATCTCGCTCCTGCACCATGTCGATGACGCCCGGCTGCGGGAGGCGTACCTCGCGCTCAAGCGAGATGCGTCTCCTGGGGTGGACGGCATGACGTGGCGCGACTACGGGGCCGATCTCGAGCCGAGGCTCGCCGATCTGTGCGACCGGGTCCACCGGGGAGCGTACCGGGCTCAGCCGGCCAGACGGGTGATGATCCCCAAGCAAGACGGGAGCCAGCGACCGCTGGCGATCGCCGCGCTTGAGGACAAGATTGTCCAGAAGGCCGTGCTCGGGGTGCTGAACGCCATCTATGAGGAAGACTTCCTCGGCTTCAGCTACGGCTTCCGGCCCAGGCGCGGCCAGCACGACGCGCTGGACGCCCTGGTGGTCGGGATCGAGACCAGGGCGGTGAACTTCATCCTGGACGCCGATATCAGAAGCTTCTTCGATACGGTCAGCCATGCCTGGCTGGTCCGCTTCCTGGAGCATCGGATCGGCGACAAGCGCATCGTCCGCCTGATCCAGAAGTGGTTGAAGACGGGCGTCCTGGAAGACGGGGTCGTGAGCGTCAGTGAGACAGGGACGGGACAGGGCGCGGTGATCTCGCTGCTCCTGGCCAACATCTATCTGCACTACGTCTTCGACCTGTGGGCCGAGCAATGGCGCCGTCGCGAGGCGTCCGGCGACATGATCATCGTGCGCTATGCCGATGACATGGTGCTGGGCTTCGAGCACGAGGCCGATGCAAGGCGCTTCCAGGAGGCGATGGGTGAGCGGTTAGGGGCGTTCGAACTGTCGCTCAATCCGGACAAGACCCGCCTGATCGAGTTCGGCCGCCACGCGGCGGCCAATCGCGAGCGGCGCGGGCTCGGCAAGCCGGAGACCTTCGACTTCCTGGGCTTCACCGTCATCAGCGGCAAAAGCCGTCGCGGCGGCTTCCTCGTGAAGCGCAAGTCCCGCCGCACCCGCGTGAAGGCCAGGCTCCAGGCGATCAAGGCCGAGTTGCGGCGACGAAGGCATCAGGCCATCGACGAGCAAGGCCGATGGCTGAAGCAAGTGGTCACCGGCTTCTTCGCCTATCACGCCGTGCCGACCAACAGTCGCACGCTCGTGGTCTTCCACAACCAGGTCGCCAACCTGTGGCGGCGCGCGCTGCGGCGGCGCGGCTCCAGGGACCGCACGACCTGGGCGCGAATGGAGAAGATCGCCAACGACTGTGTGCAACCGGGAAGATCCTCGACACTTCAGACCGGGATGATGGTCGACACAATGTTTGTGTCTTCCGGCGTTTCGCGGAGCTGATGACGGAGTGGAGCGAAACGCCGGAAGATTCCACGGTGGTCGATGACGCCGAGGTCGATATTGCAGAAGCGGACGATGTGAAGACCGTGATCGAGCTCGGCGATGCCGACGATCTCGCCGACCAGGGCTTCACTGACGAAGACGTAGCCGCCGCGCCACTTGACCTCGCCGTTGGTGCGCACCCTGCGGACTTGATGATCGGGATCGTACCAGGGGTCTTCGATCCGGTCAGGGAAGGCCCGCGGCGAGGGCGACCAGTGATCGGCGGGCGGGATCTGACCCAGCGCCTCGTGCGGGCGAACCTGATTGAAGTGGGTCCGAAAGGCGTCGAAGCGGGCCTGCTGCTCAGCCAGGCTGGCGGCCGGCGGACGGGCGGTCTCGCGCTTGAGCGTACGATGCATGCGCTCGTGGCGGCCGTTCTCCTGGGGAGACGCGGGTCGGATGTAGCGGGGCTGGACGCCCAGCCTGAGCCACCAGGCCGACAGCCGGGTCAGCCCGCCGGCGGCCGAAGAGCCGAACGGCGCACCGTTGTCGCTGCGGATCGCCAGCGGCAGGCCATGCGCCCGGAAGGCCTGCTCGAACACCGGACGCACGCCCTCGACGGTCTGGGCGGTGATCTTCGTCTCGATCAGGTAGCGGCTGTAGGTGTCGGTCAGGGTCAGGGGATCGCAGCGGGTCCCGTCGAGGGTGCGAAACCAGCCCTTGAAGTCGCAAGCCCATTCCGCGTTAGGCGCCTGCGCCCAGATCGAGGCCCGGCCCTGGTCGATCGCCCGGCGCCGGCGGGGCCTGGGCTCCACCAGACCCGCTGCCTTCAGATACGCCCCGATCGTCGAAGCCGCCGGCCACGTCACCCGCGGCTGCTCAACCTCCAGCCGCGCCTTCACCTTCTTCGGGCCGAAATGCGGGAACCGGCGCTTCATCGCCTGGATCGGCTCGACCAGCGCCTCGGGCGTGCGATGCGGGCGGCTCAGCGGCGCGTGCGACCGGTCCACGAACCAGTCCGGCGCCCCGCCCGCCCGGCGCAGCGTCCACAGGTAGACCGTATCGCGGCTCACCCCGTAGCGGCGGCTCAACTCCGTGACGCTGAACGCCCCCGTCTCCCAATCCAAAAGCATCTGAACTCGACGCTCCATCCGACAGGTCTCCTGAAACGGCATCGAAGGTCCTCCCTCCGATCCATCCTCACCTGTCGACCATCATCCCGGTCCAATCTGTCGAGCATCTACCCGGTCCGTACCACTGGCTTCCCCCACCGCGCATCCTCCACCCCTGGCCCAACCAGCGCTTCGCCGTCAAACACCCAAGGTGGGAGCCGTATGCGGAAAAGCCGCACGTACGGTTCTGTGCGGGGGGCGCGGGGTAACCCGCGTCCCTACCGCGATGTTCAGTCTTCAACCGGGGCTATGCCGCCCGCGCCTCTGGCGACGCGAGCGAATTATAGCTTCCGAAACGTTGGTCAGCCCAGACAAGCTTGCTTAGGTCGCGCCCGGGCCGCAGCAGATCATCTGCGTCTCGCGGACCATGACCCGGGCGCACGCCTTCACCTCTGAGGGCGTCGTAGGGGACCAGGCTCGGATGCAGGCGGGTTCAGGCGGGTGACGAACGCTTCCACGCCGAGCTCGGAGATCGACCCGCCGAGGGCCGATCCGCCGGTGATGAAGGCGCCGCCCCGCGCGGAAGGGCGCAAACCAGCGCCGCAGCACGACGACCCGTGACAGGAGCCTTCGAGCCGTTCGGTTGACACTGGCGGCCGTCCTCAGCGAGAAGGACGCGGAGGGTGACCGGTTTGGGGGAGTTGCAGCGATGAGCGTCGGGTCCGAGCGCATCGCGGTCGCCGGTCCGTCGATCACGGACCGGGAGGTCGAGCTGGTCGCCGATGCGGCGCGAAACGCATGGTTTCAGGACAGCTACATCTATAACGCCCGCTTTGAGCGGATGGTGGCCGACTATGTCGGGGTGGCTCATGCGGTCAGCCTGTCCCACTGTACGGCGGCCTTGCATCTGGGCTTGGCGGCGCTGGGGGTCGGGCCGGGCGACGAGGTCATCGTTCCCGACGTCACCTGGATCGCTTCGGTCGCGCCCATCGTCTATGTCGGCGCCGAACCGGTGCTGGTCGACATCCTGCCCGACACCTGGTGCATCGATCCCGACGCGGTCGAGGCGGCGATCGGGCCGCGCACCAAGGCGATCATCGGCGTCGATCTCTACGGCTCGACCTGCGACTGGACGCGGCTGCAGGCCATTGCCGACCGGCATGGCCTCTTCCTCATCGAGGACGCCGCCGAAGCGCTAGGTTCGGTGCATCATGGCCGCCGCGCCGGCGGCTTCGGCGCCTTCTCGGCCTTCAGCTTCCATGGCTCGAAGACGGTGGCGACGGGCGAGGGCGGCATGCTGGCCACCGACGATCCGGCGCTGCACCACCGCATCCTGGTTCTGCGCGACCACGGCCGCGAGCCGGGCGACCGCTTCTTTCAAAACCACGAATTCGCCTTCAAATCGCGGATGAGCGCCGTGCAGGCTGCACTTGGCGTCGCCCAGATGGAGCGGGTCGACAAGTTGATCGCGCACAAGCGGGCGATCTTCGGCTGGTATCGCGACCGGCTGGGCGCGCTGAACGGCGTGACCCTGAACGCCGAGCCGGCGGGCACGGAAAACAGCTACTGGATGGTGACGGCCGTTCCCGACCGCGAATACGGCCTCGACAAGTTCCAGCTGATGGCCGCCTTCGACCAGCGCAATATCGACACCCGCCCCTTCTTCTCGCAGCTTTCGACCCTGTCGGCCCTGGACGACCGCCCGAACGCCAAGCGCTTCGTCTCGCCGGCCGACAAGGGCGCCCACGCCGCGACCTGCGGCGTCAATCTGCCGTCCGGCTATCACATGGACGAAGCCAGGGTCGATCGGGTCTGCACGACACTGAAGGAGATCCTCGGCGCGCGCGGCCTCGCGGCTTCGGCCATCCACCGCTAAAGCCCCGATAACGGACTCCGCCGATCCGGGCGATCCGATCTCTGCGCCAGAGCCTAGCCTGCTGAGAGGTCGGGCGCCGCGGCTAGCGTCCGCTTGAGACCTTCCTCGATGCCCACCTCCGGCTTCCAGTCGAGCGCCAGGCGGGTTTTCGCCGAATCGAGCATGACGTTGGACACCGTGTCGTCGATGAGGGCTTCATCGATCTCCACGGATCGTCCGAGAGACTGGGCGATGTGCTTAGCGATCTCGGCTGGGGTGTAGGCCTCGTCGCCACCCAGTTGATGCACGTCGGCAAGTCTGCCGACCACAGCTCGAACCAAGCCGCGCACCGCATCATCGACATACAGAAGCTGCAACCTGGCCAGGCCGTTTTTGAACCGATGCGTGGTGATCCGGCGACCGGCTCGTATGGCGTCGTGGAACAGGTAGATGAGTCGGGGCCGGTCGCTGCCTGGCCCGTAGGTCGGGGCGACACGAAGGGTCAAGGCTTCGATCTCACCGTTCTCCACAGCGTTTCGAATCAACTGTTCCTGCAGCGCCTTCGTCTCTCCGTAGACGCCCTTCGGCCGTAGGGGCGTGTCGGGCGTCGCAAGAAGCGAGGCGTTGGAATAGCCGGAAAATACTGTTGCGCCTGAAACGAACACCAGCCAGATGCCGCGCGCGCGGCAAACGTCGATGACGTTCTTGGTCATGGTAAGGCTTTCGCCCATGGCGCTGTTGTTGGTGTAAATCCTGGGGTGGGCGAGGTGCACCAGCGTCCCCACACCGTGGTCACGACAATATTGGTCGAGGAGAAATGTCGATCCGAGCAGGTCGATCTCAGCGCGCCGAGGGGCGAAAACGTCAGTCTTGCCCCTCAACGCCGCGGCCATCTTTTGGCCCAGAAAGCCCGTTCCGCCGGTAATGAGGACCGACGCGCTCGTGGACTGGTCGCGGCTCAGGTCCAGAGCGCGGCGCAGGTCTTCAAGCAGTTCGAGTTTGATCTGGGTCTCGCCAGTGGCGTCGATCGCCTGGGCGATAGCCGCATCGAAATCCACGCCGCGCCAACGGGTTAGGATCGCGGCGGCCACCGCATTGCTGCGCGAAACGCCAAAGTCGCAGGTCACCACGACAATTTCGCCATTCTGTAGCGCCGCGGCGCCCGCCTCGATCTTGGCCAAAAGCGCGCTGGGGGAATTGCCGACCTTGTCGACCAGATCCCGGACATCGATGAGGGTGAGGCCGTCACGGTCGATGGCGGTCCGTGGCGCGCTCCCGAGCTGACCTTCGATGATCCAGCGGATCATCGGACGACGGCCTCAAGCGGGACGACGACCTCGGCCAATGTGCGCAGGTACCAACCGGGCCGGACCTCCAACGATGCGGAGGGTTCAAATCCGAACAGGTTTTTGACGTAGGTATCCACCTCATTGAAGCCGGCGAGCGCGCGCAGATAGGTGCTGGCGGAAAAACGCGGGTTAATCTCGAACGGCACGAACCTCCCGGTTTCCAATAATCGTCCTTGGATATTCAACGGCCCTGTGCTGCCGAGCGCCGTCGCCATGGCGACGGCTTGCGCGCACAGGTCGGGGAAGGCGTCGATGCGGCCCTGGCTGTAGCCGCTCGAAATCAAGAAGCCGTCGCCCTTGGCCGAGACCGAGAGTTTGCTTTGAAACGATCGCTGCAAGGCGATGGCTCCGGCGCAGCGTCCATCGCGCAGCGACAGGACCCCGACCGTGAATTCACCGTAAGTCTCGGGTAGATAGGACTGGGCGATCACCGCCTTGCCATTGTTGCGCAGGTAGGCGGCGTAGAGACGCGCTTCAGCGCCATCACGGGCGAAGAAGACGCCCGCGCTCCCTCCGCTTGCGGTGGCTGGCTTGATGACGCAGGGTATGGGAAAATCGTCGAGGTCGTCGTCGCTGTCGATTGCGCGAGTCTGCGGAATCGCGAATCCGAGCTCGGCCAGCGCTTCGAAACACCGGCCCTTGTGAGAGACCGTGGCGACAAGGCGCGCGTCGTTTTGGGCGAGCTGAACCCCGATGTCGGCAAATCGATGTTCGTGCTGGCCAATCAAGACGGCCGGCTCGTCTCCCCCCGCGATCAGGCAGTCGATCTTCCGGGCGGTGCAGATCTCCAGTAGATCGGGGATGTAGGTTTCGCGCCGAACAAGGACGGTTTCATCGAAGTTGGCGTCGTAATGGCCGAACGCCAAGCCGGAAATGTCGCAGCCGACAATTTCGTAGCCACCGGCGAGACGCAGTGACTTGGCGATTTCAGTTCCCAGCGACGCCCCGGCAATGCCCGCGATGGCGATGCGCGACGGAGGGGCGCCGGCCCCGGCATTCTGGGTCATGGGCATCCTGGTGGATCGTCGAAAAAGGTCTTCGCCGGCGGGTCGAGGGGCGCGCAGCCTTGGTCGACATTGGCGGCGCTGTCCAGCCCGTATCGCCCGCGAACGATGAATCTAAGCACAGGCGCTGGTTATGCGGGACGTCCCAGCTTGGCTGATATATTCGGTGGCCTATCAGCCTGGATCATCGCGGTCGGGGTTGCCGGCCGTTCATTTTGCGTGTGCAAAGCGGCTCTCGTTGATGAGGAGTTGATATGACTGGTCCGGATAGTCGTTTCTCAATGCTTCGACCGCATGCTCAGACGGAAAAGGACCTCGAGTTCTACACGCGTCTGCGCGCTTTCCATGGCGCAAGCCTGGGCGATGAAGTCGATAAATTAAAGAACTTTTCTAAGTATGTTCCGCGACAAAATCTATCTCTGTTCTTGGCAAAAAGCGAGATATTTAAGAATATACTGGAAGTTCACGGTCATATCATAGAATGTGGCGTCTATATGGGTGGCGGCCTGATGACGTGGGCCCAACTCTCCGCAATCTACGAGCCCTATAATCACATTCGGCGAGTTTTGGGTTTCGACACCTTCGACGGATTCCCAAGCCTGTCGGAACGCGATGCGCCAGTATCAGCGGACGCCAGCCACTACGCCAAGGTTGGAGGCTTGCAGGTTGATGGCGCCGAGGCTGACATTCGTGAAACGATCTCTCTATTCGACCTCAATCGGCCGATCGGGCACATAGATAAGGTCGAACTGATTAAAGGCGACGCCGCCGAGACAATACCCGCATATGTAAGAGACGCTGGTCATCTGGTGGTTGCGTTGCTCTATCTTGACTTCGACCTTTATGAGCCGACAAAGATCGCTCTGGAAACCTTCTTGCCGCGCATGCCGAAAGGTGCGGTCATCGCTTTTGACGAACTGAACCAAGAGCAGTGGCCCGGTGAGACCCTGGCCGTTCTGGACGCGGTGGGAATCAGGAATCTGCGCATCAGACGGTTTCCATTTACGCCACAGATTTCATATGCAGTACTGGAGTAGAGGGCGAAGATGGTCGCGGCCTGCGTGAGAAAGGTTGGGCATAGATCACCCGAACCGTTCCGCGAACGCCTCGACCGGCTGGTGAAAGTACTCGCGGCTGTTGATGACATCCTCAGCCGGCCAGTCCCACCAAGCGATGTCCAAAAGGACTGATCCTATCGTCCCGATCACCCAAGCCCCGGCTGTCACGGTGTCGATGCGGCCGTCGAATCCCGTAGGTAGCGCCTTGCCTTCGATGCCGGCCCGGCACGACCGCATCGCTGGAAGAGCCTTGCAGCGGCTCCGCCAAGCCTTATAGCCTCACGCCATGAACAAGACTGAACGCGGAAAGGTGGCTCTGGTCACCGGAGTGACCGGCCAGGACGGCGCCTATCTTTCGGCCCTGCTGCTGGAAAAGGGCTATGTCGTCCACGGGATAAAGCGCCGGTCGTCCTCGTTTAACACCGAGCGCATCGAGCACCTCTACCAGGACCCCCACGAACACAACCAGCGGTTTGTCCTGCATTATGGCGACATGACCGACTCGACGAACCTGATCAGGATCGTGCAGCAGGTCCAGCCCGACGAAATCTATAACCTGGCGGCGCAGAGCCATGTGCAGGTCAGCTTCGAGACGCCCGAATACACCGCCAATTCGGACGCCCTCGGCACGCTGCGGCTGCTCGAGGCGATCCGCATCCTGGGGCTGGAGCACAAGACCCGCTTCTATCAGGCCTCCACCTCGGAGCTGTACGGCAAGGTGCAGGAGACGCCGCAGAGCGAGACCACCCCCTTCTATCCGCGCAGCCCCTATGCCGCGGCCAAGCTCTACGCCTACTGGATCGTGGTCAATTATCGCGAGGCCTATGGCCTGCACGCCTCCAACGGCATCCTGTTCAACCACGAAAGCCCGCTGCGCGGCGAGACCTTCGTCACCCGCAAGATCACCCGGGCGGTGGCGGCCATCCATCACGGCTTCCAGTCCAAGCTCTATCTCGGCAACCTGGACGCCAAGCGGGACTGGGGCCATGCGCGCGAATATGTCCGCGGCATGTGGCTGATGGTGCAGCAGGACCAGCCGGACGACTATGTGCTGGCCACCGGCGAGACCACGGTGGTGCGCGATTTCGTCACCCACGCCTTCGCCCAGACCGGCGTCGAACTGGACTGGCGAGGATCGGGGCTTGAGGAGCGCGGCCTGGATGCGGCGACCGGCCAGGTGCTGGTCGAGGTCGATCCGCGCTACTTTCGCCCCACCGAGGTCGACCTGCTCATCGGCGACGCGTCCAAGGCGAAGGCCAGGCTGGGCTGGAGCCACGAGACCAAGTGGCGCGACCTGTGCTCTGAAATGGTGGCGCAGGACCTGATCGCGGTGGCGCGGGAGCAGCGGCGGAATACCGAATAGGGGGTTGCAGATCGGACGCGATCGAAACATGACCCACTTCTAACCGACTGATACGCTGCAGGCCGGGTCGGCCAGCCTTTCCTCTCGGGATGCCCCTTTCAAAACGCGGAAAACGTCTAACGCATGCACATTCTCCACAAGCAGCGATGCCGCGTCTGCGGTTGTGCGTCCTTATCGCCCGTGATCGATCTGGACCCACAGTACCTGCAAGGTTCGTTCGTGAAGCCGTCCCATCCTGCGCCGCCCTTGCGAAAAATCCCCACGCGGTTGGTGCGGTGTGACGTCTCGAAAGACGAGAACGCCTGCGGCCTGCTTCAGCTCGCCCACTCGATTCCGGCGGACATCCTCTACGCCAACTATTGGTACCGTTCCGGCACGAACCAGACCATGCGGGATCACTTGGCCGAACTCATGGGCACGGTTCAGTCGATCGTCAAACCGGCTCAGCGTCGCGCTCTGGACATCGGCTGCAACGATGGCACCGGCCTAGGTTATATTTCCTCAGACTATGATCGCTGGGGGGTCGATCCCTCGGACATCGCCAGCGAGATCAAGGCGCCGATCAAGCTCATCAACACCGTCTTTCCATCGGATTTCCTTGCCGGGAACCGTGCGCCACAGGTCGTTGAAGACCTTCTCGTCATGCTCCCGCCGTTCGCGCTCCCGCTTTTCTTCCGAGCGGAGATCGGTGGTGCGCGGGCGAGGATATTTATGGACGCCGTGGCTCATCAGGGCGTGCGCGGCATCCAGCAAGCGCTCGACGGCCACTTCGCCGTAGCGTTGCTCGCAGGACATGATGTAATCGCGGGCAAATTCCAGGTAATCCAGGATGCCATTGGCATCGGTCCACTGCTGGAACAGGTAGTTGTTCTTGAAAAAATGGTTGTGCCCGAACGCCGCGTGCGCGATCACCAGCGTCTGCATCGTGGCGGTATTTTCCTCCATGATGTAGCTGATGCACGGGTTGGAATTGATAACGATCTCGTAAGCCAGCCCTTGCATACCGGCCTGATAAAGCGCCTGGTTCCGGGCAAAATGCTTGCCAAACGACCAGTGCTTGTAGAACAGCGGCATGCCGATCGACGAGTATGCATCCAGCATCTGCTCGGTGCCGATCACCTCGATCTGGTTCGGATAGACATCCAGCCCCATTTCCTCGCGGGCGATCTTGGCAATTTCGTCGTGGCAGCGCTGAATGATTTCAAAGCCCCAGTCGGCGCTTTCAAACAGCGGACGCTCCGCCCGCAGTCCAGGCTTTGTATCAAGTGTCGTGCTCATTCGGCCGCGGCCTCCGCCCCGTGCTTTTTGGCGAACAACTCCCGGAATACCGGATAGATGTCTCGCCGGTGCCCAACCTTGCGCATGGCCATTGGCGCGCCGTTGCGAATGATCGAGGAGTAGGTCTGCCACAGATCACTGTCGCGCCGGATGAAGCCAGGCGGAAAATGCTCCGAGTCGCGGCCCACTTCCAGGTAGGCATAGTACTGGCACGCCGGCAGGATCGTCCGGGTCAGCAGGGCCGCCGTCTTGTCGTTGTCGCTGGCGGTGTTATCGCCATCCGATGCCTGAGCCGCGTAGATATTCCAGTTGTCCGGGCTGTAGCGTTCGTCGATGACCTTCTGCATTTCCTCCAACGCCGTTGACACCACGGTGCCGCCGGTTTCCGGGCTGTTGAAGAAGGTTTCCTCATCGACTTCCGATGCCTGATGGGTGTGGCGGATAAACACCACCTCGACGTTCTTGTAGCGGCGCTTCAGAAAGATATACAGCAGCACGTAGAAGCGCTTGGCCAGATCCTTCATGTGTTCGGTCATCGAGCCGGACACGTCCATCAGGCAGAACATCACGGCCTGCGCAACCGGCTTGGGCATCGGGTCGAACCGCTTGTAGCGGACATCCAGCGGATCGATGAAAGGGATCAGGCCGGTCCGACGCTGCTTGCGTTGCAGTTCCTCCTCAAGTGCCAGGCGCCGGGGCTCGTCCTGGCCTTCATCGAGCGCCTCGATCTCGTCACGCAGCGCCTGCAGTTCCTCCGGCTTCGGCCGGCGCAGCGCGATGCGTCGCGACAGACTGTTCCGCACGGTTCGGTTCAGCGCAAGATTGGCCGGCGAGCCGGTCACGGAATAGCCGGCCCGGTGGAACACGACGGCCTCGGCGTTCACCACGCGACGCTTGGCAAGATCGGGAAGCTCCAGATCCTCGAGAAACAGATCGACAAACTCCTCGCGCGACAGCGCAAAGCGAAAATCGTCCTCACCCTCGCCATCCGGGCTGCCTTCGGAGCCGCCACCGCCGCCGCCATTCGGCGGCCGCTGAATGGTATCGCCGGCGATGTATTCCTTGTTTCCCGGCAGCAGGTGGTCGCGGATGCCGCCGGAGGAGCCGCGGCGGAAGGACGGTTCGTGCACGCCTTGCGCCGGCAGGACAACCTCTCCCCCTTCGTCGGCATCCTTGATGCTGCGACTGCCCGAACTCTCGTGCACAGCCTTGCGGATCTGCGATTTGGCCCGTCGCATGAAACGCTGACGGTTGGCGAGATTTTTCCCGCTCGGGTTCAGGCGACGGTCAACGATATGCATTGGGTGCCTGTACGACCTTGGTTGGTTGGGCTGAGCGCATCAGCCAGCCTGCTTGACCCGCATATACCACTCCACGAGGCGACGCACCTGCCGTTCCGTGTAACCGCGGGCTGTCATCCGTTCAACAAAGTCCGTGTGTTTCTTTTCGGTGTCACTGTCCTTTTTCGAACCGAAGCTGATCACCGGGAGCAACTCCTCGACTTGGCTGAACATGCGCCGCTCGATCACGTCGCGGATCTTCTCATAGCTTGTCCAGGACGGATTCTTGCCGTTGTTGTTCGCTCTCGCCCGCAGGCAGAACTTCACCACCTCGTTCCGGAAGTCCTTGGGATTGGCGATGCCGGCGGGCTTTTCGACCTTGGTCAGCTCCTGGTTAAGAAGTTCGCGATTCAGCAACTGTCCTGTGTCGGCGTCCTTGAAGTCAATATCCTCGATCCACGCGTCGGCATAGGAGACGTAGCGATCGAACAGGTTCTGGCCGTAGTCGTGATAGGACTCGAGATATGCCTTCTGAATTTCATTGCCGATGAACTCGGCGTAGCGGGGTGCAAGCTCGCCCTTGATGAACTCCAGATAGCGCTTCTCGGCTTCCTGCGGCATCTGCTCCCGCCGGATCGACTGTTCCAGCACATACATCAGATGCACCGGATCGGCCGCGATCTCGGTCGTGTCGTGGTTGAAGGTAGCGGCCAGAACCTTGAAGGCGAAGCGGGTAGAGGCGCCGTCCATGCCTTCCTCGACGCCGGCTGTATCCTTGTATTCCTGCAGGCTGCGCGCGCGCGGGTCGGTTTCCTTCAGGCTTTCGCCGTCGTAGACCCGCATCTTGGCGAACAGCGTGGAGTTCTCGTGCCGCTTGAGCCGGCTGAGGACCGAAAAACGGGCCAGCATTTCCAATGTCGCCGGGGCACACGGCGCCGCTCCCAGCTCCGACCGCGACACCAGCTTGTCGTAGATCTTCTGCTCCTCCGCGACGCGCAGGCAGTACGGCACCTTGATGACGTAGATGCGATCGATAAAGGCTTCGTTGTTCTTGTTGTTCTTGAAACTCTGCCACTCCGACTCGTTGGAGTGCGCCATGATGATCCCCTGGAACGGGATGGCGCCAATGTTCTCCGTGCCGATGTAGTTGCCTTCCTGGGTCGCCGTCAGCAGCGGGTGCAGCATCTTGATCGGCGCCTTGAACATCTCGACGAACTCGAGCATGCCCTGGTTGGCCCGGTTCAGGCCGCCCGAGTAGCTGTAGGCATCGGGATCGTTCTGGGAATGCAACTCCAGCTTGCGGATGTCGACCTTGCCGACGAGCGAAGAGATGTCCTGATTGTTCTCATCACCCGGTTCAGTCTTGGCGATGCCGATCTGACGCAGGCGGGACGGGGTGATCTTCTGCACCCGGAACTTGGAGATGTCGCCGCCGAATTCATCCAGGCGCTTGATGCACCAGGGGCTCATCAGCCCGGTCAGCCGCCGCCGCGGGATACCGTAGCGGTCTTCCAGCAGCACGCCCATGCGCTCGGGATCAAACAGACCAAGCGGATTTTCGAACACCGGGCTGAGGTCGTCACCGGCCTTCAGCACGTAGATGGGCGCGTTCTCCATCAACGCCTTCAGCCGTTCGGCCAGGGACGATTTTCCGCCGCCGACCGGACCAAGCAGGTACATGATCTGCTTGCGCTCTTCCAGACCTTGTGCCGCATGGCGCAAGAAGCCGACGATGCGCTCGATCGTCTCTTCCATACCATAGAATTCACTGAATGCCGGATAGACCCGGATGGTCCGGTTCATGAAGATGCGGCCCAGGCGCGCGTCTTTTGACGTGTCGACCATTTCGGCATCGCCGATCGCCGCCAGCAACCGTTCCTGCGCGGTTGCGTAGATCAACGGATCCTCGCGGCAAGTCTCCAGGTACTCCGCGAGTGACATCTCTGCTTCGCGGAAAGCCACAAAACCGCGCGTGTAAGCGGAAAAAATATCATCGACCGGCTGCATCGGCAGCTCCATCGTTAAGGGTGGTGCCACGGCCACTTACCGTCACCAGCATTTCACAATGCAAGATGGGTGCAACCGAGGCGAATTGCGGGGGTGTCGCGGGAATGTTTTTCGCAGGTGCGTTCATCTGGGCATCAGCGGATCAAACTCCACTTCCATCGCATTTACGTAATCAAGTCACTTGTGTCGCTGTTCTTTGCCGGCTCGGCGCCGGAACCAATTCGGATAAGCCGCCGTGAACCGCTTCGCCGTCTCGGGCTCGCCTGGTCGGTCGCCTCGGGGTTCACCAACCAGCACCGAAGGATCAGCCCATGGAAGTGCGGCAGGCAGGTGGCGATCAAGGCAACCTGCGCTTCCAATCACGGGAGTGTGAAAGGCTGGCATCTGCATTTCAAGAAAAATCGCCGGCTGACCAACAAAATTACTAGCGACAGTCTTGCTCGAAGCAAACCGTTCAGTCTGATTGGGTAAAGTCGAAAGTGGCCTTGCTGGCGCTCTGGTCTTGGTTGGCTCAAAAGCTTTCAGATGCATTGAGGCCACTCCTCAAGCCGAAAGTCATGGCCCGCTGCGACTAGGTCCATCGCAGTTGAATACACATATATGGTTAAAAAAAGGTTAATTTCGCGCAACGCGACTCCGAGCCTGCCAACCATGTCTGAACGCTACACCAGCCGTGATCCGGTGCGATGAAAATCTTCGTATGATCCATCTATGGGCAGCCGTTGCCATGTCGCAAGGCACGTGCCTCGGCAATCATCCACTCGGCGTCAATGAGGCGACAAGGATGGATCAACCAGTTGTATCAGCTAATCTTCCTGCTGTCTGGAAAGCACCGGGGCCGGCGCTTCCTGAAGCAACGTCAGAGCCGCCACATCTGATCAAGATATCGGCTGCAGGCCTGGCACAGAGAAAGATGCAATCGCGCCTTCAGACGCCGGCGAAATGGCAGCTTCCCTCAAGCCAGTCGGTTACCAGCTCCGTCATGTCGCGACAACCAGGCATCGCCATACCCTCGCTCACTGCCGTCATTTGGATGGATCGGTGACGCAGCGACGGATCAGCGCCGCGCTGTCCTTGATCGGGAGCCAGACGCAGGCCGAGGAAGCGGTGCAGGATGCCTGGCTGGCCGTGTTCGGCGGCATCGGCCGCTTCAAGAACCGATCCAGCGTCGTCACCTGGATCTTCTCGATTGTCCGCAATGCGCCCGCCGCCGCGCGAGGCATAAGCGGCGTCTTGTTGGCCTGCCTGCCGAGCGTTACAGCGGCGAAGCGGGGAAGACGTGCGGGAGAGGGGCATAGCGCTTTCGGCGTTCAAGCCGGACGGCCATTGGAGGCGGAACCTTGCGTGTGGGACAGCATCAGCGCCGAACGGATTGTCGCTGGCCGTCAGCTCTGGGACCACGTGCACGAGATCATCGAGCGGCTGCCGCACGCTCGACGGGCCGTACTGGTGCTCGGCGACATGGAAGGACAGACTGCCGAAGAAGCGTGCAAGTTGCTTAAAATCTTGTCGGAAAATCAGCGTGTGCTGCTGCACCGGGCGCGGTCACGGTGCGCCAGGCGATGGACGTGTTGACCGGTAGCCCGGTGCCGGTGCTTGCGGCGACACCGTCTCGCCAGCCAACCCAGGCGCAGCGTCCTGGCCTCATCGAGCGGATGATGGTGTCCGCCAGGCGGCCCGCGACGGTCGTACTGGCGAATATCGGTGCCGGCTGGCTGTAATGATGTTGTCACCCGGAACCCATTGGGCGGAACTCGCACTGGATCAGCCGCGTGTCATGGGCGTGCTGAATGTGACGCCTGACAGCTTCAGCGATGGCGGTCGCCGCATGAATCCGGACACGGCGATCGCCGCCGGCCTGGCCATGGCGGCGGATGGCGCGGACATCGTCGACGTGGGTGGCGAGAGCGCCAGGCCAGGAGCATCGGCGATCGCGCCCGATCAGGAACAGGACCGGATCATCCCGGTGATCCGCGCGCTGGCGGCGGCATCGGTGCGGGTCTCGGTGGACACCCGCAATGCCGCGACCATGGCGGCGGCGCTCGCGGCCGGTGCCGCCATCGTCAACGACGTGTCCGGCCTGACTTACGACAAGCAGGCTGCCGCCGTTGTGGCGGAGCATGGCTGCCCGGTGGTGCTGATGCACATGCGCGGCACGCCGGCGAGCATGAATGCGCTGGCGCACTATGGCGACGTGGTCGCCGAGGTGCGGGACGAACTACTGGAGCGTGTCGCCGCGGCGCGGCAGGCGGGTATCCGGGCCGAACAGATCGCCATCGACCCAGGGATCGGCTTCGCCAAGCTGGGCGACCAATCGCCCGCCCTGCTGCGTGGCCTGCCCGTCCTGGCCAATCTAGGTTACCCGGTAGTGGTCGGCGTATCCCGCAAGATCTTCATTGGCAGACTGTCGCACGAAAGCCGGCCGGACCATCGTCTGGGGGGTTCGCTGGCCGCCGGCCTGTTCGCGCTGGCACGCGGCGCTTCAATCCTGCGCGTGCACGACGTGCGGGAGACGGCCCAAGCCGTTCGTGTTTGGCATTCATTGTCGGGATGAACTATACTTGTGCTTCCTTGAACCGGGACATTCAATTAGACGCGCCGGACGCGTTGATGCGTTCGGCCGGTGGGAGCGTTATGAGCAAGGCAAGACGGCTGTTCGGCACCGACGGCATTCGGGGCAAGGCTAACTCGGATCCGATGACCGCCGGGATCGCCTTGCGGCTGGGTCAGGCGGCGGGCCTGATGTTCACCCGCGGCGCGCATCGCCATCGTGTCGTGATCGGCAAGGATACCAGGCTGTCCGGCTATATGATCGAACCAGCCTTGACTGCCGGCTTCATCGGTGCCGGCATGGACGTGACGCTGCTTGGCCCTTTGCCGACGCCCGCCGTCGCCATGCTGACCCGCTCCCTGCGCGCCGACCTGGGCGTCATGATATCGGCCTCGCACAATCCCTATGAGGATAATGGGATTAAGCTGTTCGGGCCGGACGGCACCAAGCTGTCCGACGCGAACGAACTGGAAATTGAGACGTTGATGGACAGCGGCTTTGCCGGCCGGCTGGCGGACTCAGCCGACCTGGGCCGCGCGGCTCGGCTGGAGGATGCGGCGGGTCGCTATATCGAGGCGGCGAAGGCGAGCTTCCCAAGGGGGCTGCGGCTGGACGGGCTGCGCATCGTCATCGATTGCGCCAATGGTGCCGCCTACAAGGTTGCACCCACCGTGTTGTGGGAACTCGGCGCGACGGTCATCCCGGTTGGCGTTGCCCCGGATG
>CBDICR010000005.1:0-924203 GCA_965277425.1 Caulobacteraceae bacterium
GTTGGCGCATCGAGCAGGCGGAAGAGCGTGCCCTTTTCCGTGTGGTCCGGCTGAGATGGATAGCCCGGCGCCGGGCGAATGCCGCGGTAGCGCTCGGCGATCAAGGCGTCGAGATCGAACGGCTCGTCCGGCGCGAAGCCCCAGAGTTCGGTGCGGACCTTGCGGTGTAACGCCTCGGCGAAGGCCTCGGCCAGGCGGTCGGCCAGAGCGGTGGCCAGGATAGCGGAATAGTCGTCGCCCGCGTCCTTGAACCGCTTGGCGGCCTCGAGTTCGCCGTGCCCGGCGGTGACCGCGAAGCCGCCGATATAGTCGGCCCCCGCCCCGATGGGCGCGATGAAATCGGCCAGCGCCAGATTGGACCTGCCCTCGGATTTGGCCATCTGCTGGCGCAAGGTATAGAGGCGATCAAGTTCGGTTGTCCGAGATTCATCCGTATAAAGAACGATATCGTCGCCGTCCGCATTGGCTGGCCAGAAGCCGACCACCCCGCGCGCCTCGTACCAGCGTTCGTCGATGATCTTTTTCAGCATGATCTGGGCGTCGGCATAGAGGTCGCGCGCCGCCTCGCCGACCACGTCGTCCTCCAGGATGGCCGGGAAATGCCCGACCAGCTCCCAGCTGGCGAAGAAGGGCGTCCAGTCGATGTGGCGGGCCAGATCGCCTAGATCGTAGGGGCCGAAGGCGCGATGGCCGAAGAAGCTCGGCTTCGGCGCCCGATAGGCGTTCCAGTCGATCTCGAACCTGCCGGCCCGCGCGGTGGCCAGCGGCGTGCGGGTTTTGGCGTTCTGGCCGCGGGCGAACTGTTCGCGGATACGGACATATTCGTTGCGCGTCTCAGCCTGGATGCGGTCCTTCTCGCCGGGCGACAGCAGGCCGGAGACGACGCCGACGGCGCGGCTGGCGTCGGTGACGTAGGTCGTCGAGCCGGCGCGATAGGCCGGTTCGATGCGCACGGCGGTATGGGTGCGGCTGGTGGTGGCGCCGCCGATCAGGAGCGGGATGGACAGCCCGCGCCGCTGCATCTCACCGGCCACGAACACCATCTCGTCGAGCGAGGGCGTGATCAGGCCGGACAGGCCGATGATGTCGACCTTTTGCGCCAAGGCCTCGTCCAGGATGCGGTCGGCGGGGACCATGACGCCCAGGTCGATGACGTCATAGTTGTTACACTGAAGAACCACGCCGACGATGTTCTTGCCGATGTCGTGGACGTCGCCCTTGACCGTGGCCATGAGGATCTTGCCGGCGGCCTCGCGCGGCGCGCCGCCCTTTTCCGCCTCCATGAAGGGCAGCAGCCAAGCGACGGCCTGCTTCATCACCCGCGCCGACTTGACCACCTGCGGCAGGAACATCTTGCCTGAGCCGAACAGGTCGCCGACCACGTTCATGCCGTCCATCAGCGGGCCTTCGATGACGTGCAGCGGACGCACGACCGTGAGCCGCGCCGCCTCGGTGTCGGCGTCGATAAACTCGGTGATGCCGTGGACCAGGGCGTGCTTGAGCCGTTCGGCCACGGGCTCGTTACGCCAGGCCAGGGTCACGGCCTCGGGGCGCTTGTCCGCCTTGCTGTAGCCCGGCGCCATCTCGACCAGCCGCTCGGTCGGGCTCTGATTGTGCTTGGGCTTGCGGTTGAGGATGACGTCCTCGACCGCCTCGCGCAGCTCCGGCTGGATGTCGTCATAGAGCGGCAGCTCGCCGGCGTTGACGATGCCCATGTCCATGCCGGCGGCGACAGCGTGATAGAGGAAGACCGAGTGGATCGCCCGGCGCACCGGCTCGTTGCCGCGGAAGCTGAATGAGACGTTGGAGACGCCGCCGGACACCCGCGCGCCCGGCAGAGTCTGTTTGATGATCTTGGTCGCTTCGATGAAGTCGACGGCGTAGTTGTCGTGCTCCTCCATGCCGGTGGCGACAGCGAAGATATTGGGGTCGAAGATGATGTCCTCGGCCGGGAAGCCGATCTCTTCCGTCAACAGATGATAGGCGCGCGTACAGATGGAGACCTTGCGCGCGGCGGTGTCGGCCTGGCCCTGCTCGTCGAAGGCCATGACCACGACCGCCGTCCCATAGCGCTGGCACTTGCGGGCCTGTTCGAGGAACTTGGTCTCGCCCTCCTTCATACTGATCGAATTGACGATCGCCTTGCCCTGGACGCATTTCAGCCCGGCCTCGATCACCTCCCATTTGGAGGAATCGACCATGATCGGCACGCGGGCGATGTCCGGCTCCGAGGCAATCAGGTTCAGGAAGGTGATCATGGCCTGCTTCGAATCGAGCAGGCCCTCGTCCATGTTGATGTCGAGCACCTGGGCGCCGGCCTCGACCTGCTGGCGCGCGACGACCAGCGCCGCGGTATAGTCGCCCTCGACGATCAGGCGCTTGAAACGGGCCGAACCGGTAATATTGGTCCGCTCACCGATGTTTACGAACAGGGGACGCGTCATGCGAGCTCGAACGGCTCCAGACCGGCCAGGCGGAGCGACTTCGGCCGCTCCGGAACCGCGCGCGGCGGCTTGCCGGCCGTGGCCTCGGCGATCAGCCGGATATGCTCCGGCGTGGTGCCGCAACAGCCGCCGAGGATGTTGACGATGCCGCTTTCAGCCCACTCGGTCAGCATGGCGGCGGTCTCGCCCGGCGTCTCGTCATACTCGCCGAAGGCGTTGGGCAGGCCGGCATTGGGATAGGCCGCGACCAGGGTGTCGGCGATCCGCGACAGCTCGGCGATGTGCGGCCGCATCAGCTCGGCGCCCAGGGCGCAGTTCAGTCCCACCGCGAACGGCCGCGCATGGCGGATCGAGTTCCAGAAGGCCTCGACCGTCTGGCCTGACAGCGTGCGGCCGGAGCGGTCGGTGATGGTGCCGGAGATCCAGATCGGCAGCGGCTCTAGGCCGTCATCCTCCAGGTCCAGTATGGCCTTGATCGCGGCCTTGGCGTTCAGGGTGTCGAAGATGGTCTCGACCAGGAAGAGGTCGACCCCGCCCTCGTGCAGGGCCAGGACCTGTTCGCGATAGGCGCCATAGACCTCGTCATAGGTCACGCCGCGCGCGCCCGGGTCCTCGACCTTGGACGACATCGACAGCGTGCGGTTCAACGGCCCGATCGCGCCGGCGACGAAGCGGGGCTTGTCGGGCGTCTTGGCGCTCCAGCGATCGGCGCTTTCCCGCGCCAGCCGCGCCGAGGCGAGATTCATGTCGCGCACGGCGGCCTCCAGGCCGAAATCGGCCTGGCTGATCGCGGTGGCGTTGAAGGTATTGGTCTCGGCGATGTCGGCGCCGGCGGTGAAATAGGCGTCGTGGATCTCGGTGATCAGGTCGGGCCGGGTCAGGCAGAGCGGATCGTAGTCGCCCTTCAGCGGCAGGGCGTGATCCTTGAACCGCTCGCCGCGGAAATCCGCTTCCGCCAGGCCCTTCTTCTGCAGCAGCACGCCCCAGGAGCCGTCGAGCACCAGGATGCGCTGTTTCGAGACCGCCTTCAGGGCGGCGATGCGTTCAGATCGGTTCATTTCGCCGCCTTTCCCCGCGAGCCCAGCACGCGGCAGATCGCATAGACCAGTTCGGCGTGAGCCGCCCGGTTCAGGGTGTAGAAGTGCAGGTCGCCGAAACCTTCCTCGGTCAGCCGCACGCACATCTCGGCGGCCAGCGCGCTGGCGATCAGTTGGCGCGTGCCGGGATCGCGGTCGAGGTCCTTGAACAGCGCAGCCAGCCAGTCCGGCAGCGGAATGCCGCAGGGCTGGGCCATCTTCTTCAAGCCCTTGAAGTTCGATACCGGCATGATCCCGGGCAGGATCGGGATGGTCACGCCCGCCTTGCGCACCTGATCGGCGAACCTGAGGAAGGCGTCGATGTCGAAGAAGAACTGGCTGATGGCCCGGGTCGCACCGGCGTCGATCTTGGCCTTGAGCACATCGATATCGTGGTCGAGCGAAGGGCTTTCCGGATGTTTCTGCGGATAGAGGCTGACGCTGATCTCGAAGGGCGCGATGCGGCCGATCGCCCGGGTCAGTTCGGTGGCGTTGGCGTAGCCGTCCGCGCGCGGCTGATAGGTCCCGCCGAGCTGACCGGGCGGATCGCCGCGCAAGGCGACCAGATGGCGGATGCCCGCGTCCCAATAATCCTGGATCACCTCGTCCACTTCCCCGCGCGGAGCGTCGACGCAGGTCAGGTGTGCGGCGGGCTTGAGGGTGGTCTCTTCCAGGATGCGGCGCACCGTGCGGTGGGTGCGCTCGCGGGTCGAGCCGCCGGCGCCGTAGGTGACCGAAACGAAGTCCGGGCTGAGCGGCTCGAGCTTGCGGATGCAGGCCCAGAGGTTTTCCTCGGACTCCGGCGTGCTGGGCGGACCGAACTCGAACGACAGGGATTGCGCGCGCGCGATGTGGCCGGCCTGGCGCACGCCGGCGCGAGCGACGGGGCCGAGGGCGCTTTCGAATTGCACGACGGAGGGGCTCATGCGGCGCTCCTTTGCTCGGCGGCTTGCCGCGGCGCGGTCCAGATCTTGACGGTCAGCCCTTGCGCGCCGGCCGGCGGCAGGCTGATCGGCTCCACGGGTCCAAGGCCGGCGGCGATCAGCCAACGGTCCATTTCCGCATCGGAAAGGCCCAGCCGGCGGTGCTGGTGCGCCTCGCGAAGGAATTCGAGGCCGTGCGGGGCGAAATCGACGATCAGCAACCGCCCGCCCGGCGCGACCAGCCGCACCGCTTCCGCCACCGCCGCGGCGGGGTCGGCCAGATAGTGCAGCACCTGATGCACGACCACCAGGTCGGCGCAGGCGCTGGGCAGCTGGGTGGCGAAGACGTCGCCGTGACGCAGTTCGCAGTGTCCGAGGCCCGCATCCATCGTGGCGCGGCGGGCGATGTTGAGCATCTGCTGTGACAGGTCCAGGCCAAGCGCGGACTGGGCGGTGGGGCCGAGTAGGCTGAGCATGCGGCCGGCGCCGGTGCCCAGATCGATCAGCTTGCGGAACGGGCCGGGGCCGACCGCGGCCCGGATCGCGGCCTCGACATCGGCCTCGGAGACATAGAGCGAGCGCAGTTCGTCCCAGTGGGCGGCATTGGCGGCGAAATAGTCGGCTGCCGCCTTCGAGCGCTCAGCGCGCACGACCTCCAGGCAGGCTGCATCGCGGGCGATTCCCGCGTCCGTGCCGGCGATCAGGCCGAGGGTGTTGTCGATGAAGGCGCGTTCGACCCCGTGCGTCGCCAGTCGATAGAAGACCCAGGCGCCGTCGGGAAACCGCTCGACCAGGCCGGCGGCGATGAGCAGCTTTAAGTGCCGCGACACGCGCGGCTGGCTCTGATCGAGCACGCGGGTCAGTTCGGCCACCGCCAGCTCCTCGCGCGCCAGGAGCGCCAGGATGCGAAAGCGCGTCGGCTCGCCGGCGGCGCGCAGCATCTCCACGACCTGACGCGAGGACTGGTTCATCACGGGATATAAAGATATCTTTATGTCTAAAGTCAACCGGGATTCGACGGCGAGGCCTACTCGACGACCGGATTGACCAGCGGCTCGCCGGCGAAGAACCGGCGGAGGTTTCCCAGCGTCAGGGCGACCATCTTCGGCACCGCCGCCGCCGTCGCGCCGGCGGTATGGGGCGTGAGCACGGTGTTGGGGACGTCCGCCCAGCGGCCGGCGGCGGTCGGCTCGCTCGCGAACACGTCGAGCGCGGCCATGCCGAGGCGGCCGTCCCTCAGGGCGCCAATCAGCGCGTCCTCATCGACAAGCTGGCCGCGCGCGACGTTGACCAACAGGCCGTGCGGGCCGACGGCGTCGATGATCTCGCGGGAGATCAGGCCGGTGTTGGCGGCGTCGGCGCGGGCGGCCACCACCAGGATGTCGGCGTCTCGGGCCAGGTCGACTAGGCTCGCCGCCCGCGGCCATTTCGCGTCCGGCTTGTCTCGGGGACCCCACCAGGAGACCGCCAATCCGAAGGCCTCGGCGCGCCGGGCGATCGCCTCCCCGATCGCGCCCAGGCCGACGACACCCAGCTTCAGGCCGGCGAGCGAGCCGGTGATCTTCTTTTCCGTGGCCGTCCAGGCGCCCGCCCGCACCATCCGGTCGCCCTCGGCGATGCCGCGCATGGCCGCCAGGACCAGCCCCATGGCGTGGTCGGCGACATCCTGGTGATTGACGCCCGGCGAGTGGCTGACCTTCAGGCCGCGCGCCCGCGCCCAGTCCAGGTCGACGCCGTCGTAGCCGGCGGTGAAACAGGCGATCAGGCCCAGGTGCGGCAAGCTTTCGACGAAGGCCTTGTCGATAGGAAATTCGCCCGCCACCAGCAGAGCGCGGATGGCGCCGGCCGCCTCCAGCGGCGGCCCCGCCCACAGCCGCCAGACGGTGAATTCAGCCTCGAACAAGGGGCCGAGCGCGCCAAGGTGCGGCTGCACGATGAGGATGGCGGGTCTGCTGTCAGGCATGGCGTCTTTAAAGGCCTCGCCCCCTTCAATACCGCCTGGCGCCCCGGCTTGGCCAGACCACAGGTGGGGAACCAAGACCGAGATCAAAAGTTCAGCTTCGAGTGATTGCAGCCCTTGCCACCCCCACCCCAGGGAGAAATTGAAATGAACCCCAAGATTCTCGTCGCCGGCGTCGCCATCGCCGCCATGACCGCCGTCGCCGCCATGACCGCCGTCGCCGCCCAGGCCGCCAGCACTCACGGCTCCAGCGCCTATGCCGAGCCGTCGCAGCCGATCGCCTATTCCAGCCTCAACGCCTATATGAAGGCTTCGCCCAAGGCCCGTCGCACGCGCGACTGGTCGGGCGGTTCGGCAGCCTCGGCGAGCAATGCCGGCGCCAACGCCTCGGCGACGACCGCGCCGATGTCGAACGACCCCACCAATGGCGCGACGGCGACCCCGGCGCCGGACAACGCCATGTCGGCCACGCCCGGGATGACCCCGCCGGCCAACGGCTCGATGGCCCAGCCGCCGGCGACCCAGTCCGGCGGCATGGACAACGCCCAACCGCCAGCCGCGACCCCGCCGACCGATCAGGCGCCGCCGACCACCGACCAGGCGGCGCCCGCCACGCCCGCGCAATAGGCTGAAGAAAAAGGCGGCGGCTCGAGGCTTCGAGCCGCCGCCTGACTAGCGACCGAACTTCTGGAACTTGATCCGCTTGGGAATCAGCGAATCCGCACCCAGGCGGCGTTTCTTGTCTTCCTCGTAGGCTTCGAAATTGCCTTCGAACCATTCCACGTGGCTGTCGCCTTCGAAGGCGAGGATGTGGGTGGCGAGCCGGTCCAGGAACCAGCGGTCGTGGCTGATCACCACCGCGCAACCGGCGAACTGCTCCAGCGCGTCTTCCAGGTTCTGCAGCGTTTCGATGTCCAGGTCGTTGGTCGGCTCGTCGAGCAGGATGACGTTGCCGCCGGTGGTCAGGGTCTTGGCCAGGTGAACGCGGTTGCGCTCGCCGCCCGAGAGCAGGCCGACCTTCTTCTGCTGATCGCCGCCCTTGAAGTTGAAGGAGCCGACGTAGGAGCGGCTGATCAGTTCGCGGGCGCCCACCTTCATCACATCGAGGCCGCCTGAAATGGCCTGCCAGACCGTATCGGTGGGATTGAGGTCGTCGCGGCTCTGATCGACATAGGCCAGCTTCACCGTCTCGCCGAGACGGATCGAGCCTGAGTCCGGCTTTTCCTGGCCGGTGATCAGCTTGAACAGGGTCGACTTGCCGGCGCCGTTGGGGCCGATCACGCCGACGATTCCATTAGGCGGCAGCCGGAAAGTCAGGCCCTTGAACAGGACCTTTTCGCCATATTCCTTTTCCAGACCCTCCACCTCGATCACCACATTGCCCAGGCGCGGACCGGGGGGGATCTGGATGGTGGCGAAGCTCTGCTTCTCCCGCTCCTGCTGGTTGACCATCTCGTCATAGGCGGCCAGACGCGCCTTGGACTTGGCCTGACGCGCCTTGGCCGACGAGCGGACCCATTCCAGTTCGCGGGCCATGGCGCGCTGGCGCGCCTCGCTCTCGCTATTCTCCTGACGGACGCGCTTTTCCTTCTGCTCCAGCCAGCCGGAATAGTTGCCCTCATAGGGCACGCCCTTGCCGCGATCGAGCTCAAGCGTCCACTTGGTGACCTGGTCGAGGAAGTAGCGGTCGTGGGTGACCAGGATGACGCAGCCGGGGAAGTTTTCCAGGTGATGCTGCAGCCAGGCCACCGATTCGGCGTCCAGGTGGTTGGTGGGCTCGTCGAGCAGCAGCATGTCGGGCTTGGAGAGCAGCAGCCGGGCCAGGGCCACGCGCCGCCGCTCGCCGCCGGACAGCTTCTCCACACCGGAATCGTCGGGCGGGCAACGCAGGGCGTTCATGGCCATTTCGACCTTGGAATCGATGTCCCACAGGTCGCCCGCGTCCAGCTTTTCCTGGAGCGTGGTCATCTCTTCCATCAGCTCGTCGGAATAGTCCTCGCCCAGCTTGGCGGCGACGGCATTGTACTGGTCGAAGAGCTTCTTCTCCTCGCACCAGGCGATGACGTTGCCCCAGACGTCGAGCGCCGGATCCAGATGCGGCTCCTGCTCCAGATAGCCCATCTTGGTCCCGTCGGCGGCCTTGGCCTCGCCGGAGAACTCCTTGTCGATGCCGGCCATGATCTTCAGGAGGGTCGACTTACCCGAGCCGTTGACGCCCACGACGCCGATCTTGGCGTCCGGATAGAAGGACAGCCAGATGTTCTCGAACACCTTCTTGCCGCCTGGAAAGGCCTTGGTCAGGCCCTGCATCTGGAAAATATATTGCTGCGCCATTGGCGTTTCGCGCTCTTGGATAAAACGGATGTGGGGGAACGGCGGGGTTCTAGCGAAGCGCTCGCCTCCAGTCCACGCCGGCGATGGCAACGTTTGGTCAGAACGCGCGTTTGACCCCCAAGGGCGCAAGTCGCCGTTTTTGAATAGGAGATATCCCCATGGACAAGAATCGCATCGACGGCGCCGGTAAGGAAATCAAGGGCGCCGCCAAGGAAGCGCTCGGCAAGGTGACCGGCAATATCGGCAAGCAGACCGAGGGCCTTGTCGAGAAGAAGGTCGGCACGGCTCAGCGCAAGACGGGCGAAGCCGCCGACAAGGCGCGCAGCGAAACGCGCAAATAGTCCACCTTTCGAACTGAGTTGGAGCGCCGCGGGTGAAAGCCCGCGGCGTTTCTCGTTTGAGAACGCCTTTTATTCCGTTGGGGGCGGCCTGGCGAACTCTATGCGAACCGCGTCCGCGTCGCCACCGCCGCGGGGCGGGCGTAGCAGCGGGCGAGCCAGTCGCGGACGAAGCCGAAGGGCGACAGGTCGAGTTTGGCCGTCCGCGAGGGCGACAGCACACACGCCACGTTCAGGTCAGCCACGCTGAAGGTCTCGCCGACCAGCCAGGCGCGGTCGTCCAGCGTCCGATCGAGCAGGGCGAGCGCCGGCTCGACTACCGCCCTCGCCCTTTCACCGATTGCCGCATGCAGCTTGGCCAGCGCCACGTCCCCTTGCACCCAGGGCTCCAGATGCCCTTGCGCCCATAACGTCCAGCGCCAGGCCTGCGCCTCGCCCTGGGGCGTCGAGGGATAGAGCCGGCCAGCGCCATAGGTCTTGGCCAGATAGAGGTTGATCGCCAGGGATTCCGACAGCGCGAAGCCTTCGTCGACGATGGTCGGGACTGCGCCGGCCGGGTTCAGCTTCAGGAAGTCGGGCGACTTCAGCTCCGGATCGTCGAAGGTCAACGGGGTATGCTCGTAGTCCAGCCCCAGCTCGGCTGCGGCCCACAGCACGCGCAGGGTGCGCGATTTGGGCGATCCATAGATGGTCAGCGCCATGAGCGCTGATGAGCGCCCCGGCGCCGAACGTCAAGATCGCGGCGCCCGAGCATAAACGACATCCCCGGGCCGCGTGCTGAATCGCGGCCCGGGGGTTTTCGCGCGCGGGGGAGGCTCAAGTCGCGCGCGAAACTGGACGAGCCTCAAGTTGTTCGATGTCGGCTCGGCGCCGGAATATGCTCCATCCATCCGGCGCCCAGCCGCTCTCCAGGAGCTCGACCGCCAGCAGGTGCGCCGCCTGCAAGGCCAGCGACTCCAGGCTGTCGAGCAGGGCCAGCCTCGCCTCAAGCCGCGGGGTGTGGGCATAGAGCGCGCAGATGACGTGAAGCCGGCTGCGGATATCGGGCGGGTCTGACAGCGACCCCAGAAGCGGAAAGTCGTTCTGGAAACTGTTCAGGTCGTCGTCAGGCATCGTGGCGCGGTTCATCCCGGCGTCCCCCTCATGGTCGGTTTCAAGGCTCATCAGGCCACCAGCGCCGCGTTGTGACAGCGCAGCCCGTTCACCCACACATCCGCCTCGCCGAGCCGGACGCCCAAAAGGTTGCTCATGGTGTTGATCACCAGATCCAGGGACGGCGCGACGGTGGTCAGGGTCGATTGTACGGCGGTCTTCACCGGACCCAGTCCCAGCCCCAGGTTCAGGCCGCCCAGCGAAACCGAAAGGTTCGTATTGGCCAGCAACGACGCGGCGGTGGCCTGGGCGATATCGTTGGTGGAGACCGTCTTGACCGTCACGGCCTGGATGTCGCTTTGACTGAAGCTCACATCCTGCCAATCGGCGCCGCCGATATTGACCTGCGCCTGCCCGTTCACCTGCAGCAGCAGCAGGTTGACCAGCTGCGCCGGCTGGATGGTCATCGGCTGCTGGAAATTGTTGAGGGCCGAGGTGTTGACCTGGCCCAGCGCGAGCTCGCCGACACTGGGTTGCACCGAAAGAGTCACCGCCGGCGCGGTTGTCGACGAGGGACAGGACAGGCTGGAGAGTTTCGCCTCGGCGGACGCGGCCTCGACATAGAGAGGGATATTGATCAGCGAGACGCCGGCGCCGTTCAATACGCCGCCGCCCGGCGCGACCTGGCTGTCGATATAGAGCCTCGTCTGCGCCGTGCGGATCGTCACCGTCCCGTCGTCGTTGACCGTGAGCCAGGGCGAGTTGCTCGGTCGCTGGCCGATCGCCAGCCAGGCGTCGGTGCTGGCGACGCCGGGCACGCCGGCGCCGAGAGACAGCTCCACCTGATGACCGCCCTGACTGAGCTGGAGCATGGCGCTGGTGAGCTGGAGCGCATTGACCGACACGCCGGCGCCGGTCGCCGCGTCGGTGTGATCCTGGCCGCTGTAGGGACCCAGATCGACGAGTTGCTGAAGCTGGGCCGGTGTTGAGGTTCCGGCCGCCGTCGCCAGCTTGCGTATGGCCTGGGCGGCCGGGTCCTGGCCCTCGGTGTCCAGCACATTGGCCAGCACGCTCAGAGACTGGCCGGTCGAGACATTGCTCGCCAGCACCTGGTTGAAGGACGCCCCTTGCAGGTTCAGGCTGGTTTGCAGGGCCTGCGAATATTGCAGCAGATCGACATTGGCGCTGGCCAGCGCGTTATAGTCCATGACGCTGAGCGAGACCTGGCTGCCGGTCAGGCCGCCAAGCACCGCGTTGGCGACGCCGCCCTGAACGGCCAGCAACCGCGAGCCGATCGAAAAGGCGGTCATCTGAGCGCTCGCCGCCGTCGCGGTGCGCGATATGTTGACCGTCGATCGCCCGAGAATAGCGGCTCCGAAGAAGAGGTTCGCCGGCGCCGTCAGGGTCACCCGAGCCGCGTTCGGCGCGGTCCCTCCAGCGGTGAAGCGCTGGCTGGCGGGCACGGCTGGGTTGGGGGCGTAAACCCCGACCACGACGGCCGTCTGCACCGCGCCGGACCAGCCGTTGGCGTTGGCGGTGCCGGCCGCGGCGGCCTGGGCGTTCGACAGATCGTTCGCCGCGCCGATGGCCGCGAGATCGGCCATCCCCTGCAGTTGGCGCGTCTGCAGAAAGATCGATCCCAGATCCACCGCCAGGGCGGCGAAGGCCAGCAAGGCGCCGATCGACGCGGCGGCCATCACCGCGACCCCGCCGCGCCGCGAGCGCCAAAATCTGCACATGATCCGCATCAGTAGCCCGCCAACTTGATCGTCGCCGTGCGCGTGATGGTGCTGGGCGGCATGGGAATGAGCGGGCTCAGCGTAAAGAAGGGCGTGCGCGAGGCGTTGTAGGCGACGCTGACCGTCATGGAGTCGGTCTGGTTGTTCACCGACACGACCGCGGACGACGGCGTCAAAAAGGCGTAGCTCTGCAGCTCTGCGTTGATCGTCGATTGGGCGAGCGACTGGCGCTCGGCGACGTCGAGCCCCGCAACGGCGGCGCGCGCCGAGTCGTTGGCGAGCTGCTGGACGGCGTGCGCCAGCCAGAAATAGCCGCCGTAAGACATGATGCCGAGCAGCAGGACGACAAAGACGGGACCTATGATGGCGAACTCGACCGCCATGGCGCCGACCCGGCACCTTACCCAGCGGCAGGCATGCCGGCGCCAAACAAACCCGAATGTGCTCGCGACAAATTGTCCACTCATCGACGCCCCCAGACTCGAACGCTCAAATCATATTGAGTCGAATTGAATCAAGAGTTAATAAAAATGCCGCATAACCTCGGTGTATACTTGTAATATATTCCAATCCGACTCTGATAAACGTAGTATTTGTAAAGGTATAGGCGATGTATAGTTTAAAGTTAACTGATTTTGATGAAATATTGCAATGATGAAGCCCCACAGATGTATCCGCACAGGGAAGTTTATCGTCGATCGCAACATAACTTCAGGATGTATATGCTCTAGATTACCATCATGTGGAGCCTGGGGGCGGCAAGCTAATCGCACCAGGTCAGGGCGGCGCGAGGCGCGGGCTCACGCCTGCGGCCACCCCCTGATAATCGGCGAGCGCTGGGACGAACGGAACAACCACAGATGGATTAGCCGATTCAGCATGGTGAATCGGACCGTCAACGACGCGCGCGGTGCAGTCGCCGACGCCCGTCGACAGACCAGACCTGGATCGGCTGTCGGCCGACGGCGGATCAACGGCCGCGCGGCATATCCTTGAAAGGCACGTCCTTGTCGACGCGGATGTCGCCCGGCAAGCCCAGGACGCGCTCGGCGATGATGTTCTTCAAGATCTCGTCGGTGCCGCCGGCGATGCGCAGCCCCGGCGCGGACAACAAGCCGCCCTGGAAGGCCGCCGCGAGCGGCGCCATGGCCGGATCGTCGATGATCCCGAACTGATCCTCCATCTCGACGGCGGCGTTGGCCAGGTCCTGCAGCTGGCCGGCGGCGATGATCTTGCCGATCGAGCTTTCCGGCCCCGGCGTCTGGCCGCGCGACAACGCCGTCATGGTGCGGAAGCGAGTGAACTTCAGCCCCTCCGACTGGACGTACCAGTCGGCCAGCTTCTGCCGGAAGGCCTGGTCCGAGAGCGCCGAACCGGTCGGGGTCTGTAAGGTTCGCGCCAGCGTCAGAATGGTCGAATAGTCCAGGCCGGAGCCGCCGCCCACCGCCAGCCGCTCGTTCATCAGGGTGACCAGCGAGACCTTCCAGCCATCGTCGACGGCGCCCAGCCTCTGGCTGTCCGGCACGCGCACGTCGGTGAAATAGACCTCGTTGAAGTTCGACCCGCCCGACATCTGGTGGATCGGCTTCACCTCGATGCCCGGCGATCTCATGTCGATCCAGAACATCGTCAGGCCCTTGTGCTTGGGCGCGTCGGGATTGGTGCGGACGATGACGATGCCGTAGTCGGCGTAATGGGCGCCCGAGGTCCAGACCTTCTGGCCGTTGATCACCCAATCGGCGTCGCCGTCGCGGATCGCCCGCGTCGACGCGGCCGCAACGTCCGAGCCGCCGCCAGGCTCGGAGAACAGCTGGCACCAGATCTCTTCGCCGCGCAGGGCCGGGCCGACGAACCGCTGTTTGGTCGCGTCGTCGGCGAAGGCCATCACCGTCGGCACGCACATGCCCAACCCGATCTGGAAATAGCCGGCGCCGACACCGAACTTCGCTTCTTCCTGGCCGAAGATCACCGCCTCGATCGGCGTGCCGCCGCCGCCGCCCCAAGCTTTCGGCCAGGTGATCTGGGCGTAGCTGGCCTCAGCCTTCTTCGCCTGCCAGGCCTTGGCGCGGGCCATGTCCTTGTGATCGACCTCGCCCTCCTCCTCGCTCGCATGGGTCGCGCGCGTGAACTTCGGTGCATTGGCCTCAAGCCAGGCGCGGGCCTTGCTGCGGTAGGCGGCTTCTTCGGGGCTGTCTGTGAAGTCCATGGCCGGGTCTCCTTCAAGCCGCGTTGCGGCGTTCGAGCTGGCTGACCAGCCGCTCTTTCCAGACGGCGGGCGCGCCGGCGACCAGGGCCAGCTGGCGCGAGCGGCGGTAATAGAGGTGGGCGTCCACCTCCCAGGTGAAGCCCATGCCGCCATGGGTCTGGATGTTTTCCTTCGCGGCGAACCAGAAGGCTTCCGAGGCCGCCACCCGCGCCGCCGAGGCCGCTAGCGGCAGCTCGGCCGCGCCGGCGTTCAGCGCCCAGGCGCCGTAATAGGCGTTGGAGCGGGCCAGCTCGTTCTTCACATAGATGTCGGCCAGCTTGTGCTTGATCGCCTGGTAGGAGCCGATCTGCCGCCCGAAGGCATAGCGCTCCAGGGCATAGGATTTGGCCATCTCCAGGCTGCGGTCGGCGCCGCCCAGCTGTTCGAAGGCCAGCAGCACAGCGGCGCGGTCCATAACCGCCTCGGCCAGGGCCGCGCCCTCGCCCGCCGGTCCCAGCCGCTCGGCCGGCGCGCCGGAAAAACTGATCTTGGCGACGCCGCGGGTGGGATCGAGCGTCTTCAGCGTCTCGCGCGTCACGCCGGCGGCGGCGAGATCAACCAGATAGAGGCCCGAGCGCCCGGCCTCCTTGGCCAACACAACCGCCGTATCGGCGACATCCCCGTCGGTGACCGGAACCTTGACCCCGGTCAGCTTGCCGCCATCGACCCGCGCCTGGAGGCCGGCCTCGCTGTAGGCGCCGGGCCCTTCCGAGGTGGCGAAGGCGCCGATCAGGTCGCCGGCGGCGATCTTGGGCAGCAGCCTGGCCTTCTGCTCGTCGGAGCCGGCCAGCATCAGCGCTTCGGCCAGAAAATAGACCGTGGAGGCGAAGGGGACGGGTGCGCAAACCCGGCCAAGCTCTTCGGCGATGGCGCAAAGCTCGATGCGGCCGAGGCCGAGCCCGTTATATTGTTCGGGAATGGCCGCGCCCAGCCAGCCCTGTTCGGCGATCCGCCGCCAGAGCGGCTCGTCATAGCTGCGCGCCGGATCGTCGAGCACGCCGCGCACGACGGCCGGGGTGCAGGCCGCCTCGAGGAACTTGCGCGCCTGGCTCTTGAGGAATTTCTGGTCGTCGGAATAGTCGAAATTCATCGCCGTCGGCCTCTCTTATCCGGGTCCGCCGCACGATAGGCGCCTTTGCGCGCGTTCCGAAAGATTGACCTCGCGTCAAGGATTTAGCGCCATAAACAGGGCTCTCCACATCCCTCGCGAGCGCCCATGGCCAAGGCCCAATTTCACCGCAATCAAAAGGTCTGGGTCGAGACCGTCGGCACCTGGGCGGTGATCGAAAAGATCGTGCCGATCTGGGCCAAGGGCTTCGATGAGCCCGTGCGCATCACCTATGATGTCGGGCTGGGCCGCGACTTCCTCTCCCAGGACCTGAAGGCCGAAGACCTGATCGAGGCCGAGGAAGCCTCGGACGGCGCAGCGTGGAGACTGCTCCGCGCCCGCAACAAGTGGCAGGCGCTGGAGGACTGCAGCCACCATCCCTTTCCCGGCAGCTTCCCGGTTGTGGTCACCGACGCCGCCGACTGGGGCGGCTGGCGCGTGCCGGGCGCCGAATACGACCGCGACCCGCGCAAGATCGAGGCCCAGGCCCGCCTGATCACCACCGCGCCCCTGCTGCTGGCCCTGGCCCGCGCCCTCACCGCCCTGGTCGCCGAATCCCCCGACGACGCGCCGGCCCCCATCCAGGCCCTGGCCCGGAAAGCCGCCGCGATCGAACGCCACATCGCCGAAATCCCCCCAGCGCCGGAGCCCGCCCACGCCGAGGCGGAGGAGTAGGCGGCTGCGAGTTCAGTCGTTGTGGCGCCAGATCGCGGCGAACAGTTCGGGGTCGGAACGTCTGGCGTTCGCCTCCCCGCGAGGCTAAATGCCGGCCATGCGCACAGATACGCCCCAGCCGGTCCGGCTCTCCGAGTACAAGCCTCCCGCCTTCCTCATTGACGAGGCCCATCTCGACTTCGTGCTCGAGCCCGCCGCCACGCGCGTGAAGGCGCGGCTGGCGATCCGGCGCAACGGCGAGCATGCCGAGCCGCTGGTGCTGGACGGGGTGCGGCTGAAGCCCGTCAGCATCGCCATCGACGGGCGCGCGCTTGAGGCGGGCGCCTATGAGATCGGCGACGAACACCTGACCATACCGGCTGCGCCGGACACCTTCAGCCTGGAGACCGAGGTCGAGATCGATCCAGACGGCAACAAGGCCCTGGAAGGCCTCTACATGTCCGGCGGGCGGTTCTGCACCCAGTGCGAGTCCGAGGGTTTCCGCAAGATCACCTGGTTCGCTGACCGTCCCGACGTGCTGGCCCGCTTCACCGTGCGCATGGAGGGCGATGCGGCCCTCTATCCTCGGCTGCTTTCCAACGGCAATCTGATGGAGTCCGGCCCGGCGCCCGGCGGTCGTCACTTCGCGGTCTGGAACGACCCCTTCCCCAAACCCTCCTACCTGTTCGCCCTGGTCGCCGGCGAACTGGACGAGTTGGCCGACAGCCTGGTCACCATGAGCGGGCGCACAGTGGCCTTGCGCATCTATGTCGATCCCGGCATGGCGCCTCGGGCCGCCTACGCCATGGACGCGCTGAAGCGCTCGATGAAATGGGACGAGGAGGCCTTCGGGCGCGAATACGATCTCGACCTCTTCATGATCGTCGCCGTGCGCGATTTCAATTTCGGCGCGATGGAGAACAAGGGGTTGAATATCTTCAACGCCTCGCTGCTGCTCGCCGACCAGGCCACGGCCACCGACTACGACTACGAGCGCATCGAAGGCGTGATCGCGCACGAATATTTCCACAACTGGACCGGCGACCGCATCACCTGCCGCGACTGGTTCCAGCTCTGCCTGAAGGAAGGCCTGACCGTCTTCCGCGACCAGAGCTTCTCCGCCGACCAGCGCGGCCACGCGGTCAAGCGCATCCAGGACGTGCGCATGCTGCGCGCGCGGCAGTTTCCCGAGGACGCCGGGCCGCTGGCCCATCCGGTGCGGCCGTCGAGCTACCTGAAGATCGAGAACTTCTACACCGCGACCATCTATGAGAAGGGCGCAGAGGTCATCCGTATGCTGAAGACCCTGCTGGGCGCCGACGACTTCCGGCGTGGCATGGACCTCTATTTCGAACGCTGGGACGGCTGCGCCACCACGGTCGAGGCCTTCATCCAGTGTTTCGCCGAGGTTTCGGGCAAGGACCTCACCGACTTCTTCGCCTGGTACGAACAGGCCGGCACGCCCGAGGTGACCATCGCCAAGGCTTACGACGAGGCCGCCAAGACCCTGGAGCTGACCATCGACCAGGCGGTCGCGCCCACCCCGGGCCAGCCCGACAAGCGACCGCTGCCGATCCCGCTCTCCGTCGGCCTGCTCGACGACGAAGGTCGCGCGCAGAGCTTCCGAGTCGCCGGCGGCGAGTCGGCCGAACAGGCGCTGATCGTGATCGACCAGGCCCATACCGTGGTCCGGCTCGAGGGCGTCGCGCGCCGCCCCGTTCTGTCGGCCATGCGGGGCTTTTCCGCGCCGGTGAAGCTGGTCACCGACTCCGAGCCCAAGGACCGCTATGTGCTGATGGCGTCGGACGCGGACCTGTTCAACCGTTGGGAGGCCGGCCAGGACCTGGCGCGCGACCTGATCCTCGCCCGCGCCGCCGGTGCCCCGGACGAGGTGGGCGAGGAGCGTTTCGCCGCCGCCATGGGTCGGGCGCTGGCGGACCAGTCGGCAGAGCCGGCCTTCAAGGCGCTGGCCCTGGCCCTGCCCAGCGAGGCTGACCTTGCCATGGCGCAGGATCCCGCCGACCCGGCCGCCATCCATGCGGCCCGCGATGCGCTGCGCGCCCGGCTGGCCGTGCACTTGAGCGACCTGTTGCACCGGCTGCATGGCGGCCTGCAGGAGGCCGGCGAGTTTTCACCCGATTCGGCCAGCGCCGGCCGCCGCGCCCTGCGCAATGGCGCCCTGGAGCTGCTGGCCGCCGATCCGCATGCGGACAATCTTGATCGCGCCATGGGTCATTTCCGGGCCGCCGCCAACATGACCGACGCCATGGGCGGGCTGAACGCGCTCATGCTGATGGGTGGCGAGGGGTTCGAGACGGCCTTGACCGAGTTCTACGAGCGCTGGAAGGACGAGCCCCTGGTCATCGACAAATGGTTCTCGGTCCAGGCGCGCAGTACCGCGGAGGATGCGATCGGACGCGTGCTTGGCCTCACCGCCCATCCGGCCTTCGATGCCAAGAACCCCAACCGCCTGCGCTCGCTGGTCGGCGGCTTCGCCAGCGCCAATCCGGCCCGTTTCCACGACCCCTCCGGCGCCGGCTACCGCTTCCTGGCCGACCAGATCCTGGCGGTGGACGCCTTCAACCCCATGACGGCGGCCCGATTGATCGAGCCCCTGGGCGGCTGGCGACGCTATCGCCCCGAACTCGGCGCCCTGATGCGCGCCGAACTGCAGCGCATCGTCGACACGCCAGGCCTGTCCAAGAACGTCTTCGAACTGGCGAGCCGCTCGCTGGACGAGGCAGCCTAGGTTTCCAGCGTCGCGGCCGCCGCGTCGCGCGCCAGGCGGGCGCGGTAGCGGGGCAAGTGCTCTGCCACCTCCCGCTCGGCGCGCTCGCGTTCGCGCTCGGGCGTCCAGGGCAGCGGCTCGGGCCGGATCGCGGCTTCGGGCAGATCGTGCAGATGGATGTGCCAGCCGGTCGAGACGCCCAGCAGATGCTCGGGCGGCAGCATCGTGTGGGTCAGGGTCAGGCGCGTGCCCATCGTCTTTGGATCCTCCTGCTTGAGGTCCCAGCGCACGACCGAGTGGCGGCCGTCGGGACCCGGAATGGCCCAAGCGATCAGCGTTGGCGGCTTCAGCGCCACGATGAAACCGGTCTCGACATAGTCTTGCGTCGCCCAGCGCAGCTCGACGTCGCCGCCGAGGCGAAGGTCGATCCGGGCCTGGGCGAGCCAGTCGGCGAGCCGTTCAGGCTCGGTCAGCGCTGCCCAGACCCTCTCCACCGGGACCATGATGAAGCGGTCGAAGCGGACGCTGTAGAGCCCGTCGGCGCTCTGGGTCACATAGCCGTCCGCCTCGTGGTGGCGCAGCGCCGGGGATTTGTCGAAGCCCGGCACGTAATCGCCGAAATGCCGCTTGTAGCGGGTGACCATGGCCGGATGCTCGAGGGTATCGGCCTCCGGTGCGGCCTCGCCGGTGATGCTGGCGCTGAGATCGTCAATGAAACCGCGCCAGCCGGCGAAGCCGCCCAGGACCCACCACGCGTTTATGCCAGGCTCGCTCACCCGCTCGCAGAGGCTGGAGAAGGTCAGACGGCAGCCAGCGCCCTCGGCCGCCAGCGCCCAGCGGATATTGACGTCGCCGGAGCCGCTGTTCCAGTTGTAGGCGAGGAGGCGGGGCGGATCGTAGTGGGTGATCGTCCCCAGGACGCCGTCATTGGCCGGCCCGGGGAACCAGACGAGATAGCGCCCGCCGACGCGCAGATCCAGATCGGCCCGCTCGCCCAGCCAGGCCTCAAGGTGTTCGGGAATGGTGAGGGCGGCCCAGACCGTCTCCACCGGGCGGGGGATCAGCCGGACGATGCGGATCTCATAGCGGCCTTCTCCGACGGCGCGGATTTCGCCGTCCCCGGGCTTCTCGCCGGCGATCCAGCCGTCGGGGTCTGGCGTCGTGGCCATGGCTCAGCTCTCCTGCATCAGGTGGTCCACCAGGGCGTCGAGCTTGCCGGACCAGAATTTCCGATAGGGCGCGAGCCAGGCGTCCAGCTCGGCCAGCTTGTCCGGCTCCAGCCGATAGAGCCGGCGCTGGGCGTCCTTGCGCACGCTCACCAGCCCCGCCTCGCGCAGCACCCGCAGATGTTTGGAGACGCCGGGCTGGCTGATCTCCAGCGCCTCGACGATGTCGCCCGCCGTGCGTTCGCGATCGCCCACCAGTTCGATGATGCGGCGGCGGTTCGGCTCGGCGAGGGCTTCATAGAGGTTCGGCCTGGGCCATCGCCGGCCTCTCCTTCTACGACAGAGCCGCGAGCCGGTGCTCGAGATAGCGTTGATTGAGCGCATCCTTTTGCGCCTGGTCCGCCGGACGCCAGACACCACCGTCCAGCAAGACGCCCAGATGCTCCAACGCCCCGTGCCATCCGCTGAGCAGGCCAGGCGCGGGCCAGCTCTCGGGAACGAAGCCGGGCGTGCCGTGCTGGATGAAGTTGAGCCGAGCGCCGCCGTCGACCGGCGCCAACGCGAACTGGAAATAGGCCTCCTCGCCGGCTGGCGGGTCGCTGAAGCGGATCAGGCGCGGCGGCTCGAACATGGTGATGACGCCTTTCAGCGGGCTGTCCTCGCCGCCGAAGGCGAAGGCGCCGCCGAGGCGGGCGTCGATCTTCGCGGTCCAGAACCAGACCGAGATCTCCGCCGGATCGACGATGGCGCGCCACACCCGCTCGATCGGGTGCGGGTAGGTGCGGACATATTCCATCGTGTAGCGGTCGATGAAGCGCGCCAGTTCAGCCTCGGCCATGTCAGTCGCCCCTTTCCTTCATGCGGTCGAGATGGGCGCCGAGGCGGTCGAAGCGGGCGTGCAGCACCTCGAGCTGGGCGCGCATCCACTGTTGCGCCTGGTTCAGCGCATCGGGCTCCAGACGATAGATCCGCGCCTGGGCGTCCTGGCGATAGCTGACCACGCCGCTCTCGCGCAGCACGCGCAGGTGCCGCGACACCGAGGGCCCGGCGATCGGAAACCGGCCGGCGATATCACCGGCATTGCGCTCGCCCGCCGCGAGCATGGCGATGATCTCGCGACGGGTGGGATCGGCCAGGGCTGCAAAAACATCCATGGCCTTATCTAGCCATATGGATAGATAGCCGTCAAGCTACATAGCTATGAGTCTCAGTAAGAGCGCCCTTCTCCCCTTGCGGGAGAAGGGCGTGAGATCAGCGACGAGGCCTATCGGTAACTGACCACCTCGTATTCGATGCCGTCCGGATCGAGAAAATAGAAGCGCCGGCCCGGGTCGTAGTCGCCGTGGGAAAAGGGCGTCAGGCCGGCGGAAATCACGCCGGCCTCGACCGCGTCCAGATCATCGACCTCGACACCGATATGGTTCAGCGGCCGGCCCTTGGCGAAGTCGCGCGAAGGATCCGCGCCGCCGGGCGGGGCATAGAGGGCGATATAGGCGTCGTCCGACCCGACATGCACGCTGCGGCCTCCGCTCATGGCTGGACCCTGCCAGCGCACCCGCCAGCCGAATAGGACCTGCATCAGCGCCGCGGCGCGGTCGGGATCGCTGACGGTGACGTTCACATGTTCGATACGTGGGGCGGGCATCGGCTCGGCTCCTTGGCCTAAGGCGCCGCAACCGGCGCGTCTTGCCGGTCGTACGATCTCAACCTAACTTGAGGTCAAGCTATTTTTCGGAGAGCCTCGCTTGCCCCAACCCGCCCTGCTGTCGATCGGCGAACTGTCCCGCCGCACCAGCCTTTCGGTCTCGGCGATCCGGTTCTACGAGGCGCGCGGCCTGGTGATCGCGGTTCGCACCCGCGGCAATCAGCGGCGCTTCATGCGCACGGATATCCGCAGGCTGTCCTTCGCGCTGATCGCCCAGCGGCTGGGACTGTCGATCGCGGAAATCCAGGCGGTGCTCTCCACCCTGCCCCAGGGCCGGCCGCCGACGCGGGACGATTGGCGGAGGATCAGCCAGAGCGTCCGCGGCGCGCTGGACGCCAGGATCGCCATGCTGCAGCGGACGCGCGACCTGCTGGACGGCTGCATTGGCTGTGGGTGCCTGTCCCTGGATCGATGCGCCCTCTACAACCCCGGCGATCGCGCGGCGCGCGCCGGCGCCGGTCCGCGGTTCCTGATCGGCGACCGGGCCGAAGACTTCGGCGAGGTATGAGGCGAGCCGAGATTCGGGCCGCCGCCGCACGCCTCACCGCGTGACACGACTCCACGCGCACGCGTAAGCTCCGCCGGGGTGACTCGGGTTGGAGCGCGGCTTTGGCGGGCGGTGGGATCAGGAGCGGAGCGCGTTCAGCGCTCGGCGGCGCGGAGGGAGTCGCCTTCGCCGCCGCCGCCCCGCGCGCCTCCACCAGCGCCTACATCCGCATCGCCGTCCTGTTCGCCCTGCTCATCCTGGCCATCTATACCGGCTTTGCTGTCGTCAAGCTGGAGCGGGCGGCCCGGGAGGCCCCCGACGCCGGCGACAGCGCCCCGGCCGCGGCGGACGCCCTGGCCGGCCACGCCGAAGGCGAGATCGCTCGGTTGCAGGCGGCGCTGACCGCCGCCGGAGCGGTCGCTCAGCGTGTCCCGGCCCAGCCGATGGATGCGGCCGAGGCCGCCTTCAAGGCCGCTCATCCCTCCGCCCGGGCCGTCGCCCTGGTCGGCGACGACGGCGTTCGCGCGGTCGCCGGGGCCGGCGACGACGCCGACTGGGCCGCCGCCGCCCAGGCCGCGCGCGCCTCGGGCCGGAGCTTCTGGATCGGCCGCGTCGGCAAGGGCGCCACGGTTTATGCCGCGGAGGTTCTGGCCGCCGAGACGCAAGGCGAGAGTCGCGTCCTGCTCATCGCCTCGGCTGATCTAGGCCCCGCTCTCCCGGCCGCCATACCCAAGCCGATATCGGCCCTGGCGCTGGCGACGGCGGACGGCCGCATTCTGGCCGCGTCGGGCCAGGGCGGCGTTGGCGACGCGACTGCGCTCGACGAGGCTTTCCAGGTCCGCCCGGCCGATCTGAAGCCCGGCGTCTCGGTGCGCGGCGTGCTGCCGGACGGAACCAGGGTGGCGCTCTTCGCCCATCCGTTCGCCGACGACGAACTGATCGCCATCGCCGCCCGCCCCGGCGATCCGGCCATGGCCGCACGCCAGGGCGTTGACGACGACATCTTCTCGCTGGTCGTGCCGCTCCTGGTCGGCATCGCGCTGGCCCTCTTGTTCGTGGTGCAGAGCCGCAAGGCCGAGGCCGCGGAACAGGCGTTCGCCGAGAGCGAGCAGCGCTTCCGCCTCGCCGTGGAAGCCGCCCGCTGCGGCATCTGGGAATGGGACCTGGAGGCCGACCGCCTGATGATGTCCGACATAGCCGGCGCCATATTGGGCTGGGGCGGCGCTGGGATTGTCGAAGGGCCGCAGCTCCTGGCCAGGATCGCGCCGGAGCATCGCGACCGGGTGCTGCAGACCCTGGCGGCCGCCCGCACCCACGGCGCCTTCGACGTCTCGTTCCGGCTGCCGGACCGCAATGGCCGTTCAGCCTGGATCGACGCACGTGGCCAGGCCATGGGCCAGCCGGGCGATGCGGGCTACCGGCGCATCATCGGGGTGATGCTGGACGTCACCGACGAACGGCTGAGCCAGGCCCGCGCCCAGGCCGCCGAGACCCGGCTGCGCGACGCCATCGAGTCGGCCTCCGAGGCCTTCGTGCTTTGGGACAGGCTGGGCCGGCTTTTGATGTGCAACCGCAGCTATCGCGACTTCTTCTCGCTGGAGCCGAAGGTGCTGAAGCTGGGCGCGCCAAAGGCCGAGGTGGAACGCTTCGCAAATCTGGCCATCAAGAGCCCGCCGATGACCACCGAGAACGGCCTGCGCGAGGTCGAGCTGCAGAACGGCCGTTGGCTGCAGATTTCCGAGCGACGCACCGCCGAGGGCGGGATCGTCATGACCGCCGCCGACATCACCGCCATCAAGCGGGAGGACGAGGCCAGGCGGCTGAACGAAGCGGAACTGACCAAGGCCGTGCAGAGCCTCAGGCGCAGCGAGGCCCAGGCCGCCGACCTGGCCGCCAAATACGAGGCGGAAAAAATCCGCGCCGAGGGCGCCAACAAGGCCAAGAGCGAATTTTTGGCCAATATGAGCCACGAACTGCGCACGCCTTTGAACGCCATCAACGGCTTTTCGGAAATCATGGTCGGCGAGATGTTCGGACCCATGGGGGACAAGCGCTACAAGGAGTACGCGCAGGACATTCTTTCGTCGGGCCAACACCTGCTCGCCCTGATCAACGATATCCTCGACATGTCGAAGATCGAAGCCGGCAAGATGAACCTGCGCTTCGAGCCGATGCAGCTGGCCGACGTCGTCGAGGATTCGGTGCGGCTGATGCGCAACCGCGCCGACGCCGGCGGACTGGTGCTGGAGTCCGACCTGCCGGCCTTGCCGGAAATCGAGGCCGACTATCGCGCCATCAAGCAGGTGATCTTGAACCTTTTGTCCAACGCTCTGAAGTTCACGCCCGCCGGCGGACAGGTGCGGGTCGGCGCGGAAATGCGCCGCGATGGCGGTGAAGAGCGACTGCGGTTGACCGTCCGCGACACCGGCATCGGCATTTCGCCGGAAGATCTGGACCGCCTCGCCAGGCCCTTCGAGCAGATCGAGAACCAGCACTCCAAGACTCAGCAAGGCACGGGTCTCGGTCTGGCGCTGACCAAGTCCCTGGTCGAGCTGCACCACGGCCTGCTCGAACTGACCAGCGAACCGGGCGTCGGCACCATCGCCAGCGTCACCCTGCCGATGCGGCATACGGCGCAAGCGGGGGCGTTCGCGGCCTGAACCCATCCGCGTCCGCCCCGCGAGAGGCGAGAAAGAGAAGTCGACCTACCGGCCGGCCGGCGACGACGACGTCGCGCCCACGTCGCGGTGGCGCGCCATCCAGCGCACGATGGGGCCGTGGCCGAGACCTTCGGAGAGGATCGTACGGCCCTGCACATCGAGCTTGGCAGCGAAATCGAGCATGGTGTTCTCAAGCTTCTGGCGCACTTGAAGATCGTCGGTGCGAGCCCGATCCAGCGCCGCGCCGGCCGCAACACGGTCGAAGCCGGGGGCGCGCAGCAGAGCGACGGCCTGACGACGCGCCATGCGGGCGTCCAGCAGGGTCGGACCCTGACGCTGGGCCTCGTCCTGCATCAACGCCTTGAAGACATCGCGGTCGGTCGGGTCGAGCTTTTCCGCCGCCGTCATCAGGGCGTTGGGTCGTTGGGCCGGATTTGCGGCGGGCGCAAGGCTGCGACCGAAAATCAGGCCCGCGCCCGCCCCGATGACAAAAACGTTCACCACCAGCGACAGGGCGAGCGCGATCCAGAGCGCGCGCGGGCTCATCAGATCGATCCTTCGTCGAGAGCCGGCACCGACGCCGGAGTCCCGTCGAACGCCGCGGTCACGGTCGCCACTGCGGTGTCGCCCTCGTGGGCGGTCCCCTGGCCAAGGCCGGATGCGCCGAGGTCGGCGCCGACCAGCAGGCCGATGACGCAGGCGGCGGCCAGTCCGACCCCGGAAATCCACAGATCGCGCGGACGAACGGCCCGAACGGCCGGCGCGCTTGCCGCGACGCGCTCGCGCAAGCCGGCGCTCGGGCCGTCAGGCGCCCAGGCGTCCAGCATCCGATCGAGCGGCCGGGCCTCGGCCCGCGCCCGATGCGCGGCCGGCGTCGCGGCCAAATAGCGCAGCGCCGGCGCGCGTTCGGCTTGCGGCCAGCGGGCGGATTCGCCGCCATAGGCCTCGATCAGCTGCTCAAATCGCTCTTCGTCCATCGCGTCCAGGTCCAACCTCTAGCTCAATCAAAGCTCATGCGCCAACGGCGCCAGCGTCCCGCGCAAGCTGCGCCTAGCCCGCGACAACAGGCTCTCCAAGGCTTCAACGCTGATCCCCATCAGTTCCGCCGCCTCGATATTTCCCAGCTCCTGATAGTGACACAGCACAATCGCCTCGCGTTGACGATGGGGAAGCTTGGCCATGGCCTTCTCGACCGCGCGGCCGACGTCGGCGGCCTGCAAGCCCCGATCGGGCGCGGGGCCCGTGTCGGGGGTCTCCGGCGGCTCGGCCTGGGGGGTTTCGCGGCGGCGGCGCAGGCGATCATAGCAAAGGTTCAGGGTAACCCGATGCATCCAGGTATCGAAACGCGCCGCGCCCGGCCGCCAGGCCGGGGCATGGCGCCAGACGCGCAGGAAGACTTCCTGCGCCACGTCCTCGGCCTCGACGGGGTCGGTGAGCATGCGGCGCGCCAGCGCCAGAATGCGGCTGAGCTTCAGCGCCACGAACGTGTTGGCCGCGCCCGGTTCGCCGCGCGCGATGCGGGCCACCAGCTCCTCGTCCGGATCGGCGCGGCCTTGGCTCAAACCGTGAAGTCCCCTCGTCCGGCCATACTGCGGGCAAACACCCGACTTTCCAAAACGGTCTTGTCCGGATGCGACGATCTAACGACCGCCGTTGCCCCGATCCGTCTAACGGCGCGGGGGCTGAGATTTGGCCGGGACCAACCGATCATAGGCCCTTATCGCCGTTGAGCGGACCTGGGTGAGACGGGTGCGGAGCGCGGCAAAGCTCTTGGTGCGACCGGCGCGGGCGAGTGCGGCCTGGAAACCCTTTGGTTCGCCGTCGGGATCGGCGGCGTCGGCGACGGCCAGCTTCATCAACTGGGACAGGTCCTGCTGCAGCCGCCAGGCCTCGATCAGGGCGTCCAGCGAGGCGGTTGCGGCCAGGCCGGCCTCGGCCACGGCGGCGAGGGCGTCGGCGGTATGGGCGCGCAGCGGTCCGCCGGCGGCGGCATGCGCCAACTGCAGATACTGGGCGGCGAACTCGATATCGACCAGGCCGCCGGGCTCGAGCTTGACGTCCCAGAACCCGGCCGGCGGCCGCTCCCGCGCCATCAGCGCCCGCATGTCGCGCACGTCGCGGGCCAGCGCGGCGACCTCGCGCGGGCGCCTCAGCGCCGCTTCGATGGCCGCGGTCGCGGCCTCGCCGAACGCCGCGTCGCTGGCCCAGACCACCCTGGCCCGGGTGAGGGCGAGAAGCTCCCAGGTCTCCGCGTCGCGATCGTAATAGTCCTGAAAGGCAGTGAAGCTGACCGCGACCGGGCCCTTCGAGCCGGACGGGCGCAGCCGCATATCGACCTCATAGAGACCGCCCTCGCCCGTGGGCGCCGAGAGCGCGGCGATCAGCCGCTGGGTGAAGCGGCCATAGACCGTCTCGGCCGCCCAGCCCTTGATCGACGAGACGCCCTGGCTGTCGTCGGCGCGATAGAGCGTCATCAGGTCGAGATCGGAGCCGGCGCTCATCTCGCGCGAGCCGCACTTGCCGAGCGCGACCACGGCGACCGCGCCCGGGAAGTCGCCGCCTATGCGCTCCACCTCGGTCAGGGCGGCGAGCGCCAGCGTGCGGATCGAGGCGTCCGCAAGATCGGCGAAGGCGCGGCCGGCCTGGGTGGCGCTCAAGGACCCGCTCATCACCTGCACCCCGACGCGAAAGCTCTGTTCGCGATGGGCGCGGCGCACGGCGTCCATGGCCGCCTCGAAACCCGGCCCGGCGCGCGCGATCGCCGCGTTCAGCGCCGCCTCGTCCTCGCCGGGCTCGACGGGCGCGAAGAAGCCGCGATCGAGCATGGCGTCGAGCGCCGCGGGGCGCCGGGCCAGGGTCGAGGCCAGTTGCGGGGCGAAGGCCATCACCTCGACGATCAGCTGGAAGAGCCGCGGCTGGGCCAGGAACAGCGACTGGACCTGCACACCGGCGGCCAGGCCTTCGAAAAAGGCGGCGAAGCGGGTGAAGGCCTCGTCCGGCGCACCGGTGGCGTTGGCCGCTTCGAGCAGACGAGGCGCAAGTCGGGTGAAGAGTTCGCGTCCCCGCTCCCCGCGCGTGGCGGCGATGCGGCCGTGGTGCCAGGCGCGAATGGTCGAGGCGATCCGGTGCGGATCGGAGAACCCCATGTGCGCGAGGGTCTTCAAGGTCTCTGGGTCGTCATCGACGCCGGTGAAGACCAGGCTGCCGAAGCGCGAGGACAGATCCTCGCCATCGGAAAAGAGTTCGGCGTAACGCCCGTTCACCCCGCGCAGCAGCCGGCCGACCTTGGCGTCGAAAACACCCAGATCGTTTTCACCCCAGAGCGCCGCGATCCGCCGCCGTTCGGCGTTGTTTTCCGGCAGCTTATGGGTCTGCTCGTCGGCGATCATCTGGACGCGGTGCTCCAGCGCGCGCAGATCGCCATAGGCCTGGGTCAGTTCACTGGCGGCATCGGCCGAAATCTGCCCGCGGGCCGCGAGCGCTGAAAGGGCCTCGAGGGTGCGGTTGGAGCGCAGGCCGGGGTCGCGCCCGCCCAGGATAAGCTGCTGGGTCTGGACGAAGAATTCGATCTCGCGGATGCCGCCGCGGCCGAGCTTCAGGTCGGCGCCCTTGGCGGTCAGCCGCTCGTCGACCTTTTCGGCATGGATCTGCCGCTTGATCGACTGGATGTCGGCGATGGCCGCGAAGTCGAGATTGCGCCGCCAGACGAAGGGCGAGAGTTCGTCCAGGAAGGCCTGGCCGCGCGCCACGTCGCCCGCGGCGGACCTGGCCTTGATGAAGGCCAGCCGCTCCCAGTTCTGGCCCAGCCCTTGATAGTAGTCGATCGCCGCCGCCACCGGCGCCGCCGGCGGGGTGAAGGACGGATCGGGGCGCAGGCGCAGATCGACTCGGAAGACGTAGCCGTCCGAGGTTCTCGCCTGCAGCAGCTCGGCCAGGGCCCGGACCGCGCGCGTTGCAAAGACTTGCGGCTCCACGCCCTGCGCCAGCGGCAGCAGGTCCGGCTCGTAGAAGACCGAAAAATCGATATCGCTGGAATAGTTGAGCTCGAAGGCGCCGTACTTGCCCATGGCGATGCAGAAGAGACCCGCCATCGGCCCCTGGGCGCCGCCGACGTCCCGGAGTCGACCAGCCTCCTCTTCTCGGCGCGCAACCGCCTCAAGCGCCACGGCCACGGCGACATCGGCGAAGCGGGTCAGCGCGCCGGTCACCTGGTCCAGGTCCCAGACGCCGCCCAGGTCGCAGAGCGCGGTCAGCAGGTGCAGTTCGGCCTTGGTCCGACGTAGCCCTTGCTCGGCCGGACCCCTGGTCGCCTCGACCAGGATGGCGCGCAACAGTGATTCCGGCTCGCCGCGCAACATCCGCCCGAGCGAATCCGGATGACGCCGCGCTAGGCCGGCCAGATAGGGCGAGGCGGCGAAGACCGGCCGCAGGGCATCGGCCGCGGCGTCCAGGGCCTCGCGCCAACCGCCTTCCGCGGCCGCCGACCGGAGGATTTCGAGCAGATCGGCGGCTCTCGCCCCGTCAAGCACCGGCCCGCAGGCTTTAAGGCTTTCAGCCAGCATCGGCTCTTAAGCCGCCCTCGGCAGCACCAGGGCCACACGCAGGCCAGGGCCGAACGCGCCCACCCTGCCCGGGCCCTCATCCAGCTCCAGCCACCCGCCATGGGCCTTGGCCACCGCGGCGACCAGCGAAAGGCCCAGGCCCGCGCCCGGCTGATTGCGGCTGTTCTCCAGCCGCACGAACCGCTGCACGATCCGCCCGCGATCCTGGTCGCAGACGCCAGGACCCGTATCGGTGATGGAAAACTCCACCTCGCCCGAAGAGCGTCGCCGGGACCGCAGCATGACCGCCCCGCCGCGCGGGGTGTACTTCACGGCGTTATCCAGCAGGTTCGCCAGGGCCTGGGCGAGAAAGTCGCGGTCGCCGCGGACGCTCAGGCCAGGCGCAAGCTCGGCTTTGAAATCCAGGCCATGCTCCTCGCAGGCCGGCTCATAGAGTTCGGCGATATCGGCGGCCAGCTGGCTCGGGTCGAACGGATCCTGCTTGGGCGCGGCGCCGGCCGCCTCCAGCCGCGCAATGGCCAGGACGGTCGCGAAGGTGGCCAGAAGCGCGTCGGCGTCGCCCAGGGCCTGGGCCAAGGCCGCCTTGGGATCGCCCTTTCCCGCCTCGACATCGATCAGGGCCAGTTCCAGCCGTGTGCGCAGCCGGGTGAGCGGCGAGCGCAGATCATGGGCGATGGCGTCGCCGGCGTGGCGGATGCTGGTGATCGACCGCTCGAGCCGATCCAGCATGTCGTTCAGCCCCGCGCCCAGTTCGTCGAACTCGTCGCGGCCGCCCTGCAGCGGCACCCGCGCGCGCAGGTCGCCGCCCCTGACCCCCGCCACCACCGCGTTCAGGCGCGCCACCGAGCGGTTGACGTTGCGGCTGACCAGCAGGCCGCCGCCCAGGCCGAGCAGGACCACAAGCGCGACCGCGCCCCACATGGCCCGCTCGATGCGTGAGATGAAGGTCTCGGCGAATGTGACGTCGGTGGCGACGGTGAGGGCCTCGCCGCCGCTGAGCCGGGTCGTCTCGCCGATCGCCCATCGCTGGCCGACGGCGGCGGCGTCCGGCGTCGTGCGTACGCTGCGCGTGAAACGCATCCAGACCGGGCCGGATCTGCGGCCGTCGACGGTCGGGGCCGTGGCCAGCGAGCCTCCGAGCCGCCGGCCGCGCGCGTCCGTCAGCAGGTACAGGAAAGGACGGTCGTTGGCGCCGGAGACCGTGAAACGGCGCAGCACCGCCGGGTCGCCGCCCGCCCGATAGATAGCGTCGAGCGCGCGGGTCTCCTGGGCGACCCCATGATCGGCCAGTTGGGTCACCTCGCCGACCGTGGTCAGGTAGATGTAGGCCAGCAAGGCCGCCGCCGAGGCCCCGAACATGACCAGAAACAGCAGGGTGAGCCGGAACGGACTGGTGCGGAACAGGGCAGGCAGGCGCATGGCCTAGCCGTCGAGCCGATAGCCCGCCCCACGCACCGTAGTCAGCATCGGGCGGTTGAAGCCCTTGTCCAGCTTGGCGCGCAACCGCGAGACATGCACGTCGATGACATTGGTCTGCGGGTCGAAATGATAGTTCCAGACCTTCTCCAGCAGCATGGTGCGGGTCACCGACTGGCCGGCATGGCGCATCATGAATTCGAGCAGCTGGAACTCGCGCGGCTGCAGATCGATCGGCTTGCCGTCCCGCCGAACGGCGCGGCCGATCAGGTCCATCTCGAGTTCGCCGACGCGCAGCGTCGTCGCCACGGCCCCGGTCTCGCGCCGGCGCGACAGGGCCTCGACGCGGGCGGTCAGTTCGGCGAAGGCGTAGGGCTTGACCAGATAATCGTCGCCGCCGGCCTTCAGGCCCGTGACCCGGTCCTCGATTTCGCCGAGGGCGGACAGAAAGAGCACCGGCGTCTGGTCGCCCTCGCGCCGCAGCGTCTCGACCGCGGTCAGGCCGTCCATGTTCGGCATCATGCGATCGACCACCAGCACGTCGAAGCCGCCGGCTCGCGCCGCCTCCAGACCGAGCGCGCCGTCGGCCGCGTGCACCGTGTCGTGGCCGGCGTCGCCCAGCCCGCGCACCATGGCCGCGCCCGCCTCGGCGTCGTCCTCGATGATCAGAATCCGCATCGTTCCCCCGTCGTCGGTCCTATCCCTCGATCTTGATCGGCACGAAATAGTTATGACCGTCGCGCCGGATGCCGAGCAAGATGCTGGGGCGACCTTCCTTCTTGGCGGCGGCGACGGCGGTCTGCACATCGCGCGGCGCCGCCACGCTGGTGTCGCCGGCCCGGACGATCAGGTCGCCGGCCTTCAGCCCCTGGTCGCCGGCGTCCGACGAGTCCTTCACGCCAAGCACCACCGCGCCGTTCTGGCCGGACGGCACGCTGAAACGACGCCGTGCGCCCTCGTCCAAGGCGCCCAGGGTCAGGCCGAGCACGTGCGGGTGCTCGGCCTCCGGCGCATCGGGGGCGACCAGCGGACCTTCACCGCCAGCGGCGCCATTGGCCGCCAACTGCTCCTCGGACGGACGGGTGCCCGAGCGGACATCGACGTCCTGGGATTTGCCGTCGCGCAGCACGGTCAGGTGCAGGACGTCGCCGCTGTGCGACTGGGCGACGAGACGGGTCAGTTCGGTGTTCGAATCGACCGCGTGGCCGTCCAGCGCCACCACCACGTCGCCCGGCTTGACGCCGGCCTTCTCCGCCGGGCCGCCCGGCACGAGGTCGGCCACCAGCGCGCCTTTGCGCGTGCCCATGCCGAGGCTCGCGGCGATGTCGGGGGTCACGTTCTGAATGTTCGCGCCCAAATAGCCGCGGACGATCTTGCCGCCGGAGATGAGCTGTTTGGTGATGTTGTCGGCCACGTCGGCGGGGATGGCGAAGCCGATGCCGATCGACCCGCCGGACGGGGTGAAGATCTGCGAATTGACGCCGATCACCCGGCCGTAGATGTCGAAGGTCGGACCGCCGGAATTGCCGCGGTTGATCGGCGCGTCGATCTGGATGAAGTCGACGAAGCTGTCGCCGATGTCGCGGCCATAGGCCGAAACGATGCCGGCGGTCGCGGTATTGCCGAGACCGTAGGGATTGCCGATGGCGATCACCCAGTCGCCGACGCGCGGCTTGGCGGAGTCCTCGAAATCGACGAACGGGAAATCGTGACCTTCGACCTTGATCACGGCCAGGTCGGTCGCCTCGTCATGGCCGATGACGCGGGCGGGCAGGATGCGGCCGTCCTTCAGCGTGACCTTGATGTCCTCGGCGTTCTCGATGACGTGGTTGTTGGTGACGACGTAGCCGTCGGCTGAAATGAAGAAGCCGGACCCCTGCGATTCGGCCTTCGGCGAGGCCGACTGGCCACCGCCGCCACTGTCATCGCCGCCGCTGTCGCCGTCTCCGTCGCCGTTATCCCCGCCGCCGCCCTTCGGCCCGAGATTGGGAATGGAGAGGCCGGGAATGCCTTGCAACTCGCTGGCGCTGAGGTGCGTGGTCACCTCGATCGACACCACGGCCGGCGACACCTTTTCGAAGATGTCGGCGAAGGAAAGCGGCGCGCCCGGCGGCGGCGAGAAGATGGTGGCCGTGGAAATCGGCGTTGTCGCCAAGCGATTGACGGTCATCGAGTTCGGCGACCAGCGGACGCCGCCGCCGGCAAGCGCGGCCGCGGCGACCCCCGCCGTGGCGACGCCGATGATGATGCCGGATTTCAGAGAGGCCATAGTCGGAACGATCCTTGTCTTCGGGCCACGCGAACGGGCGCCAGCGCGTCAGCCTAAACCTAGGCATGAGACGTGATGGCGCCAATGGCTGCGCGCGTCTTGCGCCGCCTGATAGGCGTTTTCGGGTACGCAACTGTGGCGCAACCGTGACCGGCCGCTCAATTCTCGGTCAAGGCCGCCAGGCGCGCCTTTTCAGGCTCGCTCAGTTCCGCGCCTTCAGACGCCGCCGGTCGTCGTCGCACGAAAAGGGCGCCGGCGCCCAGAGCGACGATCAGAAAAGGCGTCAGCCACAGGACGGCGTTGCCGGCCGAGAACCGGGGCTGGAGCAGGATGAACTCGCCATAGCGGCTGACCAGGTCGGCCTTGATCTGCGCATCGCCGGCGCCGGCGGCCACCTCCTGGCGCACCCTCTGACGCAGATCGTGCGCCAGATCGGCGTCGGATTCATCGATCGACTCGCTCTGGCAGACCACGCAGCGTATCTCGCGAAACAGCGTCCTGGCGCGCGCCTCCTGGGCGGGGTTTTTCAACTGATCGGCCGGATCGGCGGCGGCGTTGGCGAGGCAGAACACCGCCCCAAGGACGGCCAGCACCAGCCGCGCCTTCATTCGGCCGGCTCCGGAACGGGCGCGGAGGCGGGCGCCATCGCCTTGGCGCGGCGCGGCGCGCCGAAGCGTAGCCGGCGGTCGGTCAGGGAGAGGCCGCCGCCGAAGGCCATCAGCAGCGGTCCCAGCCAGATCAGCCGAACCCAGGGGTTCCAATAGGCGCGGACGAGCCAGGCCGCCTGGCCGGCGGGGCCGGTGCGAGGCTCGCCCAGCACCACATAGAGGTCGCTCAGCCCGCGCAGGCAGATGGTGACGCGCGAGGTGGTCTGCTGGTTGGCCGGATAGAAGCGACGCTCCGGCGCGGCCTGGCAGATGACCGCCCCATCGCGCGTGACCGCGAGCGTCGCCCGCTCGGCGGTATAGTTGGGCCCGTCGACCTCGCCGACCTTGTCGAGGCTCAACTGGTAGCCGGCCGCGCTCATGCTGTCGCCGAGGCCAAGCACCTTGGCGGCCTCGACGCGCCCGCTGGTCTCCATGGCCGCGCCCAGGATGAAGAGGCCAAGCCCGATATGGGCCAGGCTCATGCCCCAGGCGCCGCGCGGCAGGTGACGCAGGCGACGCCAGACCTCGCCCGCCCTGGCGCCGCCGCCGCGCAGGCGCTCGACCAGTTCGGTCAAGGTCCCGGCGATCAGCCAGACGCCGAGGGCCAGGCCCGCCGCCGTCACCGCCTGGCCGGGGCGGGCGAAGGCGAACGAGAGGGTGCCGGTCGCGACCGCAAGGCCTGCGGCGATTCCAAGCCGCTGCACGGCGCCCTTCAGATCCGCCCGCTTCCACGGCAGCAGGGGCGCGATCGGCAGGATGAGCAGCACCGCGGCCATCAGCGGCGCGAAGGTGCGGTTGAAATAGGGCGGCCCGACCGACACCGCGTCGCCGCTCAGGGCCTGACGGATCAGCGGAAAGAGCGTGCCGAACAGCACCGCCGCCGTCGCCGCGGCGAGGAAGAGATTGTTGAGCACCAGCGCCCCTTCGCGGCTGATCGGGGCGAAGAGGCCGCCGGGGCTGAGGCTGGGCGCGCGCCAGGCGAAGACGACGAAGCCCACCCCCGCCGCGAAGCCGAGAATGCCGAGCAGAAGGATGCCGCGCGCCGGGTCAATGGCGAAGGCGTGCACCGAGGTCAGGACGCCGGACCGGACCAGGAAGGCGCCCAGCATGGAAAAGGTGAAGGCGACCAGGCCAAGGAACACCGTCCAGCCGGCCAGGGCGCCGCGCTTTTCGGTCACCGTCGCCGAATGCAGCAGCGCCGTCGCGGCCAGCCAGGGCATGAAGCTGGCGTTCTCGACCGGGTCCCACGACCACCAGCCGCCCCAGCCCAGCACATAGTAGGACCAGAAGGAGCCCAGCATGATGCCGATGGTCAGAAGGCTCCAGGCGGCCAGGGTCCATGGCCGCACCCAGCGCGCCCAGGCCGCGTCGACCCGCCCCTCGATCAGGGCGGCGAGGGCCAGGGAAAACACCACCGACATGCCGACATAGCCGGAATAGAGAAACGGCGGATGGATGGCGAGGAAGGGGTCTTGAAGCAGCGGATTGAGCGAATGCCCCTCCACCGGCGGATCGGCCAGCCGCATCAGCGGATTTGAGGCGAACACGGTGTAGCCGAGGAAGAGCACGCCAAGGCCCCCCTGCACCGCGACGGCGCTGGATTTCAGCCGCGCCGGGAGCCCGCCGCCGACCAGGGCCAAAACCGCGCCATAGCCTGTCAGGGCCAGGCACCAGAGCAGCATCGAGCCCTCATGGCTGCCCCAGACGCCGGTGATCTTGTAGAAGAGCGGCTTGGCCGAGTGGGAGTTCTGCGCCACGTTGGCGACGGAAAAATCCGAGGTTACGAAGGCGTACATCAGGCAGGCGAAGGCGACCGCCGTGCAGATGAAGGCGCCGGCCGCCGCGCCTTCGCCGGCGCCGGACAGGGCCGCAGATCCGCGCCAGCGCCCGCCCGCCGACAGGCCGAGCTGAGCCAGCGACAGCGCGAAGGCCAGGATCAGGGCGAAGGAGCCGAACTCGGCGGTCATTGGCCGTTCGCGGCGGTCTGGGCCTGGCCGCGCCACTCGCCGGACGCCTTCAGCGCCCTGACCAGTTCGCGCGGCATATAGCGCTCGTCGTGCTTGGCGAGAATCTCGCTGGCTTCGAACACCCCGTCGGGGCGGAAGGCGCCCTTGGCGACGACGCCCTGGCCCTCGCGGAAGAGGTCGGGCAATTCGCCCGTATAGGCGACGGGGTCCTGGTCGCGATGGTCGGCGACCACGAAGGCGATGCCGCCGTCCGGCGTCTTGCGCAGGCTGCCCATGGCCACCAAGCCGCCAAGCTCGATGGTCCGGCCCGCGGGCACGCCGGCGGCGCGCGCCTGGGACGGCGAATAGAAGAAGGAAACGGAATTGCCCAGGGCATAGAAGGCCAGCCCCGCCGAGGCCGCCAGAATCGGCGCGGCGACAGACACCGCCGCCAGTCTGCGGCGCGCCTTTCTCGACTTGGGCAGGAGGTTCATGACTTAGGGCGTTCTCGTGTCCGGCGCTTGGAGCAAAGGATTTTGCCACAAAAATGGTGGAGGATCGCTTCGGGCCTTCATTGCGCGCCAGCTTCGGCGTTTTCCACCTGGCGCCAGGCGTCCGGGTGGTCCTTGAACAGGGCCTGGGCGCGGGCGAGCGCCGCCTGGCGCCTGGGCTCGTCGCCCAGCACCCCATAGGAGCGGATCAGCCGGCCCCAGCCTTGCGGATTGTCGGGCTGAGCCTGCAGCTGGGCGGCCAGGCGCGCCACCATGCCGCGGATCATGGCCTGCGGGTCGACGGCGGGCCCGCTGGGTTGCGCGGACGGCAGGGCGCCGGTCTTCTCGACCGCCGCGATCTGCTGCTGCAGATCCTCGCGCCTCGGATCCGACGCCGGCAGATCGGCGTTCAGCGCCCGCCAGGCCTTCAGGCCGTCCTGAACGTCGCCGCCGGCGATCTGCTCGCGGGCCAGATAGTAGCGTGGCCCCGGCAGGGCGGGGTCCAGCGCGTTGGCGCGCTGAAAGGCCGCGTGCGCGCCAGCCGAGCCGTCGTCCGCCGCCTTCAGGGTCAGGGTCTCGCCAAGCAGCCCCCAAAGGTCGCCGCGCTTGGGATCGATGACGATGGCCTTGCGCAGGGCCTGTTCGGCGCCGACGAAATCGCCGCCGGCGATGTCGGCGTGGGCGAGATAGACCAGCGGGACCGAATCGCGCGGACGCTCGCTCGCGACCTGCTCGAGGACCGCGGACAGGCGCTGCGGATCGAGGGTGTCGGGCGCGGCGCGCCAGGCCTTCAGCCGCTGGGCGAACGGCTGGTCCGGCGTCTGCGGCGAACCCACGAGGATGTAGATTACAAGCGCGGCCAGCGGCGCGGCGGCGGCGAGCGCGATCACCAGTCCGCGGCTCCCGCCCGCGTCCGCCGGCGCAGCCTGAACATCGGCGGCGGCCAGGAGCCTTCGCGCCGCCTCGGTGCGCGCCGAGCGCCGCTCGGTTTGCGGCAAGAGGCCGCGTTCGGCGAGGTCGTCGAGCTCGGTCAGCTGGCGCCGATAGACCGCAACCGACGGGTCCTCGACCTCGCGCCGGTCAGCCGCGCGCGCGGCGCGCAGGACGATGAGGACGGCCACGGCGACGGAAAGCAAGGCGGCCGCGACCCAGAAGACGATCATGGCGTCCTGCTAGAGCAATTTGTCGTGGACGGCGAGGCCATCGAGGCTGCGTCGCCGTTCGGTTTCGGCGACGCCTCGGCATCGGCGACCGCCTGGCCGAACCGCGCTGACCGTCATCCGGGAAAAGATCGTGAAAGCGTCTCCCGACCGTCGACCGGCGAGCGAGCCGACGCAAATCCACGCCGTCTTCGTCAAGGGCTATGAGATCCCATCGGATGGACTACCGCGCGCCGGCGATGAAGGCCTCGAATCCGTCTCGGCCCTGGAAGAAATCGAGCCGCACACCGTCCGGGTCGGCCAGGGCGAAGCGTTTCAGGCCGCCATCGAACACCTGCATCTCCGGGGCGGACAGTCCGGCGGCGATCAGACCCTCGCGAAAGACGTCCAGATCGCTCGATTCGAAGGCGATGTGATCCGGCGCGCGCCCGGGGCTCGCCGCCGCCTCGCGCGGTTGAAGCAGAAACTCCAGGGTGAACCCGCCCTTGCCCAGCGAGACGAACGCGGACTCCGCATCGCGCCCCACCAGCTCGAACCCGAGGCCGCCGCAGTAGAAGGAAATCGATCGGTCGAGGTCGGCGACCGGATAGGCCACGTGCCAGATGTCGATCAGGCCATGGGCTTGTGGTTTCAGGTCCATATTTCGCCCTCTTCTATAATCCGGCGGTTCGCCACGCGGGAAATCGGGCCAGGATGGTCCGCGCCTGGTCGCGCGCGACGTCGCCATCCAGGCCTTGCGTTGAGATCAGCCAGCCCGCGTAGTTCGCCAGCTTCTCCTCGTAGGGCTGCATCGAGCCATCCGGGCGCATGCAATAACGGCAATAGGCCTTGGCGGGGTCGCCCATGGCGTGGTCTTCGGCCGCGTCCATCGGCATGCCGCACGCGATACAGTCCAGGGTCATGGCGCAGATCTCCCTATCATCGCCAGATAGTTTCCGATGAGCTCATCACCCTTGACCGTCAACACCGAGTGCGAGGGTGCAAAAAGATCTCGATTGGCCAGGTAGTAGTGGACGAGCGCAATCCAGGTATTGAACGCGAAATAGGGCTTAACCTTCAGGCCGTCATTCAAGCCGTTCTCCTCCAGAGCGGCGATGATATGCGATGACACAGCCGAGTTGATTTCGGTAATCCGCGCCTGGACGATCTTCGGCAGGAAGGACCTTTCGGCGATAATCCGCGCATAAAGCTCCTCATGCCGGGCCAACCCTTCGATATGGCCGCGCAGCACCTCTTCGACCGCGCCGGCGCTCTTCAGGCGACGGCGCGTAATCGCCTCGGCGTCGAGGATCGCGCCATCGACGACCGCCGCGATCAAGGCCTCGCGCGTGTGGAAATGCACAAAGACGCTGCCGTGCGAAACGCCGGCCGCTTCCGCCACGGCCTGGGTTCGCGCGCCGACGAAACCCTGGACCTCGAACACGCACCTGGCCGCCTGCAGAATCTTGTGGCGGGTGTCGGTGCGACGCTGCGCCCGTGTGGTGGTCAGCTGCTGCATAGGAATTGACTGTTCACTCAATGAGTGATTAGTCAATAGCGGATTGGGAGCAGAGGACAAGCCTCATGAAGCACGCTGGCGCCGAGGCCTTGGATCGGCTGGAACCGCTGCTCGTGGAAATCCGATTGCGCGAGGGGTTGAAGGAGAAGAAACGCGGCTCGTTCTACCGGAAGGGCAAGGCGTGGCTGCACTTCCACGAGGATCCCGCCGGGTTGTTCGCGGATTTGCGCGGCCCGGCCGACTGGATGCGGCTGCGGGTCAGCGATCCGGCCGAACGCCAGAGCTTGATCGAGGCGATGGACGCGGCCTTGCGCGCGCCCTAGCCGGCCTTGGCGACGGCGGTAAGTTCCAGGCCGCGCGTGGCCGGACGGTGCGCGCCGCTCAGATCGGCCTGCTTCAGGCTGGCGCCGGTGAAGTTGGCGCGGCTGATGTCGGCGAACACCATGACCGCGTGGTGCAGGTCGGCATGGGAGAAGTCGGCGCCCTTGGCGATGCAGCGGGTCATGTCGCAGGGCATCATCCGATCGGCGCCGATCAGCAGCGGCCCCAGCACCGCCTCGCGCAGGTCGGAGCCGGAGAGCTTGGCGCCCATCAGCCGCGCGCCGCGCAGATCGGCGCGGCGGAGATTGCAGGCCCTAAGGTCGGCGCCTTCCAGGTGCGCGCCCTGCAGCTGCACGCCCTCCATGTCCAGGCCGTAGAAGACGGCGCCCTTGGCCGAGAGCGCGGTCAGATTGTAGCCCTTGATCGACTTCAGCGCCCGCAGATCGGCGCCGTCGAAGGACGAGGGGCTGCCCTCCGCGCCCTGGCTCTCGCACCACTGGGCGTGGGCGGCGACCATTTCGGCGTAGGGAAGCTCGGAAATGTCGCGGCCCGACGGCTGGTCCGTCAGGGCCCCGTCCATGCGCGCGTCAGTGGTGTTGCAGGCATAGATGGTCGCGCCGACCAGGACCGCGTCGCGCAGGTCCGCGCCGGAAAGGTCGGCCCCGGAAAGGTCGGCGCCGGCGAGATTGACGCCGTTCATCGTGCACTGTTTCAGGTTGGCGCGGACCAGCTTGGCGTCCTTCAGCACCGCGTCGGTGAAGTCGGCGCGCACAGCGATGACGCCGGAGAGCTTCGAGCGCTCCAGATTGGCGCCCACCAGGGTCGCGCCTTGAGCCTCGGAAACGCGGGAGGTGTGCTCGAGCAGGCGCAGGCCCCGGCCCCGGTCGACAGCGGCGATCGAACCCTCGCGCAGATCGGCCTCGAACAGGTCGGCCCCGGTCAGGTCCGCGCCACGAAGACAGGCGCCGCGCAGGTCGGCCCGGCGCAGCGAGGTCTCGCTCAGGTCGGCTTCCTGCATGTCGGCGGCGAAGAAGACGGTGTGGTCGAGCCGGGCGTTGGCGAACTTGCAGCCGGCGAGGATCGCGCCGGTGAAGTCGGCGTCGGACAGGTTGCGGCCGCGGAAGTTGAGACCGGTCAGGTCCATCCACGAAAAGACCGCGCGCGCGCCGCCGGGCCGCGCGGTCCACAAGCGGTCGTGCTTGGCGCAGATGGCGTCCGCTTCGTCTTGCGTAAGACGGCGATAATTGCCGGCCGTGCTGTACGCGGGCATGGGGCTGATCCAGTGGCGAGATATCGAGCGTAACTATGCTCTAGGCGCGTTAACGCATTCCTTCCTCGGCCGCTCGAAATCAGCAGCTTCGCCGGTCCAGGCTCAGGCCTGCGGCAATCGCTCGGCGCGGTCCTGATCGAGATAGTGCGCGCTCGCCGGCTTGAGCCGGCCGTCCAATGTGACGAGCAGCGGATTGCCGGTGGGAATCTCGACCGCCGTGATGGCCGTATCCGGCACATCGAACAGATGCTTGACGATGGCGCGCAGAGAATTGCCGTGCGCCGCGATCAGCAGGGTCTCACCGGCCTGGAGCTTCGGCGCGATCTCGCCGGTCCAATAGGGCAGCACGCGATCCAGCGTGGTCTTCAGGCTCTCCGTGGCGGGAATGGCCTCGCCGGCATAGCGGCGGTCCTTGGTGAAGTCGTACCGGCCGCCCGGCTCGAGCGGCGGCGGCGGCGTATCATAAGAGCGCCGCCAGGTCCGCACCTGCTCGTCGCCCGCTCGCGCCGCGACCTCGGCGTGGGTCTTGCCGGTAAGGGCGCCATAGTGGCGCTCGTTCAGCCGCCAGGACTTGGTGAGCGGAATCCACAACTGACCGGCCTTGGCCAGGGCCAGATCGGCGGTGCGGATGGCGCGGGTGAGGACCGAGGCGTAGGCGCGGTCGAATTCGATGCCGGCGTCCTTGAGAAGTTCGCCCGCGCGCACGGCCTCCGCCTCTCCCTGGGCGGTCACGTCGATGTCCACCCAGCCGGTGAAGCGTTTCTCCAGGTTCCAGACGCTCTGGCCATGGCGGAGCAGGACGAGTGTGGGCATCGGAACCTCCAGGAGGCGCCGGGCTAGAGGCCGCGTCCGGCGGCGTCAAGCGCGCGGCGGGGCTGCGCGTGCGCGCGTGCGCTGCTATATGGCGCGGCGATGTCCGATCGGGTCTTCTTCTCGCTGGCCGTTCTGGCGGCCGTACTGATGGTCGCGCTGGCCGCGGTCTGGCCACAGGGTCTGGGCGCGCGCGCGCCGGGACCCTTCGGCCATCCGGTGGCGCCGGTGGCCGAGGCGCAGCGCGCGGCGATCACACGGGAGACCGCCGCCAAGATCGCCGCCAATCCGCGCGCGGCCGCCGCGGTGCTCGGCCTGCGGACGCGCAAGTGAGCGATTTCGACGCCGTCGCCACCGGCCGGCGCGTGCTGGGCGTCGAGGCCGAGGCCCTGGCCAGGCTGGCCGCCAGCCTTGGCGAGGACTTCATCGCGGCGGTGGAGGCCATGGCCGCCGCCAAGGGCCGCGTGGTGCTGACCGGCATCGGCAAGTCCGGCCATGTCGGGCGCAAGATCGCCTCCACCCTGGCCTCCACCGGCGAGCCTGCGCTCTTCGTCCACGCCACCGAGGCCGCCCATGGCGACCTGGGCATGATCGGCGCCGACGACGTGGTGGTGGCCCTGTCCAAGTCCGGCGAGACCCGCGAGCTGGCCCAGGTCATCGCCTACGCCAAGCGCTTCTCCATCCCCCTGATCGCCATCACCGCCGAGCGCGACTCATCGCTCGGCCGCGCCGCCGACATCGTGCTCCGCCTGCCCGAGGCGCGGGAAGCCGCCGAGCCGCTGGACGCGCCGACCACCTCGACCACCCTGCAGATGGCGTTGGGCGATGCGCTGGCCGTGGCCCTGCTCGAGCGGCGCGGCTTCACCAACAGCCATTTCAGCGTCCTGCACCCGGGCGGCAAGCTGGGCGCGGGCCTGCGCCTGGTCGGCGACCTGATGCACGGCCCGGCCGAACTGCCGCTGGTCGCGCCCGAGACGCCGATGGCCGAGGCGATCAGGGTGATGAGCGCCAAGCGCTTCGGCTGCGTCGGGGTGGTGGATCCGGGCGGGCGGCTGATCGGCATCGTCACCGACGGCGACATCCGCCGCCACATCGACGGTCTGCTCGACCATTGCGCCGGCGAGGTGATGACCAGGACGCCGCGCGTGGCCGCCCGCGATACGCTGGCCGCCGAAGCCATGCAGCTTATCGCCGGCGTCACCGTTCTGTTCGTGGTCGAGGACGAACGGCCGGTCGGAATCCTCAGCATGCATGACATGTTGCGCGCCGGTGTGATGTAGAAGGACGCCATGCTGCCAACGCCCCGCGCCGATATCCTCGAAAACACCCTGGCCTATGAAACCAGCCCGCTGGTCAAGCCGACGGGGTTTCGCGAATACGACGCGCGCTGGCTGCTCGGCTCCGAGATCAACCTGCTCGGGATGCAGGCCCTCGGCCTTGGCCTCGGGACCTATATCCACGAACTCGGTCAGTCGCGCATCGTGGTCGGTCACGACTACCGCTCCTATTCGCTCTCGGTAAAACAGGCCCTGACGCTGGGCCTGATCGCGGCCGGCTGCGAGGTCTGCGACATCGGGCTGGCCATCACGCCGATGGCCTATTTCGCGCAGGTGAGCCTCGACGTCGCCTGCGTGGCCATGGTGACCGCCAGCCATAACGAGAACGGCTGGACCGGGGTGAAGATGGGCGCCTCGCCGCCGCTGACCTTCGGGCCGGAGGAGATCGGCCGGCTGAAAGAGATCGTGCTCACCGGCGGCTGGCGCGAACACCCGGGCGGGCGGCTGACCCGCGTGGACGGCATGACGGAGCGCTATATCGCCGACGCCGCCAGCCGCGTGCGCCTGACCCGGCCGATCAAGGTGATCGCGGCCTGCGGCAACGGCACCGCCGGCGCCTTCGCGCCCGACGCCTTGCGGCGCATGGGCGTCAGCGAAGTAATCGAGATGGACTGCGGGCTGGACTGGACCTTCCCGCGCTACAATCCCAACCCCGAAGACCATGTCATGCTGGACGCCATGGCCAAGCGGGTCAAGGAGACCGGCGCCGACCTGGCGCTCGGTTTCGACGGCGACGGCGACCGCTGCGGCGTGGTCGACGACCAGGGCGAGGAGATCTTCGCCGACAAGATCGGCCTGATGCTCGCGAGGGATTTAGCGCCGACGCACAAGGGCGCGACCTTCGTCGTCGACGTGAAATCGACCGGCCTCTTCGCCACCGACCCGGTGCTCGCGGCCAACGATTGCACCACCGTCTATTGGAAGACAGGTCACAGCTACATCAAGCGCAAGACCGCCGAGCTGGGCGCCCTGGCCGGGTTCGAAAAGAGCGGCCACTTCTTCTTCAACCCGCCGCTCGGGCGCGGCTACGACTGCGGCCTGACCTCGGCGGCGGCGGTGCTGGCCATGCTCGACAACAATCCGGGCAAGTCGATCAGCCAACTCAAGGACACCCTGCCCGTCGCCTGGACCTCGCTGACCATGTCCCCCCACTGCGACGACGAGCTGAAATACGCTGTGGTCGACAAGATCGTGAAGGAATACGAGGCCTTGGGCGCCGCCAGCGGCAAGATCCTCGGCCGCGCCATCACCGACGTCATCACCGTCAATGGCGTGCGCGTGGCGCTGGAAGACGGCTCGTGGCTCCTGGTGCGCGCCTCGTCGAACAAGCCGGAAATGGTGGTGGTGGTGGAAAGCACATCGTCGGAGGCCGACATGCGCGCCCTCTTCCGCGACGAGGTCAAACCCAGGCTGGCCAAACACGCCGAGATCGGGGCATACAACCAGGAAATCTAGGGCTTTCAAGGAGCTGACAGCCGATGCGCGTGGTCATGATCGGCGCCGGCTATGTCGGCCTGGTTTCCGGCGCCTGTTTCGCCGATTTCGGCCACATCGTCACCTGCATCGACAAGGACGCCGGCAAGATCGCGCGGCTCAAGGACGGCGTCATGCCGATCTACGAGCCCGGCCTGGAGGGCCTTGTGGAGCGCAACGTGCGCGAGGGCCGGCTGCTGTTCTCGACGGAGACCCGGGCCGCCGTCGCCGAGGCCGATGCGGTCTTCATCGCCGTCGGCACCCCGTCCAGGCGCGGCGACGGCCACGCCGATCTCTCCTACGTCTACGCCGCCGCCGAGGAGATCGCCCCCTTCCTCGACGGCTTTACCGTGGTGGTGACCAAGTCGACCGTACCGGTCGGAACCGGCGACCAGATCGAGGCCATCATCCGCAAAAGTCGGCCCGACGCCGACCTGGCCGTGGTCTCCAATCCGGAATTCCTGCGCGAAGGCGCGGCGATCAACGATTTCAAGCGTCCGGACCGGGTGGTCGTCGGCCTGAACGACGAGCGGGCGCGCCCGGTGATGGCCGCCCTCTACCGGCCGCTCAACCTGAACGAGACGCCGATGCTGTTCACCGAACGGCGCACCTCGGAGCTGATCAAGTACGCGGCCAACGCCTATCTGGCCATGAAAATCACCTTCATCAACCAGATGGCCGACCTCTGCGAGGCGCTGGACGCCGATGTGCAGCAGGTCGCGCGCGGCATCGGCCTGGACAACCGCATCGGCTCCAAATTCCTCCACGCCGGCCCCGGTTTCGGCGGCTCATGCTTTCCGAAGGATACGCTGGCCCTGGTGCGGACCGCCGCCGACGCCGGCGCGCCGGTCAGCCTGGTGGAGGCGGTGGTCAAGGCCAATGACGCGCGCAAGCTGGCCATGGCCGGCAAGGTCGTCCAGGCGCTGGGCGAGGACCTGAACGGCAAGACCATCGGGGTGCTCGGCCTCACCTACAAGCCCAATACCGACGACATGCGCGCCGCGCCCAGCCTGGACATCATTCCGGCCCTGCAGGCGCGCGGCGCGCGCATCCAGGCCTTCGATCCCGAAGGCCATGAGGCGCGCCAGCTCTTGCGCGACGTCGAGTTCAAGACCGGCCCCTACGACGCCGCCGAAGGCGCCGACTGCCTGCTCATCCTCACCGAATGGGACCAGTTCCGCGCCCTGGACCTGGAACGGGTCAAGACCCTGATGCGCAAACCGCTGGTGGTCGATCTGCGCAACATCTACCGGCCCGCCGAGATGCAGGCGCACGGGTTCCGGTATATCAGCGTCGGGCGGCGCGAAGATGGAGCCTGACGAGCGATCGCCGCCCATCTTGTATATCCAATGGATATCCCATAATCTGACGATCTCATTCGGAGACGGATATGCAGGTCCAGATCAGCCGGTGGGGCAATAGTCTCGGCGTTCGGATTCCTAAGGATGTCGCGCGCCGCGCCGGTCTTTCCGAGGGCGCGCGGGTCGAGATCGAAGCGGAGGACAACCGCATCGTCATCGCACCTTCGGCGCCCCGATACCGGCTCGAGGATTTGCTCGAAGGCATGACGCCTGAAGCCATGCGCGAGGCGTTCGACTGGGGCCGCGACCTCGGCCGCGAAGCTGTTGACGAATGAGCTACGAGCCAGAGGCTGGCGACCTCATCTGGACGGACTTCGATCCACGCATGGGACGCGAACAGGCCGGCCGTCGCTCCGCCCTCGTCCTTTCACCGCAAGCCTTTTGGCGCGCGAGCGGCTTCGCCATCGTCTGCCCGATCGCTTCCAAGGTGAGGCCATTCGGATCTAGCGTCGTTCTGCCGCCGGGCGCGCCGATTACAGGCGAGATTCTGACCAGCCAGGTTCGCAGCATCGACACTCAGGCGCGGCCGATCGCCTTCACCGGCTCTGTGGCGCCGGAGTCCATCTTGGTGGAGGCGCGGGCCAAGTTGGCGGTGCTTGTCGGCCTTTGAGATCAAGCGACCTGCCGCATCATCGCGCTAGATTGCTCAGATCGACGCCATACAGCGCCGCGTTGCGGTGCATATAGGCGGAGCGGGGCTCCGGCGCCTGACCGGAGATCGCGGCACCCAGCATATCCAGAAAAGTGCGCCAGCCCATGGCGTTCTGTTTCTCGAACCGTTCGAGAATCGGCAGGTGGGTCAAAACGAGCAGGACCTCGTGGCCACGCGGTTCGAGTTCGAGGGTCAGGTAGGATTCCGGATAGGGCGACTCGTCCTCACCCGGACCGAAGACGTTCCAAGTGTAGGCCAGCTTACGGTGCGGCTTCCACTGGGTGACGACGCCGCGGATATGGCCGCCCGACAGCCGAACCATACCGCCCTCGCGCGGCTCGATTTCACCGTCCTCGCCGTACCAGGCCGCCAGCTTGCGACAGTCGGTGAGGTGGACCCAGACCTGCTCCACCGTCCCCGGCAGCAGGCGTTCGAACCGCACCGCCGGCACGCGCAGCACCTGGCCAAGATCGCTCATGTCGCCTGCTCCATCCTCAGTTGCGCCTCCAAGGCGTCGAGCCGCGTCGACCAGTGGCGGCGGATCTGACTGATCCAGGCCGACATCTCGTTCACGCCCTCCAGGTCAAGTTCGTAGATGCGCCGTTGTGCATCGACCCGCACCCGCACCAACCGCGCCCGACGCAGCGTCTTCAGGTGCTGCGAGATGGCCGGGGCGCTGATGGAAAAGCGCTTGGCGATGTCGCCGGATGAAAGCGCGCCCTCGGCGAGGGTCTCCACGATGCGCCGGCGCGTTGGGTCGGCGAGAGCGGCCAGACTGTCCATGGCCGCAATTCTGAATGAGCTACTTAATTAAGTCAAATCTACAATAATGCGTCTTGAAAGCCCTCAGGCCGCCGCCTGTTTCACCGCGCCGGCGATGTCCCGCACCACCTGGGCGACCAGCTTGGCGTCGTCGCCTTCAGCCATGATGCGGATCAGCGGCTCGGTGCCCGAGGGCCGTACCACCACGCGGCCGGACGCGTTCAGCCGGGCCTGGCCGTCGGCGATGGCGGCTTTGACGTCGGCGTGATCGAGCGGCCGGGCGCCGTTGGTGAAGCGGACGTTTTCCAGCTTCTGCGGCACGGGCTCGAACTGCCGGGCCAGGGCGCTCATCGGCTTGTCGGACTGGACCAGCACGGCCAGGACCTGCAAGGCCGCGATCAGGCCGTCGCCAGTGGTGGAAAAGTCGGACAGGATGACGTGGCCGGACTGCTCGCCGCCCAGGTTGAAGCCGCCTTCGCGCATGCGGGCCGAGACGTAGCGGTCGCCGACGGCGGTGCGCTCCAGGGTCAGGCCATGCTGGCTCATGAATCGCTCCAGGCCCAGGTTGGACATTACCGTGCCGACCACCCCGCCACCCTTCAGCCGGTCGCCGGTCGCCCAGGCGCCGGCGATGATGGCCATGATCTGGTCGCCGTCGACCACCTCGCCGCGCTCGTCGCAGATCAGCAGCCGGTCAGCGTCGCCGTCCAGCGCGATGCCGATGTCGGCGCGGTACTCGCGCACCGCCTTGGACAGGGCCTTCGGATAGGTCGAGCCGCACTCCAGGTTGATGTTGAAGCCGTTGGGCGTGACCCCGATCTCCTTCACCTCCGCGCCCAGCTCATAGAGGGCGGTGGGGGCGACCTTGTAGGCGGCGCCGTTGGCGCAATCGATCACCACGCGCAGGCCGTTCAGGTTGAGCCGGCGCGGGAAGGTGCCCTTGACGATCTCGACATAGCGGGCGGCGGCTTCGTCGTTGCGCACCACGCGGCCAAGCTCGGTCGGCTCGGCCAGGCCCTCCTGCAGGCCCTCGTCCATCAAGGCCTCGATGCTGAGCTCGATCGCGTCGGAAAGCTTGTAGCCGTCTGGGCCGAACAGCTTGATGCCGTTGTCGGCGAAATCGTTGTGCGAGGCGGAGATCATGACGCCAAGGTCGGCGCGCATGGAGCGGGTCATCATGGCCACGCCCGGCGTCGGCAAGGGGCCGAACAGGCGCACGTCCATGCCGACGCTGGCGAAGCCCGCGACCAGGGCCGGCTCGATGGTGTAGCCGGAAAGCCGGGTGTCCTTGCCGATCACCACCAGATGGCGGCGATCACCGCCCGACCGGAACAGCTTGCCGGCGGCCAGGCCGACGCGCAGCGCCACCTCGGCGGTCATCGGATGCCGGTTGGCCTGTCCGCGGATGCCGTCAGTGCCGAAATAGGCGCGCGCACTCATCGAGAGGGATCTCCAGTCTTGGCGAAACGATCCGAAATGCAGATTTATTCGGTTCCAGCTCTGCCGATGCTAAATCCGGGCCAGCGAACGGGCTCTTAAGACCCGATGTTAGACTGAAGATGCGGCCAACGGAAGAATCGCTCGGGCCGGGGCGCGCGAACGGGGTCTATCCACGAACATGTGCGGCATCATCGGCATCGTCGGAACCCAGCCTGTCGCCGATCGGCTGATCGACAGCCTCAAGCGCCTGGAATACCGCGGCTACGATTCCGCCGGCATCGCGACGGTGGATGACGGCCGGCTGGATCGCCGCCGCGAGGCCGGCAAGATCTCCGGCCTGGAAGCGGTGCTGGCCGAGCAGCCCTTGAGCGGCCAGACCGGCATCGGCCACACCCGCTGGGCCACCCACGGCGCGCCGACCACCCGCAACGCCCACCCCCATGTCGCCGGCCGCGTCGCGGTGGTGCACAACGGCATCATCGAGAACTTCGCCGAACTGAAGCGCGAGCTGATCGCCGCCGGCCGCGTCTTCGAGAGCGACACCGATTCGGAGGTTGTCGCCCAGCTGATCGACGCCGAGCTGAACGCCGGCCACGAGCCGCTGGCGGCGATGAAGGCCGCGCTGGACCGGCTCGAGGGCGCCTTCGCCATCGCCGTGCTGATCAAGGGCGACGGCGACCTGATCATGGGCGCGCGGCGCGGGCCGCCGCTGGTGGTCGGCTATGGCGAAGGCGAGATGTATATCGGCACCGACGCCATGGCGGTCGGGCCCTTCACCCAGCGCGTCACCTATCTGGACGAGGGCGATTACGTCGCCATCGACCATGCCGGCGCGCGCATCTTCGATGCGTCGGGCGCGCCCGTCGACCGGCCGGTGGTGACCGTCGCGGCCGCCGCGGCCCTGGTCGAGAAGGGCAATTATCGCCACTTCATGGAAAAGGAGATCCACGACCAGCCCGACGCCTGCCAGCACACCCTGTCCAGCTATATCGACCCGATCGCCGGGACGGCCGCCGCGCCCGGCGGCTTCGATTTCGCCGAGATCGAGCGCCTGCAGATCGTCGCCTGCGGCACGGCCTCATATGCCGGCATGATCGGACGCTACCTGTTCGAGCGGCTGGCGGGCCTGCCCTGCGACGTCGAATTCCCGTCCGAGTTCCGCTATCGCGAGCCGGCCGTGACGGCCAAGACCCTGGCGGTGGGCATCTCCCAGTCGGGCGAGACCGCCGACACGCTGGCTGCGCTGCGCTGGTGCAAGGCCAAGGGATTGCAGACCGCGGCCATCGTCAATTCGCACGGCTCGACCATGGCGCGCGAGGTCGACCGGTTCTGGCCGACCAACGCCGGGCCTGAGGTGGCCGTCGCCTCCACCAAGGCCTTCACCGCCCAGGTCTCGGCCCTGACCGCGCTGGCCATCGCCGCCGCCGTCCAGCGCGGCCGCATCGACGCGGCGGAAGAGGCCCGGCTAGTCGGCATCCTGATGGAGGCGCCGCGCCTGCTCGCCCAGGCCATCTTCGACGAGGAGACCATCCACGCCCTGGCGCTCGACGTCGCCAAGGCACGCGACGTGCTCTATTTCGGCCGCGGGGCCATGTACCCGCTCGCCCTGGAAGGGGCGCTGAAGCTGAAGGAAATCTCCTACATCCACGCCGAGGGCTATGCCGCGGGCGAACTGAAGCACGGGCCCATCGCGCTGGTCGACGAACAGACGCCGATCATCGTCATCGCCCCGTCCGACGGCCTGTTCGACAAGACCATGTCCAATATGAGCGAGGTGATCGCCCGGGGCGGTCGAGTGATCCTGATCACCGACGAGGCGGGCGCGGCCAGGGCGCCGCAAGCCGTGCGGCTGATCATCGCGCCGACCGCCGACCCGCTGATCGCGCCGCTGATCTTCGCCGCGCCGATCCAACTGCTCGCCTATTATGTCGCCGTGCATAAGGGCGCCGATGTCGACCAGCCGCGCAACCTCGCCAAGTCGGTGACCGTCGAGTAGCTGCTCAGCGGCCGCCGCCTCCACCGCCAGCGCCCCCTCCGGCTCCGCCGCCAGCCCCGCCTGCACCAGCGCCGCCAGCGCCGCCAGCGCCCGCACCACCGGCGCCTGCGCCGCCCGCTCCAGCGCCACCGACGCCGCCCGCCGCTCCCGTACCGGCGCCCGCGGTTCCGGCGCCAGCACCGCCATGACCGTTGCCGCCATTGGCGCCCGCCGTGCTCCCATTTGCGCCCGCCATACCGCCGTTGGCGCCGTTAGCGCCGTTAGCGCCAGTCGTACCGCCATTGGTCCCGTTAGCGCTGGTCCCGTTAGCGCCGGTTCCATTAGCGCCGGTCCCGTTAGCGCCGGTCCCGTTAGCGCCGATCCCGTTAGCGCCGGTCGTAGCCCCATTGGGTCCGTTGGCGCCCGTCCCGGTCGTCGCCGCGCCGTTTATTCCGCCGCCCGCCGGCCCGCCCGGGCCGCCGCCGCCATTGCTCGCCGCGCCACCATTGGCGGGGCCGCCGCCCTGATCGACGCTGGCCCCGCTGACCGGCGGCCCGCCGCTGATGGAGACGGCGTCGCCGCTCGAGGCGTTGGCGTCAACGGTGCTGTCGTCATGGCTGCGCAAGGTGCGCGCCAGCGCCGCCAGGACGATCAGCGCCACGATGACCGCCCCCACCACCCACCAGACGCGACGCTCACGCCACCAGCCCGGCCGGTCCAGAGGCGGATGCGGCGGATAGTCGGGACCTTCGACAGCCATGGACGGCTCCTCGCTCAAGCTTTCCAACCCAACACCACCCAGCGCTCTAAGGTTCCGGCTATGGCGCGGCGCGGCGTCCTCGGTTAGGGGATGAGCCGATGAAGCCAATCCGCAAAGCCGTCCTGCCAGTCGCCGGCCTGGGCACCCGCGTCCTGCCAGCGTCCAAGGCCACGCCGAAGAACATGCTGAATGTGGTCGACCGGCCGATCCTGTCCTACGTCGTCGCCGAGGCGCGCGCGGCGGGGATCGAGCACATCGTCTTCGTCGTCGGCCGCGGCCAGGGTGCGATCGAGGACTATTTCGACCACAATGTCGAACTCGAACAGAACCTGGAGGCCAAGGGCAAGAGCGACATCCTCGCCGACGTCATGGCCGACCTGGCCCGGTCCGGCGAGATGAGCTTCGTGCGCCAGATGCAGCCGCTGGGTATCGGGCACGCCGTGTGGTGCGCGCGCGACCTGATCGGCGACGAGCCGTTCGCGGTGATCTATTCCGACATGGTGATGGACGCGTCCCCGCCGGCCCTGGCCCAGGCCGTGAAGGCCTACGAACAGGTCGGCGGCAACATCGTGGTGGTCGAGCCTGCGCCCGAGGGCGAGGCCCACAAGTACGGGATCGTCTCGCTCGGTGACGGCGAAGGCCGCCTGCGCCGCATGACCGGCATGGTGGAGAAGCCGCCGCCGGGGACCGAGCCCTCAAACCTCTTCATCAGCGGCCGCATCATCCTGCAGCCGGAGATCTTCCCGCTGCTGGCCGAGCATCAGACCGGCGCGGGCGGCGAGATTCAGCTGACCGACGCCATGGCGCTGCTCATGGGCAGCCAGAGCTTCCACGCCTTGGAATACGACGGGGTCACCTATGACTGCGGCGACAAGATCGGCCTGCTGCGCGCCAACGTCGCGCTGGCGCTGAAGCGCCCGGATATCGGCGCGGACGCCAGGGCGATGATCGAGGACCTGCTGAGGCGCTAAGACCGCGGCAGGTGGAAGGCGCGATACCAGTCGATGAACCGCGCCAGACCCTCCTCCAGCCCGACCTTGGGCGCATAGCCGGTCAGGGCGGCGATCCTCGCGGTGTCGGCGAAGGTGGCCGAGACGTCGGCCGCGGATTTCTCCGCCATCACCGTCCGCGCCTTGACGCCGAGCAACCGCTCGAGCGTCTGGATCAGGGTCGAGACCCGCTCAGGCCGGCCGGCGCCGATGTTCAACACCCGATGGCCAGGCGCGTCCGGCGGCCGGTCGAGCACGCCCACCAGGCCGTCGACGATATCGTCGATATAGGTGAAGTCCCGCTGCAGGGCCCCTTGGCCGAAGACCTCGATGGTCTCGCCGGCCAGCATGGCGCGGGTGAAGGCGTAATAGGCCATGTCCGGCCGACCGAAAGGGCCGTAGGCGGTGAAGAACCGCAGGCCCGATTGCGGCAGGCCGTAGAGGTGGGCGTAGGCCCCGCTCATCATCTCATCGGCCTGCTTGGTCGCCGCATAGAGCGAGGCCGGCGGCTGCAGCGGATCGTCCTCGGCGAAGGCCTTGGCGATCGGCCGCTCGCCATAGACGGAACTCGACGAGGCGTAGACCAGGTGCTCGAAACCCTCCACGCCCCGGCAGGCCTCGAGCACGGCCAGATGCCCGATCAGGTTCGAACGGCCATAGGCCATGGCGTTGTCGTAGCGGACCCCTGCCTGGGCGGCCAGATGCACCACCCGTCGCGCGCCACTTGCCCGCACCACCGCAGCGAAGGCCTCCGCGTCTGCGATGTCGAGTCGCTCCAGCTGAAACCCCGCCCGGGCGCCCAGGGTCGCCGCCCGCGCCTCTTTCAGGGCCGGGTCGTAATAGGCGTTGAAATTATCGACGCCGATCACCGCCTCGCCGCGATCCAGGAGACGCTCGGCGACGGCGCGGCCGATAAAGCCGGCGACGCCTGTCACGACAATGGGTTGCGCCCCGTTCAACGGCCCCGAGATCCTGTCCAGCCGCGCCGCGAGCGGGCGCTGCGCCGCCTTCTCCTAAACCAGAGCGCGCGATGGAGTCGACGGACCCGTCATCAACGTGTCAACCTGCGGTCGGAATTAGGCGCAAGGCGGAGTCGGGCTCCGTCCGTAGACAGTGGCGTAGGCTTCTAGCGAGGCGGTCCATGCGGGTGCTCATTCTTGGCGGCGACGGCTTCTGCGGCTGGCCGACCGCGCTTCACCTGTCCGCGCGCGGATGCGATATCGGCATTGTCGACAACCTCTCGCGCCGCGACATCGACGCCGAACTGGGCGTCCAATCCCTGACACCCATCGAATCGCTCAAGACCAGGATCGAGGCCTGGCGCGAGGTCGGCGGCCGGACCATCGACGATTTCCCGCTGACGCTCGGCCGCGACTATGACGAGTTGCTCGCCCTGATCGTCGATTGGCGCCCCGACGCGGTGGTCCATTTCGCCGAGCAGCGGGCCGCGCCCTATTCGATGAAATCGTCGCGCCATAAACGCTACACGGTCAGGAACAACGTCTGCGCCACCCACGACCTCTTGGCCGCCATCGTCGAGTCCGGCCTGGACGTCCACCTCGTCCATCTCGGCACCATGGGCGTCTATGGCTATGGCGCGACCTCGGGCGCGATCCCCGAGGGCTATCTGAAGGTGATGATCGAGTCCGACGGCGTCCTGGTCGAGCGCGAGATTCTGCATCCGGTTTCGCCCGGCTCGATCTACCACATGACGAAGACCCAGGATCAGCTGCTGTTCCAGTTCTACGCCCGGAACGATCGCTTGCGGATCACCGACCTGCACCAGGGCATCGTCTGGGGCTGCCAGACCAAGGAGACCCGGGCCGATCCGCGCCTGGTCAACCGGTTCGACTATGACGGCGACTATGGCACGGTCCTCAACCGCTTCCTGATCCAGGCCGCCCTCGGCTACCCCCTGACCATTCACGGTTCGGGCGGCCAGACCCGCGCCTTCATCAACATCCAGGACACGGTGCGCTGCATCGCCCTGGCGCTGGGCCGCCCGCCGCAAGCCGGAGAGCGGGTGAAGATCCTCAACCAGATGACCGAATGCTGGCGGGTGCGCGACCTGGCCGGGATGGTCGCGCGGCTGACCGGGGCGGTGGTCGAGTTCGTCGCCAACCCCCGCAACGAGGCCAGCGAGAACGAACTCGCCGCCTGCAACCAGACCCTGATCAGCCTGGGCCTGGAGCCGATCACGCTGGAGACCGGCCTGATGACCGACATCGTCGAGATCGCTCGCGCCCATGCCGACCGCGCCGATCTGAGCAAGATCCCCAGCGCCTCGGCCTGGAACGCTGACCGCGCCGCCGTGCTCGCCGCCGACGGCGACGAAGCGCGGCTGCGCGCGGTTTAGCCGCGTTCCTCCTCCTGCGGTGGAGGAACGGGCGCCCTTCGTCTATGCAGGGCCGATGCCCCCCCTGCCCCCCGACTTCACGCTTCTGCAGGTGATTCCGGACCTGGACACCGGCGGCGCCGAGCAGACGACGCTCGATGTCGCCCAGGCCGTGGTCAAGGCGGGCGGGCGGGCCATCGTCGCCTCGCACGGCGGGCGGATGGTCGGCGACCTTCAGTCGCGCGGCGCGGTCTGGACGGCCATGCCGGTGCAGTCGAAGAACCCTTGGGTCATGCTGGCCAATCGCGGCCGGCTGATCGAACTGATCCGGCGCGAGAGGGTCAGCCTCGTCCACGTCCGCTCCCGCGCGCCGGCCTTCGCCGCCTTTTCCGCGGCGCGGGCGGCGGGGGCGCCGTGCCTGGCCACCTATCACGGCCTCTACAGCTCGGGTAACCCGCTGAAGCGCTGGTATAATTCGGTGATGACGCGCGGTCCGGCGACGATCGCCAATTCGGACTTCACCCGTGACCACGTCATCGCCGAGCACGGGCTCGATCCGGCGAAGGTCATCGCCATCCCGCGCGGCGTCGATATCGACCGGTTCGACCCGGCCAAGGTCGCGCCGAGCCGCGTCGCCGGCCTGTTGAGCCGCTGGGGAATCGCCGAGAGCGACCGCCGCATCCGCTTCATCCTGGCCGGCCGCCTCAGCCGCTGGAAGGGTCAGCGGCTGCTGATCGACGCCGCCCAGCAGCTCATGGCGGAGCGGGCGGGCGGATTTCTGGTCATCCTGGCTGGCGACGACCAGGGGCGCAGCGGCTACCGCCAGGAGTTGGAGGCGGCCATCGTCAGCGCGGGCCTAGATGACATCGTGCGGCTGGTCGGCCATTGCGACGACATGCCGGCGGCCTATCTGGCGACGGACGTCGCCTGCGCGCCATCGCTCGACCCGGAGCCTTTCGGCCGCACGGCGGTCGAGCCTCAGGCGATGGGAAGGCCGGTCATCGCCGCCGATCACGGCGCGCCGCGCGAAACCGTCGTGGCCGGCGAGACCGGATGGCTGTTCCCGCCGGGCGACGCCAAGGTCCTGGCCGAAACGATGGCGCAGGCCATCGCGGCCGGGCCGGAGCGCCGCGCGGCCATGGGCGGCGCCGGTCAGGCGCGCGCACGACGGCTTTATTCGGCCGCGGCCATGTGCGAAGCCACGCTGGAAGTCTACGCCGGGCTGCTCGGGGGCCGTTTGTGAGCCGCAAGACGCGTGAAATCCGCAAGATCCTGGTGATCAAGCTCGGCGCCCTCGGCGACTTCGTGCAGGCGCTGGCGGCGATGAAACATATCCGCGAAGCCCATCCAGGCGCGCACATCACGCTCCTGACCACCCCGCCGTTCGAGGCCCTGGCCAGGGCCAGTCCCTATTTCAACGCCATCGAGCCGGACGGGCGGCCCGAGGGGATCGGCGAGACCCTGTCGATGATCCGACGGCTGCGGGCGGCCCGTTACGACCGCGTCTACGATCTGCAGACCTCCTCGCGCTCCAACCTCTATTTCCAGCTGCTGAGGCCGTTTCCACCGCCATGGTCGGGCGTCGCGGTCGGGTGCAGCCTGCCGCAGCGCAATCGTGATCGCGGGCGGATGCACACGCTCGAACGCCAGGCCGAGCAGCTCATGGCCGCCGGAATCTGGCCGGACGCGCCACTGACCCCCGGCTCGGCGCCGCCGGCGGATCTGAGTTGGATCCTGAAGACCTCGGGCGCGGCGCGGCCGATGAACTCGACCGGCGCATCGCGGCCCTACGCGCTGCTGGTGCCCGGGGCCTCGGCGCACCGGCCGGAGAAGCGCTGGCCGGTCGAGCGCTTCGCCGAGCTTGGCCAGCACCTGCGCGATCGCGGGCTAGACATACTGGTGGTCGGCGGCCCGCAGGAGAGCGCCCTGGCCATGGCGATCCAGCGCAAGGTGCAATCCCGAGACCTTACCGGCCGCACCGACTTCGCGCAGATCGCCGCGCTGGGCGCCCGCGCGACGCTCGCCGTCGGTAACGATACCGGGCCCATCCACCTGATCGCCGCAGCCGGCGCGCCGACCCTGGTGCTGTTTTCCTCAGCCTCCGACCCGGCGCTTTGCGGCCCGCGCGGACACGTCGCCGTGCTGCAGGCCGAGGACCTGGACGCGCTTGCGGTCAGCGACGCCATCGCCGCCATCGACCGGCTTGTGCCCAAGATGCCGAACGAGGTGTTGAGAAGGACACCTTGATCGGCGCTCGGCGCTTGGTCATATGTCAGCGGAAGCGTAAGGTTTCGACGCCTATGCTTTTGCACGCCAACGGTTCAGGAGACCTTGCCTATTCGTCGTCCCATGCCAGCGCCCCCGTCCAAGGACGGCCCGCGCATCAATGAAGATATCCGCGTTCCCCGCGTGCTCCTGATCGACGAGCACGGTGAAAAACAAGGCGTCATGCCCACCGCCTCCGCACTCGAAGCCGCCGAGGAGGCCGGGCTGGACCTGGTGGAGGTGTCGCCGAACTCCGACCCGCCGGTCTGCAAGATCCTCGACTACGGCAAGTACAAGTTCGAAGAGCAGAAGAAGAAAGGCGCCGCACGCAAGCGCCAAAAGCTCGTCGAAATCAAAGAGATCAAGCTCAGGCCGAACATCGATACGCACGATTATGACGTCAAGGCCCGCGCCATGCACCGCTTCTTCGAGGAGGGCGACAAGGTGAAGGTCACCTTGCGATTCCGCGGCGGCGAAATGCGCCACCCCGAACTGGGCATGAAGCTTTTGCAGCAGGTTCGCGCCGACTTCGACCCCGTCGCCAAGGTCGAGTACGAACCGCGCATGGAGGGCCGCCAGATGATCATGATCCTGGCGCCGCGCTAAAACCGCAACAGTTCACGACGCCGTGATCCTCTGATCGCGGGCCGGCTTGTCGCCGCCGGCGCTACAGCTTACCAGCGTTCATATGACCGCCCTCACACCTGATCCGGCGGCGCGGCGCTCCAGGGCCGCGCTGCCCACCCTGCTTATGGTGATGATGATCAACATGCTGGGCTTCGGCGTGGTGGTGCCGCTGCTGCCCTTCTATGCGCGCTCCTTCCACGCGCCGCCCTGGCAGATCGCGCTGTTGTTCTCGGCCTATTCGGTGGGCTCCTTCTTCGGCGAGCCCTTCTGGGGCCGGCTGTCGGACCGGATCGGGCGCAAACCCATCCTGGTCTCGACCGTCTCGGCCAACTGCCTCTGCTATCTGGCCCTGGCCTTCGCGCCCAACGTCCTGATCGCCTTCGCGGTGCGGTTTCTGGGCGGGCTGGCGGCCGGCAACAGCTCGGTCGTGCAGGGCTACATCGCCGACGTGACCCCGGTCGAGGGGCGCGCGGGCCGCATGTCGCTGCTGGGGGCGGCCTACAATATCGGCTTCATCTTCGGCCCTGGTCTGGGCGGCCTCCTGGCCAGGCCTGGCGCCGGGCCGGCCGGATTCCAGCTACCGCTGCTGGTCGCGTCCGCCCTGGCCGGCGTCTCGGCCACCTGCATCTTCCTGGTGGTCAGGGAAAGCCGCGTCCACACCCAGACCGCCACGCGCCAGTTGAACCGGTGGGTGATGTTCGGCCGCGCCCTGCGCCATCCGGTGGTCGGGCGGTTGATGATGATGACCCTCATCGCCGGCCTCGCCTTCAACGGCATCGAATCGACCTTCGGTTTCTGGGGGCAGAATCGCTATGGCTGGACGCCGCGCGATGTCGGCCTGTGCTTCACCGTCGCGGCGGTCGTCTCGGCGGGGGCCCAGACCGTGCTGACCGGCAACCTGTCGCGGCGGTTCGGCGCGGCGCCGATGCTGGCCTTCGGCGTGGCGGTGACCGTCATCTGCCTGCTCTGCCAGCCGTTTTCGCCGTCAGGCCTGGTGACGGTGGCGATCATGGCGGTGATGTCGCTTGGCCAGTCGGTCGCCTTTCCAAACAGCTCGGCGCTGATCTCGCGCACCACCGATCCCGACCGCCAGGGCCAGATGCTTGGCCTGAACAACGCCATGGGCGCGGCCGCGCGCGTGACCGGACCGCTCTGCGCGCTCAGCCTGTTTTCGCTGAGTCCCAACTGGCCCTTCTTCGCCGGCGCGCTGATCACCGCGCCGACCATCCTGCTCGCGCTCGCCGCCGGCCGGGCCGCGAACAAGGCGGCGCCGGAGCTTCATGGGGCGGTCGCCCACCGGGGCTGAGCCCCTGGCTCGGCGCTCTCGAAAGGTCCGCGGGCCAGAACGGCGGTTGACGCCGGGCCCTTAGCCGGCTGATTTGCGGGGCATAAGACCGCATTCAGAGGAAGCGCCATGACCGCAAGAAAATTTCCCGTCGAAGCCAGTCATATCCTGATGTTCGCCCGCTCGGTGGGTGACGACAATCCCGTCTATTCCGACGAAGATCACGCCAAGGGCGCCGAAGCGGGCGGCGTCATCGCGCCGCCGACCTTCGCCCAGGCGAGCGCCCAATTCGACCCCGACTATTTCCTGCGCCCGAAGATCGGCCAACCCTGGTTCGGCTCGGGGAAAACCCCCACCGGCGCCGCGCCGCGCGGGGGCGGCGGTGGAGGCGGCGGCGGTGGAGGGGGCGGACTGCACGCCGAGCAGCATTTCGAATATCACCGCCATCTGAAGCCCGGCGACGTGCTGACGGCGACCAGTCAGCCGGGCAAGACCTGGGAGAAGGAAGGCAAGCGCTCGGGCAAGCTGGTCTTCTCCGAATCCGTCACCGAATACCGCGACCAGAAGGGTGAACTGGTCATCACCGCCCGCTCGGTCGGTGTTCGCACCGAACGCCCCGTCGACGCGCCAGCGTCCTAAGAGGAGGATCAAGACATGGCTTTGAGCGCCAGCAAGCTGAAAGAAGGCGACACCCACACCGCCCGCCTGGTCGAGGACCTGAAGCGCACCCAGATCGTCCAGTACGCCGGAGCTTCGGGCGACTACAACCCGCTGCATACGGACGAGATCTTCACCACCAAGGTGGCCGGTTATCCGTCCGTGTTCGCCCATGGCATGCTGACCATGGGCATGACCGGCAAGATGCTCACCGACTATGTCGGCGACGCGCGGCTGACCAAGTACGGCGTCCGCTTCACCAGCCAGGTCTGGCCTGGCGATACGCTGGACTCCACAGCGACCGTCAAGGCGATCAAGGACGAGGGCGGCAAGAAGATCGTCGAACTCGACGTGTCCACCGTCAATCAGGACGGCGTCCAGGTTCTCAGCGGTTACGCCGAGGCCCGCATCGACGCCTGAGGGGTTTGAGAGGGGCGGCTGGCAGCCGCCCTTCGATCACGCGGCGACCTGGTAGCGCGGATCGCCCGTGCGCCAGAGCATGAAGGCCAGGATGTCGGCGGTCTCGTGGTCGCGCTGGCTGAGGGTCGAGCCGATGCCGTGTCCGGCGTCGGTTTCGATCCGCAGCAGCACCGGATTTTTCGACGCGGTCGCCGCCTGCAGCCGGGCCGTCATCTTGGTCGGCTCCCAGGACGAGACGCGCGGATCGTTCAGGCCGGTGGTCAGCAGCACGGAGGGATAGGCGGTCCCGTCCCGGACGTGCAGATAGGCGTCCATCTCGTAGAGGCCCTTGAAGCCCACCGGGTCGGTGACCGTGCCGAATTCCGGGATGTTCGGCGGCCCGTTGGGCGAGAACTCGCTGCGCGTGGCGTTGGAGACGCCGACCTCGTCGATGACCACCGCCGCCAGGCCGGGCTGCTCGGTCATGAACCGGCCGACGGTGATGCCGCCGGCCGAGCCGCCGATGATGGCCAGCTTGGCGCTTTGCGTATAGCGCGCCTCGATCAGGTAGCGGGCGGCCGCGATCATGTCGCGCCAGGTGTTGGGCTTGTTCAGCTTCTGGCCGGCCAGATGCCAGTCTTCGCCGAGCTCGCCGCCGCCGCGCACGTGCGCCACCGCGAAGACGCCGCCAAGGTCCAGCAAGGGCAGCCAGCGCGCGATGAAGGCGGGGTCCTCGGTGATGCCGTAGGAGCCGTAGGCGTCCAGCAGGAGCGGCGCCGAGCCGTCGCGGCGCAGGCCCTTGCGATAGACGATCGAGAGCGGAATCTTGACGCCGTCCACGGCGGTCGCGAACACCTCCTCGGCGGTGTAGGGCGAAACATCGATCGGCGGCGCGGGCGCGATCTCGGTCTGCACGACGACGCCGTCGGGGCCGACATAGCAGAGCACCGAAGGGCGCACCCAGCCCTGCAGCAGAAACCAGGCCCCGTCGTGCAAGGTGTCGGCATAGAGGGCGTCGATCGATCCTTCGAACGGCAGGGCGATGGCGGTCAGCGTCCCGTCATAGGCCTTCCGCCGCAAGGCTCCGAGCCCGGCGTCCAGGTCCTGGATGTAGAGGCCGTCCTTGGCCGCGGCGATACCGCGGATCACCGCGGCGCTTTCGGGAACCGCCAGGCTCGCCGTCGCCGCCGACGGCGCCGCGGCCGAGGTCTTGAGGACCTTGTAGTGCGAGGCCTTGTCGTGGCTGAGCAGATAGATGTCCGGGCCATGCACGGCGGCGGAGGTCACCTTGGCGGCCGGCGCGCAGATCTCGATCCAGGCGGGCGAACCGGCCTGGGCGGCCGATGCGGTCGTCGCATAGAGCCCGATCTCGTTCTGGACGCCGGACGCGATCATGCCCAGTGCGACATCGGAACCGGGCGTCGCCTCCAGGATCGGAAGGTCGATATCGGCGATCTGGACGACGGGGCTGCTCCCCTTGGCCAGCACCCTGACATCGGCCGCCGGGTCGGTGTTCAGCCGGTGGAACCAGGCGGTGCTGAACTTGTACCGGTCGAGGCTGTCCAACGCCTGGCCGGGCTGGAGCCGGTTGTAGAAAAAGCCGGAGCCATCCGGCGCCCAGCTTGGGCTGGCGTTTTCCGTCCGGTCGATGCTTTCGGGCAGGAGGGCGGCGGTTTCGGTGACGATGATGTGGGCGACGGAGTTTTCCGACCCGCCCGGCGAGACCCCGAACACCACATGGTTTCCATCCGGCGAGCAGGCCCACCAGTCCAGCGATGCATGCGAGCCGGCCGGCGCATGGGCGTCGGGATCGACCAGCAGCCGATCGGCGCCGTGGCGGCCCTGGCGCACATAGAGCTTGAAGGTATCGGCGCCGGCTGGCCGCACCTGGGTGAAGATCTGATCGCCGCCGATCTGCACCGCCGAGACCGCCACCAGGCCGCGGGTGTAGCGCTCGACGCCGGCCAGCAGCGCCTCGCGCCCGGGAATGGTATCGAGGACATGCCGGGTATAGGCGCCCTCGGCCAGGGCGTAGGATTTCCACTCCGGGCCTTCCGCCTCCATCCAGCGGTAGGGATCGGTGACCGAAACGCCCCACAGGGCCTGCGTCATCGGGCGCACCGGCGCCACGGGCGGCCCGGCGGCCTGGGCCCGCGCCAGGCCGGGCGCCGCCATTGCGCCCGTGAGCGCCGCGGACGAGGCCAACAGCGCGCGTCGATCCAGGGATTGATCCACTCAGCCCTCCATTCATCAAAGGCGTTATCGCAACCGTGGCCGATGCCGCCGTTGCATTTGACCCTGTTTTGCCGTAACGACGCCCGCTCTTAAAGAGCCGCCTGGCCCAAGGCATGCCATGGCGGTTCGTCACCGACCCTAGAGGACGGGACCCTTTACCGGTTCCGCATGGAAAATGCCGAAGTTGAAGACGAAGTCAGGCGCCAAAAAGCGCTTCAAAGTCACCGCGAGTGGCAAGGTCAAGGCGGGCGTCGCCGGCAAACGGCACAGGCTGATGAGCCACGACGCAAAATATATCCGCCAAAACCGTGGGACCAAGGTGTTGGACGCGGCGGACGCAAAGACCGTCAAATCCTACATGCCCTACGCCTGAACGACGAACAGAGGTGATCTGAAATGGCGCGTGTCAAACGGGGCGTAACGTCCCATGCCAAGCACAAAAAGGTTCTGGAGCAGGCCAAGGGTTTCCGTGGCCGGCGCAAGAACACCATCCGCACGGCCAAGGCGGCCGTCGATAAGGCGGGCCAGTACGCCTACCGCGACCGCAAGGTGCGCAAGCGCTCGTTCCGCGCCTTGTGGATTCAGCGCATCAATGCCGCTGCGCGGATCGAAGGCATGACCTATTCGCGATTTATGCACGGCCTTGAGCTGGCCGGGGTCGATATCGACCGCAAGGTTCTCGCCGACGTGGCGGGCGCCGATCCGGGCGGCTTCAAGGCCATCGCCGACAAGGTTCGCGCCGCGCTGGCGTGACGGGCCGAAAAACCTTCGCTCATCCCCGCAAACGCGGGGACTAAAGGTTTTTTCTTCTGACACGCTCCTGCACGGCCTCTGGCGATAAAACGCCTGGGTCCCCGCGGTTCGCGGGGATGAGCGGAAGATAAAAAGCCCAATGACCGACCTTTCCGTCCTGGAATCCGAACTGACCGCCAAGATCGCCGCCGCCGACGCCGCGGCGCTTGAGGCCTTGCGCATCGCCGCCCTCGGCAAGACCGGCGAGATCTCGAACCTGCTGAAATCGCTGGGTTCCATGAGCCCGGAGGACCGTCGCGAGCAGGGACCGAAGATCAACGGCCTGCGCGACGTCGTCACCGCCGCCATCGCCGCGCGCAAGACCGAGCTCGACGCCGCCGCGCTCGACGCGCGGCTGGCGGCCGAGCGGGTCGATCTGACCCTGCCCGCCCCGCCCCGGCGCAAGGGCTCCGTCCACCCGACCATGCAGGTCATGGACGAGATGATCGCCATCTTCGCCGAGATGGGGTTCGCCGTCGCCGAAGGCCCCGACATCGAGGACGACTTCCACAACTTCACCGGCCTGAACTTCCCGCCCAAACACCCGGCGCGGGAGACGCACGACACCTTCTTTCTCAACGAGGACGAGCACGGCGAGCGCAAGGTGCTGCGCACCCACACCAGCCCGATCCAGATCCGCGTCATGCAGCGGGCCAATACCGTGGTGGAGGCGCCGCAATTCGCCCACGGCCAGGAGCCGCCGATCCGCATCATCGGGCCCGGCCGCACCTACCGGAAGGACTCAGACCGCACCCACACGCCGATGTTCCACCAGATGGAGGGGCTGGTCATCGACCGCGCCATCACCCTCGGCCATCTGAAATGGACGCTGGACGCCTTCATCCGCCGCTTCTTCGAGACCGACCAGGTGGTGACCCGGTTTCGGCCCCACTACTTCCCCTTCACCGAACCGTCCGCCGAGATGGACGTCCAGTGCGACCGTTCCGCCGGCATGGTGAAGATCGGCGAAGGGACCGACTGGCTGGAGATCCTCGGCGGCGGCATGGTGCATCCGAACATATTGCGCACCTGCGGCCTGGATCCGGACGAGTGGCAGGGCTTCGCCTTCGGCATGGGCATCGACCGGCTGGGGGTGCTGAAATACGGCATGCCCGACCTGCGCGATATGTTCTCAGCCGACGTGCGCTGGCTTGAGCACTACGGTTTTTCCGCCTTCGCCCACCCCAATCCGGCGACAGGGCTAAGCTGATGCGCTTCACCCTTTCCTGGCTGAAGGACCATCTGGACACCACCGCCAGCGTCGCCGAGGTCGCCGAGGCCATGACCATGGCCGGGCTGGAGGTCGAGCATGTCGACGATCCGGCCGCCAGCCTCGCCGCCTTTTCGGTCGCGCGCATCGTCGAGGCCGTGCAGCATCCCAATGCCGATCGCCTGCGCGTCTGCCAGGTCGAGACCAAGGACGGCATGAAGGAGATCGTCTGCGGCGCGCCCAACGCGCGGGCGGGCCTGACCACTGTCTATGCGCCGATCGGGACCTATATTCCGGGCAGCGGCATCACGCTGGAGCCGCGTCCGGTGCGCGGCGTCACCTCCAACGGCATGCTCTGTTCGGCGGCCGAACTGAAGATCGCCGAGGAGTCCGACGGGATTCTCGAACTCGCCGACGGCCTGGCCGTGGGCGCCGGCGCGGCCGAAGCGCTGGGCCTCGAAGCGGTCATCGATTTCGAGGTGACGCCCAATCGCCCCGACTGGCTGGGCGTGGCCGGCATCGCGCGCGATCTCGCCGCCGCCGGGGTCGGGACGCTGAAGGACCTGTCAGTTGCGCCGATCAAGGGCGGCTATCCCTGCCCCATCGACATCCGGCTGGATGGCTCGGACGCCTGCCCGGTCTTCGCCGGCCGGCTGATCCGCGGCGTCAGGAACGGCCCCTCGCCCGCCTGGCTGCAGGCGCGCCTCAGGGCCATCGGCCTTCGCCCGATCAGCGCGCTGGTGGATGTGACCAACCTCATCTCCTACGACCGCGCCCGTCCCTTGCACGTCTATGACGCCGCCAAGCTCGTCGGCGGCTTTGTCGAGGCTAGGCTGGGCCGCGACGGCGAGACGGTCCCGGCGCTCGACGGCCAGACCTATACGGTGACGCCGGATATGTGCGTCATCGCCGACGGCTCGGGCGCAATCGGCCTGGGCGGCGTCATGGGCGGGGCGTCCACCGGCTGTTCGGAGACGACCACCGAGGTCTTCGTCGAGAGCGCCTGGTTCGACCCGATCCGCACGGCCCAGACCGGCCGCGCCACCGGGATCGCCTCCGACGCCCAGTACCGCTTCGCCCGCGGCGTCGATCCGGGCTTCGGCGCGCCCGGTCTGGAGCTGGCGACCAGGCTGATCGTCGAACTCTGCGGCGGCGAAGCCTCCGACATCCGCGTCGCCGGCGACATCCCCGCGCCCGTCGCCCCGGTCGAGTTCGACCCGGCCTACGTCGCCAAGCTGTCGGGTCTGGACATCCCCAACGATCGGTCGGTGAAGATCCTGACCGCGCTCGGATTCATCGTCACCGGCCTGGGCAAGGCCTTGACCGTCCAGCCGCCAAGCTGGCGGCGCGATGTCGAGGGCAAGGCCGACCTGGTCGAAGAGGTCGCCCGCATCGCCGGCTATGACACGCTGCCGGCGACGCCGCTACCGGACCTGGCCCGGCCGCCCGGCGGCGTCCTGACCACCCGCCAGGGCCGCGCCGCCGTGGCGCGGCGCACGCTGGCCGCCCTGGGCTATGCCGAAGCGGTCACCTGGTCCTTCATGGCGCGCCCGCTGGCCGAGCGGTTCGGCGGCGGCCAGGCCGAGCTCGTCCTCACCGACCCGATCGCCGCCGATCTGGACTGCATGCGGCCCTCCATCCTGCCCAACCTGATCCAGGCGGCGGCGCGCAACGCCAATCGCGGTTTTTCCGATGTCGCCCTGTTCGAGATCGGCCCGGTGTTTTCCGGCGACCGGCCGCGGGATCAGCGCACCGCCATCACGGCCGTCCTCTGCCCCCACCCACCGAAGCGTTGGGACGGACAGAAGACCGACGATCTCTTCGCCCTGAAGGCCGACCTGATGAGCCTTTTGGAGCAGCTCGGCGCGCCGGTCGGCGCGCTGCAGGTCGCGCAAGGACAGGCGGCGTCCTGGTGGCACCCCGGCCACTCGGCCCGGCTGCAGCTCGGCCCCAACGCCGTGCTGGCCGAGTTCGGCGCCCTGCACCCGACGGCGCTGGCCGCCCTGGACGCGGACGGACCGATCTACGGCTTCGAGATCTGGCTGGAGGCCGCGCCGGAGCCGAAGCGCAAGGCGATCAAGACCCGCCAGGCGCTCAGCCTCTCGCCCTATATGCCGCTGCGCCGAGACTTCGCCTTCGTGGTCGAGGCCAACCTCGCCGCCGCCGACCTGGTCCGCGCCGTCCAGGGCGCCGATAAGGCGCTGATCGGCCGCGTCTGGGTGTTCGACGTCTATGTCGGCGCGGGCGTGCCGGCCGGATCCAAGTCTCTGGCCCTGGAAGTCACCATCCAGCCTGTCGACCACACCCTGACCGAGACCGAGATCGAGGCGCTTTCCAGCCGCATCGTCGCGGCGGCGCAGAAGGCTGTGGGAGCGAAGCTGCGCGCCTAGAACGGCAGGAGGTGGCGTTCGCGGCTGTAGGCGAGGTAGCCGACATTGGCGCCCAGGCGCAGGCCCACGCCGGCGCGGATGGGGGCCAGGGTGATGTCTTCCGCACGCTGATAATTCACGCCAAGGCCGCCGATGAAATAGGCCGAGCCCTCGACGCCGGGAAAGCGGCGATAGATCATGTCGGGGAATTGCAGATTATAGCAGAGGGTGAAGACCCGGCTGGCGTTGCCGCCGAAGTCCCAGCCGATCGACGGCCCCTGCCAGAAGACCTCCTGCCTGGGCCGCTCCTTCATATAGAGCAGGCCCTTGCCGTAGCGCAGGCCGATGCCGATGGCGCCGGCGCCCTCGGTGCCCGCTATGTAGCCGGTGGGCTGGCCGTTATCCTTGAAGATGCGCTCGATGATCGCGCCGGCGCTCTCGGCGGTGACGCCGAAGAAGTCGGAAACCTGGTTGGACAGCTCGTCGCGATCATAGGTGGGGGCGCGGTGGTCGGGATAGTTCGGCCCTTCGCCCGGCGGCGGCATGGGCTGGCTGTCCTGGGCGCGCGCCAGCGGCGCGATCAGCTGCGCGCCGAGCAGGGCCGCGCCGGACGAAACCAGAAGACGACGATCCATTGTTGAGAACTCCCCCTAAGATTTCGCAACTAGTGACGCCGGAATGAGTCCGGTTTGCGGCCACGCTGCGGCGCTTTTGCAGAGCATACCGCAGATGAATCCGATTCGGCCGGATAGAAGCCTGGCCCCGTAAAGCGGGGGAGAAGGAGCCGCGCATAGTGTGCTAGACCCCGCCGCCATGACGACGCCGCTCGACCGCATCCGCAACTTCGCCATCATCGCCCACATCGACCATGGCAAATCCACCCTCTCCGATCGGCTGATCCAGGAGACCGGAGGCCTGACCGCGCGCGAGATGAAAGAGCAGGTGCTCGACTCCATGGAGATCGAGCGCGAGCGCGGCATCACCATCAAGGCCCAGACCGTGCGCCTCGACTACCGCGCCGACGACGGCCAGACCTATGTGCTGAACCTGATGGACACGCCCGGCCACGTCGACTTCGCCTATGAGGTGTCGCGCTCGCTGGCGGCCTGCGAGGGCTCGATCCTGGTGGTGGACGCCAGCCAAGGCGTCGAGGCCCAGACCCTGGCCAATGTCTATCAGGCCATCGAGCACGACCACGAGATCGTGCCGGTCTTGAACAAGATCGACCTGCCCGCCGCCGAGCCCGACCGGGTGCGCGACCAGATCGAGGACGTCATCGGCATCGACGCCACCGGCGCCATCGCGGCCTCGGCCAAGACCGGCCAGGGCATCCGCGAGGTGCTGGAGGCCATCGTCACTCGTCTGCCCGCGCCCAAGGGCGATGCGGCCGCGCCGCTGAAAGCGCTCCTGGTCGACGCCTGGTACGACGCCTATCTGGGCGTGGTGGTGCTGGTGCGGGTATTCGACGGCCATCTGAAGGTCGGCCAGCAGGTCCGCATGATGGAGACCGGCGCGGTCTACAAGGTCGACCGGCTGGGCGTGTTCAAACCAAAACAGACCGAGGTCGCCACGCTGGGCCCCGGCGAGATCGGCTTCCTCACCGCCCAGATCAAGGACGTCGCCGACGCCGCAGTCGGCGCCACCATCACCGAAGAGCGCCGCCAGACCGCTGATCCCTTTCCCGGCTTCAAGGAGGTGCAGCCGGTGGTCTTCTGCGGCCTCTTCCCGGTCGATGCGGCGGATTTCGAGGACCTGCGCGCCGCGGTCGGGCGCCTGCGTCTGAACGACGCCTCCTTCACCTACGAGATGGAGACCAGCGCCGCCCTGGGTTTCGGCTTCCGCTGCGGATTCCTCGGCCTGCTCCACCTGGAGATCATCCAGGAGCGGCTGACGCGCGAGTTCAACCTCGACCTGATCGCGACGGCCCCGAGCGTGATCTATCGCATCACCATGACCAACGGCGATGTCATCGAGTTGCACAACCCCGCCGACATGCCCGATCCGGTGCGCATCGAGTCCATCGCCGAGCCCTGGATCAAGGCCACCATCTTCACCCCCGACGACTATCTCGGCGCGGTGATCAAACTCTGCCAGGACCGCCGCGGCGAACAGCGCGAGCTGTCCTATGTCGGGACCCGCGCCATGGTGGTCTACGACCTGCCGCTGAACGAGGTGGTGTTCGACTTCTACGACCGGCTGAAATCCATCTCCAAGGGCTATGCCTCGTTCGACTACCAGCTGGAGGACTATCGCACCGGCGACCTGGTCAAGATGCAGATCCTGGTCAATGCCGAGCCGGTGGACGCGCTTTCCATGCTGGTCCACCGGGGCCGCGCCGAGGCCAGGGGCCGCTCCATGGTCGAGAAGATGAAGGAGCTGATCCCGCCCCACCTCTTCGTCATCCCCATCCAGGCGGCCCTCGGCGGCAAGATCATCGCCCGCGAAACCGTCCGCGCCCTGCGCAAGGACGTCACCGCCAAATGCTACGGCGGCGACGCGACGCGCAAACGCAAGCTGCTCGACAAGCAGAAGGAGGGGAAGAAGAAGATGCGCCAATTCGGCAAGGTGGAGATCCCGCAGGAGGCCTTCATCGCGGCGTTGAAGATGGATGAGGATTAGGCAAGCCGCTCCTTCTCACCGCCCATGATTGTGGAGACGCGCAGGTTTTTCGCTATGGCGACCTCATAGCCAGCTTCATGCCGCTCGCACTGGCGGCTCGTTTGCGCCCGTTCGGATGACGATTGCCGGCTTCCCAGCCACGGCATGCAAGCAACACCGTTCTCGGCACCGGCTTCTCGGCGTTGGAGTAATAGGCGACCATCCGGCGCGATAGGCCAAGGGCATCTGCGGCCTTGCTCAGCGAAAGCCCGTTCTTGAGCCGCCATTCAAGAAAGGTGCGAGCGTCTTGACGTTTCAGGGTCGACAGGGTTTCAAGCCAGAGACTATCCGCGCCGGCTTCGGCGCCGCTCGGCCACTGAAGACTGTGACCCCAATCACCGGTCTTGACCTGGGCGAATTCGGCCGGGTCTCGCAGCGCCACGAAAGCCGGCGTCTCGAGCCAGTCGCTGAGGTCGAGTTCGACCTGCACGCCACCGGACCAGCCTAGCCGCAATTGCGCTGAGCCCATCGCCTTGACGCTCTCGATCGTCCGCGCTGTGTCTTTCGCGCTCATCGGTTCAATTCCTTCCACTTGGCCGCCAGTTCACCTTCATGCGCCTCGGCCCAGCTCCTTGCCGCCGCCAAGACACGCGAGGGCGCATCTCCAACGATCAACTCACGCGTGGAGATCGCGACCGAGCATCTGAAGTCCGAACCTTCCACATGAAAGTGTGGAATTCCGTGGTCGCTCCCGTAGACAGCTATCTTCCATGTCGTCTGGCGGTGCATCGTCACCATGACCAGAAAGATAGTGCACTTGTTGCACTACCACAAGCTCGCGGCCGCTCAGCCGGACGGCTTGCGACCAAGATCGTTGGGGACAGGGAGTTGAGAAGGGGCCGCGCCGGCGATCAGAGTTTCAGATCGGCCACGCGGGATTATGCTCCACGTTGAAGATCGCGATCTGCTCGGAAAGGCGGCCGACCGGCTACGCCGCCTTCGTGATCGATCCGGACGGCAATAATATCGAGGCGGTCTTGCAGACCGAGCGCGTGGAACCTCCGTCGAAGCCCCAGGTTCTCCCGACATCGCCTCTCAAGGAAATCAGCCATGGATGTCGGCTTCATCGGTCTCGGCCATATGGGCTCGGGCATGGCGGAGCGCCTAATCCGCGCGGGGCATGAGTTGCGGGTCTGGAACCGCTCTCCGGAGCCGGCGGAGCGGCTGGCCGGCAGGGGCGCGCGGCGGATGGCCGACCCGAGCGAGGTCTTTCAGGCCGAGATCGTCTTCACCATGCTGGCCGACGACGGGGCCGTGCGCCAGGCGATCCTCGATTCAGGCGCTCTGGAGGGCGCGCGGAAGGGCGCGGTCCACGTCATGTCTTCCTCCATCTCGGTGGGGTTCAGCCAGGCGCTGGAAGAGGCCCATGCCAAGGCCGGCGTGACTTACATCGCCGCGCCGGTGCTCGGCCGGCCGGACGTGGCGGCGGCCGGCGAGCTCAACATCCTGGTCGCCGGGGCGCCCGAGGTGGTCGAACGGGTGCAGCCGCTGCTGGACGTGATCGGCAAGCGGACCTGGCCAATCGGCGAGCCGCCGCATCAGGCGCATCTGGCTAAGCTGGCGATCAATTTCAGCCTGGCCGCCGCCATCGAGACCATGAGCGAGGCCTTCGCCTTGGTTCGCGGCTACGGCCTCGACGCCAAGGTGGTCAAGGACGTCATGGTCGGCACGCTGTTCGACGCGCCGGCCTACAGGACCTATGGCGACTTCATCGTCGAGCAAAGGTTCGAGCCGGCCCTGTTCAAGCTGCCGCTGGGCCTGAAGGACGTGCGCTTGGCCCTGGAGGCGGGCGAGGCGGTGCATGCGCCCCTGCCCTTCGCCAGCGTCATGCGCGACAACTTCCTGGACGCCATCGCCCATGGCGACGCCGAAAAGGACTGGGCCGCCGTGTCCAGGGTCGCCGCCCGCCGCGCCGGTCTTTAGGACGCGCGAGGCCATCAAATCCTCCCCGCTCGCCAGCGGGGCCATAGACGTTTACGATCCGTTTTAGGCTGGGCGACGACGCGGGGGAAAACCGTCCGCCATCCGGCCGCAAAGCGATAAAAGGACGGCCTTCGCGCCAGCTCTAGGGAGAAACATCGTGCATCATTTGGGCTTTGGTACTCATGGCCTCATCGCCTGGATCGTCATCGGCGTCATCGCCGGATGGCTGGCCGGGTTGCTGGTCAAGGGCGGCGGCTTTGGCCTGATCGGCGACCTCATCGTCGGCGTCATCGGCGCGGTCGTCGGCGGATGGCTGGCCGGCAAGTTCGGCATCCATATCGGCCCCGGCATCATCTCATCGATCATCACCGCCGCGATCGGCGCGATCATCCTGCTGGTCATCATCCGCCTGGTCCGACGAGCGGCCTAGCCGGTCGGCGGAAGCTCAGCGCGCCGTCAATTCGCTGACCAAGGCGTCGGCGCCGTAGACCTTCTGCAGGGCTTCGGTGACCGCCGCGGTCGAGACGGCGACGCTGCGGTTCAGGTTCGGATCGTAGCCGTACTCGCCGCCGAGGCTGTGGATATTGCCGTCGAAGACCGCGCCGATCACCTCGGCCTTGGCGTCGATCAACGGTGAGCCGGAATTGCCGCCGGTGATGTCGTTGGTGGTCGAAAGATCGAAGACGGTATCGGGGTTCAGCCTGGCCTCGGCCGCGATCCAGCGCGGGTCGAGCGCGAAGGGCTCCTGGCCGGTCGCGCGCTTGTAAAGCCCGGCAAAGGTCGTGAACGCCGGCACGGTTTTGCCGCGATAGGTCCAGCCCTCGATGGCGCCGTAGGACAGCCTGGGCGTGAAGGTGGCGTCGGGATAGAGGCTGTCGCCATAGATGGCGAAGCGGGCCTTGGCGATGGCCTCGGCGGCCCGCGTGGTCGGGCCGGTCACCTGCTCCTCGTATTGAGCGCGGATGCGGCGCGCCTCGGGGTCGATGCGCAGCACGTACTGGATCATCGGATCGTCCGAGGCCATTACCGCCTTCAGGCCGCCGTCCCACAACGCCTTGCGTACGGCCGGATCGGCGAGGTGCGTGCCGCTGGCCAGGCGGGCGGACAGGGTCTCGGGACTGTCGCGGCCAAGCAGAAGCGTTGTGTCTGGATCGTCGGCGGTGAGGTATTCGCGCGACTTGCTCAGCCAGAATTCCAGCAGGATCTGTTCCAGCGGCGCCTCGATCAGCTCGGGCGCCAGCACCTGCTTTTCCAGTTCGGGAAGCTCGCTGTCGGCATAGCCGGGCAGGCGTTGGGCCGAAGGTTTTTCCCGCTCCTGCGCCGCGCGGACCAGGATGCGCGCGTCTTCGAACAGCTTGGAATCCATCGGACCGCGCTCGACCATGCGATAGGGCAGATAGAGAGCCTGGGCGGCGCCTTGAACATGGGCCATGTCCGCCCAGGGATCGCCGAAGCCCGCGCCCATCTTCGCCTTGGCCTGGGCGCGAAGCTGGTCTTCCTCCGTGCGCTTGGCGGCGAGCAGGGCCGGATCGTCCAGGGCGAACAGGCGGCCGAAAAAGACCTTGTAGTCGTTCTCCAGGAAGAACAGCTCATCGCCGCCGATGCGCTTGTTCTCGGCGCTTTCCTCGGTGAAGCGGATCAGCCGGCCGCGCAGTTCGGACAACTGGGTCATCAGCATGGGCACGGCCAGATCGCGCTGGGTTTCCAGCTCCGAGACGGTCAGTTCGCGCGAAGTGCTGCCCGGATTTCCGGACACGAACACCGGCGCGCCAACAGTCGGAGGCGCGGGGTTCCAGACCAGATGATCGGGCGTGGCGACGGGCTGGCCATCGGCATAGAGGCGCAGGAACGCCGAATCCAAATCGTAGCGCGGAAAATTGAAATTGTCCGGATCGCCGCCGAAAAAGGCGGTCTGGAAGCCGGGCGAAAAGACCAGCCGCACGTCCGTGTACTTGCGGTACTTGTAAAGCTTGAACTGGCCGCCGTGGTAGAGATCGACCGTCTGGCACTGGTATTTCGGGTCGTCGCCGCAGACCTCCTTCTCGATGGTGCTGGAAACCGCCGTGCGCGCCTTGACCAGGGCCTCGCCCGATAGGCCGGCGCCGGCCGCGGTCATGCGCGGGGTGACGTCGATGATCTGCTCGAGAATGTCGGCCTGCAGGCCGGGGCAGGTCTTTTCCTCCGCCCTGGTCGCCGCCAGATAGCCGGTGGTGAAAAGGTCCTTCCCGGCCGGCGACAGGTCGTGGGCGCAGCCGGCCACGCAGTGGTTGTTGGTGAGCACAAGGCCGCCGGCGCTGACCACCGAGGCCGAGCAGCCCACCGAGAGCCGCGCTGAGGCGGCGCGCACGTGATCAAGCCAGGCCGGCGTGATCTCGACCCCATAGGCCGCCTTCACCTTGGCGGCCGGAAAATTGTCGAAGGTCCACATCCCCTCGTCGGCGCTGGCCGCCGTGGCCGAGGCCAAGGCGGCGCCAAACGCGACCGCGAACAGGCCGACCCTCATCGACGTCATTGATCGTTCCTCAAGCTGAACCCGTCTGGTCGAGACGGCGCCAGGCGCGCCGCATTCCATCGCAGGGAAAACAGCGCTGTAATCTCCTTTGACGATCCGGGCGAGACCCGCCGCTAAAGCATCTCCCGCTCCAATAGCCCGGCGACGGCGATGGGCGTCAGGTCTTCCAGGAAGGGGCCGATGATCTGCACGCCGACGGGCAAGCCGGCGCGGGTCTTGCCCAGGGGCGCCACCGTGGCGGGCAGGCCCGGAAAGGTGGCGACGCCCGGCCAGCCGGTCTGCTGGCCGTAGACGGTCTCCTGGCCGTTGATGGTCAGGCGACGCTTGGTCCAGTCGTCCTGGTCGTCGTGCGGGAAGGCGGCGACCCCGAACGGCGGCGCCAGGACGACGTCGAAGCTTTCGAACAACTCGGCCCATCGCCGGCGCAGCGAATGCTGGGCGACCATCAGGTCCATCCAACCGTGCGCGCTGATCGGCTCGGCGCCGGGTCGGCCGCGGCTCATGCTGGTCAACAGCATGAGCTGGTAGTCGGTGTGGGCCTTGGCGAGGTCGGGCAGCAACGGCGTTTGCCGCTGCACCTGGGCGCCGGCGCTCCGCATCCGTTCGGCCGCGGCGTCGACCACGGCCTTGACCTCATCGTCGGTGGCGCAGAGCGGATGGTCGGTGAGCACCAGCACGCGATAGTCGCCGAGACGGGCGTGACGGGCCGCCGGCAGCGTCAGCCGATAGGCCTTGGCGTCGTCGCCCGAAGGTCCGGCGATGATGGAAAGCGCCAGCTCCAGGTCGCTGGCGGTGCGCGCCAGCGGCCCGACCACCGACAGGTCCTGTGGCGGGCCGGACTCGGTGAGCGGCGGCGGGACGTGGCCGCCGGCCGGCGCGAGCTTCACCGTCGGCTTGTGTCCGAAGACCCCGCAGAGGTGGGCCGGAACGCGGATCGAGCCGCCGATGTCCGAGCCGCATTCGAGCGGGACCATCCCCGCGGCCAGCGCCGCCGCGCCGCCGCCGGAGGAGCCGCCGGGGCTGCGCGAGAGGTCGTGCGGGTTGTTTGTGCGGCCATAGATCGGATTGTTCGACTGCCAATCGCCCAGCCAGGGCGGCACATTGGTCTTGCCCAGGATCACCGCGCCGGCGTCGCGCAGCCGGGTCATGGGCGGGCCTTCGAAGCCCGGCATCCAGCCCTTGAACGGCGCGACGCCCCAGGTGGTCGGCAGGCCCAGAATGTGATTGCTCTCCTTGACCGTCATCGGCACGCCCAGCAGAGGCTTGGCCTCGCCGCGCGCCAGCGCCGCGTCGGCCGCCTTGGCCGCATCGCGGGCCCGGTCGAAGTCGCGCACCACCACGGCGTTGATCGCTCCGTCCTTGGCCTCGATGGTCTTGACCGCCGCCTCGAACAGTTCGAGCGCCGAGACCTGGCGAGCGGCCAGGGCCTTGGCGAGGCCGCCGGCGGTTGAGGTTTGGTAGTCGATGCTCGTGTCGGCCATGGGCTTCCTCTTATGGGTTGCACCCACAATGGCCCAGGCCAGGCGCCGCCGCAAAACCCTTTAGCCGTCCAGTTCGGCGTAATGGCGGAAGATGCCGTCGGTGTTGAAGGCGATACGGCGTTCGGAGGCGAGATAGGCGGCGATCCTCGGCAGGGCGGCGACCTGGTCGCGGAGTGCGATGACGCGCGGCCATTGACCCTCGTGGGCCTCCATCGCCTTCGGAAAGGCGTAGCGCAGGCCCTCGACCACCTGGAACAGGCTAAGATCCGCATAGCTCAAGGACCGCCCGACCAGATGGGCGTCCCCGACCGGATTGGTCGCCAGCACGCGCTCGAAATAGCCGAGAAACTTGGGAAGGCGGGCCTGGCGAAACTCGGCGGCGCGGCGGGCGGCTTCGGGCTTCTGGTCGTCATAATAGAGGCCGGCGCCGACCGGATGGTGGGTGTCGTGCGCCTCCACGACCAGGTCGGCCAGGGTCAGCTGAAGCTGATGGATAAAGACGCCCTCCGCCGCCTCGGCGCCCGCCAGGTCGAGGCGCGGTCCGAGATAGAGCAGGATGTTGGCGGTCTGGGCGACCATGACCTCGCCGTCGACGATGAAGGGGGGTGCAAAGGGCGGGCGGGCCAGACCCTTGTCGCCCAGGATCCGCATCATCTTCGCCTGGCCGCCCTTGCCGCGAGCCACGTCCTCATAGGCCTCGCCGGCGGCCTCCAGGGCCAGCCGCACGAACTCGCCGCGGCCCTGGATGGTCGGCCAGTAGTAGAGATCGATGGTCATTGGCGCCTTGTCTCCCGGCGAAGCCTCGCCGTGTCCTGTTCAGCCGACTTCGCCCCAGCGCCTGGCGTCAGGCCCTGGCGCGGCGCCGGTCGTTGACGCTGACGGCGCGCTCGGCATCGGGCATGTAGTCGCGGGTCATCGGCAGGGCGTCGACCCGCCGGGTGAGTTGCAGCTGAAAGTTCATGTGCCGCCCGGCGCGGAAGCTGAACTCGCTGAGCGCCAGATAGTATTCCCACATGCGGCAGAACCGCTCGTCATAGAGCGCGGCGATATTCTCCCGCTCGGCAGCGAAGCGTTCGCGCCAATGCCTCAGAGTCTCGGCGTAGTGCAGCCGCAGAATCTCGATATCGGTGATCCATAGCCCGCTCTGCTCCACCGCCGCCGTGGTCTCCGAAAGCGCCGGAATATAGCCGCCGGGAAAGATGTATTTGCGGATGAAGGGATCGGTGACGCTCGGCGGATCGCAGCGGCCGATGGAGTGGATCACGGCGACGCCGTCCGGGGCCAGCCGCTCGTGCAGCGTATCGAAGAAAGCCAGGTAGTTGGGCTGGCCGACATGTTCGAACATGCCGACCGAGACGATGCGGTCGAACGCGCCGCCCAGGTCGCGATAGTCGCACAGCGCAAACCGCGCGCGATGTGAAAGCCCGGCCGCCTTGGCGCGGGCCGTGGCCGTGGCGAGCTGCTCCTGCGAAAGCGTGACGCCGAGGACATCGACGCCGTAGTCGCGGGCTAGGCTGAGCGCCAGCCCGCCCCAGCCGCAGCCGATATCCAGCACGCGAAGGCCCGGTTCGAGCCGCAGCTTGGCGGCGATGTGGGTCTTCTTGGCGACTTGAGCCTCCTCCAGGCTCATGTCGCCACGGGCGAAATAGGCGCAGGAATACTGCAGGTCCTCGTCGAGAAAGCGCCGATAGAGGTCGAGGCTGAGATCGTAGTGGTGAGCCACATTGCGCCTGGCGCTGGCGCGATCATTGGCCTGGCGCAGGCGATGGGCGAGCGCGATCCAGAGCCGGGCGAGCGGGCCGGGACGAATACGCCCTTCCTCGGGCAGGTTTGCGGCGACCAGCTGCAGCAGGGCCGCAACGTCGCCGCGGTCGAACACCAAATCGCCCTCCATATAGGCCTCGCCCATACCGAGAACCGGCTCCAGGATAATGCGCAGTTCGCCGCGCCGCGTCACCCTGACAGCGACCGGCTCGCCCGAGCCGTCGCCGTAATTTCCTACCGAGCCGTCGGCATAGACCACCGCCAGGCGCCCGACCGTTAGCCTCTTCCTGAGCAAATTATGCAAAAGCATCGCCAACCCTCGCATCACCCCTATAGGGCGCAAACGAAAAAACCGGTTGTGGGTTGCGTCAAGCTTTAACGTAATCCGAGCGTGCTTTTCCGGGCCCGGGTCAGACGCGCGGCGACCAGCGCATGGGCCTGGGCGAGATAGGCTTTGAGCTCATCGTCCGGCAGGGCGTCCGCGCTGGCCAGCCGCACCCACTTCGCCCGCTGCAGATAGGGCGCCGGCCGCGCCAGCCCATGCTCGATCAGAAGTTCGAACGCCATGTCCGAGGCTTTGAAATTATAGGCCGGCGGCCCGTCGCCACGGTTCAACCCAACGACGGCGAACATCTTGCCGCCGACCTTGAACACCCGCGATTCGCCCCACTGGATCGTCAGGGTCGCCGCCGGCAGCTCCAGGCAGATCGCTTCGAAGACCTCTGGCGTCAAGCCGCGCCGCCGGCCGTCACACCGACTCCGATCGGGCAGGTCACGCCGACCCCGCCGACGCCGCAGTAGCCGTGCGGATTCTTCGCCAGATACTGCTGATGATAATCCTCGGCGAAATAGAAGGGTCCGGCGGGACGGATTTCGGTGGTGATCGGGCCGAACCGGTGCGCGCCGAGCGCCTTTTCGTAGGCCGCCTTCGACGCCTGCGCCGCCTGCGCCTGCGCATCGCCATAGGTGTAGATGGCCGAGCGGTACTGGCTGCCCATGTCGTTGCCCTGGCGCATGCCCTGGGTTGGATCGTGGCCTTCCCAGAAGGTCTTCAACAGCATCTCGTAGCTGATGCGTTTCGGATCGAAGACCACCAGCACCGCCTCGGTATGGCCGGTGCGGCCCGAGCAGGTCTCCTCATAGGTCGGGTTGGGCGTGACGCCGCCGGCATAGCCGACCGCGGTGACATAGACGCCGGGAAGCTGCCAGAAGACGCGCTCGACGCCCCAGAAACAGCCCATGCCGAACTGCGCCAGCTCCAAGCCTTCGGGATAGGGGCCTTTGAGCGCATGGCCGTTGACGAAATGAGTCTCGGCGGTCCGGAGGGGACCGGGGCGGCCCGGCAAGGCCATCTCGGCGGTAGGGAGTTCGAGGGGTTTGCGGCCAAACAGCATGATCGCCTCCATGTTCAGGGCTTCCCCGCCAACATAGGGCGGCTTGGACGAAATGGTGAGGGGGGCGGTAAAGGTGTTGTCCCTGCGCCCGCGGCGCTATATTGCCGGCCCGCGAGCAGGTGAGGTGGCCGAGCGGTCGAAGGCGCACGCTTGGAAAGCGTGTATAGGTTTACCCCTATCGAGGGTTCGAATCCCTCTCTCACCGCCACGGAGCCCGCGACCCCAAAATGAGTGTTCGCGTCGCCGTGACCGGCCTGGGCTGTGTGTCGGCGCTCGGCCAGGGCGTCTCGGCCAACTGGTCGCGGCTGAAGGACGGCGCCAGTGGAATAAGGCTGTTATCCCGGGTCCACCCGGGCGCCGATTGGCTGGGCATGCGAGGCCCGGCCGCGGTTATCGACAGCCTCGACACCAGCGCGGCCGAAGCCTTTGCGGGCCGCAAGGTGACCGCCCAGCTCGATCCGGTCGCCGCCTACGCCGTCGTCGCCACCCATGAGGCGCTGAGCGATGCGGGCCTGATCGCCGAGCCGGCGAGCCTGGCGGGCGCCTGCATCGTCTATGGCGGCGCCAGCGGCGGCAACACCACCATGGAAGACGGCTATGTCCGCATCCTGCTCAAGGGCCAGTCGAGCGTCCACCCGCTGACCATCCCCAAGACCATGAGCAGCGCCGCGGTCAGCCAGCTGTCGATGATCTTCGGCATCAAGGGGATCGCCTTCGCCATCTCCAGCGCCTGCGCCTCCTCCGCCCACGCGATCGCCGAGGCCGCCTACATGATCCGCGCCGGACGCACCAAGCTGGCCATCGCCGGCGGCTGCGACGCCGGTTTCACCTTCGGCCTGTGGTCTTCGTGGGCGTCGCTGCGCGCCATGGCGCCGGACGCCTGCCGGCCCTTCTCCATCGACCGCAAGGGCATGGTGCTCGGCGAGGGGGCGGCCACGCTGGTGCTCGAAGACCTCGACCACGCCCGCGCCCGCGGCGCGACCATCTATGCCGAGATCATCGGCTGCGGCGGCTCGTCCGACGCCGGCCACCTGACCGCGCCCAGCGCCGAGGGCGCCGGGGCGGCGGTGCGCGCGGCCTATGCCGAGGCGGGCCTGGCCGCCGACACGCCGGTGATCGTCAGCGCCCACGGCACCGGCACGCCGCTGAACGACAAGACCGAGACCGAGGTGATGCGCGGCATCCTCGGCGGCGACCTTGGCCGGCATCGGGTCATCGCCACCAAGTCGGCGCACGGGCACCTGCTCGGCGCCGGCGGCGCGCTGGGGTTCCTGCTCGGGGTCCTGGCCCTGCGCGAGGGCGTCGCGCCGCCCATCCAGGGCTATCTCGGCCCCGATCCAGAGTGCGACCTGCCGCTGGCGCTCGGCCGCACCGAGGCCTTCGAAGCCGAGGCGCTGGTGGCGAACGCCTTCGCCTTCGGCGGGCTGAATTCGGTGCTGATCGCCCGCCGCGCCTAGCCGATCGGCGCGCTCGGGCGATATCCGCCGGATACGAACCGTTTCAGCGCCTGCTGGCTCTGGGGAAGGACGAGGCGGCGACCTTCAGCGACGACCTGGGCGAACGCTTCCACCGGCTCCATGTCCTGGAGCGCCTAGGGTTTCTTCACCCAGAGATAAAACCCCGCGCCGCCGCAGAGGACGGCCACCAGCAAGGTCAGCTTTCCGGCCCCCGTATGACTGTAGTCCAGGCCCATCAGCAGCAGAAACAGCCCCAGGAACATCAGGACGATCATGAGGATTTTCCTGGAGCCGCCGCTCATGGCCAACACGGGATTGGCGAAACCCATTTTTGGCGCGGTCTCGACAACCCGATCACTCGGCGGCGTCGCGATAGGCTGGGACGCTTGCGCGGAAGTCACGCCCGGCCCGGCCGCCGGCGTGACCGTCGTTGCCGGTTTCGGACTAAGCCCGGCCCCGCAATTGGAGCAGAACTTCGCGGTCTCGGCATTCAGCGCACCGCAGGCGAGGCATAGGCCGGGCGGGGGCGCAAGGCTCGATCCGCAAGCCTGACAGAAGTTCGCGCCGCTTGAGTTGACGGCTCCGCAATGCCTGCACTGCATGCCGAATTCTCCTATACAGAGCAAGCTTATTAGGCCGCCTCAAAATTAGCAATAACGCCCGCTGATTGTCTGAAGAGCAGAAGGTCTTGTTGTCTAATTCGGAAAGACATCGCTGGCCCTGGTCCCACCCGACTGTCGCGGTCCGTCACGACCACCGAGGTCGTCCCGCCATCGTCGTCAGCCAGACCGGTCGCAGTATCGAGCTCATATCTACTCCTCTTCCGCCGGGCGCGGCCATGATGGGGAGCTTCAGGCCAACCGGGCGTTGCTGCCCTGCTGTCTTGGCGCTTATCCGGCTGGCCAAAGCATGGGCGTGCTTGAGTCCCATGCGGCCGTGTGACAACGATGATCCTCAAACATCTGAATACTTGGAAGCAACAAGGCGATGTTCTGCAATCGATGCGGCGCTTCGAGTCCTGAAACAGCGAAGTTCTGCCAAGGTTGTGGCGCGGCGCTGGCCCCGACGCCCGGCCTGTGCTCGACCTGCGGCCACGCCAATGCGCCAACCGCCAGGTTTTGCTCAGCGTGCGGCGCAACGCTGAACGGCGCGCAGTCGAGACCGGACACGACGCCGCAGACGCCAGCCGCGGACGGCCAACCCTCCGGGACGGCGACACAGGCGCCGCTTCAGGCAAGGCGAAATCCCTGGCCGCGACGACTGGTCGCTTGTGGGTTGTGGATCGCGGCCCTGATCTTTGTAATTGCCGGTCTTCACAGTCTCCCGTCCGACGGACAGTTCATGACTTGCCTTATGCAAGGCGTGGATCCGGGTTGTCATTCTCTCTATAGCGCCGAATCGCGTGATTTCGGCTGGGCCGTCCCCTTGGCGGTTATCGGCTATCTGATCTGGCCGAAGCGATGACCAAACACCGGCCGAGCCTCAACGATGCGCCCGCGAACGAAGCCGCTCCGCATTTGCAGGGCCGCGGCCTCAGGCCGGGGCGAAGGCCCTGCCGGCGGTGAAGGCGGTCTTCTCCGCCAGGCCGGCCTTGGCCGCCTCATATTCCGCGGCAAGCCGGGCGACCAGCTCGCCGGCGCTGGGGACATGCTTGACCGCCCCGATGCCCTGGCCGCAACCCCAGATGTCGCGCCAGGCCTTGGCTTCCTGATTGCCGCCGGAGCCGAAGTTCATTTTCGACGGGTCGGCTTGCGGCAGATTCTCGGGATCCAGGCCCGCCTTCAGGACCGAGGGGCGCAGATAGTTGCCGTGCACGCCGGTGAACAGGTTTGTGTAGAGGATGTCTTCGCCGCCGCTTTCGACGATCATCTGCTTGTACCCCTCCGCGGCCCGGGCTTCCTCAGTGGCGATGAAGGCCGAGCCGATATAGGCGATGTCGGCCCCCATGGCCTGGGCGGCCAGAATCGCGCCGCCGTTGGCGATGGCGCCGGAAAGCGCGATCGGTCCATCGAACCAGCCCCGCAGTTCCTGAACGAAGGCGAACGGCGACAGGCCGCCTGCGTGGCCGCCCGCGCCGGCCGCCACCGGAATGAGCCCGTCGGCGCCCTTTTCGACCGCCTTGTGGGCGAAGCTCTGGTTGATCACGTCGTGCAGGACGATCCCGCCCCACCCGTGCACGGCGTCATTGACGTCCTCGCGCGCGCCCAGCGAGGTGATCACCAGCGGGACACGGTATTTGGCGCAGAGCTCGACGTCTTCCTCGAGGCGGTTATTGGTCTTGTGCACGATCTGGTTGACCGCGAAGGGCGTGGACGGCGCCTCGGGGTGAGCGCGGTCCCAGGCCGCCAGCGTCTCGGTGATCTGGGCCAGCCATTCGTCCAGCTGCGAAATCGGCCGGGCGTTCAGCGCCGGAAACGAGCCGACGATCCCGGCCTTGCACTGGGCGATGACCAGCTCGGGGCCGGAGATGATGAAGAGCGGCGAGCCGATCACCGGCAGCCTGAGACGATCACGAAGCACGGGCGGCAGGGCCATGGAAACTCTCTGAGCCAGGAAATTGGGAATTCGGGAATGTCGTCCGAATAACCTGAACAATTTACGCTGTAAAGTAAATCTGGCCGTCGGCGTCAGCCGCCGTTGAAGAGCGCATCCGCCAAGGCCGGCCAAGCCTCATACGGCCGCAGCGGCGCGCGCAGGGTCTGGTAATGGCGCTCGCAATAGGCGGTGAAAATGGCGCGCGCGGCGTCCTCGTCCTGATCCGTGACGGCGAGAAGATGCAGGCAGCGCGCGATCACCGACGGCGCCAGGAAGGCTTGCTCGATCGTAAAGCCGGTCACCACGCCGGCGACGCGGACCGGAAGGCCGTTCGGGCCGGGCTGCGGCGGATTGCGGGCGCCGTTCAGGTCCAGGAAACAGACGCCGAGATAGGCGGCGAGCGCATCGGCCTCGCGCCCTTGCTGGTCCAGCAGCGAGGCCTTGGCCAGGTTGAAGTCACGGTAGCCGCCCAACTCCAGCCGCCGCATATGCTCGAAGGCGCGGTGGGAGATCAGCGAGGCCGCGACGTCGTCCGGTTTCGGCTCGCGCCCGAACCGGATAACCAAGGACGCCCGCTCGGCCTCCAGGTCTTGCTCGTCCAGGAGGGGCCGCAGCGGAGAGGCGCCGCCGCGCTCGCGGGACAGCTCCCACTGCATCTCCAGCGCCTCGGCGTCCGCCTCGGTGACCAGGACGCGCTCGCGGTCGAGCGGCCGCGTGCGAACCAGGATCTCCTGGCCGCAATAGGGACAGGGTCCCGAACGCGTCGGCCATTCGGGAAGGTCGCGATGACAATAGGGGCAGGCGCCGTCCATCCGCCCCGTCGCCGTGTAGGCTTGTATCCGTCGTCCACCCATCCCAGCCCCTTGGGTCCGGCCGCTCGAATCCCCACCGCTCCCAAGCTGCGAGGCTGGCCAGCGCTTGTGGCGGAACCAAGGCGGGCGGGCCCCGCCGCGGGCGCCTGCAAAGGTGGCGCATGGCTAGGCCGAGGCCCTTGAGCGGACCGCCAAGCTTGAAGTGACGATCACCGAACCCTAAAGGGACAACAGCTTGGAAGTCTAACGCCCAATCCCCCGCGCCGCGATCGGTTCAGGGCGAAGGCTTCGAAAATTGCGGCGTTTCGAACTGGAAACACAGCGGCGATGTTGACCTCCTATAGGGCCGGCCCAATGTCAGGCCGTGACGGAGCCGCGCTCGGCGCCCATGCATCCGTCGCAGGTCATCCCACCGCTCCTTTGGAGGCATCGATATATTGATGGCCGTGCGAAGACGATTTCGCTGGGCTTTCGTGGCATTGGCCATCATCGCCGTCGCCATGGTGGCGTGGGTAGTCTTCCACAAGAAGCCCGCCCATGCCGCCGCGCCGCAGGCGGTCCCGGTTACCGCGGTCAAGGCCGTGGCGCAGGATGTTCCGGTCACCATCACCAGTCTGGGGGCGGCCCAGGCCTGGGTCAGCGACACCATCCTCGCCCAGGTGAGCGGCAAGCTGCTCAGCGTCAATTTCGCCGATGGCGCCGACGTCAAGGCGGGCCAGCTGCTGGCCCAGGTCGATCCGGCCCCCTACCGGGCCGCGCTGACCCAGGTGGAAGGGACGCTCAAGCATGATCAGGCCCTGCTGGCCGGCGCCAAGATCGACCTGGCGCGCTATCAGGCCCTGGCCGCACAGGACTCGATCGCACGCCAGCAGGTCGATGACCAACAAGCGCTCGTCGAGCAGGACAAGGGGACGGTTCTCGCCGACGAAGGGGCGGTGGCCACCGCCAAGGTCAACCTCGGCTGGTGCCGCATCCTCTCCCCGGTCTCCGGACGCGCGGGCGTTCGTCTTGTCGATCCGGGCAATCTGGTCAGCGGCGGCGGCTCGATCAACAGCACGCCAGCCACCTCGGCCGCAACCACCACCAGCGGCGGATCGACCGCGACAGCCGGCTCCGGCGGCTCGAATGGCGGATCAGGCATTGTCATCATCAATCAGATCCAGCCGATCGCCGTCACCTTCACCGTTCCCGAGGGCGACTTTCAGCGCCTGATGACGGTCTCCAACGGATTTCGCACCCCGCTGACGACCGCGGCGGCCAGCCAGGAGACCGGCGCGCCGCTGGGCGTCGGCTCCTTAAGCGTCGCCGACAATCGGGTCGATCCGGCCACCGGGACCGTCGAGCTGAAGGCCCGCTTCAACAACGCCAACAACCAGCTCTGGCCCGGGCAGTTCGTCAACGTCACGCTGACGCTTCAGACGCTTCCCAACGCGATCACGATCCCGGTGTCGGCTGTAAACCAGGGACCGAAGGGCGCCTTCGCCTTCGTGGTCGGTTCGAACAACAAGGTGTCGATACGTCCGATCGCGGTGGCTTTGACGGAGGGCCAGACCGCGGTGATCAAGAGCGGCATTAAGCCGGGCGAGATCGTGGTCACCGACGGCCAGATGATCCTGAAGGACGGTTCGCCGGTCAGGATCGTTCAAACCGCGCCGGCCGGGCAACCAAGCTCTTGAGCCTTTCAAGCATATTTATCCGCCGGCCTGTCGCGACGGCGCTGCTCGCACTGGCCTTCCTGCTTGTGGGGATCATCGGCTATTTCAGCCTGCCGGTGTCGTCGCTGCCGAACGTTGACTATCCGACCGTCCAGGTCAGCGCGAGCCTGCCCGGGGCCAGCCCCGAGACCATGGCCTCGAACGTCGCGACGCCGCTCGAGCGCCAGTTCGCCCTGATTTCCGGGATCAGCCAAATGACCTCGGTGAGCTCGCTCAGTTCGACCAGCATCACCTTGCAGTTCGAGCTGGGACAGAATCTCAGCGACGAGTCCGAGCAGGTGCAGTCGGCCATCAACGCCGCCAGCGGCCAGCTGCCGACCAACCTGCCCGCCCAGCCCACAATCCGCAGGGTCAACCCAGCCGACGCGCCGATCATGATCCTTTCGCTGAGTTCGGATACGATTCCGACCAACACGATCGACAACTATGCGGACGTCATCCTCTCGCAACGGGTTTCAGGGATAAATGGGGTGGGTCTGGTCACCATCGGCGGTCAGCAGAAGCCCGCGGTGCGCATCCAGATCGACCCGCGCAAGGTGGCGGCCCGAGGCCTGCAATACGACAATGTCCGCTCTGCGATCGTCGCCGCCACCACCAATTCTCCCAAGGGGTCGATCACCGGTCCGCAACGCGGCCTGACCGTCTACGCCAACGACCAGATCCTTTCCGCGCAGCCTTGGAATCAGCTCGTGGTCGGCTACGATGCGGGCAAGCCGGTGCTCATCAAGGATTTGGGCCAGGCGATCCAAAGCGTCGAAAACACCCAGATCGGCGCCTGGGTCTATCCGGGCATGGCCAATACCGACCCGACGCTCAAGGGTGGCCGGAGCATTCTTCTGGTCATTTTCAACGCGCCCGGCGCCAATGTCATCAAGACCGTGGATCGGATCCGGGCGGCGCTCCCCGGCCTGCAGGCGAACATCCCTCCGGGCATCGAACTGCACGTCTTGATGGACCGCACCCAGACCATCACCGCTTCGGTTCAGGACGTGAAGCTGACCCTCTTGATCACGATCATCCTTGTGGTGCTGGTCATCTACCTCTTCCTGCGCAACGTGCGCGCGACCCTCATCCCCAGCGCCGTGATTCCCCTGGCCTTGCTGTCGGCCACCGCGGTCATGCTGCCGCTCGGCTTCAGCCTCGACAATCTCTCGCTCATGGCCTTGACGATCGCCGTGGGCTTCGTGGTCGACGACGCCATCGTCATGGTCGAGGTGATCTGGCAGCGCCTTGAGCACGGTCAGTCGGCATTCGAAGCGGCCCTGGCCGGCGCCGGCGAAATCAACTTCACCGTCATCTCGATCTCGATCTCGCTGATCGCCGTGTTCACGCCCCTGATGTTCATGGGCGGCGTGGTCGGGCTGCTCATGCGTGAGTTCGCCATCACCCTGAGCGCGGCCGTGCTGCTGTCGCTGGTGCTGACCCTGACCTTGACGCCGATGCTATGCGCCAAGTTCCTGAAACCGCCAAAGCCTCCGTCTAACGGGTTCACCCGGACGCTGGAAAAGAGCTTTCACAACCTCGAACAGAGCTATGCGCGCGCGCTGGACTTTGTCCTGCGCTTCAAGTTCGTGACCTTGATGGTCTTCTTGGCCACGATCGTCTTCGCCGGCATTCTCTACGCCACCTCCTCCACCGGCTTCTTCCCGCAGCAGGACACCGGCTTCCTCACCGGCGTTATGCTCACCTCCCAGGATGCATCCTTCGACAAGGGTTCGGCGAAGGTCCAGGCTGTCGCCAACGTGGTGAGCCAGGATCCGGACATCGCCGGATTCGGCATGTTCGTCGGTTCAGGCGGCGCCAATCAGGCCAATATGTACATCGCGCTGAAGCAGAAAAATGCCGGACGCAAGTCCTCCGCCGACCAGATCATCGCGAGACTCAGGCCGAAACTGGCCAAGCTTGTCGGCGTGCAGACCTTTCTCCAGGCGGCCCAGGACATCAATGTCGGCGGTCGCCCCGGTCAGGCTCAGTATCAATACACCCTGTCCGATTCCGACCTGACCGAACTGAACGCCTGGGCGCCGCGCCTGCTCGCCTCCTTGCAGGCGCTGCCGCAACTCAAGGACGTCAGCTCCGACCAGCAGTCCAATGGCGGAGCCCTCAACTTGAACATCGACCGCAACGCGGCGGCCCGATTTGGCATCACGCCGGCGCAGATCGACGCCGCGATCTACGAGCTGATCGGCCAGGATGAAGTCACCCAGTATTTCACCCAGCAAAACAGCTATCACGTGGTGCTGGAAGCGCCGCCCGGACTGCAAGCGACGCCCGATGTGCTCAATTCCATGTACATCCTGTCGCCGACCACCGGCAAAACCGTGCCGCTTTCGCTGTTCGTCAAGGCCGATCCCAATGGGACAAGCAGCCTGACGGTCAGCCATCAGAGCGAATTTCCGGCCGCGACCCTGTCCTTCAATCTGGCGCCGGGCGTCGCGCTCAGCCAGGCGACCAAGGCGGTGCAGGACGCGCGCGACAAGCTGAACGCCCCGGTGGCGCTCACCGGCGCCTTCCAGGGCACCGCCCAGGCCTTTCAGCAGTCGCTGTCCAGCGAGCCCATCCTCATCGGCGCGGCGCTGATCGCTGTCTACGTCATCCTGGGCGTGCTTTATGAGAGCTTCGTCCACCCGCTGACGATCCTCTCGACCCTGCCGTCGGCGGGCCTGGGCGCATTGCTGGCGCTGAAGGCCGCGGGACAGGACCTAAACGTCATCGGCATCATCGCGATCATTCTGCTGATCGGCATCGTCAAAAAGAACGGCATCATGATCGTCGATGTGGCGCTGCGCCTCGAGCGCGAGCAGCACCTCAGCGCCGAAGCTGCGGTCAGGCAGGCGTCGCACCAGCGGCTGCGCCCCATCCTGATGACCACCGCCTGCGCGGCGCTTGGCGGATTTCCGATGATCCTCATGAACGGCACCGGCTCGGAGTTCCGCCAGCCCCTGGGCTACGCCATCGTCGGCGGGCTGGCGGTGTCCCAGGTCCTCACCCTCTTCACGACGCCGGTGGTCTATATCTATCTTGACCGTCTGCGCCGCTGGAGCGAACCCAAGTCGAGTTCGGCGGATGGCTCGCCTTATGAGCCGCATACGCGGGGCGATCCCTACCAGCCGCATCTGCCAGCCGACCCCGCGGCAAGCTGAAATCCGGCTCGCCGGGGAGGCGTCGCCGCGGGATTGTTGTAAAGCTTCCGGCTTCCTTTCGCTTCGCTTGCGAGCCGCCCGTCATGAACCGCTACGTCGCCGCTATCGACCAGGGCACGACCTCGTCGCGCTGCATCGTCTTCTCCGCATCCGGCGACATCGCCGCGGTCGCTCAGAAGGAGCACCGGCAGATCTTCCCCAAGCCGGGATGGGTGGAACACGACGCCGAGGAGATCTGGGCCAATGTGGTCGCGGTGGTCGAAGCCGCGCTGGCCAAGCTCTCCATCCAGGCCGCCGACCTGGCCGCCGTCGGCATCACCAACCAGCGCGAGACGACGCTGCTCTGGGACAAGGCGACGGCCAAGCCGATCCACAACGCCATCGTCTGGCAGGACACCCGCACCGACCGGCTGGTCCGCGATCTGGGCGGGCGGATCGGCCAGGATCGTTTCCGCGCCGAGTGCGGCCTGCCGCTCGCCACCTATTTCTCCGGGCCGAAGATCCGCTGGCTGCTGGACAACATCGACGGCGCCCGCGCGGCTGCGGAACGCGGCGATGTCCTGTTCGGCACCATGGAGACATGGCTGATCTGGAAGCTCACCGGCCAGCACGTCACCGACGTGACCAATGCCAGCCGCACCATGCTGATGAACCTGAAGACGCTGGATTGGGACGACGACCTGCTCGACGGCATCGGGGTTCCGCGCGCCATGCTGCCTCGGATCCGGCCCTCATCGGAGGTTTATGCCAAGGCCACCGGCGTGCTGGGCGGCGTTCCGGTCGCCTCGGCGCTGGGCGACCAGCAGGCGGCCCTGTTCGGCCAGACCTGCTTCTCGCCCGGCGAGGCCAAATGCACCTACGGCACCGGCAGCTTCCTGCTGGTCAATACGGGCGCGAAGATCGTCCAGTCCAAGAACGGCCTTCTGACCACCCTCGGCTATCAGATCGGCGGCGAGAAACCGGTCTATGCGCTGGAAGGCTCCATCGCGGTGACCGGGGCTTTGGTGCAGTGGGTGCGCGACAATCTGGACCTGATCTCCGCCGCGCCGGAAATCGAGGCCTTGGCGCGAAGCGTGGACGACAATGGCGGCTGCTATTTCGTGCCGGCCTTTTCCGGCCTGTTCGCGCCCTATTGGCGCAGCGACGCGCGCGGCGCCATCGTCGGCCTGACCGGCTACATCACCAAGGGCCATATCGCCCGGGCCGTGCTCGAAGCCACCGCCTGGCAGACCCGCGAGGTGGTCGACGCCATGGTCGCCGATTCCGGCGTCGCCCTGACCACGCTCAAGGTCGACGGGGGTATGACCGCCAATGCCCTGCTCATGCAGACCCTGGCCGATGTGCTGGGCGCGCCGGTCGTGCGGCCGGTGGTGGCCGAAACCACCTGCCTGGGCGCGGCTTACGCCGCCGGCCTGGCGGTCGGCTACTGGCCCAATACGCAAAGCCTGCGCAAGAACTGGCGCAAGTCCGCCGAGTGGAGGCCGGCCATGGCCGCGACCACGCGCGCCGCCGGCTATCGCAAATGGAAGAAGGCGGTCCAGCGCACCTTGGACTGGGTCGACGACGACGACCTCTAAGCGCCCTCCATCATCGCCGCGGTGACGACATAGGCGCCGTCCAGCCACCCGACGATCTCGCGGGCGGCGGGATGGTCGATGGCGGCGTAGCGGGGGCGGAGCCTGGCGATCGTCTCGGCGCTCAGCCGATCGCGGCCCTCGTCCTGGAAGGTCTGCGCGTGGCGCCGGACCAGCCTGGCCAAGTCTTCGCCCAGCACAGCGTCGGCGGCGCGGTCGAAGGCCTCGACATATTGATAGGCCTCGCCCAGCCGATAGCTTTCGGCAAGCGTCAGGGCCGGGATCAGGCTCAAGGTCGGCTGCAGCGCCGGATTGACCGCGTGCGCCGCGATGCGCGAGCCGATCGAGGCGGTCCGGCCGGTGAAGGCGCGCAGGTGAAGGTGCGGGCTCATCCGCGGGCCGTCATTGACCGGATAGTTGTCCCAGAGGAAGGGTTTGCGCCGCAAGGCCTCGCCCACCCGGTCGAGATGGCCTGGGCTGAATTCGCGCGAACAGACCTCTTCGCCGGTCCAGAAGACCTCGATCGCCGGATCGAGGCCGGCGCCGAAGGCCTCCAGATAGCCGGCGGGCCGCGCCCCGAAGTAGCGGTCCAGGCCGGCGTCGTCGCTGTAATAGGTCGGGCAGACAATCAGTCTGGAGGCGCGGCTGCGTTCGGCGATCCAGTGGAGGATGCGCACCTGGGTCTGCGCCAGGTCCGGCAGGTCGCCGCGCATGTCGTCGAACAAGATGCCCAGATCGTCGATTCCCAGCGCGTCGAGCCATTCCAGCTTGCGCGCCAGGGCCTGCTGCGCCTCGCCGTTGAAATCGCGGTAGATCTCGAACGGGCTTAGGCCCACGCCGAAGCGCACGCCAAGCCCGTGGCAATGGGCGGCCAGCCCGACAAGGCCCGCCTGGGTTTCCGCCGGCGGCGCCTCGCGCCAGCGGCGGCGCAGGTAAACGTCGGCCTTGGGGGCGTAGATATAAAAGCCGTAGCCATGGGCTTTCAGGCCCTCGACCTGCGCTCGCCGCTCCGGCCAGGTCCACGGGCCGCCGTAATAGCCCTCGATCAGGCCGAGTTCGACATCCATGCTCGCGCCTCGATCACGATGTGATCGGTCCCTAATGTTTAGAGCGGGTTGCGGGCGGAAAACCGCTTCGCACTTTTCTGCAGGCCCGCTCTAGGCTCACCCGCGCTCGAGTTGCAGGAGCTCAAGATCGGTGTCGTCCGAGCGCGTGGCCGGATAGACCACCGCGCCGGTGGCCGGATTGACCGCAAAGCCCTTGTCGTAGGCGTAGCCTGGCGCCTCGGCGATCATCTTCGGCGGCCCGCCGGCGATCGGCTGGCTCATGATATGGGCGGGATGGCCAAACGGGTCGTCGACATAGTCGATCGCGTCGCCGGCGATCGTCCAAAGATTGGGAAACGCCGGGTGCGGCAGGTTGGTGATGCGCCTGGGCGTCCCGTCGATGCGCCAGACGCCCGGCTGGTCGGCGCGCACGCCATAGAGCTCGTTGCCGCGTGTCTGCACGGTCAACCAGCCATAGGCCGAGGCCGGCACGGCCCTGCCCGGCGGCGACGCCGGCGCTCGCCATAGGCGCCATCCTCCCGCATCGCGGCCGGCGAAGATCAACGAACGGCCGTGGTCTTCCCAGGCCGGTATGCCGAGCTGGCTGCCGAAGAACGGCACCGCGCCGAGATCGCGGCCGGTCACGTCCACGATACGAATGGCCAGATGCCCATCCGCCTGGGCGGGAAAGGCCAGGCGCTTTCCGTCTGGGGAGAAGCTGGGACCGTCGAGATAGCTGTCGGGCTCGACGCCGACCAGCTGGCGCACCTCGCCGCCCGGCCGCTTGATCCAGACGCCCGCCTCGCCGGAACGCCATCCGGCCATGGCCAGCGTCCCGTCGGCGGCGATGGTGGGGGCGCCGTCGACCGCCTTGCTCGGGTCGATGATCACCGGCGCGCCGCCCTTGTGCAGCGGCGGCGAAGCCAGGTTGTAGACCTCGGTATCGACCTCGACCGCCGCCATGTTTCTCGGTCCTGTCGCCAGCCGGCCCATGACCAGGGGACCGGACATGACATGCTGCGGGCGGCGACCATCGATGGGAAAGGCCCAGATGACGTTGTCGCCGGCGATACGGCCCGAAAGCAGCACCGCGCGGGAGTCGTCGGTCCAGCCGCCGGGATTGAGATCGACGCCCTTGGCCATCACCCGCTCGGCGCCCGTACGCAGATCGCGGACCACCAGCGGCGCGATCAGGTCGCTGAAGCTGCGCTCGAAGCTGATCCAGCGACCGTCGGGCGACAGGGCCAGGTCGCTGTCGCCCGGGATGCCCGCCGGCGGATGGGTCAGGTCGCCGCGCCGCCCCGTCGTCAGGTCCAGCCTGACGACGCGGTCGCTGGCGGCCTGGTTGGGCCGGTCGACAAAAAAGAGCGCCGCGCCCGATCGGGCCCACACCAGTTCGGAGCGCTCGTCGGTCGCGCAACGGCCGACCTCGCGCGCCAGGCCAGCGCGCAGCGATCTGATGACGATCCGGCACGGCTCGCCCGGCTCGACAACGATGTAGGCCAGCCGCGCCCCGTCCGGCGACCAGCTCGACGAGACATGATCGCCGGCCTCGTCCGTCAGGCGCATGGGCTCGCCGCCGGCAAGATCGCGCAAATAGATCTGCCGCGTCTGAACATCGGAGCCTCCCGAATAGGCGATGGTCTCGCCATCGGGGGAAAGGGCCGGATGCCGCTCGATCGGCGTTTCCGACACCAGCAGCTTGGAGCTTTCCACGGTCCACGGTCGCGGATTGAGGCCCTGCCAGGCAAGGATCGCCAGGACGATGAACACGCCCGCCGCCGTGGCTGCGAATGCGATGGCCGAGCGCCGGCCAAGCCGCGCGCGCCGGCGCCCCGCCAGGGGGACGAGGTCGGCCTGCGACACGACCAGCCGATAGCCGACCCGGGCGACCGTATCGATCGAGAACCCGTCGTCGAACGTCTCGGCCAGGCGCCGCAAGCGACCGATGCAGCGGTTGATCGCATCCTCGCCGACGATGCGGCCGCCCCAACAGGCGGCGATCAGTTCGTCGCGCGAAACCACCTGGCCATCCATCCGCGCCAACGCCACCAAAACCTGCATCACCCGCGGCTCGAGCCTCTCGTGGCGCGCGCCGAGCCGCACCTCGAGCAGTGACGGCCTGACCATAAGGGCGCCCAGCCGGAAATCGGTTTCGCGCGCCAGATTGATCGCGCGCGCGGGCCGCTCGGGCCGCGGCGCGTCGATCATCGGCGATTGATCGGCGAAACGTCGCATCTCTATCCTTTCGGCGAACGCCGATATTCCGATTCTATCAGCACCATGACGTCGAGGCCATCGACTGGAGCCTTTGGCCTAACCTATGGGGGCCTCCGGTGAATACCCAAAAATTGCTGGGCTTGGCCCCTAGCTTTGCTATCGCTGGAGGCAGGGTTGAACCGCGACCAATCCCTTGAGGCCTTGATGGACACCGCCCGCGCGGAATTCATGCGCTATGGCTTCGATGGAACGGACGTCAACCGGATCGCGCGCCGATCGGGGCTGGCGCCGACGACCTTCTATCGCTGGTTCAAGGACAAGATCGACGTCTTCGTCGCCGTCTATCGGCGCTGGGAGGCCGACGAACAGTTGGCCTTGCAGCAGCTTTTGGCCGCGAGCGGGCCGCTTTCGTCGCGGGTCGAAGCCTGCATCGAGCATCATCGCGCCGGCGCGCTCTTTCGCCGCAGCCTGCGCCGGCTTGGCCATGAGGACCCTCGGGTTCGCCAGGCCATGGCGGCGAGCCGCGTCGAGAGGCTGAACCAGCTCAAGACCTGGATGGGCGACCTGCATCCGGGCGACGCCGAACTCGCGGTCGAACTCCTGCTCTTTCAAGGCTTGGCGACCCTGCTCGCCGAGGCCGACCTCGCCGATATGGGCCTGGACGACAAGGCCGCCCGACGCCAGCTCGGCGTCATTCTAAAGCGCTGGCGCACCGAGCCGATGCGCCCGGCCAACGACCTCGTCGCTGAACCGCTGCTGGACGCCAGCCCGGGCTGAGACCGACATCGGGGTCCGAAAACGGCGCGTGCCGATCGGCCGATCCGATAGGCTCGACAGGGTCAAATACGGTCGATTCGATGCCCGCCCTCACGCTGAAACGCGAACACGTTCCCACACCCACCGGCGTGATCGTGCTGTTGACCGATGCGCTTGGCCGGCTGCGCGTCCTGGACTGGGACGATCACCAAGAGCGAATGCGGCGGCTTTTGCGTCTGCACTACGGGCCAGATGGCGTCGTCCTGAGCGATGACGGCGGCCCGTCGACCGCGCGGGCGGCCCTGCAGGCCTATTTCGCCGGCGATCTTGATGTCCTGGATGGGATCGAGGTGGAAACGGCCGGCACGCCGTTTCAGCGCGCGGTCTGGGCGGCCTTGCGGACAGTCCCGGCTGGCCGGACGCTCAGCTACGGCGCATTGGCGGCGCAGATCGGCAAGCCGAGCGCGGTGCGCGCCGTCGGCCTCGCCAACGGATCCAACCCCGTCGGGGTGGTCGTGCCGTGCCACCGGGTGATCGGCGCGAACGGCGCGCTGACCGGTTACGGCGGCGGCCTGCCGCGCAAACGCTGGCTGCTGCAGCACGAGGGCGTCGACCTGAGCGCAGCCTGAGGCGAAATCAGGCCTCGTCGATCACGCGGTTGGACAATCGCCCGACGCCGTCGATCTCCACGACGATCTCATCGCCGGACTTCATCCAAAGCGGCGGTTCGCGCCGCGCGCCCACCCCGCCGGGGGTGCCCGTGACGATGACGTCGCCGGGCCGAAGCTCGGTCCACAGCGAGCAATAGGCGATCAGCTTGGGCACGTTGAAGATCATCTGATCCAGCCGCGCATCCTGCATCACCACCCCGTTCAGCCGGGTCTGGATGCGCTGGGGACCCAGCGGGCCGACCGCATCGGGCGTGACCAGGAAGGGACCGAACGGCCCCGTCCCCGGAAAGTTCTTGCCAGGCGTGAACTGCGAGGTGTGTTGCTGGTAATCGCGCACCGAGACGTCGTTGTAGCAGGCGTAACCCGCCACATGATCCAGGGCGCGATCCTCGGGGATGGCGCGGCCCGGCTTGCCGATCACCACCGCCAGTTCGCCCTCGAAATCGAAGGTGACCGACGCATGCGGCCGCACGATCGGCTGTTCGTGGCCGACCTGGGTGTTGAAGAAGCGCGTGAACACCGTCGGATGGGCGACCGCGGGCCGGCCGGTCTCGGCGCGGTGTTCCTCGTAGTTGATGCCGATGCAGATGATCTTGTCCGGGTCGGGAATGACCGGTGCAAAGGCGATGGCGCTCCAGGGATGGTCCGCCGCTTCACCGGCCAGGGCCGCCGCGCGCGAAGGTCCATCGGCAGCGATCAGCGCCTTCAGCGACGCCGCGCCCAGGCGTGACTTCAGGTCGACGACGCCGTCCGTCACGGCGAGGCCGAAACTGGCCTCGCCGTGACGGCTATAACTCAGGAACCTCATCGTCGCCTCAGACCAGAGCCGATGGCTCTAGGCTCATTTCCTTGAGGAAGGGCGCGGCGTGGTCGATACGGCCGGTCAGCGTCTTCGGGTCGCCCGAAGCCAGCCGATAGACGGCTTCGGCGATATATTCGATCGGCTGCACCCGGTCCTTGGACTGTTCGGTGATCAGGCCGTGCACGGCAACGCCCGGCGTCGCCACCAGGCCCGGCGAGACGACGTTGACGGCGATATTGTCGCCATAGACCTCCGAAGCCAGGCCGGTGGTGAACCGCTCCAGCGCCGCCTTGCACATGCCATAGACCGTGCCGCCGCGGCCCGGACCGTAAGGCTGTTTGGGATGGAAGGCCGCGCCCGATGAGATGTTGACGATCCAGCCCTGGCGGCGCTCGCGCATGGACGGCAGCACCAGCTGCGACAGGTGGAAGGGCGCATAGACCTGCACCTCCATCATCAGCTTGAAGCGCTTTTCCGGGAAGTCCTCGACCGGGATAAAATAGGTGATGGCGGCGTTGTTGATGAGGATGTCGACCGGCCCATAGGCCGCGACCGTCTCTTCGACCAGCCGCTCGCGTTCGGAGCCTTGCGCCAGGTCGGCCTTGATGAAGCGGGCTTCGCCGCCGGCCTTTTTGATCCGCGCCACCGTCTCGGTCAGGGTGCCGGGCAACCGGCTCTCGCCGTCCTCGGCGGTGCGGGCCGAGGCGACGACGCGCGCGCCTTCCATGGCCAGCCGCGCGGCGATAGCCTCGCCGATGCCGCGGCTGGCGCCGGTCACGATGGCGGTGCGCCCCTTCAAGGGGCCGTTCGGGTTGATTTTCGCGTCGCTCATGGAAATCTCCTCCTTTTGAAATCTTGCTTTACGCAAACCCTTCCCGCCAAACGGGCGGGCGCGCAAGACTTGACGAAATTGACCGGGCCAGGGCGCGGCGCCAAGGTGACCGGCGATCACCAGACGCCGCGGTCGACAGCGGTCAGGAACGGCGGAAACCATGCTCAGCGAAACCACCAAGCCCGTCTCGGACGCCCAGATCGACCAGGCGCTGGCCGAGGCGCACCTGCCGTCGCTGATGATGTCGCTGGTGCATCTGACCGGCGAGGCCGCCATCCTCTCTGACGACATGAAGCCGGCCTACGACTTCTTCGCCGACGGCCGGCTCGGCGGCCTGACGCCGGACAAGCAGGACCGCGTCCGCGCCCTGGCCAAGACGGCCATCACCGCCTACCTGGCCGGCGACGGAAAACTGCCGCCGCCGCCGGCCCCAAAGACCGTGCGCCGGATGATGGACTTCATCGTCGGCGGCGAGGTGCCCGAACGCTATATGGGCATGATGATGGAGGAGCTGGCGGTCGACGGTGTCGATCGCAAGCGTCCTCACTGGGAAAGCCCGACGCTGAAATCGGCCGCCGCCAAGATGAAGGTGCTGATCATCGGCGCCGGTATGTCGGGCCTGCTTTCCGCCATCCGCCTGCAGCAGGCCGGCGTCGGCTTCGAGGTGATCGAGAAGAACGCCGACGTCGGCGGCACCTGGCTGGAAAACACCTATCCCGGCTGCCGGGTCGATAACCCCAGCCACCTCTATTCCTATTCGTTCGAGCCGAACCACGAATGGCCGATGCACTTTTCGACCCAGCCGGTGCTGCGCGACTATTTCAAGGGCTGCGCCGACAAGCATAACCTGCGTCCGCACATCCGCTTCAACACCCAAGTGCTGGAGGCGCGCTTCGATGAGGCGACCAAGCTCTGGCGGGTGAAGATCGGCAAACCCGACGGGACCGAGGAGACTCTGGTCGCCAATGCGGTGATCAGCGCCGTCGGCCAGCTCAACCAGCCGCGGCTGCCCGACATTCCCGGCCGCGACAGCTTCGCGGGCGAGGCCTTCCACTCCGCGCGCTGGCGTCACGACGTCGACCTTGCGGGCAAGCGCGTCGCCGTCATCGGCACCGGCGCCAGCGCCTTCCAGTTCGTGCCGGCGATCGCGCCGGAGGTCGGAAAGCTGACCGTGTTCCAGCGCACGCCGCCCTGGCTCGGCCCGACGCCCGACTATCATTTCGAGGTGACCAAGGGCGAGCGCTGGCTTTTGGAGCACGTGCCCTATTACGAGAAATGGTACCGGTTCTGGCTGTTCTGGATGCTCACCGACGGCCTCTATGAGGGCGTCAAGGCCGACCCGAATTACAAAGGCCCCGACAACGCGGTCAGCGACTTCAACGCCGGCATGCGCGCCATGCTGATCGAGGCGATCCGGCCGCAGACCGAGGGCGCGCCGGGCCTCTTGGACAAGATCATTCCCAACTATCCGATCGGCGGCAAACGCTCGGTGCGCGACAACGGCGTCTGGATCGCGGCCCTGCGCCGGCCGAACGTCGAACTGGTCACCGAGCCGATCAAGGCGATCACGCCAAAGGGCGTCGTCACCGCCGACGGCGCCCTGCACGAGGTCGACGTCATCATCTATGGCACCGGCTTCACGGCCTCGGACTTCCTCAAGACCCTGAAGGTCTACGGCAAGGGCGGGACCGAGCTGCACGAGCAGTGGGCCGGCGACGCACGCGCCTATCTGGGCATGACCATCCCGGGCTTCCCCAACCTGTTCGTCATCTACGGACCGAACACCAACATCGTGGTCAACGGCTCGATCATCTTCTTCTCCGAATGCAGCGTCCGCTACATCACAGGCGCACTGCAGATGCTGGCCGAGACCGGGGCGGCGACCATGGAAGCCAAGGCGGACGTCCACGACGCCTTCAACGAAAAGGTCGACGAGGCGAACCGCTGGATGGCCTGGGGCGCGCCGCAGGTGACCAGCTGGTACAAGAACGCCAAGGGCCGCGTCAGCCAGAACTGGCCCTTCCCGCTGGTCGACTACTGGACCGCGACGTTGAAGCCCAACCCGGACGATTTCGTGCTGGAGTAAAGCGCGCGGCGGAGCGCGGCGTGTTTAAGGCGTCGCCGCGCCCGGATCGGAAGCGGCGGGCGCAGGCGGCGGCTCGCGCGTGAGCCGCTGCAGAACCGCCCAGCCTGCGACGAACAGCGCCAACAGCACCACCGGAACCAGGCCCGGTGGCACGCGGGCGCCGATGGTCAGCAGCAGGAAGAGCGGCGCCGAGATCAGCACGCCCAGGAAGCCGATCCAACGCATCCGCGGACCGACCTCGGACGAGACCAGACCGCCGATCAGGGCGGCATAGGCCCAGAAAAAGGCCACCGCGGTTCCGATCGCGATCACCAGGCCGGCATAGAGTTCGAGGCCAGGGCCTATTCCAGAGCCGGACGACGCCAGGCGGGTGCCCGCCGGCAGCAGCGCCACCAGCCCCAGGATGAGCAGATTGAGCACGGCGGCGATCGCATCGACGCGCAGGATCGCGGCCATGAATCGCCGATGCAGCAGCCAATAGGCGCTGATCACCAGGAAGCTCAAGGCATAGGCCGAAAGCAGCGGCTTCAGCGCCGCCCACAGGCTCGCGAAGTGGTCTTCGGCGCCGGCCGGCACGCGCACATCCAGCGCCAGAAGGGTGATGGCGATGGCGAAGACCCCGTCCGACAACATGATCAGCCGGTCGAAATTATGCCGCTCGCGTCGAAGCGTCAGCGGCTCGGCCGTATCCAGAGATTCAGGCTCGCCGGTCATCCGAAAGGCCCCCATGCCTATCCTGAGGATTCAACCGATCGGGCGTTCAAGTCCAGAGGCGCCGAGCCGGACCCAGGCGAACGAAAATGGCGGCAGTTCGAGGCCCACCTCCGCCACGACCGCGCCGCCGATCAGGGCGAAGGCGGCGGAATTGGCCATTTCCGGATGGTGAAGATGGCCCGGCTGACCCGCGAGCTCGAACGCGCAGAGGACGCGCTCGTCGCCCAAGGCCCGCTCAAAGGCCAGCACGCCCGGGCTGGCGTCGAGCAGCCGGATGTCCCCCGCCTGCAGGGCCACAGAGTCTCGCCGAAACGCCAGCATGGTCCGGGTGAAGTTGAGCATCGAGTCGGGCTGGCTCTGCTGGGTGGCCGCGGCCAGCGGCAGGTGGCGCGGATCGGTGGGCAGCCAGGTTTGCGCGGCGCTGGAAAACCCGCCATTGGGCGCCTCCTGGGTCCAGGGCATGGGGGTACGCGCCCCGTCGCGGCCGGACTCGCCGGTATAGGTGGCGATGGCGAAGGGATCGCGCAGCCGATCGAACGGCACCTGGGCGTGAGGCAGGCCAAGCTCGTCGCCCTGATAGAGGAAGGGCGTACCGCGCAGGCAGAGCAGCAGCGCCAACAAGCCCTTCACCTGCCGGCGATCGCCGGTATGCGCCAGGCGCGTGGGAAAGCGGACGAAGTCGTGGTTGCTCAGCGACCAGGACGGCCAGCCCGCGGCTCCGGCCCAGGCGGTCAGGGCCTCGGCGAACAGGGCGGGCGTCGGGTCGCGGGCGGTCAGCAAAAAGAAGCTGTAGGCCGTCTGCAGCCGGGCGGCGGTAGCGGTATATTCGATCTGGCGGCCCAGCATGTCGGCGTCGCCGATCTCGCCCAGCGCCATGCGGTCGCCGTAGGAGTCGAGCAGCGCGCGCAGCCGCCCCAGGAAGACCAGGGTTTCGGGCCTCGAGCGATCGTTGATATGCCGCTGAAATTCCGTCGCCTGCGCCGGCGGTTTCGCAGGCGCGGCGGACGGGTTGTCGGTCAGCGCCTGGTCGTGGAACAGGAAGTTGATGACGTCGAGCCGGAAGCCGTCGACGCCGCGGTCGAGCCAGAACCGGGCGACGTCGAGGATGGCGTCCTGCACGCCCGGATTCCAGAAATTCAGGTCCGGCTGCTCGACCAGGAAGTTGTGCAGGTAGTATTGCCGCCGCCGCGGATGCCAGGTCCAGGACGGGCCGCCGAACACGGCCATCCAGTTGTTGGGCGCGGTTCCGTCCGGCTTGGCGTCGGCCCAGACGTACCAGTCGGCCTTGGCGCTGTCCGCGGACGACGCGCTTTCGACGAACCAGGGATGACGGTCGGAAGTATGCGACCAGACCTGGTCGATGATCAGCTTCAGCCCCCGCGCGTGGGCGCCCGCCAGCACCGCGTCGAAGTCCTCCAGCGTCCCGAAGATCGGATCGATGCCGCGATAGTCGCTGACGTCGTATCCGAAGTCCTTCATCGGCGAGGTGAAGACCGGCGAGAGCCAGATCGCATCGACGCCCAGCCCGGCGATATAGTCCAGCCTGGCCTCGATCCCGGCAAGGTCGCCGATCCCGTCGCCGTTGGAATCCTGGAAGCTGCGCGGATAGATTTGGTAGAAGACCGCATGCTTCCACCAGTCGGATCTTGTCGCGACCAACATGGCCTCCATTTCAGAGACTTCCATAGGCCACGGTGCGCCTGTTTGATCGAGCGCTTTCGTCGGCGCCCAGGTCCATGACCTCCGCCCGCGAACAATTGGCGCGGATGATCGCGCGCGCCGAGCGGGTGGTGGTCTTCACCGGCGCCGGGATATCGACCGAGTCCGGCATCCCCGACTTCCGCAGCCCCGGCGGGGTCTGGAGCCGGATGAGCCCGATCTATTTTCGGGACTTTCTCGCCAGCGAAGCCAAGCGCCGCGAGGCCTGGACCCGCGCCTTCTCCGGCGTGGCCGGATGGACGGGCAAGAGCCCCAATGCCGGCCACCAGGCGGTCACGGCGCTCGCCCGCCTGGGCAAGGTCGCCGCCGTGATCACCCAGAATGTCGACAACCTGCACCAGGACTCCGGGCTGGCGCCCGAGGCGGTGATCGAGCTGCATGGCAACGCCAGCTACGCCGCCTGCCTCGACTGCGGCCTGCGCCACGAACTGGCGGACCTGAAGGCGGCCTTTCTGGCGACCGACCAGCTTCCCGCCTGCCGCGCCTGCGGCGGCATCGTCAAGACCGCGACCATCTCCTTCGGCCAGCCGGTGCCGGAGGCGGTCCTGACCCGGGCCGAGGCCGAGACCCTGGCCTGCGACCTCTTCCTGGTATTGGGCTCGTCCCTGCTGGTCTATCCAGCCCTGGCCTTCCCGCGGATCGCCAAACGGAACGGCGCGAGGCTGGCCATCGTCAACCGCGAGCCGACCGAACAGGATGGCCTGGCCGATCTCGTTCTGCACGACGAGATCGGCCCGGTGATGAGCGAGGTTGCGTCCCTGGCCTAGACCCGTGAAAAAGGCTCCAAGACCCCTTCCCCCTCGATGGGGGAAGGGCAGGGTTGGGGGTGTTCGCGCGGACGGTGACGGGCAGGCGCTGTTAGGCTCGGCGCCCACGTGCGGTCTTCGCCCGCGGCAGCGGGCACACCCCCACCCAGCCCTCCCCCATCGAGGGGGAGGGCTTATTCTGGTGAAGGCGGTGCTGTCGATGTTGAAGAAAATCCTGATCGCCAACCGGGGCGAGATCGCCATCCGCATCGCGCGCACCGCCGCCGAAATGGGCATAGCTACGGTCTCGGTCTTCTCCGAGGACGACGCCCAGTCCCTGCATCTGAAGGCCGCGGATGAGGCCCTTGCGCTGCGCGGCTCAGGCGCGGGCGCCTATCTCGACGGGGCGCAGATCTGCGCCATGGCCACAGAGGCCCGCTGCGATGCGATCCACCCGGGCTATGGCTTCCTGAGCGAGAACGCGGATTTCGCGGCGCTTTGCGCCGAGGCGGGCCTGACCTTTGTCGGCCCGGCGCCCGAGACGCTCGATCTGTTCGGCGACAAGACCAAGGCGCGCCGGCTGGCGATCCAATGCGGCGTTCCAGTGCTGGACGGCTCGACCGGCCCGGTCACGCGCGACGAGGCCGAGGCCTTCCTCGCGAGCCTGGGCGAAGGCGGCGCGGTGATGCTGAAGGCGGTGGCCGGCGGCGGCGGCCGCGGCATGCGCCCGGTTTCCCGCGCCCAGGACATGGCCGAGGCCTATGAGCGCTGCAGTTCCGAGGCGCTGAAGGCCTTCGGCGGCGGCGAGGTCTATGTCGAACGCCTCCTGCCCCACGCCCGCCATATCGAGGTGCAGATCCTCGGCGACGGGACCGAGGTGGTGCATCTCTGGGACCGCGAATGCAGCCTGCAGCGCCAGCGGCAGAAGCTGATCGAGGTCGCGCCGGTCACCACCCTGGAGGGCGATGTCCGCCGCGCCGTGCTCGAGGCGGCGGTGCGCCTGGGCGAGGCGTCGCATTATCGCGGCCTTGGCACGATCGAATTCCTGGTCGAGTCGCGCCAGTCCGCGGGTGCGGAATTCGTCTTCATCGAAGCCAACCCGCGCCTGCAGGTCGAGCATACGGTCACCGAGGAAGTCACCGGCCTGGATCTGGTCCGATTGCAGCTGGAGGTCGCCGCCGGCGCGACGCTCGCCGGGCTGAACCTGCGGCAGGCCGGCGTCCCAGCCCCGCGCGGCGTGGCCATCCAGGCGCGGGTCAATCTGGAGACCATGGCGGCGGACGGAACCGCGCGGCCGAGCGGCGGCGTGCTCACCGCCTATGAAGCGCCGTCCGGACCAGGCGTGCGCGTCGATGGCTTCGGCTATAGCGGCTACCGCACCAGCCTGCGGTTCGATTCCCTGCTCGCCAAGCTGATCGTGCACGCCGGCGCGGGCGGCGTTGCAGACGCCGCGCGCAAGGCCAGACGGGCGCTGGCCGAGTTCAACATAACCGGCGCGGCGACCAACATCCCGTTTCTGCGCGCCCTGCTCGCCCATCCGGCCTTCGCCGCCGGCGAGATCGACACCAGCTTCGTGGAAACCCATATGGCCGCGCTGGCGGCCGAGGCCGCGGCGGACTCGCCGGCCTCGCCGTCGTCCCCATCAGCGCAAAGGACCGCGGGCGCGAGGATCGACAGCCTCGATCCCCTGGCGGTGCTGGCCCACGGCAAGAGCGGCGGATCGGCGCCCGCCGCCCGTTCGCCGGACCCCGCACCGCCTGAGGAGGTCGAGGGTCCGGCCGGAACCACGGCCTTGCGCGCGCCGCTGCAAGGCACGGTGATCAGCCTCGCCACCCGGCCGGGCGAGGCCATTCGCGCCGGCCAGCCCGCCCTGATCATGGAATCCATGAAGATGGAGCACGTGATCGAGGCGCCGGTCAGCGGCCATGTGCGCGAGATCACCGCGGCCGTCGGCGACGCGGTGTTCGAGGGTCATGCCCTGATGTTCATCGAAGAGGCCGAGCTGGGCGAAGCCGGCTCGGTCGCGGTCGCCGCCAAGGACCTCGACGCCATCCGCCCGGACCTCGCCGAGGTGCTGGAGCGTCATCGCCTGACGCTGGACGCCGCCCGCCCGACCGCGGTCGAGCGAAGGCGAAAAACCGGCCAGCGTACGACGCGGGAGAATGTCGAAGACCTGCTCGATCCCGGCTCCTTCACCGAGTACGGGCCCTTGACGCTCGCGGCCCGGCGCCGGCGCAACACCGTCGAGGAGCTGATCGAGCAGACGCCGGCCGACGGCATGGTCATGGGGCTCGGCCGGGTCAACGGCGCGCACTTCCCGGACGAGGCCGCCCGCTGCGCGGTCATGGCCTATGACTACACGGTGCTGGCCGGCACCCAGGGGGCCTACAACCATCACAAGATGGACCGGCTGTGCGAGATCGCCGAGCGATTCCGACTGCCGACCGTCTTCTTCTGCGAGGGCGGCGGCGGGCGGCCCGGCGACACCGAGGGCGGCGGCTTTATTCGCGGCTTCGAATTCTGGGGGCGGATGTCGGGGGTCGCGCCGCTGATCGGCATCACCTCCGGCCGCTGCTTCGCCGGCAACGCCTCGGTGCTCGGCTGCTGCGACGTGATCATCGCCACCCGGGACTCCACCATCGGCATGGGCGGGCCGGCCATGATCGAGGGCGGCGGCCTGGGCATTTTCCGGCCCGAGGAGATCGGCCCGATCAGCGTGCAGGAGCCGAACGGCGTCGTCGACATCGTCGCCGAGGACGAGGCCGACGCCGTGCGGATCGCCAGGCAATACCTGTCCTATTTCCAGGGCTCTCTGGCCGACTGGACCGCGCCCGACCAGCGGCGCCTGCGCAATGTGATCCCGGAAAACCGCCTGCGCGTCTACGACATCCGCGAATTGATCGCCATCCTGGCCGACGAAGGCTCGGTGCTGGAGATCCGCCCGAGGTTCGGCCAGACCATGGTGACGGCCCTGATCCGCATCGAGGGCCGGCCCGTCGGCGTCATGGCCAACAATCCCAAGGTGCTGGGCGGGGCGATCGATTCCGACGGCTCCGACAAGGCCGCGCGCTTCCTGCAGCTCTGCGAGGCCTATGACATCCCGGTCCTGTCGCTCTCCGACACGCCGGGCATGATGGTGGGGCCGGAGATTGAAAAGACCGCCCTTGTGCGCCACTGCTCTCGCCTGTTCATCATCGGGGCGAACCTCACCGTGCCGCTGCTCAGCGTCATCCTGCGCAAAAGCTATGGCCTGGGCGCCATCGCCATGACCGGCGGCAGCTACCAGGCGGCGATGTTCGCCGTCTCCTGGCCGACCGGCGAGTTCGGCGGCATGGGGCTGGAGGGCTCGGTCAAGCTGGGCTACCGCAACGAACTGGCGGCCATCGCCGATCCGGCCGAGCGGCGCGCCCGCTTCGACGAGATGGTCGCCCGCGCCTATGCCGCCGGCAAGGCGCTGAACCGCGCCACAACCTATGGCATAGACGATGTCATCGACCCCGCCGACACGCGCGCCTGGGTCATGGGCGCGTTGCGCGCCATGCCGCCGCCGACGCCGAGGGCGGAAAAGAAGCTTCGCTGGATCGACGCGTGGTGATATCGCGGCGTCACGGGTAAGGCTGAATTCACAGGAGGCGCGCTATGCGGATGAAAGCGATACTGATCGGAGCCGCCGTTGCGCTGGCGCTCGGCGCCTCGGGCGCGGCCCTGGCCGCCGACATGGCCGGGGTCATCCAGGCGCGCCAGGCGCATTACAAGGCGATCGGCGCGGCCAACAAGGGCATCTTTGATGAGCTGAACAAGCCGGCGCCGCAGATCCCGGTAATCCAGGGCTATGCGCGGCAGCTGGATCAGCTGGCGCCGCAGGTCCCCTCATGGTTCCCGCTCGGCAGCGGGCCTGAATCCGGCGTGAAGACCCGCGCCAAGGCCGAGATCTGGACTGAGGCCGCCGCCTTCAAGACCGCCGCGGCGGGGTTCGCCGCGGCGGCGCGGCATTTCGACGTCACGGCCGCCGGCGGCGACATCGGCGCGATCCGCGCGGAATACCCGACCCTGACCAAGACCTGCGGAAACTGCCACAGCCAGTTCCGCGCCAAGGAGTAGGCGCCCATTCCACGCTCGGGCGAAGGCAAGGCGCGGATCAGGATCTGGGACGGGCCGACCCGCCTCGTCCACTGGCTGATCGCCGCTCTTTTCGCCGCGCTCTGGTGGACGGGACAGACCGATCAGCTCGATCTGCATCGTGACGCCGGATACGCGCTTTTAAGCCTCGTCATCTTCCGCCTGATCTGGGGGTTCGTCGGCGGGTCGACCGCGCGATTCTCCGATTTTCTGCGCGGCCCGCGGACGATCGCAGCCTATGTCCGCGACCTGATCCGTGGGCGGACGGAACGGGCCGTCATCGGCCACAATCCCCTCGGCGGCTGGAGCGTCGCGGCCATGCTGGCGCTGCTGACGGTAGAGCTGGGCCTGGGTCTCTTCACCGTCGATGTCGACGGCGATCAGCCCGGGCCGCTGGCCAAATTCATCAGCTTCGATCAGGGCCGAGCGGTCGCCCAATGGCACCACTGGGTGTTCAACGGCCTGTTGGCCCTGATCGGCCTGCATCTGGCGGCCATCGTCTTCTACGCCGCGATCAAGCGCGACAACCTGATCGGCCCCATGCTCACCGGCGCCAAGTCACACGCCGGCGATCCCGCCCCGATGCGACCCGCGCCGCTCTGGCGGCTGGCGGCGGCGGTGTTGGTGTCGATGATCGCGACCGTCTTGATCGTGCGGGCGTGAGACCGGCGCCCCTCCTCCGCTCATCCCCGCGGAGGTGGGGACCCAGGCTTTTTGTTGAAAGGCGCGGGTTTCTGGTCGACCGTGAAGACATAAACCACGAAAAACACGAACACACACGAACGGCGCCAATCCACGGCCCGTCCGAATTTGAGCGTTCGTGTTCGTTCGCGTGTTTCGTGGTTCAAAAAGCCTGGGTCCCCGCTCTGGCTACTACGCGCCTCTGCTTCGCAGTCGCAGGGATGAGCGGATAAAATGAATCTCTACGCCCTGTTGCAATCGCGCTTTCCCGCCGACCGCGCCGCGCCCTGCCTTCTGCCGCCGGACGGGAGCGCCATCAGCTATGGCGCGGTTGAGGACGGCGCCGCGCGGCTGGCGGCGCTGCTCACGGCCAAGGGCGTCGGCCCGGGCGACCGGGTGGCGGTCCAGACGGCCAAGAGCCCGCAAGGCCTCATGCTCTATCTGGCGACCTTGCAGATCGGCGCGGTCTTCCTGCCGTTGAATCCCGCCTATACGGCGGCCGAGGTCGCCTATTTTCGCGAGGACGCCGAGCCGGCGCTTTTCGTCACCGACGCGGTCGCCTTGGCGCGCGAGGCCGAAGCCTTCAGTCCACAGAGGATGGTCTACGACAGCCAGGGCGACGATCTCGCCGCCCTGGTCTACACCAGCGGCACCACCGGCCGCGCCAAGGGCGCCATGCTCAGCCATGGCGCCCTGGCGTCCAACGCGCTGGCCCTACAGTCCGCCTGGGGATTCTCCGGCGCCGATGTCCTCCTGCACGCCTTGCCGATCTTCCACGTACACGGCCTTTTCGTCGCCATTCACTGCGCGCTGCTCAGTGGCGCGCCGATGCTGTGGCTGCCTAGGTTCGAAGAGGACGCGGTCATGGCCGCGCTGCCGCGGGCGAGCGTGATGATGGGCGTGCCGACCTTTTACGTCCGCCTGCTCGCCGACGCGCGCTTTACCGCGGAGGCGGCCGCGCATATGCGCCTGTTCATCTCCGGCTCGGCGCCGCTGCTGGAGAGCGCCTTCGACGGCTTCGAGACGCGGACGGGAAAGCGCATCCTCGAGCGCTACGGCATGAGCGAGGCGCAGATGATCACCACCAATCCCCTCGACGGTGAACGCCTGGCCGGCAGCGTCGGCTTTCCCCTGCCCGGCGTCCGCCTTCGCATCGCCGGTCAGGCCGAAACGGGCGTGGTCGAGATCAGCGGCCCGAGCATCACCGCCGGCTATTGGCGCAATGCGGAAAAGACCGCCCAGGCTTTTACGGCCGACGGTTTCTTCATCACCGGCGACATCGGACGACTGGATGCGGCCGGTCGGCTCTGGCTGTCCGGCCGCGCCAACGACCTGATCATCTCGGGTGGACTGAACATCTATCCCAAGGAAGTGGAGCTGGTGCTCGACGAGTTGCCGGGCGTGATCGAAAGCGCGGTCATCGGCCTGGCCCATCCAGACTTCGGCGAGGCCGCGGTCGCCGTGATCGCCGGCGCTGGCGAAGAGGCCGACATCATCGCCGCCGCGAGGCTGCGCCTGGCCGCCTTCAAGACCCCCAAGCGGGTGATCTTCGTCGACGACCTGCCTCGCAACGCCATGGGCAAGGTCGAGAAGGCGGCGCTGCGTCGGGATTATCAGAGCCTGTTTGACCAGGCCTGACGTGGCGCTCGCGGTCGAGGCGGCTGGTACGCGCGGTGTCGGTGTATCTAAGGACGGACACGGATCAACTGGACGAGACGGCGTCTCTGTCTCGAGCCGGAACGAAAAGGGCGCGCCGGTTAGGCGCGCCCTTGAGAGATCGGCTTATGGCCGAATCTAGAAGAACTTGTAGCGAACCTCCACGCCGTAGGTGCGTGGCGGAGCCAGGTTGTAGTCGCTGATATAGTCCAGACCCCTCGCGGCGGTCGTCGCGGACGTGGTGTTCCCGAGGATACCTTCGCCGGTCGGGCCGGTCGCGTACTGCAGCGTATTGAACAGGTTCTTGGCAAAGGCGATGATCTCATAACGATCATGATCGCCAGACCAGATCGCCCGTAGGTCGACGTCGTCCCAGGATGGGGCGGTATCATATGGGGCGTTGAACACGCCTCCAGTCTGGGTGTCGCGCCAGATATAGGTGGCGGATAGGGTTAAGTTGCCGGGATCGAAGTGCAACGTATAGGCACCGGTCACCGCGATCTTATTCCGCGGCGCATTAGGCAAGGGATCGCCCTTCACCGACTGGTATAGACCGGCAGTTGTAGTGGTGGCGACCTGTCCCGGAACGAGCTTCGCGCCTGGACCCGTGCCCAACGGGTCCTCCGTATTGATCAGGCAACCGGCCGACGTCGGCGTCAGCACGCCACCGCTCAATGTCCCCGAACAGCCGGTGAGAAGGGCGGTATAGTCGTAGGAATAGGAGAGGGTGAAGAGTAGATCCCTTGTGGGGTTCCACGTTCCTTCAAGTTCGATACCTTCCGATTCCGCCTTCGGGAGATTGATAAACTGGCCTTCGAGTATCGAGTTGACACTGACGTCGATCGGAAGCTGAATGTTCTCATAGCTATAGTAGAAAGCGGCGGCATCAAAAGAAAGTGTGCGGCCAATATTCTGCTTATAGCCGACCTCGTAGGAATCCAGAAACTCCGGCGCGACCTCCGGGCCCGAGCTGACAAATCCGGCATTGAAGGACAGCGGCTCATAGCCCCGGCCGTAGCGGGCATAGACGAAGATATCGGGAGTCGGAGTGTATTCGATGCCCGCGCCGCCCGTCACCGCGCTGGAGGTTCCGGCAAGGTCACGGTTCGCGACACCATTCGCGCGAATGACGCCGAGACTGGCGACGCCCTTGCCTAGCGGGCCGGAGTTGCAATGCGCCTGAACGCCCGACAGGCAGACAGCGAGCGCCGTTTCGTCGAACGACGGAGTGGCCGATCCGAAGAACGGCGCTAAGCCGTTGATAAAGCTTGCATTGAATGCGACGTCCCGATCCTCTTCGGTGCCGGTCTTGTCGTCGTAGGTATAGCGGATGTTGCCGGTAAGCTTGATCTGATCGGTTATCTTATACGATAGCTGCGCGTACCCGGCCGCTTCCGTGTTTTTGAACTGGTAGTCGTTCTCGACGACAACGCGATTTGGATTTGGCGCCGCAGGGGTCAGGGCGCCTGCAGCGAAGGGGTTAGGCGTAAAATTATCTGCAGCGGTCTCAGTGGCCAAGAAATTTGAAACCAAGAACGGCTGATCGAAATTGGCCTGGCCTGGTGCGGTTACAAAGGTAGGCTGGCTATATTGCTGGAAGTAGTAGACTGCGCCAACCACATATTGGAATGGGTTGCTGGTCGTCGATTGCAGCGAAATTTCATGGCTGGTCCACCAGTCGTTTTCGCGGAAATTAATGTTTTCGGTCGGATTAATGGTTAAGGCGCTAGGCGCGGGCAGAAGACTTCCGACTAGCCCCGCGGGTATACCTGCAGCGGCGGCGGCCTGAGCTTGGATGCCGAAGGCGCTGCCTGGCAAGGTAAAACTGCTGACGTCCGAATTCTGGTCCGGCTCGTCTAGCGTATAGTCATAACCCTGAACACCACCAATATATCTGAAGTCGGCATCTGGGAAATGGTAGGTGTAGATGTAGTTCAGATCTCGGAATTTCGACAATGTCGTCTGCGTCGGTATGGGCGCCGCGAAGTCGTTCGGGTTGCGCGCCGACGGATTGTTAAAAATTTTCGGATTCAATAGCGTAGCAGCGATGGGGATCTCAGGGTACTGCCCAGTGACACCCGCAGCCGCAGCCGCCGCCGCGGGCGAAAGCGCTGCATAGCCGTAGTTGGGGTTGACGAACAACGACGCCGCGGCCCCAGCGTTGGCATCCGTCAGATTAGTCTCGTCCCAGGCGCCATTGGTGTAGCCTTGGCGGCTGCCGGCTTCGCCTTCGTCCTCGACCCACTGGCCGGCGAAGGCGCGGGCATAGAGGTCAGAATTGGCGCCGAGCTTGAGGTCGAACGAGCCTTCGATATGGAAATCGTTGATCTTATGGCCTTCCGACGGGCCGCCGGCTTCGTTCTTATAGTAGCCCTGACCTTGATAGTTCCAACTGCCGGCGAGCCGGACGTCCAAACCGGGCGCCACCTGATCCGATGCGGCGCCTTCGAGCTCGGTTGAGTCGAAGTTGCCGACCGACGCCCGCAATTCAGCGTAAGGCGTATCGGTCGGGCGCACGTTGATCATGTCGATCGAGCCGCCTTCGGCGTTGCGTCCACCGATGTTCTGCGGGCCGCGCTCGATCTGTTCCTGGCTCAGGAACAGCGACGACTCCGCCAGATTGTAGGGCGAATAGACGAAGAACTCGTCTTCGTAGGCCGTGACCCGGGAGTCGTCGGTCACATTGAACGACTGGCGGCTGACCCCGCGGATGCCGGCGTTCACCGTGACGGTGTTATAGGTGAAGCCCGGCGCGAAATTGGTGACGTCCTGGACCGTGGCGATGCCGGTCCGGTCGCGCGACGCGCCCGTGAACACCGAAACGGCGACCGGCACCTTCTGCAAATTGGTCTGCCGGTGTTCGGCCGTCACGATGACGTCCGCGGCGCCGGCGTCCTGGTTGGCGACGGCGGCCGGCGCTGTCGCCGCGGCGGGCGGAGGATTGGGGGCGGCACTTGGCGCCTGCGCCAACGCCGGCGCGGCGACCGCGGCCAGCGCGACGACGGAAACGCCCATGATGAGCGTGCTCCGCAAATGCGAAGAGTTAGACATAAAAAATCCCTCCCTACCAGCCAGCCCTTCCCTGTTAAGGAATTTGGCTCGCGGCTTGTTGCCCTAGCGGCGCCTGAAATAACGCCGCCAACGATCTCGCGTACTGGTGGATCGCCACGAACGCTGAGCCGCCTTTCCCATCGCGGCGGCTTACGTGTAAACCGGGCGAATATAGGTGAACGTTGATCACCTATTCTTTCCGAAGCGACTGTGGCTTTGGCGCACCGATTATTGCATCGCAGCTACATGACGGTCGTCGACCGTCTTTGGCGATCATTCAAGGGGTCGATCAACCCCGGCAAGCCCGAGGATTCTGGGTAGACGCATAAGAAAAAGGGCGCGCCAGGGAGGCGCGCCCTAGAGGCTGACTTCCGCCGATCGGCTAGAAGAACTTGTAGCGCACTTCAACGCCGTAGGTTCGCGGAGCGACCAGTTCGAAGGCGGAGTTCTCGTACAGGCCCCGAGCAGCGGTCGTGGAAGTCGACGCGTTGCCGAGCAGGCCAAAGCCTGTGGGTCCGTTGCTGTATTGCGCGGTGTTGAAGACGTTCTTCACATAGCCAATGATTTCGTACTTGTCGTGCGGACCCACCCAAAGTGCGCGCAGGTCGACATCTGACCATGCGGGCGCATTGTCGTAGGTCCGGTTGAACTGCGCCCCATCCTGCACATCGCGCCACACGTAGGTGGCTGAGAAGGTGAGCGCGCCGGGATCGAAGTGCCACGTATAGGCGCCGGTGACCGCCACCTTGTTGCGCGGCGCATCCGGGAGTGGGCTACCTTTGATCGACTGGAAGAGACCCGGATTGGTCGTCGCGTTGTAGACTTGGCCCTGATAGGGCCGAGCGCCCGGCTCCACGGCGGCGGGATCGTTGGTGTCGATCGTGCAGAGAGCACCCTTGGCCGGCGTCAGCACGCCGCCAGTGACGGTCCCCGAGCAGCCGGTAAGGATGGAGGTATAATCGAATGAATAGCTCAGGGTCAGAAGCAGATCGTGGACGGGAGTCCAGGTGCTCTCGATCTCGACTCCGGTGGACTGCGCCTTCGGCACATTGATGAAGTTGGTCTGGATCGTCCCACCATTGTTAACAGCGATCGGCAGTTGGAAGTTGTCGTAGTCGTAATAGAAGAGCGCCGTGTCGATGGTGAAGGTGCGGCCGAAGTTCTCCTTGTAGCCCAGCTCGTAGGAGTTGAGGAACTCGGGCGAGACTTCCGGGAAAGCGCTGTTGTAACCGGCGTTGAAGGTGAAGTCCTCGTAGCCGCGGCTATAGCGGGCATACATGAAGATGTCGTTGTTCGGCGTGTACTCGATCCCGGCGCCGCCTGTCGGTGCGCCGTAGGTATCGCCGATCTGACGAGATTCGATGCCGTTATTCGGATTGACGGTGCCGATGCTCTTGACGCCCTTCGCCAGAGCTCCCGAGTAGCAGGACGCCGACTTCCCGGCGATCCCATTGCCAGTCGGGCAGGTCAGTCCGAGAGTAACGTCGTAGGACGGCGTCGCCGCGCCGAAGATCGGCGCGAAGCCGTCAATGAGCGCACTGCTGAAGTCGACATATCGCGAGAATTCCGTTCCGCCCTTGTCGTCTTCCGTATAGCGGAAATTGCCGGTGATTTTGAACTGATCGTTGATCTTGTAGGAGGCTTGTGCGTAGCCCGCGTAGCTGTTTTCGGAGATCTTATAATTCTGCAGGAACAGATAGTTATGCGGGTTCGGGGCTGCCGGAGCTAGGAAATTTGAGGCTCCAGGCGTGACGTTTAACACCGGATGCGCGAAGTTTGCTTGATTCGGCGCTGCGGCGGTGATCGGATTGCCGTATTCCTGGTGGTAGTAATAGAAGCCCGCTTCCCATTGCAGCGGATCGTTGGTCGTCGACTGAATGGAGGCTTCGTTCGAACCAAAGTGGTCGTATTCTGAGTAGTGTAGATCGACGAGTGGGTTGATGACGAGAGCGCTGGGTGGCGGCAAGCCTTCAGCCGCGGCGACGGCGGCAGGAATGCCGCTGCTGCCCGGCAAGGTGTACGAACTGACATCGGTATCCGGCTCGGAGTAGTTAAGCGAGTAGTTATAGCCCTGCTCGCCGACAATGTCCTTAAAGTCGAATGACGGGAAGTGATAGGTAAAGGTCGACTGGATGCCGTTGTAACCGGCTAGATGCACCGTGCGCGGTATGGCTTCGACGAAGCTCGGGGTCGGGTTGTCTCTGCCAATTGATGGATTGTCGTAGATGCCAGGCCGGATCAACGTCGCGGCAGTCGGCAATTGCTGGCCAAAGTTGGACGATGTGGGATCGGCCGCCGCCGCCGCTGCGCCGGCCTGCGCCCCCGGCAGCAGCGCCGCGTAGCCGTAGTTGGGGTTCACGAACAGGCCGGCGCCGGGATAGTTATTCGAGTCGGTCAGGTTGGTCTCGTCGAATTGACCGTCGGCATAGCCAGTGCGGGAGCCGGCGTCGCCGCGGTTGTTCCAGCCGGAGACGAAGCCGCGGGTGAAGAGTTCGGCGTTGGAGCCGATCTTCCAGTCGGCCTGGCCCTCCAGGTACCATTCGTGGATCTCGTTACCCTCGCTTGGCCCGATCAGGTTCTTGTAATAGCCCTGGTTCTGGTTGTGGTCGTAGCCGGCGATGCGCAGATCGAGCCCTGGCGCCACCGGCCCCGAAGCGGCGCCTTCGACATTGTAGGTCTGGTAGTTGCCGATATTGGCCCGCACTTCGGCATAGGGCGTGTCGGTCGGACGAACCGAGATCATATCGATCGAGCCGCCGATGGCGTTGCGACCGCCGACGTTCTGCGGGCCGCGCTCGATCTGTTCCTGGGTCAGGAACAAGGACGACTTGTCGAGCTGGTAAGGCGAATAGACATAGAGTTCGTCTTCGTAGGCGGCGACGCGCGAATCGTCGGTAACGTTGATCGATTGCCGACCGACGCCGCGGATATAGGCGTGGACGTTGCCGGGGTCGTAGACGAAGCCCGGCGCGAAATTGGTGACGTCCTGCACCGACTGGATGCCGACGCGGTCGCGCTGGGCGCCGGTGAACACTGAAACGGCGACCGGCACCTTTTGCAAATTGGTCTGCCGGTGCTCGGCCGTCACGATGACGTCGCCGGCGCCAGCCTGCTGGTCCGCGACGGGTGCGGCCCGCGCGGTCGGCGCTGCGGTCGGCGGATTGGCGGCGGGGGCGTCCCCCGGCGCCTGCGCCAGAGCCGGCGCGGCGATGGCGGCCAGCGCGACGACGGAGACGCCCATGACGAGCGCGCTCCGCAAATGCGAAGTGTTAGACATCCGAAATTCCCTCCCCTGCCCGCAGGTCCTCCCATCTGGGGGATCGACCTGAAGCTTGTTGCCCTCTCGGCGCCTGATCGACGCCGTTAACGACCTCGCGTTTCGCGCGACCGCATGAACTCGTGACCGACGTTTCATTAGAGAAACCCACGTGTCAATCAAGCAACATAAGTAAACGTTGATAAGTTACGGTTTGAAGAGCGGCTGTGGCTTTGTTGCATGGGGCTTTGCGGCCACCTGGAGCTGCACCCGCGACAAGCCGCCGCAGCGCCAACCCAGCTCCGCCGCGTCGATTCGGATCGAACGGCGCGGCGGCGCATTGTCGTAGTCGCACCGCATGACCGGAGAGCCGCGCCGTGAGCGAAACCGCCGCAGACGTGGACTCGGGCCGCCGCCCCCAACCGGAAGAGCCCCCCGTCAGGCCGGGCCCGCTCGCCTTGCTGCGGGTTTTCGGGCCCGGCCTGATCACCGGCGCCTCCGACGACGATCCGAGCGGAATCGCCACCTATTCCCAGGCCGGCGCCCAATATGGCTACAGCCTGGAATGGACGCTGCTGTTCAGCTGGCCCTTGATGTGCGCCATCCAGGAGATCAGCGCGCGGATCGGACGAGTCACCGGCCGCGGCATCGCCGGCAACCTCAAGCGGGCCTATCCGCGAAGCCTCGTCTTCAGCCTGATCGGCCTGCTGCTGGTGGCCAACACCATCAATCTCGGCGCCGACCTGGGCGCCATGGCCGCGGCGCTCAAGCTGCTGATCGGTGGGCCGCTATGGCTGCTGATCGCGGCCTTCGCGGTGTTTTCCGTTCTGCTGGAGGTGTTCGTCCGCTATAAGCGCTATGCCTCGATCCTGAAGTGGTTGGCGCTGTCCCTGCTCGCCTACGTGGCCGTGGCCTTCGCCGTCAAAGCGCCCTGGGGCGAGGTCGCGTGGAACTTCGTGGCGCCCAAGATGGCCTTCGATGTCGGCGCGCTGACCGTCGTGGTCGCGGTGCTGGGCACCACCATCAGCCCGTACCTGTTCTTCTGGCAGGCCAGCGAGGAGGCCGAGGAGGTCGGCGACGATCCCGACGCCCAGGCGCTGCGGCGCTCGCCGCTGCAGGCGCCGACGGCGTTCAAGCGTATCCGCATCGACACCTATCTCGGCATGGCGCTGTCGAACACGGTCGCTCTCTTCATCATGATCGCCACCGCCGCGACCCTGCATGCCCACGGCGTGACCAATATCCAGACCTCCTCGCAAGCCGCCGAGGCGCTCAAGCCGGTCGCCGGCCCCTTCGTCTTCTTCATCTTCGCGCTGGGCATTGTCGGCACCGGCCTGCTGACCGTGCCGGTGCTGGCCGGCTCGGCCGCCTATGCGCTGAGCGAGGTGTTCGGCTGGAAGACCGGCCTGGGCCGCGCCTGGCGCGAGGCCAAGCCGTTCTATGGGGTGATCGCCATCGCCACGGTCGTCGGCGCCCTGATCAACTTCTCCGGCCTTGACCCGATCAAGGCGCTGTTCTGGAGCGCGGTGATCAACGGGGTGGTCGCCGTGCCGGTGATGGCGATGATGATGCACATGTCCAGCCGCAGGACGATCATGGGCGACTTCAGCTTGCCGCCGGTGCTGAAGGTCATGGGTTGGCTGGCCACCGCCGTCATGACCGCTGCCGCGATCGGCATGTTCGCCACCATGGCCGTCGGCGGGGGGAGCTCCTGCGTCTGGGTCTGTTGGTGAACTTTGGCTGTGCGCCAAAGGCGCGCGTCGAACGGCTCATCATTTGAGCCTCCGGCGAGGACGCTCCAGAGCCCGTTTTCGTGCTTTTCGTGGTTTTCGTGGTTCAGTCTTCAACTGGGACCATGCCATCCGCACCGTTGGGCGCGAGCGAATTCTAGCCTTTCGAAATGTGGTCAGCCCGCACATGCTTGCTTAGCCTGCGTCGCCCCAATGATCGTCACGGCGTTTGGTCGCCTTGACCGGAACCGCGCTTTCAGCTTCAGCACGAGCCATGGCCGAACCGCTCTCGAACGGCGTCTATATCCGCCGGGATTTCCTCTCCTTCCCAGCCTTGCTGAAAATGCTCGACGGGCTGGACCGGCTGTCGGCGCGTTGGACGCCGTCGCAGTCGCTGGGGCTGCTGGGCCGGGGCCAGACCGGCCAGATCCGCCCCACCGACATCGCCGTCCAGGCCGAGCTGGACGAGATCGGGCATGTGATCGCGCCGGCGGCGCTGTCATGGGCCAGGACGTGCGGTTTCTGGTTTCCCGACACGGCGCCCGTCCAGCTGTTCCCAGTCAGGATGGTCGGCGATGCAAAGACGCCGGCCTACCAGGATCCCCATGTGGATTCCTACGCCGGCCACCCCCATCCGCCCGTCTGCACCAATGTCTTCTACGCCAGGACTCAAGGCATCGAGGGCGGCGACCTGGCCGTGGCGAGACGCGGGTCGGATCTGGCCGACCCTATCGTGGTGCGCCCGATGGCCAACACCATGGTCTCATTCGCCGGCGACTGGGTGCATTGGGTCCAGCCGCTCTATGCGGGCGAACGGCTGAGCGTGGTCATCGATTTCTACTGACCGAGGCGCGCTGATGCCGCGGTTGATTTCGCACGTGCGAGAGGCGGCCGGGCGCGCTAGTCCTGGCTCCGGCCCTGAGGCTGCGTCGCGAGCCGAACCATGGACAAGACCGCCCAACCCTCGGAACGCGCGTCCCCCGTCGGCGATCGCGCCAGCCGGACGCTGGTGCGGCTGCTCGGGCGACTGCTCGGCGACGTGATCCGCGAGCAGCACGGCCAGGCCGTCTTCGACCGCATCGAGCAGATTCGCTCGCGCTCGGTCGAGGAGCATCGCAGCGGCGAGTCGGACGCCGGCCTGCGCGACCTTCTGATGGGGCTTTCGCTCGCCGACACGCTCTTTCTCATCCGCGGCTTCGCTCTCTTCTCCCAGTTGGTCAATATCGGCGACGACCATCTGGTCCGCCGCCGCGCCCTGGCCGAGCCCAGTCCGCTCGAGCGGGTGCGCGACAGCCTGGACCTGACCTCGGAAGCGACACGGGCCTTCCTGAAAGGCGCGGTGTTGGCCCCGGTGATCACCGCCCACCCCACCGAGGTTCGCCGGACCAGCATCCTCGATCGCGAGACCGCCATCACCGCCCTGCTGGAGGCGGCGGACCGCGGCGAGCCTGGCCAGGAGGTCGAGGCGGCCATCAAGCGCGAGATCCGCATCCTGTGGCAGACCCGGATGCTGCGCTCGATCCGGATCAATGTCAGCGACGAGATCGACAACGCCGTCTCGATCTTCGCCGGCACCTTCCTGCCCGAGGTCCCCGCCCTGAAACGCCGGCTGGCCAAACTGACCGGGGTCGAGTCGGGCGCCTGCATGCAGGTGGGCTCCTGGGTCGGCGGCGACCGCGACGGCAATCCCTTCGTCGGCGCCCAGACGCTCGAATACGCGCTCACCCGCCAGGGCGAGGCGGCGATCGACTGGTATCTGCATCAGGTGCATGCCCTTGGCGGCGAGCTTTCGCTGGCTGACGAGTTCACCGGCGTCAACGACGCCTTGAACGCCCTGGCCGACGCCGCCGGCGACGACAATCCGCAGCGCCTGGACGAGCCCTACCGCCGCGCCCTGGTCGGCTGCTACGCGCGGCTGGCGGCGACCCGAAGCGCGATCCTGGGGCGCGGCCCGGTGCGTCCGCCCAGGGTGGTGCTGGACGCCTATGCCGGCCCCGGCGCCCTGGCCGCCGATCTCGAAATCGTTGCCGATTCGCTGAAGGCCAACGGCGCGGCGGACATCGCCGATGGGCGGCTTTGCGATCTGCGCCAGGCGATCGAGGCGTTCGGCTTTCATCTGGCCGTGATGGACCTGCGGCAGAATTCCGACGTCCACGAACGGGTGGTCGCCGAACTGCTGGCCAAGTCGGGCGTCACCCAGGACTATGCCCGCCTGAACGAAGCCAAGCGGATCGAGCTGCTCTGCGTCGAGCTCGCCAGCCCGCGCCTGCTGCGCTCGCCCTACCGCGACTATTCGGAGGAAACGGCCAGCGAGCTTGGCGTCGTCGATGCGGCGGCGCGGCTGCGCGACCGCTTCGGCCCGGGCTCGATCGCCAACTATGTGATCTCCAAGGCGACCAGCCCGTCGGACATGCTGGAGGTGGCGATCCTGCTCAAGGAAGCGGGCCTGTTCACCCCCGGCGAGGCGCCGGCCTCGGCCCTACGCATCGTGCCGCTGTTCGAGACCATCGAGGATCTGCAGGCCAGCGACGCGACCATGGCGGCCTGGCTCGACCTGCCGCTGGCGCGGGCCATCATCGGCGGCCAGGACAATCTGCAAGAGGTGATGATCGGCTATTCCGACTCCAACAAGGACGGCGGCTACGTCACCTCCAACTGGGAGACGCGCTCGGCGATCGGGCGGCTGATCGCGCTTGGCCGCGCGCGCGGCGTGAGCTTGCGCTTTTTCCACGGACGCGGCGGCGCGGTGGGGCGCGGCGGCGGATCGAGCTTCGAGGCGATCCAGGCCTTGCCGGAAGGCGCGGTGGCGCGGGGGATCCGCATCACCGAGCAGGGCGAGGTGGTGGCGAGCAAGTACGGCCATCCTCTCGGCGGCCTGATCAGCCTGGAGACCATCGCCGCCGCCACCCTGCTGGCTGGGCTCGACCACGCGCCCGATGCGGCGGACGGCGAATTCGCCGAGGCGCTGGCGGCGATGAGCCAGGCGGCGCGGCGGGCCTATCGCGGCCTGGTTTACGAGACGCCGGGCTTCGAGGACTATTTCCGCCAGTCGACCCCGGTCAGCGAGATCGCCGACCTGAAGATCGGCTCGCGGCCCGCCTCGCGCACGGCGTCCAGCCGCATCGCCGATCTGCGCGCCATCCCCTGGGTGTTCTCCTGGTCGCAGTCCCGCGTCATGCTGCCGGGCTGGTACGGGTTCGGGACGGCGTCGACCAGCGGCCAGCTGGCGAAACACGGCGGCCTGGACGGCCTCAAACGCCTGCACGCCGCCTCGCCCTTCTTCCGCGCCACGGTCGCCAACATGGAGATGGTGCTGGCCAAGTCGAACCTGGCCATCGCCCACCGCTATGCCGGTCTGGTCGAGGACAGGGACCTGGCCCAATCGGTGTTCGCGCGCCTGCATGGCGAATGGACCGCCTGCCGCGACGCGGTGCTGGCGATCACCGGCCAGTCGGAATTGCTGGAGCACGACGAACGGCTGGCCCAGTCCATCCGGTTGCGGCTTCCCTATATCGATCCGCTGAACGTGCTGCAGGTCGAACTGTTGCGCCGACACCGCGCCGGCGAGGCCGACGACGACGTGCGCCGGGGCATCCACATGTCGATCAACGGCGTCTCGGCCGGTCTGCGCAACAGCGGCTGACTCGAGACCCCCAGGCGCGCCCTTCAAAGGCTTAATCCGCCGAGACGCGGCGGCGACGAGCCGGCTCTCCTGCAGCGATCTGCTCAAGGGTCTTCAGTTCGTCGTCCAAGTAGGCGGCGAATTCTTGCGGATGGATGAATTCGGCCCGGTACCAAGGCTTCATGCGTGGGTCGAAGACATCCTTCAACCAGTCAATGACGCAGCGCACGCGTGCAGAACGGCCAATGTCGCGGTGGTGTACAAGCCAGAGTCGAAGGGTCTCCTGAACGGTCGACTCGATCATCACCAGCGCGGGATCGAGAGCCAGGATCGCTGTTGGCATGCCGCCGATGCCCGCCCCGTGCTTCACCGCTGCGAAGGAGACGGCGCTGGAATTGGTCTCGACGCGCTTATGCACGAAGTCCTGAAACGCCGCCGAGGTCGGTTTCCAGGCGCCACGATTAGCGACCTGACCTACGTGATGAACATAGGGGTGAGTCGTAATTTCCGACGAGGAGTTCGGAACACCGTACAGGTCCAGATAGTCTCGCGAGGCGAACAAGGCGTAATGGAAATAGGCCAAAGGGATGGCGACCGCGTCAGGGTGCTTCGGCTCTTCGAATGTCAAGGTCAGATCAACGTCGCCGGCCAGTGGCCGGTCGGGCCAGAGCCCGCAGTCGATTACCAAATCGATCTTTGGATTCGCACGAACGAATTCCGCAATGAACGGGCTTAGAAAAATGCCCGCAACCCCATCTGGAGCTGCAAGTTTGACATGACCTACGGGCGCCTTCTCGCGGTCGGCGATCTCGTTTTCGAGCTGTTCGGCCACGCGCTCCATCGATAGCGCCCGATCGTAGGCGGCCGAGCCGGCTTCGGTTAGGGTGACACCTTGCGGACCACGAGTGAGAAGCTTGGCGTTGAGCTGCTCTTCCAACCGGTCCACCGCGCGCGTGACCGTTGTCAGGCCCAGTTTGAGCGCGCGCGCCGCCGCCCCAAAACTGCCGAGTTCGGCCACGGCCCAGAACACCCTGAGGTCTGACCAGTCAGTCCGGCGTCTGACAACTTGAGCCATCGCAGTGCGGCCTCTCAAAACAGCAAGACCCTCTTGCAATCTTCGCGGGTCCCTCGATCCACACACAAGCACTAGGAAAGCGACTCTCAGATAAGTCGCGAGGTGCACTATGCGATCGCAGAACGTTAATTCAGATTCTCGGCAATTGCACTCCATCGATGCGGTGCGCGGGGCTTTCGCCCAGTTCGGCGTGACGCCGGCCGAGCCTGGCGAGATCGACGAAGCTCAGGCCTTCGCCGCGCGCCTGATCGGCGGCAAGATCGCCACCCCCGCGACAATCGCGCGTGTCCATGCGCGAACCGGGGTGGGCCTGTTTGTCGTGCGCGAAGCCGGCGAACTGACCGCGGTCGTCGCTTTGGTCTTCTTGAGCGAGGCAGGACGCCGGGCCGTGTGGACCGACGCCTTCGACTCCGTCAATCCTGCCGCGAGCCACATTATGCGCCGCGGCGGAGAACCGGCGGGCATCTACGGCTGGGGAATTGCTGCGACCAATCACCAAGCCGCGCAAAGAGCCATCGAGGGTTACGAACTGACGAGCCGCATCGCCGTTCCGCACCTAGCCGTCTTCGGGCGGCCCGTCACGCCGGCCGGATTGCGGTTGATGATCGATCGGCTGGGATTCAAGCCCGTTCCGGGTTCGACCTCGGGCCTGGTTTGGATCGAACCCAGCGCCGAACGCCAACAGGCCGCCGCGGCATGAACGCCCTGATTAAGCCTCTGGTCGCCGAACGGCGGGCGTCAGCGCCGATCATGCGGGTTTCGGTCGCCCGCACGTTCAATGACCTGGCCCAGGTCATGGCGGTGCGGGCGCTGGTCTATATCGGCGAGCAGGTCTGCCCCTACGATGAGGAGTTCGACGGCAACGACTTCGCCGGCGCCACCCACCTGATCCTGCGGGTCGGCGACGAGCCGGTCGGGGTGGTGCGGATGCGCTGGTTCGCCGATTTCGCCAAGCTGGAACGGCTGGCCATCCGCAAGGACTATCGCGGCGGGCCGGGCTTGATGATGCTGGCGCGAGCGGCGTTCGAACTGGCCGAGGCCAAGGGCTACCGCCGCTTGATGGGCCACGCCCAGATGCGGCTGACCCCGTTCTGGAAACGCCATTTCGGCGGCCGGGTGCGCCCGGGCCGCGCGAGCTTCTCCTTCTCGGACTACGACTATGTCGAGATGGAGTTCGCGCTCAGCCCGCCCGCGGACGCCATCACCATCGACGCCGACCCGTTCGTCCTGTTGCGGCCGGAAGGCGAGTGGGATCGCCCGGGCGCTCTCGATCGATCGGCCGTTCGCCCTCCCAAACAAGTCTGCGCGTAACCCATCATGTTTCATGTCCGATCCGGCCAGGCGCAGCCGGCGCGTCATCTGGTTTGTCTGGATCTCGTCCAGTGCCCCGAGTTGCAGACGGCGCTGGCCCAGGCGCGCATCGACAAGTGCCGCCGCCTGCTGACCTATGCCCGCGCCTCGGGTTGGGCGACCAGCCACGTCTATCCGCACAAGGCGGGCCGACCGACAAAACCCCTGGCCGGACTTGAGCCCCTGCCAAGCGAGCCGGTCTATTATCGAACCGGCGCCTCGGCCTTCTCCAACCGCGTGTTTCGCCGGGCGATCGAGGAGGGCCCAGACCAGGAGCTGGTGATTTTGTGCCTGTCGCTGTCCTCGACCTCGCTCGGCACCGCGCTCTATGCCTACGATCACGGCATCGCGGTGGCCCTGATCGAGGACACCCTGCGCCCAGATGCAACCAACGCCTCGGGTCTGGAAGCGATCGAGACCGTCGCGCGCGCCCTGGTCGCCCCCTTTGTGCAGATTCGCGGGGTCGACCAGTTGATCGACCAGCGGCGCGGATTGCGGCTCGTCCAGACGTGATGCGGCCAGCCGTTGCGAAGCTTGCCAACGCCGCATAGGGTTGAACGGCACGCCCAGACCCGGCGTATCCCCTGCGAGGAAGGCGGTATGAGTGCGACGCCCGATCCGATCGATATCGACGTCGGCGCGCGCATCCGCGCCCGACGGGTCTTTCAGGGCTTGAGCCAGACCAGGCTGGCCCATGCGCTTGGGCTGACCTTTCAGCAGGTGCAAAAGTACGAGCGGGGCGACAACCGCGTCTCGGCCTCGACCCTGGTGCGGGCCGCCGTCGCGCTGGACACCTCGGTGGCCGCCCTTGTCGGCGAGGACGGGGCGCAATCGGGCAAGCCGATGTTTCGCCACCTGGCCATGCCGGGCGCCTTCGATCTGCTGGATGCCTTTGCGAAAATCGCCGACCCGGAGGTTCGCCGCGCCGTCGTGCGCCTGACCAAGACCCTGTCCAGGGCCGCCGACCGCTCAAACGCCGCCTAGACGCGGGTCTTCCGCCGGCGTCACTCGGCTTCACGCGGCCCGCGTTGCCTGGAACGGTCGGCGGGGCTAGCGTGCCGGCCAAAAGCGGGCTGTCGGAGGAGGACACGATGACGGAAACCGGCGCGGGGACGCGCAGGACAGTGCTGGGTTGGGGCCTCGCCGCCGCCTCTGTGTTGACCGGCGGCGCGGCGGCCGCGAAGGTGTCTACCGCCGCTCCGCTTGCCGACGGCCCCGCGGCGTCGGCGTCCTTTCAGCCGCCGAACGACATCGCCTTCAAGCCCGTCGAGTTCGTCAGCGAAGGCGTGCGTTTGCACGGTGAACTCTTCCGCCCCGCGTCGGCCGGCGCAGCCAAGCTGCCCACCATCCTGATGGCGCACGGGTGGGGCGGCGTCGCCGCCAGCTTCCGACCGGACGCCATCGACCTCGCCAGGGCCGGCTTCATGGTGATGACCTTCGACTATCGAGGTTGGGGCGCCAGCGAGTCACGCGTCGTGCCGACCGGCCGCGAACCCGCCGGGCGGGACGACGCGCGATTCCCCGCCGAGGTCATGGCGCTGCGCGGCTACATCGACCCCTTCGAACAGGTGGACGACTGGTTCAACGCCATCGACTGGCTCGCGGGCGAGCCGACGGCGGACATGGCGCGGCTCGGCCTGCGCGGCTCCAGCTTCTCCGGCGGGCATGTGATCTATGTCGCCGCGCGCGATCCGCGCGTGAAGGCGATCGTCAGCCAGGTGGGCGGCATCGCCGATCGGCCGACGCCGGCCGCGATGCAGGGCCGGGAGCAGCGCCCGAACATCCAGGCCGAGCATCGGCAGGCGACGCTTATGGCGCAGGGCCAGGCGGGTTATCCGCCACCATTCGCCAAAACCCCCAACAACCTGACCGGCCAGCCTGTTGGCGACAAGCTGCTGCGCTGGTGGCCCAACGCCGAAGCGCCCTATGTGCAGGCGGCGGCCCTCTTCGTCCTGGCGGGCGCCGACGAGCTGGCCAACAACCCGGCCAGCGGCGAACGCGCCTACGGGCGCGTGGCGGGGCCCAAGAAGCTCGTGACCATCCCGGACGCCACGCATTTCGAAATCTACGGCAAATATCGGGTGCAGGCGGTGGGGCTGGCCATCGATTGGTTCAAGGCCCACCTGGCGTGAGGGTTCGGTGGGCGGCGGCGCTGCTGCTGGGCGCGGCCGGTATTTGGGCGGCGGCGCTCGCCCAGACCCCAGGCGCGGGCTCGGCGAACGGGCCGCCCTTGGGCGATCCGACGGACGGCGCGGCGGTCTATGCGAGCCGGTGCTCCAGCTGCCATGACCACGCGGCGGGCCGCGTGCCTTCGCGGGACGTGATCTCGGCCAATACGCCGACCTTCATCTTCAGCGCCTTGCACGACGGCGTCATGAACGGCGAGGCCCAGGGGCTATCCGTTCGCCAGATGAGGGATGTCGCGGCCTATCTGTCGCACAACACGACCGGCGACGTCGTCAGTCATGAGGGCGAGGCGCCGCCATGCGCCGACCCGCCACCGCCGCTTGAGATCCGTCCCGGCGACTGGAACGGCTGGGGCCGGACGGTGCAGAACCAGAGGTTCCAGCCCGACCCAGGCTTCACCGCCGCGGACGTCCCGCGCCTGAAGCTGAAATGGGCCATCGCCATGTCCGGCGATCGCAACGGGCAGCCGACCGTGGTCGGCGGCCGGCTCTACACCAACAATACCGCCGGCACGGTCTATGCGCTCAATGCGAAGAGCGGCTGCCTCTATTGGCGCTTCCAGGCCGCAAGCGGGACGCGCACCACCATAACCGTCGGCCGGATCCAGGGGCGCCCAGACGTCCGATACGCACTCTACATCGCCGACCGCCATCGCGACGTCTACGCCATCGACGCGGACCGTGGCGCTCTGCTCTGGAAGACTCACGTCGACGACCAGGCCGGCGCCCTGATGACCGGCTCTCCCACCGTCTATGACAACCGGCTGTACGTGCCCGTTTCCTCGGGCGAGGAATTCTACGCGCAGAATGACCAATATCCGTGCTGCCGTTTCCGCGGCGCCGTCGTTGCGCTCGACGCGTCGACCGGCAAGATCCTGTGGAAGACCTATACCGTCGCGGCCGAGCCCCACCCGACGGGGATCAATGCGAAGGGGGTGACCCGCTACGGTCCCGCGGGCGGAGCGGTATGGTCGGCGCCCACGGTCGATCCCAAGCTCGGGCTTCTCTACGTCGGAACCGGCAACTCCTATACCGACACGCCCAATGAAGGATCGGACGCGGTTCTCGCCATCGACATGGCGACGGGGGCCATCCGCTGGTCTCAAAAGCTGACCCCCAAGGACAACTACATCATCGGCTGCTATAAGGGCCAAAGGCGGGGCGCCAACTGCCCCAGCGAGACGGGCGGCGACTATGATGTCGGCGACTCGCCCATCCTTCAGACCCTTCCCGGCGGCAAGCGACTCCTGCTGGTCGGGCAGAAATCCAGCCAGGTCTGGGCGTTCGACCCGGACAACGGCGGACGGCTGGTATGGACCAAGCGCCTCAGCGTCGGCGGATCGCTCGGCGGCGTCGAGTTCGGGCCGGCCAACGACGGCGAACGGCTCTATGTCGGCATCGCCGACATCTTCATGCGCCGGGCCGCCCGCCCCGGCGTGACCGCCTTCGAGATCACCGATGGGCGGATCGACTGGCAGACCCCATCGCCGCCGCTGCCCTGCCGTTGGAATAACCCCTACTGCGACCCCGCCATCTCGCAGGCGCTCACGGCCATTCCGGGCGTGGTGTTCGCCGGGGCGATGAACGGCCGGCTTCGGGCCTATTCGGCCGACAAGGGCGCGGTGTTGTGGGAATTCGACACCGGCGGGAGCTTCCCGACCTTGAGCGGCCGACAGGCGCAGGGCGGGGTTCTAGACGCAGCCGGCCCGGTGGCGGCTGACGGCATGGTCTATGTGCACTCAGGCTATGCCGGACGTTCGGGCTCGAGCGGCACGGTGCTGCTCGCCTTCTCCGTCGACGGGAAATGACGGAAATCGATTGCGAGCCTCGCTGGAGTCGATCGAAGCGCCTCAAGGCCAGTTCGAGCGGCTGGGATTGAGCTAGGCCGAGGGCCAACCCACTCGGAACCCTTTCCGTTGGCGGACGGGGGAAGGGCAGGGTTGGGGTGTTTACCGACGGTGTGGGTTGGGGCGCGAGTGGGCGCGGAGCCCATCATCGCCCATCACCCAAACTCAGCGGCGACACCCCCACCCAACCCTCCCCCATCGAGGGGGAGGGCTGTTTGGACGAGGCCGTCAACAGCCAGAAAACGCTAATACACCACCACCGAGCGAATGCTTTCGCCGCTGTGCATCAGATCGAAAGCCTCGTTGATGCGCTCGAGCGGCAGGGTGTGGGTGATCATCGGATCGATCTCGATCTTGCCGCCCATGTACCAGTCGACGATCTTCGGCACGTCCGTGCGGCCGCGCGCGCCGCCGAAGGCCGTGCCGCGCCAGACCCGGCCGGTGACCAGCTGAAACGGCCGGGTGGCGATTTCCGCCCCGGCGGGCGCAACCCCGATCACCACGCTCTCGCCCCAGCCGCGATGGCAGGCCTCCAGCGCCTGGCGCATCACCGTGACGTTGCCGGTGCAGTCGAAGGTGTAGTCGGCCCCGCCGGCGGTCAGTTCGACCAGATGGGCGACCACGTCGCCCGAGATGTCCTTCGGATTGACGAAATGGGTCATGCCGAACCGCTCGCCCCAGGCTTTTCGATCCGGGTTGAGATCGACCCCGACGATCATGTCGGCGCCGGCGAGCCGCAAACCCTGCACCACGTTCAGCCCGATGCCGCCGAGGCCGAAGACGACGGCCTTGGCGCCCGGCTCGACCTTGGCCGTGTTGATCACCGCCCCGACCCCGGTGGTGACGCCGCAGCCGATGTAGCAGATCTTGTCGAAGGGCGCGTCGTCGCGGACCTTGGCGACGGCGATCTCGGGCAGGACGGTGAAGTTCGAGAAGGTCGAGCAGCCCATATAATGATGCACGCTGGCGCCCTTGTAGGAAAACCGCGAGGTCCCGTCCGGCATCACGCCCTTGCCCTGCGTGGCGCGGATCGCCGTACACAGATTGGTCTTGCGCGACAGGCAGGACTTACATTGACGACATTCCGGCGTGTACAGCGGAATGACGTGATCGCCCGGCCCCACCGAGGTGACGCCGGCGCCGACCTCGACCACCACGCCCGCGCCTTCATGGCCGAGCACCGAGGGGAACAGCCCCTCCGAGTCCATGCCCGACAAGGTGTAGGCGTCGGTATGGCAGACGCCGGTGGCCTTGATCTCGACCAGCACCTCGCCGGCGCGCGGGCCTTCAAGGTCGAGTTCGACGATCTCAAGCGGCTTGGCGGCCTCGAAGGCGACCGCGGCGCGGGTTTTCATGAGACGAATTCTCCTATGCGCCATCTCGCAGGGCGTTCGCATAAGCCCCTTCATGATCTCAGGGAAGAGCGCAAGCCGACGATCCTCCCCCAACGGGGGAGGATCTAGAGGCCCCGTCCGGCTACTCGGCGGCGACCAGATCGGCCTTGGCGCGGTCCTTGAAATTAATCGCCTGCAGATAGCGGATGCCGTCCTCGGCGATATCGTCGCCGACCATCCGGTCGCCCTCGGCGCGCAGCTCGTCCATGTCGACATAGGCCGCGTAGAAGTTCATCGTCCGGCCGGTGATCAGGCCGGCGTTCAACAGCGTCTTGATCAGCACCCGGAAGATATTGGTCTCGCCCTTGAAGCGGCGGGTCGGGTCGCGGTGTTTGCGGCGCTCGATTATATCGGCGATCACCCGCTCCGGGTCGAGGCCGAATTCGCCGTAGATCACCGTCTGCTGCTCGGGCGAGCCCTGGTTGAACAGAAGGCTCTGGGCGCAGTGGGCGGCCCAGTCCTCGACCATGTTGCGCTCGGCTTCGGTCAGTTTCGGGATGGTGCGGTCGGCCCAGATCTTGCCGAACTTGTGATGGAAGGCCTCGTCGGTCATGACGAGCTGGAACAGTTTCTTGGCGACCGGGTCCCGATTGACCCTGTAGCCGTTGGCGAAGGCGCCCATGGCCAGGCCCTCGACCAGCATCTGCATGCCGATGATCTTCTTATAGACCTCCGGCGCCTCGATGATCTCGACCAAGAGCGCCTTCAGCGCCGCGCCGCAAGGCACGGGCCGGCCCCAGCGCGACTTGATGTACTTGGCGAAGGCGGTGACGTGGCGAGCCTCTTCTCGGGTCTGGTTGGCGGCGTATTCCTGTGCGCCCTGATCGTAGAGCACGTGGCAGAGCGAGGCCGAGAGGTTCAGCGCGCCCTGCTCGCCATGCAGGATGGACGAGAAATTCCACAGCTGCATGTAATTGACGAAGCGGATCTTTTCCTTCGGATCGGCGAGCTTTTCCGCCACATAGGGCAGCTTGAGGATCGGGCTCTGCTCCTCCGGGACCATGGCGATGTTGTCCATGTCGAAGGGCTCGTCGAAGTCGATATAGCGCTTGTCGAGCGGATCCCAGAAGTGGTCGTGAGTGGCCGAGATGATCTTGTCGAAGGCCGTGGTGCGGGCGTTGTAGCGGTCCAGCTCCAGCATGGATTCGAAATCGTCCGGCGCCACCGCGCCGTACATCTTGTCCTTGGTGATGTTTGCGTCGGCCATCGTGAGCGCTCCTCGTCGGGAGGCGAAAGATGCCGCGCGGCCCAGGTCCTCGCAAGCGTTATATGAACAGTGTTCAGGCGCGAACGCCGGCCAGGATCATCGCCGCGGCCTTTTCCGCGATCATCACCGTTGGCGCATTGGTGTTGCCGGAGGTGATGGTCGGCATCACCGAGGCGTCGGCGATGCGCAGGCCCTCAAAGCCGCGCACCCGCAGCGCGCCATCGACCACCGCGTTCTCGTCCATCCCCATGCGGCAGGTTCCGACCGGGTGGAAGATGGTGGTGGCGATACGGCCGATGGCGGCCAGCAATTCAGCGGGGTCGGTCACCTCAATGCCTGGGCGATATTCATCGGGGTGATAATCGGCGAGGCCCGGCGCGGCGCAGATGCTGCGGGTCAGGGCGATAGCCTCCAACGCCACCGCCTGGTCGGCCGGATCGGACAGATAGTTGGGCCGGATCGCCGGCGCTGCACTCGGGTCTGGGCTCGTCAGGCTGACCTCGCCGCGGCTGCGCGGGCGGATATTGCAGACCGAGGCGGTCAGGGCGTCAAAGGCGTGCAGCGGCTCGCCGAAGGCCTCCAGACTGAGCGGCTGGACGTGGTATTCGAGGTTGGGCGTGGCGTGGCGGTCGGACGAATAGGCGAACATGCCGAGTTGGCTGGGCGCCATCGACATCGGGCCGGTGCGGAAAAGCCCGTATTCCAGCCCGATCATCGCCTTGCCGAAAAGGCTAGCCGCCCGACTGTTCAACGTGCCGCCCGAGGTCTTGTAGACGGTGCGGATCTGCAGGTGATCCTGCAGATTGGCGCCGACGCTTGGTGCATCCTTCACCACCGCGACGCCGTGGCGCTGCAACAGCGCGCCCGGCCCGATTCCGCTCAGCTGCAGGATGTGCGGCGAGCCGATCGCGCCGGCGGCCAGGATCACCTCGGCCTTGGCCGCGGCCTCGACCAGGCGTCCGTTCAAGCGGAAGCGCACGCCGCGCGCGCGACCCTGATCCAGCACCAGTTGCTCGACCAGGGCGTTTGTCGCCACGCGTAGATTCGGCCGCCGGATCACCGGACGCAGAAATCCCCGCGCCGCGCTCCAGCGCAGGCCGCCGTGCTGGTTGACGTCGAAGAGGGCGCTGCCGAAATTGTCGCCGCGATTGAAGTCGCTCGTCTTCGGTATGCCGCATTGGGCCGCCGCCTGGGCGAAGGCGTCGAGAATCGGCCAGCTCAGCCGCTGGCGGTTGACCTTCAACGGACCGCCGACGCCGTGCATCGTATCTTCGCCGCCGTAATAGTCCTCCGAGTTGCGAAAGAGCGGCAGCACGTCGTCCCAGCCCCAGCCGGTCAGGCCAAGCTGGCGCCAATGGTCGTAGTCGGCCGCCTGGCCGCGCATATAGATCATGCCGTTGATCGAAGACGAGCCGCCCAGCAGCCGCCCGCGCGGATATTTCAGCGCCCGCCCGCCGAGACCCGCCTCCTCGGCGGTCAAGAAACACCAGTCCGTGCGCGGCTTGCCCTGGGTGTAGAGATAGCCGATCGGCACATGCACCCAGAACAGCCGGTCATGGCCGCCGGCCTCGAGCAGCAGCACGCGATGGCGTGGATCGGCGCTCAACCGGTTGGCCAGCACGCACCCCGCCGACCCCGCGCCGACGATGATGAAATCGTAGTCTCCGAAGGACTCGGGGGCGGATGGTGTCGGGGGCGCCATGGGTCGCGATCTATACTCGAAACGCGAAATCGACTACATATGGCGTTATCTCATTCCTCGCCATATGCGGAAGTTACGCCATGAATGCCATCAGAGGGCGCGTCACCGAATCCGGGCGGGTCAGCCTGCCGGCCGAACTACGCAAGGCGGTGGGCCTGAATCACGGCGGCGACGTCGTCTTCCAACTCTACGGCCGGGAGATTCGCATCCGCACCGTGGATGAAGTCATCGATCGCGCCCAAGCCCTTAGCCGTAAGCTGCTAGGCGACGCGCCCGACGCCTCGGTCGACGCCTTCCTCGCTGAGCGCAGACGCGACGCCGAGCGCGAACCTTGACCTGTGTCCTCGACGCTTCGGCGCTGCTAGCCGTGCTGCTCCGCGAGCCCGGCGGCGACATGGTGCGCGCCGAATTGGCCGATGCCGCGATGTCCACCGTCAATCTGGCCGAGGTGGTCGCCTACTACGCCCGCAATGGCGCGAACCCCCGCAACATCGCGGAGATGCTGGATCCTTTGCCGTTCGCCCGCGTCCCACTGGACAGCGACCTCGCCTTCGACTGCGGGCTAATGCTGCCCGCGACCCGCGCAGCCGGCCTCTCACTTGGCGACCGCGCCTGCCTCGCCCTCGCCCGCCGCCTGGCCTGCCGAGCTCTGACGGCCGACCGCTCCTGGGCGGCCGTCAGCAAGGCGGTAGGGGTTGAGGTGGATATGGTGCGATGAGTGAGGCGCGACCATATCACACCCCGCGGTCCAATCGGGACACGAGATGACTCTAGTCGGGCAAGTGTCGCTGACTGTTGCGGTCTTCTTGGCCGCTGCCGCTGCAGGCGCCTGGATGTTCGGCGTCTTTCACTTGGTCATGCTCCAAGTCCGAGTCTTGCAAGCAAAGTCGAGCCCTCGGCAGGCGCTCGCCGGCCGGTTCCGGCCCGAAGCTTCAAAAGTCCATCGGCGAATGTTCAACAGGGCCGTATTCGCGTTCCTGGCTCTTATTGTCGTGACGATGCTGGTAGGTTTGTTCGGGGCAGCCTGGGGCGGCTGGCGCTGATATATTTGCTGCCGCCCTACTCCGCCGCGATCAGATGCGCGGGCCGCCTCAGATCCGCCGCCAGGCCTTCGCCCATCAGGTCGATGAAGTTCTCGCGGTAGAAGCGGTCGACCGCCGGCCGGGGCGTTCCGGCCAGGGAATCGTTGAACCGCTTCAGCGGATTGCGGCCGCCTTCGACGTGCGGAAAGTCGGAGGAGAAGAGACAGATCTGGTCGCCGGAATTGGCGATGATCCAGCCCGTGTCCTCGTGTGGATAGGGGGTCACGCGCACCTGGCGGCGGACGATCTCGCTGGGCGGGGCCGAGAGCCGGTGCAGCCGCTCCTCGTTCTTGAAGAAGGCGGCATGCGAGGAATCCATGAAGCGCATCCAGCTCGGAACCCAGGAGGCGCCCAGTTCGATCGCGCCGAACTTCAGCTTCGGGAACCGGTCCATCACCCCGTCGATGATCAGGCAGGCCAGGGTCTGCATCACCGAATTGGGGATGGGCATGAAGGAGACCGAGGTGAAGTTCTCCTCGCCGCCATGAAAATCCTTCACCCGCGGCAGGCCGTTTTCGAAATAGTCCGGGTTCAGCTTCTCCTCGCCGCCGACGTGGAAGAGGATCGGAAGGCTGGCTTCCTCGGCCTGCGCCCAGACCGGGTCGAAGCCGACATGGCTGGGCGAATGGCTCTTGGGGCAGCGCGAGGCGACGAGGATGGCTTTTGCCCCGAGCGCGATGGCCTCCTTCGCGGCCTGGGCGGCGCGCTCGAAATCCATCAGTGGCACGTATCCGGTGGGAAGCAGCCGGCGGTCGACCGAACAGAAGTCGGTCATCATCCGGTTGTGTGCGGTGGCCGCGGCATAGGCGAGATCGATATCATCGCCGTATTCGAGCTGGAAATTGCCCAGGCAGAAGGTGGTGAAGACCAGTTGACTGGCGAAGCCCAGATAGTCGATGGCCTTGGGGCGATCGGCCGGCAGGAAGGCGCCCAAGGCCGCCTGGTTCTTGCGCAGCAGGATGTTGTCCTCCGCCCCGGCGCGGAATTCGGGATCCTGGTGCTGGCGGCGCGCGGACTCGGCCCAGCCGGCGGGCTTGCCCAGCTTGTGCTTGTAGATCGGCAAGGCGTGGTAGCGCGCCAGCATCGCGGCGTCGAAATAGGGATCGAGGCAGTCCGGCAACTCCATCAGGTGGGAGTCGGCGTCGTGGATGATCTGGTCCTGCACATAGGCCATCGGGCGTCCTCCAGGGTCTTGTCTTTATCTTTTGCCGGACAGGATACGGCCACTGGCCGGGCGGTTTCAACCGGCGTGACACAGTCAGGCCGTCATCGATTCGGTCGCCTACATCACCGCGCCGATCAGCCACGGCACGAATTCCGCGCCGCCATAGCCCAAGGCCTCGCTCTTGCTGCGTCGGCCGGAAGCCACGTCCAACAGACAGTCGAGGATCTCGGCGCCCTTGTCGGCGATGCTGGCCTTGCCCGTGGCGATGCCGCCGCAGTCTATGTCGATGTCCTCGACCATCCGCTCGTAGATCTCGGTGTTGGATGCAAGCTTGATCGACGGCGACGGCTTGCAGCCGAAGGCCGAGCCGCGGCCGGTGGTGAAGGCGATCAGGTTGGCGCCCGAGGCGACCTGGCCGGTGGCCGAACAGGGGTCGAAGCCGGGGCTGTCCATGAAGACCAGGCCCCGCGTGCGCAAAGGCTCGGCATATTCGATGACGTCGACCAGCGGCGATGAGCCGCTCTTGGCGACCGCGCCCAGCGACTTTTCGAGAATGGTGGTCAAGCCGCCGGCCTTGTTGCCGGGCGAGGGATTGTTGTTCATCTCGGCGCCGTGGATGCGGGTGTAGTGCTCCCACCAATCCAGCCGCGCCCGCAGCCTGGCCTGAACCTCGGACGTCACCGCGCGGGCATAGAGCAGATGTTCGGCGCCGTAGATTTCCGGAGTCTCCGACAGGATCAACGTGGCGCCAAGAGCGGTCAGCCGGTCGGCGGCGTCGCCAAGGGCCGGGTTGGAGGTGACGCCCGACCAGCCGTCGGAGCCGCCGCACTGCAGGCCGAGCACGATCTCGCTGGCCGGGACCTGCGTGCGCCTGTGAGCATTGGCGAGCGGCAAAAGGTCTTTCAGCCTCGCCAGACCCTGCTCGACCGCCTTTCGCGTGCCGCCGACGTCCTGGATGGTGAAGGCCTGGAAATCGTCGCGGCCGGCCAGACCGTAGTCCTTGGCGAAACGGCCGGTCTGGATCACCTCGCAGCCCAGGCCGACCAGCAGCATGGCGCCGAAGTTCGGATTGGCCGCCGTGCCCCACAGCGTCCGGCGCAGCATGTCGAACCCATCGCCGTCCCCGGCCATGCCGCAGCCCGAGGTGTGGGTGATCGGGATGACGCCATCGACATTGGGAAAATCGTTCAGCAGTCCGGACCGATCCGCGGCGTCGGCGATCAGCCGCGCCACCGTGGCCGAGCAGTTCACCGAGGTCAGCACCCCGACATAGTTTCGCGTTCCCACCCGTCCGTCGGCGCGGCGGAAACCCATGAAATGGCGCGGCGGCTCGTTGCGGGGCGCGTAAGTCCCGGCCTCGGCCGCCAGCCGCAGATCGGAGACGTCGAGATTGTGTACGTGCACGTGTGCGCCGGCCGGAATGTCCTGCGTCGCGACCCCGATCGCCTGGCCGTATTTCAGCACCGGCTCGCCGGCGGCGATGAAGCGGGTGGCGAGCTTGTGCCCGAAGGGAACGGGCTGGAGGCTGCGGACGGCCTCGCCGTCGACCGGGACACCGGCCGCAATCCGCGCGGCGGCGACCACCACATTGTCGTTCGGATGCAGACGGATCACCGCCGCCGCGGGACTTGTCGCCACGTCCGACATGCTGCGGGCTCCGTTTGCGTCCGCCCCAGTCTGGGCCTGGCTCGTCGGGAATTCAACGCGATGATCGTTGCCGATAAAGACCGATCGGTGTTGACCTCACGTCCGCCGTCGCAAGAAGTCGCCCCATGCCCGACCATCTTCCCACACGCGCCCTGACCACCCAGGCCGGCCGGACCCTGGCTTTCAGCGCCTTCGGTTTCGGCGCCGCGCCGATCGGAAATATGAATCGGGTGCTCAGCGAGGCGGACGCCGAGGCGGCCGTCCGTCAGGCCTGGACGCTTGGCGCGCGCTATTTCGACACCGCGCCCCTCTACGGCCATGGCCTGTCCGAACGACGGGTCGGCGCGGCGCTCAAGGGTGAATCCAGAGGGGGTTTCCTGCTCTCGACCAAGGTCGGCCGGCTGTTGGAGCCGTGCGCGCCAGGGACCGAAGACAGCGGCATCTATGTGGGCGTCCCGCCTCTGAGGGTGCGCTACGACTATTCCTACGATGGCGTGATGCGGTCCTACGCCGCCAGCCTGGAGCGGCTGGACCTGGACCGCGTCGACATCCTCTATGTCCACGACATCGACGCCATGACCCATGGCTCGGCCGAGGCGGCGCAGGCGCGGACCCGCGAGCTGATCGACCGGGGCGGCTGGCGGGCGCTGGACGAGCTGCGCGCCGCCGGCGATGTCAAGGCGATCGGGGCCGGGGTCAACGCCTGGGAGCCTTGCGCGCGGCTGATCGAACTGGCCGATCCCGATATCTTCCTGCTCGCCGGCCGCTACACGCTTCTGGAACAGGAGGCGCTGGCGAGCCTGCTGCCGGCCTGCGCCGCGCGCGGCATCGGGGTGGTGATCGGCGGGCCGTTCAACAGCGGCATCCTGGCGACCGGCCCGGCGGCCGGCGCGACCTACAACTACGCTCCAGCGCCCGAGGCGATCCTGCGCCGGACGGCGGCGATCGAGGCTGTCTGCATCCGACACGGCGTGCGGCTGGCGCAGGCGGCGCTGCAGTTCCCGCTCGGCCATCCCGCCGTGGTCTCGGTCATCCCCGGCGGCCAGACTCCCGATCAGGTCGCCCAGAACGTCGCCTTGCTGAACGCGCCGACCCCGGACAGGCTCTGGCGCGATCTTAAAGGCGCCGGGCTGATGACCCCAGATGCGCCGACGCCGGAGGGAGGCGACTGATGCTCAAGGGCATAGACCCCGTCCTGGGGCCCGATCTGCTGGCCCTATTGCGCGCCATGGGCCACGGCGACGAGATCGTGGTGGCCGACGCTAATTTTCCCGCCGCCGCCAACGCCAGGCGGCTGGTCCGCGCCGACGGGATCGACGCGGTGCGGCTGGTCCGCGCCATAACCGCCCTGATGCCGCTCGACGACTTCGCGCCCGCCGCGGCCTTCCGCATGGCGGTGGTGGATGCGCCCGAAACCGTCCCACCCATCACCGCCGACTTCGCCGACGCGCTGGCGGACGCCGGCTATATCGGCCCGATCGAGGCGGTGGAGCGCCAGGCCTTCTATGCCCACGCGCGAGAGGCCTTCGCCATCGTGGCCAGCGGCGAGACGCGGCTCTATGGAAACCTGATCCTGAAGAAGGGCGTCGTGCGGCCGAACCCCTGACATGCGCATCGATTCCCATCAGCACTTCTGGCGTCTGGCGCGCGGCGACTATGGCTGGCTGACCGGTGATCTGGCGGCCATTTACCGCGACCACGCGCCGGCCGATCTCGAGCCCCTGCTCGAGGCCGCCGGGATCGATCGCACCATCCTGGTGCAGGCGGCGCCAACGGTCGCCGAAACCGACTTCCTGCTGCGCTTGGCGCAGGCCACGCCCTTCGTCGCCGGCGTGGTCGGCTGGGTCGACCTTGAAGCCGACGACGCGGCGCACCGGATCGCTGCCCTGGCGGCGCGGCCGAAGCTCATTGGCCTGCGCCCCATGATCCAGGACCTGCCCGACGATCGCTGGATGCTGAGCGACGCGATCGCGCCCGCAATCGAGGCGATGGCCGCCGAGGGCCTGACCTTCGACGCCCTGATCAAGCCGCGTCACCTGCCGATCCTGCGCGAGTTCGCCGCCCGCTATCCCGCCCTCGACATCATCATCGATCATGCCGCCAAGCCCGACATCGCGGCGGGCGGCCTCGCGGACTGGGCGCGCGATATCCGCAAGCTGGCGGCCGAGACCCGGCTGGTCTGCAAACTGTCCGGCCTGGTCACCGAGGCCGCGCCCGGCTGGGCGGCCGAAACCCTGCGGCCCTATATCGACGTCCTGCTCGAGGCCTTCGGCGCCGACCGGCTGATGTGGGGCTCCGACTGGCCGGTGCTGAACCTGAACGGCGACTACGCGGCCTGGCTGGCGGCGGCCGAGCAGTGTCTTGGCGGCCTTTCCGAGGCCGAGCGGGACGCCATCTTCGGCGGCGCGGCCAGCGTCTTCTACGGATTGGACCGCCCATGAGCCTTGCCGAGATCCTGCCGGACGACGCCTATGACGGCGTCCTGGTCGGCCGGTTGTGGGTAGAGGCGCCCCAGCCCGGCCCTCGCGTCGTCGGGGTCCGCGAGAACGGCGTCTTCGACCTTTCCACCCTCGCCCCCACCCTGAGCGACCTGTTCGACCTGACCGATCCGGCGGGGCGGGTGCGCGCCCATGCCGGCGAGCGGCTCTGTTCGCTGGAGACGGCGATCCAGGAGCGGGGTCTGCTGGCGCCCTGCGACCTGCAGGCGATCAAGGCCGCCGGCGTCACCTTCGCCGCCAGCCTGATCGAGCGGGTCATCGAGGAGCGCGCCAAGGGCGATCCGGCCGCCGCCGCCAAGGTGCGCGACGAACTGAACGGCGTGTTCGGCGACATCGCCGCGCTCAAGCCCGGCTCGCCCGAGGCCGCGCAAGCCAAGATGCTGCTGCAACGCGAGGGCCTTTGGTCGCAATATCTCGAGGTCGGCATCGGGCCGGACGCCGAGGTGTTCACCAAGGCCCAGCCCATGTCGTCCGTGGGCTACGGCGCCGAGATCGGCCTGCATCCAAAGTCGGTGTGGAACAACCCCGAGCCGGAGATCGTCCTGGCCTGTTCCTCGCGCGGCGAGATCGTCGGCGCCAGCCTGGGCAACGACCTCAATCTGCGCGATTTCGAGGGCCGCAGCGCGCTTTTGCTCTCCAAGGCCAAGGACAACAACGCCTCCTGCGCCATCGGGCCGTTCGTGCGCCTGTTCGACGCCAGCTTTTGCCTTGACGACGTGCGCGTCGCCGAGGTCGCCATGACCGTCGAGGGCGACGACAACTTCCGCCTGGAGAGCGTGAGCTCCATGGCCCAGATCAGCCGCGATCCGCTCGACCTGGTCGCCCAGACCCTGAACGAAAACCATCAGTATCCAGACGGCCTGATGCTCTTCCTCGGCACCCTGTTCGCCCCGACCCAGGACCGGGACGCGCCCGGCGAAGGTTTTACGCACAGGATCGGCGACCGAGTCCTGATCCGCGCGGCCAAGCTGGGCGGCCTGGTCAACCGCGTCACCACCGCCGACCTGGCCCCGCCCTGGACCTTCGGCGTCCGCTCCCTGATGCGCTCGCTGGCGGCGCGCGGCCTGATCTAGACGAGCTTGGCCGTGGCGTGGAGCTCGAGCGCCGTCGCGGACCGGCCGATCGCAACCTCGCACGGACCCGACCGCGTGCGCCAGCCGCCGGCAGCCAGGTCATAGTCGGCCAGGAGACGGGGCTCGGCGGCGATGGTCACGGTCCTGGTCTCACCAGGTTCGAGCGCGACCTTGCACCAACCGAGCAGCCGCAAGGCCGGCTGGCCGCCGGCCTTTGTGAGGTAGAGCTGAACCAGGTCCGTCCCCGAACGCGAGCCGCTGTTGGTCACGTCGAGCGTGACGCTCAGCGACGCGCCATCTTCGACGATCAGATTGGCATAACTGAAGCTTGTATAGGAAAGGCCGTGGCCGAAGGCGAAGAGCGGTGTCCGTCCCGTCCTGGCGTACCAGCGATAGCCGACATCGGCGCCCTCCGGATAGGCCACATCGAACTTGCCGCGTTCCAGCTCTATGCCGGACAGCACCGGGTTCGGCGTGTCGGCCTCAGAGCGCGGGAAGGTGAGCGGCAGGCGGCCCGAGGGATTGACCTCGCCAAACAACACCGCGGTGATCGCCTCGGCGCCGCGACCACCGGGATACCAGGCCTCGATCACGCCGGCGACCTGGTCAAGCCAGGGCATGGTGACCGGCCCGCCGGTCTCCAGAACCACCACAAGGTTTTTGTTCGCCTCGGCGACCGCGGCGATCAGCTGGTCCTGACCGTGCGGCAGCGACAGGTCTGGGACATCGAGGAACTCCGTCGTCCATTGTTCGGCGAAGACGACGGCGACATCGCAACGGGCGGCGAGCGCCGCGGCAGCGGCCACGTCGGTCCCGTCGTCGAACTGCACCGAGGCCCTGGGCGCAGCGGCCTGCAACACGGCGAGCGGCGAGGAGGGCAGGTAACGCTGGCGTAAAAACGAGGCCCAGCGGCTGTTGGAGTCCGGCCTGATCTCGCGCACATAGCCGTCCCAGGGCACGACGCTGGACGAGCCGCCGCCCGAAAGCACGCCGACATCGGCGTTGAAGCCGATCACCGCGATCGAGCCCACATCGCGCGACAGCGGCAGGACGCCGTCATTCTTCAAAAGCACGATCCCCGCCTCGGCCGCGCGCTGGGCGACCTGCAGGTTGGCGTCGCGGTCGATGACCCCGCCGGAGGAGGCGCAATCGTCCATCAGTCCATGCTCGAACATCGCCCACAAGATCCGGCGCGCCATGTCGTCCAGGCGGCTGGCCGGCAGGCGGCCGGCGTCGATGGCCTCGCCAAGGGCCTGATAATAGGGCTCGCGGTCGAGCTCCTGGCCGCTCTGCTGGTCCAATCCGGCCAGGGCGGCGGACTCGGTCGAATGACAGCCGCCCCAGTCGGACATGACATAGCCGGAATAGGCCCACTCGCCCTTGAGCACCTGGCCCAGCAGAAAGTCATGCTCGGCGGCGTAGGTCTGGTTGATGCGGTTATAGGCGGTCATCACCGCGCCCGGCCGGCCGCGCTCGATGCCGATCTCGAAGGCCAAAAGGTCGCTTTCGCGCAGCGCCTGCTCGTCGATCTCGGCGCTCAGCACCATGCGCCCGGTCTCCTGGGCGTTGAGCGCGAAATGCTTGATGGTGGCGACCATGTGGTTGGATTGGATGCCGCGCAGGCTGGCCCCGACCAGCACGCCCGCCAGCAGCGGATCCTCGCCCAGATACTCGAAATTGCGCCCGCAGCGCGGCTCGCGGGTCAGGTTGACGCCGCCGGCCAGCATGACGTTGAATCCCTTGGCGCGCGCCTCGGCCCCGATCATCGCCCCGCCCGTCTCGACCAGCGCCTCGTCCCAGCTCGCGGCCTGACCCAGGCCGGACGGCAGGGCGGTCGCGCCGATCCCGTCGTGCAGGTTGGCGACCCCGAGGCTGGCGTCGGTCTGCTGCTGGAAGGGAATGCCGAGCCGCTCGACGCTCTGCACGAACCCGGCCGATCCCATGCCGCCCGCCGGCGCCTTGGGACGGTTGGGCGCCGAATGGCCGACATGCCCGTTCACCAGCAGTAGTTTCTCCTCGCGCGTCATCTCGGCCAGCACGAGATCGGCTCGCGCCTCGGCGGCCAGGCCGCGATCCATCCAGGGCATTTCGGTCAAGGGGCTCTCCGCAAGTTCAACTTGGATAGTGGATATGTCATCGGCGCCCTCCGGTCACCCGTCCCAAAGCACGACAGGCGCCGGTGAATTCGGTTAGAACCGCGGCGATGCCAAGCCTAGCCGACGTCCGTGACCTGCTGCGCGCCCATCGCCGGGCCGCCAAGCCCTATATCGTCGCCATCACCGGCAGCGTCGCGGCGGGCAAGAGCGTCTTCGCGGGCGAACTCGCCGCCGACATCGCCGCTTGGCCGGAGCGGCCGGGCGTAGAGATCGTCTGCACGGACGGCTTTTTGATGGACAACGCCGCCCTGGAGGCCCTGGGCCTGACCCAGCGCAAGGGCTTTCCGGAGAGCTACGACACCGCCGCCCTGCACGCCGCCCTGACCGCAATCCGCTGCGGGCCGGCGCGGTTTCCCGGCTATTCCCACGTCACCTACGATATCGACCCAGCCCTGGCGCGGACGCTCAGCGCGCCGGATGTGCTAATCGTCGAAGGGCTCGGTCTGCACACCGATCACGGGGCGCTGATCGACGCGCTGATCTATCTCGACGCCGAGGAGGCGAATGTGGAAGCCTGGTTCACCGAACGGTTCATCGGCCTGTGGACGGCGGCCGAGCACGACCCGGCCTCCTTCTACGCCCGCTTTCGCCATCTGGACGAGGCCGGGGCGCGCGGCTTCGCCAAGCTGGTCTGGGAACGGATCAACCTGCCCAATCTGCGAGACCATATTGTCGCGGCCCGCGACCTGGCGGATATCGTGATCCGCAAGGGTCCGGGGCACGCGATCGAGGCGATCGGCGGGAAGTGGGCGCCTAGATCCGTTCGATGATGATCGCCGGGGCCATGCCGCCGGCGGCGCACATGGTGACCAGGCCGCGGCGCAGGTCGCGGCGTTCCAGCTCATCCAGGATGGTGCCGATCAGGATCGAGCCGGTGGCGCCGATCGGGTGGCCCAGCGCCATGGCCCCGCCGTTCACATTGACCTTGTCGCGGTCGAGCTTGAGGTCGCGGATGAACTTTTCAGCCACCACCGAGAAGGCCTCGTTGATCTCGAACAGGTCGATGTCGTCAAGGGTCAGGCCGGCCTTTTCCAGCACCTTGCGGGCGGCCGGAACGGGGGCGTTGAGCATCAGGGTCGGGCTGTCGCCCATATTGGCCATGGCCACGACGCGGGCGCGGGCTTTGAGGCCATGCTTCCTGGCGTATTCCGGTGAGGCCATCAGCACCGCCGCGGCGCCGTCGACAACGCCGGAGGAATTGCCGGCGTGGTGCACATGGGTGAACTTCAGGTCCGGATAGACCTGACGGATCAGCCCGCCGAAGGTGGTGCCCTTGTCGTCCAGCGCAACCTCGGCCATCGCCTCGAAGGCCGGCTTCAGCTGGCCGAGACCCTCCATCGTGGTCTGCGGACGCGGGAATTCCTCGTGGTCCAGCGCCAGGCTGCCGTCTTCCTTGTAGACCGCCACCAGGCTCTTGTTGAAATGGCCCCCGCGGATCGCCGCGTCGGCGCGCTGCTGGCTCACCAGGGCCAACTCGTCCACCGCCTGGCGGGAAATGCCTTCCAGGGTGGCGATGGCGTCGGCGCAGACGCCCTGGTGCGACTGCGGATGCCTGGCGCGCAGGCGAAGATTGCCGGAGTCCATCAGCATCGGGCCGGCCGAGCGGTCGGCGCTGGCGGCGCTGCTGGAGGTATAGGACATCATCTCGGTGCCGCCGGAGATGACCAGGTCTTCCATGCCCGACATGATCATGGCCGCGCCCAGGTTCACCGAGGTGATGCCCGAGCCGCAGTAGCGGTCGAGGGTCACGCCGCTGGCCTTGGTGTCGTAGCCCGCATCGAGCGCGGCCATGCGGCCGAGGTCGCCGCCCTGCTTGCCGCGCTGGCTCGACGTGCCCCAGATGATGTCATCCACCTCGGCGGTGTTCAGGTTGTTGCGCTTGGCCATGGCGCCGAGCACCGAGGCGGCGAGTTGCTGCGGATGGATATCGGCCAGCGCGCCTTTACCGACCTTGCCGATGCCACGCGGCGTGCGGCAGGCGTCGATGATCAGGGCTTCGGACATGGGGGCGTTCCTTTTCGAGGCGGCGGACGGTCCGCCGCCTTCAGGCTCGCGCCTCTATAGCGCTGGAAAAGGGCGTCCGTAACCGTGCCCTAGGGTAAGCCGATCTTGTCTGCGTCTATGCCCGCGTCACCGAGGCGACCTTGTCCTTGTATTCGGCCTTCGGGTCCCGGCCGAGCATCAGCTTCACGCCCGCGAACAGGCTGTGCTCGTTCAGCCAGATCTGGCCGTCGTCGGCGTCGAAACGCAGCAGGGCGAGCTTAGGATCGTCCTTGCCGCCCTCGAACCAGGCGGCCACGAACCTGTTCCAGAGCCGGTCGATCATCGCCCGGTCATTGTCGAGCGTCAGCTTGCCTTCCAGGGCCGCGAACAGATCATGGCCCTTGGAGGCGAACTGGCCGACCGCCTTGTGCGACGGGCCCATGGCCTTGACCAGATCGGTCGCCGTCGAGGTGAAGAACCAGATCGGACCGGACTCCTTGTCGCCGTCGAGTTGCGCCGTCATCGGCTGGCTGTGGCCTTCGCCGGCTCCAGTCAGGCCCAGCATCATGGTCATGTCGGACCTGAGCGCCTTCCAGAACTTGGCTTCGATATCGGCTTGATCGGTCATGGTCTGTCCTTCGCTGAGGCCTAGACAACCGAGCTGGGATCGGCGGGTTCCATGCCCCGGCGATCGCGTCCGAAAACCGCGAGACTCCCGGACCCGCCAGCGCGATCATGCGGGCATGGATATGGACCCAGACGCCTGCTACCGGGCCTTGGAGACCCGCGACGCGCGCTTTGACGGCCGGCTGTTCGTCGGCGTCAAGACGACCGGAATCTATTGCCGGCCGATCTGCCCGGCGCGGACCCCGAAGCGAGAAAACGTGCGTTTCTTCGCCTCGGCCGCCGGCGCGCAGGCGGCGGGCTTTCGGCCCTGCCTGCGCTGCCGGCCGGAGACCTCGCCTGAGTCCGGCGCCTGGCGCGGCTCGTCGAGCACCGTCTCGCGCGCGCTCAGACTGATCGAGGACGGCGCGCTGGACGCGGCGGGCGTCGAAGGGCTCGCCGCCCGGCTGGGCGTCGGCGAGCGGCAACTGCGGCGGCTGTTCCAGCGCAAGCTGGGCGCCTCGCCCATCGCCGTCGCCCAGACCCGCCGCATCCATCTGGCCAAGCAATTGATCCACGAGACCAACTTGCCGATGACCCAGGTGGCGCTCGCCTCGGGCTTCGGCAGCACCCGGCGGTTCAACGAGACCTTCCAGCGCCTGTTCGCCCGCCCGCCCCTGGCGCTGCGCCGCTCGCGTGCACCAGCGGACGCGGCCGGCGCCGAGGTCTCGCTATATCTGGCCTATCGCCCGCCCTACGACTGGGACGGCCTGCTGGATTTCCTCAAGCTGAGAGCCATTCCAGGCGTCGAGCGCGTCGAGGCGGGCGCCTATCTGCGCACCATAGCCCTGGCCGGCGATCAGGGGCTGATCCGGGTCGAGCCCGCCGACCGCAATCGGCTGAAGGTCACGGTGCGGTTTGCGCGCCTCAGCGCCCTGCCAGCCATCATCGCCCGCGTGCGCCGGGTGTTCGACCTGGCCGCCGATCCGCTCGCCGTGGCCGCTCACCTGGGCCAGGATCCGGTGCTGGCGCCGCTGATCGCCGCGCGGCCGGGCCTGCGCGTGCCGGGCGCATGGGACGGGTTCGAGCTGGCGGTGCGCGCCATCCTCGGCCAGCAGATCACCGTCACTGCCGCCACCGCGCTCGCCGGCAAGATGGTGCGGGCCTATGGCCAGCCCTTGCCGGCGCCCATCGAAGGCCTGACGCACGCCTTTCCGGCGCCGGACGCCCTGGCGGGCGCGGACATCGCCGCGCTGGGCATGCCGCGCAGCCGGGCCGCGGCGCTGAGCGCCCTGGCCGCCGCGGTCGCCGCCGACCCGGCGATCTTCGGACCCAGCCGCAGCCTTGAGGCGGCGATCGCCCAACTGAAGCGCCTGACCGGCATCGGCGAATGGACCGCCCAGTACATAGCCATGCGCGAGCTGCGCGAACCGGACGCCTTCCCCGCCGCCGACATCGGCCTGATGCGCGCCCTGGCCGACGAGACCGGCCTGCGCCCCACCCCCGCCGAACTTCTCGCCCGCGCCGAGCACTGGCGCCCCTGGCGCGCCTATGCCGCCCTGCACCTGTGGGCCGGCGACAGCCAGGCCGAGGCGGAGCGCCGGCGCGCGGCCTAGACGATTTCGAGAAAGTCGCGGTCCGGCAGCGCCGGGAAGGGCGCGGTGGGCAGGGTCTGGTACCAGTAGGCGACCGAGGCGATGTCGTCCTGCAGCGGCAGGTAGCGACGGTCCTTGTCCGTGCGCCAGCCCAGGGCCTGCATAGTCACCTTCAGGTCGGTCTCGAAGCGAACCGGGTCGGGGATGTGCCAGCGATACAGGCCGAATCGCTGCTGCGACCGGTAGAGCCCGTCCGGGCGGATCACCTGCGGCAGGCCGGCGTAAGGGGTGGTGAACTCGACATAGGCCGCCGCCCGGTCCCGGGCGACGGAGCCGACGTCGAAATTATAGGCGCCGCAGAAATAGTCCTCGGTGCCGGTGCCGCAGATGGTGGGAAACGCGCCATCCCCGTCCATGAAGAACTTGATCTCGCCCTCGCCCCACCAGCCGGAATTGTTCACCCCCCAGGCCATGTAGGTTCCGACATAGTGGCCCTGGCCGCGGACGCCGTCGAGGAGAGTGTAGACCTCCTTGTACGGCAGGGGATTGACCCTGCGGAACTGGGCGTGGAAATAGCTGGCGTCCTCGGGGACCTCGGTCAGGGCGTAGTTGATCTGGTAATAGACATAGATCGCCTCGTCCGAGAGGTTGGTCATGGTCATCCGCGCCCGTTTGCGGAACGGCATTTCCCAATAGCAGTTGAAGGCGCGGCCCGGATTGACGCAGACCGGCAGCGAGGTGACCTGGGCGAAGCTCTCCCAGCCGCAGGCGAAGAAGTCGCCCGCCGGGCACTCGATCGAGGGCTGGGCCTGGTCGTCCCAATAGGCGCGCAGGATGGTGTGGCGCCATTTGCCGCGCGCCAGGGTCATCCAGATCGACTGGATCGCGCCGGACCCCTCGATGTCGGCCAGGGTGAAGGTCGCGCCGGGCTCGATGATCACATAGGGCGAGACCTTCCAGCCTTGGCCGAGGTCCCGCGCGGCGTTGGCGGCCGGCCCGTCGGTGGACATTCCGCCCCGGCCCTTTTCGCCGGTGAAGTTCTCCGGGCTGATCGAGCGTGATTTGGCGTGGCTGAGGCGCGACAGGTTGCCCAGGTGCAGGCCCAGGCCTGAAAACTCCGTCATGGTCTTCCTCCATCGAGCGGTCGCGCATCCGCCGGCCTTGACCGGTGTGGCCTGTCCAGGCCCTCATGCACAGGACCGTTTCGGCCGGTTCTGACCCAAGTCCTTATGAATCTCCATGCCGCCCGCCGCCATCTTGTTCGACCTCGACGACACCCTGGCGGATCGGGCCGCGGGCCTGCGCCGCTACGCCCGGGTCTTCGCCGAGGACTTCGGCGCCCGCCTGCGTCCCGGCCTGAGCGAAACCATCCACGAGACCCTGATCAGGGTCGATGACTTCGGCTCGCTCGCCCAGGCCGAGTCGCTTTGCGCCGCGCTGCCGTGGCGAACGCCCGTTGAGCCCGAGGCCCTGGCCGATCACTGGGCGAGCCGGTTCGGCGAAGCCGCGGCGCCGTTCGATGACGTGGCGGCGGTTCTTCAGGAACTGAGTCGGCGCAATATCCGGATGGGGCTGGTGACCAACGGCGGCGCGGCGATGCAGCGCGCGAAGATCGCCGCCCTTGGCCTTGAGCGGTACATGTCGGCCATCGTCATCTCCGCCGAGGCCGGCTTGCGAAAGCCGGACGCAGCCATCTTCCGGCGCGCCCTGGCCGATCTGGGCTGCGCGGCTGCAGACGCCTGGTTCGTCGGCGACCATCCCGAGCTGGATGTCCGGGGCGCGCACCAGGCTGGCCTTCAGGCCTTCTGGGTGCGGACCGGCAGGATCGAGGCGAGCGATGACCTGCCGGGTCGAAGGCTGGACCGGCTGGGCGATCTGCTGAAACATCTGGACGTCTAGGCAGGCCTCTTTGGTTGGATCAACGGAAAGCCCGCCGCGTATGCCCTTGTCCGCCTGCAACTGAGGCGGACCGTCGAGGCCGATGTTTTTCGTGGTTCAGTCTTCAACCGGGCCGGCAAGGCGCGCAACGCTGGCGGCGCGAGCGAATCTTCCGAAACCTTGGTCCGCCCACACAAGCTTGCTTAGCCGGTCAGGCCCGGTTCCAGGCCAAGACCATGGCGCGCAGGTCGGCTTCACGGCCAATGACGTCAATGCCGCCGGGCTCGAGGCCGAGGATGCGCTCGATGATGGCCTCCTCGGCGCGGATGCGGTTCAGCATCAGGCTCACCCCCGCCTCCATGTCGGTCTCGGCCAGGGTCAGGCCCTCGATGACGATGGGGCGGCGGCCGTTGCCGAGCCAGAGCAGGGTGTCGGCCGCGGTGCGGGCGTCGCCGACCTCGAACAGGCCCTCCGCCGCGCCCTGCTCGATAACGGCGGCCAGGGCCGGGGCCATCACCTTGAACGCCGCCTCGACGATGCGGTGATAGAGCATGGCGTTTTCAGGCCTGAGCAGGGTGGTGAACATCGCCCGCAGCTCGCGCATATGCTCCAGCTTCCAGTCGCGCCCGAGCGCCAGGAGGGAATTCAGCCTCTGCAGCGCGTCCAGGCCTGGGTCGGCGCTCAGGCGGGTGACAAAGACCAGGCTCTCGCGGGCGAAACGTTCGGTGATCGCCTCCAGCAGATCCTCCTTGGAGCGGAAATGATGATAGAAGGCGCCCTTGGAGAGGTCGGTCGCGGCGATCACGTCGTTGATCGTGGTCTTCTCATAGCCCCGGCTGAGAAAGAGCCGCTGGGCGCAGTCGATCAGCTCCTCGCGGCGAACGGCCGGAGCCTTGATCACTCGGCGCGGTTTCGGCGCCAGACCGGATTCAGTCCCGATGTTCAACGGTTGTCCTTCCCGGCCTTGAGTTGCAGACCGACCGTCGGTCTGTTATAACCATCTCACGGAACGCGGCCGGAAGAAAGCCGCGAAATCGACCGGCGTGGAAAGGCCTTGCCCATGACCCTGTCTCCTGCGCTCCGGGCCGCGCGATACCGCCTGGACAGCCCGCTCAAGATCGACATCCAGAGCGCGGCCTTCAAACGCGATCCGTTCCCGACCTTGGCGGCCATGCACGCGGCGGGGCCGGTTATTCCGGTGAAGCTTCCTCTCCTCGGCCGCGCCTGGGCGACGACGACCCATGAGGCGACCCTGGCCATGGTCAAGGACAACGGCCTTTTCGTGCAGGAGGGTCGCCACGCCGGCAAGACGGGCGCGGTGGGCGGCATGCAGTGGTGGATGCCGAGATCGTTGCGTCCCTTGACCAACTCCATGCTTTTGAAGGACGAGCCCGATCATCGCCGCCTGCGCCACCTGGTCGATCGCGCCTTCGCCCGGCGCGACGTGCTGGCCATGCGCGGCCCGATCGAACAGATCGCCGACCGGCTTTTGGACGACCTGGCGGGCCGTGAGACGGTCGATCTGGCCAACGACTATGCCCGCCGTCTGCCGATCGCGGTGATCTGCGACCTCTTGGGCGTGCCCGACGAGGATCGCGACGCCTTTTCAGGCTGGACGCGCAAGGCGCTGACGATGAAGACCGCGCTCGGCCTTTTCCGCGCCATGGGCTCGCTCGACAAGATGATCGCCTATGTGCGGGACCTGATCGCCCAGAGCCGCATCGCGCCGCGGCCCGGCCTGATCGGCGATCTGGTGCGCGACGAGGAGGACGGCGACAAGCTCGACGAGAACGAACTGCTGTCGATGGTGGCGCTTTTGCTGGTGGCCGGGTTCGAGACCACCACCCACCTGATCGGCGACAGCATCGTGGCGCTGGAGCAGAACCCCGAGCAGAAGGCTTATCTGCTGGCCGATCCGGCGGCGCGCATAGAGCGGGCGGTGGAGGAACTGGCGCGATATTCGAGCCCGGTCCAGAGCACCAAGCCGCGCTATGTCGCCCGCGACACGGAGTTCTTCGGCCAGAGCCTGCATCGCGGCGACCTGATCATCGCCTACCTCGCCGCGGCGAACGCCGATCCGGCGCAATTCGGCTGGCCCGAGACGTTGGCTTTGGACCGGTTTCCCAACCCGCATCTGGTGTTCAGTTCCGGCATCCATTTCTGCCTGGGCATGCAGCTGGCGCGGGTCGAGGCACAGAGCGCCCTTCGCCGGCTCTATGCGCGCCATCCCGATCTGCGCATCCCGCCGCCGGACCAGGTGGCGTGGATCGAGCAGTTCGGCCTGCGCGGCGTACAATCCCTGCCGGCGCGTCTCGATCCGTCGCCGGCGCGGCTGGCGGCCTAGGGCCGTCTCGACCATGCCGGACCACGTCCAGGGCGGCGCCGAGGCTCGCGGTTCAGACGAGCCCCAGCGCGCGCTTCATCGCCTTGAGGTTGCCGCCGCAGAACCGGCCCATCTGGTCCTTGGTCTCGTCGAGCTTCGACTCGTCCTTGGGATCGAACTTGACGACCAGCTCGATCCGCGAGGCGTCCGCGCCGGCCGGCTTGACGGAAACCGTTGAAAAGTAAGACTTCATGTCCGGCCGATCGAGCGTGTAGGTGTAGAAGTGCTCGCCCTCGTCGGCGAGCAGCTCGCGCACCGTACGGCCGCCCGGCATGCTCAGCGTGCGCACCTTGCCGTCGGCGGTCTGCTCGGTGGATTCGGCCTCGACTGCGGTCGCCCATTTGCGGATGCCGGAAAAGTCCCCGATCACCTTCCAGACGGCCTCGGCGCTCAGCGGCACGTCCGCGCCCACGGTCACTTCATGCATGGCGATAGTCCTCCCGCGCCTAGATCAGCACAGAGCCGCGCTTGGCGAAAGTCGACTTTGCGTTGGAGGAACCAGAGTCATAGTCTCGGGCGGCCTATAGGCTGCGACCGCGCCTGACCGACCGGCCGCCAAATCAGATCTTGGGAGAGCGCGATGATCGACGTCTATTTCTGGCCGACCGGAAACGGCAAGAAGGTCATCATCCTGCTCGAGGAGTGCGGCCTGCCTTACCGGATCAAGCCGGTGAATATCGGCAAGGGCGACCAGTTCACCGCCGACTTCCTGAAGATCGCGCCGAACAACCGCATGCCGGCCATCGTCGATGACAAGCCTCTGGGCGGCGGCGCGCCGATCTCCATCTTCGAATCCGGCGCGATCATGATGTACTTGGCCGAAAAGGCCGGGAAGTTCTGGCCGCAGGCGCCGCACGGCAAGTACGACGTCGCCCAATGGGTGCTGTGGCAAACCGGCAATCAGGGCGCCAAGCTGGGCGAACAGGGCCATTTCCGCCGCGCGGCGCAGAACCCGGAGAACGGCGATCTGAGCTATGCGGTCAAACGCTTCGACAACGAGGCGCACCGGCTGTTCGGCGTGTTGAACCTCGGCCTGTTCGACAGGGAATGGCTGGCCGCCGGCGAATACACCATCGCCGACATGATCTGCTATCCCTGGAGCGCCGGCTGGAAGATGCGCGGGCTCGACATCGAGGAGTTTCCCAATGTGAAGCGCTGGCTGGAGGCCGTGGGCGAACGGCCGGCCGTGCAGAAGGCGATGGCGATGGGGCCGGAATTCCGCGAGGATCCGGCGAGCATCACGCCGGAAGAACAGGCCCGCCGCGCCGGCATCATGGCCAACCAGCGCGCCCAGCCGATCCCGGCGGAATGGCGGACGGCGGCCGGATAGGGCGGTTGTAACTTTTTCATCCGATGACGGTTTTGAAGTTCAGGGCGCCGTCCAGACATTGTTCGAGCGGTCGCGGTCCGGGAGACGGTGGTCGGGGTCGACGGTGACGCTGGCGATCGGCTTGTCGTCGTCCAGGCTGAAGACATGATGGCCTGACTGGATCCAGGTCTCCGGCGGCATGACCAGGTCTTTCGTCGTCCCGTCCTTGAAGGCGATCCGCAACCTCGCCGGCAGGACCAGTTGGCCGAGGTTGGAGACGGCGACCAGCGCGCCCTTGGCCGGATCGTTGTCGACGTAAGAGACGCCATCGACCGCCAGATCGAGGCTCCAGTTGTTGTAGAACCAGCCGCGCCAGAACCAGGACAGGTCCTCGCCCCCCTCGCTCTCCATCGCTCGGAAGAAGTCGCCGGGCTTGGGATGCTTGTAGGCCCAGTCGCGGATGAACTTGCGGAAGGCCGGGTCGAACCGGTCGGGCCCGAGGATGTCCTCACGCAGCAGGGTGAGCCCATAGGCGGTCTTGAAGTAGCTGATCGGGTGGCCGTACTGGAAGGGAATGACGTCAGCGCGGGTCATGATCACCGGCGCCTTGGGATCGGCGATCAGGGCGGCGATCTGCTCGCCCGGCGTCCCCTGCCCCGGCGCATATTCCTGGTCGCGCTTGGGGCCATAGACGCCGCCCTGGAAGGCGTCGGATTCCTTGACGTCGATGAAGGTGTTCAGCCCCTCGTCCATCCACTGCCAGCGCCGCTCGTCGGTGCCGACGATCATCGGGAAATAGGAGTGGCCGATCTCGTGCACGGTGATCCAGAACAGCGCCTTGCCCTTGTCGTCGGCGCTGTCGAACAGAACGCCGGGATATTCCATGCCCGAGGCCGGGCCGCCGACATTGACCGCGTTCGGCCACGGATAGGGGAACCAGCGGCGCGAAAAGTCCTCGATGGCAAATTTGAGGTATTCGGTCGAGCGCCCCCAGGCGGCGTCGCCGGCGCTTTCCACCGGATAGACCGACTGGGCCAGCGCCGTCTTGCCGTCCGGCAGATTGACCCGCGCGGCGTCCCAGACGAAGGCGCGGGAGGCGGCGAAGACCGCGTCGCGCGTGTGCTCCATGTGGAAGCGCCAGGTCTTGGTCTGCGCGTCCTCGGGCGGCGTGGCGAGCACCTCCTCGGGGGTGCGGATCATCACCGTCTTGTCACTGGCCCGGGCCTGGTCCAGCCGCGCCCGCTGGGCCGGCGTCAGCACCTCTTCCGGGTTCGTCAGCTGGCCCGAGCCGGCCACGATCATGTCGGCGGGGACGGTGACCGCATAGTCGAAGGTCCCGTATTCCAGATAAAATTCGTTGCCGAGATAGGGCAGGGTGTCCCAGCCGCGCAGGTCGTCATAGACCTGCATGCGCGGATACCATTGGGCGATATCGTAGAGTTCGCCGTTCTTGGTGTTGGTCCAGGCCGTGCGCCCGCCAAACGTCCCCGGTACGGTGTAATGGTAGCGGATGCGCAGGCGAACCTGGCCGCCGGCCGGTTTCAGCGCCTCGGGCAGGGTCACGCGCAGGCGCGTGTCGCTGACCAGATGATCGGCGGCGACGAACCGGCCGCCGCTCTCGATCTCGACCGAATCCAACAGGTAGCCGTCGGTGAACTGGGTCCTCGCTCGGCCGCTGGAATCGCCGGCGCGGGACTCGCGCCGATAGATGTTCTGATCCAGTTGCAACCAAAGGACGTCGAGCCGGTCGGGGCTGTTGTTGGTGTAGGTGATGGTCTCCTCGCCCGTCAGGGTCTTGTCCTTGGGCTCCAGACGGGCGGCGATGACGTAGTCGGCGCGGTTCTGCCAATAGTCCGGCCCGGGCGCGCCGTTTCCGGAGCGGTAGCGGTTGGGCGCAGGGAGCGTGTCGAGCGGCGCGAAGGTGATGCGGGGATCATAGGTGTTCACCGTCGCCGCCGGCGCCGGCGGCGTCGGCTCGGCCTGGGCGAGGCCGGCGACGCACAAGGTCAGCGCTATGGCGATCAACAGGGTGCGCATCGAAGGCTCCAGTCCCGACCGAACAGTCCAGGTTCAACTGTTACGGGCTAAGCGGCGCGGTGAGAAGCCGCCGACCTCGCCGCGTTTGGTTGTGGGCGCGCATTGAGCGGCCTAGGCTTTCGCCGTTCACAGGGAGCGCCCGAAAATGGAACAGATCGACAGGCAAGGCGACGTGGTCTTCGGCCATGCGGGCGAGCGCGCCCTGAAGCTCGACATCTACACGCCCAAGGCCGGCGGCAACGGCGCGGCGGTGCTTATGCTGCACGGCGGCGGCTGGTCGCGCGGCTCCAAGGACATGCTTGGCCCCCACGCCATGGCGCTGGCCGAGCAAGGCTTCGTCGCCATCGCCTCGGAATACCGGCTGACCGGCGAGGCGCGGTTTCCGGCCCAGATCCATGACGCCAAGCGCGCCATCCGCTGGGCGCGCGGCCATGCCGGCGCGTTGGGTTTCGATCCGGACCGCCTCTGTCTGGAAGGCCACTCGGCCGGCGCGCATCTGGCGCTGCTGGCCGCCGCAACGCCGGACGACGCACGGCTGGATCCGCCCGAAGGAAGCGGCGGCGTCTCGGCCGCCGCCGCGGCGGTCGCGGCCATCTATCCACCGGTGCTGTTCTATCTGGGCCAGACGCGACCCTCAGGCGGCCTGCCCGCCAGGTCGCTGCCGGGCGCGGACGACTCCGATGCGGCGGCGGCGCTGGCCAGCCCGATCGAGCACGTCACTGCGGCCCTGCCGCCGGTCATGCTGCTGCACGGCGACGCCGACAAGGTTGTGCCGGTGAGCGCCTCGCGCCGCTACAAGGAACGGGTGCGCGCCGTCGGCGGCAAGGTCGATCTGCACATCTTCGCCGGCCTGCCGCATGGCTTCGGCAATCACGAGGCGTTCCGGCCGCTGATGATGGCGATGATCGGCGGCTTCCTCCGCCGCACGGTCGCGGACCGGGGCGCCTTCGTCTTCGGCCCTTTGCGGGCCGACCAGGCGACCGCCGCTGTCGCCGCGCCGGATTGACAGCGTGGCGAGCCCGGCGTGAGTTGGGCCCATGATCGCAGACTCCTCCAAGCCGCTCCGCATCGGCCTGCTCGCCGCCTCCAAGATCGCAGTGACGGCGGTGATCGCGCCGGCGCAGGCGCGCGACGATGTGGCGATCACGGCGGTCGCCGCCCGCGATCCGGCCCGGGCGCGAGCCTATGCCGAGACCCACGGCATAGAAGGCGTCGCCGAAGATTATGCCGACCTGGTCGCGCGCGACGACGTCGACGTGGTCTATATCGGCAATCCGATATCCGGCCACGCCGAATGGGCCATCCGCGCGGCGCAAGCCGGAAAGGCCGTTCTCTGCGAAAAGGCCTTCGCGCTGAACGCGGACGAGGCCCGCGCCATGGTCGCGGCGGCGAAGGCCGCCAACCGGCCGCTGCTCGAGGCCTTCCACTATCGCTTCCACAACGTGATCCGCCGCGCCGAGGCGATCATGCGATCCGGCGAGCTTGGGCCTCTCACCAAGGCCTCGGCGACCTTCAACGCGATCATCCCCTATTCGGCCGACGAAATCCGCTGGCGGGCCGATCAGGGCGGCGGCGCGCTTGGCGACCTCGGCAGCTACCCGGCGCACGCGCTTCGCACCCTGATCGGACGCGAACCCGAGGTGGTCGACGCCGAGATCGAGATGCAGCAGGGCGTCGACGCCGCGGTTAAGGCCAGACTCGCCTTCCCAGGCGATCTGGAAGCGAGCCTGAGCTGTTCCATGATCGCTGAGCGTTTCGACGCCAGCCTGACCCTGACCGGCGACCGCGGCGAGATCAGCATTCGCAACTTCGTCGGGCCGCAGATGGGCTGCTCGTTCCGCGTGCGCATCGGCGATGAGACGCGCAGCGAGCCCACCGACGGCCCGACCACCTATGCCGCCCAGCTTGAGCACCTGGTTCAGGTGATGCGCGAGGGCGCAACCCCGCTGACCGGCGGCGACGACGCCATCGCCAACCTCGCCCTGATGGACGCCATTCGCGCGGCGGCCTAGCCGTTTTTTCAGTTGAATAGGGAGAAGGCCGCCATGGCCTCCGACGTCACGACCTTGGCCGATGCCGCCTATCGGGACCCCGCGCAGCCGCTGGAAACGCGGGTGACGGACCTGCTGGCGCGTCTGACGCTGGAGGAAAAGGTCGCGCTGATGGCCGGCGCCGCCGCCTTCAGGCTGGAGGGCGTCGAGCGCCTGGGCGTGCCGTCGCTGGGCATGAGCGACGGGCCGACCGGGGTGCGCTCCAACACCGGCCAGATGGCGACGGTGTTTCCGGTGGCCGTGGCCCTGGCCGCCAGCTTCAACCCGGACCTGACCCGCGAGGTGGCCGCCGCCATCGCCCGCGAGGCCATCGCGCTCGGCGAGCAGGTGGTGCTGGCGCCGACGATCAACATCGTGCGCACCCCGCTCTGGGGCCGCAATTTCGAGACCTATTCGGAAGACCCCTATCTGACCGCGGAACTGGCCATCGGCTTCGTCGAGGGCCTGCAGGGCGAAGGGATCGGCGCCTCGCTGAAACACTATGCGGCCAACAACCAGGAAGAGCGCCGCATGGACGTCAGCGTCGAGGTCGACGAGCGGACCTTGCGCGAGATCTATCTTTCCGCCTTCGAGGCGACGGTCGAGGCGGCCAATCCGTGGACGGTGATGGCCTCCTACAACAAGCTGCGCGGGACCTACGCCAGCGAGAACCCGCATCTGTTGCAGGACATTTTGAAGGGCGAATGGGCCTATGACGGGGCGGTGGTCTCAGACTGGGGCGCGGTGCACTCCACCGCTCCGGCGGCGAGCGGCGGGCTCGACCTCGAAATGCCCGGACCGCCGGTCTATTTCGGCGCCAAGCTGGTCGCCGCGGTCAAGGCCGGCGAGGTCCCGCAGGCGCGCATCGACGACGCGGCCTGCCGGCTGATCCGCCTCATCCTGCGCGCCGGCCTGCTCGACGGCGCCAAGCCGGACGGCGAATTGCGCAGCGACCGGCATCGGCGCATCGCCCGGCGCGCGGCCGAGGAAGCCATCGTCCTGCTCAAGAACGACGGCGACCTGCTGCCGTTCGACGCGGACGCCATCAAGACCCTGGCCGTGATCGGGCCGAACGCCAACTTCATCCGCCTGCAGGGCGACGGCAGCTCACGCGTCTCTACCGACCGCTGGCCGACGCCGCTGGAAAGCCTCGGTGCGCGGCTGCCTAAGGCCCATCTGATCTACGCCCAGGGCGGCGACGCCGAACCGGCGCCGCCCCAGGCGCAGGCGCGCATGTTCAGCCCGACGGAAACCCGCCAGGCGCCCGGCCTGACGGCGGAATATTTCACCAGCCCGGACTTCACGGGCGAGCCGGTGCGCACCAACCACGAGCGGCGCCTGCTGCGCTGGATCTCGACGCGCGGCGCGCATCGCAACGCCAGTCGCTACGCCGCGCTGCGCTGGAGCGGCTTCTTCTGGCCTGAAAAGGACGGGGTGTACGAGGTTTCGGTGCGCGGGGACGGCGCCTGCCGGCTGGTCGTCGGCGACGAGACTCTCATCGACTTCGCCGCCGAGGGCCAGGAGGACTACGACGATCCGAGCGGGGTTCCGGCCCTTCGCCGCACCGGCGACGTCGACCTGAAGGCCGGCGGCGCCTATCGCTTCAGCCTTGAATACGTCTGGGCCGACGGCCGTCCAGGGGCCTCGTTCGAGACCGTGTCGCTCGGCCTGCGCCAGCCGCCCGGCGAGATCGAGCAGGCGGTCGCCGCGGCGCGCCAGGCCGACACGGTCGTTCTGGTGGTCGGCTCCGCCTCGACCACGGAATCGGAGGGCTATGACCGCAAGAGCATCGATCTGCCGGGCGAGCAGGACCTGCTGATCGAGAAGGTCGCCGCCGCCAATCCGCGCACCGTGGTGGTGGTCAATGCCGGGGCGGCCATGGCCATGCCCTGGATCGACAAGGTCGCGGCGGTCGTCCAGGTCTGGCTGCCGGGCGAGGAGGGGCCGGACGCGCTGACCAGCATCCTGCTCGGCGAGATCTCGCCGTCCGGCCGCCTGCCGGTCACCTTCCCCAAGCGCCTCGAGGACAATCCCGCCTACGGCTTCTATCCCGGCGGCGACAGCGTCAGCTATGGCGAGGGTCTCTGCGTCGGCTATCGGCACTATGACCAGAAGGGGATCGAGCCGCTGTTCGCCTTCGGCCACGGCCTGACCTATGGCGCCTTCGCCTATGCCGATCTGACCGCGCCGCGGACCGTCGCGGGCGCCGCCCCGGTCGAGGTCACGCTCAAGCTCACCAATAGGGGCAAGCGGGCGGCGGCCGAGACCGTCCAGCTCTATGTCGGGCCGGTGAACCCGTCCAAACCGACGCCGCCCAAAGCGCTGAAGGCCTTCGCCAAGGTCGAGCTCAAGCCCGGCGAGAGCCGAACCGTCGCCTTCACCCTCAAAGGCCGCGCCTTCGCCCACTACGACGAAGCGCTCGGCCGCTGGTCGGTCGAGCCGGGCGCCTACGACATCCTCGTGGGGGCGTCGGCGGTGGACATCCGACTGAAGGGTCAGGTGGAAATCAAAGGCGGCTAACCGCCTGTTCTTATTCCGCTCATCCCCGCGAACACGAAGGCGGGGGCCTAGGCGTCTTATTCCAGAAGGTCGTCCGGTCCGGTGGCGTCAGAAGGTTGACCGCAAAAGACGCCAAGCACGCCAAGAAGAAAGGGCCGGCGTCCCCCTTGGCGCTCTTAGCGAGCTTGGCGGTCAAAAAACTAGGTCCCCGCTTTCGCGGATGAGCGGAGAGTTAGCGTGCGATGATCACCTCGACAGCGTGGGCCTCGAGCAGTTCGAGGTCGGCGTCGCGCAGGCCCGTATCGGTGATGAGGACGTCGATCTCGTCCAATCCGCAGACCAGGAAGGTGGCCGAGCCGCGGAACTTGCTGGAGTCGGCCAGCACGATCAGCTGGTCGGCCTTGTCCATCAGCTTCTGCTCGGCCTGGATCAGCACCACGTCGGCCTGCATCAAGCCGCGCGAGCCGATGGCGGCCGCGCCCATGAACAGCTTGGTGGCGTGATAGCGGTTTGTCCCATCCTCCTCGAAGGGGCTCAGGATGATGTTCTGTTCACGGAAGACCGCACCGCCGGGCACGGACACCCGCACGCCCGGCTGCGGCAGAAGCTCGCCGACGATGTGCAGGGAATTGGTCAAGACCTGCAGGTTCAGCCCCTCCAGATGCGAGCACATCTGAAATGTGGTGGTGCCGCCGTCGATGATGACCGCCTCGCCGCACGCGCAGAGCTTGGCGGCCGCGCGCCCGATGGCGGCCTTTTCGTCGGCGAAACGGCTCCTGTTCTCCTCGAACGGCGCGCCGATCAGCCGGTCGCTCGACACCGGCCTGGCGCCGTTGCGCAGCCGCGCGCCGCCGCGCACGCGCTCGATCGACCCCACGGCGTCCAGCCGCTCCAGGTCGCGGCGGATCGTAGCCGACGAGGCCTCCAGCCGGTCGCACAACTGCTTGAAGGAGACGAAGCCCTGGCTTTTGAGCAGTCGGGTGATTTCGGCGTCGCGTTGGGCGGCGTGCATCCCTCGCCTTTGAGCGAAATTGGACTTGGATGAGCACGGTAGCACTTGCCGTATCGGCTTGTGGAGAGGCGCCGGCCTTCCGCATGGACCTTTGCGCCCATGGTGACGTTATCAGCGTGGTCGGCGCAACCGACTTAGGTCGTGTTTCCGGAGCGCCCAGGGTTCAACAGGAGCGCGTTCATGCTGACCTGGGTGCATTTCGGCGATCTCCACGCTTCGGATGAAGATGGTTGGCAAAGCCTGGCCGACCTCAATGCCATGATCGCCGAGGCAAACCGCCATCTGTCGGACCGCGTTGACTTCGCCTACCTGCCTGGCGACGTCGCCAATCATGCCGAGCCCGAACAGTATCGCCGTACGCGCCAGGCGCTCGACCGGTTAAGCCTGCGATGGTTCGCCATCCCCGGCGACCACGACTTCGAGCCCGGGAGCCTGGATAACTTCTACGACGGACTGGGCGCCGGCGCCCTGCCGGCCAGCCTGCTGGTCAATGGTCATCGCTGCCTCTTCCTCGATATCGTCTCCGCCGGCCGGGGCGGCCCGGACTTCCGTCTTGGCGACGGACAGATGGCTTGGCTTCGCGACCAGCTCGCTCGCTCGCGCGGCGACACCGGCCGTCCGGCGGTATTCATGCATGCGTTTCCAGGCGACCTGGCCATGGAGGCCGGCCCTGTCGGAGCCTTGTTCGCCCAGGCCGGCGTGGCCTGTGTCGATACCGGCCATACCCACTACAACGAACTCCTCAACGACGGCGCGGTTATCTATACGGCCACGCGGTCGACGGGGCAGATCGAGGAGGGCGCTGCCGGTTTTTCCCTGCACGCGGTGGATGGGTCGGTCGCCAGCTGGCGTTTTAAGGACCAGGGGGCCGCTTGGCCTTTCGTGCTGATCACCTCCCCGGCCGACCACCGCCTCGTCACCGATCCGACGCAGCCCGACCAGGCGCCAGCCGGCGCCTTTGAGGTTCGCGCCAAGGTTTTCGGCGAGGGCGTGAGCGATGTTTCCCTGCAGGTCGATGATGGCGTTCCGATAGCGATGATCGAGGACGCCGCCAAAACGGGATGCTGGACCGGTCACGCGGCGGGCCTGGACGATGGCCTTCATGCGATAGGGGTCCAGGCCTTCGCGACGACCGGCGCCTCGGACCGCGACGTCCTTTCCGTCCTTGTCGCCAATGGATCCGTTCCCGTGCAGCCGAAGGCCAAAGCTCAGCTGGGCCATGACATCCATTCGATTGGAGCCTGGCCTGCGCACGGCCTGCTTGGCTCGCAATTGGGCCCCAACAAGAACGGCAAGGCGTGGTGACCGCGGCGCCCGCCAATCCGAAGCCGGAGAGGCGCACGCGCACCGCGCTCGAGGCGCTGAACTTCTTCATGGCCGACATGCAGGCGGGCATCGGGCCCTTCCTCGGCGTTTTTCTGCAGCAACGCGGCTGGGCGACCGGCGCGATCGGCCTGGTCATGACCTTCGGCGGCTTGGCCGGCGTGGCCGTGAGCGCTCCCGCCGGAGCGCTGGTGGATGCGACCACGCGCAAACGCACCTACATCATCGTGTCCGGGGCCTTCACCGTGCTCGCCTCGGCCCTGATCTGGGTGTCGCAGAGCTTCTGGGTGATCGCCGGCTCGCAGATCGCCACGGCGGTCGCCGGCGCGGCGCTCGGACCAGCGGTGACGGGCGTCACCCTGGGCATAGCGCGGCAACGAGGCTTCAATCGCCAGAATGGCCGCAACCAGGCCTTCAACCATGCCGGCAACATGGTCGGCGCCGGGCTTTCCGGCTTTCTCGGCTGGAAGTTCGGGTTCGCGGCCGTCTTCTGGCTGGCGGCGGCTTTCGCGGTCCTGTCGATCATCTCGGTGCTGAGGATTTCACCCGCGGCGATCGACAACCGCGCCGCGCGCGGACTGGAATCCGACGGCGATGGCGGCGAGCCCGCCAAGGCCTGGCGCGTTCTGTTCGAGTGCAAGCCGCTGCTGGTGCTCGCCGCGGCTCTGGGCCTGTTCCATCTCGGCAATGGGGCCATGCTGCCCCTCTACGGCCTGGCGGTGGTGGCCGCGCACAAGGGCGATCCCGCCGGTTTCGTGGCCATGACCATCGTAGTGGCGCAGGCGGTCATGATCGTCGCCGCCATCGTCGCCATGAAGATGGCCGAGACCCGGGGCTATTGGCTGGTGATCCTCATCACCTTCATCGCCCTGCCAATCCGCGGCCTGGTCGCGGCCAACCTGATCCAGGCCTGGGGGGTCTTCCCGGTGCAAGCGCTCGACGGCATCGGCGCGGGCCTGCAGAGCGTCGCCGTACCGGGCCTGGTCGCGCGCATTCTGAGCGGCACCGGCCGCGTCAATGTGGGCCAGGGCGCGTTGCTGACCGTGCAGGGAATCGGCGCGGCCCTGAGCCCGGCCATCGGCGGGGCCATCGCGCAGGCGGTCGGCTATCGCAGCGCCTTCCTCTGTCTCGGCGCTTTTTCGCTGGGTTCGCTGGCGCTGTGGCTTATCTTCGCGCCGCTTTTGAAGCCGGCCTGCGCCCGGCCCGAGGATCACGGCCTGCCGGCCGCGGCCTGACCTTGGGGACCATGGGGGACATCTTGACGCCGACGCCAGCGAACCTCGCCATCTGGGCGATCGCCGCCCTGGCCGCGGCCGGGGTGCTGGTGCGGCCGCTCAAGCTGCCCGAGGCGATCTGGGCGGTGGCTGGCGCTGGGTTGCTGCTGGTGTTCGGGTTGCTGCCGTTCGCCGATGGCGTCAAGGCGGTCGGCAAGGGGCTGGACGTCTATCTTTTCCTGGCCGGCATGATGTTGTTGTCGGAGACGGCGCGCCGCGAGGGGCTGTTCGACTGGGTGGCGGCCTATGCGGTGAACAGGGCCAACCGCTCGCCACGGCGCCTGTTCGTGCTGATCTATGCGGTGGGCGTCGTCGTCACGACCTTCCTGTCCAACGACGCGACAGCCGTGGTGCTGACGCCGGCGGTGTTCGCCGCGACTCGCAAGGCCAGGGTCGAGCCCCTGCCCTATCTGTTCATCTGCGCCTTCATCGCCAATGCGGCGAGCTTCGTACTACCCATCTCCAACCCCGCCAACCTTGTGCTCTATGGCGACCACACCCCGGCGCTCGGCCGCTGGCTGGCCAGCTTCGCCCTGCCGTCGCTGCTGTCCATCCTCGCCACCTACGCCGTCCTGCGCTGGTCGCAGAGGCGCGCACTCGGCGAGCGATGCGACTGCGAGGTCGAGCAGCCGACACTGTCGCCGGGCGGCTGGACCGCCCTGGCCGGCATCGGGCTGACCGCGGTCGCCCTGATGGTGGTCTCGGCGCTGGATATGCAGCTCGGCCTGCCGACCTGCATCCTCGGCGCCCTGACCACGAGCCTGGTGCTGGTGCGCAACCGCGAGGCGCCCTGGCCGACGCTTGGCAAGGTGTCCTGGTCGGTGCTGCCGCTGGTGGCGGGACTGTTCGTGCTGGTGGAGGGTTTGAACCGGACCGGCGTCGCCCGTGCCCTTTCCACGACGCTGGACGTCGCTTCAGCCCGCTCCGTTCCTGGCGCGGCCGCGGTCGCCGCAGCGCTGGTCGCCGTCGTCTCCAACCTGATCAACAACCTGCCCGCCGGCCTGATCGCCAGTACGGCGATCGCCCAGGCGCATCCGCCGCAGAGGGTGGTCGACGCCCTGCTGATCGGGGTGGACCTCGGCCCCAATCTCTCGATCACCGGCTCGCTCGCCACCGTCCTGTGGCTGACCGCGATCCGCCGCGAAAACCAGGATGTCGGGTTTTGGCGTTTCCTGAAGGTGGGGGCGCTGGTCATGCCACCCGCCCTGGCCTTGGCGATCGGCGCGCGGCTGCTCGCCGGTTGACGCGGCGCAGCTTGCGGCCGTATGGACGACGGCTTCACCGACATGGGTCGGATGAACGGGATTGGACCGATGACCGCGCGATACGGGTCGATGTGTACGCCGATGAACTCGCTTCTCACCGAAGCGCAGCCGTCGTTTGCGTGCATTACCCTCGAACGCCCCCGGTCTTCCGCCTTCATCCAAACCCTCGAAAAATCTCCAAAATCCCCAAAATCCCATGTCTTCCCCCGCCGTCATCACCGTCCAGGATCTTCGCAAGACCTACCGCTACGCTAGCCGGCGCAGCGGGCTTTCGGGCGCGATCGGCGGCGCCTTTTCCCCCGACTACAAGCTGATCGAGGCGGTCGACGGGGTCTCGTTCGAGATCGCGGCCGGCGAGCGCGTGGCCATTATCGGGCCAAACGGCGCGGGCAAGTCGACGACGCTGAAGATGCTCTCGGGCATCCTCGAACCGTCATCGGGCGATGCGCGCGTCTTTGGCCTGACGCCCTGGCGCCAGCGCAAGGCGTTGGCCTACAGGATCGGCGTGGTGTTCGGTCAGCGCTCCCAGCTCTGGGGGGAACTGCCGGCGCGCGACTCCTTCGCCCTGCTCGGCCATATCTACGATCAGCGCGGGCATGAGTTCGAGCGAAGGCGCGCGGACCTGATCGAGCGGTTCGACCTTGGCCCGCTCATGGGCCAGCCGGTGCAGCGCCTGTCGCTGGGCCAGCGGATGCGCTGCGAGATCACCGCCAGCCTGCTGCACGCGCCGTCGCTGCTCTTCCTTGACGAGCCGACTATCGGGCTCGACATCACCGCCAAGGCCGCCATTCGCGACTTCATCACGCAAAACGCCCGGGAGGCGGGCCAGACGGTGGTGCTGACCTCGCACGACACCCGCGACATCGAACTGGTCTGCGACCGGGTCATCGTCATCAACCAGGGGCGCATCGTGGTCGATCAGCCCACGGACCAACTGCGCCGGCGCTTCCTCGCCCACAAGCTGGTGACGCTGCACGCGCCCTCGCGCCAGGTCGAGATCGACCTGCCCGGGGTGACGCGGCGGCCCAGCGAACCGCACCTGGCCGTGTTCGAGATCGACACCCGCAAGGTGCGCGTCGAACAGGTCATCGCCGCGGCGCTCGCCGGCGGCGGCATCGAGGACATCACCATCGAAGACCCGCCGATGGAGGAGGTGGTCCGTGAGATCTATGCCGTCGCTCACGCTTGAAGCGCCGCCGCCGAGCTTCGCCGCCCTGCGCAGCGCGCTGGCCGCCGTCCGCCTGGGCGCCGGCGGCGCGGTGGCCGGCTGGCCGGTCCTGCTCGGCCGGTCGGTCTTCTACATCCTCTTGATGGTGGTGCTCACCGCCCTTTGGGACAAGGTGATCGCTGAGCGGCTGCCGGGAACCCTGGTCGCCGCCCTGCCCGCCGGCGGTCTCGCCCTCTATATCGGCGTCACCGAGTGGATCGGCCTTTCCGTGCCGGCCATCCATCTGCGGCTTGAGGACGACATCCGCTCCGGCGCGGTCGAGACCCACCTTTTGCGGCCCAAGCCCTATCTGGTGCAGCGCATCGCCGAGAGCCTGGGCGCCCTCCTGGTGCGCATGGCGGCGACCGGGGCGGCGGCGCTGGTGCTGCTGACGGTTTCAGGGCGGCCCTGGCCGCCTTTGCCAACCCTCGCCGCCTTGCTGGTGCTAGGTCCGCTGGGGGCGACGATCGGGCTTCTGCTCTTCACCATCGCGGGGCTGAGCGCCTTCTGGGTGCGACGCACCATGCCCGCCTTCCTGATCCTGCAGAAGCTGCTCTTTCTGCTCGGCGGCCTCTTCGCGCCCGTCACCCTCTATCCCGGCTGGCTGACTCGGCTGGCCGTGGCCAGCCCGTTCGCGGCGCACCTGTATTGGCCCGCCTCGCTAACGATCACCCCGACAGCGGCGGAGATGGCCGAGGCGCTCGCGGCCCAGCTGGTCTGGATCGGCCTGCTTTGCGCACTGGCCGCCCTGATATGGCGCGCCGGCTTGCGCAAGGTGCTGCGGGGGGACCTCTGATGGCCCGAACCTCGCTGGTCATGACCTACGCGCACGGCGCGGCGGCGGCCGTGCGCGCCTCCTTCGCCGATCGCACCAACTTCGTCCTGCAGAGCCTGAGCATGGTGGTGAACAACGGCTTCATGCTGGCCCTGTGGTTCATGTTCTTCGCCGGGTTCCGCAGCGTCGGCGGCTGGGCGCTGTCCGACATGGCGCTGCTCATCGGCCTGATCATGTCGATCGTCGGCGTCGCCGGCATCCTCTTCGGCGGCTATCGCGACATGGCCGCGACCATCCTCTCGGGCGAGATCGACGCGCTGCTGACCCAGCCGCGCTCGGTCCTGGCCAGGCTGCTTTCACGCGATAGCTATCCCAGCGCCTGGGGAGATCTCGCCACGGCGGTCGTCATCCTGATCGCGTTCGCGCACTTGAGCTGGCGCGACCTGCCTTGGCTGGCGGCCGGATGGACAAGCGGGCTGGTGGTCTATATCGCCGCAGCCGCAAGCTTCGCCAGCCTGGCCTTCTGGATCTCGGGCGCGCGCAGCCTGGCCCGCGACATGACCGAGTTCGTCATCCTGGTCTCGACCTATCCGGGCTCGATCTATTCCGGCGCCAGCAAGCTGATCGCCTATAGCCTCCTGCCCGCCGGCTTCGTCGTGCTGACCCCGGTCCGGTTGCTGCGCCATCCGAGCCTTGCGACCCTGGCCGTCGTCATCGCCGCGGCCCTTGTCTATGCCGCGATTGCGGCGAGCGCTTTCCACCTGGGCCTGAAGCGATATCGCCGCGGTTCGACGCCGGTCATGGGGGCCTAATCGTAGCCGGGCACGCTCGCCCAGTCGTCCGGCAGCTCGGGGACGGGCCAGTCCGGATCGGCGCGCCAGGTAGGCCAGGCGCCGCTGAACGGCGCCGCGCCGCGTTCCAGAGCCGCGATCACGCCCTCGCCTTCGCGGCGGATGGCGTCGGCCTGGGCCTGCGTATACCAGCCCAGCTCGACGCTGCGGGCGAGGTGGTCCTCATCCTTCCAGCGCCAGCGCCGATCCTCGCCGATGACGATGTCGAGTTCCTGGTCGCAGGTGACGACGCCGTCCGGCACGCGGCGAAACGGCTCCTGCATATCGACATACCAGCAGATGAAGGGCCCGGCGCCGCCATGGAACATGGCGGTCACCGCGTGCGCCGCGCCCGGCGTCAGGATGGTGAGCGCATCGGTGGTATGGCGTCGCTGCGGGTGCGGATCGTCGCGGCGGCCGGCGGCCCAATCGACATGGCTCCTCTGCATGGCGCTCTTGAGCGGCGTATAGAGGATCAGCCGCGTCGGACGATCCTCGACCACGATGGCCGCATCGGCGTGATCGACCGTCCCGTCCCGGACGTGGCGGACGACGATGACCTCCCCCGGCCGCCAGGCGGAGCCGGCGGGGCGCGGCCGGCGCGCCGCTTCGATCTGGGCGAAAAGGATATTCCAGTTATCGACCCCGAAGGCCTTGGCGATGGCTTCCAGACTCTGGCTGTTGCTGAGCGGCAGGCCCTGATCCTGCAGCGCCTTGCGCAGGCCCGCGGCCATGAGCTTGGCGTCGCGAAAATCGCGCATGATCGACCTCTGCTTTCGGCGGAAGAGTCTGTCGGCGCCTGCATTACCGACCCGGCCGCCTTCGAGCAAAAGGCCAAAACCGATCCCGCGATGCGTTCACCAAGCCCCGAAAAAGGGCGCAGGCGGCCGGCCGCATCAGCCGAGGCGAAAAACTCCATCGAGGAGAGGCGATTGTCAATGCGCCGCCGATTTCAGGCATACTGGAACCGGAATGCGCGGAGCCATCTGGGTGGAACGAGACTGCAATCTGACGGTCAGGCTGGCGCGGCGGGACGAGGCGGCGGCGGCCGTGGCGATCTGGCGGGAGGCGGCGCTCTGGCTGATCGGGCTTGGTCAGCCGCTCTGGACCTTGGATCAGTTTGACGAGGCGTTTGGCGCCGAACTCGCCGGCGCCGGCCAGTTGGCGCTCGGGTTCGATCGAGACCAACCCGTCGCCGCCATGACCATCCAGGACGAAGACAGGCTGTTCTGGCCGGAAGACGCGCGCGGCTCGGCGCTCTATCTGCACAAGCTGGCCGTTCGCAGAGACTTCGCCGGACAGGGCTGGTCGTGGCGGCTGATCGATTGGGCCGGCCTCTGCGCCGGTGAGCGGGCGCTCCCGCTTCTGCGCCTCGACAGCGCCCCGCGCCCGGGACTCATCCGGCTCTACGAAGGCTGCGGGTTTGCGCGGGTCGACGCCGGCCCGGTGCTGCGGGGCGGGTTTGAGACCGTGCGCTTCGAGCGCGCGATCCAGGTCCCGGGGGTGGGATGATCCTGCATTGCATCCGCCACGGGGCGACGCCGGCCATCCCCGAGGGCGAGAGTCGCGGTGCGCACCTGGCGCGGGCCAAGGACTGGCTGGAGGAAACGTCGAGGGCCGGTTTGGGCAAGGTGCTGGCGATCACCCATAGCGGTGTCATCGACTTCCTGTATCGATTGAGCGGCGCCTATCCTATCGACGGCGGCGCACGCATTTTCGGCGGCGAGAACCTGGCGCTTTCGTCGTTCGAGGTGCTTGGGCCGAAGGTGCGGCTGCTCGCCTTCTCAAAGCCCCTGGACCCGCGATGACGAACGATCAGCCCGCCAAGCCTGGACGCCTCGACCGATGGCGCAACCGCTATCGCGAGGCCGGACTGAGCGTGATCCTGGTCCTGCTCGCCATTCTCATCTTCGTGGTCAGTCCGCTGGCGGGCGTCGGCCGGCTCGGCGCCGAGCCGATCGAAATCTTGCGCTTCGCCCTGGCGGCGACGGCGATCCTGATCGTCAGCCGCAGCCGGCTGATCGCCGCGGCGGTGGCCGCGACCTTCGTCATCTCGCTGCTGAACGCCGTCTTCCTGCGCCATGGGGTCGTCGGCCAGGCCGCCTATGTGGTCAATATCGGCATCACCATGGCCTTCGACCTGGCGGTGGCCTGGACGGTCGCCCACGGCGCCTTCGACCCTGGCCGGATCACGGTGCACCGCATTATGGGCGCGGTGATCCTCTATCTCTATATCGGCCTGATCTTCGCCAGCCTCTATCGGCTGGCCCACATCTTCCTGCACCCGTCCTTTCGCGGGCTGCCGCCCGGACGGCGAAATCTGAGCGAGCTGCTCTATTTCAGCCTGAGCACCCTGACGACGACGGGCTTCGGCGACATCGCGCCGGTGCATCCCTTTGTGCGCAGCCTGGCCAATCTGGAAGCGGTCATCGGCCAGCTCTACCCCGCCACCTTCCTGGCCCGCCTCGTCACCCTGCAGGGTAGGGTCACCGGCCCCGGCCACGACACGGATTAGGACGACGACGTCGACTCCGCGAGCGTGAAGTCCGCGGATGCGGCGTGGCCGCAAGGCGCGGCCGGCCCTTTGAGGAGCCGGCCGCGACGCTCGGTTCAGCTGCTGTAGGTCTCGAACAGGCCCGCGCCGCCCATGCCGCCGCCGATGCACATGGTGACGACGGCGTACTTGCCCTTGCCGCGGCGTTGCGCCTCTTGCATCACGTGGCCCGAAAGGCGGGCGCCGGTCATGCCGAAGGGGTGGCCGATGGCGATGGAGCCGCCATTGACGTTGTAGATCTCCGGGTCGATGCCGAGGGTGTCGCGGGAATAGAGGCATTGCGAGGCGAACGCCTCGTTCAGCTCCCAAAGATCGATGTCGCCGACCTTCAGGCCATGACGCTCGAGCAGGCGCGGCACGGCGAAGACCGGGCCGATGCCCATTTCATCGGGCGCGCAACCGGCGACGGCCCAGCCCTTGAAGGCGCCGAGCGGCTTGAGGCCGCGACGCTCGGCTTCCTTGGCTTCCATGATGACCACGGCCGCGGCGCCATCGGAAAGCTGCGAGGCGTTGCCGGCGGTGATGAAGTTGCCAGGGCCCTTGACGGGTTCGAGCTTGGCGAGGCCTTCGATGGTGGTGTCGGGACGATTGCACTCATCGCGATCGACCGTGTAGTCGACGATGGTCTCTTCCTTGGTCTCCCGATTGACCTGCTTCATCTTGGTCTTCATCGGGACGATCTCGTCCTTGAACTTGCCGGCCTGTTGAGCCGAGGCCATGCGGCGCTGAGATTCAAGCGAGAACTCGTCCTGGGACTCGCGGCTGATGTTGTAGCGCTTGGCGACCACGTCGGCCGTGTCGATCATCGGCATGTAGATGTCGGGATACATCTGCACCAGGCGCGGATCGCTGTTTCCGCCCGGCACGCCGCCGCCGGGGAAGCTGATCGACTCGACGCCGCCGGCGACGACGCAGTCCGCGCCGTCCTCGACCACATAGCGCGCGGCCATGGCGATGGTCTGCAGGCCCGAAGAGCAGAAGCGGTTGACGGTCACGCCCGAGGTGGTGATCGGCAGGCCGGCGAGCAGCGCCGCCTGGCGGCCGAGATTGCCGGCGCCATGGGCGACATTGCCCATGAAACAGTCTTCGACCGCGTCCGTCTCGACACCCGACCGTTCGACGGCGTTTTTCACCGCGTGGGCGGCCATGCTGACGGTGGGGGTGATGTTGAACCCGCCGCGGCCGGACTTGGCCAGGCCCGTGCGCGCATAGGAAACGATAACGGCTTCACGCATGAATCTCTTCCTCTCCCTAAGGACTGAATGATTTGGAATTGCCGATATCCTTAGAACGCTCGCGCGCGAAAAGCGAATCACCGGTGCGTGGGATCGCCGCTCGTCGCCCCCGGTTTCTCGCGGCGGCGGCGAAGGCCGCCGGCTAGCCGGCGCGGCGCAGGGCCGGGGTGGCGTGCAGGGCCGATTCCAGGACGTCGGCGGCCGCGGCGGCGCCGTCTTCCAGCGATATGCGGCGGCCGAGTTCCTGGGCGCGGGCGCGATAGGCGCCGCGGCGCATCAAAAGGCTAAGCGCCTGGCCGGCGGCCACGGGATCGTATTCGGCGCACGGCAGGGCGCGGCCGACCCCTAGCCTGGCGACACGCGCGGCGTTGTCGGGCTGGTCGGCGGAGAAGGGCGCGATCAACTGCGGCACGCCGGCGCGCAAGGCCTGGGCCGTCGTGCCGACGCCGCCCTGATGGATCACCACCTCGGCGTGGGGGAACAGAAGCGAGTGGGGCGCATAGCGGCAGGCGATCATGCCCGATGGAAGCGTGGCCGGCAGCACATCGCCCCCGCCGTCGCCGACCAGAAAAACGGCGCGCCGCTTGAGCGAGGCGGCGAGCGCCATGCTGTCGCGATAGAAGTCGCCTGGATCGAACACCACCGCCGAGCCCAGGGTGAAGACCAATGGCGGCGGGCCTTCGGCCAGGAAGCGCTCGAGTTCGGGCGGCAAGGCTTCGCCGCCGCCGCGCTCACGGTCATAGAAGGTGAAGCCGCAGATCGTGGTCCGGGACGGGAAGTCAGGCTGCAGTTTGCCGAAGACGCGCGAATAGAGCGCGATGGTCCCGTAGGGCGAGAACTGGCCTTCGAACAGCGGGTTGCCGGGGGCGCGGCCAAGGCCGAGTTCGCGTCTCAGTTCGCGGACCGGCGCGGTCCAGCCCGAGGTGGCGACGCGGACAAGGCCGAGCAGGACGCCGGCGGCGGTGGCGCCGGAGCGCAGGCAGGCCTCGGTCAGGCGCGGCGCGATGGCCAGCGCCGGCGGATCATAGGCCGACATGAAGGCGAAAGGGGCGAGGGCGGCGGAGATCCAGGGCAGGCCGCGTTTTTCGGCCGCCAGTCGCGCCCCGAAGGCGGCGGTATGGGTGACCACCAGGCTCGCGCCTTCGCTGGCGGACATCATGTCCTGGAACGAGCGGCGCAAAAACGGCATGGCCACGCGGCGAACGAGAAACTCCAGACCCGAGCGCGCGTCGATCGACCGGCGCGCAATGCCCTGCTGGTCAAGGCCGAGCTCATCTTCGAGGTCGCGCACGCCCGGACGCATCGGATGAAAGGCCAGGCCTTCGGCCTCGACCCGGGGGCCGAATTCGCTCTGGCTGGCGATGACGGGGTGGTAGCCGCGCTCGCGCAGTTCAAGCGCTATGGCGATAAAAGGATTGAGGTCGCCTGAGGAACCACAGGTTGAAAGTACGATCTTCCGTCGTGAAAGCATACTGTCCATCCAGCCATCAGCCGTACAGAAACGCCGGCCAAGAAGAACCGTTCAACCCCGCGCGGGGCCACAGTCAAGACAGGGTGTACAGCCTGCGCCTTAAGACGGCCAGTCTTGTAGGTCGATCAGGCCGAGATCGACGCCGCGCCCTGGAGCCGATTCAGGCTGTCATAGGGCCGGCGGCCGAGGCGGCGCTTGTCGCCCTTCAGCACCTCCCAGCGCGTTTCAGCGCCGTCGCGCCAGAAGCGAACATCGAACCGATCGCCCAAAAAACGCAGATCGATCAAGGTGATATCGGGCAGCCAGTCCGGCAGGGCGGGGTCGAAATAGATACGGCCGGCCGGCGCATCGGGCTGGAACCCCAGCAGGGTCTGCACCAGGTGAAAGGCCGAACCCGCCGCCCAGGCCTGGGGCGTATTGGCCCCCAGATACTGCACGGGGAAGTTGGTCGGGCTGCGCTGGATGCCGGCATAGAGCTCCGGCGCCTGGTGCAGGGTGAAGAAGCTGACCGCGCCGAAGATGTCGCGGGCGATTCGCGCCGCTTCGGCCGCGAAACCGTAGCGGCGGAAGCCGAGTGCGATCAGCCCGTTGTCGTGCGGCCAGACCGATCCGGTCTGGTAGGCCATCGGGTTATAGGCCGGATGCTCGGTCGAAAGGGTGCGGATGCCCCAGCCGCTCCACATGTCGGGCGCCATCAGCCGGCGCACCACCGCCTCGGCCCGTTCCGGCGGCACGATGCCCGACCAGAGCAGGTGGCCGGGGTTGGAGGCTATGCTCATCACCTTTTTTTTGTCGCCGTCGAGCGCCAGGGCGTAGAAACCTGCCTCTTCATCCCAGAAGGCCTGGTTGAAGCGGCGATAGAGCTGCTCGGCCTTTTCGGTCAGCGCCTTGGCCCGATCCGGCCGCCCCAGGGCCTCGAACACCTGCGCCATGCGCAGCCAGGCGTCATAGACATAGCCCTGCAGTTCGCAGAGCGCCTTGGGCCCCTTCACCAGCGAGCCGTCGGGATAGACGATCGCCTCGCCGGCGTCCTTCCAGCCCTGGTTCTCGTACCCATGCTTCGAGCGGGTCTGGTATTCCTGGAAGCCGTCGCCGTCCCGATCGCCATAGTCGTCGATCCAGGCCAGGCACGCCTCGGCCGTCTCCAGATGCTGCTCGATCAGCGTCATGTCGCCGGTGCAGAGCCAGGCGTGGTGCAGAAGGATGAGATAGAGCGGCGTGGCGTCGGCGGTGCCGTAATAGGGGGTGTGCGGAATGAGCTTGAAGTGGGCCAGTTCACCCAGCCTCAGTTCGTGCATGATCTTGCCGGGCTCGGCGTCGCGCTCGTCGTCGCGCGCCTTGGCCTGCCATTGCCCGAGCGCGGTCAAGGTCGCGCGGGCGAAGCGCGGATAGGACATGGTGGCCTGCAGCGAGGCGATCAGGGTGTCGCGGCCGAACAGGGCGACGAACCAGGGCACGCCCGCCGCCGGCACGAACTGGTGCGGGCCGGTCTCGCTGGTCGGCAGGCGAAGAGCGGCGATGTCGTCCACCGCCTGGCGGTAGCAGCGATAGAGTTCCTCATTCGAGGTTCGGATCTTCAGCACTTCGTCGCGCCAGGACTCCGCCCGGCGGCTGGCCGGGCTGTCGTCGTGATCGCCAAAGCAGGAGCGCGGCGCGGCGAACCGCTTGCCGCCGTCGCGGAACTCGTAGAGCAGGCAGGCGTGCCATGACGCGCCAGGCTCAAGATCGATGTCGAAGCTCAACCGGCCATTGGCATAGACCGGCGATGGGCTGCTGCGCCGCACCTGGACCAGCATTTCGCGGCGGAAGTCCTTGTTGCGATAGATTGTTCTGAGCTGGCTTCGCGCCTGCGACCACTCGGTGGTGATATGACCGCGACGGACGATGTCTCCGGACTTGACCTCGAACAGGTCGGCGAAGTCCGAACGGATCAGCACCTCGAGATTGAAGCGCACGCGCTTGGCGCCGTGGTTGGTGATGTCGAAATCTTCGTGCAGCCCGACGCCGATCGTGCGGCCAAGCTCGAAGCTGAGGCAGCGCGCGGGGACCTCCCCGTCCTCGGTCACAAGGCGCGGATTGGTCAGATAAAGCCGCGCGGCGAAATGGGTGATCGGCGCCGACGAGAGCAGGTCCCACGGCGCGCCGTTGGCGTAGACCAGCCAGGCGGAAACCATGCGCGTGTCGAGGAAATAGAGGCCGCGGTCGGTGGGCCAGGGAATCTGGCCGTCGCGGTCGGTGAGCAGGATCGAGTGCCCCTGATGGACGACCAGCTGCTCCGGCCCGACGGTGATCTCCAGATTCATGGGTTCAGCCCCTGCTCGCCCTGCCGACGCGGCTATTAGCGTGCAAGCTGGGCAATCGATCCGCGGACCTGGGTCAGGCCGCCTCCAATCCCAGGCTTTCCGCCACCGCCGGGTGGACGATGCGGCCGTCGAGCACGTTCAGGCCATCGCGCAGGCGCGGATCGCGGTCGAGCGCGTCGCGCCAGCCGTGGTCGGCCAGGGCGAGCACGAAGGGCAGGGTGGCGTTGTTCAGCGCATAGGCCGAGGTGCGCGCCACCGCGCCGGGCATGTTGGTGACGGCATAGTGGACGACACCGGAGACCACGAAGGTCGGGGCGTCATGGGTGGTCGGCCGGCTGGTCTCGAAACAGCCGCCCTGGTCGATAGAGATATCGACCACCACCGAGCCGGGGCGCATGGACTCGATCATCGCGCGGGTGACCAGCTTGGGCGCCGCCGCGCCCGGAACCAGCACCGCGCCGACGATCAGGTCGGCGCGGGCGACCTCGCGCTCGATATTGTCCACCGTGGCGTAAAGCGTCTGGATCTTCGAGCCGAACTGCAGGTCCAGCTCCTTCAGCCGACGCATGGAATTGTCGATGATGGTGACCTGGGCCTCCATGCCCATGGCCATGCGCGCGGCGTTGGTGCCAGAGACGCCGCCGCCGAGCACCAGCACCTTGGCCGCCGGCACGCCCGGCACGCCGCCCAGCAGCACGCCGGCGCCGCCCTGCTCCTTCTCAAGGCAGTGGGCGCCGACCTGCACGCTCATCCGCCCGGCCACCTCGCTCATCGGCGAGAGCAGCGGCAGGCCGCCGTGGTCGTCGGTGACGGTCTCATAGGCGATGGCGACCGCCGCGGACTTCATCAACCCCTCCGCTTGGGCCCGATCGGCGGCGAGATGCAGGTAGGTGAACAGCACCTGGCCGGCGCGCAAAAGCGCGATCTCGGGGCCTTGCGGCTCCTTCACCTTCACGATCATCTCGGCGCCGGCGAAGACCTCGGCGGCGCTGTCGGCGATCGACGCGCCCGCCGCGCGATAGGCGGGATCGCCGTGGCCGATGCCCGCGCCGGCGCCGGTCTCGACCACCACCTGGTGGCCATGATGGATCAGTTCGCGCACGCTGCCCGGAGTCAGGCCGACGCGATGCTCCTGGACCTTGATCTCCTTGGGTACGCCGACAAGCATCTTGCGTCCTCGATTGCGAATGGCGACCATCGAGCGAGGATCGAGGCCGTGTCCAGCCGAAACTTCCGGCTCGCACGGCAGATGGGGGCGACATGGGCGGAGCGAAATGGGGCCTTGCGGCCATCCTTGTGCTGAGTGCGCTCGCCGGGGCGGCCCGCGCCGACGGCCCGCCCGCAAACCCGCCCCCGCCGGACAAGAGCGGCTTCAGCCTGTTCGATCCGACGCCCGCTGCGGACCTGCGCGCCTTCTGCACCGACCGGCCGACCAAATCGACCGGCCCATGCACGGTCGACGCAGGCCATTTCCAGTATGAATCGGACGTCTTCAACCTCACCTACGACACCAGCGGCGGCGCCGACACGACCACGCTGCTCTATACCAACCCGACCTTGAAGCTCGGCCTGACCAATAGGGTCGACGCCGAGGTCAATATCGCGCCCTGGGAGACGATTACGTCCAGGGACAGGACGACCCATCGCACTACCCGCGCCTCAGGCGTCGGCGACCTTTATCTGCGCCTGAAGGACAATCTGATCGGCGACGACAGCGGCGATGTTTCCGTGGCGATCGAGCCCTATGTGAAGGTTCCGACCGCCCCGGACGGGGTCGGGAACGGCGCGGTCGAGGGCGGGGTGCTCGTCCCGGTCCAGGTCAATCTGCCGGCCAGCTGGTCCTTGACCATCGACCCGGAAGGCGACGTCCTGAAGAACGCCATCGGCGACGGCGACCATTTCAACCTGTCCGGCCTGCTCAGTTTCAGCCGGCCGCTGTCCAAGACCCTGACCTTGTCGCTGGAGGTCTGGTCGGACGTCAATTTCGATCCCGGCGGCACGGTGACCCAGGCTTCGTTCGACATCGGCGCGGCCTGGATTCCGCCTTCGCACCCCAATTTTCAACTCGACGGCGGCGTCAATCTCGGGCTGAACACTCAGACGCCGGCGGCTCAGGCCTATGTCGGCGTTTCACAACGATTCTAGGGAACGCGAATTTCAATGGACAGGGTATTGCCTCAACCGACCCCGGAAACGCAGCATTTCTGGGACGGCTGCAAGGCGGGCGAACTTCGCCTGCAGCGCTGCAGCGATTGTAAAGACGCCTATTTTCCGCCCCGCCCCTTCTGCCCGAAGTGCGGCTCGCGCAGCGTCGAAGCGTTCAAGGCCACCGGCCGCGGCTTCCTCTACAGCTACGTCATCAACCACCGGCCTCGCCCGGACTTAGGGACCGAGCCGCACTCGATCGCGGTGGTGCAGCTGGACGAGGGGCCGCGGATGATGACCAACATCATCGGCTGCCCACAGACGCCCGAGGCGCTGAAGCTGGACATGCCGGTCGAGGTCACCTTCCAAAGCTTCAGCGATGACATCTCCCTGCCCTTCTTCCAGCCTAAGGGAGCTTAGACCCATGAAGCGCAATTCCGTTGCGGTCGTCGGCGCCGCCGAGACCACCGAAATGGGCCGCATCCCCGACATGTCGGTGATCGGCCTGCATGCCGACGCCGCCCTGAACGCCCTGAAGGACGCCGGCCTCAAGCCCTCCGACATCGACGGCGTCGCCACCGCCGGGATCAGCCCCGTCGAACTGGCGAATTATCTCGGGATCACGCCCACCTATGCCGACGGCACCAGCGTCGGCGGCTGCTCCTTCATGCTGCACGTCCGCCACGCCGCGGCGGCGATCAACGAGGGCCTCTGCAACACCGTCCTGATCACCCATGGCGAAAGCGGGCGCTCCCGTGTCGGCGCCGGCGGACGCTTCGGCGGCGGCGCATCGAGCCTGGCGGGCCAGTTCGAGGCCCCCTACGGCCCGGTCGGACCACCCTCGATGTTCACCATCCCTGTGCTTCGCTACATGAAGACCAACGGGGTGACCGAGGAAGACCTGGCCATGGTCGCGGTGGTTCAGCGCGAATGGGCGGCGATGAACCCGCGCGCCAGTTTCAAGGACCCGATCACGGTCGACGACGTGCTGAACTCGCGCATGATCGCCTGGCCGTTCCGCATGCTGATGTGCTGCCTGGTCACCGACGGCGGGGGCGCCCTGATCCTGACCAGCGCCGAGCGGGCCAAGGACTTCCCGCAAAAGCCAGTCTATATCCTGGGCACGGGCGAAAGCGTCGAGACGCCGATGGTCAGCCAGATGGAGGACTTCAACAGCTCCAAGGCCTTCCGCGTCTCGGGCAAGAAGGCGTTCGACGAGGCCGGCATCAGCCATGACGACGTCGATCACCTGATGATCTACGACGCCTTCGCCCACCTGCCGCTCTACGGCCTTGAAGACCTCGGTTTCTGCAAGCCGGGCGAGGGCAAGGATTTCATCAACGAGCGGAACACCGCGCCCGGCGGCAAGCTGCCGCTGAACACCAACGGCGGCGGCCTCTCCTACATGCATTCGGGCATGTACGGCATGTACGCCATGCAGGAGAGCGTCCGGCAGCTGCGCGGCGTTGCGCCGGCCCAGGTTCCGAACGCCAAGATCTCGATCGCGCATGGCGTCGGCGGCATGTTCGCCGCCTCCGGCACCATCGTCTTCTCCAACGAAAAGGGGTGAACGGCCACTGCGTTTATCGGTGTAAGATGGAGTCAAGGCTGAACGGCTGAAGCAGGTCCTTCTCCCCTTGCCGAATCGTTGCAAAATTCCTCTCCCCTTGCGGGGAGGGGTTAGGGGTGGGGGTGCAGCGCCAACCTATCCGATTGGCCACTTCGGAAAACCTCAATCAAATTCGCGACGCCTGCGCTGACACCCCCATCCCCAACCCCTTCCCCGCAGCGGGGAAGGGGTTTTTGGAGATCGCCGGTCGAATATGCAACGGTTCCACAAGAAGAGAAGGGCCGCGTTGTTGACGGTGATCGCCTTTGTCTTGGCGGGCTGCGCAACCATTGAGTTCAACAGGATCAGCCAGTTCGGGACGGGCGCCGACTGTGGCGGCCAAAGCCCTTACAGCCCGGCGGCCAAGGCCAATGCCGCCTCCGAAGCCACCCTCCCCTTGACGCCCTTCGGTCGGCCCGAGCTGGGCTGGGCCGTCTATGCGCCGGCGATAGCGCGCGAGGCGCGGACGGCCTGCGCCGCCGACACGCCCGGCTTCGCCGCCGCCCTGGCGCGCTGGCAGTTCGGCCGCGGGCTGACGCCGCACGGCGCGGTCGATGCCGCCACCTTCGCGGCGATGAATGCGGCCTGGCAGGCGCGCCGGCCCTTCGTCGCGGTGCGCGCCGAGGGCGTCTGCCCCGATCCGCCCGCGCAGCTCGTCGCGCTGACGCCGGGCGAAAGCCGCGCCGACAAGGTGGTGCGGCTGCGCCCCGGCGCGCTGAACGCGCTTCGCCGCATGGTCGCCGCCGCGCGCCGCGACGTCCCGGCGGTCGCGGCGAACCCGCAACTGCTCACCGTCTTCTCCGGCTACCGCGACCCGGCGGACGACGCCGCCCGCTGCGCGGCGCAGCAGAACTGCCAGGGCCTGGTTCGCGCCGAATGCTCGGCCCACCGCACGGGCCTCGCCGTCGATCTGGTCCTTGGCGCGGCCCCCGGCTTCGCCGCCGACTCGTCCGACGACGCCAATCGGCTCTACCAGTCGCGCACGCCGGCCTATCTCTGGCTGGTCGCCAACGCGCGACGCTTCGGCTTCGTCAACTATGTCTTCGAGCCCTGGCACTGGGAGTGGACGGGGGAAGGACCCTGATGACCTCCCTGCTGCACCGGAAAACCGTCTCGCTCGAAGCGTTGCATCCCGATCAGCGGCTGAAACCCACCCTCAGCTGGTGGCACCTGATCCCGCTCGGCGTCGGCGCGATCGTCGGCACCGGCATCTACACGCTGATCGGAGTCGGCGCGAACCTGGCCGGGCCGGCCGTCCTGGTGTCGTTCCTGATCGCCGGCGCCGTCTGCGCTTGCGCGGCGCTGTCTTACGCCGAGGTCGCGACCATGATCCCGGTCTCGGGCAGCGCCTATACTTACAGCTATGTCGTCCTTGGCGAGATCATCGCCTGGGCGGTGGGCTGGAGCCTGATCCTCGAATACTCGCTGGTGGTCAGCGCGGTGGCGGTCGGCTGGTCAGGCTATGCGGTCGGCTTCCTGAATGCGGTCGGCGTCCACCTGCCCACGGCCCTGAGCATCGGCGTCTATGCCGGCGGCCTCGTCAACCTGCCGGCCATCGCCATCATCGCCGTCGTGGTTGGCCTGCTGAGCCTCGGGACCCGCGAAAGCGCCACCATCAATGCGGTGTTGGTGGCCGTGAAGATCCTCGCCCTTGGCCTCTTCGTCGTGGTGGCGGGGCCGCATTTCCACGCAGCCAACTTCCATCCCTTCATGCCCTATGGCTTCGCGGGCAGGGATATAGGCGGAACGCCCCATGGGGTGATGGCGGCGGCGGCGATCATCTTCTTCGCCTTCTACGGCTTCGACGCCCTCTCGACGGCCGCCGAAGAGACCAAGAACCCAGGCCGCGATCTGCCGATCGGCATCATCGGCTCGATGGTCGCCTGCACGATCATCTATGTCGCCGTCGCCGCCGTCGCGGTCGGCGCCGTGTCCTATGCGCGGTTCGCGGGCAGCCCCGAGCCGCTGGCGCTGATCCTGCGCGAGCTTGGCCAGGGCTGGACGGCGATCGTCATCGGCGCCGCGGCGGTCATCGCCCTGCCCACCGTGATCCTGGCCTTCCTCTACGGCCAGAGCCGCATCTTCTTCGTCATGGCCCGCGACGGCCTCTTGCCGGCGGTCCTGGCCAAGGTGAACCAACGTACGGGGGCGCCCGTGCGCATGACGCTGGCGACGGGCCTGGTCGTGGCCGTCCTGGCCGGCCTCGCCCCGCTCGACCAGATCGCCTCACTGGCCAATGCCGGCACGCTGGCGGCCTTCACCGCCGTCTCAGCCTGCATGCTGGTCATGCGCCGGCGCGCGCCCGACCAGAAGCGCGTCTATCGCACCCCGCTGGCCTGGATCGTCGGGCCGTTGGCGATCGCGGGCTGCCTCTATCTGTTCTGGAGCCTGCCGGTGAAGACCCGGCTGTTTTTCCTCGTCTGGAACCTGATCGGCCTGGCCTGCTACTTTCTCTGGCGTCTGGCCAGACCCAAGGCGGCTCAAGACCCACCGCCGGCGCGGGGCTCGTAACGACGCAGAACCGAACCAGCAACGCTGTCGCCATCAGGGCTCGCCGCCTTGGCGAAACTGGCCCACAGTGGCGAAAACGCCCTGGGGAAACGCCATGACCAGCGATCTGCCCGCCCTCGCCGCCGAGCTCGAACAACTGCTCAAGCTGCGCTCCATCCCGTTCGGCATGAAGCTGTTCGAGCACCGGGAAGACATGGAGGCGATCCCCAGGATCCGCCGGCCGCAGAGCGTTCACACCCTCGACCAGATCGTCGGCCAGGCCTCGCGGCTGGGCTGGACCGTCGGCATCACCAGTGAAGACCTGGTCGGCGCCCAGTGCCGCGCCGTCGTCGGCCTGGGCGCGGCCAAGACCGACGATTGGAAGTCCGGGCGTCACATGACCGGCGTCTGGTTCTCCACCGAAAAGGACGCCGCCGCCCACCAGGCGGCCATGCACTGCGTGCCCGACGGCCGGTTCGAGGCCCTCGCCGTTGGCCCGCTTTCCACCGGCAAGCTGGCCGATCCCGACATCGCGCTGTTTTACGCCACGCCGGGCGCGATGATCTATTTCATCAACGGCCTGCAGTGGTCCGGCTACAAGCGCTTCGACTGGTCGGTGGTCGGGGAGAGCGCCTGCGCCGACAGCTGGGGCCGCGCCCTGACCACGGGCACGCCCAGCCTGTCGATCCCCTGCTTCGCCGAGCGCCGCTATGGCGGGGTTCTGGACGACGAGATGCTGATGGCGACGCCGCCGGACTATCTGCTCTCGGCCATCACCGGCATGCGCGCGCTGGCCAAGAACGGCTTTCGCTACCCCTTTCCGCAGTACGGCGTACAGCAGGACGTCCGCGCGGGCATGGCCGTGAGCTACGCGGACCGCAAGTAGGTCGTCCCTCCGCGGTTCAGCCGGCCTCAGTTGCGCAGCCGGTCCGGCCCCAGCTTGGCGTCGAGCACGCAGGACAGGCGGCCGTGCGAAAACAGCACCGTGACCGGCCGGTATCGCGGCAGATAATAGACATGGCCCCTTGGCGTCGTGAGGTCCAAGGCGCCGGGATCGTTGAACTGGCAGACCGGGATGTGGTTCGGGCCGCGGCCGCCGTCGTCGCCGATCTCGGCGCAACTGACATAGCCGTAGGACCTGACCAGACGCAGGCCGTCGAAGTCGAATCGGCTCGAGGCCGGATAGCCGGACGTCAGATAGTCCTGCTGGGAGACGGTTGGACAGGGCGGTCCCTCGGGCGTCCAGGCCCGCGCCTTGGTGATCGCCGTATAACGCAACGCGCCGAGCACCAGCCCGATGGTCACCAGCCCGAGCAGGCAGCATCCCGCCGCCGTGATCCACCCCCACGGCGCACCCCGATCGTCGAACCTGGCGCCGTAATCCTTGGCCATCAGCCTGTCTCCTGACGGAAGCCGAAACCCTATTCCAGCCGGAGCGCCTCGTCATCGCCCGAGCCTGCCCGCGAGATCGGAGCGGCATTTGATCCCGAACTGAAGGCGAAGCTGCGCAACTCGCCCTATCGCTCGCTCCCCGTCGTGTCATCATAGGGGCGAAGGGAGGAGCCATGGTCGACCTGCAAAGGATCGCGGCGCTGCTGGACGCGCGACGGCCGGGCCACGCCCTGCCCCGCGACCTCTATGTCGATCCGGAGGTCTTCGCGTTCGACCAGATCGCCATCCATCGGCGCTCGTGGATCCTGATCGGCTTCGAGGTCGAGCTGCCCAGGGCCGGCAGCCATATGGCGCTGACCATCGCCGGAGCGCCGGTCTTCGTCGTGCGCGGCCAGGACGGGGCCTTGCGCGGCTTCCACAACACCTGCCGCCACCGCGGCTCGCGCATCGTTCCCGACGGCAAGGGCGCCGCCGCGCGGCTGGTCTGTCCCTATCATCGCTGGACCTACGACCTGAACGGCGACCTGGCGCATGCCGCGCGCATGGGCGAGGACTTTGCGCCTTGCGACCACGGCCTGCACCCCATCACCGTCGAGACCTGCGCCGGCGCGGTCTATGTCTGCGTGGCGGACGACCCGCCGCCGTTCGCGCCGTTCCACGACCGTCTGGCCCCGCTGCTGGCGCCGCACCGGCTCAAGGACGCCAAGCTGGCCTATGAGAACACCTTGATCGAGCGCGGCAACTGGAAGCTGGCCATGGAGAATGCGCGCGAGTGCTACCACTGCGCCGCCAGCCACCCGGAACTGTCCCTGACCTTCCCGACCGGCGTCTCCGGCAATTTCGACTATGGCGAGGAGGCCCGTCGCCACGCCGACTACAACACCCGGATGGCCGCTGTTGGCTTGCCGGTCGGGCCGCACGAGGGCGACTGGTGGCAGGCGATCCGCTTTCCGCTGAACGAAGGCTGCCGCTCCATGACCATGGACGGTCAGACGGCGGTGCGAAAGCTGATGGTCGAGGCCGGAGACGGCGACATCGGCTCGCTGCGCTGGGCGATCGAGCCACACGGCTTCGTCCATGCCACCGCCGACTTCCTCTTCATGTTCAGCGCCCTGCCGCTGACGCCGAAGGAGACGCTGATCACCTCCAAATGGCTGGTGCACAAGGACGCCGTGGAAGGGGTCGACTATAGCCTCGAGCACCTGACCGAGCTGTGGAACCGCACCAACCGGCAGGACCTGGCCCTGGTGGAGAACAACCAGCAAGGCGTCGATTCACCCGCCTTCACCCCCGGCCCCTACTGCGCCGAGGCCGAGGCCCTGACCCTGCGCTTCACCGACTGGTACTGCGCCGCCGCGCGCGCCTATCTGGAGGGCGGTCATGGCGAAGGATGAGGCGCTTAAGCTGCACCCGGACACCATAGCGGTCGGCTACGGCTACGATCCGGCCAGCGCCATGGGCGCGGCCAAGCCGCCGCTCTACCTGACCTCGACCTTCGTCTATCGCTCGGCGGAGCATGCCAAAGAGACGCACCGGATCTTCTTCGAGGGCCCGGCGCAAGGCGAGGCCGTCGAACCGGCCCACATCTATATGCGCCTCGGCCATCCCAATCTGGACATGGTGGAAAAGCGCCTGGCGGCCCTGGACGGCGGCGAGGCGGCGGCCGGCTTCTGCAGCGGCATGGCGGCGATCTCGACCCTTTTTATGGCGCATCTGAAGCCGGGCGACGTCGTGCTGCACAGCCTGCCCATCTATGGCGGCGCGGACAACCTCTTGAACAAGGTGATGGCCGGCTTCGGCGTGCGGGCCTTTCATTTCACCGACGGCCTCGACGGGGGCGCGGTTCGCCACGCCGCGGACCAGGCCATAGCCGCCGGGCCGTTGCGGATGATCTGGCTGGAATCGCCGGCCAATCCGACCTGCGCGGTCGTCGACATAGGCCTGGCCGTGCAAGTGGCCGAAGAGATCGCCGCGCGGCAGGGGTTCCGGCCGCTGGTCTGTGTGGACAACACCTTCCTCGGCCCGTTGCTGCAGAGCCCGCTCAAGGACGGCGCCGACCTGTGCATGACCTCGCTGACCAAATATTGCGGCGGCCACAGCGACCTGCTCGCCGGCGGCGTGAGCGGGCGCGCCGAACTGATCGGGCCCATGCGGGCGCTGCGCACCGGGCTCGGCACGACCATGGACCCGCAGACGGCGTGGCTCTTGCTGCGCTCGCTGGAGACCCTGTCCGTGCGCACCGCCCGAGCATGCGAAAGCGCCCTGGCGGTCGCGCTCTATCTGCAAGGCCATGCCAAGGTCGAGGCGGTGACCTTTATCGGCCTGGCCGAACCCGGATCGCGCGAACACGATCTGATGCAGCGCCAGACCCGGGGCGCGGGCTCGACCTTTTCCTTCCGCGTGCATGGCGGCGAGGCGGAGGCCTTCCGGCTGCTCGATGGGCTGAAGCTGCTGCGGCTGGCGGTCAGCCTCGGCGGCTCCGAGACGCTGATCTGCCATCCGGCCAGCACCACCCATTACGCCATCGCCCGCGACCGGCTGGCCGAGTCCGGCGTCACCGAGGCGACTTTGCGGCTTTCGGTCGGGCTGGAGCATCCGGACGACCTGATCGCCGATCTGGCCCAGGCCCTGGACCAGGTCTGATGCCCAGGCTCACCGATCCCAGCGCCATCGACAACAAGCTCGCCCCGCCCGAGGAGCACGCCCAGCTTCTGGTCGTCGGCGGCGGCCCAGCCGGCGCGGCGGCGGCGATCGAGGCGGCGAAGCTGGGCGCCAGCGTCATCCTGGTCGACGAGAACCCGCTCGATCCGCAGCTCATGGGGCTGGATGTGCCGCTGCTCTATGGCGGGCGCATGAGCGGCGCTGTGCAGCGCCGCGGGCGGCTGGTCGAGCAGCTTCTGGCCGCCAGCCCAGCCCTGGAAGAGGCCGTGGAGCGCGGCGTCGACGTGCGCTTGGGTGTCACCGCCTGGGGCCTCTATGTCAATGGCCCGGCCCTGCGCGCCCTGCCCGCGCCCATGGTCGGGCTGGCCGACGAGACCCGCTCGTGGATGTGCGGTTTCGACCGGCTGATCCTGGCCACGGGCGCGCGGGACGTAGCCATGGCTTTTCCGGGCTGGGACCAGCCGGGCATTGTGGGCGCCAATGGTCTGCATGCCTTGCTGCAGCGCTACGACGCCTTCACCGGCCGCCGGATCGTGGTGCTGGGCTCCGGCGAGCTCGGCGTCGCGACGGCGCTGATGGCCCAGGAGCGGGGCCTCGAGGTGGCCGCCATGGTCGAGGCGCTGCCGCGGCCGCAGGCCTCGACCGGCGCGGTGGAGCGGCTCAGATCGGCGGGCGTCCCGATTCTCACCGGCCACAGGCCAAGGCGCGCCGAGGGCGGCCGCGACGGCGTCGAACGCCTGGTCCTGGCCAACGCTCAAGGCCGCGAGGTCGTCATCGATTGCGACACCGTCTGCCTGGCGCTGGGCCTGGCGCCCGCCATCGAACTCTTGAACGCGGCCGGAGGGCGGATCGTCCCAGATGCCCATCGCGGCGGCCATGGGCCAGCCCTGCAGGGCTGGGCGACCTCGCTGCCGGGCGTGTTCGCGGCCGGCGACGGCGCGGGGCTGGCGCGGCGCGACGCCGAGGCGGCCGAGCAGGGGCGGCAGGCGGCGCGGCAGGCTCTGGGCGCCAAGGCCGAGGGCCATCCGCCCGCTAGCGCCGACACCTGGGCCTACCAGGCGGCCTGGTTCGAGGCGCTCACCCGCGATGCCGATCCCTCGCTGATCGTCTGCCAGTGCGAATCCGTCACCCGCGGCGACCTCCTGGACCTGCGCGAGCCGCGTTATCTCGGCGAGCGCACCGCGCCGGCGATGGCGCGCGACCTTAACGCTCTTCTCGCCGACGGCCCGGCCAACCAGGACCAGGTCAAGCGGCTGACGCGCGCCGGCATGGGGCCTTGCCAGGGCCGGCGGTGCCGCGAGCAGATCGCCCTGACCCTCGCCCAGGCCTCGGGCGTCTCGCCGGCCGCCGTGCCGCTGGCCATGCACCGCCCGCCGGTGCGGCCACTGCCGCTGAAGGTGATGGCCGACTGGAACGAGACCTCGGCCATGACCGCCGGCTGGGAGATCTGGTTCGCCATTCCCGGCCAGTGGTCGGCCTATGACGACATCGGCACGGACCGCGAGTTCGTCACCCCGTTCGGCGGCGAGGCCTGAGCGTGTCGTCCGGCGAGGCGCCGAGCGGCGCGTCGGTGGTGGTGGTCGGCGGCGGCGTCACCGGCTTGAGCGCCGCCTGGTGGCTGGCGCGGTCGGGCGTCGACGTCCTGGTGCTCGACAAGGGGATCGTCGGCTGGGAGGCCTCGGGGCGCAACGGCGGCGGCGCCTCGCACTATCACAGCCGGCTCTTCCACGAAGAGCAGCGGCTTTGGCCGCTGATGGACGAGCTGCTCGGCTATCCTACCGAGTATCGGCGCGAGCGGGTGATCTTCGCCCTGAGCGAGAGCGACCTGGCCGCCTATCGCGGCATGGCGGCGGAGGGCCGCCGGCTGGGCTATTTCGTCAGCGACCTCGACCCGAAGGCGGTGCGCGCGCTCGTCCCCATGGCCAGCGAGGCCAATCTCGGCGGCGTGCATCTGCACTACGGCGGCCACGCCAATCCGCAGCGCACCGTGCAGGCCTATGCCTGGGCCCTGCAGGACCTGGGCGGCCGCATCGTCCAGCACACGCCGGCGACGAAGATCGTTGTGGACGGCGGGCGCGTGGTCGCGGTGGAAACGCCCCACGGCCGGGTCGGCCTCGACGCCCTTGTGCTCGCCGCCGGACCGCAGACGGGGATGCTGCTGCGGACCGCGGACGTGCGCCTGCCGCTGGGCTATGGCCGCGCCGAGATGATCGTCACCGAGCCCGCCCCGCTGATGCGTATCGGCGGCGTCGACGGCAACGGCCTCTACGGCCGCCAGACCCTGCGCGGCAACCTGGCCTTCGGCGGCGGGCCGCACGAGTGGATCGACCTGAAGGCCGATGGCCCAGTGGCGCGGCCGACCAGCCCGCTGACCCGCAACCTCGCCCGTCGTGTGGCGGAGCTTATGCCGGGCGCGGCGAACCTGCGCCTGATCCGCAGCTGGGCCGGGGTTATCGAGAACACGCCCGACGGCCGTCCCGTGCTGGATCGGCTGGAGGACCCGGCGAACCTGGTCGTGGCGACCATGTCCAGCGTCGGCTTCGGTTTGTCGCCGGCCAGCGGCCACGCCATCCGCGACCTGGTCGTCGACGGGCGCTGCAACTTCGCCGATCTCGACAAGCTGAAGCTGAGCCGTTTCGATGCGATCGGCGACGATTGGCTCGAAACCCGCGGCTGGCTGCCGCCGGACCTGGCGCAGGCGCGGGCGGTTCGATGAGGAAGGCCTGGCGCCTGCCGCCCAAGCGCCCGGTTCAGGATGCGGTCCTCGCCTGGATCCCGATGGCCGACGGCGTGCGGCTCTCGGCGCGGCTGTGGATCCCGGCGGGCGCCGATCCGGTCCCGGCGGTGCTGGAATACATCCCCTACCGCAAGTCGGATGCCTATCGCGCCCATGACGACGCTTGGGGGCCGACCCTGGCCGGCTACGGCATCGCCTATGCCCGCGTCGATGTGCGCGGCAGCGGCGATTCCGAGGGCGTCCTGACCGACGAATACCTCGAGGTCGAGCTGGATGACGGTTGCGCCGTCATCGCCTGGCTGGCCGACCAGTCCTGGTGCAGCGGCCAGGTCGGCATGCGCGGCCTGTCCTGGGGCGGCATCAACACCCTGCAGATCGCGGCCAGGCGCCCGCCGGCGCTGAAGGCGATCATGCCCATGGGCTGCCTCGACGACCGCTACACCGACGACGCCCACTATATAGGCGGGGCGCTGGGCCACACCAACTTCCAGTGGGGGATCGGATTCAAGCTGGTCATGGCCGGCCCGCCCGATCCGCTGGTCGTCGGCGAGGCCTGGGAGGCGATGTGGAAGGCGCGGCTCGAAGCCACCCCGCCGATCCTCAAGACCTGGCTCGAACACCAGGCCTACGACGACTATTGGCGGCGCGGCTCGATCGCCGAGGATTGGTCGGCGATTCAAGCGCCCACCCACATCGTCGCCGGCTGGCAGGACACCTACTCAAATCCGGTCGGCCGGCTGCTGGCCAATCTGCAAGGCCCGCGCAAGGCGCTGATCGGGCCGTGGGGCCACACCTATCCCTGGGCCGCGCAACCCCACGGCCTCGACTGGGCCCACGAAGAGGTCCGCTGGTGGGAGCACTGGCTGAAGGGCGCCCCGACCGGGATCATGGACGAGCCCATGCTGCGCGCCTTTATGCCCTATCGGCCGGCTTCAATGGTCGTCCCGGCCGAGATCCCCGGACGCTGGGTGGCGGAGACGAGCTGGCCGCCGCAAACCACCGATCAGGTGTTCTATCTCACCGGCGATGCCCTGTCGGACAAGGCCGGGCCCGCTGAGACGGCGCTCTATGTCGGCGACCGCATCGTCGGCCTGACCAAGCCCGAATGGCTTGACCGCCCGCCGGTCGAGCAGTCGGCCGACGACGCCAGGGCGCTGGTCTTTCGCACGCCGGCGCTGGAAGCCGACCTCGAAATCCTCGGCAATCCCGTCCTGAAGCTGCGGGTCAGCGCCGACCGGCCGGTCGCCAAGCTGGCCGCGCGGCTGGTGGAGATGACCGCCGAGGGGCAGTCCTGGCTGGTCAGTTCCGGCCTGCTCAACCTCACCCACCGAGACTCCCACGCCGAGCCGCGCGCCCTGGTCCCCGGCGAAGCCTACGACGTCGAAATCCCGCTCGCCGCCATCGCCCATCGGTTCGGCGCCGGCGGCCGCATCGGCCTGGCGATTTCGGAGAGCCTGTGGCCGCTGGTCTGGCCGTCGCCGCAGATCGTCACCCTGACCCTGACGCTGGGCGCGGCGAGCACCTTGACCTTGCCGGTCCGGCCGATCGAGGCCGAGCCCGCAGCCTTCGACATCCCGGAAATCCACGCGCCGCCGAGCGACGGCGCGCGGCGGCCGAGCGCCACGACGCGGCCGATTTCGCCAGGCGCCTATCGGATCGAGATCGGGGCTGCGCCGACGCCCGTCCTGGTGAAGGCGACCGGCGCGACGCTTGCCCGCGGCCGGGCGGAGGTCAGCGAAATCCACCAAGGCGATCCAAACAGCAGCGTCTGGACGCATCGGGCCTCGTCCAGCTGGAAACGCGGCGCGTGGGACTGCACGGTGGAGGCGGCTTGTGAGCTCAGATCGACGGCGGAAGATTTCCAGCTCACCGAAAGCCTGACCGCCAGGCGAGGCGATCGCGTGGTTTTCGAACGAAGCGCCAGAAGTCGGATCGGACGCAATCTGGTTTGAGGTCTTGGCGGCCTGATCTTCGAGGCGGTTGGCCGGCGCCCGAGGCCTATCGACGGTTCAGGACGCCGCCATCGGTTGCGCACAGACGCCGGCCGTGAACCAGGGCAGGTTCACCACCCCCGGGTGCAGAACCAGGCAGGCCGTATCCCCGGCATTCAGCGCCTGATAGGTCGAGGCGGAGACCTCCACCGAATTGGGCTGGGTTCGCGGACCCCAGGGCGCCAGGTTGAGGTGATAGGACTGCGACCGCCCGTGATAGGCGTACTTGCCGAGCACGGTTGCGGAAATGGCCGTCCCCGGCGAGGTGTCGAACTGGATATCGACCAGGGCGACCGCGCCATAGCCATAGGCCGCCGCGCATCCCGTCAGGAACAGGAAGAGCGTCCAGGGCGAGGCCACGCCGGGACGGCCTCGGGCCAGCCAGGCCAGCGGCGCGATCACGACCGCGGCCAGCGCCGCCGGGACCAAGGGAGCCAACGGCTCGATCTGCGCATGAAAGGTGTTGGGGAAGATCATGGCCACGAACGGCAGTCCGATCAGGCCGTTGATCGCGCGGCGTCCCGCCACGCGCCTAGAGCGAACCTCGAAACTGGCCGGCGAGCCGATGACCAGGGCCAGAACCGCGAGCGGTACGGTCAGCAGGAAGGCCGCCGCCATGACGCTCGGCTGGATCATGTCGTAGACGGCGAGCGCCAGGCTGGCCAGGGCGAGCCCATAGCCGACCCAGCGCGTGAGCCCGGGGTCGGCGACACCGCCGGCGGCCAGGACGAGGTCGGTCAGGCCCGCGGACCCGGTCGAAGCCATCTGCGGCTGGGCATAGGCGGAGGCGTCCGACGGATCGGGCCGGCGCGTAAACAGTGACGACAACGGCATGCGTCGGACCCCCCGAAACCTGTCGGGCCAACCATGCCGGCGCAAGGTTTCGCAAGGATGAAACCGGCGCGCCGGCCTCAGTAGCGCAGATAGGCCCGGCGCTCGGCCAGCCAGGCGTCCTCGTCGGGCGTGGTCAGGGCGTCCAGATCGGCCGGCGCGGCTCCGGCGTCATCGACCCATTCGCGCAGGCCCGGACCGCCGTTGATCACGTCGATGGCCAGCTTGTCGTGCTCATATTCGTAGGCGAAATCGCGCCAGAGCGGATAGGCGGGGTAGAGCTGGCGGATCGCCTTGAACGCCAGCGCCTGGACGCGCCAGGGGCGAAACGCCTGGTGATCGTAGGCAGGGCCTTCGGTGACGATCTGCACGCCGTTGCAAAGCTGGCCGACATGCTTGTGGAAGGTCGGCTCGAACCAGCAGTCGCGCAGGACGCAGCCGCCCAGCCATTCGGGCGCCAGGGCCCGCATGGTCTCGATGACCGCGCGCGCGTCGATGTCCGGCGCACCGAACAGCTCCAGCGGCCGGGTCGTGCCGCGGCCTTCGGACAAGCTCGCGCCCTCGAGCATCACCGTTCCGGCATAGGCGCGCGCCATCCACAGGTTCGGCGCATTCGGGCTGGGATTGATCCAAGGCCGCTCGCCCAGCGGCCAGCCGAAGCCGGGCCCCAGGTCCGGCCGCCAGCCTTCCATCTCGACGACGCGATAGTCGAGATCGAGCCCCAGCGTCGCGACGAACCACGCGCCCACCTCGCCGAGGGTCAGCCCATGGCGCATCGGCAAGGGCCCGGCGCCGACGAAACTCTCCCAGCCGGGCCGCAACGTCAGGCCCTCGACCGGCCGGCCGACCGGGTTGGGGCGATCCAGCACCCAGACCGCCTTGCCATGGGCCGCCGCCGCTTCCAACACATAGCGAAGCGTGGTGATGAAGGTATAGATCCGGCAGCCCAGGTCCTGCAGATCGACCAAGAGGACATCGAAGGTCTCGAGCATCGCCTGCGTCGGCCGGCGAACCTCGCCATAGAGGCTGAACACCGGCACGCCGTTGATCGGATCGTGGAAGTCGGCCGTCTCGACCATATTGTCCTGCTTGTCGCCGCGCAGGCCGTGCTGCGGCCCGAGCGCCGCGGTGAGGTTGATCCCGTCGCAGGCGGCCAGGGCGTCGAGGCTGTGGGTCAGGTCCTTAGTCAGCGAAGCCGGGTGGGCGAGCAGGGCCACGCGCTTGCCTTGGAGCGGAGCGCGCAGGCTAGGGTCGTGGAGCAGCCGATCGATGCCGAATTTCATCTCGAATCTCTCCAAAGGTATCGGTCGAAGCTGCATCGAAGTTCTCTCACACGCCCCTTCTCCCCTTGCGGGAGAAGGATTCCCGGGAATCGTCTACCGAATTCGAGTTTCAGTCCGCAGCTCCAACACAAACCCAGCAAGATGATGAAAATCGGGCCTTTCGGGCGCATGCGCCAAGGCCCAATAGGATTTCGCGCCGTTCGTGTCCTCGATGACCGCCGAGAGGCCGAGGCGCCAGGCTTGATCGGCCGGCCAGTCGGGCAGTCTCAGCCTCACGCCCAGTTCAAATCGTTCCCCGGTCCTCTTCGCCTCGATGTCCGGAGGCGCGATGTCGTCCGCCGCCCGCATTCCCGACCGATAGAAATCGAAGCGATAGGCCGCCCACTGCCGAGACGGCGCGAAATTGAACTCGACATAGGCGTCGTCCGGCCCGGGGCTGACAAAGGCCTCGAAACAGGTCCGCCGCCAAAGCTCGTCCGTGCGGGCGAGGGGGCCGGCGGGCGGCAGATGGAGCGCCCCGATCTCCCCGCTGACAGCATAGGTCAGTCGCAGCCCGCCCGGATGCTGGCGCGCGGCCACCGCTTCAACCGTGATCGCCGGCGCAAGGCGCGAGGCCGGATGGGGTCGTAGCGCCTGAAACATGCCAGCCCTGACGGCGAACGCCCTAAACCACCGCCTCGCCGTTCAGGAAGGCCTGGGCCATGGCGCAGTGCATGGCCACGCCCCGGGCCATGACGTTTTCGTCCAGCACCATGCGGTTGGAGTGCAGGCCGCAGCAGCTGTGATAGTCGCCGCCTTCCGGAACCGCGCCGATGAAGGCCATGGCGCCGGGCAGCTTCTGCAGCACATAGGCGAAGTCCTCGGCGCCCATCATCGGCGTCGGCATGGTGCGCCAGCCGCCGTCGCCGAACAGGGCCTGGGCGGTGCGCTGAGCCAGCTCGACGATGCGGCCGTCGCAGACCGTGACCGGGAAGCCGGAGGTGACCTCGACCTCGGCCGTGGCGCCGTGCGCCAGCGCCACGTGGGTCGCCACCCGCGCCACGCCCTCGTGCATCAGCGTGCGGATGCGTTCGTCCAGGGTGCGTATGGTGCCAAGCAGGGTCGCGGTCTCGGGAATGACGTTGTCGGTGGTGCCGCTGACGATCTTGCCGACGGTGAGCACCGCCGACTCGTTCGGCGCGACCTTGCGGCTGACCAGGGTCTGCAGGGCCAGCACGATCTCGCAGGCGATCGGCACCGGGTCGATGGTCTCGTGCGGCATGGCGCCGTGGCCGCCCTTGCCGATGATCTTGACCTCGAATTCGTCTGCGGAGGCCAACAGCGGGCCGGTGCGGCTGGCGAAGACGCCCGCCGGCATGTTGGGCGAGATATGCAGGGCGAAGGCCGCGTCCGGGGCCGGATCGTCGAGCAGGCCGTCCTCCATCATGAAGCGGGCGCCGTGATAGCCCTCCTCGCCGGGCTGGAACATGAAGACCACCGTGCCGTTCAGACGCTCGCGCTCGGCGCAGAGCGCATGGGCGGCGCCGGCCAGCATGGCGACATGGGTGTCATGACCGCAGGCGTGCATGGCGCCGGCGGTCTGGGAATGGAAGTCGAGGCCGGTGTCTTCATGCAGCGGCAGGGCGTCCATATCGCCGCGCAGCAGAAGGGTGCGGCCATTGCCGGAGCCGCGCAGGATGGCGATCAGGCCCGTGGTCGACGGACCCTCGCGCAGCTCCAGGGGCAGGCCCTCCAGGGCGCGCTTGATCTTGGCGGTGGTCTTCGGGCAATCGAGGCCGATCTCCGGCTCGGCATGGATGGCGCGGCGAAGAGCGATGGCCTCGCCGAGCAAGGCTTCGCCGGAACTGGTCCAAAGTTCGCCGTCGACAACAAGAGCGTTCATGTCAGGTCCTTTAGAGGCTAGCGGCCGGTGAAGGCGGGCGCGCGTTTTTCCAGATAGTGGGCGACGCCCTCCTTGAAGTCCTCGGAGACGAAACTGCCGGCCATGTCGCCGTTGGCGGCGTCGATCGCCTCGCCGAGGCCTTGGAACTGGGCGTTCCAGATCTCGCGTTTGATCTCGCGCAGCGAGCGCGGCGAGACCTCCCTGGCCAGCATGGTCGCGTAGGCCATCACCTCGTCCTCGAAGGCGGCGTGGGCGAAGACGCGATTGACCAGACCGATCTGGCGCGCCTCTGGCGCGAGAACGCGGCGGGCGGAAAACAGCAGGTCCGCCGCATTGGCCATGCCGACCAGGCGCGGCAACAGCCAGCTCACCCCATGCTCGGCGATCAGCCCGCGGCGGGAAAAGGCGGTGGTGAAGACCGCCGCATCCGAGGCGAAGCGCATGTCGGCATAGAGGGCGATGACCAGGCCCAGGCCCGCGCAGGCGCCGTTGACGGCGGCGATGATCGGCTTCGGAACAGCCGGGAAATAGGAATAGGTCTTGGAAAAGTCGTCGCGCGCGTTCGGATCGAAAGGCCCGGCGCTGCGGGCCGGCGCGCGGCTATCGGACTGGATGTCCTGCAAGGTCTGCATGTCCGCCCCGGCGCAGAAGCCGCGGCCGGCGCCGGTGAGCACGATCACCCGCACGGCCTCATCGTCGCTCGCCGCCCGCATGGCGGCGCGCACCTCGCCCTCCATGACGCCGGTCCAGGCGTTCAGCTTGTCCGGCCGGTTCAGCGTGACGACCGCGACGCCGTCTGTGACGCGATAGGTGATCTCGGCATAGGCCATCGGCGGCGTCCTTCGTCCCTATCCTTGTATCCATAGACCCTCTCCCCGACTTCGGGGAGAGGGCAGGGTGAGGGGACTTTGCGCGGACTTTTCCGTTGAATCAGCGGCGGCGGCGCGGCCCCCACCCTACCCTCTCCCCCGCGAAGAGCGGGGGAGAGGGTTCATTGGGGCATGAACAGCAGGGCCGGGTGCTCCAGCTTCACCTTCACGGCCTGGATGAAGGCGGCCGCGTCGTAGCCGTCGACGACGCGGTGGTCGAAGGAGGAGGACAGGTTCATCATCTTGCGCACGGCGATCTGGCCGTCGCGGACGACGGGGCGCTCGACGATGCGGTTGGGGCCGATGATGGCGACTTCCGGGGCGTTGATGATCGGGGTGGTGGCGATGCCGCCGAGGGCGCCCAGACTGGTCACGGTGATGGTCGAGCCGGTCAGCTCTTCGCGCGCCGCCTTGCCGGCGCGGACGGCGGCGGCCAGACGGGCGATCTCGCTGGAGAGGTCCCAGAGGTCGCGGGCCTCGGCGTTGCGGACCACCGGCACGATGAGGCCGTCCCTGGTCTGGACCGCCACGCCGGCATGAACGGCGGCGTGGCGATGCACGACGCCGGCCTCGTCGTCGAAGAGGGCGTTGATCTGCGGGAAGTCGGGCAGGGCCTGGACCAGGGCCTGGATCAGGAATGGCGGCAGGCTGAGGCTCGGGCGGCCCTCGGCGCGCGTGGCGTTCAGGTGGGCGCGCAGGGCCTCAAGCTCGGTGACGTCGATCTCCTCGACATAGGCGAAGTGCGGGATGCGGCGCTTCGACTCTGAAAGCCGCTCGGCGATGCGGCGGCGCAGGCCGACGACCTTGACGTCCTCGACGCCTTCGCGCTTGGCCAGCGGGGCGCGCGCGAGCGGCGGCGGCGATTGGCCAAGATCGGCGTCGACGACGCGGCCGTCCGGACCGCTGCCTTTGACGGCGGCCAGATCGACGCCCATGTCCTTTGCGCGCCGTCGTGTCGCGGGAGAGGCGAGCGGCTTGGCCGCCGCGGTCGGCTCGGGCTGCATCAGCGGGGGCGCTGCAGCCGCAGCTTCGGGCGCGGGACCGGCCGGTTCACTCGCCGGCGCCGCCGCGTCGGTCTCGAACACCACCAGATCGGCGCCCACCGCGACGGTTTCGCCCTCCTCGCCGGCGCGGGACGTCACCACGCCGGCCACCGGCGAGGTCAGCTCGACCGTCGCCTTGTCGGTCATCACATCGACCAGCGCATCTTCCTCGGCGACCAGGTCGCCGACGGCCACATGCCACTCGACGACCTCCGCCTCGGCGATGCCCTCGCCGACATCGGGCAGACGAAAGACGTAGCGCGCCACGCTCAGGCCTCCAGCACGCGCCGCATGGCGGCGACGACCCGGGCCGGGCCCGGAAAATAGTCCCACTCGAAGGCGTGCGGATAGGGCGTATCCCACCCCGCCACCCGTTCGATCGGCGCCTCGAGGTGATAGAAGCAATGCTCTTGCACCAGGGCCGACAGCTCCGCGCCATAGCCGGAGGTACGGGTCGCCTCGTGCACGATGACGCAGCGCCCGGTCTTTTCCACCGAGGCGACGATGGTCTCGATATCCAGCGGAACCAGGGTGCGCAGGTCGATGACCTCGGCGTCGATCCCGCTGTCTTCGGCGGCGGACAGCGCCACATGCACCATCGAGCCGTAGGTAAGCACGGTGACGGCGGCGCCCGGCCGCGCCACCGCCGCCGAGCCCAGTCGGACGGTGTAGTGGTCCGTCGGCGTCTCGCTGGCCGGATGGCCGGCCCAGGACTTCACCGGCCGCTCGTGGTGGCCGTCGAAGGGGCCGTTATAGAGGCGTTTCGGCTCCAGGAAGATGACCGGGTCGTCGGATTCGATGGCGCTGATCAAAAGGCCCTTGGCGTCATACGGATTGGACGGGATCACCGTCACCAGGCCGGCGACATGGGTGAACAGGGCCTCGGGGCTCTGGCTGTGGGTCTGGCCGCCGAAGATGCCGCCGCCGTAAGGCGCGCGGATGGTCACCGGGGCGATGAAGTCGCCCGCCGAGCGATAGCGCAGCCGCGCGGCTTCCGAGACGATCTGGTCATAGGCCGGATAGATGTAGTCGGCGAACTGGATCTCGACCACGGGCCGCAGGCCATAGGCGCCCATGCCGACCGCCACTCCGACGATGCCCGCCTCGCCGATCGGGGTGTCGAAGCAGCGGGTGACGCCATATTTTTTCTGCAGGCCCTCGGTGGCGCGGAAAACCCCGCCGAAATAGCCGACGTCCTCGCCGAAGACGAGCACGTCCGGGTCGCGGCCCAACATGACGTCCATGGCCGAGTTCAGCGCCTGGATCATGGTCATCGACGCCATGTTCAGCCGCCGCCCAGCGTCTTGGCCTGTTCGCGCAGATGCCAGGGCGTCTCGGCGTAAACATCGCCGAACATCGCCTGGGCCTTCACCGCCGGATCGGCCTGGGCGAGCGGGCCGGCGGCCTCGGCGTCGCGCTGAGCCTGACGCACCAGCGCATCCAGCTCCGCCGCCAGGGCCGTGTGCTGGTCCTCCGACCATTCGCCGAGCGCAATCAGGTGGGTCTTCAACCTGAGAATCGGATCGCCCAGCGGCCAGGACTTGGCCTCATCGACGGGCCGGTAACGGCTGGGGTCGTCGCTGGTCGAATGGCTCTCGGCGCGGTAGGTGAAGTGCTCGATCACCGTCGCGCCCAGATTGGCCCGCGCCCGCGCCGCCGCCCAGGCCGTCACCGCGTAGACGGCCAGGAAATCGTTGCCGTCGACGCGCAGGGCCGGCAGGCCGTGGCCGATGGCCCTGGCCGCGAAGGTGGTCTCCTCGCCGCCGGCCAGGCCTTGAAAGGACGAGATCGCCCACTGGTTATTGACGATGTTGAGGATCACCGGCGCGCGATAGACCGAAGCGAAGGTGAGCGCCTGGTAGAAGTCCGCCTCCGCCGTCGCCCCGTCGCCGATCCAGGCCGCGGCGATCCTGTCGTCGCCCTTCAGCGCCGAGGCCATGGCCCAGCCCACCGCCTGGCTGAACTGGGTGCCGAGATTGCCGGAGATGGTGAAAAAGCCGTGCGCGCGGCTGGAGTAGAGGCAGGGCAGCTGTCGGCCCTGCATGGGGTCGCTGCGGTCGGAATAGACCTGGTGCGCCATGGCCGCGACCGGATAGCCGCGCGCGATCAACAGGCCCTGTTGGCGATAGGTGGGAAAGCCCATGTCGTCGGGCCGCAGCGCCAGGGCCTGGCCGGCGGCGATCGCCTCCTCGCCGGCGGACTTGGCGTAGAAGGTGATCTTGCCCTGGCGCTGGGCGCGATACATGCGGTCGTCGAGGGCGCGGGTCGTCATCATGGTGCGCAGGCCGGACCGCATCGTGTCGGCGTCCAGATGCGGATCCCACGCGCCCCTGGCCTGGGCGGCGTCGTCCAGCACCCGGATCAGCCCATAGGCCAGATCGCGGATGGCGCTCGCCTCGACGCCCACATCGGGCCGATCGACGTTGCCGGGAGGCGACGGGCGCAGGCCGCTGAAATCCGGCGGCTCGCCAGGGCGCCGCGTCGGCTCGGGAATGTGCAGGCTTAGGCGGGGACTGTCGGCCATGGGCGTTGGGGAGGTTACGCGCACGCCACGACGAAGTTCCACCCCTCAAACCGTACGCTGGGCGCGATCCTTCTCGTTGGCGCCGCGGATGGAGGTCCGCGCCGCCTCCCATTGCTGATCGGACCAGTTGCGCAGGCCGGCGAACCCGCCGCCGCCGGCCTGGTGCGCCGCGCCGTCGATGGCGATGGTCTGGCCGTTGACGTATTCCGCGCCCGGCCCGAGCAGCAGGACGGCGAGATTGCAGAGCTCGGGCATCTTGCCCACCCGGCCCATGGGATTGGTGTTGCTGCTCGAGGTCTCGCGCCGGTCGCCGGGGTTCAGCCGCGCCCAGGCGCCTTCGGTGGGAAAGGGTCCCGGCGCGATGGCGTTCAGGCGGATGTTCTTGTCGCCCCATTCCACCGCCAGCGACTGGGTCATGATGTGCAGGCCGGCCTTCGACATGGCCGAGGGCACGGTATAGGGCCCGCCGTTCCAGACCCAGGTGGTCAGGATGGAGACCACCGAGCCCGGCTTCTTCTCGGCGATCCAGCGCTTGCCGCAATCGAGCGTCACGAAGAAGGAGCCGCGGAAAACGATGTTGGTGATGGCGTCGAAGCCGCGCGGGCTTAAGTCCTCCGTGCGGCTGATGAAATTGCCGGCGGCGTTGTTGACCAGGCCGGTGAGCGCGCCGCCGTCGGACCAGATATGGTCGAGGGTCTCGTTGATGGCTTCGGGAACGCGGATGTCGCAGGCCTGGGCGACCACCTTGCCGCCGTGGGCGGCCATCAGTTCGTCGGCCGCCGCCTGCAGCACCCCGCCGCGCCGCCCCCAGATATAGACCTCCGCGCCCAGGATCAGGAAGGCCTCGGCCATCACCTTGCCGAGGCCGGTGCCGCCGCCGGTGACCAGGATGCGTTGGCCCTGCATCAGGCCGGGTTTGAACATCAGATCGTCCGGGGTCATGGCGTCCTCCATTGGCGTTTTCCCGACACTCGGCGACTGCCCCGGCGGAAGGTCAAGGGGCGCGTTCCGGTGAGGCCGTCAATCAGATGCGTCACGCGCCGGAAGGGTGGTCGCGAAGGCCGCGATGTCCTCCAAGGCGACTCCTGAGGCGCAAAGCGGGCAATCCGAGGGAGTCCAGAGCGTATTGGGCAAGGTTGCGACGTTGTGAAGCGGAACGCCCTTGCTGGAGGTGAAGGCGGCTGCGGCCCCGCCCAGAACGAGCAAAGCGCTGATATTCACCACAACCGCCCCGCAATCCTGCAGATCGGCGAATGTTCCCCGCATGGCGGACCCGGCGTTGATGACGTCATTGACGATGGCCACGCGCTTGCCGCGAAGTCGCTCGCGAAGGGGCGCGGGAATCCTGTATCCAGCCGGGAACAGGCCGCCTTCCGCCGGCTGCGCAAAGCGCTCGGAATAGGTAAACTGAACATCCAGCCGCAGCGCCGTCATCAGCCCCACGAAGGCCCCCTCGACAAGCGGCCCGCAGATCGCATCCACATCCAGCTTCAACAACGGCTCGGCAAGTTCGGCGACGAGGCCTTGCACACGTCGGGGATGCAGACAGAGCGATTGGAGATCGAGCCACAGGTCGCCGTGATGCCCAGACTCGAGGAGAAAGTGGCCCTTTCTCGCCGATAACAGCTTCAGAACCTGATCCTGCACGATCTGGTCTCCCGCAAAGACAAGATGATGGATATGCGCGGTGACAAACGCGCGCGACGATGGCCACAGGCATCGGATTTCAAAAAATGATGCGATTGTTCAGGCGAGGCCGATCTCCTCAAGCCGTTCGGCCAGATAGGCGCGCGCCGTGACCGGTTGCAGATAGCGATCCGGCGCCGCATCGCCGACGCAGCCGGGCAGGGTCGAGATCAGGTAGTCGGGCGCGAAATGCAGGAAGAAGGGCATGGAGTAGCGCGCCACACCGGCGCGCTCCGGGGTCGGATTGACCACGCGATGGGTGGTCGAGGGCAGGCGGTGGTTGGTCAGACGCTGCAGCATGTCGCCGATATTGACCACCACCGAGCCCGGCGGCGGGTCGATCGCCAACCATCGGCCATCGCGGTCGAGCAGTTCAAGGCCGGCCTCCTCGGCGCCGAGCAAAAGCGTGATGGCGTTGATGTCCTCGTGGGCCCCGGCGCGCAACGCGGGGCCTGATCCGAGCGTCGGCGGATAGTGCAAAAGGCGCAGGATCGATTCGCCGTCGGCGACCGCGCCGGTGAAATGCTCGCGCGGCAGAGCGAGATAGCCGGCGATGGCCGCGAGCAGACGCTGGCCGAGGCCGTCCAGGGCGGCATAGAGGCCGCCGACGGAAGCCTGAAAGCCGGCGATCTCGGCCGGCCAGACATTATCGCCGCGGCCGACGTGCCAGAATTCCTTCAGATCGGCGTGCCGCCCGCCCTTGGCGGTCTCGATCCCGAACGGCGTATAGCCGCGCTGACCGGCGCCGCCCGAAATCAGATAGCGCCGCTTGGCCGCATCGGACAGGGCGAAGAAGGCCCTGGCGGCGTCCTGAGCGGCCGCGATCAAGGCGGGGTCGAGGCCATGGTCGGCGACGACGGCGAAGCCATAGCGCTCGAACGACCGGCCGAACTCGGCGGCGAATCGATCGAAGTCCCGCGCATAGAGGCGAAGAGAGATGGGTTGAATGGCCAAGACGAACTCAAGCGATCGATCGGTCAGCCGATCATGCGCGATTCGCCCGGCGAGACGCGCCTCTTAAAGCGCCCGCACGCGCCTCAAGGTCTCGGCGCATTCCAGCTGCGCCCGGCGTTCGGCGATTTCCTGATAGAAGGCGGCGTTCTCGGCCTCCGCGCCCCAGGACTCGACCGTCGTCGATTCAAAGGCGGCGAAACCCGAGATTGAACCGGGGACTTGGTCAAAATCAATGACTTGATCCATCGCCTATAGTCTCCTCGTCGCCGTGCTTAACGGAGTATTAGCCATTTCACCTTGGCTCGCATTCTAACATCTAACAACACCGTTCGCGGCGAATGGCGCCGTTCTCACGAAGACTTGACCGTCTGGGAAAACAGGCCGGATCGAATCCGACGCGTAACGCCGCACGAAAACCCGCAGGGTGATCAACAATCAGAATGCATATTGGCTATCGCTTCACGACGGCGTTACCATGGGCTTTGGACGCCGCGTCGGGGCGTGCAGGTCCGGTCGTTCCGCAGCGTGAGCGCCCGGCCCGCCGATCCCCGGGAGTAGAGCGTCGCCAGAGGAAGCCGCTTTGCAGCGTACGAATACCGACGGGCCGGATTACTTCCATAAGGTCGTCGATTGCCAGTGGGCCTGTCCCGCGCACACCCCGGTGCCGGAATATATCCGGCTGATCGCCGATGGGCGCTATTCCGACGCCTACATGGTCAATTGGAAGTCCAACGTCTTTCCCGGCATCCTGGGGCGGACCTGCGACCGGCCGTGCGAACCGGCCTGCCGGCGCGGCCGGGTCGAGGACGAGCCGGTGGCCATCTGCCGTCTGAAGCGCGTCGCCGCCGATAATAAGGACGACATCACCGGCCGGCTGCCCACCGCGCCCGCCGCCAAGAACGGCAAGCGCATCGCCTGCATCGGCGCCGGTCCCGCCACCCTGACCGTGGCCCGCGACCTGGCCCCGCTCGGCTACGAGGTCACCATCTTCGACGCCGACTTAAAGCCGGGCGGCATGATCCGCAGCCAGATCCCGCGCTTTCGCCTGCCGGAATCGGTGATCGACGAGGAGGTCGGCTACATTACCGGCCTGGGCATCGACATGCGCATGGGCCAGCGGATCGACAGCCTGAAGAGCCTGCTCACGCAAGGCTACGACGCCATCTTCGTCGGCTCCGGCGCCCCGCGCGGCCGCGACCTGGACGTGCCAGGCCGCGCCGAGGCCGCCGCCAACATCCACATCGGCATCGACTGGCTGTCCTCGGTCTCGTTCGGCCATATCGAAAGGATCGGCAGGCGGGTCATCGTGCTCGGCGGCGGCAACACCGCCATGGATTGCTGCCGCACCTCGCGCCGCCTCGGCGGCGAAGAGGTCAAGGTGATCGTGCGCTCCGGCTTCGAGGAGATGAAGGCCTCTCCCTGGGAGAAGGAGGACGCCATGCACGAGGACATTCCGATCCTCAACTTCCTCACTCCCAAGTCATTCGTCCACGACAACGGCAAGCTGACCGGCGTGATCTTCGAAAAGGTCGCCGCCGAATACGACGACAGGGGCCGCCGCCGGCTGGTCGCGACCGGCGAGCCGGACCAGCTGATCGAATGCGACGACGTGCTGGTGGCCGTGGGCCAGGAGAATTCCTTCCCCTGGATCGAGCGCGATGTCGGCCTCGAGTTCGACGAATGGGACATGCCCAAGGTCGATCCGGTCACCATGGGTTCGAGCCTGCCGAACGTCTTCTTCGGCGGCGACGCGGCCTTCGGGCCCAAGAACATCATCTGGGCCGTCGCCCACGGCCACGACGCGGCCATCTCCATCGACAAGGTCTGCCAGGGCGAGGATGTGCGCGAGCGCCTGGCCCCGGGCGTCACCCTAGTCAGCCAGAAGATGGGCATCCACGAATGGAGCTACGACAACGACATCGTCAACGACCAGCGCTACCGGGTGCCGTTGCGCGACAAGGCCGAGGCCTTGGGCAATGTGCGGCTGGAGGTCGAACTCGGTTTCGACCAGGCGCTGGGCTATCGCGAGGCCGAACGCTGCCTGAACTGCGACATCGAGACGGTGTTCGCCGAGCCCCTGTGCATCGAGTGCGACGCCTGCGTCGACATCTGCCCAATGGACTGCATCACCTTCACCGCGAACGGCGACGAAGCCGATCTGCGCACGCGGCTTAACGCGCCGGCATTGAATCTGACGCAGGATCTCTATGTTTCGGATCCGCTGAAGACGAGCCGCATCATGGTCAAGGACGAGGATGTCTGCCTGCACTGTGGCCTCTGCGCCGAGCGGTGCCCGACCGGCGCCTGGGACATGCAGAAGTTCCTGCTCGACATGACCAATGCGGAAGGACCCGCTCCCGCGCACAAGATCGCGGCGGAATGAGCGGACTTTGAGATGAACGCCCTGACCCCCATCATCGAAACCCTGACCCGCACCAACGACTTCGTCGTCAAGTTCGCCAATGTGAACGGGTCCGGCTCGGCCAGCGCCAATGGGATGTTCGCCAAGGCGATCCTGCGCATGGGCGTGCCGGTGGCGGCGCGCAACATCTTCCCCTCCAACATTCAAGGGTTGCCCACCTGGTTCGAGGTGCGGGTCTCCGAGGCCGGGCATATGGGCCGGCGCGGCGGCGTCGACCTGATGGTGGCGATGAACCCGCAGACCTGGGACAGGGACCTGGCCGAGATCGAGCCCGGCGGCTATCTGGTCTACGATTCCACCAAGCCCCTGCCGCAAGACAAGTTCCGCGACGACATCCGCGTGGTCGGCGTGCCGCTGACCGCCATCTGCAACGCCGCCTATACCGATCCCAGACAGCGGCAGCTGTTCAAGAACATCATCTATGTCGGCGCGCTGGCCGCCCTGCTCGATATCGACCTTGCCGTCATGGAGCAGCTGGTCGGCGAACAGTTCAAGGGCAAGGACCGGCTGATCGCGCCGAACATCGCGGCCCTGCACATGGGCCGTGATTACGTGGTCGAGCATATCGGGCCGCTAGGCCTGAAGGTGAAGCCGTCCGACAAGGTGGGCGACCGCATCTTCGTCGAGGGCAACAACGCCGCCGCGCTCGGCGCCGTCTATGGCGGCGCCACGGTCTGCGCCTGGTATCCGATCACCCCCTCGACCTCGCTGGCCGAGGCCTTCACCGCCTATTGCGAGCAGTACCGGGTCGATCCGGAAAGCGGCAAGGCGCGCTACGCCATCGTCCAGGCCGAGGACGAGATCGCCTCCATCGGCATCGTGGTCGGGGCGGGATGGAACGGCGCGCGCGCCTTCACCTGCACCTCGGGCCCCGGCATATCGCTGATGACCGAGTTCGTGGGCTTAAGCTATTTCGCCGAGATTCCGGCTGTGATCTTCGACGTGCAGCGCGGCGGGCCCTCCACCGGCATGCCGACGCGCACCCAGCAGGCCGACATATTGGCCGCCGCCTACGCCTCCCACGGCGACACCAAGCACCCACTGCTGTTTCCGGCCGATCCGGGCGAGTGTTTCGAGATGGGGGCGCTGGCCTTCGACCTGGCCGACCGGCTGCAGACCACCGTCTTCGTCATGCTCGACCTCGACATCGGCATGAACGAATGGCTGACCGAGCCCTTCAAGTGGGACGACAACCGCCGCATCGACCGCGGCAAGGTGATGAGCTTCGACGAGCTCGAGGCCGGCAAGGATTTCGGCCGCTATCTCGATGTCGACGGCGACGGCATCCCCTATCGCACCTATCCCGGCACCCACCCCGAGCGCGGCGGCTATTTCACCCGCGGCACCTCGCGCAACCCTTACGCCCGCTACAGCGAGGAGGGATCGGTCTATGTCGACAACATGCAGCGTCTGCTGCGCAAGTTCGAGACCGCCAAGGCCCTGATCCCCGCGCCGATCCGCCGCGACGCGCGGCGCGCCGCCAAGACCGGCGTGATCTATTTCGGCTCGACCGCGCCGGCCATGAACGAGGCGCTGGAGACGCTGGAGGCGCAGGGCCGCCACGTCGATGCGCTGCGCCTGCGCGGCTTTCCCTTCGCCGACGCGGTGTTCGATTTCATCGCCACCCACGAGCAGGTGTTCGTGGTCGAGCAGAACCGCGACGGCCAGCTGCGCACCCTGATCATGAACGAGGGCGGTGTGGACCCTGCTAAACTCATTGCCGTCAACCACTATGACGGCACGCCGATCACCGCCCGTTTCATCGCCGGCGAGATCGCAGCCAGGATGACCGCCCGTTCGCTCATCGAGGCCGCCGAATGACCTACATCACCAAGCCGCGCCTGCATCACCCGGGCCTGGCCGAGAATGCGCTCGGCTTCACCCGCCGCGACTATGAGGGCTCGGTCTCGACCCTGTGCGCCGGCTGCGGCCACGATTCGATCAGCGCCTCGATCATCCAGGCCTGCTACGAGCTGGCCCTGCCGCCGCACCGCATCGCCAAGCTCTCCGGCATCGGCTGCTCGTCAAAGACGCCGGACTATTTCGTCGGCAATGCGCACGGCTTCAACACCGTGCACGGCCGCATGCCGTCGGTGCTGACCGGCGCCAACCTGGCCAACAAGGACCTGATCTATCTCGGCGTTTCCGGCGATGGCGACTCCGCCTCGATCGGCCTTGGCCAGTTCGCCCACGCCATCCGGCGCGGCGTCAACATGGTCTATATCGTCGAGAACAACGGGGTCTACGGCCTGACCAAGGGCCAGTTCTCCGCCACCTCCGACGCCGGCTCGAAGAGCAAGCGCGGCGTGGTCAACCACGATTCCGCCATCGATCTGGTCTCGTTGGCGCTGCAGCTTGGCGCGACCTTCGTGGCGCGCAGCTTCTCCGGCGACAAGGCGCAGCTGACGCCGCTGATCAAGGCGGCGCTCAGCCACAAAGGCGCGGCCTTCATCGATTGCATCAGCCCTTGCGTGCAGTTCAACAACCATCTCGGCTCGACCAAGAGCTTCGACTATGTGCGCGAGCACAACATCGCCATGAACCGGCTGGACGTCATCGCCCCGCGCGCGCCGATCGAGATCGACCACGCGCCGGGCACGGTCGAAATGGTCACCCAGCACGACGGCTCGATCCTGGCGCTGCGCAAGCTCAGCGCCCACTACGATCCGAGCGACCGCGCCCAGGCGCTGGCCCATCTGCAGGAGCGGGCGGCGGCCGGCGAGATCGTCACCGGCCTGCTCTATGTCGATCCGACGCCAAGCGACCTGCACGACCACCTGGATACGGTCGATGTCCCGCTGAACAGGCTTGGCGATGCCGAGCTGACCCCAGGCGCCGCGGCCCTCGCCGCGCTGAACGCCAGTCTGCGCTAGGCCGATGGGCGAAAAGCTGCTGGTTCTCGGGGCCGGCATGGCGGGCCTGTTCACCGCCCTGGCCTTCGCGCCGGGCGAGCGGGAAATCCTGATCCTCGAACGCGATCCGCCGCCGCCCGACGGCGGCGTCGAGGCGGCCTTCGACGACTGGCATAGGCGCGGCGTCGGCCAACTTCGTCACAGCCACGGCTTCCTCGCCCGCATGCGCAATGTCATCAAGCGCCGCCATCCGGCCCTGCTCGACCAGCTGCGCGAGGCCGGATGCCGCGAAATCGGCTTTACGGACATGATGCCGACGGCCCTGCGCGCGACCTACGCGCCGCAGGCCGGCGACGAGGACATGGTCATCCTGACCAGTCGCCGCACCAGCTTCGAATTCATCGTCCGCCGCTATGTCGAGGCCCTCCCCGGCGTGGCCATCGCCTCCGAGGTCTTCGTGCGCGAGCTGATCGTGCAGGCCGAACCGGGCGCGGCGATGCGCGTCGTGGGCGTCAGCGGCGATGACGCGGGCGAAGCGCGCGAATGGCGCGCCGACGTGGTAATCGACGCCCAGGGCCGGCTTTCCGAGGCCAGGGACCAACTGATCGCCGCCGGCGGCGCCGTCCCGGAAGACTCGGAAGACTGCGGCATCCTTTATTTCACCCGCCATTATCGCCGCACCGCCGCCGATCCGCAGCCGGCGCGGGCCACCGGCACCGGCGACCTTGGCTATATCAAGTACGCGCGATTCCCCGGCGACAATGGCTGCTTTTCGATCACGCTCGCCGTGCCCGAGGTGGAGACGGCGCTGCGCCAGGCGATCCTCAGGCCCGAGGTATTCGAACAGGTCTGCGCCATGTTCCCCGGCATCGCCGCCTGGACGGACCCGGCGGGGGCCGAGCCGATCAGTCCCGTCTTCGGCATGGGCGACCTGAAGAGCCATTGGCGCCGCTTCGTCAGCCAGGAGCGCCGCGCCATCCATGGCTTCTTCGCATTGGGCGACAGCCTGATCCGCACCAATCCCCTCTATGGCCGCGGCTGCTCCTTCGCCGCCGTTGAATCGGAAATCCTGCGCGACGTGCTGGACGAGACCGCCGACCCGGCGCTGCGGGCCCGGCTCTACGACGCCCGCATCGCCACCGCGCTTCGGCCCTATTTCGAGGACATGCGCGAGCAGGATCGCGCCGCGATCCGCCGCGCGGCCCATGCGCTCGACCCAGCCTATCGCGCGCCGTTGCGGGCAAGGGTGCTGCGCAGCTTCATCGGTGACGGGGTCAGCATCGCCGTGCGCGCCGATGTCGACCTGCTGCGCGAGGCCTTGCGCGAATTCAACATGGTCGACCCGCCGCGCGCCTGGCTGAGGCGGCCGGAGAACATGCTGAAGGTGGTCGGCCACTGGGCGCGCGGCCGCGGCGCCAATGCGGGTTATTACCCGCCACCGCTCGGCCCCGGCCGCGCCGAGATGATGGCGGCGCTCGGCCTTGACAAGGCCGGCGAGACGCGGGCCGCGTGAGATGACGGCCATCGCGGCCAAAAACGCAAAAGGGCGACCCTGAGGGTCGCCCTTAAGTTCGGCTCGATCCTGTTCCGCGGCCCGAAAACGCGTCCTCGGACGCCTTTATCGAGAGCCTTCCACGAAACTCCCCACACACCCCGACAAGGTCGCATTCGGACCCTGCGAAGCTTAATTCGCTTATATTTCTGACTGATCGGCGGCGCGCCGGGAAGCCGTCATCGACGGTCGGGCTTGCGAAGCCGGCGAACTGTTGCGCGGCGAGCACAGGGCGAAGCCGCGAAATGGCCTAAATCCGGTCGCCGCGCCGCCGCATGGACTGACGATAAAGCCCCTGTCGGCTGATTGGTTGTTCCGCGGGTCTTGGATCCTGAACAGCCCCCCCAGCCCCTCCTGGATCGGTGGACGCCGATCAGCCGACACCCTTCCCTTTTTCGACGAACCTGAGCCGCGCCCGCCCAGCGCGGCCGGTCGCATCCTTGCGCGAACTGTGGCATCTAGCTCGAATGTCGGCGGAAACGCCGCTTGAAAAGGATTGCTCAAGTGCCCGCCCTAGCAGACTCCGAGGTTCGCGGCGCCGAGGCCGACGTGGAGGCGATCAAGGCGCAGATCGGCGCCAGCCTAGCCGCGGCGACGATTTCCGAAACGCCCTATCGTCACTGGGCGCTGAAGGGCCTGTTTCCCGACACCGTCGTCGACGCGCTGTTCGATCTGCCGGTCAAGGCGCCCGATCTGGGCGGCGTCTCGGGCGAGCGGGAACTGCACAACGACAGCCGGACCTATTTCGACAAGGACAATATCGAGCGCCGGCCGGTCTGCGCGGCGGTTGCGCGGGCCTTTCACGACCCGGACACCGCCCTGATGATCGCCGAAGCCACCGGCGCGGATCTGGATGGCTGCTATCTGCGCATCGAGTTCGCCCAGGACATTACGGGGTTCTGGCTCAGGCCGCACACGGACCTGGGCGTTAAGAGGCTGACCTTGCTCTACTATCTAGCGGAGCCGGGTCAGGAGGATCTGGGCACCGACATCTATGCGGCCGCCGATCGCTGGGCCAAACGTCCGGCCTTCCTGTGCAACGAGGCGCTGATGTTCGTGCCCAGCGACCACACCTGGCACGGGTTCGAGCCGCGCGCGATCGCCGGGGTGCGTAAGTCGATCATCGTCAACTATGTCACCGACGCCTGGCGAGACCGCGAACAACTCGCCTACGCGACCGAGCGTGTGCGCGCCTCGAGCAATCGCCGCACCGCCTGAGCGGCGAGGTCTGTCGCATCCACCCGCCCCCGATCGCGGGCAGCAACCGGGCCGCCGGTAAACGGCGCGATCAACTCATCGTCGATCAGGGTTTGCAGGAATTTTGCGTGGCGCCCGTTCTGCGGCTGGCCGAACACATCGACCGGATGGCCGGTCGCCAGGGCTTCGGAGATCATCGAGACACTGTCGCTGGTGACCACCAGCCGATCGGCCAGGGCGAGCACGCCCAGATAGGGATTGTCGCTCATACGGTCCCAGATGAAGACGCCGGCGTCGTCGGCGAAGGCGGCCTCGATGGCGGCGATCAGGGCCGCCGGCGTGCGGCGCGATGGGGCGATGGCCAGCCTGTCGCCGCCCTCGCGGCGCAGGCGCGCCAGCGCCTGGATCAGGCCTTCCGTCGGGAAGGCGCGCCCGCTCGTGGGTCCGCCGATCAGCACGCCGGTCAGCGGTTCGGCGACGGACCGAAGCCGGCCGCGCCAAAGATCGGCCGCCTCGGCTAGCCTGGACGGCGTGACGCCATGCAGGGCGGTGGCGACCTTCATCACGTTCGGGCCGCAAACCCCGTCGTGCTTCATGGCGATGACCAGGTCGAAGCTGTCGGGCCGCACCAGCGGATCCTGGACGTGAACGGTCGCGGTGCGACCGCCGCTGGCGCGCCGGATAGCCATGGACAGCGCCGCCGTGCGCCGGCCGCAGCTGATCAGAAGGTCCGGCCAGGGCGGTTCCGGCCGCTCGCGCGCCGGATCGAGCAGGGCGAAGGGATTGGGCGTCAACGCAACCGGTAGCCGGTCCCACGGAAACCGCAGGCCGACCACGAGTTCGCGCGGATCGAGGACCAGCCGCTCCGCCAAGCCGCGCGCCTGGCTGCGGAATCCCGCCTCGCCCGTGGTCATGAACCAACAGCTCATCGGGGTCATTTCGCCAGAACGCTCCGGATGCCGCACATAAGCCAGCCTATAGCCAAAGGATTCGGGGTTACGATATGGGGGACATACGACGGGCGGGACGGAAAGGAGCGGAAATGGATTTTCTCGATATCGACGCGCTCAGCGCCACGCCCTTGAACCACGATCCTTTCGATTATCTGATCCTGGAGCGTTTCGTGCGGCCGCAGACGCGGCCGGCGATCGCGGCCGCCTATCCGAAGATCGCCAAGCCCGGCTCCTTCACGCTCGAAGACGTCGAGGTCAAGGGCGCGCTGGCCGACCTGATCGAGAACCTGAGGGGCGAGGCCTTCCGCCGCGCAATCGAAGCCAAGTTCGACATCGACCTGGCCGACAAGGCCACGACCTTCACCGTCCGCGGCATGTGCGGCGAGCGGGACGGCGACATCCACACCGATTCCAAGTCGAAGATCATCACCATCCTGATCTATCTGAACGACGACTGGGCGCCCGACGGCGGCCGCTTGCGGCTGCTCAGGAACGATCATGACCTGGAAGACTATGCCGCCGAGGCGCCGCCCGATTTCGGCGCCCTGGTCGCCTTCCGGCGCGCCGACAACTCCTGGCACGGCCACAAGCGGTTCATCGGCGCGCGGCGCGTGCTGCAGATGAACTGGGTCACCTCCGAAGGCATCGCCCAGTGGCAGCGGCTCAGGCATCGCCTGTCGGCCGCGGTCAAACGCCTCTCACCCGCCCGCGCCGTCAGCGCCGCCTAGGCGGTTACAGCGCCCCACGTCATGGCCAAGCCGCCGCGATCGCTGATCGTCTTCCTCATCGCGGTGACGCTGGCCAGGCTCTGCGCCGCGGCGTTCATCCCGCTCAGCGAGGACGAGGCCTATTACCGGCTGTGGGCCGGCAGTCTGCAGTTCGGCTATTTCGACCATCCGCCGATGATCGCCTGGTGGGTGCGCGCCGGCATGAGCCTCGCCGGCGACAATCCGCTCGGCGTGCGGCTGCTGCCGGCGCTCTCGTCCGGCCTGGCCAGCCTGGTGGTCTTCGACATCGCCGGCCGCATCGGCGCCGGCGAACGCGCCGCGGTGCGCGCGGCCGTCTGGTTCAACGCCACGCTGCTGATCGGCGTCGGCGGCATCCTCGCCATTCCCGACGCGCCGAACATCCTGTTCTGGGCCCTGACGCTGGCCTGCCTGACGCGAATCGACGGCCCACGAGGCGGCGCCTGGTGGCTGGCCGCCGGCGTGGCGGCGGGCCTGGCGACGCTGTCGAAATATTCCGCCCTGTTCATCGCCCCGGGCGTGCTGCTCTGGCTGGTGCTGAAGCCCGGCGGCTGGCGCGAGTTGCGCCGTCCCTGGCCCTGGGCGGCCGTCCTGATCGCCGGCGGCCTGTTCGCCATCAACGCCGCCTGGAACGCAGAGCATCACTGGGTCACCTTCATCCGGCAGTTCGGCCGCGTCGCACCCAGCGCATTCGCGCCGGAAAACCTCATCTGGTTCATCGGCGGCCAGGTCGTGCTGCTCAATCCCTACATCGCCTATTTCGCTGGACGGGGCGCGGTAGGGGTCTGGCGATCCAAGGCGCCGCCGCAGGTCGATCTTGGCCTTGTGCTCAACACCTGCCTGCCCTTCATCGCCTATCTGATGCTGCACAGCCTGCATGATCGGGCGGAGGCGCACTGGACGGCGCCGCTCTATCCCGCCCTGGCCATCCTCGCCGCCTGCGCGGCGGACGCCGTCGCCGGCAAGGGCTATCTGGCCGGCGCCAGACGCCGCGCCGCGGCCGTCGGCCTGGCCATCTCGGCGCTCGCCCTGATCCACCTGGCCGTCCAGGCGACCGATTTCGGCCTGTCCGACCCGGCGCTCGCCTTCCGCGGCTGGCGCGCCCTGGCCAGCCGGGTCGAGGCGCTGCGCCTGGCCAACCACGCCGCCTGGGTGGGGACCTTGAGCTATGCCACCACCGCCGAACTCGCGGCGAGCGGCCAGGTTCACGCCCCAGTCGTCGAGCTTCGCGAGCGCGACCGCTACCCGCCCGGCGACCGCTCCTGGAGCGCCGATCTCACCCAGCCGGGCGTCGTCGTCGATCTCGACCGCCGCGTGGCCGACCGGGGTCTGGGGACCTGTTTCAAGTCCATCACGCCGCTGCCGGGACAGGTCCGCGGCGACCCGCGCCGGCCCGGCGTCGCCTATGCGGCGTCGCGGGTCGCCGGCTCGACCCGAACCCCGGCGAACGCCGATTGCGGTTCGGGAACGGACGCCGGCGCGCCAAAATGACGCTCAAAACGGCTGAAACCTCGGCGATCGGGTGGCGCGATCTGGTGATCGAGGGCCGCCTGCCCCGGTTCGCCCTGGTCTGCGCCGGGACCTGGCTGGGGGCGGCCGACGAGCTGATGACCGCGACCGCCGCCTTCGTTCCGTTCGGCGCGGCCGCCTGCGTCACCGCGCGGGCGGCTCTTAACGCATAGCTTGTTTATTCGCCCTGTGGTGGCCAACACTTGATAAACCATGCCTGACTTGAAGGTCTGGCCGAGATGACGCCCATCCTCGTCAATCCGCCCGTAGGCGTTCAAACACTAGTGTCGCAAAACGACACAACTGTATTCATTCACTATTTATGCATTGCCTCTAGGCTTGACCCGAACGGCTAAGGCGAGGGACCGGTTGGGGATGGAGACGCGCAAGGCCTCGTGGAGGCGTGGGTTGGTGGCGCGTCTCTGCGACCGGAGCGGCAGCGTCGCATTGATCTTCGCGATGATGACACCAACCCTGATCATCCTTGGGCTGGGCGCGATCGAGATTTCACAGGTTCAGAACGACCGGCAGGCTACCCAGGACGTTGCGGACGCGGCGGCGCTTTGGGGCGCCAGTCAACTGAACATCGCTCCAACCGGCGCCGATCAGCGAACCCAGCAATATGCACAAGGTCAGCTCGGCGCGGTGGCCGCCCACGCTCAGGTGAGCGTCGCCGCCAGTATCGTCCAGCCATCGACAATGACGGTCACGATCAGCACCTACCGCATGTCCTTCTTCGGAAATCTGCTGCCGGCGGGCGGATTCCATACGAGCGTCAAGGCGACGGCGATGACCGAAGGGCAATCGCCCTTGTGCGTCCTGGTCATGGGCGTCTCGCCCAACGACAATCTGCACCTGACCGGCGGCTCGCAGTTGCAGGCGCCATGCCTCGTGCACGGCAATGAGCAGATTCAGGTCGATCCGGCCGCGGCGCTCGCGGCGACGGTGGCCGAGGCGGGCACGACGGCCACGGGCCCGATCACACCTGCGGCCAATATCGGCGCGCCGGTCGTTCCAGATCCCTTCACGGGGCTGAATACGGCGTTCCCGAGCAACTGCGCAGTGGCTCCCGGCGCGAACAACGTCAACATAACAAGCAGCGAGACCCTGCCCGCCGGCGTCCATTGCGGCGCGATGACGGTCGTCGGCAACACGGTTCTGACCCTCGCCCCCGGCGAACACTATTTCGGCGGCAACTTGACGCTAAAGGGCGGTGCCCAGTTGACCGGAGCCGACGTGGTGATGATCTTCGCCAACGGGGTCAGCCTTGATTTCAAGGGCGCCTCGAACATCAGCCTTGTCGGTCGTCAAAGCGGCCCGCTTGCGGGTTTCGTCATCATCGTGGACCGCGCCGACACCGGTGTGTTCACCCTGCAAAGCGACCCGTTCACCAATGTCACCGGGGCCATCTATGTCCCGAACGCCACCTTGAACGTGCAAGGCAGCCAGAAGGCCGGCCAGTCGTCGGACTGGACCGTTATCGCCGCCAGCGCGATGACCATGACCGGCTCGCCCAACCTGGTGATCAACACCAGCTACGCCGGATCGAGCGTGCCCGTGCCGGTCGGCGTTGGTCCCGGAAAGTCGGGAAAGCTGGCGCTCGTTCAATAGCCGGCGGCGCGTTGTAGCCCTAGAGCCTGTGTTCAGTTGGTGGATTCCCAAATCGGCTCTTGAGTGATTCATAGGCGGTCGGCTTAGGAGGGCCGACCGATGCGGCGTTATGCACTTCGCGACGATCAGTGGGATCGGATCAAGGATAGTCTGCCCGGTCGGGAAGGCCATGTGGGCGGGACGGCGCCGGACAATCGGCTGTTCGTGGAGGCGGTGCTCTATCGCTACCGCGCTGGCATCCCCTGGCGTGACCTGCCGTCACGCTTCGGCGACTGGAAGATCGTCCACCAGCGCCACGGCCGATGGGCCAAGAGCGGGGTTTTTGCTCGCATCTTCAAGATGTTGGCGAGCGACCACGACAACGAATACATGATGATCGACGCCACCATCGTCCGCGCCCATCAGCACAGCGCCGGGGCGCGAAAAAAAACGGCGAGCAAGCCATCGGCCGATCCCGCGGCGGACTGACCACCAAGATCCACGCCCTGGTCGATGCGCTCGGCAACCCTTGTGGAACTGCGGCTGACGCCTGGCCAGGCCTCCGACCTTGGGCAAGCCGAGTCGCTGATCGAGCACATCGACCTTAAGGCCCTGCTCGCCGACAAGGCCTACGACGCCGATCGCCTGATCGAGCTTCTGGCCAGACGCCGAATCACCCCGGTCATTCCGCCCACCGCCAGCCGCGCGATCAAGCGCGCCTGCGACTTCGCCCTCTATTGCGAGCGCAACCTCGTCGAGCGGTTCTTCAACAAACTCAAACAGTACCGCGCCATCTCCACCCGCTACGACAAACTCGCACGCAACTTCCTCGCCGGCATCCACCTCGCCGCCAGCGTCATCTTGCTCAACTGAACACAGGCTCTAGGCCGCCGTCTTGGCCCGTCGCGACAAGGGCTCAAGCATGGATTGAAAATCGCTGACCAGCTCCGGCTTCAAGACACCGCCCTTATCGAGCGCGAGCGAAAGCAGGCGCGAAGTTTGTAGCGCCAGGCCGGCCAATTTGGCCTCGCAGGCGGCCAGCGCCGCGCGCGAGCCGCGATCCGCCTCGTAGGCCCGCCGCACATAGCGGATCTGATAACTCAACAATCTCCAGTTGATAGGCTTGGAAATAAAGGAGGTCGCGCCCGCGGCATAGGCCCGGTCGATGGCGGCGATATCCTCGCGGCCGGTGACCACGATCACCGGCAGGTCGCGAAGGCGGCCGCTCTCGGCGAGGCGGCTTAAGACTTCGAAGCCGTCGATTCTCGGCATTTCGAGATCGAGCAGGACAATGTCGGCGGGCCAATCGGCCAGCAGGACCAAGGCCTCGTCGCCGTCGCCGACCGCCATCACCTCGGCCTTGTCGGTGCTCAGATGGACAAGCGCGAACTCCCGTAGAATCGGATCGTCGTCGACGAACAGCACCCGCAGTTCGTCCTGCAACACATGGAAGAACGGCTGCTGTGGGTCTGATGACGCCGGCATGGCTCCCCGAGGCCTGGAAAATTCACCGCTCAATTAAGCCGGCAGTCATTAATCCCCGGTAACTTCAGGGGAATTGGCCATTTTTTCAATAGACCCCATCCAAGCTTGCCCAGCCAAAACCCGACCCGCCGCCATGGTTCGATCCGCGCCAAGCTGACCGTTCTGGTCCTGGCGTCGGTCGGCATCGCCGTGGCGCTGGTCTCGGGGGTCTCGGCCTGGCGAGATGGCCAGCACGAGGCCGCCCTGCAGATCGACCGGCTGTCGGCCGAGGCCGCGGTCCTGAGTTCCCTGACCAGCGAGGCGACGTTCCAGGGTGACCGGTCGCGGGCTTTTGAATCGATCCGCTCGATCAGCCTCATGCCTGACGTCGCCTATGCGCGCGTCGAGAGCGCCAACGGCGCGCGCCTGGCCGAGACCGGTTCGGGCGCGCGCCTGACCAGCGACCTCACGCTCGCCCGAGGCGCGGCGCCGTCCGTCTGGTCGATCCTGCATTCGCGCACGGTCGAGGTGAGCGCACCGGTCCTCTACGCCAGACGACCGGTCGGCCGGGTTGTGCTGATCGGTCGCCTGGGCGGCTATACGCGGTTCGTCTCCAGCCTTTGGACCAGTCTGGCCGCGGCCCTCATCGCCTCGCTTGCGGGCCTGATCGTCGCCTGGCGGCTCGGCCGTCGCGTCTCCGGCCCGATCGTGGCGCTGACCAACGCCATGGCGCAGATCGAGGCCAGCCACGACTATGCAAGCGTCGTTGAGGTCAGGGCCGACGGCGAGGTCGGCCTGCTGGTCGATGGTTTCAACCGCATGCTGGGCGAAATCCGCGGTCGGGACGCGGGGCTTGAACGCACCGTCGCCATCCGCACGGGCGAACTGCGCGTTGCCAAGGATCAGGCTGAAGGCGCCAATCGCGCCAAATCCGACTTTCTGGCCACCATGAGCCACGAAATCCGCACCCCGATGAACGGGGTGATGGTGATGGCCGAACTGCTGGCCGCCGGCGATCTCAGCCCCCGCCAACGCCGCTTCGCCGAAGTGATCGCCAAGTCTGGCGCCAGCCTGATCGCGATCATCAACGACATCCTCGACTTCTCGAAGATCGAGGCCGGCAAGATGACGCTTGAGGCGGTCCCGACCGATGTGGCCGAGATCGTCGAGGACGTGGTCAGCCTGTTCTGGGAGCGGGCGCGCGAGAAGGGTCTCGACCTGGCGGCCTATGTCGATCCGGGCGTCCCCGCCCTGGTCGAGGCCGATCCCGTGCGGCTGCGGCAAGTCGTTGGCAATCTGGTCAATAACGCGCTGAAGTTCACCGAAACCGGCGGGGTGCTGCTGGTGGTCGAGCCGGCGCCCGAGGGCGGTTTGCGCGTCGAGGTGCGCGACACCGGAATCGGCATCGCCAAGGACAAGATCGCGTCCCTGTTCAGCGCCTTCAGCCAGGCCGACGCCTCGACAACGCGACGCTTTGGCGGCACCGGTCTTGGGCTGGCGATCTGCCGCAAGCTGGTCGAGGCCATGGGCGGCAAGCTTCTGGTCGCCAGCAACCCCGGTCGTGGGTCCACTTTCGGGTTCGAGTTCAGGCCCGCGAGCCTGTCCCCGCCGCCCGCCTGGCCGACCTTCGACGGCGCCCAGGTCAGTGTCGCCCTGGCCGGCGTCGCGACACGCTCGGCGGTGCGTCGCTACCTGGCCAGCGCATGCGCGGAGATCTGCGCCGACGGCGACGGCGACGGCAAGGTCGCGCCAACGACCGTCATCGGCGATCCCGTATCGCTGGCGTCGCTGGCGCCGGGACCTGTGCACACGGTCTGCATCGGCGAATACGGCGACTCCGCGCCAGCCGAGCTTCATCGCGCCGGCCTGGCGCAGGTGGTGCTGATTCAGCCGTTTCGCCGACGCGACCTTGCCGCGGTCCTGACGCAGCTCGCCCTCGGCGGCGGCCTGTCCAACGCCCTGGTCGAGGAGGCCCGCGCCGAGGACGACGCCCTGCCCAGTTTCGCCGGGCGCCGCGTGCTGGTCGCCGACGACAGCGCGGTCAATCGCGAAGTGGCGATGGAGGCTCTCGCGCGGCTGGGCGTCAGCGCCGCCGTGGCCGCGAACGGCCGCATCGCGGCGGAGACCGCGTTTACCGAAGCCTTCGACCTCATCCTCATGGACGGCGGCATGCCGGTGATGGATGGCTATCAGGCGACCCGCGCCATCCGCGCCGCCGAGGCCGAGTTCCACCGCCCGCGCACCCCCATCATCGCGCTCACCGCCGACGTGCTTGGCGCCGACGCCTGGCGCGACGCCGGCATGGACGGCGTGCTGCACAAGCCGTTCACCCTTGCGACGCTCGCTCGCACCCTGGGTGAACTCATGCCGACCTCGCCGGGGCGGCCCGACGCAACCGCGCTCGAGCCCCCCGCCGACGCTGACGCCGCCACGCCGGACCTGATCGATCAGGCGGTCGCCGCCGAGCTGGCCAGGATGGCCGGCAGCGGCCAGGCCGATTTCGTGGCGCGCGTCACGCGGCTCTATCGCGAGCACGCCCCGGTCGCGGTGCGCACCATGGTCGAAGCCGCCGCCGCCGGCGACCGGGCGGAGGTCGCCCGCGCGGCGCATGCCTTGAAGTCGATGAGCGGCAATATCGGCGCGCGCGCCGTCGGCGACATGGCCGGCCGCATTGAAGCCGCCGCCCGCGAGCGCAACGTCGCGGCCGGCGAAATCGAAAGCCTGCACCGGCGGCTGCTCGCCACCCTGGACCTGCTGAACCATCCGGATGGCGCCGCGGCCGGCTCCATGGCCGAGGCGGCGCCCGCGACAGATCAGGCCCGGCTGTTGCAGGATCTGAAGCTGGCCAGGGAGCGGGGCGAATTCTCCATGGCCTATCAAAAACAGGTCGACCGCGACGGTGAGGCGATCCTGGGCGTCGAGGCCCTGCTCAGATGGACTCATCCGACGCGCGGCGCCATCAGTCCGGCCCTGTTCATCCCCCTGGCCGAACAGAACGGCCTCATTCGTGACATCACCGGCTGGGTGCTCGATCAGGCCATGTCCGAGACCAAGGACCTCGACGGCCTGTCCGTCGCCGTCAACGCCTCGGCGGTCGAATTCGGCGACCCGGCGTTCGCCGACGAGCTGGCGGTGATCGTCGCCCGCCACGCCTTCGACCCGCGGCGGCTGGAGGTCGAGATCACCGAGACCGCCATCCTGTCCGAAGGCGACGAGGTGCGCCGCAGCATGGACCGGCTGCACGCGATGGGCGTCAAGATCGCATTGGACGACTTCGGCGTCGGCTATTCCAGCCTCAGCCACCTGCAGCTCTATCCTTTCGACAAGCTCAAGATCGACCGGATGTTCATCAATCGCTGCAGCGATGACGTGCAGTCGGCGACCCTGGTCCATGCGCTGGTCAGCATCGGCCGCGCGCTCGGCATGAAGGTGGTGGCCGAAGGGGTCGAGGACGAGATGCAACGCAAATTCCTGCGCGCGGCCGGCGCCCACGCCATGCAGGGGTTCCTGTTTGGCCGGCCGATCCCCATCGCGGAGCTGAAACGCGAACTGGCCGCGCCCATCGCTCCCGAAAGCCAAATCGCCGCAACGGCGGGCCGTTAACCAGTTCGGAACCGGGCGCCGCGAATGTCAGGCGTCAAGACTTGAAGGGGCGACGATTTTGCGGGCGGAAAGCGGCCTCGATCCCTCCGACTGGCGCGCGTTCCGCGACCAGGGCCACCGCATGCTCGATGACATGGTCGATCATCTTGAGCGTCTGCGCGATCAACCGGTCTGGCGGCCCATCCCTCAAGCCGTGCGTCGTCGGTTCCGCGGGCCCCCGCCGACGGCGCCCAGCCCGCTCGCCGACGCCCATGCCAGCTTCATGCGCGACATCCTTCCCTATGCGGGCGGCAACCTGCATCCGGGTTTCATGGGCTGGGTGCAGGGCGCGGGCACGCCGGTCGGCATGCTGGCCGAGATGCTGGCCGGCGGCCTGAACGCCAACCTGGGCGGCCGCGACCACATGCCGATCGAGGTCGAGCGCGAGGTGATCGGCTGGATGCGGCAGCTGATGGGTTTTCCGGAGGGCGCGAGCGGGCTTTTGGTCGCCGGCGCCTCGGCGGCCAACTTCATCGGCGTGCTGGTCGCCCGCCAGCGCGCCCTGGGCCCCGACGCGCGCCGCCAGGGCGCGGACGGCGCGCGGCTGACCGCCTACGCCTCCACCGCCGCGCACGGCTGCATCTCCCGCGCCATGGAGATGGCGGGGCTGGGCTCCGAGGCGTTACGCAAGATCGCCGTGACCGCCCACCATCGGATCGATATCGACCGGCTGCGCCAGGCGATCGCCGAGGACCGCCGCGCCGGCGCCAGGCCTTTCCTGCTGGTCGGCAATGCGGGCGCGGTGGATACGGGCGCGATCGACGATCTCGCCCCCCTCGCCGATCTCGCCGCGGCCGAGGGGCTGCATTTCCACATCGACGGCGCCTTCGGGGCGCTCGGCGTGCTGGCGCCCGAGATTAGGCCGCTGTTGAAGGGGCTCGAGCGGGCCGATTCCTTGGCCTTCGACTTCCACAAATGGGGCCACGTCCCCTACGACGCCGGCTGCATCCTGGTGCGCGACGAGACCCTGCACCGCGAGACCTTCGCCGCCGACGCGGCCTATCTGCAGCGCGAACGGCGCGGGCTGGCCAGCGGCGATTGGTGGCCCTGCGACTACGGGCCCGACCTCTCGCGCGGCTTTCGGGCCCTGAAGACCTGGTTCACGCTCAAGGTGCATGGCACGGACGCTTTGGCCGCGGCGATCTCGCGAAGCTGCGCCCTGGCTCGCGACCTGCAGGCCCGTGTAGCGGCCGCGCCGGCGCTGGAGCTGCTCGCGCCGGTCACGCTGAACATCGTCTGCTTTCGCTATGTTTGCGAACAGGCCGACAAGATCAATCGCATCATCGTCGCGGACCTGCAGGAGGCCGGCGAGGTCGCGCCGTCCCTGACCGTGATCGACGGCAAGGTCGCCATCCGCGCGGCCCTGTTCAACCACCGCACAGACGAGCGCGATCTCGAGGCCCTGGTGCGCGGCGCCGTAGCCTTCGGCGATGCCGCGCAGCGAGGCGCGGCGTGAACCCCGACGCCGAGGTCATCGGCCTGGCCAAGCTTGGACGGATGGTCTTCGAAGGCGTCGATGTGGTTCCAGTCTGGGACCGGTTGATGGCCCGCACCCGCACGGCGCCGGATGACGCCGGCGCGATCATGGATCTGGCGACCCTGCTGCTGCTCTCCGGACAGGGCGAGGCCGGACTTCGCCTCCAGGCCGAGGCGCTGGCGGTGCGAAAGCTGTTCCGCCGATCGGCCGCCGGCGCCTCGGCCCTCAAGCTCCTGGCCATCGTCACGGTGGGCGATCTGATGGCCAATACGCCGCTCGACTTTCTGCTCGAGGGCGCCGATGTCGAGCTCATCAGCCTCTATGTCGTCCCTGGCGAGCCCATCCCCGAGCCGCCGGAGCACGACGTCGCCTTCCTGGCCATCGGCGAGTCGGAAGCCAATCGCGCCGCCCTGGACGCCATCGAGCCGCTGCTGGCGCACTGGCCAAGGCCCGTGCTGAACGGCAAGGCGGCGCGGATTCGCGCCCTGACACGCGACGGGGTCGCCGCGGCCATGGCCGGCGCCGCCGAGGTGATGGCGCCCGCCGCCGCCCGCCTGAGTCGCCACCAACTCGCCGCCGTCGCCGCCGGCGCCTGCGCGCCCTGCGCCTTTCCGCTGCTGGTTCGCCCCATCGCCTCCCACGCCGGCGCGGGGCTGGCCAAGCTGGACGCGGCGGCGTCGATCCCGGCCTATCTCGCCGAACAGGTCGAAGACCGCTTCTACGTCACGCCCTTCATCGACTATTCGGGCGTCGACGGCCTTTTTCGCAAACAACGCATTGTGCTGATCGCGGGCCGTCCGTTCGTCTGCCACATGGCGATCTCCGAGCGCTGGATGGTGCACTACATGAACGCCGGCATGGCCGAGAGCGCCGAAAAGCGCGCCGAGGAGGCGCGGTTCATGGCCGGGTTCGACACCGGCTTCGCCCGCCGGCACGCGGCGGCCTTCGCTCAGTTACACGCGCGGCTGGGCCTCGACTATCTCGGCATCGACTGCGCCGAGACCGCGGACGGCCGGCTTCTGCTGTTCGAGGCGGACGTGGCGATGATCGTCCACGCCATGGATCCGCCCGATCCGTTCGCCTACAAGAAGGCGCCCATGCACAGGCTGTTCGCGGCCTTCGAGGCGATGCTCCGAGCCGCCGCGGCTTAAGCGGAGACGGCGACGGCGACCCGATCGAGGACGCCCAACGCCCTGGCGATCACCGCGCCGGGATCGCCGCCGGACAGGGCTTCGCTGATCAGGCGCGCGCTGTTGCATAGGCGCAGCGCGCTGACTGGCGCGCCGCCGCGAACGCCGCAGCGGACCGGTTGGCCGAAGCGCGCGCCAGCGCTGGCCAGCGACCGATAAACGGCCTCGGTCCGCGCCAGGCCGAGATAGCCGCCTGCCGGGTCTCGCAGCAGGAAGGGAAAGATGCTGGCCGTCTGGTCCCAGGTCTTGGCGGCGCCGATGGCGGTGCGATCGAGCCGGCGGGTCGCCAGCGGCTCCAAGGCCGGATGGTCGGCCAGGCGGCCCTGGATGGCGTCGGCGAAGGCGGCCGTAAACGCCGCCACATCGGCCCGCGGCAAGGCCCGGAAGGCGCTCAGTTCGGCCAGCGCGGCCTCCCAGCGCAGCAGCAGGCCAAAATTGGCGGCCTCCGTCATGCCGGCGCCCGCAACCCAGTCCGCGGGCCATTCGGCGCGGGCGGAATAGGCGCGCAGGCCCGGCGGCAATAGCCGGCTCTTCAGCCGCTCGCCAACCGCCGCGGGCGCGAACAGCGCGCCGGAAAAGGTCGGGCCGGTGAGAAATTTCGAACCGGTCACCGCGACCATGAAGCCCCGGTCGAGATAGGCTCGCAAAGTCTCGGGCGTCAGGCGGAACTGGCAGGCGTCGACCAGCACGTCCAGCGTCTTCGGAAACCGCCGGACCAGCGCCATGACCACATCGAGACCGGGCGCGATCAGCCCGGTCTTGGAGACGTCGGCTACGGTCAACAAAGCACGTTGGCCCGACATCGCGGCATCCAGGACGATGGCGTCCAGTTCCTCTTCGATGTCGGCGGCGCCTCGTAGCGCGCCGTATTCGTCGCGGCTGGGAACGGCGACGAATTCAGCGTGAGCGCCGACGCCAGCCCCGGCGGCGACCGTCTCGCCGAGCGCGGTGTGGCTGCTGAAATGTCGGCCGGCGAGCGCCTGCGGCACGCCGCTGCCGGTCTCCTCCGCCTCGACATCGATACAGACGAGCGGCCGTTCCGGCGTCCCGCCAACCAGGGCCGAGGCCAGAAGATGCAGGTCGGTGCCCGAGGCGGCGAACACGATGTCGAGCCCGGGCATGTCGCCGAGGCCGCACAGATCGGCCAGTTCGCCGCGCATGCGGTCAAGCTCGCGCGCATAGGTCGAGGCGCGCGTTTGCCGCCCGTCCATCGCGGCAAGCCGTCGGCGCAGGGCCTCGGCGGCGGCGAACCCTCGGGGCGAGATGCTCGACGCCGTCGAGGAACCGAAGTCGGCAAGGCCGGCCTCCGGCCTCGCCGGGCAGCCGTACCGGTTGCGGGCCGTTTCAGGATCGAGCGCGATGCGCGCATCGCCGCCGTCGGTCAGCAGGGCTTCGGTCGCGGGAAGGCCGTGGGTCGGCCGATCGGTCGCTGGCGCGGACCCGGCCTGGATGGCGCTGGCCGAATAGTCGAACGCCTCGGTCATCCGCGAGATGGTCCTGATTCTGATCTTCGCGGTGACCTTGCGGCCGTTGTGCTTGAGAGACGATTAACCAGGTGTGGCGCGACCCTGAGCTTGGCGTTAGTATGGCGCGTTGGGTGATAGTCGGAGAATTGACGACGATGTCGGCAAGCGACGCCTCCCTGCCCGACGCCCAGCCCCTGCCCAAGACCGCAGCGCCGCCGAAACGGCCCGCGCGCGAGGTGATCTACCGACACCGCGTCGTCGTGCGCCTCACCCACTGGATCAACGTGCTGGCGATCAGCTTCCTGATCATGAGCGGCGCGCAGATCTTCAACGCTCACCCCGCCCTCTACTGGGGCCGGTACGGCGCGGACGCAGACCCGTCGATCCTGTCGATGGCAGGCCAGAATGGGCCGAACGGCAGCCTGATCGGCATCACCCAGATCGGCGACCTGAAGTTCAACACCACCGGCGTCCTCGGCGTCTCCAAAGGCCAGGACGGTCAGCCGATCGCGCGGGGGTTTCCCCGCTGGCTGACGGTTCCCAGCTATCAAGACCTCGCCGCGGGGCGCCATTGGCACTTCTTCTTCGCCTGGCTTTTCGTGATCAACGGCCTGATCTACCTGCTCTTTGGCCTGTTTAGCGGCCATTTCCGCCGCGATCTCGCCCCGACCGGCGAGCAGATCAAGCCTCGCCACATCCTGCAAAGCCTCTGGGACCATATGCGGCTGAAACACCCGACCGGCGCGGAGGCCAGGCGCTACAACGTCCTGCAGAAGCTGACCTATCTGATCGTGGTCTTCATCCTGCTGCCGCTGATGGTCGGGACCGGCCTGACCATGGCGCCGGGCGTCGACGCGGTGGCGCCGGGCCTCTTGACCCTGTTCGGCGGGCGACAGTCGGCCCGCACCATCCACTTCATCAGCGCCAATCTGATCGTGCTCTTCGTGCTGGTGCACGTGGTCGAGGTCTTCCTGGCCGGGGTGTGGAACGAGATGCGCTCGATGATCACCGGCCGCTACGCCGTGCCGGCGGAGGGCCAGAAATGACCGGGCTCAAAGTCTCTCGGCGCGGCATGGTGGCGAGCGCCTCGGCGGGTCTTGGCGGGCTGCTGCTCTCGGGCTGCGACCGGTTGTCCCAGGACCCGTCCTTTCTCAAGGTGCTCGATACGGCGGAATGGCTCGACTACAGATCCCAACGCCTGCTGCAGTTCGGCCAACCGCTGGCGCGGGAGTACACCGCCAAGGACCTTTCGCCGGTGTTCAAGGTGAACGGAACGGCGATGCCGGGCACCGACGCCTATCAGGCCCTGCTGGCGAACAAGTTCGCCGATTGGCGCCTGGCGGTGGGCGGCCTGGTCGAGCGCCCGCTCAGCGCCTCTCTCGCCCAGCTCATGGCCCAGCCCGCCCGCACCCAGATCACCCGCCACGACTGTGTCGAAGGCTGGAGCTGCATCGGTCAATGGACCGGCGTTCCCTTGAGCCGCATCCTGAACCTGGCCGGACTCAAGCCAAGCGCCCGCTTCATCGTCTTCAATTGCGCCGACGAGATGGGGATGGGGACGCCCTATTATGAAAGCATCGACCTGGTCGACGCCTTCCATCCCCAGACCATTCTCGCCTACGCCATGAACGGGGCGCCGCTCACGGTCGGGCACGGCGCGCCGCTTCGCCTGCGCGTCGAGCGCCAGCTTGGCTACAAGCACGCCAAGTACATCATGAGCATCGAGGCGGTCGATCGGCTGGACAATATCCAAAGCGGCCATGGCGGCTTCTGGGAAGACCAGGGCTATGCCTGGTACGCCGGCATCTAAGCGAGCACCCGCTCGATCCAGGCCAACAGGTTGGCGATCACCTCGTCGCGATTGGTTTCGTTCAGCATCTCGTGGCGGCCGCCCGGATAGAAGTCGAAGCTGATATCCTTCACCCCGGCCGCCCGGTAGCGCTCGATCAGCACCTGCAGCAAGGCGAGGTCGCCGTTCAGCGGGTCCTTGTCGCCGGCGAACAGATAGATCGGCAGGTCCGATCGGATGCGCTTCAGCTGCTGCGGATCGGCGGCCCGTTCGCCGGCGGCCTGGGAGTTCGGACGGTTGCGGCCCTGGAAGCCGCAATAGGGATCGGCGATATAGGCGTCGACCACCGCCGGATCGCGGCTGAGCCAGTCGTAGGGGGTGCGGGCAGGCTCGAACGGCGTGTTCAGCGCGCCACCAGCCTTGGAGCGCGCCTTGGCGAATTCGTCGAAGGCGGTCGAGCCGGACAGGGCCAGCCCATCGATCAGGCCGCTGTGATTGAGCGCATAGACCTGGGCGGCGAAGGACCCCATGGAGTGGCCGAGCAGGATGACCGGCAGGCCGGTCTGTTCCTCGCGGATGCGCCGGGTGAGGATCGCCATGTCCTCGGGCATGGCGTCGTAGCCGCCGTCGCCGAAGTCGCCCAGGGCCTCGATCGATCCGGCGGTGCGGCCATGACCGCGATGGTCGTTGGCGTAGACCACCGCGCCGGCGGCGACGAGATCGCGCACGACCGGCAAGTAGCGGCGGGCGTGCTCGGCCATGCCGTGGGCGATCTGGACGACGAAGCGGGCGCGCTCGCGGCCGTCCCAGCGATAGACGGCGATGCTCACGCCGTCCTTGCCGCCATAGATGAAGGCCTGTTCCGCCAGCTCGTCTTCATCCGCGATCATGGTCATGGCCGGTCTCCCGCTGGCGCCGCGTTCGGCCCAGAACACACGAAATGACTGGCGCCTCGTCAAGGCCTTGTGGAAACTGGGACCCGGTTATCGGTCGAGGAGAGTCATTCTTGAAACGCGTTGGCGTCATCGCCCTGGCTTCGGTCGGCGTCGCGGCCGCAGCGGGCGGCCTTTTGGCCGTGATGCGCGGATCGAAGTCCGCGACGGCGAAGATCGAGTCCGGCCGCCTGGCCGGGCTGGCCGCGGACGGCGTCATCGCGTTCAAGGGCGTGCCCTATGCGGCGGCGCCGGTCGGCGCGCTTCGCTGGCGCCCGCCGCAGCCGGCCGCGCCGTGGCGGGGCGTACGACGCGCCCAATGCAACGGTCCGATCGCGCTGCAGATCTACAATCCCGAAGACAATGGCGTCGGCCCGCTGCCGATGAGCGAGGATTGCCTGACCCTGAACGTCTGGACGCCGGCCGAGCGCGGTGGGCGCGCCCTGCCGGTCATGGTCTGGATCCATGGCGGCGGCTTCGTCAACGGCTCGGCGACCGCGGCCCTCTATGACGGCGCCAACCTCGCCCGTGACGGCGTTGTGGTGGTCGGCGTGAACTACAGGCTGGGCCGGCTGGGCTTCTTCGCCCATCCCCTCCTGACCGCCGACCAGCCGGAGGAGCTGAAGGGCAACTATGCCCTGATGGACCAGATCGCGGCGCTGAAGTGGGTCCAGCGCAACGTCGCGGCCCTCGGCGGCGACCCCGGCGACGTGACCATATTCGGCGAATCCGCCGGGGGCATGTCGATCAATCGCCTGATGATCTCGCCGCTGGCCCGCGGCCTGTTCCACAAGGCGATCAGCCAGTCCGGCGCCGGCCGCGAGCCCGGAACGCCATTGCCCAAGGCCGAGCAACAGGGCCAGGTCTTCATCGAGTCCCTGAACATCGCGGCCAGCAGCGCCGCGGCGCTCCGCGCCATCGAGGCGCAGACCCTCATGGCCGCCGGAGATCCTGACGTCGGCGCCGGCTGGGGGCCGATCATCGACGGAAAGCTGCTGACCATGGACGTGGTCGACGCCTTCGCCGCGGGGGCCCAGGCGCGGGTTCCCTATCTCGCCGGCTCCAACGCGCTTGAGTTTCCGATTCCGCCCAAGGCGTTCGAAGGCGCGTTCAAGCGCCTGGCCAATCTGCCCGACGAGGCGCGGGCGGCGTTGACGGCCGCCTATCCGAGCGAAGGCGACTTCAAGGACCATGTGGTCAGCGACCTCATCTTCACCGAGCCGGCGCGGCATCTGGCCGCCCTGCATGCGAAAAGCGGCGAGCCGGCCTTCCTCTACCGGTTTTCGGTGATGTCGGCGGCGCTGAAGGATCGGCTGAAGGCCGCACCCCACGCCGCCGAGCGGCAATATGTGTTCCGAACCCTCAGCGCATCGACCTGGCCGACGGACGCGATGGACGCGGCGGCCGCCGAGATCATCAGCGCCTATTGGCTGGCCTTCGCCAAGACCGGCGATCCGAATGGCGCGGGCCGTCCCGCCTGGCCGGCCTATGCGCTCAAGGCCGACAAACTGCTCGATTTCGCCAATACCGGGCCGGTCGCCCGCAAGACCCCCGACGCCGCGGTGCTCGAGGCGATCGGCGCGGTTCGCGACCGGGCGTCGGCGAAAGCCACCAACCCGGCCAAGCCCAGGGCGCGAAAAGCCGCGCCGTCGTCAAAAGCGCCCGCCTCCCATTGAGGCGCGCCGCCGCCGCTTACGGCTTTTGAACTACCGTGAACCGGGCAAGCTCGACACGCGGCGGGGCCCAGGTCGGCTTCAGCGCGGCGGCCTTGGAGTAGTCGAAATAGGCCGCCTTGACATTGTCCAGCGCTTCATCGGCCAGGGCCCGATTGTAGTAGGCCTTTTCCGGCTCTTCCGGTCCGAGCGCGAGCCCACGGTCGATGTCGATTATACCGTCGGCGAAGCGCTCCTGGGCGATCTTGGCTCCGCCGAGATTGACGTAGGCTTCGCCAAGAGTGGAATCGAGTTTGACGCCCTGCTCGAAGTCCCGCTGCGCCGAAGTGTAGTCGTTGACAGCCATGTAGAGCACGCCGCGATTGACATAGGTGCCGGCCTTGTCGCGATCCGAAAGCGGCTCGGTGGCGATGGCGCGGTTGCAATCGGCGATGCCCGCGTGAATGTCGCCGCCGAACTTGGCGACGTGGAAACATTCCTCGGCGAAGCCGGGGCCGAAGACGCTCACCGCGGCCTTGGCCTCGGTGGGCGCTAAAACACTGATGCAACTGACGATAAGCGCGGCCGTCGCCGCGGCAATGGCGATCCTGATCATGTCAAGCCTCCTCTCGCCTGACACGCAGCCTACGCTCGTTCATACCGTTAGGGAAACAATCCCTCGCCTATAGGCCGAGTGGCGGATAGGGGCCGAAGGCGAGCTGTTCGAAGACCCCGAGCCCGGTCTGGTCCGGCCGGCCTGGCTCTCTCAGCGTCAGGGTCGAAAGCGCCTGGATGTGCAGGTTTTCCATGGCGTTCAGATCGAGACCGGTCAGCGGCAGATCCTCGCGCTCCACCTCCAGCTCGCCGTGAAACCGGCCATGACCCCATTTGGGGTGGGTATAGCCGATGCCGCACATCAGGAAGGTCTGGACCGGCTTGAAGTCGATCTCCAGGCCGGCGCCGTTGGGCATGGGAACCCGCAGCGTCGCGGCCCGGGCGTGGCGCGTGCCCGGCTCGAGCGTCACCGCCATCTCGGCGTGCTCGACCTCGACCATGTCGGCCGCGCCGGCCCCGTCGGGGCAGATCACCGCGCGGGTGTTCCACGGCACGCCGCTGGAATCGGCGGTGAAATGGAAGAAGACGCTGCGGTCGGCGAAGTTCATCGGCGTCCACTGCCAGAAGAAGCCGGGCGGGCCGGACGCGGGCGTCGGCTGGGGATCGGGCGCGCCGATTGGACGCACGCCCCAGGAGCGGTCGCGGGTGCCGACGCAGCCTGGCGCCAGAACCTCGCGCTTGCCGTCGATCTCGATCCAGCCGCTGTAGCGGCCATTCTGGGTCAGGCGCGTATAGTCCATGAAGGTGCGCGGGCCATTGCGGCGGATGAAGCGCGGCTCCTCGATCGGAAAGGCTCTGCCCTCGAAGACGAATTCGGCGGCCAGACCGTCGGTGGGCGCCAACCTCACCTTTAGCCGCTTCAAGGGCTCAATCACCTCGATCCGGATCGGCCCGACCTCCAGGTCGAACCGCTCCATGTTCAGGATGCGCGAGGCATGGACGCAGTGCTCGACCCCGTCGCGGATCACCGAGACGTGGGCGTCGGCGATGTTGAGGTGCGGATAGACCCCGAAGGCCACGGCGAAAAAGCCCGACCCATCCGGATTGTAGCCATTGAAGAAATAGCGGTCGTAGAAGTTGCGGTCGGTGCCGGAATAGGCGATGGGCTCCGGCGTCTGGTGGATTGGGAAGTCGTCGGCCTTGCTGAGCATGATCTAAAGTCCCGCGAATTCGGCCCGGCGCGGACCCATATAGCCGAACAGGAAGGCCGCCACCTTGCGCATCTGAATCTCCTCCGAGCCCTCGGTGATCCTATAGCGGCGATGATGACGGTAGATGTGTTCGAACGGCTTGTGCCGCGAATAGCCGATGCCGCCGTGCACCTGCATGGCCCGGTCGGCGGCGTCGCAGACCAGGCGGTTGGCCTGGTAGTTACACATCGAGACCTTGTCGGAGATCTGCCGCTCGACCTCCTTGTGGGGCATGTTGTCCATCTCCCAGGCGGTCTTGCGGATCAAAAGCCGCAGCATCTCGGCCTGGGTGGCCAGCTCGACCAGCGGCCACTGGATGGCTTGGTTGTCGGAGAGCGGCTTGCCGAACGGCTTGCGGGTGCGCGCGTACTTAACGCTCTCCTCGATGCAGAAGACCGCCGCGCCCAGCGACGAGGCCGCCTGGCGAATGCGGTTCTGGTGCACGAAGCTTTGCCCTAGGCCGAGGCCGCGCCCCTCGACGCCCCAGATGGCGTCGTCCGGAACCCAGACGTCGGTGAAGCTGACCCGCGGATGGTCGGTGGGCATGTTGAAGGTCCAGAGATATTCCTCGATCTTCACCCCCTCGGCCTTGGCCGGGACCAGAAAGACGGTGATGCCGGTGGAATCGCCGTCCTGGCCGCTCGTGCGGGCGAAGACCATGCAGTGGCTGGCCACGTGCATGCCGGTGGTCCACATCTTCTCGCCATTGATGCGCCAGCCGGCGACGCCGTCCTTCTCCTCGCGCACCGCGCGGGTCTCCATGAAGGTGGCGTCCGAGCCGTGATTGGGCTCGGTCAGGCCGAAGCCGGCGCGGATCTCGCCCTTCAGCAGCGCCTCGCCGTACTTCTCGTACTGGGCGTTGGTGGCGAACTCTTTGAACATCAGGATGAAGGGGTTGTTGCCGACGATGGAGTGCTCGTTCTGCAAGTCGTTGTGCAGGCCCAGCCCCTTGGCGGCCAGATGCTCGCGGATCACCGCCATGGCCAGGTTCGAGCCGCCCTTGCCGCCCATCTCCTTGGGCCAGGCGAAGCGCAGGTGGCCCGCCGCATCGGCCAGTTTGCGCGCCTCGGCCAGCAGGGCCTCCCATCCGGGGCGCGGCAGGCCCTGGTTGTCCCAGTCGGTGCGCGCGTGCTCGCGGCGATGGTCGAAGAACCGCTCGTTATCGTCGCGCGCCTGCAGCGGCCTGATCTCGGCCTCGATGAAGGCGTCGAGTTCGGCCAGATAGTCGATCAGGTCTTGCGGCAGGGTGAAGTCCATCGGAGGCGTCCTTCAGAGCGTTCCGCCGGCTCGGGAAGCGAGTTCGGCGCGGTAGGCGGCGTAGGTCGGCTGGTCGACGGCGAGCTTGGCCAGGGTGGTCGCCCAGAGGTGATCGGAAAGGCCCGGCGTGGCCAGATCGAGCACGCCCGCCTCGATGCGGCGCGCCAGTTCGCCGTTGAGCTCGGCCAGCGATCCGTCGATCCCGAGAAGGGCCTTCAGCCGCTTGAGTTCGGCCGCATCCTCGGCGGGCGCCAGGTCGAGCTGTCGGCGCATCATCTCCAAGGCGTTGGCGGCGACGCGGGCCTGGAACGAGGTCGCGCCGGTGGTCTGGGCGGCGACCACGGTCTTCAGGAAGGCGGCGACGGCGCCGATGATCTCCGATGGGGTGGGCTGATCCTGCATGGTCAGGCCGCCAGCAGCCGCAAGAGGTCGATCTCGTTCTCCGAGGTGCGCCGGGCGATCACCGCGCGCTCGACCGAAGGGTCCACGCCGCGGAAGGCCGCGGCCATCGAGGCGCACATCACCCCCCAGCGCATCGAGCCGAACACCTCCCAGAACAGGGCCTGGTCGCGCTTCACCGGGGCCCCGCCCGCGGCCTCGTAGCCGGCCCAGAGGTCCTCGCGCTCGCCGAAGCCGCCGACCGGCTTGTCGACCCTGCCGAAGCGCCAGGCGTTGGTGCAGATCCACCCCAGGTCCTCCATCGGATCGCCGACATGGGCGATCTCCCAGTCGAGCACGGCGCGCACGCCGTCGGGGCCGATCATCAGATTGCCGTTCCTGAAGTCGCCGTGGACCAGCTTCATCTGGTCCGGCGCGGGCGGACAGTGGGCGTCGAGCCAGCGAAAGGCCAGCTCGAACACCGGCCGCGGCCAGTCCGAAGCGCGGTAGGTGGCGCGGTATTGCTCCACCAGTTCGGCCGGGGTGGAGCGGCGCAGGCGCGGGAAATCGTCGGGGTTCATGGTGTGGATGCGGGCCAGCACCTCGCCGCACTGGCGCGCCAGGACGGCGCGTACGCCGGCAAGCTCGTCGGACTTGACGATCCGCCCGCCCAGGGTCTCGCCTTCGACGAACCCCATGATGAAGCCGTGGCCAAGCCCGTCCTCGGGCGTCAGCACGTGACGCACCGGCGGCGCCGGCACGCCCGCGGCCGCGGCCGCCACGACCAGGGCGGCCTCGGTCTCCAGGCCGATGGCGGTTTCGGAGACCCGCGTGCCGCCAGGCGCCCGGCGCAGGATCAGCGGCGTCGCCCGCCCATTTGCGACCAGATCGAAGCGCCAGACCTCCTGCGTGGCGCCCGCGGTCAAGCGATGCAGATCGGCCATGACGCCACCAGGCGCCAGACGGCCGGCGAGCGCACTCAGGCCGCGTTCCAGATCGCTTTCAGCCGTCGAGTCCATAGGCCTGATGTTCCACACCCTACGCGCCGCTCATTGCTCTGCGGCAGCGCCTCGCCTATCAAAACAGCCATAAATCATAAGGCAAGGAGGAGACGCGGCATTGCCGTAAAGGAAGGCAAGCCTTTCCTGGGCGCCACGTCGAAAACGCCATGGTCACGTCCGAAACCCAGATCCCCGACGCTGTCGCGGCCACGCTCATCGATCCCAGCGCCTATGCCGACCGCCGCATCCACGACGCCTATGCCTGGTTGCGCGCCAACAACCCGCTCGGGGTGGCCAGTCCCGAAGGCTACGATCCCTTTTGGGTGGTAAGCCGCCACGCCGACATCCTGGAGATCAGCCGCCAGAACGCCCTCTTCCACTCCGGCGACCGCTCGACCACAATCGTCAGCGCCGCCGGTGAAGCCCGCATCCGCCAGATGACCGGCGGCAGCCCGCATCTGGTGCGCAGCCTGGTGCAGATGGACGCCCCCGACCATCCAAAATACCGAGTCCTGACCCAGGCCTGGTTCCTGCCGCAGAACATCCGCAAGCTTGAGGATCGCATCCGCGCCATCGCGCGCGCCTCGGTCGACCGCATGCTGGAATCCGGCGGCGAATGCGACTTCGTGAGCGAGGTGGCGCTGCATTTTCCCCTGCACGTGATCATGGAGATCCTCGGCGTGCCGGAGGCCGACGAGCCGCGCATGCTGATGCTGACCCAGGAGCTGTTCGGCGCCGCCGACCCGGACCTCGGCCGCGAGGAAAAGCAGAGCGATCCCCTCGACATGGGCGCGATCCAGGGCGTGCTCGCCGACTTCTACCAGTATTTCGCCAGGATCAGCGCCGAGCGCCGGGCCAATCCGCAGGGCGACCTGGCGACGCTGATCGCCACCAGTGAGATAGACGGGCGGCCGATCTCGGAATTCGAGGCGATGAGCTACTATGTCATCGTCGCCACCGCCGGCCATGACACCACTTCATCGACCACCGCCGGCGCCATGCAGGCGCTGTGCGAACACCCCGACCAACTGGCCTGGGTCAAGGAAGACCCGGCGCGCATTCCCGGCCTGATCGACGAGGCGATCCGTTGGACCACGCCGGTGAAGACCTTCATGCGCTCGGCGACCGAGGACGCCGAGGTCGGCGGCCGGGCCATCGCCAAGGGCGACTGGCTGATGCTGTGCTACGCCTCCGGCAATCGCGACGAAGCGGTGTTCGAGAAAGCCGACCAGTTCCGCGCCGACCGCTCGCCCAACCGCCAGCTCGCCTTCGGCTACGGCGCCCATCTTTGCCTCGGCCAGCACCTGGCCAAGATGGAGATGCGCATCCTTTACGAAGAACTGCTGCCGCGGCTGAAGTCGGTCGACCTGGCCGGGAGCCCGCGCATGTCGCAGGCGGTCTTCGTCAACGGGCTGAAATCCCTGCCCATCCGGTTCGTGGCGGCCTGAGCGCGTGGCCGAGCAGCCTTTGACGCCGGAGCGGATCGCCGCCTACATCGCCGGCAGGCTCGACGGCGCGCGCGAGGTCGAGGTCGACGCCTTGTCGCGGATCACCGGCGGCGCCTCGCGCGAGACCTATCGTTTGCGCCTGCGGTATCGAAGCGATGACACCGGAGCGGTCGAACGGCGGCTGATCCTGCGGCGCGACCCGCCGGCCAGCCTGATCGAGACCCAGCGCGACATCGAATTCGCCGCCTATCGCGCCTTTTACGGTTCGGCCGTGCCGGTTCCGGAAATGCTGTGGCTGGAAGCCGATCCCGGCCCGCTCGACCGGCCCTTCTTCATCGCTGAGGAGATCACCGGCTTCGAATCGAGCCCGACGGCGCTGCTTGCGCCGCCCTATCTCGACAAGGCCGAGGCGCTGGGGACGCACAAGTGGACCATTCTTGGCGAGATCGCCCGGGCCGACCCGACCGCGCTGGGCCTCGAGACGGTCATGGCCAGACCTGAGCCGGCCGGGTGCTGGATTCGCGAGCTGGACTATTGGCAGGGCGTCATCGACGCCGACCAGATCGAGCCGCAGCCGATCATCCGCGCCGCCATCCGCTGGCTGCGCGCCAACCCGCCGCCGCCGGCGCAGAAGATCGCCGTGGTCCACGGCGACTACCGCACCGGCAACTTCCTCTATGACCAGGACGGCGTCATCCACGGCGTCCTCGATTGGGAGATGGCGCATCTGGGCGATCCGCTGGAGGATCTGGGCTGGGGGCTGAACCGCATCTGGTGCTGGGGCGGCGACGACCGCCGCGGCGGGCTTTTGCCGCGCGACCAGGCCATCGCCGTCTGGGAGAAGGCGTCGGGTCTGAAGGCCGACCCGGCCGCCCTGCACTGGTGGGAGCTGTTCAACTGCGTCAAGGGCCAGGGCATCTGGGTCTCCAGCGCCAAGGCCTGGGCCGACGGGGAGAACCGCGATCCGATCCTGATCTTCTCGGCCTGGCGCATGCTGAACATGCAGGACCGCGCGGCGCTCGAACTGATGGGGCGGCTATGACACCCGATACGCGCTCCATCCTGATGGACCTGGCCCAGCGCATGGGCATGCTTTACGCGCCCGACCTGAAGTCGCCCTATCTGGCCGGATCCGCCGGCCTGACCGCGGCGGTGCTGATGATGGCCGCCGAAGAGAGCGACCGCACCGCCCACCGACTGGCCGAGGAAAACCGCGCCATCCGCGCCATCTTCAAAGAGGCCTTAGAATCGCCGGCGCCGCCCGAGCTGATCGAGCGTCTGCGCAACCTGGCCAGCGGCGACGAAAGCGATCTGCGCATTTCGGCGCTGCAGGCGGTCAACGACGCGCTGCGCGACGCGCTGACCGATCTTCACGCCCTGGTCGAAACTCAGCCCGGCGAAGCCGCCGCGACGATCAACGCCGCGATCTGGTCGGAGCTCTCCGCCTCGACCAAGCGCCGCGCCTTCGCGAGCGCATCCTTCTAAGGATTCCACCGCAAGCGCGCCAAGGACGCCAAGAAGAACCGCGGCGGCCTCGGGGTCTCTTGCTTTGAAAGCGCGCCTTGGGCGCGCGATCGATACCCGCCGTCCGCGCAAACCCCCTTGGCGTCCTTGGCGAACTTGGCGGTCAGACGGTCGTCAGCATCCAACCACGAAGGACACCAAGGTCACGAAGATCACCAAGGGGCCTGCGCAGACTGGCGCTTTTTCTTCTTCGTGACCTTGGTGTCCTTCGTGGTGAAATTCGGCGGAAGATGACGCGCTACGCGCCTTCGGGATCGGCCTTGCCTCGCCGAGCCCGGGGCCACAAGGAAGCGGGCCGGTCTTGCGACCGGCCCGCGCTTTAGATTGGAGCTGCCGTCTCGATCGATCAGAAGTTGATCGAGATGGTCGAGCGCCTGTTGAGCGGCTCCTTGACCCCGTCGGGGGTCTGGACGGCCAGGTCGGTCTTGCCCTTCCAGTCGACCTTCAGCGTGGTCTGGTTGACGCCCTGGTTGACCAGCGCATCGGCCGTCGCCTTGGCCCGACGTTCCGACAGCCGCATGTTGTAGGCGAAGCCGCCGGAGGTGTCGGTGTGGCCGACCACGGTGATGGTGGTGGCGTTGCCCGACTTGGCGTAGTCCGCCGCCTGTTGCACCACCTGCTGGGCTTCCGGGGTCAGCACGTACTGATCGAACGGGAAGTAGACCACGAAGTCCTTGGCCACGGGCGCCGGAGGCGGCGGGGGTGGCGGCGGCGGCGGCGGCGGTGGGGGAGGCGGCGGCGGAGGCGGCGGGGGTGGCGGAGGCGGCGGCGGCGGCGCGCCCCACTGGTAGCGGTAGCCGATCGCCACCTTGCCTTCGTTGTAGTTGTTCTTGAACTCGTACGACCCGTTCAGGAAGGCCGAGGAGTGGCCGTCCTTGGTGAACAGGTTCAGGCTCGCCCCCACATCCCCGAACACACCCGAGAAGTTGTCCTCGACCGCCACCGGCAGGCCGGTCGAGATCAGCGCCGCCCGGTTGCGGCCATCGAACTCATCCCAGGCCTGGCCGTGCACCGCCAGCTTGACCATGTACTGGTCGTTGCTGACCACCGGCATCGAGTAGCGCAGCCCAAGGGCGCCGCGGAAGCTGTCCTCGTCGTTGAAGCGCAGGGTGGTCCCCAGCACGTTGCCGGCCCCGATGGTGGTCTGGGCGTAGGCCACAACCCCGATCGGCTCCACCGCCCCCGGACCGAACGGGATGCGATAGCCGCTCTGGATCTCGCCGCCATAGGTGTTGACCTGGATCGAGCGCGACAGCCCCGCATTGCCCTGGCTGCGCAGGGTCAGGAAGTCGCCCTTGATCTGGCCGTCGATATAGAACTGGTCGAGCAGGTAGGTGGCGTAGACGCTCGCCGTGCCGCCTTCGTAGTTCTGGTCGGCCAGCCCGACATGGTTGCTGAAGTCCACCTGCGAGTTCAGGTAGCCGCCGGCCACCCCGATCAGGCCCACCCCGCCCATGCCGAGCTTGGTCGCTCCGTCGATGCCGCCGATCACCCCGTAGGTGTCCTGGCGATAGTCCAGGTCGAAGGTGTAGCCGGCCGGCGGATCGATCTTGTCGGTCCGGTCGGAGAAGGCCCCCACCGCCTTGATCCACACCCCCGGCGTGAAGCTGCCCAGCGAGCCCGGCGCCAACAGCACCGAGTCGCGAAGGTCCGCCTGGCGCTCCTGCCAGGGCGTCGTCGCATACCAGATGTCCTGCGCCGCCGTGGCCACGATCGGAGCGGCGAAGCCGCCAGGACCAGCCTGGCTGACCAGCACCGTGTCGTGGTTGGCGCCCACCGCGACATTATTGTCCAGGGTGTAGAGGAAGACGCCGCGGACCAGGCCGGCCGCGTTCGGCCCGAAGGTGGCGTAGCCGGTCGAGGTCGGCGCCAGGGTGAAGGTGGCCGCATTGGCCCCCGTGGCGCTGACCAGCACGATCGGGTTGGCCGTGGTCACATGACTGCCGACGCCCGGAGCGGCGACCACCTGGATGAAGCCCGTCCCGGAGGTCGAGGCCACATTGACCGTATTGGCCACAGGCGTGCCAGTTAAGTTCACCGCCGTCTTGATGGTGCCGCCGTTGGAAGCCAGGGCGGTGGTGGCGCCGTTAAGTTGCTGCGTCCCGGCCGTTCCGGTGGAGAGGTCGATCAGGCCCGTATTGTTCAGGGTGATCGGCGCGCCGCCGGCCGTCAGCGTCAGGGTCGAGGCCCCGCCGTCCGAGCCGACCTTGATCGTCCCGGCGTTGTTGATCGTGTTGGTGGTGTGGTTGCCGAAGGCGAAGGTGGTGGCGCCCACCGTGTTGATCACGCCGGTGCCCGCGGTGCTGACCGTGTCGGAGGCCACCGTGGCGTTGCCGGGGCTGAGCGCGCCAGCGCCGAAGGTGTCCGTGCCGCTGGTGGTGAAGACACCGCCGCTCGCCACATTGAACGTGGTGTTGGCCAGGTTGGCGCTCACCGTCGAGTTGCCGACGATGCCGCCGCCGACCAGGGACGAGAAGTTGACGTCGCCGATCAGCGTGCCGCTGTCGTTGACCACCACGCTGCCGAGACCGGACGTATTGCCGGCCGCGATCGCCAGGCCCGTGACATTGCCGCCGGTCGCCTCGACCGTCGCGCCGGAGCCGATGTTGATCGTGGTGGTGGTGTTGGCGGTGTTGTTGGTGAACTGGATCACCGGCAGGGTTGCGTTGCCGACCCCGCTGGTCGTACCCCCGTTCACCGCGATCGTGGTGTTGCCGCCGCTGAACGTCCGGATGGCGATGCCATTGACGCTGGTGACGTTGCCGGCCGTGGTGACGCTGACGCCGCCGCTGCCGATCGCCTCGACGCCCGTGCCGCCCGTGACCTTGATTGGAGTCGCGCCGGTGTTGACCGTGGCGACGCCGCCGGCCGCTTGCGCCAGCACGCCGACGCTGTCCGTGGCGGTGGTGTTGCCGGTCACCGTGACCCCGCCGCCGGAGCCCAGGACGACCGTGGCGTTGCCGCGGTCCGAGAGCGCGGCGACCCCGTCCAGGCTCATATTGCCGAGCACGGCGACGGACGTGCCGTTGCCGGCGGTAATGCTGGCGCTGCCGGTGGTGGCCAGGGCAAAGACGCCCGCACCGCCATAACTGGCGACATTGCCGACCAGGATCGTGTTGTTGCCGCCCAGGACGACGGAGGCCGACTGCGTGCCGCTGACATCATCGGTTATCACCGAGACGCCGACATCGCCGTTACCGCCCTTGGCGCCGACGCTGATGGTGAGACCGGGGTTGGTGACCACTGCGGCCGTACCACTGCCAAAGGCTGCAGCGCCAATGCCGGCGTTTTGGCCGGCGCCCTCAACGGAAACCGTTCCGCCCGACGCGCCGGTCATGTTGAGGATGGCGCGGCTGCCGGATCCGGCCGAGTTCGTCTCGGCGGCGATCCCCGACGCCCCCGAAACGCCGTTCGTCACCGTGACGTTGCCGGGATTGGCGACGTTGACCGTAGCGGTCTGATTGCCTGTGAGGGCGGTCGTCTGGGCGAGGACGCCATTGCCGCCGACCATGCTGACCGAATAGGGCGTCGTGACGGTGGCGTTGCCCGAGGCGAGCGTCATGCCGCCGAGATTGACTGTAACGTTGCCGGCTCCGGTGGAGGTCGCCAGCACGCCGGCGGCGTTCGCCGAGGCCAGATTGCCGACCACGGCGCCGTCGACGTTGACGGTGTTGTTGCCGTTGAAGGACGAGGTCGAGATGCCGTCGCCGGCGAGGCCGGTGACGTTGCCGGTGGTTGTGACGTTGACCGTCCCGTTCAGCGTCGTCGTCGCCACGACGCCGTTGGTGTGGCCGATGACAGTCGCTCCGGCGAAGGCGGGCGTCGTCGTATTGCCGCTGGCGATGCTGATGTTGCCGGTCGAGATCGTGACGTTGCCGCCCGTACCCAGAATATAAATGCCATTGCCGTCGTCCACATTGGCGGTGTTGGCGATGATCGGGCCGGTGCTGTTACCCGTGTTGACCAGGAAGGCGAGGTTCGCGCCCTGGAGGCCGTCATTGATGAAGACGCCGTTGGGGCTGATGTTGCCCGACGGCCCGCCGCCGGGCGCGCCTGGCGCGGTATAGGTGACGGTCAGGCTCGGGTTCGGCGCCGCCAACCCGTAGGCTAGGCCGGTGAGGTTGCCGTAGCTCGCGGCCGGAGCGCAGGTCTCCGTTGGGCCCGTGACCACCACGGTGAAGCCGTTTTGGCCGGGATCGTTCGGTGTGCAGATGGTCTGCGCCAGCGCCGCACCGGGCGCCAGCATCACCGAGCCGACAACGCCGCCCAGCCCGACGAGCGCCGTGGTGGCCAACATGCTGCCGGCAAGGAGCGACCCGCGGCTGCGGCTGAACGTGCGGTTGATAAGCGACATTGAGTTTCCTCAGAATTTCGTGGGCGCGCGGGGACGCATGTTTCGCCGGTAGGAACGGCCAACAGACCACACCTCTAGGGTCAGTCGTTCGTCCCGTCCATAAGGTGAACGCCGTTCACCAACCGATCGACGGCCGCCTCCGACAGAGTTGCATGGACTGTTGCTGAGTGAGCACAGCCCGACCGGATGAGCAGTTCGCGTTTGCACGACAGAGACGTAATCAACGCCGCGACTCAACCCACCCTCATCAGATCTCACCTTTGCAGCGCAACAGCATCGCTTTCCACGAGACCCCTCGCCCGGTGCGCACCGCAAGCGCAAGCCAGGTTCGCCGGCCGCTCTACCGGACGTCCGAGGGACGATGGCGCGCCTATCAGGGCCATTTGGCCCCGCTGATCTCGGCGCTCGGCGACCTTGTCGAGCCGGCGTAGTCGCGGCGTCAGCTCGCGAAGGCGATCCCGCCGTCAACGGCGATGGTGACGCCCACCACATAGTCGCCGGCGCGCGAGGCGAGGTAGGTCGCCACCCCGGCCATGTCGTCGTCACGGCCGATTCGCCGGGCGGGAATGCGCTTGGCCGCCTCCTCGGCATGGTCTCGGGCGACGGTGTTCATCTCCGAGGCGAAGGCGCCCGGCGCGATGCCGGAGACGCAGATGTTGTCCTCGATCAGCCTGGCCGCCATACGCCGCGTCAGATGGATCAGCCCGGCCTTGCTGGCTTGATAGGAATAGGTTTCCTGAGGATTGGGCCGGATGCCGTCGATCGAGGCGACGTTGATCACCTTGGCGGGGCTCTCGGCCGTCGCCGCCGCGCGCAAGGGGCCCGCCAGCGCCTGAGTCAGGAAGAAGGGCGACTTCAGGTTCAGGTTCATCACCTTGTCCCAGCCGTTTTCGGGAAAGGCGTCGAACTCGGCCAGCCAGGCGGCGCCCGCATTATTGACCAGGATGTCGAGCTTGGACTCATGCTTGGCGTAGGCGTTCGCCAGGGCTGTACAGCCCTCGACGGTCGAGACGTCCTGGGGCAGCGAAATGCATTCGCCGCCGTCCTTGGACAGCTCGGCGGCCGTTGCGTCGCACGGGCCGGGCTTGCGCGAGGAGATATAGACCTTGGCGCCCTGGGCGATGAAGCCGGCCGCGATCATCTTGCCGATGCCGCGCGAGCCGCCGGTGATCAGCGCCGTGCGGCCGGCGAGCGAGAACAGGTCGGTGTTCATGGGCGTCTTCCTTCTTTGAGCGGGATCACCACACCGCCGCGGCGGTGGTGACGTAGTTCCACAAGGCGCCGAAGGCCGCGCCGGCGATGCTGGCCGCCCACCAGATCGGCAAAAGATCATGGACTTCGGAGGCGACGGCGACATTGGCGGCCAGGCCGATGCTGCACAGGGCGCAGAACTTCAGATAGCCGAGCAGAAGCGGCCAGCCGGACTTGCGGCGGTCGCGATAGGTCACCTCGTTGTTGATCAGATAGTTCGAGGTCATCGCCACCATCGAGCCGGCGAACTGGGCCAGCGAAAACCCGAGGCCAAAAACCAGGAACCCCTTCACCGCCGCCAGCTGCACGGCGACGCCGCTCGCCCCGACCAGGCCGAACATCAGCGCGCGGGTGGGAATAAGGCCGCCCGTCAGCTTGTTCAGCAAAAGGCCCAGATAATCGATCACCATGCGCCGATCGAGCTTCGAGCCCCCCGCGACCCGCTCGCGGAAGACGTACGGCAGCTCCACGATCCGCAGCGGCTCGGTCTGCGAGGCGATGAGATCGAACAGCACCTTAAAGCCGACCGTGGTCAGGCGCGGCGCCACGGCCTCGAGCCGCGCGCGGCGGATCATGAAGAAACCCGAGACCGGATCGCTCAGGTGCTGATGCAGAACCAGGCGGCCAAGCCAGTTGGCGAACCGGCTGCCGAGGCGGCGGATCGGATTGAGCGCGTCCACCGGCGCGCTTTCGCCCACATAGCGGCTGGCGACGACCAGATCGGCCTGACCGGCCTGCAGCACCTCAAGCATCCGCGGCAGCAGGGTCTCGTCATGCTGCAGGTCGCCGTCGATCACCGCGACGAAGGGCGCGGCCGAGGCCAGGGCGCCTTCGATCACCGCCCCGGCGAGGCCGCGCCGGCGCACACGCCGCAGGCATTGCACGCGCGTATCGACGGCCGCGATCGCCTTGACCGCCTCGGCCGTGCCGTCCGGTGAGTCGTCGTCGACGACGATGATCTGCCAGGCCGCCCCCTCGAGCGCCCGGCCCACCCTGTCGATAAGGGTGGCGACATTGGCCTGTTCGTTGAAGGTGGGCACGACGACGCTGAGCACGTAACCCCGCGCGGTTGCGTCCTGCGACCGGGGCTCGGGCGCATCGGTGCGCGCACGTTCGAGCAAGGATCTTCTCCCAAAAAGCGGACGTCGCCTTAGCCGCGTCGGGCGCGTGCCTATCACGCCGCCGGACCGATGTCGCCAAGGCAAGCGGCGGCGAGCGGCGGCAAGCGGCATTGCCGCGGGCGGTCTTTGCGGCCATGCTGATGGGGTAGAGTGATCCTGTCGTCGCGAGCCAGATCGCCATGTCCGATGCGTCCAAACCGCCGATCCTGCCCGTCGCCGACAGCATCGGCGAAATCCAGGTCTTTCCGCGGCCGGTCGTCTGGATGGCCGGCCTTTTCATTCTCGTCCTGGCGGCCTTCGGGCTCTACCAGGGCGTCAGGGGCGCCATGTCCAGCGCCTCGGCCGCGGGCGGCCAGGGGGTCCTGGCGTCGGGAGACGCGGTCTCGGCCGCCGCGGCGACGCCGATCTCGAGCAGCGGCCAGTGGTCGACCTTGAGCGGGCCGGCCATGAGTTCCGCCGCCAGCGCGCCGAAGGCCGTTTCCGCCGCCCCGCCGAGTAACGCCCGCGATGACGACAACACTGTCGACGACAGCACGGCGCCCGCCTCCGCCGCGCCAGACTCGGCAAGCGCCCCCAGCGCGGCCGCGCCAGACCAGAGCGCCGAACAACCCGTGCCGATGCCCGAGTCGGCCGCGCCGCCGGCGCCGGCGGTGACGCCCTGAACGGTCAGTTCGCCGCGCCGGCCAGGCTGGACTGATCTTCGGTTTCGCCGGGGTGCGAGCGCGAGGTCATGCCGGCGGCCGCGGCGTCATCCTCGACATCGTCCTGCGGCGGCGGCGCCGCTTCGCTCTTCCGCGCCACGACGGCGGGCGTCTTCATGATTGCCTTGCGCGGCGCCGGCTCGGGCGCGGCGGCCACGACCAGGTTCGCGCTGCTCGCGGCCTGCTCGTCATGGACCTGGCGCGCCTGCTCATTGCTCAAAAGGGTCTCGACGGCCAGGGTGCCGGCCACGCCGACGAGGATGCCCAGGAGCGTCCACCCAAAGGCGCCGCCGCCTCTTCCCTCTTCCCGGGCCATCTCTGCGTCGTCCTTTCGGCCTAGATCACGATGATTCTGGATCTATTCAATCCAGAATCATAAACCTGATCGATTTCCATGTTTAGAGCAGGTTGCGAGCGGAAAACCGCTTCACACTTTTCCGAAGGCCCGCCTTAGGAGCCTTCCCAGGCGCGCACCGGGCCGACGTCCATATGAACGAAGTCGGACTCCGGGTAGTAGCCGACCCCGCCAAGTTCCAGGCTCGCCGCGGCGCTATGCAGATGACTGAGCTCGACATCGGGCAGCCGAACGTCGATGGCCATGCCGGACATGTGGAAGCTCTTCTTGGCCACCTCCTCGCTGCGCTCGTGCAGCATGGCGTTGGTGGCCGCCGATCGATAGCCGGAAATGACCTGGAAGCGCGCCTTGGTCCCGGTCCTGGTGTTCACGGTATCGAGCAGATCGAGCAACCGCGGATCGATCTGATGCACATCGCCGGTGCGGAAGTCGCGCAGGTGAAAGTTCACCGCGTCGAGCACGTCGGGGATGTAATCTCCGTCCGCCCAATAGACGGCTTCGATGGATTCGCCGGTGTGGAGATTATCCAGCGCCACCGAGCGCATCGTCGGGGCCGCCGGCGACTCGGCCCAGCCAAGCAAGGGAGCGGCGGTCAGGCCGACGCCGACCGCGGCGCCCAGACCGGCCTTGAGCAGGGTTCGTCGTACAAACAAACCGTCAATCCAACCGTTAAATGCGTCCCCCGACGAAGCGGATAAGGCGGTAAGTCGGCGCTTGCGTCAAGTCACGGTATGGGGGGCTGCGTCGATCCGCTGCATCAGGGCGCGGTCCCAGTCGTAGGGATCGGCGCGGAAACTCACCACCTGCCCGTCGGCGCTGGCGAAGGCGGTCCAATAGAAGAGCAAGACCGAGATCGGCTTGGGCAGCGCCGCGCGCACCGTGTCGCCGGAGGCGATGGTCTGGTCGATCTGGTCCGACGTCCACTTGGGGTCGCCCTGCATCACCGCGTCGGCGAGCACGACGGGCTTTTCAAGCCGGACGCAGCCGTGACTGACCATGCGCCCATAGCCGGCGAAGGCGCCGTGGCTCGGGGTATCATGCAGATAGACGCTGTATTTGTTCGGGAAATCGAATTTCACATGACCGAGCGCGGCCTTGTCGCCCGCCTTCTGCTGCAGCCGCGAACCGCCGCCCGGCAAGGGGATGACGATGAAGTCGTTGCGCGCGAAATAGCCCGGGTGCGCACGCTCCTTCGGCCAGAGCTCCTTCTGCGCGATGTCAGTGGGCACGTTCCAGGGCGGATTGAACACCACGCTGGAGATTACGCTTTGCAGCATGGGCGTCTCGTCGCCCGGCCGGCCGGTGACGGCGCGCATCGAGAGCGTCGGGGTGTCGTCATGAAAGACGGTCAGGACGGCGGCGGCGATGTTGACCTGGATGCGGTCCGACGGAAGCTGCTGCGGCAGCCAGCGCCAGCGCTCCATATTGGCGATGATCTGCTCGACCCGTTGGCCGATCGGCACGTTCAGCGCCGCGAGCGTCTGCGGGTTCAGCGTCCCCGTCGGCTCCAGCCCGTAGCGCTTCTGCGCACGCACGACCGCCTTGGCGAGCTCGGCGTCGAAGAGCGGGCCTCCCGGCTCAACGGCCGGATCTTCAACCGCCAATCTCGCCCGCAGCGCGGCCACACGGCGGTCGCTCACGCCCAGCTTGAGTTCCGGTCCGTCCGCCAGCAACGGCCAGCCGCCGCGTTGGGCGATGCCGCGATAGACCACAAGGCCGCGGCGCAGGGCGTCGTAGCCGGTATAGGGCGGCGGCAGGCTGTCCAGCCAGGCGCTTAAGCGGTCCTGCTGAACGGCCTGGACGAAGTCCGGCGCCGGATCGTAAAGCGCCGGGCGCAGACCCCACTCATAGAGAAAGGCGTCGGAGGAGAGCCGCCCGGCGTGCACCGCCTGGGCGTAGTGCAGCACCGAGTCCACCAGCATCGCCTGGCCGTCGCGTCGATCATCCGGATCGCGCGAATGCAGCAGATCGTCGAGATCGGCCGGCATGAAGGCGTCATGCGCAAAGCCGTGGGTCTCGGCCTGGGCCAGCGCGTGCTCCAGCACCGTGATCTGCCCAGGGCGCAGCACGACCTGGGGCGGCGCGGGCGGTGGCGCCTGCACGGGAGGGGCGCCCGCCATGGGGGACGCGCCCGCGAGCGGTTCCGGGGGCGGCTGGGTCATGCCAGCGGCGCTCGCGGCGACCATGGCGAGGCCGAAACCCAGGCCGATCATCGGGGCCGCCGCCCGTCGCCAAACCGCCGAGATCCTCGCGCTCACGTCTATTCCCCTTGCCCATCGAGAGCCGTTTGCGCCCGGAAGCCGTCAGGGCTCCGCTGATAAAGGGATTCATCGACGATTTCGCTAGGCTCGCGGGGTTTACCGGGAAATTCGGCCAGGTGAGGCTTTTGTGCACGCGCGCCACTCAGACGTCGCTTGGCCGCGTCCCGCGCAGGGGCCATGATGGTCGGCGTTTCCGATGCGGATATTTCAACGACGATAGAGGAAGACAAGCCATGGATTTGGCCCATGCGCGCAGCGGGCTCTCCGCTGACCGGCTCGAGCGGATCACCGATCACCTCAACCGAAACTATATCGAGCCCGGCAAGATCGCCGGCTGCCAGGTTGCGGTCTCCCGCCACGGCCATCTGGGCTATTTCAAGTCGTTCGGCCAGATGGACCGCGAGCGCGGCAAGCCGATGGGCGACGACACCCTTTTCCGCATCTATTCCATGTCCAAGCCGATCACTTCGGTCGCGCTGATGACTCTTTACGAACAGGGCTATTTCCAGCTCGACGACCCGGTCTATCGGGTGGTTCCAGAATGGCGCAACCACAAGGTCTGGGTCGGCGGCGAGGGCGACAAGATGGAGCTGGCCCGGCCCAACCAGCCGATGAGCTTCCGCCATGTGCTCAGCCACACCAGCGGCCTGACTTACGGTTCGATGCTCGAGGCGCTGGGCGCGCCGGCCGAGACCGATCCCGTCGCCCAGGCCTACGCCAAGGTCGGCGTGCGCCGCGGCGACGGCGAGACCCTGCACGACTTCGCCATGAAGCTGGCCCAGGTGCCGCTGCGCTACCAGCCCGGCGAGCGCTGGATGTATTCCCTGGCCACCGATGTCTGCGGCTATCTGGTCGAGGCGATCAGCGGCAAGCGGTTCGACAAATATTTGCAGGAGACCATCTTCGATCCGCTGAAGATGAAGGACACCGGCTTTTCCGTGCCCGCCAAGGACGTCGGCCGCTTCGCCGCCAACTATCGCCGCAAGGGCGACAAGACCCTTCAGCTCATGGATGACCCCGAAACCAGCGTCTATCTGAAAGAGCCCAGCTTCTTCTCCGGCGGCGGCGGCCTGGTGGGCACGACGGCGGACTATCTGCGCTTCGCCGAGATGCTGCGCCGCGGCGGCGAGCTGGACGGCGAGCGCATCCTAGGGCCGCGCACCCTCGATCTGATGACCCGAAACCATCTCAAGGGCGGCAAGGACCTGACCCAGGTGGCGATCGGCGGCTTTTCCGAAACGGCCAATTCCGGCGTCGGCTTCGGCCTCGGCTTCGCCATGACGCTCGATGAGGTGGCCACCGGATCGATGGGCGAAGGCGACTACTATTGGGGCGGCGCGGCCTCGACCATCTTCTGGGTCGATCCGAAAGAGGACCTGACGGTGGTGTTCATGACCCAGCTCATGCCCTCGGCCACCTTCAACTTCCGCGGCCAGTTGAAGAGCATCATCTATTCGTCGATCGTCGACTAGGCCGCGGCAACCCATGGCGCGCTGACGCGCTATTGGCCACAGTCAGGGAGCCCAAGCGATTGACCGACAAGCCAACGACGCCGCGCGAGCGCCGGATCGCGGACTATGGCCTGATCGGCAACACCTACAGCGCCGCGCTGGTCGGGCGCGATGCGAGCATCGAGTGGCTGTGCCTGCCGAAATTCGACTCGCCGGCCATCTTCGCCTCGCTTCTCGGCAGCGACGACAACGGCGTCTGGCGGCTCTGCGCCAGCGACGGCGAGGCCAAGATCAGCCGCCGCTATCGTCCGGGCACAGCCATCCTCGAGACGAAATTCGCGACGCCCGATGGCGCGGCCACCGTCATTGATTTCATGCCGCGTCCGGGCGCGGAGGGCGCCATCGAACTGGTTCGGCTGGTGCGTGGCGATCAAGGCGCCATCGATTTCGAGACCGCCATCACCTTTCGCTTCGATTATGGCCAGCTGCTGCCGTGGGTGCAGTCCAACGCCGTGGGGCTGACCGCCATCGCCGGGCCGGACGCGGTCAGTCTGGTTTCGACCGTGCCGCTGAGCAACAAGGACTTCGCCACACGGGCGGCGTTCCGCGTCCGCGCCGGCGAGACGGTCAGCTTCACTCTGCTTTGGTATCCCTCGCATATGCCGACCCCCGAGTGCCGCGCGCCAGAGCCCCTGCTGGCGGCGACGGAAGCCTTCTGGAAGACATGGATCGGCCGCGCCCAATACGAGGGCCCGCATCGTGAGATGGTCGAGCGTTCGCTGATCACGCTGAAGCTGCTCACCTACGAGCCGACCGGCGGCATCGTGGCGGCGCCCACCACCTCCCTGCCCGAACAGATCGGCGGTCCGCGCAACTGGGACTATCGCTATTGCTGGATCCGCGATGCGACGCTCAGCCTCTATGCCCTGCTGACCTCGGGTTATGTCGATGAGGCCGAGGCGTGGCGGAGCTGGCTGATGCGGACGGCGGCCGGCTCGCCCGAGGATCTGCAGATCATGTACGGCATCCACGGCGAGCGCCGGCTGTCGGAGTACGAGATCGACGGCCTGGCCGGGTTCGCCGGCTCCAGCCCCGTTCGGGTCGGCAACCAGGCCCACGCCCAGCGCCAGCTCGACATCTACGGCGAGCTCGTCGGCGGCATCTTCGCCGCCCATCGCCAGGGCGCCGACGGGGTCGAGCAGGCTTGGCCGCTGATCCTCGTCGTCATGGAGTTTCTGGAAACGATCTGGCGCGAGCCCGACAATGGCATCTGGGAGGTGCGCGGGCCGCGGCGGCATTTCGTGCATTCCAAGGTCATGGCCTGGGTGGCTTTCGACCGCGCCATCGCCATGGCCGAGCAGCTCAAGCTGAAGGCGCCGCTGGCCCGATGGCGTCGGGGGCGCGCCGCTGTTCACGCCGAGGTCTGCGAGAAGGGCTGGGACGCCAAGCGTCGCACCTTCGTCCAGTACTACGGCGGCGAGGCGCTCGACGCGGGCCTGCTGTTCATGGCCCTGACTGGGTTTCTGGCCATCGACGATCCGCGCATGAAATCGACCATCCAGGCGATCGAGCGCGAGCTGATGGTGGATGGCTATCTGCTGCGCTATTCGCCGGCGCCGGAGGTGGATGGCCTGCCCCCCGGCGAGGGCGCCTTCATGGCCTGCAGCTTCTGGCTCTGCGATGTCTACAAGCTGGCCGGGCGACACGCCAAGGCCAAGGCGCTGTTCACACGGCTGCTGGGCGCGGCCAACGACCTTGGCCTGCTGGCCGAGGAATACGATCCGGTCAACAAGCGCCAGCTCGGCAATTTCCCGCAGGCCTTCTCCCATGTCGGCCTGATCAATTCCGCCCACATCCTGGCCGGCCGCCGCGGCGCCGCGCGCCGGGCCGAGCGCGACCGCGATACGCCGGTCGGCTAGGCGCCCACGACGCCGCTCCCTAGGATGGCCGGGACACGCCCCGGGAGGACGATGATGGCCGACGAACCGCTGCTGTTGACCGACGATCCGGCGCCGCAGGTGCGACGCCTCACGCTCAACCGGCCCGCCAAGCGCAATGCGCTCTCCAACGCCCTTCGCGGCGAGATTTTCGCTGCGCTCGAGGCTGGCGACCGCGACCCCGAGGTGCGGGTGATGATCCTGCGCGGCGCCGGGACCTGTTTCTCATCCGGCTACGACCTGGCCGGGGTGGGCGAGCTTCCCTACCAGACGGCCGGCGGCCAGGGTCAGTGGGCGCGGCACGTGGTCGAAGGCTGTTTCCGGGTCTGGGATCTGGCCAAGCCGGTCATTGCCCAGGTGCACGGCTGGTGCCTGGCGGGCGGCTCCGAACTCGCGGTCGCCTGCGACCTGGTCTATGTCGCCCACGACGCCCAGATCGGCTATCCGGCCGTGCGCACCATGTCGCCGCCGGACAACCAGTACCACGCCTGGCTGATGGGAATGCGGCCGGCCATGGAGATGATGCTGACCGGCGATTCCATGAGCGGCGACGAGGCCGTGCGCCTGGGCTTCGCCAACCGCGCCTTCGACGCCGGCGCCCTGGAGGCCGAGGTTCTGTCGATGGCGCAACGCATCGCCAAGGTCGACCCCGAACTCGCCCAGCTGAACAAGCGCCTGGTGCACCGGCAGATGGAGGCCATGGGCCTGCGAGCGGGCTTGCGCGCCGGCACCGACCTGCATGCGCTGGGCTGGCACACGAGCGCCTCGCGCGCCTACATGGCCGAGATGCGTCAAGGCGTGAAGGAAGCCCTGACCACACGCGACAAGGCGTTCGGGGATTACCGGACGGGGGAGACGGCGACCGATCAAGCCTGAAACATCCGTATCAGGGATTGCGCAGCGAGTTTCTAGCGCACCTTCAGGACCAGGATCACCAAGAGCGCCGAGACGCCCAGGTGCAGCAGCATGAAGCGCACCAGGACCTGGGTGTTCGACCAGCCGAGCTCCTTGCGGCAATGGTCGTGCAGGGGAAAGCGCACGCCGGCCAGAACCTTGACGCCGAAGAAGCGCAGCAGCGCCACCTTGGCCAGGCCGGTCGCGCCGTTCAGCAGGATCACCGAGCCGACCAGCAGCAGGAAGAGCGGATTGTTGGTCGCCACCACCAGCATGCCGATCAGAAGGCCCAACGGTCGCGATCCCGCGTCCCCCATCAGCACCTGACTGGGCGCGGCGTTGTACCAGAGATAGCCGGCCACGCAGCCGACCATCAGAAAGGCCATGATCGCCCAGTTGGCCCCCTCGCGATTGACCGGGACGTTCAGGTGGCCGGCGACCAGCTCATTGCCGATGACCGCATAGAGCAGGCCGCCCAGGATCATGATGGCGGTGGCGGTCAGGCTGCCGGAAACCCCGTCCACCCCGTCCGAACAGTTGGTGGCGTTGATCGACAGCCAGATCAGCCCGGTCGCCAGCGGCACGGCGAACCAGGGGCTGAGCGGAATCACCCCCTTGAACCCCGGCAGCCAGATATTGGTGGTGTTCATGCCGCAGATCACGATGGCGGCGGTGAGCGCGATGATCAGGTCGAACACCGCCAGCTGGTACTCGCTGAAGCCGCCGCGCCGGTCGTCGAAATAGCCGACGATCATAGCGACGACCACGCAAGGCAGGGTGAACAGGCAGCGCGCGCCGAAGGGCACGAAGATCAGCGAGCCGACACAGAAGATCGTCACGAAGATCAGCCCGGCGCTAACCGGCTTGCCGACGCTCATCTCGGCGTTGACCGCGAAGGCGCGGCCTCGGTCGGTCGGCAACCGTCCCCAGAGCCGGGGCAGGACCAGCCAAGTGACCAGGGCGCAGACCGCGAAACCGACGGCCGACAGGAAAAAGAAGGAGTCGAACAGCCGCAACGGCCCCCAGAGGTGACCCAGATTGGAAGAGATCCAGCTCAGCATGCGGGGTTTCGCGGCTCGAATCGGGAGAGGAAGCGAGCTTGAAGCAAGCCGGCGGCTTGGGCCAGCCGCCAGGCGGCGCGCGGCGCGTAGCTTGCGGAACTTCCCGTCCCGCCGCCCGTTGCTCGTGGGGGTCGCGGGGAGTGAACCAATGACGCCTGCAGACGACTCAATCCGCCTTACCGCCGACACGGCCGCCCTGGGCGAGCGCGACATAGACAAGCTCGCCATCGACACCATCCGCACCCTGTCCATGGACGCGGTGCAGAAGGCGGAGTCCGGCCATCCCGGCACGCCGATGGCGCTGGCGCCGGTGGCCTATACGCTGTGGTCGCGGTTCATGACCTACGACCCGACCGAGCCGGCCTGGCCGAACCGCGACCGGTTCGTGCTGTCGGCCGGCCACGCCTGCATGCTGCTCTATTCGATCCTGCATCTGGCCGAGGTTCAGCGACTGGACAAGGACGGGCGCCACGTCAGCGGGCCGGCGATCAGCCTCGATGACATCAAGAGCTTCCGCCAGCTCGACAGCCTCTGCCCCGGACACCCCGAGTACGGGCACACCACCGGCGTCGAAGTCACCACCGGCCCGCTCGGCCAGGGCTGCGGCGACAGCGTCGGCATGGCCATGGCCGAACGCTGGCTGGCCAATCGGTTTAATACCCCGGAGCTGAAGCTGTTCGACTACAGCGTCTATGTCATCTGCAGCGACGGCGACATGATGGAAGGGATCTCCAGCGAGGCCGCCTCCCTGGCCGGCCACCTGAAGCTCTCCAACCTCTGCTGGATCTACGACGACAATACGATCAGCATCGAAGGCCATACCGAGATCACCTTCAACGAGGACGTGGCCGCCCGCTTCCGCGCCTATGGCTGGAACACGCTTGAGGTGGCCGACGCCAATGACTGCGAGGCCATGGCCCGCGCGCTGAACGTCTTCAAGTCGACCCATGACCGCCCGACCCTGATCGTGGTCAAGAGCGTCATCGGCTATGGCGCGCCGCATAAGGAAAACACCGCCGCCGCCCACGGCGAGGCCCTGGGCGAGGACGAGGTGCGCCTGGCCAAGCACGCTTATGGCTGGCCGGAGGACGCGCATTTCCTTGTCCCCGACGGCGTGCGCGAGCGGTTCGCCGAAACGCTTGGCGCGCGCGGCAAGACGGCGCGGGAAGACTGGGACGCGCTCTTCCAGCGCTATGGCGAGGCCGAACCGGCGCGGGCCGAAGCGTTCGAGCGCATGCGCGCGGGCTGGCCGCCGGACGGCTGGCAGCGGGACATTCCGACCTTTCCGGCCGACCCCAAGGGGATCGCCTCGCGCGAAGCCTCCGGCAAGGTGCTGAACGCCATCGCCCCCTATTGGGATAGCCTGCTCGGCGGCGCTGCTGACCTGGCGCCCTCCACCAAGACCAAGCTCACCTTCGACGCCGCCGGCGAGTTCGAGGCGAACAATTACGGCGGCCGCAACATGCATTTTGGCATCCGCGAGCACGCCATGGGCGCGGCGGCCAACGGCATGGCGGTCTCCAAGCTGCGGCCCTACGTCTCCACCTTCCTGATCTTCTCGGACTATATGAAGGGGGCGATGCGGCTGGCGGCCCTGATGGGCCTGCCGGTGACCTATGTCTTCACCCACGATTCCATCGGCCTCGGCGAAGACGGCCCGACCCACCAGTCGATCGAGCAGCTGGCCACCCTGCGCGCCACCCCCGGCATGGTCGTGCTGCGTCCGGCCGACGCCAACGAGACCGCCGAGGCCTGGCGCGCGGCGCTCAGCCAGTCGGCGCGGCCGGTGGCCATGGCCTTGTCGCGGCAGGCGCTGCCGACCTTCGACCGCGAAAAATACGCCCCGGCCAGCGGGCTCGCCAAGGGCGGCTATGTGCTCGCCGATTGCGGCGGCCAGGACCCCGAGGTCATCCTGATCGCCACCGGCTCGGAGGTCAGCCTTTGCATCGAGGCCTATGAAAAACTCACCGGCGAAGGCGTGAGGGCCCGCGTCGTCTCCCTGCCCTCCTGGGAGCTGTTCGAAGCCCAGGACCAGGCCTATCGCGACGAGGTGCTGCCGCCGGCCGTCACCGCCCGGGTCACGGTCGAGGCCGCCGCCGCCCTGGGCTGGGATCGCTATGCCGGCCCGCAAGGGGCGATCATCGCCATGCGCAGCTTCGGCGCTTCGGCCCCGGCTAAAGCTTTGCAGAAGCGGTTCGGATTCACCGCCGATGCGGTCTATGAAGCCGCCAAGGCCCAGGTGACACGGGAACGCGCGCGTCGATGACCAATCCGCTCAATCAGCTCGCCCAGGCCGGACAATCCGTCTGGCTCGACTTCATCGAACGCAAGATCCTCGACAATGGCGCGTTCAAGCGTCTGATCGACGATGACGATCTGCGCGGGGTGACCTCCAATCCCTCGATCTTCGAAAAGGCCATCGGCGAAGGCGACGAGTACGACGGCGCCGTCAAGGCGGCCCTGGAGCGCGGCGACGCCGATCCGGCCGCCCTGTTCGACGACCTGGCCATCGCCGACATCCGCGCGGCCTGCGACCAGCTTCGGCCCGTCTATGACCGGCTGGGCGGCCAGGACGGCTATGCCAGCCTGGAGGTGTCGCCCTATCTGGCCATGGACACCGAGGCCACCATCGCCGAGGCCCGCCGACTTTGGACCGCGGTCGAACGTCCGAACCTGCTGGTCAAGGTGCCGGGAACCAGGGCGGGCGTCCCGGCCATCCGCCAGCTGATCGGAGAAGGCATCAACGTCAACGTCACCCTGTTGTTCGGCATCCAGGCCTATCTCGACGTCGCCGAAGCGCATCTGGCCGGTCTGGAGGCGCTGAAGGCCAGGGGCGGCGACGTCTCCAGGATCGGCGGCGTGGCCAGCTTCTTCGTCAGCCGCATCGACACCCAGATCGACAACGCCATTGAGGCCAGGATCAAGGCTGGCGATCCGGCTTCGGCCGAACTCAAGGGCCTGCTCGGCAAGGTCGCCATCGCCAACGCCAAGGTCGCCTACCAGCGCTGGATCGAGATGATGGCCGGGCCGCGCTGGACGGCGATGACGGCGGCGGGCGCACGGCCGCAACGGCTGCTCTGGGCCTCCACCGGCACGAAAAATCCGGCCTATTCCGATGTCCTCTATATCGAGAACCTGATCGGTCCCGACACGGTCAACACCATGCCGCCAAAGACCATGGACGCCTTCCGCGACCATGGAAAAGTCGCCCCGGTCCTGACGCAGGGGGTGGCCGAGGCCGAGGCCGTCCTGGCCGCGGCGAAACGGCTGGGGCTCGACCTCGACGGCGTCACCGACCGGCTGGTCGAGGACGGCGTGAAGCAATTCGCCGAGGCCGCCGACAAGCTCTTCGCGGCCGTGGCCAACAAGCGCGCCGCCGCGCTGGGCACCAGGCAGAACGGCCAGTCGATCAAGCTGTCCAGCGACATTTCCGCCGCCGTCGAGGCCGCCGCGGAAATCGCGCGCGCCGACGGTTGGGCGCGGCGGCTCTGGTCGCGTCACGCCGACCTCTGGACCGACGCCGATGAGGGTCAATGGCTGGGCTGGCTCGACGCCGCCGAGGCCAAGGGCCTCGATATCGCCGCGCTCGAGGCCTTCCAGGCCGAGGTGGCCGAGGCCGGCTTCATCCACGCCATCGTGCTGGGCATGGGTGGCTCAAGCCTTGGGCCGGACGTGCTGGCCGAAACCTTCGGCGCGCGGCCGGAGCATCCCAAGCTGCTGGTGCTGGACTCCACCGATCCGGCGCAAATCGCCCGGGTCGAGGCCGAGATCGATCCGGCCCGGACCCTGTTCATCGTCTCCTCCAAGTCCGGCTCGACGCTGGAGCCGAACATCCTGGAAGCGCACTTCATGGCCGCCGCCGAGCGCGCGGTGGGCGCCAACGCCGCCAGCAGCCGCTTCATCGCCATTACCGACCCGGGCTCGAGCCTGGACAGGAGCGCAAGCGAAAAGGGCTTTCGCCGCGTCTTCCACGGCGATCCCGCCATCGGCGGCCGCTATTCGGTCTTGTCCAATTTCGGCATGGTCCCGGCCGCCGTCATGGGGCTGGACATCCGCGCCTTTCTGGACAGTTGCGCCATGATGGCCCGCGCCTGCGGAGCCAATGCGCCACCGGCCGCCAACCCCGGCCTCGAGCTTGGCCTGGTGATCGGCGAAGCGGCCAAGGCCGGGCGCGACAAGCTCACCTTCATCGTCTCCAACGGCCTGTCCGACCTTGGCGCCTGGCTGGAACAGCTGCTGGCCGAATCCACCGGCAAGCACGGCAAGGGCGTCATCCCCATCGCCGCCGAACCGATGGGCAAGCCCGGGGTTTACGGCCAGGACAGGCTGTTCGCCTATATTCGCCTGGACGGCGACGACCCGGACCATGACGACCATGTCCGCGGCCTGGAAGAGGCTGGCCATCCGGTGGTCCGCATCACCCTCGCCAACCGCGACACGATCGGCCAGGAATTCGTCCGCTGGGAAGTGGCCACCGCCATCGCCGGCGCGGTGATCGGCATCAATCCGTTCGACCAGCCCGACGTCGAGGCCAGCAAGATCAAGACCCGCGCCCTGACCGACGCCTACGAAAAGACCGGCGAGTGGGTTCCGGAAACGCCGGCCGCCGAGGCCCATGGTCTGGCCGTCTTCGCCGACCCGGCCAATCTGGAGGCCCTGACCAAGGCCGGCGCCACCCTGAGCGTCGACGCCCTGCTCGGCGCGCACATCAAACGCGCCAATGGCTGCGACTATCTGGCCCTGCTGGCCTATATCGACCGCAGCCACGAGCATATCGAGGCCTTGCAAAAGCTGCGCGGCAAGCTGCGCGACCACACCCATGCGGCGACCGCCCTGGGTTTCGGGCCACGCTTCCTGCACTCCACCGGCCAGGCCTACAAGGGCGGGCCGAACAGCGGCGTCTTCATCGAGATCACCCACGACGCGGCGGCCGACCTGGCCGTGCCCGGCCGCAAGTTCAGCTTCGGCCTGGTCGAACAGGCCCAGGCCAAGGGCGACCTGGACGTGCTGGTCGAACGCGGGCGCCGCGTCCTGCGCGTCAATCTGGGACCTGATGTCGAGGTCGGGCTGAAGCGCCTGGCCGACGCTATCGACCGTTCGCTGATCTAGACCTTAAGGAGATCGCCGCCATGCAGCTTGGCATCGTCGGACTAGGCCGCATGGGCGGAAACATCGCCAAGCGGCTGATACGCGATGGCCATGAGTGCGTCGTCTGGGACCGCAGCGCCGACAGCGTCGCCGATACCGTCAAGGCCGGCGCCAAGGGCGCGAAGGACCTCGCCGATCTGGTCCGCCAGCTTAGCGCTCCCCGCGCGGTGTGGGTCATGCTGCCGGCGGGCGGGCCGACCGAGGAGACGGTGAGCGCGCTCGCCGACCTCCTTGAAAAAGGCGACGTGGCGATCGATGGCGGCAACAGCTTCTATCGGGACGATATCCGCCGCGGCAAAGCCCTGGAGCCGAAGGGCCTGCACTATCTGGACGTCGGCGTCTCCGGCGGCGTCTGGGGGCTGGAGCGCGGCTATTGCATGATGATCGGCGGCGCGAAGGCGCAGGTCGAACGGCTCGATCCCATCTTCAAGTCCATGGCGCCCGGCCTGGGCGACATCCCGCGCACCAAGCGGGCGTCGGGCGCCGATCCGCGCGCCGAGCAGGGCTATATCCACGCCGGGCCGACGGGCGCAGGCCACTTCGTCAAGATGATCCATAACGGCATCGAGTACGGTCTGATGCAGGCTTATGCCGAGGGCTTCGACATCCTGAAGAACAAGTCCTCCGACGCCTTGCCCGAGGACGAGCGCTTCGACCTCGATCTCACCGACATTTCCGAGGTCTGGCGGCGCGGCAGCGTCATCTCCTCCTGGCTGCTCGACCTGTCCGCCGAGGCGCTGGCCGGCGACGCGAAGCTGGCGAAATTCACCGGCGACGTCGCCGATTCCGGCGAGGGCCGCTGGACCGTCGAGGCGGCGATCGAGGAGGCGGTCCCGGCCGAAGTGCTGTCGGCGGCGCTCTATGCCCGCTTCCGCTCGAGGTTGACCCACACCTTCGGCGAAAAGCTTCTCTCGGCCATGCGGTTCGGATTCGGCGGCCATGTCGAACAGTCCGAAAACCACTAAGGCGACGCCCAGGCCCGCCAAGCCGCCGACGGCGCCGTCCTGCCTGATGGTGGTGTTCGGCGCGGCCGGCGATCTGGCCAAACGGCTGTTGATCCCGTCGCTGTACAACCTGACCCGCGATGGCCTGCTCGACCGGGGTTTTCGCCTGCTCGGCGTCGATCACAACGATTTCGACGACAAGAGCTTCCAGGCCGAGCAGACCGACTTCATCCACGGCCTGGCCAAGGACAGGAGCGGGGAGTTCGGCAAGGCCAGGCTGTCCGAACCGACCTGGGCCCGGCTGGGCGGCCAGCTCGGCTTCATGCAGGGCGATTTCGAGGACCCCGCGACCTACCGGGCGCTGGGCCAGCGGATCGGCCAGACCGCCAATGTCCTCTTCTATCTGGCCACCTCGCCGCGCTTTTTCGGCGACATCGTCGAACAGTTGGCCAAGGCCGGCCTGACCAGACAGGCCAAGGGCTGGCGGCGCGTGGTGATCGAAAAGCCGTTCGGCCACGACCTGACGTCGGCCAAGGCGTTGAACCGCAAGATTCTCAAGGTCCTGGACGAAGACCAGGTCTTCCGCATCGACCATTTCCTCGGCAAGGAGACGGTGCAGAACATCATGGTGACCCGCTTCGCCAACGGTCTGTTCGAGCCGATCTGGAACCGCGACCACATCGACAGCGTGCAGATCACCGCTTCGGAGACCGTCGGCGTGGAAGGCCGCGGCGGCTTTTACGACGCCACCGGCGCGTTGCGAGACATGACGCCCAACCACATGTTCCAGCTGCTCTCCATGATCGCCATGGAGCCGCCCAACTCCTTCGACGCCGAAGCGGTGCGCACCGAAAAGGCCAGGGTGATCGACGCCATCCGGCCGCAGACCCCGACGCAGGCGCTGCAAAACTCCGTCCGCGGCCAGTACCACGCCGGTCAAATCGGCGGCCGCAAACTGGTCGACTATCGCGCCGAGCCCGACGTCGCGCGCGACAGCCGCACCGAAACCTATGTCGCCCTGAAGCTGGAGATCGACAACTGGCGCTGGGCGGGCGTGCCCTTCTACATCCGCACCGGCAAGGCCTTGAGCGCGCGCGACACCGAGATCGCCATCGCCTTCAAGCCGGCGCCGACCACCCTTTTCCGCGACCAACCGGTGGCATCCCTGCCGCCGAGCGGCCTGGTGCTGCAGATCCAGCCGAACGAGGGGATCAGCCTGCATTTCGCCGCCAAGGTTCCGGGCGAGGAGATGCGCATCACCGGCGTCGACATGGATTTCCGCTACGCCGACTGGTTCAAGACCCGCCCCTCCACCGGCTATGAGACCCTGCTCTATGACGCCATGACCGGCGATCAGACCCTGTTCCAGCGGGCCGACAATATCGAGTTCGGCTGGCGTGCGGTGCAGCCCTTCCTGAACGCCTGGGAAAAGGGCGGCGTCGTCCATGGCTATAAGGCGGGCAGCCAGGGGCCCGCGGCGGCCGATACGCTTCTGGAACGCGACGGGCGGGCTTGGCGGCCGCTGGGCCGATGAGCGGCGCGGACGAACACCTGCCGGCGACGCGGCTGCGGCTCCTGGTCTCCGACATCGACGGGACCCTGGTCATGCCCGACAAGAGCCTGACGCCGGCCGCCCTGGCCGCGGCGGGCAAGCTGGATGCGGCGGGGGTGGGCCTCACCCTGGTCTCCAGCCGCCCGCCCCGGGGCATGACGGCCCTGGTCAAGGCGTTGACGCTGAAGATTCCCTTCGCCGCCTTCAACGGTGGCAGCCTGGTCGCGCCCGACGGGACGCTGATCTCGGCCAAGCGGCTGTCCGCAGACGCGGCCGGCAAGGCGATCGGCCTCTTTACGTCCCGCGGCGTCGCGGTCTGGGCCTTCGCCGACGACAACTGGTTCCTGACCGACGCCGAAGGCCCCGACATCCAGCGCGAACGCCATACGGTGGGGTTCGATCCGACCGTCGTCGCCGACTTCGACAGCCTTATCGACCGCATCGACAAGCTGGTGGGCGTCTCCGACCAACCCGACCTGCTGGCCGACGTGGAGCGTGAGGCGCAAGGCCTGCTCAAGGGCCTCGCCAACGCCCGGCGCTCCCAGACCTACTATCTCGACGTCACTCACCCCGAGGCCGACAAGGGCCACGCAGTGCGCGCCCTGTGCGCGGAGATCGGCGTCCCGACAACCGAGACGGCGGTGATCGGCGACCAGGCCAACGACATGGCCATGTTCGCCGTTGCGGGGCTGTCCATCGCCATGGGCCAGGGGACGGACGCGGTGAAGGCCGCGGCCGACTTCGTCACCGCCGCCAATACCGAGGACGGCTTCGCCAAGGCGGTCGACGCCTTCATCCTGCCGCGCGCCGCCAAGCGCCCTGGTCAGACGCCGCCCTAGCCGCTTAAATCGTGCTTTGATTTAGGGTTCGGATTTTCACATGAGCGATTTGAGCGCGGCCGACCTCGAGACCGAGGCGCAACGGCTGGTCGACAGCCTGGGCAGGCCGAAACGGCGCGTGCGGCCGAGGCTGGCCCGCATGCTGAACGAGGCGCAGGACCTGGAGGTCGCTACCGCCCATGGCGGCATCATGGCCTGGCGGCTGGGCGCCGGCCCAGCGACGCTGATGGTGCACGGCTGGGAGGACGACAACGCGCTCTGGAGTCCGCTGATCGACCTCAATGCCGAGATGCTGCGCGGCTCGGTCGCCTTCGACCTCCCCGGCCATGGCTGGTCGCCGGCGGAGGACTGCTCGATCCAGGCGGCTGGCGCGGCGGTGCTGGCCGTGGCCGAGGCCTTGGGGCCGATCGATTCGGTGGTCGCCCACTCCTTCGGCTGCCCGGCGAGCCTCTGGGCCCTGGCGCACGGACTGGAGGTTCCGCGCGTGGTGATGATCGCCTCGCCCGTGCCGCGCACCGAAACCCGTTCCCAGGCCCGCGACATGGCCCGCTGGGAACAGGCGCAACTGCATGACGGCGAGGATCCCGAGGTGATCGCCCGCGCGCTCGTCCTCATGGCCGAGCGGCCGCCGATGCGCAGCAACGACCCGAGCTTCGATATCGAGGCCATCCTGCCGACCCTGAGCGCCAAGGCGCTGATCCTCCACTCCATGGACGACGAACAGTGCCCGGTGGCCAATTCTCAAGCCATGGCCGAGCTCTGGCCCGGCGCGGAGCTCGTCCTGCTCGACGGCCTCGGCCACCGCCTGATCGCCCAGGACCCGGACGTGGTCGCCCGCGTTTTCGAGTTCGTCGACGCCATGGATTAGGACGGCGAACCCGTCCACTGGTGGTTCACGAACCGCGCGTCGCCGGTCACGTCCATGGTTTTGCCCGGCAGCCCCGCCAGGGTGCGACACCAGGAGGGCTCCATCTCCGGCGAATAGCGCAGCTCGGGCCGAACGGCCTCCGGGTCGTCGAGGCTGTTCAGGGTGAGGCTGAGATTGGGTCCCTCGACCCAGCGATAGGTCAGCGGCGTGCCGCAGGCGCCGCAGAACCCGCGCTCGACGAAGGTCGAGCTTTTGAAGACGGTCGGTTGGCCGGTCCAAACCACATCGGCGGCGGCATGGCGCATGAAGGCCATGAACGGCCCGCCGCTGGCGCGCTGGCACATGCGGCAGTAGCAGACGCTGGCGCGCAGCGGCTCGGCCGGAACGCGATAACGCACGGCGCCGCACTGGCAGCCGCCCGTCAGGTCGTCGTAAGCCATGGTTCGTCATCCCGCTCATCCCCGCCTCCGCGGGGATGAGCGGTGCAGGGAGGCGAGCGCGTTTAGCTTGCTACAGCGAATCCACCAAGACCAGCTCCGCATCCTCCAGCGCGGTGATGCGCAGTTCGCTTTCCGCCGTCGCCGCCGCGCCGTCGCGGGGCCCGATATGGACGCCGTTGACCTCGATGGAGCCGGTGGAGGGCACCAGATAGGCATGCCGGGCCGGGTCGAGGTCGTAGGTCACCGTCTCGCCGGCCTTGATCGTCGCGCCCAGGACGCGGGCGTCGGCGCGGATGGACAGCGCGCCCTCGTCGCCGGGGCACCCGCTGGCCAGGGTCACGAAACGCCCTGAGCGATCGCCTTTCGGGAACGGCTTGGCGCCCCAGGAGGGATCGCCGCCATGGGTTTGAGGCTCGATCCAGATCTGGAACAGCCGCGTGCGGCCGGGCTCCAGATTGTACTCGGCGTGGCGCACCCCAGAGCCGGCCGACATCACCTGCACGTCGCCGGCCTCGGTGCGGCCGGTATTGCCCAGGCTGTCCTTGTGGGTGATGGCGCCTTCGCGAATGTAGGTGATGATCTCCATGTCCTCATGGGGATGCGGCGGAAAGCCGGAATTGGGCGCGATCTCGTCGTCGTTCCAGACGCGCAGCGCGCCCCAGCCCATGCGCTTGGGATCGTAATAGTTGGAAAACGAGAAGTGGTGGCGCGCCTTCAGCCAGCCATGGTCGGCGCCGCCAAGCCCATCGAAGGATCTGCGTTCGATCATTGAATGTCTCCCGGTAGCCGCTGCGACCCCGCGCGCGGCGCGATCGCATAGATGGGGGCTCGCACCGACTTGACAACGGCCGCGTCAGGATTTACCTGACAGTCAGGATTACCCTGACGGATCAGGAGGCGGCCATGCCTGAAAAAACCTTACATTGTTCGTTTTGTGGAAAGTCTCAGCACGAGGTGCAGAAGCTGGTCGCTGGGCCCGGCTCCATTTTCATCTGCGATGAGTGCGTCGATCTGTGTAACCAGTACATCGCCGGAACGCCGCCGGACCTGTCCGGCTTTCCGCCGATGGAGACGTGGCCCACCGAGCGGCTGCTGTCGCTGCTCGGCCCGGCCAACGCAACGGTCGATGGGTACCGTGAATACCTGCAGTCGATGGTCGACATGCTGCGCACCCGAGAGATCAGCTGGGCGGCTATCGGCAAATCGCTCAGCATATCGCGGCAATCCGCTTGGGAACGGTTCACCTGATAGGGCGACGCTTACGGCGCGCCTGTGCGTGTCGGGCGTCAGATCGCCGCGCTGCCGGGTTGTAGGGAGCGCCCGGGCGTGAACCGCGCCGGCCACCCCTCATCACTCTGGATGCGACCTTCGCGAACAAGCCAGTTCACGTCCGCATTAACCCGTTGTTGAACGGGAACCCCCACGACCGCGCGCGCAATCTCGACCTTGCTCAGGCCTGGCCTTCTCCTGACCACCTTTTCGATCTTCTCGGCGATGGTGAGTTCAGGATCGTCCAGCAACGACGTGTCTGACGGCTCGATCGCCATGCGCGCCGCCACCTTTAGGAATCCCGATCGAGACTTCCCAGCGAGGGCGGCGGCCGCATCAAGTTGAGCAAGCAAGGACTTGGGAAGCCAGACATTCACGCGCTCGCCCGCCTTGGGCTCCTCGGCGGCTACGAGAGCGACTGCCGCGACCACAACCTCCTGATCGACGACCAGGTCGCCTAGATCACTTGGGTCCGGAATCGTCTCCCCAGCCTCGGACATGCCCTCCAAGTGAAGCGCCAAAGCCTCCTCGGCCATGCGCACGGCTTCAGACTGCGAATTTCCAGCGGAAACACATCCATCAAGATCGGGAAAGAACACCCCAAACCCACCGTCTTCACCGCGTTCGATTACGGCCGGATAATAGACCTTCGCCATCTCTCTCTCCTACCTGAGCATTATGCCAGACTTGCGCTCGATGGATTTCACGACACCGACAGTGAGGTCTTTCGAGCCGTGAACGGGGGCGGTCACTACGTTGGGATTGGCAGGATGCTTGAACTGCCGATGCGATCCAGATTGGCGGTTCTCCAGCCACCCGTTCGCCTCAAGAACCCTGATGACGTCCGCCGACTTCACGCTTATTGTGTAGCACGACACAAGAGCCCGACAAGGGCAATTGTGGGAAGCGACACACAAACAAGGACGCACCGCAGACCGCGCCGACTACGCAGTCACGGCGTGCGGTGCGGCTCGCCAGATGGGTATGCGCTCGCCCAACCGCTACCGCGGCGTCAGATCAGCTCCGGCAGGAAGGCCAGCAGCTTGTCCGGGGTGATCGGATAGTCGCGGATGCGCGCGCCGCAGGCGTTGTAGATGGCGTTGGCCACCGCAGCGCCCGCGCCGCAAATGCCGACCTCGCCGACCCCCTTGATGCCGAGCGGATTGGCCTTGTCGTCGACCTCGTCGAGGAAATAGGCGTCCAGATCGACGATGTCGGCATGGACCGGGGCGAGGTAGCCGCCCAGGTCCTGATTGATCAGGCTGCCGTAGCGCGGATCTACCGCGTTGAACTCGGTCAGGGCCTGGCCGACGCCCCAGATCATGCCGCCGGTGATCTGGCTGCGCGCGGTCTTGGCGTTGAGGATGCGGCCGCAGGCAAAGACGCCCAGCATGCGGCGAAGACGGGCCTCGCCGGTGACCGCATTGACCCCGACCTCGACGAAATGGGCGCCGTAGGCGTGCTGGGAAAAGGTGCGCGACTCGGCGACCGGCGTGGAATCGCCAACCACCTCGACGCCCGAGGGCGCCAGGCGCGAGACCAGGGCCTGCAGGGTTTCCGACTTGTTCGACGCGGTGATCAGGCCGTCGCGGAAATCGATCTCCTCGGGTCTGGCGCCATGGAGCGGCGAGGCCGGGTCGCCGGCGGCCATGCCGGCAAGGGTCTTGCGCATCAGCATGCCGCCCTCGTAGACCGCCGAGCCGGCGCTGGCGGCGCCGAACTGACCGCCGGAGCCGGGCGCCGGCGCGAAGCCGGAATCGCCGATCTCGACCGTCACCTGCTCGATCGGCACGCCCATGGTCTCGGCGGCGATCTGGGCGATGATGGTGTAGGAGCCGGTGCCGATGTCGGTCATGCCCTGCCGGACCATGACCCGCCCGTCGGCCTCGACCCGCATGGCCGCCTTGGCGGGAAGCAGGAAGTTGCCGCGGATGGCGGCGGCCATGCCCATGCCCACCAGCCATTCGCCGTCGCGGGTCTGGCCGGGCTTGGGATTGCGCTGGTCCCAGCCGAAGCGCTTGGCGCCGTCGGTCATGCATTCGATCAGTTGCCGCGCCGAGTGCGGATGGCCGGTCTCCGGATGCACCTCCGCCTCGTTGCGGATGCGCAGCTCGATCGGATCGAGGCCGAGCTGTTCGGCGAGCTGGTCCATGGCGCATTCCAGGCTGAGCATGCCCGAGGCCTCGCCTGGCGCGCGCATGGCGCTGGCCACGGCGATGTCGAGCTTGTGCAGGCTGTGGCCGGTGAGCCGGTTCGGCGCGGCGTAGAGGCCGCGGCTGAAGTTGGCGGCGCGCTCGACGAAGGGCGCGCCACGGGCGCAGTGGGTGGCCGCTTCGAGCGCAAACGCGGTCAGCCGGCCGTCGGCCGTCGCGCCCAGCCGCACCCGCTGCACCGTCGCCGGACGGTGGACGGTGGCGTTGAACATCTGCTGGCGGGTCAGCGCGATCTTGACCGGCTGGTCCAGCTCGCGCGAGGCCAAAGCCGCCATCTCCAGGTCTTCGTAGGTCGAGCCCTTGCCGCCGAAGCCGCCGCCGATATAGCGCGACAACAGATGCACCTTGTTGCGCGGGATCTGCAGCGTCTCGGCCAAGAGGTGCTGCGGCGGCTTGATCATCTGCACCGAGGTGTGGACCGTCACCGCCCCGTCCGCCCACCAGGCGGTGGTGGCGCAGGGCTCCATCTGGCAGTGGTTCTCGATCGGGGTCGAATAGGTCTCGTCGAGCTGGATCGGGGCCATGGCGAAGGCGGCCTCGAAATCGCCGACGCGGGATTCGCCGTCGACCGGCTCGCCCTGGACCGGATCGAACACATAGTCGCCGGGCGTCGCCTCATAGGTGACGACGATCAGCTCGGCGGCGGCTTGCGCATTCTCCAGAGTGTCGGCGGCGACGAAGGCGACCGGCTGGCCGAAGAAGCGGACGTCTGCCTCGGCGAACACCGGCTTGGCCCCGGACTGACTGCCGACATAGGAGCGCGCGCCCGTCTCGGGCTGGTTTTCGGGGCGATTGAAGGCGTGCCAGACCAGCTTGACGCCGGGCGCGGCGCGGGCGGCGGCGTCATCGACGGCGGTGACGCGGCCGCAGCCGATCTCGGCGCCGATCACCACGCCATAGACCGGCGGCGAGGGAGTCTCGACCTCGTAGGCATAGGGCGCGGTTCCGCTCACCTTCAGCGGGCCCTCGTAGCGGTCGACGGCGCGGCCGATGATGCCGGAGCGGTTGCGGCTGATCGGGTTTGGCGCGGCGTAGTCGGCGAGCGTGGTGGACATCAGCCTTGAGCATCCTGAATGACCGCGGTCATCAGCCGGCGGGTCAGATTGATCTTGAAATCGTTGCCGCCATTGCCGTGGGCCTCGGCCAGCTCGACCTCGGCGGCGGCCATCGGCGGCGCGCCGGCCTTCAGCGCGGCCTCGGCCTTGTACGCCCGCCAGGGCTTCAGCGCCACCGCGCCCAGGGCGATGCGGTCTCCGGCCATGGCGACGCTGGCCAGGCCCGAGGCGTAGGAGGCGCGATCGCGCACCTTGCGATAGGCCTGCGCGCCGGGCGGCGGCGGCGGCAGGATGACGGTTGTGATCAGCTCGCCGACAGCCAGGTTGGTCTCCACCTGCGGCGTCTTACCGGGCAGCCGGTGCAGGTCGTCGACGGCGATCGTGCGCCGCGTTCCGTCCGGCGCCACCGTCTCGACCGCGGCCTCGAGCGCGCTCAACGCCACGGCCATGTCGGAGGGGTGGGTGGCGATGCAGGCCTCGCTGGCGCCCAGGATGGCGCTCATGCGGTTGAGGCCGCCGATGGCCGCACAGCCCGCGCCTGGCTGGCGCTTATTGCAGGGCTTGGCGGTGTCGTAGAAATAGGCGCAGCGCGTGCGCTGCAAGAGGTTGCCGCCGACGGTGGCCTTGTTGCGCAGCTGCGGCGAGGCGCCGGAGAGCAGCGCTTCGACCAACACCGGATAGGACCGGCGCACGCGGGCGTCGGCGGCGACGGCGCTGTTGGTGGCCATGGCGCCGATGCGTAAGGCCCCGTCCGCGCCGTCCTCGATCCTGGCCAGCGGCAGGCGCCCGACATCGATGAGGTGGGCGGGTTGCTCGATGTCGAGCTTCATCAGGTCGAGCAGGTTGGTGCCGCCGGCGAGGAAACGCGCGCCGGGCGTTTGCGCCGCCGCCCTGGCCGCCGCGGCCGGATCGGCCGCGCGTTCGTAGGTGAAGGGCTTCATGCGGCAGCTCCCGCCACGTCGCGAATGGCGTCGAGGATCTGTGGATAGGCCGAGCAGCGACAGATGTTGCCGCTCATCCGCTCGCGGATTTCCGCGTCGGTCAGGCTGACCTCGTTGGCGGTCAGGTCGCCGGTCGCCGCGCTGGGCCAGCCCCTGGCAACCTCGTCCAGCATGCCGGTGGCCGAGCAGATCTGGCCGGGCGTGCAATAGCCGCACTGAAAGGCGTCGCGATCGAGGAAGGCGACCTGCAGGTCGCTGAGGTCCGCAGGCGTTCCCAGCCCCTCGATGGTGACGATCTCGTCGCCCTGGTGCATCACCGCCAGCGACAGGCAGGCATTGATGCGCACGCCGTTCACCAGAACCGTGCAGGCGCCGCACTGGCCGTGGTCGCAGCCCTTTTTCGTGCCCTTCAGGTCGAGGTGCTCGCGCAAGGCGTCGAGCAGGGTGGTGCGCAGATCCAGGTCGAGCGCTCGGGCGGCGCCGTTGACGGTGAAGGTGATCGATGCGGCGTTCGCCGCCGCGGTCGTGGAAGCCATGCGTTTGGGTGTCTCTTCAGGCGGCCGCGAACGGGACGGCCCACCTATCATCCAGCCATCGCCGCTGAAGGACAAGCGCGCACCCCACAATTCGATTGCCCTCAGGATCGGACCGCGTTGTACTCGCCGCATCGATCCGCCCAGGAGGGCTCAATGCGCCAACGCTTCATGACCATCGAAACGGGACTGACCCATCGAGAGGACATGAGGCCTTATGCGCATTTTGAACCTGGGGATCTTGGCGCACGTCGACGCCGGAAAGACTAGCCTTACCGAACGGCTGCTCTACGACGCCGGCGTCATCGCGACGATCGGCAGCGTCGATGACGGCTCGACCCAGACCGACAGCCTGGCGCTCGAGCGCCAGCGCGGCATCACCATAAAATCGGCCGTCGCATCGTTCGTCGCGGACGACGTCACGATCAACCTGATCGACACCCCCGGCCACCCGGACTTCATCGCCGAGGTCGAGCGGGTGCTGAACGTGCTCGACGGCGCGGTGCTGGTCGTCTCGGCCGTGGAAGGCGTGCAGGCGCAGACCCGCATCCTGATGCGGACCTTGCAGCGGTTGCGCATCCCCACCCTGATCTTCGTCAACAAGATCGATCGCGGCGGCGCGCAGTACGACAGCCTGCTGCGCGCCATCGCCGACAAGCTGACGCCGGCGATCGTCGCCATGGGATCGACGCACGACCTTGGCGCGCGCAACGCCGGCTTCACGCCGTTCGACGCGGCGGACCTCGCGTTCAAGGCGAGGCTCGCCGAGGCGCTGGCCGATCACGACGAGGCGATCCTGACTGCCTATGTCGGGGGCGAAACCGCCGTGTCGAACCACCAGCTGCGCAAGGCGCTGGCGGCGCAGACCGGCCGGGCGCTGGTCCATCCCGTCTTCTTCGGCTCGGCGATCACCGGCGCCGGCGTGGAGGCGCTGACCGCCGCGATCACCGCCTTGCTGCCCGCATCCGAGGGCGACGCCGACGGGCCGGTTTGCGGCGCCGTGTTCAAGGTCGAGCGAGGCCTGGCCGGCGAGAAGATCGCCTTCGTCCGCATGTTCACCGGGACCGTGCGGGCGCGGGAGCGGCTTGAATTCGGCCGGGGCAAGGCGGCCAAGGTCACCGCCATCGGCGTCTTCGACGGCGGCGCGGCAGCGCCGAGGCCCTCGGTCGCCGCGGGCCAGATCGGCAAGCTCTGGGGCCTCGGCGACATCCAGATCGGCGATTGCGTCGGCGCGCCACGCACGCCCGCCGAGGCGCATCACTTCGCGCCGCCGATCCTGGAGACGGTCGTGCTGCCCCGCCACGCCCCAGACCGCGGCGCCCTGCTCGGCGCGCTGGCCCAACTGGCCGAACAGGACCCGCTGATCGACCTGCGCCAGGACGATGTCCGCCAGGAGATCTATCTGGCCCTCTACGGCGAGGTGCAGAAGGAGGTGATCCGCGAGACCCTGGCGACCGACTTCGGCATAGAGGTCGAATTCCGCGAAACCACGCCGATCTGCATCGAGCGGCCGATAGGAACCGGCGCGGCCGTCGAACGGGCGCCGCGGCCGTTCATCGCGACGGTGGGTTTGAGGATCGATCCAGCGCCGATCGGTTCCGGTGTGGCGTTCCAGTTGGAGGTGGAGTTCGGGTCGTTGCCACTGGCCTTCCACAAGGCGGTCGACGAGAGCGTGCACGAGACGCTGCGGCAAGGTCTTTATGGCTGGCCTGTGACAGACTGTACGGTCTCGATGACGCAGGCCATCCGCTACCGGGATTTCGCCACGAGCACACCCGCCGACCATCGCAACCTGACGCCGCTGGTGCTGATGAGCGCACTGAGGCACGCCGGCACGGTAGTGTGCGAGCCGATCCATCGCTTTTGCCTCGACATCCCAGCCGACACGCTCGGATCGATATTGCCGTTGCTAGCGCGGCTGGGAGCCGGCGCGCAGACACCCATGGTACGCGCGTCATCCTGCCTTTTGGAGGGCGACATCAGGGCGGCCCGCGTGCATGAACTGCAACAGGCCTTGCCCGGCGTGAGCCGCGGCGAGGGCGTGCTGGAAGCGGCCTTCGACCACTATCGGCCGATCCGCGGCGCCTTCCCGACTCGGCCGCGGACGGACCACAATCCGCTCAATCGCAAAGAATACCTGCTGTACGTCGCGCGGCGGGGCTAACGGATCCACAAACGGAAAAACAGCTTCAACTTCGATGGAAACCTCAGACCTTCTCGGGCTTTACGACGCCGAAGTCAGGGCGCGGCCCCGGGTTTTGCCTGGGTTTGCGATTGAACGGTTCGATGACGTGCTGGTGCTCGTCGGGCTCTTCAACTTTGTCTGCCATTGGAATTTTTCCGCCGAAAACGCAGCGGATGTGGTCTCCAAGGTAGCTGATCGCTATCGGGACAGCGCCGAAGAGTTGATGTGGGACGTCTACGGGCACGACCACCCACAGCGCATGAGCGATCATTTGACAGCCGCCGGGTTCGTGGAGGAGCACAGATCGACGCTGATGATGATGGACTTGGCAGACGCCACCCCAGCCATGCCAACCGAGGTTGGCGTACGCCGTGTCGCCGATCACGCCGCGCTCCACGACTTCGTGCGTGTGTCAGCCGAGGCGTTCGGGAAACAGGCCGACTGGCAGTTTGACGCCTATGCCGCCCACCTCGATTCCGGCGAAGACATGCTCTTCAACGCTTATATGGATGGTGAAGTCGCCGGATCATCGAGACTTGAAATAACGCCAGGCTGTCCGTTCGCCGGCCTGTTTGGGGGCGCGGTGTCTCCCCGCTTCCGAGGCCGCGGCCTCTATCGGGCGATGGTCGCGGCCCGCGCCGCGGAAGCAAAGGCTCGCGGCGCCCGATACCTCAGCACGGGTGCGCAGGAGACGAGTCGGCCCATCCTGGCGCGCCTCGGTTTCGCGCCCCTCACCACCATCACACGGTGGGTGCTGCCCTCCGCGCGCAAAGCTTGATGCGGCGGATGACGGTCGGGGCTAGGTAAGGCCAACGATCGTACAATCGAGGGCGTCAATGGCGGGGAAAGCAGGCCACGAGGCCGGGGCCTGGTCGATCCTGCGGGTGGCGGGCGGCAACTTCCTCGAAATGTATGACTTCATGGTCTTCGGCTATTACGCCCAGGCCATTGGCGCGACCTTCTTCCCCAGCCGCGATCCGTTCGCCTCGCTGATGCTGACCTTCGCCACCTTCGGCGCGGCCTTTCTGATGCGGCCGCTGGGGGCGGTGGTGCTGGGGGCCTGTGCGGACCGGTACGGGCGGCGAGCCGGGCTTTTGCTGACGCTCGCGCTGATGACGGTCGGCATGGTCTCGCTCACCGTCATGCCGAGCTATGCGCAGATCGGGCTGGCGGCGCCGCTCCTGGTCCTGGCCGGGCGGCTGCTACAGGGCTTTTCCGCCGGCATGGAGCTGGGCGGGGTCTCGGTCTATCTGTCCGAGATCGCCCCGCCCGGCCGCAAGGGCTTTTACGTCGCCTGGCAAAGCGCCAGCCAGCAGATCGCGGTGGTGATGGCGGCGGGCATCGGCATCCTGCTCAGTCAGGAGCTGTCGAAGGGCGCGATGAACGCCTGGGGCTGGCGCATTCCATTGGGCGTCGGATGCCTGATTGCGCCGCTGCTCTTTCTACTGCGCCGCTCGCTGGTCGAGACCGAGGCCTTCACCCATCGGCGCAGCCAGCCGGGCTGGAGCGAGATCTTCCGGTCGCTGGCCGTTCATTGGCGGCGGATCGCCATCGGCATGATGCTGGCCACCCTGACCACGGTCAGCTTCTACATGATCACCGTCTATACGCCGGCCTTCGGGACGCTGACCCTGCATCTGCCCGTCCTGCCGGTCTTCGTGGTGACCTTGGCGGTCGGGGTCTCGAACCTGATCTGGCTGCCGATCATGGGCGCGCTGTCCGACCGGATCGGGCGCAAGCCGCTCTTGATCGGGTTCAGCCTCCTGATGCTGCTCAGCGCCTATCCGGCCATGCTCTGGCTGGTCCACGCGCCCTCCTTCGGCCGGCTGCTTGCGGTCGAACTCTGGTTCTCGTTCATTTTCGGCAGCTACAACGGCGCCATGGTGGTCTTTCTCACCGAGATCATCCCGCTCTCCCTGCGCGCGTCGGGCTTTTCCCTGGCCTACAGCCTGGCGACGGCGGTGTTCGGCGGCTTCACCCCGGCGATCAGCACCGCCCTGGTCCACGCCACCGGCAATCGCGCGGTGCCGGGCCTGTGGCTGACGGCCGCGGCGGTGATCGGGCTTATAGCGTCGCTTGTGGCAAAGCCGGCTGAAAACCTCTCCCAAAGGGAGAGGGAGGGGCCCGCGCCGAAGGCGGCGGGAGGGTGAGGGGTTACCGTCTCGACGGGCAGGCACTGCTGGCTTCAGAAGCGCCGAATTGGCGTTCTAATCGGCGAGGCCGTAACCCCTCACCTTCCCATTCGCTTCGCTCTGGGTGAGCAACCGGCGACATGGGTAACAGTCTAGACCGACGACATCGGTAACACATTTCTCGTTTTGTTCATGCCTGCAGCGGTTGTTGGGCCGGTGGGGTTGTGGGTAACCCGGCAGGGTTATCCACAAGTCCACGGGCCTGGCGCCGGGGCCGGCGCAGGCGCTCGCCCTTGTGGTCGATATAGCCGAGCATGACGGGTCCGAAGGCGACGCTGCAGCGGCCGTCCGGGCCTTCGACGATGCCGACCGCCTCGCCCGTCAGAACCTGGCTGATATAGACCAACCGGCCGTCCCACTTGATCTGGCCGTTGGTGCGCACGCGGCGAGGGATGGCGTCCGATCCATATTCGGGCTCGCGCAGGATCCGGTCGAAGCGCCGCGGCGAGGGGGCGTAGACGTCCGCCGGGGTCAGACCCTTGAGCGCCTGGTGCGGGCGTTCTTGGTTGTAGAGCTGCTGGAAGTCGGCGAAGCGCCTGGCCTGGGCGCGCAGGCTCCTGGCCGGCGGGTCGGCCGTGTCCTGAAGCAGTGTCAGGTGGAACCGCTCCAGACGGCCATTCTCCTGCGGCTTGCCCGGCTTGATGCGCTCCGGCGTCACCCCGGCCTTGATCAGCTTGACCGCAAGCCGCGACAGACCGCCCGCGCCGGTCGAGGCGAACGGCGGGCCGTTGTCCGAGCGCAGCTGAAGCGGCAGGCCATACTCCAGGAAGGCGGCTTCCAGCACCGGCCACACATGCGCCCCGTCGTCACGCTGCAACGCCTGGCAGCGCAGGAGGTAGCGGCTGGCCGCGTCGCCCAGCGTCAACGGCCCGCAGCGCGATCCGTCGCCGGTCCGGAACCAGCCCTTGAAGTCGATGCACCAGGTGTCGTTCGGCAGGGCGCACGACCCGAACGGCGCCGTCCGCGGCGGCCCGCGACGCCTCAGCTTGCGCTTGACCGTCAGCCCCTCGCGATCGAACAGCGCCCCTAGGCTGCTTGCCGCCGGCCACGGACGATCCGGCCATCGCCGCTCAAGCCACATCAGAACCTTCACCGGCCCCCACGTCGGATGCGCCCGGCGAACCGCAAGACATTCGCCCCACACCGCCGTCTCGATCGCCTGAGGATGCGCCAGCGGCGCCCGCGAACGATCCGAAAGACCCGCCAGGCCCTCCGATCGATACCGCTCGCGCCACTTCCAGCCCGTCTTGCGGCTCACCCCAAAGCGCCGGCACGTCAGCGAGAAACTCTCCTCAGCCGACTCCGCCGCCAGCACAAACCGCACCCGTTCATCCACAGCACAGGTCTCCATCCATCCCATCGGCAAGGTCCTCCCGCCGACCAGTTGGCCTGTTACCGATGTCGTCGGTCTAGACTGTTACCTATGTAGACGGTCAGGACCTGGGCCCCTCCCTCTCCCTTTGGGAGAGGTTTTTCAGGTCTGCAGCGCGAAGGCGCCCGTGTCGGCGCGGTCTTCGCCTTCGCCGGGCAGGTCGTCGAAGGAGCCGTGGCTGGAGGCGTAGAGGTTGGCGTAGAGGCCGCCCTTGGCCATCAGCGCCTCGTGGGGACCCTGCTCGACGATGCGCCCCTGCTGCAGGACGATAATGTCGTCGGCGTCGCGGACCGTGGCCAGGCGGTGGGCGATAACCAGGCAGGTGCGGCCGGCGAACAGGGCCTTCAACGCCCGCTGGATCTCCAACTCGGTGAAGCTGTCGATATTGGCCGTGGCCTCGTCGAGGATGAGGATCTGCGGATTGATCACCAGGGCGCGGGCGAAGGAGAGCAACTGGCGCTGGCCCAGCGAGATGTTGCGCCCGCGCTGGCCCAGCGGGGTCGCATAGCCCTCCGGCAGGCGCATGATGAAGTCGTGCGCCCGCACCGCCGTCGCGGCCGCGACCACCTCGTCGTGGGTCGCATGGCTGGAATAGCGGATGTTCTCCTCGATGGTGCCGGTGAACAGGAAGGGCTCCTGCAACACCATGCCGATGGTCTTGCCCAGCGAGCCCAGCGTCACGTCGCGCACGTCGTGGCCGCCGACCAGCACCCGGCCCTGATCGACCTCATAGAAGCGGCGCACCAGCGAGATGATGCTGGTCTTGCCGGACCCGGTCGGGCCGACCAGCGCCACCACGTGGTGCGGCTTCACCTTCAGCGAGACGTCGCGCAGCACCGGTCGGTCGGGATTGTAGCCGAAGGTGACATGGTCGAGCTCGATGGTCGGCTCGGCGTCATGCAGCTCGACGGCGCCCGGCTTGTCGATCAGGGTCACCGGCACGTCGAGCACCTCGAACACGCGATAGCCGGCGGCCATGGCCCGTTGCATGGCCGTATATTGCATCGACAGCATCTGCACCGGCTGGAAGAAGCGCTGCACGAAGATGACGTAGGCGACCATGTCGCCCAGCTTGAGCTGCCCGTGCAAAACCTGCGTACCGCCGACCACGATGATCACGGCCATGGCGAAGCCGGTGAGGATGGCGACCGTCGGCGACATCAGGCCGGCGAGAAACGCCGAGTCCACCTGGGCCTTCATGTTGTCGCGGGCCTTCTCCTCGTAAAGCTCGAAGTTCATCGCTTCGCGGCGGGTCTCCTGCACCGTGCGCACGCCGCTTATGTTTTCGGCCAGGGCGCCGTTGGCGATCGAGGAGGCGTCGCGGGCGCGGCGGAAGGTGATCTTGGAATAGGGCAGCCAGATCGCGCGTATGCCGATCAGGGCCGGCAGCACCAGCATGGTCAGCAGGCCGAGTTCCCAGTTCATCGCCAAAAGGGTGATCACGATGCCGATCAGCATGACGATGTCGCCGAGCGTCGAGGTGGTGCTTTCCAGGAAGTCCTGCAGCGCGTTCACATCGCCCTGCAGCCGGCTCATCACCCGGCCCACATGAGTCTTGTCCATGAAGGACATCGACACGGCCTGGAAGTGTTCGAACATGGCGCGGCGGACGTCGAAAATAACCTTCTGCGCCAGCTTCGTGCTCAGCCACTGGGAGATCAGCGAGGTGACGGTGAAGAGAAGCACTGCGGCGAAGAACTCAACCACGACCAGCTCGAGGCGGTGGCCGACAGCCCGCCCGCTCGTCGCCACGCTCACCGCATGGCCGATGGTGAGCGGAATCAGAACCTGCGCTCCGGCCGAGACCGCTGCCGCAGCCAACGCCCCGGTCACGGACCACGGATGCGGTTTCAGAAAGGCGGAGAAGCGTCGGATGATGCGGGTGTCGAACGAGGCGAAAATCTCCTCGGCGTCGGCGGTGCCCAGATTGGCGTTGCGCTTGCGCGGCGGCGGCGCGGCGGCGGGCCCATCGCGGTCTATGGCGAAATCGCTCATCCTACTTCGCTCCCAAGAGAGCTACGAAGGACGCGTCCTCCTACAGCGTTCTCATCTTGGAGGGCCTGCCCTCCGAAGCGCGTAGCGCGAAGGAGGGTCATTCCGCGGCCTCCGTCACCTTGCGCCTGATCTTGGCGTCGGCGGTGGACAGGCCCTGTTCGGTGCGGGACTGCAGCTGATAGAGGTCGAAATATTCGCCGCCCAGGGCGAGCAGCTCGGCGTGCGTCCCACGCTCGACGATGCGGCCGTCCTCAAGGACGAGTATCTCGTCGGCGTGCATCAGCGACGACAGCCGGTGGGCGATGATGATGGTGGCCTTGGCGCGGGTGGCTTCGGCCAGGGCGTCGCGCACCCGCTTTTCCGTCACCGCGTCGATGGCGGCGGTGGAGTCGTCGAAGATCATCACGCCGGGGCCGGGCACCACGCCGCGGGCGATGGACATGCGCTGGCGCTGGCCGCCGGAAAGGGCGACGCCGCGCTCGCCGACCCGCGTTGCATAGGCGTCCGGCAGCTGGGCGATATAGTCGTGCAGCTGGGCGGTCTTGGTCGCGCCGACGATGCGCGTCTCCTCGGCCCAGGGATCGGCATAGGCGACGTTGTTGGTCACCGTGGAGTCGAACATGAAGGCTTCCTGCTGCACCAGGCCGACATATTCGCGCAAGGAGGCGAGCTGGATGTCGCGGATGTCCTGGCCGTCGATGCTGATCGACCCGCCGGTGACGTCGTAGAAGCGCGGCACCAGGTTGGCGATGGTCGACTTGCCGCTGCCCGGGGGCCCGACGATGCCCAGGGTCTGGCCCTTGGCCACCGAGAAGCTGATGTCGTGCAGGACAGGCTTGCCGGCGTCGTAGGCGAAATCGACATGCGCGAAGCGCAGCACGCCAGCGGTCGGCGCCAACGCCGGCGCGCCGGGCTTGTCGGCGATGGTCGGTTCGATGTCGAGGATCTCGAACAGCCGCCCGCCGCAGGTGGTGGCGCGGGCCGCCGATATGACGATCATGCTCACCTGGCGGACCGGGCCTTGCAGAATGTTCAAGTAGAGGATGAACTCGGCCAACCGGCCCGGCGACATGGTCCCGCCGGCGACCTTATGGCCGCCGTACCAGAGCACCAGCGCCATGGAGCCGTAGAAGGCGAGCGTCGTGGTGCGCACCGCGCGCATGCGCAGCAGGATGCGCTTATAGGCTTCCCGCAAGGCCTCGCTGGCGGCCTTGTCGAACTTGGCAAGCTCGAAGGCGCGCGCCGCGAAAGAGCGGACCACCCGGATGCCCTGAAGGTTTTCCTCCATGGTCAGCGTAAGCACGCTCATCAGGGTCTGCACGCGCATCCAGGTGACGCGCAGAAGGTAGCCCACCTGCACCAGGGTGTAGATGCTGACCGGCACGAAGGTGAGCGCGAGAAGCGCCAAGATCGGATCGGCGAGGACCATCATGGTGGTCGCGACCACCAAGAGCAGCACCAGCGTCAGCGACTGCATCATCCCGTTCTGGACAAACATCCGGGTGCCTTCGAGATCGATCATGCCGCGCGTGATCAGGTCGCCGGAATGGATCTTGTCGTGGAAGCCGAAGGACAGGCGCTGCAGGTGTCTGAAGTAGTCGAGCCTGAGGTGATAGGCCACCTTCTGGCTGACCCGTTCGCCCTGATAGCCGCCGAGGCCGGTCAGGACGCCCTGGATCGCGCCCGTAAGCACCATGAGGCCCGCGACAACCCACAGCGCATGCACCGATCGTTGCTCCAGCAGGGCCTGCTGCGCGGCTGACATGTGCGCGTGCTGCGCCATCGTCACCCCTTTAAAAAGGCCGTTCACCTGATTGATCGCGCCGCCGAAAAGGCGGGGCTGGATCAGGTTCGCCACGGCCGCGCCGAGCGAACAGACGATGGCCAGGCTCACCTGCACGGGGTCGATGCGCAGCGCCATAACCACGATGCGCCGCAAAATGCGGGGCATGGCCTTCACGTCGATGGTGGGACGCGCAGCATTAATCGGCGACTCGCCCAATGGCGCGCCTTGAGAATCAGACATCGAAAAATCCGTCTTCGGTAATGTTCCCTATTGTGGACCCGCTTTGGACGAGGTGCAAATCCCGGCCATGCCCCCTGACCTCACCGCCCTGCTGCGTTCCGAAGCCCTGCCGGACCGCTATGCCGCAGTCATCGAGCGCCTGCACGCCCCGCTCGCCGCGCGCATCGCCGAGGCCGCCCGCGGTCATGGCCCCGGCTTGCGCGTCGGCCTGTGCGGGCCGCAGGGCTCGGGCAAGACCACCAGCGCCCGCGTGCTCGAACGACTGCTGGAAGCCGATGGCCTTCGCGCCGTCATCCTGTCGCTGGACGATCTCTATCTGCCGCTCGAGGCGCGGCGGCGGCTGGCGGCCGAGGTCCATCCGCTGCTGCTGACCCGCGGCGTTCCCGGGACTCACGAGGTCCAGCTTGGCCTGGATCTGCTGGACCGGCTCGGCCGGCCGGGCCCAACGCTCATGCCCCGTTTCGACAAGGCCAGTGACGAGCGGGCGCCTGCCGACCGGTGGACCCCGATCGAGGGGCCGGCCGACGTCATCCTGTTCGAGGGCTGGTGCGTCGGCGCCACGCCGCAAGCCGAGACGGCCCTGCGGCGGCCGGTGAACGATCTGGAACGTGAGCGCGATCCGCAAGGAGTCTGGCGCGCCTATGCGAACGCCGCCCTGGCGGGGCCCTATCGGGCGCTGTTCGCCGACCTCGGCCTGCTGGTCCTGTTCGAGGGCCCAAGCTTCGATGTCGTTCTCGGCTGGCGCCAGGAGCAGGAACACAAGCTGAAGACGCCCGGCATGAGCGACGCCCAGCTCGCCGTCTTCATCCAGCACTATGAGCGGCTGACGCGCCACATCCAGGCCGAGATGCCCGCCCGCGCGGACCTGGTGGTGCGGCTGGGCCGCGATCGCGCCGTGCGGGACGTGATCTGGCGCGCGCCCTGAGCGGTGATAGGATCGCAGCCGTCATGACCCCGCTCGGCTTTTGCCTGTTCGACACCGCCATCGGCGCCTGCGCCGTCGCCTGGGGCGAGCGCGGCCTGAACGGCGTGCAGCTGCCGGAGGGCGATCCGGCCAAGGCGCGGGCGCGGATGGCGCGCCGCTTTCCAGACGCCGTGGAGGATGCGCCGCCCGCCGAGGTGCAGGACGCCATCGCCGCCATCACCGCCCTGCTCGGCGGCGAAGCGCGCGACCTGGCCGCGATCCGGCTCGACATGGAAGGCCTCGCTGACTTTCCGCGCGACGCCTATGCGGTGGCCCGCGCCATCCCGCCCGGCCAGACCCTGACCTACGGGCAGATCGCCGCCCGGCTCGGCGATCCCAACGCGGCCCGCGCGGTCGGCGAGGCCATGGGGCGCAACCCCTTCCCCATCGTCGTCCCCTGCCATCGCGTGCTCGCCGCCGGCGGCAGGCTGGGCGGTTTCTCGGCCAATGGCGGGGTGGTGACCAAGCTGCGCCTGCTGGAGATCGAAGGCGCCCAGATCGGCGAGCCGGCCCCGCTGTTCGACGATCTCCCTGTCTCGATCAAGCCACCGCGGCGGCGATAGCCCTCCAAATTGCGCTCATCCCCGCGAAAAGCGCGGACCCAGAGGTTTTTTGCGAGAACTGGAGTTCCAGCCAGGCTTGAAAGAAGGACCGCCAAGAACGCCAAGAAGAAAGGTCAGCGCGGTCCCTTGGTGTCCTTGGCGACCTTGGTGGTCAAAAGCCGGCGTCCTCGCTTTCGCGAGGACCAGCGGAACAAATATCGTTTCTCGGTTCGAACCGAGCCCCTCAGCCCAGCCGCTTTATCGCCTCCGCGACCTGGTCGGTCTTTTCCAGGGTGACCATGTGGCCCGCTTCGGGGATGGAGACCAGTTGGGCGCCCTTGATGCGGCGCTTGAACTCCTGGGCGTAGACCGGCGGGACGGCGCGGTCGGAATCGCCCCAAACCAGGATGGTCCGGGCCTTGATCCGGTACATCCGGCTGGCCAGCCCGCGATCGGGGATGGGGAAGAGGATGCGGCCGGCCATGCCGAGCTGGCGGGCGTTCTGCACCAGATAGGTCTGCAGGAAATTGGGGTCGGCGACGTTGCGTCCGGCGGTCATCATGGCCGCGCCAGCCTCGGCGTCGTGGAACATCAAGGCCGGCATCTCGAACGGCAGGGTGGCGAACACGTCGACGATCGGATGGTCGTCGAGCCAGAGCCCGACCGGGCAGATCAGGCCCAGACGGCTGAAGTCGTGCGGCGCCAGGGCGGCCATTTCGGCCGCGATCATCCCGCCCATGGAATGGCCGACCAGGATGGGATCCTTCAGGCCCAGGGCGTCGACAACATCGAGGGTGTGCAGAGTGATGTCGAGCATGTCGCGCAGCTCGGGCGCCTCCTCGCTTTCGCCATAGCCGGGCAGGTAGGGCGCGTGCACGTGGAAGCTTTCGGCGAGCCTGGCCAGGAACGGGTCCTCGCGCGTCATGCCGCCGGCGCCGTGCAGGAAGACCAGGGGCTGGCCCGATCCGCCTTCGAGAACTTGGACGGGGACGTGTTCGGTCTCGACGGTTTTCAGATCCATCATCGCCTCCATCAAACCAGGGCGCCGGCGACGGCTTCGGCCGCGTCGCGCTCGGAGGGCAGGCTGCCCGGCTTGGCCAGCCTTTTCAGCGGCTTGCACCAGAACCGGTCGTCGTCGGCGAAGTCGGGGAAGAGGTTGCGCAGGTGCGGCAGCACCTTCTCGGCGAACAGCTTGGTGGAATACATGCACTTTTCGGCCGGCATGTTCCCGACGTGCATCAGGCAGAAGATGTTGCCGACATTCAGGCTCTTGATCAGGTCTTCCATGCGTTGGCGCACCGTCTCCGGCGAGCCGGCGATGACGTGGCCGCCCTCGATCAGGTCCTTCCAGGTCAGCTGGGTATAGCCGCCGCGCGGCGGGGCGTATTGCGACAGGGCGCCGGTCTGGATGGTCTTGATGGTGCGGTAGCCGGGCGCGTCGGCGAAGCCCGGATAGACGTGCAGGCAGCGATTGTAGAAGTAGTTGACGTGCGGCCAGTACAGGCGCTCGGCCTCCTCGTCGGTCTCGGCAACGCAGATGGTCTGGGCGAAGCCGGCGCGGTACGGCGACGCATCCGGCGCATTGCGCTCGGCCACCCGGTCCCAATAGCCCTGCATCAGGGCCTTGGCGCGGATATAGCCCGAGAAGCTGAGGTAGGAGTAGGAATAGGTGTTGTCGATGCAGAAGTCGTAGGTCTCCACCGAGCCGCCGCCGGGAATGTGCACCGGCGGATGCGGCTGCTGGATGGGCCTTGGCCAGATGTTGACGTAGCGCAGCTTGTTGTAGCGGCCGTTGAAGGCGAAGGGCTCGCGCTCGGTCCAGGCGCGGATGATCAGCTCGTGCGCCTCGGCGTATTTCTCGCGGGTCAGCGAGGGGATCTGGCCGTAGCAGAAATTCGTGTCCATCGAGGTGCCGACCGGAAAGCCCGCCACCAGCCGCCCGCCGGAAATGCAGTCCAGCATGGCGAATTCCTCGGCCACGCGCACCGGCGGATTATAGAGGGCGATGGAGTTGCCCAGCACCACCAGGGCCGTGTCCTTGGTGCGGCGCGCCAGGCCGGCGGCGATGATGTTCGGCGAGGGCATGATGCCGTAGCCGTTCTGGTGGTGCTCGTTGACCCCGATGCCGTCGAACCCGACCGTGCCGGCATATTCGAGCAGGTCCATATAGGTGTTGTAGACCTCGTGCGCCCGCTCCGGATCGAACAGGTTCTGGTCGATATCGACCCAGACCGAACGGTTCTTCTCGCGGAAGTCGTCCGGCAGATCCGGCCAGGGCATCAGGTTGAACCAGGTGAACTTCATGGCGTCCTCCGCTCGACCCGCCGGCTTGCTTATCGGCGTTCAGTCAGCCTGAACCCTAAGCCGGGTTTGAGGTCGGGCGCAATGCGGAAGGCGGAGATCCGGCGAGCGACGCGAGTGTTTCACAACAGGCTCAGCATCCTGGAAAGATACGGTTCGGCCCAGCCGCGAAACGTCTTGCCGAGGCCCCACACGGGCGGCGCCTCGGTTCGCACGAAGTACTGCCAAAGTCCGACGCGGTTCCTGACCACATAGAGGGGCATCCATGGCCTGAGGTCCGCGTCGTTGCGGACATTCGCCCGGTAGGCATCGACAAAGACGCGCGCCAGGACGGGCTCGGTGTCGAGATAACCGCAGGCCTGATGGACGAGATCTAACGCGCCGTCGCCGAATCGCGCCGTATGGAAATCGAAGACCCCGGTGACCCGCCAGCGGCCCGCTTCCTGCGCCACAGTCATGTTGTCGAGTTTGTAGTCGCCATGCAGGAAACTGTTAGGCCGCTCGCCCGCCTTCCAAACGTCCCGCGCAACCGCCTCGATCCAGTCCATATCCGCAGCCGTCATCACGCCATTAGCCTCCGCGGCGATGGCGGCCTGGCGTGTCTCGCCGGTCACCCGCTCGGTGTAACCGCCGCGATCGGGCGTCAGCATGATCGTATCGACGTCGAATCCGCCGGAGAAGGGCGAGGTCAGCGCCTGCAATTGCGCCAGCGTGACGCCCGTCGCCGCGGCGACGGCCTGTCGATCCTCGGCGCCCAGCGCCTTGAGGATCGTACGCTCGTTGAAGCATGAGCCCGGCATGCGCGGCATGGTCAGGTAAGGCCAGCCGAAGATGTCAGAGGCCTGGTCGTGCAGGCAGGGCCAGGGAACGGGCGCAATGGTGTGTTCGTGCAATTGACGCATGAAGAAGGCTTCGGCCGTGAACTGCACGCGATCGTCGCGCCGGTAGGTCGTCTCGTTCGGGCCCCTCACCCAGTGGGGCGCGCCGCGCAGCACGAATTCGCCCGCCTCTGTGGTGATGAAGACATTCTGGCCGTGCAGGCCCGCGCCGATCGGCGCCGCCGAAACGAAGGCTCCCAGTCCGAGGCGCGAAGCCGCCGCGGCGAATTGCGCATCCGAAATCGCGCCGAGCCGGTCCGAATAGACGGTCGCGCTCATCGGGCGCGCTCGGTCGCGATCGAGTTCCTTACGCTGTCTGTTGTGAGATTTGCGGACAAGGATTCAGCGCTTGGAATGCCGCGGCGGCCTAGCGGAAGAGGTCGCGCACCTTCTCGATGATCGAATGCGAGCGCAGATGGCTCAGGTGCGACGCCCAGGTCTGTTCGGCGCGCCCGGTCCGCTTCAGCCTCGCCTCTTCCTCCTTCATCAGTTCCAGGACCCGCTTGTCCTCGTCGGCGTCCAGCCAGTAGCCGTGCCCGTCCTCGCAGAAGTCCAGCTGCAGGTCATAGAACCGGTAGTCGAAGCTCTTCATGAGCTTGCCACACTGCGGGCATGTACGCGTCGCGGCTTGCGGGCTGGCGACCAGGGTGCCCTTTTCGTCGTCGCCGAGGTGGAAGGCCTTGTCTTCCAGCTGTTCCAGCTCCTGGCGGCTTAGCCACATCCCCTTGCATTGCGGGCAGGACTCAAGGTCGAGACCGTCGCGCCTGACCGGCTCAAGATCGGTGTTGTCATTCGGGCATTTCATTGAGGCTTACCGTCCATTTTCAAGCCAAGACCATCGCCAGATGGCTTCTAGCGGACCCGGAGGCGCGGAACCACGCCCCCGTCCGATGAACACCGCACGGCCGCTCAAGGCGCCGGCTTGACCGGCCGCCCGCGACGCCCGAGGCTCGCGCGCCTGCCGAGAAGGAAATTTCCTATGACCCACGCCGCGCGAGAGTTCGACATCATCGTCCATGGCGCGGCCGGCGGCATCGCCCCGGCCGTGGGCGAGGCCTTGGTCCGCCGCCTCGATGCGCACGCCGGACCGACCTTCGCGGTGGAGGGCTGAACATGGCCGCCGCGCCCCAGCCCGACGCCTTCGCGCGGGTCGTCCACCGCTTCGCCACCGCCGGCAAGCTCTCCGCCGCCCAGACGATGCTGAACTGGGACGCCCAGACCCACATGCCGCGCGGCGGCGCCTGGGCCAGGGGCGAACAGATGGCCGCCCTGACCGAGGTCTCCGCCGACCTGATCGGCGGGTCCGCCGCCGGTGATGAATTGGCCGAGGCCGAGGCCATGGCGGGCGCCCTGGAGCCGGACGAGCAGGCGGACCTGAAGGAAATGCGCCGCCATTGGGTGCATGCCGCCGCCGCGCCCAAGGCCCTGCAGGCCGCCAAGACCCGCATCGCCCAGCAGCTGCAGGCGATCTGGACGCGGGCTAAGCCGGAGAACGACTTCGCCGCCTTCGCCGGGCCCTTCGCCGAACTCCTGGCCATCACCCGCGAAATCGCCGCGGCGAAGGCCGAGGTGCTGGGAACCACCGCCTATGGCGCGATGATCGACGAATACGATCCGGGCGTCGGCGAGGCGATGATCGATCCGATCTTCGCCGACCTGGCCGCCTTCCTGCCGCCGCTGATCGCCGAGGTGCGCGAGCGCCAGGCGGGCTGGCCCGCGCCCATCCCCTTCCCCGCCGTTCCGGTCGAGCGCCAGGCGGCGCTGTCGCACCGGCTGGCCGTGGCGGTCGGGCACGATCCGGACAGTTTCCGCATCGACGCCGCGCCGCACCCCTTTTCGGTGCCGCACAGCCCCGGCGATGTCCGCTTCACCACCCGCTACGACCTGGCCAACCCGACCTTCGCCATCCACGCCACCCTGCATGAGGCGGGGCACGCCATGTACGAGGCGAACCTGCCGCGCGGCTTCGCCTTTCGCCCCGGCGGCGAGGCGCGCGGCATGACCGTGCATGAGAGCCAGTCGCTGTCGCTGGAGATGCTGGCCGGGCGCAGCCTGGAGTTCCTGCAGTTCCTTAGCCCCCTGATGGCCGAGGCCTTCGGCGGCGATCCGGCCCCCTGGTCGCTGTCCAATGTCGCCAACAATTGGCGCAGGCTCGACGACGACTATATCCGCGTCGAGGCCGACGAGATTTCCTATCCGCTGCACGTCATCCTGCGCTACCGGCTGGAACAGTCCCTGATGAGCGGCGAGCTGGCGGTGGCCGACATCCCCGGCGCCTGGAACGAGCTCTTCGCCAAGCTGCTCGGCCGCACCCCGCCCAGCCTGGCCAAGGGCTGCCTGCAGGACATCCACTGGGCGGCCGGCCTGATCGGCTACTTCCCCAACTACGCCATGGGCTCGATGCTGGCGGCCCAGCTGTTCGAGCGCGCCACGGCGGACGATGCGGATATCCTGCCGGCCTTAAGCCGCGGCGACTTCACCCCCTATTTCAACTGGGTCCGCCCACGCGTGCATGAGCGCGCCAGCCTGACCAGTTTCGCCACCCTGGTCGCCGACGCCACGGGCGGGCCGCTGTCCACCGACGCCTTCAAGCGCCACGTGCGACGGCGGTACCTGGAGGAAGCGCAGCCTTAAAACGTCCGCTCACCCCCGCGAAAGCGGGGACCCAGGTTTTTTATCCTGAGGCCAATGAGGCGCGGGACGGCGGCAAGATTTGATGCAAAGCACACCAAGAAGAGTAAGGGTCAGCGCCGACCCTTTGTGTCCTTTGTGTACTTGGTGGTGAAGAGCTGGTGTCCCGCTTGCGCGGGATAACCGAAAAAAGCCTGGGTCCCCGCTTTCGCGGGGATGAGCGGGTTATTTTACAACCCGCTCAACGCGCGCACGGCCCTAGATCTGCTTGTCCCTACCCGCCCAATACGGCGCCCGGACCTGTCTGCGTTGGACCTTGCCGGCTTCGGAGCGGGGGATGTCGTCGACGAAGTCGACGCTGCGCGGCATCTTGTAGCCGGCCAGGCTCGGCCGGATGAAGTCGAGCAGTTCCTTGGCCAGGTCCGGCGACGGCGAATAGCCGGGATAAAGCGCGATCACCGCCTTCACCTCCTCGCCCCATTCGGCGTTGGGCACGCCGACAGTGCAGGTCTCGCGCACGGCCGGATGGCGGACGAACTCGTTGTCGACCTCCTGCGGATAGATGTTCACCCCGCCGGAGATGATGCACTCGGCGGTGCGGCCGGTGAGGAAGAGGAAGCCGTCCTCATCGACATAGCCCATGTCGCCGACCGTGAAATGGCTGCCGCCCTCCAGCTCGGCCGCCTGGGTCTTGGCCTTGTCGTTATAGTATTCGAACCGGGCGATCGGGCTGTGCGGGAAGTAGATCTGGCCGACCTCGCCGACCGCGGCGTCCTCGCCCTTGTCGTTGATGATGCGGGTTCCCGAGCCCGGCAGCAGGCGCCCGACGCTGCCGGGCTTCTTCAGCCACTCCTCGGAGTTGATCATGAAGGCGCCGCCGCCCTCGCTGGCGGCATAGTATTCGTTGATGATCGGCCCCAGCCACTCGATCATCGCCCGCTTGATCTCCGGCGGCGTCGGCGCGGCGCCGTGCAGGATGTGGCGCAGGGACGACAGGTCGTACTTCTCGCGGATATCCTTGGGCAGGGCGAGAATCCGCTGGAACATGGTGGCGACCATGTGGGTGTGGGTCACCTTGTACTTTTCGACCGTCTTCAGCAGGTCCTCGGGATCGAATCGCTCAAGTAGCACGATGGTGACGCCGGCGTTGAGCGGCTGGGCGATGTCAAAGGCCAGCGGCGCGGCGTGATAGGCCGGGCCGGCGCACATGTTGACGTCCTCGTCGATGTTGTAGCCCTTGGGCGAGCCTTCGCCCCAGGTCGGCGGGACCACCATGGCGCGGGCGCGGAAGACGCCCTTGGGCCGGCCGGTGGTGCCGGAGGTGTACATCATGGTCATGCCGTGGACCGGGCTCGCCGGGTCGGCGTCGCTTTCAGCCGCCAAGGCCGCCTCGTAGCTGTCGAAACCCTCGATCTCGCCGCCGATGGCCAGCTTGATCCTCAGATTGTCGTTCACCGAGGCCTTGGCCGAGGCCGCGAAATCGGCCGAGGCGATCAGCGCCTTGGCCTGGCAGTCGCCGACGATATAGGCGACCTCCGGCGGGCTGAGGTGCCAGTTGATCGGCGTCAGGCGCAGGCCCGAGCGATAGACCGCGGCCAGCACCTCGACGAACTCGACCGTGTTGCCGCAGATCAGCGCGATGTGGTCGCCAGCCCCAACGCCGGCGCGGGCGAGCGCCGCCACCAGCCGATTGGCGTTGGAATTCAACTGGGCGAAGGTGCGCTGGCTGCGCGGCCCATAGACGGCGACGGCGTCGGGTTTCAGCCGGGCATAGAGGGACGACATCATCCCCTTGGCGGCGGTTTCGGCGACATGCGCCGGATCGAGCAAATCTTTGGTCTTGGTCGACAAGGTCTCACTCCCAAAAATCTCACCGGCTCTCAATATCGCGGCCGGGGTTGGGGGTTCTCTACGACGCAAAATCGAATGAGGCCACTGGCTGGACGGGCCTGACTAGCGCGTCGTCGTCGCGGCCTTGACCGGAGCGCCCTGGGCGCCGGCCTGGGCGATGAGGCCGGCGCAGTCGGCGTTCTTGGTCAGGCCCGGATCGACGAAAGGCAGGATCGCCGCCAGCGGGCTCAAGACCGCGCCGAGCGCGACCGCCTCGGCGACCTGAACCCCGACCTGACCGGCCTTCACCCCGATTTTCGGCGACCTCAGCTTGCCGGTGACCGTGATCGGCGCTTTCAGCCGGATGAGCTGGAATTTTTTCGGGTGACCTGTCAGGGCCAGGTTCACGGTTTCCGCGCGCATATCGATCGACCCGGTGCCGGTCACCAGCACCGGATCGGTGTCCAGAATCAGGGTGCGGGCGTCCAGCACGCCGTTCACGGCCTGGAAGCTGGCGACGGCGCAACGCACATTGGTCTGGCTCTGGCTTTTGGCCAGGTAGAGGCCAAGGCCCTTGATCACATCGACGCCCAGCAGCTCGGCCATGACCTGGCGGATCTCGCCATGCGGGCCAACCACCGTCAGGCTGCCGTTGGCGCTGGAGGCGGCGTCATGCACCGAGCCGCCGGAGCCGTGCAGCTTGGCGCGGGCCTCGATCAAGCCCTCGACGGCCGGCTGACCGCCGGTGTGGATGAAGTCTTCCATACGCAGGTTGACGATCCGAGCGTCGATATCGGTCAGCGGCACGTCGGGCCGCGCGTCGAGCCGGACATGCGCCGTCAGGTCGCCGTGCGGCAGGCTGAAGGACAGCGGATCGGCGCTCAGCACCCCGTGGTTCAGCGTCAGGGCGAGCGCGAAACTGGTCAGCGGCAGATCCTTGCCCGCCTGCACCGAGGCGGCGCGGTAGTGCAACACCGCGTCCATGACGCGAACGCGCACTACGTTCAGCTTGGCGTCGGGCAGAAGCCGACCCTCGCTCTTCAGCTTGGCGGCGTCGGCCTGCTGGGCCGGGGTCTTGGCGATGCCGGAGGTCGGCGCGCCGAGCAGCGAGCCCAGGTCGGCGATGTTGAGTTTGCGCGAGGCTAGGTTGGCATGCAGGTCGGGCCGGCCGTCCGCCTCGCGATAGACCTTGAAGACGCCTTCCAGGTCGCTGCCCCCGACATGGCCGGCGACATTGTGGAAGGTGTAGGTCGTGCCGTTGCGCAACAATTCGCCGGTCAGCCGATAGGCGGGGGTCGTCGGCAGGGCCAATCCGGTCAGATAGTAGAGGTTGGCGAAATTGGACCCCGAGACGGTCAGGGCGGTCCGGATCTGGCCGAAGTCGAACGGCTTGGGCAGCTCGCCATGGGCGATGACCTGAGTCGCTCCGGCGCGAATATTGGCGTCGAATGGATAGGGCTGGTCGTGGCGCACATTCATCAGGCTCGCGCCCGAGATGCTGACCAGGAAGGGCTCGCGATTGATCGAGCCGTTGCCGACCAGACGAAAGGAGCCGCCCCCCGCGCCGCTCTCATTGGACTGCATCGTACCGACAATGGTCAGGCCGCGCGTCTTGTCGACGAAATCGAGATGGCCGTCGTGAATGATGAAGTCCTGGATCGGCGGCAGCTTGGCTGGCGCCGCGCTGCGTCCGAACTGCCAGTTGATCCGGTTGTCAGCGCCGCGATACAGCTGGATGTCCGGCCGCTCGGCATCGACCAAGGGCAGCTCGACGCGGCCGACGAGCAGGGGCAGGAGCTTGGCGGACACGGTCAGCCGGTCGATGTCGGCGAGGTCGCCGCCGCCCATCCAGGCCGGATTACCGATCTTCAGCCCGTTTATGGTGATGGTGGGCGTCCAAGACCAGAGATGAACATTGAGGTCGCCGTCGATGCGCACCCGCCGCCCGGTTCTGGCCGAGGCTTCACGCGCGATCGGTCCGCGCAGCATGTTCCAGTTGAACCAGTTCAGGAAAAGGACGAGCGCCAGGATCAGCAGGCTCGAAATGCCGAGCCCCCACCAGACCTTGCGAGGTATGCGCTGCAGACCCGTCGCCATGCTTATGCCGAAACCTTAAGAACCCCGGTGCTTAACGCCTCAGCGATCACATCTTTCCGTCTGGCCTGAAACACCGGCGTTGCGAGGCCCGGCGACCGGAAATTCCAGCCGGCAAAGGACGCCGCCTTCGATGGTTGTGGACAAGGCGCCGCGCACCTGGGCAGCCAGGCCCGCGACCAGCCAAAGTCCGAGCCGGCCCTTCTCGATGGCCTGCGGATCATAGCCCTGGCCGTCGTCGCTGACACTCAATGCGGCGCGGTCGCCCAGGCGTTCAAGTTCGATCCGGATCACGCCGCTGCGCTCGCCCGGAAAGCCGTGGGCGATGGCGTTCAGCACAAGCTCGTTGACGATCAGGGCCAGGGCCGAGGCATGGTTTTCAGAGGCCGGCGTCGGCTGGACCGACAGCGCGATCTCGATCGGCCGGTTCGCGGCGAGGCGGCGCCAATGGGCGGCCATGTCTTCAAGATAGGCGCCGAAGTCCTCGGACCTCGGGCTGTGCAGCCGATGCTGCAGCACGCCCAGCGCCTGCACCATCTCCAGCATCCAGCCTAGCTGCCGGCGGCTGTCAGGCTCGTCGGCCCGCTGCAGCCGCATCCGGGTGAGGGTGGAAAGCAGCTGAAAGATGTTGGCGAGCTTGTGCCGCGTTTCGGCCTGACGCTCCGGATCGCTCTCGCCTGCCTCGCTCACGCGTCTATGATGCCTTCGTGGATGCCGCGCAGAGCTTTGGCGCAAAAACGCCGGCGGCGCGACGACACTTTTCGGTGAAGGCGAGCCTTCGCGGCCCTATCATCCGGCGATCAGAATCGCTTGGGCGTCAAAGGAGATGCGATGCAGCGCGCGGGAGCCAACCGAACCGGGACGACACTGGGCGCCAGCGAGCCTCCGGAACGGGCGGGACCACTGCGTTTGGAGGGCGTGGCGCTGTTTCTCGACCTCGATGGGGTGCTGGCGCCGATTTCGGCCCGTCCGGAGGATGTGCGGCCGGAGACCGCGCGCACCAGGCTGCTCAAGGCGCTGCAGGACGCACTCGGCGGCCGGCTGGCGGTGATCAGCGGCCGCACGCTCGCCGAGCTCGACCGCATATTGGACGGCGCCGTCGCGGCGGTGGCCGGGGTGCACGGGCTGGAGAGACGGCGCGGCGACGGCCGCGTCTGGCGCGCCGCGCCAAGCCGAGCCCTGGCCGGCGCGCGGGCGGCGCTTGAGCCTCTTGTCCAGGCCTGGCCGGGGGTCGAGATCGAGGACAAGGGCTTGAGCCTGGCCGTCCATTATCGCGCGGCGCCGGCGGCGCTGAGCGCTATAAGCGAGGCGGTGGGGCGCCTGACCCCGACCGACGAACTGATCGTCCAATGGGGGCAGATGGTGGCCGAACTGCGTACGCCGGGTCCCGACAAGGGCGACGCGCTAGCCGCCTTCATGGCCGAGCCGCCCTTCGCCGGCGCGCGGCCGGTCTTTGTCGGCGACGACCTGACCGATGAGCACGGCTTCGCCGCGGCGAGCGCGGCCGGCGGCTTCGGCGTGCTGGTGGGGCCACCTCGGGCCACCGCCGCGCGCCTGCGGCTGGACAATGTGGCGGCGGTCTTCGACTGGCTGAACGCGGCCGTCTCGAGCGGTGAGACGGCGGCATGATGGAGGAGACCGCCGACGATCTCGATCTCGCGCCTATCGGCAACTGTGCGGTCAGCGCGCTGATCGACCGGCTGGGGCGCTATGTCTGGGCCTGCGTCCCCCGCTTCGATTCCGATCCGGTCTTTTCCAGCCTGCTCAGCGACCGCGATCCCGGCGACGCCGCCACGCGAGGAACCTGGGCGGTCGATATGATCGATCTGGCCGAAGTGCGGCAGGAGTATTTGCGCAACACCGCCGTCCTGCGCACCGAGCTGGTGGACTCCCATGGCGCGGCGCTGGAGATCCTCGATTTCTCGCCGCGCTACGGCCAGTTCGGGCGCATCTATAGGCCAACCGCCTTCATCCGCATCATCCGGCCCCTGGCCGGCGCGCCGAACATCCGCATCCGGTTGGCGCCCACCGCCGACTGGGGCGGCCGTGCGGCCGAGCGCACATCCGGCTCCAACCATATCCGCTTCCTCTGCTCCGACCTGACCCTGCGGATGACCACCAACTGCCCGGTCTCCCACATCCTGCACGCGCGCACCTTCCGGCTGGAGCAGGATCTGGCCATGTTCCTGGGCCCGGACGAAGGCCTCGACGCCGATGTCCTGACCACCTGCGAGCGCATGCTGCGCGAAACGGCCAGCGGCTGGAGCGAGTGGGTGCGCACGCTCTCGGTGCCGCTGGAATGGCAGACGGTGGTGATCCGCGCCGCCATCGCGCTGAAGCTCTGCGCCTATGAGGAGACCGGCGCCATCGTGGCGGCCATGACCACCTCCATCCCCGAGGCGCCGCACTCGGGGCGCAACTGGGACTATCGATACTGCTGGCTTCGCGACGCCTATTACGTGGTCCAGGCGCTCAACCGTCTGGGCGCGGCGGACATGCTGGAGAACTATCTGCGCTATCTGCGCAACCTGATCGACCAGTCGAAAGGCGGCCATATCCAGCCGGTCTATGGCGTCGGCTTAGAGCCGGCGCTGGGCGAACGCATCGTCGAGGCCCTGCCCGGCTTTCGCGGCATGGGGCCGGTGCGCGCCGGCAACCAGGCGCACGAGCATCTGCAGCACGACGTCTACGGACAGATCATCCTGTCGTCGGTGCAAGCCTTCTTCGATCAGCGCCTGCTGCGCCCCGCGACGGTCGAGGACTTCCAGGCCCTGGAGAAGGTGGGCGAACGCGCCTTTCTGCTGCACGCCGAACCCGATGCCGGGCTTTGGGAATTTCGCACCCGCGCCCGCGTGCACACCTATTCCGCGGTCATGTGCTGGGCGGCCTGCGACCGGCTGGCCAACGCCGCCGAGGCGCTGGACCTGGCCGACCGCGTCGCCTATTGGCGCGACCGCGCCAAGACCGTCCGCGCCCGCATCGAAACGGAGACCTGGAACGCCGAGAAGGACCGTTTCGCCGGCAGTTTCGGCGGCGACGAACTCGACGCCAGCCTGCTGCAGATGATCGATGTCCGCTTCCTTGCGCCGGACGATCCCCGGCACCTGAAGACCTTCGCGGCCATCGAGCGGGAGCTGAAGCGCGGCCCCTATCTGATGCGCTACGCCGACGACGATTTCGGCGAACCGGAGACGGCGTTCAACGTCTGCACCTTCTGGTTCATCGAGGCGCTGCACCTGAGCGGACGCGGGATCGAGGCGCGGCAGCTGTTCGAAAAGATGCTCAGCCATCGCACGTCCGCGGGCCTGCTTTCGGAGGATATCGGCCTCGATGACGGCCGACTGTGGGGCAACTATCCGCAGACCTATTCCCTGGTCGGACTGATCAACTGCGCCACCCTGCTCTCGCGACCGTGGAGTTCGGTCAGATGAGCCGGCTGATCGTCGTCTCCAACCGCATCTCCAGGCCGTCCGGCCGCGGCGCCGCCCAGACCGGCGGCCTGGCCATGGCGCTGACGGCGGGTTTGCGCGCCTATAACGGCCTGTGGTTCGGCTGGAGCGGCGCAACGATCCCTGAGTTCACCGGCGAGATCACCACGACCAAGTCCGACGGCGTCACCATCGCCACGATCGACCTCGAAGACATCGACGTTCAGGAATATTACAACGGCTATGCCAACAAGACGCTCTGGCCGGTCTTCCACTACCGCATCGATCTGGCCGCCTATGACCGCTCGTTCAATGAGGGGTACGACCGGGTCAACCGCCGCTTCGCCGAGACCATCCGCCCCCTGATCGCGCCGGACGACATCGTCTGGATCCACGACTATCACCTGATCCCCATGGCCCGCGAACTGCGCCGGCTGGGGGTGAAGAACCGGATCGGCTTCTTCCTGCACGTGCCCTGGCCGGCGCGCCAGCTGGTCACCACCTTGCCCCGGCATCGCCAGCTGGTGGAGGCGCTGTTCGACTACGACCTGATCGGCTTTCAGACCACCGAATGGCTGGAGGCGTTCGAGGACTATCTGGTGCACGAAGTGGGCGGCAGCGTCATGGGCGATGGGGTCCTGGAGGCGTTCGGAAAATCCGTCCGCGCCGGCGCCTTCCCGATCGGCATCGACGCGGAGGAGTTCGCCGTCCAGGTGCGTTCGGCGACCGCGACGCGCATGTACGACCGCATGGCCGCCCAGTCGGTGTTCCGCTCGATGATCATCGGCGTCGACCGGCTGGACTATTCCAAGGGCCTGGACGACCGCTTCCGTGGTTTCGAGCTTTTCCTGCAGGACAATCCGGATTTTCACGGCAAGGTCTTCATGCTGCAGATCGCGCCGCTGTCGCGCGACGAGGTCGGCGCCTATCAGGACATCCGCACCCGGCTCGACACGCTGTCGGGCCGCATCAACGCCGCCTTCGCCGACACCGACTGGTCGCCCGTCCGCTACGTGAACCGCAACTATCGGCGCGACGAGCTGGCCGGGGTCTATCGCGCCGCCCGCGTCGGCCTGGTCACGCCGCTCCGCGACGGGATGAACCTGGTGGCGAAGGAATATATCGCCGCGCAGAACCCCGAGGACCCCGGGGTGCTGATCCTTTCGCGCTTCGCAGGCGCGGCCCTGCAGATGAAAGAGGCGCTGATCGTCAATCCGTTCAGCCACGAAGAACTGTCCGAAGCGCTGAAACGGGCCCTGACCATGAACCTGAGCGAACGCAAGCGGCGCTATGAGGCCCTGTTCGCGGGGGTGAAGACGAACGACGTGACCGCATGGCGGGAATCGTTCGTCAGCGCCCTGGAAGCGACGCGCGGATAAGCGGTCTGTCGAGCGGGCTAGATCTCGCTGACGTCATCCGTCGCCGAACGCGCCGTCCCATCGCTCGGAAACTGCTCCGCCAGCGCCTTGCCGCACATCTCGACGGCCGCGATCAGCCCGCCGGCCGGATCGCCGGCGCGGATCTTGGCGGCGGCGGCCTTGATGGCGACGTTCCAATAGGCCTCGCCGACCTTTTCGTGGATGTCCTGGTCGGCGAGAATCTCGACGCGCCGCTCGGCGGTGGAGGCATAGATCATCACGCCCGTCGGCGCGGCGGCGGCATGGCGGCGGTGGGCGAACTGTTCCAGCGCGCGGGCGTGGACATGGGCCTTTTTCACGAAGCCCGGCGTCAGCCACCGGCGGATCGGCGGGATCGAGGCCAGGGCGAGCACAGCCACGAACAGGATGATCTGCGCCACCGCATAGGCGACGACCGCGGCCATGGTCGCGGCGTCCATCGCGCCGGCATGGGCCGCTGTCCAGCCGCCCTGCAGAGGCGAAAGCAGCATGGCCGGCCGCAAACCCAGGGCCAAGGCGAGCGATGGGCCAAGCAGGGCGACCACCGCGGCCCAGGCCAGCGGCACCTCGCGGTAGGCGGCGCTTTCGCGGGCGACGATGCAGAAGATCTCGCCGCTGGTCGCGGCCTCCGCTTGCGCGATGGCGGCGTGCAGGCGGTCGTGGTCGGCCGGCTTCAGCATCTCACCATCCCCCCGAGGCGCCGCCGCCGCCGAACGAGCCGCCCCCGCCGCTGAAGCCGCCGCCACCGCCGCCGCTGAAGCCGCCTCCCGCGCCGCCGCCGCCGTAACCGCCGCCCATGAACATGAACGGCAGGGCCCAAAACCCGCCGCCCCGCCGGCCGAACAGCGCGCGCATGGCCAGGACGACGAAGATCAGCAGGAAGATCACCGGGATCGGATTGGGGTGCGGGACCGGCTGTTGCGCGACCGCCTGCGCCTTGGCCTGGGCCTGGGCGGGATCCAGATCAAGCTGGTTGATGATGGCGTCGGTCCCGGCGACCACGCCGCCCTGGACGTCGCCGCCGCGGAACTTGGGCAACACCTGCTCCTGCAGGATGACGCTGGAAAGCGCGTCGGTCAGCACCGGCTCAAGGCCATAGCCGACCTCGATACGGACCTTATGCTCGGTCGGCGCGACAATGAAGATCACGCCGTCGTTCTTGCCCTTCTGCCCAATGCCCCAGGCGCGGCCGAGCTGGTAGCCGTAATCCTCGATCTCATAGCCCTGCAGCGACGGCAGGGTGACCACAACCAGCTGGTCGCCGGTCTTCTGCTCCAGGGCGGCCAGCTTGGTGGCGAGGTGGGCCTGGGTCTGGGCCGAGAGCACGTGGGCGTCGTCGACAACGCGGCCGGTGAGCGGCGGAAAGGTCGGGGCGGCCCGCGCGGGGACACCCGCCAGCACGAAGGCGGTGAGCGCGAGCGCGATCAGGGTGCGGATCATGCCGCTATGGGCCGGGCGGCGGCGGAAAGCTGACCTTGGGCGCGGCCTGGGCTTCAGCCGTGGCCGCGAACATCTGCATCGGCTTTTCGGACTTGTAGAGCGTGCCGGCCCAGATCACGCCGGGGAAGGTGTGCAGATCGGTGTTGTAGACCCGCACCGCCTCGTTGAAGTCCCGCCGCGAGATGGCGATCCGGTTCTCCGTGCCCTCGAGTTGGGACTGCAAAGCGAGGAAATTCTCGTTCGACTTCAGGTCGGGATAGTTCTCGGTGATCGACAACAGGTGGCCGAGCACCCCGGAGAGCTGGTTCTGCGCCTGCTGATAGGCCTGGAACTTGGCCGGATCGGTCAGGGTCGAGGCATCGACCGAGACATGGGTGGCCTGGGCGCGGGCCTGGGTCACCTGCACCAGGACGCTGCGCTCCTGCTGGGCGTAGCCCTGCACGGTGGCCACCAGGTTGGGCACCAGGTCGGCCCGGCGCTGGTATTGGGCCTGGACGTCGGCCCAGGCGGCCTGAGCCCGGCCTTCGTCGGTCGGTATGGTGTTGACGCCGCACCCCGCCAGCGCCAGCGGCGCGATAAGGGCGGCGAGCCAGACCCGCGATGCCGATGTCCTCAAGGCCCAAGCTCCCATCTGTTGCAGACCGTCCACGACCTTGAACGCCAGCTTAGCAGCAAACCGGCGCTCGTGATAAAGTCACGACTTCGGCAGCTGGCTGGTCGACCAGCCGCCGCCGAGGGCCTCGATCAGACTGACCTCCGTGGTCATACGCTGGACCTGCAAGGTCAGAAGGGTCTGGCGTGCGCTCAAGGCCGTGGCCTGGGCGGTCACCACGGAGGTGTAGTCGACGGTGCCCGCGCGGTATTCGTTGACTATGACCGCCTCGGCCTCGTCGGCCGCCTGCGAGGCCTCTTTGCGCAGCGGCTCTTCATTCTGCAGCACCCGCTCCGCCGCCAAGTCGTCCTCCACCTGCTGGAAGGCGGTCAGAACGGTCTGGCGATAGGTCGCCACGTCCTGGTCCCGGGCGGCCTTGGCCTCGCGCACCAGGGCCGTGGTCAGGCCGCCGTTGAACACGGTTTCGGCCACGTCCGCGCCGATAGACCACAGCGAACTGGACGCATTGAGCAGGTGGCTGATGGCGGTGCTTTCGAAACCGCCCGTACCGGAAAGGGTGATATCGGGATAGTAGCCGGCCACCTGCACGCCGATCTGGGCGTTGGCGTAGGCCGTGAGCCGCTCGGCGGCCGAGATGTCCGGCCGGCGCTGCAGCAGGGTGGACGGCAGCGTGACCGGCGTTTCCGGCGGCTTCGGCGCCCAGTTCGGATCGGGAGCGATGGTCAGGTCGGCGGGCGGCTTGCCGATCAGCACCGCGATGGCGTGTTCGCTGGCCGTGCGTTGGGTGTCGAGATCCACCAGGCTGGCCTGGGCGTTGTAGAGCGTGGTCTGGGCTTCCAGCATATTGGCCTTGCTGACGGTCCCGGCCTTGTACTGGTTGGTGGTGATGGTCAGCGACTTGGCATAGGCATTGGCGGTTTTCGCCAGGACCGCCTTCTCGGCGTCGAGCAGGCGAAGCTCGAGATAGTCGGCCGCCAAGGTGCTCTGAGCCGACAGCCTGGCGTTGGCCAGATCGGCATAGGAGGCCTGGGCGTTGGCCTTGGCGCCTTCGACCTCGCGGCGGATCTTGCCCCAGACGTCGGGCGCCCAGCTGGCTCCGAGCTCGACCTGAAACTGGCTGACGGGCTTGTTGGAACTGGTGCTCCTGCTGCCGCCGATGATCGTGCCGGTCGATCCCGTCCCGCCGCTCCCGCTCGTGCTTCCATTGCCGGTCTGGTTGATGAACTGGCTGCCGCTGCCGCCGCCGCTCTGCTTGGAATAGGTCGCATCGCCGGTCAGGTCGACGGTGGGAAACAGCGCCGCCCGGTCCTGCGCCACGACGTCGTGCGCCTCGTCATAGGCGGCCAGGTCCGCCTTGAGAGTCTGATTGGAGATCGAGACCTGGGCTTCCAGCTGATTCAGAAGCGGATCGTTGAAGAGGGTCCACCAGTCGCCGCGGTCGACGCCGTCCGCCGGCCGGGCCGGCGACCATCCGGCCGCCTCCTTGAACGCCGGCGGGGTTTCGACCGGCGAGCGATGATAGTTGGGACCGACCTCGCAGGCGGTCAGCGCGACCGTCGTCGATAGCAGGAGCGACCAGCGGACGGATTTGTGGAAAAAAGGCATGACAGACATCCTAGGCGGGCTCAGGCCGCAGGTCCGGCGAACTGGAGCCGGAGCCGACGCGGCCGAGGTGATTTTGATCGTTGGACCGCCGCCGCCAGCGGTCGACGTAGAGATAGACAACCGGCGTGGTCAACAGGGTAAGGACCTGACTGACCAGCAAGCCGCCGATAATGGTGATGCCGAGCGGTCGGCGAAGCTCCGAGCCCTCGCCCCAGCCGATCGCCAGCGGCAGCGCGCCGAGCATGGCGGCGAAGGTGGTCATCATGATCGGCCGGAAGCGCAGAAGCGCCGCTTGATAGATGGCGTCGCGCGTCGTCAGCCCATGCGTGCGCTCGGCCTCGAGCGCGAAGTCGATCATCAGGATGGCGTTCTTCTTGACGATGCCGATCAGCAGGATGACGCCGATGAAGGCGATGATGCTGAACTCGATCTTGAACAGGATCAGGGCGATCACCGCGCCGACCCCGGCCGAGGGCAGGGTCGAAAGCACGGTCAGCGGGTGGACATAGCTTTCGTAGAGCACGCCCAGCACGATGTAGACCGCCAGCAGCGCCGTCAGGATCAGCACCGGCTCGCTCGACCAGGACTGCTGCGCGATCTTGGCCGTTCCCTGGAAGCTGCCATGGACGGTGGTCGGCATGTGGATGGCCGCCGCGGCCTGGTCGACCGCATCGGTCACCTCGCTGTCGGATTTGCCCGGCGCGGGGTTGAACGAGATGGTCGTCGCCGGCGATACGTCCTGATGATTGACCGAGGTCGGGACCGAGGTCTGGGTGAAGGCGGCGACGGCCGGCAGGGGCGCGATGCGCTCGGCGGTGTCGCTCACGGCCACGCCGGTGGCGGCGTTGCGGCTGGGCGGCGCGACCGGCCCGCCAAGCGCGCTCACCGGCGCCGCGCCGGGCGCGCCGGCCGCGGTCACCGCGACCGAGACAAGGGACAGCGTGTTGACCGCCGCCTGCGTGGTGCTGGCCGCTGTCGACGAGGCCGCCCCCGCGGCGGGCGTGGCCGTTGTCGCCTTGGCCGCGACCGCCGTTGAGGACGACGCCGACGAGGCGGGGCTCTTTGTCGATGCGGCGCCGGCGGACGTCTTGGTCTGGGCCGGGGTCTCCGTCGACAGATAGACCTTGGACAGCGCGGTCGGATCCTCGGCGTCGGCCTGCGGCACCTCCATGATCACATGGTACTGGTTGAGCGCGTTGTAGATGGTCGAGACCTGCCGCTGGCCGAAGCTGTCATAGAGGATGTTGTCGATAGTCGCCGAGGTCAGGCCGAGCCGCGCGGCCGTGCCGAGGTCGACGTTCACATAGGCCTGCAGGCCGTGATCCTGCTGGTCGGTGTTGACGTCGGTCAAGGTCGGGTCGGTCTTGAGCTGGGCGGCCAGTTTGGTCGCCCAGGTGCGCAGGTCGGCCAGGCTGTCGGCCTCGAGCGTGTACTGGTACTGGGCGTTGGATTGACGGCCGCCGAAGCGGAAGTCCTGCACCGATTGCAGAAAAAGACTGGCGCCGGTCACATCGGCGAAGCGCAGGCGCAGCCGGCTCATCACCTGGTCGGCGCTGACGCGCTGGTTCTCCGGCTTAAGCGCCACGAACAGAGCGCCGCCGCTGGAGCCGCCGCCGCCGGTGAAGCCCACCACCGACTCCACGCCCGGGTCCTTGGCGACGATCCCGACATAGCGTTTGAGCCGCGACTGCGAGACCTGGAACGAGGTGCTCTGGTCCATCTGCATGGCGCCCTGGAGCAGGCCTGTGTCCTGCTGCGGGAAGAGCGCTTTGGGAATGATCGCGAACAGATAGATGTTGAGCACGATGGTCGCGGCCAGGATCACCAGCATGATCGGCCCCGAATCCAGCGCCCAGCGCAGGCCGCGTTCGTAGACCCGCGCCATCCAGCCGAAACCGCGTTCGGAGGCGCGCGCCCACCAGGCCTGCTTGTCGCCGCTGGCGGACGGGCCGACGAAATAGGCGCAGAGCATGGGCGTGGTGGTCAGGGAGATGGCCAGCGAGACGACGATGGCCGTCGAAAGGGTGATGGCGAACTCGCGGAACAGCCGCCCGATGATGCCGCCCATCAGAAGGATCGGGATGAAGACGGCGATCAGGGAAATGCTGATCGAAAGGACGGTGAAGCCCACCTCCTGGGCGCCCAGCAGCGCCGCTTCGAACCGGCTCATGCCCGCTTCGATGTGCCGTGTGATGTTCTCCAGGACCACGATGGCGTCGTCGACCACAAAGCCGGTCGAGACCGTCAGCGCCATCAGCGACAGGTTGTCGAGGCTGAAGCCCAGCAGGAACATCACGCCGAGCGTGCCCAATAGCGACACCGTGACCGCGATGGCCGGAACGATCGTCGCGCGGCCGTTGCGCAGGAAGACGGCGACAACGGCCACCACCAGCAGGACCGCGATCCCAAGGGTCCGCTCCACGTCGTTCAGAGCCGCGCGGATGGAGGTGGTGCGGTCTATCGCGACGCTCATGGTGATGTCGGCGGGAAGCTGGCTGCGCAGGAGCGGCAGCGCCCGCTTGATGGTGTCGACGGTGGAGACGATGTTGGCGCCCGGCTCGCGGGTGATGCGCACGATGATCGCCGGCTGGCCGTTGTAGAGGCCGAGATTGTGGATGTCCTCCTGACCGTCCGTAATCGCCGCGACGTCGCTCAGGCGCACCGCCGCGCCGTTGCGGTAGGCGATCACCAGCGGCGCGTAGTCGGCGGCGACGACGCCCTGGTCGTTGGTGTAGACCTGAAAGCGCTGGTTGGCGTCCTGGACGATCCCCTTTGGCCGGTTGGCGTTGGCGGAGGCCAGCGCCGCGCGCACGTCCTCCAATCCGATGCCGTACTTGGCGAGCGCGAACGCGTCGACGTCGACGCGGACGGCGGGCAGCGAGCCGCCGCCAATATCGACCTCGCCGACGCCTTTGATCTGAGACAGCTGCTGCTCAATGATGTTGGCCGCCGAATCGTAGATCTGGCCTGGCGTCTTGGTCTTCGAGGTCATCGCCAGGATCAGGATCGGCTGATCGGCGGGGTTGACCTTTCGATAGGTCGGGTTGCTGCGCAGGGTGGTCGGCAGGTCGACGCGGGCGGCGTTGATCGCCGCCTCCACGTCCCGAGCCGCGCCGTTGATGTCGCGGTCGAGGGCGAACTGAAGGGTGATGCGGGTCGAGTTGAGCGAACTCGACGAGGTCATCTCGTTGACGTCGGCGATATGGCCCAACCGGCGCTCCAACGGCGTGGCGACGCTGGAGGCCATGGTCTCGGGGCTGGCGCCGGGCAGGGAGGCCTGGACCGAGACGACCGGGAAATCCACCTGCGGCAGCGGCGCGACGGGCAGCAGGAAATAGGCCGCGATCCCGGCCATGGCCACGCCGATGGTGAGCAGGACCGTGCCGATGGGCCGGCGGACAAAGGGCTCGGACAGGTTCACGACGGCGCCGCCCCCGGCGCCGGGCCGGGATCGGGCTCGGCCTCGGACAGGTCCGGATCGGACTCGCCCTTGCGGCGGTTCGGGCGTCGCGAGATGCGCCGTTCGAGACTGTCGAACCGCAGATAGATGACCGGGGTGGTGAAGAGGGTGAGCAGCTGGCTGACGATCAGTCCGCCGACGATGGAAATGCCCAGGGGATGGCGCAACTCCGAGCCTTCGCCCCAGCCCAGCATCAGCGGCAGGGCGGCGAACAGAGCGGCCAGCGTCGTCATCAGGATGGGCCGGAAGCGCAAAAGCGCCGCCTGATGAATCGCCTCGCGCGGCGTCTTGCCCCCCTCGCGCTCGGCGTCGAGGGCGAAGTCGATCATCATGATGGCGTTCTTCTTCACGATGCCGATCAGAAGAATGATGCCGATGATGCCGATGACGCCCAGGTCCTGGCCGGCGAGCATCAGGGCCAGCAGCGCGCCGACCCCCGCCGACGGCAGGGTCGAAAGGATGGTCACCGGGTGGATATAGCTCTCATAGAGCACGCCCAGCACGATGTAGACGGTCACGATCGCCGCCAGAATCAGCCACAGCTCGTTGCTCAGCGAGGCCTGATAGGCGCGCGCGGCGCCGAGGAAGGCCGTCGTGATGTCGGCGGGCATGCCGATGTCCTTCTCGGCGCTGACGATGGACTTCACCGCCGTGCCGAGCGCCACCTTGTTGGCGGTGTCGAAGGAGAGATTGGCGGCGGGGAACTGCGCCACGTGGTTCACCTGCAAGGGCGCGGACTGGATCGTCACGGTGGCGAAGCTCGAAAGCGGCGTCGAACCGCCGGAGGTCGTCGGGACGTAGATCTGGGCGAGCGAACTGGGGTCCTGCAGCGAGGCCGGGTCGGCCTCGAGGATCACCCGATACTCGGTCGACTCGGTGAAGATGGTCGAGATGATCCGCTGGCCGTAGGCGTCGTAGAGGGCCTCGTCCACCGTCTCGGCGGTCACCCCCAGCCGCGCGGCCGTGGCGCGGTCGATATTGATCGAGGCTGACAGGCCCTGGCTTTGCACGTCGGCCGAAACATTGCGGACCTGGGGCGTGTTGGCCAGCCTGGCGACCAGCTTGCCGGCCCACAGATTGATCTCGTCCTGGTTGGAGCCCTGCAGGGCGAATTCGTATTCGGTCGGCCCGACATTGGAGTCGATGGTCAGGTCCTGCACCGGCTGCAGATAGAGGGTGACGCCGGCCACGTCGTGGGCGCGGCTGCGCAGATCCTGCAGAATCTTGTCCTGCGAACCGCTCCTCTGGCCCCGCGGCTTCAGGTTGATCAGCATCCGCCCGGCATTCAGCGTGTTGTTGGTCCCGTCGACCCCGACATAGGACGAGATCGAGGCGACATCGGCGTCCTTCAGCAACGCCCCGGCCAGCTGTTGCTGCATGCTCGCCATGCGCGCGTAGGAAATGGTCTGGGAGGCCTCGGTCACGCCCTGGAGGACGCCGGTGTCCTGGGTCGGAAAGAGGCCCTTTGGGATGATGACGTAGAGAAGGGCGGTCAGCACCAGCGTTGCGACGGCGACGACGATGGTGGCGGTCTGCCGATCCAGAACCCATTGCAGCGCCCGATCGTAACGATCGAGCACGTTGTCGAAGAGCTTTTGCGAGCGCTGAGCGAACTTGGATTGGCGCTTTTCCTCGGCCATGCGCAGCCAGCGGGCCGAGAGGGTCGGCACCAGGGTCAGCGAGACCAAGGCGGAGATGACGATGGTCACCGCCAGGGTGATGGCGAATTGCCGGAACAGCCGGCCGACCACGTCGCCCATGAACAGCAGCGGGATCAGCACAGCGATCAGCGATACGGTCAGCGAGATGATGGTGAAGCCGATCTGCTCGGCGCCCTTCAGCGCCGCGTCCAGCGGCTTGTCGCCGGCTTCGATGTAGCGGGAGATGTTCTCGATCATGACGATGGCGTCGTCGACCACGAAGCCGGTGGCGATGGTCAACGCCATCAGGGTCAGGTTGTTGAGGCTGAAATTCAGCAGGTACATCACGCCGAACGTGCCAACGAGCGACAGCGGCACGGCGACGCTGGCGATGAAGGTGGCCGGAACGCTGCGCAGGAAGATGAAGATGACGGCGACCACCAGGACGACCGACAGCATCAGCTCGAACTCGACGTCCTGCACCGAGGCGCGGATCGAGGTGGTGCGGTCGGTGAGCAGCGCCACCTGCACGCCGGCCGGCAGGCTGGCCTCCAGGGTGGGAAGCGTCTTTTCGATCTGGTCGACGGTGGTGATGACATTGGCGCCGGGCTGGCGCTGGATGTTGAGGATGATGGCTGGCGTGGTGTTCTTCCAGGCGCCGAGCTGGCTGTTTTCCGCCCCGCTGACCGCCGTCGCTACGTCCTTCAGCCGCACCGCCGCGCCGTTCTGATAGGCGACGATCAGGTTCATATAGTCGGAGGCGGCGTTGAGCTGATCGTTGGAGTTGATCGCGAAGGATCGGCTCGGCCCGTCGAAGGAGCCCTTGGCGGCGTTGGCGTTGGCGTTGCCGATGGCGGTGCGCAGGCCCTCCATGCTGAGACCGTAATTGGCCAGGGCCCGGGTGTTGACCTGGATGCGCACCGCCGGCCGCTGACCGCCGGCGACCGTGACCAGGCCGACCCCCGCGACCTGCGAAATCTTCTGGCCGAGCTGGGAATCGGCCATGTCCTCGAGCTGGGTCAGGGGGATGGTCTTCGAGGTCAGCGCCAGGATCATGATCGGCGCATCGGCCGGGTTGACCTTGGCGTAGACCGGCGGCGCCGGCAGGTCGGTCGGCAAGAGGTTGCCCGCCGCATTGATCGCCGCCTGCACCTCCTGCTCGGCCACGTCGAGGCCGAGATCGAGGTTGAACTGCAAGGTGATGACCGAGGCGCCGCCGGAGCTGATCGAGCTCATGCGGTTTAGGTCGGTCATCTCGCCGAACTGGCGCTCCAGCGGCGCGGTGACCGTGTCCGTCATCACCTCGGGGCTGGCGCCGGGATAGAAGGTCTGCACCTGGATGGTCGGGTAATCGACTTCCGGCAGCGCCGAAAGCGACAGGAATTTGAACGCGACGGCGCCGGCGAGCAGGATCGCCGCCATAAGCAGCGTCGTCGCCACCGGCCGCATGATGAACGGGCGGGACGGACTCATGATCGATCGCGTCCGGGCGTCAGACCCATGGGGTCACTGGCTTCCGCCGCCGCTGTAGGCGGCGCGCGCCTTGGCCCGCGCCGCCTCGAACTTGACCTTCTGGTCCGGCGTCAGGATGGCTTCGATCTGCTGGTTGGCGTCGCGCATGATCGTGCGGCGGGCGTCGGAGTCGCCGCCGGCGGCTGAGATCTTGGCCCTGGCGTCGGCGGAGATCGCCTTGACCTTGGCCTGCTGGTCGGCGGTCAGGTTCAGACTGGCGAGCATGGCCTGCATGCGCCCGGCGCCGCCATGGCCGCCGCCGCTCTGGCCGCTTTCGCCGCCGCCCGCCGTCGCCTGATCCTTGTGGCCGAACAGCCCGCCGATCCAGCCAGCGATCCCCGTTGGCTTGGCTTTGCGATTGAAGGCCGCCGCGGCTCTGGCCGCGTCCTTCGGCAGGACCACGCGCGAGCCGTCGCTCAGGCGATCTCCGCCATCGGTGACCACCTGGTCGCCGACCGCCAGGCCCGAGGTGATCGAGGCGGTCTCGCCCTGTGCGGGCCCGGCCTTGACCGGCGTCACCTTGACGGTGGAGTCGTCCTGGATGACGTAGACGAAATCGCCCTGCGGCCCGTGGCGGATCGCCACCGCCGGAATGGTCACGACGTTCTTCAGCGTGTCGACCAGCACCGTCACATTGACGAACTGGTTGGGAAACAGAGTCGCGCTCGGATTGGAGAACCGCGCCCGGCCGTTGACCGTCCCGGTCGAGGTGTTGATCTGGTTGTCCAGCGTGTAGAGCTCGCCCCGCGCCAGGACCATGGCGCCCGTGCGGTCGTAGGCGGTCGCGGGCAGGCCGTGCTGGGACGCCATCCGGACGGCGATCTGGGGAATGTTGTCCTCCGGCAGGGCGAAGATCACCGTGATCGGGTCGACCTCGTTGACGACGACCAGGCCATTCGGCTCGGACGGGGTGATGTAGTTGCCGGGATCGATCTGGCGCAGGCCGACGCGGCCGGGGACGGGCGCGACGATATGGCAATAGGTGATATTGAGCCTGGCGCTGGCGACCTGGGCCTGATCGGTCCTGACCGTGCCCTGGTCCTGCTTGACCGTCGCCGCCTGGTCATCGAGCTGTTGACGGGCGATCGAGTCCTGAGCGGCCAAGGTCCTGAAGCGGTCCAGATCGACCCTGGCGCCATCCAGGGCGGCCTGATCGCGCAGCAGCTGGCCCTGCGCCTGCATCAGCGCCACCTCGTAGGGGCGCACGTCCACCTCCGCCAGGAGCTGGCCCTTACGCACCGTCTGGCCTTCCTGGAAATAGACATTGGTCAGGGTGCCGGCGATCTGCGACTGAACCGTCACATTGGCCTGAGGAGTCGCCGTGCCCAGGGCCGTCACCTCGATGGGGATGTCGCCGAGCGCGGCGGTCGCGACGCCCACGACCGTCGGGGGACGTGGGCCCGAGCCGCCGCCGCCGCGCCCACCGCCGCGCCCGCCGCCGTGTCCGGCGCTGGCTCCCGCGCCGGCGCCCGCTGGCCGACCATGCGGGGTGAGCAGAAAGGCGATCACGCCCGCCACGACGATCGCGACAGCGATCCACAGCACCGTTCGCCAAGCCGGCCTTTGCCTAGGCGGCGGAGCGCGATAGGGCTGGTCGGAGGGCGTGCGCCCCGATTGAGACTCGCTCAAACAGCTCTCCTGGCGTCAGCGAAAAAGGCGTCCGCACCTCAAGGCGCGGCCGCATTTTGGCGTCGTCTACGGCGCCAATGACCCTGCGGTATCTCCAAGCTGAAATCTAAACGCAAGGGTGGATGGCGGCGGACGGCGTGGCCGCCTTGAACACAAAGTCAATAAAGGCCGTCGGCTCCGCCACGCCTAGACCGCGACAGGCGGTGGCGAAACGGCCTCCAGGCGATCAAGACAGGCTTTTAGCGACCTTTTTCTTATCATGAGTCGCCGATGGGCAATGGGCGCTGAACGCGGCGTTTTGCCGGCGTTCAGAACCGTCGACCGGCGCTCCCCGTTCGCCGGCTGGTCAGGCGGCCTTGACGGCGGCGGCTGCGGCGTTGAGCGCAACCGCGATGGCGGCATGCAGCTTGGAGAGTTCGATCGGTTTGGCGACGTGACCGTCCATGCCCGCGGCGAGATACTCCTTCACCTGATGGGTCATGGCGTTGGCGGAGACGGCGATGATCGGCGTGCGGGGGCGGCCCATCTCGGCTTCCGCGGCGCGGATGGCCCGGGTCGCGGCGATGCCGTCCATTTCCGGCATCTGAATATCCATCAGCACCAGATCGTACGGCTCGGTGATCCACGCCTCGACCGCCTGGCGTCCATTGTCGACCATGGTGATCTCGACACCGAAACTCTGCATGATCGTCTTCAGGACCAGCTGATTGGTCGGAATATCCTCAGCCGCCAAGACGCGCAGCGGACGATCCTCGTCCGTGTCCAGCGCCTCCACCGGCTGAGCGGCCCCGACCGCTTCGGTCCTGGCCAGCTTCGGCGCGGGCAAGGTGACGGTGAAGGTGGACCCCTGTCCTTCCGCACTCTCAACCTCGATCTTGCCGCGCATCAGCTGGGCCAGCTCGCGGCAGATCGCCAGGCCAAGCCCGGTGCCGCCGTAGCGGCGGGTGTTGGAGCCATCGGCCTGGCTGAATTTCTGGAACAACAGCGGCAGTTTGTCGGCCGCGATGCCGACGCCGGAATCCTTGATCGACAGCCTCAGCCCGTCGCGGCCCTCCGGGCCGATGCCCTCGACCAGCACGCTGACCTCGCCGTCGGCGGTGAACTTGATGGCGTTGGAGACGAGGTTGTTGAGGATCTGGCCGATGCGCACCGGGTCGCCCCGGCGCGGACCGCCGGCTTCCGGCCGCACGTCCACGGTGAAGCGCAGGTTCTTCTTCGCCTCGGCCAGCGGCGCGAAGGCCGAGCGCACATTGGCGCCAACGACCTCGGCGTCGAACTCGCCGACCTCCAGCTCCATCTTGCCGGCCTCGATCTTGGAGATGTCGAGCACGTCATTGAGCACCGCCAGCAGCTCCTCGCCCGACCGGCGGATCACCTCGACGCGTTCGCGCTGCAGCGCCGGCAGCTCACCCATCTCGATGATCTGAGCCATGGCCAGGACGCCGTTCAAGGGCGTGCGGATCTCGTGGCTCATATTGGCCAGGAACTGCGACTTGAGCACGTTGGCGGCCTGGGCGGCGTCGCGCGCCTCGACCAGGTCGGTCATGGCGCGATGCAGCGCGTTATCGTTGGCCTGCAGCTGAACCAAGAGGTCGTTGAAACTGTCGGTCAGGATGCCGAACTCGTCGCGGGCCCAGTTGGGGACGCGCTGGGAGTAGTCGCCGGAATCGGTCACGTCGCGCATGGCCTGGGACAGCCGGTTGACCGGGTGCACGACGAGGCCAGCGAGCCAGCGGCCCATGAACAGGGCCAGCCCCGTCGCCGCGAAAAACAGCGCCCCGCAGACCGCCAGGTAGCGCGGCACGATCGAGGCTCTGTCAAAGGCGCGAGACCTCACGACCAGCTCACCGATACTCTCGCCGTCGAGGTTGACAGACGCCCGGCTGTCGAAAAACCGGTTGGTCGGCGGACCGCTGCCCGGACGCTCGTCGACGTGCAGCAGCCTGCCGCCATGGGCGTCGAACAGATCCGCCGAGCGCACGCCCGGTGCGACCACCAGCTTGACCAGCATCTTCCGCTCGACCTGGATATCGCCACGGCCGAGGACCGGCGCGATCTGGTCGGCCATGATCGCGGTCAAAGCCGCCTGGTTTCGTTTCAGGTCGAGCTGGCTGCTCTGCCACTGTTCGACGATGAACAGCGCGCTGGCGGTGATCAGCACGACGACGGCCGTGACCAGAGCCGAGATCGCGATCCTGTTTTCGAAGGAAACGCCGTGCGCCCCGACGCTCGACCCCGCTTCCTGTCTGCTCATCCGCTCCCGCCGTGCGCCGCGATGCGTCGCCGCATCCGTCGCCACCTATAGCCGCTCAGGTTTTAACGCTTCCCTTCGCGCCGGCGGTCCTTAACGATCAAGGCTTGGCCAAGCCTTGGCCTGGAAGCGGCTTTTCTCGCGCGCGCCCAAGCCCGGCGGCCGGTTCAGCGCGAGTATTTCAAGGTCGATCACATCGGCCCGAATGGCTCACGCGCGCCGTGCAAAATGAAAAATACCTGCGTTATCCGACTCTTGCGCCCAGCCGCACCCATGGCTCAGCTCCGGCTGATGCGCTGCAACCGCAGGTGCGACACTTTTTCTCTTGTTATTAACCATATACCCCTGGTGTCCTCGTTAGGGATGTGTTTAGGTTAACCTACCGTTAGTGGTATTGGCTGGAGAGGACTTATGGATAAGGCGTTCGTCGCTAAGCGCGTAGTCAGCAAGCTGCACGCGACCGAGAAGACGGTTGATTCCGCCATTCTCGAAGTCTCGGAACTGGTTTCCGAACTCATCACCGCCCGCCGCGAAGTCGGCCTTTCCACGACTGTCGGCGACAAGGAACTCGCCGCCGTCGTCGAAGCCCTCGCCGCGCTCAACACCGCCCGCGCTTCGCTGGTCACGAGCCACAAGGGCCTGGGCCGCATCGCCAAGGCGCTGCACATCCCGGTGAAGATGGATGGCAAGCCGGACATCCGTGAAGACGGTGACCAAGACGCCCTGCGCATGGCGTCCTAACCTACCGTTTCCGCTATATTAAGAGTACTGCCGTAATCGCGTCCCAGCCTTCTGGGGCGCGATTATGCATTTGTTGGCTATCAAACACCTCATCCATCTGACCGCGATGTACGCAACGCCGATCTGCGGCGGGATCGTGCTGATCAAAGGCGGCAAGCCCGAGCGGATCGGGGCGGCCGTGTTCATCGGCGCCATCCTACTCACCGATCTCTTCTTCGCCGTTGCGGGTCACCATACGAATGTCGGGACGGCGGTGACCGCCACCTTCAAGGCCGGCTACACCGATCAGGCCGCCGCGGCGATTATCGATCTGGTGTCGACGCTGCTGCTCTCCTGCTTCTTCCTCTACCTCGCCATCCGCTACGCGAGCCTCTGGTTGGCGGCGGCGATGATCGTGCAAGCGAGCGAGCTCTACTTCGCCTGCGACTACATTGATGCTGGACCGAGCGACTTCAACGCCTATGCGATCGAGCTCAACAGCATCTGCATTCTGGTGCTGTCCATCCTCGCCGGCGCCGCCCTCTGGGCCTGGCGCATGCGCGCCGTCAAGCACAAGCAGGACGTAAAGCGCGACGCGCTGGTCACCCGACGGCACGAAGAGCAGCAGCGGCGTCTGCAGGCGATGTTAGAAGGCCGGCCGCTGCCGCCCGCCCCGGCGCCGCCGGCCCATCGTGGCGTCGCCAGGCTCATAATCGAGCCGCCGCCGCTCTGAGACGGCTTCTGAGCCAGTCGATCGCCGCCGACGCCCCGAGATCGCGCCGCCACAAGGCCTCGATGTCGATGATGGGCGAGCGATAGGGCGGCTCGAACAGTTTCAGATCATATTGCTGGGCGAAGGCGGTCGCCAGCCGCCGCGGCGTCAGCGCGGCCATGTCGGTGCGGCTGGCGATGGCCAACGCGCTCTGTGCGTCCTGGGCGGTCATGGCGATCACCCGGGAGCGGCCGATCTTGGCCAGGGCGTCGTCGAGCGCGCCGCGGTCGTCCCAGATCACCCAGCGCTCGAGGCCGCCCTCGGTGAGACGCCCGTCGATGGCGCGATCCTGAGAGACGGCCATGATCACCTGCGGCAGATCGGCCAGCGCCTCCAGGGTCAGGCTCTCGGCCGCGGCGGCGGGATGGCGCGCGCTCACCGCCCAGACCGCCGTCTCGGTGAACAGCACCTCGCGATCGAAGCGCGGCGCGACGCGGCCGAAGCCGCCGATGGCGAGATCGGTGCGCCCGCTCTCCAGGTCCTCGCCTAGGGACGGATCGATGCCGTACAGCCGAAGCTCGGCGGCGGGCGCCTCGGCGCGGATCAGGTTCATGACTTCCGGCATCAATACGGCGCAGGTATAGGTGCTTGTGGCGATGGTGAAGCGGCGCCCCGTATCGGCGGGGTTGAACGCCGCCGGGCTCAGCGCCTCCTGGAGTTGGGCGAGCCCCTGTCGCAGGCGCGGCGCGATTTCCTGCGCCCGCGCGGTCGGGCGCATGCCGTCGGAGCCGCGAACGAACAGCGGATCCTCCAAGACATGCCGTAACCGGCCGAGGGCATGGCTGACGGCTGATTGGCTGAGACCCAGTCTTGCACCGGCGCGCGTCACGCTAAGCTCGTCGGCCAGGGCGTCGAAAACCCTGAGCAGATTGAGATCGAGCGAGGGAAAATGAATATCCTGCATTCTATCGGTGATAACTTATCATTTGGCTCATGTCGCCTCACGCTTTAGAGGATGAGTTAGAGACTCCCGTTGCGAACGCCTTTTGTCCGCGTGGCGATGTCGCACCCTGGCGCCGCCGTTGGTTCGTACGTATCTGCGCACGAACGCGGCGGCTGTCGCGTCTGGAAATGGTTCAATGAGCCCTGCCGATTCCGCTGAAGCCCCCATTGAGGCGGCGACTCCCGAAAGCGCCATGGCGGAACAGTTCGAGACCCAGCAACCGCGGCGCGGGTGGTTGCGGCGGTTGCGCTGGCCGCTGATGGGCGGCGCCGTCCTGCTTGTCCTGATCGTCGGCTTCGTCGTCTACCTGACCGGCGGGCGCTACGAGTCCACCGACGACGCCCAGGTCGTGGGCGCGCGCGTCCAGGTGAGCTCAAGCATCTCCGGCCGGGTCGTGAGCGTCGCCGTTCACGATGGCCAGCTGGTGAAGGCCGGCCAACTGCTGTTCCAGCTCGACGGCCGGCCCTACCAGACCGCCAGCGCCGAGGCCGCGGCCGCCCTGGCCAACGCCAAGCTGCAGGTCGAGGCGCTGAAGGCCACCTATCTTCAACAGCAGGCCGAACTGAAGACCGCCCAGGACAGCGCCGCCTATCTGGCGGGTGAGGCGACGCGCGCGCGCGCGCTGGTCGCCGCCGGCACGGGCACGGCCGCCCAGGCCGCCCAGGCCGCCGATATGGCCGATCGCGCGCGCAGCCAGGTCGCCGCCGCCCGGGCGCAACTGGCCAACGCCCTGGCCCCGCTTGGCGGCAATCCCAATCTCGACGCCAACGACGCCCCCACCGTGCGGGTCGCCGCGGCGCGCGTCGCCAACGCCGCCCTGAACCAGGGCTATATCGACGTTGTCGCTTCGCAGGAGGGTGTCGTCACCAAGGTCGATCAGCTGCAGGTCGGCGACTATGTCAACGCCTCGCAGCCGGTGTTTTCGCTGGTCTCCGACAGGTTCTGGGTGGAAGCCAATTTCAAGGAAAACCAGCTCGAATACATGCGGGTCGGCCAGGCCGCGACGCTGAAGCTCGACGCCTATCCGCATGAGGTGTTCCAGATGCGGCTGTCCTCGATCAGCCCGGGGACCGGGTCCAGCTTCTCGCTGCTGCCGGCTGAAAACGCCACCGGCAACTGGGTGAAGGTCACCCAGCGCGTTCCGGTGAGGTTCGATTTCGTGCGGATGCCGAACGTGGCCCTGGCGTCCGGCCTGTCGGCCACGGTCAAGGTCGACACCCATCACGTCCGCCATCTGTTCGGTCGCCCGGCGCGATGAGCGGCGGCCTTCCAGCCGCAGCCCTGAACCGGCCTCTCATCGTCAGTTCGGTCATGCTGGCGACGGTGATGACGTCGCTCGACACGACCATCGCTAATGTGGCGCTGCCGCACATGATGGGGTCGGTTTCGGCTTCGGCCGACGAGATCACCTGGGTGCTGACGTCCTACATCGTCGCCGCCGCGATCATGACGCCGATGAGCGGCTGGCTGGCGGGCCGCTTCGGCCGCAAGCGGGTCTTCATGATTTCGATCGCCGGCTTCACCGTCGCCTCGGCCATGTGCGGCGCGGCGCAGAGCCTGCCGCAGATTGTCGGCTTTCGCCTGTTGCAGGGCCTGTTCGGCGCCTCGCTCATCCCGCTGTCGCAGGCTGTCCTTTTGGACATCTACACGCCCGCAGAACAGGGGCCGGCCATGGCCATCTGGGGCATGGGCGCGGTTCTGGGGCCGATCATCGGACCGGCCCTCGGCGGCTGGCTCACGGAGGACTTCAGCTGGCGGTGGGTCTTCTACATCAACCTGCCGTTCGGCATCCTGGCCTTCATCGGCGTGATGACCTTCATCCACGACAAGCGCAACGAGTTTAAGGTCCCGTTCGACTTCATGGGGTTCGGCTTCCTCAGCCTGGCCATCGGGGCGTTTCAGCTCTTCCTCGACCGCGGGCAGGACAAGGCCTGGTTTGAATCCAGCGAAATCTGGATCGAGGCGACCATAGCGGGCCTGGCCTTCTTCCTCTTCATTGTGCACACCGCGACCGCAAGGCGCCCCTTCCTGCCGCGCGAGCTGATCAAGGACCGCAACTTCGCCACCGCGACGTTTTTCGGCTTCTTCGTCGGCGTGATGCTGTTCGCCACCCTGGCGCTGCTGCCGCCGATGCTGGAGACCCTGATGGGCTATCCGGTGGTGACCACTGGACTGGTCACCGCGCCCAGGGGCGTCGGCAGCCTCATTTCGATGTTCGTCGTCGGCCAGCTGGTTAATCGCATCGATGTGCGCCTGATCATCGGCGCCGGCCTGGTGCTCAGCGTCCTGGCCCTGTTCGGCATGAGCGGCTTCTCGCTCGGCATGGATTCCTGGCCGGTCATGTGGACCGGCGTCCTGCAGGGGCTCGGCATCGGCCTGATCTTCGTGCCGCTTTCGACCCTGGCTTTCGCGACGCTGGACCCGGTCTATCGCGCCGAAGGCGCCGGCGTCTTCACCCTGGTGCGCAACCTGGGCTCCAGCTCGGGCATCTCCATCATGCAGGCGCTGTTCAGCACCAACACCAGCGTCGTGCATGCGCGCCTGATCGAGGGCTTGCGGCCGGACAACCCCGTGGCGCGGATCATTCCAGCGCCGTTCAGCCTGACCAATCCCGCCGGCGTGGCCGCGTTGAACGCCGAGGTGACCCGCCAATCCGCCATGGTCGCCTATATCGACGACTTCCGGCTGATGCTGTTCGTGGCCATCCTGCTTGGCCCGCTGCTTTTCCTGATGAAACGCCCCCGGACCCAAAACCATGAGCCGACCCTTGCCATCGATTAAGCGCGCCAGGGCCGCCAGCGCCGTCGCCCTGTCCGCCATCCTGGCCGGCTGCGTGGTCGGGCCCAACTTCCACACGCCCGCGACGCCGGTCGTCTCCGGCTACGCCATGGTCGGAGACGACGCCAATCCCGGGCCGATCCGTGCGGTCATTGGCGAAAAGGTGGTCGCAGACTGGTGGACCCTGTTCCATTCGCCCGCCCTGGACCAGCTTATTCGCCAGGCCGTCGCCGGCAACCCGACGCTGGAGGAGGCGCGCGACAGGCTCGAAGCGTCCCGCCAGGCGGTCAAGGCGGAAAGCGGGCTTCTTACTGCCGACGCCAACGCCGGCGCTCAGCGCGAGCGCGCCAACCTGAACGCGCTCTCCGGGGGCTCGTTTTCCCAGTTCGCGGTTCCGGGGCTGCCGCCGTTTCCGACCAATCCGGAGTTCAACCTCTATTCGATCGGCGTCACGGTCTCCTACAATCTCGACCTGTTCGGCGGGGTGAAGCGGCGAGGCGAATCGCTGAAGGCGACCGAGGAGGCCCAGGCGCGCGAGTTGGATGCGGCCTATCTCACCCTCACCGGCCAGGTGGTGGCCCAGGCCCTGACCATCGCCGACGCCAATATCCAGATCCAGTCGTTGAACGATATCGGCGCCGACGACGCTCACGATCTGGCGATGATCCGCACGGCGTATCGCGCCGGCGGCGCATCGGCCGCCGATGTCGCCCAGGCCGAAAGCGCTTTGGCCCAGGACCAGTCCACTATTCCCGCCCAACGCCAGCGCCTGGCCGCCGCGCGACACCAGATGGCCATCCTGCTTGGCCGGCCGCCGGCCGCATGGACGCCGCCCGACTTCGACGCCAGCTCCGGCTCGCTGCCTGAAGTCCTGCCCGTCGCCGTACCGTCCGAACTCGTCCGCAGCCGGCCCGACATCCTGGAGGCGGAGGCCAAGCTGCACGCCGCGACCGCTCAGGTCGGCGTGGAGACCGCCAACCTCTATCCGAACATCAACCTCACCGCGAGCCTGGAACAGAGCGCGCTGACGCCGCAGACCCTGTTCTCATATGCGTCCACCGGCTACAATATCGGCGCCGGCCTGACCGCGCCGCTGTTCCACTCCGGCGAACTGAAGGCCAGACAACGGCAAGCCGAGGCCAATGCGCGCGCCGCGCTCGCCGCCTATGAAGTGACCGTGCTGGCGGCTTTCGACCAGGTCGCCGACGTCCTGACCTCGCTCGCCAACGACAACCAGTCCTATGCCGATCAGGCTCGCGCGCTCGACGCCGCCGGCCGTCGCGTGGACATGGTGCGCAGGGGCTATGCCGCCGGCGGGGTCAGCGCCTTCCAGCTGCTTGAGGCCGAACGCGACTTGCGCCGCACGCGTCTGCAACTGAACCAGCAAGGCTACGGCCGCTATGCCGACGTCGCCCAGCTCCTGCTGGCCACCGCCAGCGTTCCGCCCGGCGTCGCGGCGGGCAACACGCCGATCCCGACCCCTTAAACGGCCGGGTCCCTAGCAGTCGGGGCAGTGATCGTCGCGCGACCGCTCGATCTGCAGCGTAGCGTGGCGGACGCCGAAACGGTCCTCGAGCGCATGCGCCAACCCGGCCCGGAAGCCGTCGTCGACGTCATGGTCGGGGCGGACGACATGAGCGGTCAGCGCCATCTCGGTGGTGCTCATCGCCCAGACGTGCAGGTCGTGCACCTCGGTGACGCCGGCGCTGTCGATCAGGAAGGCGTGGATGCTGTCGAGGTCGGCGCCTGGCGGCGCGGCATCGAGCGCCAGGTCGATCGCCTCGCGTAACAGCCCCCAGGTTCCGGCCAGGATGACGCCAACCACCAAGAGGCTGGCCAGCGGATCGAGCCAGGTCAGGCCGGTGAGCAGGATCAGGCCCGCCGCCACGATGACGGCGACCGACACGGCCGCGTCCCCCGCCATATGCAGGAAGACGCCGCGCACGTTCACATCGGCGCCGCGGCCGCGCATGAACATCAGGGCCGTCGAGGTGTTGACCACCACCCCGACCCCCGCGGTCGCCATCACGACGACGGAGCCGACCGGTTGGGGGCTGAAGAACCGGTGCGCCGCCTCGATGGCGATGGCGCCGGAGACGAAGACTAGGACGACCCCGTTGATCACGGCCGCCAGCACCGTCGCCTTGCCGAAGCCGTAGGTGCGTCGCCCGCGCGCCGGCCGGCTGGCCAGCCAGGTCGCGCCGCCGGCCAGCACCAGGCCCAGCACGTCGGACAGATTGTGTCCCGCATCGGCGATCAGCGCGGTCGAGTTGGCGTAGAGGCCGCCGCCCGCCTCGATCAGGACGATGAGCAGGTTGAGCCCGATGGCCAGCCCATAACGCGGATCGCCGGCCGGCGCATGAGCGTGGCCATGGTGATCATGATCGTGGTGATGGGCGCGAGTGGTCATGGCTTTGGGGAATAGGTAGATCAGACCGAGACCTTTCGCCAGTCGCGCCGCCAAGCCAGATTGCCGCTCCTCGTCATCCAGGATAAGCGCCGACCCATGAGTCTCGACCCCATCGCGCTCGCCCAGGCCCTTATCCGCCGCCCGTCCGTGACCCCGGCCGACGCGGGGGCCATGGACGTGGTCGAGGCGGCGCTGAACGACCTCGGCTTCCATTGCCGGCGCATGAAGTTCGGCGAGATCGAAAACCTCTATGCGCGGCGGGGCGCTTCGGGGCCGAATCTCTGCTTCGCCGGCCATACCGACGTGGTGCCTCCGGGCGATATCGCCGCCTGGCGCGATCCGCCGTTCGAGGCTCGCCTGGTCGATGGCCAGCTCTTCGGCCGCGGCGTCGCCGACATGAAGGGCGCCATCGCCGCCTTCATCGCCGCGGCGGCCCGCACGCCGCCGACAACCGGCTCGCTGTCGCTGCTGATCACCGGCGACGAGGAAGGCGAAGCCGTGGACGGGACCGGCCGCGTGGTCGAGGCGTTGAAGGCCCAAGGCGAGCGGATCGACCATTGCGTGCTGGGCGAGCCGTCCTCCGCCGCCCGGCTCGGCGACCAGATGAAGATCGGCCGCCGCGGCAGCCTGAACGCCTGGATCACCGTCGAGGGCCGACAGGGCCACGTCGCCTATCCCGACCGCTCCGCCAACCCGATCGCGCCCCTGGTCACGCTGCTGGATCGGCTGCAGTCGCGGGTGTTGGACGAAGGCCACGCCGGCTTTCCGCCGTCCAATCTCGAAGTGACCACCATCGATGTGGGCAATCCGGCCACCAACGTCGTTCCGGCCCGGGCGCTGGCGCGGCTGAACATCCGCTTCAACCCGGCGCACGATGGCCAGGGCCTGATCGACTGGCTGCAGGCCGAGTGCGACGCGGCGGGCGCGGGCTTCGCCGCCGGGCGCGTCGAACTCGTCACCAGGCTGACCGGCGAGGCCTTCCTCACCGAGCGCGGCGCTTTCGTCGATCTCTGCGCCCGCGCCGTGAAGGCGACGCTTGGCCGCGATCCGGAGCTGTCGACCGCCGGCGGCATCTCCGACGCCCGCTTCATCCGCAGCCTCTGTCCGGTGGTGGAGTTGGGCCTGGTCGGCGCGACCATGCATGCCGTCGACGAATGCGCGCCGGTGGCCGACATCCAGGCGCTGACGGACATCTATCGGCGGCTGATCGAGGCCTATTTCACCGCCTTCGCGACGGCTCGGTAGGCGACGCTCGTCAGATAGAGCCCTTCGGCCGGCGCGACGGGTCCGCATGCCGCGCGGTCGCGGGCATCTAGGGCCGCGGCCAGATCCGCCGCCGACCAGCGGCCCAGGCCCACCTGCGCCAGAGACCCGGTCATCGAGCGCACTTGCCGGTGCAGGAAGGAGCGGGCGGTGAACGCCAGCCGCACCTCCTCGCCCTCGCGCCAGACCCGCGCCTCGTCCAGCGTCTTGATCGGCGACCTGGCCTGGCAGTTCACATCGCGAAAGGTGGTGAAGTCGTGCAGGCCGACCAGGGCCTGGGCGGCGATCTGCATGGCCTCGGCGTTCAGGGGCTTCCTCACCGCCCAGACCCGGCCGCGATCCAAGGCCGGCGGGCTCTTGCGGTTGAGGATGCGGTAGAGATAGCGCCGCTCCCGCGCCGAAAACCGGGCGTGGAAGTCGGGCGCGGCCGCCGTCGCGTCCAGAATGACGATCGGCTCGGGCGAAAGATGGGCGTTCAGCGCATCGCGCACCACGGCCGCATCCCAGGCTTTTTCGAGATCGATGTGAATGACCTGCCCGGCGGCATGCACGCCGGAATCGGTGCGGCCCGCCGCGTGCAGGCGCAGGCGCTCGCCGCAGAAGGCTAGAATCGCGCGCTCGATCGAGGCTTGCACGGAGGGTTGATCGGCCTGGGCCTGGAAGCCGTGATAGGGCCGGCCGTCATATTCGACCAGGAGGCGGTAGCGCGGCATCAGCCGAGCCTGAGGCCGGGCGCCATGGGAAAGCCGCGCAGGAAATCGGACGCCGACTGCACGCTGCGGCCCTCCCGCTGGGCGCGCAGGATGCGCACCGCGCCCTTGCCGCAGCCGATGAGCAGGCGCTCGTCGAGCACCTCTCCCGGCGCGCCCGCGCCCTCCTCGACGCGCGAGAGCAGCGCCTTGATGCGGACGGGCCTGTCGTCGCCGCGGGCTTCGAACCAGGCGCCGGGCGCCGGCGACAGGCCGCGGATGCGCCGGTCGATCAGGCCGGCGGACTTGCTCCAGTCGATGCGCGCCTCACCGGGCCGGATCTTCCTGGCATAGGTGACGCCCTCATCGCTCTGTGGCGTTTCCCGTACGGCGCCGCGCTCGAGCGCGGCGAGCGCGCGCGGCAGCAGATGGGCGCCGATGGGGGCGAGCCGGTCGTGCAGCGATCCCGCCGTCTCCAGCGCGTCGATCCGCACCGTCTCGGAGAGCAGGATCGGACCCTCGTCCAGGCCCTCGCTCATGCGCATGACCTGGATGCCGGTCGCCGTATCGCCGGCCATGATGGCGCGCTGGATCGGCGCGGCCCCCCGCCAGCGTGGCAAGAGCGAGGCGTGCAGGTTGAAGGCGCCCAGCCTGGGCGCCTCCAGCACGGCGGCCGGCAATATCTGACCAAAGGCGACGACCACCGCGGCATCCAGCCCGAGCGCAGCGAAGGCCTCGATCTCGGCCGGATCGCGCATGGAGGCCGGCGTGCGCGTGGCCAGGCCATTGGTTTCCGCAAAGGCCTGCACCGGCGAGGGCCGCAACGCCTGGCCGCGCCCGCGCGGCGCCGGCGGCTGCGAATAGACAGCCGCGATCTCGTGGCCGGCGGCGATCAGCTCGGCCAGAGAAGGAACGGCGAACTCCGGCGTGCCAAGGAAGGCGAGGCGCATGCGAAGGCGTTTAGCCGCCCGTCGGCCTCACGGCCAGCGCCTCAGGCGGCGTCGGCTTCGCGGGTCGCCTTCTTCACCTTGCTCACGGCCCGTTCGCGCTTCAGGCGCGAAAGGTGGTCGATGAACAGCACCCCGTCGAGATGATCCATCTCATGCTGGATGCAGACGGCGAATATGCCCTCGGCGTCCTCTTCGACCGTCTCGCCCTGATAGTTCATGTAGCGCAGCTTCAGCTGGGCCGGCCGCTCGACCTCGTCATAGATGTCCGGCACCGAAAGACAGCCCTCTTCGTAGGGCTGGGTCTCTTCCGACGCCCAGAGGATCTCCGGATTGACGAAATAACGCGGGGTGCGCTCGCCGTCGCGATGGTCGAGATCCATGACGATGACGCGAACCGGCTCACCGACCTGGATGGCGGCCAGGCCGATGCCGGGCGCGGCGTACATGGTCTCCAGCATATCGTCCATCAGCGCGCGCAGAGCCTCGTCGACGACCGCGACCTTTGCGGAAACCGTCTTTAGGCGCGGGTCGGGAACGACCAGGATGTCGCGGATAGCCATGGCTTTCAGGTAGGTTAGCCGGCGCGCACCGTCAAGATCGGCGGGTCATCCGGGGTGGCGTCAGGGGCAAGCTTGGTCAGCCGCCGCACGCCGGTCTCGATCGGCTCCAGGACCGCCATCTCCTTGCCCTCGTGATCGACCGCCAGGTCCTCGAACCGCCGCGCCTGGCTGAGCACCTGGCTTTCCAGCGAGCCGACGAAGGCGTTGTAGCGGCCCAGGGCCGTGTCCAGCGCCTTGCCGAGGCCCTGGACATGGCCGCCCATGACCGAGAGCCGCTTGTAGAGTTCGCGGCCGAGCGTGGCGATCTGGTCGGCGTTGGCCGCCTGCTCCTCGACCCGCCAGCCATAGGCGATGGCCTTGCACAGCGCGAACAGCGTGGTGGGCGTGACCAACAGGACCCGCTTTTCCATCGCCTCGCTCATCAATTCGGGAAGAACCTCCAGGGCCGCGGCCAGAAACTGGTCGCCGGGGACGAACATGGCCACGAAGTCGGGCGAGCCCTCCTTGGGGAACTGATCCCAATAGGCGCGCGACGAAAGGCCGGTCATATGGGTGCGCACGCTTTGCGCATGCCGCGCCAGGCAGGCTTCGCGGGCCGCGTCATCCACCGCGTCCTGGGCATCCAGAAAGGCGTTCAGCGAGCATTTGGCGTCGATCACGAAGACGCCGCCCCCGGGCATGCGCACGATCACGTCCGGCCGGCGGCGGCCCTCGCCGCCCTCGACCGAAAACTGCTCCTCGAAATCGAACCGTTTGCTCAGGCCGGCGGCCTCCAGCACGTTACGCAGGGTCTGCTCGCCCCAGCGGCCCTGGACGCCGGCGCCGCGGCGCAGCGCCGCCGACAGTTTGCGCGCCTCGGCCTGGGTGTCGACCGAGGCCTGCATCAGGGCGGCGATCTGCGCCTTCAGGCCGCCGGTTTCCTCGGCGCGGGCCTTTTCGACCGCCGCCACCTGCTCCTGGAACTTCGCCAGGGTGTCGGTGACCGGCTTGAAGGTCTCCGTCGCGCGGCTGATCAGCTGGCTGGTGGCCAGCTCGGCGGCCTGGGCGGCGCGGGCGGGGGTGTTCTCGTCGTTGAGCCGGATCCGCTCGCGCGCGGTCGCCAGTTCGCTCTGCGCCCGCATCAGCGCCCAAAGGACCGCGGCCAGGCCCGCCAAAAGGGCCAGGACAACCACACTCAAGACCAGGGCAGCGTTCATGGTCCGTTCGCTTTAGCCGGAGTCGGGCCTGACGCCAAGCCGCGCCGTCAGTCCGATGTCGGCCGCCGCGCCCTCAGCGCCTGGGCGATGGTGCCGTCGTCCAGCCAGTCCAGCTCGCCGCCCACCGGCACGCCGCGGGCAAGGCTGGTGACCGAAACATTGGCCCGCGCCAGCCGCTCGGCCAGATAGTGGGCGGTGGTCTGGCCGTCGACGGTGGCCGGCAGGGCCAGGATGATCTCGCGCACCTGCCCGCCCTGCGCGCGAGCGACCAGCTCGTTGACGCGCAGGGCCTCGGGTCCGCGCCCGTCGAGAGCCGACAAAAGCGCGCCCAGCACGTGGTAGCGCCCGCGATAGGCGCCGCCACGCTCCAGCGCCCAGAGTGCGCCCACCTCCTCGATGACGCAGATCAGGCCGGCGTCGCGGCTCTGGTCGGCGCAGACGGCGCACGGGTCGCTGGTGTCCAGCGCCCCGCAGGTCGAACAGGACTTCACCTTCTCCGCCGCCTCGGCCATGGCCTGGGCCAGGGGCCTGAGCAGCTGGTCGCGGCGCTTGAGCAGTGCGAGCGCCGAGCGCCGGGCCGAGCGCGGCCCCAGGCCCGGCAGTTTGGACAGCAGCGCGATCAGCCGCTCGATCTCGGGTCCGGCGGAGGCGGCCAAGGTCAGGAAAGGCCGGGAAAGCCCGGCATGCCGCCGAACGGCCCGGCGATGGCCTTCATCGTCTCGGCCTGGGCGGCGTCGAGCTTGCGCTTGGCGTCGGCATGGGCGGCCACCAGCAGATCGGCGAGGATCTCGCCTTCGCCGGCCGCCAGCAGCGCGTCGTCGAAAGTGACGCTGACCAGCGCGCCGGACCCCTGCAGCACAAGCTTGACCATGCCGGCGCCGGCGACGCCGTCGGCGGTCATCTCGGCGAGCTTGGCCTGGGCCTCGGTCAGCTTCTGCTGCATGGCCTGCGCCTGCTTCATCAGCGCGCCCAGATCCTTCATCGTCGCCTTCCCTTTCTCACTTCCGGCCGCCATCATATCGAGCCGCGCCCTTGGCGCGAACGAAAGTTGGCCGGCGGGACGGAGACGACATGGCTGCCCACATCGCCCTGCTCCGGGCCGTCAATGTCGGCGGCCGCAGCCTTAAGATGGGCGACCTTGCGGCCTTCGCCAGGGATCAGGGCCTCGACAACCCCCGCACCCTGCTGCAGAGCGGCAATCTGGTGTTCGACAGCCCGAAAAAGCCCGACGCGGTGCTGGAAAAGCGGCTGGAAGCCGAAGCCGAGGCGCGCTTCGGCTTCCAGATCGATTTCATGGTGCGTTCGGCGGCGGAATGGCGGGCGCTGATCGCGGCGAACCCGTTTGCCGAAGCGGCCCGCGAGGATCCCGGCCACCTGCTGGTCATGCCCTTGAAGGCCAGGCCGGCCGCCGGCGCGCTGGAAGCCTTGCGGGCCGCGATTAAGGGCCGGGAGGTTGCCGAGGTGGTCGGCCGCGACGCCTATCTGGTCTATCCGGACGGAATCGGCCGATCGAAACTGACCATCACGGTGATCGAGCGAAAGCTGGGCGTCCGCGGGACCGGGCGAAACTGGAACACGGTGCTGAAGCTCCAGGAGATGAGCAACGACTAGCCGCGCCAGATCGGCATCCATTCCGCTCGTCCCCGCAAAAGCGGAGGGTTTAAGGGACCGCACGATCGGAGCCGGTTTTCGACCTGACCGATATGTCAGCAACGCCGTCGCGGGCATGTTGCGATCGGTCTCAGTGGTCGTTCGGGCGTCAGGGCTCGCTCGCCGACAGACTCCGCCAAGGCCTGAGTTGAGTGGAAAACGGAAGTCAATCAGGCCCGGGAGGTTTTGCGTCCGCTTGCCAAGGGTCGTAGAGCGCCAGTTCCTCAGCCGTGGGGCGCTGGAATAGTTTCACCCATCTCAGCAGCGCCTCTTTTGGAATCTCGAACACGCCAAAGGGTCGTTCAGCGTTGCGCCGCGACAGACGCGCCCAAAGCTCGTCGACCGAAGGGTCAAGGAGACACAAGACCACCCGCGCCCCGACATCGCGAGCGCCCGTCCGGAAAAGGTCACGTTCCTCTCGCGCCCAAACGCCGAAGTCCAGAACCACATCGCAACCCAGTTGCAGGGCGCGGAGCGCGAGGTTCCACTGCAGGCGCTCGACGCGGCTGCGAAGCGTGCCCTCCTCCGCCTCCGGTGTGGTAATGGTCGGGTAAAGTTCGTGCAGCCATTCGTCGGCCGTCAGGCGAAGCGCGGGGACCTCTAGCTCAAGCCGCTTGGCGAGCGTCGACTTGCCGGAACCTGGCAGGCCGCAGGTGATGAAGAGGGTTGGCCGCAGCGGCTCCATCGATGGCTCCGGTTCGAGGTCAGCCGGCCTACCGGCGCTCCAGGAGCATTGCAACAACGACGGCGCGACCGCAGCCGGCTGATCGGCCCGATGCTCCGCTGCGACGCTCGGGTCGAGGCGTTAAGGTCGCCTATGGGTCAACGGACTAACCCGTTGCGGACACCGCCTTATGGATGTCGCGCAAACGCAGGGCTTCATCGTCCGAACGCCCAGGCCGCCATGAGCGGGAGCTCGGCCCGCCAAAACGCGTCGCCGTGCGATCCGTACCGTTCGGTCATCACGACGTCCGCCCCCGCATCGCGCAGCGCGTCCGCCCACCGGATCGCGTTCTCGCGAAAGAAGGGCTCCCGAGTTCCGGCGACGAGGTACACGCGCTGAAGCGAGCTCGGCATCACGCCGGGCGGTCGGTAGCCCGCACCTGGCGAGGCGCAAAATACCGCACCGTAGACGTCCTGGCGCCGAAGCCCGATGGCGAGCGCCAACTCTGCACCCGCCGAAACGCCGAACACCGCGGTGCGTTCTTTGCGCAGCTCGACACCGAAACGCGACTGAACCCATTCGCGGACGTCCTCTACGAAGACCCTCTCGTGGGCCGCGAACCGTTTCGGATCGAAGCCGGGCGAGTACTCATGGAGCCGCAGCGTCTCATCCGCCGACCGATGGACACCGACGATCATCGTGGATGGCGCGCCGGCCGCGGCGACAAAGTCTCCCCATTGCGAGATCAGCTGACCGTCACCGGCGAACACCACGCCCTGCGGCGGATCCGGCGGAAGGTACACCGTGACCTCCCGACCGCCGTCGTATTCGAATGTCTCGGTGACAAGTCCCATGGCGCGCAATGTTGCCGCGTTCCGCCCAAAGGTTCAATCTGCGGCTGCGGTAAGGGTGGATGACTTTCTAGTCCTCCACGGTCTCCACGCCCTCCTCCGCAACAACCGTTTCCGGCGCGGCCATCTTCCTGACCCCGACGATCTCCGCGCCCGGAAAGGCCAGCATCACCGTCTGCACGAAGGGATCGGCCGCGACATCGTCCAGCGCGGCCTTTTCCTCGCGTTTCTGGCGCTCCCAGGCGCTCTCCGCGCCGCCGCCGCCCTCGGCCGCGACCAGCCAGGGCTGCCCGGTCCATTCTTTCAGTCGCGCGACCAGCCGGCCGGCGAGGTTGGAGGGCGCGCCGGGGGCGGGCTCGAAGGTGATGGCGCCCGGGCGAAAGCTGATCGGGCGCATGAAGCGGTCGATGTCGAGCTTCAGGGAAACGTCGCGCCGCACCTCGATCAGGCCCAGCACGTCCTCGAACGACTGCGGCGCGGCGAGCGCCGCCGGGGCGGTCTGCTGGGCCGGGGCGACCATGCGCGCCATCGCCGCTCCGCCGCCGGAGCCGCTTGGACGGCCGGGCGCGGACGAACCGCCGCCGGCGGGCTGACCGGCAAGGGCGGCCGTGTCCCCATCGCGCAAGGCCTTCAGCGCCTCCTCCGGGCCTGGCAGGTCGGCGGCGTAGCACAGGCGGATCAGCGCCATCTCCACGGCGGCCTTGGGGTCGGGCGCGCGTCTGGCCTCATCGTGGGCGCGCAAAAGCATCTGCCAGATGCGGGAGAGGGTTCCCGCCGAGGCCTGGGTTCCGACCGCCGTCAGCCGTGCGGCCTGGTCCTTGGGCAGGCCCAGCACGTCGGGGCCAAGCGCTTTGGCCAGGGCCGCGCCATGGGCGTGCTCCAAAAGATCGAGCATCACCACAACCGGATCGGCGCCGAGGCCGTAGAGGGCGGCGAAGGCCCCCAGCGCCTCGGCGGCGCGCCCGCGCATGGCCAGCTCGAACAGCTCGATGGTCTGGGCGCGGTCGGCCAGGCCCAGCATGTCGCGGATGGCCGCGGCGCTGACGATCTCACCGTCGTCGGCCTGCACGATAGCCTGGTCGAGCAGCGACTGGGCGTCGCGGACCGAGCCTTCGGCCGCGCGGGAAATCAGCGCCAGGCCGTCCGGATCGATCTTCGCCTCCTCGGCCGCGGCGATGTCGGCCAGGTTCTTGGCGATCACCTCCGGCTCGACCCGGCGCAGGTCGAAGCGCTGGCAGCGCGACAGGATGGTGACCGGGACTTTCCGGATTTCGGTGGTGGCGAAGATGAACTTGGCGTGCGGCGGCGGCTCTTCCAGCGTCTTCAACAGCGCGTTGAACGAGGCGGTCGACAGCATGTGCACTTCGTCGATGATGTAGACCTTGTAGCGGGCCTCGACCGGCGCATAGCGCACCCCGTCGATCAGCTCGCGCATCTCCTCGACCTTGGAGCGGCTGGCGGCGTCGAGTTCCAGCACGTCCATGTGCCGCCCCTCGATGATGGCGCGGCAATGGGCGCCCTCGACCGCCAGGTCCAGCGTCGGCTGGTCGATTCCCTCGGCCTCGTAGTTGAGCGCGCGCGCCAAGAGCCGCGCGGTGGTGGTCTTGCCGACCCCGCGCACGCCGGTGAGCATGAAGGCATGGGCGATACGACCGGTTGAGAAGGCGTTGGTCAGGGTGCGGACCATGCCTTCCTGGCCGATCAGATCCTGGAAGGTGCGCGGGCGGTATTTGCGGGCGAGCACCTGGTAGCCATCGCCGGCGTCGCGTTGGGGCGTCGGGGCGCCGCCAAACATATCGACCGTCGCCTCGTCGGACGCGGGCGCTTCGACCAAATCGGCGGGCGGCGGATCGTCCATTCAAATCCCGGCGGAGAAGAGGGTGGAGGCTGAACGGCGACCCGGAGCGAAACTCGTTGTGGCTGCTTCCTTCCGGACCTGACCAGGTTGGCGAGGACTCCGCCCGCCGCCAGCCTCCGCGCCCAATATCGCGGGCCAGGGCGGCGGACGCAAGGGCGCGCTGGCCCAACGCAACGCCGAAGCTGACGAACCGCGTCCGGCGCCTTAAGAGCGGGGCATGCCTCTGACCGCCTTCACCAACACCTTCGCCGGCAACCCGCTCGATCGGGTGAGCTACAAGCGGAGCGATCCGGACTGGATCAACGGCCGGCTCGACGATCCCGACACGCTTGCGGTGGCGTTGTGGAACGGCAAGCCGCTGATCGAGGACGCGCCGGGGCCGGACAAGGCCCTGCGCATCGCCTATCTGCCCATCGGCCTGGCCCGCGAGGTCGCGGGCGGCGACCAGCGGGTGCTGTTCCTGGGCCTGTGGAAAGAGACCGCGGTCTTCGCCATCGATCTGGAGTCAGCCCTCGATCCCGCGGAAGGCCCCCTTGCCGGCTGCGGCCGGTTCGAGGACCTGCGGGCGACGGCGCTGCGCTTGCCGCCGGGCGATGCGGCCATCCTGGCCACGGCCAAGAGCGTCTTCGAATGGCGTCGCCGCCACGGCTTCTGTCCGTCCTGCGGCCAGCCGACCCTGGCCATCGACGGCGGCTGGAAGCGGGTCTGCGAAAGCTGCCGCACCGAACACTTCCCGCGCACCGATCCGGTGGTGATCATGCTGCCAACCTTTGGCGAGCGCTGCCTGCTCGGCCGCCAGGCGGCCTGGCCGAAGGGCATGTATTCGGCCCTGGCCGGCTTTCTGGAGCCCGGCGAAAGCGTCGAGGAGGCCTGCGCGCGCGAGGTCTACGAAGAGGCCGGCCTGCGCGCGACCTCGGTACGCTATCATTCAACCCAGCCCTGGCCCTATCCGGCGTCGCTGATGATCGGCCTGATTTGCCAGGTCGAGGACGACAAGGCGGTCGCCGACCAGATCGAGATCGAAGAGGTGCGCTGGTTCACCCGCGCCGAAACCAGGCAGCTGATCGCCGGCGAACTCAGCGACGCGCGCGCGCCCGGCGGCATGGCCATCGCCTTCCAGCTGATCAAGGCCTGGGCGCAAGAAGGCTAAGCGTCGCTCCCCTGCTCCCGCGAGGGGATCATTCAAAAACCGAGAACCTGGCCCAAAAGCCCCTTCCCCCTTGCGGGGAAGGGGTTGGGGATGGGGGTGTCAGCGCCGAAGCGACGGATGCTGGCGCCAAACCGCCAGCATCCGTCGCCGCCTGACGGCGGCGCACCCCCGCCCCTGACCCCGCCCCGCAAGGGGGCGGGGAATTACACGATCCGGCCGGCGGCCAGGAAAATGGGCGTTACGCGCTCCGAATCCTGTCCTAGATCAACGCCAAGAGTTTGTTTGGGGCCGATAACGCCATGACGACCCTGTCGGAACTGCGCGGTCTCGACCGCCATCAATGGAGCGCGGTCGCCGCCAGCTTCCTGGGCTGGACCCTCGACGCCTTCGACTTCTTTCTGATGGTCTTCATGTTCAAGGCCATCGCCGCCGACTTCCATGCCGATCTGTCGGCGGTGGTCGTGGCCAGCACCCTGACCCTCGCGGCCCGGCCGTTCGGGGCGCTGATCTTCGGCATGATGGCCGACCGCTATGGCCGCCGGCCGATCCTGATGACCAGCGTCCTGCTCTATTCCGTGCTGGAACTGGGCTCGGCCTTCGCGCCGACCCTGGCGGTTTTGCTGGTGCTTCGCGCCCTGTTCGGCTTCGCCATGGGCGGGGTGTGGGGGGTCGGGGCGTCCCTGGCGCTGGAATCCATCCCGCCCAAGGCGCGCGGCGTCGTCTCCGGCATGCTGCAGGAAGGCTATGCGGTGGGCTACCTGCTCGCCTCAGCCGTCTTCTTCTTTCTGTTCGACCGCATCGGCTGGCGCGGCATGTTCATGGTCGGGGCCATCCCGGCGGTGCTGGCCATCTTCATCCAGCTTTCCGTGCGCGAATCCCCCTCGTTCGAGAGCGAGCGCGGACGGGGGCCGCTTTTCCTGTTTGTCCTCGGCGCGGTCGCCCTGGCCGTCGCCGTCGGCCCGGCGGTCGTCGGCCCCTTGCTCAAGATTCCGATTCTGACCTGGGTCTACGCCATCGATGCGCCCCTGGCCCTGTGCGGCCTGTGGTTCTTCCGCAAGCACTGGAAGATGGCGCTCTATGTCATGGCCCTGATGACCGTCCTGAACTTCCTCAGCCACGGCACCCAGGACCTCTACCCGACCTTCCTGCAGAAGGGGTTGGGCTTCGACACCCATGTCACCGGCCTTCTGACCGCAGTCGGCAATGTCGGCGCGATCGGCGGCGGCCTGCTGTTCGGCGCCTGGTCGGAGCGGCTGGGCCGGCGCTGGGGCATCGTCATCGCCTCGCTGCTATCGCTGCTGGCCATTCCGCTCTGGGCCTTTTCGCACACGGCCGTCCTGCTGGGCCTGGGGGCGTTCGCGATGCAGTTCATGGTCCAGGGCGCCTGGGGCATCGTCCCGGTGCACCTGAACGAACTCGCCCCCGCCGAGGCGCGCGGCGCCTTCCCCGGCTACGCCTACCAGGTCGGCAACCTGATCGCCTCGGGCAACGCCGTCTGGCAGGCGCAGATCGCCGAGGCCCACCACAACAACTACGGCCTGGCCCTGGCGGTCGTGGCGGGAGCGGCGGCGGTGATCATCGCGGTGGTGACGATCCTGGGGCCGGAGCGGCGAAACGCCGTCTTCGGGACGGCGGCCAAGACCTGACGAAGCGAAGACCCCGGGGTTTTGCGCTGAACGCGACCGCTCACTCTGGCGAAGCCAAAAGATTGCCCGCCAAGGACGCAAAGCGCGCCAAGGCGAAAGGTTTGGCTACCCTGGCGAGCTTGGCGAGCTTGGCGGTCAAAAAGCTTGGTTTCCGCTTGCGCGAGGATGAGCGGGGTAAAAACCCTATCGCCCCGCCTTCTCACGGTAGGGATCGGCCGGATAGACGCCCAGAATCTCGAATCGCTCGGAGAAGAAACCCAGTTCCTCGAACGCCCGGGCCAGGTGCTCATCCTCGGGCCGGCCGTCGACCTCGGCGTAGAAGAAGGTTGCGGTGAAGGCGCCGTTCTCCATGTAGCTTTCCAGCTTGGTCATGTTGACGCCGTTGGTGGCGAAGCCGCCAAGGGCCTTGTAGAGCGCGGCCGGCAGGTTCCTGACCCGGAAGATGAAGCTGGTCACGCACGGCGTCTCTGCGGGCGGACGCGGCGGATCGCGATCGGCCGTCATCACCAGGAACCGGGTGGTGTTGTGCCGCTCGTCCTCGACGTCGCGCATCAGGATGGTCAGGCCGTAGATCTGCGCCGCCAGCTCCGGCGAAATGGCCGCGCGATTGGGGTCGGGATGCTCGGACAGGATCTTGGCCGCCCCGGCGGTGTCGCCGACCGCTTCGGTGGCCACGCCCAGGCGGCGCAGAACCTTGCGGCACTGGCCAAGCGCGATGGCCATGGAGGCGACGATGCGCACGTCCTCGACGGCCACGCCGGGATTGGCCATCAGGTGGAAGCGAATCGGCTTGAAGCGCTCGCCGACGATGCGAAGTCCAGAGTTCGGCAGAAGGTGGTGGACGTCCGCCACCCGGCCGGCGGTGGAGTTTTCCACCGGAATCATGCCCAGGGCGGCCGCGCCGCTCTTCACCGCCTCGAAGGCGTCTTCGAAGGTGGCGCACGCCAGGGGCTCATGGTCGGGGAAATAGTCGCGGGCCGCCTCGTGGCTATTGGCGCCCATCTCGCCCTGGAAGGCGATCTTCGGTCGGTCGGTCATCGGGTCTTTTCCGCATGGGCGCGCGCGATGGCAAGCTCGGCCGGGGTGTTGACCTCGATCGGCATGGCGTCGACGACCACCGCCCAGATCGACAGGCCGAGCTCCAGCGCGCGAAGCTGCTCGAGCTTTTCACGGCGTTCCAGCGGCGAGGGCGGGGCGGCGGCGAAACGGTCGAGCGCCTCGCGGCGATAGCCATAGACGCCGATGTGCCGCCAGACCGGCCCCTCGCCATAGAGGGTCGAGCGGGTGAAATAGAGCGCCCGCCCCGATTTCGCGCCCGCGCCCAAGGCCACGATCGCCTTGGGGCAGTCGGGATCCGACCGCTCGGCCGGCGAGCCTTCCGGCGCGATCAGGGTGGCGATGTCGCATGACGGCTCCCCGTCCAAGAGGGCTGAACAGGCGCTGACCAACCCCGGATCGAGGAAGGGGATGTCGCCTTGCAGATTGATCACCGCATCGTGGCGGCGATCGGGGTCCAGCACGGCCAGGGCCGCCAGGATTCGGTCGGAGCCCGAGGGCAGATCCGGATCGGTCAGCACCGCGCGGCCGCCGGCGGCCTCGACGGCGCGGACGATCTCGGCGTCACCAGCGGCCACCGCGACAGGCCCCACGCCGGCGGCCTGCGCCTGGCGCAGCACGCGCACGATCAGGCTCTCGCCGCCGATGTCGGCCAACGGCTTGCCCGGCAGCCGGGACGCCGCCATGCGGGCGGGAATAATCACGATCGGATGCATACGATCCCTGAGCGGAGCGGGGCGCGGCCTGGCCCCATTTGGCCGGTTGCGTGCCGGCCGGTAGCGTGTCAGAGACGCGAGCGCAAGGACGGGCTCAGGGTCCCGCCTTGCCGAAGGGCAGACGCGTTAGAGGGCTGACGAGCGGGATGAGCGACGAGTTAGGCTTCAACAAGATCGCCGGCGGGGTGCTGGCGACCGGCTTGGCCATATTCGGCCTTGGCCAGCTGTCCAGCATCATTTTCGAATACCATCCGCCCGCGAAGGCGGGTTACGCGATCGCGATCGCCGCCGAAGACACCGGCGGCGCGCCGGCCGCGCCGGAGCCGCCGATCGACTGGGGTACGGCGCTGGCCAGCGCCGACGTCAACGCCGGCAAGCAGGTGGCGACCAAGTGCCAAGCTTGCCACAACCTCGACCAGGGCGGACCGAACATGACCGGCCCGAACCTCTGGGGCGTGCTGGGCCGCCAGCCCGGAACGCATCCGGGCTTCAACTATTCGGACGCGATGAAGGCCTTCGGGCAGAAGCAGAAGATCTGGGACTACGTCCACGTCAACGACTTCATCACCGGCCCGCAGAACTATCTCGACGGCACCAAGATGACCTTTGTCGGGCTCAAGCAGCGCCAGGACCGCATCAACGTCATCGCCTATCTGCACACCTTGGGCTCGACCCTGCCGATCCCCGCGCCCAATCCGGTGAAGGCCGCCCCCGCCGCCTCCAGCGCGCCGGCCAAGGGCGCCGCGGCCTCCGGCGCGCCGGCGGCGTCCAGCGCTCCAGCGGCCTCCGGCGCCCCGGCCGCATCGAGCGCCCCAGCCGCCGCCTCATCCGCCAAGCCGGCCGGTTGAACCGGGACCGTCCTTACGCGTACCGCGTCTTCAGGACGGCATAGACGGCGCGAATCGCCTGCGCCTCGCCGCCGACCGGAAAGCCGGGCCGGTTGCGCGGATTCCAGCCGAAGATGTCGAAATGAACCCAAGCGGTTTGCGGCGCGAATCGCTTGAGGAACAGCGCCGCCGTCACCGAGCCGGCCTGGGCCCAGGCGTCGGGATCGTTCTTGATATCGGCGATGTCGCTATCGAGCGACGGCTCGTAGCCCGCCCAGAGCGGCATGCGCCAGAGCGGATCGCCCAGCCTCTCGCCGGCGCGCGCCAAGTCGCCGGCCAACGCATCGTCGTCGGTATAGAAGGGGACGACCTCCGGGCCGAGCGCCGCCCGCGCGGCGCCGGTCAGGGTGGCGAAATCGATCGTCAACTCCGGCGCCAGCTCCGCCGCCCGCGCCAGCGCATCGGCCAGGATCAGCCTGCCCTCCGCATCGGTGTTGCCCACCTCGATCGTCAACCCCTTGCGGGAGGCGAGCACGTCGCCCGGCCGCATCGCCTCGCCGGCGACGGCGTTCTCGACCACGGGCAGCAGCACGACGAGCCGAACCGGCAGCCCGGCCGCCATCACCATGCGGGCCAGCGCCAGCGCATGGGCCGCGCCGCCCATGTCCTTCTTCATCAGCCGCATGCCGGCCGACGGCTTGAGGTCGAGGCCGCCGGTATCGAAGACCACGCCCTTGCCGACCAGGGCGACCAGCGGATGGCCGGTCTGGCCCCAGCTGATCTCGATCATCCTGGGCGCGCGAGCGGGCGCAGCGGCGCGCCCGACGGCGTGGACGGCGGGATAGCCGGCGTCCAGCAGCGCATCGCCGACCACGACCGCCGCCGTGGCGCCGAAGGCCTCGGCGACCTCGCGCGCGGCCAGTTCAAGCTCGACGGGTCCCATGTCGTTGGCGGGGACATTGATCAGGTCGCGGGCGAGCGCGACCGCCCGGGCCAGGCCGTTGATCTCGGCCGCATCGACGCCCTCCGGCGCGAGCAGCCGCGCCGGGGCGTCTCCGGACTTTTTGCGGTATCGCTCAAATCGGTAGCCGCCGAGAGCCCAGGCCAGGGCGATGCGTTCAAGCGGCGCGTTCGAGGGGCTCGCGACCAGATGGTAGTCGCCGGCGGGCAGCCTAGCCGGCAGGGCGCGAAATCCCATGCCGTCGGCGCGCGCGCCCTCGCCCAGGCCAAAGAGAGCGATCGGCGCATCGGCGGCGCCCGGCGCGACCAGAAGCTGGCCGGCCTTGGCCTTGAAGCCCTGCAACTCGACGAGGCGGGCGAGCGCCAGCGGCTGGCTGGACAGGAACCCCGCCAGTTCGACCTCCGCGATCGCATAAAGGGCGCGGGTTTCACCCTCGGGCGCGGTCAGGATCAGGTCGGTCATGCAGGCGCCCTAACGCGAGGTAAGATTTCGTCAAGCTTAACGCTTCGTTGACGGCCGCCGCCGATGCTGGACGCGCCGCTTCGAAAAGCCCTAGCCCGCCGCAATAGGAGCTTCAACGCTCATGTCCCGCGCTCAATCCCTCGCCGCCACCGCCTTGCTCGCCGTCCTGCTCGCGCCCGTCGCCGGCCGCGCGGCCGTCACGCCCGACAAGACGGCGACGCCCGCGCCGGCCGCCCCGCAGCCGCCGCACAAGGCCAGCCCGCAGGCGCGCGCCGACGCCATACGGCTGGCGCCCCTGGCGCGGGCCGCCTTCTGGGGCCGCGAAGCGCAGATCGATCCGACCGACGTCGTGGCCGGCGTGCAGCTGGCCTCCGCCCTTCGCGCCCTCGGCCAGTATGACGCCGCCATCCAGTCGGCGGGCCGTGTGCTGGTGATCGATCCGAACAACATGGACGGCCTGATGGAGGTGGCCCGCGACTATGTCGCCCAGGGCCAGGGTTTCTACGCCATCGACCCGCTCACCCGCGCCCGGGCGCTGGCGCCGAAGGCTTGGCAGCCGCTGTCGCTGCTCGGCATCGCCTATGCCCAGGTGCGCCGCGAGGACGACGCCCAGGCGACCTGGCGCCAGGCGCTGGCGCTGTCTCCGGACAACCCGGCGGTGCTGTCCAACATGGCGATGGAATTGGCCGCGCAAGGCGACGCCGCGTCGGCGGAGGCCCTGTTGCGCCGCGCCGCCGCCCAGCCCGGCGCGAACCTGACGGTCCGCCAGGATCTGACCCTTGTGCTTGGCCTGCAGGGCAAGCTGGGCGAGGCCGAGACGCTGCTGCGCCAGGATCTCCCGCCCGACCAGGCCGACGCCGACCTGGCCTATCTGCAGGCGGTCTACACCAGGAGCGTTCCGGCGCCCGCGGTCGACGCGCCGCAGCATTCATGGGAGTCGCTGAAAGGCGCCGGCGGCTAGCCGTAGGCGTGTAAACCGCCGATGCGGCTCTGAGGCCGCGCGCTCTGCCTAGCCCTTGTGCGCCATGACGTCCTGCACCCGGATGATCGATGGGCCGAGGACGACGATGAACAGCACGGGCAGGAAGAACACGATCATCGGTACGGTGAGCTTGGCCGGCAGGGCCGCGGCCTTCTTTTCCGCCGCGGCCAGGCGCAGGTCGCGGTTTTCCTTGGCCATGACCCTGAGCGCGGTGCCGAGCGGGGTGCCATAGCGCTCGGCCTGGGTCATCGCCATGGCGACGGACTTGACGCCCGGGTGGTTGGTACGCTTGGCGAGGCCCTCATAGGCCAGGCGTCGATCGGGCAGGTAGGACAGTTCGGCGACGAGCAGCGACAGCTCTTCGGCCAGCTCGATCGAGGCCGCGCCCACCTCCTGGCTTACCTTCTGCAGCGCCGCCTCGATCGACATGCCCGACTCGACGCAGATGAGCAGAAGGTCGAGCGCGTCCGGAAATCCGGCCACGATCGAGGCGCGCCGCTTGTTGGCGACGTTGGAGATGAAGACGTTGGGCGCGTAGTAGCCGAGCGTCAGCCCCGCGACACAGATGCAGAACCGCGACATGGCCGGCAGGTTGAAACTGTGGACGACGTAGAGATAGAAGGCGAGCAGGGCGAAAAACACGAACGGGGTGATCAGGCGGAAGAAATAGAAGGTGCTGATCGGCCTTGGGCCGCGATAGCCGGCTTGGGCGAGTTTGTCCGCCACCTTCGGATCTTCCAGCAACCGCGACAGCTGCAGCCGGTCGACGATGGTCTTGACCGCGCCCTCGTCGACGTGGCGGAGGCTGCCGGCGTGCGTCTTGGACGCGGCCAGGGCCTCGCGCGAGCGGCGCTTCAGCTCCTCGCGGCGATTGGCCACCGAGTTCAGCCGGCTCTCCAGCGTCGAGCGCACCATCATCGGCGAAGCCAGGGTGACGAAGGTGGCGAACGACAGCACCCCGACAAAACCTATCAGCAGATTGCGCGGGTCGGTCAGAAGGGTCGAAACCGATGAGAAATCCATGGTTTTCGCGCTCTAGAACTTGAAATTGATCATGCGGCGCATGACCCAGATGCCGAACGCCTCGACGCACGCTCCGGCGAGCAGCATCATTTTCCCGCGGTTGTCGGTATACATGACCGCCATGTAGGACGGCGTGGTGATGGTGATCATCAGGCTGACGCAGATGGGCAGCGCCCCGATGATGAAGGCCGAGGTGGTGGCCTCGGAAGCCAGCGCCTTGATCTTCTCGCGCATCAGCTTGCGCGCCCGCAGAACGGCGGAGAGATTGGACAGGGCCTCGGCAAGGTTGCCGCCGGTCTTGGCCTGGATGGCGAGCACGATGGTGAAGAAGCGCAGCTCCGAGGTCGGCATGCGCTCGTACATTTTCTCCAGGCCCTGATCGACAGCCATGCCCATGGAGATGTTTTCCACCAGCCGGTGGAACTCGGGGCCTACCGGCGCGGGGCTCTCACGGGCGATGACGCGCAGGCATTCGTGCACCGGCAAGCCGGACTTGATGCCGCGCACGATGATGTCGATCGCGTCGGAAAAATTGCCGGTGAATTTCTTGGTCCGCCGGCCGGCGAGGAACTTGATGGTCCAGCGCGGCAGGCCGAGCGCGGCGACGAGGCCAAGCGGGAAGGCCGCCCAGACGGGCGCGCGCAAGATCAGGGCGACCACCAGTACAAAGAGGCCCAGTATGCTGCTGGCGATCCAGAACTGGGGCACGGTGACGTTCAGGCCGGCCTGCTGCAATTGGGCGCCGAGCGAGACCGAAGCCTTGCGTTGCAGCCGCTCCTGCTCCTTCAGCGTCTGCAGCAGTTGCTTGCGGCGGGCGCCGGCGTCCTGGGCGGCCATCCGGGCGCGGCTGGTTTTTTCCAGAGGCCTTGGAGAGGCGATGGCCCGAGCGCGCTTGGTGACGCGCGGGTCGGCCGCGCCGGCGCCGGCAAGAACATAGCCCAGCCCGCCGAGGGTGACGAAACCGAGCACGGCAACCAGGATGATCATCGGATTCACGGCCGTCTACTCCGCCGCGTCCAGAGCCTCGGCCAATTCCCGTTCGAGGCCGTAATAGCGCGCCCGGTCCCAGAACCTTGGCCGCGCGATGCCGGTCGAACGGTGCCGACCCACGACGCCGCCATTATCGTCTTCACCGGTAATCTCATAGACGAACAGGTCTTGCGTAATGATGACCTCGCCTTCGAGGCCGACGACCTCGGTGACGTGGGTGATGCGGCGAGAGCCGTCGCGCAGGCGCGCCGCCTGGATGATCACGTCCACCGAACCTACGATCATTTCGCGGATGGTCTTCGAGGGCAGGCCGTAGCCGCCCATGGTGATCATCGATTCGATCCGGCTGATCGCCTCGCGCGGGCTGTTGGCGTGCAAGGTGCCCATGGAGCCGTCGTGGCCTGTATTCATGGCCTGCAGGAGGTCGAAGGCCTCCGGCCCGCGCACTTCGCCGACGATGATCCGCTCTGGGCGCATCCGCAGGCAGTTCTTGACCAGGTCGCGCATGGTGATCTGGCCGGTGCCCTCCAGGTTGGGCGGGCGGGTCTCCAGGCGGACCACGTGCGGCTGCTGCAGCTGCAGTTCGGCGGCGTCCTCGCAGGTGATGACGCGCTCGGTGGGGTCGATAAAGGCGGTCAGGGTGTTTAGCAGCGTGGTCTTGCCCGAGCCGGTGCCGCCCGAGATCAGGACATTGCATCGCGACGCGCCGATCACGCCCAGCACGCGCGCGCCTTCGGGGCTGATCGACGCGTAGTCGACCAGGTTTCGCATGGTCAGTTTGTCTTTTTTGAACTTCCGGATGGTCAGGGTCGGCCCGTCCAGCGCCAAGGGCGGCGCGATGACGTTGACCCGGCTGCCGTCGGGCAGGCGCGCGTCGCAGATGGGCGAGCTTTCGTCGACCCGGCGGCCGACCTGGCTGACGATCCGTTGGCAGATGTTCATCAGCTGCGCATTGTCGCGGAAGCGGACGTTGGTCAGCTGCACCTTGCCGGCGACTTCGATGAACACCCGGCCGGCGCCGTTGACCATGATGTCGGCGATGTCGTCGCGCGCGAGCAGCGGCTCCAGCGGGCCATAGCCGAGGACGTCGTTGATGATGTCCTGGACCAGATGCTCCTGCTCGGCCACGGACATGGAGACATTCTTGATCGCCACCAGTTCGGCGACGATGTCGCGGATCTCCTCGCCGGCGGTCTTCAGGTCGAGCTGGGCGAGTTGCGCCAGGTCGATCGTATTGATCAGGGCGTTGAAGATGGTCGTCTTGGTGGCGTGGTAATAGTCGCTCTGCTCCCGGACGATCTCGGCCGTCGGCGCGCCTTGAGCGGCCCTGAGCTGTTCGAAGGCGGAGGTGAGCTTGGGCCCGCCCGATGCGGCCGCCTTTTGCGAGGCGTGGGCGCCGGCGAGACGATCGGTGGCGGAGGCCTTCGATCTGGCCGGCGGCGGCGGCGCGGCGCCGGCTGCCAGCGCCTGTTTGGCGGTGGCCGGCTCGACCCGTTGCGGCCGCATGGCGATCGGCGGCCCAGCTGTCGGAGCCGGCGGCGGCGCATGCGACGGCTTGGCTGATTCGCCGTCCGCTGGGCGTTTACCGAACACCTTCGAGCCCTACTTGCGCTTGAACAGGCCGGCGAGCGGCGACTTCTTCGGCGCGGGAGGCGGATCGCGCCGGGTGATCGAAAGCGCCAGCCGCTGGAAGGCTTCGGCGGCCTTGGACTTGGGACCCACCTCTTCGATCATCTGGCCGTTGTTCGCGGCTTGGCCGAACAGCTTGGCGTCGAACGGCAGGATGATCCCGGTCTCGAGCCCGAGCGCCTCGCCGAAGTCCTTGGTCGGAATTTCCGGGCGGCCCGAACCGACCATGTTCAGCACCAGCATCGGCGGCGAGTCGTTCGGCCGCGCCTGGCGGACCAAGTCGACGATGTTCTTGGCATTGCGCAAGGAGGCCAGGTCGGGGGATGCGGTGATCACCACGTCGTCGGCGCCGAGCAGGGTGCGGCGCATCCAGCCCGACCAAAGGTGCGGCAGGTCGAGCACCACATAGGGCGCCGTCGCGCGGATCTTGCTGGTGACCTCCTCGAAGGCCTCGGCGGAGATGTCGTAGTCCACGTCGAGCGTTGCGGGCGCCGCGAACAGGCTGAGCCGATCGCTGCAGCGCGCCATCATCCGGTCGAGCAGTACCGGGTCCAACCGGTCGGGCTGGCTGAGCGCGTCGGCGACCCCTTGCAAGGGGTCCTGGTTGAAGTCGAGGCCGGCGGTGCCGAACGGCAGGTCGAGATCGACGATCACCGTATTGGTCTGCATGGTCTCGCTCAGCAGATAGGCGAGATTGTGCGCGACGGTGGACGAGCCGACGCCGCCCCGCGCGCCGATGAAGGCGATCTGGCGACCGACGAAGGGCGAGGCCGGATCGGCGTAGAGGGTGGTGATCGCGCCGATCAGCTGCAACGGCTGCAGGGGCGGCACCAGATATTCGCTGACCCCGCGCCGCATCAGCTCGCGATAGAGCGCGATGTCGTTGTGCGAGCCGATCACGACCACCTTGGCGCCGGCGTCGCAGACCTGAGCCAGCCGGTCGAGCTGCGCCAGCAAGGCGGCGCTGTCGTCCAGGCTCTCAACGATGATCAGCGCCGGGGTGGGCTGGTTCTGATATTGGGCGACAGCCGCGGCCAGCCCGCCGGGCCGAACCTCGGTCGACGCACGGCTCATACGCCGGTCGGCGGCGCATTTCTCGGCGACCTCCGCCGTGTCGGTCCGTTCCCAAAAGATGTGGATGCCAATGCGCGGCACGCTGGTTTCGCCGAGCACCGCCTCGGCGCCGGCGATCAGGTCGCCGACCGGATTCATCGCCGCGGCCGGCGATGGCTCAAGGCTGTCGGACGGCTCGAAGGGCTCGATCGGCTCCTGGGGCGTGAGGAACGGATCGTCGTCGTCCAGCGCCTCGCCGGCATTCGAAGCGGGCCGCCACGGATCGGCGGAGGCGGTGAATTCGTCGTCGGCGCCGAAGCCGCTGGTCGGACCGTCGGAAGCGGATTGAGCTTTGATCACCGGCTTATCCTACTGCTGCACGGCATCGGAGACCGCGCCGTTGGCCTGGGGATCCTTGGCGGACGAGGTCATCGCGCCTTGGCGATATTTACCCAGGACGATCTCGCGGCGGTCGGCGTCGGTCGGATCCGTCGACCGCGGCGCCAGAAGGTCGGCCGGATTGGCGATCATGGCGGCGATGTTGGCGGTGGTGGCGCAGCCGAAATTGCTGTTGACCTGATTGCTTCCGCTGGCGGTGAAGCTCTTCCAGTCGCGACCGCATTGCGGCCCTTGCGCCTTGTAACCCTTGAATCCCACCTCGATCGGCGCGGCGATCCGCGAGCCGGCGTCGTAGCCGCCGAGCTTGATGCGATCGGGACTTACGCCCAGCTCCTCCAAGCCCGCTTCGATCGCCGCGGTGGCGTGATAGGCCCGCCCCTGGCCGCCCGCGGGCGCCAGAATGGTGATGGTTTCGGCCCCGGAGTCGCGCCAGCGGTCGACCAGAGCGGCCAGGGCGTCGGCCTGGGCGTTGGACAGGCCGTTCAGGTGGGGGGCCAGCAGAATCCGGTCCGTCGCCGACGAGACGGTGATGGCGAACTGTTCCGTCGGCGTTATCGCCGGCGGCTCCTTGGCGAGCCTCCTGGAATCGTCGACCGAAGCGCAGGCGCAGGCCATGGCGGCCATGCACAGGACGATCAGATTGCGGATCATGGGTGCGCCCCTATTCGATGACATAGCCGATCGGCCCCTGATAGGTCTTGCCGGCGACGGCCGCGGGGCGAGCCTTGTAGACCCTGTTCAGACGGCCGAGCAGGACGGTCTGGGCGTCATCGGCGATCTGAAGACCGTCGGCGGGCGTCTGCAGATCGGCCGGGCTGGTCGGATTGACCAGGTAAGGGGTGACGATAACGACCAGCTCGGTCTCACCTTCCTGGTAGTCGCGCGAGGTGAAGAGGGCGCCGAGAACCGGCAGGTTCATCAGACCCGGCAGGGAGGACAGATCCTCCTTCGTCTCCTCGTTGAGCAGGCCCGCGATCATCATCGACCCGCCCGACGGCAGTTCGACCGTGGTCTCGGCGCGCCGAACGGTCAGGCCGGGAATGGTCAGGCCGGCGGCGCCGGTTCCGGTCGAGACCGTGAACGAGCCCTGGTTGCTCAATTCGGAGACCTCGGTGGAGATTTTCAGCGAGATGCGGCCGGCCGAGAGCACGACCGGCGTGAAACCCAGACCGACGCCGAAGGTCTTGAAGTCCACGCTGACCTGGCCATTGGTGCTTATCCCGCTCGGCACCGGAAACTCGCCGCCGGCAAGGAACTTGGCCGACTCGCCGGACACCGCCGTCAGGTTGGGCTCGGCCAGGGTGCGAATCAGACCAACCTGCTCGAACGCCTGGATCGTGGCCCCGGCCTTGTTCAGCCCGGTGCTGCCGGCGGTGGTTTGGGGGGTAGCGATCGTCCCCTGGCCGCCGTTGTTGCAGCCGCTGCAGACCTGCGGCAGATCGCGGGTGCCGGTCAGAGGATCGTAGGCCATCACCTCCGGCTGCTGCGTCGTATTCAGCTGATAGGCGGCGTTCAAACCGCCGAGGATGCCGCCGTTGACGGCGAAGGTCGCGGCCGTGTTGAGCAGGAATTGCGGGCTGCCCGCCTCGCCGACAAGGGCGCTGAGGTTGAAGCCCAGCTGTTTGATGACCGTGCGCTGCATCTCGACAATGCGCACCTTGAGCATCACCTGCTGCTTGCCGTCGATGGTCAGCATGTTCAGCACCTGGTCGGGCTTGGAGGTGAACTGCTGGGCGATCTGGACCGCCTTATCGGCGTCAGACAGGTCACGGACGTCGCCGGTCAGCACCAGGCTGGTGTTGACCGCCGAGACGCGGACATGGGCGTCGGGCATCAGCTGGTTGATGGTCTGGGCGACGGCGCTGAAATCCTGATCGACCCGGATGTTCAGCGCCAGGATGCGATGTCCGGCGGCATCGAAGAAGGCCGCGTCGGTCACGCCGGGGGCCAGCCCCATCACATAGATGCGCCGCGGCGAGCGCAGCACGGCGTCGGCGACCTGCGGGTTGGTCACCAGCACGTCGCGCGCGTCGACCGGCAGATCGACGATCGCCGACTTGCCGCGCGGTATCGACAGGTTCTGCGCGCCGCCATCGGCGGTCGCCAGGTTGATCTGCATGGGCGCGGCGAGCGGCTGCACCTGCGCCAGCACCGGCGCGCCCGTCAGGCCAAGAAACGCGATCAGCAGGGCGATGATCGCGGGGAGAGGGTGGCGAGGCTTCATTGGAAAACCATCACTTCGGGGGCTTGGCCGCTGCGGAAGATGCGCACCTGACCGGCGTCTTGAGCATCGTCGACGCCGCGGCCGGACGGGCCGCCGGCGTCGGAATAGGCCCGCAGCGCGAGAATCACTTCGCCCTGCGCCTTGGCGCGAGCGAGAACTCCGGTGTCGGCCGCGGCGACCTCGAGCGTGGCGGTCGAACCCACCTGCGACTGTACGCCGCTCTTTGGCGGCTGGCTGTTCTGGTCGATGGCGAGCACGCGGATGTTGCGCAGCAGCGTCTGGGCGACAAACCCCGGATGGCCGCCGTTCGAGGCGGGGTCCGCGGCGCGGCTCTGAACCACATCCACGTGGTCGCCCGGAAGAATAAAGCCGCCGGCGGCGGTGTTGACGCTCACCTGCACGGCGACCGCGCGCATGCCGGGTTTCAGGACCACGGCCATGAAACCGCCCTCGCCGCCGCGCACCAGCTTGGTGTTGGTGATCGGCTCATTGGCCAGGATCGGCTGGCGCACGATCGAGCCGTAGAGCTGCTGCATCGGGCCATTGCCGCCCGCCACCACTTCCTCGGCGGTGCGCGCGGTCTGTCTGGCCTGGTCGGCGATCACCGCGGCGGCGCCGCCGACCGGCGCGACCCGCGCGCCCTGACCGTCGGTGATGAAGGCCGGATTGACCGCATCGGCGGGCCAGTCCTGCCAGGCGAGGTCGTTCACGCCAAGTCGGGCGCCGACCGCGAGATCGTGCTTGGCGACCAGAACCCTGGCCATGGGCTGGGCCGGCCCCGACGAGGCGATGACCACCTGGGTCGTCGCGGGTTTGTGCCGAGTCATCGCGCCGACGATCAGGGCAAGCCCGATCGCTCCGATCGCCGCGAAGGCGAGAACGATGATGATTCTGGTGCGGCCCATCGGCGGCGGCTCTCCGGAGACGTGCGCCGACCTTGCTCAGGCCATGGTTAACGCGGCGCTAAGCGGTACGGTGAAAAGCGTCAAAAACCGACATGGAGGCCGCGCAGCAGCGAACTTTGCGGAAAAGCGACCAGGGCGCCGAGCGCGATCGCCACGCCGTAGGGCACCGCTTCGCCGCTCGTGGTCAGCTTGTCGAGCCAAGGCGGCGCCCCAGCCAGATGCGGTTTGAGCCAGGTCGCGCGCACGTTGAGCAGAAGCAGCGCCAGACCGCCCCCGGCGATCGCCGTGACGATCAGGAAGGCGACGCTCGCCGGCCAGCCCAGCCAAAGCGCCACGCCCGCGAACAACTTGGCGTCGCCGCCGCCGATCCAGCCGGCCGCAAACATGCCGACGGCGACGACCAGGGCGCCCGCGCCGACGGCGAGGCAAAGACCGATCTCGCCGAACGGCCGGCCGAGCACGATGGCGACCGGCAGGTAGCAGGCCGCCAGCAGCAGGGTCAGCCGGTTGGGAATGGTGAAGCTGGCGATATCCGTCAGCGCCGCGATGATGACCATCGTGGGGAAAAGGGCCAGGGCGGCGGCTTGCAGCAGGGTCACGATCGTCTCGCGGCGAATGTCGCCGCTACGATGGTCGCGACCGGTGAAGGAATGGTTGAACCGGCCAGCCTGCCGATCGACCCACCGCGTCCATCGCCAGCGCATTGGCGAGTGATTTACCCTTGTCGTCTAGGCTGAGGTCGAGCTGGCGTTGAGCAAGGGGCGCCCTTTCGCCCGCCCGCCCGCGATCGGATGGCTTAAGGGCGGCGTTGTGCAGGGAAGGCCGGAGAGATTGGTCGCCTTGGACGGCTGGCGCGCAATCAGCGCACTGATCGTCGTCGGCTGGCACCTCCAGCATTTTTCCTCGCTCGCCGGCGGATTAGGCGCTCTGCCCGGGCTGAACGGCACGGTCGGCGTCGAGCTTTTCTTCGGAATCAGCGGCTTTGTGATCGGCCGGAGTTTGCTGGCCGAGCGCGCGGCGATGGGCGAGATCTCGCTGGCCGGGTTCTATATCCGGCGAGTCTTTCGGATCGTCCCGCCTCTTCTTTTGTACGTCGTCGTCATCGAACTGCTGGCCCAATTCGGGATCCTCGAAAACGCCGCCAGAGGCTCAATCAACGCCCTCACCTTCTCCTGCAATCTGATCGGTTCGGCCTGCGGTGGATACGCCGGGGGCCACACCTGGAGCCTGTCGGTCGAAGAACAGTTCTATCTGATTATTCCGCTGGTCCTGGCCCTCGTCACCGCGCGTTCGAAAGCCGCTCTGACCACCGTTCTGCTGGCCTACCCGATTTTCGTCGTCGCCCTCTTCGTGGCGCGCTGCACGTTCGCCGCCAGTGTCCTGTCGCAGTTCACGACCATCGCCCTCGGGGTGGCCTGCGCCCTGCATGAAGACCGGCTTCGGCGGATCGTGACGGCGACGCCGGGTTGGACGATCTTTCCAGCATTGGCGGCGGTCTTCGTTCTGCGGGGGCTGCATCCGGCGGCGACGACCGACGCGCTCCAGATCGTGCTCGTGTCACCCCTGGTCATGTATGTCTTGCTGGCGACCGCCTTACGGCCTTCGGTCCTGTCCGGTCTCCTCGCCAGCCGGCCGTTGCAGGTCTTAGGAATGGCCTCCTACAGCTTCTACCTCTGGCAGCAGCTCGCCACCTATCCCTTCCCAGGCGCCGGCGTCTGGCTCTATCTCGCGTCCTTATCCATCTGTGTCATCGTCGCCCTGTCGTCCTATCACTGGGTCGAGAAGCCCTTGATCGGTCTCGGCGCCAAGCTTTCGCGGCGCGCGCGGCGGCAGCGGGTCCCCGTCCCCGCATGAAGCAAGGCCTGCAGAGCTAATCTAGTCCGAGGGATGACTGGACAAGACAGGGCGATTGAAATTCCGCATCGTCATTGCTTTTCAGCTCAACGGTCCAGCGGCGCCGCGCCCAGCGAAAAAGGCCCAGCAGGACGCAGAGCGGGATCAGCCATTCGACCCTGGACTGGTAGCGATCATAAGGACCTGACAGGGCGCCGCAGATGAGCGCGTTGGCCAGGACGAGGCAGACCGCGCAGACGGCGAACGGCCGCAGGCGATCCTCATCGGCCTCTGCGGCGGGCCGGGAAAACAGCCCGAGGGCGAGGAGCGCGAACGAGGCCCAGACCATGGCGCCCTGCAGCGCCGCCAGCGGGCCGATGTCGAGTTCACCGCAGGCTTGGCCGGCGCCCCGCGCCGCGCAGTTCGCCGCGCCGGGCGTGATCGCCACGATCTGATCGCGCCGTTGCGTATGCTCGCGCATCAGCCCCTGGAGGCTGTCGAAATCGCGATTGACCCCGAAATCCATGAAAGCCGCCGCGCCGTTGGCGAGCGCGGACCTGAGCAGGTTCGGCCCGTCGGTCTCCAAGGCGCCCAGGACCAGACGGTTCTGTTCGGCGACAAACCGCTCCCGATGGTCGGCCTGCGCGTCGCTGACCGCCTGAAACTGGATCTGATCGTAGAGCCGCGAGGGGTCGCTTGGCGGTGAGGTTGGCGGCGCTTGGAGCGGATAGATGCCGAGGTAGTATTCCGGGTAGACCGGTCGCGCGTCGGCCAGGTCGCAGGCGGCCAGTCCGGTTCGCGCGCAGGTTTGCCGCAGATAGGGCTGGGCGCCGCCGTCGGCGAGAATACGGCTCGCGGCGAAAGGGGCCATGTGCGGCGGACGTCCGAACCCCCTGTCCATCAGAAGTCTGCCCCCGAGGAAAAGGGCGAGCGCCAACCCCAGCGCGGCGGCGATCGGAAGGACGCTCGCGCGCAGCCTGGGACCCGCGCGCAGATGAAGCGTGACGCCAAGCATCGCGGCGACCGCCAGATTGAGGCCATTTTCGCTATGAGCCAGGGCCGCGTAGGTCATCACGGCGCCAAGGCCGAGCCGCGCGCCGAGGCCGAACCGATCGGGGCTGGCGATCAGAGCGCAGGCGGCCAGAAGCGCCAAGCCGCCGAACACGTCCGGCATGGCGTAGGCGGCCTCGAACCCCAGGCTTGTGAGCAGGGCGAGCGCGGCGACAAGCGCAAGCCAGGCCAGTCCGGACAGGGTCGGAACCAGGGCGCGGACGACGACGCGAACCGTCCACGCCGCCGCCGCGGCCTGCAGGGCGGCGACCAGCCACAGTCCGCCGGCGCGGGTCAGCAGATAGAAGGGAACCGCGTAGAAGGCCGATCGCGCCGTCAGCAAGGTGAGGGTGAAGCGCAGATCGCCGGGGCTCGCGCCATGGGCGCCGATTTCCCAGCCATGCAAGGGCCGACCGGCGATCCAGGGCTGACCGGCCTGCGGCCACGGCCGCAGCAGGGCCTCGTATATGTCACGCCCCCAACCCCAGTAGGCGGGCGTATCGTAGAAAACAAAAGGCCGGCCCCAAAGGACCGCCGGCAGAAGAAGAATGATTGCACCGGCCGGGACCCAGACTAGGGTGCGAGCGGTCGACATCAGGCCTGACATGATGGGCTGGTCTCGACAACGTAAAGAGGCCGCGACGTTCTGAACGCCGCGGCCTCCCGACAACTCTAAGCTCTTAACGGCGACTAGAGCGAGGTGTTGATCGTGTTGAACTTGGTGCTCAGCGAACTGCCGACGCTGCTGACGGCGCCGATGATGACGACCGCGATGAGCGCGACGATGAGGCCGTATTCGATGGCCGTGGCGCCTGACTCGTTCTTGGCGAAACGCGTGACGAACTTGGACATTGCTTGATCTCCTGTTTCAGCAAGCATTGGACTGGAGGTTCAAGCCGTCCGGCCTGCTCGCCCCCGAAAACAAGGCGAATTTGCACCACCGCGCTTAATGCCCAGTAAACAGCAGAGTATTGGGCGATATATTTGTTTGGTTGACGAATATTTACTATTACTTTTGCTTAACCATGCCCTCGGCAGGGCTCAATTTTTCAGCCTCGCACGCATTATGATTCTCACGCGAACGCTCGGGCGCGGTTTTCAGCATTTGTTGACCATTCCAGCTCAAATCTGTCTCGTTCGTTTATCAAGGAATTCGGTCATGCGCCGATCGATCTGGATGCTTTCGATGGCGCTCGCGACGCTGCTCAGCGCCGGGTCGGCCTCCGCCGCCCTTACGCTCGACCTCAACCAGAGCCTCCGCGTGGCGCTGCATGGAACCGCGGCCAACGTTTTCGTCGCCGATCCCGCCGTGGCCGACGTGGCCATGATCGATCCTCACAGCGTGATCGTCCTGGGCAAGGGCTATGGCGTGACCCAGGTGCTGGTCACCGACCATTCTGGCCACACCCTGATGGACAGCGCCGTCGCCGTGATCGGCTCCGGCGCCGGCCGTGTCACCGTCTATAGGGGCGTGGCGGCGCAGGACTATCATTGCAGCAGCCGTTGCGAGACGATGACGGTCGCCGGCGGGGCGCCGGGCGGCGGGAGCCCGAATAGCGGCGGCGGCGGCGACAACGCGCCGTTGAACGTCGGGCCGCCGGTGACCGCAACCCCCGTCTCTCCCGTGCATCCTTAAGGCCTCGGTCTCGATACTCTGACCCAATCTACGAGCTTAAGCGTCGATAAAGGACGTAGCGCTAGACTTGAGCCCATGCCGTCCATGCCCTCCGCATTCAGCCGTCTCCAGCGCTTTGCGCGGCGCTTCACCGAAGGCCGCCGCGGCGCGGCCGCGGTCGAGTTCGCACTGATATCGATTCCCTTCTTCGCGTTGATGTTCGGCATTATCGAGGTTGGCCTTATCTACGTCATGGCGGTCACGCTCGAGGCGGCGACCAACGACGCGGCGAGAGAGATTCGCACCGGCCAGCTGCAGAGCCAGGGCTCTCCCGCGACCGCGGCCTCGTTCAAATCGCGGGTCTGCAGTCAGCTGGGCTGGCTGGGTTCGAACTGCGCCTCGAATCTCAGCGTCCAGGTGCAGACCTTCACCAACTTCCAGACCATCACCCAGCCCAGCCCGATCCAGAACGGCGCGATCAACCAGAGCAATCTGGCGTTCAGCGTGGGCGGCCCTGGCGACATCGTGCTGGTGCAGACCTTCTACCAGTGGACGGTGCTGGCGCCGGCGCTCGACCACATCGGCACGCCGCTTTCCGGCGGCAAGATGTTGCTGACGTCCACGGCGGTGTTCCGCAACGAGCCTTACGGGTCGACCTGATGCGACCGTTGCAGCGTCCTGGCCGATTTTTGTGCGATCGAAAGGGCCTCGCGGCCATCGAGTTCGCCCTTATCGCGCCGATCATGATCCTGGCCTATTTCGGCGTGGCCGAGTTCTGCGGCGCGATGCTGGCCGAGCGCAAGGCCAGCCACGTCGCCTCGGCGATCGGCGACCTGGCCGCGCAGTATTCCAGCCTGCAGGCCAGCGACATCGCCAACTTCTTCGCCGCCGGCGACGCCATCATGTCGCCGAGTTCGACGACCAGCCTGCAGATGCGCATCTCAGTGGTTCGGGAAAACGCCGCCGGCACCGCCGCCACCGTTCTGTGGAGTTGCCCGAGCAGCAACTGGACAGCGCTCGGGACGGGGACGCCGGTCGCTCTCCAGACCAATCTGATCGGCGCCGGGCAGAGCGTCGTCATGTCCGAGGTCCAGTACACCTACACCTCGCCCGCCAATTATCTGCTCAAGACCGTGCCCTATTCGGACACCTTCTACCTGCGCCCGCGCATCGTCGATCCGATCCCCTTGCCGACCGGCGGCTGTTAGACGCGCCCCGACATCGCCGCCCAGGCCGCGGCCAGGGACGCCGTCACCGGATGCGGCGACAGATCGCGATCTTCAAACCGGCTCACGGCGCGCAGGCCGACCAGGCTGTTGGTGAGGAAGATCGCCTCGGCCGTTCGCAGCGCCTCGGCGCCGGCGCGCGCTTCGCCGGCGTCCAGGTCCATGGCGGCCGCCAGGTTCAGCACCTGCGCCCGCGTGATCCCGTCCAGCACGCCGCAGTCGAGCGCCGGCGTATGCAGCCGCCCGTCCCGCAGCCAGAAGAGGTTGGCCGCCGCCGCGCAGGCGACCTCGCCGGCCGTATTCAACATCACCGCCTCGTCCGCGCCGACCGCCAGCGCCTCGCGACGGGCCAAGACATTGTCGAGATAGGCGAGCGTCTTCAGCCGCGACGTCGGCGAGCCCTGATTGCGCCGGATGGACGCGATGGCGAGACTCGCCGGCTCACGCGTCTCCGGCGCCAATGCGGCCGTCACGAGCAACCGCGGCTCAACCGCGGCCGGGCGAATCAATCCCCGGCCGCCGGATCCCGCCGTCCAGGTCAGCCGCGCCGCCGCGCGAATCGCCGTCAGGCCCGTCTCGACCAGAGCCGCTTCGACCGCGCCTCGCACCAAGGCGCGCTCCGGGGTCGGGAGGCCCAGAGCCCGGCACCCGCGCGCGAGCCGGGCCAGATGCTCATCAAGGAACAGCGGCCGACCGGACAGAACCAGGATGGTCTCGAACAGGCCGTCGCCGAGCAGGAACCCCCGGTCGTCCGGCGCAATCGCACTCGTCACGCCGTCCCTGGCCGATCGTCGCCGCGCACGAACATCAGGCCGGCGAATCCGATCGCCAGCAGGATGGAGATCATGGCGAAGCCGCCCTGCTGGGTTTTGAAGACATGCGTGCCGAAACTGACCATGGACGGCGCCAGCCACGCCGTCGCCGTGCCGGACAGCGCATAGACCCCGAAGAAGGTCCCGGTCTGCGCCGGCGGCGTCAGCCGCGTCAGCAGGGTGCGGCTCGATGCGTACTGGGCGGTGATGAAGGTGGCGTTGGAGAAGCCGATCAGCAGGAACACCCACTCCGGCAAGGTGCGGAAGAAGGGACCGTTCCACAAGGGCCCATGCAGGGCTGCATTGTAATGCCAGAAGAACAGGATGCGGTCGGGCGCCATGCCGAGGATGGCGAAGATGCCGAGCAGCGACATGCCGATCTCGATCTGCACCGCCCGTTTCGGCCCTAGTCTTGCGTCCAGCCAGCCGCCGACGAAGCCGCCGAACACCGCCAATATGGTCAGGATGATGCCGTAGAACAGCATCTCCAGCGCCCCCCAGCGCATCACGCCGGTGGCGTAGACGCCGCTGAACAGCAGCACCGCGGTCATGCCGTCGACATAGAACATGCGCGATCCGAGATAGATGGCCGCGTCGCGATAGTTTCGCATGGCCGCCACCATGGCGATCACGTCCTTGAAGCCGGTCGAGAGCGCGGTGAAGACCGAGGTCTTGGTGCGGGCCGCGTCCGGCGTGAACAGGAAGAGCGGGATGGAGCCCAGAGCCAGCAGGACCGCCGCCATCGGGGCGACGATGCGATCGGTCTCGTACAGGGCCGGGTTGAGCCCGAACAGCGGCGCCCTTGGAACCCAGGCCCAGTCCACATGGCCCGGAAGCGCGAAGGCCCAGGCGACGAAGGTCAGGGCCGCGAGCGCGAAGGCGTTGGCAAGGGCGAGCGCCAGGGACGAGGCCTTGTGCGCCCCGCCCATGCCGGCCGCGCGCACCAGCATCGAATTGTGCAACACCTCGGAATAGGAGAACAGCACGCCGATCACGGTGGCGATGGCGATGACCGCGCCGACGGACAAGCCCTTATGGTCGGGGGTGGTGAACCAGAGCGACCAGATCAGCGGAACCATCAGGCCCACGATCAGGCCCAGCCAGCCCTTGCGTCGGCCCAGCCGGTCGATGGCCGCGCCCAGAAAAGGCGCGGTCGCCATCACGATCCAGCCGGAATACTGGCCATAGGACGCCACGGCCTCCTGTCCCTTCACCGGATCGCCGACCACGACCGAGGCGAAATAGGGCATGAAGATGTAGATGGTGATCAAGATCACATAGGGGTCGCGGCCGCCCTCGAAGATCGACCAGGACGCCCCGCCGAGCGTGAGTTTGGTCGATGACGGGCCGGCGCCCGCGGCCGGCCTCAGGTCAGCCTCGTTGATCAGCTCGCTCACGCAGATCACCCCCGAAGGACCGTCATTGCCGCCGCGGTCCAAGCGCCGGAGCCTAGAGGGTTTCTGCCGCTTGTCAGCCTGAAAAGCCCCGCGGGCGGCCTAGCCGAGCAGCCGGGCCTCGATCTGCTCGCGTAGAGCGGCGTCGACGCCCAGGGCGTGCTCGAGATAGGCGTCGATCGAGCCGTTCCGCGCCTCGATCGCCGCGAATGCCGCCTCCAGATAGGCGGCGTCGACCGATACGGCGGTGCGGACAGCCCTGTCGGTCGGCGTCCGGCCGGAGACCTCGACGATCATCTGGGCGACCGCCGGCAGCCTGCGCTCGAAGGAGGCGACCGTGTTGGTCAAAAGATAGTCATCGAAGATATCGTCACGGTGGGCGCCCGCCACATGGTGGGTCAGGGCGGCGAGCAGGCCGGTGCGGTCCTTGCCCGCCGTGCAGTGGATCAGCACCGCCCCGTCCGTCCGCCCGAGGGCGCCAAAATAGCGCGAGAACAGATCCAGGTGCCGATCGTCGAACGGCGCGCCGCGATAATAGCCCAGCATGTAGTCGCGAAAGGCGCCTTCGCTGACGTCGGAGGCCCGGATGAACTCGATGAACGGATCGGAACTGGCCTCGTCGCCATCGTTTTCGATCAGTTCGGCGGCGAAGCCGTCGTGGCGGCGGGACGGCGTGCGAAGTCGCTCCTCGCCGCGTCTCAAGTCGACGACGACGGCGATGTCCAGCGCGGCGATGGCGGCCAGATCGGCCTTGGTCGCTTGGCCATGGTGAGCTGAACGATAGAGCCGCCGCGGCCTTATCCCGCGCCCGGCGGCCGTTGTGTAGCCGCCGAAGTCGCGGAAATTGTCGATGCCTTCGAGGCTGACGATTCGGGTATCCATGCCGCGCGTACTAGCCGCCAAATGTGACGAATACGAGGGCGGCCGCGCGCCTCAGGCCGCCGGAGCGCCGGCCTCGGCGCGTCGCGAGATCAGGCGATCGAACTCCGACCAGACCCCGTCATGGCCGTCCCAGCGGCCGGTGGTGGCGGCCTTGGAGTATTCGGTGGCGCGCGCCTCGAAGAAGTTGGCGTGCTCGACGCCCGACAGCAGCACCTGTAGCCAGGGCAGCGGGTTTTCCTTCACCCCATAGACCTCGGGCAATTCGAGCTGGCGCAGGCGCCAGTCGGCGATGAAGCGGATGTACTGCTTGATGTCGTCCGGCGTCATGCCCTGCACGGGGCCCATCTCGAAGGCCAGGTCGATGAAGCGGTCCTCCATCCCGACCACCGTCTTGCAGCAGTCGACGATGTCGTCGGCCACCGCCTTGGTGACGCAGCCGGTCTCTTTCTTGAAGGCGAGGTAGGTCTTGACCATGCCTTCGCAGTGCAGGCTCTCGTCGCGCACGCTCCAGGAGACGATCTGGCCCATGCCCTTCATCTTGTTGAAGCGCGGGAAGTTCATCAGCATGGCGAAGGAGGCGAAGAGCTGCAGCCCCTCGGTGAAGCCGCCGAACATGGCCAGGGTGCGGGCGATGTCGGCGTTGGAATTCACGTCGAAGGTCTGCATGTAGTCGTGCTTGGCGCGCATGGCGTCATATTCGAGGAAGGCGGCGAACTCGCTTTCCGGCATGCCGATGGTCTCGAGCAAGAGCGCATAGGCGGCGATATGGACGGTCTCCATATTGGCGAAGGAGGCCAGCATCATCTTGACCTCGGTCGGTTTGAACACCCGCCCGAACCGCTCCATGTAGTTGTCGGCGACCTCGATGTCCGACTGGGTGAAGAAGCGGAAGATCTGGGTGAGCAGGTTGCGCTCGGAGTCGTCGAGCTTGCCCGCCCAATCCTTGCAGTCTTCGCCCAGCGGAATCTCCTCGGGCATCCAGTGCACCTGCTGCTGGCGCTTCCAGAAATCGTAGGCCCACGGATAACGAAACGGCTTGTAGGCCGCCGAGGGGGTGAGAAGGCCGGGCAGGCTGCGGATGTTCGACATGGCGACCACGCTTCGAATCGGATTGCGGACTAGGCTCAGCTCAAGCTAGCAGGGCAGGCGCTTCCCGCCACAACATCTGGTAGGATTTACCCCGCAATTCACAAGATAAGGTTAGCTCTGTGGATAAGCCAATCACGATCTACGGGGCGAAAGGGTCTGGCTCGCTTCCGGTCGAGGCCGCGCTTCTGCTCATCGGCCTGCCCTACGAGGTAGTCGAGCGTGCACCCCTGAAAGAGGTTTCGGCCGACGAGGCGGTCAACAGGGTCAATCCCCTCGGTCAGGTGCCCACACTGGTCTTTCCCGGCGGCGAGGTGATGACCGAGAGCGCCGCCATGCTGATCTGGCTGGCCGACCGCTATCCCGAAGCGCGGCTGGCGCCGCCGCTACTGCACAGACGCAGGGCCGCCTACCTGCGCTGGATGAATTTCGTTTCCGCGGCGATCTACGCGCTGTTCTGGATACGCGACGATCCGTCCCGGCTCGCCGACGACAGAGCCGGTCAGACGCTCATCCGCGACAGGACAGCCGACCGGATCGCCGCCTGCTGGGGCGCGATGGAGGCGCAGATTCATCCGGGCCAGTACATCCTCGGCGACGAGTTGAGCGTGCTCGACCTCTATGTGACGGTCATTTCGCGCTGGGGGCCCAAGCGTGAACGCTTCTACGCCGCCGCGCCGCGCATGGCCGAGATCGTCCGCCGCGTCGACGCCGAGCCCCGGCTGACCGACTTCTGGGCGGCGCGGTTCCCCTTCACCGAAGGATGGGAGGGCTGACCGCCGTGCGGCGGCGGCGTCAGATGGATTGCGGCCGAACGGCCAAGAACCAGCCGCTACTGGCAGGCGAGGCATTCCTCGTAGTCGGTGCGGTTGGCGATCTCGTAGGTAGCAGACTGGGTGCCCTCGCTGGCCGAGCCGGCGAAGGCGGCGCGCTGCACCGACTTCGACCTGAGATAATACAAGGACTTAACGCCGCGCTCCCAGGCGGAGTAATGCAGCATGTGCAGGTCCCACTTGTCGGCGTCGCCAGGCAGGAAGATGTTCACCGACTGCGACTGGCAGACCTCCGGCGTCCGGTCGGCGGCCAGTTCGATCACCCAGCGCTGGTCAAGCTCGAAGGCGGTCTTGAACACGTCCTTCTCGTCCTGGCTAAGCTCGTCCATGTGCGCCACCGAGCCTTCGTTTTCCAGGATCGAGCGCCAGACCGCGTCGGTATCGAGGCCTTTCGCCTCCAGAAGCCGCTCCAGATAGGGGTTCTTGACCGCGAAGGAGCCGGACAGGGTCTTGTGCGTGTAGATGTTGGCGGGGATCGGCTCGATGCCGGCCGAGGTGCCGCCGCAGATGATCGAGATCGAGGCGGTCGGCGCGATGGCGAGCTTGTGGGAAAAGCGTTCCATCACGCCGCGCTCTTCCGCGTCGGGACAGGCGCCGCGCTCTTCGGCCAGCGTGCGCGAAGCCTTGTCCGCCTCGCGGCGCAGGTGCTTGAACAGGCGCATGTTCCACGACTTGGCGAGCGCGCTCTCGAACGGCACGTTCTGGCCCTGCAGGAAGGAGTGGAAGCCCATCAGGCCCAGGCCCACCGAGCGTTCGCGCATGGCCGCGTACTTGGCCGATTCCATCGCCGCCGGGGCGCGGTCGATGAAGTCTTGCAGCACATTGTCGAGGAAGCGCAGCACGTCCTCGATGAAGGTCGGATGGTCGCGCCATTCCAGGAACATCTCGGCGTTCACCGACGAAAGGCAGCAGACCGCCGTGCGCTCGACGCCCAGATGGTCGGGGCCGGTATGCAGCATGATCTCGGAGCACAGGTTGGACTGGCGCACCTTCATGCCCAGTTCGCGCTGATGCTGCGGCATCAGCCGATTGGCGGTGTCGGCGAAGATCAGATAGGGCTCGCCGGTCTGGACGCGGACGTCGAGAATCTTCTGCCAGAGCGAGCGGGCGTCGACCAGCTTGACGATCTCCTGGTTCTTCGGGCTGCGCAGGCCGAAGGTCGTCCCGTCGCGCACCGCCTCCATGAACTCGTCGGTGACCGCCAGGCCGTGATGCAGGTTGAGCGATTTGCGGTTGAAGTCGCCGGAGGGTTTGCGGATCTCGAGGAATTCCTCGATCTCCGGATGGTGGATGTCGAGATAGACCGCGGCCGAGCCCCGGCGCAGCGAGCCCTGGCTGATCGCCAGGGTCAGCGAATCCATCACGCGGATGAAGGGGATGATTCCGCTCGTCTGGCCCTGGCCTTTGACCCGTTCGCCGATGGAGCGGACGCCGCCCCAATAGGTGCCGATGCCGCCGCCGTTGGCCGCCAGCCAGACATTCTCGTTCCAGGTGCCGACGATGCCTTCAAGGCTGTCGGAGACCGAATTCAAGAAGCAGGAAATCGGCAGGCCGCGATCGGCGCCGCCGTTGGAGAGCACCGGCGTCGAGGGCATGAACCAGAGGTTGGAGATATAGTCGTAGATGCGCTGGGCGTGGTCGGCGTCGTCGGCATAGGCGGTGGCGACGCGGGCGAACATGTCCTGATAGGACTCGCCCGGCAAAAGGTAGCGATCCTCCAACGTCGTCTTGCCGAAATCGGTCAAGAGCGCGTCGCGCGACCGATCGACCTCGACCTTGCGCACCAGGTGCAATGTCGGCCGCTCGCCCGGTCGGGTGGCGGCGAATCGGGCCTCCCGAACCTGAGTTGCGGACGAAATCGCCTGGCTGCGCGTCATGACCATCTAACCTATGCCCCATTGGCCCGCTGACAAGCTCTCTGTCAGCCAGACCCCCTACATGTTGTGGGCGAAGCACCCACGAACCGTAGATATGGGGCCATAGGGTTGATAGACCGTCAACGGGACAAATGGACCCTTCCCCAATTTTTACGTTAACGACAGGTTAACGCCCTGGCTGGGCGATCACCAGGGGCTCGCCGGCGCGGCCTCGACCAATGTCGAAAGAATTGGGATCTCGCGCCCGGAACGGCCGCCCTTCCCCACAAGATGGCGACGAAATTGTTCAGATCAAGAATTGTTCGCGGGCGCGGGACGGCCAGGATGAAGGCGCAGAACCGGGGGCCGAGCTTGAGCGACTTTGCGAACACCGAGACCCTGTCCACGGACCGCGGCGGCCCCAGGGTCATCCTGATCGGCGGATCGTCCAATGTCGGAAAGACAACCCTCGCCGCCCATCTGGCCCGCCGGCCAGGCTGGAGGCGCGCCTCGACCGACTATCTGGCGCGGCATCCGGGCCGTCCCTGGCGGCCGGCGCCTGAGCAGGTTCCGCCTCATGTGGCCGAGCACTATCTGGGCCTCACAACCGAGGCGCTGATCGCCTCGGTGCAGGCCCACTACCGAGCCCTGTGGCCGAGGATCGAAGCCATGATCGGCGAGCACGCCGAGGACCCGGCCCTGGAACGGCTGGTTCTGGAAGGCTCGGCCCTCTGGCCGGAGGCCGTCGCCGGCCTGCACATGCCCGCGGTCTCGGCGATCTGGCTGACCGCCGACGACCGCCTGTTCGAGACCCGCATCCATGCCGAGAGCCGCTACGCGGAGGCCGACGAACGCGGCAGATCGATGATCGACAAGTTCCTCGAGCGGACGCGCCGGTTCAACCTCGCCATGATGCGGGAGGTTCGCCGGCTCGGCCTGGCCTACGTCGAGGTCGACGAGGCGATGGATGTGGGTGCGGTGGCCGATATCTGCTTGAGCCGAGCGCGCGCCTTGCTCTGACAGCCGGCGCCGATCCGGACGCGTGGCTCCTAAGCCGCCGCCGCCGCTTCCCGTACCCCGCCGGCGGCTTGCAGGACCGCCGCGATCAGGGCCTCGGCCCGCACGGGCTTGCCGATATGGTCGTCGGCGCCGGCGGCGCTGGACGCCTCGACATGCTCACGCATGACGTTGGCGCTGAGCACGATGACAGGCAGGCGCGGCAGGCCCGATGCGGCCTCGCGGGCGCGGATGGCGCGCGTGGCGGTGAGCCCGTCCATCACCGGCATCTGCAGGTCCATGAGCACCAGGTCGAAGTCGCTCGATTCGACGGCCTCGACCGCGGCGCGGCCGTCTTCGACACAGACTACCTCCGCCTCGATGGCGGCCAGGATCAGTTCGGCCACTTTCCGGTTGGTTTCGTTGTCGTCGACGACCAGGACACGCAGCACCCGATCCGAACGCCCGAGCGGCGCCTCGACGGCCACGGGCGCCTCGGACGCCCTGGCGAGCGGCAGCGTCAAGGTGAAGACCGCGCCCCGCCCAGGCTTGCCGGCGGCGGAAACCTGGCCGCCCATGAGTTCGGCGAGCTGCCGGCAGATGGAAAGACCAAGGCCCGTACCGCCGAACTGCCGGGTGATCGAGCCATCGGCCTGCTCGAAGCGGCTGAATAGGCGCTCGGCCTGCTCGGGCTCGAAGCCGATGCCTGAATCGCGCACCTCGAAATAATAGCGATCGCCGCGCGCGGCCTTGGCCACGGAGAGCCCAACGCGGCCCTCGCCGGTGAACTTGACGGCGTTGCTGAGGAGGTTGGTGAGGATCTGGCGCAGGCGAACGGGGTCGCCGACCACGCGCCGGCGCGCGGCGGCGTCCAGCGCAAGGTCGAAGACCAGGCCCTTGCCGGCCGCCGCGCTCCGGTACGGCGAGGCGGCCTCCTCGATCAGGGCGCCGAGGTCGAAGGCGGTCTGGGCGATGCTGAGCCGCCCCGCCTCGAGCCGGCTGAAGTCGAGCAGGTCGCCGAGGATGCCGTCAAGGGTCGCCGCCGAGTTGACGATGGTCGTGAGAAGGTCGCGCTGCTGATCGTCGAGGCGGGTGCGGCCGAGCACCTCCGCCAGGCCCAGGACGCCGTTCAGGGGGGTGCGGATCTCATGGCTCATATTGGCCAGGAACTCGCTCTTCGATCGGCTGGCGGCCTCGGCCCGGTGCAGGGCCATGGTCAGGGCCGCGGCCTGCTCCTTCATCTCGGTGATGTCGACGCGCAGGCCGATGGTGCCGCCTTCGCTGGTGCGGCGCTCCTCGATCATCACCCAGCGGCCGTCGGCGAGCCTTTGCTCGTGCCGCTGGCCGGGATTGTCCAGCAAGGCCATGCGCTCGGCGAGCCACTCCGCCTCACGGCCGATCGCTTCGGGATAGTCCCCGCGCGCGACGCCGACCTTCAAGGTGTCGGTCATCCGCACGCCCTCGCGAAAAAGGTCGGCCGAACGGTGATAGATCTCCGCGTAGCGTTCGTTCCACAGCACGTATCGGCCGGCCGAATCCAGGAAGACCAGGCCCTCGGGCAGGGCGTTGATGGCCTCGCGCAGACGGGTCTCCGCGCGCAGGGCCTGCTGTTCGGCCTCGCGCACGGCCGCGACCGCGTCGGCGGACGATCTCGCCCAGGCGGTCAATCGCCGCCATAGGCCGACCTGCCGCCGGGCCTTGCCTTGGTTCCCGTTCTTCCGCGGCTTCATCGTCCGCAACGCCTTTGTCCAGTGCTCGTTCGGCGAGAACGAAGCATGCCGGTTAACCTCGTCTTATCGGCAGGGCGAATGTCGCCTCGCCAATCCGGAAAACCGCCGGGCGCCTTAAGGCTGGGCAGGCGTTGCGCGCCGCTTGTGCAGCCAAAGCCTCAGGCGGGGGCGGCGGCGACCTCGAACTCGGCTTGCGTCTTGGCGCGCAGCTCGGCCAGATCGACCCCCGCGGCCAGCTCCAGAAGCCGCGCGCGGCCGGCCTTGCGGTCGATCTCGAACACGGCCAGGTCGGTGACCAGAAGATCGACGACCCCGGCGCCGGTGAGCGGCAGGGTGCACTCACGCAGAAACTTGGCCGCGCCCGACTTCTCGCTGTGCTCCATCACCACCACGACGCGCTTGACGCCAGCGACCAGGTCCATGGCGCCGCCCATGCCCTTGACCATCTTGCCCGGCACCATCCAGTTGGCGAGGTCGCCGGCTTGCGACACCTGCATCCCGCCCAGGATGCTGAGGTCGATATGGCCGCCGCGGATCATGGCGAATGAGTCGGCCGAACTGAAATAGCTCGATTGGGCCAGTTCGGTGATGGTCTGCTTGCCGGCATTGATCAGATCGGGATCGGCTTCGCCCTCGAACGGAAAAGGCCCCATGCCGAGCATGCCGTTCTCGCTCTGCAGCGTCACAGACATGCCATCGGGGATGGAATTGGCGACCAGGGTCGGGATGCCGATGCCCAGGTTCACATAGAAGCCGTCGCGCAGCTCGCGCGCCGCGCGCGCGGCCATCTCGTTGCGGGTCCAGGCCACCTAGACCTCCTCGCCGGCCGTTGCCGCGGCGCGGGGCCGCGTCGTCGCCTGCTCGATCCGCTTTTCGTAGACTTCGCCTTCGAAAACGCGATCGACATAGATGCCGGGCGTGTGGATCTGGTCCGGATCGAGACCGCCGATCTCGACCAGGTGCTCCACCTCGGCCACGGTCACCTTGCCGGCCGTGGCCATGATCGGATTGAAGTTTCGCGCCGTCTTTCGATAGATGAGGTTGCCTTCGCCGTCGCCCTTCCAGGCCTTGACGATGGAAAGGTCGGCGCGAAGGCCGCGCTCCATCACATAGGTTTCGCCGTCGAACTCGCGCGTTTCCTTGCCCTCGGCCACCAGGGTGCCGACGCCGGTCTTGGTGAAGAAGGCGGGGATGCCGGCGCCGCCGGCGCGAATGCGCTCGGCCAGGGTGCCCTGCGGATTGAACTCCAGCTCAAGTTGGCCGGACAGGTAGAGTTCGGCGAACAGCTTGTTCTCACCGACATAGGACGAGACCATCTTGGCGATCTGACCACCGGCCAGCAGGACGCCGAGGCCGAAATCATCAATGCCGCAATTGTTGGAGATCACGGTCAGGCCCCTGACGCCGGACTCGCGGACCGCGGCGATCAGGTTCTCCGGAATGCCGCACAGACCGAAGCCGCCGGCCATGATCGTCATGTCGTCGGCCAGCACCCCGTCGAGCGCGGCCCGGGCATCGCCCGCAATTTTCAGCGCCATCGCGGCGATACCCGGCTTTCTTTGGAAAAGCGGCCTAGTGGACCCGGCCGCGAAGGGTCTCCATCTCTTCTTTCAGCTTCAGTTTGCGTCGCTTGAGTTCGCGAATGCGCAGATCGTCGCCGGCGGGCCGGCTGATCTCGTCCTGGATAGCGCGATCCAGGGTTTCGTGTCTTGAGCCGAGTTCGCGAATTCGCGCTTCTATCGCCATGGATGGGCCTCCATACTGCCAGCGGGTGGTGAGTAAACACCCGGCGGGGACTCCCGTCAGATCACAATCTTTTGCAATCGAGCGCCGCCTTGGTTGGCGCCGATTTTGTAGGCGAATGCCGATGATCGTTGGGGAGCTCTGACATCGTGAAGTCAAGCGGCGGGCTGGTGGTCGGCGTCACCGGCGCATCCGGTGCGGCCTATGGGGTGCGCGCGCTCGACGCCTGCCGCGACATGGGGATCGAGACCCATCTGGTCGCGACGCGGGCGGCGGCCCTGACGCTGAAGCTGGAAACCGGGCTTTCCCTCGCCGCGCTGAGCGCCAGGGCGTCGAAAACCTACAAACCGACCGACGTCGGCGCGGCGATCGCCTCGGGCTCATTTCGCACGCTGGGCATGATCGTGGCGCCCTGCTCGATCCGCACGATGTCGGAAATCGCCACCGGCGTCACCTCCAGCCTCATCACCCGGGCGGCGGACGTGACGCTGAAGGAGCGGCGTCCGCTGGTCCTGATGGTGCGCGAGACGCCGTTCCACCTCGGCCATCTGCGCACCATGGTCGCCCTGACCGAGATGGGCGCGATCATCGCCCCGCCGCTGCCGGCGCTCTACGCCAGACCCCCGTCCATCGAGGCGATGATCGACCAGTCGGTCGGCCGGGCGCTCGACCTGTTCGGGCTGGACTGGACGGGCGTCAAGCGCTGGGGCGAAGACCTGGACGTCGTTGTGGACGGCGACCGTTGAGCCTCTGGGAGCGCGCCAGCCGCGCCTACGAATCGGCCGAGGTCGAACGGCTCTGCCTGGCCTTGCAGGACGATCACGGCCAGTGCGTCTGCTATCTGCTCTGGGCGATCTGGGCCGGCGAACAGGGCCGCGCGGTGACCGCCGGCTTGGCCGGCCAAGCCGCCGCGCTGGCGCTGGACTGGGAGGCGAGCGTCCTGAAACCCCTGCGCGCCGTTCGCCGCCGGCTGAAGTCCGCCGTCGCCGGCATCTCCGATTCGGCGCGCGAGGACGCGCGTGAGCGACTGAAGGCGGAGGAGATCGCCGCCGAGCGGCTGCTGCTCGACGCCCTGGAGGCCATGACGCCCGCGGCCGGGCGCCAGTCCGGCGACCTGGCCGCCAGCCTGCGCATCGCCCAGGCCGCCTGGGCCGCGGCGGCGCCCGACGAGACCCTCGCGGATCTCGCCGCGGCGTTTTCCAAGACGGCGTTCCTGGCCAGGCTGCGCCCCGAAACGGCCTTCAGCGACGAGCCGCCCATCGCCAATGACGAGGCCGTCCAGGCGCGCATCGCCGCGCTGCGCCAGGCGCATCAGGACCTCGACGCCGCGATCACCGCGCTCGCGGTCGGCGCCCTGCCCGATCAGTTGCAGATCGCGCGCCTGAAGAGGCAGAAGCTGGCCCTGCGCGACCAGATCAGCCGGCTCGAGGACCGGCTGACGCCGGACATTATCGCTTAACCCGCCGCCGCCAGGCGCTTTCTCGCGTACATGGCCGCGTCCGCCTCGGCCAGCACCTGTTCGGCGGTGGCGTCGGGCAGGATCTGGCCGACGCCGTAGCTGATCTTGACCGGCATCAGCCATTCGCCGCAGGCGACCGGCTCGGTCTCGACGATGGCGGCCAGCGCCGCGGCCTTGGCCAGGGCGGCCGGCTGGTCGGCATGGACCAGAATAACCCCGAACTCGTCGCCGCCCAGCCGCCCGGCGATGTCGGACTCGCGCACATTGTCGGCCAGGCGTTGGGCGACCGCCTGCAGCGCCACGTCGCCGGCGGCGTGGCCGAAACGGTCGTTCACCGCCTTGAAGCCGTCGAGGTCGAAATAGACCAGACTGGCCGGGCCACCATAGCGCTGGGTGAAGGCCAGCACCCGGCGCAGCTCGCGCACGAAGGCCCGCCGGTTCAGGAGCGGGGTCAGCACGTCCTCGTCGGCCAGCCCTTCGGCCTCGGTGAGCCGCGCCTTCAGCCGGCCAACCTCCTGGCGCAGCTCGTCGATCTCGCCGAGCAGGGTGGTCAAGGCGGCCTGAACCGGCGCGGTCAGGTCGCCGACGCCCAGGCCCAGAAAGGCGGCGCTGTCGGCCGGGCCCGTGGTCTGATCGGGCGCGACAAGCGCCGGCGCGCTCGTGCCCGGCCGCCCCCTGATCCCGCTCAACGCCCCCATGCGTACACCCAGGAGCTTCATGGAAAGCCCGCCAATCTTGCCCGCCCCCAATTCCCGAAAAACGGGAATCGCCCAAAGCCTGGGGCGAATCCTAGCGCCATCGGTTGCGAGCGCAAAGCGCGCCTCTATACTCCCGGCTTTCCTGTCCCTTTCGGAGCCGCCATGGCCGATGCAAGCGCCCCAAGCGCGCCGGTTGCGATCATTATGGGCAGCCGTTCGGACTGGCCGACCCTCAAGGCCGCCGCCGCCGTGCTCGATGAGCTCGGCATAGCCTACGAGCCCAAGGTGGTTTCCGCCCACCGCACGCCGGACCGCATGTACGCCTTTGCGAAATCCGCCAAGGACAAGGGTTTCAAGGTGATCATCGCCGCGGCCGGCGGCGCGGCGCACCTGCCCGGCATGACCGCCTCCATGACGCTCCTGCCGGTCCTGGGCGTGCCGATCGAAAGCCGGGCGCTGAAAGGGCTCGATTCCCTTCTGTCCATCAATCAGATGCCGGCGGGAATCCCCGTGGGTACGCTCGCCATCGGCGAGGCGGGCGCGGCGAACGCCGCCCTTTTGGCCGCGCGCATCCTGGCCCTTTCGGACGTCGGGCTGGCGAAGAGGCTGCAGGCCCGCGTCGAGGCGCTGGAAGCGTCGGTCCCCGAGACCGTCGCCGACTGACGCCCATGACCGCCTTTCCACTGGCTCCCGGTTCCACCCTTGGCGTGCTTGGCGGCGGCCAGCTTGGACGCATGCTGGCCCTGGCCGCGGCGCGGCTGAGCTTCGACGTGGTCATCCTGACCCCCGAGCCCGACAGCTGCGCCAGCCGGGTGGCGGCGCGAACCCTGCTGGCCGACTATGACGACGAAAAGGCGCTGGAGGCCCTGGCCAGCGTCGCCGACGTAGTCACCTTCGAGTTCGAGAACGTGCCCGCCGGTGTCGTCGAGACCCTTGAGACGCTAGGCGTCGCCGTCGCGCCCGGCGCCAGGGCGCTCGCCGTTTCCCAGGACCGCGTCGAGGAAAAGACCTTCCTGAACGCCTGCCGGGCGCCGACCGTCGCTTTCGCCGCGGTGGATTGCGCCGCCGATATCATCGCCGCGCTCGATCGGCTGGGCGCGCCGGCGCTCTTGAAGACGAGACGCGAAGGCTATGACGGCAAGGGACAGACCTGGGTCGAGAGCCAGGCCGACGCCGAGGCCGCGTTCGCGCGCATCGGCGGCGTTCCCGCCATCCTGGAGGCCCGCGCCGAGTTCGCGCGCGAGCTTTCGGTGATCGCCGCGCGTGGCCGCGACGGCGAGGTGGTCGCCTATCCGCTCGGGGAGAACCACCACGAGAACGGCATTCTGCGACGCACCCGCGCGCCGGCCGTGGTCTCCAGCCAGGTGCGGGAGCAGGCGCAGGCCATCGCCGCGCGCGTCCTGATCGGCCTCGACTATGTCGGCGTTGCGGGGGTCGAGCTGTTCGAATTCAACGACGGCCGGCTGCTGGTCAACGAGATCGCGCCGCGCGTGCACAATTCCGGCCACTGGACGCTGGATGGGTGCGAGGTCGACCAGTTCGAACAGCATATCCGCGCCATCGCCGGCTGGCCGCTCGGCCCGGCCGCGGCCCTCGCCCAAGTCGAGATGGAGAACCTGATCGGCGCCGAGGCCGATCGCTGGCCGGCCCTGATCGGCGAAGCCGACGCCCGCCTGTGGCTCTACGGCAAGCACGAAGCCCGCGACGGCCGAAAAATGGGCCACATCAACCGCATGAGGCCACTGGAGCGGGGTTAGCCGAAAGAGGATGGACAACGAACCTCAAGATCGTTTGCTCTATGCTGACGAGGTTTTTCAGATTCAGGGTGCGATCTTTGAGGTCAACGCGGCCATGGGGTCGGGCTTTCTGGAGGCGGTGTACCAGGAATGTCTGGCCATCGAATTCACGGATCGAGAGATTCCCTTCTTTAGCCTTTCCGCCATTGGCCCTGACATACAAAGGCCGACCACTGCGGCAGGCGTACCGGCCCGATTTCGTCTGTTTCGGGCTCATCATCGTGGAATTGAAAGCTGTGCGCGAGTTGGCGCCCGAACATCGAGCGCAGGTTCTGAACTACCTGAAAGCGACAGGCCTTCGACTTGGCCTTTTGGTCAACTTCGGTGGCGCTTCCAAGGCTCGCATCGAGCGTTTGGTTCATTAGCCATCGGCTACGTTTCGTGGCCGGCGTCCTCAAGATTTCGACCACGAACCACACGAACCAACACGAACGGCCGCTTCGCGGCCGCTCCAACCTTGAATGCGCATGAGACGTTGGCGAAAACGATGGCTTCGATGACCTCACCCTCGTGTTCGTGTTGGTTCGTGTCGTTCGTGGTTCAAAAAATCGATCTCGCCGCTCCGCGGCGCTCATCCAGCGTCTACCGCCCGTACCGCAACCGTCCGAGCGCGGTGGCCAGCTGGGTGGCGAGGTCGGCGGGGCGGATCTTGGCTTTCCAGGTTTCGTAGGCCATGACGCGGCCGATCTGGGTGGCCAGATGGGCGCTCGCCGCGTCGGGACCGGCGTTCAGGCGGATGGCCAGGGTCGAGACCAGGATGGCGGACAGGATGGCGCGCTTGGAATAGTGGTTCTCGTCGGTGGCGCGGTCGCCGGCCCAGCGCCAGAGGACGTCGGCGCTGCCCCAGACCAGCCTCAGCGCCAGCGGCAGGTTCATCGGCAAGGCGAGAAAGCCGGCCCAGCGGCGCACGGCCTCGCCGTCGGCCTCAGCCGCGTCCAGCCTCGCCTCCACGCCGCGTGAAATGCGCTCGCGCATCTTCAGAACCTTGGGATCAAGCGCGCCCAGGGCCGCCAGCGCCGCCTGATCGTGGCGGCGCGAAAACAGCGCCGCCAGATCGCGGGGGCCGCCCGGCATGAGCAGCATCGCCTCCCCCGCCGACAGGCCGGCCGCCGCTCCGGCGCGGGCGACCAGGCGGCCGTTCCAGCCCAGCGTCGGCGCGAGCGCGACGGCGGCGTCCAGTACGCGAAGCTCGGCCTCGTCGGCCCAGTCGGTTTGATCAGCGCTCATGCGGCCCATAGCCTATACCGTCCGGGGCGAGCCGTCTCGCCGTGGACATCGCCGCGCGCCTCTGGTATCAGCCCGGCCACGTACGCAGGCTAAGGCTCGCGGACGCGAAATCGCATTCGCGGCTTGCGGGACTGGGCTCCCGAGGACGCGCCGGGAGAATTGGTCATCGTTCAGATTTTCGTCCGCGACAATAATGTCGACCAGGCGCTGAAGGCCCTGAAGAAGAAGATGCAGCGCGAAGGCTCGTTCCGCGAGATGAAGCGGCACGTGCATTACGAAAAGCCTTCCGAAAAGCGCGCCCGCCAAAAGGCCGAGGCCGTGCGGCGCGCCCGCAAGCTGGCCCGCAAGCGCGCCCAGCGCGAAGGCCTGCTGCCGGCGCCGAAGAAGGTCGTCAGAACCTAGAGCGATCTACTCGCCCGTTCGCCGCGCCAAGCTGGCGAAGAAGGTTTTCAGTTCGAACCGTCCCGTCGACAACGCCCCCGACTTGAACGCCGGGCCGGCGACCCAGAGTTCGAGCGCCGTGGTGGCGAACATCACCGCGGCCGTGCCCGCGACCTGCCACAGCGGCGGATCGCTGGCCGCTCGGGCCGCCATCATGAACGGCGTGAAGATCGGAACCCAGGACAGGGTCGCCAGGACAGGCGAGTCCGGATGGCTGATCGCCTGGGTCATGAAGACCATGGGCAGCGACAAGAGGATCATCATCGGCCCAAGCAGGGTCTGGGCCTCGCGTGCGGTCTCGCAGAAGGCGCCCACCGTCACATAGAGGGTGGCGAACATCAGATAGCCGCCGACGAAATAGAGGGCGAGGTAGGCGATCATGCCTTGGGTGAACAGCACCGCCCCCAGGTCGGCGGCGATGCTGGGCGCGGTGATGGACAGGGCGATGGCGCCGACGGTCAGCCAGACGCCGAGCACCGTCGCGGTCACGCAGGCCACGCCCAATATCTTGCCGCCCATGATCTGCGGCACCGAGGCCGAGGTCAGCAGCACCTCCAGGATGCGGCTGGACTTCTCCTCGATGACGCTGTTCAGCAGCATGCCGGCGCCGGTGAAGACCACCATCCAGAGCAGAAAGCCCATGATGACGCCGGCGAAGCCGCGCACCTTTTCGCGCTGGGAGGCCTTGCCGCCAGCCTTGGCGGAATAGTCCGTCAGCCGCGGCTGGAGCGCCTCCACCCGGGCCAGGGCCTGCGACCCGATTCCCGCCTTGGCCAGGCTGGCGCTGCGCATGGCCTGGCTGACCGCCTGGCTGATGGCGAACTCGCCTGAGCGGTCGGCCACGTTGCGGCTCCAATAGTCGATCGCCACGCTGTCGCCGGCCGGTTTGATGATGGCCGCCGCCTCCAGTTGGCCGCCGCCCGGCAGCGACCGGAGTCCGGCGACATAGGGTTTGAGATCGGCGACGGCGGCGGCCGGGTCGGCGAGCGGACCGCCGGGCGGGTTCACCAGGTGCGCGATCGGCTTTTGCCCCGGCGAAGCGGGCTGAAGGAACTTGTCGACCTGGGCCGCATAGCCCTGGCCGGTGAAATCGACCACCGCCAGGTTCGGCACCGGCTCGGAGCGGGTCACCAGGATCGGCGCCCAGCCGAAGATGACGATGCCCACCGGCATGAGCAGGATGGAGAGCCAGAAACCCGGCGTGCGCACATAGGCGATGTAGTCGCGGAAGGCGATTTTAAGGAGGCGGTTCATGCCTGGCCTCCCGCAGTGTTGGTCAGGACGATGAAGGCGTCATGCAGATGCGGCTCGCGCAGTTCGAAGCGGCGGATGTCCAGGCCGAGCCCGAACGCCGCCATCAGGGCGCCTTGCGCTGGCGCGCCGGCCTGCAAGGTCGCGGTCACCCGGATCGCGCCCGCGTCCACCGCCTCGACCGTACGCTCGCCAAGGCCGGGCAGACCGGCCAGGGCCGCGGGATCGAAGACGCCTTCCAGGATCAGGCTGCGCGGCGCGGCCGATCGGGCCTGGTCGACGGTGCCATCGAACACCTTGCGGCCCTTGGCGAGCAAGACAACCTGATCGCACAGGCGCTCGGCGTGCTGCATGACGTGGGTGGAGAAGACCACCGTCGCCCCACGCGCCGCGAGGCCGCGGATCAAGGCTTCCAACGACTGCTGGTTGACCGGATCGAGGCCGGAAAAGGGCTCGTCGAGCAGGACCAGGTCCGGCTCGTGCGCCAGGGCCGACAAGAGCTGGACCTTCTGCGCCATGCCCTTGGAGAGCGCGCGAATCTGGCGATCCTGGGCTTCGCCGAGACCCTGCGCCTCGAGCATCTTGCGCGCGCGGCCGCGGCCCTCGGCCACGGGCACGCCCTTCAGGCCCGCCAGGAAGGCGATGGCCCCCACCGGCGTCATGCGGCGATAGAGGCCACGCTCTTCGGGCAGGAAGCCGATGCGGTCGCGCACCTGGCGAACGTCATGCGCGCCGAGCACGCTCACCGCACCGCTGGTCGGCGCGATCAGGCCCAGGATCATGCGAATGGTCGAGGTCTTGCCGGCGCCGTTGGGGCCGAGAAAGCCCAGGATCTTGCCTGGCTGAACCCGAAAACTCAGGTCGCCGACCGCCTCGAAATCGCCGTAGCGCTTGGTGACCTGCTCCAGTTCGAGCGCCGCCTGCATGCCGCCATCCCAATCTTCGTCCAAAGTCTATTTGGGACCGGCCGCCTTAAGGACTGGTTCTATCGCGGCCATCGCGGCGGCGGGATCAAACCAAGGCCGAGCCGCCTGGCGATCTTGACGCATCGCGCACGTGATCGACGCCGCGCACGATCGCATCGGCGTATTTCAGTCCGAGCAGGGTGGTGTGGCTGGCGCCGTCGACGATCTCCGCATAGCCCTGGGCCGACCGATGCGCCGGCGCCGTCCGCAACGGGTCCATCATGGCGCGAGAGCGCCGCGCCCCGGCGACGATCACCGCGACCGGCCATCTGGGATCGAGCGGGCCGCTGGTCTTGGCCTGCTCGGCGGTGGCCAGCCATTGATCGACTTCGGCGGAGGCCCAGCGATTGTGCCTGGCCGAGGCGAAGGCGCGGCGCTTCTCGGCCGAGGCCGCCGACGTCAGGCCGATCTTGTCGCCGAGCGAGGTGTTCGCGAGGGGCGCATAGAGGCCAAACCTGGCGCCCCGGGCGGCCATGCGCGAGGCGGCGGCGAACTGGCTTGCGAACGACCGCCCCATCGGCGTGTCGGTCGATTCCGGCGTCGCCGCATCGACCAGGACCAGGCCGATCACCTTTTCCGGGTTGCGATTGGCGAAAAGGCGCAGGTAGAGCCCAGCCATGGAATGGCCGACCAGGACGAAGGGGCCATCTTCATGCGCGGCGGCGAGCAACTTTTCCAGGTCGCCAACCACCGCCAGGCCATCGCGCGGCTGCGGCCCCGGATCGGACAGACCGAGGCCCGCGCGATCATAGGAACAGGCATGCCAGCCCTGCGCGGCCAGCTTTTCCTGCACCACGCCGAAATCGGCGGACAGGCCGAAGGCGCCCGCCTCGAGCAGCACCGCCGGACGCCCGTCCTTCGGACCCTCGCGGATGAGGTGCAGCCGCCGCCCGCCGATGTCGACCATCTCACCGCGCATCTTCAAGGGACTGACACCGCAACGATCGCTCCGCCAAGCGCAATATAGGCCAGAACGATCAGGGCGAGGCCAGCGAGGACCTCGCAGCGCTCTGCACAGGACTAAACCAGGCGCGGTCTTCGACGCAGCGCCGACGCAGCGACGTCTCGTCCAAACATGGACTTTGAAGTATCGTGGGCTGCTCATGATCGATTAGGCGCTCGTTCGAGATGCCCGAGCGCCCGAACATTCCCGGTTGAATGCCGATAAAGAAGACTGACATCGTTCACGTTCGACAGCTGAAGCGACTGGGTCGCTATCGGCTGAAGCTCTGGTTCACCGACAGCCTCGCAGGCGAATGGGATTTTTCCGAGCTGGCCCGGCGGCAAGGGCCGATGGTCCAGCCGTTCGAGGATCCGGCCTATTTCGACCGGGTGTTCCTGGAAATGGGCGCGCTCACCTGGCCGAACGGCTACGACTGGAGCCCCGAGGCGCTGCATGCGGACATGGCGGCCGCCGGAGCGCTGTCGCCCGAGGCCGTCCCGGCTTGACGCGCATCATCCAGCAGGACGTTCGCGATCTTGGGCCGCGCTAAAGCGCCTTCAATATGCCCTCGACCATCTTCTTGGCGTCGGCGAACAGCATCATGGTGTTGTCGCGGAAGAAGAGTTCGTTCTCGACCCCGGCATAGCCGGAGCCCATGCCGCGCTTGACGAAAAGGACCGTGCGGGCCTTTTCGACGTCCAGTATCGGCATGCCGAAGATCGGCGACTTGGGATCGGTCTTGGCGGCCGGATTGGTCACGTCGTTGGCGCCGATGACGAAGGCGACGTCGGCGGCCGGAAACTCGGCGTTGATGTCCTCAAGCTCGAACACTTCGTCGTAAGGGACGTTCGCCTCGGCCAGGAGCACGTTCATATGGCCGGGCATGCGGCCGGCGACCGGGTGGATGGCGTACTTCACCTCGACCCCCTCGGCCTTCAGCTTGTCGGCCATCTCGCGCAAGGCGTGCTGGGCCTGGGCCACCGCCATGCCGTAGCCCGGCACGATGATCACCTTGGAGGCGTTCTTCATGATGAAGGCGGCGTCCTCGGCCGAGCCCTGCTTGACGGGCCGGGTTTCCGCCGCGCCCGCCGCCGCGACCTCGCCGCCGAAGCCGCCCAGGATCACCGAGATGAAGGAGCGGTTCATGCCCTTGCACATGATGTAGCTGAGGATCGCCCCCGACGAGCCGACCAGGGCGCCGGTGATGATCAGGGTGACATTCTCCAGCGTGAAGCCCAGCGCCGCCGCCGCCCAGCCGGAATAGGAATTCAGCATCGAGACCACGACCGGCATGTCGGCGCCGCCGATGGGCACGATCAGGGTGACGCCGGCGATCACGGCCACGGCGAAGACGCCCCAAAAGGCCCATTTCGCCTCGCCGCCGCTGATGGCCAGGATGACGATCAGCGCCACCACGCCGGCGGCGATGGCGATGTTGAGCAGGTGCCGCGCCGGCAGGATGATCGGCGCGCCGCTCATATTGCCGTTCAGCTTGGCGAAGGCGATCAGCGAGCCGGTGAAGGTCACCGCGCCGATGGCGGCGCCGATGGAGAGCTCGATCAGGCTTTCCAGCTTGACGCCATGGGCCACGGCGATGCCATAGGCCGACGGGGTGTAGAGGGCCGCTGCGGCCACCAGGCAAGCCGCCAGGCCCACCAGCGAGTGGAAGGCGGCCACCAGCTGCGGCATGGCTGTCATCTGCACGCGGCGCGCAATGACAGCGCCGACGCTGCCGCCAATGGCGACGCCGCCGCAGATCAGGATCAGGGTGGTCGCGTCCAGCGCCCCGCCCTTCCACAGGGTGAGCAGGGTGGTGGCGACCGCGATCGCCATGCCGATCATGCCGAGCTGATTGCCGCGCCGGCTGGTCACCGGGCTGGACAGCCCGCGCAGGGCCAGGATGAAGAGGACGCCCGAGACGATATAGGCGATGGCGGCGAGGTTGGCGCTCACGTCGCCCGGTCCTTCTTGCGGTACATGCCGAGCATGCGCTGGGTGACCAGAAAGCCGCCGAAGATGTTGACCGAGGCCAGGCCCGCGGCCACGGCGCCGGCGCCCTTGGAGATCCAGACCATGTGCCCCGTCCCGTGGGCGGCGGCGGCCAAGAGGGCGCCGACGATGATCACCGAGGAGATGGCGTTGGTGACGGCCATCAGCGGCGTATGCAGGGCCGGCGTCACGCTCCAGACCACGTAATAGCCGACGAAGATGGCCAGCACGAAGATGGCCAGGCGGAAGACGGTGGGGTCGACGACATCCATGGTCAGGTCCCCTTGAAGGCCGGATGGGTGATGGCGCCGTCGTGGGTGAGCATCGAGCCTTTTAGGATCTCATCCTCCAGGTCGGGCGCCAGAGCGCCCTCGGCGTTCACCAAAAGGCCCACAAAGGCGACGAGGTTGCGGGCGTAGAGATTGGAGGCGTCGGCGGGAATGCGGGCCGGCAGGTTGGTGTAGCCGATGATCTTCACCCCGCCGATGTCGGCGATCTGGTCGGGCTTGGCGCCGGCGACATTGCCGCCCCGCTCCACGGCCAGGTCGACCAGGACCGAGCCCGGCTTCATCGAGGCGCGCTGCTCGGCCGAGACCAGCTTAGGCGCCGGCCGGCCGGGGATCAGGGCGGTGGTGATGACGATGTCCTGTTTTTTGATGTGGTCGGAAATCAGCGCGGCCTGCTTGGCCTGGTATTCGGCGCTCATCTCCTTGGCGTAGCCTTCCGCCGTCTCCGCCGCCTTGAACTCCTCGTCCTCGACCGCGATGAACTTGGCGCCCAGGCTTTCGACCTGTTCCTTGACCGCCGGGCGCACGTCGGTCGCCGTGACCACCGCCCCAAGCCGCCTGGCCGTGGCCACGGCCTGCAGGCCGGCCACGCCGGCGCCCATGACGAAGACCTTGGCCGGCGCGACCGTGCCCGCCGCCGTCATCATCATCGGAAAGGCGCGGCCATAGACCGCCGCGGCCTCGATCACCGCCCGATAGCCGGCGAGATTGGCCTGGCTGGACAAGGCGTCCATGGCTTGCGCGCGGGTGATGCGCGGGACGAACTCCATGGCGAAGGCTGAAACGCCCGCCGCCGCCAGAGCCTCCAGCAGGGGCCTTTCGGCGTAGGGGTCGAGCAGGCCGACCAGGATCGCGCCGCGTTTGAGCGCCGCGACTTCGTCCTGAGCGGGGGCGCCCACCTTCAGCACGATGTCGGCGCTTTCGAGCGCGGCCTGGGCGGTCGGAGCGATCTCCGCGCCTGCCGCGCTGTAGTCCGCATCCGGAATCGATGCGGCGAGCCCGGCGCGGGTCTCCACCGTGACCACAAGGCCGAGCCCGACAAGTTTTTTCACCGTATCGGCGGTCGCCGCGACGCGGGCCTCGCCGTGCCGGTGTTCCCTGGTGATGGCGAGGCGCGCGCCCATACGGTTCAAATCTCTCCAGCCGCCGGCGCGGGCGGGATCGTCAATGCGTGGACGGCCGCTCGCGAAGGGCGAAGATTCCCACCGCGGACAGGAGCAGGCCGGCGATCAGCGCCTCGAAAAAGCCCGCGCCGGTGCAGAACCAGAGCGTCAGAAACAGGACCAGCACGGCCAGGTGCAGCGTCGCCCACTTGGTCGCGATCATCACCGAGTGGAAGGTGGTCCTCTGCTCGTGGATGTCCTGCTCGCCGCGATGATAGTCTGAAGCCGGCTCGGCCATGCGCATCCCTCTCACGCTGACGTGTTCGATGAGGGCGACTATACTAATGCGGGCCGGCGCTCAAGGCGGCGGAGGCTGTCCGGCGCGCCTGGGCGGCGTTACGGCCAGCCGATCAGCAGCGCCCGGATCGCCGAGACCAGGGCCAGGGGCTGATCGACCATGATGTGATGCTCGGAATCGGGGATGATCACCTTGCTGATCCCCTTGAGCAGGCCGTCCGGATCGCCGTGCTGGAAGCGGCCCATCACCTTCGAATTCTCGCCGAAAATATGCACCAGCGGCGTTGCGCTGTCTTCCAGCGCCAGCGAACTCATGGCGGTCCGGTCCAGCTTCGACCAGAGCTGCGGGTCGAATCGCCAGGTCCAGCCGTCGCCGCCGCCCTCAAGCGGGGCTCGCTTCAAGGAGCGCCGCGCGATGAAATCGGCGATGAAGGTGTTCGTGCAGCCTTGGGCGGGCATGAAACGAAAGCGCGCCAGCGCCGCCTCCAGAGTCGGATAGACCCGGTTGGGCGAGGTGCGCATCTGCGGCTGGCGAAAGCCTTCGGTCGCCGGCGGCGGGCCGCCGAAGCCGGTGTCGACCAGGATGGCGCCGCGCATCCACTCAGGATATTTGCGCGCAGCGTAGAAGACCTGGCTGCCGCCGAAGGAGTGGCCGATGAAGATCGGCTTGGCCGGCGCGTCATAGAGACCCGCCGCCTGCGCGCCGCCGCGGACCTCCTGGGCGAAGGTCTCGAACGAATAGTCCTCGCGCCAGTCCGAGGCTCCCATGCCCGAAAGCGAAACCGCCGCCACCCGGTAGTCGTCCGCCAGATAGGGCGCGATGAAGCTCCACCAGTCGGCGTGGGCGCTGTTGCCGTGCACCAGGATCAGGCCCGGCTTGCCGCGCTCGCCCCAGGCCAGGAGCTCGATCTTGGCGCCCAGCACCTCGACGAAGGACCGCTCGGGCTCCTGGGCGATCGCCCGGTCGAACCATTTCGGGGCGGGCGGCTCGGCCCCCTCGAACACCGCCAGCGGCGCTTCGCCAGGCTCGTTCCAGTTCGGCGCGGCCGATTGATCGTCGGGCATTCCAAATCCTCAAAGTCCAAATACGCGACGCGCTTTCAAAGAAAGCCCGCGCTTCAATAGGTTTTCCGCCAACCCGGCGTCGCCGAGCGGCCTTAAGACCAGCCCCGGCTCAAACGAGCCCTTCGAATTCGTCCACCAGCCGCTCCAACCGCGTGCAGCCGGACTCCCAAAACGCCTTTTGCCTCGGATCGAGGCCGAACGGCCTCAAGGCCTCGACATAGGTGCGCGCGCCGCCCGCCGCCAGCAAATCCTCGTAAAGCGGCGCGAAGCCCTCCGGGTCCCGCCGGCGCGCCTCGGCCAAGGCCTCGACCAGCAGGTTTCCGAAGGCATAGGCATAGACATAGAAGGGCGCGTGCACGAAGTGGCTGACATAGGCCCAATAGACCTCATAGCCGGGGTTCAGCTTCACCGCCGGGCCGAGGCTTTCCCCCATGACCTCCAGCCACAGGCCGCCGATGTGCTCGGCCGAGAGTTCGCCTTGCGCTCGCGCGTCGTGAAAACGGGTCTCGAAGCGGTGGAAGGCGATCTGCCGCACAATGGTGTTCAGGCCGTCCTCGATCTTGCCGGCCAGCAGCGCGCGGCGATCGGCGGGCGCGGCCTCGGCCAGCAGCCGCTCGAACACCAGGCCCTCGCCGAAGATGGACGCGGTCTCGGCCAGCGTCAGCGGCGTGTCCGCCAAGAGCGTGCCCAGCGGCGCGGCCAGGGTCTGATGCACCGCATGGCCAAGCTCGTGCGCCAGGGTCAGCACGTCGCGCCGCTCGCCCATATAGTTGAGGAAGACGTAAGGGTGCCGGTCGGCCGTCACCGGATGCGAATAGGCGCCGGACGATTTGCCGGGCCTAGGCCTGGCGTCGATCCAGGGCTGTTCGAAAAAGACCCGCGCCCGGTCGGCGAAGGCCGGCGCCAGCGAGGCGTAGGCGTCCAGCACGATGACCTTGGCCTCGTCCCAGCCGTAGCGGCGCGGCGCCGCGGCGTCGAGCGGCGCGTTGCGATCCCAATAGTCCAGATGGGTCCGGCCCATCAGCCTGGCCTTCAGGGCGTAGTAGCGGTGCGAGATGGAGGGGTAATGCTCCACCACCGCTGCTTCGAGCGCGTCCACGGACTGGGCGTCGACCTCATTGGCCAGGTGGCGCGAAGCGGCGGGATTGGCGAGCTTGCGCCACCGATCCTCCACCCGTTTTTCCGCGGCGATGGTGTTCAGCGCCAGACCGAGGATCGGTGTCTGCGCCTCGAGCGCCCTGGCCAGGGCGCCGGCCGCTTGCTTGCGCCGCGCCCCGTCTGGATCCGACAGCCGGTTCAGCGCCTCGGCCAGGGTCAGGTTTTCGCGTCCGGCGCGCACCACCAGCCGGCTCAAGGTCTCGTCGTAGAGCCGGCTCCAATTGGCCACCGCGGGCGCGCGATCGACCAGCAGCCGCTCGAGATCGGCGGAAAGCTCGTGCGGCCGGCTAAGCCGCACCCGACGTAGCCACGGACGCCAGCGCTCCGCCTGTGGGTCAGCGGCGAGGGCGGCTTCGATCTCCGACTCCTCCAGTTCGTTCAGCTCGAGCGTGAAGAACAGGCTCTGCGCGCCGATCTCGGCCGAGCGGCCGCGGATGTCGGACTCGAACTTGGCCCAGGCCGGATCGTCGCGCGCGGTCGAGGTCGCCAGGGACGCATAGGCGCCGACCGCCCAGAGCCGGTTCGTCGCCTGTTCGTAGAGGTCGACCCCCTCGGCCAGCAACCGCCCCAACTGTTTGGGCTCTGTGCGGGCGGCGACGAATTTTCCCTTCAGCCGCACGAGGGCGTCGCTCGTCGAGACCGCTTCGACCAGGGTCGCCTCGATGCGAGGATCGTCGCGGCTAGCGAAGAGATCGTCCAGCCGCCATTCGGGAAGCGCCTCGCTGGAGGCCTCGGGTTTCGTATGTGAGGTCATGGAAAACCTATGCCGCGCCAGCCGCCGCCCCGCAATTGAAAGCCTAGCGGCGCCGGGCGCCGTTAACCTCCCGCTCAGCTCTGCGAAACCCCGCCTTTACCTGCGGCGGTTAAAACGACCGCAACGATCAGCCGTCCCGAACAAGGCGCGGCGATTTCTCGGTGGATGAGTGACTCAATGGCCAAGACGGTTCTCGTCGTTGACGACGATCCGACCCAGCGGCGGCTGATCCAGGCCGTTCTGGAGCGCGAGGGCCTGGCTGTGGCCCATGCCGAGACGGGCGAACAGGCGATCGACCGGCTGGTAGGCGGGGCTGCGGCCGACGCCATCATGCTCGACCTGAACATGCCGGGCCTCGGCGGCCTGGGCGCCTTGAAGGAGCTGCGTTCGCGCGGCTTCAACCAGCCGGTGGTGGTGCTGACCGCGACCGGCGGCATCGACACCGTTGTGCAGGCCATGCAGGCGGGCGCGCAGGACTTCTTCGTCAAGCCGGCTTCGCCGGAGCGGATCATGGTCTCGATCCGCAACGCCCTGCAGATGGGCGACCTGAAGGGCGAGGTCGATCGCCTGAAGAAGCGCGCCGGCGGCCGCATCACCTTTTCCGAGCTGATCGGCGCCTCGCCGGCCATGTCGGTGGTCATGCGGCTGGGCGAGCGGGCGGCCAAGTCGAACATCCCCATCCTGCTGCTGGGCGAAAGCGGCGTCGGCAAGGAGCAGATCGCGCGCGCCGTGCACGGCGGCTCGGATCGGGCCGGCAAGCCGATGGTCACCGTCAACTGTGGCGCCATCCCGGAGAACCTGGTCGAATCCATCCTGTTCGGTCACGAAAAGGGCAGCTTCACCGGCGCCACCGACAAGCATTTGGGCAAGTTCCAGGAGGCCAATGGCGGGGTTCTCTTCCTCGACGAGATCGGCGAATTGCCGCTGGACATGCAGGTCAAGCTGCTGCGCGCCCTGCAGGAGAGCGAGATCGACCCGATCGGCTCCAAACGCTCCCAGCGCGTCGATGTGCGCATCATCTCGGCGACCAATCGCGACCTCGCCCAGCAGGTGGCGGAAGGCCGCTTCCGCGAAGACCTCTATTATCGCCTGAACGTCTTCCCCATCGAGCTGCCGCCGCTGCGGGCTCGCCGCGAGGACATTGCGGCCCTGACCGAGCACTTCATCCGCCGCTTCAATGTCGAGGAGGGCAAGCGGGTGCAGGGCGCCACGGCCGAGACCATGGCCCTGCTGCAGGCGCACGAATGGCCCGGCAATGTGCGCCAGCTGGAAAACGCCATCTATCGCGCCATCGTGCTGTCGGACGCGCCCTATCTGCAGCCCTACGACTTCCCGGCCATATCCGGCCTCAACGCCCCCGCGCCGGAGATCCACGCCGGCGCTCCGACGCCCAGCGTCCAGGAGCTGATGGACGAGCTGCCGACGGATTCGCCGGTGCGCATCCTCGACGAACGCGGCCATCTGCGCACGCTGGAGGATATCGAACGCGACCTGATCCAGCTGGCCATCGAGATCTATTCCGGCCACATGAGCGAAGTCGCCCGCCGCCTCGGCATCGGCCGCTCGACCCTCTACCGCAAGGTCCGCGAACAGGGCCTGGACGGTATGCTGGAAGAGGCGGTCTAACCCCCCTTGCGGGAGAAGGAAACGTCAGTCCAGGCCCAGCACCTCGGCCAAGGCCTCAACCACCCGGTCGGGATCTGAGTCCGCCATCTCCGGAAAGAGCGGCAGACTGAGGCAGCGGGCGTAGTAGGCGTCGGCGCCCGGCAGGTCGAGGTCGCCGTACAGGTCCCGATAATAGGGCTGGCGATGAACCGGAATGTAGTGGACCTGGCTGCCGACGCCGCGGGCGGCCAGGCCGGCCATGACCTCGGCGCGGCTGAGGCCGGCGGCGGCGAAATCGATCAGCACGATGAAGAGATGCAGGGCCGGATCGCAGCCCGGCGGCGGCGCGATGGCGCGCACCACCGGCGACAGCCGCGCCAGCAGAGTCCAGTAGCGGATGGTGAGCGCGCGCCGGCGACGGGCGAACCGCGGCAGCTTGGCGAGCTGGCTTAGGCCCAGCGCGCAGAGCACGTCCGGCAGGCGATAATTGTAGCCCAGGGCCTGCATCTCATAGAGCCAGGGCTCCGGCATGGGCGGCGGATCGCGGAACCGGTCCGGGTCGCGGACAATCCCGTGACTGCGGAAAAGGCGCAGCCGTTCGGCGAGGCCCGCATCGTTGGTCGTCACCATGCCGCCCTCGGCGGTGGTGATGGTCTTGACCGGGTGGAAGGAGAAACAGGCCATGGTTCCGTGGCGGCCATCGCCGACCTGCTCGGCCATGGCGCCGAAGCTCATGGTCGAGCCCAGGGCGTGGCAGGCGTCCTCGACCAGCGGCGCATCGCCGGCCAGGTGTTTGATCCCCGGCAGATCGACGGTCGCGCCCGCCAGGTGGACCGGCAGAACCGCCGCCAGCCGGCGGCCTTCGAGACGACCGAGCGCGGCTTGAAAGGTCTGCGGCGTCATCAGCCCGGTATCGGGATCGACGTCGGCGAACACCACCTCGGCGCCCTGGTAGCGGGCGCAGTTGGCGGTGGCGGCGAAGGTGATGGCCGGCACGATCACCGACTCGTCCGGCTTCAGATCGAGCGCCAGCATGGCCAGGTGCAGGGCGGCGGTGCCGCTGGAACAGGCTGCGGCGTGGCGCGCGCCCACCGTCTCGGCGAAGGCCTGCTCGAACGCCTCGACCCGGGGCCCGGTTGTCAGGTAGTCGGCCCTGAGCGCGGCGACCACCGCGGCGACGTCGTCATCCTCGATGGTCTGGCGGCCATAGGGAAGAAACTCAGCCATGGCCGGCGAGCAGGGCCTTGAGGCCGTCGGCGTCCAGCCATTCTTCGTTGGTGTCGCTGGAATAGACGAAGCCGTCGGCCACCGGCTCGCCGCCATCGGCGGCGAAGGATTTGCGGGTATATTCGACGAACTGCGGCTCGATCACATAGCGATCGGGGAGCTCAACGGTCATGCGCGCGTCGTCGCCCGAGATCATCATCTCGTGCAGCTTTTCGCCCGGGCGGATACCGACCGTGCGTTGCGGCAGACCGGGCGCCAGGGCGCTGGCCACCTGCGGCATGGTCATCGAGCCGATCTTGGGCACGAAGATTTCGCCGCCGCGCATCATCTCCATCGACGACAGCACGAAATCGACCCCCTGATCCAGCGAGATCCAGAACCGCGTCATGCGTGGATCGGTGATCGGCAGGTCGGCGGCGCCCTGGTCGACCAGACGCTGGAACAGCGGCGCGACCGATCCGCGCGAGCCGGCGACATTGCCATAGCGCACCACGGCGAACCGCGTGCCGATATCGCCGGCCAGGTTGTTGGCGGCGACGAAGGTCTTGTCCGAGGCCAGCTTGGTCGCGCCATAGAGGTTGATCGGGTTGCAGGCCTTATCGGTCGACAGCGCCACAACGCGGCGCACCCGGTTGGCCAGGCTGGCCCAGACCACATTCTCGGCGCCGAGCACATTGGTGTGGATACATTCCGACGGGTTGTATTCCGCCGCCGGCACCTGCTTCAGGGCCGCGGCGTGGATGACGATATCGACGCCGCGCAGGGCGAGCGTCAGCCGCTCGCGGTCGCGCACGTCGCCCAGGAAGAAGCGCATCTTGGCGTAGGCCTCGGCCGGGAAGGTCTCGCGCAGCTCGGCCTGCATGTCGTACTGCTTCAGCTCGTCGCGCGAGAAGACGATCAGCTTTTTCGGCGCATGCTCGGCCAGGGCGCGATGCACGAAGCGGCGGCCGAACGAGCCGGTGCCGCCGGTGACCAGCACGACCCTGCCGTCCAGCGTCTTGGCTTTCGGCGCGAAGGATCGGGCTGAAACGCCGCTGTCGGGCAAGGGCCTGGACCTCCTTCGGGGCGAGCGAATCACTCGCCCCATCCTGGCCTAACCCGCAGCCGCCCGCACGCCCAGTTCGCGAGCGCCTCTAGCTGGCCAGATTGTAGGCCCCGCCCTTTTCGAGCGAGCGCTTGAACGCCGGCCGGGCGTGCAGCCGAGCCAGGTAGGCGGCAAGGTTCGGATAGGCGGCCAGCTTGCCGAAGGCGTTGGCCACCTCCATCACGAAACTGACCTGCAGGTCGGCGCCGGAGAACTCGCCCGTCAGATAGTCTTGATCGCCGAGCGCGCCGGAGACATAGCCGAGATGGTTGGCGATCTCGCTCTCGATGCGCGGCATCAGCGGCGCGGCCGCCTCGCCCAGGCGCATGACATAGAGGTTGATCATCAAGGGCAGCATGGCCGAGCCTTCGGCATAGTGCAGCCACTCGTCATAGGCGACATGGGCGTCCGACTTGGGATCGGGCTGCAGCCGTCCCTTGCCGTAGCGATCGATGACATAGTCGACGATGGCGCCGGATTCGGCGATCTTGATCGCGCCGTCCTCGATCACCGGGGACTTGCCGAGCGGGTGCACCGCAAGCAGTTCCGGCGGCGCCAGGTTGGTGGTCGCATCCCGTTGATACGACACGATCTCATAATCCAGGCCAAGCTCCTCCAACATCCACAGGATGCGCTGGGAACGGGAATTATTGAGGTGGTGAACCTTGAGCATGGCTGCGCCTTTCCGGCCTGATCGCTTGGCCTATCCGATCAGGCGCGGTTGGCGCGCGCAAGGGCGCCGTTGGGTCAGGGCAGGTCGCGCTTGGGCAGGGCGGCGATTTCGGCCGGGGTCAGCTTGTGGATCGCGCTGACCGGGCAACGGTTGGGAATGCCGGTGTCGCGATAGACGATGGTCGCCTGGATGGCGCTGCAGATCTGCGGATCGCCCGGCGTCGATTCAAGCCCGATCCCCTGACGGAAGGACAGGCCCGTGCAGTCGCTCATCAGGTCCAACCGATAGATGTCGCGAACGCCGACGCGGATATAGACCGTGTGATCGTTGGGCGCGATGAAACCGTTGATGTTGCTTCTAAAGAAGCACTGTTCGCCGCCGCTCCTGGAGGCCGGCTGGGCTCCAACCACGGGCGCCGAAAGAACCGCGCCCACCAGGATCGCGGTCGATGCGGCAATTCGGGCGAGCCTGGCCGTCGTATGTTGAGACACGGGGTTTCCTTTCCCTGCTGACATGGTCGCCGCCTTGCATTTTACCTGGGGCTGGCCACCTGAAACCTTGAACGCGCAAGGCGGCGGTTCCGTCGCAGGGCGAATCGCTCCGGATGCACGATTTCCGCGAGCGGGACCGGCAAGGGCGACGGCGCGCCGAGGGCCAGGGCCGCGACGTGCTCGCCCAGCAGCGGCGCAGCGCAAAACCCGCGCGACCCGAGGCCGGAAAGGATGAAGAGCCCCACCGCATCGAGCGGCCCGGCCAGCGGCAGGAAGTCCGGCGTCACCGCGCGCACGCCCGCTCGCCCGTCCAGAACGGCCGCGTCCAACCGCCCGACGAGTTGGGGAAGGGTCGAGGCCAACAGCTCAAGATTTCGCCCGTGATCCTCGGCCCGCACCTCGCCGCCGGCATCGCCGCGGTCATGGGTCGCCCCGAACAGCACGCCCCGACGCGTTGGAATCGCGTAGCCGGCGCCGATAACCGCCGCCGGCGCCGCGATGGCGGCCATGCTGACTTGGCCGCGCAAGGGTGAAAGCGGCGCTTCTGGCGCCAGGCGGCCCGCGTCAAGGCCGCAGGCCAGACAGACGAGGTCGGCGCGGGCGAGCTCGCGGCCGCCGCGATCAAGGAGCCGCCAAGCCCCGCCGGCGGGTTCGATCGCGGCGACGGCGCCGATGACGTGGTCGGCGCCTCGAAGCCAGTCGTCCAACACCGCTTTCGGTTCGACGACGCGGGCGTCGCGAAAGCCAAGGCCGGCGACCGGGTCCGGCGCGCCCAGGCGCGCGCAAACCGCTTCCGGAGTCAGGCGCTCGACGGCGCCGGCCTCGAACAGGTCGCTTTGCGCGATGCGATCGAACCGGCTGGCGTCCTTCGGCCCGACCTCGATCTGGCAGGCCCCGCCGGCGATGACCGCGCCCGGCGTCTGGTCATAGAGGTCGGCGGCGCGCGCCAGCGCCTGGGCGTAGAGCGCCCCGATCGGCCCGCCGCCGGCGTCGAGCCTCGGCATGGCCAGGGCGGCAAGATTGCCGGACGCGCCCACGCCGGGCGCGGACGCCTCCACCAGCAACGGCCGCACGCCCAGCGCCCGGAAGGCGCGGGCCAGCGATGCGCCGGCGATGCCGCCGCCGACGATCGCCACCCGCGTCGAAGCCCTTGGCGGGGGTCGCGGTCCCACGATCCCATGCCGCGCCTCCAGCCGCTCGCGCTTGGCGGCGAAGCCTGGTTTCTTCTCAACCTGAAAACCCTGGGCTTCGAGGCCCCGCCGGACCGCGCCGGCGACCGTGAAGGTGGCGAGGCGCGCGCCCGGCGCCGAATGGCGCGCGACGCCGGCCAGGACCGCTTGCGACCACATCTGCGGATTTCGCGATGGCGAGAAGCCGTCGAGGAACCAGGCGTCGGCCTGGCCGGTCCAGGCGTTCAGCGCCTCGGCCGCATCCATCACCGCCAGATCCAGCGTCACGCCGAGCCCAGCGAGATCAAGGCGATGAAATCCGCGCGCGCGTCTCGGCCATCGCGTCAGGAGCCCGTCGGCCAGGTCGGCGAGTTCAGGCCAGGGCGCGAGGGCGCGGCGAGCGTCCCCGGCCGGCATCGGGAAGGCCTCGACCGAGAAGACATGCAGATGGGCGTCGGGTTCGCGCGTGCGTCGCCACAGATCCATGAGCGCCAGGATATTCAGCCCGGTCCCGAAGCCCAGCTCACCGACGACGAACCTGCACCGTCCGGCCCAGGCCGCGGGCAGGCCGCATCCATCGAGGAAGACCAAACGCGCCTCGGCGAGGCCGCCGGCGCTGGAATAGTAGACGTCGTCGAATCGCGGCGAGCGCGGCGCACCGCTGGCGTCCCAGGCCACGGGCGAGTCTTCAGGCGTGGCGGGCGGGTTGTTCATCGCCGGACCGAACGCCGGCTCGAGCCTGAACGCAAGAAGGGCCGCCCCCGTGGGGACGGCCCTCCGCTACAGAGTCGCGATAGACGCGAAACTTATTGATTCGCCGGCATGGCGGCGCTGGCGGCGGCCGAAGAAGCGGCCATTGCGGCGCCGGACGCGGCCATCGCGGCGTCAGACGCGGCCGAAGACGCGGCCATGGCGCTGGAGGCGGCGGCCGACGCGTCAGACGCGGCGGCTTCAGCCGAAGCGGTCGCGGCGTCGGTGTTGTTGGCCGAGCCCTTGCAGGCCACGACGGAAAGAGCGGCGACGGCGGCGCCGGCGACGAGGATCTTACGAAGAACTTCGGAGGTCATTGTCCCTGGTCCCCTAGAAGGAGGTTGCTGCGCCGGTCGGCAAGCCGTCTCTACGACCAACGGCTTTTGACAGCCGGAACCCGTAGCGACGCCTCGCATGCGCTGAAGCTGATTATGCCGTCATATGAGCGAAGGGCAAGCGCCAAGTTCACAACGGCGTGATCAAACTCACGGCCTAGCCTTCCGCCGGGATGGCGCCGAGGGTCTCCTCAAGCTCCAGGAAGCTCGGTTGCGAGGGCGAAGGCACGCTCCCGCGGCCGATCTCGACCGAGATCTGTGCGGCATTGCCGTGCAGATGGGCGACCAGCACCGACTGGATGATTCGATAGAAGGCGCTTTCTTCCTCCGTGACATCCTTCATCCGCGCCGCCATCGGCCCAACCATGCCATAGGCCAGGAAAACCCCAAGGAAGGTGCCGACCAGCGCGCCGCCGATCATCATGCCGAGGATTTCCGGCGGTTCGGTGATCGCGCCCATGGTCTTGATGACGCCCAGAACCGCCGCGACGATACCCAAGGCCGGCAGGGCGTCGGCCAGGCTCGACAGCGCGTGGCTGGGCGCGAGCGCTTCGTGATGGTGCTTTTCCAGCTGTTTTTCCATCGCGTCCTCGACCTGGTGCGGATCCTCCAGGTTCATCGTCATCATGCGCAGGGTGTCGCAGATGAAGTCGATGGCGAAGTGGTCCTTCATCAGATTGGGATAGCGCGAGAAGATCGTGCTCTCGCCCGGCTTCTCGATATGGCTTTCCAGGGCGATGACGCCCTTGGACTTCATGGTCTTGGTCAAAAGAAAGAGCAGGCTGAGCAGGTCCTTATAGTCCTGCGCCTTCCACTTCGGCCCCTTGAACGCCTTGGCCAGGCCGCCGCCGGTGGCCTTGATGGTGGTCATCGAGTTGGAGATCAGGAAGGCCGCCGCGCCCGCGCCGCCGATCGCCATCAGCTCGTGCGGCAGCGCCTCGAGCACCACGGCGATCTTGCCGCCGGAGATGATGAAGCTGCCGAACACCATGGCGAACAGAAGCACGATGCCGATAATCTGAAACAAGGCCTGGTCCCCGCCGCCGCTTGAGACGGATGGTCGGCGTTAATGCTTAATTCCGCGTTTGCGAAACAGCGCCTTGATCCGTCAGCGGCTGGCGGCTTCCGCCACCAGCTGACCGGCCAGGTGCGGGGTCAGATAGCCGTCGGCCGGCAGGCCCTTCGATTTTTGCCAGGCGCGGAGCGCTATGCGGGTCTTCAGGCCCACCTGACCGTCTGCGGTTCCCGCGTCGAAGCCCAATCGGGTCAGCGCGGCCTGGGCGCCCACCCGATCGGCGATGGACAGCGGCAGGTCGTGCGGCCAGTCCGCGACCACGCCCGACCGCCCGGCGATCTGATCGGCCAGCAGGCCGACGCCCAGGGCATAGGCCAGGGAATTATTGTATTTGCGGATGATGAAATGGTTCGGATAGGCCAGGAAGGCCGGTCCGCCGGCGCCGGCCGGCAACAGCAGCACCGCCTCCGGGGCATGGTCGCCAAAGGACGCGCCGACCGCCGGCCTGACGCCGAGTTCTGACCAGGCGGCTGTGGGTCTCGGCGGGCCTTCGGCAAGACCGTAGTCGAAGCTCGCCGGCAGGCGCGCCTCGCGTTGCCAGGCCTGGCCGCGCAGCCAGCCGGCCTTGGCCAGCAGATTGGCGGCCGAGGCGAGGGCGTCCTGGGACGAACCCCAGACATCCGGACGTCCGGCGCCGCTCACGTCGACGGCGTCTTCGAGATAGGCGGTGGGCTCAAGCTGGGTCTGGCCCATGGCGCCGGCCCAGGAGCCCTTCAGCTGCGGGCGGGCGGCCTCGCCCGAAGCGATGATCTGGATCAGGGCGCCGATCTGCTGTTCGGCCCAGTCGCGCCGGCGCCCGTCCGCCGCAAGGCTGGCCACCGAGCGCAGCACGTCGAAGCCGCCTTGCATGGCCCCGAACGACGACTCCACCGACCAGATGCTGACCAGAATCTCCGGCGGCGTTCCGTATTGAGTCTCGATGCCGGAGAGCCAGGGCGCCCCGGCGCGACGGGCCTTGCCCGCCGTCACCCGTCCGGCCGAGGTCAGTCCGGCGATATAGTCGCCGATGGGGCGGGAAAACTCAGGCTGCTGGCTGTCCAGCGCCACCACCTTCGGATCGAGCGTCAGGCCCTCGAACTCGCGGGTCAGAATTCCGCGCGGAAGGCCGCCGAGCGCCGCCCGCTCGATGAAGTCCGCCTTCCAGGCTTCGAATCCCGCCTCGTCGATCGGCCCGGCGCTCTGGGCGGCGAAGCTGGCCGGCCCGAGGAGGACGGCGAGGCTGGCGGCGAGAAGGGCGCGACGGTGCATTCGCCGAGCTTGCCCAGGGTCGGCGGCGCATTCAAGGCCGCGTCTGGATCTGGAGTCTTTTCAGCCACCCAAACGCAGGCGAAGTTTGACTTTTCAAAGCCTTCAACCTATATGCGCGCGCTCATTTCAATCGCCCCTGCTCCTAACGAGACTTGCGCCATGAAGGTCAGAAGTTCGCTTAAGTCGCTGAAGACCCGCCATCGCGACTGCAAGCTCGTGCGCCGCAAGGGCCGCGTCTACATCATCAACAAGACCAATCCGCGCTTCAAGGCCCGCCAGGGCTAGACGCGCGACCGCGGGCGAAGGTTCACCGTCAAGCGCTCTTGGCCAAGCGCGCGCCGGCCGTTAGGGTCAGCGGCGATTTTGCCCTCAAGCTTGTGAGCGTTCCTGGTCATGGCCGACGATTCTTCTTCGATCGATGTATTGAACAGCACCGCTCAAGGGCGGCTGAAGACCCTGGTCGAGCGCATCGAGCGGCTCGAGGAGGACAAGGCGGCGATCTCGGGCGACCTCAAGGAGGTCTATCTCGAGGCCAAGGGCGAAGGGTTCGACGTCAAGATCCTGCGCAAGGTCGTGCGCCTGCGCAAGCAGGACAAGGCCAAGCGTCAGGAGGAGGAGGCCCTGGTCGACCTCTATCTGTCGGCGATCGGGGGCCTATGAAGCGATCGCGTCCAGACGCCCGCGATCAAGCCAAGCGCGCCGCCCTGAATGCACTCAAGCGCGCCCGCCGCGCCGCGGCCCTGACCGGCGCAAAGCTCAGCGACTGGGAGGGCGACTTCCTGGGGTCCGTCGAGGACCGCATCAAGGCCTATGGCCGCGCCTTCGCCGATCCGGAGAAGGGCGCGCCAGGCCAGAGCCTTTCGATGCTCCAGACCCTGAAGCTCAAGGAGATTACGGTGAAGGCCAAGGGTGGCGGCAAGTCCCAGGCGCGCAAACCCTTTTCGGCCAGACGCGGTTTTCGCCAAGGCCCGGCGGGCGGGGTTGAACGGTGAGCGGCGCGGTGCGGCCGATCCTGCCCGTCATCCTTTGCGGCGGCGCCGGAACCCGGCTCTGGCCCGTCTCCACGCAGGCCGCGCCCAAGCCGTTTCATGCGCTTTTTTCGGACGAGAGCCTTTTCCAGGCGACGGTGAGGCGCGTCGCCGAGGCAGGCGGGGACGGCTTCCTCGCGCCGGCGATCGTCTGCGGGCGCGCGCACCGGACCCTGGTCGAAACCCAGATGACATCGATCGGAGCCGATGCGTCGCTTCTGGTGCTGGAGCCTTGCGGCCGGGGCACGGCGCCGATCGCCGCGATCGCCGCGAGGCTGGCGGCGGAGCGCTGGCCCGACGCGTTGGTTCTGCTGCTCTCGGCCGATCACCTGATCGCCGACGAAGCGGAATTTCGCCATACGGTCCGGCGCGCCGCCGCCATCGCCGGCGAATGGATCGTGACCTTCGGTGTCGCGCCGAGCCGGCCAGAGACGGGCTATGGCTATATCAAGCGCGGCGCGCGGCTGGCGGAGGGGCTTCACGCCGTCGATCGCTTTGTCGAAAAACCGGACCTCTCCACCGCCCAGGGCTTCGTCGCCGGCGGCGAGCACAGCTGGAACGCCGGCATCTTCCTGTTCTCGCCAGGCCTGCTGCTCGACGAACTGAAAGCGGCGCGGCCGGACATCGCCGAAGCCGCCCTGGCCGCACTGCCGGCGCGCGGCGGGGGCCAGCTTGTCGAGCTCGACGAGGCGCGGTTCCACGCCTGCCCGGCCGAGTCGATCGACCGGGCGGTGATGGAGCGCACGGCGCGCGCGGCGGTGGCGAGCTGCGAGTTCGAATGGGCGGATGTCGGCGCCTGGAACGAGGTCTGGCGGCTCTCGAGGCTCGACGGCGCGGACAACGCCGTGCGCGGCGATGTGAACCTGATTGACGCCGCCAGCAGCCTGATCTGGTCGGACGGCCCTACGGTCGCGGCGATCGGCGTGAAGGACTTGGTGATCGTGGCGACCCGGGAGGCCGTGCTCGTGGTCCCCCGCGCCCGCGCCCAGGAGGTCCGCGCGGCGGCCGCGCACGCGGCCGCTCGCGGTCCGGACGCCGGCTAGCCTCGGGGTCCGCCGATGCAAGCCTCCCTTGCCCAGGCGGCGGCGACCGGCAGGCGCTGGCTGCTGGACGCGATGCTGCCGCTATGGAGCCAGGCCGGATTCGATGAGCGAACAGGCCAGTTCGTCGAGGCTTTGACACTGGCGGGCGAGCCCCTGCCGGCGCCGCGGCGGACGCTGGTGCAGGCGCGGCAGATGTTCGTTTTCTGCGCCGGGGAACGGCTTGGCTGGACCGGCCCCTGGCGCGAACGCGTCAGCGCGGCGGGCGAGGCCCTGCTTGCGCGGGGCCGATCGGCGGCGGGGCATTGGATCTACAGCTTCGACGTCGACGGCGGCCCCGCCGATGGCCGAAGCAATCTTTATACCCAGGCCTTCGTCATTTTCGGCCTCGCCGAGGCCGGGCGGGCGCTCGGCCGGGCGGACTTCATCGCCGCGGCCCAGGCAACCTGCGAGTCGCTCGAGACAAGCTGGTCGGACCCGATCGGCGGCTTTTTCGATGGCCAGACCGAGCCTCACGCCGGCCGGCAAAACCCGCATATGCATCTGCTGGAGGCGTTTTTGACCCTGCATGCCGCCACCGGCGAGGCGATCGACCTGGCCCGGGCCGAACGCATGGCGGACCTGTTCATGGCGCGCCTGCTGGTCGCTCCGGACCATCACGTTCCCGAAGAGTTCGACGCGGCCTGGCGGCCCGTGGCGTCCGGCGGCCTCGCACCCGGCCATCAGTTCGAATGGGCCTGGCTGCTCGACCGGCTGCACCGGGCCGGCGGGCTCGACCGCTCATCGACGGCCTGGGCGCTCGCCGCCTATGGCGAACGCCACGGCGTCGACGCCGCCGGCTTCGCCATCGACGCGATCTGGCCGGGTGGGGCGGTGAAGAGCGCCGAGGCCCGGCTTTGGCCGCAGACCGAGCGATTGAAGGCCGCACTGACGCCGTGCGCCGATGGCGCGCCGCGACTGGCGACCGCCCTGCAGGCCGCCGGCGCGCTCGGCGCCTATCTGGAGGTTCCCGTGCCCGGAACCTGGAGAGACGCCCGGCTGGCGAGCGGCGCCTGGCGCGACGGCCCGGCGCCGGCTTCCAGCGCCTATCATATCGTCAGCGCCTTGCAGGCCTTGATCGAGACCGCCGACCGTCTCGGCTAGATCCGCGGCGCTATTTCGCGCCGATGACGTGGACGTCGATGACGCCATTCCAGGCAACCGGCTGAACGGTCAGGACGGGGCCCTTGGGGTCCTTGGTGGCCTTTTCGTCGCGGTAGAGCGTAGTCACCGTGAGCGGCTCGTCGGTCAGGACGGTGACCATGCATTGGACATGGAAGGTTCTGGGCCCGGACGCCCAGGGCGCACGGTTGACCGCCTGGGCGCAGGTCCAGGTCCGGCCGCCGATGATGATGGCCTGGACCGCGCCGGCGCCGGTCGCGGTCGATGTGCCTGCCGCATCGACGACGTAGCGGCCCGCGGTGCGTGCGGGAATGACGCATTGGGCCTGGCTTGGACTCAGCACCCGGCAGTCGGCCGGCCCAATCGCCGGATGGCCATATCCCGGAAAGCCGGGCATGGCCCCAGATGACGCCGGTGTCTGAGCCAGGGCGGAGCCGGCTGCGAACGCGGTCAAGGCGGCGGCGACGGCGATGGCTGGTTGCATGAACGCTGGTCCTCGTCGGGCGGGATTGGTTGCGCGTCTCGGGCGATAAAGCCCGTCGCCGCGGGCAATCTCTAACAGGATCGCGCGGTTTCGCCAGCATGGCCGCAAGGGACGCCAAGAAGAACCGCAGCGGCCTCTGGGTCTCTTGCTTTGAAAGCGCGCCTTGGGCGCGCGATCGATACCCGCCGCCCGCGCAAACGCCCTTGGCGTCCTTGGCGAACTTGGCGAACTTGGCGGTCAGACGGTCGTCAGTATCCGACCACGAAGGACACCAAGGTCACCAAGGTCACGAAGAAGAAAAGCGCCAGTCCGCGCAGGCCCCCTGGTGATCTTCGTGTCCTTCGTGTCCTTCGTGGTGAAATTCGGCGGACGATGACGCGCTGCGCGCCTTCGGGGTCGGCCTTGCCTCGCCGAGCCCGGGGCCACAAGGAAGCGGGCCGGTCTTGCGACCGGCCCGCGCTTTAGATTGGAGCTGCCGTCTCGATCGATCAGAAGTTGATCGAGATGGTCGAGCGCCTGTTGAGCGGCTCCTTGACCCCGTCGGGGGTCTGGACGGCCAGGTCGGTCTTGCCCTTCCAGTCGACCTTCAGCGTGGTCTGGTTGACGCCCTGGTTGACCAGCGCATCGGCCGTCGCCTTGGCCCGACGTTCCGACAGCCGCATGTTGTAGGCGAAGCCGCCGGAGGTATCGGTGTGGCCGACCACGGTGATGGTGGTGGCGTTGCCCGACTTGGCGTAGTCCGCCGCCTGTTGCACCACCTGCTGGGCTTCCGGGGTCAGCACGTACTGATCGAACGGGAAGTAGACCACGAAGTCCTTGGCCACGGGCGCCGGAGGCGGCGGGGGTGGCGGCGGCGGCGGTGGCGGCGGTGGGGGAGGCGGCGGCGGGGGCGGCGGGGGTGGCGGCGGAGGCGGTGGCGGCGCGCCCCACTGGTAGCGGTAGCCGATCGCCACCTTGCCTTCGTTGTAGTTGTCCTTGAACTCGTACGACCCGTTCAGGAAGGCCGAGGAGTGGCCGTCCTTGGTGAACAGGTTCAGGCTCGCCCCCACATCCCCGAACACACCCGAGAAGTTGTCCTCGACCGCCACCGGCAGGCCGGTCGAGATCAGCGCCGCGCGGTTGCGGCCATCGAACTCATCCCAGGCCTGGCCGTGCACCGCCAGCTTGACCATGTACTGGTCGTTGCTGACCACCGGCATCGAGTAGCGCAGCCCAAGGGCGCCGCGGAAGCTGTCCTCGTCGTTGAAGCGCAGGGTGGTCCCCAGCACGTTGCCGGCCCCGATGGTGGTCTGGGCGTAGGCCACAACCCCGATCGGCTCCACCGCCCCCGGGCCGAACGGGATGCGATAGCCGCTCTGGATCTCGCCGCCATAGGTGTTGACCTGGATCGAGCGCGACAGCCCCGCATTGCCCTGGCTGCGCAGGGTCAGGAAGTCGCCCTTGATCTGGCCGTCGATATAGAACTGGTCGAGCAGGTAGGTGGCGTAGACGCTCGCCGTGCCGCCTTCGTAGTTCTGGTCGGCCAGCCCGACATGGTTGCTGAAGTCCACCTGCGAGTTCAGGTAGCCGCCGGCCACCCCGATCAGGCCCACCCCGCCCATGCCGAGCTTGGTCGCTCCGTCGATGCCGCCGATCACCCCGTAGGTGTCCTGGCGATAGTCCAGGTCGAAGGTGTAGCCGGCCGGCGGATCGATCTTGTCGGTCCGGTCGGAGAAGGCCCCCACCGCCTTGATCCACACCCCCGGCGTGAAGCTGCCCAGCGAGCCCGGCGCCAACAGCACCGAGTCGCGAAGGTCCGCCTGGCGCTCCTGCCAGGGCGTCGTCGCATACCAGATGTCCTGCGCCGCCGTGGCCACGATCGGAGCGGCGAAGCCGCCAGGACCAGCCTGGCTGACCAGCACTTCGTTCTGGCCGGTGTTGTCCAGGGTGTAGAGGAAGACCCCCTTGACCAGGCCGGCCGCGTTCGGGCCGAAGGTGGCGTAGCCGCTCGAGCCCGGATCCAGGGTGAAGGTGGCCCCGTTGCTGGTCGCCGAGCCGGTGCGCACCAGCACGATGCCGCCAGAGGAGACCGGAACCGCACCCGGCGCGCCGCCGCCGTCGATCACCCGGATGGCGTTGGTCCCGGTGGTCGAGGCCACGGTCAGGGTGTTGGCCGCCGAGGTCGGGCCGCCCAGGTTGACCTTGGTGGCGATCACCCCGCCGGCCACGCCGGTGAAGGCGGTGGTGGTTCCAGAGACGTTGTCGGTTCCCGCCGCCCCGGTCGACAGGTCGAGCAGGCCGGAGTTGGTCAGGGTGATCGGCGCGCCGCCGGCCGACAACGTCAGGGTCGAGGCCCCGCCGTCCGAGCCGACCCGGATCGTGCCGGCGTTGTTGATCGTGTTGGTGGTGTGGTTGCCGAAGGCGAAGGTGGTGGCGCCGATCGTGTTGATCACGCCGGTTCCGGCGGTGCTGATCGTATCGGTGGCCACCGTGCTGTTGCCGGGCCCGAACGCGCCGTTGCCGAGCGTGCTGGTCCCGCTGGTGGTGAACACCCCGCCGCTCAGCACGTTTATCGCCGTATTGGAGATGTTGCCGACCACCGTCGCGTTGCCCGCCGCGCCGTTGCCCGTCAGGCTGGCGAAGTTCACGTCGCCGATCAGCGTGCCGCTATCGTTGACGATGACGCTGCCGACGCTGGAGGTGTTGCCGGCCGCGATCGCCAGGCCGGTGACATTGCCGCCGATCGCCTCGACCGTCGCGCCGGAGCCAATGGTCACCATCGTGGTGGTGTTGGCCTTGGTGTTGGTGAACTGGATCACCGGCAGGGTGGCGTTGCCGACCCCGCTGGTCGTGCCGCCGTTCACCGCGATGGTGGTGTTGCCGCCGCTGAACGTCCGGATGGCGATGCCATTGACGCTGGTCACATTGCCGGCCGTGGTGACGCTGACGCCCGCCGTGCCGTTGCCGAGAATGCCCGTGCCGCCGGTGACCCGGATCGGGGTCGAGCCGATCGTGATGTTGGCGACGCCGCCAGTCGTCTGAGCCTCAACGCCAACGCTGTCCGTGGCGGTGGTGTTGCCGTTGACGGTGATACCGGTGGCCCCCGTGGAGGTGTTGCCAAGGGTCACCGTCGCGTTGGTCCCGGCTAAAGCTACGACACCGAACAGGGTGGAATTGCCATTGACCGTGATCGACTCGCCACTGCCGCCGGTCAACGTGGCGTTGCCGGCGTATGCGAGGCTGGCGACCCCGACCCCGCCGAAGCTGGTCGAACAACCAACGGTGATGACGTCATTGGCCCCCAGCGTGACCGTCGCCTGGCCACCGACACCGAAGGCCTGCACGCCGACGCCGAAGTCGTTGTTGCCATAGTGGAGGCCGGCCGTGACCGTGCGGCCGGCGTTGGTGATCACCGTAGCGTTGCCGCCTTGCGCGAGCGCCGCCACACCGACGTTGTTATTGCCGGAGAAGGTCGCGTTGCCGTCGACCGAGATCGTACCGCCGGAGGCGCCCGTCATATTGACCGTGGCGGCGCTGGATGAGCCGGAACTGAAAGTGTGGGCTTCGACGCCCGCCATTGCGGTGTCGGCCGTGACGGTGACATTGCCCGGCGCGGTGATGTTCACCGTGGCGGTCTGGTTGCCGGTCAAAGCGGTATTTTGAGCCACCACGCCATTGCCTTGGGTGGTGTCGACCAGGAAATTGGTGACGTTGCCGGTCGCCGCCAGCGTCACATTGCCGAGATTGACCACCGCCGCGCCATTGCCGGTCGCCGTGACATCGACGCCGTTGCCGAGGGTGTTGTTGACCTGGGCGTCGACGGTGACGGTGTTGTTGCCGTTGAGAGTGGTGGTGTCGATGCCGTCGCCGGGACCGGTATTGTTGATATTGTCGTCCGAGATGACGGTGATGGTCCCGGCGCCGCCGGTACTCATATTTATGCCGGGGTAGGAGGTCACGCCGGACGGCCCGTGGAACGGATACGACGGGCCGCTGGAGCCGAGGGCGCCGGCCGTGTTGGCGTTGATCGCCCCATCCAGCAGGTGGACGAAGATGTTGCCCGAGGTGGAGGTGACGTCGATGCCGTCGCCATGCAGCGACCCGACGCTGTCGCCCTGGTCGGTGATGATGGAGACATTGCCGGTGGTGGTGAACACGCGGATGCCCGCGGTATCGAGCGTCGAGTTGGATTGAATCTGCGAGGTCCCGTTGCCCGAGGCGACGATGCTCACATTGCCGGCCTGAGCAACCACATCGATGCCGTCGCCGCTGAGGCCCGTCACATTGCCCGCCGCGTTGATCATGACCGAGCCGCTACCGCTCGTCATGGCCGCGATGCCGGCCAGATTGCCGGTGACGCTCGATCCGGCCAGGGGGTTGTTCGACGGGAACGGGCCGCCGACGACCGACCCGCCGGCGCTGGAGGTGGTGTTGCCGGTCGAAATGACGATGCTGCCGCCGTTTGTGTTCAGTTCGATTCCGTCTTCGCCCGGCGTCGTCGCATTGATCGTCGGGCCGGCGAAGAGCGTCGTATCGGTCAGGTAGTTCAGGTTGGCGCCCGTGGCGCTGCCCAGATAGACGCCGTGAGGGGTGATGTTGCCGGCGCCGCCGACATTCACCGTCAGGGTGGGGCCGGTCTCATTATAGGCAAGACCGGTCCCATAGGTGTTCGTGCCGAACTCAGGGCCGCAATTTTCCGTCGGGTTGCCTGTTAGGGTCGCCGAGCCTGGACCGGTCTGGCCCGCGTCGGGCGCAGGCGTACATTCCGCCGCCAAGACCGCTCCCGGGGCCAGAACGACCGCGCCGACCACCCCGCCAAAACCGGCGAGCGCCGTCGTCGCCAACATGCTGGTCGCCAGCAGCGAGGCGCGGCCGCGAGCCAAAGTCCAGTTGCGTGACATCGAGTTCCCCTAATCCCCGTGGCGCAGGCGCGCCGGTCTTACCGGTTTTCGGGACCGGCCCCAGTCTGGTTTGTAACGGGCTGGCAACATCCGGTCTTGGGGTTGCGGGCGCCGCATACTTTGCAGCCAGCGCACTACTTGGGAAAAGGGCCATATTTTCGGAAACGATGGCGCGCAGCAACAAATGTTAGCGATAACGCGTTATAGTTCACGGCTTCAGCGTATTTTTTCGTTATTTTTTTTAATCTCGACGCTTTCTACAGCTTTGTTGTCTCGATTTACGCCGGGGAACCCATCGGAATTGGCGGCTCGACATAGATTTTCAGCAAAGCTGCGCCTTCGCAGCTTTCTCGACAACCACCATTCCGAGATAAAGCCAGCGTTTCGAACCCTATCGATCCAGTCCCGGTCCGAATGGAGACTGGGCGGCCAGGGGGTCTTGCCGCGTGCGTCACGGATTCAGCGACGATTTCACGGCGGTCGGCGCCGCTGTCCGCGGCGCTCGACAGTGCATACAGGCAAAAGGCGCCCAGATTTCGGGCGAAGCAGGCGTCGAAGCGCTTTGCGCCCCGTAGTACCGGCGTTATTACTGCGCCAGGGTTGGTTGGGGCGATCGAAAATGGGGATGAGCGGCGCGCGCACAACCCTGGAGTTCGACGGCGCAGGCGCGGCGGAAAGCTGGCGGCGCGCCATCGAGGACGATCCCACGGGCCGGCTTTTCGCCACGATCGGGCCGGAGACCGGCTTTTCCGGCCGCTATGCCGCCGATCGCGTTGGCAAAGGCATGGTCGTCGACGTTTGCGCCCATCCCTTGCATCTTTGCGACCAGGAAGCGGAGGAGGCCGCGCCGCCGCTCATCCTGTTGCAGGCGGTGGTGGAGGGCCGGCCGACCTATCAGCGCGCGACCGGCGAGGTGCGCAGCCTTCAGGCCGGCCAGCTGGTGATCCGCAGACACGATCCGGCGGTGCAGCTCCGCTCGGAACGCTTCGCCCACATCACGACCGTTGCGGTTCCGCAACATCTGCTGGTTCCGCGCTACGCCGACGCCGAGCAGCTGTCAGCATGCGGCGATCCGCTCGAAGACCACCTTCCCTCAAGACTGCTGTACGACCTGATCGTCGGCCTGGGATCGGCCAGCGGCGCCCGCCAGCCGTCCGGCTTCACGGAGGCGCTGGGTGCGCTGGTTGCGTTTATCGTGGCGCAAAGGCCGCGGTCGCCGGTGGCCTTATCCGGCCTTGCGGCGTCGCGTACGGCGGACATCCTGGGCTATCTGCAGCGCAACTTCTCCAACCCGCAACTCGACCCCCAGACACTGGCGGACGACCTGTCCATCTCCGTCCGCTACGCCCACAAGCTGATGCGATTGTCCGGACGGTCATTCCGCCAGGCTTTGATCGGGCTGCGCCTGGAGGCCGCGCGGCTCGCCTTCGCGTCCAGCCGTCGGCCGCGGCCGACCATCGCCGACATCGCCATTTCAGTCGGCTTCAACGACCTGTCGCAATTCAACCGGCATTTTCGCAGCGCCTTCGGCATGACGCCGCGGGCCGCCCGGCGGCTGGACGAGATCTACGGGTTCGAGGCGGGGGCAAGCCTTGAGGACAACTGGATCGACCTGTCGCAGATCAATCCGCCCATGCCCGTGACCGGCGCCCACGCGGACGTCGGGGCGCGCATCCTCATCGCAAATGCTTCGAGGGTCGGCCTCCCGCCGGCGATATCGTCAAGCCCGAAACCACGCCTTCAGACGCCGGAACGTGCTGTCGTCGCGCCGGGCTGACGCCGGCCCAAAGTACGCTATAAGCCGCCCTCGCCGACATGGGGCGCCGCCGTCAGGGAACCGAACGCGTGAAAGTGGTCATCATGGCCGGCGGCCTGGGCAGTCGGCTCGCGGAAGAGACGAACCAGCGCCCAAAGCCGATGGTCGAGATCGGCGGCAGCCCGATCCTTTGGCACATCATGAAGATCTACAGCCACTTCGGGCTGCGCGATTTCGTGATCTGCCTGGGCTACAAGGGTTTCATGATCAAGGAGTACTTCGCCAACATGCAGCTGCATGAGTGCGACGTCACCATTGATCTAGCCCAGTCGTCGATCACTTATCACAATTCGGTCCGCGAGCCCTGGCGCGTCACGCTGGTGGATACCGGCGCCGACACGCTGACGGGAGGCCGGTTAAAGCGCGTCGCGCCATGGCTGACGCCAAACGAGCCGTTCTGCATGACCTATGGCGACGGGCTCGCCGATATCGACATCGCCGCCCAGATCGCCTTTCACCGTCAGCACGGCGCGGAGGCGACCATCACCGCCGTCGCGCCGCCAAGCCGCTATGGCGCCCTCGATCTGGACGCCGCCGGGCGGGTCGAGCGCTTCGTCGAAAAGCCGCAGAGCGAGAGCTCTCCGATCAACGGCGGCTTCTTCGTGCTTGAGCCGAACGTGGTGTCGCGGATCGACGGCGATTCCACCGCCTTCGAGGGCGCGCCCCTGGAAAGCCTGGCGCGCGACGGCGAGCTGGTCGCCTTTCGTCACGACGGATTTTGGGCCGCCATGGACACCTTGCGCGACCGCAACCACCTGGAGGCCTTGTGGGCTTCGGGCGCGGCGCCGTGGGCGGTCTGGGAGCGGCCGGCATGAGCCTGGCCGAGGCGGAATTCTGGCATGGACGGCGCGTCCTGGTCACCGGACACACCGGTTTCAAGGGCGCGTGGCTGTCCTTACGGCTGGCCGCGCTGGGAGCCAAGATCACCGGCCTGGCGCTGGGTCCGCCGACGAACCCGTCGCTGTTCGACCTGGCCGAGGTGGCGCGCGCGCTCGACGACCGGCGCGGCGATATTCGCCGCCACGCCGATATCGCCGCCGCGATCGACGCCGCAAAACCCGAAGTGGTGTTCCACCTGGCCGCCCAGGCGCTGGTGCGGGTGGGCCTGGCCGAGCCGCTGGAAACGCTGGACGTCAACATCCTTGGCGCCGCGCGCGTCCTCGAGGCGCTGCGGGGCGGCGAGGCCAAGGCGATCGTCGTCATCACCAGCGACAAGGTCTATCTGAACCGCGACGAGGGCCAGGCCTTCCGCGAGGACGATCCCCTCGGCGGCGCCGATCCCTATTCAGGGTCGAAGTCGGCGGCGGAGATCGTCACCCGGCTCTACCGCGAGAGTTTCGGCCTGCCGGCGGTTTGCGCCCGCGCCGGCAATGTGGTGGGCGGCGGCGATTTCGCGGCCGACCGGTTGCTGCCGGACGCCTGGCGGGCCTTCTCCGCCGGGCAGGCGCTGACCTTGCGCCGGCCGCAAGCGACGCGGCCCTGGAGCCATGTGCTCGACATTGTCGAGGGCTATCTGCTCTATGCCGAGGCGGTATTCGCCGGCCGCGCGGACCTGCCTCGCGCGCTCAACTTCGGTCCCGCCCCCGCCGCGGCGCCGCTTTCGGCGCTGGAGACCACCGAAATCTTCGCTTCGGCCTTGGGCCGACCGCTCGATTGGCGGCAGGATCCCGCGCCTTTCGCCGAAAAGACCCAGCTCGCCATCGATTCACGCGCCGCCCGCGCCGCCCTTGGCTGGACAGAACGCTTTGCCGGCGCCGAGGCGGTGCGCGCGGCGGCGGCCTGGTACGCGCGCTGGGCCGAGGGCGCCGATCCGGCTGCGCTTTCGCGCGCCCTGGCGCGCTACGACCTTAGCCTGGCGGGCGCCTCATGATCTGCCGGTCCTGTCACGCCCAACTCGGCGAGCCGATTCTCGATCTCGGCGCCAGCCCCATCTCCAACGCCTTTCGAACGATCGAGGACCCAAAACCCGACGGACTCTATCCCCTGCGTCTGTTCGTCTGTCCGAACTGCTTCCTGGCCCAGGTCGAGGACGTGGTCCCGCGCGAGAGCCATTTCAACGACGACTACGCCTATCGATCGTCCGCCTCGTCGAGCTGGCGCCGGCATGTCGAGACCTATGCCAAGCGCATGATCGGCGACCTCAAGCTCGCGCCCGGCCAGGTCATGGTCGAGGTCGGGAGCAATGACGGCGCGCTGGCCGGCGCCTTCGCCGCCGCGGGAATTCGCGCCATCGGCGTCGATCCCGCCGGCAACGCCGCGCAGGCCGCGGCGGAAAAGGGCGTCGAGACCGTGGTGGGCTTTTTCGGCGCGGCCCTGGCCGACCGGCTGGCCGGCCAAGGCGTCGCCGCCGACCTGATGGCCGCCAACAACGTTCTGGCCCACGTGCCCGACCTGAACGACTTCGTCAGCGGTTTCGCGCGCCTGCTGGCCCCCGAGGGCCTGGTGACCTTTGAATTTCCGCTGGCCTCCGAACTGCTCGCCCAGGGCCAGTACGACACCATCTATCATGAGCATTATTCCTACCTGTCGCTGACCGCCCTTCGCCCCCTCTTCGCCCGGCATGGCCTGGAGATGACCGACGTCGAGCGGCTGGCCACCCACGGCGGCAGCGTGCGCCTGCACGTCCGCCGCCGGGGCGTCGCCGCGCCGGCGGCGGCGGTGGCGGCGCTGGAAGCCGAGGAGCAGGCGCAAGGCCTGGCCGAGCTCGCCGGCTATCGCGGTCTGGCCGCCAAGGTGAAGGCCCATCGCGCCGCGCTGCGCGCCTTCCTGGGCGGCCTGAAATCCGAGGGGCTGTCGATCGCCGGCTACGCCGCGCCCGCCAAGGCGACGACGCTGCTGAACTATTGCGGCATCGGCCCGGAGACGCTCGACTACGTCGTCGATCGCGCACCGACCAAGCAGGGGCGCCGCATCCCTGGCGTCGGCGTGCCCATCTTCGCGCCCGAGCACATGATGGAGACGCCCCCGGACGTCGTGCTGATCCTGGCCTGGAATATCGCCGAGGAGATCGCCGGCGACCTCAAGCCGCTGGTCGAGCGCGGCGTGCGGCTGGCGGTTCCCATGCCGGCGCCCGGATTCCTGCCGTGACTCTGGACTCACTGGAGCTCGAGGGCGCCTGGCGCCTGCGGCCCGAACGCCGGGGCGACGAACGCGGCCATCTGGAGCGCCTCTTCTGCCGCGAGGCCTTCAAGGAGCTCGGCCTGAAGGACTGTTCGGCGCAGATTTCCGAGGTGGTCAACGCCCGCGCCCACACCCTGCGCGGCCTGCACTTCCAGCGCCCCCCGCATGCCGAGACCAAGCTGATCCGGGTTGTCCGCGGGGCGGTGTTCGACGTGCTGGTCGATCTGCGGCCGAACTCGCCGACCTATGGCCGCTGGCAAGGCTTGGAGCTTTCCGCCGGCGATGGCTGCCTGATCTACGCCCCGGCGGGCCTGGCCCACGGCTATCTGACGCTGAGCGACGACAGCGCCATGCTCTACTTCATCGACAAGCCCTATGCTCCGGACCACGCGGCCGGAGTCCACTACGCCGATCCGGCCCTGGCCATCGCCTGGCCGGCGCCGCCCATGGTGATCAGCGACCGCGACCGCGACTGGCCAGGCCTTGCGAACCTGGCGGCATGACCGGACGCGTCCTGGTCACCGGCGCGTCCGGCTTCATCGGCCAGGCGGTTGTCCCGCTTTTGGTCGACGGGGGCTGGGAAGTCATCGCCGCGTCGAGGCGCCGGCCCGAGCGCGACCCGGGCGTCGCCGATTGGGTCGAGATCGATCTCCTGACGGAGGATCCGCGGCGTTTGACCGGCGCGGCGCGCGCCGAGGTGCTGATCCATGCCGCCTGGATCACGACACCCGGCGTCTATGGGCACAGCCTGGAGAATCTGGACTGGCTTCGCGCCAGCGCGGCGCTGTCGGCGGCCTTTCTGGCCGAGGGCGGACGCAGGCTGGTGGGCGCCGGCACCTGCCTCGAATACGACCTGGATGACGGCGCGATCGCGACCGGGCCGCGGACGATCTATGCGGCGGCCAAACAGACCTGCCGTCTGGTTTTCGAGCGCCAGGTCGCCGCGATCGAGGGCGCCAGCCTCGCCTGGCCGCGGATATTCTTTCTGCTGGGCGTCGGAGATCATCCCGACCGGCTCGCGCCCAGCCTGGCGCGGCGGCTGGTCGCGGGCGAAATCGCCGAGATTTCGCGAGGCCTGATCGAACGCGACTTCATCGACGTGCGCGATTGCGCCCGCGCCATCGTCGCCCTGGCTGGCGCGCAGGTTTCCGGCGCCTTCGACATCGGCGCCGGTCGAGCCTGGCGGGTGCGCGATCTGGCCGAGGCGATCGCGATCGCGGCCGGGCGGCCGGAACTGCTGCGCGTCAACCCGGCGCTCGATCGCGCCGGGGAGCCGGCGCGGCTGGTCGGCGACCCCGAGCCGCTAAGACTGGCGACCGGCGTCTCGCCGCTCTATTCGGTTGAACAGTCGATCACCGATCTCCTGCGGCATTCAGAGGACGAGAGACAGGATGCGCGCCGAAATTGAGCGGTCCAACAGCGATCGGCCGGTCTTCGCCGGTTCGCCGGCGCCATGACGGCCGCCTGCGCCATTTGCGGATCGGATCGCATCGAGCCGCTGATCTCGCGGCCGGACACGCCGGTGTTTCAAAACGCCGTCTATCCGGACGCGGCGGCGGCGAGAGCCGCCGCGCGCGGCGATCTCGACTTCCGGCGCTGCCGGGCCTGCGGGTTCGTCTGGAACGCGGCCTTTTCCAGCGCGCGGCTGGCCTATGGCCCGGCCTATGAGAACCGCCAGTCGCTGTCGCCCGCCTTCCACGCCCATCTGGGAAGGCGCGCCGCCGCCGCCTGCGCCTTGATCGACGGGCGCACGACGGCGACCATTGTCGATGTCGGCTGCGGGCAAGGCGATTTCCTGGACTACCTGGCTGGGGCCGCGCCGGAAGCCGCAACCGTCAGGCTGTTCGGCTTCGATCCGGCCTGGCGCGGCGCCGATGGCGACGGGCCGGGCGGCGCGCGCGTCTATCGCCAGCTGTTCGATCAGCACGCCGCCCTGGACGGCGCGATGGCCGACCTGATCGTCAGCCGCCATGTGATCGAGCACATCGCCGAACCGATGGAATTTCTGGCCTCCCTTCGCCGCTGTGCGGGGCCTGCGACCCGGCTGGCGATCGAGACGCCCGACATCGACTGGATTTTGCGAACCGGCGCCTTCCACGACTTCTTCTACGAGCACTGTTCCTTGTTCAGCCTGGGCGCGCTCGATCAGGCCCTGACGCGAGCCGGCTTTGTCGCCACGCGGCTGGAGCGCGTCTTCGACGGGCAATATCTCTGGGCCGAGGCCATGCCGGTCGCGCTCGAGCCGGCGGCGCCAGCCTCGGCCTATCGCAAGCGCTGGGAGGCGGCCGTCGCCCGCGCCGTCGCCGCGGGCCCGGTGGTGGTCTGGGGCGCCGGCGCCAAGGGCGCGAATTTCGCGCAGATGTTCGATCCGGACGCCTCGCGCATCGCCGCGGTGGTCGACCTCAACCCCGCCAAACAGGACCGCCATCTGGGCGGCAGCGGCCACAAGGTCATCTCGCCCGAGGCGGCCGGCGCGATGTCCCCCGCCACCGTGCTGGTGATGAACCCGGCCTACGAAGACGAGATCGGCGACTATGTCCGCGGCCACGGCTGGCCAGCCGAAATCGTCGTTGTGCGCTAGGGACCCGCGTCGCGGAGGACGATGAGTCTTCGTCGGGGCGGACCCTGGCGCTTTAACGAACGCCGGCCATGCCCTTCGCCGCCGGCTGGTCGAGGAACCAGCGGTAGGTCTGCGCCAGACCGTCCCGAAGCGATATCGAGGCGCGCCATCCCAGCGCCTGCAGCCGGGCCGAACTCATCAACTTCCTGAGCGTCCCGTCAGGCTTTGTCTCGTCACGGACGATCTGACCGCGATAGCCGACGACCTCGCAGATAAGATCGGTCAGCTCGCGGATGGTGACATCTTCGCCGACGCCGACATTGATATGCCGGTCGCCTGAATAATGCCGAATCAGGAAGACGAGCCCATCGGCGCAGTCGTCGACATGCAGGAACTCGCGCCGAGGGCGGCCCGAGCCCCAGATGGTCATGGACGGATCGCCGTTCAGCCTGGCCTCGTGCGCCTTGCGCAACAGCGCGGGAAGCGCATGGCTGCTCGCCAGGTCGAAATTGTCGTTCGGGCCGTAGAGATTGGTCGGCATGGCCGAGATGAAGTCGCAGCCATGTTGCCGGCGATAGGCCTGGGCGAGCTTCAGACCGGCGATCTTGGCGACGGCGTACCATTCGTTGGTCGGCTCCAGCGGGCCGGTCAGCAGGGCGTCCTCGTCGATCGGCTGAGGCGCTTCTTTCGGATAGATGCAGCTCGACCCCAGGAAGAGCAGCTTTTCCGCTCCGTTGCGCCGCGCCGCCTCGATGACATTCGTCTCGATGACGAGGTTGTCGTAAAGAAAATCCGCCGGATAGCTGTCATTGGCGAGAATCCCGCCCACCCGCGCGGCGGCGAGGAAGATGGCCTGCGGTTTTACCTCCGCGACCCAGGCCTCGACATCGGCCTGGCGGCGCAGGTCCAGCCTCTTGCGGTCGACCACAAGGATCTCGCAGGCCTCACGCTCCAGGCGACGGACCAGCGCCGCGCCGACCATGCCGCGGTGGCCGGCGACCCAGACCCGCTTTCCGGCTAGGGAATAGATCGGGTCACTCGCCACGACGCCGCGCCTCCTGGCCGGTCGCTCCGATAATCAAAGCCGTGGTGTCGCCGTCGCTCAACTCGTTCCTCCCGTTGGTCCAGGCCGGGCCAGCCCGCCGTTCACCGCTTGCGAAGCAGATAGCAGCCGCACCCGTACTCGTAGTTCCGCGTCATGGCCAAATCCGGATTCAGCATCGGCGCAAGCTCGATCGGCCCAGGAATGAAGTAGAACTCCTCCAGATCGAACTGGTCCTCGAAATAGCCCAGGATGGATTGGGCGGCATAGACCCGATGGGCGTTGAAGTAGATGCCGGGATTGCCGGTCGGCGCGACGAAATAGAGCACGCCGCCTGGCCGAACCACGCGCTTCAGCTCCTTGATCGCCTGCAGGTCGCCGCAGGCGTCCAGCGTGTCCCCATACCGGCCGAGCCCGACATGTTCGACCACATGCATGCAGGACACCGAGTCCAAGCTATCGTCGCCCATTTCGAGCTGCGTGAGATCGGCCTTCAGGCAGGCCAGCCCCTCCAAGACGATGGGCGCGGGACGAAAGTCATAGAACTCGGTTTCGCAGATCGCCGAAACGGTGCTGCAGAAGTTCACGCTGGAAGAAAAGTCGATATGTTTCGGTGGCTTGGCAGCGGCTACCTTCCTGATCGCCCAGGCGACATGATAGAGGTAATGGGTGTCGAAATTGGTCGTATCGGTATCTTCGTTTAAGATCGCCCACCGGAAATAGCGCCCCTCGAACTCCGGTCGCAGGCTCGAGGAGGCTTCCAAAAGCCGGTTCAGCCCGTTCTCGAAGACGGCCTCATCCATCCTGGCTCTCCTGACGCGCTAGGTCTCTTCGCTTGGTTTCAGGCGCGAAGCGGCTCCCCGCCGGGTTCGTCCCTGCGCGACCTTGCCGCGATTTAGGCCCTACGGCGAGGGTCAAAACCGAAACCGCTTGGGCGATGTCCGCTTCATGCGGTAGCAGCCGGCGACGTCATCCATCTCAACACGCCGCCTCAAGCCAATCGTCGTGCTTGAGCCCGCAAATTGCCATGTGGCGGCAGCGCCCAAAACGCCCACCCTCGGACTCCTGATGATCAACCACCTAGATCCTATATTTACTCGATAAATCATTCTCTAAAACAATTAATCCTGGCTCGAAGCCCGCCATTATCAGCAGATCCCGGTCTTCCTCTGAGCCAGCTAGTACAAACATTCGAATTTTATCTTCTATCAGATCAATATCCATATCGTCTAAAACCTCTACTTTGAGGCCAGGGCTATACTCATTTATTTTTGATATCATCTCCTGTCTGTTATTAACGTGAAAAATTGCAAATCGATCTGTAACAGACATATTGTCGAGTATACCCACTACCGTCTGCGCGACGGCGCGTTCGGTTGATCCCGATCGGAATCGCTGCACTTGGTCTTCAGAGAGACACCCCCGCGCCTTTTGGCGAAGGAGAAACTCATATACGTCACGAACCTCTCCCCATTCTATCAACAACTCCGTACCGCCTATCAGGGCGGCATCTGTACACTTGCCAATCATCTCGCTCAGTATCGCCAGCTGACCTGCCGGTATGTCTTCAACTCCAACATATTGGTACGCTTTTGCTGCTATATATTGCAGCCCCGCCTCGTGAACATCCCTCTTATTCACCAGGTCTTGCTCTCCGGCGCTACGGCCTGGAGGTCTTCCTATCGCGTGACGGACATAATGCCGATAGAATGGCGCGTTTCGAAATGATAAGTCGCCGTACTCCAACATATCGGCCATATTGACCAAGAACCAGTTGGCCCTCGACGGCCCGGCCAGCCTTCTCTGAATAGCTTTAGACTTATATATCCCGATCTCCGGCCATATTCCTGGCTGTAGAATAAAATTCAGCAGGCCGATTGCGTCGTTTTTAGAGAAGGTAATATCGCCTGCTATATTATAGGCGATGCCGATAGATCTATCATCAAACCCATCATATAGCTCTTGAGGCGCATAATAGCATACGAGGTCCGGATAACGGTTAAGGTATAGCATAGCGTCGTTGATACCAGGAATTATCAGTCTGGAATCGTCGGCGAGATAGGTGCAATAGTCTCCTCTCGCCATGCGAAACGCCGTCATCGTATTGGCGTAGCCGCCAAGGTTGGCGGTCTGCCGGAAGATTCGCATTTGAGAGTAGCGGCTAGCCCATTCGGACAGCAGAAGGCTCGTTCCATCGGTAGAGTTATTATCGCAAACAATCAATTCGAACGAGCAGTCAGGCGGATCGCTGAATATATCTTGGAGAAGAGGCTCCAAGAATCTTGCTCTATTATATGTCGGTATGCATATGCTGAGCTTCGGTTTGGAAGGCGCCATTAGCTCCATCTGTGATCAGATCATATTCTAAAGGGGCCAGAACCAAACAAACAAAGCATCAAGTCTAGAAACGGATTGATAGGCTTCAGGGCGCCCGGACGGCGCTCTCGATGGTTCTCCACCGCGTCGGCGCGGGTTGCAGAGAGAGATCGTAAACACACCAGGGCAACGGTGCATAGACAATCGAAAAATGGCGTGCGCCCAGCCACGCGGCCCACCAGGAAAAGGACGAGTTGGCGATCGCGAAATGGCGGCAGCAACTGAGCAGATAGAAATCGTCCAGCGGTCCCGCGGTCGTCGATCGCATCACGGTGAAATCGGCAATATCGCGAAAGACGAACTCGCAGAAGTTCGGCTCGTCACTGAAGCAGATCACCGGCGCCGGGCCGGTTTCCCGCCGGATCTGGGCGATGGCGGTGCGGTAGTAGTCGGCGGCGGCCAGGCCATGATGGCCGTATTCGGAACGCCGCACATGCATGCCGATGGCGCCGCTCGAACGCAGCGCTTCACCACGCGCCGCCAGCTCGGGCGCCGGATCTGGCCGCAGCGCGTCGGCGATCGCGTCGTCCTGTTCGAAGAAGTACCGCTCGTTCTGCCAATATCCGTAGAAGATCAGCCTCGATTCACGGCGAAAGAGATCGTCCAGCACGGCCTCGCTGACGCCCTCCTCGCCATAGGCCGGCGCGCCCTCGACCTCCGCGAACGGCACGGTCTTCCCGGCCAGGGCCGGGAAGCCGCCCAGCGCATAGCGGCGGCCGTAGGGGTCGGTGGTGAAATAGTCGGACAGATACCGGACCCGCGCGCCGAACCGCCTCTCTATGGCGATGCCGAACGCGGCCTGGAACAGTTGATTGCCGAGGCCGCCCATGCAGGCGATGAAGACCTCGGCCACTAGTCCGCCTTCGAACTGTCCGCGACGCGGGCCAGCAAGGCTTCGTGCACCGCGATCGTCTCCGGAGCTTTCGGATTCAAGCGGTGCATCAGGCCGTCATTTCTGCGCTTATAATCCTCAAGCTGATCATTGTGCTCCGCATACGCGCGCAATAACGCATCGGCGCCCGACTCCGCGTCGAAGTCCTTGTAATAGTAGCCGTAATCCTTGAGGAATTCGGAGTTGTGGATCAGGGGATAGCCGCCGTAGAGCACCTCATAATAGAGATAGTTCAATCCATTTTCCCAATGATGGGTGACGACGGCATCGCAATGGTTGGCGATGAAGTGCGGGCCGACGAAGCGGCCTTCCACGGTCATGACGCCGGCCTGGCTGGCCTTTAGCGAGACGGCGAACGACTGGAAGTGCGGCTTATCGCGGAACTGGTAGGCGTTGGTGATGAGCATCGCCTTGAAGGCCGCGGGTTGACGGCGAAAGGCGGCCTCGCAGACCAGCATCGGCAGGTGACTGGTCTTCATCACGGTGATGTTCGGGTCCATGACCCCGATCCGCCAGGGCTCGCTGGTCTTGCGGTATCCGAACCGCTCGCGGACATCGGGATCGCCGGTCTCGATCAGCAAAGGCGACCAGATCTGCGGCGCCTCGAAGACCGGGCAGCGATAGAGGGTTTCACACCAGCCGCGATAGGTGTGCATGTGCTGGGGCGTCATCCAGATGGCGTCGTAATAGTCGTGATCGAAATAGAGTTCGGCGTCTGGACGCGGATCCGGCTTGGCGACGGTCGCCTCAATCGAAATCACCCCGCCATTACCGCCCTTGTAGCAGATGATCTTGCAACCGCGTTCGCGCAGCGCCATCACGGTCTCACGGTCCATGGCCGCGCCCAGCCCGATCACGTAGTCGAGTTCATCCAGGATATCGGTGGTGCTGACGATGGCGTCCGGACTGATGCCGAGGCCTTCCGGAATGATGGGATCGCGTCCGTCTCCATGGTTCAGCAGATAGACCCGCGCGCAGTTCGGGGCGGCGCTGAACAGCTGGTACATGAACAGGACATTCTGCCGCAGACCGTTCTCGAACAGGCCGAGCGTTCCGTCGGCCTTCACGAAGATGGTGATGCCGACGGTATAGCCGGTCGCGGGCGGCTTGCGCCTGGCGGCCGGCTGGGCCTTGGCAGGCTTTTTCTTGCCCACGGGTCTTCGGCTCAACGGAACAGTTCCTTTTTCACCGACACGCAACCGGCCCCCGCGGCGCTGAGATAGAGTTCGATCGCCGGACCGGAATCGCTCACCTTCACATCGCGCGTCAGGACATGTTCGCCGGTGAACTTGGCGAAGACCGTCGATTTCACCAGGTCGCAGGGTTGGCTCCAGTAGATCACCTGCTCGTACATGCCCGAGCAGTTGGGCGCGATCATCAGGGTGGACAGGTGGGCATGGCCGCCGGCCGGCGGATCGGTTTCGACCGTGAACACGGCGGGCCATCGATCGGAATCCGGGCCGAGCGGCTCGGCGACAAAGCGGGCCTGGGTGCCTTCGAACAGGAAGGTCATCGCCTGCTGCACCGCCGCCGCGCAGTTGGTCAGATGCATCTGCTGCAGATCCAGCAGCAATTCGTGCGACGGGTTTGAGGAGTCGTTCATGCCGCTTGAGACCGCGGCGTCCGCCGGCGGCGGGACGGCGGCGAGCCTGCCGGCCTGGACGGGCGCCGCCGTCAGTGGACTGACGATGGCCGTCGCCCATACAAGGGCCGCCGCGACCGCCCGTGCGGCCTGTCCGCCTTTTTCCCGCAAGGTCATGGCTTCCTCAAACCCGCGTCCGTCTCAACTCATCAACTTTTCCAACAGCTCGGCATGCCTGCGTTGCACCACCGGGTTGTCGATATTGAAGCGCCACAGGGCTTCCAGCACCTTTGGCCGCCGGGCCGCGGCTTCCGCAACATGGGTGTTCAGCGCCTCGCGAAGCACCTCGCCACCGGTCTGGGGATCGAATTCCGGATAATAGTAGCCGGCCTCCTCGAATTCGCGTGAATTGTGGATCAGCGGCCAGCCCAGATAGAGCACGTCCCAATAGAGGTAGTTGAGCGCGTTTTCCCACTGGTGGGTGACCACGGCGTCGATATGGCTACCCAACATCTCGGCGACCAGATACCGGGACTCGGCGAAGACCTTGCCGGCGCGGCTCAGCTCGGTCGCGGCGCAAAGCTGTTCGAAATGCGGATTGCCCATCAGGTGATTGGCGCTGAACAGCAGCACCCGGCTGATCAGCTCCGGCTGCTTGCGATAGGCCTCTTCGCAGACCAGCAGCGGGAGATGGAAGGTCTTGACCACATTGACATTGGGATCGAACACCCCGACCCGCCAATCCTTGCCGGCGGGCGGACGCCAGTGCGGGTTGACCTTCAGCCGGAAGGCGGACTGGTTTAGGCAGATGGGGTGCCAGATGTGCGGTGCGATCTCTATGTTCGGCGTGCGCGTTATGGCGCAATAGGCGTGGTTCATGCGCCAGTGTTGCGGCGTGATCCAGCAGGCGTCGAACCCGACAGCATTGATGTAGTCCCCGTAGGTCACGCCGTTGGCGAGATCTTCGAAGTTCATCATCATCGTATTGCCGGCCATATAGGAGACCAGCTTGCCGCCCCGTGCGCGAAAGGGCGCCGTGAACTCCGTCTCCGCTCGCGCGCCCAGTTCGATGATGATGTCCAACGTCTGGGTCGCTTCGGCCAGCTGCAGAGTCGGCAGGCCATAGAGATCGGCCAACGGGTGGCTGGCGTCGCCGGGCGGCCAGGCCACGATGGCGCTTAACTCCACCTCCGGCAGGCGCTGAAACAGCAGCGCCAGATAGACGATGTTCTGATTGAGGCCGCTCGACCAAAGGGCGTCGTGCGCATCCACACCGGCAAACGCCGTAATTCCAATCTTAAGCCGCTTCACGTTTCGGCCCGTCTGGGAAAAAAATCATAGCCCGAGATAGCATCGGGCGTGCGTGGATCAAAGACGGCAGCGGGCCGCGCGTTGAGCGCGGCCCGCCTTGACTTTTACCACTTGAAGCCGACGCCCGCCGAACCACCCCATTCGGAGTCTTCGCCGACGGAGACCGCCGCGCCGACAAACCACCGGTCCGCCGGCCGGGCTTCGTACTTAAGGGCGAAGCCGCCTTGGCTTTCGAACACACCGGCTCCGGCGGTCAGCGATTGCTCGCCTGTCGCCAGGGTCGGCGAAACCGCGGTCTGAGCGAAGGCCATTGCGATACCGCCGTAGGCTTTTCTCAACTGGCCGAAGTTGACCGCGTCGTTGGTGCTCCTGCCTGCCGCCACGTTGGTCAGCCTGCGGTCGCCGGCCGTGCCGCCACCGAAGGAGACCGTGTTCGGCTGGGTCGCCACGGAGTTGTTGCCGATGGCCACCGCGTTGGTCGCCCCGGCGGCCACCGAAGCCCCCGCGCCGATCGCCGTGCCGCCGGACGCGGCGACCGAGGAGTTGGCGCCGAATGCCGAGCCGTGGTCAGCCGAGACGTGGGCGTTATAGCCCACCGCCGTGCTGTCCGGTCCCTGAGCGTAGGCGTTGGTGCCCACCGCCACCGAGTCCGAGCCGGCGTAGGCGTTGTAGCCGAGAGCCGTGCCGCCCGAACCGGCGGTGGCGCCGTGGCCGAACGCCAGGCCATTGGTCGGCTGGCTCGTCGGGAAGCCCGCCGCGACGAAGGAGCTGTTAAGCGAGGTCAGCGAACTGGACACGCCCGTCAGCGAGGTGCTGACGCCGGTCAGCGAGGTGGAGACGCCCGCAAGCGAAGTGCTCTGACCCGCGACCGAGGTGGAGACGCCCGCAAGCGAGGTGCTCTGACCCGTGACCGAGGTGCTGACGCCGGTGAGCGAGGTGGAGACGTTCGTCAGCGAGGTGGAGACGCCGTTGAGCGAGGTGGAGACATTCACAAGCGAAGTGCTCTGACCCGCGACCGAGGTGCTGACGCCAGTGAGCGAGGTGGAGACGCCCGTAAGCGAAGTGCTCAGGCCCGTGACCGAGGTGCTGACGCCGGTGAGCGAGGTGGAGACGCCCGCAAGCGAAGTGCTCTGGCCCGCAACCGAGGTGCTGACGCCGTTGAGCGAGGTGGAGACGCCCGTAAGCGAAGTGCTCAGGCCCGTAACCGAGGTGCTGACGCCGTTGAGCGAGGTGCTGACGCCCGCAAGCGAAGTGCTCTGACCCGCGACCGAGGTGCTGACGCCGTTGAGCGAGGTGGAGACGCCCGCAAGCGAAGTGCTCTGACCCGCAACCGAGGTGCTGACCCCGTTGAGAGAGGTGGCCACACCGGCCAGGGAGGTCGAGACCCCGACGCTCAGGCCGGAGATAGAACTCGAGACACCGGTGCTGAGGCCGGAGATCGACGAGGACACCCCCGTGCTCAGGCCGGAGATCGACGAGGACACGCCGGAGCTCAACCCGGAGATCGACGAAGAGACGCCCGTGCTCAGGCCCGCCATCGAGGTGGACACACCGGAGCTCAAGCCCGCCATCGAGGTGGAAACCCCGGAACTCAGGCCAGCGATCGACGAGGACACGCCCGTGCTCAGGCCCGCCATCGAGGTGGAGACGCCGGAACTCAAGCCCGCCATCGAGGTGGAAACCCCGGTGCTCAGGCCGGCGATCGACGAGGACACGCCCGTGCTCAGGCTGGTCGCCGTCGAGGCCAGAGAGGTGGAGACCCCCGCGCTCAAGGTCGAGATCGAAGAGGAAACGCCCGTGCTCAGGCTGGTCGCCGTCGAGGCCAGCGAGGTCGAGACCCCCGCGCTCAAGGTCGAGATCGAAGAGGAAACGCCCGTGCTCAGGCTGGTCGCCGTCGAGGCCAGCGAGGTCGAGACCCCCGCGCTCAAGGTCGAGATCGACGAGGACACGCCCGTGCTCAGGCTGGTCGCCGTCGAGGCCAGAGAGGTGGAGACCCCCGCGCTCAAGGTCGAGATCGACGAGGACACGCCCGTGCTCAGGCTGGTCGCCGTCGAGGCCAGAGAGGTGGAGACCCCCGCGCTCAAGGTCGAGATCGAAGAGGACACGCCCGTGCTCAGGCTGGTCGCCGTCGAGGCCAGCGAGGTGGAGACGCCGGCGCTCAAGGTCGAGATCGAAGAGGAAACGCCCGTGCTCAGGCTGGTCGCCGTCGAGGCCAGCGAGGTGGAGACGCCCGCACTCAGGGTCGAGATCGAAGAGGACACGCCCGTGCTCAGGCTGGTCGCCGTCGAAGCCAGCGAGGTGGAGACGCCCGCGCTCAAGGTCGAGATCGACGAGGACACGCCCGTGCTCAGGCCGGAGATCGAACTTGAGACACCCGAACTCAAGCCGGAGATCGACGACGACACACCGGTGCTAAGACCGGCGATCGAGGTCGAGACCCCGGCGCTCAAGCTCGCGGCCGAGGTCGAGACACCCGTGCTCAGCGTGGCGATCGAGGTGGAAACGCCCGTGCTCAAGCCCGCAATCGAGGTGGAGACACCGGTGCTCAGGCCGGCGATCGAGGTCGAGACCCCGGCGCTCAAGCTCGCGGCCGAGGTCGAAACGCCCGTGCTCAGCGTGGCGATCGAGGTGGAAACCCCCGTGCTCAAGCCCGCAATCGAGGTGGAGACACCAGTGCTGAGCGTGGCGATCGAGGTGGAAACGCCCGTGCTCAGGCCTGCAATCGAGGTGGACACGCCGGTGCTAAGGCCCGCAATCGATGTGGAAACGCCCGTGCTGAGCGTGCTGATCGAACTTGAAACGCCCGCGCTCAGGCTGGTCGCCGTCGAGGCGATCGAGGTCGAGACCCCGCTGCTCAGGCTGGCCGCCGTCGAGGCCAGGGAAGAAGACACACCCGTGCTCAGGCTGGTCGCGGTCGAGGCCATCGAGCTGGAGACGCCGGCGCTCAGCGCCGAGATCGACGAGGACACGCCGCTGCTCAGGCTGGTCGCCGTCGAGGCCAGGGAGGAGGACACACCCGCGCTGAGGCTGGTGGCCGTCGAGGCCAGGGAGGAAGAGACGCCCGTGCTCAGGCTGGCCGCGGTCGAGGCCAGGGAAGAGGACACGCCCGCGCTCAGGCCCGAGATCGAAGACGACACGCCGGTGCTAAGGCCGGCGATCGAGGTTGAAACGCCCGTGCTGAGGCCAACGATCGAGGTCGAGACGCCCGTGCTCAGTGTGGCGATCGAGGTGGAAACCCCCGTGCTCAAGCCCGCAATCGAGGTGGAGACACCGGTGCTGAGGCCGGCGATCGAGGTGGAGACGCCCGTGCTGAGCGTGGCGATCGATGTGGAAACGCCCGTGCTGAGGCCAGCGATCGAGGTGGAGACGCCCGTGCTGAGGCCGGCGATCGAGGTCGAAACGCCCGAGCTCAGCGCGTTGATCGAGGTGGAGACGCCCGAACTCAAGGTCGCGTTCGAGGTGGAGACGCCCGAGCTCAGCGTGGCGATCGAGCTCGAGACGCCGGTGCTCAAACTGGCCGCCGTGCTGGCGATCGAACTGGAGACGCCCGTGCTCAGACTGGCCGCCGTGCTAGTGATCGAGCTCGAGACGCCCGCGCTCAACGTGGCGTTCGAGGTCGAAACACCCGAACTCAGCGTATTGATCGAGGTGGAGACGCCCGAGCTCAGCGTGGCGATCGAGTTGGAAACCCCCGTGCTCAAGCCCGCGATCGAGTTCGAAACGCCCGTGCTAAGACCCGCGATCGAGGTGGAAACGCCCGTGCTAAGGCCGGCGATCGAGTTCGAGACGCCGATGCTCAGACCCGCGATCGAGTTCGAGACGCCAGTGCTAAGACCCGCGATCGAGTTCGAAACGCCGGTGCTCAAGCCCGCGATTGAGTTCGAAACGCCGGTGCTCAAGCCCGCGATCGAACTCGAAACGCCTATGCTCAAGCCCGAGACCGAGGTTGAAACACCCGTGCTCAATCCGACGAGCGAAGAACTGATGCCGCAAAGGTCGGCGTTGGCGAGCCCGGCGCTGCCGCCATTGCCGGCGGTTTGACTGCCAGTAATCAAGGGGTGCGGATTGGCGCTCAGCGCACAGGTGCCAGGACCTGCCGCCATGGCCGCCCGGGACGTCGCCAGGTTGGCGCCGATGCCCAAGGTCAGCGCCGAGGCGCCCAGCAGCAACGCCGAACGAACGGCAGACTTCTTCGTGATCGGAAGCATCGTAGTTCCCCAGCCTTTTCGGGCCACATTTGGCCGCGAATAACAGGCGCAAAACGCGCCTGTCCCCACACATCGTCCTGAACAGCCCTCAGGTCGCCACACCGATATCCCGACAATTTCGCTAAGGCAACGCAGAGAGTGCGGATTTTTAGAAATTATTTATGACGTTCAACTTTGCGCGCCCCCTGTTCGACAACGGGGTTGCCGGCGATCGCGGGGGAATTCCGCGCCAATGCTGCGCCCCGAATTATTCGCCGGACCGACGTTCGCGACCGAATTGTTGCAGCTCCGACACACTTTGGCCGGTGAGCCCGCCCGTCGCCGTGCCGCGTGTCGGATATGAATGCAGTGGCCGTTTGCTCGAACAGTCGATGTCGGCGGGCATCTCGGACGCGGCGGCGAAACATTGCCGAGACTCTCCGATCCGGCGTGATAGTAGAGCCTCAAGGCAAGGCCGATGTCTTTCCGCAACGTGCGGACCGCCAGTTACGCAAGCCGGCCCGCGAAATTCAGTCCGCGAACTCTGATCGAGACCACGCCAATCCATGAGCCGTTTCTCTCGTTCACCTTCGAGGGCCGCCAGCCCCCAGCCGCCGCTGACGCCGTTGCAGCTTCAGGCCGGCCTGCGGGAGGCCGCCGCTCATCGGGTTGAATTCCGCTACGACCAGGCCGTGTCCCTCTACACCCAGATCGAGGCGCGCAATCCGGAGGCGTTCGACGCCCCCTACTTCCTCGCCCTGATCGACCTCGCGCGCGGACGACTGCTGGACGCCCAGTCGCGCCTGGACGCCTTGGCGCGCCGACTGCCGAAGGAGGTCAGGATCTGGAGCGCGCTGGTCTATGCGCGCCGGGAGCTCGGCCGGTGGACCCTGGCGCTCGAGGCGTGCGATCGGCTACAGGAATTGAACCCGAACCTGGCGCGAACCGATCGGGCGATCGTGCTCGAGGTGCTGGGCAGGATGGGCGAGGCGATCGCCGTCTACCGCAAGATGGCCGCCGATCCGAGTCTGAGGCTGACGGCCCTGATCGGCCTGGCGAAGCTTTTGCCGGCGGAGATCACGCCGGCGGAGAAGGCGATGATCAAGCGGGCCACCCAGGCGACCGACGCCGACCCGGAGATAAAGACCCAGTTGCTGTTCGCCCTCGGTGAGGTCGAGGAGCAACTTGGCGACGCGGACGCCGCCTTTACCGCCTTCGCCGCCGGCAATCGGCTGAAACGCCAAGCCCTGACCGGCGAACGGCCGGCGGCGCAACCGCCGCCGATCGGGCCGCCGCTACGCGCGCTGCATCCGGACCGGGTGGCGGAGGAACACCGCGGCGCCATCGCCTTTCGCAAGGCGGTGATTACGCCCGAGTTCATCGCCGCCCACCAGGGGCGCGGGCACCATATCGCCGCGCCGATCTTCGTCCTTGGCATGCCGCGCTCGGGCTCGACGCTTCTGGAGCAGATCCTCTCCAGCCACCGCCGCGTGCAGGGCCTGGGCGAATCCGACGCCCTGGCCGAGGCGCTCACGGATCAATATCCTTTCGATCTTTTCGCCGCCGATCCGCCGGATCATTTCCGAGGCCTGGCCGAGGCCTACTTCAAGGCCATGCACGCCCGCGGCTGGTCGAGCGCGCCGCGCTTCGTCGACAAGATGCTCAACAACTATATGGACATCGGCCTGATCCACCTGATGCTGCCCAAGGCGGTGATCCTGCACAGCGTCCGCGATCCGGTCGACACCTGCCTGGCCTGTTTCCGGCAGCTGTTCCAGTCCGGCAACGAGACCACCTACGATCTCGAAGACATCGGCCGGGACTATGTCCGCTATCGCGAGATGATGGACTATTGGGCGCGCCTTCTGCCTGGCCGCGTCATCGACGTCAGCCACGAAGCCCTGGTGGCCGATCCGGAAAGGCAGATCCGCTGGCTGATCACCGAGGCCTGCGGCCTGGACTGGGATCCGGCCTGCCTGCGTTTCCACGAAACCCGGCGGGCGGTGCGCACCGCCAGCATCGCCCAGGTGCGCCGGCCGATCTTCACCACCTCCGTCGAACGCTGGCGGCGCTATGAAAGGCGCCTCGGCCCCTTGTTCGAGGCCTTGGGTCCCTATGCGCCGACCGACAGACGCCTGGCCCATTTCCAATGAGCGGCCGCTATTGCAATCCAGCGCGGGCCTTTGCGGGCGCTTCCTCGACGCTCAAAACTGGCGGAATCTATCGCTGAACATGAAGCGAAAGGCGCCCAGGATGGTGTCCATGTAGTCGGGATCGGCCAGGCCGCTGGCCAGTTCATCGACCGTCGCCTTCAGATAGGCCTCGTCCTTGCCGACGAAGAAATAGGACCGCAGCAGGAAGAAGGCCATTTCCGAGGCCTTGTCCTGTCCGCGCTCGGCCATGGTGGTGTTGTAGATGCTGTCCGGGCGGATCGAGGTCAGGAAAGGCAGGGTGCAGAAGGCGGTCAACTCCCCGGTGTTGGCCAGCTTTCTTATGGTCATGTCGATCGGCTGGCTGATGCCCTGGCTCATCTCCCGGTCCAAGAGCCGCCTGATCTTGTGGCGTGAGTTCCGGTTGACCACATAGGAGGTCGCCCCGGCGAACTCGATCGGCCTTATGTTCGCGTACATGATCGCGGCGGGCGCGCGCTGGTCGGGCGCGACATGGCGCGCGGCGATGACGCCCGAGGCCCGGTAATACTCCATCAGATTGAAGATCGCGCCCATGTTCAGCGGCACGAAGATGTCGGTGAACAGGATGTCGCACTGATCCATGACCTCGTCGGTGGTCAAGGTGAGCAGAGGAACGGTCTGGGCCGAAAAGACCACGTCGTCTTCGATGACGTGAATATGCCGCTCGCCGCCGCCTTCGACGATGCAGTGATAGTGCGACATGAAGCAGCCCAGTTCGGCGGCGCTGAGACTGGACTGACCGCTGACGACGGACCGGCCGTCGACCGCGTTGAAGCGCGTATAGCGATCGGCGCAGCCCAGGCGCTCGAACTGGGCCTCCATCTGGGCGCGCCGCTCGCCGCTGGCCGCCATGTTGATATATCGCCCCGCGAAATCCATGCCTTGGCGCTCCGCCGTAGCGGCTCCTAGACCCAGACCCATTTGAGGCGATCGTCGTGGCGCTCGATGCGGATCTCGTGGGCCACGCCATCCAGCCAGATCGGCTCGACCGAGCCGACTTGCGACGGTTCGAGCACCAGCCGCGTTGCGCCTTCCTGCAGTTCGGCGCGCCCGGGCGGCTGCAGCGCGGCCGCCTGGTAGAAGGCCGGCTTGCGCAGGGCGTAGACGTTGAAGTCGGCCTGGATCATGGCCAACCCGCGGTCGGGATCCCAGTCGCGGTCGATGAGCGATTCGGTGATCGCCTCGATGGCGCGGCGACGATAGCGGTCGGTCAGGTAGATCGTGGCGTGGGCGGCCAGCAGGTTATAGACCCGCAGCAGGCCCTGGCTCGCCGCCTCCGCCAGCAGACGGCCGGTAAAGCCGACATAGTCGATCATCTCGATGGCGCCGTAGGCTGAAACGCCGAGATAGATGGCGTCCGCATCGTCCGGGATATCGATCACCGGCGAGAAATCCTCGGTGACGGCGATATCGTCCTCGAAGACCAGGGTCGGGCGGTTCGGATCGGCCTGGCGCAGCGCCTTCAGATGGCTCAGGCCGCAGCCGATCCGGCCGGGCGAGCATTTGACCGCATCGACCAGCCGGTAGGACAGATCGAGGCGCTCGCAAAGGTCGACGACGCTTTCGCGGCGTTGCACATCCTCGGTCAGATTCAACACAAGGGTCTCGCACTGGCGAAGATCGAGCGAGAAAGACATTGAACCCCATGGGCTGCGAGCGGCGCTTCGCGCCCCTAGCACGGCGCGGCGGAAGGCGTCGAGATCAGGCCTGTGCGGGCCAGTCGCGCGACCGCGCAAGGCCGAGCGGCGAATGTCGGCCAGGCGCCTTTTTTTGGCCCGGCGGGCCTGATTAATCACAAACCGAAATGTAGCGGAAATGCAGTTGTGTTTCCTCCGGCCATGGATTCAGTCGGTGGGGTTTGGGGATTTGGATATTGCGCCGCTCGCGCCGCTTGACCGGCTGGCGCAGCTCGAACAGTCCCTGGGCGTGCTGGATGCGGCCACGCGCGAGCCTCAGCCGCTGGCGCACGACGATCCGGTCTTCCTGGCCTCGATCGGTTGGCGGTCGGGCTCGACCCTCACCCAGCGCGCCCTGATGACCGATCCGTCGATCCTGGTCTGGGGCGAGCCCTTGGCCCATCTGCTCCATCTCAACCGACTGGCCGAGCCCCTGCTCGGCATTTCGGAGGACTGGCCCGGTTCGTCCCATTGGCTGTCCCACCGTCCGAAGGTCGATCTGACCCGCGATTGGGTCGCCACCCTCGCGCCCGACGCGGGCCATCTGAAGGCCGCCTATCGCGCCTTCCTCGATGCCTGGCTGGCGACGCCGGCGCGCCAGCGCGGGTTCAAGCGATGGGGGGTCAAGCAGGTTCGCTGGACCGGCGAGGACGGGCTGATGCTGCGATGGCTCTATCCGCAGTGCCGGTTCCTGGTGATCGTGCGCCATCCGGTTTCGGCCTATCAGTCGATGCGGAACTTTGGTTTCGATCCGCCGGCCTATGGCCACCTGGTCAAATGGCCGGACAGATGGGTCGCATCGCTTGAGGACTACGCCCGATTCTGGAACGCCACCGCGGTAAGCTGGGGCGCGGTGATCGACAAGCTGGGCGCCGCCTGGATCCGTTATGAGGATCTCGTCGACGGGCGGATCGATCTGGACCAGATCGGCGCGACCTTCGGGTTGAAGCTCGACACCGCGACCGCGCGTGCGGTCAAGGTGGGCGGATCGATCCGCAAGACCCTGGTCTCGGCTGACGAGCGAGATCGTATCAACGAAATCACCGCGCCGGGCCGCCAGATCTTTTCCTATCTCGCTTAGGTTGGCGGCCGCGCCCTAGTAGGACGGCGGCGGCGCGTTGAAGTCCCGCTCGTAGGCGCCTTCACCGTAGCGCGCGTCATAGTCCTCGGGGTGATGGCTGTAGTAGCGCATGAAGGCGCCCTCGCCATATTGGCCGTCGTACGCCGCGCGATCCCGATCATAACGCGCCCGCGCCCGCTGATAGGCATAACGCTGGTCGGCATAGGCGCCCTGCTGGTCTTGATACCGCGACTGGGCGTTCTGGTACTGATCCTGCTGGTCCCGCTGATCCATCTGCTGCTGCTGGTACTGTTGCTGCTGAGCCTGATAGTTGCGTTGAGCCTGATCGTAGGGCGAGCCGGACTGGTCGTTTCGATACTGGTCCTGCTGGTCCTGCTCGTCCGGTTGCCCGTACGGCTGGTCCTGATAGGTGGGTTGACCCTGGTCGTAGGTCGAGCCGGGCTGGGCATAGGCGACGCTCGCGCCCCCCAAGGCCAGCAGGGCCGCCAGTCCTAAACGCATCGAAACCAAAGCCATGGCTGATCTCCATAGGATTGCGGACCATGTCCAGGTCCGCGCCAAAACGAAACGCCGCTGGCCTGGGCAGGTTGCAAAGTCACAAGCAACCTGGCCAGGACGACGGTTAGGGGTGGACCTGCCAGGACTGGTCCGGCGGCCCTTGCGGGCCGATGTCCGGCGCCTCGCCCATGGGCTGGCCGCGCCGATAGTGGGTCTTGTCGGGCCAGGTCAGGAAGCCGTAGCGATCGGTCATCGAGACCCGCTCCGACCCGTCGCCTTCGTCGCTCCAGCCGCCACGCCGTTCGGAGGTCGACCAGGCCGATTCGGCCTCGCGCGAATAGCCGAAAGCGCCGCTCGACTGGGCGTAGCCCCTTTCGCGGCGCAGGCCGCCGTCATGGCAGCGCATGCCGTAATCGGGCGCGGCGCGAGGCCCGCCGTCCAGGTCGCGATAGGCGCCCGGCCCATTCGCATCGTGGCAGCCCGCGCCGCCGCGATCGGCCATCCGGCCGCTCCAGTCGCTGTCGGACCAATCCCGGCGGTCCCGGCGCCATGAGCCCTGGTCTTCATGCGACCAGTCGTGATCGTCGCGGGTGAAGACGCGCTGGTATTCGCGATGCAGGGGTCGCGCCATGGCGACCGGGCAACCGCCGCCGCGCGCATGGTGATGGATGGCGTGAACTGCATGATGACGCCAGACCGGATGCGACGGCTCGACGATGGGGCAGTTACCCTGCATCCCGCCGCCGTGGCCTTCGTCGCTTGACGACCAGCCATGGGCCGCCGCGGGAAGCGCCGCCAGCATCAGCGCCGCGCAGCAAGCTGAAAGAATCGGAACGCGCATAGGGTTCAAGCCTCGCCGGAAGGGGTCTTTAAGCCATATTAACCCTTCGCCTGCGTCGCGAACCCGGATTCTACCAGCAAGAGAAATGCTCGGCGCGGGCGCGGCCCTTGCGCCCGCGGATGGGCCTGTCTAAGCCTCGCGCCGGACCGGTTTGGACGGGAGCGGCGGCCTTGGGCCTAGAGGCGGTGATCTGGGATTTCGGCGGAGTCTTCACCACCTCGCCCTTCGAGGCGTTCAACCGCTATGAGGCCGGGCGCGGCCTGCCCAAGGACCTGATCCGCGGCATCAACGCGGCCAATCCGCATGAGAACGCCTGGGCGCTGTTCGAGCGCGCCGAGATCGACGCCGCGGGATTCGACGTGAAGTTCGCCGAGGAGGCGGCCGCGCTCGGCCACCAGGTGCGCGGCGCCGAGGTGCTGCCGCTGCTCTCCGGCGAGGTTCGCCCGCGCATGGTCGACGCGTTGCGCGCCTGCAAGGCGCGCTTCAAGGTCGGCTGCATCACCAACAACATGGCCAGCGCCGGGCGCGGTCCCGGCATGGCCGCCAATGCCGAAGCCGCCAGCCGCGTCGGCGGGATCATGGATCTGTTCGACGCGGTGGTGGAAAGCTCCAAGGTCGGCGTGCGCAAACCCGACCCGCGCATCTATAGGATGATGTGCGAGCGTCTGGCCGTCGAGCCAAAGGCTTGCATCTATCTCGACGACCTGGGCGTAAACTGCAAACCGGCCGCCCAGCTCGGCATGATCGCCATCAAGGTCGAGACCGAGGCCCAGGCGCTCGCCGCCCTGGCCAAGGCCACGGGACTGGAGTTCTGACCATGACGAAACCCACGAAAATCCCGGTCTCCGAGGCCCTGGCCGGACTGAACGGCTGGACGGCCGCCAAAGGCCGAGAGGCGATCGTCAAGAGCTTCAAGTTCGCCGATTTCAACGCGGCCTTCGCCTTTATGACCGAGGTCGCCCTTTCCGCCTCAAGGCTCGACCACCATCCGGAATGGTCGAACGTCTACAACAAGGTCGAGGTGGCGCTGACCACCCACGACAGCGGCGGCGTCACGGCGCGCGATGTCGAACTGGCCAAGATCATGGACGCCGCGGCTGGCGGCTGAAGCCAGGCCGAACAGCCTCAGTTGACCAGCATCGCGCCCAGCAAGAGATGCGCGCCGGGCTGGCCCAGCACCCGGTCGGTCTCCTTTTGCAAGACCATCGACAGATAGTCCGGATTGGGCGGCGCGCCGGGGCTGAGCGAATAGACATAGGCCTGCAGGAGCTCAACATAGGCCGCGCGCAGCCTCGGCAGGGACAGATTGACCCGCGCGCGCAAGGCCCCGTTCGGCACGTCGACCCCGGCCTCGACCGTCAGCACGCCGCGATGGCCGTCGCCGCGGAGGATGGTGGCGGTGAGGGTGGGAAACTGGATGTAGGTGATCCCGCCGCCCTTCTTCTTTTCGGCGCCCGCGGCCAGCGCCGCGGCGGGGACAAGGATCGCAGAGGAAACGACGAGGGCGAGCAGGCGTCGGCGGTCGAGCATGGCCGATCTTCTCCCAATCCCGTTGACGCGAGCTTTACGGAGCCTTGAGCGCCGCCGGCAAGATGAACCAATGCTGAGCGGAGAGGTTCAGGATCAATTCAGCGCCGCATCGCCAGTATCGCGCCTGAGTTCGAGAGACGCCCACATCGTGTGGTCCGTCAAGAACCCACGGGTCAAAGGATTAGCATCGTCATGAACAGTAAGATCAAAACTCTGATCGCCGCGGCCAGTCTGGTCTTCGCGATCGGCTCCGCCGCCTCCACCGCCTCGGCCGCCACCCCCTGGCAGAACCAGCACGCGCGTCGGGTCGAGGTCAACACGCGGATCGAGCATCAGAACATGCGCATCCAGCAAGAGCGTCGCATGCATGTTCTGACCGCCTATCAGGCGCGCCGGCTGCACATGGCCGACCATCACGTCCGGGTGGAGGAACGCCATCTTGCCCGCCGTGACGGGAGCCACCTGACGCGCGCCGAGCAGATGCGGCTGAACCACCAGGAAGGCGCCATCAGTCATCGGATCGGTTAGGACCCGGGGCTTAAAATCCGGGCGACCTTGACGGCCTCTCCATCGCGTCCGCGCGGCGGGGAGGCCGTCACCCTGTATCGATCGATCGCCCAACCCTCACGTTCGGCGGACGCGCTCGATCAGTTCGCCCAGCCACCGTCTCGGCGCCGGGGCGCGGTCGAGCGGGGTTGCGCCGTGGCGGACGACCACCATGTCGAGGTCGGGGACCACCACGGTGTACTGGCCGTCAAAACCGATGGCGGAAAAGGAGCCGGGTCCGCCAACGCCCAACCACCAGTGGGCGCCATAGGGGCCGTCGTCGTTGGGTTGGGCCCAGGTCTGGGTGCGGGCGTAATCGACCCAACCCTGCGGCAGCAGCCGCCTGCCCTCCCAGACGCCGTCCCTGAGATGGAGCAGTCCAAATCGGGCGAAGTCGCGCGCGGTGCAGAAGCAATAGGACGAGCCGATGAAGACGCCCGCCGCGTCGAACTTCGGCGTGGCGCTGGTCATGCCGAGAGGCTCGAACAAGCGATTGCGCATGAAGGCTTCGAAGTCCGCGCCGAAGGCGTCCAGCGCGCGGGCGAGGCAACGGCTGACGATGTTGGTCGTCCCGCTCGAATAGGACCAGAAACCGCCGGGCTCATGGGCCAGGGACTTGGCGGCGGCATAGTGGGCGACGTCGTCCTTGCCTTCGCCGAACAGCATGGCGATCACGTCGGAGGGGTGTTCGGGCTGGTAGTCCTCGACAAAGGCCAGCCCGCTGGACATGCGCAGCATCAGATCGGGGGTGATCCGACCTCGCGGATCGCCGGGCGCGGCCCATTCCGGAACGTCGGCGCGCGCCATGATGTCGAGCTTTCCGTCGCCGACCGCGATCCCGGCCAGGGCCTGGGTGATGCTCTTGGCCTTCGACCAGGACGGATAGGTCTGCTCCGCCCCAAAGCCGGCGGCGTAGCGCTCGAGCACCAGCCGCCCGCCTTGGATGATCACGAGCGCGTGGGTCTGGCCGAGATCGGACAGGGCCGCCGGCGTAAAGGCGTAGTCGACGACGTCGCGGATGGACGCCGCCGCGGCGGGGGCCAGTTCGCCCTGCGGCCAGGCCTGGGTCGGCCAGGCGACGTCGGCCGGCTGCGGCGGCAGGGAGACCAGCGTCATGCGGTGTGCGGCTCCAGCGCCGGCGCTTCGTCGGGAGCGGGCATGAGCACCGAGGCCTTGACCGGCTCGCCCGTCGCCTGGGCGATCAGTTCGGCGGTGCGCGTTTCGACCGCCGTCTCCAGCCGGGCCATCAGGTCGCGCCGATCGAGGCCCCGAGGGATGGGATCGAGGAATTCCACCGTCGCGGTCCCCGGACGCTTGCTGAAATCCTGCTGCGGCCAGAACAGGCCGAGATTGGTCGCCACCGGGACGATGGCCAGGTCGAAGTCGCGGTACAGATGAAAGACTCCGGTGCGATAGCGGAACCGCTCGCCGACCTTGGCCAAGTGTCCTTCCGGATAGATCAGGATGCGCTTGCCGTCGCGGTGCGCGGCCGCGGCGCTGTCGGCCAGGGCGCGGCGCGACTCCGACCCGCCGCAGCTGTCGACCACGATGGCGCCCAGCTTGTGCAGGATCCCCCGCAACAGCGGGATGTGCTCCAGATGGTCGCCGGTGACGAAGGCGACCTTGTCCACCTTGGCGATCATGACATAGCCGTCGCCCCAGGACTGGTGTTTCGCCGCCAGGATGAAGGCGCCGGCGGGCAGGCGCTCGGTCCCGACAAGATCGACCTTGATTCCCGCGATCCAATGCATGGCCCACAGCATGCGGCGGCAATAGAAACGCACGATCGCCTGCACCGGGGCGCGGCCGGGCGCGATCGAGGCCAAGGCCGCGAGCACCACGTAGAAGCTGGACAGGACCCAGTAGGCGAGGCTGAAGAAGACGCTGCGCATGCCGACCCCCAGGCGGACATTATGGCCCGCGCGATCGCCGACGCGGAAGCGATTATTCGCCTGATGACCGCCCGGCATAGGACCGCCTGAGGCGCGCCTCCAGGATTCGACCGCCAAGTTCGCCAAGAAGAGCCCTGTCGTGTTCGGTTCTGGGCCGGTGAACTGCGCGCCTTGGGCGCGCGATCGATACCCGCCGTCCGCGCAAACGCCCTTGGCGAGCTTGGCGGTCAGACGGTCGTCAGTATCCGACCACGAAGGACACCAAGGTCACCAAGGTCACGAAGAAGAAAAGCGCCAGTTTTCGCTGCCCCTTGGTGATCTTGGTGTCCTTCGTGTCCTTCGTGGTGAAATTCGGCGGACGATGACGCGCTGCGCGCCTTCGGGGTCGGCCTTGCCTCGCTGAGCCCGGGGCCACAAGGAAGCGGGCCGGTCTTGCGACCGGCCCGCGCCTTGCGTTCGCCTTGGCTCTCGATCGATCAGAAGTTGATCGAGATGGTGGAGCGCCTGTTGAGCGGCTCCTTGACGCCGTCGGGGGTCTGGACGGCCAGGTCGGTCTTGCCCTTCCAATCGACCTTCAGCGTGGTCTGGTTGACGCCCTGGTTGACCAGCGCATCGGCCGTCGCCTTGGCCCGGCGTTCCGACAGCCGCATGTTGTAGGCGAAGCCGCCGGAGGTGTCGGTGTGGCCGACCACGGTGATGGTGGTGGCGTTGCCCGACTTGGCGTAGTCCGCCGCCTGTTGCACCACCTGCTGGGCTTCCGGGGTCAGCACGTACTGATCGAACGGGAAGTAGACCACGAAGTCCTTGGCCACGGGCGCCGGAGGCGGCGGGGGTGGCGGCGGCGGTGGCGGCGGTGGGGGAGGCGGCGGCGGGGGCGGCGGGGGTGGCGGAGGCGGCGGTGGCGGCGGCGCGCCCCACTGGTAGCGGTAGCCGATCGCCACCTTGCCTTCGTTGTAGTTGTTCTTGAACTCGTACGACCCGTTCAGGAAGGCCGAGGAGTGGCCGTCCTTGGTGAACAGGTTCAGGCTCGCCCCCACATCCCCGAACACACCCGAGAAGTTGTCCTCGACCGCCACCGGCAGGCCGGTCGAGATCAGCGCCGCGCGGTTGCGGCCATCGAACTCATCCCAGGCCTGGCCGTGCACCGCCAGCTTGACCATGTACTGGTCGTTGCTGATCACCGGCATCGAGTAGCGCAGCCCAAGGGCGCCGCGGAAGCTGTCCTCGTCGTTGAAGCGCAGGGTGGTCCCCAGCACGTTGCCGGCCCCGATGGTGGTCTGGGCGTAGGCCACAACCCCGATCGGCTCCACCGCCCCCGGACCGAACGGGATGCGATAGCCGCTCTGGATCTCGCCGCCATAGGTGTTGACCTGGATCGAGCGCGACAGCCCCGCATTGCCCTGGCTGCGCAGGGTCAGGAAGTCGCCCTTGATCTGGCCGTCGATATAGAACTGGTCGAGCAGGTAGGTGGCGTAGACGCTCGCCGTGCCGCCTTCGTAGTTCTGGTCGGCCAGCCCGACATGGTTGCTGAAGTCCACCTGCGAGTTCAGGTAGCCGCCGGCCACCCCGATCAGGCCCACCCCGCCCATGCCGAGCTTGGTCGCTCCGTCGATGCCGCCGATCACCCCGTAGGTGTCCTGGCGATAGTCCAGGTCGAAGGTGTAGCCGGCCGGCGGATCGATCTTGTCGGTCCGGTCGGAGAAGGCCCCCACCGCCTTGATCCACACCCCCGGCGTGAAGCTGCCCAGCGAGCCCGGCGCCAACAGCACCGAGTCGCGAAGGTCCGCCTGGCGCTCCTGCCAGGGCGTCGTCGCATACCAGATGTCCTGCGCCGCCGTGGCCACGATCGGAGCGGCGAAGCCGCCAGGACCAGCCTGGCTGACCAGCACCGTGTCGTGGTTGGCGCCCACCGCGACATTGTTGTCCAGGGTGTAGAGGAAGACGCCGCGGACCAGGCCGGCCGCGTTCGGCCCGAAGGTGGCGTAGCCGGTCGAGGTCGGCGCCAGGGTGAAGGTGGCCGCATTGGCCCCCGTGGCGCTGACCAGCACGATCGGGTTGGCCGTGGTCACATGACTGCCGACGCCCGGAGCGGCGACCACCTGGATGAAGCCCGTCCCCGACGTCGAGGCCACATTGACCGTATTGGCCACCGGCGTGCCGGTTAAGTTCACCGCCGTCTTGATCGTGCCGCCGTTGGAAGCCAGGGCGGTGGTGGCGCCGTTAAGTTGCTGCGTCCCGGCCGTTCCGGTGGAGAGGTCGATCAGGCCCGTATTGTTCAGGGTGATCGGCGCGCCGCCGGCCGACAACGTCAGGGTCGAGGCCCCGCCGTCCGAGCCGACCTTGATCGTGCCGGCGTTGTTGATCGTGTTGGTGGTGTGGTTGCCGAAGGCGAAGGTGGTGGCGCCCACCGTGTTGATCACGCCGGTGCCGGCGGTGCTGACCGTGTCGGAGGCCACCGTGGCGTTGCCGGGGCTGAGCGCGCCAGCGCCGAAGGTGTCCGTGCCGCTGGTGGTGAAGACACCGCCGCTCGCCACATTGAACGTGGTGTTGGCCAGGTTGGCGCTCACCGTCGAGTTGCCGACGATGCCGCCGCCGACCAGGGACGAGAAGTTGACGTCGCCGATCAGCGTGCCGCTGTCGTTGACCACCACGCTGCCGAGACCGGACGTATTGCCGGCCGCGATCGCCAGGCCCGTGACATTGCCGCCGGTCGCCTCGACCGTCGCGCCGGAGCCGATGTTGATCGTGGTGGTGGTGTTGGCGGTGCGGTTGATGAATTGGATCACCGGCGAGGTCGAATTGCCCACCCCGCTGGTCGTGCCGCCATTGATCGCAATGGTGGTCGAGCCGCCGGACCGCGTGTTGATCGCGTTGCCGCCGACGCTGGTCACATTGCCGGCGGTGGTGATGCTGACGTTGCCGCTGGCGTCCGCGAAGATGCCGCTGCCGCCGGTGACCTTGATCGCGGTCGAGCCGATATTGACGCTGGCGTTATCCGCGGTGCGGTTGCCGCCAAGCGATTGTACGGTGACGCCGGAATTATTGGCCAAGGTCGTGTTGCCGCTGACCGTGATACCGGTGGAGTTGCCCGCCGCGCCGCCGATATTGACCGTGGCGTTACCCGCGTCCGCGACCGCAATCACGCCAGCGAGCGCGGTGGAGCCGGTCGCGTTGCCGAGCACATTGATCGAGGTGCCGTTGCCGATATTCACAGTCGCCGACGCCAAACCTTCGGCCGCAACACCAGCGGAATGGATGAGCGTCGCGTTGCCGCCAACGTTGATCGTGTTGTTGCCGCCCAGCGTAACGGTTGAAACATTGCCGAACGCCGCCACGCCTGCGGCATTTGTGCCGCCCAGCTGATCGACATTGATGGTGCGGCCAGTGTTGGTGGTTACCGTGGCCGTGCCGGCGGTATCCAAGGCTTCGACGCCGTAGTTGGTGTTTGTGCCGTTGCCCTGGACGGAGATCATGCCGCCCGTACCGGTCATGGTGACGTTGGCGACGCTGCCGACGCCGGCGCCGGTCACCTCGGCGAGAATGCCGACGCTGCCGTTGGTGGCGTTGCCGACGGTTACGCTGCCGCCGCCGCTGTCGACCACGGTGGCGGTCGCATTGCCCGTAAGGCCGTTCGCCTGGGCGAGGACGCCATCTCCGCCGACCGTGCTGATCGAATAGGGCGTCGTGACCGTGGAGTTCCCCGAGGCGAGCGTCATGCCGCCGAGGTGGACCGTCACATTGCCGGCGCCCGTGGAGGTCGCCAGCACGCCGGCCAAGCCGGCCGTGGACAGGTTGCCGACCACGGCGCCGTCGACGTTGACGGTGTTGTTGCCGTTGAAGGTCGAGGTCGAGATGCCGTTGCCGGCCAGGCCGGTGACGTTGCCGGTGGTGGTGACGTTGACGATGCCGTTCAGCGTCGTCGTCGCCACGACGCCGTTGGTGTGGCCGATGACAGTCGCGCCGGCGTTGGCGGGCGTCGTCGTATTGCCGCTGGCGACGCTGATATTGCCGGTCGAAATCGTGACGTTGCCGCCCGTGCTGTCGACTTCAATGCCGTTACCGCTGATCGCGTTGGCCGTGTTGGCGATGATCGGGCCGGTGCTGTTGCCCGTATTCACCAGGAAGGCGAGATTTGCGCCCTGGCCGCCGTCATTGATGAAGACGCCGTTCGGGCTGATGTTTCCCGAGGGCCCGCCGCCCGGCGCACCCGGCGCGGTATAGGTGACGGTCAAGGTCGGATTCGGCGCGGCCAGCCCATAGGCGAGGCCGGTCAGATTGGCGGCGCCGGCCGCTGGGGCGCAGGTTTCCGTCGGTCCAGCGACAACGGCGGCCACGCCATTCTGACCGGGATCATTCGGTGTGCAGACGGTCTGCGCCAGCGCCGCGCCCGGGGCGAGCACCACCGAGCCGACCATGCCGCCCAACCCAGCGAGCGCCGTGGCGCCCAGCATGCTGGTGGCGAGCAGTGAAGCACGGCTGCGGCTGAACGTGCGGTTGATAAGCGACATCGAGTTTCCTCAGAGTTTCGTGGGGGCGCGTGGAGGCATGTTTCGCCGGTTAAACCGGGTCTTAGCCCACCCTCTAGAGTCAGTCGGTCACGCCGTCTACAAGGTGAACGCCGTTCACTCAGCGATCAGGGGCCTCGACCTGCAGAGTTGCGCCAGCTGTTGCCAAATGAGCACAGGATCACCGGACGAACCGCTCGGGCTCGCACGGCAAGCGTGATCTCGCGCCTTTTGCTCAACCCACACTCCAGTAAACTGAACCTTAGAGGGCATGACTCGGGCGGGACGGCGCCGAAAGCCCGGCGGATGCGAGGCGCTAGCCGCCCCGCGCCGATAGGCCGCCGTCGACGGTGAAGACGACGCCGCTGGTATAGGCGGAGCGATCCGAGGCCAGATAAGCCATCAGGTCGGCGATCTCGCGCGGCTTGGCGGCGCGGCCGAGCGGAAGGCGCGCCATCATCTCCGGATATCGAGCCTCGTCGCCGAACCGCGCCAGGGCCTGGCGCTTCATTAGTTCGACGATGCGGTCGGTTTCAACCGGACCGGGATTTATCCCCACGACCCGCACGCCGTCCTCCAGGCTGCGGCCGCCGAGCGCGCGGGTGAACGTCATCAAGGCGGCGTTGCCGGCGGCGCCGACGATGTAATTGGCGTCGAAGCGCTCGCCGGCCGAGCCGATGTCGTTGATGATGACCCCATGCCCGCGCGCCTTCATCGCGGCATAGAGGCGCCGGGTCAGGTTGATATAGCCAAAGACCTTCAACTCCCAGGCCTGGCGCCAGGACGCCTCGTCGATGAGGTCCAGCGAACCGCCCGGCACATCGCCAGCGTTGTTGACCAGGATGTCGACATCGGCGGTCGCCGCGGCCAGCCGGTCGAGATCGGCCGCCTCGCGCAGGTCGACGGCATGCGCCTGCGCCCGGACCCCGTGGTCGGCGGCGAGGCGCTCGGCGAGCGCCGCCAAGGCCGCCTCGCCTCTCGCCGCCAGATGCAGGTTGCAGCCCTCCTCGGCGAAGACGGCCGCCGCGGCGGCGCCGATTCCCTTGGAGGCGCCGGTGATCAGCACGCTCTTGCCGCGCAGATGCAGATCCATGGGCTCGCCTCGCTCCGCCGATCGTTCGCTCCCGGCATACCCCGCCGCCCCGGCGGCGCCCATGGCGCGTCAGTTCGCCGTCGCGGCCAGCGCCGTCGCCGCCCGCTCCAGGCGGCGGAGCAGGGCGTGGGCGGCGTCGAGCTCGGCGGGGCCGAAGGCTTCGAGCAGCCGCGCCTCGTAGGCCAGGGCCGAGGGGGCGACTTCGCCATAAAGCGCTCGGCCCTCGAGCGTCAGGCGGAGCCGATGCGAGCGGCCGTCGGCCTCATTCGGGCTGCGCGAGACCAGGCCGCGCCCGGCCAGGGCGGCCGAGGCGCGGCTGACGGTGACCTTGTCCATCAAGGTGCGCGCGCAAAGCCCCTGCTGGGTCGAGGGCCCGTCCTCGCCAAGCACCGCAACCAGCCGCCATTGGGGCACGGTCAGGCCGAAGCGGGCCCTGTAGGCGCCGGCGATCAGGTCCGAAACCGCATTGGCCGCGACCGACAGCCGATAGGGCAGGTAGTCGTCCAGCATCAGGCGCGGCGCGGCGCGGCTCATGTCGCGGACGGGTCGGCGGCGGCCTTCCAGCTGTCGACATAGGCGGTGTTCTCGACCGACGCCGCGCCTGGGCCGACATCCAGCGGGTCGCGCGCGTCGATCATCACCGCGTACTCATCGGTCTGCGCCTTCGGCTGCACCAGCATCCGCGACAGCGCCTTGGGGTGCGGGCCATGGGTGAAGCCGGACGGGTGCAAGGTCATCATCCCCGCCTCGATCTGGTCGCGGCTGAAGAAGTCGCCGGCGTGATAGAAGATCACCTCGTCGTAATCGTCGTTGTTGTGGAAGAACGGCACCTTGATCGCGCCGGGATCGGTCTCGAACGGCCGGGGCGCGAAGGTGCAGACCACGAAGCGATCGCTGACGAAGGTGGTGTGGGCCGATGGCGGCAGGTGGTAGCGGGCACTGACCACCGGGCGGATATCGCGGACATTCAGCCGCACCGGCGCCAGGTCGCCGTGCCAGCCGACCGCGTCGAGCGGGTTATAGGGAAAGGTGGCCACCGAGACCTGGCCCCGCTTCTTGATCTCGACGCGGACATCGCCCTCCTGGTCCTGGTGCGCGCGGAAGGCCTCGTCCATGACCGGCGTCTCCAGCATGGCCGGATCGAACACCGCATGGGCGCCCAGCATGCCCTTGTCGGGCAGGCTGAAATGGGCGTTGATCGCCTCGATCGTCAGGGACGCCGTCGCGGCGGTCGGCGCGAGGCGCCACAGGGTCCCGCGCGGCAGGTAGAGATAGTCGCCTGGACCATAGACGAGCCGGCCATAGTCGCAGAAGAGCTCGCCCACGCCCTGGTGGATGAAGACCAAAAGGTCGCCGTCGGCGTCGCGGGCCAGGGCCGGCATGGCCGCGGCCAGTTTCCAGAAGCGCATCTCGCAGGCGGCGTTGCTGAGCACCACCGGCGCGCCCCACGGGCTTTCGCTGGGGGCGCTCAAGGCGGCGAGGTCGAAGGCGCGGGGCCGAAGCGGGCCTTCGAACGCGGTCCAGCCGGTCGGCGGGCGGCGGTGATAGAGGAAGGCGGCGGGACCGAAAAACCCCTCCTTGGAGATCTCGCGTTCGTAGGTTCCTTCCGGCAGGTCGGCATGGGCCTGGCGCGAGTGACGGCCTTGCGCGCCACGCACGGGAATCCAGTTTTTGCCGGCCATCGCCTCAGGCCTTGGCCGCGACGCCGGGCAGCACCCCGCGACGGACCTGGTCGGCCTCGATCGATTCGAAAAGGGCCTTGAAGTTGCCCTCGCCGAAGCCCTCGTTGCCCCGCCGCTCGATCAGCTCGAAGAAGATCGGCCCGATCATGTTTTCGGTGAAGATCTGCAGGAGCAGCCCCTGGCCCTCGGCGGGGGCGCCGTCGACCAGGATGCGGTCGGCCCGCAGCCGTCGAAGGTCCTGGCCGTGGCCGGGCAGACGCGCGTCGAGCTGCTCGTAATAGGTCTGCGGGGTGTCCTGGAAGACGACGCCGCGGGCGCCCATCGCCTCGACGGTGGCGAAGATGTCCTCGGTCGCGAAGGCCAGGTGCTGGATGCCCTCGCCGCCGTAGTCCTTCAGGAACTCCTCGATCTGGCTCCTGTCGTCGCGGCTCTCGTTCAGCGGGATTCTGATCTTGCCGCACGGGCTGGTCATGGCCTTGGAATAGAGGCCGGTCTGCTGGCCCTCGATGTCGAAATGGCGGATTTCGCGGAAGTTGAAGATCTGTTCGTAGAAGGCGGCCCACCTGGCCATCTGGCCGCGGCGGACATTGTGGGTCAGGTGATCGAGGCGCCTCAGGCCGAGATCCGGTGTCGCCGCGGCGCCTTGCGCGCCCTCGATCGGCAGGAAATCGACGTCGTAGATCTCCCGCGCGCCATAGCGGTCGACCAGATAGAGGTTGGAACCGCCGATCCCCTCGATCGCCGGGATGTTCAGCTCCATCGGCCCGACGGGGCCGCGCACCTCCGCGGCGCCCCGCTCGACCGCCAGGCGCAGCGCCCTGGCGGCGTCCTTGACCCGGAAGGCCATGGCGTTGGCGGAGGGGCCATGGGCGGCGCGGAAGGCGGCGGGCTGGCCCGACGGCTCCATATTGAGGATCAGGTTGATGTCGCCCTGGCGCAGATGCAGCACGTTTTTCGACCGATGCCGGCCGATGGCGGCGAACCCCATCAGCTCGAACAGCGATTTCAACCGATCCGGCTCCGGGGCGGTGAATTCGACGAATTCGAAGCCGTCGAGGCCAAGCGGATTGTCGAACGCCATGACGCGTCCTCCTCAATGCGAGGCAGCCTAGGCCGGCGCTGAACTGGTTTCAAATGAAACTTTATCGCCTGGACGGCCTAGAGACGAACGACACCTCGGCGATCTCGGACTATATTGAGCCCATGGATCCCAAGCCGCCCCTTGCGTCCCGACCCCCGCCTGGCGCGGCGGCGGACTGGACCATTCCCCAGGCATGGGGAGACTATTCGGCGGCCGAGCACGCCATGTGGGACCGGCTGTTCGAACGACAGACGGCGAGCCTTGGCGACCGCGCCGCGCCGGCCTTCCTGCACGGCCTTGAGGTGCTGAAACTGTCCGAGCAGGGCATTCCGGATTTCGCCGAACTCTCCGGGCGTTTGCGGGCGCTGACCGGATGGACGGTCGCGGCCGCCCCGGGCCTGGTTCCGGACGAGGTCTTCTTTCGCCATCTGGCCAACCGCACCTTCGTCGCCGGCCGCTTCATCCGCACGCCCGACCAGATCGACTACCTGCCGGAGCCGGACGTCTTCCATGACGTCTTCGGCCATGTGCCGCTGCTCTCCGATCCCGTGTTCGCCGACTTCATGCAGGCCTATGGCGAAGGCGGGCTGCGATCGATGGAATTCGGCGCGCTGCAGAGGCTGGCGCGGCTCTATTGGTACACGGTCGAGTTCGGGCTGATCCGCGAGGGCGCGACCTTGAAGCTCTATGGCGCGGGCATCGTCTCCAGCTATGCCGAATCCATCTTCGCCCTCGACGATCCCTCCCCCAACCGGATCGGCTTCGATCTGCGCCGGGTGATGCGCAGCCGCTATCGCATCGACGACTTCCAGCGGACCTATTTCGTGATCGACAGCTTCGGCGAGTTGTTGCGGCAGACGCTGGAGACCGATTTCGCCCCGCTCTACCGCGAACTTGACGCCACGCCCGACCTCTCACCCGAAGCCGTCGCGGATGGCGACCGCGTCATTCATCGCGGAACCCAGGCTCATGCGAGCGCCCAAGCAGCGCCGTAACCGGCAGGCCGCGCCGAAGGTTGGAACACAACGAAAGGCTGGCGGCGCGGGCCTTGTTGAGGTTTGCTCGATCTCTCGGTGTCGAGTTTCGATATAGGCCGGGGCTGAAGGCGGGGATGGCCAAGCGACCAGATTGCGATCCGGCCGGAACCGTGGCGCGGCGCCGGCATCTTGGCCTCGCCAGGATGTTGATGCTTATGATGCTCATGACGCCAGCCCTGGCGTCGGCGGGACCGCCATTCGTCACCGACGACCCCGAACCCGTCGATCTGGGTCATTGGGAAGTCTACGCCTTTTCCGCCGGAGCGATCGACAGCCGGGACGCAAGCGGCCTGGGGCCGGCTATCGAGGTCAACTATGGCGCGGCGCCCAATCTTCAGCTCCATCTCATCGCCGACCTCGCCTATGACGATCCGTCCGGCGAACCCGCTCGGATGGGCGTCGGCGACACCGAACTTGGCGTCAAGTATCGCTTCATCGATCCCGGCAAGGGGGATTGGCGCCCCCAGGTCGGCGTCTTTCCGCTGATCGAACTCCCGACAGGCGATGCGAAGCGGGGCCTTGGCGCGGGCTATGCCCAGGCTTTCCTACCGGTTTGGATCCAGAAGGACTTCGGCAAATGGACCACCTATGGCGGCGGCGGCTACTGGATCAACCCGGGTCCGGACAACCGGAACTATTGGTTCGCCGGTTGGACGCTGCAGCGCCAGGTGACAGACAAGCTCGCGCTCGGGGGCGAGATCTTTCATCAGACGTCGAACATGGTCGGTCGCGGTGACAGCACAGGCTTTAACCTGGGCGGGGTCTACGACGTCACCGAGCACGATCATCTGCTGTTCTCGGCCGGCCGCGGCGGCCTTCTCTTTGCCGTGGACGGGGCCAGGGTGACCGATCCGTTCACCTATTACTTCGCCTACCAGTGGACGTTTTGACGCCGCACCGGCCAAGCTGGCCACCGTATCGCCCGCTGGCGGCGCCGGGCGGGGCTACCACTGGTAGCGGACGCCGAGGCGCGCGCCGCTGTCGACATAGCCGGCCTTGAACTTCACCGAGGCGTCGATGAAGGCCGACGCATGCCCGCCGGCGCCGTAGAGATTCAGGCCGCCAACCAGTTCGCCGAACACGCCGCGGAAGTCGTCGGCGAGGGGCAGGGCCGGACCGGCGCTGAGCAGGGTGACGTGGTTGTCGGCGTCGAACTCGTTCCACAGCTTGGCTTCACCGAAGAGTTTCAACCGCACCTTCTCGGTGGAGGCGACAAGGCCGCTGTAGCGCAGGCCGAGGCCCGCGCGCAGGCTGTCGTTGACGCCGGGATGGACGGTGGTCCCGGAAACGCCGAGGTCGCCGATGTCGGTGCGGACCCCGACCAGGGTGGCCGAGGGCTCGAGCACGCCGCCGCCAACCGTGTAGCGCAGGCCGCCGGAGATCTGGCCGCCATAGGAATCGGCGTGGGTCTTGCCGGTGAACGGCACGGTCGGCGCATCGATCCTCAGGTCCAGCACGTCGCCATTGAGCTGGGCGTCGATGAAGATGTGGTCGTGGACATAGGCGCCGTAGAGGCCATAGGTCCAACCCTCGAAGCTGGCCTGGCTGGGCGAGGCGTCGAAATTCAGGTTCGAGTGCAGATAGCCGAACGAGACGCCGGCCAGGGCCACGTCGCCGCGGGCGAAAAGGTTTTGGCGCGTCGCGTCGACGCCGCCGACCAGGCCGTAGTCGCTCTGCCCATAGCCGGTGTCATAGCCTATGCCGGGCATCGGCGAGACGTGGTCGCTGCGGCTTGACCAGTCTCCGACCGCCTTCAGCCAGACGCCGGGCTCAAAGGCGGGGGCGGTAGGCGCCGGCAGCGCGCCGCCGTCGAGGGCGGCCAGCTGGACCTCACGGCCGGCGGCGGCGAGCGGTACGGAGCCGTCGCGCAGGTCGTCCTGGCGATCCTGCCAGACCGCGCCCAACGACCAGATCTGCTGGGCGGCGGTGACCAGGGGCGCGAACTGGTAGGCCTCGGGGCCTGGGCCGCTGACCAGCACGCTGGCGGTCGGGCGATTGTCCAGCGCGTAGACCCACAGACCCTTTTTCAGCACCGCCTGGCCGCTGACGGTGGCGTAGTCGCTGGACGTCGGGTCGAGGGTGAAGGCCGCCGCGCCGTTGGCGCCGGTGGTGGTGACCAGGGCGATGCCGGCCGGGCCGGTATTGCCGCCGCCGCCCGGGTTGACGTCATGCAGCAAAAGGTGGGTCGACCCCGCCGTCGAGCCGACGTTCAGCGTATCGGCGGTCGAGGCCGACCCGCCCAGGACGACGTCGAGCGCCAGATTGCTCGCCCCCGAGCCGACGAAGGCCGCGCCGGGCGCGTTCAACGACCGGTCCGGCGTCGTCGCGCCATCCTGCAGGTCGATGGTTCCGGAATTGGCGAAGGTGGCCAGATGGTTGATCACCAGGCTCGAGGCGTGGGGCGCCGCCGGCGATCCGGCCGCCTCGCCGACGCGGATCGCGCCGGTGTTGGTTAGGATATTTCCGGCGGAGTCGGCGCCGAAGCTGATCGTGGTGACCGCCCCGCTGGTCCCGAAATAGCCGCCGTTGCTCAGGGTATCGGCTCCCTGGCCGGACCCCAGGCTGTTGGCGCCCGAGGCGCGCCAGACGGCGCCCGCGGCGTTGGTCACGCTCGTGGCGCTGGCGGCGGAAGTCAGGCCGCCCAGGTCGATGTCGCCGACCAGCACGCCATTATTGACCAGGTCGACCGAGCCCGTCGCGCCCGAGGCGTGGAGCGCCAGATCGACTGGCGCGCCGCCAACCGAGCGGATGGTCGAAAAGGCGCTGTTGGTGATCGTCGTGGTCGATCCGGGGCCTTGCGCGACATCGATCACAGCCGTCGTCGCGGTCCCGAGACCCGCCACCAGGTTGGGCGCGCTCTGCGCCCCGGTGATGTCGATGGTCGTGTTCCCGCCGCTGCTGGTCGCGATCGCCGAGGCGTTCGATGAGAGCAGGTTGGCGGTAACGTCGATGCTCACCGCGCCAGCTTGCGATGTGGCCAGAACGCCGTCGCCGGCCGCCTCGACGGCGCCGTCGGCGATGACCTGAACGGAGCCGTGGGAGGCCTCAGCGTCGATGCCATCGCCCAGCCCGCCAAGTCCGGCGACAAGGGTCGAGCCGGCCAGGGTGTCGACCGTGACGTCGCCGGCGCCCGCGGCCTGGGCGAATATGCCGGCGCCGTCGGCTGAAATCGAATTGGCGCTGACCACGACCCCGGCCGCGCTGCCGGCGTCGGTCACCTCGGCGTCTATGCCCGTCTGGCCGGCATAGGTGATGACGCCCAGACTATCGACCGTGACGCCGCCGCCGGCCCCCGTCTGGATCGCCTCGATCCCGGTCAGGCCGGCCTGAAGGATGGAGCCCGGAGCGGTATCGACCTTGACCGTTCCGCTCGCGTTGCTGGCGGCCAGCACGCCGTCGCCGCCCGCGGCGATGACGCCGGCGACGTCGACGGTGACATCGCCGGCGCCGCCGCCGGTGTTGGAGGCGTCGATCGCATCGGCACCCACGCCCGTCGTCATGATCGCGCCGCGCAGGCCCCCGACGACCGTCACATCGCCGCTGGCGTCGGTCGTGGCCAGGACCCCGGCGGCGCCGGCGCCCGAGGTGGAGATCACGCCGTTTACGGCGACATTGACCGCCGCGGCGCCGGAAAGGCCGTTCGCGCCCGCGCCGCGCAGGCTCTCGGCCACCACGCCATCCGCATCCGCGCCTTGCGTGGACAGGGTCTGGCCGACCGCCTGGCTGACGCTCACCGCACCGCCCGCGCCGCCGCCGCCGCCCTGGCTCTGCGCGAAGACGCCGTCGGACTGATCGCCCGCTGTTGCAATCGAATCGGCCACATTGACGCTGACCGTCCCGCCGTCGCCCTGACCGCTCAGGCTCTGGGCGTAGACGCCGTCGGAACCGGCGCCAAAGGTCGAGATCAGTTCGCCGCTGGTCGCATTGACCCCGACGTCGCCACCCCGGCCGACCGTTCCGCCCAGGCTCTGCGCGAAGACGCCTTGCGCGTCGGCGCCGCTGGTGCGGATCGCGCCAATCACGCTGACGCCGACCGCGCCGGCATCGCCAAGGCCGCTGAGGCTCTGGGCGTAGATTCCCGCGCCGTTGGCGGCGATCGAGCCCGCCGAGAACGGCGGTCCGGAGAGGACGACGCTGACCGCGCCGGACGAGATCAGGCCGGTGCTCTGCGCCACGATGCCGTCCGAGCCCGCGCCGTCGGCCTCCAGATCGCCGGTCACATCGACCGTGACCGTATCGCTTGCACCGGCGCCGCCCGAACTCAAGGCCTGGATCCCATCCGCGCCGGCGCCTTGGGTGTAGAGCCAGCCGCTTTGGTTGACCGACACGCTTCCGGCGCCGGTGGGGCCTGAACTTTGCGCGAAGATGCCGCCGGATTGATCGCCCAGGGTTCCGATCGAATCGGCCACATTGACGCTGACCGTTCCGCCGCCGCCCTGACCGCTCAGGCTCTGGGCGTAGACGCCGTCGGAACCGGCGCCATGGGTCACGATCAGCTCGCCGCTGGTCGCATTGACCTCGACGTCGCTGCCCTGGCCGGCCGTTCCGCCCTGGCTCTGGGCGAAGACGCCTTGCGCGTCGGCGCCGCTGGTGCGGATCGCGCCGTTCACGCTGACCTCGACCGCGCCGGCATCGCCCAGGCCGCTGAGGCTCTGAGCGTAGATCCCCGCGCCGGTGGCGGCGATGGAGCCCGTTGAGGACAAGGACGGACCAGCGACCGCGACGCTGACCGCGCCGGACGAGATCAGGCCGGCGCTCTGCGCCAAGATGCCGTCCGAGCCCGCGCCGTCGGCCTCCAGATCGCCGCTCATGTCGACCGTGACCGTATCGCCCGCGCCGGCCCCGCCAGAGCTCAAGGCCTGAATCCCATCCGCGCCGGCGCCCTGGGTATAGGTCCGGCCGGTTTGGTCGACCGATACGCTTCCAGCGCCGGTGGGGCCAACGCTCTGCGCGAACAGGCCGGTCGATCCCGCGCCGACCGTGGCGACGTCGCCGATCTGGTTCAGGGTGACGTTCCCGCCCGCGCCAAGGTCGCCGACGCTCTGGGCATAGACGGCGGTGGACGCCGCGCCGTTCGTGCCGACCGAGCTGGTCGCATTGACGCTGACCGCGCCGCCGGCGCCGCCGGGGCTCAGGCTCTGGGCGAAGACGCCGTCCGAATTGTCGCCCGCCGTAGTGATCGCGCCGGCGCCGGTCGTAGTCACGGTGACAGCCGAGCCGACGCCTGTGCTGCTGCCCAGGCTCTGGGCGAATATCCCGTCGGACTGCACGCCCAGGGCGCCGAGCGAGCCGTCCAGCGTCACGCTCACCGCCTGGCCGTCGCCGGTCTGGCTGGTGCTGAGGGCGTAGATGACGTCGGAGTGGTCGCCGCTGGTCGAGCCGGTTCCATCCTGGGTGACGCTGACCGCGCCGGCGCCGATCATCCCAGTGCTGAGCGCGAAGACGCCGTCGGAATCGTCGCCCGCCGTAGACGTATTTCCGACGGTCACATTGACCATGACATTGGGGGTTGCCGCGGCGCCCTGGCCGTTGACGCTCTCGGCGAACACCGCCGGCGCCGCATCGGCGCCGAGGGTGGCGATCTGGCCGGCATAGTCGATGGTGACCACGCCGCCGGCGCCGAAACCGCCGACGCTGCCGGCGAAGTTCAGCGCCGACTGGCCAATCCCGTCGTCGCCGAGCCCGCCGACCAGGCCGCCGCCGCCGCCGAGACTTTGAGCGATGATCCCCGCCGCGCCCGCGCCATGGGTGGTGATGTCGCCATCGCCCTGCACCGTGACCGCTCCGCCGTTCCCGCTGCCGCCGCCCTGACCGAAAGCGCTGTCGATGGCAGTCAGCGGCGCGCCGAAGCCCGCGTCGATATTGCCGGCGATGCCGCCGCCGCCGCCGATGCTCTGGGCGACGATGCCGCTGGCGCCGGCGCCCAGGGTGACGATGTCGCCGCCCGCGCCGTTGCAATGGGTCTGGCTGTCCAAAGTGCAATTGCTGACGCTGACCGCGCCGCCGTCGCCGGCCGAGGCCGCGCCGCCGCCGATCAGGACGCTGTTCGCGCCGCCGGCCGCCGCCACGTCGCCGTCGCCGCCGACCCCGCCGCCGCCGCCGATGCTCTGCGCCAGGATGCCGAACGCGCCGCCGCCGGAGGTCAGGATGTCCCCGCCGCTGTGGGCGACGGTGACGACAGCGCCGTTGCCGCTCGCGCCGTCCCGGCCGCCGACGACGATGTCGAGGCCGGCCGTGAACGGGGTGTCGGCCGTATCGCCCTGGTGGCCATTGCCGCCGATGCCGCCGCCGCCGCCGATGCTTTGCGCCACGATTCCGTAGGCGTCGCCGCCGGTGGCCGGGTCGGCCTGCAGGGTGGGAAGGCCGCCGACGCTGACGATGTCGTAGCCGGTCGCGATCAGCCCGCTCGCGGTGATGTTGGCCGCCCGGCCGTCATTGTCGGCCGCGCCCTGGCCGCCGAGGTTCAAGGTCAGTGAATTGCCGATGGGGGTCACCGCCTGGGCGCCGCCGCCGAGGCCGCCGCCGCCGCCGATGCTCTGGCCCAGGACCCCGTGGGCGTTGTCGCCCGAGGTGACGACCGGGCCGGCGACGTCCATGGTCACGATGCCGCTGGTGTTGGCGTTGGTCGCGCTGGCGCCCACCCCGCCGACGCCGATGGTGAGCGCGGTGCTGAGGCTCTGCAGGCTGGCGCCGCCCGAAAGGTCGAAGTTGATCTTGTCGCCGCCGACACCGCCGCCGCCGCCGATGCTCTGGGCCGCGACGCCAGCGGCATCGTCGCCCAGGGTCGAGACCTGACCGGTCTGGTCCACGGTGACCGCGGACGCCGCGCCAGACGAGCCCTGGCCGCCGATGGTGACGCCGCTGGTCGGATGATCGACGCCGGTGATGGCGCTGACCAGGAAGTTGGTCACCGAGCCGCCGACGCCGCCGCCGCCGCCGATGCTCTGCGCCAGGATGCCGAAGGACTGGAAGCCGCCGGTCGAGATCGCGCCATAGCCGGTCACGTCGACCGTGCCGCCGGCGCCCGAGGCGCCGCCCGAGCCGCCGGTGGCGTCGGTCGCCACCGAGGCGCCGATGCCTGCGAAATTCAGGGCGAAACTCGCCGCGCCGTCGCCGCCGCCGCCCCCGACGCTCTGGGCCAGAATGCCGTCGGAATAGTCCCCGAGGGTGGTGATCGCGGTCGCGCCGTCCGCACTGTCAAAGCCGTTGTTGACCACCACCGCGCCGCCGTCACTGGCGCCGCCGCCGGCGCCGCCGACGCTATGCAGCCCGTTCCAGCCGCCGACGAGGTTGAGGCTGACGCTGGCGGAAAAGCCGCCCTCGCCGCCGCCGCCGCCGACGCTCTGGGCCAATATGCCGTGGGCGTTGTCACCCTCGGTCTCGATGCTGCTGCCCGCGCCCGTGCAGAGGGCGCCGGTTAAGGCGCAATTGTTGACGCTGACCGCGCCGCCCGAACCGCCGCCGGCGCCGGCGCCGCCGTCGGAGAAGGCATAGTCCGCGCCGATCCCCAGTGTGGCGCTGTAGGTCCCGCCGCCGGCGCCGCCGCCGCCGCCGATGCTCTGCGCCGCGATGCCGATCGAGCTGTCGCCTTCCGTGAAGATGTCGACGCCCGGATTGGCGTTGGTGATGCTGGCCGGGTCGCTGTCGACCGTCACGTCGCCGCCGCCGCCGCCCGCGCCGCCGGCGCCGCCGATCGCATAGTTGGCGAACAGGCCGAACGAGCCGGTCTCGGCCCCCGAGCCGCCGCCGCCGCCGACGCTCTGGGCGAAGATGCCGTCCGAGCCCGCGCCGAAGGTGGCGATCTGGCCGTGGTTGGCGACGTCGACCTCACCGCCCGAGCCGGCCGCGCCGCCCGAGCCGCCGATGGTCACCAGCCCCACATCGCCGCCCGGCAGGCTGTTGCTGCCGGCGTTATCGCCGCCGAACTGCGCAATGTCCGACGGAATGGGAATGGCGCCGACCAGCGGGATGGTGGGAACCTTGTAGGCCGAATCGCCGGCGCCGCCGCCGCCGCCCAGGCTCTGGGCCTGGATGCCGGCCGAGTCGGCGCCATAGGTGACCAGCTGGGCGCTGTTGGTGACGCTGACCAGTTCGCCGTCGCCCGAGGCGCCGCCGGAGCCGCCGACCGTGATCAGGCCGGCGTTGGAGCTGCCGTCGCCGCCGCCGCCGCCGATGCTCTGCGCCAGGATCGCCTGGGAATCGTTGCCCTCGTCGCCGCCGACGGCGTCGCCATAGCCGGTGGTGATCGCCGCGCTGTTGATAACGGTGACCGCCCCGCCGTTCCCGGCCACCCCGCCCGAGCCGCCGATGACGATGGCGCCGAGGCCGAGGCCCGCGTCGCCGCCGGAGCCGCCGACGCTCTCGGCGAAAATGCCCTGGGACTTGTTCCCCGAGGTGGTGATGGCGTCCGCCGCGCCGTTCAGCGCCGCCTCGTCCGTGACCTTGACCGCCCCGCCGTCGCCGCCGCCGCCGGTGCGATCCGCGCCGAAATAGTCGGCCACCGATATGAGGGCGGTCTGGCCGCCGCCGTCACCGCCGCCGCCGCCGATGCTCTGGGCGTAGATGCCGGTCGCGGTGTCGCCGGCCGTGACGATCGAGCCGGTCTCGGTGACGGAGACCTCGCCGCCGGTCCCGGCGCTCGTTCCGCTGCCGCCGACGCTGATCAGGCCGGTGACCCCGGCGTCGCCATTGCCGCCGGAGCCGCCGCCGCCGCCGATGCTCTGGGCGTAGATCCCATAGGAGCCGTCGAGCGCGGTGGTGATGTTTCCGGTGTTGCTGACCGTGACCTTTTCGCCGTCGCCGCCGTCGCCGGCGCTTCCGCCGACGGCGACCGAGAAATTCTTGGTGAAGCTCGACTGGCTCTTACCCGCCAGGGTGAGGATGAGGCCGCCGCCCGGGAAGAGGCCGACATTGCCGTCGCCGCCATTGCCGCCGCCGCCGCCCAGGCTCTGGGCGACGATGCCGGACGAGTCAGCGCCGGTGGTCAGGATGTTCCCGACATTGGTGACATCCACGGTGTTGGCGGTCTCGACGCTGCCGCCGGCGCCGCCGATGGTGAGGCTCAGGCTCTTGTTGCCGGCGTTGCAGGTCGATGTCTCGCCTGGCGCGGCCGGGGCGCACGCCCCGATGAAGAGGGTGGCGACGCGCGAGCTGCCGCCGTTGCCGCCGCCACCGCCGATGCTCTGCGCCTCGATGCCATTGGAACCGTCGCCCTCGGTGGTGATGTCGCCGGTCTGGTTGACGATCACCGCGCCGCTGGCGTCGCCCATGCCGCCCGAACCGCCGACGCCGATGGTCAAGGCGCTATTCGCCGCGTCGGGTGTCGAGCTGCCGAGGGCGACGTCAAAGGTGTAGGCCGAGCCGCCATTGCCGCCGCCGCCGCCGATGCTCTGGGCCAGGACGCCGTTGGCCTCGTCCCCATAGGTGGTGATCGCGCCGGTCGAATCGACCGTAACCGACCCGGCCGTGGCGCCCGAGCCGCCCGCGCCGCCGAGGCTGAAGCCGATATTGGCCCCGGCCCCATCTTCCTCGTTGCCCGACTTGGCGAGGTTGACGGTGACCGCCAGGCCGCCGTCGCCGCCGCCGCCGCCGATGCTCTGCGCCTCGATGCCGTTCGAATTGGCGCCGGTCGAGCTCACGACCCCGTTGCTTGAGGTGATGCTGCCGGTCTGGATAGACCCGTAGCTGGTCACCTGGACATTTCCGGCGGTGTCGCCCATGCCGCCCTGGCCGCCAAGCGTGACGCCGACATCGGTTGCGCCGCCCTGCGTCGCCACGCCGACCGAAAGGGCCAGGCCGCCGTTGCCGCCGCCGCCGCCCAGGCTTTGCGCCTCGATGGCGTCGGAGCTGTCGCCATAGGTGGTGATGTCGGCGCCGGCGCCGGCCGCGCCGTTGGCCACGGTGACGGCGCCGGCCGCGTTGGCGTTGCCGCCGCCGCCGCCGATCGTGACGTTGACCTGTTTCGCCTTAGCGCTGCTGGTGAGGGTCCCGCTGGCGGCGAAACCGCCGTTGCCGCCGCCGCCGCCGATGCTCTGCGCCAGGATGCCGGCGGAGTTGTCGCCGATCACCGTGTAGGTGGCGGCCGCGCCGGTCCCGGTCTGAATGACCTGGCCGGTGGTGATGGCGGAGGTGTTGGTAAGCGAAACCGCGCCCGCATAGTTGCCGTCGCCGCCTTTGCCGCCGACCGCCGCGCTGAGCGCGACCGGCTCTTCGCCCGAACCGTAGGCGAAGGAAAGGCCAAAGCCGGCGTTGCCGCCGCCGCCGCCGATACTTTGCGCCAGGATGCCGATCGAGCTGTCGCCGCCGGCGACGATCGCGCCGCCGCCGTGGGTGACGGTGACGTCGCCCGCGTAGCCGCCGCTGCCGCCCGTGCCGCCGACCGCCACCGAGGCCGAGCCGTTCTCGCCCAGCGATGCGGCCAGGCTGCCCGAGAAGCCGCCATTGCCGCCGCCGCCGCCCAAGCTCTGGGCGACGATGCCGTTCGAGCCGGTTCCGTCGGTGGTCACGGTTCCGTTGTCGGTGACGATCACCGCGCCCGAATTGGTTCCGGCGCCGCCCTCGCCGCCCAGGGCCACCGATACCGCCGCATTGTCTTGCGACGCGGCGCCGGACAGGACGAAGCCGCCGTTGCCGCCGCCGCCGCCGATGCTCTGGGCGATCACGCCGTTCGAATTGTCGCCGGCGGTGCTGATGTCGGTATAGCTGGTGACGGTGACCGCGCCGCCGGTCCCGCCGCCCGCGCCAAACCCGCCGAGGCCGAAACTCAAGGACGGGCCCGAACCCAGGCTTCCCGAAAAGCTGAAGCCGCCGTTACCGCCGCCGCCGCCGATGCTCTGCGCTTCGATACCGTTCGAATTGTCGCCATGGGTATCGATCGAGACCTCGGTGGCCACGCCGCTGTTCAGGCCACCGCTTTGGACGTTCACCACCTGGCCGGCGCCGCCGTCGGCGCCGAAGCCGCCGATGCTGGCGCCGAGGACGCCGGACTCGGCGCTGACCCCGCCCGAGAGGCTGAAGCCGCCGTCGCCGCCGCCGCCGCCCAGGCTCTGGGCGAGGACGCCGTTGGAATCGTCGCCCTGGGTGGTGATGTCGGAATAGCTGGTCACAGACACCAGCGCGCCCGCGTTGCTGCCCGCGCCGCCGAAGCCCCCCAGGCTGAAGGCGCCCGCCGGCCCGTCGGCGCTGAAACCGCCGGTGATCGAAAAGCCGCCGTCGCCGCCGCCGCCGCCGATGCTCTGGGCGATCACGCCGTTAGAATTGGTCCCTGCCGTCGCGATCGAGACCACGACCGGGGCCGCGCCGTTCGGCCCGCCGCTCTGCACCGTCACGTCGCCGGCGTCGGCCCCGCCGCCGCCGCCGCCGCCGACGCTCAGGCCCAGCGCGCCCGTGCCGGCGCTGATCGCCGCCGAGACGCTGAAGCCGCCCGCGCCGCCGCCGCCGCCGATGCTCTGCGCCGCGATGCCGCTGGAATTGTCCGACGCGACGCCCGCGGTCGCCCCGGTGGTGATGTCGGAAAAGCTGGTGACGGCCACCGACCCGGCGCTGTCGCCTGAGCCGCCCGTTCCGCCGAGGCTGAAAGTGGCGCCGACGCCGTCGGCCGCCGCGCCGGCGATGGAAAAGCCGCCGGCCCCGCCGCCGCCGCCGATGCTCTGCGCCAGCACCCCATCGGCGTTCTGGCCGGAGGTGGTGATCGAAACCACGCTGGCGGCCGAGCCGCTGGAAACCTCGACGGCCTGGCCCAGCCCGCCGTCCGATCCGGATCCGCCCAGCCCCAGGGCCAGAGCGCCGCTGGTGGCGCTGAAGCCGGCCGAGATCGCAAAGCCGCCGGAACCGCCGCCGCCGCCGATGCTCTGCGCCGCGATGCCGCTGGAATTGTCGCCGAGGGTGGCGATGTCGGAGAAGCTGTCCACCTGGACCAGCGATCCGGCGTTGCTGCCGGCGCCGCCCGAGCCGCCGACGCCGATCGGAATCGCCGGACCTTCGCTGAGCGCGCCGGTGATCGCAAAGCCGCCATCGCCGCCGCCGCCGCCGATGCTCTGAGCCAGGATGCCGTTCGCATTGTCTCCGGAGGTGTCGATGGCGACGACGGCGCCCTCGGCGCCGTTGTCCACGGTGACGTCGGACGCATCCGCGCCGCCGCCGCCCGAGCCGCCGATGCCCAAGGCGACGGAGCCGGCCCCTTCGCCGACCGAGATTCCACCCGCGATGGCGAAGCCGCCCGCGCCGCCGCCGCCGCCGATGCTCTGGGCCGCAATGCCGTTCGAATTGTCGCCGCCGGTCGAGACGCTGGTCACGCCGGTGACGCTGACCTCGCCGGCGTCATCGCCCGATCCGCCCGTACCGCCCAGGCTGAGGTTGACCGACGGGCCCTCGCCGGTGATCCCGCCGGAAATGGCGAAGCCGCCGGCGCCGCCGCCGCCGCCGATGCTCTGCGCCAGTATCCCGTTGGAGTCGTCGCCATAGGTGGTGATGGTCGCGGCGTTCGAGGTCGCGCCGCTGACCACCGTCACCGTCTTGCCGAGGCCGCCATCGTCGCCCGATCCGCCCAGGCTGGCGCCCAGGGTTCCCCCGGTGGCGCTGAGGCCGGCGGAAATGGCGAACCCGCCGCTGCCGCCGCCGCCGCCGATGCTCTGCGCCGCGATGCCGTTCGAGTTCACGCCATGGGTGGTGACGTCGGCGTAGCTGGTCACCGACACCAGCGAACCAGCGTCGCTTCCCGCGCCGCCGCTGCCGCCGATGGAGATCGGGACCGCCGGGCCCTCGCTGATCGATCCCGTCAGGCTGAAGCCGCCATCGCCGCCGCCGCCGCCGATGCTCTGGGCCAGGATGCCGTCGGAATTGGCGCCCATGGTGGAAATGCCGACCAGGCCCGAAGCTAAGCCGTCGGCGACGGTGACGTTGTCGGCGATAGCCCCGCCGGCGCCGGCGCCGCCGATGCTGAGCGCCCCGGCGCCAACGCCGCTGATGGTCAGCGCGCCGCTGAAGCCGCCGGCGCCGCCGCCGCCGCCGATGCTTTGCGCGACGATGCCCGCCGAGTCGTCACCGAGCGTTGTCACATTGGTCAGGCCGGTGACGCTCACTTGGCCCGCGGTATTGCCGGATCCGCCATTGCCGCCTAGCGAAAAGGCGAGCGCCGGGCCCTCGCTGAGGCCGCCGGCGATGGAGAACCCGCCATTGCCGCCGCCCCCGCCGATGCTCTGGGCCAGAATGCCGTCCGAATTGGCCCCTGTGGTGTCGATGCTGACCACCGTGGTGGTCCCGCCCGACTGGCCGCCGCTGATCACGGTGACGTCCTTGCCCTCACCCGCGCCGCCGCCCGAGCCGCCGATGCTGGCCCCGAGGGTTCCGGTCGAGGCGCTGATCCCGGCCGAGATGCTGAAGCCGCCGTCGCCGCCGCCGCCGCCCAGGCTCTGCGCGATCAGACCGGCTGAATCCTGGCCCAGCGTGGTGATGTTCGAATAGCTGGTGACCCCGACCGCACCGGCGTCGCTGCCCGCGCCCGCGCCGCCGCCGAGGCCGAACGTGACCGCCGGACCCTCGCTGATCGCGCCCGCGATGGCGAAGCCGCCATTGCCGCCGCCGCCGCCGATGCTTTGCGCCGCGATGCCGGTGGAATTGAAGCCGTCCGTGGTGATGCTCACCGGCGTCCCGAGGGCGCCGCTGGTGACGCTGACGGCGCCGGCCGTGTCGCCCGACCCGCCATCGCCGCCGAGGCCGGCGGTCAGGGCGCCGCCGAAGCCCAGGCCAGCGGAGACCGAAAAGCCGCCATTGCCGCCGCCGCCGCCGATGCTCTGCGCCTCGATGCCGTCGGCGTTATCGCCATTGGTCGCCACGTCGCCGAGGCTGGTGACGGTGACGCCGGCGCCGGCGCCGCCCGTGCCGCCGGAGCCGCCAAGGGAAAGGTCCACGGTCCCGGTGATGCTGCCCGAGGCGGACAGGGCGAAGCCGCCGTCGCCGCCGCCGCCGCCGACGCTCTGCGCCAATAGGCCGGTCGAGCCGTCGCCATAGGTGGTGATCTGGGCGCCGGCATTGTTGAGGAAAACCGTGTTGGCGTCGTTGCCGCCGCCGCCGGCGCCCCCCAGCGAGAAGGCCACCGCCGGGCCGATGCCGCCGCTGATCGCGATGGCGAAGCCGCCGGCGCCGCCGCCGCCGCCGATGCTTTGGGCGAAGACGCCCTGGGCGTTGTCGCCGTGGGTGGTGATACTGCCGCCGTCGACGCCGCCATCGCACTGGCCGTTGCTGAGCACGCAGTTGTTGACGGTGACCGCGCCGGCGCCGCCGCCGTTCGCCGCGGCGCCGCCGACCGCCGCCCCGATCGCGGGCGAGGTCGGGCCAAGGCCGACGGCCAGGCTGACGGCGAATCCGCCGTTGCCGCCGCCGCCGCCGACGCTCTGCGCCTCGATGCCGGTGGAATTGTCGCCATAGGTGGTGATGGCGCCGGTGTTGCTGTCGACCGTAACGGCGCTGGCCGAGCCGCCGGCCGCGCCCGCGCCGCCGATGGCCAGGCTGCCGATCACGCCGGCGGCGACGCTGCCGCCGCCGTCGCCGCCGCCGCCGCCGATGCTCTGCGCCAGGACGCCAAGGGACTCCTCGCCATAGGTCGTCAGCGCGCCGCTGTTGGACACCGTGACCGTGTTGCCGCCGCCGCCGCCGTTACCAGCGCCGCCGACCGAGAAGACGCCGCCGGAGGCGCCGCCATCGCCGCCGCCGCCGCCGATGCTCTGCGCTACGATCGCCGACGAATTGAACCCGGAATCGCCGTCGGTGGAGAGGCGGCTGGAGTCGTTCGGGTTCTGCACGCCGGTGGTGATCGAGCCGCTGTTGGTGACCTGCACCGCCGCGCCGTTGCTGGCGTGGGACCCGTCGCCGCCGATCGAGACCAGGCCGCCGGACGCGCCGCCATTGCCGCCGCCGCCGCCGATGCTCTGCGCCACGATGCCGGCCGAGTCCGCCCCGGCGGTCTGGATCGCGCCGCCGCTGGTCACCGTCACCGCGGCGCCGTCGCCGCCGCCGTCGCCGGCCGCGCCGCCGATGGCGAGCAGGCCGCCGGAGGAGCCGCCGTTGCCGCCGCCGCCGCCGATGCTCTGCGCCAGGATGCCGGCGGAATCGTCGCCCCATGTCGTGATCGCGCCATTGCGCGTGACGTTCACCGCGGCCCCGCCGCCCCCACCGCTGCCCGTGCCGCCGATCGAGGCCAGGCCGCCGGACGCGCCGCCGTTGCCGCCGCCGCCGCCGATACTCTGCGCCTCGATGCCGACCGAGCTGAAGCCATAGGTGGTGATCGCGCCGTCGACGCCGCCGAAATCGCCGACGGTGACCGCCGCTCCGACGCCGCCGCCCTTGCCGGAACCGCCAACCGAGGCCAGGCCGCCGGATGTGCCGCCATTGCCCCCGCCGCCCCCGATGCTCTGCGCCAGTATGCCTTGCGAGAAATCGCCGGAGGTGGTGATCGCGCTGCTGTCGTAGACATTGACGATCGCGCCGTTGCTGGCGGTGCTGCCGCTGCCGCCGACCGAGATCAGGCCGCCGGAGCCCGCGCCGTTGCCGCCGCCGCCGCCGATGCTCTGCGCCAGGATGCCGATCGAGCTGACCTGCGAGGTCGTCAGCGAGCCGTCTTGGACGTCGACCGTCACCGTACTGGCGTCGCCGCCGCCGGAGCCGGAGCCGCCGATCGAGCCGATGCCGCCGGAGGCGCCGCCGTTGCCGCCGCCGCCGCCGATGCTCTGAGCGATGATTGCGTCGGAATTGATCCCGGTTGTGGTGATCGATGTGTCGGTCAGGTTGAGATAGGCCGCGGCGGCGTTGCTGCCGGTCGAGCCGTCGCCCCCGATCGAGTTGATGCCGCCCGAGCTCGCGCCATTGCCGCCGCCACCACCTATGCTCTGCACCAGGACGCCGACGGCGTTGGCGCCGCCGGTCTGCAGAACCGCACCGTCCGTATATAAAGTGACCGAGCCGCCGCCGCCGCCGCCCGAGCCGCCGCCGCCGATCGAGTCGATGCCGCCGGACGAGCCGCCATTGCCGCCGCCGCCGCCGATGCTTTGGACGAGGATCGCGCTGGCGCTGGCGCCGCTGGTGGTGATCGCGCCGTCGTCGCTGGCGAAGGCCGAGCCGCCGGCGCCGCCGCCCGAGCCCGTGCCGCCAATGGAGAAGGCCCCGCCGGCGCTGCTACCGTCGCCGCCGCCGCCGCCGATGCTCTGCGCCTCGATGCCCTGGGCGCTGACCCCCGAGGTTTGCAAGGTTCCGTTGTTATAGACGCTGACCGAACCGCCGGCGCCGCCGCCCGAACCCGAGCCGCCGATGCCGACCAGGGCGCCGACGCTGCCGGCCGAGCCGCCGCCGCCGCCGATGCTCTGGGCGAGGATGGCGTCCGACCGGTCGCCGATGGTGGTGACCGACGCGCCGCCGCCCGAACCGGTGCAGACGCCCGAGGTGTTTGTGCAGTTGTCGATGCTCGCCACGCCGCCCGCCCCGGCGTTGCCGCCCGAGCCGCCGGACTCATAGAAGATGCCGTCACCGCCGCCGCCGCCGCCGGCGAAACCGCCGACGCTCTGGGAGAAGATGCCGATGGCGTCCGAACCGTTCGTGTCGACCGAGCCGCCGCTGAGCACGATCTGCGCTGATCCGGCCGCGCCCGTGCTGCCGCCGCCGCCACCGCCGCCGCCGAAAACGCCGCCCGAAGCGGCCGTGCCGCCGCCGCCCGAGACGCTCTGAGCGACGATGCCGTCGGAATTGTTCCCGGTGGTGGCCACCACCCACTGGCCGTTGATCAGCACCGTGCCCGAGCCGCCGCCCGCACCGCCGGAGCCGCCCGAGCCGCCCGCGCCGGCCGAGGAGCCATTGCCGCCGCGACCGCCCTGGCTGGAGGCGAAAATGGCCGGATTGCTCCCGCCCGCCAGGGTCACGGCCCCGTCGCCGCCAGCGCCGCCAAGCGCTGTGCCCACCGTCACGTCACCGCCTTTGGCGCCCGTCCCGCCGCCCGCGCCGGCGCCCGAAAGCCCGGACGCGCCATTGCCGCCGGAGCCGCCGTTGCTGACGCCCGATATGCCGGTGTTCGCTCCGGACGTGATCGACGGGTCGTTGAAGGTGTCGATGGTGACGTTGACGCCGGCCGAGCCGTTGCCGGCGGAGTCGGTCTCGATGCCGGCTGTCTCCGAGCCGTTCGAACCGTTGCCGCCGCTGCCGTTAACGCTGAGGCCGGTGACGGTGTCGCCCGAGCAGACGACCACCGTCCCGTTTCTGGTGCAGACCGAGTCGGCCCGCGCGCGACCCGGCGCAGCGACGCTGATGAGGGCCAAACAGAAGAGCGCGCCGACAAAGGCGGAAAAAGCGGACACAACCGCGCGCCGGGCCGGAACAAGGCTCATCGCGTCAGCCGCGCTGAAGTCGCCATTTTGGAGCCCGCCCCCGATCGTCACAAATCGCCCCGCGCGCTTACCGACAGGCCGTTCAAGCGCTTCAACTTAGCAGCGAACCCTCTCGCTGATGTAACCACATCTATCTAAACGAAATAAGACTCGCCGACGGCATATTGTCGCAGGCCAACGCCGGCGTGGATCGGCGGCTCCGACCGGCTGACGCCTCGGCGTCAGGGTGCGCCCTACGGCTTTTGCAGGCCGTCGTTGCGCTCGGCGGAAACAAGGTCGTCGGCGCAGTTCAGCAGATCTGTGAGGAAGACGACTTCAGCCCCAAGCCGGTATTCGGTGTGGCGCAGCGCCCATTGCTTCGCCAAGCCCAAATGCGGACGCGCGCCGTCATTGATCCGTCTGGTATGCACCAGCAACGCCCGCACCTTGTCGAGCCGTTCGGCCAGGACCGCCCGCAGGCTGCCCAGGGCCTCGGGCTCCAAGCCGGTGAGGGCGAGATCGAAGGGGTCATGTTTGAACCAGATCTCGCTCAGGCCCGTGCGGCGAAGATCGGCGAGGTCGTGGAGCCGCGCTCGGTAATCTCATAGAGCTGACGGACGGGCCGGGCGCCTTCGCGCTCCTGTCCCGATTTGCGCAACAGCCCTTCCGAGGCGAGCCGTTTCATCGCCCCGTACACCGCGCCGGCGGAAATCTCGGTCCACAAGGACACATGGTTCCGTTCCGCCTCAAGCCTAAGGCGATGGCCATGCATCGCACCCCGCTCGGCGAAAGAGGAGAGGATGAACAGGCGGATTGAGGACATGCAAACCTGTAAGATTAGTCTTATAAGATTGTAATTGAAAAAACAGGGTAACTTAGCCGTATTTCATTGACCGGAAGTTTATTGCGACCGGCAAGGACTGGCTTCCCGCCCCATGTGGTCGAGCGGGTGCCGAACCACGTCTCAGGCGCGCAGAGCGGGCTTGCGGGGGCTACCAGCGGCATGAGCACCGCGCCGAGCGCAAGGCCGCCCTGACCGCTTGGGCGCTCACGTTGAGGCTGTCGTGGGCGGGGCGCGCGCCACGAACTGCGGTCGCGGCTCTGCAGGTCTAATCAGATACGCCGCCGCAGCTGGCCATCGCCATTTCACTCCCGGGGGTCGGCCGAGTCAGAGCCACGCCCTGACCCCCGCCACGAAGGTCACGCCGCCGATATCCTGCCCTCGACGCCGTACGAATTCGGCCGTTCTTCCGATCTTCTCGTCGTAGGACACCCCGATATAGGGAGCGAACTCGCGGCGGAGTTCGTAGCGGAGCCGCAGGCCGAGTTCGGCATTGGAAAGACCGGAGCCGGTCTGGGTGGCGCGGGTGTCCTGGGCGGCGAAGTTCAGCTCCACTCGCGGCTGCAGCATCAGCCTCTGGGTAAGCCGCAGATCGTACAGGCCTTCCAGGCGCCCCAGCAACTCGCCTTGGGTCGATAGAAACAACGCCCCCTGGACGTCGAACCAGTAGGGGGTCATCCCCTGGAAACCCACGGCCGCATAGGTTCGCCCGCGCGGGGCAAAATCTTGCCGCACGCCGGTGTGCAGGTCGAAATAGGGCGTGACGGCGCGGGAATAGAGCGCCTGCAGCTCGGCGCCGTCCAGGCCGTTGCGGCCACTTCCCTCACCTTCGCTCGACACCACTAGCCGGTTGATGTCGCCGCCGAACCAGGCCTCGCCGTCCCAGCGGTAACCGCCGCCGTGGGCCCCGGCCTGGTATTCCGCCAGGTTCGCCAGCACCATGGAATGGGAAGCGCCGCCATGCTCCTGGCGCAGGGTGGCGCGCGCGGCCGCCATCGCCGCCGGGTCATAGAATCGATCCGCCGCGTGGTCGGTTGGCGCCGGCGGCGGCGGGGTGTTGGGAACCGCCGGCTCGCTCATGTCCGGCATGGCCGCCATTGACTGGCCAGGCGAGGCGGCCCCTTGTGCGGGGCTGGACATATCCGCGCCCTTCATCCCGGACATGTCCTGACCGGTGGGTGCGGTGGGTTGAGCCGCCTTCGGAGCGCCCGCCGCGCGGGGATGGGGCCGGGCCTTGGCGTGCGGCTTGGTCGGGGACTTCGCCGCGGGCATCGGCATGCCCGGCATGTCGGTCATCGACTGGGCGAGCGCCGGTGCGCCGAGCATCGCCAGGCCGAGGCCCAGCAAGGCCAGCCGGTTCATGCGGCGGCGCCTTCGAGCGGACGCACGGCGAACACCTGAAACATGCCCGCGTGCATGTGGTAGATCATGTGGCAGTGAAAGGCCCAGTCCCCCGGGACCGGGGTGAAGTCCCAGGCGACTTTGCCGCCTGGCGGCACGATCACCGTGTGCTTGCGCGGATGGAAGCCGGCCGGGCCATGCACCAGCTCGAAGAAGTGGCCGTGCAGGTGGATGGGGTGGGCCATCATGGTGTCGTTGATCAGATTGACCCGCACCCGCTCACCCTTGCCAAACGCATAGGGCCTGGTGGCCTCGCTGAACTTTTCGCCGTCGAACCCCCACATGAATCGTTCCATATTGCCGGTCAGATGGATGTCCAGCGCCCGCGTCGGCGGCCGCGGGTCGGGATTGGGCGCCAGCGCTATAAGGTCCTGGTAGACCAGCACCCGATGGCCGACGCTTTCCAGTCCCTGGCCAGGCTCGCCAGTCCGGTCCACCGGCACCGGCGCGATCGTCTGCACCCCAGGCCCCATCCGCACGCCAGGCGCTTTCGACGCATCGCGCATCGACATGCTCATCCCGCCCATGGAATCGGCGCCCGGCGGCGTCGGCGGCTCCATGCCGGGCGCCGTGGCGCTCATGCCGGCCATGCCGTCCGATGGCGCACCGCCCATGCTCATGGCGCCCATCTCCATGCCCATGTCCTTCAGGGTGGTGAGGGGCCGGGGCCTGAGCGGCGGCACGGGCGCGGTCATGCCGGCGCGGGGCGCGAGCGTGCCGCGCGCCATGCCGGAGCGATCGACGGCCTCGGCGACCAGGCTGAAGGCGCGATCCGCCGTCGGCTGAACGATGACGTCGTAGGTCTCGGCGTTGCCGATCTGGAACTCGTCGACCTCGACCAGCCGGACGTTCTGGCCGTCGGCGGCGACGATGGTCAGCTTCAGGCCTGGGATGCGCACGTCGAACATCATCTGAGCGGCGGCGTTGATGAAGCGCAGCCGCACGCGTTCGCCGGGTTTGAACAGACCGGTCCAGTTGTCCCGAGGGCCGCGCCCATTGACCAGGAAGCTCAGCACCGCGCCGGTGACGTCGGAAATGTCAGTGGGATCCATCCGCATCCCGGCCCACAGGGCGCGCTCGCGCAGGGTCTGATCCTGGCCGGCGAGCAACCCGGCCACGGTCTCTTTGCGATAGTTGAACAGCCCGGACTGCTGCTTCATGCGCTCGAAGATCATATGCGGGTGCATGAAGCTGTAGTCCGACAGCACCACCAGGTGCTCGCGGTCGTAAGCCACCGGGTCGGCGTCCTTCGGATCGATGACGATCGGACCGTACTGGCCCTCCGCCTCCTGCAGGCCGGAGTGGCTGTGATACCAGTAGGTCCCGGACTGGATGATCGGGAACTCATAGACAAAGGTCTGGCCGGGCTTGATGCCCGGAAAGGTCAGGCCGGGAACGCCGTCCATCTGGAACGGAACCAGCACGCCGTGCCAGTGGAGCGAGGTGTCCTCATCGAGCCCGTTCTTGACCGAGAGCCGGACGGTCTGGCCTTCGCGCAGGCGAATGAGCGGGCCAGGCACGGTCCCGTTGATGGTCACCGCGTGGCCCTCGCGGCCGTCCACGGCGAAGTGGGCGTGACAGATGCTGAGCGCGATGTCCGATCCGGTGAGGGTTGGCATGGACGGCGCCAGACCCCCTGTCGCGCTCCGCGCCCAGCCGGGCGCCGCGAACGCCAGTCCGCCCGCGAGCGTCGAGGCGCCCCGCAACAGGTGGCGTCGGTCGAGGTCGTTCATATGGTCCGAAAGCCCCGCGAAAGGTCCTGCGCGCGACCGGCCCGCCCTCTGAATACGCCCGGGCGACCCGGCACCCCTCAACAGCGCTTCGCAAGGTCGCGCGATCACAGCTTCGCGCGCTGGTGTTGAGGGCGCCAGTCGCCGCCGTGCGTATTCATCAAAGCGGCGGCCGGCGCCGGCCGGCGGTGGGGAGCGGACCATGACCGAAAGGAAGCCCATCGACCTTCGGCGACACTTTCCGAGCCTGCCGTTTGTCGTCCTGGCCTCGCTGCTGATCGGCGGCATCGTCGGGGCCGTGATCTTCACCGGCCTCTACGACATCGGCGCCGACGCGCCGCATACGCCGCCGGTGCATTGGGTGGTTGAAAGCCTGCGCGACCGCTCGATCGCCGTGCGCGCCAAAGCCATTGTCGCACCCGCCGATCTGACCGACCAGAAGCGCATCGAGACCGGCGCGGGGCTCTATGCCGGCATGTGCACCGGCTGCCATCTGGCGCCGGGCATGGAGAAGACCGAGATCAGCCAGGGCCTCTATCCGCAGGCGCCGGAGCTGAGCCGCGGGCTGGCCCATTCGCCCACGGAGGAATTCTGGATGATCAAGCACGGGGTCAAGCTCACCGCCATGCCGGCCTGGGGCCCGACGCACAGCGACGAACTGATCTGGGATATGGTGGCGTTCATCCGCACGCTGCCGACCCTGTCGCCGGCGCAGTACCAGGCCATCGTCAAGCGCGCGCCGGCGGATCATGATGACCTGATGCGAGACATGCCTGGAATGGATACGAAAGCCGCGGCGGCGCGACCGCGCCGGCGGCCGGGCGGGGATCTTTGAGCATGGAGGACCGATTGGACCCTCTGCTGCAACGGCTGGCCGCGTCGGCGACCGACCGTTCCCTGGACGGCTTCGACGCCCAGCTGATCCAGGGCGTGACGCGGTGGCGGGCTCGAGCGCGAACCGCTGCGGCGCTCGCGCCGGTTGGCGTGGCGTCCGTCGCCCTGGCCCTGGCGATGGGCGTCACGGTTGGCGGTCTGAGCGCGGCCTTGTCGGTCGCGGCGCCGCAGGCTTCCGGCGCCGTCTCGATGGCGGCGGACCTGGCGCCGTCGACCTTGCTCGAAAGCCGGCGATGAGCCTGCTGCGCGGCCTCGTCCTGACCATTGTGCTGTCGGCGCTGGCCGGCGGGCTGGGCGTCTGGGGAGGCGCCCGCTATGTGCTGGCGCACACCCAGCGCGCGCCGTCGCTGCACGAGTTGGTGCACCACAGGCTGCATCTGACGGCCGCGCAGCAGAGCCGCATCGAAGGACTGGAACGCGACTACGCCGCCAGGCGCGAGGCGCTGGAGGCGGAGATGCGGGCGGCCAACGCCGCACTGGCCCAGGCCTATCAGGAGAGCCACGCCTATACGCCCAAGGTCCAGGCGGCGATCGACCGCTTCCACGTCGCCATGGACGCGCTGCAGAAAGAGACCCTGCTGCATGTCATCGCCATGCGTCAGGTCCTGACGCCCGATCAGACGGCGGGGTTCGACGACACCGTGGTCAGGTCGCTCACCGACCAGACCCCGTGACCTCGGCCCCGTGACCCTGGATGAAGGCGCTCCCGACGCGGTGCTCGCCAGCCGCGCCGCTGAAGGCGACGAGCGGGCCTTCGCGGTTCTGGTCGGGCGACACAAGGAGCCGCTCTACCGGCTTTTGCGCCGGTACACGGGCGACGCCGAAGAAGCCTATGAGGCGGCGCATGAAACCTTCATCGCCGCCTGGGCCGCGCTCGGCCGCTACGACCCGCAGCGGCCGTTCCTGGCCTGGCTGCGCACCATCGCCATCAACAAGGCGCGCGACCGCGGCCGGCGCATGGCCTTCCGGCGGCTGCTGTTCGGCGCCGGCGGCCTCGAGACCGGCGGTGTCCTGGCGGCGCTCGACCCCGGCATCGCCGCCGACGAAGCGGTGATCGAGCGCCAGGATCTGGCCAGGCTCGACCAGGCCATCGCCAAACTGCCCGCCAAGCTGAAAGAAGCGCTGCTGCTGACCAGCTTCGATGGATGGTCGCAGCAAAAGGCCGGTGAGATTCTGGGCGTCTCCGCCAAGTCGATCGAGACGCGCGTCCACCGCGCCCGCAAGATCCTGGCGCGGACCCTCGGCCCGGGGCTGAAACCCGGAGCCTAGCCGCCAACCCCCTGATTTTCAAGGGACTTGGTGGAGCCGAGCGGAATCGAACCGCTGACCTCCTCATTGCGAACGAGGCGCTCTACCAACTGAGCTACGGCCCCTTTTGGGAGCGCGGCACATAAGGGCTGGCCGCCCGGGCTGTCAAGGCGAGGATCGCGGCGAGCAGCCGGGCGCCACAACGGCGTTTCGTGCGTTATGCGGCGAGCGGTCGTCTTCGCCTTGCCCAGGCGCGAACGGCCGCGCTAGATGCAGCATGGTTTGGATAAGGCTCGCCCACGGATGATCATCCCGCTGCTTTGGCTCTTCAACACGCTGGTCACCCTCTATATCTGGGTGATCATCGCCATGGTGATCATGAGCTGGCTGACCGCCTTCAACGTGCTCAATCCGCGCAGCCCGTTCGTGGCCCAGGTGGACAGGGCCCTGTTCGCCATCACCAATCCAGTCATGGGTCCGGTGCGGCGCATCATTCCGTCGATCGGCGGCCTTGATCTCAGCCCGATCATCGTGGTGCTGCTGCTCGAATTCATCCGCCGGGTGGTCAACAGCCTGGTGCTGGGCGGCGGCCTGTTCGGCATCTAGCCGGCCAGCGCCTCGCGCAAGAGCGAGGCGACGACGGCCGCGACCTTGTCCTGGCCGGCCGCCTCGGCGATCAGGTCCTGGCGCATCTCAAGCTCCAGATAGTCCAGGCCGCGGGCGTCGGCATGCAAGGGAATGGTGTTGTCGATCTGGTCCATGGCATAGGGCTGGTTGTCGCCCGCCGCCTCGCCAAAGGCCTTTTGCAACAGGGCCAGGACGCGGCTGGAAAGGCCTGAGTCGCTCCGATGCAGGACGCCGAACCGCCAGGGCCGCGCATGGCCTTGGAAGACGGGCGTGAAGCTGTGCAGCGACACCAGCAGGGTTTGGCGGCCGAGCCGGTCGCGAGCGTCCAACGCCGCTGAAATCCCCTGTTGATAGGGCGCGTAGATCTCGTCGCGGCGCGCCGCGAGATCGGCGGCGCCCAGGCCCAGATTGCCGGGGATGGACTGGCCGTCGCTGACCTCGGGCGTGGAATCGGCCGCGCCGGGGACGCGGTTGCAGTCGATCACCAGCCGCGAATAGGCCTGACGGATAAAGCTGGCGTCCAACAGGCCCGCCAGCCGCTCGCCGACCGCCGCCACGCCGATATCCCAGGCGATATGCCGCAGGCGGGCCTCCGGCGACAGGCCGAGGTCGCCGAGACGCCGGGGAATCAGCCGCCCGGCATGATCGCCGAGCAGCAGAAAGGGCGAAGAACCGCCCGGATTCGTGACAATAACCGGCGAAGGATCGCTTTGACCGAGCAACCGGTTCGACGCGGGCGGTGAATCGGCGCAACGCTCGTCCAATGCCGATCCTTTCGATCCGCCATCTTACGCGCTACCGATACCGCAATCCGGTGGCCCTGGGCGAACATCGCATGATGTTTCGTCCGCGCGAGGGCCACGACCAGCGGGTGCTGTCGTGCGCGATCGAGATCGGCCCCGAGCCGTCGCGGCTGCGCTATGTGCACGACGTCTTCGGCAACAGTGTCGGCGTGGCCAGCTTCAAGGGCCGCACCCGCGTCCTGACCTTCGAAAGCTTCGTGCGCCTGGAGCATACGCCGCAGGCCGCCTTCGCCGACCTGGACGGCGACACGGAGGTCTACACGGCCGCCAGGCCTTTCGCCTACAGCGACGTCGACCTGCCCGACCTGACCCAGTCGATGCGGCGGCTGCATCCAGACCCGCAAGGGATCGTCGACCAATGGGCGCGGCGATTTGTGCGCAAGGCCGGCGCGACCTCCCTGCAGACCCTGCTCAGCGACATGACCCAGGCCATCTATGCCGAGTTCAAATACAATAAGCGGCTCGAGATGGGCTCGCAGACCCCGCTGCAGACGCTGGAGCTGCGCGGCGGAAGCTGCCGCGACTATGCGGTGCTGATGATCGAGGCGGTGCGCAGTCTCGGCCTCGCCGCCCGTTTCGTCTCCGGCTACATCTACAGCCCCCACGCGACGCCGGCGCACCGGGGACGCATCGGCGGCCACACCCATGCCTGGGTGCGGGTCTATCTGCCGGCCTGCGGCTGGGTGGAATTCGATCCCACCAACGGCATCGTCGGCAACACCGACCTGGTGCGCGTCGCCGTCGCGCGCGACCCGCGCCAGGCCGTGCCTCTGCACGGAACCTGGGCGGGCCTGCCCGCGGACTATCTCGGCATGGACGTCGAGGTGGACGTCCATGCCGAAAGCGAGGCGCTGGGGCAACTCTCGCCCGTGCGGGCCGTTGCGGTGGCGGGCTAACCGCCCCGGGAGCTTTCGACCTTGCGCATCCACACCGGCTTCGAGATCACCTACGACTGCCCGGCGGCGGTGCCGATGCTGCTGATGCTCAGCGTGCACCCCTCCAGGCGCGGCGATCTGGAGAGCTTCGACGGGCTGCGCACCGATCCGGTGGTCGATGTGCGCCACTATCTCGATGGCTACGGCAACAACTGCATGCGGGTGCTGGCGCCCGCCGGGCGGTTCGTCCTGTCGTCGGACTTCGTCATCCGCGATTGCGGCCAGCCCGACGCCTACGCGCCGGACGCCGAGCAGATCGCCGTGCACAACCTGCCGGACGAGGCGCTCGTCTTCCTGCTGGGCAGCCGCTATTGCGAGACCGACCGCCTGAGCAACCTGGCCTGGTCGCTGTTCGGCGGCACGCCGCTCGGCTGGCCCCGCGTGCAGGCCATCTGCGACCATGTGCACAACCACATCCGGTTCGACTACCAGCAGGCCCGCCCCACCCGCAGCGCCTATGAAGCCTACGAGGAGGCCGTCGGCGTCTGCCGCGACTATGCCCACCTGGCCGTGGCCTTCTGCCGCTGTATGAACATCCCGGCCCGCTACTGCACCGGCTATATGGGCGACATCGGCGTGCCGAACGCCGGGGTGATGGATTTCAGCGCCTGGTTCGAGGTCTATCTCGGCGGCCGCTGGCACACGTTCGACGCCCGCAACAACACCCCGCGCATCGGCCGCGTGCTGATCGCCCGCGGCCGCGACGCCACCGATGTGCCGATCGCCAACACCTTCGGCACGGCCTATCTGGCCGGTTTCGAAGTGACCTCCGACGAGATCCCGGCCACGGCCTAGAGGGATCTAGCCGCCCGCCGTGGGCCCGGCGGCGCGCTGCGCCATCATCTGTTCGATCTGCTCGGCGCCGAAGCCCATCAACTGCAGGATCGGCGAGACCGTTTCGGGGTCCCAGGCATGGCGGTCGCCGGTGGTGATGCCGCCGTCGACGACCAGATGGGTTCCGGTGACGAAGGCCGAGGCCTCCGAGGCCAGGTAGAGGCAGGCCCGCGCGATGTCTTCCGGCAGGCCGGCCTTGGCGATGGGCTGAAACCTGGCCGCCGTCTGCGCCACCCGCGCGGCCATCTGGTCGGCGACCGGACGCGGCAGACCGATGGAGGCGCCGAAGATCGAGGTGGCGATCAGGCCCGGGCAGATGGCGTTGACGCGGATCCTGTCGCGGGCGAGCTGGGCGGCGGCGACACGGCTCAGATGGATGACCGCGCCCTTGGCGGTCGAATAGGCCACCGGGCCCCAGCCTGCCTCCAGCCCCGCGATCGAGGCGGTGTTGATGATGGAGCCGCCGCCGCGCGCCTGCATCAGCGGCGCGGCGTGCTTCATGCCCAGCATGACCGAGCGGAGCAGCAGGTTCATCGTCCCGTCCCAGGCCTCGACCGTCATCTCGGCGATGCCGGCGCCCGTCCCGCCGGCGCCCGCGTTGTTGAACAGCACATCGAGCCCGCCGAAGGCTTCGCCGGCCGCCGCCGTCGCCCCGGCGATATCGGCCTCCTGGGTCACGTCGCAGCGGGCGTAGCGCACCCGATCCGGGAAGCGCTGCTCGAGCATCGCGCCCTTGTCGTCCTGCAGGTCGGCGACCAGAACGCTCGCGCCTTCGGCGACGAACAGCTCGACGGCGCCCAGGCCGATGCCCGAGCAGCCGCCGGTGATCAGGGCGACCTTGTCCTGCAGCTGGCCGGCCATGATCAGTCCATGGTCACCACCACCTTGCCCATGGCCTTGCGGCTGGCGAGGTGGGAGATGGCCTCGCCGGCGCGGGCGAGCGGAAAGCGTTCGGACACATAGGGTTTGATCTTGCCCCTGGCATAGAGGTCGAACAGATCCTTGACGTTGCGCTGGTGGCCGGCCGGGTCTCGGCTCACCGCCGTGCCCCAGAAGACGCCGACGATGTCGCAGCCTTTGAGCAGGGGCAGGTTCAGCGGAATGCGCGGAATGCCGGCCGGGAAACCGACCACCAGAAAACGGCCCTCCCAGGCCATGGAGCGCAGCGAGGCCTCGGCATAGTCGCCCCCGACACCGTCATAGACCACGTCGGCGCCGGCGGGCCCAAGCGCGTCCTTGAACAGGTTGGACAGGGCGCGCTGGCCCTCCTTGTCGAAGGGGCCTTGCGGGTAGACCACGCCGTCGTCGGCGCCGTGTTCCTTGGCCAGCGCCACCTTCTCGTCGGACGAGGCGGCCGCGATCACCCGCGCGCCCATGGCCTTGCCCAGCTCAACGGCGGCGAGCCCGACGCCGCCGGCCGCGCCGAGCACCAGCAAGGTCTCGCCGGCCTTCAGATGGCCGCGGTCCTTCAGCGCGTGATAGGAGGTGCCGTAGGTCATGATAAAGGCCGCGGCCACGTCGAACGGCATGGCCTCGGGGATCTGCACCAGGCGCGAGGCCTCCAGGGCCAGCTCCTGCGCCATGCCGCCCCAGCCGGTGTTGCCGAGCACCCGGTCGCCGACCTTCACATTGGTGACCGCATCGCCGATCGCCTTGACCACGCCGGAGACTTCGCCGCCCGGGGCGAAGGGGCGCGCGGGCTTGAACTGATAATTGTCCTCGATGATCAGCACATCGGGATAGTTGACCCCGCAGGCCTTGACCTGGATCACCGCCTGATTGGCGCGCGGGGTCGGACTGGGCATGTCCTCCAGCACCAGCGTCTCGGGTCCGCCAACGGCCTTGCTCAACAGCGCCTTCATCGGCGTCGCTCCCTTTTCAAAACGCTTGTTCGAAAAGACGCTAGCGCATGGCGAGGCGCGGAGCAAAGGCGCGATGGGGTCTGAAGGTCGCCGCCCAGGGCAGGGCGCTTAACGGCCGCGCTTATCGCGGCTCAGCGGCACCGGAAAGCCGAAGGCGCGCTGGGCGAGGCCGAAGACGCCCTTGAACCTGGGCGCGCCGCGATAGGTCAGCAGCACAAAGCAGATCTCGCCCGGTTCGGCTCGCGGGTTATGGATGAAGCCCGGATGCGCCACGGAGACATCGCCCGGACCATAGGCGGCGTAGCCGTCATGATAGGCCCCGGTCAGCACCAGGGTCAGCTCCTCGTCCTCGTGGTCGTGGTCGGGGACGCCGTGACCGGGCTCGATGCGCAAGAGCTCGGCCCGCTCGCCCTGGTCGCAGAAGAGGGCGAGCCTTTGAATGCCGAGGCCGGCGAAGGTCCAGCGATGAGGCCCGGCCATGGCTTCCAGCGCCGCCTCGCGCACCGGCGAGGGCAGAGCCGCGATCTCGGCCGTCGGCCCATCGCGCTCCGCCGCGGCCTGCGCGCGCCGATCGAGCGTCTCCGCCGCGTCGATGCGGTCCAGCACGCGGTCGAGCGCATCGGCGGCCAAGGGCGCGGGGTCTTCCTCGGCGAGGAAGACGGCGGCGGCGAGATCGTCGGCGCGCTCGACGAAACGGGCATCGGCGCGCATGGCGAAGGTGGTCCGGGCCAGCAGGTCGAGCGCGCGGTTGCCGCGGCCGGCGTCAAATACCGCGCCCAAGGTTTCGGCGTTCATATGAGCGCCTCCGCGCCTTCGGCCGTATCGGCCAGGGTCAGCTTGAGTTTGGCGAAAGCCAGCCGCAGCCGCGACTTGACCGTGCCCAGAGGCACGCCCGTGCTGGCGGCGATTTCGCTGTGGGAAAGGTCTTCATAAAAGGCGCGGCGCACCAGATCGCGCTGTTCGGGCGGCAGATCATCCATGGCGCGGCGCACCTGCGCCTCGCGCTCGGCGACTTCGGCGGCGCCGTCGGGGCGCGCCTGGGCGGGCGGTTCGAACGCCGGGTCGTTGGCGTCGAGCGTGGCGCGCTTGTCGCGGCGAAAGACGTCGATGCGGCGGTTGCGGGCGATACGAAATATCCAGGTCGAGACGGAGGCCTGACGGGCGTCGAAACTGCCCGCCTTGCGCCAGACCGCGACCATCACCTCCTGGGTCACCTCCTCGGCCTGGGCGCCGTCGAGTCCCAGCCGCGTCAGATAGGTCTTCACCCTCGGCGCGTAATAGGCGAATACGCGCGTGAAGGCGGCGCGGTCCTGCCGCGCGGCGACGGCCTCGACCAGCGCGGCGAAATCTTCGGACTCGGTTGGGATCGGACTGGTCATACGGCCGGCGGCCTGGCCCTGAAGGACACGCGCCCTACGCGCGTTCGCTTCGCCATCCTGGCATGCCGTTGGGGGCGACGAAAAGGCCTTGAACGACCATCCGCCCGCCGGGCCCGATTTGGGCGCCAACTGGCGATCTGTTATGAGCACGGCCGCATTCATCAAAGGATCATACGACTTGGGTGTCCGACTGGATCTCTCGGGCGAAGGCCCTGGCGCGGTCCGCAGCCGCCTGTCCGGCCTGACGCGCGGCGGCCTCGCTGAGGCGCTGGTGCGCGCGGATATCGCGCCGCCGGACAAGGCGCGCATGCGCGCGGGCCAGATCTGGCGCTGGATCCACAACAACGGCGCGACCGATTTCGAGGCCATGACCAATATCGACAAGGCCACCCGCGCCCGCCTGGCCGGGACCTTCGATCTGGCCAGGCCAGAGATCGCCGCGCGCCAGGTCAGCGCTGACGGCACGCGCAAATGGCTGATCGCCTTCGCCCCGGGCGTCGAGGCCGAGTGCGTCTACATCCCGGACGTCGGGCGCGCCGGCGCCCTGTGCGTCTCCAGCCAGGTGGGCTGCACGCTGAACTGCCGCTTTTGCCACACGGGCACCCAGGCCCTGGTGCGCAACCTGACCGCGGCCGAGATCGTCGCCCAGGTGCAGATCGCCCGCGACGATCTCGGCGAATGGCCATCGGACCGCGCCGACCGGCGGCTGTCCAACATCGTCTTCATGGGCATGGGCGAGCCCTTGTATAATCTGGACAATGTCGCCGAGGCCATCGACATCGTTTCCGACAACGAGGGTTTGGGGATTTCGCGCCGGCGCATCACGGTCTCGACGGCCGGCGTGGTGCCGGAAATCGAGGCGCTGGGGACGCGGACCCAGGCCATGCTGGCCATTTCGCTGCACGCCACCAACGACACCCTACGCAATGAGCTTGTGCCGCTGAACAAGCGCTATCCGCTCGATCAGCTGATGGCCGCGATCCGCGCCTATCCGGGCCTGTCCAACGCCCGGCGAGTCACCTTCGAGTACGTGATGCTGAAGGGCGTCAACGACAGCGCGGCCGAGGCGCGCGCCCTGGTGCGGCTGCTGGCCGGCATTCCGGCCAAGATCAACCTCATCCCGTTCAATCCATGGCCGGGAACGGCCTATGAATGCTCCGACTGGGGGACGATCGAGACCTTCGCGGCCATATTGAACCGGGCCGGCTACGCCTCGCCGATCCGCACGCCGCGCGGCCGCGACATCCTGGCCGCCTGCGGCCAGCTGCGCACCGAAAGTCTGAAGATCCGCGCCAGCGACCGGCGCAAGGCCGCGATCGAGGTCGCCTGAAGCTGGCGAGCCTCAGTCCGCCAGCTTGACCAGCATCTTGCCGTTGTTGGCGCCCTGCATCAGCCCGACCATGGCGGCGGGCGCGTTCTCGATGCCGTCGTAGACGGTCTCCTGGTATTTGATGCGGCCATCCTTCAGCCAGCCGGCCATGTCGGATTTGAACTGGTCGTAGAGGTGCATGAAATCCGTCGCGACGAAGCCGCGCAGGTTGATACGGCCATAGATAATGTTGGACAGGTTGCGCACCGCCGTGCGCGATCCGGCCTCGTTATAGCCCGAGATCATCCCGCAGACGGCGACGCGGCCGAGGCTGTTCATGCCGGCGAGGGCCGCATCCAGGTGCTCGCCGCCGACATTGTCGAAATAGACGTCGATGCCCTTGGGCGTGACGGCTTTCAGCGCCTGGCGGATGGGGCTGGTCTTGTAGTTGATGGCCGCGTCCAGCCCGGCCTCCTCGGTCAGCCAGCGCACCTTGTCGTCCGAACCGGTCGAACCCACCACGTAGCAGCCGTGGATCTTGGCGATCTGCGCCGCCATCGAGCCGACCGCGCCGGCGGCGGTGGAGACGAAGACCTGTTCGCCGTCCTTCAGCTGGCCGATGTGCAAAAGGCCGCCATAGGCGGTGAAGCCGGTCCCGCCCAACGGCCCCATATGTACGCTGAGCGGCAGGCCGGGCTCGGGCTTGAGCACTTGCAGGCCACGCCCCTCGGAGATGAAGACCTCGCGGAATCCGAAGCGGTTGGTGACCAGATCGCCCTCTTTGAAGGCCGGATTTCGCGACTTTTCCACCCGGCCGAGCGCGCCGCCGGCCATGGCCTCGTTGAGGTCCTGGCCGACGCTCATGCGCGGTCGCATGGCCGGGTCGACGGACATGTAGAGATTGCGCACCAGGACCGCGCCGTCCGCCGGATCGGCGACCTCGGTGGCGACCATGGTAAAGTCGTCGAGGGTCGGCAGGCCCTCGGGGCGTTTGACGAGATGGATTTCGCGGCTTGGCGTTGACATGGCGCTCTCCTGGGTCGGGCGTCCTTCTTGGCCGCCGCATTTGCGGAAAACCTTAGGCCATCGCTGCCGCCCGGACCAAGCTGGAATGCCCCTGTTGCGCCCGCGGCCTTGCCTCACACGGGCTCGATGCTATGGGCGGGGCATGTCCACGCTCTTCATCAACCTGACCGCGACCCATAATCCGCATCGTTGGTATCTGCCGCTCGACGACAGCCTGTGCGTCGGGCCGGCCTCGCGCGGCTTCATGTTCGGCGGGGTCGGCATGGCCGCCGCCATCCAGGCGATGGAGCGCACCTGCGAGCGGCCGGTGATCTGGGCCACGGCCCAGTACCTGTCCTTCGCCCGGCCGAGCTCGGTGGTCGATCTCGATGTCCAGGTCCCGGCCCACGGCCACAACACAAGCCAGGCCCGAGTGATCGGCCATGTCGGCGACAAGGAGATCTTTACGGTCAACGCCGCCCTGGGCACACGGCCCAGCGACATCTCCCACCAGTGGGTGCAGGCGCCCGAGGCGCCCGCGCCGCAGGACTGCCCACCGGCCGAACACTGGCGCGGCGACGACGGCGGCCTGCACAGCCGCATCGAGCTGCGCAACGTCCACGGCCGCTATGGCGACCAGCGCAAGGGCGGCGGGATCAGCGACGACGGCCGGCTGATGCTGTGGATGCGGCCGCGCGGCGACCATCCCATCGACGCCAGCATGCTGGCCATCTTTGCCGATCATATTCCGTCGGGCATCGGCGCGGCCCTGGGCCAGGACGCCGGCGGCAATAGCCTGGACAACACCATCCGCATCGTGCGGCTGGAGCCCACCGACTGGGTGCTGTGCGACATCAACATCCACGCGGTGCACGGCGGCTTCGGCCATGGCGCCATGCGGCTGTTCACCCGCGACGGCCTCTTGCTCGCCACCGCCAGCCAGTCGACCATTGTGCGGATGCACGACGACAGCCGGCGGGAGTGATCCGCCCATCGCCGTGCCCTTGTGTTTGATAGCACTCAGTGCTACATTTCGGGCATGGGCGATGCCGAGGAAGCCGTGCGGGCCTTCAAGACCGCGTGGTTCGCCAAAGCGGCGCGCAAGGCGCTCATCAACGACGAGGAGCTTTGCAAGGCCATCGCGGAAGTGAGACTCGGTCAGGCCGACGATTTGGGCGGAGGCGTGTTCAAGAAGCGCCTGGATAAGAACAGGCGCCGGAGCATCATTCTGGCAAAGGGGCGGCGTTACTGGGTCTACGCCTACCTCTTTGCGAAGAAGGACCGGGCTAACATCGACGAGGACGAACTGAGGGCGTTTCGCAAACTGACCGATCTCTACTCCGGGAAGACGGATGTCGATATCGAGAAGGAACTGAAAGCCAAGGAATTGGTGGAGATTTGCAATGACCGCGACGCGTAAGTTCAAGAGCGCCGCCTTCGAGGCGGTCCATAGCGCCGCCGCCGGCATGTATCGCGCCGGCACGATCGACAAGGCGACCATGCGCGACTTCGATGAAACCTGCTTGGCTGTCACGCCGCCCATTGCCCCTGCGGAGATCAAACAGCTCCGCGAAACCAACAATGTCAGTCAGCCCGTGTTCGCCCGCTATCTCAACACCAGCGAAAGCACGGTAGAGAAGTGGGAAACTGGAGCCAAGAAGCCAAGCGGCGCCGCGCTAAAGTTGCTCAGCATCGTCCAGAAGCACGGGCTTAAAATTCTGTCCTAACCGATATGACGGTCGCTGAGCGGGTCTCGCCGCTCGATAAAGGACATTGTCACATATACGAGGGGTAGGCGTGGGGCGCTATCTGGAAGTCCGGACGATCGGCGATGTGGAGCAGCACCTCGCGGCGATCCGCGCCTCGGCCGCGCGGGCGCAAAGCTGGATCGCCGCCCAAAACGGCGACCCGCTCGATCTTCTGCGTCGGATGAAATTTGAGCCGGTCGGATTCCACCGATCGAGGACCGGCCCCTCAACGTCATCGAGCAGATCAACCAGACCTGGACCTACGCCGTCGCGCTCTCCGCCGCGCGCGTCCTGCTGGGGCTGCACCCGGAAGCCGGGGGCTTTAAGGTCGCGCCGGGCGCGCACATGGCGCTGCCGCTCGACATTATGAGTGAGGAACCCGGCCTGGTCGGCGCCGAAACCTTCGCCGCCGTCCACCCGCGCAATAACGGCAAGCTCGCGGCGGATCTCACTAAGCTGGCGGATCGGCGGGAGACGCACCGCTACGTCTTCTTCATGTCCCCCCGCCATCCCGGCGCCCAGCGCCAACCAGCGCTGGAGCGCGACGGCGTCCAGGTCTGGTCGGTCGATGTCTGACCTGTTGACCGTAGTTGCCGCCGCCCGCGCGATACGGCGCCTGCTCTGGCCGCTGTCGCCGGCGAGCGGGCGCAAGCCGCTTCCCGTAATTCTTCGCCGCTAACACTCGCAAACACCAACATGAGGCTAGCTCCGCGCCGCCGTCGATTTCCTGGCCCGAGCCATCAGCTCTCCGCCGCGGCTCGGTTCTTCACCAGGTCGTCGACCACCGCCGGATCGGCGAGCGTCGTGGTGTCGCCGAGGTTGCCGATGTCGTTCTCGGCCACCTTGCGCAGGATGCGGCGCATGATCTTGCCCGAGCGGGTCTTGGGCAGGCCTGGGGCCCACTGGATGACATCGGGCGCGGCGAAGGGGCCGATCTCGCGCCGCACCCATTTGACCAGGTCGGCGCGAAGCGCGTCGCTCGGCGTCTGGTCGGCCTTCAACGTGACATAGGCATAGATGCCCTGGCCCTTGATCTCGTGCGGAAAGCCGACCACGGCGGCCTCGGCGACGCCATGGTGGCCGACCAGGGCGGACTCGATCTCGGCCGTGCCCAGCCGGTGGCCGGAGACGTTGATCACGTCGTCCACCCGCCCGGTGATCCAGTAATAGCCGTCCTCGTCGCGGCGGCAGCCGTCGCCGGTGAAATACTTGCCGGGATAGGTGGTGAAATAGGTGGCGATGAAGCGCTCGTGGTCGCCATAGACCGTGCGCATCTGGCCGGGCCACGAATCGATCAGGCAGAGATTGCCTTGCGTCGCGCCGTCGAGCACCTCGCCCTCGGCATCGACGATCTGCAGCTTGACCCCCGGCAGCGGCTTGGTCGCCGAGCCTGGCTTCAGCGCCGTCGCCCCCGGCAAGGGCGCGATCAGGCTCGCGCCGGTCTCGGTCTGCCACCAAGTGTCGATGATCGGGCAGCGGCCTTCGCCGACCACGCGATGATACCAGAGCCAGGCTTCGGGATTGATCGGCTCGCCGACGGTGCCCAGCAGGCGCAGCGATTTGCGGCTGGTCTTCTTCACCGGTTCATCGCCGTCGCGCATCAGGGCCCTGAGCGCGGTTGGGGCGGTATAGAAGATCTCGACCCTGTGCTTGTCGATCACCTCCCAGAAGCGCGACACGCTCGGATAGTTGGGCACGCCCTCGAAGATCAGCGAGGTCGCGCCGTTGGCGAGCGGGCCGTAGACGATGTAGCTGTGGCCGGTCACCCAGCCCACGTCGGCGGTGCACCAGAAGACCTCGCCGGGGCGATAGTCGAAGATCAGCTCATGGGTCCACGAGGCCCAGGTCAGATAGCCGCCGGTGGTGTGCAGCACGCCCTTGGGCTTTCCGGTCGAACCGGAGGTGTAGAGGATGAAGAGCGGGTCCTCCGCCCCCATGGGTTCCGGCGGGCAGTCGGCGGAAACCCCCAAGCGGGCCTCGTCATAGGCCACGTCGCGCCCGGCCTGCATGGGCACGGCCGCGCCGGTGCGCTTGACCACGATGACGGTCTTCACGTCGGGACAGGATTTCAGCGCCTCGTCGACATTGGCCTTCAGCGGCACGATCCGCCCGCCGCGCAGGCCCTCGTCGGCGGTGATGATCAGGTGGGAGTCGCAGTCCTGGACGCGGCCCGCGATGGAGTCGGGCGAGAATCCGCCGAAGATCACCGAATGGATCGCGCCGATCCGCGCGCAGGCCAGCATGGCGTAGGCGGCCTCGGGGATCATCGGCATGTAGATGGTGATCCGGTCGCCCTTTTTGGCGCCGTTGGCCTTCAGCACATTGGCCATGCGGCAGGTCTCGGCATGGGCCTCGGCATAGGTGATGGAGCGGCTGTCTTTCGGATCGTCGCCTTCCCAGATGAAGGCGATGTCCTTGGCGCGATGCGGCAGGTGACGATCCAGGCAGTTGGCCGAGACGTTCAGCACCCCGTCGGCGAACCAGCTTATGTGGAAGTCGTCGCGCGCGAAGGAGACATCCTTGACGATCGAAAACGGCTTGATCCAGTCCAGTCGACCGGCGACGTCGCGCCAGAATCCGTCCGGATCGGCCTCGACCCGCGTCCAGGCGGCGTCATAGGCGGCGGCGTCCATGTGGGCGCGCTGGGCCCAGGCCTCGGGAACCGGGAAAACCTCGCCTTCGCTCATGGCTCGCCTCCTTGTCGTTGACGCCGACGACTAAGCGGACCCAGGGCTCAAGCGCAACCCGCCAAGGGCCTCAAGGGTGTTTCCAGCCGCGCCGGCGCAGGCTAACCGTCGGGGCGATGACCGAGCCGCTCGCCGTCGCTTACCGGGCCCGCCTGACCCTGGGTGAGCTGAAGCCCGATCCGGCGCAAGCCTCGGCGGTGCGCGCTCTCGCCCGCCTGGAGGGCGAGCTGAACGCCTTGGGCGAACCGGGCTTCGTCGCCTCGCTGTTTCGCAAGAGCGCCGCGCCGAAGGGCGTCTATCTTTGGGGACCGGTCGGCCGCGGCAAGTCGATGCTGATGGACCTGTTCTTCGCCGCCGCCCCCGTCGACAGGAAGCGCCGCGTCCACTTCCAGGCCTTCATGGCCGAGACCCACGCCCTGATCGGCCAGTGGCGGGACGGCGACGCCGCCCAGCGCCGCGCCATGTTCGGCCAGGCGCGCGGCGACGACCCCATCGCGCCGACCGCCGCCCTGATCGCCGCGCGCGCGCGGCTGCTCTGCTTCGACGAGTTGCAGGTGAACGACATCGCCGACGCCATGATCCTCGGCCGGCTGTTCGAAGCCCTGTTCGAGCGCGGCGTGGTGCTGGTGGCCACCTCCAACCGGCCGCCGGACGACCTCTACAAGGACGGCATCAATCGCCAGCTCTTCCTGCCCTTCATCGCCATGCTGAGGGAGAAGACGGAGCTGGTCGGCGTCGGCGGCCCGCTGGACTATCGGCTCGACCGCCTGCGCAGCGCCGGGGTCTATTTCTCTCCCATCGATGCGGACAACGAATCCCGGTTCGACGCGCTCTGGGACGGCCTGCTGGACGGCGCCGAGGAGACCGGCGCCACGCTCGAGGTGCTCGGCCGGCGGCTGCGGCTGCCCCACGCCAGCGGCGGCCTCTTGCGCGCCTCCTTCGCCAGCCTCTGCGCGACCATGCTGGGGCCGCAGGACTATCTGGCCATCGCGGCGCGCTTCCACACCGTGCTGCTCGAAGCCGTGCCGGCGCTCGGCCCTGAAAAGCGCGACCAGGCGCGCCGGTTCATCAGCCTGATCGACGCCCTCTATGAGGCTCATGCGCGAGTGGTGATCCTGGCCGCCGCCGAGCCGAAGGAGTTGTATCCAGCCGGCGACGCCGCCTTCGACTTCCAACGCACCGCCTCGCGGCTTGAGGAAATGCGCTCCGCCGACTGGCTTGAAGCGACGGAAGGTTAGGCCGCGGCCACCACGGCCAGGACCGCCGCGCCGTAGCGGTCGAGCTTGGCCTGGCCGACGCCGCCGACGCTGGCGAGGCCGCCGGGGCTCGACGGGCGGATCCTGGCGATCTCGGCCAGGGTGCGGTCGTGGAAGATGACATAGGGCGGCACGCCCTGGCGCGCGGCCTCTTCGCGGCGCCAGGCGCGCAGGACGTCGAACAGCGACATGTCCGTCTCCGGCACGCCCAGGGGCTCGCCGCCGCGACGTCGCCGCGGCCGGCCCGAGCGGGTGGTCGGGTCGTGGGCCTCCGGCGCGCGCCGGAGCTGGACCGTTCGCTCGCCGCGATAGACCGCGCGCACGGCCTCGCCGTCGCCCAGGCCCAGCAGAGGCCGCCCGTCATTGGGGTCCTCGCGCACCAGGCCCTCGAACAGGAGCTGATCGATCAGGTCGCGCCAGCCGGCGGGGCTGAACTCCTTGCCGACGCCGAAGGTGGAGAGCCCGGCCTCGAACGGGCTGGGCTCCTTGGTCTTGCCCAGCAGGTGATCGACCACCCGGCCGCGCCCGAAGCGGCCGCCCAGCCGATGCACGGCGGCGAGCGCCTTGCGCGCGCCTTCGCTGACGTCGACCGCGACGGGGGGCGCGAGACACAGGTCGCACTGGCCGCAGGGCTCGACATCGATCTCGCCAAAATAGCGCCGCACCGCCGCGGCGCGACAGCCCATGCCTTCCAGCATGGCGTAGAGCTGGCGCGCCTTGCGGGTCTGCACCTGGCGCACCTCGTCGGAGACGTCGCGGCCGGCGATCCGGCGCAACGCCCAGTTCAGGTCGGCCGGGCCGTAGAGGGTGATTCCCTCGGCCGGCGCGCCGTCTCGCCCGGCGCGGCCGATCTCTTGCCAATAGGCCTCGATCGAGGCGGGCGGATCGGCATGGATGACGAAGCGGACGTCGGCCTTGTCGATGCCCATCCCAAAGGCGATGGTCGCCACCATCACCGCGTCGTCGGCGGCGAGGAATTCCATCAGCCGCGCCTTGCGCACCGAGGCATCCAGGCCGGCATGGTAGGCCAGCGCATGGGCGCCGGCCTCGCGCAGACCGGCCGCCAGCGCATCGGCGCCGTGGCGGCTGCCGGTATAGACCACGCCGGCGCGGCCGGCCCTTTGCGTCACCAGCTCGACGACCCGCTTGTCCGCCTTGCCGGCCTTGCGCTCGGCGGCCAGGATCAGCTCGGGCCGCGCGAAGCTGTCGACGAACTCGCGCGCGTCGGTCAGGCGCAGCTCGGCCCGGATGTCCTCCCGCGTGCGCGCATCGGCGGTGGCCGTCACCGCCAGCCGCGGCGTGCGCGGGAAGAGCGAGGCCAGTTGGCCAAGCATGCGGTATTCGGGGCGGAAGTCATGGCCCCACTGGCTGACGCAGTGGGCCTCGTCGATGGCGACCAGGGCCAGATCGAGCTGGCTCAGCCGCTCCAGCATGGCTGGCTGCATCAAGCCTTCCGGCGACAGATAGAGGATGTCGAGCGCGCCGGCCTCGATCCTGGTCCAGGTTTCGCGCCGTTCAGAAGGCTCGACGGCCGAATCCAGCCTCGCCGCCGCGACCCCGGACTGGGTGAGCGCCGCCACCTGGTCGGCCATCAACGCGATGAGCGGCGAGACGACCAGGCCGAGGCCCGGCCGGATCAGGGCGGGGATCTGATAGCAGAGGCTTTTGCCGCCGCCGGTCGGCAACACGGCCATGGCGCTGCGGCCGGCCAGGATCTCGCCGATCACCTCGCCCTGCAGGCCGCGGAAATCGGCATGGCCGAAGGTCCGGCGCAGCCGGTCGCGGGCCTCGTCAAGCAGGGGATTCGCGTCCACCGACGGCTTATGGCCGAGCGGCCGGCCCGCCACAACGACCCGCGCGCCTATTGCGGCGAATGCCAGCCCTTGTCGTTCATGCAGGCCTCATAGGCCGCCTGTCGCTGAATGGCGACGCGATTGACCAGGGGATTGTCCCTGGCCACCGCCTCGGCCATGGCGCTGGTCACGCCGTAGCGCGGGTCGGAATAGTTGGCGGCCTCGCTCACGTCCAGGTTGGCCGCGTCGGTGTGGCAGGCCGCCTCGTCGGCGGTCAGATGGCTTGCATCGCCGCCGCTCCAGGCCTCCGGCGCCGTGACGGCGGCGCAGGCGCCGAGCCAGACGGCGGCGGCGAGGATCATACCGGTCCTGGCGCTGATCATCGGTGAGGGACCTCGGTGCGGGCTTGGGCCGCGACCCTAGCGCCGCGCGCGAGCCTTGCAATATCCTCGCGCGATTCAATCGCTTTCGCTAAGAAACCGACGCGGCGCGGGCCGGGGCGTCCCACGGAGACGAAACGCGCATGGCGAACGGGCAGGCTCGGGGGCCAGGCCGGGACGGTCGTCCCGGAGGTGGGCCGTCAACGCCCGCCCGACGCGGCCGCTCGCTGCTCGGAAGCCTGGTCTATTGGACGCTGGTGGCCGGCGTCTGGATGCTGATCGGCATCGTCGCCTTCTTCGCCGTCTTTGCGATCGATCTTCCGGACACCTCGAAGATCTTCGACGTCAAGCGCCAGCCGTCGATCTCCTATCTCGACCGCTCGGGCTCGCAGGTCGCGGTGCGCGGCAGCCAGTTCTCGCCGCCGATCGACCTGGACCAGTTGCCGCCCTATGTGCCGGCCGCCTTCGTCTCGATCGAGGACCAGCGCTTCTATCACCACTTTGGTTTCGACCTCATCGGCATGGGCCGCGCCGCCATCGCCGATCTGCGCGCCGGCCATACCGTACAGGGCGCCTCGACCATCACCCAGCAGCTTGCCCGCAACCTCTTCCTGACCCCGGATCAGACCGTGCGGCGCAAGGCGCAGGAGCTGGTGCTGGCGGTCTGGCTGGAGACCAAGTTCTCCAAAAAGCAGATCCTCTCCCTCTACCTGAACCGGGTCTATTTCGGTGAGGGCGCCTACGGCATCGAGGCCGCATCGCAGCGCTATTTCAACATACCGGCCAAGGATTTGAGCGTCGGCGAAGCGGCCTTGCTGGCCGGGCTGATGAAGGGGCCGTCGCGTTACAGCCCCGTCTCGGCCACGGATCGGGCCGAGCGGCGCGCCACCATCGTCCTGGACAAGATGGTGGAGACCAAGGCCATCACGCCCGCCCAGCGCGACGAGGCGTTCAGCAAGCCGGTGCGGGTCTCGGTCACCATGCCGAACCAGAACGCCCAGTATTTCGTCGATTTCATCGACCAGCAGGTGCGCGCGCTGGTCGGCCAGCCACAGGAAGATCTGGTGGTGGAGACCACGCTCGACCTGCCCACCCAGGGTAATGCCGAAAACGCGGTGCATGCGGTTCTCGCCGGTCCCGCCCGCGCCCGCGGCGTGCAGCAGGCCGCCCTGGTCGCGCTCGATGGCCAGGGCCGCATCCGCGCCTATGTCGGCGGCGCCAACTATGGCCAGAGCCAGTACGACCGCGCCAGCCTGGCCGAGCGCCAGGCCGGCTCGTCGTTCAAACCCTTCGTCTATCTGACCGCCATGGAGGCCGGGCACACGCCGCAGGAAATGGCGGTCGACCAGCCGGTGACCATCGGCGATTGGACGCCGCGAGATTTCGAGCCGCGATTCCTTGGCCCGATCACCCTGGAGACGGCGCTCGCCCAGTCGATCAACACCGTCGCCGCCGAACTGGCCAACCAGGTCGGCACGGTCAATGTGGCGAGGACCGCGCACCGCCTGGGGATCACCTCGCCGATCCAGACCGACCCGTCGATGGCCTTGGGCGCGGTGGAGATCACGCCGATCGAGATGGCCCAGGCCTACGCCGCCTTTTCCAACGGCGGCTATTTGACCCGGGCCTATGGAATCGAGCGGATCCGCACCGCATCGGGCAAGGTGCTTTACGACCACAATCTGAGCCCCGGCCCCCGGGTGCAGGTGATCGGCCAGCCGGCCCTGTCGGAAATGACCGAGATGCTGCGTCAGGTGATCGCCTCGGGCACCGGCGCGCGCGCGGCCGTCCCCGGCTTCGATCTGGCCGGAAAGACCGGCACCACCAGCGACTATCACGACGCCTGGTTCATTGGATTCACCGGCGGCTTCACCGCCGCCGTCTGGACCGGGCGCGACGACAACACCGCCATGCGCGGCGTCACCGGCGGGGCGGCGCCGGCCGAGATCTGGCGCGATTTCATGGCCGCGAGCCTGCCCCGGCTGAACGTACAGCGCATTCCGGGCGGTCCGGTCCCAGCGACGCCGGTCAAGGATGCGATCGGCGATATCTTGTCGGGCGTGGCCAATGAAGAGAGCGCCGCGCCGCCGGCCGGCGCCCCGCCGGCCGCGTCCGCGCCGCCGCCTTAGGCTCGGTCAGGACCGGCCGACCGCGTGCAGGCGCGCGCCATGTGCGCGAAGCCAGGCCCGGTGCGGCCGCTCGTCGCCGATCAGGTCATGCACGACGGCCCAGAACCGCGACGAGTGGTTGGCTTCGATCAGATGGGCGCATTCATGCGCGCAGACATAGTCGAGCACCGCCGGAGGACTGAGCAACAGCCGCCAGGAATAGCGGATGCGGCCGACCTCGATCCGCGCACCGAAGCCGTGCGTCCGGGGCGGGCTGCACGAGCCCCAGCGACCGCGCGCGTCGGTGACCGCGACGACGGGCATGGGCTGCCCAAGCGCCTGGGCGTGGACCTGCGTCCGCTCAACAAGCCGCCGGCGCGCCTCGGCCTTCAGCGCGCGCAGCACGGCGCGTGAAAAGGCCTCGCCGTCGCCGGCCGCCGTCAGGCTGGACGCCGCGCCGGCCGCGGCCGGACGCCATCGCGATCGCCCGGGCGCCGGGATCAGCCGGCACGGCTCGCCCAGCACCTCGATCACAGCCCCCGGGAGGAACGGCGCGGCCTGGGGCAGTTCGGCGAGGCGCGCGGCGACCCAGCCCTGGCGGGAAGCGGCGAAGGCGGCGGCCTCGGCCAGACGGCGCGCGCTCGGCGCGGTGGCGACGATCTCGCCGCGGGCCGCATCCAGCCTGAGGCTGACTCGCCTGGCCCGGCCGCTGACCCTCAGCCGCACCGCCGCGCCGCCGATATCGATCCGGTCGCCGTCCAGATAGCGCTTCTGGCTGAAAAGACCCATGCCAACCAGATAGGCGGCGAATCAGGCCGTCAGCAACTTGGTCTTTTGCGGTTTCGCGGCCGGTTTCGCCGCCGGTTCTTCGCCCGCCTCGATGCGCAGGATGAAGTCGCGCACCCGCGGATAGATGCCTTCGCGGAAACGGCGGCCGTTGAAGACGCCGTAATGGCCGACGTCGGGCTGGACATAATCCTCGTGCATCGCCTCCGAAACGCCGGGGGTAAGGCCGTGGGCGGCCTGGGTCTGGCCGATGCCCGAGATGTCGTCGAACTCGCCCTCGACGGTCATGATGCCGATGTCGGTGATCAGCTCCGGCCGTACGCGACGGCCGCGGTGCTCCAGTTCGCCCTTGGGCAGCAGATAGCGCTGGAAGACGATCTCGACCGTCTGCAGGTAGAACTCCTCGGTCAGGTCGAGCACCGACAGATATTCGTCATAGAACTCGCGGTGCTTTTCGGCGCTGTCGCCGTCGCCTTTGACCAGGTCGTCGAAATAGCGCTGATGCGCCTCCTGGTGGCGGGCCAGATTGAGCTGCATGAAACTGTAGAGCTGCACGAAGCCGGGATAGACGCGGCGCAGCATCCCCGGATAGGGCGGCGGTACGGTGTAGATCATGTGCCTCTGGAACCAGGTGAATGGCCGCTCCTCCGCCAGCCGGTTGGTCACGGTCGGCGAAAGCCGCGCGTCGATCGGCGAGCCCATGAAGGTCAGGCTGGCCGGCCGATTGGGATCCTTGTCCTCGGCCATCAGGGCGGCGGCGGCGAGCACGGGCGGCCCGGGCTGGCAGACCGCCAGCACGTGCGGGCGCCCGCCAAGCCCGCGGATCATCTCGCGCACATGATCGACATAGTCGTGAAAGTCGAAGCGGCCCTCGAGCATGGGCACGTCACGGGCGTTCGCCCAGTCGGTCACATAGACCTCGTGATCCTGCAGGAAGGCCTGCACCGTGCCGCGCAGCAGGCTGGCGTGGTGACCGGAGAGCGGGGCGACGATGAGGATGGCCGGCTCCATCCCCTTACGGCCCGCGCGCCGCAGGTCGGCGGTGTCGCGGGCGAAGTGGATCAGCTTGACCCAGGGCGATGTCCACACCTCGACGGCGCGCACCTTCACCGCCACGCCATCGATCGAGACGCTGTCGATGTTCCAGGCGGGCTTGCCGTAGCGGCGCGTGATGTTAGCGAAGAGATCGGCCCCGGCGTAGAGCTTGCGGCCAATGTCGGTGTCGGCGGCCGGGTTGAGCGGCGAACTCCAGAAGTCCCGCGCCGCCCGCGCCATCATCCGCATGGGCGCGGACGCGTAGTATGTGGCTTCGTGCATGGCGTAGAGCATCGATCGATCCCTTGCGCGCCGACTTTATTGTGCAACGCAACATATCTCGCGGAACATGAACGGAGTCCACCGCTGGTTCGTTGCAATGGCTCAGCTTGGGCTGGAGCCGCCGTTCATCGCCTGCAGAATGGCGGCCTTGGTCTGGTCGGGGGTGAGGCCCGCGCTGATGACGCTGTCATAGGCGCCCTTCGGGTTCATTAGATAGATGGCCGAGGAATGGTTGACGGAATAGTCGGGGCCGCTCCCCTGCTTCTGGAAATAGACCTCATAGGCGCGGGTGACGGCGGCGATCTGCTGGGTCGTGCCGGTCAGGCCGATCGCGCCCTTGGGGAATGAGTCGCTCGACAGATAGGCCTTGAGCTGAGCCGGCGTGTCGCGCGCCGGATCGACGGTCACGAACACGACCTGGAAGTTTTTGGCGCGGGCGCCAAGCCCGTGTTCGGCGGTCGCCAGGGTCTGCAAGGTGGTCGGACAGACATCCGGGCAAAAGGTGTAGCCAAAGAAGACCGCGCTCCACCTGCCCTTGAGGATACGCTGATCGACCGTGTGACCGTTCTGGTCGGTAAGTTGGAACGGACCGCCGACCGTCGGGGCCCCGCTCGGCGCGACCGGCGCAACGGGCCGCCAGATCACGAACAGAACCAGACACAGAGCCGCCAGCCCGACGACAATCCAGGCCGTTCGTCTCAGTGTCATGGCTCTCCTCAGGTTTCGCCTGCTAGACTGGCTGGCGTGAACCTCTTCACGCGTACGCCATCGTGGCCGGCGGCTCTGGATAGGCCCAAGTCCCTGTCCGGGCAAGTCGATGGGCTGTTCGACGACGCCTTGCCGTCCCATGGGCGGCTGGGCGGCGGCGTTTTGATCGGCCTGCGCTGGCTGACCCTGGGCGCGGAACTGGCGGCCGTGCTGGCGGCGGCGGTCTGGCTCGGTCCGCGCGGTGCGCTGGCGGGCTGCCTCGCCGTCATCGCCGCCGCGGCCGGGGTCAACCTCGTTCTGGCGCTCGTCGTCTCCGCCAGGCATACGTCCGGCGAGTGGACGCTGGCCCTTCAGCTCGGTTTCGACATCGCCCAGATGTCGGCGATCCTCTGTCTGACCGGCGGCATATTGAACCCCTTCTGTCTGCTGCTGATCGCGCCGGTGACGCTGGCGGCGGCCAGCCTGCGCGGTCGCTACGCCTTTCTTGTCGGCGGTCTGGCGGCGGCCGCCCTGATCGCGATGAGCTTCTGGTCGCTCGCGCCGCCCTGGCCGTCGATCGCGCCGGCGACCACGCCGCTGTTCTTGCGCCTCGCCATAGCGGCGGCCACCCTCACCGGCATCGCGCTCACCGGCGGCTATGCCTGGCGCGCCGCGGCGGAGGCCGCGCGCATGGAGCTGGCCCTGAACCTGACCCAAAGGGTGCTGGCGCGCGAACAGAGGCTTTCGGCCCTCGGCGGCCTGGCCGCCGCCGCGGCGCATGAATTGGGCACGCCGCTCGCCACCATCGCCGTCGTCGCCAAGGAGATGGCGCGCCAGGCGCCGGCGCACGGCGCGTTGCGCGAAGACGCCGACCTGCTCGTCTCCCAGGCCGAGCGTTGCCGTGAGATCCTCACCCGGCTCACCGAGGAGCCGGAGACCGACGACGCCGTGCACGCCCGCATGACCCTGCTGCAGTTCGCCAACGAGGCGATCGCCCCGCACCTGGGCGTCGGCATCCGGGTGGAAGCCGTCGTCGCCGGGCCGCCTGGCGCGCGACCGCCGGAAATCCGCCGCATGCCCGAGGTGCTGCACGCCATGACCTCGTTCATCGAGAACGCGGTCGATTTCGCCAGATCCGAGGTTCTGGTCAGCCTGCGTTTCGATGAGACCCGGGTCGCGGTCGAGGTGCGCGACGACGGCCCCGGCTTCTCGACCGACATCCTCGCCAAGCTCGGCCAGCCCTATGTGACCAGCCGCCCGGGCGCGGAGGGATCGCGCTCGGGCCATATCGGCATGGGGCTGGGCTTCTTCATCGCCAAGACGCTTTTGGAACGAACCGGCGCGCAGGTGGATTTCCACAATGCCAGGCATGGCGGCGGCGCCATCATTGCGGCGCGCTGGCCGCGCGTGGCGATCGAAGCGCCGCCGGCGCCGGGCGGTTTCGAGCTTGGCGTCTTCGATCCGCCTCCGATCGTGGAAGAGGCTCCAAATGGGACTTGATGCGTGGCGCAAGAGAGCGACATCATGCCGCAGGGCCGACGCGTTTCGCAGCCGGCCCGTTCTGGTGAGGAGTCTCCATGCAGGACTTGGCTAACGCGGTGGCCGGGCTCGCCGACAAGAGCCTGCTCCTGCTCGACGACGACGCCCCGTTCCGCATTCGGCTCGGCCGCGCGCTGGAGTCTCGCGGTTTCGAGCCGGTCCTGGTGGCCTCGATCACCGAGGCCATGGCCGCGATCAAGCTCAAGGCGCCGGCCTTCGCCGTGCTCGACATGCGGCTGGAGGACGGCAACGGCCTGCAGGTGGTCGAGGCCATCCAGAGCGCCAGGCCGGACGCCCGGGTGATCATGCTGACCGGCTACGGCGCCATCGCCACCGCCGTCGCCGCGGTCAAGGCCGGCGCGGTCGATTATCTGTCCAAGCCCGCCGACGCCGACGACGTGCTGCGCGCCCTGCTCGCCCGCCATCACGAGGCGCCAGCGCCGCCGGACAATCCGATGTCGGCCGACCGCGTGCGCTGGGAGCATATCCAGCGCGTCTATGAACTGTGCGGCCACAATGTCTCAGAGACCGCGCGGCGCCTCAGCATGCACCGGCGCACCCTGCAGCGGATCCTCGCCAAGCGCGCGCCGCGCTAAGCCAGGCCGAGGGCGCGCGCCGCCGCCAGGCGCGCGAAGCTGAGCGTCAGCGCCTTGCGTCTGGCGGGCGCCAGCGGCGCGATAGGCGGCTCGACCAGGACGGCGCCGCCAAAGGCGTCGGCGACGATGAGCCCCGGGCCGTCGGCAAGGACATGCCGCGGAAAGGCCGCGTCGACCGCGAAATAGAAGGCGTCGCAGAAGGGCGCGTACTCTGCCCATTTACGGTCGGTGCGATAGTCGTCCAGCCCCGACTTGACCTCGGCGATGGCGATCTCGCCACGCGGGCCGAGCGCCATCAGGTCGGCGCGGCGGCCATTGGGCAGGCCGACCTCGGCCAGGGGCGCATAGCCCAGCGCCAGAAAGAGCCGCGCCGCGCCCCGGGTGACGGCGTTGGTGGTCTCGGGCCGCGTGACGGCGAGGGTGACCTCGGTGTCCATCGACCAAGACTGTTCGGTTTACGTTCCGCTGACAAGCGCCTTTAAAGCCGTTCAGGCCGGGGGCTGCTGGTCGTAGATCAGCTGCGCCGTATCAAAACCGAGGCTTTGGGCGCGGGCGACAAGGGTGGCCTTTTCGGCGGCCGGCATAACCGGATGGCGCGACATGATCCAGAGGTATTTCGAGCTCGGCGTGCTCATGATGCACCAGCTGTTGTCGTCGCCCCGGTCGACGATCCAATAGTCCTGGTGGATGAATCCGCCGAAGAAGCCGATGCGGATCTTGGCGTCATGCACCGCATCGATGATCTGTCCCGCCGCGCGCCAGATCTTGGCCGGTCCCGAGGGCGATCCGACGCGGCAGGTCTGGACAACGGAATAGCCGCCGCCCTGCTGTTTCGACCAGTCGGAGGTGGGCGCCTGACAGTCCTTTTGCAGCTTGTTCGGCAGGCGGGCGATCTCGTACCAGCGACCGCTATAGACCTTGGGATCGATGGATTTGGTCGGTTGGGGCGCAGGGCCGGGCGCGGCGGTCGCCGCGGCCTGACCTGCATAGCACGCCGCCAAAAAAGCGGCTGCAGCCCAAAGATGCGTGGTCTTCTTCGTCACTGGTTCGGCCCACTTCAACTGGCTAACCCCTTTCCCCGCCGCGAGGTTGCGACGGGGAGGGCCGAAATGTCCAGAATCTTTGGCTATTCTGCGGCGAGAGCCGAGGGCGCGTTGGTCGAACGGTCCTTGAAGTTGATCGCCTGCAGGTACTTGATGCCGTCTTCGGCGATGTCGTCGCCGACCATGCGATCGCCCTCGGCCTTCAGCTCGTCCATGTCGACATACATGCCGTAGAAGGCGCGCGTGCGGTCGGTGATGATGCCGGCGTTGAGCAGGGTCTTGATGAGAACCCGGAAGATGTTGGTGGCTTCCTTCATGTCCTCGCGACGGGCCTCGTCGGTGGCCATTTCCTGGAATTCCGCGATCACCTTGTCGGGATCGAGGCCGAATTCCTCATAGAGGTCACGCTGTTCGGAGGGCGCGACCAGGTTGAACAGCAGGGTCTGGAAGCAATGCGCCGCCCAGTCCTCGATGATGATGTGCTCTTCGGGATTCAGTTTCGGGATGGTCCGGTCGGCCCAGATCTTGCCGAACTTGTGGTGGAAGGCCTCGTCGGTCATCACCAGCTGCATCAGCTTGCGGCCGAGCGGATCGTTCAGCTTTTGATAGAAGGTGGCGAAGGCGCCCATGGCCAGGCCCTCGACCAGCATCTGCATGCCGATGATCTTCTTGTAGACCTCGGGCGAAGAGATGATCTCGACCAGGAGGTTCTGCAGCACCGGGCTGCAAGCGACCGGCTTGCCCCAGCGGGCCTTGATGTACTTGGCGAAGGCGGTGACGTGGCGGGCTTCTTCGCGGGTCTGGTTGGCGGCGTATTCCTGCGCCCCTTGGTCGTAGAGCACATGGCAGAGCGAGGCCGAAAGGTTCAGCGCGCCCTGTTCGCCGTGCAGGATCGAGGATAGGCTGCGCAGGGTCGACTGGTTGATGAAGCGAATGCGGTCCTTCGGATCGGACAGGATGTCGGAGACGTATTTGGTGTGCAGCGCGCCCACCATCTCTTCCGGCAGCAGCGCCTCGTTCTCCATGTCGAAGGGCTCGTCGAAGTCGATGTACTTCTTGTCCAGCGGATCCCAGAAGTGGTCGTGGGTGGCCGAGATGATCTTGTCGAACGCCGTCGAGCGGGCGTTGTAGCGATCAAGCTGCAGCATGGATTCGAAGTCGTCGGGCGCGACGGCTTCGTACATGGCGTCCTTGGTGATGTTGTGGTCGGTCATCCGGGCGGCTCCCTAGAGGGCGCGGCGTGCGCCCAGACATTGGATTTCAGCAGCAAAATGTGACGCCCAACGTCGCCCGTCAAGAAAAATGACGGGGGCGTCACGAATCTTACAGGAGGTTAATCCTACTCGGCAGCAGCCAGGGCCAGGTTGGCGCGATCCTTGAAATTGATTGCCTGCAGGTACTTGATCCCGTCCGCGGCGATGTCGTCGCCGACCATCTTGTCGCCCTCGGCGTCCAGTTCCTCCATGTCGACATAGGTCGCATAGAAGCCGCGGGTGCGCTCGCTGATCAGGCCGGCGTTGAGCAGGGTCTTGATGAGCACGCGGAAGATGTTGGTCTGGCTCTTCAGCCGTTCGCGGCGCTTCTCGTCGGTGGCCAGGGCGCGCAGGCCCTCCATCACCTTCTCCGGATCAAGGCCGAAGTCGCGATAGATGGCCGCCTGCTGGTTGGGCGAGCCCATGTTGAACAGCAGCGACTGAAAGCAGTGCGCCGCCCAGTCCTCGACCATGTTGCGCTCTTCGACGCTCATCTTGGGCACCGTGCGGTCGGCCCAGATCTTGCCGAACTTGTGATGGAAGGCCTCGTCGGTCATCACCAGCTGGAACAGTGTCTTGGCGAGCGGGTCGCGGTTGAACTGATAGCCCGCGGCGAAGGCGCCCATGGCCAGACCCTCGACCAGCATCTGCATGCCGATGATCTTCTTGTAGACCTCCGGCGCCTCGATGATGTCGATCAGCAGGGCCTGCAGCACCTGGCCGCAAGGCCGCGGACGGCCCCAGCGCGACTTGATGTACTTGGCGAAGGCGGTGACGTGGCGCGCTTCCTCGCGGGTCTGGTTGGCGGCGTATTCCTGCGCGCCTTGATCCTTCAGCACGTGGCAGAGCGAGGCCGAGAGGTTCAGCGCGCCCTGTTCGCCATGCAGGATCGAGGAGAAGTTCCACAAGGCCATCTCGTTGATGAACTTGACCTTCTGACCGGTCCTTTCGAGGTGCTCGAGCACATAGGGCACGTTGAGCGACATCACCTGGTCGTCGGGCAACACAGCCTGGGTTTCCATATCGAAAGGTTCGTCGAAATCGATATAGCGCTTGTCGAGCGGGTCCCAGAAGTGGTCGTGGGTGGCCGAGATGATCTTGTCGAAGGCCGTCGAGCGCGCGTTGTAGCGGTCCAGCTCCAGCATGGATTCGAAGTCGTCCGGCGCCACCGCGTCGTACATGATGTCCTTGGTGATGTTCTGAATGGTCACGAGCGCGTTTCCTCCGCTAGGTGATCAGTGTCCACTTATGGCTGGCGCACGTCAACGGATGCTGAATAGATCCGGCTTCGACGGTGTCGACGTCCGCGCCGGACGCCGCGAACCGGCGGTCCCATGCGCCGGCGCCCGGCCGATCAGCGCCTCAACCGGTCGCGGCGGCTATTCATCCGGCATGAGGATGTGCGGCGCCTCGGGCGGGCGGACCTCGAACAGGCCGATGTCCAACGGTTGTTGCGGCTTCAAGGGCCGCAGCGGCTCGCCAAGACGCTCGCGCAGCGCCTTGGCGTCCAGCGCAGCGGTCTTGCGGGCCGCGCGCGGGACCGTGGCCGGCTCGGCCTCGAGCACCGGATGGGCGACGGCCACGCGCCAGTAGCGGATCGACAGCCGCCACACGGTCGGCCGCGGCGCGGCGGGTTTCGGCCAGCGGCGGCCGTCGCGATAGATCGGCCTCACGACGGGCTTGGGCGCGATCGGCCCCGCGGCCAACTCGATCAGCGCGCAGTAGCGGTCTTCGGGATCGATGGTCGCCCGATGCTCCGGCCGCTCGTCGTCCAGCCGGCCGGCATAGGCGTCGAGCGCGGCCGCGCGACTGTCGAAGGCCGCCCCCGTCGCCTCGCTGACGAACTCCACCTCGGCGCCCGCCAACGCCTGCGCCTCGCTCGCCCGCGCGGCTCTGGCCATGGGCGCGGAAAGCGCCGCCTCGGCGGTCTGCGCCACGGGATAGCGGATCGCGGTCATGGCCTATCCTGCCTTAGATATAGGCGGGTTTCGAGGCCGATCGGAGTCCCGCGCGCCGCCTCTCCCCTTGCGTCGTCTCAAGGGGCTATGCTGTCGCCATGATTCTGCCCGCGCGGACGCTCCGGGAAACGCCGGATTGACTGGACAGCCCGACCTCGTCCTGGCCGCGGCGATCGGCGCGCTGTGCCTGGCCTTGGCCGCCAGCCTCTGGGCCGTCTCGGTGCGCCGCCGCGCCGACCAGCGCGTGGCGGCGGCCAGCGAGCGGCTGGCTCGCCTGGAGGGCCTGGCGGACGCCACCCAGGCCTCGGCCGAGGCCTTCGACAGCGCCATGCTGACGGTGGAGGACGGCCACGCCGAACTGGCCTGGGGCGGCGACAGCCTGGCCCTGGCCGCTGGCGTGCTCGGCGTCGAAGAGACCCGCGCCGGCGCCGATCCGCAGGCCGTGATCGAGGCCCTGATGGCCGCCGACCCCGACCATCGCCGCCGGTTGCGCGCCCTGTTCGAGACCGGCCAGGCCTGCGCCTTCCAGGCGCGCGGACCGGGCGGCACGGTCGCGGTCGACGGCCGCGCCTCTGGCGCGCTGGCCTGGCTGCGACTGCAGCCGGACCTGCCCAATGACGGCGGCCTGCCCCCGGCCACGCGGCTGGCCGCCCTGATCGACGCCCTGCCCCATCCCGCCTGGCTGGTCCAGGGCGGCGCGCTGATCTGGGCGAACCAGGCCTGGCTGACGGCGGTCGAGGCCGGTTCGATGGAAGACGCCATCGCCCGAAAGCTGGTTTTCGATCGCAGCGCCAACGCGCTGGTCGCCGAGGCCGGCCAGCTCGACGAGCGCCGCGAGGTGCAGCGCTGGACGCCGGTGAAGGGCCAGAGGCGCGCCTTCCGCCTGACCGCCCAACCACTCGACGGCGGCGATATCGGCGCCTGGGCGCTCGACGTCACCGAGACCGAGGAGACGCGCGAGGCGCTCAAGCGGCATATCGAGGCGCACGATGAGACCTTGAACCATCTGGCCGACGCCGTGGCGATCTTTGATTCGGCCAAGCACCTGGCCTTCCACAACACCGCCTTCGCCCAGCTATGGGGTCTGGAACCGGCCTGGCTGGCGGAAGCGCCCAGCCATGCCGAGCTGCTCGATCGCCTGCGCCAGCGCCGGCGCCTGCCGGAGACGGCGGACTATGGGCGCTGGAAGAGCGACGAACTCGGCTGGTACGAGGCGCTCAGCCCCTCGCCGGACGACCTGTGGACCCTGCCGGACGGGCGCACCCTGCGCGTCGTGCGCCAGCCGCATCCGCTCGGCGGCCTTTTGCTGCTCTTCTCCGACATGACCGGCGAGCTCAGACTGAAGGCCCAGTACAACGCGCTGATCCAGGTGCAGCAGGCCACGCTGGACAAGCTCAACGACGCCGTGGCCGTGTTCGGCTCCGACGGGCGCCTGCGTCTGTACAACGACGCCTTCGCCCGGTTCTGGAACGTCACCACCACGACGCTGGACGAAGCCTACGACTTCGACGGCGTGGTCGAGATGTGCGTGCCGCGCCTGCACGACCAGCAGTTCTGGCGCGAGCTGAAGGGCCGGGTGACCGATCCGGATCCCAGCGCGCGCATCCCGATCAGCGGCGAAACCAAGTCGTCGGACGATCGCATCATCGCCTTCCAGTCGCGGCCGCTGCCGGACGGCGCCACCCTGGTCGCCTTCGCCGACATCACCGACACCCGAAGGCTGGAGGGCGCGCTGCGCGACCGCGAGGCGACGCTGGCCGAGGTCGAGCGGCTGAAGCGCGATTTCGTCGGCAACGTATCCTATGAGCTGCGCACGCCGCTCACCACCATCATCGGCTATTCCGAACTGCTCGAGCGCAGCGGCGACGCCCTGCCCGAGCGGGCGCGCGGCCACGTCTCGGCCGTGCGCGCGGCGGCCAACCAGCTGGCGCGGTCGATCGACGACGTGCTCGACATGGCGCAGATGGACGCTGGCGAAATGGCCCTCGACCTGGGCGACGTGCACATCAAGACCCTGCTCGACGAAGCGGCCGCGCGCTGGGCCAGGGAGGCGTCCACCGGCGAGATCAGGATCGAGGTGGCCTGCGACGGCGAAATCGGCGTCATCCGCGCCGACGCCCACCGGCTGGCGCAGAGCATCGATCACCTGGTGGAAAACGCCCTGATGCAGACCCCGGCCGGCGGCCAGGTGACCTTGAGCGCCCGGCGCGCGCCGAGCGAGGTGCAGATCCAGGTCTCCGACACCGGGCGGGGGATCGCCTTCCACGTCCAGGCGCACATCTTCGACCGCTTCGTCGGCCGCGACCGCGGCGGCCCCGGCCTGGGCCTGGCCCTGGTCAAGGCGCTGATCGAGCTGCACGGCGGCTGGGTGGCGCTGGAGAGCGAGCCAGGCCAGGGCGCGACCTTCACCTGCCACCTGCCGGAGACGGCCTATGCCGGGGCGGCGCAGGTGGAACTGGAGTTCTAAAGGCGGCTTTCGTCGCTCCCGCCTGGCGCGGGCGATCGCCGTCCTGAAGCTCAGTGCTGGCTTTCGGGCATCCGCACGACCAGGCCGTCAAGGGCGTCGGTGACCTTGATCTGGCAGGACAGGCGCGAATTGGGTTCGACCTGTTCGGCGAAGTCGAGCATGGACTCTTCCATGGCCGACATCGAGCCGGTCTTGTCGCGCCAGGCCTCGTCGACATAGACATGGCAGGTCGCGCAGGCGCAGGCGCCGCCGCAATCGGCATCGATGCCGGGAATATTGTTTTTGACCGCGCCTTCCATGACGGACAGCCCCGGCTTCACGTCGATGACGTGCTCGGTCCCGTCATGTTCGATATAGGTGATCTTCGTCATCTACGCCTCGCACACCCCTAGGCGGCGACCTCTTTCATGGAAATGGATGGATCGGCAAGCCTCTCGCGCGCGATGACGCGACGTGAACCGATCAATTGACGGCCGCCCATGAATTCCGCCGGGGCGTTCACCGCCTCGACGGCCTGCACCCTGCCCTGGTTCAGATGGAAGACCGCGAAGTGGGCGTTGGCCGGATCGCCGCGCACCAGGACCTCGTCGACATCGAAGGGCAGGCCGGCGAGCTGCATCTTCAGATCGTACTGATCCGACCAGTTCCACGGCACCTCGTGCGGCGGCGGCGGCCGGCCGGCGATGGCGCAGGCCGCCTGCTTGGCCTGCTCCAGCGCGCTGGGCACGCTCTCGGGGCGGAACTGGCGGCCATAGAGCGGCATGGGCCGCAGCGTCACGTCGCCGATGGCGAAAACCGATGCATCCGAGGTGCGGGCCGCCTCGTCGACGATGACGCCGACTGCGCAGTTCAGGCCGGCCTCGCGCGCCAGTTCGTCGTTGGGGATCGCCCCCACCCCGACCAGGACGACGTCGCAGGCGATCAATCGGCCATCGCCCAGGCGCACGCCGGCGACGCGGCCGTTCACGCCCTCGAAACCGGTGATCTCGGCCCCGAGTTCGAAAACCACGCCCCGCGCCTCATGGTAGGATTTGAAGAAGCCGGAGAGGGTCGCGTTCGCCACCCTGGCCAGGACGCGAGGCTCGCGCTCGATGACCACGGCTTCGGCGCCCAAGGCGCGGGCGGAGGCCGCCACCTCCAGCCCGATATAGCCGCCGCCGATCACCGCCAGCCGCCGGCCGGGGCCAAGCTCGGCCTTCAGCGCCTCGGCGTCGGCGGCGCTGCGCAGCACGCGCACGCCATCGAGATTTGCGCCGTCGATATCCAGCCGCCGCGGCCGCGCCCCGGTGGCGAGGATGAGGATGTCGTAGGCGAGGTCTTCGCCCCGGCTCAGTCGCAGCCGGCCGGCGCCGCGATCGATCGCTTCGGCGCGCACGCCCAGGCGAAGGTCGATGCCGTGCTCGGCATAAAAGCTCTCCGGCTTCAGGGTCAGGGCGTCCTCGTCCGCCTCGCCCTTGAGCCAGGCCTTGGACAGCGGCGGCCGCTGATAGGGCGGGATCGGCTCCTCGCCGATCAGGGTGATCGGTCCGGCGAAGCCGTACTGGCGCAGATTGGCCGCGGCCATGCCCGCGCCGTGGCCCGCGCCGATCATGACGACCTTGGACGTTTCCTCACCCATTATCGACCCGATGCAGAATAATGACGGCGGCGTCAACTTACCGTCTCTTCACTTGGCGCCATACAGGACGTATGGCATATTGAGCCGTATGAATGATACGCGGAAAATTACGGCGATCCTTCCACGGCAACTGCTTGCAACCGCTCAGGAATACACCGGCGCGGGCGTCGCCGAGACCTTGAAGATCGCCTTGGAAAGGTTGGCGCGCGAGCAGTTTTATGGCCGCATGCGCGAGCTTCGTGGCAAGGTGAAGCCAGATATTGATCTCAACGAACTCCGCGAAGATCGCGAGTTCGACGAGCACGGCAACGTCATCAATTGATCGGGGCCGACACCTCAAGCCTCATCGCCTATCTCGCCGGAGAGCAGGGCGCGGACGTCGATCAGATCGGCGAGGCGATGGCGGCGGACGAATTGCGGCTACCGCCGCCGACGGTCACGGAACTGCTGTCCAAGCCATCGGCGCAACTGGAGTACCTCTTGCACAGCGTGCCGTTACTCGCTTTGACGCCCGGCTTTTGGGTTCGCGCAGGCAAGGCCCGCGGGCTCCTGCAGTCGAAAGGCCTGAAGGCGAAGCTGGCGGACAGCCTGATCGCCCAGTGCTGCATCGACGCCGACGTCGCCCTGATCGCGCGTGACGTCGACTATCGGCATTTCGCGAAATGGTGCGGGCTGAGGCTGGCCGAATAGCCGGCCTTAAACCACCCGTTCGACCATCATATGCTTGATCTCGGCGATCGCCTTGGCGGGGTTCAGCCCCTTGGGGCAGACCTGGGCGCAATTCATGATGGTGTGGCAGCGGTAGAGCTTGAACGGGTCTTCCAGATCGTCGAGCCGCGCGCCGGTCGCCTCGTCGCGGCTGTCGGCCAGCCAGCGGTAGGACTGCAAAAGCGCGGCCGGGCCAAGGTATTTCTCGCCGTTCCACCAATAGCTCGGGCAGGAGGTCGAGCAGCAGGCGCAGAGGATGCATTCGTAGAGCCCGTCGAGCTTTTCGCGATCCTCGGGCGACTGGCGCCATTCCTTTTGCGGCTCCGGCGTGGTGGTCTGCAGCCAGGGCTGGATCGAGGCGTACTGGGCGAAGAAGATCGAGAGGTCGGGGATCAGGTCCTTGATCACCGCTTGGTGCGGCAGGGGAGAGATCTGGATCTCCTTGCCGGGAACCTCTTCCCAGCCGTGGGTGCAGGCCAGCGTATTGCGGCCGCCGATGTTCATGGCGCAGGAGCCGCACACGCCCTCGCGGCAGGAGCGCCGGAAGGCCAGGGTCGGGTCCATGGTGTTCTTGATGTGGATCAGCACGTCCAGCAGCATGGGCCCGCACTGATCGACGGCCACGTCATAGACGTCCCAGCGCGGGTTACCGTCGGCTTCCGGATCCCAGCGATAGACGCGAAAAGCCTTGACGGTCTTGGCGTCGGCCGGCGCCGGCCAATGCCTGCCCGTCTTGACCTTGGAGTTCTGCGGCAGCGTCAGCGCGACCATGCGGGCGACCATCCCTTGTCTGAACCGACCTAGTCCCTAGACCGGCGCACGGCGCCTGTCCACGCTGCTCAGGACCCTTGCGGCGGCGCGGCGCCATTGGTGCGCGGCGCCGGCGGGCGCGAACGCGGAGTCGCGGCCGTTGGCGCGCCCGAACCGTCCGAAAGCCTTTGCATGGCAAGGGGAACGAGCGCGTTCAAGCTGGCCCCCAGACCGCCCTCGCCAAGGTTGAGCGCCAGATTCTCCGGCATGAAACGCTGGGCGCCGGCGGCCAGTTCGCGCACGGCGTTGATCATCGCGGTCTGGTTCTTCCCCACCGCCAGCTGCTGGGCCTCTAGGCCCTTGGCGATGGCCAGCCCCTCGGCTTCGGTCTTCACCGCGCTGGCCCGGCCGACCTTCTCGAGGCGGTAGGATTCACCGTCGGCCTCGGCCTGGACGCCCGAGGCCTTGTTGCGGGCGATGTCGACCCCGACGGACGAGCGCGCCAGATCGGTCTGCATGTCGGCGCGGCCCTTTGCGGCCTCCATGTCCAGCCGCTTCTCCTGGGCGGACTTTTCAGCCTGGAAGGTCTGCTGCTGCTGGTTGGCGATCTCGCGCGCGGTCAGCACCTCGACCAGCTGCGGCGGGAAGACAACGTCCTGGATATAGACCCCGCGCGTCTCGACCCGGTACTCCTTCAGCTTTTCGGTGATGTGGGCCTGCGCCTCGGCCTGGATGTCCTGGCGCTTTTCGATGAAGTCGATGGCCGGCATCGACTGCAGCTTGTCGCGGAAATGGTTGCCGACGGCCGCCTGCAGAATCTCGTTCACCAGGTTGGTCATGGTGCCGACGGTGGAGATCACCTTGGGCGCCTCGGTATCGGGAACGTGGATCTGCACCTGCAGATCGAGCGCGAAGACAAAGCCTTCACGGGACTTGGCGACGATCTGGTGCAAATCCTTGTCGAAATTGTGCGCCGTCGAGCTCGCATCGGCCCAGTTCAGCGTGAGGATGAAGGTGGGCACGATCTCCGCCGAATAGCAGCGCGGATTGATGGCGTATTTGCCGGTACGCAAGGGCTCCTGCCAGATGCCACGGTGGCCAGGGCGAACCAGATGGCCGAACTTGAAGTCGACGCCGGACGTATCCTCCGTGGCGAGGCCGACATAGGCCTTGATCACCGCGACCTGGCCTTGCTGCACCACCAGCATCGGGGTCATCTCCACCGCGACCAGGAAGGGGTTGAGGGTGTAGGCGCCGTAGAGCAGCGGGTCGTGTTGCAGGCCGATGCGCCCGCCGTTGTCCAGAAAGGCCTGGAAGTCCTGATAGTTGTTATGGATGTCATTCTTGACCGACAGCAGCGCCTCGACGAGGTCCTCGTCCTTGACCTGCGGATCGACCTCGAGCGCGGTGATGTCGTCGAAGTCGCCGATCCGGTTGGCGATGGCGCCCTTGGGCAGGGGCTGGCCTTCCAGGGTGGTGACGATCCCGATGGTATCGATGATACGCCCGTCCGCCTGCTCGGTCGGCTCGATACGCGTGACGTTCAGTTGAGACGGCTTCAATCCGAACGTGGCGCAGCTTAGGCCCCCTTTGGCGCCGAGCTTGGCGTAGGTCTCGTCGACCGGCACGCCGAACACGCGCTCGCGCCCGATGACCATGAACCCGATCGGGTGGATCGGCGCCACGGTGCCCGGCGGCAAGACGGCTCTTTGCACCCCCTTCTGGCCGCCGCCTTCCATGAAGACGGCCAGGTCGTCAAAGTTGCCGAACGCCGTCTTGTAGATCGCCGACTTGGCGCCGATCGGCAGGTTCGATCCCACCTGGGCGATGACGACGCCGATCTGGCCGGCCGGTATCTGCACCATGGGATGGCGCGTCACGGTGTACAGGGGCCACAGCTTGAAGCGCAGGCCCGGCGTCAAAAGCCTCGCCTGATAGCCGGCCTCGCCCTTGAAGGCGATCGGGCCGTCCCGGTTCTGGCTGGAGCCGAAGCGTTTGCGCACCAGCCCGACCTCCGTCGGGCCGATGGTCCAGGACGAGCGCATAAGGACAACAAGCGTGGCCAGGCCCAAGACAAGGCAAAGCCCATCCACAAGCCCGTTCCGGGCAAGGGTGTGAAGAAGATCGGACACTGAGGTCACCCCGAAAATGCGGCCAAATCGGCGCGCACGCTAAAGGTAAACCCTCCCACGCTTAAGCTAAGAGTTGATCGCGCGGATGTGATCGAAAAGCGACGCCGCTCAATAGACCCGCGGCTTGGGCGGGATGGAGGCGATGTCGTTGCTCATCGGCTGGGCGTGGACCGGGCGGTACTCGATCCTGACCTTGCCGGTGGCGGGATCGAGCCAGGCCAGGGTGTGCTTCATCCAATCGACGTCGTCGCGGTCGGCAAAGTCCTCGCGCGCGTGGGCGCCGCGGCTCTCTTCCCGGTTCAGCGCGCCGGTCACCGTCACGGCCGCCTGCACGATCAGATTGTCCAGCTCCAGCGTCTCGATCAGGTCGGTGTTCCACACCAGGCCACGATCGAAGGTCTTGATGTCGGCCATGTCGGCCAGGACCTTGTCGATCCGCTGGACACCGCTCTTCAGCGTCTCGCCCGTGCGGAAGACCGCCGCGTCCTCGGTCATGGCCAGCTGCATCCGGTCGCGCAGCACCGCGGTCGGCGTGCCGCCATTGGCGTTGCGGAAGTGGTCGAAACGATCGAGCACCGCCTCGGTGTGCTGCGGTTTCAGCTCCACCATGCGATCGCCGGGTTTCAAAAGGTCGGCGCAGCGCAGGCCGGCGGCGCGGCCGAACACCACCAGGTCGACCAGGCTGTTGGAGCCGAGCCGGTTGGAGCCGTGAACGGAGACGCAGGCCGCCTCGCCGACCGCCATCAGGCCCGGCACGACGTGGTCGGGATCGCCGCCCGCCTGGGTCACGACCTGGGCGTGATAGTTGGTCTGGATGCCGCCCATATTGTAGTGGACCGTCGGTAGGACCGGGATCGGCGCCTTGGTCACGTCGACATTGGCGAAGACCTTCGCCGTCTCGGAAATGCCGGGCAGGCGCTCGTGCAGCACCTTGGGATCCAGATGGTCCAGGTGCAGGAAGATGTGGTCCTTCTTCGGGCCGACGCCGCGGCCGGCGCGGATTTCCATGGTCATGGCGCGCGAGACCATGTCGCGGGGCGCCAGGTCCTTCACGCTGGGCGCATAGCGCTCCATGAAGCGCTCGCCCTCGGAATTGGTCAGATAGCCGCCCTCGCCGCGGGCGCCCTCGGTGATCAGGCAGCCGGCGCCATAGATGCCGGTCGGGTGGAACTGGACGAACTCCATGTCCTGCAGGGGCAGTCCGGCGCGCAGCACCATGCCGCCGCCGTCGCCGGTGCAGGTATGGGCCGAGGTGCAGGAGGCGTAGGCGCGGCCATAGCCGCCGGTGGCCAATATGGTGGTCTGGGCCTGGAACCGGTGCAGCGTGCCGTCGTCCAGCTTCCAGGCGACAAGGCCCAGGCAGGCCTCGCCCTCCATGATCAGGTCGATGGCGAAATACTCGATGAAGAACTCGACATCGTGCTTCAGGGCCTGGCCATACATGGTGTGCAGCATGGCGTGGCCGGTGCGGTCGGCCGCCGCGCAGGTGCGCTGGATCGGTCCCTCGCCGTAGTTCTTGGTCATGCCGCCGAAGGCGCGCTGATAGATCTTGCCCTCCTCGGTGCGCGAGAAGGGCACGCCCCAGTGCTCGAGCTCGTAGACGGCGGTCGGGGCGTTGCGCACCAGGTATTCGATGGCGTCCTGGTCGCCCAGCCAGTCGGCGCCCTTGACGGTGTCGTACATGTGCCAGCGCCAGTCGTCCGGGCTCATATTGCCCAGGCTGGCGGCGATGCCGCCCTGGGCGGCGACGGTGTGCGAGCGCGTCGGGAAGACCTTGGTGATGCAGGCGGTCTTCAGGCCGGCCTCGGCGCAGCCCAGCGCGGCGCGCAGGCCCGAGCCGCCGGCCCCGACCACCAGCACGTCGAACCTGTGGTCGATGAGTTCGTAAGCCGCCATCAATAAATCCCGTTCGAGAGGGCGACCTTGAGAACCGAAAAGACGCCGATCGCGCCGATGAGCCAGGCGGCGAAAAGGTTGAGGGTGAGGAGCAGGGCCTTGGTCGTCGGCCGCTCGATATAGTCCAGGATGATCTCGGCCATGCCGATGCGCATGTGGAAGACCCCCACCCCGATCAAAAGGGCCATGAGGATGGCGTTGACCGGCGCCTGCATCCAGGCTGACGCCGCGGCGTGGTCGGCGCCGGCGAGGCTCAAGCCCGCATAGACGCCCCACAACGTCAGCAGCACCAGGGCCGCGGCCGAGACGCGCTGGGCGATGAAGCCGCCCGCGCCATGCCTGGCGGGGCCAAGGCCGCGAACCCGGCCGAGCGGGGTGCGATAACCGCTCATGCCAGGGCTCCCATCATGCCGGCCGCGACCCAGACCCCGATCGTGGCCAGGACGGCGAAGGCGATGACGGCGGCGGCCGTCATGTCGGCGGTCTTGGGCTGAAAGCCCGCGCCGAAGTCCCAGACCAGGTGCCTGACCCCGTTGGCGAGATGGTAGAAGAGCGAAAGCGTGATCCCGATCAGCACCAGCTTGCCGAGCGGCGAGCCGAGGATCAGGCGGAAATGGTCATAGGCCGCCGGGCCGACGGCCAGGGCCAGGGCCCAGCCGGCGAGGATCAGGGCCGCGCCGTAGAGCGCCACGCCGGTCGCCCGGTGCAGGATCGACGTCAGCATGGTCAGATGCCAGCGCCAGACTGAAACATAGGGCGACATCGGCCGGTCGGCGGGTTTGGGGGGGGTGTGGCTGGCTGGGGCTTCACTCATCGCCGGGCCCTCCCTGGCAAGCCCTCACCGGCGGCTTTTAAGCCGCGGCGTCCGGGTGTCAACGAAACCGAAGACCCTATGCCGCGTTTCGCCGATCGGGCAGGATGGCGCGCGGCGCCGGCGGGCGAGCGCCTTGCAGCGTCGGGGTGTGATCAATCTATGTCGGAATCGTCCAAAGCCTCGCTGGCGGGGCTCAAGGTGCTCGTCGTCGAGGACGAGGCCCTGGTCTCTATGTTGCTCGAGGACATGCTGAGCGATCTGGGCTGCGAGGTCGTCGGGCCCATCATGCGCCTGCGCGAGGCGATCGAGATGGCGCAGGACGAGAGCCAGGCCATCGATATCGCCATACTGGACGTCAACCTGGCCGGCGAACGCAGCTTTCCCGTCGCCGAGGCGCTGGAGCGGCGCGGCTGCCTGTTCGTGCTGGCCACCGGCTATGACGACACCGGGATCGACGAACGCTGGCGCGCCCGTCCCATGCTGCGCAAACCCTTCCTCCCGCACCAGCTCGAACAGGCCCTGCATGAGGCCCTGGCCGGCGCAGCCGCGGCCTAAACGTCCACCTCGGCGTCCAGGGCGTTGTCCTGGATGAATTCGCGCCTGGGCTCGACCAGGTCGCCCATCAGGCGGGTGAACATGTCGTCGGCGTCGTCGGCATGGGTGACCTTCACCTGCAGCAGGGTGCGCGCCCCGGCGTCGAGGGTGGTTTCCCAAAGCTGCTCGGGATTCATCTCGCCCAGGCCCTTGTAGCGCTGGATGGACAGCCCGCGCCGGCCGGCGTCGAACACCGCCTCGACCAGGTCCAGCGGGCCGCGGATGCGGGCGGTCTTCTCCCGGCGGCGATAGGTGGCTTCGCCGGCGAAGACCTCGGCCAGATCGCGCGCGCGTTCGGCCAGCCGGCGCGCATCGGCCGAGTGGAGCAAAAGCCCGTCCAGCACGACGCGCTCGGTGACCCCGCGGCGAGCGCGCGAAAAAACGAAGGCGCCGGCTTCTCCCGCCTCGCCGCTCCAGGGCCCGTCGCCCTCCTCGGCATAGAGATCCAGCCGCGTGGCCGCCGCCGCCGGGTCGGGCGCGTCGCCGAACAGGCCCGCCAAGGCCGCCTGCTCGACCGCGGACGCCGGCGCGCGGGCGGACAATCGCTCGACATTGGCCTGGGCCGCCTTGGCGGTCTGCACCAGGTCGAGCAGGTCGGCGCCCGCCATCTGCACCCCGGTGGACAGTTCGAGCACGGCGCCCTCGACGCCTTCGTCGATCAGGAAGGTCTCCATCTCGGCGTCGTTCTTCAGGTAGCGCGAGGACTTGCCCTTGGTCGCCTTATAGAGCGGCGGCTGGGCGATATAGAGATAGCCGCGCTCCAGCACCTGCGGCATCTGGCGGTAGAAGAAGGTCAGCAGCAGGGTGCGGATGTGCGCGCCGTCGACATCGGCGTCGGTCATCACCACGATGCGGTGATAGCGGATCTTCTCGATGTCGAAGTCGTCGCGGCCGATGCCGGCGCCCAGGGCGGTGATCAGGGTGCCGATCTGCTCGGAGCCCAGCATCTTGTCGAAGCGGGCGCGCTCGACATTGAGGATCTTGCCCCGAAGCGGCAGCACGGCCTGGTTTTCGCGGTTGCGCGCCTGTTTGGCCGAGCCGCCGGCGGAATCGCCCTCGACCAGGAAGATCTCGGACTTGGCGGGGTCGCGCTCCTGGCAGTCGGCCAGCTTGCCGGGCAGGGACGAGATGTCCAGCGCCGACTTGCGCCGGGTGAGTTCGCGGGCCTTGCGCGCCGCTTCCCGAGCCGCCGCGGCCTCGAAGATCTTCTGCACGATGGCGCGGGCCTCGGCCGGATGCTCCTCGAACCAGGTGGCGATGCCGTCGCTGACCAGCCCCTCCACCGCCGGGCGCACCTCGGACGAGACCAGTTTTTCCTTGGTCTGCGACGAGAACTTGGGATCGGGGACCTTGACCGACAGCACGCAGGTCAGGCCCTCGCGTGCATCCTCGCCGGTGACGCTCATCTTCTCCCGCTTGGCGACGCCCGAGCTCTCGGCATAGGCGGTGACCACCCGCGTCAGGGCGGCGCGAAAGGCGGAAAGGTGCGTGCCCCCATCCCGCTGCGGGATGTTGTTGGTGAAGCACAGCATGGTCTCGTGGTAGCCGTCGTTCCACCACATGGCCATGTCGATCTCGACCTTTTCGCGCTGGCCGCGCACCACGATGGGCGTCGGAATCAGCGAGGTCTTGGCCTTGTCCAGATGGCGCACGAAGGCTTCGACGCCGCCGTCGTAGTGCAGCACTTCCTCGAACGGTTCGGCGTCGCGCAGATCCTTGAACACGATCGAGACGCCCGAGTTCAGGAAGGCCAGTTCGCGCAGGCGGTGCTCCAGCGTCTTGCGATCGAACTCGACGGCCGCGAAGGTGGTCAGGGACGGCTGGAAGGTGACCTGGGTCCCGGTCAGGAATTCGCCGTTCTCGCGCCGCGGCGCCTCGCCGGTGACCACCAGCGGCGAGACCGCGTCGCCGCGCTCGAAGCGCATCTCGTGGGCCTTGCCGTTGCGATAGATCTTCAAAAGCAGATAGTCGGAAAGCGCGTTGACCACGGACACCCCGACGCCGTGCAGGCCGCCGGAGACCTTGTAGGAGTTCTGGTCGAACTTTCCGCCAGCGTGCAGCTGGGTCATGATGACCTCGGCCGCCGAGACCCCTTCCTCGTGCATGTCAGTGGGGATCCCCCGCCCGTCGTCGATCACCGTCGCCGATCCGTCGGCGTTCAGCGTCACCTCGACCAGGCTGGCATAGCCGGCCAGGGCCTCGTCGATGGCGTTGTCGACCACCTCATAGACCATGTGGTGCAGGCCCGAGCCGTCGTCGGTGTCGCCGATATACATGCCCGGCCGCTTGCGCACGGCGTCCAGGCCCTTCAGCACCTTGATGGAGTCGGCGCCGTAGTCGTCGCCGTTCAGGCCAGCCGGTTCGTCTTGCGGTTCGTCGCTCATCATTCGTCCAATGCGGTGAGGCGTCCGGCATCGACGCTGAACCCTTGAGCCCGGCCGCTAAGGCCGGCGAACAGGGCGGCGTCGGTCCCGGTCAGGAAGGCTTGCAAGCCTAGCGCCTCGATTTCATCGAAGAGCGCCGCGCGGCGGAAGGAATCCAGATGCGCGGCGACCTCGTCCAACAACAATATAGGATTCGGTTGGGATTCCGCACGGGAAAGTCGCGAAGCCTGGGCCAGGATAAGGTTTAAAATCAGCGCTTTTTGCTCGCCGGTCGAGGATTCGGCCGCCACACGTCCCTTTTGCACGTAACCCACCAGCAGATCGCCGCGGTGCGGGCCGGTCAGGGCGCGGCCGGCGGCGGCGTCGCGGGGCCGCGCGGCGGCGAGGGCGGGCGCCAGGCGAGCCTCGATCTCTTCAGGCGACGCCCCCGCGCCGGCCATGGCCTCCCATTCGCCGGAGAGGGCCAGCGCGGCCTGCGGAAAGGGCCGCTCGCCCCTGGCGAGGATCTCGGCCTGGAGGGCGGCCAGCGTCCGGGCCCGCGCGACGGCTATGGCGGCGCCGGCCTTGGCAAGCCTGGCTTCCAGCGCCGTAAGCCAGGCCGGATCGGCCGGACTTTCGGCCAGGAGCCGCATCCGCTCGCGCAGGGCGCGCTCGTAGGAGCCGACCTGCACCGCGTGGTTGGGCTCGCCAGCGAAGACCAGCCGATCGAAGAAGCGCCGCCGCTCGCTGGCGGCTTCAAGGAAGAGCCGGTCCTCGCGCGGCGTCAGCCAGACCAGGCGCACGAACGCCGCGAGCCGGCCGGGCTGGGCCGTCTCGCCGTCGATCCGCACCGTTCGGCGCGTCGCGCCCGCCGTCTCCAGGCCGGCGCCAAGCTTGACCGGGCCATCCGCGCCCTCGAGTTCCGCCGCAACCGCCCAGGCGAGCCCCTGGGCGTCGCCCGGATCGCGCCGCCCGACCTCGGTGATCGCGGCGTTGCGCAAGCCCCGGCCGGGGATCAGGAAGCTGATCGCCTCCAAGAGATTGGTCTTGCCGGCGCCGTTCGGCCCGAACAGGAAGACCGGCCGCCCGTCGAGGTCCAGGGCGGCGCGCTCATAGGATCGAAAGTTCGTAAGCGTCAGGCGGCGAAAGGCGGTGCGGGCCATGGCCTCCTCCGCCCTTTTCAGGCGCGCTAAACCCTCAGCGGCATCAGCACGTATTGCACGTCCGGATCGGCCGGATCGAGCACCAGGGTCGGGTCATGCGGCTCGGCGAAGCGGAACTCCGCCGTCTCGCCCTGGATCTGGTCGGCGACATCGAGCAGGTAGCGGGCGTTGAACCCGACCTCGAACGGCTCGCCGTCATACTCCGCCTCGACTTCCTCGACCGCCTGGCCGGCCTCCATGTTGCGCACGGTGAGCACGACCTTGCCGCGCTCGACCGCGACCTTCACCGAACGGCTCTTCTCCTCGGAGATGGTCGCCACCCGATCGACCGCCCGGGCGAACATGCCGTTATCGACGATGAGGACACGGGTGTTGTCGCGGGGGATCACCCGCACATAGTCGGGAAAGGCGCCGTCGATCACCTTGGAGGTCAGGGCCGCGCGGCCGAAGTCGAACCGGACCTTCTGGGCGGAGATCTGCACCTCGACGGTTTCGCCGGCGTCCTCGAGCAGCCGCCGAGCCTCGGCCACGGTCTTGCGCGGCACGATCACGCCGGGGGCGCCAGCCGCGCCTTCGGGCGCCGGCATCTCCGCCAGGGCCAGGCGGCGCCCGTCCGTCGCCACCGCGCGCAGCTTGGCGACGCCCGCCTCCACGACGGTGTGCAGGTAGAGCCCGTTCAGATAGTAGCGCGTTTCCTCGGTCGAGATGGCGAAACGGGTGGTGTCGATCAGCCGGATCAGGTCCTTGGTGTCGATGACGAAGCGGTTGCCCAGGCCGTCGGACGACATGACCGGGAAGTCGCCGGCCGGCAACACCGGCAGGTTGAACTTGGAGCGGCCGGCTACAACCTGCAATCGCGGGTCGTCGCCCGAATAGCGCAGCTCGACCTCGGAGCCTTCCGGAAGCTTGCGGACGATCTCGTAGAGGGTATGGGCCGGCGCGGTGATCTGACCCGCGCCCTCGATGCGTCCGGGGGTCTCGTCGATGATCTCCATGTCGAGGTCGGTGGCCGAAAGCGCCATGGCGTCGCCGTCGGCGGACAAGAGCACATTGGACAGGATCGGGATCGTATTGCGCCGCTCGACCACGTTCTGCACGTGTCCCAAGGCCTTGAGCAAGGCCGCGCGTTCGATCGAAAGCTGCATCTGGACGTCCGAATCCCGACCGCTGTGGCCCCCATGCCCCCCGCGCGGTCCGTCTTCAAGGGGGTTGCGGAGATTAGCGGAAAACCGCAGCCAGGGAAGAGGCCTCAGCCCCTGAGTTTGCGGGTCAGGACCTCAAGATCGCGGGTCAGTTGGGCGTCGTCGGCCTTGAGCGCCTCGATGCGGCGCACGGCGTGCAGCACGGTGGTGTGATCGCGCCCGCCGAAACGGCGGCCGATGTCGGGCAGGGAGCGGGTGGTGAGGTGTTTCGCCAACCACATCGCCGCCTGGCGCGGTCGGGCGATGGCGCGATTTCGCCGCTCGGAGATCAGGTCGGCCTGGCGCATGCCATAGTGTTCGGCGGTCGCCTTCTGGATCTCGTCGACGGTGATCCGCTTCTCGCCGCCGCGCAGGTGCGGTCGCAGGATGGTCTGGGCTTCGTCGAGGCTGAGCGCGCCGACCCCGGCGCCGGCCCGCGCCACCAGGGTGTTCAGGGCGCCCTCCAGTTCGCGGACGCTGTCGGTGAACCGGTCGGCCAGGAACTCGAGCACCTCGGCGCGGGCGGCCAGGGCGCCAAGGCCCTGTTGCCGGGCCAGGAGATCGAGCTTGCGCTCAAGAATGCCCAGGCGAAGCGTGCGGTCGGCCGGCTCGATGCCGCAGACCAGCCCCGCCTGCAGGTGCGAGCGCAGCCGCGCGTCCATCTCGGCCAATTCCGTCGGCGCGCGGTCGCAGGTCAGCACCACGCGGCGGCCGTCCTGGGTCAGGGCGGCCAGGGTGTGGAAGAGTTCTTCCTGGCTGGACTGCTTGCCGGCGACAAAATGCACGTCGTCGATCAGCAGAAGGTCGGCGGCGCGAAGCTCTTCCTTGAAGGCCGGCCCGGTCTTGTCCATCAAGGCCCGGACAAAGCCCGAGAGGAACCGCTCCGCGGTCAGGTAGATGATCTTCTTGTCGGGCGCGTTGCGGCCGGCCTCCCAGGCGATGGCGTTCAGGAGGTGGGTTTTGCCGAAGCCGAAGGGACCATGAAAGATCACCGGGTTGAAGTGGCCGTCGCTCCAGGCGGCCACTCGCCTGGCCATGTCAAAGGCGAAGTCGTTGGCCGGGCCCTGGACAAAGGTCTCGAAGGTGAAGCGATCCTGCAGGCAGGTTCCGCGCGCCGATCGCGCATCGCTTCGCGGCGTCGTCTCGGGTTTATCGGCGGGCGCCGGGGCTTCGACCGGCGCCGATGCGCTCGCCGCGGCGCCGGCGGCCGCCTCGAATTCAGCCCTGGACTTCAGGTCGAGCGGGCGATGCAGCGGGTCGCCCTTGGCCCAGAGCTCGCTGATCCGCCGCCAGGCGTTGCGGCGCACCCAATCGCGCGCCGTGACGGTCGGCGTGACCAGCGCCAGCGCCCCATCCGGCGCCTCGCGCAACGCCGCCTGGCCGAGCCAGGAGCCGTAGGTGTCGTCGCCAAGCTCGTCCTTCAGCGCCGCCGCCGCGCGCGACCAGACTTCGCCGAGCGCGCTTGCGCCCATGGCCTGGCCCGCCAATCCTCCATAGCCCATCGTCATCGTGGCCAACCCCCGAACGGTCTTGAGTCCGATTGAAATCCGCCCGCCCCCCATGACGTGCGGCGTCCAAATCCTACGCGCACAGCCTCACTCGGAAACCGCCCTCCGGCCCCCGATTTCGCAATCGTCCGTACTAAGATTGAACTTGGTAAGCCCACAACCTAGCCCCCGGCCGGCGCCGGTCAACGGGGATTCTTAGGCCCCGTTGCAGTTATTTTTCTTGACTCCCAAAAGCCTCTCACAGGGCAAGGGAAAGCGAAAAGCGGGAGTCTGTTCACTGAACATTATGTCGCAGCAGCAGACGCGCGGGCGTTTCTGCGCCAACACCTGAGGCCTGAGGATAAGGCTTTTGAATCCAGGTATTTAATTCGCCACGAGGCGAACTAAGCTACGGCGAGCGACTTTAGCCGGGCCGCCAGGCGCGACACTTTGCGCGCGCCGGTATTCTTGTGGACGACGCCCTTGCCGACAGCGCGCATCAACTCCGACTGAGCCTCGATAAAGGCCTTGCTGGCAGCGGTCGCGTCGCCGCTGGAGAGCGCCTCTTCGAACTTGCGAAGATAGGTCCGCACGCGCGAGCGGCGCGCCTTGTTCACTTCGGTTCTGCGCGCGATCTTGCGGATCGATTTTTTCGCGCCGGGCGTATTGGCCATACCGTATAGAGCCTCGATGGCGGGGCGGCCGAGCCTGGCTCGCCGTCCGGGAATTTCAGGAGTGCGCGCATATACGGGAACGCCGTCCTAGGGTCAATCGACGGCTTGGCCTCAACGTCCCTTGAACGCCGGCTTCCGCTTCTCGAGGAAGGCGGCCATGCCCTCCTTCTGATCTTCGAAGGCGAAGAGCGAATGGAACAGCCGGCGCTCGAGCTTGACGCCTTGCGCGAGCGGCGTCTCGAAGGCGGCGTTGACCATCTCCTTGGTCAGCATCACCGCGTTCGGCGACAGGGCGGCGATGACCTGCGCGGCGGCCATGGCCTCCTCCATCAGCTTGTCCAGGGGAACCACGCGGCTGACCAGGCCGGCGCGCTCGGCCTCGGCGGCGTCCATCATCCGGCCGGTCAGCACCATGTCCATGGCCTTGGCCTTGCCGACGTAGCGCGGCAGGCGCTGGGTGCCCCCGGCGCCGGGCGAGACGCCCAGCGTGATCTCCGGCTGGCCGAACCGGGCGTTCTCGGCGGCGATGACGAAGTCGCACATCATGGCCAGCTCGCAGCCGCCGCCCAGCGCATAGCCCGCCACGGCCGCGATCACCGGTTTGCGGCAGCGCGCCAACTGCTCCCAGTTGCGGGTGATGAAGTCTTCGCCATAGACCTCGGCATAGGATTTCGACGCCATCTCCTTGATGTCCGCGCCGGCGGCGAAGGCGCGGTCGGAGCCGGTGATGACGATGGCGCGCACGCCGGCGTCGGCTTCCGCGGCGACCAGGGCCTGCGTCAACTCGCCGGCCAGCTGGTCGTTCAGGGCGTTCAGCGCCTGCGGCCGGTTCAGCCGGATGAGCAGGACCGCCGCATGGGCTTCGACGATCAGGGTCTCATAGGTCATGGCCGCTCCAGGTCTCTTGGCTGTCGTCAGGGTCCATCGACCGAAACCCCCCGCGCGCGCAAGAGGGCCGGTACGCTGTCGGGCCCGACCAGATGGCCTACCCCGACGACCATGACCGCCTCGCCGCGGCCTTGCAGCCGCGTCGCGATGGCGTCCACCCAGCGGCGGTTGCGGGCCGCCACCAGCGAACGATAGACGCCCGGCGATGAGGTGATCATCGGATCGAGCGCCTCGCGTACGATGCCGGCCGTGTCCCCATCCATCCAGGCCGTCACCAGCCGTTCATAGCTCGCCGCCCCCTGGTCGAGCTCGCCAAGCGTCTCGTCCAGCGAGGCGATCTGGTCGGCGAGCGGGGCGTTGGCGAAGAAGCCGATCTGCTCCTCGGCGGTCTCGAAGGCGCGCCGGGGAACCGAAGACGGGACCAGGGCGGCGATCTGGCGCTCGACGCCGTCTTCCTGGACGGCGCCGGCCTGGCGATAGACGGCCAGCGACAGGGTGATCTCGGCCAGCCACGGGCGCAGGCGATCAAGGCCCTCGACGCTGACGCCGCAGCTCTGCGCGACCTTGGCGAGGCGGGCGCGGTTGGCGGCCGAGAGTTCGCCGCTCAGGCTTTCGCCCGGACCTTGCAGACCCTGGCGGGCGGCGAGCCGGGTCGCGGCCAGGCTGGAGGCGTCGTCGAGCGGGATTTCGAACCAGAGATCGTCGGCCTTGGCCAGGGCGCGCTTCAGCCTGTCCGGCTCCCAGTCGAGGCCGGGCGGCAGGATGTGCACGGAGCCGAACAGGACGATGGTCGCGTGCGGGCCGTGCGCCACCCACACCGGCGGCTGGGCCGCCGCGGCGCCGGCCAGCAGCCAGAAACCCAGGCCGGCCAGGGCGGATGTGAGGCGGCGCATCATGGCGCGCGAGCCTAGGCGGCCACGATGCCGAGGGCTAGCGCTGACAGACCGGGCAATAAAAGGTCGAGCGACCGGCCTGCACCGTGCGCGCGATCACGCCCCGGCAACCGCGCCGCAGGCAGGGCTCGCCTTGGCGGCCATAGACGCAGAACCGGTGCTGGAAATAGCCGAGCGCGCCGTCGGCGGCAGCATAGTCGCGCAGGGTCGAGCCGCCGGCCTCGATGGCGTCTTCCAGGACCGCCCTGACCGCGGCGGCGAGGCTGGTCAGGGTCCGGGCGCCGATCTCGCCGGCGGGCCGCAAGGGCGAAATGCGCGCGCGATGCAGGGCTTCGCAGACATAGATATTGCCAAGCCCGGCCACGATGCGCTGGTCCATCAGGCTGGCCTTGACGCTCTGCCGGCGCCCGGCGAAGGCGCGGGCGAGATGGGCGCCGTCGAAGTCGGGGCCAAGCGGCTCCGGCCCCAGTCCGGCGAACCAGGGATTTGCCTCCAGCCCGTCCGAGGCGATCAGCGCCATGTAGCCGAAGCGGCGGGGGTCGAAATAGGTGACGCGGGCGCCGCGATCGGTCTCGAAGATGACGTGGGCGTGTTTGGGATCGGCCGGCGCCGCATAGTGGAACTCGCCCGGCCGCCGCGTCGCCTCGGCCCCGGCGATCTCGAACCGCCCGCTCATACCCAGGTGCATGACCAGGGTATCGCCGCGATCGAGCGGCGCGAGCAGATATTTGGCGCGGCGGTCTAGCCGCTCGATGCGCGCGCCGGTCAGCCGCTGGACGAAGCCGTCGGGCAGGGGAAAGCGCAGATCGGGCCGCCGGGCCTCGACGCGGACCAGCCGCGCTCCGGCCAGGGCGGGCTCAAGGCCGCGGCGGACGGTTTCAACCTCGGGAAGCTCGGGCATGACCGTCCTATGCCATTTTCTCAAGGCCGGCGCCGCCGCCTTGGCGCGTGCGGGATGACGCGGGGGACCTGGAAGGCTAAGACGCGGCTGCATGAGCCAAGCCCCAGCCGCCTTCGGTTTCAAGGATGTCGATCCGGCCGAGAAGCCGAGGCTGGTGCGCGGCGTGTTCGATTCCGTCGCCGGGCGCTACGACCTGATGAACGACGTGATGAGCGCCGGCGTGCATCGGGTGTGGAAGGATATCGCCGCGGTGCGGCTCAATCCCCAGCCGGGCGAGACCATTATCGATTGCGCCGGCGGCACCGGCGACATGGCGCGGCGGCTGGCCAAACTGGCCGAAGGCGCGCGCAAGCGGCGTGGCGGCGAGGCGGCGCGGCTGATCGTGGTCGACTATAACCAAGAGATGCTGGGCGTCGGCCGCGCGCGCGAGACCGCGCCGCAGATCGTCTGGAGCGTCGGCGACGCCCAGGCCCTGCCGCTGCCGGACGCCTGCGCCGACGCCTATATGATCGCCTTTGGCATCCGCAACGTCACCGACATCGGCGCGGCGCTCGCCGAAGCGCGCCGGGTTCTGAAGCCGGGCGGACGGTTCGTCTGCCTGGAATTCTCCAAGCCGGTGACCGAGGCGCTGGCAGGCGTCTACGACGCCTATTCGTTCAAGCTCATCCCCAGGCTCGGCCAATGGATCGGCGGCGACCGCGAGGCCTACCAGTACCTGGTCGAAAGCATCCGCCGGTTTCCCGACCAGGCGGCCTTCGCCGGCCTGATGCGCGAAGCCGGTTTCGGCCGCGTCGCCTGGAGCAATCTGACCGGCGGCGTCGCCGCCGTGCACCAGGGCTGGGCGATCAGCGCTCCATGAGCGACGCCGCCGCGCTTGGCCGGTTCATCGCCGCGGGCTGGGTGCTGGTCCGCGCCGACGCGCTTATCCCCAAGGAGATCGATCATCTGTTGCCGCCGTCCAGCCGGGCGCTGGCGCGGACCTTGCGGCTGTTCAGCGGGCCGGAGGCCCGGCGCGGACGGCCGGGCGAGCGGCTGGCGAGGACGTTCGAACGCCTGGGACCCGTCTCCATCAAGCTCGGCCAGGTTCTCTCGACCCGCGCCGACATCTTCGGCCGCGCCTTCGCCGAGGATCTGGCCAAGCTGAAGGACCAGCTGCCGCCCTTTGCGACCGACCTGGCCAAGGCCGAGGTGGTCGCCTCGCTGGATCGGCCGCTCGACAGCCTCTTCGCGAGCTTCGGCGAGCCGATCGCCGCGGCCTCGATCGCCCAGGCGCATCCGGCGACCCTGCTCGACGGCCGGCGCGTGGCGGTCAAGGTGCTGCGCCCGGGCATAGAGGCCCAGGTGGCGCGCGACATCGAGGTCTTGCGCCTGGCCGCGGCCCTGGTCGAACGCCATGTGCCGCCGGCGCGCCGGCTGGAGCCCATCCTTCTGGTCGAGACCGCCGCGCGGGTGCTGGAGCTGGAGCTGGACCTGCGCTTCGAGGCGGCGGGCGCCAGCGAACTGGCCGAAGTCATGGCTGGCGACGGCTTCATGCGGGCGCCGCCGGTGGTCTGGGCGGGCGTCGGCAAGCGGGTGCTGACGCTCGACTGGGCCGAGGGCGTGGCGCTCACCGATCCGGCGGCGCTGGACCAGCCCGGCCTGGATCGCAAGGGGCTGGCCGACAAGCTGGTTCAGGCCTTTCTCTCCCAGGCCCTGGACCACGGCGTCTTCCACGCCGACCTGCACGAGGGCAACCTGTTCGTGGGGCCGCCGTCGGTGATCACGGCGGTGGATTTCGGCATCATCGGCCGGCTCGACGCCAACGCCCGCAAGCACCTGGCCGAGATCCTGTGGGGCTTCCTGCGGCGCGACTATATGCGGGTCGCCAGGGCGCATTTCGACGTCGGCTATGTGCCGGCGCACCATTCGGTCGAGGCCTTCGCCCAGGCGCTGCGGGCCGTTGGCGAGCCCAATGTCGGCCAGCCGGCCGGGGCGGTCTCCATGGGCCGGCTGCTCGGCCTGCTGTTCGAGATCACCGCGCTTTTCGACATGCGGCTGCGCCCGGAACTGGTCCTGCTGCAAAAGACCATGGTCACGGTCGAGGGCGTGGCGCGGCGCATCGATCCCGGCCACAACCTTTGGGCCGCCGCCGAGCCGGTGGTCAGCCGCTGGATCGCGCGCGAGCTTTCCCCGGTCGCCCGGGTCCGCGAGCTGGCCGACGACGCCGCCCGGGCGTTGAAAGCCATCGCCCGCATGGCCGAGCCGGCGGCGCCGGCCACGGTGGTGGTCGAGACGAAGGCCCGCCGCGCCAACGGCCTGTGGTGGTTTGCGCTCGGCGCCGCGGCGTCCGGCCTGGCCTTCGCCGCGGCGAGCCTCGTCCTGAACCGCTAGCCCTGGTCGTCCGAAGAATCGCGATCGCTCGACCGGCGGCTATAGCCGCGATCGCCTTGCCGATCCGAACCGTCTGCGCCCTCCGACTGGCGCGCCACCTGTTCGTCCCAATAGGACTTGCCGGCCTGCGGCTTGAACATGGTCCGGGGCGCGCCCGCCTTGGTCACGACGGCGAAGATGTTGCGCTTGGGATCGTAGAGCAGCTTGTCGCCATTGCTGCGCGTCAGGCTCAGCGCATCCTTGGGCGGCGAGGTCGTGAAGGCGTGCGCCTTGGCCACGAAGTCGTCGAGATTGCGCGCGTCGAAGTCGGCGCCGTCGCGTTGAAACTGATAGTTGGCGTTCTCCTCGGCCGTATGGCGCTTATTGGCCGCCCACATCGGCTTGCCGTCGACAAGGGCGACGGGCTCACGCCGTGCGTCGCCGCGATCGGTGCTGTCGCCCCCGCTCGGCGCGCCGCGCTCATTATCGGCCGCGACCGTACTATCGGCGGCGCCGCCGGCGCCGGCGGTGTGATCGCGCGCCGCGGTCGCCGAACCGCCGTCGCAGCCGCCAAGCGTGATCGCCGCACCGGCCAAAAGCGCCGCGATCGCGGCGTAACTCAAGGTCTTTCCCATAACCCAGCCTTTCATCCAGATTGCCCTGTGAACAAACTAAGAACAACTTTGCGCGTTTGTCCAGACCCCGATGAAACGCTAAGGAGCGGGCGCATTTCAGCGAGGCGGCGGCGACGTGGACGACAGGCGGGTGCTTCTGATCGTGGGCGGCGGCATCGCCGCCTACAAGGCGCTGGAGCTGACCCGGCTTTTGCGCAAGGCCGGCATCGCGGTGCGGCCGATCCTGACCCGCGCCGGCGCCCAGTTCGTTACGCCGCTGTCGCTGGCCGCTCTGGCCGAAGACAAAGTCCATGGCGAGCTCTTCTCGCTCACCGACGAGGCGGAGATGGGCCATATCGAGCTGTCCCGCTCGGCGGACCTGGTGGTGGTCGCCCCCGCCACCGCCGACCTGATGGCCAAGGCCGCGGCCGGCCTGGCCGACGACCTGGCCTCGACCACCCTGCTCGCCACCGACAAGCCGGTGCTGATGGCGCCGGCGATGAACGTGCGCATGTGGGAACATGCCGCGACCCGGCGAAACCTGGCGACCCTGCGGGCGGACGGCGTCACCATCATCGGCCCGGACGAGGGCGCCATGGCCTGCGGCGAGTACGGGCCGGGGCGCCTGGCCGAACCGCAGGCGATCTTCGAGGCCATTCTCGCCGCCCTGGATGCGGGCTCGGCCAGGCCGCTGGCCGGCAAGCGGGTCCTGGTCACCGCCGGCCCGACCGCCGAGCCGATCGATCCGGTGCGCGTGCTGACCAACCGCTCCAGCGGCAAGCAGGGCTACGCCATCGCCGAGGCGCTGGCCCGGCTGGGCGCGCGGGTCGTCCTGGTCTCCGGCCCGACGGCCCTGCCCGCGCCGCGCGGCGTCGACCGCTTCATGGTCGAGAGCGCGCGCGAGATGCTGGCCGCCTCGCTCCGGGCCTTGCCGGTCGACGCCGCCGTCTGCGTCGCGGCCGTCGCCGACTGGCGCGCCGACGAGGTGTTCGGGGTCAAGCTGAAGAAGGGCAAGGACGGGCCGCCCGCCCTCAGGCTGGTGGAAAATCCCGACATCCTGGCCACCCTCGCCGCGGCCGGCCCCGATCGTCCGAAACTGGTCGTCGGCTTCGCGGCGGAAACCGGCGACCTGGAAATGCAGGCGCGGGCCAAGCTGGCGCGCAAGGGCTGCGACTGGATCGTCGCCAACAATGTCGCCGACGAGGGGATCATGGGCGGCGACGAGAACCAGGTGCTGCTGGTCTATCCGCAGGGCCTGGACGCCTGGCCGCGCCTTTCCAAGACCGAGGTCGCCCACCGTCTGGCGGCGCGGATCGCCGAGAACCTGGCGTGACCCCTGTCATCGAGATCGTCCGCCTGGCCCATGCCGAGGGCCTGCCGCTGCCGGCCTACGAGACCGAACACGCCGCCGGCATGGACCTGCGCGCCGCGCTCGCCGAGGACGCGCCGCTGACTCTGCCGCCGGGAAAGCGCGACGCCGTTCCGACCGGCCTGACCATGGCCATACCGCCGGGGTTCGAGGGCCAGGTTCGGCCACGCTCGGGCCTGGCGCTGCGCGCCGGGGTCACCTGCCTGAACACGCCAGGCACGATCGACGCCGATTATCGCGGCGAGGTGAAGGTGATCCTGATCAATCTCGGCGAGGAGGATTTCATCATCCGGCGCGGCGACCGCATCGCCCAACTGGTCATCGCGCCGGTGACCGGCGCGGGCTGGAGCGAGGTCGCGACGCTGGACGACACCGCGCGCGGCCAGGGCGGTTTCGGCTCGACCGGCGGCCGCTGACGGGCCTTTAGGACCCGTGTCCGGAATGTGTCGGCTAAGTGACTGAATTCCTGCATTTTCCACATAAGTTCTATTTTTGTTCTTGATCCGCTCCAGACGTCATGCTGAAGTTGTGGATAAGTCGGGGAGCTCTTCCATGGTTGCGCGGGTCGTCACGGTGGCCTTCCAGGGCGTGGAAGCGCGGCGCGTCGATGTCGAAGTCCAGCTCACCAACGGGGAATTCGCCTTTGTCATCGTCGGCCTCGGCGACAAGGCCGTGGCGGAAAGCCGCGAGCGCGTCCGCGCGGCCTTCACCGGCTTAGGGCTCGCCCTGCCCGGCAAACATATCGTGGTCAATCTCGCCCCCGCCGACCTGCCCAAGGAAGGCAGCCACTATGACCTGCCGATCGCGCTCTCGATCATGGCGGCCATGGGCATCGTCCCGCCGGACACCCTGAACGACTGGGCGGCCGTCGGCGAGCTTGGCCTCGATGGCCGCATCGCCGCCGTCGCCGGGGTGTTGCCGGCCGCGGTGGCGGCCAGCGCCATGGGGCTCGGCCTGATCTGCCCCGAGGCCTCGGGTCCGGAAGCCGCCTGGGTCGGCGACTGCCGCGTGCTCGCGCCCAAGTCGCTGATCTCGCTGGTCAACCATTTCCGGGGCGTGCAGGTGATGGGCGCACCGACGCCCGGGCCGGCGCTGAACGGGCCGCCGACGGCCGACCTGCGCGATGTCAAGGGCCAGGAGGGCGCCAAGCGAGCTCTGGAGATCGCCGCGGCCGGCGGCCACAACCTGCTCTTCGTCGGCCCGCCGGGCTCCGGCAAGTCGATGCTGGCCCAGCGCCTGCCGGGCCTTTTGCCGCCGCTGTCGCCGAGCGAGCTCCTGGAAACCTCCATGGTGCATTCGGTGGCCGGCCTGATCGCGCGCGGCGCCCTGACCCGCGCCCGGCCCTTCCGCAGCCCGCACCACTCCGCCTCCATGGCCGCCCTGACCGGCGGCGGCCTGCGCGCCAAGCCCGGCGAGGTCTCGCTCGCGCACAACGGCGTCCTGTTCCTGGACGAACTCCCGGAATTCACCGCCCAGGCCCTGGACAGCCTGCGCGCGCCGCTCGAAACCGGCGAGGTGGTCGTGGCCCGCGCCAACGCCCACGTGCGCTATCCGGCCCGCGTGCAGCTGGTGGCGGCCATGAATCCCTGCCGCTGCGGCCATGGCGGCCTCGGGCGCGGCGCTTGCGGACGCGCGCCACGCTGCCAGCAGACCTATCAGAGCCGCATCTCCGGCCCGCTGCTCGACCGCATCGACCTGCAGGTCGAGGTGCCGCCGGTGACCGCGACCGATCTGGCCCTGCCCGCAGCGGCGGAAGGCACGGCCGAGGCCGCCGCCCGCGTCGCCCAGGCCCGCGCCGCGCAAGGCCAGCGCGCCCGCGAAGCCGGCGAGGACGCCGCGCCTATCAACGCCCGCGCCGACGGCGGCTTTCTGGAAAAGATCGCCGCCCTCGACCAGCCGGCCGCCGCGCTGCTGTCCAAGGCCGCCCAGGCTAACAACCTGACCGCCCGCGGCTGGACCCGCACGCTGAAGCTCGCCCGCACCATCGCCGACCTGGACGGCGCGACCGCCGTGCGCCGCCTGCACGTGGCCGAGGCGCTGATCTATCGCCGCGTCGGGCCGTCGGCCGGGATCGGTGAGGCGAGAGCTAACGTCTTTGGATGAATTCTCAAGGTGCGCTCACGCCTCGCCGCCATCACTGCCGGTCCTCCATTTTCGGCAAGCAGGCGCGGCGTTTGACGATAACTTGGGGTGACGCGTAAGCCCCGCCATCCGTAGGCATGAGAAACGATGCCCAATCCCAAGACTGTTCTCGTTGTCGTGATAGGTTTGACGGCGCTGCCGGCAGGCGCGGCGACAGCGGCGGTCTGGCCCCACGCCTTCGGAGCGCCCAGCAATTCCCAATGCCGCCAAGCCTACCAGCTGGCGGCGGCGGCGTTTAAGTCAACCAACGCCTCGCTACTCTGGCCGATCGAGCCGCCGCGGGATTTGGGAAGCGTATTCAGTCTCTACACGACCGCGAAGGACATCAGCGGCGGTGACGGACTTTCCAATAACCCAAAGACATTTTCCGAAATTTCATCAACAAAATCAGACGGCAAGGCGCTCAGAGTCTTCTGGCAAGACCGGCCTGGGAATGGCAAGCGGATTGTGGTTACGGACGAAGCCTTCAACGAGGACGGCGATTTTTATACGACCTACGTATTGAACGCAGATATCAAATCGACTGAACTGACGAAATATATCGACTCTGATTATCAAACAAAACCGATCTACGAACCCCTTCTCGGCAGCAACAGGTGGAACCCACCGCGCGTTCTCACCGACAATAAGACCGGAGCAAGCTGGCTCATTGATTCTGGAGAGCCCTACCAGAGCTTAGCGGATTGGCGAGTTTATACCGTAGACGGCGGTGGCGCACGCTCTTCGTGCATCATCAGCTTCCGTCCAAAGGCGAAATTGCCGGTGTCGCTCATGCCCGAACCGGTGCGTCGGTTCTCGAACCTGCTGGACGCGGCCTTGGGGCCGGGCAGGGACGAGGGCACGCTTCAGCCCACCGCCAGAATCCGGGTGGCTGTCGCCCAAGCGTGGGCAAACGCAAGCTTTCGACCCTGGGCGCTGATTGACGCCCCGTACAACACCCGGGCAGAGGTCGATGACGGGCTCAAGCATTGGGCGGACGGTTCAGTCAAGCGTTTAGCGGTCTACAAAGCTATTCGCGCCCAATACTCAGGCGCGAGAGAGGCTCTTACAAATTATTATGAGCACCGTTTCAAGCTGCCAACAACGACTGCGCGGAAGATGGGCGCGTATGTGGCTGACCTGATGTACCGAGAATACTTTGTCTTACCGCGCGAAAACAAATATAACGGCGCTCAGCCGTCGCAAAACCCCTGGCCGAGCGGGATTAGATAGGACGTGTTCGGGCGACTTGTCCCGGGTTACCGTCGCCGCCCGTATTGGAGTTCGGCCGTGAATCGAGAGACGGCGCACCGATCTCAGCGATGGCGCGACGGCTTTATGCTGACCGGCTTGCGAGACTGAGCCGCCAGGGTTTGACCCCCCGTTAAGTCGCGCGGCGGTAATCTTACCGCATCATGCCCAAAGACCCTTCTCCCGACGGTATTCCGCTCGAGCAGCTGGCGGCGCTCAGCCATGAGTTTCGCACGCCGCTGAACGGCGTGCTCGGCATGGCGCGGCTTTTGGAGTCCACGCGCCTGACCGCTGAGCAGCGCGCCTATGTGGCGGCGCTGAACGAGAGCGGCGGCCATCTGCTCGGCCTGGTCAACGACGTGCTCGACTACGCCAAGCTGGGCGCGGCGGGCATGGAGCTCAATCCCGCCGCCGTCGATGTCGAGGACGTACTGCGTTCGGTGTGCGAACTGATGAGCCCGCGCGCCCACGAAAAGGGCCTGGAGATCGGCTGGGCGGCGCAAGCGGGCCTGGCGCCGATCCTGGCCGACGAGGGGCGGCTGAAACAGATTCTGCTCAATTTCGCCGGCAATGCGGTCAAGTTCGTCGAGAGCGGCGGCGTCCTCTTGCTCGCCGAGCAGGCGGGCCCCGGGCGGCTGCGCTTCACCGTCTCCGACACCGGCCCCGGCGTCGCCGAGGCCGCGCGGCGGCGTATTTTCGAGGCCTTCACCCATGCCGATCCTGAGCACGGGTCGCGGCTGGGCGGCGCGGGCCTCGGCCTGGCCATCGCCAGCCGCATCGCCGAGGCCATGGGCGGCGCGGTCGGCGTCGCCGGCGCGGTCGGGCGCGGCGCGGACTTCTGGTTCGAGGCGCCGTTCGAAGCGGCGGGCGAGGCCAGGGCCGACACATCGCTGGCCGGCCGCCGGGTGGCCGTCGTCTCGCCCAGCGCCGTCCTGCGCGAGGCGGCGGGCCGGCAGATCGAGGCCTGCGGCGCGCGCGTCCTCAGGGCCGAGCGGATCGAGGAGGCCCTGGCCCAGACTGGCGCCGCCGACGTGATCCTGATCGACCAGGCGCTGGCGAAGGGTCGCGCGCGGCTCAAGCCGCCGCCGGGCCGGGCGGCGGTGGTCCTGCTCAAGCCCGAGGAGCGCGGCCGCATCGCCCGCTATCGCGCCGCGGGTTTCGCCGGCTATCTGATCAAGCCGCTGCGCCGCGCCTCGCTCGCCGCCAGGGTGCTCGCCGCCGAGGGCGCCCAGGCGGCGCATCCGCCGCTGGAGGACGAGCGCATCGCGCCCATGGTCCAGGCGCAAGCGCCGGCCGCGCCCGGCGCGCGCGTGCTGCTGGCCGAGGACAATCCGATCAACGCCATGCTGGCCCGCACGCTGCTGGCGCGCGAAGGCTGCGATGTCGAGCATGTCGCCGACGGGGCCGCGGCCCTGGAGGCCCTCGCCGGAGGCGGCTATGACCTGGTGCTGATGGACGTGCGCATGCCGCGCCTTTCCGGCATGGAGGCGACGCGGGCCCTGCGCGCGCGGGGCGTCGAGACGCCGGTGGTGGCCCTGACCGCCAACGCCTTCGAGGACGACCGCCGCGCCTGCCTAGCCGCCGGCATGGACGACTTCCTGGTCAAGCCGCTGAGCCCCGAGGCGCTTCGCCGCGCCCTGCTGCTCTGGACCGGCGCCGGCTGGACGGCCGCGCGCAAGCACGCCAAGCTCGCCGGCTAGAGTCGGGGCGTTCGGGCCGCCGCTCTCGGGAGCGCGGTTCATGTCCGAGCAGGCCATCGCACCGGTCCCCCGCAAGCCCCCGCGGCGCCGCCGCAACATGGGCGAGGTGTTGAGGGCCCTGACCCGCCCGCGCGTCGCCCTCATGCTGATGCTGGGCTTCTCCTCCGGCCTGCCCTTCATGCTGATCGGCAATACGCTGGGCTTCTGGCTGGCTGGCGACAACATCAAGCTGGCCGCCATCGGCTACCTCTCTTGGGCCGGCCTGCCCTATCTGGTGAAGTTCGTCTGGGGCGCCGTCGTCGATCGCGTCCCCGCGCCCCTGGTCGCCTCGCTCGGCCGCCGGCGCGGCTGGATGCTGCTCAGTCAGCTAGGCGTGGCGGCCGGCCTGATCGGCATGGCCGCCTGCGATCCCAAGCGCCACCTTGTCCTGCTGGCCTGCGCGGCGGTGTTCACCGGGGTCGCCGCCGCCACCCAGGACACGGTGATCGACGCCTGGCGGATCGAGAGCGCCGCAGACGCGGACGAACTCGGCCTGCTGACCGCCTCCTATACCCTTGGCTATCGCGCCGCCCTGATCGCCACCGAGGCCGTCATCCTGCTGGTGGCGCAGGCGCTGAGCTGGCCCATGGCCTACGCCCTCTATGGCGGGGCCATGATCGTCGGTGTGGCCGCCGCGCTGATGGCCCGCGAGCCGGCCCGGGCCGACGCCGCCATGGAGGCGCGCGACCGCCGCGAGGGCCACAACCCGCTGCTGGCCGGCTACGATGCGATCGTCAGCCCCTTCACCGTCTTCTTCCGCGCTCACGGCGTGGCGATGGCGCTTTTGATGCTGCTGACCATCACCCTCTATCACCTCAGCGACTACATGCGCGGGCCGATGTCCAACCCCTACTATGTCTCGCTGCACATCAGCCTGGCGACCATCGCCTATGTGCGGCTGACCATCGGCGCCATCGGCTCCATCGTCGGGGTGGTGCTGGGCGGGCTGACCAGCCTGCGCATCGGCAACCGACCGACCCTGATCCTGGGATCCATCATCCAGCCCATCGGCATCGGGGCCTTCGCCCTGCTCGGCTGGCATGGCGGGGATTTCGCCCTGATGTCGCTGGCGGGCGTCAATGTCACCGCCTTCGAGGCGATCATGACCTTCGACGCCTTCGCCATCGGGTTTTCCGGGGTGGCGCTGGTCGCCTACATGTCGACCCTGACCAGCCTCGGCTATACCGCGACCCAATATGCGCTGCTGACTTCGGCCCTGGCCTGGACCGGCAAAATCCTGAAAGGGTTTTCCGGGGATATCGTGGAAGGCCTTCAGCACGGGCGCAGTCTGCTCGACGCCTATGCCCTGTTCTACCTGCTCGCCGCCGCCATCGGCGTGCCGGCCGTCGTCTGCTGCATCGTCCTGGCCAGGGTCACCCCGGCGCCCGCTCGCACCAGGGACTGAGATCCGCCTCCTCGCCGATCAGGGCCAGGCCCGCGGCTATGGACTCCAGTTCGGCCCCGGTGCTGATCCTGGCTGGGCCGAAACGCCGCTCGAACAGGGCCCGCACCGCCGGCACAAAGGATGAGCCGCCGGTCAGGAAGACCCGGTCTATGGCCTCGGGCTTTAGCCTGGCCACGTTCAGCGCCTCGTCGACCGCTCCATCGATGGCCGCCAGGTCGCGGCCGATCCAGGCCTCGAATTCCGCCCGCTCCACGTCGCGCTGGATATCGATGGCGCCGGCCTGGAAGACGAAACGCGCCGCGCCCTCTGCCGAAAGCGCCTCCTTCAGCCGCGAGATCGACTGGTAGAGCCGATAGCCGTATTCGCCGTCGAGGAATTCGACCAGCCGGGCGACCTTTTCCGGCTCCAGCGATCGCCGCACCAGGCCGCGGATGTCGTTCATGTCGCGCGAGGCGCGCATCAGGGCCAGCTGGTCCCAGCGCGCGAAGCTGGCGTAGTAGCGGTTGGGCATGGGCGCGACATTGTCGAAGTCGCGATAGGCCGAGCCCTTGCCCAGCGCCGGCGAGACCAGGTGATCGATCAGGCGGTAGTCGAAGGCGTCACCCGCCACGCCGACGCCGGCCTGGCCCAGGGCCTTGGAGGTCAGGACGCCGCTTTTGCGGGTGAAGCGGACGATGGAAAAGTCGCTGGTGCCGCCGCCGAAGTCGCCGACCAGGACGGTGGCGTCGGCATCGAGTTGGCGGGCGAAGAAGAAGGCCGCCGCGACCGGCTCGTAGGCGTAGAGGATCTCGGAGACCCCCAGCCGGCGAAAGGCGATCTCGTAGCGGGACAGGGCCAGGGCCGGGTCCGGGAAGGCGCCGGCGAAGCGAACGGGGCGCCCGACGATCAGCCGCGCCGGCGGCGCGGCCATCACCGCGCCGGCATGGGCGCGCACGCGCAACAGGAAGGCCGAAAGCAGGTCCTCGAACCTGTAGCGTCGACCCAGGATCACAGTCTCTGAAAAGGCGGCGCTGGCGGCGAAGCTCTTGAACGACTGAATGAACCGCGTCTCGCCCGGGTCCTCCAGATAGGCCTCGATCGCCCAGGGTCCGGCCTCGACCAGCCGGCCGTTCGGCTGGTCGGAGTCGGAGCGCAGGCTCAGGCAGGAGCGGAAGGTGGTCGAGGCGTAGTCCTCGAAGGCGAAGTCCGCCAGCACCGCCTCGCCGTCGTCGCCGGCCATGGAGACCACGGTGTTGGTGGTCCCGAAATCGATCCCGAGGGTGGATGTCGAGGCGGACATGGGCGCGCCGGAGCACGCGCGCGCTCCGCCTTCGTCAGCTTTGAGGATGAGGGCCGGCGTGTTTGAGGCCTGCCGCGCCCGCCGTCAAGCTGATCGTCAATCGCGTGGGTTTGCATCGGCGTCCAGCAACTATATAATGAAGATTATATAGGAGAGCGATGATGCTCGCGTTCAAGGTTACGACGGTCGGTGCGTCGGCCGGCTTTATCCTGACCAAGGAGGCCATGGCCCGGTTGAAAATCAAGAAGGGCGATACCGTCTATCTGACCGAAACGCCCGACGGCGGCTATCGGCTGACGCCCTACAGCCCCGAGTTCGAGCGGCAGATGACCTTGGCCGAGGACATCATGCATGAAGACCGGGAGATCCTTAGGCGACTGGCGAAGTGACGGATTGGCGCTGGGTCGCGCCGGAGGTCGTCTACGCCATCCACGACAGACAGCTGTCGGACCATGGCGGCCTCGATGGCGTGCGCGATTACGGCGCGCTGGAGTCAGCCCTCGCTCGCCCGCAAAACCTCGCCGCCTATGGCGACCCCGACGCTGCGGCTCTTGCCGCCGCCTACGCCTTCGGCCTGGCGCAGAATCACGGCTTCGCGGACGGCAATAAGCGCGCGGCCTGGGTCGTCGCTCGCGTGTTTCTTGCCGACAACGGCCACCAACTGCGCTTCGACAAGATCGACGCGGTCCGCACCGTCGAGGCCCTGGCCGCCGGGAAACTTGGCGAGTCGGAACTCGCCGACTGGTTCCGCGCCAGGCTCGCCTAGAGCGGGCCTCCGGAAAAGTGCGAAGCGGTTTTCCGCCCGCAACCCGCTCTAAACATTAGGATCGACGCGCTCGTCAGGGCGACAAATATGGCCTTGGGCGCAATCGGCGCCTCGCGCCGCCGCTAAACCTTGGCCTCCGCCAGCGGTCGCTCATAGGCGGCCATGGTGGCCATCTGCAGGATCTTCGACACCGAGGCCGAGAGCGGGCAGATCTGCACCGATTTCGAAAGGCCGAGCAGGACCGGTCCCACAACGGTCGCGCCGCCGAGCGCCTGGACCAGCTTGGTCGAGATCGAGGCGGAGTGGATGGCCGGCATGATCAGCACATTGGCTTCGCCGGTCAGGCGCATGAACGGGAAGTTGGCCCGCTTGTCCGGCTCCAGCGCCAGTTCCGGCGGCATCTCGCCCTCGTATTCGAAGTCGATATCCATTCCGTCCATCATGGCCACCGCGTCGCGGACCTTTTCCGATCGTTCGCCCATCGGATTGCCGAAGGTGGAATAGGACATGAAGGCGAGCCTCGGCTCGAAGCCCAGGTCGCGCACGGCATGGGCCGCCTCGATGGCGATCTCCACCAGCTCCTCGGCCTCCGGCATCTCGGTGATGTTGGTGTCGGCGATGAACAGGGTGCGACCCTTGGCCAGCACCACCGACATGCCGATGACACGACCGCCGGGAGCCGGATCGATCACGCGCATCACCTCTTCCAGCACCTGGTCGAAGCTGCGCGTGACGCCGGTGACCAAGCCGTCGGCATGACCCAGCGCGACCATGGTGGCGGCGAAGGAATTGCGGTCCTGGTTGATCAACCGCTGCACGTCGCGGACCAGATAGCCTTCGCGCTGCAGGCGTTTGTAGAGGAAGTCGACATAGTCCGCGTTCCGCTCGGTGACCCGGGCGTTGATGATCTCCAGGCCGCTCTCCACCGGGTCGACCCCCACCAGGCGCATGTTCTGGTGCACCAGCTCCTCGCGCCCGACCAGGATCGCCTGGCCGAGGCCGCCGCTCTGGAAGGCGTAGGCGGCGCGGATGACGCTGGGCTCCTCGCCCTCGGCGAAGACGATGCGCCGCTTTGCGCCCTGGACGACCGCGCCGGAAATCTTCTGCAGGAAGCCCGCCGACGGATCGAGCCGCTGCGCCAGGCCCGCGCGATAGTCGTCCATGTCCTCGATCGGCCGGCGCGCGACGCCGGAATCCATCGCCGCCTGGGCGATGAAGGGCGGGACGTACCAGATCAGCCGCGGATCGAACGGCGAGGGGATGATGTATTCCGGCCCGAACTTCAGCGCGCGGCCATGATAGGCGGCGGCGACCTCGTCGGGCACGTCCTCGCGCGCCAGTTCGGCCAGGGCGTGGGCGCAGGCGATCTTCATCTCGTGATTGACGCGGCGCGCGCGCACGTCCAGCGCGCCGCGGAAGATGTAGGGGAAGCCCAGCACGTTGTTGACCTGGTTCGGATAGTCCGATCGGCCGGTGGCGATGATGGCGTCGGAACGGACGGCCAGCACCTCCTCGGGCGTGATCTCCGGATCGGGATTGGCCATGGCGAAGATGATCGGCTTGGGCGCCATCGACCTGACCATCTCCGCCGTCACCGCGCCCTTGACCGAAAGGCCCATGAAGACGTCGGCGCCTTGCATGGCCTCGGCCAGAGTGCGCTTGTCGGTATCGACAGCGTGGGCGGACTTCCACTGGTTCATGGCCTCGGTGCGGCCCCGGTAGATCACCCCCTTGGTGTCGACGGCGATGCAGTTCTCGGACCTGACCCCCATGGCCTTGACCAGGTCCAGCGAGGCGATGCCCGCCGCGCCGGCGCCGTTCAGCACCAGCTTGATGTCTTTCAGCTCGCGCCCGGTGATGTGGCAGGCGTTGATCAGGCCGGCGGCCGAGATGATGGCGGTGCCGTGCTGGTCGTCATGGAAGACCGGAATGTCGAGCAGCTCCTGCAGTTCGGTCTCGATGCGGAAGCACTCGGGGCTCTTGATGTCCTCCAGATTGATGCCGCCATAGGTGATGCCGATGTTCTTCACCACGGTGATGATCTCGTCGGGATCGCGGCTGAGGATCTCCACATCGATGGAATCGACGTCGGCGAAGCGCTTGAACAGCACCGCCTTGCCTTCCATCACCGGCTTGGAGGCGAGCGCGCCCAGGTCGCCGAGACCCAGGATGGCGGTGCCGTTGGAAATGACGGCGACCAGATTGCCTTTCGAGGTGTAGTCGTAGGCCAGGTCAGGATTTTCGGCGATGGCGCGCACGGGCACGGCCACGCCCGGCGAATAGGCCAGGCTGAGGTCGCGCTGGGTATCCATCGGCTTGGTCGCCACCACGGCGATCTTGCCGGGCGTCGGATCGCGGTGAAAGGCCAGGGCCTCTTCGTCGGTAAAGGTGCGTTTTTCGGAATCGCTCATGCCGTATTTTGGGCTTTTTGATTGCGGCGGGGCCCCTCCCCGCCCGGGGCGGGCACCCTACCGACGCCGTTCCCCGCCCACAACCGCCGCAAGCGATTTGGCGCCGGAACGGCCAGGCTGTCTTGCGCCTCGCGCCGCATTGGGTGACGCTCGCGGGCTTCGAAGGGGTGTTTGATGACCATCGGCAGCGAAGACGAGCTTTCCAAGTTGCGCCACGTCGGGCGCGTTGTCGCCCGAACCATGGCCGCCATGGCCAGGGCGCTCGAGCCCGGCATGACCACCGGCGAACTGGATGGGCTCGGCCGCGATCTTCTGGAGCGGGACGGCGCCCGCTCCGCGCCCGAGATCACCTATGAATTTCCCGGCGCGACCTGCATCTCGGTCTTTCCCCAGATCGCCCACGGCATCCCCGGCGATCGGGTTCTGAGAGCCGGGGACCTGGTCAATATCGACGTCTCCGCCGAGATCGACGGCGTCTTCGCCGATACCGGCGGCAGCTTCGCCATGCCGCCGGTCGCGCCGCGCATCGAATGCCTGGCCCGGGATGGACGTCGCGCCATGTGGACCGGCGTGCGCGCGGTCAAGGCCGGCGGGCGGCTGAACGAGATCGGCCGCGCCATCCAGGGCTTCGCCGATCGCAACGGCTATACCTTGATCCGCAATCTTGCCAGCCACGGGGTCGGTGACGCCTTGCATGAAGAGCCGAAGGAGATCGCCACCTGGTACGAGCCGGGCGACCGGCGCCGCATCGGCTCCGGCTCGGTCTTCACCATCGAGCCCTTCCTGTCCCTGGGCTCGGAATGGGCCATGGACAGCGACGACGGCTGGACGCTGACGGCCGAGGGCGGGCGGCCGACGGTGCAGTACGAACACACCTTGGTCGCCACGCCGCGCGGCCCCGTCGTCGTCACCCTGGCCGACTGAGCCTAGCCGTGAGTGCAGACCAGACCCAGACGCGGTTAAAGATCGGCGTCGGCGGCGCGCTCGGGCGCATGGGCCGCGCCATCCTCGCGGCCATCGAGGCCCGCGAGGACGCCGGTGTGGCGGCGGTGTTCGATCAGCCGGCGCGCGCGGGCGAGAGCCTCGACGGCCACCGGCTCGGCGCTCTCGACGCCGTCCTCGCCGCCAGCGACGTGGTGATCGACTTTTCGACGCCGGCGGCCTCGGTCGCCCTGGCCCGGCGCGCCGCCGAGCGCGGATCGCCGGCCCTGGTCGTCGGTGCGACCGGCGCATCGGCCGAGGACGAAGCCGCCATCGCCGAGGCGGCGGCGCGGGTCGCCATCGTGCGCTCGGGCAATTTCTCGCTTGGCGTCAATCTGCTGCTCGGCCTGGTCGGTCAGGCGGCTCGCCAGCTCGGGCCCGACGACTGGGACATCGAGATCTTCGAGGCCCACCACCGGCGCAAGGTGGACGCGCCCTCCGGCACGGCGCTGATGCTGGGCGAGGCGGCGGCCGGGGCGCGCGGCGGCGAACTGGCGGACGTCGCCGAGCGCGGACGCGATGGTCAGACCGGCGCCCGAGGCAAGGGCGCGATCGGTTTTTCGGTGATGCGAGGCGGCGGCCTGATCGGCGAGCACAGCATAAGCTTCATCGCCGAGGACGAGGTCGTCACACTCTCCCATTCCGCCCGCGACCGCAGCCTGTTCGCCAGGGGCGCGCTCGCCGCCGCCCTCTGGGTCGCGGACAAGCCGCCGGGGCTCTACGACATGCAGGACGTGCTGGGGTTCAAGGCCGCGCCGGCCTAACCGCCGGCGCGGATCGCCTCGATGCGGTCCCAGAACAGGGCGCCGGCGTCGGCGCCGCCGAACCGCTTCAACTGCTGGGCGCCGGTGGGCGAGGTGACGTTGATCTCGGTCATGTAGTCGCCGATCACATCGATGCCGACGAAGAGCAGGCCCCGCGCCTTCAGCGCCGGCCCGATGGCGGCGCAGAGCTGCAGGTCGCGGGCGGTCAGCTCGACAGCTTCGGCGCGGCCGCCGCGCGCGAGGTTGGAGCGCACCTGGCCCTTGGCCGGAATGCGATTGATGGCGCCCACCGGCTCGCCGTCGATCAGGATGATGCGCTTGTCGCCCCTGGAGACGGCCGGGATGAATTTCTGCGCCACCACCGGCTCGCGCCCGATCATGGCGTGCAGCTCGAGCAGGGCGTCGAGATTGGGATCGTCGGGCGCCAGCCTGACCACCCCGGACCCGCCGCCGCCGTAAAGCGGCTTCAGCACCATGTCGCCGTGTTTGGCGCGAAAGGCGTAGATCGCCTCTGGATCGGCCGTGACCAGGGTTGGCGGCTGCACGCCGGTGAACTCGGTGACGAACAGCTTCTCCGGCGCATTGCGCACCTCGGCCGGATTGTTCACCACCAGGGTCTTGGGGTGAATGCGCTCAAGGAAATGGGTCGCGGTGATGTAGGCCAGGTCGAACGGCGGGTCCTGGCGCATCAGCACCACATCCATTTCCGCCAGCTCGCGGGTCTCGAACCCGCCCAGCCGGTGATGGTCGCCCTTCACCGCCTGCAGATCGAGCCGACGCCCGCGCGCGAAGACGCGACCGTCCTCGAGCGAGAGATGATCGGGCGCATAGACCCAGAGCGTGTGGCCGCGGGTCTGCGCCTCCATCATCATCAGGAAGGTGGTGTCGGTCTCGATGTTGATCGCCTCGACGGGATCCATCTGGATGGCGACGTTCAAAGGCATTTAAGGAGAGCTCCAGCGCGCCCGTTGTTCACTAGGGGATGGCCGCAGGTCCCGGCAACGGCTGAAATCCATTGGGCGCGATCAGTTCAGCTGAAGCCGCACCCGCTCGCGCGCGGCGCGGGCGGCGATGGCCGCGCCGCCATCGAGGATCTGGGCGCGCCCGAGCGCCTGAAGCGCGCCGGCCAGGGCGCCCTGGCCCTCGCGGGCGGCGGCGACGTCGAGCCAGGGCCGGTGATCGGAGGGATCGAGCAGCGCGCGCCGCAGCGCCGACCGTTCGGCGCGGGCATGATCGCCGGCCTGGCTGGCGCGGGCGAAGATGTTGTTCTGCAACCGGATCAGCACCGCCCGCGCCGACGCCGGCGCCATCAGCGCCTCCAGCCGCTCGGCCACGTGCGGCAAAAGCCCCGCCAGCAGCGCCCGGCGGGTGAGCTCCGACGGCAGCACCACGCGCCCCTCGCTGAACGGGTCGAGCGCCAGCGGCCCCTCCGCCGTCTCGATGCGCAACAGGAAATGACCGGGGAAATCGACACCCCGCACCTGAAGGCCGCTACGTCGCGCCACCTCTATGTAGATCAGGCCCAGCGTCACCGGCAGACCGCGGCGGCGCTCCCAAAGGGCGATGATGTCGGTATTGGCTGGATCCTCGTAGGTGAGCAGATCGCCGTTCAGGCGCAGGTCGCCGCACATGGTCTCGGCCAGGGCTTCCTCCGGCGCCTCGCGGCCGAGGCGGGCCTTCAATCGCTCGACGGCTTCGCGGGTGAGGGCCCGGGCGGGTTCGGGATCGCGGTCCGGCGTCTCGTGCAGGGCGCAGGCGATGGCCGCCTCGAACAACGGAAAGGCCTCGTCCGACGCCGCGCCGGCGGCGGCGAGCGCGGCCTCCGCCTGCTCACGGGTCACCGGCTGGCTCCAAGCGCGCGCCTGAGGCTCATCACTCGTCGTCCTCGCTCCATGCGCCGCGAATATGGCGCGGGAAACGGCCGGGCGCGAGGGCGAGCAGGTCCAGCCTGACCTCGGCCTCGGCCAGGCGCGGCCGGCGCGCCGCATAGGCGCGGAGCGCTCGGCGAAGGCGGCGGCGCTGGGCAGGGCTGACCGCCTCAAGCGCCGCCTCGATCGAGGTGCGCGCCTTGACCTCGACGGCGATCAGGACGCGGCCGCGCAGGGCCAAAAGATCGATCTCGCCCTGGGGCAGGCGGTGGCGGAACCCCAGGATACGATAGCCCTTGGCCATCAGCCAGAGCGCGGCCACCACCTCGCCGCGCCGCCCGGACAGGCGCGCGGCGGTCCCGCGCAGGCGCCGCACCTCGCTCATCGCGCGCCCTTCATGGCCAGGGCGCGCTGGTAGAGGCCGCGGCGGTCGAGGCCGAGCGCCTTGGCCACTTCGGATGCGGCCTTGGCCGGGCCGAGCCGCGCCAGCGCCTCGGCGAGCGCCGCCTCGGCGTCGGCCGCGCTCGCGGCGGCGGCTTCGCCCGGCGCAATGACCACCACCAACTCGCCCTTGGGCCTGGCCAGGGCGGGATCGGCGGCCAGCTGATCCAGCCGGCCGCGATGGAAGGTCTCGTGCAGCTTGGTCAGCTCGCGCGCCACCACGGCCTGGCGCGGGCCGAGCACGGCGGCCATGTCGCCCAGGCTGGCCTTCAGGCGCGAGGCGCCTTCGAACAGGATCAAGGTGGCGCGGATCGGCGCCAGGGTCTCGAAGACGGCGCGTCGGGCCGCGGCCTTGGGCGGCGGGAAGCCGGCGAAGAGGAAACGGTCGGTGGGCAGTCCGGCGGCGCTCAGGCCCGCCAGCACCGAGGACGCGCCGGGAATCGGGATGACCGCCTGTCCCTGGGCGATCGCCTCGACCGCCAGCCGATAGCCGGGATCGGAGACCAGCGGCGTGCCGGCGTCGGAGCAGAGCGCGATCCGCCCGCCGCTGGCCAGGGCCCCCAGCACACGCGGCCGCACCCGTTCGCCGGCGTGATCGTCATAGCGTTCCAGCGGCTTCGAAATCCCGTAGGTCGCCAAAAGCTTGCCGGTGATGCGGGTGTCCTCGGCCAAGACCAGATCGACGCCGGCCAGCACGTCCAGGGCGCGCAGGGTGATGTCGCGCAGGTTGCCGATCGGGGTGGCGACCAGATAGAGGCCGGGCGCCAGCGGAACCTCGCTCAGGGCCGGCGATGGTGGTCTAACGGGCAAGGGCGTCGATGTCCTCGGACGCGGCGGCGAGGGCGCCGGTGAGGTGGTCGAGCACGCGGCGGCCCTTGGCCGTGGCGGCGACCCGTTCGGCGCTGACCGCCAGCCAGCCGCCAGCCCTCAGGTCGCTCACCACCGGATGGCCTGGCCCGAGCGCCAGGGCGGCAAGCTCGCTCCAGGCCACGCCCTCGCCCGTTCGCAAGCCCATCAGCAGCCGCTCGGTGGCCGCTTCTCGCGCGGTCAGGCGGGTACGATCGGCGACGCCGGTCCCCGTCGCCTCGACGCGGGTTATATAGTCGCCGACCCTGGACGCCGTCGCGGTGGCGACGCGGCCGGCGGACGAGCCCAGCCGGCCATGGGCGCCGGGGCCGACGCCGAGATAGTCCCGGCCGCGCCAATAGGCGAGGTTGTGGCGCGAACGGGCCGCCTTGCCCTTCGCATGATTGGACACCTCATAGGCGTCGAAACCGGCATCGCTCAGCAGGCGCTGCGTGATCTCGTAGAGGCCGTAGCCGGTCTCCTCGTCGACGGGGCTCATGGCGCCGCGCGCGACGGCGCGGGCGAAAGCCGTCCCCGGCTCGATGGTCAGCTGATAGGGCGAGACGTGGCTTGGCCCCAGGGCGATGGCCTCGGCAAGCTCGCGCGACCAGTCGGCGAGGCTCTGGCCGGGTCGGGCATAGATCAAGTCGATGGAGACCTGCTCGAACGCCGCCAGCGCCGCGACGAGCGCCCGCCTGGCCTGGGCGGCGTCGTGGTTGCGGCCGAGAAAGGCCAGCGCCGCATCGTCGAGCGACTGGACGCCGAGGGAGAGACGATTGACGCCAACCTCGGCGAAGCCCGCGAACCGCCCGGCCTCCGCATCGGTGGGGTTGGCCTCCAGCGTGATCTCAACCACCTCGTCGCTGGGCCACAGCGCGCGGGCGGCGGCGGCGACCTCGCCGACCTGATCGGGCGTCATCAGCGAGGGGGTGCCGCCGCCGAAGAAGATCGAACTCAGCCGGCGCGGCCCGATCTGCGCCGCCTGGCCGGCGAGGTCGCGGACGATGGCGCTGGCGAGCGCCGCCGGCGCTGCGCCGCCGCGCGCCCTGACCACGTTGAAGTCGCAATAGGGGCAGATGCGCGCGCAGTAGGGCCAGTGCACATAGACGGCGAGCGGGGGGAGCGAGCCAGGCGGGGTCAAAACACCGCCGCCTTCAGCTTTTCGAAGGCCCGGGTGCGATGGCTGAGCGCGATCTTCTCGGCCGCGCCCATCTCGCCGAAGCTGCGCTCCAGGCCCTCCGGCAGGAAGATGGGGTCGTAGCCGAAGCCCTGGTCTCCGCGGGGCGGGAAACGCAGCACCCCGTCGACCCGGCCCTCGACCACGATGGCGGCGCCGGCGGGCCAGGCCAGGGCCAGGGCGCAGGTGAACCAGGCCGAGCGGTCGGCCGAACCCGTGGCCTCCAGCCGCTCTTCGAGCTTGGCCATGGCCAGGGCGAAGTCGCGCGTCGGCCCGGCCCAGCGGGCGGAATAGATCCCGGGCGCCCCATCCAGCGCCGTCACCGACAGGCCGGAATCGTCGGCCAGGGCGATCATCCCGCTCGCCTCGGCCGCCAGCCGCGCCTTGAGCAGCGCGTTGCCGACAAAGGTGGTTTCGGTCTCTTCCGGCTCGGCCAGGCCGAGTTCGGCCGCCGATGTCACGGAAAAGCGGCCGTCGAGCAGCGCCGCCAGTTCCCGAGCCTTGCCGGCGTTGTGGGTCGCGGCGACCAGCCGGGCGCCCGTGGGCAGTGACAGCGGCATGGCCGGCTTTCCTTGAGAGGACACGGACTTGACGGCGAGTCTCCACCAATCGGCCTGCGCGATGCAAGCGGCTGCGGCGATGGCGGGTATGCTGCATTGCAAAAAAGTAATGAATTGCCAAAGTTTAATATTGTTTATCGATAAAGTTCTTGATCGAAAATCAATCATTTTGTACGTATCTCCACCACGGACGGCGCTTATGGGGGCTTGAAGAACAAGCTTCGCCGCCCTAAATGCTGCACCGCAACAACAACCGGGATTGAAACCAATGACCCTCCTCGAACTCGTCGATCGCGTCGCACTGACCTTCGGCAATATCGCTCTGCTGGCCGCCCTTCCGGTGGCCGCGTTCGCCCTGGTCGCGCATGCGATCTGAACGCGACGCCTTGACCCAACGCCAAGCCGGAGCATCTTCGCCGCCGGCCCCTTGATTGCTCCCGCAAGCCGGGCATGAGAAGGGACCGGCGGCGAAAACCGGGCGCGCTTCGCGCCCCGAAACGAATGCGGCGAGGCCAGCCATGCGCGCTCTCGGACCCGGCTCGGTCTCCAGCTTCCTGAAAATCATCCTCGACGTGGTCTATGTCGCGCTCTGCATCAGCATCGTGCTGATCGGTCTTGGCATGATCGCCTCCCTGCTGTTCGACCTGAACCCCGCCCTGTTCAGCCAGGCGATCCGTAGCGGCATGACCGGCGACAGCCTGAGCGGGCCGGAGATCGCCGCCGAACTGCTCGGCGCCGGCCTCTATCTTGCGGGCGTTCTGGTCATCGTCGGCGCGTTGCGCCGCATCTTCGCCACCCTGACCACGGGCGACCCGTTTCACCCGAAGAACGTCAGCCGCCTTCGCCTGATCGGCCTGATGCTGGCGGCGCTCGGCCTGCTCGAAATGGCCCGCTATCCGATGACGCTCCTGGACGCGCGGCTGGCCGCGCATGAAGCGCACCAGACCGGCGGGCTGAACCTGACCACCTGGTTCGCGGTCCTGGTGGTCTTTGTGCTGGCCGAGGTGTTCCGCGAAGGCGCCCGGCTTCGCCGCGAAGCCGAACTGACCATCTAGGCGCTGGAAGGCTGCAACCATGCCGATCCGCGTGCGCCTCGATCGACTCCTTTTGGACCGCCGCATGTCGCTGACCGAACTGGCCGACCGAGTGGGGGTGACCATCGCCAACCTGTCGATCCTGAAGACCGGCAAGGCGCGCGCCATCCGCTTCTCCACCCTGGACGCGCTCTGCCGCGAACTGGATTGCCAGCCTGGCGATCTGCTCGGCTTCGAGCCTGGACCGGCGATCGCGCTGGACGATGAGGACGAGGCCGAGGGGATCGATTAGGACGTGCGCAGCTGCACGCCGTGGCTGAAGCCGTGTGCGCCTTCCAGAAAAACGACGCCCGCCCGCTCTACGGCGGTCTTCACCTTCATCACGATGTCGAAACGGGCATGAAAGGCGTCGGGCGACGCCTCCATGCGCTTGATGGTGATGACGGAGACGCCCGCTTCCTCGGCCAGTTTGGCCTGGCTCCAGCCGAGCAGGGCGCGCGCGGCGCGGATTTGCAGGTTGGAGATCACGGCTTGACCGATCGTTCCTTTATAGATACTTTTAGTATCATTGTACGTCGCCCGCGCATAGAACAAAGGAGCCCGGCATGCCGCAAGTGCGCCTGACCCGCGTTTCGCCGGGATTCGCCGTCGCCGACGTCTTCGCCACGGCGGAATACTACCGCGATGTGCTGGGCTTCCGCTTCGATCAGATCTGGGGCAACCCGCCCAGCTTCGTCATGCTCGATCGCGACGACGTGCGGCTGATGTTCAAACAGGTCCCACTCGAGGCCCTGCCGACACCGGCCCGGAAGCGGTCGAACGAGCAGATCGACGCCTATCTCTATACGGACGCTTATCTCTACGTGAACGATGTGATCGCGCTGGCCGAAGAGCTTCGCGGCAAGGGCGCGGATATCATCGAAGGACCGGTCGACCGGCAGATCTACCCTGGCCGCGAACTTATCGTCCGCGACTGCGATGGACGGGTGATTTGCTTCGGCCAGCTACTGGATGAGGCGCCGGCGGCATGACGGCCGGAAACCCTAGACGCCCGCCGCGATCTTCTGCATGTCGATCAGCTCGCCGATGCCCTTGCGCGCCAGCGAAAACAGCGTTTCGAACTCGCCTTGGGTAAAGCCGCGGCGCTCGCCGGTGGCCTGGATCTCGACGATGTCGCCGGCGCCGGTGAGCACGAAATTGGCGTCGGCCTCGGCCGAACTGTCCTCCTCATAGTCGAGGTCGAGCACCGGGGTGTCCTGATGGACGCCGCAGGAGATGGCCGCCACCTGGTCGCGGATCGGGTCGCTGGCGATCACGCCTTCGGTCAGCAGGTAGCGGGTGGCGAGCCGCAAAGCGACCCAGGCGCCGGTGATCGAGGCGGTGCGCGTGCCGCCGTCGGCCTGGATCACGTCGCAGTCGATGGAGATCTGCCGCTCGCCCAGGGCCTTCATGTCGGTGACGGCGCGCAAGGAGCGGCCGATCAGCCGCTGAATCTCCTGGCTGCGGCCCGACTGCTTGCCCTCGGTCGCCTCGCGCCGGCCGCGGGTGTGGGTGGCCCTGGGCAGCATGCCGTACTCGGCCGTCACCCAGCCCTGGCCGCGCCCGCGCAGGAAGCCCGGCACGCTTTCGTCGACGCTGGCGGTGACTAAAACCTTTGTGTGGCCGAAGCTGATCAGGCAGGAGCCTTCCGCATAGCGGTTGACGCCGGTCTCGAAGCCGACGGGGCGAAGGGCGTCGGGAAGACGTTGGGAAGGACGCAAAATCAGGCTCCTGGAACACGAACAAGCCTTGCGCTTTGCGAAGACTTCAGGCGCGCTTATCCTAGATCGCCACGGACGCGTCCATGACCAGTCTGATCCAAACTCGAACGCCCACCCTCGCCGAACTGGACGAGCGCGCCCGCGACATATTCCGGCGCGTGGTCGAGGCCTATCTGGAGACCGGCGACCCGGTCGGCTCGCGCACCTTGTCCAAGGGCGGCGTGCACCTGTCGCCGGCCTCGATCCGCAACACCATGCAGGATCTGACCCAGCTTGGCCTGCTCGGCGCGCCGCACATCAGCGCCGGCCGCATCCCGACCCATGCGGGCCTGCGCCTGTTCGTCGACGGCATCCTCGAAGTGGGCGACCTGATCGAGAGCGAACGGCGCGACATCGACGCGCGGCTTTCCGCCCGCGGGCAGAATTTCGAGGAGGCGCTGAGCGCGGCCAGCGAACTGCTGTCAGGCCTCGCCGGCGGCGCCAGCATGGTGGTGACGCCGGTGCGCGACGTCGGCGTCAAGCATGTGGAGTTCGTCACCCTGGGCGCCGACCAGGCCCTGGCCATCATGGTGTTCGAAGACGGGGCGGTTGAAAACCGGCTGATGCTCAAGCCGGCCGGACTGACGCCGGCGGCGCTGACCGAGGCGTCGAACTTCCTCAATTCGCGACTCAAGGGCCGCACCCTGGCCGAGGCCGGCAGCGAGATGCGCGGCGAACTCGAAGGGGCGCGCCGGCAACTGGACGCAACGGCGGCGGGCCTGGTCGAACAGGGCATCGCCGCCTGGAGCGGCGGCGAGGGCGTGGCGCGCTCGCTGATCGTGCGCGGCCAGGCCAAGCTGCTAGCGGAGCCCAACGCCCTCGACGACCTGGAACGGGTCAGGATGCTGTTCGACGATCTGGAACAGAAGGAGCAGCTCATCGGTCTTCTGGATGATGTCAAGAACGCCCAGGGCGTGCGCATCTTTATCGGGGCCGAGACGCGGCTATTTTCGCTGTCGGGTTCCGCTGTGATCGCCGCGCCCTATATGTCGGGCCGACAAAAGGTTCTGGGCGCGATCGGCGTGATCGGGCCCGCGCGCCTGAACTATGCGCGGGTGATACCCCTGGTGGACTATACCGCCCGCGCGCTCGGACGATTGCTGAACGCCTAGAGGAACGAGACCATGACCGACGAAACCGCGCCGGCCGACAAAGACGCCGAAGATTGGGAGATCGAAGACCGGGCCCAAGACACCGAATTGCTGCGCGCCGAACTGGCGTCCTTGAAGGAACAGGTGCTGCGCTACGCCGCCGAGGCGGAAAACACCAAGCGCCGCGCCGAGCGCGAGGCCAATGACGCGCGCGCCTTCGCCATCCAGAGGTTCGCCCGCGATCTGCTCGGGGTCGCCGACAATCTGGCCCGCGCTCGCGAACATGCGCCCGCCAACGCCGACGACCCGCTGGTCAAGAACCTCGCCGTCGGCCTGGAGATGACGGAGAAGGACCTGCTCACCGCCTTCGATCGCAATGGCCTCAAGCGCGTCGACCCGCCGCGCGGCGCCAAGTTCGATCCCCACCAGCACCAGGCGGTGATGGAACGCCCGGCCGACGACATCGGCCCCGGCGCGGTCCTGGAGGTGCTGCAGCCGGGCTACGACCTGATGGGACGCATCGTGCGGCCGGCCATGGTGGTGGTCTCGGCCAAGGGCTCCAAGGGCGAGGCGCCGGCGGAGGCCGCGCCCGCCAACCCCTACGCCCATCCGGAAGGCGAACCGGACGGCGCGGGCGGCGCGGTGGATCAGAAGGCCTAATCTCGCCTGGGCGGCACGTCGTTCAAGGCGAAGTGGGCCAAAAGGCGCGACCAGCCGTCCATGGCGTCGGCGGCGTTGTAGCTGGATCGGTAATCGGCGTGAAAACCGTGGCCGGCGTCCTCATAGATGATGATCTCGCTGCCGGTCTTGCCCGCCTTGGCCAGGGCCTCGCGCATGGCCGGCACGGCGAGGCTGGTCGGATCCTTGGCCGGGTTGGCGTAGAGGCCGAGCACCGGCGCGTGCAGGTCGGCGACCTTGTCGATCGGCCAGATCGCATTCGGATCGGGCGCGGCGCCCGCCGCCGGCGCCAGGCGGCCATACCAGGCTACGCCGGCCTTGAAGTCCGGGAAGGTCTCGCAGGCCAGCCAGGCATATTTGCCGCCCCAGCAAAAGCCGGTGATGGCGAGCTTGCGCGGCTCGACATAGGCCTGGGCCTTCAGGAGGTCGAGCGCGCCGGCGATGTCGCCCATCACCTGCCGGTCGGAGGCCGCGGCGACGATCTTCATGATGGCGTCCCGGTCGGTCAGCGGCGCCGGATCGCCCACCCGCACGAAGAAGGCCGGCGCGATGGCCGCATAGCCGAGCTTGGCGAAGCGGCGGCAGACGTCGCGGATATATTCGTGCAGGCCGAATATCTCGGAGACCACGACAACGGCCGGATAGCGCCCGCGCCCGTCGGGCCTGGCCACATAGGCCGGGATGCCGGTCGGCAGCATCACCGTCTCGGTGATCAGCCCCGCCTCGTCGGTATGGATGGGATCGGCGTCCGCCGCCAAGGCGTAGGCGGCATAGCCGGCGAACATGGCCAGCCCGGCCAGCCCGCGCCGAGAAAGGTGGAAATCCTCGGGCGCGGAGCCTTCCGGTCGGGTCAGATTGAGCATGACGGTTCCTCTGGCGACTTTCCCCAGGTCATCGTGCGTCATCCACGACCGCGAAGTCAAAGCGCCGCGCTTGCCGGCGTCCGCACCGCATGCGAATAAAGTCAAACGACCGTTTGAACGAGAGAGAACCGCCAATGGACCTTGTGCCCATGAAGCTCGGCGAATACGGCGACCTGGTCTCTCCGCCGAAGGTTGGGTGCGCGACTACCCTGTCGGGTCCGTGGGCCCGATGAGCCTGGAACTCACCGGGGAGATCCGCGGGCTCGTCGACGGCGCGCTGGTCGCCGGCAACCCCATGCTGCTGGCGGTGGTCACCGCCGACGGCAAGCCGCGGATGAGCTTTCGCGGTTCGGTGCAGACGCTGAGCCCCGATCAGCTCGGCTTCTGGGTGCGGCGCGTCGAGGGCGAGACCATGGAGGGGATCAAGGCCAATCCGAACGTCGCCCTGATGTATCGCGACGCTGGAAAGCGGATCCTGTTGCAGTTCGCCGGCCGCGCGCGCATCGCCATCGACCCCGCAGAGCGCGCGCGCGTCTTTGAAAGCGCGCCCGAGCCGGAGCAACGCGCCGATCCCGAGCGCAAGGGCGAAGGCGTGGTCATCGACCTCGACCGGCTCGAAGGCATGCTGGGCCTGAACGCCGAGGGCAAACCCAACCTTCTGCGCCTGGCGCGGGCGGGCTGAGCGCCGGCTTGACAGCCCGCGGCGGCTGGCCGAGTTGAGCCAAACCAAACCGGTGCGCGAGGACCAGAGAACGGCATGGCGATTGGAGGCCTGTGCGGGCGTTGGGCGATGGTGTTCGCCGGGCTCGCGAGCCTCGCCGCCGGACCGGCGCGCGCGGCTTGGCCGAACGCCCTGCCCGCCCAACCGCTGGTCCAGGCGCCGCGCGTCTGCGCGCCCGGCATCGTTCCGATCAATCGCCGCTGCCGCGTGGTCGATTTCGCCAGCCTCGGTCAATTCAACGGCAGGCGCTGGTACTATGCCTTCTACGCCACCCACTGGGCGGACCTGCACGGTCATCACGACCGAGGCTTTCCAATTGTCTTTTTTCTGCAGAAGCCCGCCACCCTGCGCCTGAGCCTTTGGGTGGACGACGCGCCGGGGCTGGCGGGACGCTGGGCGCTGACGGCGCCGACGCGGCCCGTCCTGATCGAACGGCCGGACTCGATCTATCTCGGCCTTACGCTGAAGGCGGTCGAGGGACCGGACGACCAGCGCCTGTTCCGCCTGGCCGGCCTGCACTGGCGGATGATCGACGTGCTGGACCGCTCGCCGGCCGATCAGGCGCGGCTGGACGCGGTGACGCCGAGGGGGTGCACTCAGGGCGACAACTGGAGCTACGACTGGACGGCCTTCACCCTGCGCGTCCCGTTGAAGGCGGATCTGGGCGGCGGCTGCGGAACCATCGTGGCCGGCCTCGCCGCCCACCGCACGCGGGTCGCGCTGACTGCCGCCCATCTCATACCTTAGCGGGCTTGAGGTTGACCCCCGGAGCCTCGGCGGCTACCCGCCAGCCATGACCACGCCCGCCATCCTGCATGGCCTTTCCGAAATCGCCTTGGACTATGACGCCCTGCTCTGCGACGTCTGGGGCGTCGTGCACAACGGGCGCGAACGTTTTGCCGAGGCTTGCGCCGCCCTTGGCCGCTTCAGGGCCGAGCGCGGCCCCGTCATCCTGATCTCCAACGCGCCGCGCCCGGCCGCCGACGTGCTGCCGCAGCTTGGCGCCCTGAACGTTCCGCGCGAGGCCTGGACGGCGATGATCACTTCGGGCGACGCCACGCGGGCGCTTCTGGCCGAACGCGCGCCGGGGCCCGCCTGGGCGATCGGGCCGGAGCGGGACGCGCCGCTCTATGAGGGCCTCGGCCTCGACTTCCGGGGGCCTGAGGACGCTGCCTTCATCGCCTGCACCGGGCCGACCGACGACACGGCGGAGACGCCGGAAGACTATCGCGAGCGCCTGGCGCTCTGCGCGCGGCGCGGCCTGACCATGATCTGCGCCAATCCCGACCGCGTGGTGCAGCGCGGCGACCAGTTGGTCTATTGCGGCGGCGCGCTGGCCGACCTTTACGCCGGGCTGGACGGGGCGGTGGTGATGGCGGGCAAGCCCTACGCGCCCATCTACGAACTCGCGCTCGGTGAGGCGGCCGCGCATCTGGGTCGGCCGCTGGAGCTTGGCCGCGTGCTTTGCGTCGGCGACGGGATCGCGACCGACCTGGGCGGCGCCGCCAATCAGGGACTGGACGCCCTCTTCATCGCCCACGGCATCCATGCCGCCGAGGCGCTTGAGGCCGACGGCCGCCTCGAACCCGCGCGCCTGGCCGCCCTGCTTGCCCGCGAAGGCGGCGCCGCGCGCTTCGCCATGCCTGGCCTTGTCTGGTGATCGACAGGGCCGCGCGCTTCGCTAAAAGCATGACCAGCGGCGGGAGGGCCATTGTGGGCGGGCTTTATCTGGAAGATCTGAGCGTCGGCCAGGGCGCAGAGCGGGTCCAAGCGGTGACCGAGGCCGACATCACCGCCTTCGCCGCGGTCTCCGGCGACACCAATCCGCTGCATCTGGACGAGGCCTATGCCGCCACGACCGCGTTCAAGGGCCGGATCGCCCACGGCATGTTGGGCGCGAGCTATCTTTCCGCCGTGCTGGGGACAGAGCTGCCGGGGCCTGGCGCGGTCTATCTGACCCAGAGCCTGCGCTTTCGCCGCCCCATCCGCATCGGCGATGAGGTGACCGCCCGGGTGCGCATCACGGCCATCGATACGGACAAGGCGCGGGTGACGCTGGAAACCACCTGCCTGGTCGACGACAAGGCCGTGCTCGAGGGCGAGGCGGTGGTGATGGTCGCGCGGCGGAGCACATAGAGCCTTGGCCTTGCAGATCATCGAAGGCTGGCGCGACCTTGGAGACGACGTGCGCGGCGCGGCCGTGGCGTTCGGCGAATTCGACGGCGTACATCTGGGACACCGGGCGGTGATCGCCCTGGCGGCGAAGGCCGCGCGAGCCCTGGACGCCCCGCTGGGCGTCATCAGTTTCGAGCCGCATCCGCGCCGCTGGTTCTCGCCGGACGCCGAGCCGTTCCAGCTGACCACCCGCGGCCAGCAGGCGCGCGCGCTGGAAGCCCTGGGCGCGGACCTTCTCTATGTCATTCCCTTCAACGAGCCGCTGGCCGTCATGAGCGACGAGGCCTTCGCGCGCGACGTCCTGGCCGCCGGCCTGGGCGCCCGTCATGTGGCGGCCGGCTTCGACGTCACCTTCGGTAAGGATCGAAGCGGCGACCCCGACGCGATGCGCCGCTATGGCGAGGCCTTCGGTTTTTCCGTCTCCATCGCGCCCCGGCTGGGCGACGCCGACGCGGCCAAATACTCCTCCAGCGCCGTTCGCGAGGCGTTGAAGGCGGGGCGGCCGGAGCGCGCGGCGGAGATCCTCGGCCGCTCCTTCGCCATGGAGGGCGTGGTCGTCGAGGGCCAACACCTCGGCCGCACGCTGGGGTTTCCGACCGCCAATGTCCCGGCCGGCGACTATGTGCGCCCAAGGCTCGGCTCCTACGCGACCCGCACCCGGTTGCCCGACGGCCGCGCGGTCCCCGGCGTGGCGAATTTCGGCGAGAATCCGGCGACCGGCAAGGTCGAGGCCAGGCTCGAAGTGCACCTGTTCGACTTCGACGAGGTCCTTTACGGCCAATGCCTGGAGACCGAGCTGATCGCCTTTTTGAGGCCCGAGCTCGATTTCGACAGTCTTGAGGCCCTCACCGCCCAGATCGCCGACGACGCCGAGGCCGCGCGAGCCCGGCTGGGACTTTAAGAACGGATCAGGCCGTCAGCGGCCGCCCGCGCGTTTCCGGCAGGAAGACAATGACGCAGACCACGCCGATGGCGGTGAAGACGATGGGATACCAGAGCCCGGCATAGATGTTGCCGGTGGCCACCACGATGGAAAAGGACGCCACCGGCTGAAACCCGCCGATCCAGCCGGTGCCGAGGTGGTAGGGAAAGGACAGCGCCGTATAGCGCACACGGGTCGGGAAGAGCTCGACCAGGGCCGCCGCCATCGGGCCGTAGAGGGCCGTGGCCGCGATCACGAAAACCATCAGCACGGCGAGCAGCAGCGGCGTGTTGACCCGCGCCGGATCGGCCTTGGCCGGATAGCCGGCCTTGGCCAAGGCGGCGTCGATGTCCTTGCTCACCTTGGCCGTGGCCGCCTTCAGAGCCGGCGCCGCCAAGCCGTGGCCAGCGACCGAGGCGACCAGGGCGGCGCCGACGCGCACCTGGGCCAGGCTGCCCGCGGGCGCCGCCTGATTGGAATAGGCGATGCCGCCGTTGGCCAGCGCGCTCTTGGCGATGTCGCAGCTGGAAACGAACTTCAGCTTGCCCGTCGGATCGAACTGCGAGCTGCAGTCGGCCGGGTCGGCGACCACAACCACCGGGGTGCGATGGCTCGCCGCCACCAGGGCCGGATTGGCCCCCTCAGTCAGCAGCATGAAGCCGGGATAGAGGGTGACAACGCCCAGCGTCATGCCGAACCACATCACCCACTTGCGGCCTATCTTGTCCGACAGCCAGCCGAAGAAGACATAGCAGGGCGCGCTGGCCGCGGCGGCGATCATGATCAGGATCTGGGCGACCGCGCCGTCCAGCTTGGCGAACTTCTCCATGAAAACCTGGGAATAGAAGAAGACCGTGTACCAATAGGCCCCTTGAGCGGTCATCAGGCAGAAGAAGGCGATCAACACCAGCTTGAGGTTCGGCCAGTTGCCGAAGGCCTCGGTGAAGGGCGCCTTGGTCGCGTTGCCCTCGTCCTTGAGCTGCTGAAAGGCCGGGCTTTCCGACAGACGCATCCGCATCCATATCGAGATGGCCAAGAGGCCGGCCGAAGCGAAAAAAGGGATGCGCCAGCCCCAGTCGGCGAACGCCGCCTCGCCCGTGGCCGATCGCGTCAGATAGATGACCGTCAGGGCGGCGATCAGGCCGAAGGAGGCCGCCGTCTGCACCCAGCCGGTGAGGAAGCCGCGCCGATGGGCCTCCGCGTGCTCCGCGACATAGATGGCCGCGCCGCCGTACTGGCCGCCCAGCGCCGTGCCCTGGATGCACCGCAGTATGATCAGAAGGATGGGCGAGAGGATTCCCGCCTGGGCGTAGGTGGGTAAAAGTCCGATGCAGAATGTGCCGCCGCCCATCATGGTCACGGTGATCAGGAAGGCGGCCTTGCGGCCCAGAAGGTCGCCGACGCGCCCGAAGATCAGCGCCCCCAAAGGGCGAAACGCAAAGCCGACGCCGAACAGGGCCAGGGCCGCGATCAGGCCGGCCGTCGCCCCCAGTTCGGCGAAAAAGGTCTTCGAGATGATCTGGACCAGGCTGCCGAAGATGAAGAAGTCGTACCACTCGAAGGCGGTGCCCGCGCAGGAGGCGGCGACCACCGTGCGCATGGCGGTGACGGGCGCGATGGCGCGGGGCGCCGCATCCGCCGTGAGTTCAGCCATGATAATCCTCCCCAGACACGATTTGAGGTCTAACATCGTCAAGTTGGGCGCGGAAGGCGGCCGCGGGGCGAGCGTCTATCGCAGCCGGAACAAGGATCGGAGGTCCCGATGAAGGCCGGAACGATCACATTGACGGTGGCGCTTGTGGCCATGCTGGCCTTCGCCGTCTGGGGCTTCTTCACCGCCTGGAAGCTCAGCGGCCCGGTGCGGATGAGCATCCATGGCTATATCGCGCTGGGCCTGGCCGGCGGCGTCACCCTTTTGCTCGGCGGCGGCCTGATGTGGCTGGCCTTCTATTCGGCCAACACGGGCTGGGACGACATCGACCGAGACGGGGATTGAGCCTTTAGCCGCCCCGGGCGATGAACCAGCCGTTCTTGAAGCCCTCGGCGACCTTGCCATAGACGAAGGGATCGCCGTCGGGGCTGGTCAGTTGACCGCCCGCCGCGGCCAGCACGGCGTGGCCGGCGGCGATGTCCCATTCCATAGTCGCGCCGTGGCGGGGATAGAGGTCAGCAGCGCCCTCGGCGATAACGCAGAGCTTGATCGAGGAATCCATCGCCTGGCGCTCGGTGAAGCCGTACCTGGCCTCCAGCGCCTCCAGCTGATCGGGCTTCAGCGTGTGGCTGGTCAGGGCCAGGACATGGGCCGCATCGCGGGGACGCACACGGATCGGCTGGCCGCCGCGCTCGCCGATCTGGCGTTTCAGCGCCCCGCCTTGACCGGTGAACCAGACTTCGCCGGTGGCCGGGGCCGCGACCGCGCCCGCCACCGGCAGGCCGTCCTCGATCAGGCCGATATTGACGGTGAAATGGGCCTCGCCGCGCACAAAGGCCTTGGTGCCGTCGAGCGGGTCGATGAGGAAGAAGCGGCGCGCGATGCTGGTCGGCGCGCCGGATGTGCTCACCGTCTCCTCGGCGACGGTCGGGATATCCGGGAAGGCGCCGGTCAAGGCCTCCAGGATCAGGGCCTCGCCGCGCTGGTCGGCGGCGGTGACCGGGCTCTCGTCGCTCTTGGTCTGCACCGTAAGGCCGGTCCGCCACAAGGGCAGGATCAGCGCGCTGGCGGCCTCGACGATTTCGGCCAGCCGTGCGCCGGTATCCGCCTGGTTCATGCTCGCGCCAGCCTTTGGCCTGATTTCGGGTTCACGCGGGTGTGTCTGGCATGGCGCCCTGGTTTGCGAAAGCGGCAAATCAGGCCAGGGTCGCGCCTTGCACAAAGCGGTTTTGCGAAAGCCCGATGAACGACAACCAGCCCTCCTCGTCCCGGCTTGCGCACAAACCGGCGCCGCCGCAGCCGCACGAGCTGGCCGCTCATCTGGCCGCGCGGCTTTGCCACGACTTCATCAGTCCGGCCGGCGCGATCATGTCGGGCCTGGACCTGTTGAACGATCCGGACGCCCAGGACATGCGCGAAGACGCGCTGCGCCTGATCGCCGCCAGCGCTGAAAAGCTGGTCGCCCTGCTCGCCTTCGACCGGGTGGCGTTCGGCGCCTCGGCCGCCGCCGAGAGCTTCGACGCGCGCGAGCTGGAGAAGCTGACCCGCGACGTCTACGCCCATGGGCGCGCCAACCTTGATTGGGCGGTCGAGGCCGCGAGCCTGTCCAAGACGATCGCACGGGTGCTGCTCAACCTGGCGCAGATCGGCGCCGGCCTATTACCGACCGGCGGGACCGCGCGGCTGACCGTGACGGCGACGGATGAGGAAACCGAGGTCTGCGTCCGCGCCGAGGGCGCCAAGGCCAGGCTGCGGCAAGAGGTGGCCGATGGGTTGGAAGGCCTGCCACTCGGCGACGGCCTCGGCGGCCATTGGGTCCAAGCCTATTATCTAAAGGGCCTGGTCGACGCCGCCAACGGCAGCCTGGAGGTCGAAACCAGCGAGACCCTGATCACGGTCCGCGCGCGATTGCGCCAAATCCCGGGCTGATTCTTCCCTAGCCCATACGGCTCCTTAACCTAGCCGCGCGAGAAAGGCGGATCGGCCGGAAGGAGCTGACGCGCCCGTGAAAACTTGTCTGGTCGTCGATGACAGCCGCGTGATCCGCAAGGTGGCCCGCCGCATCCTGGAGGATCTGGGATTCGAGATCGCCGAAGCCTCTGACGGAATGGAGGCGATCGCCTGGTGCCGCACGGCCATGCCCGAAGCCATCCTGCTCGACTGGAACATGCCGGTGATGGACGGGCTCACCTTTCTGCGCGAGCTGCGCAAGGAGCCCGACGGCCATGAGCCGGTGGTGGTGTTCTGCACGGTCGAAAACGACAAGGAACATATCCTCGCCGCGCTGGACGCCGGCGCCGACGAATACATCATGAAGCCCTTCGACGGCGACATCCTGGAAGCCAAGCTGACCGAGGCGGGGCTGGTCACATGAGGCCGGAGGATGTCGAAACGGTCCGGTCGCTGGTGCACGCGCGCTCCGGCATGGTGCTCGACCCGGTCAAGACCTATCAGATCGAAACGCGGCTGGCGCCGGTGGCGCGCCGGGCCGGGTTCGACAGCCTGCCCGATCTGGTTCAGGCGATCCGATCGCAACGCGACGAAAAGCTGATGTGGGCGGCGACCGAGGCCCTGACCAGCGGCGAGACCTGTTTCTTCCGCGACCGCATCCCCTTCGCCCTGTTCCGCGAGGAGATCCTGCCCGAACTGGTCGCCAAGCGCGGCGAACGGCCCATCCGCATCTGGAGCGCGGCCTGCGCCTCCGGCCAGGAACCCTATTCCCTGGCGATGATCATCGACGACGAGCGGTCCAAGCTGCACGGCGCGCGGATCGAGCTGTTCGGCTCCGACATTTCGGAACGCGCGCTCGAAAAGGCGCAAAGCGGCCTCTACACCCAGTTCGAGGTCCAGCGCGGCCTGCCGATCCGGCTCCTGGTGCGGCATTTTGAAAAGGCCGACGAAATGTGGGGGCTGGCGCCGCGCATCCGCCAGATGGTGCGCTGGCGCCGGATCAACCTGCTGGCCGACCTGCGCGGGTTGGGCCAGTTCGACGTCATCTTCTGTCGCAACGTCGTTTCCGGGTTCGACGAGCCGACGCGGCGACGCGTGCTGGATCAGCTGGCGCGCGCCCTGCCCGATGACGGCCGGCTGGTTCTGGGCTTCGAGGAGACCGTCTCGGGCCTCACGGAGGCCCTGGCGCCGGTCGCCGGGCGCCGCGGTGTCTACGCGCCGACGGCCGCGCGCATCGCCGCTTAAGACAGCAAGACGCCTCTCCCGTTCAGGAGAGGCGCAAAGCCGAGATGAATGAGCGTTTAGGGGGTCGCGTCGTGGGCGGTGTCGGTCACCGCGTGGCCGGCGGCGCTGACGTCCTTGCCGGCGCCGGCCACGGTGTTGCAGGCGGAGACGGTGAGGCCGGCGGCGAGGATCGCCAAAAGGACAAGTTTGCGCATGGTGAGTTCTCCCTTGGAAAGTCTATCCTAACCCAACGGCTAAGCTGCCGCCCGGTTCCCCTTGGGTTTGGCCTGCGTCTTCGCAGAGCCTGTTCCCTTGACCTGAGGCGTCGGAAAGATGAGCCGGGCGGTGACTCCGCCGTGGTCGTTGGCCGACAGCTCCATACGGCCGCGCAACTGCCGGGCGAAGGCCATCATCAGGGCGCGGCCGACGCCAGTTCCAGCCAGTTCCGGCGCAAGGCCGGAGCCCTCGTCGACGATCGACAGCTCGGCCTCCTCGCCGTCCACCGTAAAGCGCACCCGCAGCATGCCGCCGCGCCGTGACAGCGCGTGCTTCTGCGCATTGCTGATCGCCTCCACGGCGAACAGGGCCAGCGGCGCCAGCTTGTCGGGGTCGATGATCAACTCGTCGGCCTCGAGCTCGGTGGCGATCAGTTCGCCATGCTCCTGCTGTTCGACGATGAGCTGGGCGACCAGGTCGCCGAGAAACTGGCGGATGTCGACGCGCTTCAGGTCGACGCCCTGGTAGAGGGCTCGATAGATCAGGGCCATGGCGTTGATGCGCTGACGGGTATCGAACATGGCCTCGCGCGCCGCCGGATCGGCCAGGGCGCGTTGCTGCATCGACAGCAGCGAGGAGATCACCTGCAGATTGTTGCGAACACGGTGATGAATCTCGCGCATCAGCGCGTCTTTCTGCGCCAGCGAGTCCAGGAGCGAGGTGTCGCGGGTCTCGATGGCCTTGGCCATGGTGGCCATGGAGTGGGCCAGGTCGCGGATTTCCGGCGGGGCGTGGTCGGCCTGGACCGGGCGCACGGTGAAACGGCCGCGCGCATAGATGCCGGCGATCCGCTGCAGGTAGTGCAGCCAGCGCACCACGACCCGCTCGGTCACCACCATGACCGCGACCAGGGCGGTCAGGAAGGCCAGCAGCGGGAAGACCACGCCCGAGAGGGGATTGAGCCTGGCCCAGGTGAACCAGCCCTGCGACGGCGCGGAAAGCACCACGAAGACGTCCCCCATCAAGGGCGCCGCTGAATAGACTCGCGGGTCGCCCCGCTGGTCGCGCCCATAGTTGACGACCGAGCCCTTCGCCTTGACCCTCTGCAGATCGAGCACCGGATTGGCCGGGAAGGCCGCAGGGTCGGTGCGGGTGAGCAGATGGCCTTGAGCATCGGCTAGCGCCACCGCCGTGCCGGCCGGCAGGGCGGGATCGGACTGGGTGGGCCGCAGGCTTTCCAGGCTGATGACCGCGGCGACCACGCCTTCGAAATCGCCCTGCGGCGAGGCGACTCGTTCCGCCGCCAGCAGGGCCGGCTCGGCCGGGCTGAAATTGTCGGGCGCGCGCACCGCGACCGAGGGCTCGCCCGCCGCCAGCCGCTCAAACCAGCCGCTCGCGCGTCGCGCCGAATCGACGGGGATTGGCGCGGCCGAACAGACCGCCTGGCCAGACGGGTCGAAACGGACAAGGTTCTCGTAGCCGCCGAGTCGATGACTGATCTCGGCGAGGCGCTGGGCGCATTGCAGGCCGAGGGATTGGGGCGCCAGCGTCTCCAAGAGCACGCTTGCGCCCTCCATGCGCGCATGCGCGGTCGCGGCGCTGCGGGCGGCGGCCAGGGCGAGGTTGGTTCGCTGCTCGTCGGCGTCCTTGCGGAAGGCGATGCTGACCTGGATCGCCCCGAGCAGCAGCACCGGCAGCAGGGCGAGCGCCAGAGCCGCTCCCAGACGGAAACGAATGGTGGTCAGCGCCGCCGCCAACCTTTGCATGACCTCATCTTCCTTAACGGGCTTGGCCCAGATGCTCGGCCGCGGCCAGAATCGAACCCATCGCATCGCCCGCGGAGCGGCCGTCGCGATCATAGGCCCCGGTCTCCAATATCCCCTGCAGGGCGCGCCGGGCGCGGCTGACGCGGCTTTTCACCGTGCCGACCGCGCAGCCGCAGATTTCCGCCGCCTCCTCATAGGCGAAGCCGCCGGCGCCAACCAGGATCAGAGCTTCACGTTGTTCGGGCGGCAACATGCCAAGACCAAGGCGCAGTTCGTTCAACGCCACGGGCGACTGCGGATCATCGACCGCAACCAGGGTTCGTTCGGCGGCGTCCTGGTCGAGCTGGGTCTGGCGCCAGGAGCGACGTTTTTCCGAGTAGAACTGGTTGCGCAAAATCATGAAGGTCCAGGCCTTCATATTCGTGCCCATCTGATAGCTGGCCCGCGCGTCCCAGGCCTTCATCAGCGCGTCCTGCGCCAGATCGTCGGCGCTCGCCTGATCGCCGGTGAGCGTACGGGCGAAGGCGCGCAGATGCGGAATCAAAGCCACAAGTTCGCGCTTGAAGCGGCCTTCCATCGCCGGATCGGCGCCGCCGGTCGCGGCGGCGCGTTCACTTTTCATCGCCGCCCTTTGCGTTCTGATCGTGCTGGCGAAGAATATCGAGAAAGTCGTCCGGGACCGGCTCGTTGACCACCCGATCGAACATCTGGCGCAGCTTTACGCCGATCGCCTGCTGGCGCAGCCGGGCTTCGTCGAGCGCACGGCGCGGCGCGCGCTTCGCGGCCTCGTCCGACTCGTCTTCGGCCTTAGCGTTCTGCCGTTCCAAACCCTCACCCCCTGAATCCTGACGCGTCATTACCAACAAGCTCCGGCCATCGCCAACGCGCCGGATCGCCTATGGTTCCAAGAAACCAAGCTTGGCCGGGAACCAACCCCCAAGCGTTGCGTTTCAACTCCCTGCGCCGGCCCCGCTGGCGCCATCATCGTATGGCTGTATTGTTCGCGCCTCGCCCAGGATGCGAAAGGGGAGTCTATGAGTCTTCTAGCCCGGCTAGCTCCACACCTTCCTTACGTGCGCCGGTACGCGCGCGCTCTGACCGGCGACCAGCCGGCGGGCGACGCCTATGTGAGAGTGGCGTTGGAGGCGCTCGCCGCCGGTGAACGGGCGCTTGAGCCCAATATGAGCCCCAGGGTGGCGCTCTATCATGTCTTCCACACCATCTGGTGCTCCACAGGCGCCCAGCTGGAGGACCGCTCCGAGGACCTGACGACCGGCGACGACCCCTCGTCCAGGCTGATGCGTATCGCGCCGCGGTCGCGCCAGGCCTTTCTGCTCACCGCGCTCGAGGGCTTCACCCCGAGCGAAACGGCGCAGATTCTCGATGCCGACTTCGCCGAGGTCGAACAGCTGATCGCCGAGGCGCAGAAGGAGATCGACGCCGAACTCGCCACCGATGTGCTGATCATCGAGGACGAGCCGGTGATCGCCGCCGATATCGAGGCCCTGGCGCGCGAGCTTGGCCACCACGTCGTCGACATCGCCGCCACGCGCGGCGAGGCCATCGAAGCGGTGGCCAAGCACAGGCCCGGCCTGATCCTGGCCGATATCCAGCTCGCCGACGGTTCCTCGGGCATCGACGCGGTTCGGGAAATCCTCGGACGGTTCGACGTGCCGGTGATCTTCATTACCGCCTTCCCCGAGCGGCTTTTGACCGGCGAGCGCCCGGAACCCACATTCCTGATCACCAAGCCCTTCCAGCCCGAGACCGTGAAGGCGGCGATCGGTCAGGCCCTGTTCTTCCATCCGGCGCGAGACAAGGCGCCGGCTTGAGCGTCCGGTTTCGCCGCACGGCGGTCTAGGTTGGCGGCGCGGCGCTCTGGATCGGCTGCGACGGCGGGGCGTTGAAAGCGTGCGCGACCGATGAGCGCGCGCCATTGTTGGCCTGGCTGGCCGACAGTTGCGGCGCGCGATAGATCCAGACCGCCGTCACGGCGACCACCGCCAGGACCACCGAAATGACCAGCACCCAAAAAACGTCCCGGCCCTTGCGGCCTTGACGCGCGGCGGTCGCCGACAAGACCGGCGCGGGCTCGGATGGAGATTCGGATTGCGCCATGACGGGTCTCCTCTTCAAGAGCGACAAGGTTTCGCAGCATCAACGCGCCGGCCGCGCGGAACGATCCGCCTTGGCCAAATCACCAGGCGGTTGAAAAAGACCGTAAGGCCCGGAACCGATTCCAGCCCTTGCCCGTTTGTCGATTGCGGAGGCGGCGACGCCCCCCCGACTTGAGGCTGGCGAGAGCCAGCCAGCCGTCTCCGCACCTTTTCTCGATGATGCAAACTTTCAAAGGGCGGCTTTTCAGCCGCCCTTTTCTTCTTCAACGCGCGCCCGGCTAGGGGCTGACGGCGAAGTGGACGCTGACTTGCGAACTGTGGCGCAACAGGGCCAGGCCATGGCTGGGTTGGGTGGGCCGAACCACCGGCGCCGGCGACGCCAGGCCGTCGGCCGCCAGGGCCTTGGCCACCGCCGCGGCGCGCCTGGACGCCAAACCGGTGTCATCGCCGAGGCCGCTGATGCCCAGGCCGGCGACAGGGCAGCTTCGGGCGCGGGCCACCGAGGCGGCGATCACCTGCAAGGCGCCGGTGCTGAGCTGGTCCGAACTTTCCTGGAAATAGATCGGGAAGTTGAAGTCGGCGCAGGCGGTCGTCTTGACCAGCGCCTTGGAGCTCGTCGCGGTGCAGGCCGGCAGGATGAACCCAAGCGCGGCGATCACGCCGACGCCCGCCATCCGTCGACCCCATAAACGAACGTCCATCAAAAGCCCTCCTAAAAGTCCGACGCCGAATTAAGAACAGGGCGGGCCCTGCTCGCCAAGTCCCTGAAACGGGTTTGGACGCCGCGCCCATGGTGACCGGAACCTTGGCCGCGGCCAACCCGTTTCCTTGACACAGATCGTCGCTAGCCCTCCGGCGGCGCCTTTGGAGAGACGTCATGGCTTTCTGGAGTTTCGCAAACCGTTCCGCCGCCCAACGCGGGGCGGCCCAACCCGTGGCCGTCGTCGATCCATCGACCTACGACGCGGACATGAGGCGCGCTTACGACCATGGCCGCCTGGACGAACGCTCGCGCCGGCGCGGCCGCGGCTTCGGCCTGCTGGGCTTCCTGCTGGTTCTGGTCGCGGCGCTCGGCGTGATTTTGATCGCATCGGCCATCCGTGAAGGCTCGTTTTCGGCCGGTGGCGCCGTCGTGGACAACAGGCTGGATCAGGCGACCAGCGGCGTCGCGCCGGCGATCGACAACGCGGCGGCCAAAACCGGCACGGCGATGGAGAACGCCGGTCAGGATCTAAAGGACCAAGGCGCGGCGATCGCCGGCCAGACGCCAGAAAACAGCAGCAGCAGCGCGCCCTAGCGGCCGTCCGAGCCGGTGGCGGCCTGGATCAAGGCGGCGATGCGGTCGGTTGACGATCCGGCGGCCTGGGTGAACGCCTGGGCCGGATTTGCGCCCGGCGACGGCACGGCGGCGGCCAGTTGGGTCATCGCGGTCTGAGCGACGGCGCGCACGGCGGTCACGGCGGCGTTCGCCGCGGCCGTTTGGGTCGTCTGATAGATGAAGCCATAGGTCGGATAGACGGTTTTACCAAGGTCGCGGACGGGATCGTACCAGACCTTGACCTGGCTCCAGTCGCCGGCCGGCGACACGTCGATCACCGTCACATCGCGTTCGACCTGGCCGCGATGGCCCTGGATGATCGACCAGTTGGCCTGAGTGACCTGAATGACGCGATCGGTCAGAACTTGGCTGACCACGGCCACGTGGCCCTTGTCCATGACGCCGTTGGGCTTGAACACCAGGACCGCGCCAGCCTTGGGCGTGAAGCCTTGGGCATATTTGCCGGCCGCCTTTTGCCACCAGGTCCAGGCGTCGCCGAAAATCTCGATCCCCGAGATCATCCTGGCGAAGGGTACGCACTGCCAATAATCTTCGGCCTGGGCCTGGCCGGCGCAGAGAGTCAGCGCGACGACCATGGCAAGCGAGCCGAAAATGGCTCTTGTCCTTCGTCTCATACTCTGGGGTCTCCCCACCCTTACTGCCTTCCCGATAACCATCTCGGGCAAAGATGAAAAGAAAAATAATTTCCCGTCGTGGTCTTTAAGCCACGCTTATTAACGCTTCCTCACCGCCGATCCGGCGACGGCGCATCCAGCGCCGCGCGGGGTGTTCGACCAGATGATAAGACAGAGCGGAAAGAGGTATCACCGAAGCATACATGACCAGCCACAGGTATAATGGAAGGTGAGATTTATCCAAATGGAGCAATGGAGCAACAGCGTTAACGAATAATAGCTTCCATGGAATGCAGATCATATAGATCGAATAGCTGATCTCCCCGAGATAGACGAACAACGGTCCGCCGCCACTGTTTTCGCCGGCCTTAGTCAGGGCGGCGAGCGAGAAGATCAGGCCGCCGAACAGGCCGACGAGCAGCGCATCCGGAGCCAGAAACTGCGCTGAGACGAGCACGGCGGCGCCTGAAAACAAGGCGCCCAATACCGCGGGCCTGCGACGTTCGACCGCGCTTTTGCGCCAGAGCAGGTTAATGGCCGCGCCATAGGCGAAACAGGGAACGATCCGCAGCGCGCCCCAGCGGATGGTGGCGTTGGTCAGCGGAAATCCGGCCAGGGCGTCGAAGCCGGCGTAGAGGCCGACCAGAAGGATGAGCGCCCCGGCTACGGCCAGCCTTGGCCTGTCGGCCAGCCTGAGCGCGGTCCAGGCGACCAGGGGAAAGCCGAGATAGGCGAACCATTCGGCCGAGATCGACCATGACGGATGGTTCCAGCCGGCTTGCGGCGCGAACCCCCAGGCCTGAACCAGCAACAGATTGGCCGGCAACGACGACCAGGACAGGATGTTGGGATCGATGACCCGACCGGCCGCGAGCGCCGTCAGCGCCATGACGCCGACCCCGAACAGAGTGACCAGATGCAGCGGATAGATCCGCGCCAGCCTGGCCCACAGGAAGCCGCCATAGCGAAAGCCGCCGTCGGCGACGCTGTCCAGATAGACATGGCAGAGGATGAAGCCGGACAGCACGAAGAACAGCTCAACGCCCAGATAGCCCTTGGCCGCCAGCGGCGGCAGCACCGCGGACAGATTGGGCCAGTAGTGAAAGGCCACCACCCACATCGCCGCGAAGAACCTCAGCGAGGTAAGGGGTCGGATGTCCTTGACGTCTTGCATGGCGGCGTCCCGTTCCGGCGCGGGACCGAAACTTCGCAAGCCTCAAAGCAGATCGCGTGCCAGGCGGCCGCCCCGCGTCAGCCGCCACCCAGCCGATAGCGCCGCTCCAGCCGATAGCGCGAGCCCTCTTATCCCAGCCGGCTTGAATAAAGACCGATGGCCTCGATCCTGAAGGGCGGCGAACGCAACAGGTTGTTGGCCTGGATCCAGGCCGCAACGGCCGCTGGGTCCGCGCCTCGCAGATAGGCCAGCGTCACATGCGGGCGGTAGGCGCGCTTGTCGGGCTTGAGGCCCGCGCGCCTGGCCGCCATCTCGCAGCGCCGGGCAAGCTGATTGAGCGCGGGACTCTTCGCAACGCCGGCCCAGACGGCATGGATGCGGTCGCCATCGCCGAAGGCGCCCACCCCCTCAAGCTGAAGCGTCAATGGTTCGCGGCCGATCCGCGAGAGCGCCGCGTCCAGGTCGTCGGCGGCGGTCTCGGCGATCTCGCCGAAGAAGCGCAAGGTGATGTGCAGGGTCTCCAGCGGTCGCCAGAGCGCGCCCGCCAGGCCAAGCTGGCGCTCAAGGAGCGCTTCGGCGATCTCGGGCGGCGGGCTTAGGGCCGCGAACAGGCGGATCATGCCCGCCTTATGCCGGGTCTTTGGCCCCCGGCTCAATCCAAACCCCTGCCCGGCCGCGATCCGGCTTGCCCGGCCTTGCGGCAGGGCGCATCCTCCACGATATCTTATCCGCGCCCTTCGAGGGCGTCTTGTCCAAGGACCAACACTCCAATGAGCGACTTCAACCGCGACTATCCGCGCCCCGCCACGGCGGGCGCCGCCGACATGGCGGTGGACGCGGGCCTGCGCGCGTTCATGCTCGGCGTCTACAACAAGGTGGGCCTCGGCCTGCTGCTCTCGGCCGCGCTCGCCTATGTCACCGGCAGCTATGCGCCGGTGCGCGACCTGATGTTCCGTGTGGCGCCCGACGGCCACCTGGCCGGCATCACCATTCTTGGCCTGATCGTCGCCTTCGCGCCGCTGCCCGTGATCCTGATCGGCCGAATGGCGTTCAAACAAAGCCCCCGCTCCAGCGGCATCGTCTATTGGACGGTGGTCGCCCTGTTCGGCGCCTCGCTCGGCGATTTGACCTACATCTACACCGGCGCCTCGATCTTCATGACCTTTCTGATCACCGCCGCGGCTTTCGGAAGCCTCAGCCTGGTCGGCTACACCACCAAGCGCGACCTGACCGGCTTTGGCAGCTTCTTGATGATGGGCGTGGTCGGACTGCTCATCGCCATGGTGGTCAGCTTCTTCGTGGCCTCATCGGCGCTCTTTTTCATCATCAACATCCTGGGCGTGCTGATCTTCGCCGGCCTGATCGCCTTCAACACCCAGCGCCTGAAGATGACCTATTACCAGTTGGGCGGAGACCAGGCGGCCATGGGCGTGGCCACCAACTATGGCGCCCTCAGCCTTTATCTGGACTTCCTCAACCTCTTCCTCTTCCTGCTGCGCCTGATGGGCGGGCGCCGCTAGACCAAGCCGATATCCGCAAGACATCGGCCCCGGCGGGCGACCGCCGGGGCTTTTGTTTGCTATGAAGCCGCCGTTGGCGAGGGCGGCATGGACTCGATTTCCGGACTCGAACTTTCCCGCCGCTTCCATGGCGAACTGGTCGGGCCGTGGCTGAGTCGCCGCTTTCCGGGCCTGCGCCATGCCGCGGCGTTGATCGGCTCCGGCTCGGAGTTGCTTGGCTTCGACGATGCGATGTCCCGGGACCACGACTGGGGTCCGCGCCTGCAGATTGTCGTAACGGAAGCCGATTTCGCGGGCCAGGCGCAGACGCTCGTCGCCGCGTTCGCGCAGATCGCGCCCGAGACCTTTCTGGGCGCGCCGATCGCCATGAACAGCCGGTCCCATCCGCCGCCGCGGCGCGCCGGCGCTTTGGGCGATATCCGCCATGGGCTGGAAGTCTGGACGCTGGAGGCCAGGCTGCGCGACGGCCTGGCGCTCGCCCTTGGTGAGCCGCGCGACAACCTGACCTGGCTGGCTCTCGCCGAACAGCGGCTGCTGGCCATGACCGCCGGTGCTGTCTTCCACGACGACGACGGCCGACTCACCGCCGTGCGCCGGCGTTTAAGCGCCTTTCCGCGCGACGTGCGGCTCTACAAGCTGGCCTGCCAGTGGCGGCGCATCGCCGAGGAGCAGGCCTTCGTCGGCCGCGCCGGCCTTGGCGGCGATGATCTCGGCTCGCGGATCATCACCGCGCGGCTGGCGCGCGACGTGATGCGAATGGCTTTCCTGATCGAGGGTCGCTACGCCCCCTACCCGAAATGGTTCGGCAAGGCTTTCGCCCAGCTGCCCTGCGCGCCCGAACTGGCGCCCTGGCTCGATCGCGCGCTGGCGGCTCGCGACTGGCGCCGCCGCGAAGCGGCCTTGTCGAAGGCCTATTTGACGCTGGCGCGCCTGCATCGGACCCGCGGTCTTCCAGGGACTTTTCATCCGGCCCTTGGGCCGTTCCACGACCGCCCGTTCACGGTCATCAACGCCGAGGAGATAATCGCCGCGATCCGGGCCGAAATCGCCGACCCGGCCGTGAGCGCTCTGCCGGTCATCGGGTCGCTGGACCAGGTGACCGACGCCACGCCATTGATCGAAGCGCCAGACCGCGCGCGCCAAGCGATGCGGGCCCTACTTCACCACGGAGAAGCGGGAGCGATCGAAGAAACGTAGCACCTGTTCAAGCTCATGACCGCGCTTCAGAACCAGCCCGCCTTGGCCGATGATCGACCACTGGCCTTGCCGCCGAGCCAGGGCCGGGCGTTTCTCGATCCGGTAGGCCGGCGCCTCAGAGGCGCGACGGAAGACCGAAAAGACCGCCGCGTCGGCGAGTCCGTCGATGGCGTAGTCGCGCCACTCGCCGGCGGCCACGCGCATGCCGTAGAGCCCGAGCAGCCGGTCAAGCTCACGGCGCTCGAAGAAGACCAGGGCCGCGGCCCGGAACGATGGCGGGGTGTCGAGACTCATCGAACGCCCAGTCTAATCCCAATCCCGCACGGACAGCGAGGCGGATCGCAAAAAGCCACTTGCCACGAAAAGACCTTATTTCCGACGCGGCCTCGCCGGCTTGGCCGTCCAATCTCAAATGGTCGGTCGGTTCGGGGTTCCTTTCGCCTTGGAAACTGATCAGCCCCCCAGCCCCCCTCTGGGGCGCGAGGTCCGATTGGCCGACGAACGAAAAGACCAAGCCCGCGCGACCACATGCCCCCCGGTCGCGCGGGCTATTCTTTTCCGCCGCGGCTTTCAACTCAGGATGAGCGGTCGACGGCCAGGATGTGGCCGCTGCGCACGGCCTGGACGATCATCACCGTCTTCAAATCCTTGTCGCTGGACGCCGGCACGCTAAAGCGCACGGGCCGGCCGCGCCACACGCCAAGCCGCTGCAGTTCGCGCACCACATTGTGCTCGACGATGGTCTGGCCGCGGTTCGACCCGGCCAGCACACGCACCGACTGGTCGCCTGGCAGATAGCGAACCAGCCAGACATCCGCCCCGCCGGCGGGCGCCCGACCGCCTCCGATGGCCAGCCTGACCTTGCCGAACTTGACGTCCGGGGGATCGTCGGGGGCTCGCAAAGCGGTCTTGACCAGCTTTTCGACCACGTCGCGATCGACCGCGGCCGCCTGCAGCCGGCCATTCACCACCACCTGCGGGGTATAGACGTCGCGCAGCGCCAAGGTGCGCATATAGGCCTGTTGGCGCTCGTCGAAGGCGGGCTGGGCCAGGGTGTCGCGCCAGCCGAGATAGTCCCAGTAGCCGACCGGGAAGGTCAGGGTCAGCACACGCGGCCGCTGATCGAGCGCCGCGAGCAGCTCGCCGGACTTCACGCAGGACGAACAGCCCTGGCTGGTGAACAGCTCCACCACAACGGTCGGCAGCGCGAAGGCTGCGCCGGCGCTCGCCGCCAGCGAGACGCCCAAGAGGAAAACAAGCGCGGCCTTTCGCATCGGACTCAGTTAAGCGGCTTTCAGCTCCGCGCGCGCCTCACGAGGCCGTGAGGCGCGCGCGGAGCTCATTGCGCCGCCTCCGCTCTCGCCAGGTTGCGCAGCACATAGTTGAGCACCCCGCCGGCCCTGAAATAGTCGAGTTCGGTCGGCGTATCGATGCGGCAGATCACCGGGAAGCGGGCGATCCGGCCGTCCGAGGCGCGATAGACCTCGACCGTCAGCGTCCGCCGCGGCGACAGCTCGTTCAGGCCGCGGATGGTGATGATTTCTTCGCCGGTAAGGTTCAGCTTTCGCCAGCCCTCGACTTTGAACTGCAACGGCAGGACGCCCATCTGCACCAGGTTGGAGCGGTGGATGCGCTCGAAGGTCTCGGCGACCACGGCGCGCACGCCGAGCAGCTTGGTCCCCTTGGCCGCCCAGTCGCGCGACGAGCCGGTGCCGTATTCCTTACCGGCGAAGATCACCATCGGGTGGGCTTCCGACTGGTAGCGCATGGCCGCGTCATAGATGCTCATGACGTCGCCGGACGGGAAGTGCTTGGTCACCCCGCCCTCGATATCGGCGGTGATGCGGTTGCGGATGCGGATATTGGCGAAGGTGCCGCGCATCATGATCTCGTGGTTGCCGCGCCGCGAGCCGTAGGAGTTGAAGTCGTTCTGGCCGACCTGGTGCTCCTGCAGATAACGCCCCGCGGGAGAAACGGCGCGGATCGAGCCGGCCGGCGAGATGTGGTCGGTGGTGATGGAATCGCCGAAGATGGCCAGCACGCGGGCCTCGATGATGTCGGTCACCGGCGCCGGGGTCATCGACATGTTTTCGAAATACGGCGGGTTCTGCACATAGGTCGAGCCGATGTCCCAGGCATAGGTCTGGCCGCCGGCGACCTTGATGCCCTGCCAGGACTTGTCGCCCTTGAAGACGTCGCCATAGCGCTTGGCGAACATGGCCGGCGTCACCGATTTGCGCTGCACCGCGGCGATCTCGGCGGTGGTCGGCCAGATGTCGCGCAGGAAGACCGGCTCGCCGTCCTTGCCCTGGCCGAGCGGCTCGCGGGTCAGGTCGAGGTTCATCGATCCGGCCAGCGCATAGGCGACCACCAGCGGCGGCGAGGCCAGGTAGTTGGCGCGGGTGTCCGGATTCACCCGGCCTTCGAAGTTGCGATTGCCGGAGAGCACGCTGACCGCGACCAGGTCGCCGGTCTGGATGGCGTCGGAAATCGCCGGCGCCAGCGGTCCCGAATTGCCGATGCAGGTGGTGCAGCCATAACCGACCAGGTTGAAGCCCAGCGCATCGAGCGGCTTTTGCAGACCGGCCTTGACCAGATAGTCGGTGACAACCTGCGAGCCGGGCGCGAGCGAGGTCTTCACCCACGGCTTCACCTTCAGGCCCTTTTCGAGCGCCTTCTTGGCCAGCAGTCCCGCGGCGATCAGCACGCTCGGGTTGGAGGTGTTGGTGCAGGAGGTGATGGCCGCGATGACCACATCGCCGTCGCCGAGGTCGAAGGCCTCGCCGCTGACCGGGGTGCGCGCATGCTCGCCGGTCTTGGCGAACTCCGAGCCGAGCGCCCCGCCAAAGGACTGCGCCGCGTCGGTCAGGGCCACGCGATCCTGCGGCCGCTTGGGGCCGGCCAGCGACGGCGTCACATTGGCCAGGTCCAATTCGATCGCGTCGGAGAAGACCGGCTCCGGCGCGCCGGGCTCATGCCACAGGCCTTGCGCCTTGGCGTAGGCCTCGACCAGGGCGGTGCGCTCGGGGGTGCGGCCGGTGGCGACCAGATAGTCGATGGTCGCCTGGCCGATCGGGAAGAAGCCGCAGGTGGCGCCGTATTCAGGCGCCATATTGGCGATGGTGGCGCGGTCCTCGATGGTCAGGCCGGCGAGGCCCGGGCCGAAAAACTCGACGAACTTGCCGACCACGCCCTTCTTGCGCAGCATCTGGGTGACGGTCAGCACCAGGTCGGTCGCGGTCGCGCCTTCCGGCATGGCCCCGTCGACGCGAAAGCCGATCACCTCCGGAATCAGCATCGGGATGGCCTGGCCGAGCATGGCCGCCTCCGCCTCGATGCCGCCGACGCCCCAGCCGAGCACCGACAGGCCGTTGACCATGGTGGTGTGGCTGTCGGTGCCGACCACGCTGTCCGGATAGGCGACCTCGACGTCGCCGTCGGGAGCGCTCCACACCGTCTGGGCCAGGTATTCCAGATTGACCTGGTGGCAGATGCCGGTGCCCGGCGGCACGACGCGGAAATTGTTGAAGGCCGACGAGCCCCAGCGCAGGAAGCGATAACGCTCCAGGTTGCGCTCGTATTCGCGCTCGACATTCTCGCCGAACGCCTTGGCGGTGCCGAAATGGTCGACCATCACCGAGTGGTCGATGACCAGGTCGACGGGGCTGAGCGGATTGATCTTTTCAGGATCGCCGCCCAGGCGGGTCATGGCGTCGCGCATGGCGGCCAGGTCGACCACCGCCGGCACGCCGGTGAAATCCTGCATCAGGACGCGGGCGGGCCGAAAGCTGATCTCGTGCTGCACGCCGCCGCGGTTTTCGATCCAGGCGGCGAGCGCCTTCAGGTCGTCGGGGCCGGTGGTGCGACCGTCTTCGTTCCTTAACAGGTTCTCCAGCAGAACCTTCATCGACACCGGCAGCCGCGAGACGCCGGTCAGACCGGCTTCCTCGGCGGCGGCGAGGCTGTAATAAGCGTAGGTTTTCTCGCCCACCGCGAGGTCGCGGCGGGTGTGCAAGCTGTCGTTCGATGGCATGGAAGGACGCCTTTCTCTGCTCTGGGCCGCCCGAAAACCGGTCGCGGGATCGCGCGCATTGAAGGACGGACACACAGCGTCCGGCCTCGCGCGGCGTTGGGCCCGCACGGCCGGCCTCGTCATAGCTCCGAGATTGTGCGCCGTCCATGAACGGTGCGGGCTTTGATCACCGGCGTTTCGATCGAGGCGCTGGCGGTGGCGCGCGGCGACCGGATGCTGCTGTGCGACTTCAACCTCGTCGTCGAGGCCGGCGAGGCGGTGGCGCTGGCCGGCCGCAACGGCGCCGGCAAGACCAGTCTGCTGCGCGCCGTCGCCGGCCTGATCCGGCCAAGCGCCGGGCGCGTGGCGTTCAAGAGCGACAGCGGCGAGATCCCGCCGGAGGACGCCATCGCCCGCGACGCACACCTCATCGGCCATCAGGATGGGTTGAAACTGTCGCGCACGGCCTGGGACGAGGTGCTGTTCCAGGCCCTCTGGAGCGGCGGCACGGCCGCCTCGGCCAAGGCCGCCTGCGCTCGCCTGGGCCTGACCCACCTGCTCGGCTTGCCGGTGCGCAAGCTCTCGGCCGGCCAACGGCGGCGGCTCGCCCTGGCCAGGCTCGCGGCCAGCCCGCGCCGCCTCTGGCTGCTGGACGAGCCCTTGGCGCCTCTCGACCGCGACCAGCGCGTGGCGATCGGCGACCTCATGGCCGCGCACCTGGCCGGCGGCGGATTGATCCTGGCCGCGGCCCACGACCCCTTGTCGATCGAAGCCCGCCCGGTGGAGATCGGCGCGTGAACGGTCTTGCCCTCATCTTCCGCCGCGAGCTGGCCTTGAGCTGGGCCGGCGGCGGCGGGCCGGTCCTGGCGCTCGGCTTCTACATCGCCATGGCCAGCCTTCTGCCGCTCGCCCTCGGCGCCGACCCGGCGCGGATGACCGGGGTGGCGCCGGGATTCGCCTGGCTGGTCCTGGCGCTGGCCTCGCTGCTGTCGCTGGAGCGGATGTTCGAGCGCGATTTCGAGGACGGGGCGCTCGACCTGATCGCGCTCGGGCCCGCGCCGCTGGAGATGACCGCGCTGGCCAAGGGGCTGGCGCAGTGGATCGCGATCACCGCGCCGCTGGCCTTGCTCGCCCCCGTCATCGTCGCCGCCCTGGGCGCGCCCGTGCGGCTTGCGGGCATTGTGGTGATCTGCGGCCTCATCGGCGGCCTGAGTTTCTGCTTCCTCGGCGGGGTGGGCGCCGCGCTCAGCCTGGGCAGCCGGCGCGGCGGGGTGCTGATCGCACTGATCGTTTTGCCCCTTTTCACCCCACCGGTGATCTTCGGCGCCGGGGCGATCGAGGCCTTCGGCGCGGGCCTCGACTGGCGCACGCCGCTTTTGCTGCTCTGCGCCTACAGCCTGGCCGCCACCGCCCTTTGCCCCTTCGCCATGGCGGCGGCGGCGCGCAACGCGCTATCCTGACCGGCGATGTTTCAGGCCCTGGTCAATCCCGAAAGGTTCATGGCGTTTTCGCGCTGGGCCGCGCCGCTGTTGGGCGTCATCGCCCTGGCCTTGGCGCTCGCCGGCCTGGCGCTCGATTTCCACGCCCCGCCCGACTACCAGCAGGGCTACACCGTCCACATCATGTTCATCCACGTGCCGGCCGCCTTCATGGGCGAGTTCGTCTATGCCTGCCTGGGCGCGGCGAGCTTCCTCAGCCTGGTCTTCCGGCACGCGCTGGCCACCGCCGCCGCCCGCGCCGCCGCGCCGCTGGGAGCCGGATTCACGCTGCTGGCCCTGATCACCGGATCACTATGGGGGCGACCGACCTGGGGAACCTGGTGGGTGTGGGATCCGCGCCTGACATCGGTCCTGGTGCTCTTTCTCTTCTATATTGGCTACATGGCGCTGGAGATGGCGATCGAGGACGAGGCCAAGGCGGCGCGGGCGGCGGCCATCCTGGCCCTGGTCGGGCTGATCAACCTGCCGGTGGTGCATTATTCGGTGGTCTGGTGGAACAGCCTGCACCAGGGCTCGTCCCTGCTGCGCGCCGGCGGACCGGCCATGCCGCCGGTCTATCTGGCCCCGCTGCTGCTGATGATTTTCGCCTATATGGGAGGCTTCGGGGCGCTCTGGCTGGTGCGTATCCGCGGCGAGGTCTGGCGCCGGCGCGCGGCGGTGCTGGCGCTGCGAGCGGCGGGCTGAGGATGTTCGACTTCGACGCCGGCCGCTACGCGCTCTTTGTCTGGCCCGCCTATGCGGTGACCGGCCTGGTCTTCGCCGTCCTTATCCTCGACAGTCTGCTGCGCACACGCCGCTGGCGGCGCGCGGCCGAGGCGCCCAAACCGGACCCAGCCCCATGAGGCGTTGGATCGCCATCGCCCCCCTGGCCGTGTTGGGGGCCCTGGCCCTGCTGTTCGCCGGCTCGGCGCTGCGCCATGACCCGCACTATGCGCCCGCCGCCCTGGTCGGCCAGCCGCTGCCGAATGACAGCCTGACGCCCTTGGCGGGCGGGGCGCCGATCGGCATGAGGGTGGCCGCCCCGCCCGGCAGCCTGGTCAACTTCTTCGCCTCCTGGTGCGCGCCGTGCCGCGAGGAGCATCCGGTGTTGCTGGCCCTGAAGGCCCAGGGCGTGCGCATCGTCGGCGTCGCCTACAAGGACACGCCGGCGCATATCCAGGCGCTGCTGGCCCAGAACGGCGATCCCTATGTGAGCGTGCTCGCCGATCCGGACGGTCACGCCGGTCTCGATTTCGGCGTCTCCGGCGTGCCGGAGACCTTCCTGGTCGGGCCGGACGGACGCATCGCGGCCAAGATCGCGCTACCGCTGACGCCGGACAGCGCCGATGCCCTGCTCGCCCACGAGGGCGGCCGGCGTTAAGGCGGCGTTAACCATAGTCTGCCGAAGGCTGACGGGGTCACATTCGAGGATCCGCCTTGGCCCTGCCGCCAATCTCCGGCCAATCCATTCCGGCTACGCGGCCGATCGCCGATCCGCGCGCGGCGGCTCAGCGCGCCTTCTTCCAGGCCGCCCTGGGAAAGGCGCAAGCGCCCGCCGCGGCTGCACAAACCACGCCCGTAGCCATGGCCACGCCGCAACCCACGCCGATGCGGACGCCTGCACAGCCAGCGCCGCGCATAACCGTGGACGTTCAGCGTCCGGACCCGTCAACCCGCCCCGGCTCGCTGGTCAACATCACGGTTTAGGGGCGCGAGCCGGTTTAGCCGCCGCGGCCGACACCTTTTTCGGCTTTTTGACCTTCGCCGGGCTCGCGCTCGCGGCCTTCGCCGGTTTGGGCGATTTCGCGGCCTTTACGGGCTTGACCGGTTTGGCGATCTTGGCGGGTTTCACGGCCTTGGCCGGCTTCAGCGGCTTTTCCGCTCTGGCCAGCTTGGCTTTTTTCTTCTTCTGCTTCGGCTCGTCGGCCGCATCAGCGTCGGCCATGGCCTCCGCTACCCGGCCCATGTCGCGCAGCACGCCCAGGAAGGCGTCGCGCTTGCGGGTCGGCAACAGCTTGAGGATGCGTGCATCGGCGGCCGCCACCTTGGGCTTGGCCGTCTCCAGCGCGGCGCGCCCGGCCTCGGTCAGGTTGACCGTATTGGCCCGGGCATCGGCGGTCGAACGCTGGCGCGCGAGCAGGCTTTTGCCGATCATCCGCGCCACCAGATCGGCCAGGGTCGAGCGGTCGATGCCGGTCGAGCGGACCAGATCGGTCTGGGTCAGGCCCTCATGGGCGGCGACCGCGGCCAGCACGGCGTACTGCCGCTGCGTGACGGCGTCCGGCCCGGTTTCCTCGGCATAGATGTCCAGAGCCAGCTGCAAAGCCCGGTGCAAAAGATGGCTGGGCGAGCGGTCTAGCGCCTTGCCGGTCTCGATTTTCCGGCCGGCCTTCTTGCTCCCCGGCTTCGTCTTCGTCTTCGCCATCGCCCAGGTCCCAAGTCAAACGCCTCGCATACTAGCGCGACTGGATGTCGATTTGAAGACATACCTTCCGTGTACGCTGCATGCGGGTGGGCGGCGCCTAGTCCGTGGGCGGTGGAGGCGGCTGGGTGGTCTGCATATACTTCATCATGAAGGGGACTTGGCTGAGCGAGAACACGATCACGCAGATCCATTGCCCCCAGACATGGAAGTTCACCCAGATCGCGTCTGATTGCGTACGCCACACCACCTCGTTCAGGGCCGCCATGGCCAGGAAATAGCCGGCATACCGCACGATAAGCTTGCGCCAGGCGTCCTCGGGCAAGGCAAGGCTCTCGCCCAGCAGCCATTTCAGCGGATTGCGCCGAAGCGCGACGCCGACCAGCAGGCCCGCGCCGAAGATGACATTCACCACGGTCGGCTTGATCTTGATGAAGCGCGGATCGTGAAAGGCGAGCGTCAGTCCACCGAAGACCAGCGCAAAGCCGCCGGCGATGAGCGGCATGGGCGCGAGCCGCCGCTCGGCGATCAGCCCCACCAGCAGCGAGACCGCCGATCCCGCCATCAGCCACCCGGTCGCCGCGGTCAAGTCGCGGTGCCCGTGCCCGCCGGCCGCCAGCATCCAGCCGATCGGGTTCGAGGCGGCGACAAAACGAAGGCGGAGGAAATAGGCCAGCCCAAAGGCGGCGATGCCGCCATAGTCGACCACCAGGCGGATCGCGCCATGCTTTTTGGACGTCTTAAGCGGGGCCTCGGTCACGCTGCGTCCAATCCGACCAGCGACCGTGAAAAGGCCTGGGCGTCGAAGTCCTGCAGGTCTTCGATGCCCTCGCCGACGCCGATCAGCTTGATCGGGGCGTCCGAGGCCTGAGCGACGGGCACCAGGACGCCGCCGCGGGCGGTGCCGTCAAGCTTGGTCATGACGATGCCGGTGACGCCGGCGGTGTTGCCGAAGATGTTCTCCTGGGCGAGCGCGTTGCGGCCGACGGTGGCGTCCAGCACCAGCAGGGTCTCGTGCGGCGCGTCGGCGTCGACCTTCTTCAGCACCCGTACGATCTTCAAAAGCTCGTCCATCAGTCCCGTCTTGTTCTGCAGCCGGCCGGCCGTGTCGATCAGGACGACGTCATAGCCCTGGCTCTTGGCCTGTTCATAGGCGTCGAAGGCCAGGCCCGCCGCATCGGAGCCGGTGGGGCGCGAGATGAAGCCCGCCTGGGCGCGGTCGGACCAGATTTTCAGCTGCTCGACCGCCGCGGCGCGAAAGGTGTCGCCGGCCACCACCAGCACCTTGGCGCCGCGCCCGGTGAGGTCGGCGGCGATCTTGCCCAGCGTGGTGGTCTTGCCCGACCCGTTCACCCCGACAAACAGCACCACATAGGGCCTCGGCCCACCGAGCGCCTCGAATCGGCCCTGGCGCGGCGTGAGTTCCGCCGCGATCGCCTCGGCCAGGGCCTGCTTGACCTCGGCCTCGTCGGACTCGCGGCCGAACCTCTGCTCGGCGAAGCGCTGGGCGATGCGGCCGGCGGCCTGTGGGCCGAGGTCGGCCTCGATCAGCATGTCCTCCAGGGCGTCGAGTTGGTCCTGATCGAGCGGCTTCTTGACGAAGGTGGAGACCACCTGGTCCGACATCTGCCGCGACGAGCGCGACAACCCGTCGGCGAGGCGGCGAAACCAGCCGGGCTTGCGCGCGTCCGTGTCGCTCACGCCAGCGCCCCGAGCGCCCGCACCCCGTCATGGGCGCTGACCGTGATCGGAACGATGGCGCCGGCTGACGCCTCGCCCTCGAAGGCGATCTCGGTGAAGTCCTCGGCCCGCGCCAGACCTGGCCGTTCGACCAGGGCCTGAAGGGTGCGCCCGATCTGTGCGCTTAGATGCCGCTCAAGTCCCGCGGCGCCGGCCGCGCGCAGACGCTCCGCGCGCGCCTTGACCACCGGCCGCGCCACCGCCGGCATGCGCGCGGCCGGCGTGCCGGGCCTGGGGCTGAACGGGAAGACGTGCAGATAGGCCAGGCCCGCTTCCTCGACCAGGGACAGGGTGTTTTCGAACATTGCATCCGTCTCGGTCGGAAAGCCGGCGATCAGGTCGGCGCCGAAGGCTGTGTCCGGCCGCACCGCCCGCACGCGGGCGATCAGGGCCAGGGACTGGACGCGGCTGTGCCGGCGCTTCATCCGCTTCAGGATCATGTCGTCGCCGGCCTGCAGCGACAGATGCAGATGCGGCGCGAGCCTCGGCTCTTCGGCCAGGCAGGCCAGCAGTTCGGCGTCGATCTCGGCGGCGTCGATGGAGGACAGGCGCAGCCGTGGCAGCTCCGGGACGAGCCGCAGGATGCGGCGGACCAGGTGTCCGAGGCCGGGCGCGCCAGGCAGGTCTGCGCCCCAGGAGGTCAGGTCGACGCCGGTCAGCACCACCTCGGCGCAACCGTCGGCGGCCAGGCGGCGCACCGCCTCGACCACCGCGCCGGCCCCGACCGAGCGTGAGTTCCCCCGGCCATAGGGGATGATGCAGAAGGTGCAGCGATGGTCGCAGCCGTTCTGGATCTCGACATAGGCCCGCGCCCGGCCGTTGCGGTCGGCGACGACCGGCGCCGCCGATTCGTGCACGGAGAAGATGTCGGCGACATTGATCCGTCTCGTCGGGGCCGAGAGGGCATAGGCGCCGGCCTGGATCTTTTCCGCATTGCCGAGCACCAGATCGACCTCGGCCATGTCGGCGAAGCTCTTGGGGTCGATCTGCGCCGCGCAGCCGGTGACGATCAGGCGCGCGCCCGGTCGCGCGCGCCGCGCCTTGCGGATGGCCTGGCGCGCCTGGCGCACCGCCTCCGCGGTGACCGCGCAGGTGTTAAAGACCACCGCGTCGGCGAGGCCGTCGGCCTGCGCCCGCGACCGGACGACATCCGATTCATAGGCGTTCAGGCGACAGCCGAAGGTGACGACATCGACGCCGCTCACGGCAGGGTTCCGGTGAACTCGACCTCGGTCGGGCCGGTCATCAAGACGTGGCCGTCGTCCTCGCGCCACTCGATCTCAAGCTCGCCGTTGGTGAGCTCGATGACGGCCTTGCGGTTCGTCAGCCCACGCCGGGACGCCGCGACCAGGGCCGCGCAGGCGCCCGTGCCGCAGGCCTTGGTCTCACCGACCCCCCGCTCCCAAACGCGCAGGCGGATGCGCTCGCGACCGGTGATCTCGGCGAAACCGACATTGATCCGTTCCGGGAAGAGGTGATGGTGCTCGATCAGCGGCCCGACCTCGACCACCGGCGCGGCGGCGATGTCGGGGACGAAGAAGACCACGTGGGGATTGCCCATGCTGACGCAGCCGGGCGTGTGCAGGATCGGATCGTCGATCGGCCCGACCTGCAGCTCGATATTGCGGGTGTCCATGGGCTCGGCGAGCGGAATATCGCGCCAGTCGAGGCCCGGCTCGCCCATGTCCAGGGTGACGATGCGCCCTTCGACCCGGCGCGCGCGCAAGATCCCCGCCGCGGTTTCGAAGACCGCCTCGTCGCGGCCGGACGCCTCCATCAAGAGCCAGGCGACGCAGCGCGAGCCGTTGCCGCAGGCGCCGACCTCGCCGCCGTCGGCGTTCCAGAAGCGCGCGAAGGCCTCGGCGCGGCTGGACGGCTCGATGGCGATAAGCTGGTCGCAGCCGACGCCGCGCTCGCGGTCGGCGATGGCCCGCACCTCGCCGCACCCCGGCGCGAAGGCGCCGAAGGGGCTGTCGATGCGGGCCTCGACCACGACGAAATCGTTGCCGAGCCCGTTCATCTTGAGGAACGGGCGGTTCATGGCCGCCGCATATAGGCCGGCCCGCGGGAAAAATCACGCGGGCCGGCCCTTGGCCGTCAATAGGTCAGGCGTTTTCGACCGCGCCGGCGGCGGCGTCGAGGGCCGCGGCGATGGCCTGGACCTGGGTCTCGGTCAGGGGGCCGCGCCCCAGGCGGTAGCGCAGGGCCACCTGCAGGTTCTGCATGGCGCGCAGGATCTGCGGCGCGTTGCGGCCGCGATTGTTGGTGGCAACCTCGGCCATGCGGGCGAAGAGGGCCTCGACCGCCCTGGCCTGTTCGGCCAGCAGGGCCTCGCCCTCCGGCGTGACGGTATAGAGTTTTTTGCCGCCGTCGCCCTCGGCCTGGACCTTGGCGTAGCCCATGTCCTCGAGCAGGGTCAGGGTCGGATAGACCACCCCGGGGCTTGGCGCATAGGCGCCGCCGACGGCCTCCTCGACCGCCTTGATCAGTTCGTAGCCGTGCCGCGGCTTGTCGGCGATCAGCTTCAGGAGAACCAGACGAAGATCGCCCTGTTCGAAGACCCGGTCGGGACGTCCGTGCCGGCCGAGGCCGCGCGGTCCGCGATGCCCATGCTCGGCCCAGCCGAAACCGTGGCGGGCGTGGTGTTGGTGATGAAAACGATGCATATTTGATCCTTATTAGATATATCGTTGATGCAGATATATCTAACTTGCATCGAATTGCAAGGCGCTAATCGAAAAAACTTCGACCGCGCGTGGTGGGCGCGAGCGGCCGTGGTAGTCTGAGGCCGGTTTCCAACGGAGGTTGTCCGATGTCCGCTCTGGTTTTGGCCGCCGCCCTGCTCGTGTCGCCGCCTACCCAGGCCCAGATCGCGGCCTGCGCGCCGGCCCGAATGACGCCGACCGCATCCGTCGCGCCGCTGAAGCCCAAACGCCTCGGCGATCTGCCGCCGGGCTATCTGATGCGGGCGGTGCTGCGCCGGGTCGGCGACTGCAGCGTCATGGACGTGCGCAAGGACGGCGCCTGGGTGCGCGAACTGGACGGCGTGGCGACGACCGCCGCAACGCCCGCCGCTCGCTAAGCGGAGATTCACGGCTTTCCCAACGGATGCCAAGCGGTACGCGGGCGGCAAGATCGAGATCGAGCCGATGATCACCCCTACCCTGCCGCTGGAGCGCATCAACGAGGCGTTCGATCCGATGCACGGCGGTGAAAGCATGCGCTCGGCGGTGGCGTATCAGAAGCCCTCCCCCTCGATGGGGGAGGGTTGGGTGGGGGTGTGGCCGCCGGGTCTGGGGATGAACGCAAATAGGCGCCGGCGCCCGACAGCGCCGTCTCATACGCGCATTGCCGGCCCTCGACGCCGCGGCTGGAGCCGGCGCGCCAGGGGGCCACGATCTGGCGGCTGGGATGGGCGGTGGCGATATGGCGGAGGCTGATCGGCGCGTCCTCGGCCGATCGGCTGAAAGAGCCTCCTTCGGCCAGCCGTTTCAGATATTGCGGTTAGCGGAGCGTCGGGAGCGTCGGGCGATATAGGCTGGCTTGAGGCTCACTCATAGAATGGCCGACTGGCTTTATGGGCCTGCAATCGATCGCTCGGCGGTGGTATCTTGCTGGCCGCTCCAGGAGAGGAAACCCATGAGTCTCGAAGCGCTTCGCGAGTCCTTGCCGGCCTACGCCAAGGATTTGGGCCTGAACCTGTCGTCGCTGGCCGCCGAAAGCGTGCTGACCGAGCAGCAGAAGTGGGGCTGCTTCGTGGCCTCGGCTCACGCCGTCGGCGTCCCGGCGGTCGTCAAGGCGGTCGAGGCCGCGGCGGCCGAGGCCGGCCTTTCCGAGGCCGCCAAGGACGCCGCCAAGGCGGCGGCGGCGATCATGGGCATGAACAATGTCTACTATCGGGCCATCCACCTGATGCACAATCCGGAGTACCGCACGCTTCCGGCGCGGTTGCGCATGAACATCATCGCCAACCCGGGCGTCGACAAGATCGATTTCGAGCTCTGGTCGACCGCGGTCTCGGCGATCAACGGCTGCGGCGCCTGCCTGGACGCCCACGAGACCGAGCTGAAGAAGCGCGGCGCGCCCAATACCGCCATCCAGGCCGCCTTACGCATCGCCGCGGTGGTCAACGCGGTCTCGCGCGTTGAGGCGGCCGAGGCGGCGGCGAACGGGTGAGCCGGGAGAGCCTCGACAGCTGGCTCGCCCCCCTGTCGGCGGCGGGCGCCGCGATCAGCCTTCGCTGGGGCCGCGGACAGCACCAGCTGGTGCGGCGAACCTACGCAACGCCGATCGAGCCGCCGGATGCTCTGGTGAGTTCGGTGCGCGCCGTGGTCTTCCGCCGCGGCGCTGTCGCCGTGCTGCGCGATCCAGACGGCTCGCTCCACGTCATCCCCGGCGGCCGACGCGAGACGGGCGAAGCGCAAATGCAGACCCTGGTCCGCGAGATCGCCGAAGAGACCGGATGGCGGTTCGCTGACGCCACACGTTTCGGCTTCCTGCATTTTCGCCACCTGACTCCGAAACCGAACGACTATCCTTACCCCTATCCGGACTTCTTTCAGACGCTCTACAGCGTAGAAGCGGCCGACCACGATCGCCGGCGTATCGTCCGCGACGGCTGGGAAACCCACTCGCGCCTGACGCCGATCGCGCGCGCCCTGGATATCGTCACCGACGATCAAAAACCGATCCTGCGGCTCGCCGTCGCGGCGCGAGGCGGGTGAGTCGAAAGGGGCTGTCGCTAGCGCGTAAAGATGTCCGGTTTTGGTAGCGCGTGATCTGTCCGCTCGTTCTTGTTTTGCTCCGGGGCATGCCCCGGAGCAAAAACGGCCGTTTGTGGAGCGTGTCACGCGGCCTTGTCCTTGTGGTCTTGGATGGCGCCGTCGGCGTCGTAGTCGGCGAGCCGATGGGGTCCCCAGAAGATGGCGATGCAGCCGTCGGGGTATTCGTGGACCCGGACGCTGGTCTTGACGAAATGGGGTCTGAGCCGGCTGGGCGGCAGCTGCAGGCGCAGGGTCTTCCACCTGACGGTGTTGTCGTTGCCGACGGTGCGCTCTTCCTGGACGCAGAGGATTTCGCGCGCCAGGCCGGCGTGATCGGCCACGAAGCCCGAGCCCTCCTGCTCGGCCGGGACGGCGAAACGGGCGTTGTGCTCGCCGATATAGGTCTCGGCGAGCCAACGATTGGCGGCGTCGACGCCGGTGATGCCGGCCAGGGCCAGTTCCTTGGGCAGGCGGTCCTGAAGGGTGAGGAAGGCTCGCTCCGAGCGTCCGCGCGCCTGGGGCGAATAGGCGGCGATGTGCTCGATGCCGAGCTGGGCCAGGGCCCGGCCGACCTGGGTCAGCGCCGTCCTGGAGACCTTGCCGCCGGCCTCGGGTGTGAAGAAATAGTGGCTGCCACGGTCGGTGTAGAGCGAGCAGAACAGCCCATGGCGTTCGATCACCTCGCTCAGGCCGCGAAAGGTGGAGACCGTGCCCTCCTCGTCGACCAGGAAGGCCGAATAGATGGCGCTGGTGGCGTCATCCAGGGTGACCACCAGATCGTACTTGCGCCCGTCGCCCGGCAGCCAGGCGTGCATCGAGGCGTCCTGGTGCAGCATCATGCCAACCATCGGCCGCCTGGGCCGCTTCTTGCGGTGCGCCGAGCGCTTCGGCGCCGCCCGGACCAACCCCGACCGTTGCAGCCAGACCTTGGTCACCGTGTAGCCCAGCTTGTAGGCGTGCCGCTTCACCAACTGCTCGTGGAAATGCTGCACCGTGAAGTCGCCATAGTGCGCCCGATACAGCCCCAGCATTCGCTCAATCTCCGCCTTCGCCGCGCGCCGGCTCGATGGCCGCAAGCGACGATCGGCCAAGCCGGCCGGCCCTTCGTCGTGCAGCCGGTCGCGCCAGCGCCGGAACGTCCGCTCGCTGATCCCCAACATCTCCGCCGCCGCCTCCTGGCCAAGCTCGCCCCGCTCATGGCGATCCAACAGCTCCTCAAACCGCATCCTGCGTATGCTCTCGTTGATCCGCGCCCGGTCCATTCCAGCCCCTCATTCCAGAGGCGAAAGAAACCGGACACTTCACGAGCTACAAACTCCGGACAGATCACGAGCTAGCCACAGTGAGTCGAAAGGGGCTGGCGCGGTCGGCGGCCTCGGCCTATATTGTCCTTCACATCGATCGTTAGCGCTGGATGGCGTTTTCGAGCGGCGGCCCAAAAGGCCAGCCGCTTTTTTGTTGGTTCGAGGACCTGATTTGCGCGGCAAGACGCGTGAAGACCGCTCCGTCTTGGAGCTCATTGATCCGATCGCCGAGGCGATGGGTTATGAGATCGTGCGCGTGCGCCTGACGGGCGGGACCGTGTCCAGGCGGCTGCAGATCATGGCCGAGGACGCGCACGGCGACATGAATGTCGAGGACTGCGTCAAGCTCTCCCGCGCCATCGGCGAGGTGCTCGAGGCCGCCGACCCGATCGAGGGCGACTATCTGCTCGAGGTGTCCAGCCCCGGCGTCGACCGCCCCCTGACGCGGCTGAAGGATTTCGCCGCCTATGAAGGCTTCGAGGCCCGGCTTGAGCTCGACCGGCTGGCCGACGGCCGCAAACGCTTCAAGGGCGAATTGGCCGGCGTCGAGGGCGACAATGTCGCCATCGACCTGGAGGGCGAGGACGAGACCGCGCTGGTGCCCTTTTCCTGGATCACCGAGGCCAAGCTCGCCCTGACCGACAAGCTCCTCAAACGCGGCGCCGAGCAGCGCGCCGCCAGACTTGAACACCAAGACAAGCTTCAACACGAACAGGCGCCGCAGGGCGCAAACCCGGAGTAAATCCCATGGCCCTCAGCGGCATTTCCGCCAACCGTCTCGAACTCCTGCAGATCGCCGACGCCGTGGCGCGCGAGAAGTCGATCGAGCGGGAGATCGTCATCGAGGCGATCGAGGAGGCGGTGCAAAAGGCCGCCCGCAGCCGCTACGGCGCCGAGCACGACATCCGCGTCCACATCGACCAGAAGACCGGCGAGACCACAATCACCCGGGTGGTCACCGTAGTCGACGACGAGGAGCCGATCGAAAACACCTACGCCTTCAAGAGCCTGGCCGACGCCAAGCTGGACGACAAGGAGGCCGTGGTCGGCAAGACCTATACCGAGGTGCTGCCGCCCTTCGAGTTCGGCCGGGTGCAGACGCAAATGGCCCGCCAAGTGGTGACCGGGAAGGTGCGCGACGCCGAGCGCGAGCGCCAATACGAAGAGTTCAAAGATCGCGTCGGCGAGATCGTCAACGGCTCGGTCAAGCGAGTCGAATACGGCAATATCGTCGTCGACCTCGGCCGCGGCGAAGGCGTCGTGCGCCGCGACCAGGCCATCCCGCGCGAGAACTTCCAGGTCGGAGACCGCATCCGCAGCTACATCTACGACGTCCGCCGCGAGGCCAAGGGCCCGCAGATCATGCTGTCCAGGGCCCACGGCGGCTTCATGGCCAAGCTGTTCGCCCAGGAGGTCCCGGAGGTCTATGACGGGGTCATCGAGATCCGCGCCATCGCCCGCGATCCCGGCAGCCGCGCCAAGATGGCGGTGGTTTCCAACGACAGCTCCATCGACCCGGTCGGCGCCTGCGTCGGCATGCGCGGCAGCCGCGTGCAGGCGGTGGTCGCCGAGCTGCAGGGCGAGAAGATCGACATCATCCCCTGGTCGCCGGACGAGGCCGCCTTCCTGGTCAATGCGCTGGCGCCCGCCGAAGTCTCCAAGGTGGTGATGGACGAGGAGGACGAACGGGTCGAGGTCGTGGTTCCCGACGAACAGCTGTCCCTGGCCATCGGCCGGCGCGGTCAGAATGTCCGCCTGGCCAGCCAGCTGACCGGCTGGCAGATCGACATCATGACCGAAAGCCAGGAGAGCGAGCGTCGCCAGCGCGAATTCGCCGAGCGCACCCAGCTCTTCCAGGAGGCGCTGGACGTCGACGAGGTCATCGCCCAGCTGCTGGTCACCGAGGGGTTCGCCACGGTCGAGGACGTCGCCTATGTCGACGCATCCGAGATCGCCGCCATCGAGGGCTTCGGCGAGGACACCGCCGAGGAGCTGCAGGCCCGCGCCCGCGACTTCCTGGAAAAGGAAGCGGCCGAATACGACGAGAAGCGCCGCGAACTGGGCGTCGAGGACGGCCTGCTGGAGATCGAGGGCGTCACCCTGCCGATGAGCGTCGCGCTCGGCGAAGGCGAGGTGAAGAGCGTCGAGGACCTGGCCGGCCTGGTGCCGGACGATCTGCGCGGCTGGTTCGAAAACAAGGATGGCGAGCGGGTGCGCGAGCCCGGCGTGCTTGAAAGCTTCACCCTGACGCCGGAGGCGGCCGAGGCCCTGATCATGCGCGCACGCATCGCCATGGGCTGGATCGAGCCGGACCCGGAGCCCGAGCCTGAGGAAATGATCGACGGCGAATTCGCCGAAGACGACGCGGGTCTAGCCGAGGCGAGCGAAGGCGCCTGAATCTGACCCACGCCCCAACTCACGCGATCGCCCACCGCGAACGGCGCGATCTCGTCTCCGGCGAGGTGATGGACGAGGCGAATCTGGTCCGCTTCGTCGCCGGGCCTGACGGGATCGTGACGCCGGACCTGGCCTGCAAGCTGCCGGGGCGCGGCCTCTGGGTCGCGGCGAGCCGGGCGGCGATCGAGGCGGCCGCCGCCAAGGGCGGTTTCTCACGCGCGGCCAAGACCCGGCTTTCCGCCGGCCCGGGCCTCGCCGATCTGGTCGAGCGGTTGCTGGCCGCGCGGATTCTGGCTGGCCTGGGTCTTGCGCGGCGCGCCGGGGCGCTTACTTCCGGTTTCGAGAAGGTTCGCGCCGCCATCGCCACGGACAAGGCGGCGTGGCTGATCGAAGCCACGGACGGCGCGGCGGACGGTCGGCGCAAGCTCGTCGGCCTCGCCGAAAGACGACCCAATCCGCCCCGCGTTCTCGCCGCCTTTACGTCAGGCGAATTGGGTTTGGCCTTGGGGGCTGAAAATGTGATACACCTCGCCTTCCTTGCGGGACGAGGCGCCGAGCGCTGGACAGTTGATGTCGAGCGATTTTCGGGCTTTCGTCCGCTCCTTCCTCAGAGTTGGCGCGAGGAGCCTTGAACGTTAAGGCGAGGCGGCTCCGGCCGCACCGCCCGCGTTCGCCTATGGACGCGCAATGCAACCCACGCGCCCGATCCTTCAAGTCGGGGCCGGGCAGGTTTTGAGTAAAAGCGACGGATGAGCGACGCCAACGACGAAAACAACAACCGAGCCGGCGGACTGCGTGCGCCCCTGACGCTCAAGCCGCGCCCCGGCGCGGTCAGCGCCGGTACGGTGAAGCAGAGCTTCAGCCATGGCCGCTCGAAGACCGTCGTGGTCGAGACCAAGCGGCGGCGCGTCGATGCGCCTGCCGGCGGCGTTGGCGGCCTTGGCGGCCCCTCGGCGGCGGAAAAGCGCGCCGCGCTCGACGTGCGGCCGCGCGAAACGCCGGTCCCGACCGCGCCGCGTCCGGCGGCGCCGACCAGCCCCAACCTCAATCTCTCCGCCGAAGAGCTGCGCGCCCGTCAGCGCGTCCTCGAGGCCGCGCGGATCGACGCCGAGCGCCGCGAGGCTGAAACCGCCAAGGAAAAGGCGGCCCGCGCCGAGGAGGAAGCCCGCCGCCGCGCGGCCGAGGCCGCCGCCGCAGCGCCGGTTGCGCCCGTCGCGGAAGCCGCCCCGCCGGCGCCGGCCGTCGAGGCGGCGCCGGCCGCGCCCGTGGCGCGTGCGCCGGTGGAGCGTCCTGTCGAGCGAGCGCCCGAACCCGTCCGCGCCGTCGCGCCTGCCGCCCGGACCGAGCCGCGTCCCGAACCTCGGCCCGAGCGCGAGCCTGGGCGGCGCGACGAGCGCGTCTCAACCACCACCTACCGCCCCGAACGCTCGCCCAGCCCGTCCTATGGCCGGCGTGCGGAAAGCGATCGGCCCAGCGCGCCGCCGCGCGAAGCCCGCCCGACCGGCGAGCGCCCTACTGAGCGTCCACAACGCGCCGGCGAGACCGTGCGCTATTCCGCCCTGGCGCCCAAACCGGCGCCGAGCCGCGATGGCGCCGCCGCGCGTGGCCCGCGCGCGCCTGGCATGGGTCGGCCGGAGCCCGCGCCCGCGGGCCCAGAAATCCAGCGCGCCACACGCCAGGCGCCTCGTCCCGGCGGCGCCCTGCTCGACCGACGTCCGGACGACGACGACGACGGCGGCGCGACGAGCCGCGGCAAGGGCGCGCCCGGCAAGGCGGTCAGCCGCGTCAAGGGCGCCCCGCAGCGCCGCGAGGGCCGCCTCACCATCCAGGCCGTCGCCGGCAACGACGACGAAGCCGTCGAACGCATGCGCAGCCTGGCCTCGGTCCGCCGGGCCCGCGAACGCGAGCGCGAACGCCGCAAGGGCGGCGGTCAGGAGCAGGCCAAGGTCGCCCGCGAAGTGGTCATTCCGGACGTCATCACCGTTCAGGATCTGGCCGGGCGCATGGCCACGCGCGGCGTCGAGATCATCAAATTCCTGATGCGTCAGGGCCTGATGCTGAAGATCAACGACGTGATCGATTCCGACACCGCCGAGCTGGTGGCGACTGAATTCGGCCATACCGTGCGCCGCGTATCGGAGTCCGACGTCGAAGAAGGCTTCATCGGCGCCGAGGACGTCGACGACCACCTGCTGCCGCGCCCGCCAGTGGTGGCCGTGATGGGCCACGTCGACCACGGCAAGACCAGCCTGCTCGATGCCCTGCGCGCCACCGACGTCGCCGGCGGCGAGCACGGCGGCATCACCCAGCACATCGGCGCCTATCAGGTGCGGCTGAAGGACGGCGAGCGCGTCACCTTCCTCGACACCCCCGGCCACGCGGCCTTCTCCGCCATGCGCGCCCGCGGCGCCAACGTCACCGACATCGTGGTGCTGGTGGTGGCGGCCGACGACGGGGTGATGCCGCAGACCATCGAGGCGATCAATCACGCCAAGGCGGCCGGCGCCCCGATCATCGTGGCGATCAACAAGATCGACAAGCCCGACGCCGATCCGACCAAGGTGATCAACGAGCTTCTGCAGCACGAGATCGTGGTCGAATCCCTCGGCGGCGACACTCAGGCCATCGAGGTCTCGGCCACCAAGAAGCTCGGCCTGGACCATCTGATTGAGGCCATTCTGCTGCAGGCCGAGGTCATGGATCTGCGGGCCAATCCCGATCGCGACGCCGACGGCGTGGTGATCGAGGCCAAGCTCGACCGCGGCCGCGGCGTCGTGGCCACCGTGCTGGTCAAGCGCGGCTCGTTGAAGCGGTCGGACATCGTCGTCGCCGGCTCCAACTGGGGCCGCGTGCGGGCGCTGATCAACGAACGCGACGAGCAGGTGGGCGAGGCCGGTCCGTCCGAGCCGGTCGAAGTGCTCGGCCTGGACGGCACGCCCGATCCGGGCGAGCCCTTCGCCGTGGTCGAGAACGAGGCGCGCGCGCGCGAACTGACCGACTACCGCATCCGCCAGAAGCGCGAGCGGACCGTCGCCCCCACCGGCGCGCCGGGCGCCTCGCTGGCCGACATGATGGCCAAGCTGCAGGACAAGAAGGTCTCGGAGCTGCCGCTGATCATCAAAGCCGACGTGCAAGGCTCCGCCGAGGCCATCGTCGGCTCGCTGGACAAGATCTCCACAGACGAGGTGCGGGCGCGGATCATCCACTCCGCCGCCGGGGCGATCAACGAGAGCGACGTCATGCTGGCCAAGGGGCTGGGCGCGCCGGTGATCGGCTTCAACGTCCGCGCCTCGAAACAGGCCCGCGAGCTGGCCGAGCGCGAAGGCGTCGAGATCCGCTACTACGCGATCATCTACGACCTGCTCGACGACATCAAAGCCGTGCTCTCGGGCATGCTGTCGCCGATCCAGCGCGAAACCCTGCTGGGCAATGCGCGGGTGCTGGAGGTGTTCGACATCTCCAAGGTCGGCAAGGTCGCCGGTTGCCGCGTCACCGACGGAGTGGTGCGCAAGGGCGCCCGGGTGCGGATCATCCGCGACGACGTGGTCACCCTGGAACTCGGCACGCTGCAGACCCTCAAGCGCTTCAAGGACGAGGTCAACGAGGTCCAGTCCGGCCAGGAATGCGGCATGAACTTCGGCTTCCAGGACATCAAGGTTGGCGACGTGATCGAGTGCTTCACCGTCGAAGAGATCCAGCGCACGCTTTAGCCGCTGGTGATCGCCTCTTCGACGTCGCGCAGGCGGTCCTTGCCGAAATAGAGTTCGCCATCGACGAGGAAGCTTGGGCTGCCGAAGGCGCCCGCTTCGAAGGCCCTTGTCGTGTTGTCGAGCAGGGCCTGTTTCACCTCGGGCTCCTCGGTTCCGGCCATCAGCCGCGCCGCATCGAGACCGGACTCGGTCAGCGCGTCGGCGATCACCTGCGGATCGTCCATCTTCTTGGGCGCCTCCCACATGTGATGGAAGACCGCCTCGACATAGGGCGCGAACACGCCCTGGCGCTGGGCGGCGACCGCGCCGCGCATGATCTTCAGCGTGTTGACCGGAAAGAAGGGGTTGGGCCTGTATTCGGTCAGGCCGTGCCTGCCGACGAAACGCCGGGTCTCCAGCCCCTCATAGGCGAGCTTGTTCTTGATGCCGGCATAGGCCTCCGCTGGCGAGCGGTTGCCGGTGAGCTTGAAAAGACCGCCGAGCAGAACCGGGACGTAGTCGAATTTCGCGCCCGTGCGCGCCTCGATTCCCGGGATCACCTTGTGGCTCAGATAGGCGTTCGGGCTGCCGAAATCGAAATAGAAGGCGACGTGCGCCATCACCAAGCCTCCGCATAGGGCCTGAGGTCGAGCTCCTGGGTCCAGCCGTCGCGCGATTGCTGGTGCAGGGTCCAATAGGCCTCGGCGATGGAGGTCGGCTCCATCAGCCGGTCGGGCTCGAGCCGCTCGGCCGCTTCCGGCCCTTGGGCGGCGGCGATCCGACCGCGAACGAAGGCGGTGTCGACGCCGGAATCGATGACCAGATGCGCAACATGGATGTTCTGCGGCCCAAGCTCGCGCGCCATCGACTGGGCCACGGCGCGCAGGCCGAACTTAGCGGCGGCGAAGGCGGCGTAGCCCTTGCCGCCGCGCATCGAGGCCGTGGCGCCGGTGAAGAAGATGGAGCCTGAGCCGCGCGCCAGCATCAGCTTGGCGGCCTCGCGACCGGTAAGGAAGCCGGCGTAGCACGCCATCTCCCAGACCTTGCGGAACACCCGCTCGGTCGTCTCGACGATCGGAAAGTTGACGTTGGCGCCGACATTGAAGATGCAGACCTCGAGCGGGGCGCGGGCGTCGGCCTCGGCCAGGAAGGCGGCGACCGCCGCCTCTGAGCGGGCGTCCAGCGTGCGGGCCTCGCATCGTCCGCCGGCCGCCTCAATCTTGGCCTTGAGCGGCGCCAGCTGATCGCCGTTGCGGCGGCCGGCGAAGACGGCATAGCCCTCGGCCGCGAACCGCTCGGCGATGGCCGAGCCTATGTAGTCTCCGGCCCCGACGACCGCGACCGTGGCGTTTTTCTGCTGCATCCTCGCCCGTTTCCCGCTTGCCCTTATAAGGTCGATATCGGATCGCTAAGTGCGCGCCGCAATAGCGCGTCGGCTCAGAAGGAGTCTCCATGCCGAGACTTGCAGGTTTGGCGGCGGCGGCCGGTGTGGCCAGCCTGGCGCTCGCCGGACCCGCCGCGGCGGCCAAACACATCTATTCCTACGATTCCGCCAATCCGCTCACCGAGCAGATGACCGAGTCGGGCCTGACCTTCATCTTCGACCGGTCGCTGATGTCGACGCGGGTGCTGCAGATCGTGGAGACCAACGACGTCGGATCGGCCGACGTGAAGCCCGCCTCCGAGACCGAGCTTGGTCACACCGGCCTTTCCGCCCTGATCGGACCGAACGCCCATGAGCGCGCCCTCTACGAGATCGAGCCCAAGGGCGACGGCCGCGCCCTGATCCGCGCGCTCTGCCCGGGCGCCGACCGCGCCTTCCTGGCCTTCGGGCCGATCAGGGTCGATGAGCCTCTGCGCATCCATGCCCTCGGTCACGACCCGAAAACCGATACCAGCCGGCTTTGCATAACCCTCGACTACAGCTTCCACGGCCAGTGGTCGGTCGGGCCCCCCGACCTGCCGCAACCCGATCGCAGCGACCGCTTCAACGACGCGCCGGCCAACCACCGCTACTGACGCCGCCCGTCGGTTTCGGATAGGCTCGTGCGCCAAGGGAGGCGCGACATGGCCGATCGAGATGTGCTGGCGGACTACCGGCCTTTTCAGTTCAGTCACGGCCGCTGGACCCGCGAGGTGTTCCGGCGCGGCGCCGGTCCGGCGGTGATCATCATCCACGAAATCCCCGGCCTGCACGCCGGCGTCGTCCGCTTCGCCGACCACGTGGCCGCGGCGGGCATGACGGTCTTCCTGCCCAGCCTGTTCGGCAAGCCGGGCAAGCCGGTGTCCATGCCCTATGCGATCGGCGAGATCGTCGCCGGGATCTGCATCCGCCGCGAGTTCCAGGTCTGGGCGGGCAAGGGGTCGAGCCCGATCGTCGACTGGCTGCGCGCGCTGGCCCGCCAGGCGCACGGCGAATGCGGCGGCAAGGGCGTCGGCGCGGTCGGGATGTGCTTCACCGGCGGCTTCGCCCTGGCCATGATGACCGAGCCCGCCGTGGTCGCGCCCGTGCTCTCGCAACCGTCGCAGCCCATATTCGGCAAGGACAAGGCCCGAGCGATCGATGTGTCGCCGGCCGAGATCGCCTGCGCCAGGCGGCGCTTCGACGAGGAGGATCTCTCGATGATCGGCCTGCGTTTCCAGGGCGACGGCTTGGCGCCCGAAGCGCGGTTCGAAACCCTGAAACGTGAGTTCGGCGACAGGTTCGAGGCCATCGAGATGGCCGACGAAGACGCCCTGCAGGGGACCGGAATGCAGCCGCATTCGGTGCTTACCCTGCACCTCGACGACCGGGCCGGCACGCCGACCAAAAATGTGGAGGAGCGCGTGATCGCCTTTTTCAAATCCCGGACCGGCGCTTAAGAAGGAGTCTCCATGACGCGCATCCGGCTCGTCATCCTCGTTGCGCTGGCGGTCCTGGCCCAGGCCTGCGCCGGGGCCACCCAGCTCAGCGCCGGCAGCGACATCCACGCCTTCCTGCTGTCGATCCGCGACGACGACCAGGCCAGTTTCGACGCGCATGTCGACCGCCCGGCGCTGAAGGCCCAGCTGCGCACGCGCTTGATGGCGGACGCCGGGCGCGGCGGCGACCTGGGCGCGCTGGCGGCGGCGGTCGGCCAGCCGCTGGTCAACTTCGCGGTGGACAACCTGGTGCAGCCGCAGGTGTTTCGCGCCGCGGCGGCCGAGTTCGGCTATTCGCCCGACCGGCCGATCCCCAACACCCTGGTCATCGCCCAGGCGCTGAAGCCCATCGACGCCGACCATGTCTGCGTGCCGAAAAAGCGCGACGGGCCGTGCATCTTCGACTTCACCGACGAGGGCGGCGTCTGGCGGCTGACCGCCTTCGAAGGCGACCGCTCGCTGCTGCGCCTACCCAAGGGGCTTTAGGCCAAATCCGCCTAGATCTCGATCTGGCGTGCGATCTCCACCACGTTTTCCGGCGGCAGGCTGAAGCGATCGACCACCTTGACCGCATTGCGGTAGAGAAAGGCGAACAGCGGCAGGCGCAGACGTGAGAGCAGCGAAGCGCCCGGCTTGGCGACGATGAGATCGCGAGTTGCGAAATAGACCGCCTTGTCGAGGTCGATCGAGCGGTCCAGCCCCTTCACGCGCTTCAGGGCCGCGGCGAGATCGGGAATTTCGACAAATCCGAACCGGATGGTCACGCTCCAGATGCCCTCGCCGATCGGCTCGACCGTGCAACGCTCGTGGCTTTTGATGCGAGGCGGCTCTTCGAACCGGACGGTCAGCGCGATCACCGAACCGTGCAGCGCCCCCATGTGTTTGACGTGATCGATCATCAGCGGCGGAATCTTCTGATAGGTCCTGGTCAGGAAGATCGCCGTGCCGGGCACGCGGGGAATCTTGCCGGCCTTGAGATCGGCGAGAAAGCGTTCCGGCGACCTGGACGCGTTGGCCATGCTCGCGCGCACGGCGTCGATGCCGGAGCGCCAGGTCAGCATGATGAAAAAGATGATCCCGCCGAGCGTCAGCGGCAGCCAGCCGCCATCGGCGATTTTGAGCAGATTGGCGCTGAAATAGCCGGTATCGACAATCAGGAAGGCGGCCGCGATCGGGGCTGCGGTCCAGATCGACCAACGCCACACTTTGATCATGGCGACAAAAAGCAGACAGGTCGTGAGCAGCATGGTGGTCGAAACGGCTGTGCCGTAGGCGCCGGCCAACCGGTCGGAACTGCGAAACGCGACCGTTATCCCGACGGTCGCCGCCATCATCATCCAGTTCACGACGGGCACGTAGATCTGGCCGTAAACCTCGTCGGAGGTCTGGCGAATATGGAAGCCGGGCAGCCAACCAAGCTGCATGGCCTGCCGCGTCATCGAGAACGAGCCGGTGATGATGGACTGGCTGGCGATGATGGTGGCGATGGTGGCCAGAGCCACCAGCGGATAGACCGCCCAGGTCGGCGCAAGCTGAAAGAACGGATTGCCCTGGATGACGCCCTTGTGGATCAGCAGCGCGGTCTGACCGGCATAGCTGAGCAAGAGCGCCGGCAGCACGATCGCGTACCAGGACAGGCGAATGGGGCCGGCGCCGAAATGCCCCATATCGGCATAGAGCGCCTCTCCACCGGTGATGCAGAGGAAGGTCCCGCCAAGGACGAGAAGCCCGCCGCCGCCGCTATAGGCCAGGAAGCCGATCGCGCGCCTTGGATCGACGGCGGCGAGAACGCCCGGATGGCGAATGATCCCGGTCAGTCCGAGGACACCGATGACGACGAACCAGGCCAGCATGATCGGCCCGAAGGCGCCGCCGATCTTGGCTGTGCCAAACCGCTGAACGGCAAAGAAGACCACCAAGATCCCGACGGCGACGGGCATGATGAAGGGTTTGAGCGCGCTGGTGACGACATTGACGCCCTCAAGGGCGCTCAGCACTGAAATGGCTGGCGTGATGACGCCATCGCCATAGAGCAGGGCCGCGCCCAAAAGGCCCATCACCGCCATGACTTTGCCCCAGCCTTTGAAGCTGTTGGCCCCGACCAGCGACATCAGCGCCAGGATGCCGCCCTCGCCGTGGTTGTCCGCGCGCATGACGAACAGACAGTATTTGATCGAGATGGTGATGATCAGGGTCCAGACGATCAGCGACAGGACGCCCAAGGCGCTCTCGGCGGTGAAGCGTCCGCCCGTCGCCTGCACCACGGTCTGCAGCGCGTAGAGCGGGCTGGTGCCCAGATCGCCATAGACGATGCCCAGCGCCGCCAGCGCCGCCCAGCGCTCGGGGCGCCTTGCGTCCTTTGAGGTCTTTGCAGGTTCGGCTGTGGTCATGTCGGCCGGTCAAGTCCCGCTTGCTTGTAAAGGTCTATCCGCCGCCGCGTCTCGGGCGGCCGTCTGCGTTCGAAACCCGGCCCCGTGAGAGCTGGGGCGTCACCCCTAACCCGTTCGCGAGATCGAAACGATGTTCGAGAGCGACGAGAGAGTTGGCGCATCGCCGCGCTGGCGCCAATATCGGCCAATCCCGAGACTCCGGACGCGATCACGGCGTGTCCAGGATGAGGCGAGACCATCGAAGCGGCTTTAGACCGCGACTCGGACGACAATCCGCGTCAATGTCGGTGAGGTTCAGTAGCGTTCGTCCTTGAAAAGAAGATCGGCCGCGGCAAAGGCCAGAGGCCCGTGGAGGAGCCCAAGATGTTCAGCGACCCGAACGGCCCGGCCCTTGTCGCCTACTCGACCACCTGCCTGGTGCTCAGCGCCAACCTGCTTTTTCTCTGGGTCTATAGCGGTGTGGCGCGCGCCAGGGGCGGGATCGCCATCAATCCCGAGGACGCCGCCCGGTTCGGCGCCGAACTCCACCCGCACGATCCGCCGGCCGTCGCCCGCATATTGCGGGCGCACGCCAACGCCCAGGCGACCATCTATCCCTTCCTGCTGCTGGGCCTGGCCTTTGTGCTCGCTGGCGGGTCGTACGTGGTCGCGATCAGCCTGTTCACGATCTTCACCCTGGCGAGGATCGTCCACTCGATCGCCTACCTCGGCGGCAAACAGCCCTGGCGGACCCTGTCCTTCGTCGTCTCGGGCCTGTCCATCATCGCGCTGATGATCGCCCTGATCTGGCTTCTGATCTCCGGCGCCGTGGCCCGCTAACGTCGCGCGGCGCCGCCGTCGAACAGCCTGGCCAGCCACTGATAATAGGCCGGCTGGGTCTTGAGCAGGTGCGCGCGGGTATAGGGCTCGCGGGTGGTGGCGCCGACCAGATAGGTCCCGGCGGTCATGGCGAAGAAGTCTGCGTCGCTCTGCAGCATCAGCGCGGTCTTCGGCCAGACATGGGCGGCCAGCGCCTCGCGGCGATAACGGTCGATATCCGGATTGGCCAGGCCGCCGGGCAGGCCGCGATCGAGATAGGCCTGCAACAGGCCGAGCAGGGCGACCGGCTTCTTCGGCTCCAGCCGCCGGGCGTTGAGGACGACGCCAAAGGCCCGTGAATAGCTGACCTCTTCGCGCTTGTCGGCGACGACCACGATGGGGACGCTCCGCATCAGCGTCAGCACGTCCGGCCTTAGCCCGGCGTGCTCGACCAGGTCCAGCTGAGCCTCGACCGCGCGGACGGTCTTGTCGGCGGGCTGGACGCGCGCCGTTCGGGCCGCATCCAGCCTCCAGCCGTGATAGGCGAAGACCAGCGGCGGCGCGGGCCTTGGCCTGACAAGGCCGAAGAAGGGCGGCCGCAGCACGGGCTGGCTGTCAGCGGCGGCGCCCAGACCGGCGCAAGCCAGGACAAGCCCGATGATGGCGCGGCGGCGGTTCAAGGCGAGCGCTTTATCCTTCTGGCCGGTCCCCGACGGGCCTGGGCGAGACACCATGCCTCTGTCCGGCGCGCATTTCGAGAGGCAATGCTGTGCTGGACAGGATGGGCGCGTCCGGCTAGTGAGCCTGCCCTTTCGGCCAAGCCCATGCCCCGCAACGCAAAATTCACCGAACGCCCCGCCGCCCGCAAAGGCCCCGCCGGTCCCAGCCAGCGCCAGCTGCGCGCCGGCGAGGTCGTTCGCCACGCGCTGGTGGAGGTTTTCCGCGACGAAGACCTGGCCGATCCCGCCCTGGCCGGGGTCTCCGTGACCGTGACGGAGGTGCGCGTCTCACCCGACTTGAAACACGCCCTGTGCTTCATCGAGCCGCTCGGCGGCGAGCATGCCGCCGAAGTGACCGCCGGCCTGAACCGCTGCGCCCGCTTCCTGCGCGGCCGGCTCGGCCACGCCATCGAGCTGCGCTTCACGCCGGAATTGAAATTCGTCCACGACGAGAGCTTTGCGGAGGCTCAGCGCATGGAGCGCCTGTTCCACGACCCGAAGGTGGCGCAGGACCTCGAGCCCGACGATGGGGCGTAGGCGCAAGGGGCTGCCCGTCAACGGCTGGGTGGTGCTCGACAAGCCGGAAGGGCTGGGGTCGACCCAGGCCGTCGGCCGCGTACGGCGCGCCTACGAGGCGCAGAAGGCCGGCCACGCCGGCACGCTCGACCCGCTGGCCACCGGCGTGCTGCCGATCGCGCTCGGCGAGGCGACCAAGACCGTCTCCTTCCTGATTGACGCCGACAAGGCCTATCGGTTCACCATCGCCTGGGGCGCCAACACCGCCAGTTTCGACCGCGACGGCGCGATCACGGCAATCTCCGAGGCTCGGCCGTCGCCGCAGGCGCTCGCCGAGGCGCTGCCCGCCTTCGTCGGCGAGGTCGAACAGGTCCCGCCGGCCTTTTCCGCCATCAAGGTCGATGGCGACCGCGCCTATGACTTGGCCAGAGCGGGGGTCGCGTTCGAGTTGACGGCCAGAAGGGTGACCATCCATTCGGCCCGGGTTCTGGGCGCTCCGGACCTCGACCATGCTGAACTGGAGATCGTCTGCGGCAAGGGAACCTATGTCCGCAGCCTGGCGCGCGATCTGGCCGCGGCGCTCGGCGCCTGCGGCCACGTCTCGGCGCTCAGGCGCACCCGCGTGGGGCCGTTCACCGACGGGCGCGCGGTGACGCTGGAACATCTCGAGGATCTGTGCCATAGGGACGCTGGCTTGGAGGCTCTATCTCCGGTCGAGACCGCGCTGGACGACATCCCGGCGCTGGCCGTGACCACCGAAGACGCTTTCAGGCTCTCGCAAGGGCGACCGATCGTTCTGCTTCCCAGACAGATCGAAACGCTAAGGACGCGGCTCTCTGCTCCCGATGGGGCGGGGTTCGCGTCCCGCACCGTTTTGGCGACGCATGGAGGTGGGCCGGTCTCGATCTGCGAGATCAGGGCAGGGCAACTACGCCCGGTCCGTGTGTTCAACCTTTAGCTACGGAGACCCCGATGTCGATTACAGCCGAACGCAAGGCTGAGCTGATCACGACCCATGCGCGGACGCCGCATGACACCGGCTCGGCCGAGGTGCAGGTCGCCATCCTGTCCGAACGGATCGCCAACCTCACCGAGCACTTCAAGATGCACAAGAAGGACAACCACTCACGTCGTGGCCTTCTGATGATGGTTTCCCAGCGCCGCAGCCTGCTCGATCACCTGAAATCGTCCGATGCCGGACGCTACCAGGCGCTGATCGAGACCCTGGGCCTGCGCCGCTAGAGACGAGCCGCCTGCGAAAGCGGGTGTGATACACTAGAGTTTCGCTCGCGGCCGAGACGGGTCGGCGGCGATTGGAGCGGGTCAAGACCCGCATAGACGCCGGGGGCCGCGAAAAGGTCCTCATTCACCCGTCGAGAGGAGAGGACTTCCGGACCCGCGAAGAGAAAAGCCGTTCCGCCCCTGTCCGCAGCCTCAAGGAAATGGGTCCTCGAGGCGCAAGAGAAAGAACCAAACCAAAATGTTCGATATCAAACGCAAATCCATCGAATGGGGCGGGCGCAAGCTGACGCTCGAAACCGGCCGCATCGCGCGGCAGGCCGATGGCGCGGTGCTGGCCACCTATGGCGAGACCGTCGTGCTGGCCACCGTCGTCGCCGAGAAGGCGCCGAAGCCGGGCCTCGACTTCTTCCCGCTGACCGTCAACTACCAGGAAAAGACCTATGCCGCCGGCAAGATCCCCGGCGGCTTCTTCAAGCGCGAAGGCCGGCCTTCCGAAAAGGAAACCCTGGTCTCCCGCCTGATCGACCGCCCGATCCGCCCGCTGTTCGTCAAGGGCTTCAAGCATGAGACCCAGGTCGTCGTCACCGTTTTGGCCCACGACCTGGAGAACGATCCGGACATCGTGGCCATGGTCGCCACCTCGGCGGCTCTGACCCTGTCGGGCGTGCCCTTCATGGGCCCGATCGCCGCCGCGCGCGTCGGCTTCATCAACGGCGAGTATGTGCTCAACCCCACCCTCGACCAACTCGGCGAGGGCAATCGCCTGGATCTGGTCGTCGCCGGCGCCCAGGACGCGGTGATGATGGTCGAGTCCGAGATCCAGGAACTGACCGAGGACGAAGTCTTGGGCGGCGTCATGTTCGCCCACCGCGGCATGCAGCCGGTGATCGATGCGATCGTCGAGCTGGCCGAACACGCGGCCAAGGAGCCGTGGGATTTCCAGGCGGAAGACATTTCCGGCCTGATCGGCAAGGTCACCGACCTGGTCGGCGAGGACCTGAAGTCCGCCTACAAGCTGCAGGCCAAGGCCGACCGCCATGCGGCGCTCTCCGTCGCCAAGGCCAAGGCCGCCGCGAGCCTTGTCAAGTCCGACGCCAATCCGGACGGCTACGACTCGTCCAAGTTCGGCGCGGCCTTCAAGGAATGCGAAGCGACGGTCCTGCGCCGCGACGTCCTGAAGACCGGCAAGCGCATCGACGGGCGCGATGTCGACGTCGTCCGCCCGATCGTGGCGGAAGTCGGCATCCTGCCCAGGGCCCACGGCTCGGCGCTGTTCACGCGCGGCGAAACCCAGGCCCTGGTGGTGGCGACGCTAGGCACCGGCGACGACGAGCAGTTCATCGACGCTCTGGAAGGCACCTACAAGGAAAACTTCCTGCTCCACTACAACTTCCCGCCCTATAGCGTCGGCGAGACCGGCCGCATGAACGCTCCCGGCCGCCGGGAAATCGGCCACGGCAAGCTGGCCTGGCGCGCCGTGCGCCCGATGCTGCCGACCAAGGAGGAGTTCCCCTACACCATCCGCCTGGTCTCGGAGATCACCGAGTCGAACGGCTCGTCCTCCATGGCCACGGTCTGCGGTTCGTCCCTGGCCATGATGGACGCCTCGGTGCCCATGCATAAGCCGGTCAGCGGCATCGCCATGGGCCTGATCCTGGAACCGGACGGCTATGTGGTGCTGTCCGACATCCTGGGCGACGAGGACCATCTCGGCGACATGGACTTCAAGGTCGCCGGCACCGCCGACGGCATCACCTCGCTGCAGATGGACATCAAGATCGCCGGCATCACCGAGGAGATCATGAAGAAGGCGCTGGCCCAGGCCCGCGACGGACGCATCCATATCCTGGGCGAGATGGCCAAGGCCATTTCCGGCGCCCGCGAGGAGCTCAGCGAATACGCCCCGAAGATCGAGACCCTCACCATCCCCACCGACAAGATCCGTGAAGTGATCGGCACCGGCGGCAAGGTGATCCGCGAGATCGTCGCCACCACTGGCGCCAAGGTCGACATCAACGACGAAGGCATCGTCAAGGTGTCGGCGTCCGATGCGGCCAAGATCAAGGCGGCGATGGACTGGATCAAGTCGATCACCCAGGAGCCCGAGGTCGGTCAGATCTATGACGGCAAGGTGGTCAAGCTGGTCGATTTCGGCGCCTTCGTGAACTTCTTCGGCGCCAAGGACGGCCTGGTGCACGTCAGCCAGATCTCCAACGAGCGCGTGGCGCGGCCCGGCGACGTGTTGCAGGAGGGCCAGACCGTCAAGGTCAAGCTGCTCGGCTTCGACGATCGCGGCAAGGTGCGCCTGTCCATGAAGGTGGTCGACCAGACCACCGGCGCGGACCTCTCCAAGACCGAACCGGTGAGCGAGCCGGCCGAATAGGGCTGACGACCTCATCTGCGTGATCTAACGACGGGCGGCTCGAAAACGGGCCGCCCGTTTTTTATTTGCCGAAGGAGCCGACCGATGACCCGCATCCTCGTCTATGCGCCGTCGCTGGAGCGCGTTCAGGACCGGTTGCCCGCGACGGCCCGGGACGCCGAGTTGCTGATCATGGATACCGAAGGGGTCATCCGGCTGAACGGCCAGGAGGTTTCGGTCGACGACGCCGATCCCGAGATCGGCTGGATGACGGTGGAGCTGTTCGGCGCGCCGGCGTCGCGCAACTTTTTCGTCGCCCTGCTCAAGGCGCCCGCGCTGAAATGGGTGCAGAGCGCCGCGGCCGGGTTCGACAACCCGGCCTTTGCGCGCCTGGTCGCCAAGGGTGCGCGGCTGACCACCAACAACGCCCAGGCCGCCAGCATGGCGGAATATGTGCTCTGGGGCGTGCTCGACCATTTCCAGCACGGCGCTAAGCGCCGCGCGGCGCAAGAAAAGCGCGACTGGGCCCGGCTGCCTTATCGCGAAATCGGCCGCACCCGCTGGCTGATCGTCGGCTTCGGCGCCATCGGCCAGGCCGTGGCCGTTCGCGCGGCGGCATTCGGGGCGCACATCACCGGCGTTCGCCGCACGCCCGGTTCGCACCCTCTGGCCCAGGCCATGGCGAGCCCGGACCAGGTCAGAGCGCTATTGCCCGATGCCGATGTCGTGGTGCTGCTGGTCCCGCTCAGCCCCGCCACCGCCAACATGGCCGACGCCGAGTTCCTGGCCGCGATGAAGCCAGGCTCGATGCTGGTCAATGTCGGCCGCGGCGATCTCGTCGACGAGCCGGCCCTGCTCGCCGCCCTGGACGCCGGCAAGCCTGAGCACGCCCTGCTCGATGTGTTCCACGAGGAGCCGCTGCCGGCGCAAAGCCCTTTCTGGGATCACCCCAGGGTGACGCTGACCGGTCACGCCTCGTCCATCGGCGATGGGCTGGGCCCGCGCGGCGAGACCCTCTTCCTCGACAACCTCGACCGCTACCTGACCGGCCGGCCCCTGCTCAACGAGGCCGACCCCAAGGACGTGCTGGCCGGTTAGTTTCCGGCCGGCGCTGTGCTCTGGCCGCCATGGCTCATCGGGCCGCCGTCGGCGGCGCGGTTGGCCGGGGTGTCCGGCACCGGCCCGTTCGTGACCGTCACCGGGGCGCCAGCGCCCGGCGCAGAGTCGGCCGGCGCCGGCGTTTGCGAGGACGACGACATTCCGCTCTGGCTGGCCGGGCTGTCGGGCTGGCCCGCCGAGGACGCCGCTGCGGAGGCGGGGCCGGAACTCATGTCCGCCGGCTGCCCAGCGTCCTGAGCCTGCACGACGCTGGCCGCCGCGAGTGAGAGGGCCAACATGGCCGCCCCGAATAGGATTGAGCGATGACCGGTCCGAACCGTTTGATGATGCATGACGCGCCTCCCTGTCTTCTGAGAGCGTCAACCTAATCCACAAATGGCGTATGGCGAAACGCGGCCTTTCCGGACCGCTCCGGGCGCCGCAGCGTGTGGTTGTCCCCGCAAAACCCCAGAGCCGATGTCTGGCGCTATTTGCGCTTCCAGAAGACGCCGCTGCGGGCGACGTAGCGGTTGGGCAGCTCCTTGTCGCCCGCCTCGGCATAGCCAAGCTCGCCCATCAGCTGCGCGGTCATGGCGTGTGCGGTGGCGATCGCCGCGTCATTGTGGCGGTAGTTGACGCCAAGCGACTCGTGGAACAGGGCGTCGGCGCCCGCAACGGCCGGCAGACCGTCGAGAGTCGCCTCGATGCAGGCCGACCGCGCCTCCTTCGACGCCATGATGTTCTGCATCGCCTCGCGAAGGGGATCGTCCTGCGCCAAAAGGCCGGGCTCGGCATAGGGCAGGCCCAGCCTTTCGATCTCGCGCGCCAGCTGGTTGCCGTCGGCGGTCCTCAGCGTGCGCGCCCGCTTCCAGATCGCATAGCGCTCCTGCGCCGTGCGCGCGGCGAGCTTGGAGCGCGTCCAGCCGCCGATAAACCGTTCTTCATCCATGATGGGCGCAGGTTAGCGCGCCGGGGGCCTGGCGATAAAGACGCAAATTTCTCGCGCCCGCCCTTGATTCCACGCCGCGAGGTAAACGCCTCTTAACCCTCTGCGGCCAATAGCTTGTCCAGGTTGAGATTTTACAACGGGACCAAGTTTGCGATGGCCAGAATGGCGCGCAGGTCGGCTGTGGCGATTGCGGCCAGGAGCGCGCACGCCGGCTGGACGCATCCGACGATCGCGCGCCTGCGCGGCGGCATGGTCGCGGCCTTCGGGATCGGCCTGCTCTGCGCCTTTGCAACCTATCGCGTCACCGATCCGAGCCTCGACGCCGCCTCGAATCTGCGCGCGCACAATATCCTCGGCGGGTTGGGCGCCGATGCGGCCGATCTCGGCCTGCAGACCCTCGGCCTCACCGCCTGGCTGATCGCCGGCCTGATGGTGGCGGCGGGCCTCACCCGCGTCGTCGCCCGCGACCCCGGCAAGAGCCGCAGCCGCATCCGCTGGCGCGTGTTCTGCGGCCTGATCGGCGCGCTTACCCTGGCCGGCATGCTGGCCGCACCACAGCCGCCGGTGAATTGGCCGCTGGCCGGCGGCCTGGGCGGGTTCGTCGGCGAACTGGTGCTGAACCGCCTCGCCGGCATGATCGCCGCCCTGCACGCGCCCGCATCGCACGGACTGGCGGCGGTCATTCTCGGCCTGGCCGGATTCACCGGCCTGGCCATCGCCGCCGGCGCCCACAAGCTCGACCGCGCCAGGCTGACTGCCTGGCTGACCTGGCGACGGCCCGCCGCGCCGGCCGCGGCGCCCGCCCGGCGTCGGCGCCAACCCGTGGCGCAAAAGCCTGAACCCCAGGCCAAGGCCGCCGAGACCAGCGCCGACGCGCCCCCAGCGCTCGAGGTCAAGGCGCCCAAGCCGCCGCCCCGCGAGTCGTCCCGCGAGGCGCGCGAGAGCCAGGGCGCGTTCGAATTCGCCCAGCCCGGCGGCTTTCGCCTCCCGGAGCTGGCCATGCTGGCCAAGCCCAAGCCGCGGCAGACGGCCATCGACGAGGAAGCTTTGCGCCAGAACGCCCGAATGCTGGAAAGCGTGTTGGCCGAATTCGGCGTCCGCGGCGAGATCGATCAGATCCGCCCCGGCCCGGTCGTCACCCTCTACGAACTGTCGCCGGCCCCAGGCGTGAAGTCGGCCCGCGTCGTGGCGCTCTCCGACGACATCGCGCGCTCGATGAGCGTCGCCGCTTGCCGCGTCTCCGTCGTTCCCGGCCGCAACGCCATCGGCATCGAGCTGCCCAATGCCCGGCGCGAGACCGTCTATCTGCGCGATCTGCTCGCCTCGGCGGAATACGACAAGAAGAGCCAGACCCTGCCGCTGGCGCTCGGCGAGACCATCGGCGGCGAGCCCTATATCGCCGACCTGGCCAAGATGCCCCACCTCTTGATCGCCGGCACCACCGGTTCGGGCAAGTCGGTCGGCGTCAACGCCATGATCCTGTCGATCCTCTACCGGCTGCCCCCGGAACAGTGCCGCTTCATCATGATCGATCCGAAGATGCTGGAACTGTCGGTCTACGACGGTATCCCGCACCTTTTGGCGCCCGTGGTCACTGATCCCAAGAAGGCGGTGGTGGCCTTGAAGTGGACCGTCAAGGAGATGGAGGACCGCTATCGCCGCATGTCGAAGATCGGCGTGCGCAACGTGGCGGGCTACAACGAACGGGCGGTGGAGGCCCTGGCCAAGGGCGAACACTTCGTACGCACCGTGCAGACCGGCTTCGACGAGCAGAACCGCCCGGTCTACGAGGAAGAGAAGCTTCGGCCCGAGCCCATGCCCTATCTGGTGGTGGTGATCGACGAGGTGGCCGACCTGATGCTGGTGGCCGGCAAGGACATCGAGGGCGCTGTCCAGCGCCTGGCCCAGATGGCCCGCGCCGCCGGCATCCACCTGATCATGGCCACCCAGCGCCCCTCGGTGGACGTGATCACCGGCACCATCAAGGCCAACTTCCCCACCCGGATCAGCTTCCAGGTAACCTCCAAGATCGACAGCCGCACCATCATGGGCGAGCAGGGCGCCGAACAGCTGCTCGGCCAGGGCGACATGCTCTACATGGCCGGCGGCGGCCGGGTGACGCGGCTGCACGGGCCCTTCGTCTCCGACGGCGAGGTCGAGGCCGTGGCGCGCTACCTGCGCAGCCAGGGCCAACCGCAATATCTTGAAGACGTCACCGCGGTTCTCGAAAGCGAGGACCTGGACGGCGGCGGTTTCGATGAGGGCGGCTCCGGGGACGACCTCTACGACCGGGCCGTCGCCGTGGTCACTCGCGACCGCAAAGCCTCGACCAGCTACATCCAGCGCCGCCTGCAGATCGGCTATAATCGCGCCGCCTCGCTGATGGAGCGGATGGAGGATGAAGGCGTGGTCGGGCCGGCCAACCACGCCGGAAAACGCGATATCCTGGCTGGGCCGCCGCCCAGCTGAAGCTTGCGTTGCGAGCCGATGCGCGCGAACAGAACGGGCCGGGGCCCGCTGCCGACGCGAAGAGGATTCTGAAACCTTGATCCGCCTGTCGAAGTTTGGCGCGCCTTGCGCCGCCCTGATCCTGGTCGCCGGCGCGCTGGCGTCTCCACCCGCCCGCCCGGCCGAGACGGCTTCGGCCGCTAAAGACCAGGCGCTCTCGCCGGACGACCAGGCCCTCGTTGCTCAGGCCGCGGCCTATCTCGACGGTTTCAACGAGCTCAAAGGCCGCTTCGTGCAGACGGATTCGCGCGGCGCGGTCTCGACCGGCGAGCTCTATCTGAAACGTCCGGGCCTGGCCCGTTTCGCCTACGATCCGCCGTCGAGCCTGCTGGTGGTCTCGGACGGCCGCAATGTCTCGATCACCGATCCCCGGCTGAAGACCAATGACCGCTATCCGCTGGGGGTCACGCCGCTGGCCCTGGTCCTGGGCCAGCATCTGCGCCTGGATCGAGGCGTCCTCATCAGCCGCGTCACGCAACTTGGCGACGGCTTCGCCATCACCGCGCGGGATGCGCGCCATCCGGCGCAAGGGCGGATCATTCTGACCTTCCGGGCCCATCCCTTACGCCTGAGCGAATGGGTCATGACCGACGCCGAAGGCCAGACCACGCAAATCCGATTGACCTCTCTGACCCCGACCTCGGGGCTGGAGCCCTCGCTTTTCGTTCCCCCGAGCTATTACGACCGGCCGGCCTTGCCCCCGCCGAATTGAGACATTTTCGTCACAATCAAGCTTTCTGCATCGGCGCGCTTGACTTTTCCTCCGTCAGTGGCAATTTTGGCACGCATGAAGGCGATGGCGTTACTTCCGCCGCCTTGGTCCCCGCCGGACCCAATCCCCTCCCGGCGGCGGAATGAGAGACGACTTTAACGCCCAGGCTTGTCCTGGGCGTTTTCTTTGCGCCGAAAGCGCTTTAGCAGGAACGCATGCGCCTTCGCCTCGCCACCTGGAACATCAACTCGGTGCGGCTACGCATCGATCAGGTCGCCCGCTTCGTCGCCGAGCAGGCGCCAGACGTGCTCTGCCTGCAGGAAATCAAGTGCCAGGAGGGCGAGTTTCCGCGCGAGGCTTTCGCGCAGATGGGCCTGCCGCACCTAGCGATCAGCGGTCAGAAGGGCTGGCACGGCGTCGCCATCGCCTCGCGTCTGCCTTTCGATCCCGGACCCAGGCTCGACGTCTGCCGCGAGGGCCATGCCCGCTGCGTCTCGGTGGTGGTCGAGGGGATCGAGGTGCAGAACTTCTACATTCCCGCCGGCGGCGATGTCCCCGACCGCGCCCTCAACGCCAAGTTCGACCATAAGCTCGACTTCTATGAGCGGCTGACCCGCCTGGCGGCCGAGCGCGATCCGCGAACGCCGCTGATCATCGCTGGCGACATGAACGTGGCTCCCAGCGAAAACGACGTCTGGAGCCACCGCCAGATGCTGAAGGTGGTCAGTCATACCCCGATCGAGGTCGCGGCCATGACGGCGCTGAAAGAGGCCGGCGGCTTCATCGACCTGGTGCGCGAGGCCTATCCGGAGCCGCAGAAGCTGTTCTCCTGGTGGAGCTATCGCGCCCAGGATTTCCGCGCCTCGAACCGCGGCCTTCGGCTCGATCATCTCTGGGCCAGCCCAGGCCTGCGCAACGCCATCTCCGCCGCCGGTCCCGGAGCGGCCCGCGTCCACGACACCGTGCGCGAGTGGGAGCGGCCCAGCGACCACGCCCCGGTGACCGCCGATCTGGTGATCTAACCGGCCGTCTCGGCCACGAACCGCTCAAGCAGGGGATTGAACCGGTCAGGCGCCTCCCAGAAGGGCGCGTGGCCGAGGCTCGCCAGGCTGTAGACCTGACCGTCCCAGAGATTGGCGTAGGCGACCGTGGCGAAATACTCGCCATGGATGAAGGCGTCCTCGGCCCCGTTGACGATGGCCAGCGGAACCGCGGCGGTCTCGGCGATCCGGCGCTGGTCGTCGGCCCCGCCGGCCAGGGCGTCGGCGATCATGATCTCCCGCGCTGCGCCGTCGGTGCGGCGCGCGGCCTCAAGCATGAAGGGCTCGAACGGCGCGGCGGCGGCGCGGGCGAAGGTCTCGGCGTCGACCGCCGACCAGTCGCGCGCGCCGTTCAGGCCCACGAGCTCGGTCGGCCGAAAGCCCAGGCCGAATCCTTCCATTCCGGCCGGAATGGGCGGCGCGCCGCTGATCATCACCCCGGTCAGGCCGGGCAGGCGCGCAATCATGTTCAGCGCCACATGGCCGCCCAACGACCAGCCGAAAACGGTGGCCCGCGACACGCCCAGCCCGGCCAGCACCTCGATGGCGGCGTCGGCATAGCCGTTCAGCGTGTAGGCCTTGGCCGGGTCTCGCGCGTCGCTGGAGGCCCCGTGTCCCGGCAGATCCATGGCGATCAGCCGCAGGCGCAAGGCGAGCGGACTGTCGAATTGCCGCCGAAAGACCTCCTTGCACGATGAATTGCCGTGAATCATCAGCACGGGCGGCCCGTCGCCGGCGGAGTCCCGGACGGCGATGTCAGCGAAAGAGGTCGGCGTCACGCTCATCGGCGCCCATGCGATCCTACGGCGACAGCCGGTAACCGCCGGTTTCGGTCAATAGCAGCTTGGCGCTCTGGGCGTCGGGTTCGATCTTCTGGCGCAGGCGATAGACGTGGGTCTCCAGCGTGTGGGTGGTGACGCCAGCATTATAGCCCCAGACCTCAGCCAGCAGCTCCTCGCGCGACACCGGCTTTTCACCGGCGCGATAGAGGTATTTCAGGATGCTGGTCTCTTTCTCGGTCAGCCGGATCTTGCGCGCCTTTTCGTCGATCAGCAGCTTCGCCGCCGGTCGGAACTCATAGGGCCCGATGCGGAAGACCGCGTCCTCCGATTGCTCATGGCTACGCAGCTGGGCGCGGACGTGAGCGAGCAGGACGCTGAAGCGGAAGGGCTTGGTGACATAGGCGTTGGCGCCGGCGTCGAGCCCTTCGATGGTGTCGGCGTCGCTGGCCGCCGCCGTCAGCATGATCACCGGCGCATTGACCCCGGCCGCCTTCAGCCGCCGACAGACCTCGCGGCCGTCCAGGTCGGGCAGGTTGACGTCGAGCACGATCAGATCCGGCTTGACCGCCTGGGCGGCGCTGAGGCCGGCCTCGCCGGTCCCGGCCTCCTCGACGTCGAACTCCTCGCGCAGCTGCTCGGCGAGGTCGCCGCGCAGCTCGGGGTCGTCGTCGACGATCAGAATGGTTTTACGCTGCGCCATGCGCCGAACATGGCCCCGCGGCCCCCGGGCGTAAAGCCGCGCGCGCCACTAAACCTTGGCCCTTGCCCCAAACAGAGCCTGGCCGACGCGCACCGAGGTGGCCCCGAAGCGGATGGCGGTCTCGAAGTCGGCGCTCATGCCCATGGAGAGTTTGCCGACGCCGTTGCGGCGCGCGATCTTGGCCAGGAGCGCGAAATGCATGGCCGGCTCCTCATCCGCCGGCGGCACGCACATGAGGCCCTCGATGGAGAGGCCGAATTCGTCGCGGCAGGCCGCGATGAAGCCGTCGACCTCCGCCGGCGCCACGCCCGCCTTTTGCGGCTCCTCGCCGATATTCACCTCGATATAGAGCCTGGGCGCCGCGCCGCGCTTCTGGATCTCGCCGGCGAGGCCGCGGGCCAGTTTCGGGCGGTCCAGGGTCTCGATCACATCGAAGAGCGCCAGCGCATCGCGCACCTTGTTGGTCTGCAGCGGCCCGATGAGGCGAAGTTCGAGGCCTTCCCCGCGCCCAGCCCAGCGGCCTTCAGCCTCCTGCACCCGGTTCTCCCCGAAACGTCTTTGGCCGGCGGCCAGGATCGGCTCTATGGTCTCCCAGGCCTGGGTCTTGGTCACGGCGACCAGGGCGATGTCGGCCGGGTCGCGGCCGGCGGCGCGCGCGGCCGCGGCCATCCGGTCAAGCACGGCTTGCAACGCCGGTGTCGAGGCGTCCATCGGAGCGGGAGCGGTCATTGGGACAGGCGGCCGTTTGGGTTTTGGCGAAGACGGCCGCGAGGCTAGGCCGCGCCGCGGCGGCGCGAAACCCCTCGCGCGCTCCAATTCCGAGCCTCTTTTTTGTCACCGATCCAGTGCGAACGCCCGAGCCGGCCAAGGTGATGGCGCGCCTGCCGGCTGGCGCCGCCGTAGTCTATCGCGCTTTCGGATCGGCCGGCGCCGAACGGCAGGGCCGTGCGCTGCGCCGGCTTGCCCGCGCGCGGGGCCTGATCTTCCTGGTCGGCGCGGACGCCGGTCTCGCCCAACGCCTCGACGCCGACGGCGTGCACCTGCCCGAGCAGCTGATGCGGCTCGCGCCGCGCCTGCGCCAGGCTCATCCCCTGTGGCTGATCACCGCCGCCGCCCACGGACCGCGCGCCTTGGCCTCCGCCGCTCGGCTGAAGCTGGATGCGGCCCTGGTCTCGGCGGTCTTCGCCTCGGCGAGTCCCTCGGCGGGCAAGCCGCTCGGGCCCGCGCGGTTCGCCCGCCTGGTCCGCGAGGCTCGTTTGCCCGTCATCGCGCTCGGCGGCATAGACGCCTGTACGGCCAGACGAACCGAAGGGTCCGGCGCGGCCGGCCTGGCGGCGATCGGCGGGCTGACCGAGACCTAGCCGCCGCGACCTGTAACGGAGAATGACATGAGATTTTTGATCGCCTTGTTCGCCTTGCCATTGCTGCCGCTGGCTAACCCGGCTGTTGCCGACGCCGCCCCGGAGTGCCAGGTTCTCGTGTTACGCCCCATCACGGACGATATCGGCAACCATTGGAACCCGGGACAGAAGCTGCCCGTCGACATTCAGCGCAGCGGCCCCAATGGCGGCGCCTACTGCGCGCACGGCGGCAGCTGCTTGCCAGGCCGAATCGGTGGCGCCGAGGCGGTGCGGCTGGTGAACTGCCGCGTCGGGGCTTCAATCGACAGCGAGGACCGTCGATTGGTCTTCGATCCGCACGTCACCCCTGCGCAGCCATAAATGATGGTTCGCTCTACAAGGCTCCAAAGCCTAAATGTGATTCCCTCGCCTCGTAGAACACTGTTTTCATTATAGGAAAGGGGTCGAGGATATGTGGGATCTTTGTGGGCGGCGGGCCGCCGCGGCGCTTGCCGTGGCCGCATTCCTCGTCGGATCGTTTTGCCCAGCCTCGGCTCAGGAGACGGTGCAGCCCTCAACAGCCGATCCGCAGATCCGCGCCAGCGACGCGCCGAATCTCGTCTATGGGAGCGAGGCGGCGCAAAAGGGCGCACCGCTCGTCGTGTTCATGCCCGGCACGCACGGCACGTCCGTCCACGCACCCGACTTCATCTTGCGCACGGTGGCCGACCAGGGCTACCGGGTCATCTTCCTGAGCTACGATGACGAAATCGCCGGCACAAAGCTCTGCCAGCGAGGACCGCCTGACTGCTTCGCCCGATTCAGGACGGCCCGCCTGTTCGGGGGCGGGGATGACTCCGCGCAGACGCCTGTTCCCGAAGCGATCGTGCCGCGCCTGGTGGCGCTGTTGCGCTATCTTGACCGGGAGCACCCCGGGGCGGGGTGGTCCGACTATTTGACAGCGGACGGACCGGCGTGGCCGCGGATCGTCGTGTCCGGCCTGTCGCAGGGAGCCGGCATGGCCGCCTTCCTTGCCAAGCGCTATCCGGTCCGTCGGGTGGTGTTGTTCTCCAGTCCCTGGGACTTCACCAATCCGGGCCGTCGCCCAGCGTCCTGGCTCTTCGACACCTCCGCCACGCCGCCCGACCGCTGGTGGGTGGAGCGTCACGTCCACGAAAACACCACCGCGTTGATCGCGCACGCCTATCAGGCCCTTCGCATCCCAGCCGACCACATCCTGCTTTTTGACGGCCCCAAGCCGCCGGACGCACATGGCGACAATCCGTTCCACGGCAGCACCATCCGTCTGCCGCAATACGTTCCGCAGTGGCGCACCCTGTTCGGTTCTGCGTCAGCCGCGCCGTGATCCGAGCGATGACGTCCGACGCGGCAGGTGCGGTGGCCGCCGCGCTCGCCTGAGCGGCTGTATCTGGGACGGCCGCATCGAGAGACGCTCGGAGCGCGAAGGCGGCTCCTGCGGTCCCGTCCCGAGGGTTTTCGGACTCAGCTCACCGCGTGCGCCGAAGCCCAGAGCGCGCCGTTGGCCTGAGCGAAGGCCTCGAAATCCGTGGGCGAACGACCGGTAAGGTCCAGGACGCCGCCGGTCAGCCGGTCCTCCACGCCGCCGGCGATCAGCGCGTCCATCATCCCGAGCATCTGGGCGAGGGGGGCTGGCCGGCCGATGGTCCGATACCAGGCCGCGAGGTCCTCGGCGCTGACCCGGCGGTGCGCGATCGGCCGGCCGGCGGCCTCGCCGATATGCCGCGCCACCACCTCATAGGAGATCGCCTCGGGACCGGTCAGTATGAAATCCCGGTTGAGCGGCTCATGTGCGGTCAAGGCCGCGACCGCGCAGGCGGCGATGTCGTCGGCGTTGATGAACGGCACGCGGCCGTCCTCGGTCGCCGAATAGATCACCCCCTCATCGCGGATGGTCGCCAGGTGCTGGCCCTCGCTGAAGTTCTGCATGAACCAGCTTGGCCGCAACACCGCCCAGTCGGCGGCGTTCTGGAGCAGCCAGCGGTGCGTCCGCCCGACGCCGGGACCGCCCTCGGGCATGGGCGAGCCGCTGAGCAGCACAAACCGCCACGCCCCGCGCGCCATGGCCGCCTGCACCAGGGCGATCATCGCCGCCGAGACGTCACCGGCGCCGGGGGGCGGGACCAGATAGACGGCCGAGACGCCATCGAGCGCGCCGGCCCAGGTGTCCGGGTCGAGCCAGTCGAAGGCTTGCGGGCCGCCGCGTGAGGCGATGCGGACGTCCGATCCGGCCGCCGCAAGCTGGTCGGCCACGCGCCGCCCGGTCTTGCCCGTGCCGCCCGTCACCAGGACGAGATCGCTCACGCCGCCGGCTCCTCGGCAAAGCCGAAGCCCGTGGTCCAGGCCTCGCGCCCGCCCATGGCGTCCATCGTGGTCAGCGGATTCCAGTATTCCCGATAGCGGTGCAGCTTGCCGTCCTTGAGCTCGAAGATCATGACAAAACTTTGATTATACGGCGTATTGTTGACGATCGCCCGACCCCTGACCGACACCTCGACCATGGCGATGTCGGGATCGAGCATGGGGAAGACCCGCATGGACTCGACCGCGTCGACGGCGACCCGTCCGGTGGCGTGCTTCATATAGGCGAGGATGTCGGCCTTGCCCCGATAGGCGCGCCGGCGGCCGGCGGGCGCATAGGGGAATTCCAGCACCCCGTCCTCGGCCCAGAGCGAAATCCAATCGTCGAAGCGCCCCTGGCCGATCAGGGTCTGGTAGGCGCCCATCAGCGCTTGCGTCGCGGCGCGGCGCTCGTCGTCGTTCGAACTCATGAGTTTCCTGTCCGCGCCTGGCGCCTGTACGATGGCTTCACCATCCAGTATCTACTATACTGATGAGTGAGGTTAGTGCTGTCAAGATAGTGGAGGGACGATGACGCAGACAGACGCCGCGCGCGGCCCGCTCTGGGGCCGGACGCCAGCCTCGCGGCAGAGGCGGCGCGACATCCTTTTGGCCGGCAAGAAGGTGTTCTTCCAAAGCGGCTACCCGCTGGCGAGCGTCGATCGCATCGCCGAGGCGGCCGGCACCACCAAGCGGACGGTCTACGACCATTTCGGCTCCAAGGAGGCGCTGTTCGCCGAGGTGATCACCTTCGCCGGCGACCAGTTCGTGGGCCTGTTGCCGAGCGCCGATGACCTGCCGCAGGCGCCGGCGGAGGGGCTGCGCAGCTTCGCCGCGCGGCTCGCGACCCTGGTCGGCGCGCCGGACAGCCTTCGTTTCCAGCGCCTGATTATCGCGGAGGCTGAACGCCATCCCGCCATGGGCCGCGCGCTCTACGAAACCGCCGTCCTCGGCGCGGAGCGGGTGCTGGCGCGTTACCTCGACGCCTGCGTCGAACGCGGCGCGTTGCGCGCCCACGACACGGCGGCGACGGCGCGAATCGTGCTCGATGTCGCCACCAGCGGACCGCGCCTACGCGGCCTGCTGGCGATGACGGACGCCGAGGCCGACGCGATCGGCGAGCGCGCCATGGACGAGACCATCACATCGCTGACGTCGCGGCTGGCGCCCGAGGCAGGCTGACCGGCTCCGGCCTCGCCACTGGGTCACGTTCTTCGGGATTCAGCGTTCAGGTCGTTTCGATCTGAACGCACCAAGCTCTACGCCGTGACCTTGCCGGCGGCCCGCTCAGGCGCCGGAGCGGATTCGGTCGGGGCCGGCTGCGGCGCCGCGCCGGTCTGGGCGGCGCAGTCGCCCGAGCTCTGCGACACGACATGAGGGCGCTGGTCCGGACCTTGCGAGGTGATCTGGACGCTTCGTGTGCACGCCTTGCCGCCGCTGAAGGTCGAGACGACCGAATAGCTCTCGGTTCCGGCGGGCGAATCGCCAAGAGCGGCCTGCTGCAAGGCAAGCGGACCGGCCGGCGAAGGCTTTGGCATGAAGGGGGGGTTGCGCATCATCTCGGCCATTTGCCGGTCCATCTGAGCCGACATCTGCGCGATCAGGGCGAAAGGCGAGGTTTCGGCGGGCGGCCCGAATCCCGCCGGCGCGCCGAACAGCGCCGTCCGCGCATCGCCCGGCGACAGGGCCACTTGTGGCGCCACGTCGCCCGTGTAGCGAATCTGTTCGACCGAGCCGTCCGCCAGCCGGATGGTCAGGACATGGGGCTGGGGACTGGCGGCCATGGCGGCTACGCCAGCGCAGGCCACGGCCGCGACACCGGCGATAAGGAGGCTTTGAATGATACGCATGATGCGTCTCCGCTTTCGTTAAAGAGACGCCATCCAATATAACCAATCGCCCGTGGGGACGAAATAGCCTTGGGGTTGAACATCAACGCCGGCGGCGCGTTGTCGAGCTTGGATATGGGCGGCGCGCGGCTTTCGACCAGGGACCTGCACCGGTGAGACGGCCTCTGCGGGCTCGGCTGCGGGTCTGGGCGTTGCGTCATGCCAGCCCGTTCCATTGGCGGGAAGCCGGGCTTTGCGTACCGGCCATCCCCATCCTTCTGATCGCGGGGTTGGTGTTCAACGAGGTCGCTTACGGCGCCGTGGCGGCCGGGGCGGCCTTCGCCGTCGGTTTCGGCGCCGCGCGCGACCTGCACGGACGCCGCTGGGCGGCGATGGCGGCCGCAACCGCCGGAATCGGTCTGGCGAGTTTTGTTGGCTGCACCTTGGGGCGAGAGCCGGCGGCGCTGGTGATCGCCGCGGCTGTGGCGGCGGCGGGCTGCGCCGCATTGGCGCTCTTCGACGAGGATCTCTGGTGGGTCGCCCTGCAGATCGTCATCGCCCTGCTGGTGGCCAGCTACTATCCGAGCGCTGCGCCGGCCGCGCTGGAAAGGGCGACGGCGGTGCTGGCCGGCGGCGTCGCGCAGATGGGCGTCGTCATGATCCTCGCCCGGCTCTTTCCGGCCGCCGGCAGACGGCTTGCCGCCGGGCCGCCAAGGCCGAAGCCCGATCGCCGGCTGCTGGTCGGCCACATCCTGCGCGCCGCGGTCTGCGTGGCGGCGTCGCTGATTGCGGCGCGGGCGCTTGGGCTGAGCAACGACTATTGGGCGCCCATGACCGCCATGCTGGTGCTCAAGCCCGGCCTCAGCGAGACCCAGACCCGCGGCCTGGCCCGGTTGGTGGGAACCGTCATCGGCTGTGTTTTCGCCAGCGCCTTCGCCATGGCGGTCGGCGAGGCGCGGCCTGTGCTGCTGTCGGCCATGGCGGGGACGGCTGGATTGGCCTTCGCCTTGCAGAAGGCTCACTACGCCGCGCTCACCTGCATGATCACAGCCACGGTGGTGCTGTTGCTGACCCTCGGCCGCGGCGACGTCATCCTCAACGCCGAGCATCGCCTGATCGCCACCGTCCTCGGCGGCGTCATCGCGCTCGGCGTGGCGCGCATCGCTCCGCATAGGCCGATCGCCGCGCATGACGAGACCGACCGGGTCGGCGGCGCGGCCAGGGTCTGAACGGCGGGGCTAAAACTTGAAGTTGGTCTCGAACCGCACCCGCGGAGCCTGGGTCTGCGGCAGGTTGGAGCGATCCGGTGCGCCCGGGGCGTCGCCAAGCGAGAACGCGCCGCCGATGCGCAGCGACGGGGTGATGCGGTAATAGGCGCCAGCCTGAACGTCCCGGGCCTGCATGTCGCGACCGACCGGCTGGCTCATGTCGAGCTTCAGGATGATGCGGCCCTTTTTGTCGGCGGCGATTTCCAGACTGTGGTGAACGGGCTGCGGACCCCATTGGCCCTGGTCGAGCGTTACGCCGGTCAGGTTGTCGGTTGCGACAATTTGGCCTCGCATCGACTGCGCATGCGCCGCGCCCGCCGCCCCGAGCAGGACGAGCGTCGCGGTCACCGCAGTGATAAGGCGAGCCCCAGTCATAGTACGTAAATCAGCCTGAAATGCCCCGGTTCCAGCGACAGACCTTATATCTGACACCGCAGCCTTAGCGGCCGATTAAAGCCTTCAAACATCCCTGGTCAATCCGTGACTGACTTTCGGGCGACCTTAGGTCGCGCTCTGTGGCTGGAAGGCCACGCGATTCCTGTTGGGCGCGCGAAGCTGCATGTTATAGAGCGGCCGGGGCGTGAGAGGCGAGGCGGCGTATTGAGAGCCTTTTGCCGAAGCGATTGGAGCGATAAGCAAATGGTGTCGATGCGTAAGATCTCCGTGATCGCCGTGGCGATAGGCGCCATGGCCCTGACGGCTTGCGCCCATCAGGACAGCGGGCCGCAGCCCTATAGGACCGCGGGCTTCCATCCCTTCGGCGGCGGCCGGCCCAAGCCCGGCCCCGCGGCCCCGATCGGGGTCAACGGCTATCTGTGGCGCGCCTCGCTGGACACGCTGGCCTTCATGCCGCTGGCTTCGGCCGATCCCTACGGCGGCGTGATCCTCACCGACTGGTATGTAAACCCGGAAAAATCGGACGAGCGGTTCAAATGCACCGTCTACATCCTGGACACGCGGTTGCGCGCCGACGGCCTGAACGTCACGGTGTTCAAGCAGGTCAAGGACGCCAGCGGCGCGTGGGTTGACTCGCCCACCTCCGACCAGACCTCGATCGACATCGAAAACGCCATCCTTACCCGCGCCCGCCAGCTCAGGCTGTCGAACGTCAACGGGTAGAGCCAGGCCGGCATGGCCCGCTACAATCCGAAGGAAGCCGAGCCGAAATGGCAGGCGGTCTGGCAGGCCGCCGACGCCTTTCGCGCGCTTGAACCGGCCGAAGCTGGCGGACGGCCGAAATTCTACCAGCTGGAGATGTTCCCCTATCCCTCGGGGTCGCTGCACATGGGCCATGTGCGCAACTATGCGATGGGGGACGTCGTGGCGCGCTTCAAGCGCGCGCGCGGCTACAACGTCTTGCATCCCATGGGCTGGGACGGCTTCGGCCTGCCGGCGGAGAACGCGGCCATGGAGCGCGGCGTCGATCCCGCCGCCTGGACCTATGCCAATATCGACGCCATGCGCCTTGAGCTCAAACGGCTTGGCCTGAGCATCGACTGGAGCCGCGAGTTCGCCACCTGCGATCCGGACTATTACGGCAAACAGCAGGCCTGGTTCCTCGACCTGATGGAGCGGGGCCTGGCCTATCGCCGCGAGAGCCTGGTCAACTGGGACCCAGTCGACATGACCGTGCTGGCCAACGAGCAGGTGGTCGACGGCCTGGGCTGGCGCTCGGGCGCGGCCGTGGAGAAGCGCACCCTGAACCAGTGGTTCCTGCGCATCACCGACTATGCCGACGCCCTGCTGGATGGTCTGAAGAGCCTGGATCGCTGGCCGGACAAGGTGCGGCTGATGCAGGAGAACTGGATCGGACGCTCCAAGGGCCTGCGCCTGGAATTCGCCTTAGCGGGAAAGGGCCCGGAGGACATTGACGGCGTCGCGGTCTACACCACCCGGCCGGACACCCTCTACGGGGCGAGCTTCGTCGCTGTCGCCGCCGAACATCCGCTGGCCGCCGCCGTGGCGGCCAAAAACCCCGAGGCCGCGGCCTTCATCGCCGAGTGCCGGCGCGGCGGCGTCTCCGAGGCCGACATCGAGACCGCTGAAAAACGCGGCTGCGACACGGGCCTGGAAGTCATCCACCCGTTCGACTCAGGCCAGCGCCTGCCGGTCTGGATCGCCAACTTCATCCTGATGGACTATGGCACGGGGGCCATTTTCGGCTGTCCGGCGCACGACCAGCGCGACCTGGATTTCGCCCGCAAGTACGGGCTGCCGGTTCGCCCGGTGGTGCTGCCGCCCGACGCCGACCCTGAGACCTTCGCGGTCGGCGACGAGGCCTATGTGGGCGCAGGCCGCATCTACAATTCCGATTTCCTCGACGGGCTGGAGGTCGAGGCCGCCAAGGCCGCGGCCATCGCCCGCGTCGAGAGCCACGGCCAGGGCGAAGGCGCGACGGTCTATCGGCTGCGCGACTGGGGCGTCTCGCGCCAGCGCGGCTGGGGCTGTCCGATCCCGATCATCCACTGCGGAACGTGCGGCCCGGTTGCGGCGCCACGCGACCAGCTACCGGTCGTCCTGCCCAGCGACCTGGATTTCAGCCGGCCGGGCAACGCCCTGGCCCGCCATCCGACCTTCAAGCACACGACCTGCCCAACCTGCGGCGGGGCGGCGGAGCGCGAGACCGACACCCTCGACACCTTCGTCGACAGCGCCTGGTATTTCGACCGCTTCACCGATCCGACCGCCGAGGCGCCGATCGACCGCGCCGCCGCCGACTACTGGATGCCGGTCGACCAATATATCGGCGGCATCGAGCATGCGGTGTTGCACCTGCTCTATGCCCGCTTCGTCAACCGCGCCCTGGCCGATCTGGGCGCGCTGTCCGCCCAGGAGCCGTTTGCCGGCCTGTTCACCCAAGGCATGGTCACCCACGAGACCTATCGCCGCCAGAATGGCGAGTGGGTCGAACCCGTGGAACTGGAGATCGTGAGCGAGGGCGACAGCCGCCGCGCGCGCCTGATCGAGACCGGCGAGCCGGTGATCATCGGCGACGTCGTCAAGATGTCGAAGTCGAAGAAGAACACCATCGCGCCGAAGGACATCTTCGACACCTATGGCGTCGACGCCGCGCGCCTGTTCGTGCTGTCCGACTCGCCGCCCGAGCGTGACGCCCAGTGGACCACCGAAGGCGTCAAGGGCGCCTGGCGGCTGGGCAACCGCATCTGGGACGAATTCGACAGCCAACCCGCCGGGCCTTCGCGCGCCACGACCGGCGGCGATCCGAAAGCCGTGGAGCTGGTCCGCTCAACCCACCGGCTGATCAAGACCCTGACCGAGGCGATCGAGGGTTTCCGGTTCAACAGCGGCATTGCGCGCCTCTACGCCTTCTTGAACGAGCTGAAGGCCTTGCCGGCCGCCGGGGCCAGCCCCGCCCTGCTGGCGGCGCGCGAGCAGGCGCTCTCGGCTCTGGCGCGGCTGATCGCGCCCTTCACCCCGCACCTGGCCGAAGAGGCCTGGGCCAGGATCGGCGGCGACGGCTTGGCCGCCCAGGCCCCATGGCCGGTCTACGATCCGGCGCTGGCGGCGGAGGAGACGCTCACCTTGCCCGTGCAGATCAATGGCAAGCGCCGCGGCGAGATCCGCGCGCATGCGGGCGCGAACGGGACCGAGGTGGAGAAAATGGCGCTGGCGGACCCGTCCATTCAGCGTCACCTTGAAGGCTTCGCCGTACGCAAGGTGATCGTGGTGGCCGATCGGATCATCAACATCGTCGCCGGACCGGCCCAGTGACCCGGCGCACGGGGCGCATGATCGCCGTCACGGCCGCTCTGGCCGGGCTCGGCCTGGCGGCCTGCGGCTTCACGCCCCTCTATGCGACAAAGGGGCTGGCGGCGGGCATGGCGTCCATCGAGGTCAAGGTTCCGCACGGTCGCCTCGCCTATCTGCTCAGCGAATCGCTGGACGACGACCTCGCCCGCGACCGCGACAAGCCAGCCGTCTATCGACTGGATGTGACCGTCAGCAGCCGCATCTTTTCCCGCGGCCTGAACCTCGACGAAACGGCCGCCTATTACGAAGACCACGTCACCGTCGGCTACAGCCTGGTCGAGATCGCCACTGGCCGCGTGTTGAAGACGGGCGCACAACCGGTCGAGGTGACCTACGCCGCCACCGACATCCCCTATGCCGGCATCGCCGCCCAGGAGGACGCGCAACAACGCGCCGCCGACGCGGCCGCCGACCGCATCCGCACCGACCTCGGCATCTATTTCACCACCCAGGCGCGGAACTAGACGCCGGAGACGCGCCGCGTGATCCTCAGCCGCCGCCCCGACATCGAACGCTTTCTCGATCAGCCTACCCAGGGCGTGCGCGCCGCGCTGATCCACGGGCGCGACCGCGGCCAGGTGCGCGAGCGAGCCGATCGGCTGGCGGCCGCGGCGACGGCGCGCCCGGACGACCCGTTCGACGTGGCGCGGCTGACCGAGGCGGACCTGGATCGCGACCCGGCAGCACTCGAGGGCGAACTGGCCGCCCAGTCGCTTGGCGGCGGCCGGCGGCTGGTGCGGCTGAAGCTGACCGATGGGCGCGCGGCGATCGAGCGGGCGGCGTCGGAGGCTCTGAAAACCCATGCCGAGGGGCGCTTCAATCCGGACGCTTTTTTCCTGATCGAGGCCGGCGAACTCGGGCGCGATTCCGCTCTTCGCCGGGCGGCGGAGAAGGCGGACGGCGCGGCGGCCATCGTCTGCTACGAGGACGAACCGGGCGATGTGGCCCGGCTCATTCGCGAAAGCCTGGCGCGCGACAGGATCAGCCTGACCAGCGATGCGCTGGACCTGGTGGTCGCGCGTCTGCCGCACGAACGCGGAGTCGCGCGTCAGGAGATCGAGCGTCTGGCGCTTTTCATCGGTCCGGGGACAGGCGCGACGGCCGGCGCCGAGGCGCTGAGCGAATTTCTCGGCGTCGAACCCGAAGCCTCGCTGGCGGAAGCCGCCCAGGATGCCTTTGGCGGCAAGCTCGTCCAGGCCCAGGCGGGCTTGCGCCGCGCCGCGGCGGAGGGCGAGGGCGGCCCGGCGGCCGTCCGCGCCTTGAGCGGCCATGCCGCGCGCCTGCGCCGCACGCTGACCGCGGCCCAGGCCGGCGCCGACCTGGGCGCGGCGGCCAAGGCCGCGGGCGTCTTCTGGCGCAACGAGCGCGAGTTCCTGCGCCAGGCGCGCGCCTGGACCCTGCCCCAGCTCGACCGGCTGCAGCCCGATCTGCTTGAGGCCGACCGCGCCTGCAAACAGACCGGCTCGCCCGACCGCCTCATCGCCGAGCGGTTGGCCATGACCATCGCCGGCCGCGCGCGCCGGCTTGGCCTCTAGACGCCCAATTGCGTTGGCGAGGCGACGGCCGAGACACGCCGCGGCAAGTCCCACGACTGAAAGGCCTCGAACCGGTCTCCGGTCCAGCCCAGAGCCGTGACGGCGAAGCTCATCTCTTCGGCGACGATGGTGGAAAAGCTCGGCGGCGCGCCACGCGTGCGCAGCGAGAGCGTTCCGGCCCCAAGCGCGTAGCAGGCCGGCCCTGGGCCGGGCAGGGCGAGCGCGAACGGGTTGTGCACGTGGCCGGTCAAGATCAGCTCCACGCCGGCCGCCGTCAGGATCGCCGCCGCCTCGGCGCCGCGATGCATCCCGCCGGTGACCGGAGCGCCCGGGATGTCGATGAGCGGATGGTGGCAGGTGAACAGCCTCAGCCCGGCGGCGGATCCGCCCCAATCCATACGTCGCAACCCGTCCAGCGCCATGGCGCCCTTCGACCAGTTCGGCCGCGGCTGCGCGCCCCTGGCGCTGTTGAGGCTGCGGGCCGTGAGGCCCGGCGCATCGAATCCCGTCACCCGAGCCCGCCCAATGTAACGACGGTAGCGCCCGAACGGGTCGAAGGTCCGCAACACCAGGTTCCAATAGGGCGTGTCGTGGTTTCCGGGCGTGACGATCCGGTCCCGCGGCAGGCGGCCCAGCCAGGCGGCGGCGGCGGCGAATTCCCGCGGCAGTCCGTTAAGGGTCAGATCGCCGCTGATCACGGTGAGCGTCGGCGCAAATGCCGCCACCGCCGCGATGGCGGCCTCGACCGCGCGGGGGTGCTCGCCGCCGAAGTGCATGTCGCTCAGGTGGGCGATGCGGATGGTCAAGGGTTTGCCCGTCAGGTTTCGGGCGGCGCCAGGGCCCGGAAGGCGCGTTGACGAAATTCGAACTCCACCCGCCGGGGCAGCCGATGCACCTCGCCGTCGAGGATGCACGGTATCGAATGGCGCGCCCATGCGCGCCCATGCATGGACGCCTCCACCGTAATGCCCGGATCATGCCGCCAGTCGCTGAACAGACCGTTGAACGCCAGGCGGAAGACTTCGCGGGCGCTGTGCACCTCAAGCGCGGCCACCTCCAGCGCCGCCGCGCCCCGCATCGCCGTGGATACAATCGGATTGATCAGAACCAGCGCCTCGGCCTGACGCCGCGGCCGTCCGTCGAGCGCGAAGTGGACATCGCCGCTGAAGGCCCGGCGCAGGGCGTGGCCCGCGCGCCGCCATGTCTCGCGGACATCGCCTTTTCGCACCGCTTCGCGTGCATGCGCCCAAAGCGCCGGCGCGCCGAGAATGCCGGCGACATAGAAGGCGCGACCGCCCACCCGACCGCCGCTGATCGATCGCTCGACACCCATCTCCAGCGCGGCGGCGAGCGCCAGCGGCCAGGTTCGCGCGCCATAGAGGGCGTGCGGCAGCATGTTCAAGGTGCCGCCGGGCAAGGGAGCGACCAACGGCCCGGCCGGTCCGCTGAATTCCGCCGCCAGCCGCGCGGTGCCGTCGCCGGCCAGGACGATGACCAGGTCCGGCGCGGCGTCGACGGCGGACCGGACAGCCTGTTCGACCTCGCCATGGGCCGGAGTCCACAAGGCCAGTTCGTAGCCGTAGTCAGCGACCGAAGCGGCCACGGCGGCGGCGGCGCCCGCGCCGACGCCGCCCGAGGCCGGGTTGACCACCGCCGAGATGCGTCGCAGCCTCGGCCGCGCGTCCGGTTGCGGCGTTTGCGAGCCGCTGACGCCACTGGATGAGGCCATGCGGCATCAACGCATCGCGGCGAGGCTCGTTGCCCGCCGGGCGCTTGTCGAGCGGCGACGCCTTAAATGGCGCGCCCGACGATCGAGCGCAGATTGAGCACCGAGGCGGTCAGGTCGATATTGGCGCGGCGGGCGAGTTCGCGGACGCCGACATGATAGGCCTCGCCGCCGTTGGCCACTTCGCTGGCCAGCGCCGCCGCGTCCTCAAAGGTGCGCAGGAGCGCGCTGGTATGTTCAAAAGCCACCCTGTTGGCGTCACTGCGCACCCGCTCCATCCGCTCGGCGAGCGAGATCAGGTCGGGAGATCGGGAAGTGGAAAAGCGGGTCGCCGGCATTTTAGCCTCTTAAGTCCAATGGCTTGATGTCCCAGAGCGGGATCGGGTTGGGATGAGCCACGCCAAAACCATGCCAAGGGTCGCGTCCGGACAGGCCGGCCGGTCCCGGACGCCCGGTTTCACAGGGCGTTAACCGACGCGGGCGGAACTGAGACGCCACTCCTGGCCGGAAGGCAGCAGATGAAATCTGCCCAAAAACGATGCGTAAGCGGCAGTCCCGTGGTCGAGGACTTCATCGATGGCGGCCGTCATGTTTTCCCCGAGCCGCTCGACGCGGTCGCCGCCGGCGAACTCCTGGCCGCGATCCGCGCCACGCGGCCGTTCGATGAGCGTCTTTTCCAGAGCCAGGCCGAATTCGACGCCGATCCGCACTATGTCGGGGTCAATCCCAGGCCCGGCCGCAACCTGCTGGAGCGCTTCGAAGACCGGCTCGGCTTCGTCGAACGCGCGCCGCAGGTGGTGCGCGCGCTGGGTGAGCTGCTGGGCGACGACTATGAGATCATCAACAAGAAAGTCGTCTGCGGCGTGCCCGCAAGCGCCGTCCCGATCTGGCTGAAAGCCCGCATCGCCGGCAATCCGGTCAATAATCTGGGGGCCTGGGTGAAGCCGGGCTATCGCGACATCACCTATTTCTACGGCATCGACTTCCATCAGGACCTGATCGATTTCAAGGACCGCGACGCCGATTTCGTCACCCTCTATGTCTATCTGCATCCCGTCGGCCCAGCCGACGCGCCGCTCTTTCTGCTTGAGGGCAGCCACGCCCTCGGCGCGACCGTCTTTCCGCACGACCTCACCGCGGACGGGGCCGATCACTGGCTTTATCGCGACGGGACTGGGCTCGAGACCCGTGTGCGCCAGCATGTGCTGACCGGCGAGGCCGGCCACGTCGCCATGTGGCATGCCTGCACCTTGCACGGCACCCAACCGGACGCCGCCGATGATGAGCGCATCTCACTGCGCTATCTGTTCGGCTCCAAGACCGGGGCGGGCGCCGGCATGGCCGGGGTCAATGCGACGCTGCGCGGCCGCTTGCGCCTCGCCGCCACCCGCCAGGACCTGGCCGACGACGGCTCGGCCCTGATCCGCCGCAACACCGTCAACCACGGCCGCGGCGCTTAGCCGTCGGACGGCTGGCTCAGGCCGTCCAGCCCCCGTCGATCACATGCACGGCGCCGGTGGTGAAGGCGCTTTCATCCGAGGCCAGGTAGACGGCCAGGGACGCAACCTCGTCCGGCTCGCCCAGCCGGCCCATGGGCTGGCGGTCGATGAAGCTTTGCAACACCGCGCCGGGGTCGCCCGGAATGGCGGCCATGCGCGCGCGCAAGGAGGGGCTCGCCACCGTGCCCGGGCATATGGCGTTGCAGCGCACGCCCCGGCCAACGAAGTCCGCCGCGATCGAGCGGGTCAGGCCGATGACGGCGGCCTTGGTGGCGCCATAGGCGAAGCGGTTCGGCACGCCTTTGAGGCTGGAGGCGACCGAGGCCATGTTGACGATCGAGCCGCCACCCCGCGCCAGCATGCCCGGCAGCGCCGCCTTACAAATGTGGAACATGGAGGTGACGTTGACGTCGAAGGACCGGCGCCAGTCTTGATCGTCGCAGTCGAGGATCGAGCCCTGATGCACGAACCCGGCGCAGTTGAACACCACGTCAAAGCCGGGACTCTCGGCGAAAAGGCGTCCGATGGCCGCTGCGTCCGTGACGTCCAGACGCCGGGTCTCGGCGCCTTCGATCCCCGCCAGCGACGCCTCGTCGATGTCGGTGGCGAGAACGGCGGCGCCCTCGCCGAGGAACCGCGCGGCCGTCGCGCGGCCGATCCCCTGCCCGGCCGCGGTCACCAGACAGGTCTTTCCGGATAGGCGTCCCGCCGCCATCAGCCTCCTCCCTGTGCGGTCTGAATCGAAACGGCTGGCGCGAAGGCTCCATCGAGCGGCCGGCTGAAGGTCAGTACCAGATCGGGGCCGTCCCGGGTCATGGCGACAGGGCTGCCGTCGGCGAGCCGCCTGGCCTCGCCGGCGAGCGCCAAGTCCAGAACCCGCAGCCGCTCACCGCGTGGCGATCCCAGCACGATCAGATTCAGCCGCCCGCCGGCGCTGGTAAACCGCACCGGCAGCCCGTCCTCCGTAACCCCCTCGGCGCGCGTCCAAGGCCGGGCGCCATAGATCGCCTCGCCATTGGCGCGAAGCCAGGCCCCGAAAGCCTTCAGTCTCGCCGTCTGCGCCTCGGGAATCGTCCCGTTGGCCTGTGGCCCGACATTCAGCAAAAGGTTGCCGTTCTTCGACACGCCGTCGATGAAATCTCCCAGCAGAGTCTCGACGCTGGCGTAATCGGCTTCCGTGTCGTTCCGGTTGAAGCCGAACGAGTGGCTCATGCCGCGCGTCGCCTCCCATTTCTTCACCTCGATATCGGCAAAGCGCGCATATTCCGGTGTACGGAAATCGCTGTGCGGCACGGGCGCGGGGATGATCCCGTCGAACGCGGCGGGATCGCGCGCGATCCGCGCCTTGATCCGCGCGTCCATGGCCTGGCGCGCCGTCTTGTGGCGTAGAGGGCTCTTGTCAGGATCCCCCGCCGTCCAGCGGTCGTTGACCACCCCGTCGGGCACGGCGTTGTAATAGTCGGCGAACAGGCGATTCAGCCGCTCCTGCGGCGTCGGCCAGGAAATGTCGTTCCAGACCAGGCTGGGTGAATAGCGCTCGATCAGTTCGCGCACCTGGGCGTCGGCATAGTCCGGATAAGGCCCGCCCGGCGTCGAGCCCATGAAATCCGCCATGGTTCGCAACGGCTCCGGATTGAAGGTCCAGTCGATGCCGCCGGAGTAGTAGACGCCGAATCTCAAACCGGTCGCCCGCACCGCCGCGGCCAGTTCGCCGACGATATCGCGGGCGGTGAACCAGTCGGCGCGCGCAGAGTTGACCACCGCGCTCGGCCATAGGCAGAAGCCGTCGTGGTGTTTGGTGACCAGCACAACGTAGCGCGCGCCGGCGTCGCGGAAGCTTTCGGCCCAGGCCGCCGGATCCCAATCCTTCAGGCCCTCGACGAAGGGCGCCTTGAACGCCTCGTAGGGCTGGTCGCCATAGACCGCCTTGTGAAAGTCCGCCGACGGGGTTCCGGGCGCCTTGATCGCATTGGCGTACCATTCGGTATAGGGCGTCATGGCGATCGCGCGGTCATAGTCGCGCTTGAACGCATCGGAGATGCCGCCGAGCCGCGCCGCGAATCCCGGTATGGCGAACAGCCCCCAATGGATGAACACGCCGAACTTGGCCTCGTCGTACCAGGACGGCAGCGGCCTGGCGTTCAGTGAGTCCAGATCGGCTGCGTATGGGGTCATGCGTCGCCCTCCGAGCCCCTGTTCACCCCCGCGTCAACCGCCGGCAAACATCATCGAGCTGCTCCAACGTCTTGTAGCGGATGATCAGTTCGCCGCCGCCTCGGCGATGGGCGACCTCCACGGCCAGACCGAGCGTGCGGGCCAGGTCTTGCTCCAGCGCGCGGGTATCGGCGTCCTTGCGGGCGACGTCTTCGTCACGAGGCCTCTCGATGGCGCCGCCGGTCTGAACGCGGCGCGACAGAGCCTCGGCGGCCCGGACGCTGAGGCCTCGATTCAAAACCTGATGGGCCAGCGCGAGCGGATCGGCGGCGGCGGCGACGGCGCGGGCGTGGCCGGCGGAAAGCTTGCCCGCGCGCAACATGAGGACGACCGGCTCGGGCAGGTCGAGCAGGCGCACGCTGTTGGCGACGTGGCTGCGGCTTTTTCCCACGACGCGGGAGACGTCCTCCTGGGTATGGCCGAACCGGTCCATCAGGGCGCGATAGGCGGTGGCTTCTTCAATGGGATTCAGGTCGGTGCGCTGGACGTTCTCGATGATGGCGATCTCGAGCGTCTCAAGATCGTCGAGTTCGCGCAAAACCACCGGGACGGTGGTCAGTCCGGCGATCTGGGCGGCGCGCCAGCGCCGCTCGCCGGCGACGATCTGATATTCACCCGGCTGCTCCGGCGACGGGCGCACCAGGATGGGTTGCAGCACGCCCTTTTCGCGGATCGAGTCGGCCAGCATGGCCAGCTCGTCGCCGTCGAAGTCCATGCGCGGCTGGCCGGCGTTGCGGTGGATCTGCTCGATGGGAATTTCGCGCTGGGCCGAGGCCGCGCCTTCGCCGGCGGCGGTGGCCTCGTCGAGCAGGGCCGACAGTCCCCGGCCAAGTCCCCGACGCTCGGTCATCAGGCCGCGACCCCGGTGCGGCGGGCCCGTTCACGGCTGACCACTTCGCGCGCCAGGTCGAGATAGGCCCGGGAGCCGGCGCATTTGAGGTCGTAGACCAGGACCGGCTTGCCGAAGGACGGCGCCTCGGAGACCCTTACATTGCGCGGGATCATGGTTTGATAGACCTTGTCGCCAAAATGGGAGCGGACGTCGGCGGCGACCTGATCCGACAGGCGATTGCGCCGATCGTACATGGTGAGCACCAGTCCCTGGATTTCCAGGCGCGGGTTGAGGCTGCCGCGCACCAGCTCGACGGTGCGCATGAGTTGGGTGAGACCTTCCAGCGCGAAGAATTCACACTGCAGCGGCACCAGGATGGCGTCCGCCGCCGTCATGGCGTTAACGGTGAGCAGGTTGAGCGACGGCGGGCAATCGATCAGCACATAGGTGTAGGCCTGCGCGCCGCTGGCGACGCGCAGCGGTTGCAAAGCATCGCGCAGCCGAAAAGAGCGGCGCGAGGCGCTCGCCAGTTCGATTTCGGCGCCGGAGAGATCCGGGTCACAGCCAAGCAGATCAAGGCCGGGCAGGGCGGTGGGCCGAGCCGCCTCGGCGACCGCGGCGCCGTTGACCACCACGTCGTAGACCGTGCGCCGCGCGCCGCCGCGCGACATGCCCAGGCCGGTCGAGGCGTTGCCCTGCGGATCGAGGTCGATCAGCAATACGCGCTCGCCGACCGCGGCCAGGGCGGTGCCCAGGTTGATCGCGGTCGTGGTCTTACCGACCCCGCCCTTCTGGTTGGACACCGAAAGCACCCGAAGCGTGGAGTCAGGCATGCCTTAGCTTTCTCATCCTTACGATTCGGCCGCCGATGTGGCTCAGGCTGTCGATCAGTTCCGCCTCGAACCTCCAAGATATGGCGGCTGCCTCAAGCTCAACCACAACATCTTGGCCTTTCATGAATAGCCCGATCGCGCCTCGCCGCAGGTAGGGCTGAGCATAACGGAAAAGTTTGACCATGGGAGCGCAGGCGCGCGCGGCGACCACGTCAACGCTCATGTCGAGATCCTCGGCCCGTGCATGATGAACCGTCGCCGGCAGGGCCAGCGTCGCGACCACTTCTTCGAGAAATCGGCAACGCTTGGCCATACTCTCTATGAGATGGACCCTGGCGCCCGGTCGGCCCTTTAGGAAGATGGCCAGGACCAGGCCTGGAAATCCGGCGCCCGCCCCCAGATCGGCCCAGCGCAGAGCCTCCGGTTCGAGCCTGAGCAGCTGGACGCTGTCATAGGCGTGACGCAGCCAGAACTCGGCCAGCGCCGACGGCCCGACCAGATTCATCCGGGTGTTCCAATCGGCGAGGATCGTGCGAAACGACTCCAGATCGACCATCTGGGCGGCCACCGCCCCTGTCGCAGCCTGGAACTCGGCCGCGCCAAACGCTTGATCGACAAGGATTTCCTGGGTCACGGATCAGGCGGCGCGCGCACGACGCGCATGGGCGAGCAGGGCTGTCAGGGCTCCTGGCGTGACGCCTTCGATGCGTGAAGCCTGACCCAGGGTGCGCGGGCGGACGGCGCCGAGCTTTTCGCGCGCTTCGGCCGAAAGGCCGCCGACGCCGGCATAGTCGAGGTCGTCCGGAAGAGTAAGATCCTCGTCCTTGCGAAAAGCGACGACGTCGGCGGCTTGGCGGTCGAGATAGCCGGCATAGGCCGCCTCGATCGCGATCTGTTCGGCCGCAAAGGCCGGCCAGTCCGCCAGTTCCGGCCATACCCGCGCCAGATCGGAAAGGCCGACGCCCGGGCAGGCGAGCAACTGCACCACATCGCGGCGCTGGCCGTCGGCCTTGACGGTCAAGCCGGCGCGGCCGGCCTCGGTCGGGGTCAGCTGCAATGCATGAGCACGGGTGCGAATTGCGTCCAGGATCGAGGCCTTGGCGGTAAAGGCTCGCGCGCGGTCGACGCCGACGCAGCCCAGCGAAATCCCGCGCGCGGTCACACGCTGGTCGGCATTGTCGGCCCGCAGTGTGAGGCGAAACTCGGCGCGGCTGGTGAACATCCGGTAGGGCTCGGTCACGCCGCGGGTGACCAGATCGTCGATCATCACCCCCAGATAGGCCTCGTCGCGGGCGAAGACCGCCGGCGCGGCGCCGCAGACGGCGCGGGCTGCGTTCAGTCCGGCGATCAGGCCCTGGCCGGCCGCCTCCTCGTAGCCCGTCGTCCCATTGATCTGGCCAGCCATGTAAAGGCCGGGCAAGCGCTTGACCTCCAGTGAAGGGGATAGCTCGCGCGGGTCGACATAGTCGTATTCGATCGCATAGCCGTAACGCTTGATCGCTACGGCTTCGAGTCCCGGAATCGTCCGGATGAAACGATCCTGGGTCTCCTCGGAGACCGAGGTGGATATGCCATTCGGATAGACCGTGTCGTCGTCGCGGCCTTCCGGCTCAAGGAAGACCTGGTGGCTGGTCTTGTCCGCGAAACGGACCACCTTGTCCTCGATCGACGGGCAATAGCGAGGCCCCCGACCCAGCGCCCGGCCACCATAGACCGCTGATTCCGTCAGGCGTTCGGCGATGATGGCGTGGGTTGCCGGCGTGGTCCAGGTGACGCCGCAGGCGACCTGCGGCCGATCGACCGACTCGGTCATGAAGGAGAAGGGAACAGGATCGGCGTCGCCGGCCTGTGTCTGTAGCCGACTCCACGCGATGGTGCGGCCATCCAGCCGCGCCGGCGTGCCGGTTTTCAGCCGGCCCATCCGCAAATCCAGCGCATAAAGGCGCTCGGCCAGGCCGATGGCGGGCGCATCGCCGATCCGCCCGGCGGGCGTACGTGTTTCGCCGCGATGAATGACGCCGCGCAAAAACGTGCCTGTCGTCAGCACCACGGCGCCGCCGAGCCAGCGTCGGCCGTTGGCGTCTTCGACCCCGGCGATGCGGCCATTTGTGACGATCAAGTCCTCGACGGCCGCCGCGGCCACGGTAAGCCCGACTTGCCGGGCCAGCGACCGCTGCATGGCGGCGCGATAGACCGCGCGGTCGATCTGGGCGCGAGGGCCGCGCACGGCCGGGCCCTTGGAGCGGTTCAGCATGCGGAACTGGATGCCAGCCTCGTCGGCCAAGCGCGCCATCAGCCCGTCGAGGGCATCGATCTCGCGCACCAAATGCCCCTTGCCCAGACCTCCGATCGCCGGATTGCAGGACATTTCGCCAATGGTCTCGACCTTGTGCGTCAGCAAAAGGGTGCGCGCGCCGGTGCGCGCGGCGGCTGCCGCGGCTTCACAGCCGGCGTGGCCGCCGCCGATGACAATGACATCCCAATGGGTTGATGACGCGGACATGGCGACCCAAAAGCGCCGTCTCTCGGCGCCGGTCCTTATAACCGCGCTCGGGCGTTGTTTCACGTGAAACATTGCCGGCGGCGTCGACCCGATGTTTCACGTGAAACATCTCATTTGCCGATGCAGAACTTGGCGAACACCCGATCCAAAATGTCTTCCGGATCGACGCGGCCGGTCACCCTGGCCAGGCTGCGGGCCGCGAGCCGCGCATCCTCCGCCGCCAACTCGACCTCGATGGGATCGGTCAGCGCCCGCCGCGCCCGGTTTAAATGCCCTAGCGCCGCCATAAGGTCTTGCCGATGACGCGCCCGCGTCGCGGCGGGAAAGTCGCCGCCGGAGAGCGATCGAACAACCCGCGCGATCAGTTGTTCCCGCAACTGGGCCAGACCCGCGCCGTTGGTCACGGACATATCGACGACGGCGAGGTTGCAGCCCGCCGCCCAGGCGCCGACCGCCGCGCCCGCCGGCAGCGGCGCCAGATCCCGCTTGTTGAGCACGCAGATGTCCGCCGCCCGGGCGAAAACCGCCGCCTCGCGCCAGCGCTCGTCCCTGGCGGCGGCATCGACGACGACCAGCCGAAGATCGGCGGCGTCCGCAAGGGCCGCGGCGCGGCGCACGCCCTCCGCCTCCACCGCGCTTTTCGGCCCGCGCAGGCCCGCCGTGTCGCCGATCAGCACCCGATAGCCCGCCAGATTGAGCGCCACCTCGATGACATCGCGGGTCGTGCCCGGCCTGGGCGTGACAATGGCGGCGTCGCGGCCAGCCAGAGCGTTGAACAGGCTCGACTTGCCCGCATTCGGCGCGCCAATCAGGGCGATGCGGAAGCCCTCGCGCACGCGCTCGCCGCGCTCGCCCTCGGCCAGCGCCGCGTCGATCTCTTCGGCGACCTGCGCCATCAGCGGCGCGGCGCCCCGCGCCATCTCGGCGGGCAGGTCTTCATCGGGAAAGTCGACCGCCGCCTCGAGCAAGGCCAGCGCTTCGATCAGCGCTTCACGCCAGGCGGCATGGCGGCGCGCCAGCTCGCCGTCGAGCTGGGCCAGGGCCTGGCGCCGCTGCGCGTCGGTTTCCGCCTCGACCAGATCGCCGATCGCCTCGGCCTGACTGAGATCAAGCTTGCCGGCTTCGAACGCCCGTCGGGTGAATTCTCCCGGCTGCGCCAACCGCAGGCCCAAGGCGAGCAAGGCCTCGGTCACGCCGTCGATCACCGCGGCGCCGCCATGAAGATGCAGTTCGGCGACGTCCTCGCCGGTATAGCTGCGCGGCCCTGGAAACCAGAGCACCAAAGCCTGGTCCAAAGGCGCTTGGTCGCCCGGCCGCCTCAGGGTTCGCAGACCCGGGCGGCGGGTCTTCGGGGACGCGCCGGTCAGCGCCTGCAGCACGGCGGCTGTCCGAGGCCCGGAGAGCCGCACGATAGCCACGGCCGCGCGGCCAGGCGCGCTGGCCAGCGCGAAGATGGTCTCGGCCATCAGGCCTCAGCGCTTGGGGCCGGCGGCGGCCATCAACTTGGCGAACTGCTCCTGCGCCGCGCCGCCAAAGGCCAGCCAGTTCTTCATCAGTTCCTCGGGCTGCAGGGCGGCCATGTTGGCGCTCATGCGATTCTGCATCTCGCTGACCAGCTTTTCGTTCAAGCTCGCCACGTCCGGCAGTCCGAGCGCCGCGCGCGCCTCCTGAGGCGTACAGTCCACCTCGATCGTCACCTTCATCTTCGAACCCTCCGCTTGCCCACGATTTTGTTATGGGCCTTTGCTCCGCCGCGAGACTAGTAGCAATCCGACCTCCGTTTTTCGAGATCAGATCCCATGCCGCAGTTAACTCTAAGCGTTACAACGCCCGACGGCGCATTCGGAGCCTATGTCGCCGCTCCCGCAAGCTCGCCAGCGCCCGCCATCGTCGTGATCCAGGAGATTTTCGGCGTCAACGCGGTGATGCGCCAGATCACCGACCAGTTCGCCGCCCAGGGCTATCTGGCCGTCTGTCCCGACCTCTTCTGGCGCATCGAACCGGAAATCGACATCACCGACCACAGCGAGGCCGAGTGGAAACGAGCCTTCGAACTCTTCAATGCCTTCGATGTCGAAGCCGGGCTCAAGGACATCGAAACGACCATCGAGACGATCCGCAAGGACCGGCGCTGCAACGGAAAGGTCGGCGCGGTCGGCTTCTGCCTCGGCGGCCTGCTGGCCTATCTGACCGGTGTTCGCACGGACGCGGACGCCGCCGTCGGCTATTACGGCGTCGGCATCGAGCGCTACACCGCCGAGGCCGACAAGCTGGTCAATCCGCTCATGCTGCATATCGCCGAAGAGGATCAGTTTACGCCCAAGCCGGCGCGGGATCTGATCCTGGCGGCGCTGAAGAACCATCCGCAAATCGAGATTCACACCTATCCGGGCCGCGATCATGCCTTTGCGCGGCCGGGCGGCGAGCATTATGACGCCGCCGACGCGGCGCTGGCGCAAAGCCGCACGCTCGACTTCTTCAAGCGCACCCTGGGCTGACCCAAGACCGGACCCGCCTCTGGCGCCTGAAGCCTATTTGCCGATAGCGATTTGATAGGCGGGCCTGGCCCTTACGCGCGTCCAATAGTCGGCGACAGGCGCCGGATAGTCGTCGGCCAGGCCGAGCGAGGCGCCCATGTTCAGGGGGTAGACCACCGAGATGTCCGCCGCGGTGAAGGCCTCGCCGGCCAGGTGAGGACTTTCGCTCAGGCGTCCCGTCAGCGCCTTGACCCGGCGGCTGAACAGGGTGCGGCAAAGGCCGGCGGTGAAATTGTCCTTCTGATCATCTGGCGCGAGAAACCGCGTGCCGACCAGCGGATTGAGAAAGGCCGAGAGCGAGCCTTCGCCATAGATCAGGTACTGCAGATAGAGCGGGTAGGTCGGATCGGCCGCCGCCGGCGCCAGCGGCGTCGGCCCATGGCGGGCGGCGAGATATTGCAGGATGGCCACAGATTCCGACATGGCCACATCGCCGTCAACGATCGCCGGCAGGGCCCGAGCCGGGTTGACCGCGATGAATTCCGGGCTGGAGCGGCCAATGGCTTCAGCCATAAACTCATAGTCGAGGCCCATCTCCTCGGCCATCCAGATCACTCGAAGCGAGCGGCTGCCGCTCGCATGAAAGATCTTGATCATCGCCCAGCCGTGGATATCAGGTATTCATCGTCTCGAAAAAGTCTTCGTTGTTCTTGCTTTGCTTCAGCTTGTCGAGCAGGAACTCGATCGCATCTTGCGGACCCATTGGGCTGAGGATTCGGCGCAGAATGTTACCCTTCTGCAGATGCTCCTTCGGCGTGATCAGTTCATCCTTGCGCGTCCCTGACTTGACGATGTCGATGGCCGGATAGATGCGCTTGTCGGCGACCTTCCGGTCGAGGACGATTTCCGAATTGCCGGTGCCCTTGAACTCTTCGAAGATCACCTCGTCCATGCGGCTGCCGGTATCGATCAGCGCCGTGGAGATGATGGTCAGCGAGCCGCCTTCCTCGATGTTCCGCGCCGCGCCGAAGAAGCGTTTCGGCCGTTGCAGGGCATTGGCGTCGACGCCGCCGGTCAGCACCTTGCCGGATGACGGCACCACGGTGTTGTAGGCGCGGCCCAGCCGGGTGATGTTATCCAGCAGGATGACAACGTCGCGCTTGTGCTCGACCAGGCGCTTGGCCTTTTCGATCACCATTTCAGCCACTTGAACGTGGCGTGAGGCCGGCTCGTCGAAGGTCGAGGAGATGACCTCGCCCTTCACCGTGCGCTGCATGTCGGTGACTTCCTCGGGCCGCTCGTCGACCAGCAGCACGATCAGGTAACATTCCGGATGGTTGGCGGCGATCGCCTTGGCGATGTTCTGCATCATGATGGTCTTGCCGACCCGCGGCGGGGCGACGATCAGGCAGCGCTGGCCCTTGCCGAGCGGGACGACGATGTCGATCACCCGCCCGGTGCGGTCCTTCAACGTCGGGTCCTCGATCTCCATCTTCAGCCGCTCTTCGGGATAGAGCGGCGTCAGGTTGTCGAAGGCCACCTTATGGCGGACGTTTTCCGGCGGCTCGAAATTGACCTGGGTCACATTGACCAGGGCGAAATAGCGCTCGCCTTCGCGCGGTGAGCGTACGCCGCCCTCGACGGTGTCGCCCGTGCGCAGGCCGTAGCGACGGATCTGCGACGGAGAAACATAGATGTCGTCGGGCCCGGAGAGATAGTTGGCCTCGGGGCTGCGCAGGAAGCCGAAGCCGTCCTGCAGCACTTCGAGCGTGCCGGAGCCGGAGATGTCGACGCCTTCCTCGGCCACGGCCTTGAGAATGGCGAACATCATGTTCTGCTTCAGCATCGAGCTGGCGTTCTCGATCTCAAGCGCTTCTGCGAAGGTGACGAGGTCGGCCGCGGGCTTTTCTTTCAGCTCCTGCAGCGACATCCGCGTCATGCCCATGGCGGCGATCGCCTGGCTGGCGGCGGTGGGCTCCTCGGGGCCGTCCGCGGCTTCGGCGTCGATGATATCGAGGACATCGCCAACGGGATCGGCGTCGTCCAGCTCGGTCTCGTCGGGCTCGGAGAGGGTGTCCAGGGGGGTGTCAGTCATGTTGAACTCTGGTTTTAAATTACCGGCCGCATACGCGACCGCCGAGGCCCCCGATCGGGGGCCGGATGAAGGTCTTTGGATGCGCCGGGTCCTTGAAAAATCCGGTCGGCGCGAAGGGGAAGATCAGACGAATGTCGCGGCTCTGGTGGCGCGGGTCTGATGAGAGGAGGCGGGCTAAGCGGCGAACCGCCTTGCTTCACCCGAAGCGGAACCACAGGCGAGGCCCGAGGTCAAGCGCGACCGCAATCGAGGATCAGGCGCCGAACTTGGTGGTGGCGGCGATGACGATGACGATGGCGACCAGGAATGGCAGTTCATTGGTCATGCGCCAGAAGCGTTCCGAGCGGATGTTGCGGCCCTCGGCGAAGGCGCGGCGGGAGCTGGCGAGAAAGCCATGCCAGGCGAACAGGGCCAAAACCCCGGTGATCTTGGTCACAAACCACGGCGCGACCCAGAAGTGGGGACCCAGGCGCTGAAGGTCAACCCAGACCAGGCAGGCGCCGAAGATCACCACCAGGACCATGGCCGGATTGATGATGATCCGCAGCAGCTTCAGCTCCATGGTCTTGAAGGTCTCGTCCATCTCCGAACCCGGCGTGGCGCGGGCGTGATAGGCGAAAAGGCGCGGCAGATAGAGCAGGCCCGCCATCCAGGCGATCACTGCGATGATGTGCAGGCCGCGCAGCAGATTGTAATGTTGGATCATGCCTCGCCCCGGCTCAGATGCGGACATTTCGACCAAGCCGCCGGGCAGGTAAAGCCCGATCCCGGCTCGGCGCCCCCCGATTGCCGCAGCATCGAGGCGACCAGTTCAGCCAGGCCGTCGATGAAGTCGGTCTCGACACCGAGGGTTGGGACGCGGACATAGACCTTCAGGCCGGCCGCCTCGGCGCGCAGGCGATAGTCATGGTCGAGCTCGACCAGGGTCTCCACATGCTCGGAGACGAAAGCGATCGGGCTGATCACCAGGCCAACCGCATCCTTCGCCGCCGCCTCGATCTCGTCCAAAGTGGTGGGCGCCAGCCACCTCATCGGTCCGACCCGGCTCTGATAGGCGATACGCCAGTCGGAGAGTTTCTCAGGCAGCCGCGCCGCCACGGCCGCAGCGGTGGCGGCCACCTGGTTGGCGTAGGGATCGCCGGCCTCGACGACGGTCTGCGGCAGGCCGTGGGCGGAGAAGATCAGCCGCACCGGCTCCGGCCGTCCCGCGGCGGCCCACGCCGCCTCGATCCGCTTCACATGGGCCGTGACCAGGCCCTCCAGCACCGGATAGCAGCAGACCGCCCGCGCACGCCCTGGCCCGCGATAGGCGCCGCTCCAGGCGGCCAGGGATGAAGCGGTGGTCGTGGTGGAAAACTGCGGATAGAGCGGCAGGAGCACGATCTCGTCCGGCGCGAACGCCGCGACCCTGGCTGCGGTCTCGGCGCTGAACGGGCGCCAATAGCGCATGGCGATGAAGGTCTCGACCGTCGTCTCGGGCAGCCGAGTCTGCAGCACGATCTTCAGGGCGTCGGCCTGGGCCTTCGTCTCGGCAAGCAGCGGCGAGGCGCCGCCCATGCGCGCGTAGTTCACCCTGGCCGATCGATCGCGCAGCCCGGCGATCAGGGCCGCCAGCGGCAGGCGCAGAAGCGTCGGCAAGCCGATGATGGCCGAATCCCTGAACAGGTTGAACAGGAAGGGTCGAACCGACTTTAAACTGTCCGGGCCGCCCAGATTGAAGAGGACGACGGCAAGCTTCCTCGTCGCCATCAGGTCCTGCGCCAGCTGGTGACGCGCTCCACGGCCTGGCCGATGTGCTCGACCGGCGTCGTCGGCGGCACGCCGTGGCCAAGGTTGAAAATCCACGGGCCATCGCCCCATGCCGCCAGCAGGGCATCGATGCCGGCGTCGAGGGCCGGTCCGCCGGCCAGCAGCAGCTGCGGATCCAGCGCACCTTGGATGGCGACCGTCCGTTGCAATCGCCGGCCGAGCGCAAGCGAGGCGCCCGTACCCAGGCCGACCGCCTGCACGCCCGTCGCCGCCACATAGGGCTCGATCAGCGACTCGGTCGCGCCGCGCGGAAAGCCGATCACCGGCGCCGTCACGCCCACCGCGCGCAAAGCCGCCACGATGCGGGCATGCGGCCGCATGACCAGCCGTTCGAACACCGGCTCCGGCAGGTCTTCGGCCCAGGACTCGAAAATCTGCACCGCCTGGGCCCCGGCTTCGACCTGCATGACCAGGTAGCGCCAGGTTGCCTCGGCGACGACATCGACCAACTGTCCGACCCTTTCCAGATCGGCGAAAGCCTGCGCCCGCGCCGCCGCCCGCGCCGCCTCGCCGCCCCGGCCCTGCAGCATGTAGGTGGCGACGGTCCAGGGGCCGCCGGCAAAACCAATGAGCGCCCGCTCTGGCTCCAGCCCCGCCCGCGCCCGCCGCACCGTCTCACCGATCGCGGCCAGGCGGCCGGTCGAAGCCTTCACCTCCACCGCCAGCGCCTCGATGCTCGGCAGCGCGCCCATGCGCGGCCCTTCGCCGGCCTCGAACCATACCTGCTGGCCAAGCGCCAGCGCGATCGGCACGATGTCGGAAAACACGATGGCCGCGTCGTAGGCGAACCGCCGCATGGGCTGCAGCGTAATCTCGGCCGCGATCTCGGGGTTGAAGCAGAGGCTGAGAAAATCGCCCGCCTGAGCGCGAAGTTCGCGGTACTCCGGCAGACAACGGCCGGCCTGACGCATGAACCAGATCGGAGGACGCTCAAGCGCCTGCCCCTTCAGAGCGCCGAGCAGCAACGGTTCGGAGAGGGGCGTCATGGCCGCCCTTAAAGCCGCTCAGCCTGCCGGGCTCAAGTCCGAGGGCCTCCTTCTATTCCTTAATAAGAGATTAAGAGAGAGTCGGTGGAAGAGATCAGGGCCAGCTAAAACCGGGGATGACTCAAAGCCTGCCTGGGTGATTCAGCCCTCCCGGTCAGATTAGAAACGAACGGCGCACAGCCGGCATTATCGCCTGTGGATTGCGGGGAAACCTTGCAACCGGCCGACCAGGTTAACAAAATCTTAACGACGTCTGGGCGCGGATCGAACCAAGCGGCGGCTTATCCAGAGGCTGGGATCCTGAAGCCTCGCGGCGTCCGCACGACGGTCGAGCTGTGGACTTCGGCCGGGTCCTTTGGCTGTTTTCCCACACCAGTCTTGGCAAAGCGGTCGCGAGCGGCTTTTCTCCCCGCCGGTTCCGCTCATTTGGGCCGGTCGTTAACGCCTCATTAACCAACGCTCAACAGCGAGGCGGGCAAGGAAAGTCGGCGATGACCCAGGCTTCGCGCTTCGCCACCTATTTCCATATCCATCTGGTCTCGGATTCCACCGGCGAGACGCTGAACGCCATGGCGCGCGCGGTCTGCGCCCGGTTCGACGACGTGTTGCCGATCGAACATATCTATTCTCTGGTCCGCTCGCCGCGGCAGCTCGAGCGGGTGCTGCGCGAGATCGAAGCCGCGCCCGGCGTCGTCCTGCACACCATTGTCGACAAGGCCTTGCGCGCGGCGCTGGAACAGGGCTGCCGCGACCTCGACATGACCTGCGTGGCGGCGCTCGACCCGCTGATCGCCTCGCTGGCCCGCTATCTGGGCGCCTCGATCTCGACCCGGGTCGGCGCGCACCTGCGGCTCGATCACGACTATTTCAACCGCATGGATGCCTTGGCCTACGCCATCAGCCACGACGACGGCCACGCCACCCAAGACCTGGAGGCCGCCGACGTGGTGCTGGTCGGGGTCAGCCGCACCTCCAAGACGCCGACCTCGATCTATCTTGCCCATCGCGGCATCCGCGCGGCCAATGTGCCGCTGGTCCCGGGCGCCGAGCCGCCGGCGCAGCTGTTCGAACTGAAGCGGGCGGTGGTGGTCGGCCTCACCCTTTCGCCCGATCGGCTGATCGAGATCCGCCGCAACCGGCTGTCGAACCTGCGTGAAGATCGCGAGAGCGCCTATGTCGATATCGAGGCGGTGCGCGCCGAGATCGTCCGTGCACGCCGCATGTTCGAAAAACACGGCTGGCCGGTGATCGACGTCACCCGACGGTCGGTCGAGGAGACCGCCGCGGCTGTCATCAACGTGATGACCGCCGGGGGCGGCCAGGTCGAGGTTCTGTCGTGACCCAACTGGTGTTGGCGTCGAAGAGCGCCGTGCGCGCACGGCTGCTCGCCGCCGTCGGCGTCGATTTCGAGGCGGTGGACTCCGGACTCGACGAGGCCGTGGCCAAGGCGGCCCTGGTCGGGCGGACGCCGCGGGCGCTCGCCTTGGCGCTGGCCAAGGCCAAGGCGCTACGCGTCTCCGGGGCCCGGCGGGAGACCCTGGTCATCGGCGCCGACCAGACGCTCGAGTTCGAGGGTCGGCTGTTCGACAAGGCAGCCAGCCTGACTGAGGCCCGCGCCCGGCTAGTCATGCTCCGTGGACGCTCGCATCGCCTGCACGCGGGCCTCGCCGTGGCTCGCGACGGGCAGGTCCTGTGGCGCAGATGCGCCAGCTCGACCCTGACCATGCGCCATTTCACCGATGCCTGGCTGGACGCCTACCTGGCGCGCAACCCCGGCCCGGCCCTGTCGTCCGTGGGCTGTTACGAGCTGGAGGGTGAAGGCGCCCAGCTGTTCGACCGGATTCTCGGCGACTATTTCGCCATATTGGGCCTGCCCTTGCTCGGCCTTTTGGCGTGTCTGCGCAAAGAGGGAATCATGCCGCGATGAGCAGTGTCACCAGCCGAACGCGGGTCGCCGGCGTCATCGGCCGGCCCGTGGCGCATTCGCTGAGCCCCTTGATCCAGAACGCCTGGATCAAGGCGGCTGGCCTGGACGCCGTCTATGTCGCCCTCAGCCCCTCGGAAGACTGGCTGGCGCCCTTCATCAGCGGATGTCGCGGCGGGGTCCTGGCGGGGCTGAACGTCACCCTGCCATTCAAGGCCCATGCGCTCGAAATGGCCGATGACGCCAGCGAACGGGCCTGGCGCGCTGGGGCGGCGAACCTTCTGCTTTTCGGTGATGACGATCAGATCTACGCGGACAATACCGATGGGGTCGGCCTGCTGGCCGCTTTCGCCGCCCAGGCGCCCGGCCTTGATGTCACGGGCCAGGTCGTGACCATCCTGGGGGCTGGCGGCGCGGCGCGGGGCGCCGCGGCGGCGCTGGTCGGCGCCGGCGCGGCCGAGGTGCGGCTGGTCAACCGCACGCGGGTGCGCGCCGAGCAGATCGCGGACGTGCTGGGCGTCAAGGTCCAGGTGTTCGGCTGGGACCAGCTTGCGGCCGCCTTCAACGGCGCTGCGGCGCTGATCAACGCGACCTCACTGGGCCTGGAGGGCGGTGAGCCGTTGACCTTGTCGCTCGAAGGCCTGCCGGCGGGCGCGGTGGTCATGGACATGGTCTATCGGCCGCTCAAGACGTCGCTATTGGCCGCCGCCGCCGCCGCCGGCCATCCTGTCGTCGACGGATTGGAAATGCTGATCGGCCAGGCGCGCCCATCGTTCGAGGCCCTGTTCGGCCAGGCGCCGCCGGCGACGGTCGATGTGCGCGCCCTGGCCCTGGATGGGCTTGGACGTCCGGCATGATCACCATCGGACTCACCGGATCGGTCGGCATGGGCAAGTCGACCACCGCCGCCATGTTCGCCGAGCAAGGCGCGCCGGTCTATGACGCCGACGCCGAGGTGCATCGGCTGCAGGCCAAGCGGGGCGCGGCGGTCGACGCGATCGAGGCGGCCTTTCCGGGCGTGGTCCGGGAGGGCGCGGTCGATCGCGGCGCGCTGGGCGCGCGGGTATTCGGCGACCCTGAGGCGCTGAAGCGCTTGAACGGGATCATCTATCCGATGCTGGGCGCGGGTCGTGCGGCGTTTTTCGAGCGCGCTGAGCGGGACGGCGTCGATGCCGTGGTGCTCGACATTCCCATGCTGTTCGAGACCGGCGGCGAGGCGCGGATGGACGTCGTGGTGGTGGTCAGCGCGCCGCAAGCCATTCAGCGCGAGCGGGTTCTGGCCCGTCCCGGCTATGACGCCGCGCGGCTGGACGCCATTCTGGCCAGGCAGATGCCCGACGCTGAAAAACGCGCCCGCGCCCACTTCGTGATCGATACCGGCCATGGCCTGGACCATGCCCGCGAACAGGTTCGCGCGGTGATGGCGGCGCTGCGATCCGGCGACTGGCGAAAGGCTGAACGCCCCGCTTGATCCCGCCCGCGAACGGCAGCATGCATTGCGGCGGGATGGCGCGCGAAATCGTTCTCGACACCGAAACCACCGGCCTGGATCCGCGCACGGGTCATCGGCTGGTGGAGATCGCCTGCGTCGAGCTCGAGGACTTCCTGCCGACCGGCCGCTCCTTCCATCGCTATGTCCATCCCGAGCGCGAAATCGATCCGGAGGCCGAGCGCGTCCACGGCCTGTCGCTGGCCTTTTTGTCCGACAAGCCGCGGTTCGCCGCGCCGGAGGTGTGCGAGGCGCTGCTCGACTTTATCGGCGAGGCGGCGATTGTGGCTCACAACGCCCCGTTCGACCGCGGCTTCATCAATCACGAGCTCGAACGCACCGGGCGGACCGGCCTGCCGGCGATGCGCTGGGTCGATACCCTGCCGCTGGCGCAAAAGCGCTTCCCCGGCGCGCACAATTCGCTCGACGCCCTTTGCAAGCGTTTCAAGATCTCGCTGGCCGAGCGGGAAAAACACGGCGCCCTGATCGACGCCCAGCTGCTCGCCGCCGTCTATCTCGAGCTGAATGGCGGTCGCGAGCGCGGGCTGGACCTGACGCTCGCCGCGACGGTTCGAACCCTGGTCCTGGCCGAGGGCGAGACCCGCTATGGCGCCAGGCCAAGGCCGCTTGCGGCGCGGTCCACCGACGCGGAACGCGAGGCGCACCTCGCCTTCGTGCGCGCCGCGCTGGCCGACAAGGCGGTCTGGCTGAAGTTCGGGCTCGACTGAAGCCCTTAGCGAGCGAGCCTAGGCCTGCCCCGCGGGCTCGTTGGCCATCTGGGCCTGACGGGCCGCATAGACCACGGCGAAATCGATCGGGTCGATCATGAAGGGCGGAAAGCCGCCGTCCGAGGTCATTTCGGCGATGATGCGGCGGGCGAAGGGAAAGAGGAACCGCGGGCACTCGATCAACAGCACCTGTTCCATGGCCTCCGGTGGAATGCCGGTGATCTGGAAAAGGCCGCCATAGAGCAGCTCGACGGTGAAGATCGGCTCGCCGCTGGTCTGCGCCGAAGCGGTGAGCTTAAGATCGACCTCATAGAGTTCGTCAGGCCGCGCGCGCGCGCTCATCTCGACGCCCAGGTCGATCTGCGGCTGAGCCGCCGAGGTGCGCAGGGATTCCGGGGCCCTGGGGTTTTCGAACGACAGGTCGCGGATGAACTGCGCCATGATCCTGATGCCGGGCGTGGAGCCGTCGATCGGCTCGGCGGTCGGCTTGACAAGGTTGTGGGGCCCGGCGGCGCCTTGGTCGGTCATGGATGGCGGATCCCGTCTTCGCGGCCTTAACAACAAGGCGCGCCTTGGAGGTTGACGGCGGGGCTGCTATCACGCGGGCCGAGGGCGCGCAACGCGGCACCTGACGAAGCGGTCGCTAGCGGACTATATAGAAGCACGAGCGACAGATGCCGGGCATGGTCGCCCGGCATTCCGCTCAACATCCCCGGTGTCGATCTGCAGCTCTTGCCCCTCATCATCATCGCCATCGTGGCCGCCGTGGTGCTCTATCAGCTCTATGCGGTGCTCGGCCGCCGCGTCGGCCGTCAACCCGAGGACGTGGCGCAACCGGCGACCCTGCCACGGGCCGGCGAGGTTGAACCCTATACGCCGCCGGCGGATACGGGGCCTGCGCCATCCGGCGTCGCCGCGATCCGGGCGCGCGATCCCAGCTTCGATCCAGCCAAGTTCATCGCCGGCGCGCGCCAGGCCTATGAGACGATCGTGTCCGCCTTCGCCGCCGGTGATCGCACCACTCTGGAGCGGCTGGTTTCGCCGACGGTGATGAGCGGCTTCGCCAAGGTGATCGCCGCGCGTGAGACCGAAGGCCGTAGCGAGACCGTCGAATTCAGCCAACCGACGCGCGCCGACCTGGAGAGCGCCGAGGTCAACGGCGACCTGGCCCGCGTCAAGGTGCGTTTCCTGGCCGAATTCCGCAGCCGCAGCAAAGGCCCCAAGGGCGAGGCGGTCGACGATCGCCGCACCGCCGAACTCTGGACCTTCGAGCGGCGGCTTTCGAGTCGCGATCCGAACTGGACCCTGGTCAGGGTCGACGCCGCCGAGGCCTGACGAACGGTGAGCGGCGTGCGGCGGCTATCGAGTCTTGTCGTCGCCCTCGCGGCCTCGGCCTGCGCCACCCGCTCGCCGCCGCCGGTCCGCCATATCCCCTATCGCCAACAGCCGGCGCCGCAGGCTTACCAACCCCCGCGCGAACGCCCCGGTCCGGCCACGCCGCCCGCGCCAGAGGGCGCATCAATACCGCTTTCCGCCCTGCCTGGCTGGTACGCCGAGGACTATTCGGCCGCGCTTCAGGCCTTTGTGGCCGGCTGCGCGGCGTCGCGGGATGCCGAGCTGGCCGCGGTCTGCCGCGATGCTCGAGAGACCGGCCCGCTCGACGAGGGCGGCGCGCGCGTGTTCCTGGAGCGGAATTTCCGCGCTCGCCGCATTGGTGACGATGGAGTGCTGACCGCCTATTTCGTTCCCGAATACGAGGCGCGCGAGACGCCGGCCCCGCCCTTCACCGCCGCCGTGCGGCCCAAGCCCTCGGGCCTCGAGGCTCTGCGTCCGATCGGCGATCGGGCGGCGATCGAGGCGACCGCGCCGGAACAGGCTCTGGCCTGGATGAAGCCGGAAGACCTGTTTTTCATGCAGATCCAGGGTTCGGGCGTCCTGGATCTGCCCGACGGTCGGCGATTGAAGGCGACGGTTTCGGTCACCAATGGCCTTGCCTTCGTTCCCATCGCTGGAATCCTGCGCCAGCGCGGCGATCTGCCGGCGAAGGGCGCCTCGGGCGAGGCGATCCGCGCCTGGCTGGCCGATCATCGCGGGCCGCAAGCCGACGCGGTGATGGATCAGGACCCCCGCTATGTCTTCTTCGCCCTTGGCCCGGACGACGGCCGCGAGCCGGCGGGCACGGCGGGCACGCCCCTGGTGGCCGGCCGCTCCATCGCTATCGATCCCGGCTTCCACGATTTCGGCGGGGCCTATTGGATCGACGCCGATTCGCCGACCCTCAGCGGCGCCCCGGCCCTCTATCGGCGCCTGGTCATGGCGTTGGACACCGGCGGCGCCATCAAGGGACAGGTGCGCGCCGACCTCTATATGGGGCGCGGCCCGCGGGCCGGCGACGAGGCCGGCCACGTGCGGCACGTCCTGAAGCTCTACGCCCTGGTTCCCACCGAGCCATGAAGCGCGGACTGAAGTCCGACGAGGCGGCGCTTTGGGGGCATGTGGCCGCGACCGTGCACCCGCTGGGCGCGCGCCGGCTGCCCGGTCCGGCCTTCCCCGCGCCCGTCGCCGCCGACATTCCACCGTCGCCTCGGCCTGGCGGGCCGACATCCGCGCCGAAGTCCATGGAGCCGGGTCGGGCGCGCCGGCTGGCGCGCGAGCGTGACGCCGTCGGCGCGCGCCTTGACCTGCATGGTCTTGCCCAGGATGAAGCCCGCGCGGCGCTGATGCGGTTCCTCGCCGCCGCCCAGGCCGAGGGGTCGCGGGCGGTGATGGTGATCACCGGGCGCGGCGTGCAGGGCGATGGGGTGTTGCGCAAGCGCGCGCCGGAGTGGCTGGCCGAGCCGGCCTTGCGAAACGTGGTCGCCGGCGTCGCCGAAGCCCACCGCCGCCACGGCGGCGCGGGCGCGCTCTATGTGGCGCTGAAACGGCGCAAGGCTGGTTAGCCCAGGTTTTTGCGAAACCGGGCGATGAAGAAGCCGTCCAGCCCGCCCTCGAGATGATGCGGCAAAATCCGCAAAAACCCCGCCGGCGTGGCGGACGCCGCCGGGGAGCCGCCCTCCTGCGGCTCGATCGGCCACAGGCTCAGGTCGGACCGACGTTTGAGGACCGCCTGGGCCTGCGCCTCGCCCTCTTCCGGCTCCAGCGAGCAGACGCAATAGATCAGCCGCCCGCCCGCCTCGACCCGGTTCGCAGCCGCGTCGAGCAACCGGGCCTGAACGCCGGCCAGGCTGGCGATGTCGGCGGGCTTGGAGCCCCACAGCACGTCCGGATGGCGGCGAAAGGTCCCGGTGGCCGAGCAGGGCGCGTCCAGCAGCACGGCGGCGAACCGGCGTGGATCGCGCCAGGCCGCGGCGTCCGCGGTGACGATCTCGGCGCAGAGCCCGGTGCGCCGCAGAGCCTCCGACAGCCGCCTCAGTCTTGGACCGGACCGATCGACGGCGGTCACCTTCGCGCCGGCCGCGGCCAGCTCCAGCGTCTTGCCGCCCGGCGCCGCGCACAGATCGAGCGCCGTATCGCCGGCACCGGTGCGCAACAGCCGCGCGGGGATCGCCGCGGCGGCGTCCTGCACCCACCAGCGGCCCTCGTGATAGCCGGACCAGCCAGCGACATCGCCGTGCTGGCGGACGCGCAAGGACGGCCCCGGCAGGATCTCCGCCTCGAGCAGCGCCGCCAGCTCGGCCGCTTCGGCCGGGTCGCGCGGGGTCAGGTCGGTGGCCGGTTCGAACGGGACCATGGCGGCGATGGCGCGGGCCTCCGCCTCGCCATAGGCCGCGCGCCAGCGGGCGAACAGCCAGGCTGGAACCAGGCTCTCCGGATCGTCCTCGCGCGGCGCCTCGCGCAGGATGCCGCGCAATACGCCGTTGATCAGGCCCTTGAACGGCCGCGTGGTCTTGCCGCGCTCGGCCAGCCGCACCGTGGTGTCCACCGACGCGAAGGCTGGGGTGTCGAGGTAGAGCGCCTGGGTGAGACCCAGACGCAGCAGCATCACCACCGACTCCGGCGGCTCCCTGGCCAGGCGCGCCTGCAGCCTCGCATCGATCGCGCCCAGCCGCCGCAGCAGGGTCATGGACAGCATGCGCGCGAAAGCCCGGTCGCGCGGCTCGAGTTTCGAGAACGGCGCCTGCTCCAGCGCCTCCTCCAGGCCGCCGCGACGGTCGAGCGCCGCCTGGGCGAGGCTCAAGGCGGCGTCACGGGCGGCGAGGCCGTCGGCGGGTTCACCATCGGCGCGTTCGGGTGGGATGAGGCTCACCCACGAGGCCGTGCGCCGCCCAGGCGCCGCGGTCAAGACTGGCGCGGTCGCCGGCGCGGGACTAAATCTGCGTGATGGACGAGCCTGAAATCGACACCAGCCGCATTCGCAAGCCGCTCAGCGACGCCGCGCGCCGGGCCCTGGCCGAGGCCGAAGACCGCCGCAAGGCGGCCGCGGCGGCGCAGGACGCGACGCCGACCGAGATCGGCGGCCGCAAGGGCCCCGAACCCACCCGCTACGGCGATTGGGAACGCAACGGCATCGCCGTGGACTTCTGACGCCGATTTCGCCTGCCGCGCGCAGAGGCTGGCGCGCACCCGATCACGACCCTAGTCTCGCCGTTAATCTTTATGAACGAGCGAGGAGGGTCCTTTCATGGATCGCAAGACCACGTTTTTGGCGGTGTTGGCCGGCCTGGCCCTGGCGGCGAGTGCAACGCTGGCCTTCGCCGGCGACCGCGGCAGTCACGAGGTTTGGAGGACTGAGCGCTGCGGCTGCGTGGTGCGCGTCCACCACGTCGTGCGGCATGTGCGGCATGTCCAGCGCGTTGAGGTTCGATACTACGCGCTGCCCGCCCCGCCGCCGGTGATCATCGAGCGGCCGGTCGTGGTCCGGGACGAGGGCGTGCGCCTGTCCGATACCTTCTTCGCCGACAGCGGCGGCGTCGGCCCGGTCTTCGCCGACTACGGCGGCGGCGGGGGCGGCGGCTATGTCATCGAGCAGGGCGGCGCTTCGGCCTTCGCCGGCGCCCATGCCAGCGCTTCGGCGTCCGCCAATGTCTCGATCGCCTTCAGAGGCCGAGGCCGCATGCCCTGGCGCCCGATGCCGCATGGCGGCGGCGGTTGCGGCTGCAGCGGCGGTGGTGGCGGCGGTCACATGGGCAAGTGGTAGTCAGGCCCCGGCCATTTCCTGCGAAACATTGATCGCCGCGCCGCGCGGGTCGTTGGCGGCGGTGATCGGTCGGCCGACGACGATATGGCTGGCGCCGGCGGCCAGGGCCTCGGCCGGCGTTGCCGCGCGCGCCTGATCGTCGGCCTTGGCCCAGCTGGGCCGCACCCCGGGCGTCACCACGATGAAGTTCGGACCGCCGATGCGCCGCGCGATCGCCGCCTCGCGGGGGCTGGTGACGATGCCGTCGATCCCGGCGTCGATCGCTTGGCGCACGCGCAGCTCGACCAAAGCCTCGATTTTCTGCGCGTAGCCGATCTGTTCCAGATCGACCTGGCTGAGGCTGGTCAGCACGGTGACGCCGATGATCCTGGCGCCCACGGCGCCGGCGCGCCCGCGCACGGCGGCGGCCATCACCTGCGGCTCGGCATGCACAGTGAGCAGATCGCAGGATCCGCTCGCCACGATGGCCGCGGTGGCCCGCTCCACGGTCGCGCCGATGTCGTGCAGCTTCCAGTCGAGAAAGACCTGACGGCCCCGCCGTTTCAGGTCCCGCGCCACCTCCATGCCGCCGCCGGCCAGGAGCTGCAGGCCGATCTTGTAGAAGAGGACGCTGTCGCCCAACTGCTCGACCATGGACTCGGCGTCGGCGCGGGCGGGGACGTCGAGGGCCAGGATCAGGCGCGGGTCGGCGCGCTGGCCAACCTCGCTGGCGAGCTGGGCGGCGGGCATGGCGGCTCCTTGAGCGTACGCGCAGGCTTTCGCCAGCGGCGCAAAACTCGATGATTTAGGCTAAGGGCGGAGGATGAGCCTCGCCGACCTCAGCGTCAACTTCTTCGTCGCGCTCTTCGCCCTGATCGACCCGATCGGCAATGTGCCGGTGTTCGCGGCGGCGACCGTCGGCGCGACACCGGCCGGCCGGCGGCGGCTGGCCCTCTATATCGCGCTATTTTCCCTGATATTTCTGTCACTGATCTATGTCTCGGGCCTGGCCTTGCTGCGCTTTTTCGGCGTGTCGCTGTCAGCCTTCCGCATCGCCGGCGGCATCCTGCTCTTCCTGCTTGGCCTCGACATGGCCCGCGATGACTTCACCGCCCGCTTCACCGATGCGGCGGGCGACGGCGCGCCGGTTTCGACCGGCGCCTACGCCAAGCAGCGGTTCGAGCGGCTGATCGTCCCCTTCGCCATGCCGCTGCTGATCGGGCCCGGCGCCATATCGACCGTGGTGATCTACGCCAGCGAGGCCAAGGCCTATGGCGCGGCAGGCCTCGCCGCCGGCTTCGGGGTCATCGCGGTTGTGTCGGGTCTCATCGTGCCCGTCTTCTGGACCACCGGGCTGATTTCACGCCTGCTCGGCCGCATCGGCATGACCATCGTCGTGCGGGTGCTGGGCCTCATCCTCTGCGCCATGGCGGTGCAGTTCATCATCGCCGGCGTCGGCGGCTCGACCCATGGCGTGGTGCGCCCGGACGCCATTTCGCCCTACCAGCAGAACTGATTGGCGGCCTCGGCCGTTTGGTGATCATGCCTGCCGTTCATTCGACCGCGCTCAAAGCCATCGACTATCGGCCCATCGAGCATCAGCTGGTGCTGAAGTTCTCAAGCGGCGAGCTTTATGCCTACGATCAGGCCTCGCCGGACCTCTATCAACGCTTCCTGGCCGCCGAGTCCAAGGGCCGCTTCTTCCAGGCCGAGGTCCGCGGCCGCCTGCCCTTCCACAAACTCAGGTCGACGCCTTAAGCCCGCGCCGCGCCGCCACGCGCAGGCGCAGCGCGTTCAGCTTGATGAAGCCCGAGGCGTCGCGGTGGTCGTAGGCCACCTTGCCCTCTTCGAAGGTGACCAGGTCCTGGTCGTAGAGCGAGTGCGGGCTGGTGCGGCCGATGACGGTGACATTGCCCTTGTAGAGCTTCACCCGCACCTGGCCACCAACATAGCCCTGGCTCTGGTCGATCGCCGCCTGCAGCATCAGCCGCTCGGGCGTGAACCAGAAGCCGTTGTAGATCAGCTCCGCATAGCGGGGCATGAGCTCGTCCTTCAGATGCATGGCGCCCCGGTCCAGGGTGATCGACTCCATGCCCCTGTGGGCGGCCAGAAGGATCGTGCCGCCGGGCGTCTCGTAGACGCCGCGCGACTTCATCCCGACGTAGCGGTTCTCCACCAGATCGAGGCGGCCTATGCCATTGTCATGGCCCAGCTGGTTGAGCTTGGTCAGCAGGGCGGCGGGCGACAGCTTGACGCCGTCGATGGCGACGGGATCGCCCTTTTCGAAATCCATGGTGAAGATCGTCGGCTTGTCTGGCGCGTCTTCGGGCGCGATCGTGCGCATGTGCACGAACTCCGGCGCCTCGACCGCGGGGTCCTCCAGCACCTTCCCCTCCGAAGAGGAGTGCAGCAGGTTGGCGTCGACGCTGAACGGCGCCTCGCCGCGCTTGTCCTTGGTGATGGTGATCTGGTGCTGTTCGGCGAAGTCCAGCAGCGCCTCCCGGCTGGGAAAGGTCCATTCGCGCCAGGGCGCGATCACCCGGATGTCCGGCTCCAGCGCGTAATAGGCCACCTCGTAGCGCACCTGATCGTTGCCCTTGCCGGTCGAGCCGTGGGAGACCGCGTCGGCGCCGACCTTGCGGGCGATCTCGATCTGGGTCTTGGCGATCAGCGGCCGCGCGATCGAGGTGCCGAGCAGGTACTGGCCCTCATAGACGGTGTTGGCGCGGAACATGGGGAAGACGAAGTCGCGGACGAATTCCTCGCGCAGATCCTCGATGAAGATGTTCTCGGGTTTGACGCCGAGCGACAGCGCCTTCTCCCGCGCCGGGCCCAGCTCCTCGCCCTGGCCGAGGTCGGCGGTGAAGGTCACCACCTCGCAGCCATAGGTCTGCTGCAGCCACTTGACGATGGTCGAGGAATCCAGCCCGCCGGAATAGGCGAGCACGACTTTCTTTACGGGCGTGTCCATGGCGTCCCCATACGGCGCGAGGCCCGGAGGGTTCAAGCCTAGTGAATGTCAGACCGTCACCTGCGCCCCCAGCTCGACGACGCGGCCGGGCGGAATCTTGAAGAAGTCGGTCGGGTTGGCGGCGTTCTTGGTCAGGAAAATGAACAGTTTGTCCTGCCAGAGCGGCATGCTCGGCTGGGCCGCGGGCACCAGCGAGCGGCGGCCGAGAAAGAAGCTGGTGGCCATGATGTCGAACTTCAACCCCTGCTTGCGGCAGAGCTGCAGCGCCTTGGGCAGGTTCGGCGTCTCCATGAAGCCATAGCGGATGGTCACCTTCTTGAAGTCGTCATTGACCGGCTCGATGGCGATGCGGTTGGCCTCGGAGACGCGCGGCGTCTCGGTGGTGTGCACGGTCAGGATGACGTTGTGCGCGTGCAGGACCTTGTTGTGCTTGAGGTTGTGCATCAACGCCACCGGCGCCATGTCGGCGTCGCCGGTCAGATAGATGGCGGTGCCGGGCGCGCGATAGGGCGGCCGGGCGCGCAGCATGTCGACCAGTTCGACCAGGGGCAGGCTGTCGCGGCGGGTCTTTTCGGTCAGCACCTGCGCCCCGCGGGTCCAGGTCCACATGATGACCACCAGGGCCGCGCCCATGACCAGCGGCAGCCAGGCGCCGTCGCGGACCTTCAGCAGGTTGGACGAGGTGAAGATCAGGTCGATCACGGCGATGGGGCCCAGCAGCAGCGCCGCCTGCCACACCCGCCACTTCCACATCCGCCGCACGATCACATAGGCCAGGAAGGTATCGATCAGCATGGCGCCGGTCACCGCCAGCCCGTAGGCCGACGCCAGATGGCTGGAGGTCTGGAAGATGAGCAGAAGCAGGATCACCCCGATCATCAGGAAAAGATTGACCGAAGGCGCGAAGATCTGGCCGGCCTGGGTCTCCGAGGTGCGGCGGATATCCATGCGCGGGAAAAGGCCCAGCTGGACCGCCTGGCCGGTCATGGAGAAGGCGCCGGAGATCAGGGCCTGGCTGGCGATGACGGTGGCCGCGGTGGCCAGCACCAGGATCGGCCAATAGGCGATGCCCGGCGTCATGGCCCAGAACGGGTTGTGCCGGGCCCAGGGATGGTTCAGCACCAGCGCGCCCTGGCCCAGATAGGTCAGGATCAGGCAGGGAAAGACGAAGCCCAGCCAGGCGCGCCGGATGGCGGTTTTGCCGAAATGGCCCATGTCGGTGTAGAGGGCCTGCGCCCCGGTCGCCGCCAGGAAGACGCTGCCCAGGATGACGAAGCCCAGAAAGCCGTTCTCGACCAGAAACCGCACCCCAAAATAGGGATTGAGCGCCCGCAATATGCTCAAGTTTCCCGAAAGCCGCCAGATTCCCAGCCCGGCCAGGGTCAGGAACCAGATCGCGATGATGGGGCCGAAAAAGGCCGCCACCCGCGTGGTTCCCCTGGCCTGCAGCATGAAGAGCGCCACCAAGATGCCGGCGGCCATCGGCAGGGCGTAGGGCGCGAGGTGGCGGCCGATATGCGGCGCAGCGCGCACGCCCTCGACCGCCGAGAGCACCGAAATCGCCGGCGTGATCAGCCCGTCGCCGAAAAAGAGCGCCGCGCCGACCATGCCCAGGAAGAAGATCGCGGCGGTGCGGCGTCCGACCGCGCGCTGGGCAAGCGCCATCAGCGCCAGCGTCCCGCCCTCGCCCTTGTTGTCGGCGCGCATCAGCACGATGACGTATTTGACCGTGACGATGAGGACGAGGGTCCAGATGATCAGAGACACCACGCCCACGACCGATTCCGGCCCGTCCGCGCCGCGGCGGGTGTGGGCCAGGGCCTCGCGCATGGCGTAGAGCGGACTTGTTCCGATATCCCCGAAGACCACGCCCACCGAGCCGATCGCCAGGGCCCAGCCGCCTTGGCCCCACGGGGCGCGGGCCGAACCGTCCGTGCCGGAAGACTCGACACCGGGTGCGGACGCGACCTGGGTGGGGGGAGACGAGGCCGGTTTCGGCGCTTCGCCCGTCATGCATGACCTCCGGGGTCGGCCGGGCTTAACGAGCGACCGGCCCCACTTTCAGAGCCGGCGCGATACTCCCTTTCCTCGGCGTCTTCAATCGGACTCGCGTCCGATGCAATCGCGCCGGAAGATCGGCCTTGCTTAGCCAAGACGAGTCCCGCTCCCCCGCCAGGCGAGGGAGCGGGCGATGATGCCTATTTGGGCGCCATCATGTCGTGCTTCATCATGCTGTGCTTCATCATGCTGTGCTTGGCCATGTGATGCATCATCATGTGATGTTTCATCATATGATGGCTCATCATGTGGTGCGTCATCATGTGGTGGGTTTCCGGCGGATTGGGGATCGGCTCCATCTGCGCGGCGGCCATGCCGGCCGAGAACGCGAAGACGGCCAGGGCCGAAATCGCCAGGGTGACTCGTTTCATAGGGTTTCTCCAGGTCGCGGGGTCCGATGAGACAACCCCGCCGAACGACGCAAACTAAGCTGACCGAGCCTGCGGGGGAACTGGGTTATTTCAGTGGCGAAAAACCCGCACGCCGGTGAAGGCCATGGCGATCCCGGCCTGATCGGCGGCCTCGATCACCTCGGCGTCGCGGATCGAGCCGCCCGGCTGGATCACGCTGGTCGCCCCGGCCTCCACAGCCTGCAAGAGGCCGTCGGCGAACGGGAAGAAGGCGTCCGACGCGCAGGCCGAGCCGACCGCCAGCGATTGCGGCAGACCCGCGGCCTCGGCGGCCTCCGCGGCGCGGATGGCGGCGATGCGAGCTGAATCGCGGCGGTTCATCTGGCCGGCGCCGATCCCGGCGGTCTGGCCGTCCTTGGCGTAGATCACCGCGTTGGATTTGACGTGCTTGGCGATCGTGAAGGCGAACAACATGTCGTCGATCTGTTGCGCGGTCGGCTGGCGCTTGGTCACCACCTTCAGATCCAACGACGTGATCGCGGCGGCGTCGCGCGACTGGACCAGAAAGCCGCCGGCGACCGACCGGAAGCTCTCCCCTGCCGCCCGCGGGTCGGGCAGGGCGCCGGTCAGCAGCAGGCGCAGGTCCTTGCGCCGGGCGAAGACCGCGATGGCGTCCTCGTCGGCATCCGGCGCCACCACCACCTCGGTGAAGATCTTGACGATCTCGCGCGCGGCGGCTCGATCGAGCTTGCGGTTCACCGCCACGATGCCGCCGAAGGCCGAGACCGGATCGCATTGCAGGGCGCGCTCGTAGGCGTCCTTCAGCTCGCCGCCCAGCGCCACGCCGCACGGATTGGCGTGCTTGATGATGGCGACGGCCGCCTGCGCGTCGCCGGCGAACTCGGCGACCAGCTCGATGGCCGCGTCGGTGTCGTTGATGTTGTTGTAGCTGAGCGCCTTGCCCTGAAGCTGGCGCGCGCTGGCGACGCCGGGGCGCGGATGCGGAAAGGCGTAGAAGGCCGCCGCCTGATGCGGGTTTTCGCCATAACGCATGGTCTGCACCAGGCGTCCGGCGATCGACTTGCGCTGCGGCCAGGCCTCGCCGACCTGACCGGCGAACCAGGCCCCGATGGCGGTGTCGTAGGCCGCGGTGCGGGCATAGGCGCGCGCCGCCAGGCCCTTGCGCAAGGCCAGCCTCGTCGCGCCGTCGGCCTTCAGCGCGGCCAGCACCTCGGCGACGTCCTGCGGCGTCGTGCAGACCGCGACATAGGCGTGGTTCTTGGCGGCCGAACGGATCATGGCCGGGCCGCCGATGTCGATATTCTCGACGCAGGTGGCGAAATCGCCGCCGCCGGCCACCGCGTCCTCGAAGGGATAGAGGCTGACATAGACCAGGTCGATGCCGCCTATGCCATGCTCGTCCATGGCCTTGGCGTGGTCGGGCGCGTCGCGCACGCCCAAAAGGCCGCCGTGCACGACGGGGTGCAGGGTCTTGACCCGGCCGTCCATCATCTCCGGATAGCCGGTCAGCTCGGCGATGTCCTTGACGGCCAGGCCGGCCGCGGCGATCGCCGCGCGCGTGCCGCCGGTCGAGACCAGCTCGACGCCGAGCGCCGCCAGATCGCGGGCGATCTCGACAAGGCCGGTCTTGTCGAAGACCGAGATCAACGCGCGTTTGACCGGTGCTGAATCGGCGGCGGGGGGAAACGGGGGGGCGGCATTGGCCATGGGCTGTCTCCTTAAAAGTCAGGGAAAAGCCCAGGCGAGCGGCGGGGTCGAAAATCCAGCGCTTCCCGGTGGTCGCCCACCTTGATTTTCGCCAGTCACGCAGGATCGAGCCGGCGATTATGCCCGCGCGCGCGGCGTGTCAATCGGCGGCGAAGCCACGTATTGACGTCGACGGTCCAGCGGGGCGGCTCAAGCCTCCTGCGTCGCCTTCATCCGGGCGATGCGCTCGTCGCGCAGCTGGGTGCGGCGGACCTTGCCGGCGTCGTCGCGGATGTTCTCGGTGACGAACTCATAGGTGCGCGGCTGCTTGTAGGCGACCAGCAGGGTCCGCAGGTGCTCGCGCAGCGCCGCTTCGGTCAGGCCCGGCCGCGGCTGGACGATGGCGTGGATCTGGGCGCCCATCTCCTCGTCCGGCAGGCCGATCACGGCGCTCGACTGCACCAGCGGATGCTCGTCCAGCGCCGCTTCGATCTCGGCCGGATAGACGTTGGAGCCGCCGACCAGGATCATGTCGGTCCGGCGGTCGGCCAGGTAGAGATAGCCGTCCTCGTCGAAAGACCCGATGTCGCCCAGGCTCTCCCAGCCGCCCGGCAGGGTGCGGGCGGTGGCGCCGCGATAGTGGTAGGAGACGTCCGCGCCCTCGGGCCGGCGCATATAGACCTCGCCGATCTCCCCGGCCGGCAGGGGATGGCCGTCCTTGTCGAAGGCCTTCATCTCGCCCATGGCCACCTTGCCGACCGAGCCGCGGTGCGCCAGCCATTCGGCGCCGGTGATGATGGTCACCGCCTGGGCTTCGGTGCCGGCATAGAGCTCCATGATCACCTCGGGGCCCAGCCAGTTGATCCAGGCCTCCTTCAGCCAGGGCGGGCAGGGCGCGGCCAGGTGCCAGACCGTGCGCAGCGACGAAACGTCATACTTGGATTTCAGATCGTCCGGCAGCCGCCATATGCGGCTCATCATGGTCGGCACCAGGTACATCCAGGTGCCGCCATGCTCGTGCACCGCGGCCAGGGTCTTTTCGGCGTCGAACCGGGGCAGCACCACCAGGTGCGCGCCCTTGTTCAGGCCGCCGAAGGCCGAGGTGAAGGGGCCGTTGTGATAGAGCGGCCCCGGCATGATCATGACATCGTCGGCCTGGGTGCGATAGGCGCCTGGGCCGTCGCGCAAGGTGACGCCCGGGCCGCCGGAGAGGATCAGTTTCGGCCGGCCGGTCGAGCCGCCGGAGGTCGGCGCCTTGTAGATCGGCGCGATGCGGTCCTCGAGCGGGCTGTCGTCGTCGGACAGGGCCAGCAGCCTATCGACGTCATAGCGCGGCCGGCCGCTTTCGATGGTGTCCTTGGCGATGAGGATGGGGGTCTCGGCCAGGGCCATCACCGTTTCCGCCTCATTGGCGGGCAGGCGGTAGGAGATCGGCTGCGGGGTCGCGCCGGCCTTCCACAGGCCATAGCAGGCCTCGACGAAGTCGACGCCGTTGGGCAGGCCGATGGTGACCAGGTCGCCCTGCCTGACGCCGACCGTCTCCAGCGCCCGCGCCAGGCGGTTGGTGCGCCGGTCGAGCTCGCGCCAGGTGACGGTCCGCCGCTCGTCGGTGACCGCCGGCTTGTCTGGGTGTTCGGCCGCCAGCTCGGTCAGCCGCGCGCCAAGGGAAATTCGCTCTTCCATCAACATGGTCCTTCAAAATCAAATGACGCTCGGCCGCTGAATCCGCCGCGGCTCGTGTCAGCTTGTCTTATCGTCGAGCCGTCGCCCGTCCCGCAAGCGCGGCGGCGCGAAGGTCGCCCTGTCGGCGCCTTCAGTAGTCCAGCTTCGGATACCAGTCCGCGCCGCGCCCTTCCGGCGTTGAGTCCAGCACCATCCACAACGGCGCCGGGTCGGGCGCGCCGCGCGGGTCCTGGCCAGGATCGGCGGTGTCGCCGCTCATCTCGCCGGACCAGAAGTGGCGGATGGTCCTGTCGCGGCGGGTGAAGACGTTGAAGGACGGGATCTCCGCGCCGTCGGGCAGGACGCCGAAATAGTCGCGGGAATAGGCGCCGTTGAGGTCGCTGTAGAGGCGTAGCGCCTTCCAGCCGCGCTCGCGTTTCCAGGCGATCAGGCGCTCGATGGGCGAGCGGGCGACCACCACCAGCGAGAGGCGCTGGCCGATGTCGGCGGCATTGCCTTCCCAGGCGCCCAGCAGGTTGGTGCACATCGGGCATGGGCGCTCGCGCTCGGGCCCGAACATATAGCTGTAGACGGCGAGCGTCGGCTTGCCCGCGAACAGGCCGGCGAAATCGGTGGGGCCGTCCTCGCCGTCGAAGCGGTAGTCGCCGACGACCTCGCCGCCAGGCGGCAAGGCGCGCCTCTGGGCGGCCACGCGCTCGATGTGGCGGCGCAGTTCGATCTCCTCGGCCAGCAGGGCCGTGCGCGCGGTGCGGTATTCGGCGCTTTCGTTGCGTATCCGCACGAGGTTGTCCCGCGCCAGTTGGGCGGCCGGGGTCAAGGTTTCGGTTTGGGCGTCCATCGCAGGACCTCCGCTTTCAGCAAGATGACCGGCGGGAAGAATGACGAGTTCCAGCGGCGCTTGGCAAGCGGAGGCATGGCCGCCGACAGGTCCCGCCTGCCGATTCAAGGGCGTCCTCCGCGCGATCAAACAGCCGCGGACTCCGCCGCCGCCTCGCCCGACGGCTCCGCCAGGGCCAGCTTCCAGCGCACGCGGCCGCCTCGGTCGGCGCGGAGGCGGGCGCGCAGGACGACCATCTCGGCGCGGCGCGGCCGGCCGTCCTCCAGGTGGACGGAGGGCTCGATGGTCACCTCGCCGGCGTCGTTGCGCAGCCACCAGCCGATCTGCGAGGCGCCGCGCAGCAGCACGCTGCGCTGGTCGCGGGCGAGCCGGGCGGTGACCTCGGGGTGCAGGTGAAAATAGATGGCGATCGGCAGCGAGGCCGGCCTTGAGGTCCCGGTCGGTACGAAGCGGTCCTCGCCGCGCAGCTCGTGGGCGGTCTTGTCGAGGAACAGCCGGCGCTCGTGGGTCAGGCCGACCTGGCGGACCCAGCCGTCATGGGCCAGGTCGACCCAGACGCCGGCGTCGTTTTCGCGCCGGCTGGCGGTGACCGCCTTGACGCCGCCGATCAGGCGCGGCCCGAGCGCGCGGCCGGTGAAACCGCCAAGGGGCGCGCCGACATGGCCAAGACCGATGGTCACGGTCGAGGCCGCGCCCGCCAGGCGTAGGGCCTGCGGGACGCCAGCCCGCGGGCTCCAGGCGCTCGAGGTGATCAGCCGATCGCGGCCGCAGACCACCTCGACGGCCATGGGCTGGCCGCAAGAGGTCACGCTCCAGGCGCCGTCCGCCGGAGCGCCCGCATCGACGACGACCTGAAGGCCGGGCGCGTTCAGCCGCAGATATCCGGCGCGGGCGGTCTCGTCCGGCGGCGGCGGCGCGCCGAGCTCGCCCGCCTGACCGTGGGCCAGGGCGGCGGCGACGCGCTCGCGGCTGCTGGTTTCGCCGCCCTGCAGGGCGACCAGCCGGCCGTCGGACAGGGTCAGGCGGCGCAAACCGGCGCTCAGCCGGTCGATGGCGCGGGCGACCGCGTCCGGCGGGGCCGCGCCGCGCTGGCTGAGGCCGTCTTCGAGCGCCAGCAGATCGAACAAAAGCTCCAGCCCGGCCTCGGGCGAGCGGCTGGCGTGGCCGCCGTCCGGGCGGACCGTCTCGTCCAACGCCGCCGCCAGCCTGGGCAGGCTTGCGCTCAGCAGCCGTTCGCCCGCCGTTCCGGCCAGGGCCGCGCCGGCGATGGAAGCGACGGCGAGCGGCGCGGCCGCTCGCGTCGGCGCCCTGGCCAGCTGCAAAAGGCGCCGCGCCTGGCGCGCCAGGCCTTGGCTGAGATCCAGCCGATCGGTCTGCGAGGCCGATGTGGTCAAGAGCCGGCCGGCGCAGGCCAGGTTGAACACCCGCCGCTCCAGGGCTTCGGGCGCCCAGGAAAACCGGTTCCAGCGCCCGAACACGCGGGTCCAGGCCAGGGTGAGGCGCAAGGCTTCGCGCTGGCCGGCCTCGCCGACGTTCATCAGGCTGGGCAGCCAATCGAAGCGGTGCAGGGCGAGCGCGAACGGCCGGCTGGGGCTTGGCCGGCTCCAGGGATCGGCGCCGGCCAAAACGGCCAGGGTCCCGCCGGCGAGCGGAAAGACGCCGCCGAGGATGGCGCCGGCCAGGATCGGATCGATGGGCCGGACATCGCGCGGGCCGGTCGCCCAGCCCTCGGCCCTCGGGCGCTCCAGGCCGGCCAGGTGCGGCGGCGAGCCGCGCCATTCCCGCGCGACCTGGCCACGAAACGCCACGCCGACCGCCTGCAGCCACAGGCCGGCGCGCGCGGAAACCAGGGGCTGGCGGCCGGCCATCCCGCCGTTTCGGCTCAAACGCCCTTCAGGGCGCGGATGTTCGCGGCGTAGCCGACCGGGCCGTCCTTGAAAACGGCGGTGCCGGCGACCAAGGCGGTGGCCCCGGCGGCCAAGCAAAGCAGCGCGGTCTGCGGCGTCACGCCGCCATCGACCTCGAGCACGATGTCGCGGCCGGACGAATCGATCATCTCGCGCACCCGCTCGATCTTGCGCAGCTGCGAGGCGATGAAGCTCTGGCCGCCGAAGCCCGGATTGACCGTCATGATCAGGACCAGGTCGATCTCGTCCAGAATCCACTCGATGGCGTCGGGCGAGGTGGAGGGGTTGAGCACCACCCCGGCCTTGGCGCCCAGCCTGTGGATTTCCTTCACCGAGCGGTCCAGGTGCGGGCCGGCCTCGGGGTGCAGGCTGATCCGATCGGCGCCGGCCTCAGCGAAGGCTTCCAGATAGGGGTCGGCGGGGGCGATCATCAGGTGCACGTCGATGGGGATGGTCACGTGCGGGCGAACGGCCTTGAGCACCATGGGGCCGATGGTGAGGTTGGGCACGAAATGGCCGTCCATCACATCGAAATGCAGCCAGTCGGCGCCGGCCGCCTCGACCGCGCGCGCCTCCTCGCCCAGCTTGGCGAAATCCGCCGACAGGATCGAGGGCGCGATGATGGGCGGGCTCATGCCGGGAGTTAGCGCGGCGGCCCGGCGCGGTGCAAGCGCGTGCGGGAGCAGGAAATCGAGCAAGCGGAATAAAAATAGTCCAGAGCGGTCGCTAGGAGCCGCGCGAGGCCTTTTCATCCAGACCGGAGGTTCCCTCGCGGGCTTCCAGCTTGGCCGCCACCTCGTCGAGGCTGACGCCGGAGGCGGCGAGCAACACCAGCCAGTGGTAGATGACGTCGGCGCTTTCGGCGGCCAGGGCGTCCTTGTCGTTCTGGGCGGCGGCGAGAATGGCTTCGATGGCCTCCTCGCCGAACTTCTTGGCCGCCAGCGGCGGGCCGCCGGCCAGTAGTCTGGCGGTGTAGGACGAGGCGGGATCGGCGTTCTTGCGCGATGCGATGACGGCCTCGAGGCGGGCGAGGATATTGGCGAAACGGCTCATTTCAGGTCATCCTGACCGGCAGGCCCGCCGCGGCCATCGCCGCCTTGGCCTCGCCGATGCTGATCTCGCCGAAGTGGAAGATGGAGGCGGCCAGCACCGCGTCGGCGCCGCCGTCGCGCACGGCGGCGACGAGGTCCGAGGCCTTGCCGGCGCCGCCGGAGGCGATCACCGGCACGCCGACCGCCGACGAGACGGCCTTGAGCAGGGCGGTGTCGTAGCCGGTCTTGGCCCCGTCCTGGTCCATGGAGGTGAGCAGGATCTCGCCCGCGCCGCGCTCGACCGCCTGGACGGCGTAGTCGACCACGTCCAGGCCCGTGGCCTTGCGGCCGCCATAGGTGAAGACTTCCCAGCCGTCGTTGCGGCCGGGCGTGCCGGCGCGCGCCGGGCCATGGCGCGCGTCTATGGCGCAGACGATGCATTGCGAGCCGAAGGCGTCGGCGGCTCTGGCGATCAGGTCGGGGTCCTCAACCGCGGCGGTATTGATCGAGACCTTGTCGGCGCCGGCGCGCAACAGGGCGCGGGCGTCCTCGACGCTGCGGATGCCGCCGCCGACGCCGACGGGCATGAAGCAGACATCGGCCGTGCGGGCGACCACGTCCAAAATGGCGGCGCGGCCCTCGTGACTGGCGGTAATGTCGAGAAACATCAGCTCGTCGGCGCCGGCGGCGTCGTAGGCGCTGGCCTGTTCGACCGGATCGCCGGCGTCGCGCAGGGAAAGGAACTTCACGCCCTTGACCACGCGCCCGTCCTTGACGTCCAGGCAGGGAATGACGCGCACCTTGAGCATCAGGCCACCGACGCCTTGAGCGCGTCTTTCGGCTGGATGGTCCCGGCATAGAGGGCGCGGCCGAGCACCGCGCCGGCGATCGGCGTACCCTTGCGGGCGCGCAGGTTTTCGATGTCCTTGACCCCGGCCAGGCCGCCGGCGGCGATCACCGGAATGGTCACCGCATCGGCCATGGCCCCGAACACCTCGACATTGAAACCCTGCAGCGCGCCGTCACGGTCGATGTCGGTGATGATCAGGGCCGAGACCCCGGCGTCCTCGAACCGCCTGGCCACGGTGAGCGCGTCGAGGCCGGAGTCCTCCAGCCAGCCCTGAACGGCGACCTGGCCCTTGCGCACGTCGACGCTGACGGCGACCTGCTCGGGCCATTCGCGCGCGGCGGTCTTGACCAGGTCTGGATCGCGCACGGCCACGGTGCCCAGGATGACGCGGCTGACCCCCGCCTCGATCCAGGCCTCGACATTGGCCAGGCTGCGGATGCCGCCGCCGAGCTGGACCGGGACCGAAACCGCCTGCAGGATCGCCTCGACCGCCGCGTCGTTGATCGCGCGTCCCTCGGCCGAGCCGTTCAGGTCGACAACGTGCAGCCACTCGAAGCCGGCCTTGACCCAGGCCTCGGCCTGGGCGGCGGGGTTGTCGTTGAACACGGTCGCGGTGGCGAAGTCGCCATGCACCACCCGCACGCAATGGCCGTCCTTCAGGTCGATGGCCGGGTAGAGGATCATGGCCGCCACTCCAGGAAATTGGCCAAAAGCCGAAGGCCCGCGCCTTGCGACTTCTCCGGGTGGAACTGCACGCCGGCGATATTGCCGCGCGCCACCGCCGCTGGAAACAGGCCGCCATGGTCCACCCGCGCCATGACGTCGTCATCACCGTTCGGATAAAAGGCGAAGGAGTGGGTGAAATACATTGGGACGTCAGACCCCAAGCCGGCGAACAGCGCATGGCCGGCCATGGCCTGAAGTCCGTTCCAGCCCATATGCGGCACCTTGAACCCCCGGCCCTCCGGCTCGATCCGCCGCACGTCGCCCTCGATCCAGTTCAGCCCCGGCGTCTCTCCGAATTCCAGTCCGCGCGTCGCCAGCAGCTGCATGCCGACGCAGATGCCGAGGAAAGGAACGCCACGGCGGCGCACCGCCTCGTCCAGGGCCTCGGTCAGCCCAGGCTGGGCCTCGACCAGATCCATGCAGGCGGCGAAGGCGCCGACGCCCGGCAGCACGATGCGATCCGCCGTGAGGACTTGCAGCGGATCGGCGGTGACGACCACGCTCATGCCGCCGGCAGCGTCCGCGGCGGCCTTCAGGAGCGCCTTTTCGGCCGAGCGAAGGTTGCCCGACCCGTAATCGATCAGGGCGATGCTCTGCATGGAACTATCAGAGCACGCCCTTGGTGGAAGGGGCGTGGCCGGCGGTCTTTGGATCGAGCTCCATCGCCTGGCGCAAGGCGCGGGCCAGCGCCTTGAAGCCGCTCTCGGCGATGTGGTGGCTGTTCTCGCCGTAGAGGGTTTCCAGGTGCACGCAGGCGCCGGCGTTCATGGCGAAGGCGTGGTGGAACTCCTTGAACAGTTCGGTGTCCATCTCGCCCACCTTGGGCCGCACGAAGGCGACCTTCCAGACCAGATAGGGGCGATTGGACAGGTCGAGCGCGCAGCGGGTGAGGGTCTCGTCCATGGGAATATAGGCCGTCCCGAACCGGCGCACGCCCTTGAACCCGTCCAGCGCCTTGGCGACGGCCTGACCGATGACGATGCCGGTGTCCTCGACCGTGTGGTGCATATCGATGTGCAGGTCGCCCTTGGTCTCGACCTTCAGATCGATGCCGCCGTGGCGTGCGAAGCTCTCCAGCATGTGGTCGAAAAAGCCGATGCCGGTGGAAATTTCGCCAAGACCGGTCCCGTCCAGATCGAGGCTCACTCGGATCTGGGTCTCCTTGGTCTCGCGCGTCACCTCGGCCGTGCGGTTGGCGGCCATGATCGAAAAGGCTCCTTCAAAGTCCGGCCTTGGCCGCTAGGTCCTTCAGCGAGACCTGCGGCCTTGGGCCATAGTGCGAGATCACTTCGGATGCACAAAGCGAGCCGAGCCGCCCGGCGTGCGGCAAGGACAGGCCCTGGGCGAGACCGAAGAGAAAGCCGGCCGCGTATTGGTCGCCCGCGCCGGTGGTGTCCACGACTTTCTCCACAGCAACCGCTTCGATCTGATGAATCTGGTCGCCGGCGACGATGACCGAACCCTTTTCGCCGCGGGTGATGGCCGCGATGCCGCAGCGCCCGCGCACGGCGGCGACGGCCGCGTCGAAGTCGTCGGTCTCGAACAGCGAGGCGATCTCGTCCGAATTGGCGAACAGCACGTCGACCTCGGCGTTGGTGAAGGCGACCAGGCCGGCGCGGTGCCGATCGACCACGAAGGAATCCGACAAGGTCAGGGCCACCAGGCGTCCCGAAGCTCGAGCCAGCCCCGCCGCCTTGGCGAAGGCGCGCCGCGCCGGCGGCGGATCGAAAAGATAGCCTTCGAGAAAGACAATGCTGGAAGACTCGATCACCGCCGGATCGACGTCGTCGGGATCGAGCAGGGCCGCGGCGCCGAGCGCCGTGCACATGGTCCGCTCACCCTCGGGCGTGACATTGATCAGGCAGCGGCCGGTGGGCGCGCCGGCCTTGAGCACGCCGCCGGCGAAGCGGGCGCCGATGGCCGCCATGTCGTGGGCGAACACCGCGCCGAGGGCGTCATCGGCCACCTTGCCGATGTGCGCGCCGCGCCCGCCGAGACTGGCGATGCCGGCGACGGTATTGCCGGCCGAGCCGCCGGAGGCCTCCACCGCCGTCCCCATCCGGGCATGGAGTTCGGACGCGCGGGCGTCGTCGATCAGCATCATCGAGCCCTTGACCAGGCCCTCTTTCGCCAGGAAGTCGTCTGTCGCCTGTGCGATCACATCGACGATGGCGTTGCCGATGGCGGCGACGTCGTAAAGCGTGGTCATGGTTTTGAGGATGGGGCTCTGGTGAACGGCGCGCGCACTATAGGGATTGATCGGCCGACGGCAACGCGGCGGCCGATCTAGATGCGTATCGTCCTGCTCACCCCCGCGCCGGACGAGCCGCGCTTCGCCGCCATCGTCACCCGCTGGTTCGAGCGCATGGCCGCGGCGCTTCGCCTTGCGGACATCGAGGCGGCGGCGCGCACCTGGGTCGCGCCCGGCGCGCTTTCCGGCTTCGACGGCGTCTCGCCGCTGCTGGCCTGGAGCTATTTCCAGGCGCCTGGCGACTGGGCGCTGTTGCTAGATCGGCTGGAGAGGCATGGGCTGCCGATCGCCAATCCGGTCGAGACCCTGCGCTGGAACACGCGCAAGACCTATCTCGCCGAACTGGAGGCGGCCGGCGCGCCGGTGATCCCGACCCAGTTCGTCGAGCGCCTGACCCCAGACGCCATCGCCGAGGCGCACGGCCGTTTCGGCCGCGAACTGGTCGCCAAGCCGCAGCTTTCCGCCGGCGCGCACCAGACGGTGCGGCTGAGCCTCGGCGGCGAGGCGGCCGGCGCGCCGTCCGGCCCGGCCATGCTGCAGCCCTTCCTGCCGGCGGTGGCCGAGGAGGGCGAGTTTTCGCTATTCTATTTCGACCGCCGCTTCAGCCACGCGGTCGCCAAGCGCGCGACGGGCGGCGATTTCCGGGTGCAGTTCCAATATGGCGGCCAGTCGGCGGCGATCGCCGCCCCCGCCGCCGCCCGCGATGCGGCCGAGCGCGTGCTGGCGGCGACAAGGATGAGGCTGGTCTATGCGCGGATCGACCTGCTGCGCGGCCCGGACGACGATTTCTATCTGGTCGAGCTGGAGGCCATCGAACCCGACCTTTTTCTGGAATACGCCCCGGATGGCGGTGCGGCCTTCGCGCAGTCGATGCGGCGGGCGCTAGAGAAATAGGTCCCGCGACGGGCAGAGGTCGGCCACTGGGCAGGCCTCGCATTTGGGCTTGCGCGCCATGCAGATGTAGCGGCCGTGCAGGATCAGCCAGTGGTGGGCGCGGGTCAGATAGGGCGCGGGCGTGATCGCCATCAGGTCCTGCTCCACCTGGTCCGGCGTCTTGCCCTTGCTCAGCTTCAGCCGGTGGGCGACGCGGAAGACGTGGGTGTCGACGGCGATGGCCGGCTCGATGTCGAGTTCGTTCAAGACCACGCTGGCGGTCTTGCGGCCCACGCCAGGCAAGGCCTGCAGCGCCTCGCGGTCGAGCGGGATCGCGCCGCCATGCTGCTCGACCAGGATCTGCGCGAGGCGCACGACGTTCTTCGCCTTGGTGCGATAAAGGCCGATCGAGGCGATGAAGGGGATCAGGCCGTTCTCGCCGAGCTTGAGGATCGCCTGCGGCGTATCGGCGACGGCGTAGAGTTTTTCCGTCGCCTTGTTGACCGACTTGTCGGTCGCCTGGGCGGAGAGAACCACCGCGACCAGCAGGGTGAAGGGCGTCTTGAAGCGAAGCTCGGTCCGCGGATTCGGCGCCGCGGCGGCGAAACGTTCGAAAAGGGCCTGGATGCGCGCCTTTTCGGCCGGGGACAGCCGCCGGCGGGCGGGCTTGGGTTTCGAAGGCTTGGCCATGGATGACAGCATCGCCTGTGTCGAGTCCGCCGCCAAGCGCGTCTGCGGGCTTCAAAGCTTGGGCGAGCCGCTATAGCGTCGCGCGCGATGAACGCGCCCGCCAATCCCCTCGCCGCCGATGCGAGCCCCGTCATGGCGCAGTTCTTCGAGGCCAAGGCGCGCCAGCCCGATGCGCTGGTCTTCTTCCGCATGGGCGACTTCTACGAACTCTTCTTCGACGACGCCGAAAAGGCCGCCGTGGCGCTCGGCATCGCGCTGACGGCGCGCGGGACCCATCAGGGGGCGCCCATCCCGATGGCCGGGGTGCCGATGCACGCGGCCGAGGCCTACCTGGCCAAGCTGATCCGCGCCGGCTTCAAGGTCGCCGTCTGCGAGCAGATGGAAGATCCGTCCGAGGCGCGAAAGCGCGGTGGCAAGTCCATCGTCCGCCGCGACGTGGTGCGGGTGGTGACGCCGGGCACCCTGACCGAGGACGGCCTGCTCGACGCGCGCGGGGCCAATCGGCTGGCGGCGGTCGCGGTGCGCGCCGGCCAAGCGGCCGTGGCCAGCGTCGAGCTGTCCACCGGCGAGGTCGAGGTGATCTCGACCAGCCGCGACGGGCTGGCCGCAGTGCTGGCCGCGCTGGCGCCGTCCGAAATCCTCGTCCCCGACCGGTTGTTCGCCGACGCGGACCTGGCCGTGGCGCTGAAATCGCAGAGCGGCCTGGTGCAGCCGGTGGCCCAGGCCCTGGCTGAGCCGGCGGCGGCCGAAGCGCGGGTCAAGCGGCTCTATGGCGTCGACACCCTCGACGGCTTCGGGGCTTTGACCGGCGCCGAGGTTTCGGCGCTCGGCCTGATCGCGGCGCATCTGGAGGTGACCCAGGCCGGCCGGCCGCCGGCGCTGCGCGCACCGCGCCGGGCGGGCGACGCCGACGCTATGGCCATCGACCCGGCCACCCGCGCCAGCCTGGAGATCGAGCGCAGCCAATCGGGCGGCCGGGACGGCTCGCTGCTGGCCGCCATCGACCGCACGGTCAGCGCCGGCGGGGCGCGGTTGCTGGCCGCGCGGCTGGGCCGGCCGCTGCTGGACCCCGACGCCATCGCCGCGCGTCTGGACGCGGTGGACTGGCTCTTGGCCCGCCGCGACCTGCGCCGCGACCTGCGCGCGGCCCTGAAGGGCGCCGGCGATATCGCCCGGGCGCTGGCGCGGCTGGCGCTGGGCCGCGGCGGCCCGCGCGACCTGGGCTGCCTGCGCGACGGCCTGCAAACGGCCGAAGCGCTGGCCGCGCTCGTCGGGTCGCAATCGGGGCCGATCGATGCGCCGCCAAACGAAATCGCCGAGGCCGCGCGCCTCCTGTCGCCCGAGGCGAGCCTCGCCGACTTCATCGAGACCCTGGACGCGGGCCTGGGTCCCGACCTGCCCGCCCTTGCCCGCGACGGCGGTTTTGTCGCCGCCGGCGCGCGGCCGGAGCTGGACGAGGTGCGCGGCCTGCGTGACGACAGCCGCCGGGTGGTCGCGGCGCTGGAGGCGCGGCTGCAGATGGAGACCGGGCTGGCCCTGCGCGTCCGCCACAACGCCGTGCTGGGCTATTTCGTCGAACTGGGCGCGGCCAAGGCCGAGGCGCTGCTGCAGCCGCCGCTGAGCGCCAGCTTCATCCACCGCCAGACCCTGGCCAATCAGGTGCGGTTCACCACCGTCGAACTGGCCGAACTCGACGCCAGGATCGCCCAGGCCGCCGAGCGGGCCCTGGCCATCGAGGTCGAGACCTTCGAGACTTGGCGGGAGATGGCGCGGAGCCTCTCCGCGCCGATCCAGGCCGCCGCCGAGGCTCTGGCGCGGCTCGACGTGACTGCCGCTCTGGCGGAATGGGCTGAGGAGGCCGGCGCCGTGCGCCCGCAGGTCGACCGCTCGCTGGACTTCATCGCCGAGGCGGCGCGCCACCCGGTGGTCGAGGCCGCCGTGCGCCGCGAGGGCCAGGCCTTCACGCCCAATGACTGCGCGCTGGACGGCGCCGGCGCGAAGGCGGCCCGGCTCATCCTGGTCACCGGGCCGAACATGGCCGGCAAGTCGACCTTCCTGCGCCAGAACGCGCTGCTGGCCGTGCTCGCCCAGGCCGGGTCGTTCGTGCCGGCCAAGCAGCTGAAGCTGGGGGTGGTCGATCGGCTGTTCAGCCGCGTCGGCGCCGCCGACGACCTTTCTCGTGGTCGCTCGACCTTCATGGCCGAGATGGTGGAGACGGCGGCCATCCTGACCCAGGCGACGCCGCGCTCGCTGGTGATCCTGGACGAGATCGGGCGCGGCACCGCGACCTATGACGGCCTCGCCATCGCCTGGGCCTGCGCCGAGGCGCTGCATGACGCCAACCAGAGCCGCGCCCTGTTCGCCACCCACTATCACGAGCTCGCCCAGCTGGAGGGTCGGATGGCCCATGTCGCCAACCTCTCCATGCGGGCCAAGGAGTGGAACGGCGACCTGGTCTTTCTGCATGAGGCGAGGCCCGGCCCCGCCGACCGCTCCTATGGCGTCCAGGTGGCCAAGCTGGCCGGCGTGCCGCCGACGGTGGTCGCCCGCGCCCGCCAGGTGCTCGACCGGCTGGAGCGCGAGACCGCTTCGCCGGCCAGGCTGGACGACCTGCCGCTGTTCGCCGCGGCGGCCGAGCCGGCGCACGCCTTCGTCGCCGAGCCCAGCGCCGCCGAGCGCGCTCTGGCCGCGCTCGATCTCGACGGCATGAGCCCGCGCGAGGCGATGGAGGCGCTCTATCGGCTGAAAAGCTTGGTGGAATGAGCGCGTTCGAACGGTTCTCATGACTGTACGAGCCGCAGGTCGGTTCAAGCCTTTGTGAGACGTTCGGACATTGCGTCCATCCTTGCTATATAAGCCCCGCTTATGCCGCCGCGCCTTCGCCCCACCCGTATTGAATATGTCGTCGACGGCGTGCGCCTGCGCGCCCAGCTTTCCGCCGCCGCCCTTGACGCCATCGGCGACGAGGCCGAGCAGCGCCGCCGGGCGTTGGAGATCCTGAAAGCCGCGCTGTTCCGCGGTCGGATGATCGCCAAGGAGCGGCTGGAGGCCGGCGGCGGCGGCATCGAGACCGCGCGTCTGCTCTCAGGCGTCACCGACGAGGTGATTTCGGCGCTCTACGACTTCACCACCGTGCACGTCTTTCGCGCCCGCAATCCCACCGAGGGCGAGCGGCTGGCGCTGATGGCGGTCGGCGGCTATGGCCGCGGCACGCTGGCGCCCTTCTCGGACATCGATCTGTTGTTCCTGCGCCCCTACAAGCAGACCGCCCACGCCGAGAGCGTCATCGAGTTCATGCTCTATGCCCTGTGGGATCTGGGCTTCAAGGTCGGCCACGCCTCGCGCACGATCGAGGAATGCCTCAGGCTTTCCCGTGAAGACCACACCATCCGCACCTCGATCCTCGAAGCCCGGCAACTGACTGGCGACGAGATCCTGGCCCAGACGCTGAAGCGCCGCTTCCGCGAAGAGGTGCTGAAAGGCACCGGCGCGGACTTCGTGGCCGCGAAACTGAAGGAGCGGGACGAACGCCATGCCCGCATCGGCGCCAGCCGCTACATGGTCGAGCCGAACGTCAAGGACGGCAAGGGCGGCCTGCGCGACCTCAATACCCTGTTCTGGATCGCCCAGTACCTGCATCCGCTCGACAGCCCGGACCACGCGCTCAGCCTGGAGATGTTCGATCGCCGCGAGGTGCGCGCCTTCATCCGCGCCTTCGACTTCCTCTGGGCGGTGCGCGGGCATCTGCACTTCGCTACCGGCCGGCCGGAAGAGCGGCTGAGCTTCGACCTGCAGCCGCAGATCGCGCGGCGGATGGGTTACGAGGACCATCCACGCAAGGGCGGCGACAACACCCCGGCCGTCGAGCGGTTCATGCGGCGCTATTTCCTCATCGCGCGCGAGGTCGGGGTGCTGACGCGGGAATTCTGCGCCAAGCTGGAGGCCGACGCCGAAAAGACGGCGCCCAAGGGGCTTTCGCGCTTCCTGCCGCGGCGGCGCGCCGTCGGGCCCAAGCCGCTGGACGAGCCCGGCTTCCTGATCGAAAGCGGCCGGCTCACCGTCGAAGGCGCCGAGACCTTCGAGCGCGATCCGGTTAATCTTTTGCGCCTGTTCGCCATCGCCGATCGGCGCGATCTCGACCTTCACCCCGACGCCTTCACCGCCGCGACGCGCTCGCTGCCGCTGATCACATCCAAGCTCAGGCGCGATCCGGAAGCGGCCAAGGCCTTCCTCGATGTGCTGGCGCGCGGGCGAAGCACCTATCGCAGCCTGACCATGATGAACGAGAGCGGGGTTCTGGGCCGGTTCATCCCGGAATTCGGCCACATCGTCGCCCAGATGCAGTTCAACATGTATCACTCCTACACCGTCGACGAGCACACGCTGCGCGCGGTGGGGATCATCGCCGACATCGCTAATGGCGAGCTGATCAAGGACCATCCGCTGTCCGTGGCCATGTGGCCGCTGATCGAGGACAAGGAGGTCCTGTTCCTGGCCATGCTGCTGCACGACACCGGCAAGGGCGGGGTCGGCGGCCAGGAAAAGGCCGGCGCGCGCGCGGCCAGGGCGGCGTGCGAGCGATTGGGGCTGGACCGCGAGCGGATCGAGCGGGTCGCCTGGCTGGTCGAGCATCACCTGGTCATGAGCGACTATGCGCAAAAGCGCGACGTCGCCGACCCGCGCACCGTGGCCGCCTTCGCCCAGATCGTCGAGACGCCGGAGCGGATGCGGCTTTTACTGCTGCTCACCGTCGCCGACATCCGCGCGGTCGGCCCCGGCGTCTGGAACGGCTGGAAGGGCCAGCTGATGCGCGAGCTGTTCGGCGCGACCGAAGCGGTGTTCCGCGGCGGTCGCACGGCCGACGCCGCGGCGACCTTCAGCCGGCATCTGCACGCGGTCGCCGACGAGGCCCGCACGGTCCTGATCACGGCCGAGCCGGAGGCGGAAGCCTGGGCTGGGGCCATGGAAAACGCCTATTTCACCGCCTTTTCCGCCGACGAATATATGGGTCACGCGGCTCTGGCGCGGCGAGCCGGCGCCCAGGGCGGTGCGGCGGCCTCGGCGTCGATCCGGCAGGACCGCAACGCGGCCGAGGTCATCGTCGCGGCCCATGACCGGCGCGGCCTGTTCGCCGATCTGGCAGTGGCCATCGCCGATTTCGGCGCCAATGTGGTGGCGGCGCGGGCCTTCACCTCGGCCAAGGCCGAGGTTCTCGACCTCTTCTTCGTCCAGGACGTCATGGGCCAGCCGCTCGGCTGCGACAGTCCGCGGGCGCTGGAGCGGCTGACGGCGGCGCTCGAGGCGGCCGCCCGCGGCGAATCCGACGGCGCCAAGCCCCATCGCGCCGGGGATCTCGGGCGCGCGGCGGCCTTCACCATCACGCCCTCGGTCATCATCGACAACGACGCTTCCGACGAGGCCACCGTCATCGAGGTCTCGGGCCGCGACCGTCCGGGCCTGTTGGGCGCCATCGCCCGCACCCTGGCCGAGGCCGGCCTCTCCATCCAGTCGGCCCATATCGACAACTATGGCGAACGAGCCGTCGACGCCTTCTATTGCCACGGGCCGGACGGCGGTAAATTCATCGGCGCCCGTCCGATCAACGCCTTGAAGACGGCGCTGAATCAGGTGCTCGACGAGGAGCCGGCCGAGCCGGCCCAGGGCCGTCCGCGCCTGGAGCGGGCGCGCGCCAGCGTCGCACGCTAGTCCGCTTGACCGCCTAGGCGACCCAGCGTACCGCCGCCTCGTGACCATCGATCCCGCCGCCGCCGTTCCGGCCGCGCCCCCGGCGAGGAGCGCGCGCGCGAGCATGATCCGCTCGTCGATGATCTTTTCCGCCTTCACCCTGATCAGCAAGGTGATGGGGTTCGCCCGCGACCTGGCGGTCAGCTACTATATGGGCGCGAGCGCGACCTTCGCCGCCGACGCCTTCAACACCGCCTTCGCCTTCCCGAACCTGTTTCGCCGCGTCTTCGCCGAGGGGGCCTTCGCCTCGGCCTTCGTGCCGACCTACGCCAAGTCGCTCGAGCATGAGGGCGAGGATGTCGCCGACACCCTGGCCGCCGACGCCATGGCCACCCTGGCGGCGGCGACACTGGCCATTACGGTGGCGGCGGAACTCGCCATGCCCTGGGTGATCATGGGCTTCGCGCCGGGATTCGCGGCCAATCCAGCCAAGTTCCACCTCACGGTCATCCTGACCATGATCACCATGCCCTACCTGCCCTGCATGGCGATCTACGCCCACCTGTCCGGCGTCCTGCAGGCGCGCAACCGCTTCGTCCTGTCGGCGGTGGCGCCGGTGCTGCTGAATGTATGGACCCTGGTGACGGTGATCCCGGCCCATTCGCCGCAGCCAGCCGCCATCGCAGCGTCCTGGGGCGTGCTCGCCGCCGGCCTCTCCCAGGCCGGCCTGCTCTGGTGGGGCGTGCGGAAATCGGGCGCGAACGTCGACTGGCGCTGGCCAAGGCTGACGCCGCAGATCCGCCAGCTGATCGGCCTGGCCGTCCCCGGCGCCATCGCCGCCAGCGCCAGCCAGATCAATGTCTTCGTGTCGCAAATCCTGGTCTCGCCGATCAACGGCGCGCGCTCGTGGCTGGCCGTCTGCGATCGGCTCTATCAGCTGCCGCAGAGCCTGGTCGGCGTGGCCATCGGCGTGGCGCTGCTGCCGCGGCTCTCCCGCGCCGTTCACGGCGGCGACCAGGACAGCTCCCGAAACGCCATGGACGAGGCGATCACCTTCTCGATGGCGCTGACCCTGCCGGCGGCGGCGGCGCTGGTCACCATCCCCTTCTTCATGATCGACGCCCTCTATACGCGCGGCGCCTTCAAGAGCCTCGATGCGCACGAAACCGCGCTCGCCCTGCAGCAATATGGCTGGGGGGTGCCCGCCTTCGTGCTGGCCCAGATCACCAACCGAGCCTTCTTCGCCCGCCAGGATACGGCGACGCCGATGCGCTACGCCCTGGTCTCCGTGGCCGTGAATGTGGCGGCGGGCATCGCGCTTTTCCGCCTGGTTGGCGTGCCGGGGATCGCCGCGGCCACCAGCCTGGCCGCGTGGCTGAATGTGGTCATGATGAGCTTCACGCTGGCCCGGCGCGGCCACTACGCCCTCGGCGCGCGCGCGCGCTCCAAGCTGCTGCGCATCCTGGCCGCGAGCATCGGCCTTGGCCTGCTGCTCGCGGCGGCCGGCCATTATCGGCCGCAGCTGCAGGGGCTGCTCGGCCATGTCCACCTGGGCCCCATCCACGCCAAGGAGATCGTGATCCTGTTGGTGCTGATGTTCGCCGGCGCGGCCTATCCGCTCCTGCTGTTCGCCTCGGGGGGCGTCACCCTGGCCGAGCTTCGCGCCGCGCTCAGGCGTCCGGCCCGGATCGAGGCCGCCGACGTCCCCACGCCCTTGCCCTGAGCGGTGCATTGGGGCTATTGGCCGGCCATGCGATCGACGACGGCGCAAATCCAGCGATGGCGAGGCGAGCCGGCCTAGAGCCTGCTCGACGCGTGCGATCACGCGCCCCCCAAAATCGCCTCAAACCGCAAGCTGTCCCATGACCGACACCCCGCCCCCCGCCTATTCAGGTCCCGACCGCGTCTTGTCCGGCGTGCAGCCCTCCGGCGCGCTGCATCTCGGCAACTATCTGGGCGCGCTGAAGAAGTTCGTCGATCTTCAGCACAGGATGGAGTGCCTGTTCTGCGTCGTCGATCTGCACGCCATCACCGCCTGGCAGGCGCCCGACCAGCTCACCGCCCAGACCCGCGAAATCGCCGCCGCCTATCTGGCCGCCGGGGTCGATCCGGCGAAGGCGGTCATCTTTCCGCAGTCGGCGGTCGGCGCCCACGCCGAACTCGCCTGGATCTTTCAGTGCGTCGCCCGCATCGGCTGGCTCGACCGCATGACCCAGTTCAAGGAGAAGACCGGCAAGCACAAGGAGGGGGCGAGCGTCGGGCTCTACACCTATCCGGTGCTGCAGGCGGCCGACATCCTCGTCTACAAGGCCACGCATGTGCCGGTGGGCGAGGACCAGAAGCAGCACCTCGAGCTCACGCGCGACATCGCCCAGAAGTTCAATCACGACTTTGATGCGCCGGGGTATTTTCCGCTTCCGGAGCCGCTGATCGAGGGGCCGGGCGCGCGGGTGATGTCGCTGCGCGACGGCCGGGTGAAGATGTCGAAGTCCGACCCCTCGGACCTGTCGCGGATCAATCTGACCGACGACGCCGACGCGATCGCGACCAAGATCCGGAAGGCGCGCACGGACCCCGCACCGCTGCCGGAGACGCTTGAGGAGCTCAAGGACCGACCGGAGGCCGAGAATCTGGTCGGCCTGTTTGCCGCCCTGTCCGGGCGGACGGCGGCCGAGGTGCTGGGCGAATACGCCGGCCAGGGCTTCGGCCAGTCTTTCAAGCCGGCGCTGACGGCGGTGTTGACCGAGACGCTCGCGCCCATGGCCGCCGAAATGCGCAAGTTCGCCGCCGATCCGGCGCAAATCGACCGCATCCTGGAAGCCGGCGCCCAAAAGGCGCGCACAATCGCCGAGCCCGTGTTGGAAGAGACCAAACGCCGGGTGGGTTTCTGGCGGCCCAGGCGCTAAAAGGCGTCATGATCGCCGCAGGACACCGCGCCGCTGTCTTCGCCATGGCCGCCGTCGCGACGGCCCTGGCCGCCGGCGGCGCGCAGGCCGATCCGCATCAGGTCAAGAAGGGCGGCCTGGTCATATCGGACCGGATGGTGCGCACCTCGTTCGGCGCCGCGCCGAACAGCGCCGCCTACATGGTCATCGCCAACGATGGCGCCGCGCCCGACAAGCTGGTCTCCGCCCGTTGCGCCTGCGCGGCCAGCGTCGGCATCCATGAGACGGAAAACATGTCCGGCATGTCGACGATGAAGTCGGTCGGCCCGATCATCATTCCCGCCCACGGCCAGGTGGTCTTCCACCCGGGCGGTCTGCACCTGATGCTCACCCGCCTGAAGGAACCGTTGGTCGAGGGCGGCGAACAGGACATCACCCTGGTCTTCCAGCACGCCGGCGTGGTGCGGGCGAGCTTCCACATCCGGGCGCAGAGTCCGGCCGCGACATCGCCGCCGATGCGCGGGGCTGGCCATTGAACCGCTTGCGCCTCGGCGTTGCAGAGGCCATCTGAGCCTTCGAACCCGCGAGGCGAGCCATGTTCATCCAGACTGAATCCACGCCCAATCCCGACGTTCTCAAGTTCCTTCCCGGCCGCGAAGTCCTCAGCGAAGGCACGCGGGAGTTCCGCGACGCCGCCGAGGCTGAGTCCTCGCCGCTGGCCGCGGCGATCTTCGCCCTTGGCGATGTCGTCCGCATCTTTTTCGGCGCCGACTTCATCACCGTCACGCGCTCGGGCGGGGGCCGCGAATGGCCGCAGCTGAAGGCGCCGATCCTGGCGGCGATCATGGATCACTTCACCTCGGGCCAGCCCCTGCTGCTCGACACCGATCAGGAAGGCCATGACGACACCGCCTATGAAGGCGACGCCGCCCAGGTGGTGGCCGAGATCAAGGACCTGCTCGACACCCGCATCCGCCCGGCGGTCGCCCAGGACGGCGGCGACATCACCTTCAACCGCTTCGAGGCCGCCACCGGCGTTGTCTTCCTCAACATGCGCGGCGCCTGTTCCGGCTGCCCGTCCTCGGCCGCGACCCTGCGCTCCGGCGTCGAGAACATGCTCAAACATTACGTGCCCGAAGTGACGCGGGTGGAGCAGACGCTCTAGCCGCGGGCGCCAACGCCTTCACCGACAATATGGAGTTCCGGCATGGGCAAGGCCCTCGGCGCCGACGCGATCGACCAGATCTTTCGCAACGCCCGCACCCGCAACGGCTGGACCGACGAGCCGGTGACGCCGGACGACATGCGGGCGATCTACGACCTGGCCAAGATGGGTCCGACCTCGGCCAATATCAGCCCGGCCCGCTTCGCCTGGGTCGCCTCGCCCGAGGGCAGGGAAAAGCTCGCCGCCCTCGCCCTGCCCGGCAATGCGCCGAAGATCCGGCAGGCGCCGGTGACGGTCATCATCGGCTACGACCTCGACTTCGCGGAAAAGGTGCCGCAGCTTTTCCCGCACAATCCGGGCGCCAAGGCCTGGTTCGCCGACCCCGAATTCGCGCGGGTCGCCGCCTTTCGCAACGGCTCGCTGCAGGGCGCCTATCTGATCATGGCCGCCCGCGTCTTGGGCTTCGACTGTGGACCCATGTCGGGGTTCGACAACGCCAAGGTCGATGCGGCCTTTTTCGCCGGCACGCGGATCGAGTCCAACTTCATCTGCTCGATCGGTCACGGCACGGACGAGAACCTCTTTGCACGCTCTCCGAGGCTTGCGTTTGAAGAGGCCTGCCGGATCGTCTAACCCACGGCGGATGATCCGTCCGTCAACGGCCTTTCTGGGAGCGGTGCTTTTGCTCCAGGCCTGCACGCCGTCGCCGATAAAGGAGGCGGCCGCACCAAGGCCCACGCCCTATCGCTCGGGGCCGCTCGCGATCGGCGTCTGGGGCGTCGGGCCGATTCGGCGGACGAGCTATTTCGAAGCGCCGCGCATCCGCGAGCTCTTTCCCGAGGCCCAGGCGAGCGATGGAACGGTGCGCGTCTCGGACGACGAGACCATGGCCGTGATCAGCGTGGTTCAGGGCGGCGTGCAGATGCTGGAGATCGACGACGGAACCGGAAATGCGCCGGGGACGACCGATCCGATGATCGGGGCGGTCCGGGCTCTGGGCGGGCCAGCGCAAGGCCCGCAGGGGGAGCGGATCGGCATGAGCTGGAAGGCGGCCCATTTCGACCTGACCGAATGCGATATCGGCGCGGACCGCGACCGCAACACCGTCTTCTGCGCCCGGCCGGGCGAAGGGGCCGTCACCTATCAGTTCGCCGTGCCGGGCTGGGATTCCGAGGAGGTGCCGCCGGTGTCGCTGTTGCGCAAGGTCGCCTATGTGAAGGCGATCATCTGGACGCCGCCAGCGGCGGCCAGCCATTGATCGTTCTGGCCCTCGACACCTGCCTCGATGCCTGCTCGGTCGCCGTGTGGGTCGACGGGCGCGTCGCGGCGTCGGGCTCGGAGCCTATGCGGCGCGGCCACCAGGAGCGGCTGGCGGTGATGGCCGAGGCGGTGATGGCGCAGGCGAGGTTGGCGTTTTCCGATCTCGACCGCGTCGGCGTAACGGTCGGCCCGGGCTCCTTCACCGGCCTGCGCGTCGGCCTGGCCTTCGCCAAGGGGCTGGGTCTGGCGCTCGAGCGGCCCGTCGTCGGGGTCGGCGTGCTGGAGGCCCTGGCGCACGGCGTCGGCGAGGGCTTCGTCGCGGCCGTCATCGATGCGCGCCGCGATCAGGTCTATCTGCAGGCCTTCGACGGCGACCGCGCGCTGATGGCGCCCGATGTCCTGCCGGTCGATACCGCCGCCGCGCGCCTGGCCGAGCTTTACGCCGGCGGCCCGGCCGCCCTGGTCGGCCCAGGCGCGGGCCTTGTGGTCGGCGTTTTGCCGCAGGCCGCGCTCGTCGAGCGCCACGCACCCGATCCGGTGGTGGTCGCCGAATTGGCCGCGCGCGCCCGGCCGCCCTTCCCGCCGCCGCGTCTGCTCTATCTGCGCGCGCCCGATGCGCGCCTCGCCGAACCATGAGGCTGGAGGGCGGCAGCGCAGCGGACGCGGCGGGCATGGCCTCGGTGCATGCGGCGAGCTTTGCCGAGCCGTGGGACGCCGCCGAGATCACCGCGCTGCTGAACGGACCGGGCGGTTTCGCCCAGCTCGTCCGCGACGCAAAGACCGCGACGCTCCTGGCCTTCATCCTCGCCCGCGTCGTCGCCGACGAAGCCGAGGTGCTGACCTTGGCGGTCGACCCGGCGCATCGACGCGCCGGCGTCGGGCGCGCCCTGATCGAGGCCGTGGCCCTCATCGCGGCGGCGGCGGGCGCGCGAACGCTTTTCCTGGAGGTGGCCGGCGACAACCCCGCCGCCCTGGCCCTCTACCGGGCGGCCGGGTTTGCGCAGGTCGGCGCAAGGCCGGCCTATTATCGGCGCGGCGAGGCCGCGACCGATGCGCTGGTCTTGCGGCGCGCGCTTAACAGCCCGCTCGCATAAGCCTATCCTGCGCTCCGGATAGCGACGGGGCGCGAACGCTTGGACCGGATCGAGAAGCTCTGCATCGAAAAAGGCATGCGAATGACCGACCAGCGTCGGGTCGTCGCGCGCGTGCTTTCGCTTGCTCACGATCACCCCGATGTGGAGGAGCTGTACCGCCGCGCCCACCAGGCCGACCCGCACATCTCCATCGCCACCGTCTATCGCACGGTCCGCCTGTTCGAGGAGGCCGGCATCATCGCCCGCCACGACTTCCAGGGCGGCCGCTCGCGCTATGAAGAGGCGCCCGACACCCACCACGACCACCTGATCGATATGAAGAGCGGCCGAGTGGTCGAGTTCATGGACGACGAGATCGAAGCCCTGCAGGCGGCCATCGCCAGACGCCTGGGCTACCGTCTGATCGACCACAGGCTGGAGCTCTATGGCGTGCCGCTCGACGAGAGCGAAAACTGAACCCTGAATGGGCCGGCGCGCCCTCGCCTTGCGTGACGCCCGCCCCGCGCTCATAAACCGACGATGACCGCGGTCCCGCAAAAGCGCCTCTACATCAAGACCTACGGCTGTCAGATGAACGTCTATGACAGCGAGCGCATGGCCGATCTGCTGCGTCCGCTGGGCTATGCCGCGACTGAGACCCCGGAGGGCGCGGACCTGGTGGTGCTCAATACCTGCCACATCCGCGAAAAGGCGGCCGAGAAGGTCTATTCCGAACTGGGCCGGCTCAAGCCGTTGAAGGCGGCGCGAGCGCGGGACGGCGGCGCGATGATCATCGCCGTGGCCGGCTGCGTGGCCCAGGCCGAGGGGGCCGAGATCATGGCGCGACAGCCGGCGGTCGACCTCGTCATCGGTCCGCAAGCCTATCACCGTCTACCCGAACTGATCGCCCGCGCCCACCGGTCGAGCGGCGAGCGGCTGGCGGCGGATTTCGCCACCGAGGAGAAGTTCGACGCCCTGCCGGACGAGCGCGCGGTCACGGGCGCCAGCGCCTTCCTGACCGTGCAGGAGGGCTGCGACAAGTTCTGCAGCTTCTGCGTGGTGCCCTATACGCGCGGCGCGGAATATTCTCGGCCGGTCGGCGCGGTCGTCGCGGAGGCGGCGCGGCTGGCGGCCAAGGGCGTGCGCGAGGTCACCCTGCTGGGTCAGAACGTCAACGCCTATGCGGGCGGCCTCGCCCCCCTGATCCGGATGCTGGCGAAGATCGAAGGCCTGGACCGCATCCGCTATACGACCAGCCATCCGCGCGACATGGACGCGGACCTGATCGCCGCTCATGCCGAGGTCGAGGCCTTGATGCCCTATCTGCATCTGCCGGTGCAGGCGGGGTCGGATCGGGTGCTCAAGGCCATGAACCGGGGCCATACGGCGGACGAATATCTGCGCCTGATCGAGCGGGTCCGTGCGGCCCGAGCCGATATCGCCCTTTCCGGCGACTTCATCGTCGGATTTCCGGGCGAGACCGAAGCGGACTTCGCCGCGACCCTCGCCCTTGTGCGCCAGGCGCGCTACGCCAGCGCCTTCTCGTTCAAATATTCCCGGCGCCCCGGCACGCCCGGCGCGGCCATGGCCGGTCAGGTCGCCGAGGCCGAAAAGGATGATCGCCTGCAGCGACTGCAGGCTTTGCTCGCCGCGCAACAGGCCGAGTTCAACGCGGCCTGTGTCGGGCGCACCCTACCTGTCCTGTTCGAAAAGCCCGGCCGCCACCCTGGTCAGATCATCGGGCGCAGCCCTTATCTGCAGGGCGTGCACGTCACAGCCGCTGCATCGCTCATCGGCCAGATCGCGCCGGTCGCCATCGCGCGCGCCGAGCGCAACAGCCTTGCCGGCGCGATCCAGCGCGCAGCCGCCCTGGAGCCCGCTTGAGCCCCGAGACCCGCGAATTCGTGCCGCTGTCCGACGCGGGACTTCGCGCCGTCTCCGGGCCGAACAGCCGTCACGCCGCCTTGATCGAAGACGCCTTCCACGTCCTGGTCGAGACGCCGGGCGGCGGCGTCTCGCTGGCCGGCGACGCCAAGGCGCGCGCGGGCGCCAAGCGGGCGGTCAAGGCCATCGCCGAACGCGCCGACAAGGGCGTGGCGGTTTCCGAGGCCGACGTGCGCGCGGCCGCCGCCGTGGCGCGCAGCGGCGAGGCGCCGGTCGGCTCGGGCGGCGTTCCGCTCGGCCGCCGCGGCGCGGTCGGACCCAAGACCGCCGCCCAGGCCGCCTATCTGGACCTGATGCTCCGCCACGACCTGGTCTTCGCCGCCGGCCCCGCCGGCACCGGCAAAACCTTCCTGGCGGTGGCGCACGGCGCGGGGCTGCTGCTGCGCGGCGAGGTCGACCGGCTGGTCATCGCGCGACCGGCCGTGGAGGCGGGCGAACGGCTCGGCTTCCTGCCCGGCGACATGAACGAGAAGGTCGATCCCTATATGGCGCCGGTCTGGGAGGCCTTGAGCGACATCCTGGGGCCCGAGCCGCTGAAACGCCGTCGCGACAAGGGCGAGATCGAGGTCGCGCCGATCGCCTTCATGCGCGGCCGCACCCTGAACCACGCCTTTGTCATCGTCGACGAGGCGCAGAACGCCACGCGGCTGCAGATGAAGATGGTGCTGACCCGGCTGGGCGAGGGCGCGCGCATGGCGGTCACCGGCGATCCGACTCAGGTCGATCTGGTCAATCGCGGCGATAGCGGCCTGGTGCATGCGATCGGCCTGCTGGAGGGTGTGGAGGGCGTGGCCGTGGCGCGGTTCTCCGCCGGCGACGTCGTGCGCCATCCGCTGGTCGAGCGGATCGTGCGCGCCTACGACGCCGACGCCGCCAAGGCACACCGATGATCGAGGTTTGCATCGAAGATCGGGCCTGGACCGCCGCCTTGCCGAGCGTGGTCGCGCTGGCGACAGCCGCGGCCGACGCCGCCCTGGCCGAGGTTGGCGCGCCGGCCCTGGGCGATGTGGCCATCCTGCTGGCGGACGATGTGGCGATCCAAGCCTTGAACGCGCGCTTCCGCGACCAGGACCGGCCGACCAACGTGCTGTCATTTCCGGCCGGTCCGGGCTCGCAAGGCCAGGCTGGCGACATCGCGCTCGCCTACGGGGTCTGCGCCGGCGAGGCGGCCGCGCAAGCCAAGCCGCTCGCCCATCACCTGCAACACCTGACGATTCATGGCGTGCTGCACCTTTTCGGCTACGACCACGACGACGAGGACGAGGCGCTGGTCATGGAGGGCCTGGAGCGGCGTATTCTCGCCGGCCTCGGCGTGCCCGACCCCTATGCCGCCGCGCTTGAAGCCGAGGCCGATCGTGTCTGACCCGTCGAGCGCAGGCGCCTCGCCCGCCGGCCGCAGCCGGGGCCTGCGAGCCTTCTTCCGCCGCTGGCGCCGGGGTGCGACGACGGCCGCCGCCGCGCCTGGCGCCCCCCGCGCGGACGGCTCCCTCGACCTGGTCGATCAGGCGCAGGCGTTCAAGACGCTCAGCGTCGAGGATGTCATGACGCCGCGCGCCGACATCGTCGCCGTCGAAATCGCCTGCCCCTTCGGCGAGCTCCTGGCCCGCTTCCTCGAGGCCGAGCACACGCGCATGCCGATCTATCGCGCCACCCTGGACGATCCGGTCGGCCAGGTGCACGTGAAAGACGTGTTCAAGATGCTGGTCGACGAGCAGATTCGCCCGGCGCCGGACGAGACCGTGCTGCGCCGTCTCAGGCGCGAGGTGCTCTACGCACCGGGTTCCATGCGCGCCGGAGACCTGATGGTGAAGATGCAGGCCAGCCGCATCCACATGGCGCTGATCATCGACGAATTCGGCGGCACCGACGGGCTGGTGACGCTGGAGGACCTGATCGAGGCGGTGGTCGGCGAGATCGACGACGAGCACGACGAGGCGGTCCGCGCCAAGGTGGTCGTGCGCCCAGGCGGCCTGATCGAGGCCGACGGTCGCGCGCCGCTGGAGGATCTGGAGACCGCCATGCACCGATCGCTGGTCCCGGCCGACCTGGAGGAGGATATCGACACCGTCGCCGGCCTGGTCAGCGCCCTGGCCGGACGGGTGCCGCAGCGCGGCGAGGTGATCGCCCACCCCGACGGCTTCGACTTCGAGATCACCGACGCCGATCCCCGCCGCATCAAGCGCGTGCGCGTCCGCCTCCGACCGCCGGTGGCGACAACCGACCTCGAAACGCCGGCCCAAAACCCCGATGGTCAATAGGCGTCCGCCCGTCGGCGAACGCCGGCGGGGTCTTTCACCGGGGCGGATCGCAGCCGCGCTGGCCCTTGCCGCGGGCGGCGCCGTTGCGCTGGCCTTTCCGCCCTTCGGCGCCTTGCCGGGCCTGCTCGGTCTTGGGCTGCTCATGCACCTTTGCGACCAGGCGAACCCGGCCCGGCCTCTGCGCAGCGCCTTCTGGCGCGGCTGGCTGGCGGGCGCGGCCTTCTTCCTGGTGGCGACCTGGTGGATCAGCCAGGCCTTTGAGGTCGATGCGGCCGATCAGGGCTGGATGGCCCCGATCGCCGTGGCGCTCATCGCCTCGGGTTTCGCCCTGTTCTGGGGCGCGGCGGCGCTGGTCTACCGCGCGATCGCGCCGAGGGGCGCGGTCCGCGTCCTGGTCTTCGCCGGCGCGGTGATGGCGTTCGAATGGTTGCGCAGCAGCATTCTGACGGGCTTTCCATGGGACCTTCCCGGCGAAAGCTGGCGGGCGGGCTCGGCGCCGTCGCAGGCCGCCGCCCTGGTCGGCGCCTTCGGCCTGAGCTGGATCACCGTGGCCATCGCCGCGACGCCGGCGCTGTTGTTCGACGCCAAACGGCGAGGTCGAGGCCTTGCGGCCTGTCTTGGCGCGGCGCTCGGGCTTGCGGGTCTTTACGGCTACGGGGTCGCGCGATTGGTCCATCCGGCCGCGCCGGCCGCGAACGCGCCCGTCGTGCGCATCGTTCAGGCCGATCTGCCCGAGGTCTTGACCTACACCGCGGCCTCCTATGCCGCGACGGTCCAGGCGCACCTCGACCTGACCGCACAGCCCGGCGCCCGGCGTCCCGACATCATCGTCTGGCCCGAGCGCGCCATCCCGGGCGGCTTTTCCGAGTATCTGGCGCCGGGAACCTGGACGCGCGATGCGATCACCGCCGCGCTCGAGCCGGGCCAGATCCTGCTCACCGGCGGCTACAGGTCCGAACCGGCGCCGCCCGGCGCCTATGCGCCGGATGGCCTGGCCTATTTCAACAGCCTGCTTGCGGTCCAGCGCGACGCGGCGGGGCTGAAGCCGCTGGCCGTCTATGATAAAAATCACCTGGTTCCATTTGGCGAATTCCTTCCGCTTGCGCGCTATCTGGCGCCCTTGCAGTTCCAGCAGCTCGTGCATGTGGGCGACGGGTTCACGGCCGGCCGACGGCCTCGGCCCATGCCGCTCGACGGCCAGCCGCTCGTGCAGCCGCTGATCTGTTACGAGGCCCTCTATCCCGACCTCACGCGCACTGGCGAGGCGCTCTCGGGACGCCGCGCGGCCTGGATCGTCAATGTCTCGGACGACGCCTGGTTCGGCGGCACCTACGGGCCCATCCAACACCTGAATCTGGCCAGCTACCGCGCCATCGAGGAAGGCCTGCCCATGGTGCGCGCCACGCCGACCGGCGTTTCGGCGGTCATCGACGCCTATGGCCGCGTGGTTCCCGGGATGCGGCTGGGCCAGGGTCAGGCCGGCGTCATCGATGCGCCGCTGCCGCCGGCGCTGGCGCCGACGGTGTTCGACCGCCTTGGCGAGACCCTGTTCGCGCTGATGATGCTGCTCTCGGCCTTGGCGGCCGTCTGGACGCTCGTTCAGCGCCTGCGCCGCGCGGAAAGATGATGACAGCGGCCAAATCCTATCGCAAACCCTAGCCCGTCTGGGGTCGGTTCGTCGTTGTAGATGAGAGTAGCGTTTTGATGCCAGTGAAGTCGGACCCCGCTCGGTCGCCCAACCCGATCGACATCCATGTCGGCCTGCAGGTGCGGCTTCGACGCAAGGCGCTGAAGATCAGCCAGGAAAAGCTGGCGGAGTCCCTGGGGCTGACCTTCCAGCAGGTGCAGAAATACGAACGCGGCGCCAATCGGATCAGCGCCTCGAAGCTCTATGAGATCGCCCGCGCCCTGCGCGTCTCCGTCACCTGGTTCTTCGAGGGTCTTGGCGATCCCACCGCCGAGCCCGTCGACGGTGCCGAAGAGGTGGACGCACCACCGTTCGCGCATAACTTCCTGATGAGCCAGGAAGGCGTCGATCTGGCCAACCTCTTCCCCCGGCTGGCGCAACGCCGCGTGCGGCGGCGGCTGGTCGAACTGGTCCGCTCCCTGGTCGAGGACGGCGAGAGCGAACCCGCCATGGCTGAGGCGGAGGCTTAGAAAAGCTACCCAGCCGAAGCGAAATGCGGCAAGGGCGGCGCGATGGACCGGACGCCGCTGCGCACCTATGGCCGTATCAAGACCCGCGTGCTGAAACCGCGTCAGGCGAAGCTGATCGACGAGCTGTTGCCCAGGCTCGGCGTCCCGGACGGCTCGTTCGACCCTCGAGCCCTCATGCCCGACGCCGCCGAGGTGTGGCTGGAAATCGGCTTCGGCGGCGGCGAACACCTGGCGGCCCAGGCCGGGCGGCGCCCCGACGTGCTCCTGATCGGGGTCGAGCCCTTCCTGAACGGGGTGGCGAGCGCCCTTCGCCATGTCGAGGACCGGAGCTTGAAAAACGTTCGCATCGTCCAGGGCGACGCGCGCGACATCGTGGGCCGCCTGCCGCCGGCGAGCCTCGAGCGCGTCTTCATCCTCTTCCCCGATCCGTGGCCGAAGACGCGCCATCACAAGCGGCGGCTGATGCAGCCGGACTTCATCGCGGCCCTGGCGCGGGCGGCGCGGCCCGGCGCGGGGCTGAATTTCGCCACCGACTGGAAAGCCTACGCCGCCTGGACCCTGGAGCGGGTCGGCGCGGATCCCGACTGGATCTGGACCGCCGAAACCGCGTCGGACTGGCGCGCCGCGCCCGCCGACCATGTCGTCACGCGCTATGAGCGGAAGGCCCTCGGCGACACCCGCCCGATCTTCCTCAACTTCATCCGAGGCCCGGGGCCAGTTCTCCGTTCAGGCGGCCTCGAAGCGTAGGGGATCGCCCCAGAAGGCCTCGACCAGGCCGTTCTGCTGACCGGCTTGGCCGGTGGTCAGGAAGCGTCTCAGGCCGGATGAGCCGGGATCGTATTCCGGATGGCGTTCGAGATAGCGTTCGATCGCGTCGGCGGTCGCGCCCGGCTGATGGATCAGCGGCGTGGCCGGCGGCAGGGCGGCGCGGAAGAGGTCGGCGATGATCTCATAGTGGGTGCAGCCCAGCACCGCGCGGTCGGGCGGGCGGCCGATGCGCAGGCTGAGCGCCCTGACGTGCCCGTCCACGACCGCGGCGAGTTCGGCCGCGGGCGCGCCGGCCTCGATCATCCGCGCCAGCTCCGGGCAACCCTCCGAGAAGACCGCGACATCGGGTTTGCGCTTGTCGATCTCGATCTCATAGACCCGGCTTGCCGCCGTCGCCGGCGTCGAGAAGACGCCAAGCACGTCGAGCTTTTCAGTCTTTTCGCCCTCGTAGCGCTGCACCGATTCGTGCGTCCAGGGCAGGCCGGTGGCGGCTTCGATGGTCGGCACGATCAGGCCGAGCACGTTGACCGGACGCCCCAGCGCGCGCCGATAGCCCGGCAGCCAGGTCTGTTGCAGGCGTCTGAGCGCAATGGCCGCGGCGGTGTTGCAGGCCAGGATGACCAGATCGCATCCCTCGGCGAACAATCGCTCGCAACCGGCGCGGGTCAGGGCGACGATCTCTTCGCCGCCGCGGCCGCCATAGGGCATGTTCGCCTGGTCGGCGAGGAAGACGAAGTCGGCGCGGGCCAGGCGATCGACCAGGGCGTGGTGGACGCTCAGCCCCCCGATGCCGGAATCAAAAACCCCGATGGCCATGCCTCGGCTTAGCCTTGAGCCGGCGCGAGGTCCACGGCGGTGGCGAGGCGCTCGATCCGCGTCTGCCACAGATAGAGCGCCGGGGTGACGACCAGCTCCATGATCAGGGCGGTGCTCATCACCCCGCCCGGCGGGCCGGCGATCAGCATGCCGAGCGCGCGCGAAAAGCCGCCGGCGACCACGATGAGGGTAAGCAGGCCGAATTTCGCCCCCTCGGTCTCGATCTGCGGGATGGCGCTCCAATAGGCGACGCCGATGGCGGCCAGCAGGCCCGAAAGATAGCGAAAATGGCTGTCGAACGGACCCTGCGCCGGTTCGCCCAACATGGCCGGCCCCCAGATCACACCGGCAAGGCCGCCGGCGACCGGCACCAGGCCGGCGATCGCCACGGTAAGCTGCAAAAACCGCCGTTCCAACGCCAACTCCTCGGATTGGCCCGCGCGGACGGCGAGCCTGGACTTGATGATAACGCACAACGCCGGCCAAGGCGCATGGCGAGTCCCGTCCTTGACCCGGCGGCTCCTTTCTGAGCATACAGCCCGACTTCCGGCGCAAGCGAAAAGCGCCCTCCACCGCCACGACCCCTATTTTAAATAGGACGAGGGCGGCGAGGCCCCCCGTCGACGTGATCGTCCACGGGGTCGATTTGCGTTTGCGACGGCGCGTTTGGACGAGAGACCGATGTTCGAGGCTTTAAGCGATCGTCTGACCGGGGTTTTCGACCGTCTGAGCGGGCGCGGCCTCTTGTCGGAAAAGGATGTCGACGAGGCTCTGCGCGAGGTGCGCGTGGCCCTGCTCGAGGCGGACGTCGCCCTGCCCGTCGCGCGCGACTTCATCGCCAAGGCCCGCGAACGCGCGACCGGCGAGGCGGTGGTCCGCTCGGTCCGGCCGGCCGACCAGGTGGTGAAGATCATCCACGATGGCCTGGTCGAGACGCTGGGCGGCGACGAGCCGGTTCCGCTCAACCTGGCGGCCACGCCGCCGGTGGTGATCCTGATCGCCGGCCTGCAGGGCTCCGGCAAGACCACGCTGGCCGCCAAGCTGGCCTTGCGCCTGACCAAGGTGGACCGCAAGCGCGTGCTGATGGCCTCGCTCGATACGCGCCGTCCCGCCGCCATGGAGCAGCTGGCCCAGCTCGGCGTCCGCGCCGAGGTGGAGACCCTGCCCATCGTCGCCGGCCAGAGCGCCGCCGACATCGCCCGCCGCGCGCTTTCGGCCGCCAGGCTGGCCGGTTACGACGTGCTCATCCTCGACACCGCCGGCCGCACCACGCTTGACGAGGCGATGATGAGCGAGGCCGCGGAGATCGCGCGGATCGCGGCCCCGACCGAGACGCTTCTGGTCGCCGACAGCCTCACCGGCCAGGACGCCGTGCGCACCGCCAAGGCCTTCCATGAGCGCCTGCCGCTCACGGGCCTTGTACTCACCCGCCTCGATGGCGACGGGCGCGGCGGCGCGGCGCTGTCCATGCGCGCGGTCACCGGCCTGCCGATCAAGTTCCTAGGCAGCGGCGAGAAGATCGACGCCCTGGACGTCTTCGACGCCCGCCGCGTGGCGGGGCGTATCCTCGGCCAGGGCGACGTCGTGGCCCTGGTGGAAAAGGCCACGGCCGAGGTCGATCAGGCCCAGGCCGAGCGGATGGCGAAAAAGCTGGCCAAGGGCCAGTTCGACCTGAACGACCTGGCCGAACAGCTCGGCCAGATGCGCCGAATGGGCGGCATGGAAGGGCTGATGGGCATGTTGCCCGGCGTCCAGAAGATCAAGAAGCAAATCGCCGAGGCCAATATCGACGACCGCATGATCAAGCGCCAGGAAGCCATCATCGGCTCGATGACCAGGATCGAGCGGCGCAAACCCGACCTGTTGAACGCCTCGCGCAAGCGCCGTGTCGCGGCCGGCGCCGGGGTCGAGGTGCAGGAGATTAATCGCCTCCTGAAACAGCATCGGCAGATGTCTGACGTGGTCAAGTCGATGAGCCGAGACGGCGGCAAGGGCTTTGCCCGCATGGCTGGCGCGCTTGGCGGCATGGGCGGCGGCGACATGGCCCGGCTTCGCGCCATGGGCGCGGGCAAGCCTGGCGTCCCGGGCGGCCTGCCCGGCCTGGGCGGCGATCAGACCAACACCCCCGGCGCGGGCCTTCCCGGCCTCGGCGGGCTCAATCCCTTCAAGAAACCCTGAAACACCACGACTTCCCGAAAGGACTTCAATGCTCAAGATCAGGCTCGCCCGCGGGGGCGCCAAAAAGCGGCCCTTCTATTCGATCGTGGTGGCCGACAGCCATTCACCGCGAGACGGCCGCTTCATCGAAAAGGTCGGGACCTATAATCCGCTCCTGAAGAAGGACGACCCGCAGCGCGTCAGCCTGAAGGTCGAGCGGCTGAAGGACTGGATCGGCAAGGGCGCCCAGCCCACCGATCGCGTGGCCCGTTTCCTCGCCACCGAAGGCCTGGCCAAGTGGGAAGCCGGCAATAATCCGCTGAAGGCCAAGCCGGGCAAGAAGGCCGAGGAGCGCGCCGCCGAACGCAGCGAGCGCGCCGAAGCCCGCGAAGCCGCCGCCAACGCCCCGGCGCCGGAAGCGCCGGTCGAAGAGCCCGTTGAAGCCGCGGCCGAGCCCGCGGACGACGCGGCCGCCGAGGCGCCAGTCGCCGAGGCTGAAGCGCCCGTCGCAGAAGCCGCGCCGGCCGAAGAGGCGGCGGCCGAAGCGACCCCGACCGAGGAAGCCGCTGTCGAAGACGCCGCCGAGACTGCGGCCGAGGCGGCCGAAGACACGGTCGCCGAGACGCAAGAACCGGCGGCCGAGTAGTTCCGATCTTCGCCTTTCATCCATCCACCTGGAACCCTCGCCCGCGATACGGGGAGAGGGCAGGGTGAGGGGCTCTTTGCGCGATCATTCTATCCGGACCGTCAGCGGCGGCGGCGCGGCCCCCTCACCCTGCCCTCTCTCCCACAAAGCGTGGGGGAGAGGGTGACGACACCTCCGCGCCTCATCCTGATCGGCCGCGTCGCCGGCGCCTTCGGCGTGCGCGGGGAGCTGCGGATCACCACCTTTTCGGCGGACCCGCTGTCTCTGCTCACCTATCGCGAGCTGAAGCGCGAGGACGGCGCGCCCGGCCTCACCCTGACCGCCGGCCGCGCCGCCAAGGGCGGAATCGTCGCCCGGGCGCGCGAGATCGAGACCCGCGACCAGGCCGAGGCGATCCGCGGCCTGCGGCTCTATATCGCCCGGGAGGATCTGGCGCCCCCCGACGAGGATGAGTTCTATCTCGCCGACCTGATCGGCCTGGAGGCGCGAGACCTGGCCGGCGCTGTGGTCGGCAAGGTCCGGACGGTGGAGAATTTCGGGGCCGGGGACCTGGTGGAGATCGCGCCGGCGGCCGGCGGCCCGACCTTCTGGCTTCCCTTTACACGCCAGGCCGTTCCGGAGGTCCGCCTTGGCGAAGGCTGGATCGCCATCGATCCGCCGGCCGAAGTCGCTGGAGAAGAAGCCTAACTAACGCGGCTTGCGCTGACGGATCAGCCCTTCCTGGGCGATCGAGGCGACCAGGACGCCGGTTTCGCTGAACACCTCCCCGCGCACGAATCCGCGCGCGCCGGACGCGCTCGGGCTCTCCTGGGCATAGAGATGCCAGTCGTTGAAATTGCACGGCCGGTGGAACCAGATGGCGTGGTCGAGGCTGGCCGATTGCAGCCCGCCGGTCTGCCAGGTGATCCCGTGCGGGCGCATGGAGGTCTCCAGCAAGCCCATGTCCGAGGCATAGGCGAGGATGGCCTGATGCAGATGCTGGTCGGGCCCAATGGCGGCGCGGGCGCGCATCCAGATGTTGCTGAACGGCGGCGCCGTCTCGGTGGGGCGGCGCGGGTTGACCGACCGCTGCTCGATCGGCCGCGGCCGGCTCATCATGCGGCGCGCCTCTTCCGGCAGCTTGTCCAGCTCCTTGCGGAATTGCTCGAACGCATCCTGCAATTCGTCGGGCGGCGGAACCTCGGGCATGTCGGTCTGATGCTCCAGCCCCTCCTCGGCCACCTGGAACGAGGCCGCCAGGTTGAATATCTGCTGGCCGTGCTGGATCGCCGTCACCCGCCGGGTGGTGAAGCTGGAGCCGTCGCGGGCGCGGTCGACGTCGTAAAGGATGGGGACGTTCGGATCGCCCGGCCGGATGAAATAGCAGTGCAGCGAATGACAGACCCGGTCTTCCACCGTCTCGTAGGCGGCCATCAGCGACTGGGCGATGACATGGCCGCCGAAGATGCGCGGCCCGTCGCGGCCGGAGGTCATGCCGCGGAACAGGTTCACCTCGATCGGCTCCAGCGCCAGCGTTTCGACCAGGTTCTCGACCTCGGCCTCGATCCGGCTATCGTTTTCAGCGTCGCTCATAGCCGTCAGCTTAGCCGCCTTTGTGCGCTGCAAAAAGATGTCGCGGCGCGCGGATTGGCGCCAGATCGACTAGGATCGCCGTCTTCCGCCGCGCAAACCCCCAGCCCATGACTTTTACAGCCACCGTCCTGACCATGTTTCCCGAGGCCTTTCCCGGCCCGCTCGGCGTCTCGCTGATCGGCTCGGCCTGGCGCGAGCGTGGGCTTTGGGCGCTTGAAACGGTGGACATCCGCGACTTTTCCTTAGATAAGCGCGGCTTCCTTGACGACACCCCCGCGGGCGGCGGTCCTGGACAGGTGATGCGGGCGGACGTCGTCGCGGCTGCGCTGGACAGCGTTGAGCGCGACGGGCGGCCGCTTTTGTATATGAGCGCCCGGGGCAGGCCCTTGACCCAGGCGCGGGTTTCGCAGTGGTCGAAGGGCGCAGGCCTCGTCCTGCTCTGCGGCCGGTTCGAAGGGGTGGACCAGCGGGTCATCGAGGCGCGCGGGTTTACGGAGGTCGCCGTTGGCGATGCGGTCCTCGCCGGCGGCGAGGCGGCGGCGCTGGTGGCGATCGAGGCCTGCGTTCGGCTTGTGCCCGGGGTTCTGGGACAGCCGCAGAGTTTGGCGCAGGAGAGTTTCGAAGACGGGCTTTTGGAGCATCCGCACTATACGCGACCGCGGGCGTTCGAAGGCCTGGAGATTCCGGAGGTTCTGCTCTCCGGCCACCACGGACAGGTGGCCGATTGGCGGCGACGGCTCCGGGAAGAGACGACGCGGGAGCGGCGGCCGGACCTCTGGGCGGCGCATCTCGCCAAACAACAGGCAAAGGGCGATTAAGCCCAGGAGACTTCGAGATGAACACGATCCAAGAGCTCGAGACGGAAGAGGCCGCGCGCCTCACCGCCATCCGCAAGGTTCCGGCCTTCCAGCCCGGCGACACCGTGCGGGTGAATGTCCGCATCAAGGAAGGCGAGCGCGAACGCGTGCAGGCCTATGAAGGCGTCTGCATCGGCCGCGCCGGCCACGGGCTGCAGGAGAGCTTCACCGTGCGCAAGATCTCCTTCGGCGAGGGCGTCGAGCGGGTCTTCCCGGTGCTGTCGCCGATGATCGAGTCTATCGAGGTGAAGCGCCGCGGCGCTGTGCGTCGGGCCAAGCTCTATTATCTGCGCGACCGCCGCGGCAAGTCGGCCCGGATCGCCGAACGCGCCATGGGCTCGCTCGGCCGCGGCGAGGCCGAAGAGCAGGCCGCCGAAGACCAGGGCTGAAACCCCTTTCGAACGCGCCCCGCGGCCGGCCATGGCGCGGTCGCCAGGCCCCGATCGCTTCCGCCACGTCATCTGAACGCGCGCTTGCGGCGTCGCGCGCGGGCGCTAGTGTGACCGCAAACGCGGCCCATGGTTTGGGTCTCGATAAGATCGGGAGCGGATGCGATGGCCGATTTTGGCGCCGAGGTTGAGCTCGAGACGTTCCGCGGCGAGGCGCGCGCCTGGCTGCAGGCGAACTTTCCGGCCGCGCTGAAGGGCAAGGCCGGCGAGGCGATGAATTTGATGGAGGGCGGGACGCCGGACGGCGAACTGACCGCCTGGCGCAAGCGTCTCGCCGACAAGGGCTGGACCACCCCGACCTGGCCGACGCAATACGGCGGCGGCGGCCTCTCGGTTCCCCAGGCGCGGGTGCTGCAACAGGAAATGGACAAGATCGGCGCCTTCAACCCGATCCACAGTGTCGGCATGGGCATCACCATGATCGGCCCGACCATCCTCGACTACGGGACACCCGAACAGAAGACTCGCCACCTCCCGCCGATCGTGAAGGGCGAGGTGCGCTGGTGCGTCGGTTATTCCGAACCGGGCGCTGGCTCCGACCTCGCCTCGCTGACCACCAAATGCGAGGACGCCGGCGATCACTGGCGCGTCAACGGTCAGAAGATCTGGACCTCCGGCGCCCAGTACGCCGACTGGTGCGGCGCCTTGGTGCGCACCGACACCTCCAAGAAGCACGAGGGCATCAGCTTCCTGCTGATCGACATGCATCAGCCAGGCGTCGAGACCCGGCCGATCAAGCTGATCGCCGGCGCCTCGCCCTTCTGCGAGACCTTCTTCACCGATGCGCGCGCGGCCAAGGACGACATGCTCAGCGACATCAACAAGGGCTGGAGCGTCGGCAAGCGGCTTTTGCAGCACGAGCGCGCCAGCCAGACGGGCGCCGGCGGCATGGGCGGCGGCCGCGCGACCCCGCTGCAGGAGATGGCCAAGTCCTATGTCGGCGTCGACGAGGTCGGCCGGATCGCCGATTCCGATCTGCGCACCCGGGTGGCTCGCCACCTGATGGACTCCAAGGCCCACAACCTGACCATCGCCAGGGCGACGGCCGAGGCGCGCGGCAACGCCAATCCTGGCAACGCCGCCTCCGTGCTGAAGAATTCCGCTACGAATGTCGCCCAGACCCGCTCGGAGCTGACCCTGGAAATCATGGGGCACCAGGGCCTGGGCTGGGACGGCGGCGACTTCACCGCCGACGAGCTCTCGACCGTGCGCGGCTGGCTCTCCGGCAAGGCGATGTCGATCTATGGCGGCTCGGCCGAGATTCAGAACAACATCATCTCCAAGCGGATTCTGGGCCTGCCGGACGCAACGCAGTCGACCTGAAGAAATGCGAGCCTAACCGTCTCGATCCTTCTCCCCTCGCGGGAGAAGGTGGCGGGTCGGAGACCCGTCGGATGAGGGGCCGCGCCGAGCTTTCCACATTCTCTTGAGGGCGCTCGCCGCAAACGCCGGCGCGGCCCCTCATCCGTCTGCTTCGCAGACCCCTTCTCCCGCGAGGGGAGAAGGGGTGCGGTTGTTGCGCCGCTTCTCCCTGAGTCGACCTAGGCCCGCGACTCCGTCACATAGGCCGCCATCCCCTCGACCAGGGCGTCGAACATCAGGCGCATGCGCAGGCTCGACTTCAGATCCTCGTGCATGGCCACCCAGACCTCCATGTCGAAGCGGAAGGCGTCGGTGAGAACCTGGACCAGGTTCGGATCGCGCCGGGCGATGCCGAATTGGCAGCCGCCAATGCCGAAGCCGGCGCGCAGGGCGGCGAGCTGGGCCAGGTCGTTGTCGGTGCGGAAGGCGAAATGCTCGCGCGTCAGCGGCAGTTGCAGGTCCCTAAGCACGCTCAGCATCTCCACATTGCGGTCGAAGCCGATGCCGGCCATGCCGGGCTCGAGCCGCTCGGGGACGCCGTGCCGCTCCAGATAGCGGCGATGGGCGAAGAGGCCGACGGGGATCGAGCCCACCCGCCGCGCGGTCAAGGCGCCTTGGGTCGGGCGCGCCATGCGCACGGCTATGTCGGCATCGCGGCGCAGGAGGTCTTCCTGGCGGTCGGAGAGCACCAGCTCGATGATCACCTCCGGGTGGCGCTCGTGGAAATCGGTCAGAATCGGCGGCAGGACCTCGGCGCCGACGACATGGCTGGCCGTGACCCGCACCACCCCACGCGCCTGGTCGGCCTCGCCGGAGGCGGCGCGGAGCAGGGCCTCGGCGGCGCTGGCCATGGCCTGGGCGTGGGGTTGCAGCGCCAGCGCCGCCTCGGTGGCGCGCAAGCCGCCGGGAGAGCGGGTGAAGAGGACGGCGCCCAGCGAGGCCTCCAACGCCTCGATCTGCCGTCCGACCGTCGGTTGGGTGAGACCAAGCGCCCGCGCGGCGCCCGACAGGCTGCCTGTATCGATCACGGCCAGGAAGGCGCGATAGAGGTCCCAGTCCGGAGCGGTCATACAAATATGTATAACTAATCTGCGATTTCTCGCAATTCCGTATAATCGCCGTTCGCTGCATGGTTCGCGCATCAACGGAGCAGACCCATGACCCACCCCACCGACATCAAGACCGCCCTCGTCATCGGCATCACCGGATCGTTCGGCGGCCACACCGCCCAGGCGTTGTTGAAGCGTGGCTGGCGCGTCCGGGCCCTGGCCCGCAACCCGGAAGTCGCCGCGCAAAAGGCCGGTATCCGCACGCCGATCGAGTGGGTGAAGGGCGACGCCATGAGCCCGGCCGAGGTGATGGCCGCCGCCCAGGGCGCCGACGTCATCGTCCACGGCGCCAACCCGCCCGGCTATCGCAACTGGCGCGGCCTGGCCGTGCCCATGCTGCGCTCGACCATCGCCGCGGCGGAGCAGACCGGGGCGAGGATCGTCTTCCCCGGCAATGTCTATAACTTCGCCCCCGAGGCCGGCGCGCATATCGACGAAGACGCCCCGCAAGCCCCGGTCACCCGCAAGGGCAAGATCCGCGTCGAGATGGAGACCATGCTGCGCATCGCCAGCGTCGAGGGCGCCAAGGTGCTGATCGTCCGCGCCGGCGACTATTTCGGCCCCGCCGCGCCGAATAGCGCCCTCGGCTGGCAGACCACCCGCAGCCCCGGGCGCATCCGTTCGGTCTACGCCGTCGGCCCCGCCGAGGTCGGTCACGCCTTCGCCTATCTGCCCGACCTGGCCGAGACGACGGCGCGACTCATCGAACGCGAAACCGAGCTGGCGGATTTCGAGGTCTTCCATTTCGGCGGCCATTGGCTGGACCGCGCCGACGAACTGGCGGCCTCGATCCGCCGGGTGACGGGCGATGCGAAGCTGCCCATCCGGGCCTTCCCCTGGGCGATGGTCTACAGCCTCTCGCCCTTCGTGGAGACCTTCCGCGAGCTGATCGAGATGCGCTACCTGCAAGCCAAGCCCATCGGCCTGGATAACGCCAAGCTGGTCGCCTTCCTAGGCGCCGAGCCGCACACCGGGTTGGACGCCGGCATCCGCGCCACGCTCGACGACATGGGCTGCCTGCCGCAACCGGCTGAAGACCATTCGATGGTCGCCGCGCGGGCTTGATTTAAGCCGCACCAGCCTTTCGGCGCCTCTGGACTTGGCCGGGGGCGCCGCCCTACATGCCGGCCATGTCCGGCAAAACCCTCTATGACAAGATCTGGGACGCCCACGTGGTCGCCGAGGACCCGAACGGCGAGACCATCCTTTATGTCGACCTGCACCTGATCCACGAGGTCACCAGCCCGCAGGCCTTCGCGGGGCTGCGGACGGCGCACCGGCCCGTGCGCCGGCCGGACCTGACCTTGGCGGTCGCCGACCACAATGTGCCCACCGAGGGCCAGGCCCTGGGCGTCGACGCCGTGGCCGACGACGAGGCCCGCCTGCAGCTGCAGACCCTTTCCCGCAACGTGGCCGAAGCCGGCATCGAATTCTTTCCCATGGGCGATCCGCGCAACGGCATCGTCCACGTCGTCGGCCCCGAGCAGGGCCGCACCCAACCGGGCATGGTCATCGTCTGCGGCGACAGCCACACCTCGACCCACGGCGCCTTCGGGGCCCTGGCGCACGGCATCGGCACCAGCGAGGTCGAGCACGTCCTGGCCACCCAGACCCTGCGCCAACGCAAGTCGAAGAATATGCGGGTCTGGTTCGACGGCGCGCCCGCGCCCGGCGTCGGGCCGAAGGATTATGCCCTGGCCTTGATCGGCAAGATCGGCGCGGCCGGCGGGACCGGCTACGTCATCGAATATGCCGGCCCGGCCATCCAGGCGCTCTCCATGGAAGGCCGCATGACCCTGTGCAACCTGACCATCGAAGGCGGGGCGCGGGCGGGCCTGGTCGCGCCGGACGAGACCAGCTTCGCCTATCTGGCTGGCCGGCCCGCCGCGCCCAAGGGCGGCGGCTGGGCCATGGCGCTGGACCATTGGAAAGCCTTCCAATCCGACGCCGACGCCCGTTTCGACCGCGAAGAGCGGATCGACGTCGCCGCGCTGAAGCCCACCGTCACCTGGGGCACCAGTCCCGAGGACGTGATCGCCGTTGACGGCCGCGTGCCGGACCCGGCGGACTTCGAGGGCGAGAAGGCCGAGCAGGTGCGCCATGCCTTGGCCTATATGGGCCTGGAACCCGGTCAGGCCATTTCCGACGCCCGCATCGATCGCGTCTTCATCGGCTCCTGCACCAACAGCCGCATCGAGGATCTGCGCGCCGCCGCCGCCATCGCCCAGGGCCGCTCGGTCGCGCCGAGCGTCGCCGCCATGGTGGTCCCGGGGTCGGGCCTGGTGAAGGACCAGGCCGAGGCCGAGGGCCTGGACGCGATCTTCCGCGCCGCCGGCTTCGACTGGCGCGAGCCGGGCTGCTCCATGTGCCTGGCCATGAATCCCGACAAGCTGCAGCCCGGCGAACGCTGCGCCTCCACCTCGAACCGCAATTTCGAGGGCCGGCAAGGCCGCGGCGGCCGCACCCACCTGATGAGCCCGGCCATGGCGGCGGCGGCGGCCATCGCCGGCCACATCGTCGATGTGCGGGAGCTGCTGGCGCCGTGATCACGGGCTTCGACCATGCACCTATCGTCGTCCGCGATCTCGACGCGGCGGTCGCCCGCGCCACGGCCATGCTGGGCCGCGCCCCCAGTTGGATCGGCCGCTACGGCGGCGCGCGCCACGCCTGGTTCCAACTCTCGAACATCGCTCTGGAAGTGATCGCGGCCGACGGGGACGGCGCGACCGGCGACAATATCCGCCTCTGGCTGGAAGACCGTGACGAAGGCCCCTCGGCCATCGGCTTTTCCACCCCGGCCTTCGACGAGGCTCGCCGCACCCTGGACCGGCGGGGTATTGCGGTTCAGCCGCCCGAGGCGATGCGATCGATCGATGAGTCGGGGCGCGAGCACATCCTGCGCTTCGCCATGGCCGGCGCCGCGACCACCCGGGGCTTGCAGCTCTTCCTGGTCGATCGCGACGCCTCGGCCGAGACTTGGCCGGTCTCACCGCCCACGGGCGCCGCCGCCGCCGCGATCGCCGGCATCGACCATGTGGTGGTGCGCACCGCCAACGCCGAAGCGGCCATCGCCCTCTACGGCGCCAAGCTTGGGTTGGACCTTCGGCTCGACCGGTCCAATCCAGACTGGGGCTCAAGACTGCTTTTCTTCCGGTGCGGCGACGCGGTGGTGGAGATCGGCGCCAGCCTGGAGGCGCCGGCGGCCGACGCGCCCGACCGGTTGGGCGGGTTCGCCTGGCGCGCGCCCGATCCCGAACAGGCGCGGGCGCGCATGCAGGCGGCGGGACTGGACGTGTCGGAGCTGCGCAAGGGCCGCAAGCCCGGCACCAGCGTCTTCACCGTCCGCGACGCGGTCGGCGGGCCGAACCTGGTCATCAGCGCCGACGCGGGCGCGGAAGACTGACGGCCCCGCCAACCTTGACCAAATTGGTCAAGGCCGCTACGAAAAGCCGATGAAACAGGTCAGCCTGTACGAGGCCAAGACGCACCTTTCCGCCCTTACCGACGAGGCGGCGGCCGGCGAGGAAATCGTCATCTCGAAGAACGGCAAGCCCAGGGCCAAGCTCGTGGCTTTGGACGCTCAAACAGCCATCCCGAGGCGCACGCGCGAATTTGGGTTCTGGAATCATTACGGCTGGAAGCTGCCGGACAACTTCGACGATCCCGATCCCGAGATCGAAGCCCTGTTCTATGATGGTCCCGTCTTTCCCGACGACAAGGCGTGAGCGGCGTTCTGCTCGACACCAATGCCCTGCTTTGGCTGGGCCTAGACGATACGCAACTGCGCCCGCCGATTCGCCAACGGCTGTTCAACGCGGACCTCTATGTCAGCGTCGTTAGCGGCGCCGAGATCGCCATCAAGGTCTCAATCGGCAAGCTGGCCTTGCCGCCGCCATTTCAGACCGATTTCGGCGCTGCCTTTCGCGCCATGCTGGCCCGAATGGCGATCGATCTGATCCCCCTGGATCTGCCGGTCATCGATCATCTCCGTGGGCTGCCGCTTCACCATCGCGATCCATTTGACCGAATAATCATTGCGCAAGCCCTGGCCAGCGGGCTAGCGGTCGCCACCCGTGATCGCGCCTTCTCCGCCTATGAGGGGCTCGAAGTTCTGGAAGTTTGACCATGACTCCCTTTATCCGTCTCGACGGCCGTGCAGCGGCCTTACCCGTCGCCAATATCGACACCGACCAGATCATCCCCAAACAGTTCCTCAAGACCGTCGAGCGCGAGGGTCTAGGCAAGGGGCTGTTCTTCGACCTGCGCTTTGACGGCGAGGGCCGCGAGAAGCCGGACTTCGTGCTCAATCAGCCGGCGTTCAAAGGCGTCCACATGCTGATCGCTGGCGAGAATTTCGGTTGCGGCTCCAGCCGCGAGCATGCGCCCTGGGCCTTGCTCGACTTCGGCGTCACCTGCGTGATCGCGCCCTCCTTCGCCGACATCTTCTATGAGAACTGCTTCCAGAACGGCGTCCTGCCCGTCGTCCTGCCGGACGAAGAGGTGCGCCGACTGACGGCGGAGGCCAAGGGCGGCAACCACGTCTTTTCCGTCGACCTCGAGGCGCAGACCGTGACCGCGCCCTCCGGCGAGGTCTTCCATTTCGACATCGATGCCGGCCGCAAGGAAAAGCTGTTGAAAGGCCTGGATGCAGTCGGCGAGACGCTGCAGCATGCGGGCGAGATCAGCGTCTTCGAGCAGCAGCGCAAACTGGCTCGGCCCTGGCTGGAGCCCCGAGCGTGAGCCTGATCGTCGCCGGCACGGTGCGCGCGCCGCCCGAAAACCTCGATGGCCTGCGCCCGCACATGATCGCGATGATGGCGGCCACCCGCGCCGAGGACGGCTGCGAGGCCTATGCCTATGCCGAGGATGTCGCCGAGCCCGGCCTGATCCACGTCTTCGAGATCTGGCGCGACCAGACCGCCCTCGACGCGCATTTTGCGACCGCGCATATGGCCGCCTGGCGCGCGGCCTGGCCGGCGTTCGGGGTTGGCGACCGCAACCTCAAGGCCTACGAGATCGCCGCCGAGCGCGGGCTCTAGCTTAAGGATTTTCATGAGCAGGCTTCTTCTTCTGCCGGGCGACGGCATCGGCCCAGAAGTCACCAACGAGGTGCGGCGGGTCGCCGAGCGGCTGACCAACGATCTCGTCATCGAAGAGCGGCCGTTCGGGGGCGCCAGCTATGCCGCGCATGGGACGCCGATGACGGACGACACCCTGGCCCTGGCCAAGGCGTCCGACGCGGTGCTCAAGGGCCCCGTCGGCGGGGAATACGCCGCCGACGCGCCGCGCCATCTGCGGCCGGAAGCGGCTTTGCTGACGCTCAGGGCGGGCATGGAGGTCTTCGCCAACCTCCGCCCGGCGATCTGTTTCGAGGCCCTGGTCGAGGCCTCGACGCTGAAGCGCGAGGTGATCGAGGGCGTCGACCTGATGATCGTCCGCGAACTGACCGGCGGGGTCTATTTCGGCCAGCCGCGCGGGATCGAGGCCTTGCCCGACGGCGGTCGGCGCGGCGTCGACACCCAGGTCTACACCACCCACGAGATCGAACGGGTCGCTCGGGTCGCGTTCGAACTCGCCCGCGGGCGACGCGGAAAGGTGACGTCGGCGGAAAAATCCAACGTCATGGAGACGGGCCTGCTTTGGCGTGAGGTGGTCACCGACCTGCACGCGCGCGACTATGCGGATGTCGTGCTGGAGCACATGCTGGCCGACAACTGCGCCATGCAGCTGGTCAGAAACCCGCGCCAGTTCGACGTCATTGTCACCGACAACCTGTTCGGCGACATCCTGTCGGACGAGGCCGCCCAGCTGACGGGCTCGCTCGGCATGCTGCCCTCGGCCTCGCTGGGGGCGCCGGGCAAGCCGGGCCTTTACGAGCCGATCTCCGGCGCGGCGCCGGACATCGCCGGCAAGGGCTGGGCCAATCCGCTGGCCACCATCCTGTCCTTCGAGATGGCGCTGCGCTGGTCGCTGGGCCGCCCCGACCTGGCCGACCGCCTCGCCGCCGCGGTCAAGGCCGCGCTCGATGACGGCGCCCGCACGCGCGATATCGGCGGCGGGCTATCGACCACCGAAATGGGCGATGCGGTGCTGGCGCGCCTCTAAAGCAGCTCTTCCGGCGGGCCCATCATGTGGATGCCGGCGTCGACATGGACGATCTCGCCGGTGGTCGAGCGGCCGAGGTCGGACGCGAGCCAGAGCGCGCAGCCGGCGACGCTCTCGACCGCGGTATGCTCCTTCAGGGCGCTGAGCGTGGCGCTCTTGGCGTGCATGGAGCGGCCGCCGGAAATGCCGGCCAGCGACAGGGTGCGGATCGCGCCGGCCGAGATGGCGTTGACGCGGATCTTCTGCGGCCCCAGGTCGCGCGCCGCATAGCGCACGGCCGATTCCAGCGCCGCCTTTGCCACGCCCATCATGTTGTAGTTGGGCATGGGCCGCTCGGCGCCGAGATAGGTCAAGGTCATGATCGAGCCGCCGTTCGGCATCAGCCTGGCCGCGCGCCGCGCCGCGTCGACGAAGCTGTAGACCGAGATATCCAGCGCGAAGTGGAAGCCGTCGCGGGTGGTGTTCTCGACGAACGAGCCCATGAGCTGTTCGCGGTTGGCCATGGCAATGGCGTGGACCAGGAAGTCGATCGATCCGAGCGATTTCTCGACCTCGGCGAAGGCCGCGTCCATCGAGGCGTCGTCGGCGACGTCGCAGACCAGGGGCAGGGCGCCGACGCTTTCGGCCAGCGGTTTGGCGCGGCGTTCATTGCCCTCGATATAGGTGATCGCCAGCCTGGCCCCCTGGGCGGCCATCTGCTGGGCGATCCCGAAGGCGATCGAGTGGCTGTCGGCCAGCCCCATGATCAGGCCGGTCTTGCCCTTCATCAGCTCGCCCTTGGGCAGGTCGAATTCGTCGGCCAAGATAGCCTCCCGTTGATGGTTGTTCCGGTCTGCCTAGCAGGCCCGCCGTCAGCCGTCGACGCGGCTCATCACCAGGGTTCCGTTGGTGCCGCCGAAGCCGAAGCCGTTCGACATGACGGTCTCCAGCGTTGTCTCCTTGCGTTCGCGCAGGATCGGCAGGTCGGCGAAGGCCGGGTCGATGGTTTCGATATGGGCGCTCTCGCAGGCGAAACCGGCCTGCATCATCAAAAGGCAGTAGATCGCCTCCTGCGCGCCGGCCGCGCCGAGGCTGTGGCCGGTCAGCGACTTGGTCGAGGAGATCAGCGGAATGTCGCCGCCGAAGACCTCGCGCACCGCCTCCATTTCGCGAACATCGCCGACCTCGGTCGAGGTGCCGTGCGGGTTCAGATAATCGATCCGCCGCCCGCCGGCCGCCTGCATGGCCATGCGCATGCAGCGCACCGCGCCTTCGCCGGAGGGCGCCACCATGTCGTAGCCGTCGGAATTGGCGGCGTAGCCGGTGATCTCGGCATAGATGCGCGCGCCCCTGGCCTTGGCGTGCTCCAGCGCTTCCAGCACCACCACGCCGGCGCCGCCGGCGATGACGAAGCCGTCGCGGTCCTTGTCATAGGCGCGGCTGGCGACGGCCGGCCGGTCGTTGAAGCGGCTCGACATGGCGCCCATGGCGTCGAACAGGTCCGACAGCGTCCAGTCCAGCTCCTCGCAGCCGCCAGCGAAGACGATGTCCTGCTTGCCGAACTGGATCTGCTCGGCCGCCGCGCCGATGCAGTGGGTCGAGGTCGCGCAGGCCGAGGAGATCGAATAGTTGACCCCCTTGATGCGAAACCAGGTCGAGAGCGTCCCCGAGGGTCCGGAGCTCATCGCCTTGGGCACGGCGAACGGGCCGATCCGCTTGGGGCCTTTTTCGCGGGTGGTGTTCGCCGCCTCGACGATGGCCCGGGTCGAGGTCCCGCCCGAGCCGACAATCAGGCCGGTGTGCTCGTTGGAGACCTCGGCCTCATTGAGGCCGGCGTCGGCGATCGCCTGTTCCAGCGCCAGGTGGGCATAGGCCGTCCCGGGCGCCAGGAAGCGGGCGGCGCGCCGGTCGATCAGCGCTTCCCAGTCGATGACCGACGGCGCCTGCACCTGGCAGCGGAAGCCGAGTTCGGCGTATTCCGGCGCGGCGACGATGCCCGAACGCGCCTCGCGAAGCGACGCGGTGACCGCCTCGGCGGTGTTGCCGATCGGGGAGATGATCCCCAATCCCGTGATGACGACCCGGCGCATTCAGCCTTCCCCGGTCAGTTCAGGTCCTTGGCGTCGAACAGGCCGACGCGAAGGTCGTGGGCTTCGTAGATGGGTTGGCCATCGGCCTCCATCACGCCATCGCCCACGCCCATGACCAGTTTACGGATAATAACCCGCTTTAGATCGATCCTATAGGTGACGCGCTTGATCTTCGGCGCGACCTGGCCGGAAAACTTCACCTCGCCGACGCCCAGGGCGCGGCCACGGCCGGGCCCGCCCGACCAGGCCAGGAAGAAGCCGACCAGTTGCCACATGGCGTCCAGGCCAAGGCAGCCCGGCATGACCGGATCGCCGAGGAAGTGGCACTTGAAGAACCAGAGCTCGGGGTCGATGTCCAGCTCGGCACAGACGAAACCCTTGCCGTGCAGCCCGTTGGCGCCGGTGATTTCGGTGATGCGGTCGAACATCAGCATGGGCGGATTGGGCAACTGAGCATTGCCGGGGCCGAACATGTCCCCGCGCGCGCAGGCGAGCAGGTCTTCCTTGTCGAACTGCGACTTCGTCGTCCAGGCCGTCATGCAAAACCCGCCAGGCGCGGCCGGAGCGGCCGAACAGATGACCAGGGGTAGCACGCCCGCATCGGCCGCCTCAACGACATTGAGGCGCGTCGTTGGCGCCCCAGACGTCGGCGGCAGCGATCCAGCCGGACGCCGCGCCCACATGCACCTTGCACCAGCCCTTGGCGCAGCGCTCGACCGCGGCCAGGGCGCGGGAGGCCAGATAGGCCGTGACCTGCGCCCCAGCGCGCGGCCGCTGCAGGATCGGCGCCGGTCCCGTCTGCGTGCGCATCACCGTGCGATGGCCGTCGGTGGTGCGCTCGTGCACCCAGGACAGCGAGCCGTCCGGGTCGCAGATGCGCCGCCATTCGTTGGCCTCGGCCACCACCTGCACCGGCAGGCCGCGAACGTGATAGACCCAGAGCAGCCGGTGGTCGTCGCCGGGGCCGGACCGCGCGTTGACGTCACTGAACTTCAGCGAGACATAGCGCGGCACCGGCAGGCCGGACGGCGTCGGGCGATCCTCGTCGGCGGCGCGCCCGGCGCCGGCCTGCATCGCCAACAAGAGCCCAAGCCCGGCGCCGATCGTCCAGCCGCCGCCTCGTCCCGACCGCTTCGTCAACCCAATCCTCCACGCCTTGGCCGCGCTTGGCCCCTTTGCTACAAGGCCGACCGAAGCGTGCGCGCGCAAGCGTCGCCCGCGCCCGCAAGCTTAAGCCTTCCATTTCGAACCTCAACCATGACCGACCGCAAGCCGAAAGTCGTCGTCACACGCAAGCTGCCCGAGCCGGTCGAGTCCCGGATGCGCGAGCTGTTCGACGTCATTCTGAACGCCGACGACCGTCCGATGGATGCTGGCGCCCTGTCGTCGGCGATCGCCGATGCCGAGGTGCTGGTGCCCACCATCACCGACCAGATCGACAAGACCCTGATCGCGAGCGCCGGCCCGAAGCTCAGGATCATCGCCAATTTCGGCGCGGGGGTCGATCATATCGACGTGGAGGCGGCCCACGCGCGCGGCATCGCCGTGACCAACACGCCCGGCGTGCTCACCGAGGACACCGCCGACATGACCATGGCCCTGATCATGGCCGCGGCGCGCCGGCTGGTGGAGGGCGCCAACATCGCCCAGGCCGGGGAGTTCGCCGGCTGGTCGCCGACCTGGATGCTGGGCAAGCGGTTGCGCGGCGCCCGCCTCGGCATCGTCGGCATGGGCCGCATCGGCCAGGCGCTGGCCCGCCGCGCCAAGGCGTTCGGCCTGCAGATCAATTATCATAATCGCAAGCCCGCCGGCCGGCTGATCGAGGAGGAACTGGGCGCCACCTACTGGGACAGCCTCGACCAGATGCTGGCCCATATGGACATCGTCTCGCTCAACTGTCCCCACACCCCAGCCACCTATCACCTCCTGTCGGCTCGGCGGCTGAAGCTGCTGCAGCCGCACGCCATCCTCATCAACACCGCCCGCGGCGAGGTGATCGATGAGGCGGCCATGGCCAATATGCTGCAGGCCGGTGAACTGGGCGGCGCCGGCCTTGACGTCTTCGAGCACGAGCCGGCCATCAATCCGCACCTGCTCAAGCTGCCCAATGTGGTGCTTTTGCCGCACATGAGTTCGGCCACGGTCGAGGCCCGGATCGAGATGGGCGAAAAGGTGATGATCAATATCCGCACCTTCCTGGACGGCCACAAACCGCCGGACCGGGTCATCCCGTCGATGCTTTAGGGTGACGCGCCGGAGCCAGGGCGGCCGTGGCGGCGTTGTAGAGGGTGAAAGGCGTCCAAATGCCCGAACCCGTCACACCACAACAGCCCCAGCCCGCCCCGCCGCCGATGGAGGCGCCGCCACAGGTCACGCCGCCGGAAATCCAGCCCCCCAGCGAGCCTGTCGAGCCGGCCAATCCCCCGCCGGAGGCGCCGAACATCAGCCCACAGCCGACCATTCAGGCCTGAACGCCGGCGAAAACGACGGTTCGACCTCGAGATTTCGACATGGCTTGGGGTGAGGCCCCCCGCCTTGTATGGTGGCGGTTCAACCGCGGGCCTGAGAGCGCTGAGTGCACATTCCTCCAGACGCCCGAGGCCGGTCAGCCAGACCCTTTTCGCCGTCCGGCTATCGGCACGCGGTTCGCATGCGCTACCGCTTCGCCGGCCAGGCGGACCCCTGGCTGATCGCCGGATGTTTTGTCGCCTTCGTCGCGGTCTGGGCGACCTATGCGGGGATATCCGACGGGCCGGTGGCCATCCATCAGGACATGTCCGAGGCCTATGTCTGGGGTCGGGAGTTCCAGCTGGGCTACAACCAGCATCCACCCTTCTGGGCCTGGATCGCCGGAGGCTGGTTTTCGGTCATGCCGCGCACGACCTGGTCGTTCGATCTTCTGGCCATACTGAATGCGGCGGTCGGGCTGCTCGGCGCCTGGTGGCTGATCGGCGACTTCACGTCCGGAAGCCGGCGCATCGCGGCTGTGGCGCTGCTGCTGCTGACGCCGTTCTATACGTTTCTGAGCCTGAAATATAACGCCAATTCGATCTTCCTTTCGCTCTGGCCCTGGACGCTGCACCTTTTCATGCGCTCGATCGACGAGCGCAAACTCAGCGACGCGGTCTGGTTCGGGGTCCTGATGGCCGCGGCCATGTTGTCGAAATACTACGCGGTCATACTGGGCATGAGCTGCCTCGCCGCCGCCTGCCTGCATCCCGAACGCCGGCGCTACTTCACCTCGGCTTCGCCCTACATTTCGCTGGCGGTCGGACTTGCACTGTTCTCCCCGCATGTCTGGTGGCTGTTCCAGAACAACTTCCGCTCCGTCCATTACGCTACAGGCTTGAGCGCCGCGCACGGCATCTCCAGCCATGACTGGGTCACGCCGGCCCGCTATGGGCTTGAGACCGTAGCCGCCTGCATCGGCTACCAGGTGGTGGTCATCGGCCTGATCCTGGCCGTCAGCCGCACCGGTCCTCGCGCCTGGATCGCCGCCAGCCGCGCGCGCCTGGCCGAGCCGCGCTTTCGCATGCTCCTGGTGCTGGCCTGGTCGCCGCTGGCGTTCACGGTGCTGTTCGGCCTCCTCCTTCGCCTGAAGATATCGTCCAACATGACCATCGGTGTCTTCAGCCTGGCGCCGCTGGCGCTGATCGAGCTGGTCGGGGTTCGCGATGACGGGCGTCTTCAGCGCCGCAGCGTGCAACTCGCCGTCGGCCTGTCGCTGGCGGCGCTCGTGCTCTCACCGCTGGTCGCCTATGGCATGATCCGCCTGTCCAAGGATCCGCGCGTGGTTCTGCCGCAGATGGAGCTGGCGCGGGACGCGACCGCCGTCTGGCGGCAGCGCACGGGGCTGCCCCTGACCTATGTGGCGGGTGAAAACCTCTATCCGGGCGCGGTCGCCTTCTACAGCCCCGATCGGCCGCACAGCTTCATCCGGTTCGACTATGGCCAGGCGCCCTGGGTGACGCCGGCCGATCTGGCGCGCAATGGGCTGCTGGCCGTCTGTCAGGCCGACGATGCGGCCTGCCTGGCCGCCGCCGGCCGGTTTTCGACGCCCCAGACGGCGAGGGTCCCGCTCATCCTCAGCCACAGCTTCTGGGGCTACAGCCGCGCGCCGCGCGCGTTTGTGCTGTTCATGACCCCGCCGCAGGCCGGGCAGGACGGATCGGCGCCGACGCGCACGGTGCGGGTCTCCGCCGCAAGGGCGTCGTAGATCAGCAGGCGCCCGGTCAGGCTTTCGCCGGCGCCCACGATCAGCTTGATCGCTTCCAGGGCCATCATGGCGCCGATGACGCCGGCCAGGGCGCCGATGACGCCGACTGCGGCGCAGGTCTCGGCCTCGGGTGGGATGTCGGGAACCAGGCAACGATAGCAGGGCCGGCCCGAGAAGATCCCGACCTGGCCGGTCCAGCGGCCGATGGCGCCGGAGACCAGCGGCCTGGCCTCGGCCAGACAGGCGTCGTTGACCGCGAACCGCGTGGCGAAATCGTCGGTCCCGTCGAGGACCAGGTCATAGGGGCGCACGAGCGCGGCGGCGTTTTCGGGCTCAAGTCCCGCGGCGATCGGCTCGACCGCGACATGGGCGTTCAGGCCCGCCAGCCGCTCGGCGGCGGCCTCGACCTTGGCGCGGCCGACATCGACGCCGGCATAGAGGATCTGCCGCTGCAGATTGGACAGGGCCACCGTGTCGGGATCGGCCAGGCCAATCCGGCCGACCCCCGCGGCGGCGAGATAGAGGGCGGCCGGCGCGCCAAGGCCGCCGGCGCCGACGATCAGCACGCTGGCGGCTTTCAGCGCCTGCTGTCCCGCCCCGCCGATCTCGCGCAGCACCAGGTGGCGGGCATATCGGTCAACCTCCTCGTCGCTGAAGCTCATCCACCTTGACCCGAGGTCCCGCGCCCGCCACATGCGCCCCATGACCGATAACACTTTTCCGGACTGGCATGGGACCACCATCCTGGCCGTGCGCAAGGGCGGCCAGACCGTCATCGCCGGCGACGGCCAGGTCACGCAAGGCCAGACCGTGGTCAAGGGCAATGCGCGCAAGGTGCGCACCCTGGCCGACGGCCGGGTGATCGCGGGTTTCGCCGGCGCCACCGCCGACGCCTTCACACTGATCGAGCGGCTGGAGGCCAAGCTGGAGCAGTATCCGGAGCAGCTTTCCCGCGCCTGCGTCGACTTGGCCAAGGACTGGCGCACCGAGCGGGGCTTGCGCCGGCTGGAGGCCATGCTGATCGTCGCCGACAAGGCCAGTCTCTATACGGTCACCGGCGCAGGCGATGTGCTGGAGCCTGAGCATGGGGCGGCCGCCATCGGATCGGGCGGCCAGTTCGCGCTGGCCGCGGCCCGGGCGCTGATGGCGTTCGACCTCACCGCCGAGGAGATCGCCCGCCGCGCCATGGCCATCGCCGCCGAGATCTGCGTCTACACCAACACCGCGCTGGTGGTTGAGTCCCTGAGCGCCTGAAGGCCTGCATGACCGAATTTTCCCCCCGCGAGATCGTCTCCGAGCTCGACCGCTTCATCGTCGGCCATGTCGAGGCCAAGCGCGCCGTGGCCGTGGCCCTGCGCAACCGGTGGCGGCGCCAGCACGCGCCGGAGGCGATCCGCGACGAGATCACGCCGAAGAACATCCTGATGATCGGCCCGACCGGCGTCGGCAAGACCGAGATCGCGCGCCGCCTGGCGCGCCTGGCCCAGGCCCCGTTCCTGAAGGTGGAGGCGACCAAGTTCACCGAGGTCGGCTATGTCGGGCGCGACGTCGACCAGATCATGCGCGACCTGGTCGAGCAGGCGCTGAGCATGGTGCGCGAAAAGCGCCGCGGCGCCGTGCGCGCGCGGGCCGAGGCCGCGGCGGAGGAGCGCATCCTGGACGCCCTGGTCGGGCCGGGCTCGGGGCCGGCGACGCGGGACAGCTTCCGCAAGAAGCTCCGCGCCAGCGAGCTGGACGACAAGGAGGTGGAGCTGACCCTGGCCGATTCCGGCTCGCCGCTGCAGGGCTTCGACATCCCCGGCCAGCCGGGCGCCTCCATGGGCGTGCTGAACCTTTCGGACATGATGTCCAAGGCCTTCGGCGGCCGCACTAAGACCCACAAGACCACCGTCTCCGGCGCCTATGCCCCGCTGATCGCCGAGGAGAGCGACAAGCTGCTCGACCAGGAGGCCCTGACCCAGGAAGCGCTGGACCTGGCCGAGACCAGCGGCATCGTCTTCATCGACGAGCTGGACAAGGTCGCCTCGCGCTCGGACCGCGCCGGCGCCGACATCTCCCGCGAAGGCGTGCAGCGCGACCTGCTGCCGCTGATCGAGGGGACCACCGTCTCGACCAAGTACGGGCCGGTGAAGAGCGACCACGTCCTCTTCATCGCCTCGGGCGCCTTCCATGTCGCCAAGCCTTCGGACCTTTTGCCCGAGCTGCAGGGCCGCCTGCCCATCCGCGTCGAGCTCAAGCCGCTGACCCGCGACGATTTCCGCCGCATCCTGACCGAGCCGGAAGCCAACCTCATCCGGCAGAATCAGGCCCTGATGGCGACCGAGGGCGTGACGCTGACCTTCACCGCCGACGCCGTCGATGCGCTCGCCGACGCCGCCGTGGCCGTGAATGGCGCGGTGGAGAATATCGGCGCGCGGCGGCTGCAGACGGTGCTGGAAAAGGTGGTCGAGGAGATCAGCTTCACCGCCGGCGACCGCTCGGGCGAAACCATCGTCATCGACGGCGCCTATGTGCGCGAGCGGGTCGAGGCCCTGTCGCAGAACGCCGACCTGTCGCGGTTCATCCTTTAGACGCGCTAATAGCGTTCGGCGCGCGCGGCGAAGATGGCGCGTTCCAGGGCGGCGGCGAAATCGCCGCGCTCCTTGGGGCTGAGCGCGCGGGCGACGGTCAGGCGGCGGCCGGAGAGGCGCAGGCGCACGCGCGCGTCGTGCTCGCCGGCGAGTTCCACGACCACGGCGGTGAAGGCGGTCGGCGAGCGCCAGACGGTGCGCGAGCGGGGCCCCGCCTCATAGGCGACGCGCACCTCCTCGGCGGACACCTGCACGCGTTCGGACAGGCGCCCCCGCGCATAGCTGACGCGAAAGGCGATGAAGACGCCCAGCACATCCAATCCCAGGAAGATCGGGACGGGAATGGCGCCGATAATCAAGAAGAAGACCGTCATGATCAGGTTGAAGGCGACCAGGACCCCGATCAGCCAATAGAAACCTTTCAGCGGCAACGAGCGGTTGGGTGTGATCACCGCGTCCATGTAGAGCGCCGCCGACATGGACGGATGGTCGTTCGGGCCGGTGCGCCGGTCAAGCGCGGCGAGGCCCTTGACGAAGCGGGCCGGCGGGGCGACCTCTATTGCTGCTATGCAGCGCGAGCTCACCTACGCCATCGCCCCGGCGGGGCCATCCGACGCGGCCGCCCTGGCCCGGGTGCATGTGGACGCCTGGCGCGAGACCTATGCCGGTATCCTGCCCAGCACCTATCTGGAGCGGATGTCGAGCGCTCTGCATGAGCATCGCTGGCGCCAGCGGCTGCTCTCGACCCGCGAGGCCACCCTGGCCGCCGAAGGCCACAACGGCCTGGTCGGCTATGTCTCCGCCGAGCGGTCGAGACGATCGCGCACCGGCGTCGAGGCCGAAATCACCACCCTCTACGTGCTGAGGCGCGCCCAGGGTCACGGCCTGGGGCGCGAGCTCTTCACCGCCGCGGCGCGGGTGATGGCGGCGCGCGAGGCCACATCGCTGGTGGTCTGGGTGCTGCGCGACAACCTGGGCGCGCGGGCCTTCTACGAGCGGCTTGGCGGGCGGCGCGAAGACGTCGGTAACGAATATGTCGGCGGCGCGGTGGTGGCCTCGGTGCTCTACCGCTGGCCGGACCTGAAGGGCTGGCTGGCGGCCTAAGCCGTCAGGCTAGGCCGTTTTCGTGTCGGTCCCGGTGACGCCGTCCCAGAAATGCTTGGCCTTGGTGAAGAAGCCGCGGGTGCGGGGATGCTGCTGTTCGCCGCAGATGCCGGCCAGCTCGCGCACCAGCGCCTTCTGACGCGCGGTGAGCTTGGTCGGGGTCTCGACCATGAGTTCGACCATCAAATCGCCGCGTTCGCGCGAGCGCAGCGAGGGCATGCCGCGGCCCTTCAGCCGCACGATCGAGCCGGTCTGGGCGCCTTCCGGCACCTTGATCTTGATCTTGCAATTGCCGTCGCAGTTCTCACCGCCGAGCAGGCAGGGCGCATCGATCTCGCCGCCGAGCACGGCGGTGAACATGGGCACCGGGACGCTGCAGAGCAGGTCCAGCCCGTCGCGTTCGAAAAGCTCGTGCGGCTTGACCGAGAGGAAGATGTAGAGATCGCCCCTGGGGCCGCCGCGCGCGCCGGAATCGCCTTCGCCGGTGAGGCGGATGCGGGCGCCGTCGTCGACGCCGGAGGGGATGCGCACCGACAGCGTCCGCTCGCGCCGAACCTGGCCGTGGCCTTGGCAGTCGCGGCAGGGATCGAGCACCAGCCGGCCGAGGCCGCCGCAGCGCGGGCAGGTGCGCTCGATGGAGAAGAAGCCCTGGGTGGCGCGCACGCGGCCCGCGCCATTGCAGGTTCCGCACGTCGTGGGGCTTGTGCCGGGCTTGGCGCCCGAACCCTTGCAGGTTTCGCAGGCCATGGCGGCGGGAACCACGATATCGGTCTCGGCGCCGGCATAGGCCTGCTCGAGGCTGATCTCCAGATCGTAGCGCAGATCCTGGCCGCGCGCGGGGCCGGCGTTCTGGCGACCGCGTCCGGCGCCGAACATGTCGCCGAAAGCCTGGCCGAACACCTCGTTGAAGATGTCGTGCACGTCGTTGAAGCCGCCGCCGCTCGCGCCGTTCACGCCGGCATGGCCGAAACGATCGTAGGCCGCGCGCTTCTGCGGATCGCAGAGCACCGAATAGGCTTCGTTGATTTCCTTGAACCGACCCTCGGCCTGTTCGCAGCCGTTATTGCGGTCGGGGTGGTGCTCCATGGCGAGCTTGCGATAGGCCGCCTTCAGGTCAGGCCCGCCGCACCCGCGCTCAACGCCAAGAACCTCGTAATAGTCGCGCTGCATCACAGCGTCAGATCCCTACTCAACCGTCGCATGATGGTCCCGCCCCGATGGCCCACGCCTGGATGTGGGCCATCGGGACGAACTTCGCAATGAGCGCGTCCATGCCCGAGGGACAAGGCCCGCGCCCCGTGATCGATCGTCACGCCTATTTCTGCTCGCCGTCGACTTCCTCGAACTCCGCATCGACAACCCCATCGTCGGCCTTGGGGGCTTCGGCCTCGGCCTCGCCAGCCTGGGCCTTGTACATGGCTTCGCCCAGTTTCATCGAGGCCTGCAGCAGGGCCTGGGTCTTGGCGGAGATCGCCTCGGCGTCCTCGCCTTCCAGCGCCGCCTTCAGGTCGGTGATCGCCGTCTCGATGGCGGCCTTGTCTTCCGGGCTGACCTTGTCGCCGTGCTCGGCCATGGCCTTTTCGGTGGAGTGAACCGCCGCGTCGGCCTGGTTGCGCGCCTCGACGCCCGCCTTGCGTTTTTCGTCGTCGGCCTTGTGCGCCTCGGCCTCCTGCACCATGGCCTGGATGTCGGCGTCGGAAAGCCCGCCGGTGGCCTGGATGCGGATCGACTGTTCCTTGTTGGTGGCCTTGTCCTTGGCCGAGACGTTGACGATGCCGTTGGCGTCGATGTCGAAGGTGACCTCGACCTGCGGCACGCCGCGCGGCGCCGGCGGGATCCCGACCAGGTCGAACTGGCCGAGCAGCTTGTTGTCCGCCGCCATCGGCCGTTCGCCCTGGAACACCCGGATGGTCACCGCCGACTGGTTGTCGTCGGCGGTGGAGAAGGTCTGGCTGCGCTTGGTGGGAATAGTGGTGTTGCGCTCGATCAAGGGCGTGAAGACCCCGCCGAGGGTTTCGATACCGAGGGTGAGCGGCGTCACGTCGAGCAGGAGCACGTCCTTGACGTCGCCTTGCAGCACGCCGGCCTGCACCGCCGCGCCCAGGGCCACCACCTCGTCCGGATTGACCCCCTTGTGCGGTTCGCGGCCGAAGAACTCCTTCACCGCCTCGACCACCTTGGGCATGCGGGTCATGCCGCCGACCAGGACGACTTCGTCGATGTCGGTCTTCTTCAGGCCGGCGTCCTTCAGCGCCTGCTCGCAGGGGCCGATGGTCTTGACGACCAGGTCTTCGACCAGGGCTTCCAGCTTCGAGCGGCTGAGCTTGATGTTGAGATGCAGCGGGCCGGAGGCGTTCATCGAGATGAACGGCAGGTTGACCTCGTACTGGGCTGTCGAGGACAGCTCCTTCTTGGCCTTTTCCGCCTCCTCCTTCAGCCGCTGCAGGGCGAGCTTGTCCTTGCGCAGATCGACGGAGGTCTCTTTCTTGAACTCGTCGGCCAGGTAGTCGACGATGCGCAGGTCGAAGTCCTCGCCGCCGAGGAAGGTGTCGCCGTTGGTCGCCTTCACCTCGAAGACGCCGTCGCCGATTTCCAGGATGGAGACGTCGAAGGTGCCGCCGCCGAGGTCGTAGACGGCGATCTTCTTGCCGTCGTTCTTTTCCAGCCCGTAGGCCAGGGCCGCCGCGGTCGGCTCGTTGATGATGCGCAGCACGTCCAGCCCGGCGATCTTGCCGGCGTCCTTGGTGGCTTGGCGCTGGGCGTCGTTGAAATAGGCCGGGACGGTGATGACCGCCTTTTCGACCTTTTCGCCGAGATGCGCCTCGGCGTCTTCCTTGATCTTCTGCAGGATGAAGGCGGAGATCTGCTGAGGCGAATAGTCCTTGCCGTGAGCGCGCACCCAGGCGTCGCCGTTCGGGCCCTTGACGATCTCATAGGGCACCATGCCCTTGTCCTTGGCCACGACGGGGTCGTCGAACTTGCGCCCGATCAGCCGCTTGATGGCGAAGAAGGTGTTGGTGGGATTGGTCACCGCCTGGCGCTTGGCCGGCTGGCCGACCAGGCGCTCGCCGTCTTCCATGATGCCGACGACGGACGGGGTGGTGCGGACGCCCTCGGCGTTCTCGATCACCTTCGGCTGTTTGCCATCCATGATGGCGACGCACGAATTGGTGGTGCCGAGGTCGATACCGATAATCTTGCTCATGACGAGGCTCAAACGCTCCTTAAGTTATGGCGGGCGGGTTGGACGGCCTCGTTCGAGCGCCGCTGCTGACCCGTCCCCGTGGGGTTTCGTCTCTTAGTCCGAACGCAAGTCCACGCTTTCGGGATACTCGCGCGTTGAGGTCGATATGGGAACCGTGGCGAGCGCCGCAAGGGGCGAAAGCGGCGTGGCGGGGCCGGATTCGCGCCTATATCAAGGCTATGGAGTTCAACGGCTTTCAGCTCATTTCGGGCGCGATCGATGCTGCGGCGCAACGCGCGCTGGTCGACGAGGTGCTGGCGGGCGACGGCGCGGCGCCCTTCTATCGGCCCGTCACGCCGTCCGGCAAGCCAATGAGCGTCGAGCAGACCAGCCTCGGCGCCTATGGCTGGATCACCGACGTCGGCGGCTATCGTTACGAGACGCGTCATCCGCTGACCCACAGGCCCTGGCCATCCATGCCGCAAAGCCTGCTGGCGCTCTGGGCGCTGTATGCGGGCGGCGGGACCGCGCCGGATTCCTGCCTGGTCAACCTCTATCGCGGCGGAGCGAAAATGGGCCTGCACGCCGATTCCGACGAGGAGGATTTTTCGGCGCCGGTGATGTCCATTTCCCTCGGCGACACGGCGATCTTCCGCCTGGGCGGCGCGGCGAGACGCGATCCCACCCGCACCGTCCGGCTGAACTCCGGCGACGTCTGCCTCCTGGCCGGCGACGCCCGCCGCTTTTTCCACGGCGTCGATCGCATCCTGCCCGGCTCCTCCCGCCTCGTGCCCGGCGGCGGCCGGATCAACCTGACGCTTCGACGCGCGAGGCGCTGAGCCTTAGGCCGGGACCCGCGCCGGCTCTTCTGGGAAAAAGACGTCCGCGGCGTGGTCGGCGACGTCCTGGGCGGTCCAGGGCGCGGTCGGGTTGAAGCCCTTGGTCTGCATCATCTTCATCTCGCGCACCCCGCGCGAGGAGACGCCCAGCACCTTGCCGGTCTGGTCGCCGGAGAGGTCTGAGACCATGTAGAGCACGCCGGGCGCGATGCGCTCGGGCAGGCTCATCGGGTCCGGCTCACGGTCCTTGCGGCCGGGCAGATCCGAGGTCATGCGGGTGAAGGCGCCGGGCGCCAGGCCCCAGACGCGAATGCCGTACTTGCGCCCTTCGATGGAAAGCACGCGCATGAAGCCGTAGAGGCCAGCCTTGGCCGCGCCATAATTGGACTGGCCGAAATTGCCGTAGAGGCCCGAGGTCGACGAGGTCATGACGATGACCCCCTTGGCGGCGTTGTCCTTCATCCAGGTCCAGACCGGCAGGGTGACGCAATAGGCGCCCTTCAGGTGCACCTTCACCACCGCATCCCAATCGGCTTCCGAGGTGTTGGCGAAGGTCTTGTCGCGCAGGATGCCGGCATTGTTCACCAGCACGTCGACGCGGCCGAAATTGTCCAGCGCGGCTTTGAGGATGTTCTGGCCGCCCTGGACGGTGGAGACGTCGTCGCCGTTGGCGACCGCCTTGCCGCCCTCGGCCTTGATCGCCTCCACGACCGTCTGCGCCGCCGAGAGGCTGCCGCCGGTGCCGTCGCGCGCCCCGCCCAAGTCGTTGACCACCACCGCCGCGCCTTCCTTGGCGAACAGCTTGCAATAGGCCTCGCCCAGCCCGTTGCCGCCGCCGGTGACGATCGCGACCTTCCCGTCCAGAAGTCCCATGACGCATCTCCCTGAAATTATTCTTGGACCAATGCCGGATCATCCGACCGTAAGACCGGCTCGGCAAGCCGTCAGCCGCGCCTGGCCCTGAAGAAGTCACGCAGCAGCGCCGCACTCTCGTCGCCCAGCACGCCGCCGGCCACGACCGGGCGCCAATGGCAGGTCGGCTGCTCGAAGAAGCGCGGGCCGTGGATGATCGCGCCGCCCTTCTCATCCCCCGCGCCGAAGACCAGCCGGCCGATGCGGGCGTGGCTGATGGCGCCGGCGCACATGGCGCAGGGCTCCAGGGTGACGAAAAGCTCCAGCCCGCTCAGGCGATAGTTGCCGACCGCCTTGGCCGCGGCTCGAAGCGCCAGGATTTCGGCGTGGGCGGTGGGGTCCGCCAGACCGATGGGCTGGTTGTGCGCCTTGGCCACGACCTGGCCTGCAACCGGATCGAAAACCACCGCGCCGACTGGGGCCTCGCCGGCTTCGGCGGCGGCTTGCGCCTCGGCGAGGGCGATGCGCATGGTCGAAAGATCATGGTCGAGCATGTTTCGGACCCAAACGCCCCCGATCCTCCCGGTCAAGCCTCGGGCGAACGCGTCGCCAAGGCCTTGGCGCGGGCCGGGGTGGCGTCGCGCCGCGAGGTGGAGCGACTGATCGCCGCCGGCCGGGTGCGGCTGAACGGCGAGGTTCTGACCACGCCGGCGGTCAAGGTGGACGCCGCGGACGTCCTGACCGTGGATGGCCGCGTCGTCGGCGCGCCCGAGCCGGCGCGGCTATGGCGCTACCACAAGCCGGTCGGGCTGGTGACCACCCACAGCGATCCCAAGGGTCGGCCGACGGTGTTCGAACATCTGCCGAAGGGCCTGCCGCGGGTGATCTCGGTCGGGCGGCTGGACCTGAACTCCGAGGGCCTGCTGCTGCTCACCAACGATGGCGGCCTCGCCCGATCGCTGGAGCTGCCGTCGAGCGGACTGGTGCGACGCTATAGGGCGCGGGTGCGCGGGCAAACCACGCAAGAGGCGCTCGACGCCCTGCGCGACGGCCTGACCGTCGAGGGCGTGGTCTACGGTCCGATCCAGGCCCGGCTGGAGCCGAAGAGCGGCGAGGGGGTCAACCGCTGGATCGCGATCTCGTTGGCCGAGGGCAAGAACCGCGAGGTGCGCAAGGTGCTGGACGCGCTTAGCCTTGCGGTGAACCGGCTGATCCGGGTCAGTTACGGGCCGCATCAACTCGGCGACCTGAGGCCTGGCGAGGTGGCCGAAGTCGATATGCAAGGCAAGGCGCTCGGCGGCCGGCTCAGGCCGGACACCGGTGTGGCGCCCGAGCCGGCGGCGGACGCCAAGAAGGCCTACAAGGCCGGCTGGGCGAAGCCGAAGGCGCGACCGCCCGGGTTTACGACGGCTCGCGGCTCCCAAGCGGCGCGCCCGCAAGCGAAGCCTTCATCGCCTCGATCGCCGACGGCAGCCGCACGACCTGCGAAAAGCTCCGGCGCTCGTCGGCCAGGCCCTCCGAAAGCGGGCGGTCCAAGGCGGCGCGGGTAAGGCGCTTGGCGTAAGCCAGGCCCTCGGCGGGCCGGGCGGCGAACTCCGCGGCGATCTCCAGGGCCCGCGCCAGCGGATCGTCGGCCACCTCGTGCACCAGACCGATCTCCAGCGCCGCCGGCCCGCTCACCACCCGGCCGCGCAGGATCATTTCCAGCGCCCGCGCCTCGCCGATGATGCGGGGCAGACGCTGGGTCCCGCCGCCGCCCGGAAAGAGGCCGACCCGCGTCTCCGGCAGGCCGATGGCGGTGACGTCCGCGCCGGCGATACGGATGTCGCAGGCCAGGCCAAGCTCGAAGCCGCCGCCCATGCAAAGCCCGTTGATGGCCGCGATCACCGGCTTCGGTGCGGCCGCCAGCAGATCGGTCAGCCCGAGGAAGCCGCCGGACGCGCCGGCGGGCGCCGCTGGCGGCGTCGGCGCATCCGCTGCGGCCAGGCGCTCGCCCAAGACGGTCAGCTCGCCGACGTCGTAATGGCGCACGAAGATGCCCGGCGTCCCGCCGGTGAGGACGATGCAGCGCACCGCGTCGTCGTCGATCGCCGCTTGGACCGCCTTGTAGAGCTCTTCCGCTCCAGCTGCGGTCATCGTGCCGAGCGGAGGATTTGCATAGCGGAAGACGGCGGCGGCGGCGCAGCGCTCGCTGGTGACCAGGCCCATGGGCGACGTCCCTTTCCGGCAACGGTCCGCGAGGTTCCGGCGGGCCTTCGCCGCCTACCCTCTCACGGCCACGCCCTCGAACAAAAGCCGATCTGCCGGTCCATCGCCGCGATCAGCGCCAGCGCGTCCGCGTTGTCTTGGGACGCGCGGCGATAGTTCCAGACATAGGCCGCGAGCAGGGTGTCGATAAAAAGCTCGACATCGATCTCTGGACGCACCTCGCCGCGCGCGACGCCGCCGGCCAAGGCTTCGGCCAGCATGCCGCGGAACCGCGCATTGTGACCCAGCGGCGCGACCCCGCCGTCCCGCGGCCAGTCGTATGAGGCGGCGATATGGCCACGAACAGACGCAGACGCCGGGTCTCGAACCCGTAATGCACCGCCATGATCGAGCGCAATCGATCGACCGCCGGCCCGCGCAGGTGGGGGATCACCTGCTCCAGCTCGGCCTCCAGGGCGTCGACGCGATCGGCCATGACCTGGCTGAGCAGCTCGGCCTTTCCGGCGAAGGTCGTAAAGACGCTGCCGACGGAAACGCCCGCGCGCTGCGCCACCATGCGGATGGTCGCTTCCTCGTAGCCGATGTCGTCGAACAGGTCGCACGCAGCGGCCAAGACCCGCGCGCGCGTCACCTGTTTGCGTTCCTGCCTCGCCCCCAAGCGCGGCCCCCCTTATCGCTGGATGGTCTAGGCGGCGGCCCGCCAGCCGGCCAGCAGGATCGTGATCTGGGCCGAGAGCCGCGCCTCCAGCGCGCGCGCATCCCAGGCCTCGAAGATGGCGTGACGATAATTGGCCACGAAGCTGTCCCAGATCATCTCGTTGGTCAGCCGGATATCGAGATCGCGCGACAGCTCGCCGCGCTCGACGCCGTGGCGAAGCACTTCGTCGACAAGCGCCTGGACCCGCCGGGCCGCTCCGCGCACCCGCCGCGCGGCGTCGGGCTCGCCCATCCAGGAGTGCCCGATGGCCGCCTGGACCAGCGGCAGATGATCGCGATGAAAGGCGTAGGCGGTCGAGAACAGCTTCAGGAGCGAGGCTTCCGTGGTCGCGTCTTCGCGGACCACCGTCTTCAGATGTGCGGCCAAGGCGTCGCAATCGTCGACGATGACCTCGCCAAACAGGTCCGCCTTGTCGACGAAGCTCGCGAAGACCGCGCCGGTGGAGAGGCCGGCGGCGGCGGCGATCTCGCGAACCGTGGCGGCCTCATAGCCGCGCTCGTTGAACAGGCGCTTGGCCGCATCCAGCAGTTGCCGCCGCGTGCGCTGTTTGGCCAGGGCGCGGCGGGTCATGGGATGGGCGTCGGCGGGCGCGAAGAGGCGCGCGTCCAGTTGGTTCATGGCTGTTTTTTCGGTGCAGGAGGCGGATGCGGCGGCGCGATTGCGCGCCAATTCAGGCTGAACGTGTTCAGTTGCGGGTTTGGCGTCAAGGCATCGATTGGGCATTTGTCTCAGTTTCGATCAGAATATGCGGTGACGTCGCAAGGCGGGACCGCCTTATCCGTTCAAAATGCGTTCTTATTGCGAAGTTCGTCGCGACCCTAATGGAAGGCGTTCGTTGAACGCGTTCATTTAGCGTGGGTTGGCGCCGCCGCAAGCGACGACCAAGCGTAGCCTTCCCCCTTGCAGGTGGTATGGTTCGCCGATGGATATCTTCACCTGGCTCATCCCGCTGGCGCTGGCGGCGGTTTTCATCACCCTTTGCGTCGGCATCTATTCCCTGTTCCGCGGCGGCGACTTCGGCCGGTCCTATTCGAACAGGCTGATGCGCCTGCGGGTGGTGCTGCAGTTCGTCGCCGTCCTGGTTCTGGTGGCGGCCATGCTCTGGCGCGGGCGCCACTAGGATGGTCACGCTCAACCGCATCTACACGCGTACCGGCGATGAGGGGAAAACGCGGTTGGCCACCGGCGCGCCCGTGGCCAAGACCCACCCGCGCGTGGAGGCCTACGGCGCCGTCGATGAGCTGAATGCCCAGATCGGCTGGGCGCGGACGACCCTCGCCGCCGAGCCGGTCCTGGACGCAATGCTGGCCCGCGTGCAGAACGATCTCTTCGATCTGGGCGCGGATCTGGCCACGCCGGAGCGGGCGAAAGCGAGCGAGGATCTGCGCGTGCTGGAGGGCCAGGTCGTGCGCCTGGAGGGAGAGATCGACCAGTTGAACGGCGAACTCGAGCCGCTCACCTCCTTTGTCTTGCCAGGGGGCGCGCCCGCCGCCGCGGCCTTGCACGTCGCCCGCACCGTCTGTCGCCGCGCCGAACGCGCGGCGGTGCGGCTGGGCGAGGCGGACGGCGAGATCGTCAGCCCCGCGGCGATGAAATATCTGAACCGGCTTTCCGACCTGCTCTTCGTCGCCGCCCGCTTCGCCAACGCCAAGGGCGCCGATGATGTGCTGTGGCGCCCCGGCGCGACGCGCTGACGGCTACTGCGCCTTGCCGGCGTGGCCGGTGATGGTGGCCAGCGGCGTCGGCACCGCACAGATCCTGTCCTGCGGATCCCACCACAGCCCGCGGGCCTCGCACTGGGCCTCGGGATCGTTCCCGGGCCCGGGCTGCTGTTTCGACGGGCGCAGAAAGAGCAGGCCGACGCAGGCGGCGAGAAAGATCACCACGAAAATGATCTGCAGCCGGGGGACCATCGAGCGTTTCATGCCTGTTCTATGGCGCCGTGGCGGGCCGGGCCGCAAGCTTCGCTGGCGTTCAAGCACCGCCGCGCGTTGACAGTCGGGGGCGGCGTTGTCAGTTTGCCGGCCTTTTCGCAATCGCCGCGCCGGTAGGTTCGCGCGATCACAAGACCTGATCTTAATCGCTGGCTAAAAGGCGCTGAAAACCGATGAAGGTGTTAGTCCCGGTCAAACGGGTGATCGACTACAACGTCAAGGCGCGGGTCAGGCCCGACCAGACCGGCGTGGACCTGGCCAACGTCAAGATGTCCATGAACCCCTTCTGCGAGATCGCGGTCGAGGAGGCGGTGCGGTTGAAGGAGAAGGGCATCGCCACCGAAGTGGTTGCCGTCTCCATCGGTCCGATCCAGGCGCAGGAGACCATCCGCACCGCCCTGGCCATCGGCGCCGATCGCGGCATCCTGATCCAGAGCGATACGGACGTCGAACCGCTGGAAGTCGCCAAGCTGCTCAAGGCCGTGGTCGAGGAAGAAAAGCCGGACCTGGTGCTGATGGGCAAACAGGCCATCGACGGCGACAACAACGCCGTCGGCCAGATGCTAGCGGCCCTGCTCGACTGGCCGCAGGCGACCTTCGCCTCCAAGGTCGAAATCGACGGGGTCAAGGCCAAGGTGACCCGCGAGGTCGATGGCGGTCTGCAGACGCTCGAGCTCGACCTGCCGGCGGTGGTCACCGCCGACCTGCGCCTGAACGAGCCGCGCTACGCCTCCCTGCCCAACATCATGAAGGCGAAGAAGAAGGAATTGGCCGTGAAGGCGGCGGCCGACTACGGCGTCGACCTGAAGGGGCATCTGAAGGTGCTGAAAGTCACCGAGCCGCCCAAGCGGGTGGCCGGGGTGAAGGTCGAAACCGCCGCCGACCTGGTGGCCAAGCTCACGACCGAAGCGGGGGTGCTCTGATGGCCGTTCTCGTCGTCGCCGACCACGACAATGCGTCGTTGAAGGACAACACCCACAAGACCGTCACCGCCGCCAAGGCCTTGTCGAACGATGTCGATCTGCTGATCGCCGGCAAGGGCGTCGACGCCGTCGCGGCAGCGGCCGCCAAGATCGAGGGCGTGCGCAAGGTGCTGGTCGCCGAGAGCGACGAGCTCGGCAAACAGATGGCCGAGGCCATGGCCGCGACCGTCCTGGCGCTTATGGGCAACTATGACGCCGTCCTGATTCCGGCGACCTCGGTGGGCAAGAACTTCGCGCCACGGGTTGCGGCCAAGCTCGACGTCGCGCCGATTTCCGAGATTGTCGAGGTGGTCAGCGCCGATACCTTCGTGCGGCCCATCTATGCCGGCAATGCGCTGGAGACCCTGCAGTCCTCCGACGCCAAGAAGGTGATCACGGTCCGGCCGACCGCGTTCAAGGCGGCGGGCGAGGGGGGCTCGGCGGCAATCGAAAAGGTCGCCGCCGGCGAGGAAGGCTCCAAGGCCCGCTTCATCTCCGACGAGATCGTCAAGTCGAACCGGCCGGAGTTGGCCGGGGCCAAGATCGTCGTCTCCGGCGGCCGCGCCATGGGCTCGGCCGAGGAATTCCAACGGGTGATCGAGCCGCTGGCCGACAGGCTGGGCGCCGCCGTCGGCGCCAGCCGCGCCGCCGTCGATGCGGGCTATGCGCCGAACGACTACCAGGTCGGACAGACCGGCAAGGTGGTCGCCCCGCAGCTCTACATCGCCATCGGCATCTCCGGCGCCATCCAGCACCTGGCCGGGATGAAGGATTCCAAGGTGATCGTCGCGATCAACAAGGATGCCGACGCCCCGATCTTCCAGGTGGCCGATTATGGGCTGGTGTCGGACTACAAGACCGCCGTGCCCGACCTGATGGCGGCGCTCACCGCGGCGGGGAAGTAGGATCCGGCGGCGCGGCGCCGGTGTCCGCCGCCAAGGGATGATCGCCGTTCAGGCGGGGCTGGCCTCGGCGCGCACGATGCGGCCGGACCCCGCCATGCGTGTGCGCAGGGTCGGCGGGTTGGTCAGCAAGGTCACGACGCCCGAGCCGGCGATGCCGACCTCGGCGGTCTGAGTTGGCGCGATGACGGCTGTTCCGGACCCGGCGATCTCAACCTTGGCGATGTCGCAACCCACCAGGCCGAGGTCGACATCGCCCTTGCCGGCGACGCCGACGTCAACCGACCGGGCCTGCCCGGCCGCGCGCACCACCCCGCGGCCGGCGATGCGGATCTTCAGGCCGTCCTGACGATAGTCGGCGATGTTCAGGTCGGCCGAACCCGCCAAGGAAAAGCGCGTCACGTCCGGGGCGCTGAGCACGATCCTCAGGCGGCCGGCGTGTTTGACCCAGCGGTCGTAACGGATCTCCCCGCGCTCGACGACGACATGATCGAGGGCGCCGCTCGGCCCGGTGATGCTGAGCGCCACGTCGCGCGACTGGGTGAAGGCCGCCTCCGCCGGCAGGGAAATCTTCAGGGCGTTCCCGCCGCTCCAGGGGAAGGACCGGCTGAGCGTCGGGCCCCTGGCCTCGATCGGCGGGCCCGACCGGAAATCGAACCGTCCCCAGCGGCCGCGCCCGAAACCCAGGCCGCCCAACACCAGCGCGCCCAGAATGGCGATGAGGGCCACGCCCAAGGCGAAGATCAGCACCACGCCGACGATGGTTCCGACGATGGCCAGCACCAGCGGTAGGATCAGGATCGCCACGACGACCGCCAAGATCAGCCCAAGCCAGCCCGGCATGCCCATGAACCTGATCGCCCCGGAGAAGCGCCGCCCGCGGCCGCGCGCGCCACGCCCGTCGTCCCAAGGCTCGCCCCTGGCCGCGGCGCGCAGCTCCCGCGCCAGCCGGTCGGGATCGCCGAGCGCGTCCGCCACCTGATCCTCGGTGCGTCCGGCCGCCCGGCCTTCGCTGAAATGAGCCTCATAGTCGGCGACGATATCGTCGACCGCCTCGCTCGACATGCCGTCCAGGCCGCGGCGCAGCCTGGCGATGAAGTCCTCGCGCGTCATTCAAGGCTCTCCCAGGATGGTTTCGATGGCTTGGGCGAAGGCGCGCCACGCCGCTTTCTGGGCGGCGAAGCTCGAGCGTCCCTTTGCCGTCAGGCGGTAGTATTTGCGCGGCGGGCCCGACGAGGATTCGATCAGATAGGTCTCGACCAGACCGTCCGCCTGCATCCGGCGCATGAGGGGATAGATCGTGCCCTCGCCCATATCGATGGCCTCGGCCAGGCGGCTGGCGATCTCGTAGGCATAGCCGTCGGCGCGGGAAAGCAGGGCCAGCACGCAAAGGTCCAGCGCCCCCTTCTTCAGCTGAATATCGACGCTCTCGGGCATCCGTCCTTGGCCTTTCGAGTCCGTATCTAACGCAAGGTAGCTGTCATAGCAAGGTACTGTGCGTAACATGACAGCGAATTAATACGGGCCGCCATTCGAGGGGACGATCCAGTTCGCTGCGTTGCAGCAAAGCCCTTGGCGTCCGCCTTCCGCATGGCTTAGAAGAACGGAGGCGGGAGCGTTTTCGACGCTTAGGGCCAAGCGAGGACCAATGGCGGATATCAAGACGGTGGGTGTGATCGGCGCGGGCCAGATGGGCACGGGCATCGCCCATGTCTGCGCGCTGGCCGGCTACGACATCGAACTGAACGACGTCAGCCGCGCGCGCATCGACGCCGGTCTCGCCATGATCGAGCACAACCTGTCGCGCCAGGTCGCGCGCGGGCTCATCGACGACGCCGAGATGAAGGCCGCGCTAGGGCGCGTCCGGCGCCAGGAAAGCCTGGCCAAGCTCGGCGCGGTCGACCTGGTCATCGAGGCGGCCACCGAGGACGAGGCGGTGAAGAAGTCGATCTTCGCCGCGCTCGCGCCGCATGTAGGCCCTGACACGCTGTTGGCCTCGAACACCTCGTCGATCTCCATCACCCGGCTCGCCTCCTCGACCGACCGGCCGGAACGGTTCATCGGCCTGCACTTCATGAACCCGGTCCCGCTGATGAAGCTGGTCGAGATCATCCGCGGCATCGCCACCGACGTTGCGACCTATGAAACGGCGGTCAATTTCGCCAAATCGCTCGGCAAGACCACCGCCAACGCCGAAGACTTCCCCGCCTTCATCGTCAACCGCGTCCTGGTGCCGATGATCAACGAGGCGATCTACACCCTCTATGAAGGCGTCGGCACGGTGGAGGCCATCGACACGGCCATGCACCTGGGCGCCAACCATCCGATGGGACCGCTCGAACTGGGCGATTTCATCGGCCTCGACACGGTGCTGTCGATCATGAACGTGCTCTACGAGGGTCTGGCGGACTCCAAATACCGCCCCTGTCCGCTGCTGGTGAAATATGTCGAGGCGGGCTGGCTCGGCCGAAAGGCGGGCCGCGGCTTTTACGACTATCGCAGCGAGCCCCCGACGCCGACGCGCTGAGGCGCGCTCACCAGACGATGGCGGCGCCATAGGCTGCGAACCATCGATCGGCGGTCACGACGGCGGCGCCTTCAGCAAACGCTTGGGCGATGATCAGCCGATCGAACGGATCGCGGTGGTGTCGCGGCAATAGTCCAGCCTGGGCGGCCTGGCTCGGGGTCAGCGGCAACCACTCGAACGCCTGTCCGCCTACCGCTTCATCGAGATTAATCGGTAAGACCGACAGCAACGGATCGCGGGCGCGCTTGAACTCCAGTTCGTAGGCTGTGACAGCGCTGACCAGGACTCGATTGGATCGGTCGGTGATCGCGTCCATAGCTCTGGCTGAAAGTCGACTTGGTTCCGCCGCGCTCCAGACCAGGGCGTGGCTGTCCAGCAGCAGGATCATTCCTCGGGAAAGACCGACTTGTCTATCCACGCCTCGGTCTCCGGGTCGGGCTCGAAGACGCGCAGCGGAATGGAGATGTTCAGATGCTCCCATACGCCCAGGCGGCGGCGACCGGTTTGCGGCGGCGCTTTCGGCGTCAGGGCGACGATGGGGCGACCATGGCGGGCGATCACCACCTCCTCGCCGGCTTCAGCGCGGGCGACGAGTTCGGAAAGTTTCGCCTTGGCTTCGGCGATGTTCACCTGAATGGTCATGCTCGACCATGGCACAAAGCCGCATAGTTGGTCCATATGGATAGACCAATCTTTCAGCGGCCTTGCCTTGATCGACTCGGCCGCCTTGGCCATAAGCGTCCTGCCTCAGCGGAGGACGCCATGGGCGATATCGCCATCTTCAGCGGCAGCGCCCACCCCGAACTGGCCGCTGAAATCTGCGCTCATCTTCAGGTTCCGCTGCAGCCGTCCAGACTGGAACGCTTCGCCAACGACTGCCTGGAGGTGCAGCTGCTGGAAAACTGCCGCGAACGCGACGTCTTCATCGTGCAGCCGCTCTGCGCGCCGGTGCAGGAGAATCTGGTCGAGCTTTTGCTGATGCTCGACGCCGCGCGCGGGGCCAGCGCGGCGCGTCGCACGGTGGTCATGCCCTTCTACGCCTATGCCCGGTCGGACAAGAAGGACCGCCCGCGCGTCTCGCTGGGCGGGCGGCTGGTCGCAGACCTCTTGTCCACCGCCGGCGCCGACCGCCTGCTGACCATGACCCTGCACGCCCCGCAGGTGCACGGCTTCTTCAGCGTTCCGGTCGACCACCTGCACGCCCTGACCGAGCTGGCGGAGCACTTCCGCGGCGATGACCTGTCCAACACCGTGGTGGTCTCGCCCGACCTCGGCAACGCCAAGGAGGCGGCCGCCTTCGCCCGCCTGCTCGGGACCGGCGTCGCCGCGGCCGCCAAACAGCGCATCAGCGACGACAAGGTGGTGATCAGCGCCGTCATCGGCGATGTCGAGGGCCGCGACATCATCGTGCTCGACGACGAGATCGCCAAAGGCTCTAGCGTCATCGAACTGCTCGACCACCTCGCCCCTAGTCATGTCGGGACGGTGCGCATCGCCTGCACCCACGGCCTTTTCGCCGCCGGCGCCCTCGACCGGCTGCAGGCGCGCGAGGACGTGACGCAGATCGTCTCCACCAACACCGTCCCCATCGCGATGGAAAAACGGGTTCCGAAACTGACCGTGCTGTCCATCGCCCCGGCCTTCGCCGAAGCCATCCGCCGCATCCACAACGGCGAGTCGGTCAGCGCGCTGTTCCATCCGGCTTGAGGCGCCCGCGCATTTCCTTCGACTTCGCCATGGCTTCCGGTCGATAATCCCGCTTGATTCGAAACGGCGGGACGATGCGCAAGGTCACCGAGGCGCTTCTGGCCGGCGCCTATCTCTGCCTGGCCTTGACGGTGGCGCTCCTCGTCTGGCGGGGCGGCGGCGGCGCGGGCGCGGGTATCGCGGCCCTTGCGGGCGTGCTGGGGCTGGCCTTTGCGTTGCACGGCATGATCGGCCGCGGCCTGGAGCGGACCGGCCTGAGCCGCGACCTGCGGGCCCTGCGCGAGGCCAACCAGATTCTCGCCGACCAGCTCGACGTCATGCACGAGCGTCTGGCCGGCTTCGCCGAGAGCGTGCAGGAGGACGCCGAGCGCCGCTCGGAGGAGCTGACCACCGAGGTTCGCGTGCTGGAAGACCTGGTCCAGCGCATGCGCGACAGCCTGGACGACCGGCTGGCCCAGGCGCCCGAGCCCCCGCCCGCCTATGCGCGCCACCATCAACAGCATACGGCGCTGCTCGAGACGGTGCGCGAGGCGCTCGCCGACAACCGCGTGGATTTGTATCTGCAGCCGGTGGTCAGCCTGCCGCAACGGCGCACGGTCTTCTACGAGAGCTTCTCGCGCCTGCGCGACGCCTCCGGGCGGGTGATGATGCCGGCCGAATATCTCAGCGTCGCCGAGCCGGAAGGCCTGATGCCGGCGATCGACAACCTTTTGCTGTTCCGCTGCGTGCAGATCGTGCGGCGGCTCGCCGAAAAGGACCGCAAGGTCGGCATCTTCTGCAATGTCGCCTTGGGCTCGCTCGGCGACGAGAGCTTCTTTCCGCAATTCCTGGAATTCCTCGCCGAGAACCGGGACCTGTCCGGGGCGCTGATCTTCGAACTCGGCCAGTCGGCCTTCGACCGGCGCGGGTCCACCGAGGCGCGCAACATGGGCAAGCTCGCCGATCTCGGCTTCCGCTTTTCGCTCGACAAGGTCAGCGACCTGGACCTGAACTTCCCCGACCTGGCGCGGGCGGACGTTAAGTTCGTCAAGGTGTCCGCCGAGGTGCTGCTCGGCCAGCTCCTGGAGCTGGACGGCCGGTTGGCGCTGCGCTCGCTGAAGGACCTGAACGCCGCCGACCTGGCCGACCTCACCCGCCGCTACGGCGTTGAGCTGATCGCCGAGAAGGTCGAGACCGAGCGGCAGGTGGTCGACGTGCTCGAACTCAACATCGCCTACGGCCAGGGCAATCTGTTCGGCGAGCCCAAGGCCGTCCGCGAGGCGGTCCTGGCCGAGGCCGACCCCCCGGCGGATTTCATCCGCTCATCCCTGCGCCGCCGCGCGGTTCGCTGACTTAACAAGGCTTTTAAGGGCCGCCGCCCTTGACTCCGCGCACTCGCCTGCATAAGTCCGCAGCGCGTTAGCACTCGGGCGCTACGGCTGCTAACGGTCTCGCGCCCGAACCCTATCAACCCGCTTTAGTCCCTCAGGGAGAAGACAATATGGCGTTTCGGCCTCTTGGCGATCGCGTACTGATCAAGCGCGTCGAGGAAGAAGAAAAGACCAAGGGCGGGATCATCATCCCCGATACCGCCAAGGAAAAACCTCAGGAAGGCGAAGTCGTCTCCGTGGGCCCCGGCGCCCGCGACGAGGCCGGCAAGATCCATCCGCTGGACGTCAAGAAGGGCGACCGCATCCTGTTCGGCAAATGGTCGGGCACCGAGGTCAAGATCGACGGCGACGACCTTCTGATCATGAAGGAAAGCGACGTCCTGGGCGTGATCGACAAATAGCGCCGCCCGCGCTTTACGCCCCTAAAACCCCCATTCAAGAGAGCTGAACATGGCTGCCAAAGAAGTAGTTTTCGACACCGACGCGCGCGACCGGATGTTGCGCGGCGTCAATATCCTCGCCAACGCGGTTCGCGTCACGCTGGGGCCGAAGGGCCGCAACGTCGTCATTGAAAAGTCGTTCGGTGCGCCGCGCTCCACCAAGGACGGCGTCACCGTCGCCAAGGAAATCGAGCTTTCCGACAAGTTCGAGAACCTGGGCGCCCAGCTGATCCGCGAAGTGGCCTCCAAGACCAACGACAAGGCCGGCGACGGCACCACGACCGCAACGGTCCTGGCCCACGCCATCGTCACCGAAGGCCTGAAGTCGGTCGCGGCCGGCATGAACCCGATGGACCTGAAGCGCGGCGTCGACAAGGCCGTGGCCAAGGTGGTCGAAGAGATCAAGAAGTCGTCCAAGAAGGTCACCACCAACGCCGAGATCGCCCAGGTCGGCGCCATCTCCGCCAATGGCGACAAGGAAGTCGGCGACATGATCGCCAAGGCGATGGAAAAGGTCGGCAACGAGGGCGTGATCACGGTCGAGGAGGCCAAGAGCCTCGAGACCGAACTCGACGTCGTCGAGGGCATGCAGTTCGACCGCGGCTATCTCTCGCCCTACTTCATCACCAACGCCGACAAGATGGAGGTCGTACTCGAAGACCCGCTCATCCTGCTGTTCGAAAAGAAGCTGTCGTCGCTGCAAGCCCTGCTCCCGGTCCTGGAAGCGGTGGTCCAATCGGCGCGCCCGCTGCTGATCGTGGCGGAAGACATCGAGGGCGAGGCCCTGGCCACCCTGGTGGTCAACAAGCTGCGCGGCGGCCTGCGCGTCGCGGCGGTCAAGGCGCCGGGCTTCGGCGATCGCCGCAAGGCCATGCTGGAAGACATCGCCATCCTCACCGGCGGCCAGCTGATCAGCGAAGACCTCGGCATCAAGCTCGAGAACGTCACCCTCGAAATGCTGGGCAAGGCCAAGAAGGTCACCATCACCAAGGATGACACGACCATCGTCGACGGCTCGGGCGACAAGAAGGACATCGAAGGCCGCATCGGTCAGATCAAGACCCAGATCGAAGACACCACCTCCGACTACGACAAGGAAAAGCTACAGGAACGCCTGGCCAAACTGGCCGGCGGGGTTGCGGTGGTCCGCGTCGGCGGCTCGACCGAGGTCGAGGTGAAGGAAAAGAAGGACCGCGTCGACGACGCCCTCAACGCCACCCGCGCGGCGGTCGAGGAAGGCATCGTCCCCGGCGGCGGCGTCGCCCTGCTCAAGGCCTCCCTGGTTCTGGAAGGCTTCAAGGGCGACAATGACGATCAGAACGCGGGCATCGCCATCGTGCGGCGCGCGCTGCAGTCCCCGATCCGGCAGATCTCCGAGAACGCCGGCGTCGAAGGCTCGATCGTGGTCGGCAAGGTGCTGGAAAACAAGTCCGCCACCTTCGGCTTCAACGCCCAGACGGAAGAGTATGTCGACCTGATCGCGGCCGGCATCATCGATCCGGCCAAGGTGGTTCGCACCGCCTTGCAGGACGCCTCCTCGGTCGCCGGCCTGATGATCACCACCCAGGCGGCCATCGTCGAAGCGCCGAAGAAGAACGGCGGCGGCGGCGGCATGCCCGGCGGCGGCGGCATGGGCGGCATGGGCGACATGGACTTCTAAGGCCAAACCTCCTCGCCTAAGCGGAAAAGAGAGCCCCCGGTCGCGAGACCGGGGGCTTTTCTTTTGCGGTTTCGGCTGGGCTAGGATCGACCCATGGCCGCCCGACCCTTCCCCGCTGTCCGCTTTCGCCCCGTGGCGGAAACCGACTTTCCGTTGATGACCGGCTGGCTGGCCCAGCCGCACGTGCGGGCCTTTTTCCAGAGGAAACCCACCGACCTCGAGGAGGTGGCCGCGAAATACGGGCCGCGCGTGCGTGGCGAGGCGCCGACCCGCTGTCACCTGGCGCTCGATGCCGCGGGGCGGCCGTTCGGCTATCTGCAATGCTATCGCAATCTCGACTGGCCGGATTGGGCGGCGGAGATCAACGTCGACGGGGGCCTCAGCATCGACCTCTATATCGGCGATCCGGGCCTTGTCGGGCGCGGTTTCGGCCAGGCCATGCTGGCCGGCTATGTCCGCGAGGTCGCCTTTCCGCTCTATCCGGACGAGACGGACTGCTTCATCGCCCACGCGCACGATAATGCGGCGGCGCTCGCCTGTTCCCGCGCGGTGGGGTTCCGCGACGTCGGATCGTTCGTCGAGGACGGCGTCGACATGCGGCTGCTGCTGATCGACCGCGCTTAGAGCGCCAGCCGGTAGACCTGCGTCGCCGTACCGGCGTAGAGGGCGGCCTTTTCGTCGTCGGAAGCGCCGGCGGTGATCACCTTGAAGGCGTTCCACAAGACGTCGTAGGTGCAGCTGACGAGGTCGACCGGGAAGTTGCTCTCGAACATGCAGCGATTGGCGCCGAAGGCCTCGATGCAGGTCTCGACATAGGGCCGCCATTCGCCGGCCAGCTGCACGGACGAGGCTGGCGGCCGGTTCATGAAGGACGCGAACCCGGCGAACGGCATGGCCAGGCCGCCGAGCTTGACCGAGACGTTATCGCAGCCCGCGAGCGCCTGGATGCTGTCCCGCCAGGCTCCGAACCGCTCTTCGCGCCTGCCGGCATAGGCGCCGATGCCCAGCGGCGTGCCGACGTGGTCGAGAACGATCGCGGTGTCGGGAAAGGCCCGCGCCAGGTCAATGAGGTCGCCCAGCTGCGGCTCAAGCAGCCAGGCGTCGAAGGAAAGCCCGAACGCCGCCAGCCGCGCATAGCCCTCGCGGAACGCCGGCGAGCGGTAGAGGCCCTCGCCCGCGCCGCCGCGCGAAAGCGGGCCCAGCACCTCGGGGTCGGCGTCCCAGGAGGCGCTGTGGCGGATGCCGCGGAAACGGCCGCCGCCCGCCAGGATATGGGCCTGGAGAACCTCCGAAACCGTCGCCGCGCCCAGGGTCAGGTCGACATGGCCGACAATGCCGGCGCAGGCCCGAACCTCGCCATAGACGCCGCTGGCGCACATGGCCGCGACCCCGTTGACGAACTCGGTCTCGCCCACCGGCCGCAGGGCCGCCGGCCCGTCCGCGCGATGCATCGATCCGCATTGCACGAAGACGGTGGCGCGCACATTGTGGCCGCGCGTCATGTCGGCCAGCAACTCGTCCAGAAGGTAGCGCGGAGCCAGGCGCATGACGTTCTCGAATCCGTGTCGCGGCGGCGGCAGGGTGGCCGGATCCAACCGTCGGTCCCACAGGTGATGGTGGGGATCGACAATGGGGAGCGAAGGCTCCAGAATCTCTTCCCTTGGGGCTTCGCTCATGCCGTCCTCCCTGGCGCTTCGTCGTCTCCTTAGGTCGGCGCCCGTCGCCCCACAAGGCTGTGTCTCAAGATGAAATTCGTCAATACCGACAGGCTGGCGCGCGCCGACGGGCGGCAAGGCTGGCGGCGGGGCGGCATGGCGGCGCTCGCGCTCATGGCGGCGTTCGGGCCGCTGCGGCTCGCCGCCCAGCCGGCCGCCGCCGCGCCGGATATCATGCCTGGACCGAGCCTGTTCGTCAGTCCGAGCGGACAGCCGTTCAGGGCGGCGGCGGGCCAGCCCTATCCGGTGGTCCGCTGGTTCGCCCAGGCCGACAAGAACGGCGACGGCCGCATCGACCGGGCGGAATTCCGCGCCGACGCCGAAGCCTTTTTCCGCATCCTCGACCACAACCACGACGGGGTCATCGATCCCTTCGAGCTGCAGGCCTACGAGAACGACGTCGCCCCGGAAATCCTCGGCGCCTTTCGCGTTCCAGGCGAGGGCGCGCCGGCGCCGAACCCGGACGGCGCCCGGCCAGACGCCCATGCCGGTGGTGGCGGGCATGGCTTTTTCGGCCTGGGGCGCCCTAAGCCGCTCCCCGACCCGGCCGCGATCAGCGTGACGAGCGGTGCGGCGCCCTTTGAGCTGCTCCCCGACCCGGAGCCCGTCGCCGCCACCGATCTGAACATGGACGGCCATATCAGCCTCGCCGAATTTTTGACCGTGGCGGACCGTCGTTTCGATCAGCTGGACAAGAAGGGTCTGGGCTATCTGACCCTGGCCGGCCTGCCGAAGACCCTCGCCCAGACGACGGGAGAACAGCAGCGTGAGCGCGCGGCGCGAGCAGCGCACGCGGCCGTCCGGTGAGCCTGCGGTTTGCGATCACCGGCGTTGACCGCAGCCTCAGCATCTTCGAGGCCTTGCTGGCCGCCGGCTGGGAGCCGGTCAAGCTGTTCACCGTGCCGCCCAGTCCGGTGAGCAACCTGAACCGGGCCATCATCGATCGTGCGGTCGGGCTGGACATTCCGGTGCAGCTTTCCCGCATGAGCCAGGCCGACCTGGCCGATCTGGGCGCGCGCGGCTGCGAGGTGCTGGTCTGCGCCAGCTACAATTGGCGGATCGGCGACTGGCGGCCGCACATGAAGTTCGCGGTCAACTTCCACGCCTCGCCGCTGCCGGACGGACGCGGACCTTATCCGGCGTTTCGGGCGATCCTGGAGGGGCGCAAATCCTGGGGCGTCGCCTGTCACAGGCTGGAACACCGGTTCGACGTCGGCGACATTCTGGCCGACGAAACCTTTCCGCTCTCCGAGACCGAGTGCCACGACAGTCTCGACCTGAAGACGCAGATGGCGTTCGGCCGCCTCGCACGCCGCGTCGCCGGCGATCTGCCCGGCCTTTGGGACCGAGCCCGGCCTCAAGGCGCCGGCAGCTATTGGAAACTCACCGGCGACGCCGCGCGCACGCTCGACTTCACCGGCCCGGTGGACGCGATCCTGCGCCAGATTCGCGCCTTCGGCCTGACCGAGACCATCGCCCATGTGAACGGCAAGACCGTCTATGTGCGCCGCGTGGTCGGCTGGACCGAGGCCCATGGTCACGCGCCGGGCGCCGTCGTCCACGCCGACGGCCGGCGCACGGTGGTCGCCGCCCGCGACGGCTATATCGGCCTGATCGAGTGGAGCCCGATCCCGCTGGTCGCGGTCGAGGCGGTCGGGCGAGCGCCTACCGCGCCTGAAGCGCCGCGATGACGCGCTCGGGCTCGGGGTCGACCTCGAACCGCACGGCGGCGATGTCGGCCGCGCCGAGCAGATAGGCCTTGGCGAGGCGGTGGCCGCCATCCATCAGCCGACCGTCGGCCGAGAGGATGATGGGGTAGGACAGATCGGCCTCCTGGATGCGCCGCGCATGTTCGGCCACCGCTCGGCAGGTCGGGGCGTGCTTGTCCTGAAACCAGCAGTCCCGATCGAACTCGGCGATGGCGCCGAGCGGAATCCGGATGACCGGCAAACTTTCGGCGGCGCGCCACAGGGTTTCGGTCAGCCAGAAGGCGCGGCCGCCGGGCACGGTGTGGGAGTGGGTCTCGGCCATCGGAGCCTCTCGGGACGGTTCGCGAGCGCGGCCTAATGCCCGCGCCTCGCGGCCGAAGTCAACGCATCGGCCAGCCGTTTACCTACGGCTGATCCCAGCCTAACAGCGGGCCATGACTCCCCTCGTCGTCGCGCTCATTCTCTCCGCGGCCCTGCTGCACGCGAGCTGGAACGCCATTCTGCGCGGCGGGGCGGACCGGCTGTGGTCGATCACCATCATGTCGGCCACCTCGGCGGTCGTGGCGCTGCCGTTCCTGTTTCTCCTCGCCCTGCCGGCGCGGGCGAGCTGGCCCTGCATCGGCCTCTCCGCCGCCCTGCAGGTGGCCTATTGCCTCTTCCTGGTGCGCGCCTACCGCGAGGGCGGCCTGGCCCAGGTCTATCCGATCGCGCGCGGGACCTCGCCGCTGCTGGTCAGCCTGGGCGCGATCTTCGTCGCCGGCGAACGGCTGACCCTGGCCGCCCTGGCCGGCGTGACGCTGGTGTCGCTCGGCATCATGGCGCTGGCGTTTGAAAAGGCGCGGCCCAGCGCCCGGTCGACCCTGGCGGCGGTGGCCACCGGCGTCTTCGTCGCCGCCTACACGCTGACCGACGGGGTCGGCGCGCGGCTGTCGGGGCATGCGCCGTCTTACGCCGCCTGGCTTTTCCTGGTGCAGGGCGCGGCTATGCCGGCCGTCTATGTGGCCTTGCATGGGCGCATCGCCCTGCCGCTGAAGAACGCGGAAACCTGGAAGGCGCTGGCCGGCGGCGTCTTCGGCCTTCTGTCCTATGGCGTGGTCATCTGGGCGCTGACCTTGGCGCCCATGGGCCGGGTCTCGGCGCTGCGCGAGACCAGCATCCTGTTCGCCGCGGTGATCGGGGTGGTCTTCCTGAAGGAGAAGCTGACGCCGGCGCGGATCACGGCGGCCCTGATGATCGCCGGCGGCGCCATCACCCTGTCAGCCGCTCACTGACGCGAACCGGTCGATGGCGGCCAGGATGCTTTCCATCATGCCCGGGGTTGAGGTCTCGTGGCCGGCGTTCTCGACGATGGTGAGCTCGCTTCCCGGCCAGGCCTCGTGCAGCAGCCACGCGCCCTGGATCGGCGATCCGAGATCGAGCCGGCCGCAGACGATCGCGCCTGGGAGGCCCGCCAACCGATGCGCGTCGCGCAACAGCTGCCCGTCCTTAAGCCAGCACTTATTGACAAAATAGTGGGTGACGATGCGGGCGAACGCCATGCGAAAGCGTGGGTCATCGTAGCGCGCCGGACGCTTGTGGTTGGGGTCGATCGAGATCACCTCGGCCTCCCAGTCGCACCAGTCGCTCGCCGCCTTTTCGCACACGACCGGATCGGGGTCGGCCAGCAATCGGTGATAGGCCTCGATCAGGTCGGCGTCTGGATCGGTGACGCCGGCGCCGGCGCGGAACCGCGCCCAGGCTTGCGGAAAGTAGCGGCCGACGCCGTGATAGAGCCAGTCGATGTCGGCGTGGCGGCTGCCCCCGAGATGGCTGAGCACCAGGGCCGAGACGTGCTCCGGATACGCCTGGGCATAGGAGAGGCCGAGCACCGATCCCCAGGAGGCCCCGTTCACCAGCCACCGCTGGATGCCAAGGCGCCGACGCAGGGCCTCGATGTCGGCGATCAGGTGGGCGGTGGTATTGTCCCGCAGGCTGACGCCGGCGTCGGCGGCGTGCGGCAGGCTGCGGCCGCAATTGCGCTGGTCGAACAGGACGATCCTGAAGGCTTGCGGGTCGAACATCCGCCGCGCGCCCGGCGTGCAGCCCGACCCTGGACCGCCATGCAGCACTACCACCGGCTTGCCGTCCGGATTGCCGCAGGCTTCCCAATAGACACGCTGCCCGTCGCCCACAGCGAGCATGCCCGTCTCGTAGGGATCGATTTCGGGATAGAGGGCGGGCATGGCCTCAAGATAGCTGTCCCATGACAGCCTTGGCTATGGCCTCGGGCGTCGCTTCGATATCGACCACGATGGCGTCTTCGTCCGCCCCTGGCGGTTCGAGGTCGGCGAACTGGCTGGCCAGCAGCTTGGGCGGCCAGAAGTGGCCGGTGCGGTGGGCGAGGCGCTCGGCGATCTGGCTTTGCGAGCCGCGCAGATAGACGATGCGCATCTGGGGCCGGCCGGCGCGCAGCATGTCGCGATAGGCCCGTTTCAGCACCGAGGCGGCGACCACGCCGGGTTGGGCGGACTTGGCGCGGGCGTCGATCCAGGCGCCGATGGCTGCGAGCCAGGGCGCGCGATCGGCGTCGTCCAGGGGCGCGCCGCTGCGCATCTTGTCGATATTGGCCTTGGGCTGCAGCGCATCGCCGTCGACAAAGGGCCAGCCGAGCCTTCGGGCGAGGATCTCGCCGACCGTGGTCTTGCCGGCGCCGGAAACGCCCATGACGATGAGGAAGGTCGGCGCGCTCATCGTGTTCTCCTCCAACCGCCGCGGACCTCGAGCGAAGCCTGCGTTGACAGGCGCCCCGCCAGCGTCACACCCTAGCAACCTAATCACCGATCAGGAGAGCGATGCGATGGCGGGTTGGGCCTATGCCGACATTTGGGAAGAGATCGCCGCCGCCGTGCCTGGCCGCCGCGCCCAGGTGCAAGGGCCCCGCGACCTGACCTGGGGCGCGTTCGACGCCCGCGCCAACGCCATCGCCCGCGTCCTGCTCGACGCCGGCCTGAAGCGCCAGGCCAAGGTGGCGGCTTTTCTCTACAACGGGCCGGAATATCTCGAGACCTATTACGCCGCCTTCAAGGCGGGGCTGGCGCCGGTCAACACCAACTACCGCTATGGCGTGGAAGAGCTGGTCTATCTGTTCGACAACGCCGACGCCGAGGCCGTGGTCTTCCATGCCGCCTTCGCCGAGGTCGCCGCCAAGGCCCGCGCGCGCCTGCCGAAGGTCAAGGCTTGGCTCGCCGTGGCGACGCCCGGCCATCCCGTTCCCGACTGGGCGGAGGACTATGAGGCGATCGCCGCGGTCGGCGAGGGCCGGAATCGCGCCCTGGGGCCGCTCGGGCGACGATCTTCTTTTGATGTACACCGGGGGCACCACCGGCATGCCCAAGGGCGTGATGTGGCGCCAGGAGGACCTGTTCAAGGTGCTCGGCGGCGGCGGCAATCTGATCGAGGCCCTGCCGGCGCTGGAGACCCCCGCGCAGGCCGGCGAGCGGGCGCGGACGGCCGATGCCAAGGAAGGCTCGGTTTTGCGGCTGGTGCTGACGGCCGCGCCGCTGATGCACGCCACCGCGCAATTCACCGCCCTCAGCGCCCTCACCGGCGGCGGCGCCATCGCCACCCTGCCGTCGCAACGGCTGAACCCGGTCGAACTCTGGTCGGAAGTCGAGCGCCTGGGCGTTACCGGCGTCACCATTGTCGGCCAGGCCTTCGCCCAGCCGATGCTGCAGGCGCTGGACGCCAATCCCGGCGGCTGGGACCTAAACCGGCTGCGGGTGATCAACTCCTCCGGCACGGTCTGGAGCCATGAGAACAAGCAGGGCCTGCTTCGGCACGCGCCGCACATCACCCTGTTCGACAGCCTGGGCTCGTCCGAAGCGGTGGGCATCGGCGGCTCCAACTCCACCGCCGGCCAGGAGGCCGCGACGGCCAAGTTCGTCCTCGGTCCCAATACCGCGGCCTTCACCGAGGACGGACGGCGCGTCGAGCCCGGCTCGGGCGAGCGCGGCCTCCTGGCGCTCGCCGGCTTTCTGCCGGTCGGCTATTACAAGGACCCGGAAAAGTCGGCCAAGACCTTCCGGGAATTCGAGGGGCGCCGCTGGTCGGTTCCGGGTGATTTCGCCACCGTCGAGGCGGACGGATCGCTCATCCTGCTCGGCCGCGGCTCGCAGGTGGTCAATACGGGTGGCGAGAAGGTCTTCCCGGAAGAGGTCGAGGAGGCGCTGAAGCGTCACCCTTCGGTCTATGACGCGGTGGTGGTGGGGGTGCCGGACGAGCGCTTCGGCGAGCGCATCTGCGCCGTGGTCGAGCTGGCGCCGGACGCGCCGACGCCGACCTTGCAAGAGCTGGCCAGGCACGTGCGCGATCACCTGGCGGACTACAAGGCGCCGCGCGAACTGGTGCTGGCGCCCGTCGCGCGCTCGCCGAACGGCAAGGTGGACTACAAGGCGGCCAAGACGCTCGCCCTTGAACGGCTGAGGCTCACCGCCTAATCCCCCCTATCGGCCCGGCCATGATTTGGCCGGAAGCCGCCCTATTATGCGCCCGACCGGCGACGCGAGGTTCGCGTGCGATTACGGAAACCCCATGAAGACCTCTCATTTACGCCTCGCTGTTCTGGTCGCCGTCGCCTTGGCCGCGCCCGCGGCGCAGGTCGCCGCCCAACCGAACGCCGTGGGCGGCGCGCCGGCGTCCACCTCGTCCGCGGTGACCGCGCCGAAATACGGCGCCTGGGGCTACGACGAGAGCGGCCGTGACCTGTCGGTCAGCCCGGGGACCGATTTCTTCCGCTACGCCAACGGCGCCTGGTTCGACCGCGAGCAGATTCCGCCCGACCGCACCCGCTTCGGCAACTTCGACAAGCTGGGCGTTCTGTCGGAGAACCGCACCCGGCTCCTGATCGAGCAGGCCGCCGCCGGTCAGCTGACCGATCCCGATGCGGTCAAGGTCGGCGACGCCTACAAGGCCTATATGGACGAGGCGCGGGTTGAGCGCCTCGGGGCGCAGCCGCTGACCCCCGATCTCGACGCCATCCGCGGCGAACGTACGCGCGAAGACGTCGCCGCCGTCATGGGCCGCTCGCCCCTCGGCTTTCAGAGCGCCATCTTCGACCTGTCCATCGACGCCGACGCCAAGGACCCCGGCCGCTACGCCGCCTATATCGATGTCGGCGGTCTCGGCCTGCCTGATCGAGACTATTATCTGGAGCCGGCGTTCGCGCAGAAGAAGGCGGCCTATCAGGCCTATGCCGCCAGCCTTCTTAAGGAGATCGGCTGGGCCGATCCGGACGCCGCGGCCCAGGCCGTCGTCGATTTCGAAACCAAGCTCGCCGGCGCGAGCTGGACGCGCGCCGAGGAGCGCGATCCGGACAAGACCTATAATCCCATGACGGTCTCCGACCTGGCGACCTATGCGCCGGGCTTCGACTTTAAGGCCTTCCTGGCCAGCGCCGAGCTGGGGTCGCGCACCACCATCGTGCTGGAGGCCAACACCGCCTTTCCGAAGGTGACGGCCATCTATGCGGCGACCCCGGTCGAGACCCTGAAGGCCTGGCAGGCCGTCCATCTGGTCGATGCCGCCGCGCCCTATCTTTCGGATCGTTTCGTCCAGGACCGCTTCGCCTTCCGCAACCACGAGCTAGCCGGTCAGCCCGAGATCCAGCCGCGCTGGAAGCGCGCCGTCAACTTCGACAATCGCACCCTGGGCGAGGCGGTCGGCCGTCTCTATGTGGCCCGCTACTTCACCCCGGACGCCAAGGCCAAGATGGACGCCCTGGTCGGTAACTTGAAGGACGCCTTCCAGGCGCGCCTGCAGCGCGTCGACTGGATGACCCCCCAGACCAGGGCCAAGGCGCTGGAGAAGCTCTCCGAGTTCACGGTCAAGATCGGCTATCCGGCGAAATGGCGGGACTATTCGGCGCTGGCGATCAGCCCGGACGATCTCTACGGCGACGCCGAACGCGGCGAAGCCTTCGAGTGGCAGCGGCAGATCAAACGGATAGACGGGCCGGTCGACAAGCTGGAGTGGGGCATGACCCCGCAGACGGTCAATGCCTACTACAACGCCAGCAACAACGAGATCGTCTTCCCGGCCGCCATCCTGTCGCCCCCCTTCTTCGACGCCAGCGCCGATCCGGCCATAAACTATGGCGGCATAGGCGCCGTCATCGGCCATGAGATGACGCACGGCTTCGACGACCAGGGACGCAAATACAACGGCCAGGGGCGACTGGCGGACTGGTGGACCGCCGAGGACGCGGCCAAGTTCCAGGTCCGCGCCGACCGTCTGGGCGCGCAATATTCAAGCTTCGAGCCCCTGCCCGGCACCCACATCAAGGGCGACCAGACCATGGGCGAGAACATCGCCGATCTGGGCGGGGTCCTGCTCGCGCTCGATGCCTACCACGCCTCGCTGCACGGCCAGCCCGCGCCGGTGATCGACGGCCTGACCGGCGACCAGCGCTTTTTCCTGGGTTTCGCGCAGATCTGGCGCGAGAAGATGCGGGACGACGCCCTGCGTGAGGCCCTGGTCTCCGACCCGCACTCGCCGTCGCACTATCGCGTGGTGGCGACCCTGCGCAACGTCGACGCCTGGTACGACGCCTTCAACGTCAAGCCGGGCGATGCGATGTACATAGCGCCGGATCAGCGGGTCAGGATCTGGTGAAGGCGCTTTAAAAAGCACGGCCCGCCGCGGGGAATCGTCGCGACGGGCCTATGGCCGCTTAAAGGTAGCGGGCGTTTCCTCCCCGAAACGCCGAGGCGCGCGGACTCTGCTGGCCCGTGTCGTCTCTCGCTCGCGAAAGAGACGGTGTTTCCGGAACCTTGTCAATCTTTTGCGCTCCCCGGTGTTTCAAACGCGCAATATCGCTGGGAGCGAGCGGCAAGTTCGATCAAAATGGGCAGGCCAAACGTCAATTCCGCTCGCCGAGGCGTCTACCAAGGGTATCGGCGGCGGCGGACTGCGGCTCGAAGGCGAAGTCCGGGCGCACGACCGTCACCGGCCCCACCCCGGCGTTTGCAAGCGCCGCCGTCACCTCGAACAGGTCGGCCGCCTCCGCCAGCAGTCCCTGGGCGCGCCGTGTAGCGCCGCGGGCGAGGAAGGGACGAATAGCGGCCTCGGCGGCCATATCCTGATCGGCTGGCCACGAAACCAGCACCGCGTGCGTGGCCCGGGCGCGCGCCTCGACAATGCTCATCAGCCGTTGCGCCGAGGCGAGCTGGCCGGGCGTCCAGCGGGCGACGAGACTGGCGCAGAGCTGCGCCTGACTCTTCAGGATCAGGCCGTCCTGCAGCACCTTCAGTCCATTGGCCCTCAGGGTCGAGCCGGTGGTGGTTATATCGACGATCAGCTCCGCCTGACCGGCGGCCGGCGCGCCTTCGGTGGCGCCGCTGGATTCGACGATGCGGTAGTCGACGACGCCGTGGCTGGCGAAAAAGGCGCGGGTCTGCACCATATACTTGGTCGCCACTCGCATGCGACGGCCGGTGCGCGCGACGAAGGCGGCGGCCACCTCCTCGAGGTCGGCCATGGTCTCCACGTCGATCCAGCTGGCCGGCGGGGCAACGACCAGATCGGCGCGGCCGAAGCCGAGCGCCCGCATCAGCAGCACGTGCGCCTCGACCGCCTCGCCGCGTTCGCGCAACAGGTCCTCGCCGCTGACCCCGATGTGCAATTCGCCCGTATCCAGGCCGGCGGCGATGTCGGCGGCGGGAAGCAGCAAGACCCGCACGTCGGCAAGGCCCTTGATCTGCGCCACGTAACCGCGCTCGCCGCCAACGGCCTCGAGGTCGAGCGCGCAATCGGCCAGCCAGGCCTCGGCCTGGTCCTTCAACCGGCCCTTGGAAAAGAGGCCGAAGGTCAGCGGCGCCCCGGTCATGACGTCTTCCCCGCCTGCGCCCAGGCGCGCCCAGGCCGAACCGCGCAACCGACGGCGCCGCGCGCCGTCCCGCCCAGATGCGCGGGCAGGGCGTCGTAGCGGCCCCCGGCGGCGACCGGCGCCTCGTCGCCGAGTGCGGGGCTGCGCACCTCGAACAGGAAGCCGTCGTAATAGCTGAACGCCCGACCGAAATTGGCTTGGAACACCAGCCGGTCTTCAGGCGCGCCCTCGGCGGCAAGGGCGTCCAGCCGCCTTGCCCAGGCCTCGAGCTCGGCGTCCAGGTTCAGCTTTCCGGCCCGCGCGAGATCGGCGGCGCGATCCAAGGCCCGTCTTGGCGCGCCCGAAAGATCGATGAAGTCGTGGATCAGTTTCGCCTCGGCGGGGGTCAGCCTGGGCGCGCGGGCGGCCTCGCCGCGCGCCACCAGACGATGAGCGATTTCGCCCGCCGAGCGCCCGCCCACCGGCTGAATGCCGGCGATCGACCAGAGGTCCTGCAGCACCGCGGTGGCTTCGACTTCCGGCAGCCCGGCCAGCAGGTCCGCCAGGCGATCGCCCTGGCGTACGGCCGGCTCCGGCTCTTGCGCGCGGGCGAGTTCGCCGACGAGGGCGCCGGGTCTTGCAAAGGCCCGCTTCAGCCGCGCCGCCAGGCTCGGCGCCAGGCCGATCGCGTCGATCAGCGCCGAAAACAGCGCCACGTCGCCCAGGATCATCACCAGGTCGTCGCGCCCGCCGGCCGCCGCCGCGCGCCAAGCCAGGCCGGCGACTTCGGCGTCGGCCGCGGGCTCGCGGCCGCCGCCAAAGGCCTCCAGCCCGATCTGCAGGAACTCCTCGGCCCGGTTTGAGCCGCGCGGCGCGACGCGGAAGGCCTTGCCCTCATAGAGGTATCGACCATCGCCGCCCGCCTCGGCGATGTGGGCGCGGGCGATGGGGATGGTGAAGTCGGGCCGCAGACAGGCGTCCTCGCCATCGCCCTGCACCAGGAACAGGCGCCCGCGCATGGTCTCGCCGGCGAGGTCGAGCATGAGGCCGAGCGGCAGCATCACCGGCGCATCGACGAAGGGCGCGCCGAGCGCCGCGAACGGCGCGCGGATGGCGGTCGCCACCTCGGCCGGGACGGGCGGTTCGAGCCTCATCGCGCCGCCTCGACAATGCCCCGGATGGTCGCGACCAGATCGGCGCGCGGCACGGTGACCTGGCCGGGGCGATCGCCGCGCCAGCTCTGGTTGTCGCCGACCCCGGCGGCCAGGACGCGGCCCAGGTCGAGATCCTTGATCGTCACCTGGCCGGCGGCCCGTTCGTCGCCGCCGACGATGACCGCCGCTGGGGAAAGCCGGCGGTCGGCGTAGCGCATCTGCGCCTTCATGCCCGACTGGCCGAGATAGACCTCGGCGGCGACGCCGGCGCCGCGCAGTTCGGCGGCCATGGCGAAATAGTCGGCCATGCCCTCGGCGTCGAAAGCGATGATCACCACCGGCCCGCGCGACTTGGCCGCTTCAATGCGACCGGCGGCCCTGAGCGCGGCGGCCAGACGCGATACGCCGAACGAACAGCCGGTGGCGGGCATGGGCTCGCCGGTGAAGCGGGCGATCAGGTCGTCATAACGGCCGCCGCCGCCCAGAGACCCGAAACGCATCGGCTTGCCGCGTTCGTCCAAGGTCTCCAGTAGCAGATCCGCCTCGAACACCGTGCCGGTATAGTATTCGAGCCCGCGCACGATGGAGGGATCGAACGCGGCCCTCGTCTCATCGACGCCGAGACTGACCAGGGCCTGATGAATGCTCGAAAGCTCGGCCAGGCCCTCGTCGCCCTCGGCCGAACCGCCGATGACATTGGCCAGACGATCGAGGGTCTGTGGTCGCCCGCCGGCGCCGGCCGCCACGAAGGCTAAAACCCGCTCGGCGGCGGCGGCGTCGAGGCCCGCGCCCTTGGTGAAGTCGCCGGACTCGTCCTTGCGGCCAGGCCCAAGCAAAAGCGCGACGCCCTCCGGCCCCAGCCGGTCGAGCTTGTCCACCGCCCGCAGGACGACCAGTTTCTGTCTGGCGTCCACCGCGCCGGCGGATGTCAGCAGCCCGTTGAGCAGCTTGCGGTTGTTGATCCTGATCACCGCCTGGCCGCGCTCGAGGCCGGCGGCCTCAAGGCCCTCGACCATCATGGCGATCATCTCGGCGTCGGCCTCGGGACGAGCGGAGCCGACCGTGTCGGCGTCGCACTGCACGAACTCGCGAAAGCGGCCGGGCCCCGGTTTTTCATTGCGCCAGACGCTGCCGACCGCATAGCGGCGGAAGGGTTTGGGCAGGGCCTCGCGGTTCTCCGCCACGAACCTGGCCAGCGGCGCGGTCAGGTCGTAGCGCAGCGCCATCCACTGCTCGTCGTCGTCCTGCAGGGCGAAGACGCCCTCGTTCGGCCGGTCGGCGTCGGGCAGGAACTTGCCGAGCGCATCGGCGTATTCGAAGGCGCCGGTGGCCAGGGGCTCGAAACCGTAGCGCTCATAGGCGGCCGAGACGGCGTCGACGATCCGGCGCTCGGCGGCCAGATCGCCGGCGCGTTTGTCGACGAAGCCCTTCGGAGCGCGGGCCTGGGGACGGAAGGTCTCGGTCATGGGCGGCGCTTAAAGGATCGCGCGCGGCCGGGCAAGGAACCGCAACGCCCGCCGGGGCCCGGTAGCGGCTCGTTTACCCTGACTTGATAAGGCTTGCAGCCGACCGTTTCGCCGATCGAGGATGAGGACTTCCGCCCATGTCATGCGATGTCGCGCTCGCCGCCTTTCTGATGTTCGCCCAGGCCGGCCCGGCCGCAACGCCTCCTCCCGTCGCGGCGATCGCCCAGGCCCCGGTCTCGGTGGCCGGCGAGCCGCTGTTCAAGGACATCGTCGGGCGCGCCGGCGCGCTGAAGAGCCAGGTCGACGCCTACCGCAAGGGTCTGGCCGGGGCGAGCGAGGCGATCACGCTGCCGCAGTTCGGCCAGTTCAGCGACCAGATCGGCCAGCTCGCCCTGCTCGACCAGAAGGGACACGAGGTCCTGGTGGCGCGGGGCTCGACGGACGACCTGAAATGCATCCTGCACGGCATTTCCCAGGACCTGGCGGCCAAGCTCGCCGCCGTCTCCGCCGCCAAGACCGGCCATGACCAGGATCTGGCCCTGCGCGACATGTTCTTCCTTTTGAGGGACAACGTCGAGGTGATCACCGCCCCGCCGCAACCGGCGGCTTAGACGCCGGGGTCTAGGCGGTCGGGGCCGCGGCCCTGCGCGCGGCGTCGACCACCACGCCTTCGGTGAGGATCTGCGGCAGCACCTCGGGCTCGCCGCCGCCGGCCGGATACATCAGGTAGAGCGGCACCCCCGCGCGGCCGTGCGCGGCCAGCGCCTGTTCTATGGTCGCATTCCGGTCGGTCCAGTCGCCGACCAGATAGACGACGCCCGCCTTGGCGAAGGCGTCGGCCGCCTTGGGCCCCGACAGCGCGATGCGATCGTTGACCTGGCAGGTGACGCACCAGGCGGCGGTGAAGTTGACGAAGACCGGCCGGTGCTCGGCGCGCAGGGCGGCCAGACGGTCGGGCGAGAAGGGCTGCGAGGCGAGCGCGGTCGGCGTCGGCGCGGCGGGCCAGAAGGCGACGCCGAGGGCCAGGGCGATGGCGAGGCCGGAGGCCGCCAGCGCCGGGGCCGAACGGGCGCCGGCGATGCGTGCGCGCTGGCCGGCGCCGTAGAGCCAGGCGGCGAGGCCCGTCAGCACGGCGGCGGCGAACAGGCTGGCCAGGGCGCCCGAGCCGCCGCTCTGGGCATAGACCCAGGTCAGCCAGGCGGCGGTGGCGTACATCGGAAAGGCCAGAGCCTTCTTCAGCCCCTCCATCCACGCTCCGGGCCGCGGCATTAGGCGCAGCAGACCGGGGGCGAAGGCCAGGGCGACGAACGGCGCGGCCATGCCCAGGGCGAGCGCCAGGAAGACGCCGAGCGCGATGACCGGCCCTTGCGTCAAGGCGAACCCAACCGCCGCGCCCATGAAGGGCGCCGTGCAGGGCGCGGCGACCGCGACCGCGAGCACGCCGGTAAAGGCCGCGCCAAGCGCCCCGCCACGGTCGACGACCTCGACCTGGCCGGCCGCGGCCTGCAAAGAGGTCCCGACCTCGAACACGCCGGAGAGATTGAGCGCCACCAACAGCATGACCAGGGCGAGCCCAGCCAGGAGCGCCGGCGACTGCAGCTGAAAGCCCCAGCCCACCGCCTCGCCCGCCGCCCGCGCCGCGATGAGCGCGCCGGCCAGGGCCAGGAAGGTCGCCACGACCCCGGCGAGATAGGCCAGTCCCTGGACGCGCGCGGCGCTCGGCTGGTGGGCGTGGCGCGCCAGCGAGGCGGCCTTCATCGCCAGGATCGGGAAGACGCACGGCATCAGGTTCAGAATCAGGCCGCCGACGAAGGCCAGGCCCATGGCGACGGCGAGCTGGCCGAGGCTGGCCGATGCGCCCATCGGCGCCGGCGGCGGGCCGAGGCCGGACGCGCCGGGCACGGGCGGCCCGGGCGGTGCGGTCACTTCGAAGACGCGGGAGCCCAATGCGAGCACGCCCGTCAGGTTGGCCGGCGGCTTGCCGGACTTGAAGGCCGAACCGGGCGCCAGGGACAGGGTCAGCCCGTCCGGGCCGCGCTCGATGATCTGCGGCGCCGCCGCGTCGATCGCCTCGCCGTCGTAAGGGTAGAAATAGGCGCCCGCGAAATCCGCCCCCTTCAGCGGCGCGCCGGCGATGCTGAGCTTCACCAGGGTCGCGGTCACCGTCATGGCGGCCTTCAGGTCCGGCAAGGGATGCGGCGCGGCGGCGAGGGTCGCGGCGATCCTCGGACCCCAGTGCGGGTCTGTCGGCGGGTTGGCGGCCACCACGGGCAGGTCCAACGTCAGCTGGGCGTCTTCCGGAACGCAGACATCCTGGCAGACCAGGAAGGCGGCATGCGCCTTCAGCGTCACGGTCTGGCCCGGCCTGGCGGTCGCCGGCGCGGTCAGATCGACCGGCAACAGCACCTCGCCGGTGTAGCCGTAGTCCATCAAGGGACCGATCTTCAGCGGCTGCGGCGCGGGCCAGACAATGGCGCCCGCCGCCCAGTCGGCCGGCAAGGTCCAGTCCAGCGTCGTCGCTTCGCCGGAATCGCCGGGATTGCGCCAATAGGTGTGCCAGCCCGCGTCGATCTGCTGGCGCAGCGCTGTATGGATCGTCTGGCCTGGGGCGATGGCGGTGTGGTCGGCGACGATCTCGGCGGTGAGGTGGCCGGCCCGCACCGGCCCGGCGCGGCTCAGGACCGGCGCGGCCAGGACCAGGCAAAACCCCGCCAAGGTTTTGGCCGCGATCGAAAGGAGGGTTCTCTTCACCCCGCCAGAGCTATAGGTCCGCCTTGACGCCGACAAGCCGCGAGGAAATCCATTGCCTGCCCATTTCGAAGACATCGAGGTCGGCCAGGTGGTCGCGCTGGGCTCCATGCCGCTCAGCGAGACCATGATCGAGAGCTTCAATGCCGCCTTCGCGCCAAGGCGCGACCTGAGCGAAGGCGCCTGCGAGGCCCTGGTCTATTCGATCTGGTCCAGCCTGGACGACGCGGCCTCGGCCGATTGGCCGCAGACCAAGCGGCTGGCGGTGGATGCGCTGCGCTGGGGTCGCATTCCGCCGGCCGGCGATACGCTGCGCGGGCGGATGACGGTGATGGGGAAAGACCCGGTCGGCGACGGCAAGGGCATCGTCTTCGCCCAGCACGACCTGCTCGACCAGGCTGGCCGGCTGGTCTTCTCCTGCCTCACCCGCAGCCTGTTCGCCTGCCGCGAGGCGTGAAAGAGCGTCTATGCCGCCGCTGGGTTGGCGTTGCGGGCGATGGTTTCGGCGATCAGCCGATCCCAGCAGAACAGCGAAATCATATGGGCGTAGACCTGGCTGAGCGCGCCGTTGTCGCGCAGTTCGGCCAGCTTCGCCGCCGGCACGGTCTTCAGCCGCTCCTCCGAGATCGCAAAGAATTCCGCCACCAGCTGCGGCTCGCCAGCCTCGCCGTCCGCCATGCGCGGCGTGTAGGTCGTCTGGCGCATCTCGAACAGATCCAGATCGGAAAGCAGCTTGATGAAGCTCTCGGTCTGGCGCCGATCGGCGTCGAACTGGCCGCAGAAATCGATGCAGTTCCTGGTGAACTCGGTGGGTTGGCCGTTCTCGAACAGCGGGACCTCGCCGCCGCCCTCCACCCAGAGCGGTGAGGCGCGATCGATGCAGACCACCATCTTTTGCGCCTTTTCGTCCAGCGCGCCCACGAAGGGATAGCGGCGGATGAAGGCCGGCACATAGGCGCCTGGCCGATAGGCGCCGTCGGCGCTGACGAACAGGTTCTCGCCGGGGGTGATGCCGACCACCGCCAGGGGCGAGCGGGCTTCGCCGGCGAAGATGATCGGATAGTTGATCGCGGCCGGCGCGAATTCACCCACATGCAGGGGGATGAAATGCTGTTTGGCGACGAAGCCGAACGGCCGTTCGGTCTTGTTCAGGCCGAGATTGCCGTGGCGGCGGGCTTCGAGCGGCTCTGGCCGTTCGTAGAGCAGCACATTGCCGCTAACGGGATTGGGTTGAGCGTCGTTGGCGGCCATGCAGCACCGGATATCTGGCGTCAGGGCGCGGGCGCCCAAGGTCGGCGGCTTCTAGCGGATCGATTTGCAACGGGCAATGCGGCGCGATCGCCTGGGCTGAAAGGCTTGCGCGAGGCGGCCCGGTTCGCCTTCAATGGGGAAAACCAGGAAGGACGCCCCCCATGCCCATCGACTATCCGCAAGTGCTCGAGCGCCGCACCGAGGGCGAAGGCGCCTGGACCAACCAGGAGACCATCCTCTACGCGCTCGGCGTCGGCATGGGCGCCGACCCGATGGACGAGAAGGAGCTGGCCTTCGTCTATGAGAAAAGCCTGAAGGCCCTGCCGACCCTGGCCTCGGTCGTTCGCAGCCGACCGACCCGTTCGACGGGCGGCGAGGCCCGCATGCAGCTCAACCCGGTGCTGATCGTCGACGGCGAGCGCAACATCACCTTCCACAAGCCCATGCCGGCCGAGGCCAGGTTCAAGACCAAGGGCCGGGTGGTCGGGGTGTTCGACAAGGGCAAGGACAAGGGCGCGGTGGTGCTCAACGAAACCATCATCACCGACGAGGCGGGCGATCCGATCGCCACCGTCCTGGCCTCGCTGTTCGCCCGCGGCGACGGCGGATTCGGCGGGCCCTCGGAGGGCCAGCCGGAGCCGCACACCGTTCCGACGCGGTCGCCGGACCTGTCGGTCGACCTGGCCACCCGGCCCGACCAGGCGCTGATCTACCGGCTGTCCGGCGACTTCAATCCGCTGCACGCCGATCCCGACTTCGCGCGCCGCGCCGGGTTTCCGCGCCCGATCCTGCACGGTCTCTGCACCTACGGGATCACCTGTCGGGCGGTGCTGCAGACCTATGCCGACTACGATCCGGCCGCGATCAGGAGCCACGCGGCGCGGTTTTCCTCACCGGTCTTTCCAGGCGAGACCATCAGCGTCGACCTGTGGAAGGATGGCCCGGTGATCTCCTTCGAAGCGCGCATCAAGGACCGCGGCGTCACCTGCATCAAGAACGGCAAGACGGTGCTGGGCTAAAGGCCGTCACGACGCTGTCTTCGACCGTCTCTTAAGAGTCGCTTTTCGGAGTTGATCCCATGGTTCGGCGCCTTCTGCCGCCCCTCGCTACGGCGGGCCTGGTCCTTGCGTCCTTCGCCTTCGCCCAGACCCCGCCGGCGCCGCTGAAGGGTTATCTGAGCAAGGCCGATCGGCCGAAGACCGAGACCATCCTGCCGCCTCCGCCGCCGGCGGGATCGGGGCGCCTGGCGGACGACCGGGCGGTGTTCGCGCGCACCCGCGGCCTCGAGGGCGGTCCGCGCTGGACGCTGGCGACAACCGACGCCGACATGAAGGCCGGCGCCAGCATGTTCTCCTGCGCCGTCGGCGTGCGGCTGGACGCCGCCGATGCGCCGACCCTGCAGCGGCTCTTCGCCCGCTCCACCCGCGACGCCGTCGCCGTCGTCGATGCGCCCAAGGACCTGTTCAATCGGCCGCGGCCCTATGTCGACGCCGGCGGCGCCCCGGCCATCTGCGTGCCGAAGACCGCCAGCCTGGCCAAAAGCGCCTCCTATCCGTCCGGGCACTCGACTCTGAGCTGGGCCTGGGGGTTGATCCTGGCCGAGATCGTCCCGGACCGGGCGAGCGAAATCCTGATGCGGGCTCGCGAAATCGGCGACAGCCGCATCGTCTGCGGCGTCCACTATCTGAGCGATGTCGAGGAGGGCCGCACCAACGGCTCGATCCTGGTCGCGGCCCTGCACGCCAATCCCGACTTCGAGGCCGATCTTGAAAAGGCCCGCGCCGAGGTGGCCGCCGCCCGCGCCGCGCCGCATCCCGCCCCGACGGGCTGCGCCGCCATCGAGGCGGCCGAGGCGCATCCGCCCTACTAGGTCTGGCTCGGCCGCTTGGCCGCATAGACCCAGTGACGGCGGAGCGGGTCGCCCGCCGGCAGATTGGGGTGGTCGAAATCTCGCGATGCGTCGCGCAAAAGGCCAGCCCGTCCCATCACCGCCTGTGAGCGCAGGTTCGTGTCGGTGGTGAAGGCGATGATCTCGTCAAACTTCAGCCGCTCGAATCCATCGAGGACCGCCGCGTGCGCCGCCTCGCCGGCGTAGCCGAAGCCCCAGGCCGCGCGGGTCAAACCCCATCCGGCCTCGATGCCCGACACCGGCAGACTGTCGTGAATGGGCGCGAGGCCGGCATAGCCGAGGAAGGCGCCGTCGGCGCTGCGCTCGATAGCCCAGCGCGTATAGCCGCGCGCGCTGTAGCCGTCGGCGAACCGTTCGAACCGCTGGTTGGCCGCCTCAGGCGTCGGGACGCCGCCCAGCCAGTACATCACAGCGGGATCGGCGCTCATGGCCAGGAAGGGCGCCCTGTCGGCCTCGCGCCAGGGCCGCAAAATCAGTCGCTCGGTCTCGATCATGCGGGCCTCGGCTGGGTGAGCGCGCCGTAGAGGTCGGGGCGTCGGTCGCGGAAGAAGCCCCAGGCGGCGCGGTGGCGGGCCATGAAGTCCAGGTCGAAGCTGGCCACGGCGAAGCCTTCCTCGTCGGGACCGAGGTCGGCGATCAAGTCGCCGCGATGATCGCAGATGAAGCTCGATCCGTAGAAGCCCTGCCCCTCCCCGGGATAGTCGTCCCAGGGCTCGAAACCGGTGCGGTTGGCGCCCGCGACCGGGATGACGTTGGAGACCGCGTGGCCCTGCATGGCGCGCCGCCAAGGCAGGGCGGTGTCCAGGCTCGGATCGTGCGGTTCGGTGCCGATCGCGGTGGGATAGAGCAGGGCTTCGGCGCCCATCAGGGTCATGGCCCGCGCCGCTTCCGGATACCACTGGTCCCAGCAGACGCCGACGCCCAGCCGGCCATGGCGCGTGTCCCAGACCCGAAAGCCGGTGTCGCCGGGGCGGAAATAGTATTTCTCCTGATAGCCCGGCCCGTCGGGAATGTGGCTCTTGCGATAGAGGCCGAGCATCGAGCCGTCGGCGTCGAGCACCACCAGGCTGTTGAAATAGTGCGGCCCTTCGCGCTCGAAGATCGAGACCGGAATGACCACGCCCAGCTCGGCCGCCAGCGGCGCCAGGGCCGTCACGCACGGATGGGTGCGCCAGGGATGGGCGTGGGCGAACCAGCGCTCCTCCTGCCGCACGCAGAAATAGGGACCCTGGAACAGCTCCGGCGGCAGGATGACCTGGGCGCCGGCCGCCGCGGCCTCGCGCACCAGCCCGGCGGTGCGGGCGATGTTGGCGGCGAGGTCTTCGCCGTAGGCGCTCTGCAGCACGCCCAGGCTCAATCGGCGCGTCACGCCGGCTCCTCGCGGCTGATGCAGTGGAAGGAGCCGCCGCCGCTCAGCAGGGCGCGCGAGGGAAGGCCGATCACCGTGCGTTCGGGAAAAAGGCTCTGCAGGGTGTCGAGCGCGAAGGCGGCGGCGCGGGTCTCGTAGACCGGCGCCACCACCGCGCCGTTGGCGATGATGAAGTTCATGTGCGAGGCCGGCAGCGCGGTCCCGTCCTCATCCTCGATCCGGCCGGGCGAAGCGATGCGGGCCACGGTCAGGGCCGATCCGCGCGCACCGCGCATGCCGGCCAGCCTGCGCGCGGCGTCGTCATAGACCTCGGCGTTGGGGTCGGCCCGGCCCCAGGCCACCGGGCAGGCGACGACGCCGGGCGCGACGAAGCGGGCCAGGTTGTCGACATGGCCGTCGGTGTGGTCGTTGGCGAGGCCGTCGCCCAGCCAGAGCACCGCGCGCGCGCCCAGGCTGGCGACCAGCGCCGCTTCCGCCTCGACCTGGCTCCAGCCGGTGTTGCGGTTGGGGTTGAGCAGGCATTGGCGGGTGGTCAGCACGGTGCCGAAGCCGTCGTGGTCCAGCGCGCCGCCCTCGATCACGCAGGGCGCGGTGGTCAGGGGCGCGCCGGCGGCGGCGGCGATCTGTTCGGCCACGATCTCGTCGCCGTCCAGACGGTACTTCCCGCCCCAGCCGTTGAAGCGGAAGGCCTGGGCGGCGTACTCGCCGTTGCGCTCCAGGAAGAGCGGCCCGGTGTCGCGCAGCCAGATGTCGCCGAACAGGCCGCGGACGATCTCGACGCCGGCCGCGCCGTCAAGCAGGGCGCGGGCGGCCTTTTCCGCCGCATCGCCGCGCACCATCAGCCTGACCCGCTCCTTGCCCGGCCCGGCCAGGGCGCGCGCCAGGGCGACGGTCTCGCCTTGCGCCGGGGCGAGATTATCCTCCCACAGCTCCGCGTGACTCGGAAAGCCCAGCCACATCGCACGATGCGGCGACCACTCGGCGGGAACGGGCGCGATCATGCCAACGCCTAATAGACCAAGCGGACGTCATGAAAAGGGCGACGACGTCAGCGGTTGGCCAGCGGGCCCCAGATCCGCTTCAGCACGCCGTCCTTGCCGCAGCCCGTGCGATAGGCGGCGTAGGCCAGCGGGTTCTTGTCGGAATAGTGCTGGTGATAGTCCTCGGCCGGCCAGAAGGTCATGGCGTCGCGGATCGGGGTGACGATCTTGCCCTTCATCGGCCCTTGCTCCAAAGCCGCCTTCGACGCCTCGGCGATCCGGCGCTGCTCGGGTGAATTGACGAAGATGGCGCTGTGGTAGGAAGCGCCCCGGTCGCAGAAGGCGCCGCCGGCGTCGGTGGGATCAATGGTGTGCCAATAGCGCTGCACCAGCAACGCATAGCTGATCTTAGCCGGATCGAAAGTGACTTTGATCGATTCCAGATGTCCGGTCGTGTCGCTGGAGACTTGCTCGTAGGTCGGATGGGCGAGATTGCCGCCGGTGTAGCCGACCTCGGTCGAGACCACGCCGGGGATGTGCTCCATGTCGTGTTGCATCGACCAGAAGCAGCCGCCGGCGAAGACGGCGGTCTGCGGCGCGGCGGCGAGGGCGGGCGCGGCCATGGCGAAGGCGAGGGCGGCGGCGAGGGCGAGCATGCGTTTCATGACTAGAGAGTGGGCGGCGCCTGTGACCGGTTCAAGGCGAAGGCTTGCATCCTGCCCCCGCGCGGCCTTTAAGGCCGGCCATGGTGCAAGGACTTTCTTCTCTGGCGCGCGAGGCCAAGTCCTGGCCGTTCGAACAGGCCCGTCTGCTGATCGCGCGGATCCTGCGCCTGCGGCTGGGCGAGGCCGAGCGCGACCTGGCCGCCAGCCTGATCGAGGCCGGCAAGGCCGACGAGGCGTCCGCCGCCTTCGCGGCCCTGCGCAAACCGGTGGTGTTCGAATGCGGCTACGGCCCCTCCGGTCCGCCCCACCTTGGCACCTTCTGCGAGGTGGCGCGGCCGGCCATGGTGCGCCAGGCCTTCCGCGCCCTGACCGATGACGCCATCCCGAGCCGGCTGATCTGCGTCTCCGACGACATGGACGGGATGCGCCGCATCGCGCCCAACCTGCCCAACCAGGCCATGCTGCACGAGGATCTCGGCAAGCCGCTCACCGTCGTGCGCGATCCGTTCGGCGAGCACGAGAGCTTCGGCGCCCATAACAACGCCCGCCTGCGGGCCTTTCTGGATGAGGCCGGTTTCGACTACGAGTTCGTCTCGGCCACCGAGGCCTATCGCTCCGGGCGCTACGACAAGACGCTTTTGACCGCGCTGGCCCGGTTCGACGACATCCAGGCGATCATGCTGCCGACCCTAGGACCGGAACGGCGCGCCACCTATTCGCCCTTCCTGCCGATCAGCCCGACGACCGGCCGGGTGCTGGAAGTGCCGATGTTGGAGCGCCATGCCGAACGCGGCACTGTCGTCTTCGCCGACGAGGACGGGAGCTTGGTGGAGACGCCGGTCACCGGCGGGGCGGTGAAGATGCAGTGGAGGCCCGACTGGGCTCTGCGATGGACCGCACTGGAGGTCGACTTCGAAATGTCGGGCAAGGACCTGATCGACTCGGTCAAGGTCTCCAACAAGATCTGCCGCGTGCTTGGCGGCGAGCCGCCGGGCGGCTTCAATTTCGAACTTTTCCTGGACGAGAACGGCCAGCGCATCTCCAAGTCCAAGGGCAACGGCCTGACCATGGAGGACTGGCTGCGCTACGGGACCCCCGAGAGCCTGTCCTACTACATGTTCCAGTCGCCGCGTTCGGCCAAGCGGCTCTATTTCGACGTCATTCCGCGCGCCACGGACGAATACCTGCAACAGCTCGACGCCTATAATCGACGGGAGAATTCGGCCAATCGGCTGGACAACCCGGCCTGGTTCGTTCACGGCGGCCAGCCGCCCGAGCATGGCTCGCCGGTGTCGTTCAGCCTCTTGCTCAACCTGGTCTCGGCGGCGAACGCCTCGGACAAGGCGATCCTCTGGGGATTCTTAAGCCGTCACCTGCCCGGCGCCTCGCCGCGGAGCGAGCCTTTGCTCGACCGTTTGTGCGGCTACGCCATCAACTATTACGAGGACTTCGTACGGCCGGCGAAGACCTTCCGGCCGCCCAGCGAGCGCGAGCGGGCGGCGTTCGGCGACCTGCTGGCCCGGCTGAAGGCGCTGCCGGCCGACTGCGAGTCCGGCGAGATCATCCAGAACGAGGTCTATGCGGCGGGCAAGGCGGCGAACTACGAGCCTCTGCGCGATTGGTTTTCCGCCCTCTACGAGGTGCTGCTCGGCCAGAGCCAGGGGCCGCGTTTCGGCTCCTTCGCCGCCATCTTCGGCCTGGAGCGCACCATCGGCTTGATCGAGCGGGCGCTGGCCGGCGAGGACCTGGCGCTCAGCTAACTGAGCGCCGATCAGTTGAGCTTGACGTTGACGTAAGCGAAAGCGCAAACTCCCCGCAACAAGGGACGGGAGACCCTGGCACATGTCCGATCTGCGGCGCCCCGAGCGCACCTACACCATCCGCCAATTGTGCATCGAATTCAAAGTCACGCCGCGCGCGCTGCGTTTCTATGAGGACAAGGGCCTGCTTTCGCCGGCGCGCGAGGGCTTGAACCGGGTCTACAACTATCGCGACCGGGCGCGGCTGACCCTGATCCTGCGCGGCAAGCGGGTGGGTCTCAGCCTGGCCGACATCCGCGAAATCCTCGAACTCTACACGCCCGACGACGGCGGCGCGGCGCAGGCCGCCAAGTCGCTGCGCAAGTTCCGCGACCAGATCGTGGCGCTGGAAGCCAAGCGCGAGGACATCGACCACGCCCTGGAAAGCCTGCGCGAGGGCTGCGCGGCGATGGAGGCCCGGCTGGCCCAGACCCGGCCCGACCTTTTGCCCCAGGCCAGCGACTACGATCAGGTGCTGCGCGCGCGCCTGGACGGCGTGCACGAATTCGCCAAATAGTCCGCGTTTCTTAGGCTCTAGCCACACGGTTGAACCGCCATGAGCTACCGCGCGCCCGTTCGCGACCAGATGTTCGTGCTCAGGGAGGTGCTGGAGCTCGACCGCTACAGCAACCTGCCGGGCTTCGCCGACGCCTCGCTCGAGACCGTCGAGCAGGTCCTCACCGAGGCGGCTCGCTTCTGCGAGGAGGTGCTGGCCCCGATCAACAGGGCCGGCGACCAGGAGGGTTGCCGCTGGTCCAGCGACAACAGCGTCACGACGCCAAAGGACTTCAAGCAGGCCTACGCCACCATGGTCGAGGCGGGCTGGCCGGCTCTGGGCGCGGCGAGCGAGTTCGGCGGCCAGGGCCTGCCGCGGGTGGTCAGCCTAGCCTATTCCGAGATGTCCTCGGCGGCCAACATGGCCTTTTCCATGTATCCCGGCCTGACCCATGGAGCCTATTCGGCCATCGCCGAGGGCGGCTCGCCCGAACAGAAGGCGACCTACCTGCCCAAGCTGGCTTCCGGCCAATGGGGCGGGACGATGAACCTGACCGAGCCCCAGTGCGGCACCGATCTCGGCCTTCTGCGCACCAAGGCGGTCGCGCAAGGAGACGGCTCCTACCGCATCACCGGCGAGAAGATCTGGATCTCCGGCGGCGAGCACGACCTGGCCGAGAACATCGTGCATCTGGTGCTGGCCCGCATCGAGGGCGCGCCGGCGGGCGTTCGCGGCATTTCGCTGTTCATCACGCCCAAATTCCTGCCCACCGACGACGGCGGCGTCGGCCCGCGCAACGCCGGCGTCAAATGCGTCGGCCTGGAAGAGAAGATGGGCATCCATGGCAACGCCACCTGCTTCATGTCCTACGAGGACGCGAAAGGCTGGCTGATCGGCGAGGAGAATGCGGGCCTGCGCCTGATGTTCGTGATGATGAACGAGGCCAGGCTCGGCGTCGGCCTGCAGGGCTTGGCCCAGGGCGAGGCGGCCTATCAGGCGGCCTGCGACTTCGCGCGAGAGCGCCTGCAGGGCCGCGCCCTGTCAGGTGCGAAGAACCCCGACGGGCCGGCCGACCCGATCATCGTGCATCCGGACATCCGCCGCATGTTGATGGACTCTCGCGCCATTCTGGAGGGCGGCCGCGCCTTTCTGCTCTGGACCGCGCTGCAGGGCGACCTGATGCACGAGAGTCCGGACGAGGCGGTGCGCCAGCGGGCGGGCGACTATATGGGCCTGATGACGCCGGTGGCGAAGGCCTACCTGACCGACAGGGGCTTCAAGATCTGCTCCGACGCCATGCAGGTGCACGGCGGGTCGGGTTTCACCGAGCACTTCCCCGCCAGCCAGTACCTGCGCGATGTGCGCATCAGCATGATCTATGAAGGGACCAACGGCATCCAGGCGCTCGACCTGGTCGGCCGCAAGCTGGCGGCCAACGGCGGCCGGGCGGTGCTGAGCGTCTTCGCCGAGATCGACGCCTTCACCGACCAGCACGCCGACGCAGGCGAGCTCGCCCCCTTCGTCGAGGGCCTGGCCGGGGCGAAGACGCAGCTGCAGGAGGCGACCGGCTGGCTGATGCAGAACGGGCTGCAGAATCCAGAAGAAGCCGGCGCGGCCTCGAGCGACTATCTGCACCTCTTCGGCCTGACGGCGCTGGCCTATATGTGGGCGCTGATCGCCAAGGCGGCCCTGGCCAAGTCTGGCGATCCCGACCCCTTCTACGCCGACAAGCTGGCCACCGGCCGCTACTTCCTCGACCGCATCCTGCCCGACAGCACAGCCCACCTGGCCAAGCTGAAGGCCGGATCGAAGAGCATGATGGCGCTGAAGGCGGAGGCGTTTTAGACGGCGCCAGTAAAATAAACCGCTCATTCCCACGAAAGCGGGAACCCAGGTTCTTTTTTGAACACCAAGTACACAAAGGTCGCCAAGGGTCAGCACCGACCTTCACTCCACTTATTCTTCTTGGTGTACTTGGTGTCCTTCGTGGTTCATCTTTTAAGCGCGCCGAAATCCATGAAATCCAAAAAAGCCTGGGTCCCCGCTTTCGCGAGGATGAGCGGATAAAGTTAAGCCGCGAGCAGGTTCGTCAGCCGCCGCTCCAGCACCTCGACATTCTTCAAATCGCACTCCCAGATCACCTCGACCCGCCAGCCCAGCGCCTCCAACTTGGCGCGGGTTTCGGTGTCGCGGGCCTGGTTGCGGCCGATCTTGCCGGTCCAATAGTCGCGGTTGGCCTTGGGCACGCGAGCGCCGCGGGCGCAGTCGTGACCGTGCCAGAAACAGCCGTGGACGAAGATGGCCAGCTTGCGGCCGGGCATGACGATGTCCGGCCGTCCGGGAAGGTCACGGCGGTCGAGCCGGTAGCGGGCGCCCAGCCGCCACAAGATGCGCCGCACCGTGCGCTCCGGCCCGGTGTCGCGGCCCTTCACCCGCGCCATCACCGCCGAGCGTTTTTCGGCGGTGAAGACGTCGGTCATGGCCCGATCAGAGCCCGTCGAACAGGGCGGTGGACAGGTAGCGCTCGGCGAAGCTCGGGATGATGGTCACGATCAGCTTGCCGGCATAGGCGTCTTCCGCGGCCAGGCGGAAGGCCGCCGAGAGCGCCGCGCCCGCCGAGATGCCGCCAGGCAGGCCCTCGACGCGCGCGGCCCTGCGCGCCATCTCGAAGGCCTCGTCGTTGGAGACGGTCATCACCCGGTCGATGACGCCGCGATCGAGCACGCCCGGCACGAAGCCCGCGCCGATGCCCTGGATCTTGTGCGGTCCGGCCGGGCCGCCGGACAGCACCGCCGATCCCTCCGGTTCCAGCGCGATCATCTGCACCGAGGGTTTTTTGGCCTTCAGCAGGTGGCCGACGCCGGTGATGGTGCCGGCGGTGCCGACGCCGGAGACCACCGCGTCCACCTTGCCGCCGGTGTCGTTCCAGATCTCCTCGCCGGTCGATACCTGATGCACCATCGGATTGGCCGTGTTTTCGAACTGTTGCGGCATCACCGAGCCGGGGATTTCGGCGAGCAGCTCCTGGGCGCGGGCCACGGCGCCGCGCATGCCCTTTTCCGCCGCCGTCAGCTCCAGGCGCGCGCCGAGCAGGATCAGCATCTTGCGCCGCTCCATCGACATGCTCTCCGGCATGACCAGGATGATCGGATAGCCCTTGGCGGCGGCCACGAAGGCGAGCGCTATGCCGGTATTGCCGCTGGTCGGCTCGATGATGGTCGAGCCGGATTTCAGGATCCCCTCAGCCTCAAGCGATTCGATCATCGAGGCGCCGATGCGGTCCTTGACGCTGCCCAGCGGATTGAAAAATTCCAGCTTGGCCAGCACCTCGCCCTTGGGGTTCAGCTCGGCGGTCAGCCGCGGCAGGCGGATCAGCGGGGTGTCGCCGATGGTGTCGATGATCGAATCGTAGATCTTGCCGCGCCCGGCGCGCTTGAAGCGGGCGGCGTCATAAGGTTTGGCGGCGGTGGTGGTCATGACGGGGTGGTCTTTCGAGGTTGCCTTCCCGGACACCTTAAGCGCCGGGGACAAGCCTTGTCCGCCCAGAAATCGTCGGCCCCTATTCAGCGGCGGCGATGGCGGCCGAGCCGGCCATGAGCGGCTCCAATATCTGGTCGGCCAGGCGCCGCACCACGGGGACCGCCACCCCGTCGCCGATGACGCGCCAGGCGGCGGTCGCGGCGGCCGGCAGGCGATAGTCCTCGGCCAGGCCCATCAGCCGGGCGCCTTCGCGGGGCGTCAGCCAGCGGCTGCGCATTTGGCCATGGCCGCAGACGAGCAACAGCTGGCGCGACGAGCCGCCGCCGGGGGTGCGCAGACAGCCGGCCAAGCCGTCCAGGCGCAGTTCGGCGCGCTGGGTCTTGTTCGAGCCATCGCCGCGGACCCGGCGAAAGACCGGCGCTACGACGCGCTCGCCGCGCGCGACCGCCGCGGCGAGGCGCTGGCGATGCAGCGGGCTCAGCTGGCCCAGCAAGACGGCGGTTTCGGCCTGCGAGCGCCAGGCGACGTCCGCTTCGGGCTCGATCAGGTCGGCGAGGGTCGTGTTGCGGGCGCGGGGCGGCGCCAGCCGCCACCAGAGCCAGCGGTCGCGCAGGGGCTCGGGCAGGGCGTCGGCGGCGCGGCGCACGGCGGCGGTGGCGAAGGCGCCGGGCAGGGCGCAAACCAGCGCGCGCGGCGGCGCGCGGGCGGCGATGACGAAGGCCCGCGCCCGCGACTGCGGCAGGAAGGCCGAGGCGTTGAGCTCGATCGCGCCGAAGACATAGCCGCATGCGGCGAAGGCTTCGCCGATGGCGGCGAAATCCGCCCCGCCGGCCGAGCTCAACAGGCCGGCGACATTTTCAAGGACCACGACGCGCGGCGCGCGGTCCTGGCCGTGCAGCGCCTCGATCAGCCGCCAGAAACCCCAGAAGGCCGAGGAGCGCGCGCCGCCCAGTCCCGCGCGCGCGCCGGCCAGACTGACGTCCTGGCAGGGGCTGGATGCCCAGGCCAGATCGGCCTGGCCGGGCAGGTCGTCCGGATCGATGGCCCAGACATCGCCCTGATGCAGATGATCGCGGCCGAAATTGTCGCGATAGGTCCGGGCTTTCAGCGGATCGAAATCGTTGGCGAACAGGCAGGTCCAGCCGCGGCCCAGCCCCAGCCGCGCCATGCCGCCGCCGGCGAAGAATTCGTAGAAGGTGTAGGGGTGCGGCCGACTCACGCCGCTGAGTCTAGACCAGGATCGGCAAGATGTGTCGCGGCGCTACTGCGCCGAGGTGACGCCCGGCACGATCATGTGGGGCTTTTGCACGCCATGGCTCGGCGAGGCCGGCAGCACCAGGCCGAGCGCTACGCCCAGCATCGCGCCGAACCCCAAAATCATCTTCGCCATCACGCCCATCCTTCGTTCGCTTCAGGAATGCAAAGACCACGCTTAGGTTCCGCAAGGTCGGGACGAGCGCGCCGGGCCGCAAGCGCCGGGCTTGTTTTCAGGCCACGAGTTTTTCTCGGATCGCCGCAAGCGTGGCTGGCCTTCGGACTTGACCCCGCCCCGGCCGGGCGCGCCAAATAGGAAAAAGAGCGCTCGGAGGAAACGCACCATGGACCATTCCTACGATCTCGTCGTGCGCGGCGGCCTGGTCCATGACGGCCTGGGCTCGGCGCCGCGCCAGGCGGACGTCGCGGTCAAGGACGGCCTGATCGCCGCCGTCGGCGCGGTCGGCGGGCGCGGCGCCGAAGAGGTCGACGCCAAGGGCCAGGTGGTGACGCCCGGCTTCGTCGACATCCACACCCATTATGACGGCCAGGCCACCTGGGACGAGCGGATGCAGCCGTCGTCGTGGCACGGGGTGACCACGGTGGTGATGGGCAATTGCGGCGTCGGTTTCGCCCCCTGCCGGCCGCAGGACCACGACCGGCTGGTGCGGCTGATGGAAGGCGTCGAGGACATCCCCTTCCCGGTGCTCAGCCAGGGCCTGCCCTGGAACTGGGAGAGCTATCCCGACTACCTGGCCAGCCTTGAACGGCGGCGTTTCGACGTCGATATCGGCTCTCAGCTGCCCCACGCGGCGGTGCGCGTCTTCGTCATGGGCGAGCGCGGCGCCAACCGCGAGCCGGCGACCGAGGCCGACATCGCCCAGATGGCGCAGATCGCCCAGGGCGCGGCCGAGGCCGGCGCGCTCGGCTTCACCACCTCGCGCACGCTCAACCACCGCACCAGCGACGGCCAGCCGACCCCGACGCTCACCGCCGGCGAGGACGAGCTGACCGGCATCGCCCTGGGGCTGAAGGCGGCGGGCAAGGGCGTCCTGCAATTCGTCTCCGACTTCGCCGACGAGACGGCCGAGTTCGCCATGCTGCGCCGCGTGGTGGCGGCCTCGGGCCGGCCGATGTCGTTTTCGCTGATCCAGAGCCCGGTGCGGCCGCAGTCCTACAAGGCCCTGCTGCGTTCGGTCGAGGACGCCAACGCCGCCGGGCTGAACATCAAGGCCCAGGTCGCGGCCCGGCCCGTCGGCATCCTTTTGGGCCTTGAGCTGACGGTGAACCCCTTCACCCACTATCCGGTCTATAAGGAGATCGCCAAGCTGCCGCTCGATGAGCGGGTCAAGGCGTTGAAGGACCCCGATTTCCGCGAGCGCCTGTTCGCCAGCCGTCCGGAAGGCGGCATCCGCGGCGCCAGCGGCGGCCTGGTGCGCATGCACCTGATGACCGACCAGCCGGACTATGAGCCCACCGAGGCGACCACGGTGGTGCATGTCGCCGCCGAAAAGGGGGTCGATCCGGAAGAGGTCGCCCTCGACCATATGCTGACCAGGGGCGGGCGCGGCATGCTCTACGTGCCCTTCCTGAACTATGCCGAGGGCTCGCTCGATCCGGCCTACGCCATGATCAACCACAAGGACGCCATTCCGGGCCTGTCCGACGGCGGCGCCCATGTGGGCATGATCTGCGACGGCAGCTTCCCCACCACCATGCTCACCCACTGGACCCGCGACCGCACGCGCGGGCCGAGGATTCCGCTTGCGCAGGTGATCCGCCTGCAGACGCGCGAGACGGCGCGGGCCGTCGGTCTCTACGACCGCGGCGTCGTCGCGCCGGGCTACCGCGCGGACCTGAACGTCATCGACTACGACAACCTCACCCTGCACGCCCCGCAGGTGGCCTACGACCTGCCCGCCGGCGGCCGCCGGCTGATCCAGAGGGCGAGCGGCTATAGCGCCACCGTGGTCGCCGGCCAGGTCACCTATCGCAACGGCGAGGCGACTGAGGCCCTGCCCGGCCGCCTGGTGCGCGGCGGCAAGGCCGCCCCGGTCGCGGCGGCGGCGGAATGAAACGATAGGGAGAAAAACCATGGCTCTTCAACCTCTCGAAACCGCCTGCGAATGGCGCGCGGCGGATGTCGCCGATCCGGCCGCCTGGACCGAACAGCTGAGCGCGGCCGAGGTCGCCGAGATCGACGCGGCCATCGCCCTGGCGCGGGCCAAGAGCCCCGATCTGCTCGACATCGAAAAGGCCGACTTCCCGCTGCCGACCCTGGGTGCGCGTCTGAAGGAGATCGAGCGCGAGCTGATGGCCGGCCGCGGCTTCGTGCTGATCCGCGGCCTGCCGCGCGAGCGCTACAGCAATGACGAGATGTGCCTGGCCTATTGGGGCCTCGGCGCCCATCTCGGCCGCCCCTGGCCGCAGAACGCCAAGGGCCACCTGCTCGGCGACGTCACCGACCAGGGCAAGCAGCCGGGCGATCCCACCGCGCGCGGCAACGAGCTGGGCCAGATCGGGCTGGAGTTCCATTGCGACGGCTCGGACCTGATCGGCCTTCTATGCCTGGCGGTCGGCGTCTCCGGCGGCCAGTCGGCGGTGGCCAATTCGGTGGCCATGCACAACGACCTGGTCCGGCTGCGTCCCGACCTGGCCGAGGAGCTCTACAAGCCGCAGCCCTACGACATGCGCGGCGAACAGGCGCCCGGCAAACGCGGCTGGTATGAGATGCCGGTCTTCACCGACTGGAACGGCCGGCTCTTCGTGCGCCTGATCGGCGGCTATATCCGCGCCAGCCAGCGCCACCCCGACGCGCCCCGCCTGACCGAAAAGGCGATCGAGGCGCTGGCCTGGATGCACGAGCGGTCCGAGAGCGGGGCCTATTCGGTGATCATGGACTTTCAGCCCGGCGACATGCAGTTCATCAACAACTACCACGTCCTGCACGGCCGCAGCCCTTATGTGGACGACCGCGCCGCCGGCAAGGTGCGACACCTGAAGCGCCTGTGGCTGGAAACCGAAGTCCTGGCCGACCGCCCGCCCTATTTCCGCAACAACATCTCCAGCCACTGGGCGGACAAGAAGACCATCAGCCGGCTGGACGCGGTTGGTTAAGACCCTCGCCCCCGCTCTTTGCGGGGGAGAGGGTTCTATAGGAGGGCGTGACAATGGCGGCTGCGCTCGCTATAGCGCTCGTCCCATGATCCTCGCCGCCAGCCAGTTTTACTTTTGGTATTTCGGCTACCCGACGCCCCTGGCGCCGGCGGAGGATCGCTTGGCCTAAACCAAATCCAAGCCGAACTTCCCGTCAGCCGCCAGGGACCTGGCGGCTTTTTTGTTGCCCGCCAGCTCCCGAAACATCCGGAGCCAGACCCATGTCCCCCTCTACCGACGACCTCCGCATCGCGCGCCTGCAGATGCTCAGCCCGCCCGCCCAGGTGATCGGCGAGGCGCCGTCCAGCGTCATGATCGACGAGATGGTCGAGGGCGCGCGGGCGGGCGTGCACAACATCCTGCATGGCGACGACGATCGGCTGGTGGTGGTCATCGGCCCCTGTTCGATCCACGATCCGAAGGCGGCGCTGGACTATGCGCAACGGCTGGCCGAGACGCGCCGGCGCCATGCGGGCGAGCTGGAAATCCTCATGCGGGTCTACTTCGAAAAGCCGCGCACCACGGTGGGCTGGAAGGGGCTGATCAACGATCCGGGCCTGGACGGCGGCTTCCGCATTGATGACGGTCTGCGCCTGGCCCGTCGGGTGCTGCTCGACATCGCCGCGCTCGGCCTGCCGGCGGCCTGCGAATTCCTCGACGTGACGACGCCGCAGTACATCGCCGACCTGGTCGCCTGGGGCGCCATCGGCGCGCGCACCACCGAGAGCCAGATCCACCGCGAAATGGCCTCCGGCCTGTCCTGCCCGGTCGGGTTCAAGAACGGCACCAATGGCGACGTCAAGATCGCCGTCGATGCGGTGCTGGCGGCGCGGAGCCCGCATCATTTCCTGGCGGTGAACAAGCAGGGCCGCGCCGCCATCGCGACCACCACCGGCAACCCGGACGGCCACATCGTCCTGCGCGGCGGGATCAGGCCAAACTATGACACAGCCTCGGTGGCCGCCGCGGCCGCCGAGCTGGCCAAGGCCGGCCTGCCGCGGCGGCTGATGGTGGACGCCAGCCACGCCAATTCCGGCAAGCGGCACGAGAACCAGCCCGGGGTGGTCGCCGACCTCTGCGCGCAGGTGTCCGCCGGCGAGGGGCGGATCATGGGGGTGATGGTCGAGAGCCACCTGCTCGCCGGCCGTCAGGATCTCGTTCCGGGCCGCGCGCTGACCTACGGCCAGTCGATCACCGACCCCTGCATCGATTGGGAGACCTCGGTCCAGGCGCTGGCGGACCTCGCCGAAGCGGTGCGTGCGCGGCGCGTTCGCGCCCAGGCTCGGAAGACGACCGTCCGGGAGGCCGCGCGAGGCTGATCAATCCGCCGCCATGGGCTCCGCCGATCGGGGGATCTGGTCGCTGGGCTTGCGCAGCAGCAGCACCACCGGGATGGCCGCCAGCGTGGTCAGGAACATGAAGTGGAAGACGTCGTTATAGGAGACCATCGCGGCCTGGCGGGTGACCTCGCCGTTGAGCGCTTCCATGTTCGCCTGACCGTTCAGCATCGGCGCCGCCATCGGGTTGTCGGGCGTCAGGTTGTCGGTCAGCCGGGCGTGGACGACCTGGCTCTGCTGGACAAACAGCGCCTCCATGATCGAGATGCCGGCGGCGTTGCCCAGGTTGCGCACCAGGGTGAAGACGCCGGTCCCGTCGCCGCGCAGGTTCGGCGGCAGGGTGGCGAAGGCCAGGGTGGTCATCGGCAGGAAGACCAGGCCCATGCCCAGGCCCTGCACGAAGCCGGTCCAGACCATCGAAAAATAGTCCATCTGCAGGCTGAAATGGCTCATTCCGAAGAAGGAGAGGGCGAAGAGCAGAAGGCCGGTGATGATGATGAAGCGGGTGTCGATCCGCCCGACCAGCCGCCCGGCGAAGAACATCGAGATCAGGCTGCCGACGCCCCGCGGCGCCTGGACCAGGCCGGCGGTCATCACCGGATAGCCCAGCAGGGTCTGGGTCATCGGCGGCAAGAGCGCCATCACCGAAAAGACCAGGAGCCCCACCGCCAGTCCAAGCCCGGTCGCGGTGACGAAGTTGCGGTCCTTGAGCAGTTCGACCGGGATGAAGGGCCGGTCGGTGGTCGCGCTATGGATGGCGAAGAGGACCAGGGCCAGGCCGGCGACGGCCGCCTCGATCATGATCTCGGTCGAATGGAACCAGTCGTTGTTCTGGCCGCGGTCGAGGAAGAGCTGGAAGGCGGCCAGCATGATGGACAATAGCGCGAACCCCATGGCGTCGAACCTGAGTTTCTGGCCGTGTTTCTGCTCATGCAGGAAGGTCGAGACGCCCAGGAAACACAAAAGGCCGACCGGTAGGTTGATGTAGAAGACCCAGCGCCAGCTGAAATTGTCGGTCAGCCAGCCGCCGAGGACCGGCCCCAGGATCGGCGCCACCATGATCCCCATACTCCAGATGGCCATGACCGGGCCCCGCTCCTCGAGCGGATAGGTGTCCAGCATCACCGCCTGGGACAGGGGCGCCATGGAGGCGCCGAACGCGCCCTGCAGAATGCGGAAGATGACGATCTCCTGCAGGTTCTGCGCCGCGCCGCACATGGCCGAGGCGACGGTGAAACCGACGATGGAGACCAGGAAGACCTGTTTTCGCCCGAACCGGCCGGCCAGCCAGCCGGTGGTCGGCGTCATGATCGCCGCGGCGATGATGTAGGAGGTCAGCACCCAGGTGATCTGGTCGGCCGAGGCCGAGACCGATCCGGCCATGTGCGGCAGGGCCACATTGGCGATGGTCTGGTCGAGCACGGTCATGATCATGGCCAGCATGATCGAGATCAGCACCATGGTCCGGTTGGGCGCCGGCGCTTCGATGGGGGCTGCGGTGACGGCGGTCATGATCTCCTCACAGCCTCCCTCGACCTTGTTGGCGAGAGGTTCTAGCCCGAATCCAGCCCCAGAGGGAAATCCGGAACGGCCTTCGCCGCGCCTCTACAAGCTTCTCCCGTGGGGAGAAGGAGGGGCCTACGCGCCTCGCGCGTGGGCGGATGAGGGCGTACGCCGTTTCAGGATAAGGCGGAGAGCCCGTAACTCCTCACCTTCCCGCTGCGCTTACGCGCGCGGGCCCCTCCCTCTCCCTCTGGGAGAGGTTTTTAGAGCAGATCGCCGCCCGCCATCGAGGCCGTCGTCCCGTGCTCCTGGAAGGCCTTGATGACATTGCGGCCGACGGTCCAGCGGTGCACCTCATCCGGCCCGTCCACCAGGCGCTGGGAGCGGATGCCGGTGTACCAGGCGGCCAGGGGCGTATCGCGGCTATAGCCCAGGGCGCCGTGCAGCTGGATGGCGGTGTCGACCACCTTGTGCACCATGTGCGCCAGATAGACCTTGGCCATGGAATTCTCCTGGCGAAGGTCCATGCCGTGCTCGGCCTTGTAGGCGATGTGCAGCAGCATCAGCCGGGCGATGTAGAGCTCGGTGGCGCACTCGGCCATCATGAACTGCACCGCCTGGCGCGAATGCAGCGGCTGGCCGAAGGTCGAGCGCTTGGTGATGTGGGCGGCGGCCATGTCGAGCGCGCGCTGGGCCATGGCGACATTGTGCATGCCGTGGCGCAGGCGCCCGTAGGCCAGGCGGTGCTGGCCCATGTTGAAGCCCTGACCCTCGCCGCCGAGCAGGTTCTCGGCCGGCACCTTCAGGTCGACGATGTCGATCTCGGCGTGGCCGCCGCCCATGATGTGCGACAGCGGGCCTTCCAGCGCCATGGTCGGGATGTCGCGCTTGATGCGATAGCCGGGATTGGGCAGTTCGACGATGAAGGTGGAATAGCGCTGGTGGCGCGGCGCGTCGGGGTCGGTCATGGCCATGACCAGGGCCAGGTCCGCGGCGCTGGCGGCGGATGAGAACCACTTTTCGCCGTTGAGGATGTAGTTCTCGTTGCCGTCCTTGACCGCGCGGGTCTGCATGCCGGTGGCGTCGGCGCCGGCGGCCTTTTCGGTCATCGAGTAGCAGACGCGCTTTTCGCCGTTCAGCAGGGGCTTGAGGAACTTTTCCTTCTGATGCTCGGTGCCGTGGGCGAGCAGGGTCAGGATGGTGGCGTCGTCCGGGCCCTGGCTGTTCATGGACAGCGCGCCCAGGTGGCTCTCGCCCAGCTCCATCTGCACCAGGGCGTTGGCCAGAGGGCCCAGCCCCATGCCGCCGTGTTCCTTAGGGATGAAGGGCAGCCATAACCCCTGAGCGCGCGCCTTGGCGCGCAGGTCGTTCAGGACGGTCTTGTAGTCATCGCCGTCGGTCAGCCGTTTTTCGGCCGGAATGCATTCGTCATGCACCCACTGGCGCACGCGCAGGCGCATGGCCTTGGCGTCTTCGGGGATTTCGAAATCGATCGCCATCTGAGGTTTCTCCCTGGATTTTGCCGAGGCATAGACCACTTCACCGCGCGGAAGCCTACTCCCCAAATCCGGCGCCGGGCGTGATCGGCGCCATGCGGATCAGCCGCGAGTCGGCGACGCCGGCGGTGCGATGCTTGACGTGCTCGCGGTAGTCAGGGTCGGTGACCATGGCCAGGAAGGCCCCGGCGCCGGGGTATTCGGCGATGAAGGCCAGGTCCCAATGCTCGTCCGACGGGCCTGTGACCACCCCGTCCGGCCGCCCGGCCCAGATCTGCCGACCGCCGACCCGGGCGAAGATCTCCGCCGAGGTCTGGCCATAGAGGCGATAGGCGTCCAGGCCGCTCAGGCCCTTGCCGTGGTTGGGATGACCGGCCGGATACTCGGCGAGCGGTTTCAGCCGGATCAGGTTCAGCATCTGGATCGGCTGGTCGCGGGGCAGGGCCTTGAAGGCGTCGAACTGCGTGCGGCTGGGGTCGATGGAGGCGGACATGGCGGGTTCCTCTAGATCCTCCCCCGTAGGGGGAGGGGGACCGCGTGGGTCCTGACCGTCTACATAGGTAACAGTCTAGACCGACGACATCGGTAACAGGCCAACTGGTCGGCGGGAGGACCTTGCCGATGGGATGGATGGAGACCTGTGCTGTGGATGAACGGGTGCGGTTTGTGCTGGCGGCGGAGTCGGCTGAGGAGAGTTTCTCGCTGACGTGCCGGCGCTTTGGGGTGAGCCGCAAGACGGGCTGGAAGTGGCGCGAGCGGTATCGATCGGAGGGCCTGGCGGGTCTTTCGGATCGTTCGCGGGCGCCGCTGGCGCATCCTCAGGCGATCGAGACGGCGGTGTGGGGCGAATGTCTTGCGGTTCGCCGGGCGCATCCGACGTGGGGGCCGGTGAAGGTTCTGATGTGGCTTGAGCGGCGATGGCCGGATCGTCCGTGGCCGGCGGCAAGCAGCCTAGGGGCGCTGTTCGATCGCGAGGGGCTGACGGTCAAGCGCAAGCTGAGGCGTCGCGGGCCGCCGCGGACGGCGCCGTTCGGGTCGTGCGCCCTGCCGAACGACACCTGGTGCATCGACTTCAAGGGCTGGTTCCGGACCGGCGACGGATCGCGCTGCGGGCCGTTGACGCTGGGCGACGCGGCCAGCCGCTACCTCCTGCGCTGCCAGGCGTTGCAGCGTGACGACGGGGCGCATGTGTGGCCGGTGCTGGAAGCCGCCTTCCTGGAGTATGGCCTGCCGCTTCAGCTGCGCTCGGACAACGGCCCGCCGTTCGCCTCGACCGGCGCGGGCGGTCTGTCGCGGCTTGCGGTCAAGCTGATCAAGGCCGGGGTGACGCCGGAGCGCATCAAGCCGGGCAAGCCGCAGGAGAATGGCCGTCTGGAGCGGTTCCACCTGACACTGCTTCAGGACACGGCCGACCCGCCGGCCAGGAGCCTGCGCGCCCAGGCCAGGCGCTTCGCCGACTTCCAGCAGCTCTACAACCAAGAACGCCCGCACCAGGCGCTCAAGGGTCTGACCCCGGCGGACGTCTACGCCCCCTCGCCGCGGCGCTTCGACCGGATCCTGCGCGAGCCCGAATATGGATCGGACGCCATCCCTCGCCGCGTGCGCACCAACGGCCAGATCAAGTGGGACGGCCGGTTGGTCTATATCAGCCAGGTTCTGACGGGCGAGGCGGTCGGCATCGTCGAAGGCCCGGACGGCCGCTGCAGCGTCGCCTTCGGACCCGTCATGCTCGGCTATATCGACCACAAGGGCGAGCGCCTGCGCCGGCCCCGGCGCCAGGCCCGTGGACTTGTGGATAACCCTGCCGGGTTACCCACAACCCCACCGGCCCAACAACCGCTGCAGGCATGAACAAAACGAGAAATGTGTTACCGATGTCGTCGGTCTAGACTGTTACCCATGTCGCCGGTTGCTCAGCGTGCAACGCGGTGGAGGGGGTACGATGCCGCCCTTGCCCGTTTGAAGTCTAGCTTGGAACCTGTGTTGGCCAGCGCCGAGGCGCGGCGGACCCCCTCCACCACCCTGCGGGTTGGTCCCCCTCCCCCTACGGTGGAGGATCAAGATTCACAAAACGGACATGCAATCAGCCTAACCGGCGCCAAAGCAATGGAAAGCCCCGACGCCGATGAGCGCCGAGATCGCTGTTCGCCGCTACCGGGCCGTCTTCATCTCCGACATCCATCTGGGCACGCGCGGCTGTCAGGCCGAGCTGCTGCTCGACTTCATCCGCCATATCGAGTGCGACCGGCTCTATCTGGTCGGCGACATTTTCGACGGCTGGAAGCTGAAGAGCGGCTGGTACTGGCCGCAGGCGCACAACGACGTGGTGCAGAAGATATTGCGCATGGCGCGCAAGGGGACCGAGATCACCTATGTGCCCGGCAATCACGACGAGGTGGCGCGCGACTATTGCGGCGTCCATTTCGGCGGGGTGATGGTGGTGCGCGACGCGGTCCACCAGACCGCGGACGGCCGGCGCTACCTGGTGCTGCACGGCGACGAGTTCGATGGCGTGACCCGCAACGCCCGTTGGCTCGCCTTCGCCGGAGATTGGGCCTATAGAACCGTGTTGGGACTCAACACTCTTTTCAACAGGCTCCGCCGCCGGTTCGGCTTCGGCTATTGGAGCTTTTCGGCCTATTTGAAGGTCAAGGTGAAGAACGCGCTGCAGTTCATCGAGAATTTCGAGGCGGCCGTGGCGGACGAGGCCCGGCGGCGCGGCGTCGACGGCGTCATCTGCGGCCATATCCACAAGGCGGAAATGCGCGATATCGACGGCGTAGCCTATGTCAACGACGGCGATTGGGTGGAGAGCTGCACCGCGCTGGTCGAGCACGAGGACGGACGGCTGGAACTGCTTGAGTGGGCGAAACTGCGCTCCTGGTCGATGATCAAGCGCCTCAGCGAAGCCGAAGCCGCCCTCGCCTGATGCGCATCTTGCTGGCCACCGACGCCTGGGAGCCGCAGGTCAACGGCGTCGTCCGCACCCTGACCCGCACCGTGGCCGAGTGCCGCGCCATGGGCCATGAGGTCGAGGTGATCTCGCCGGATCAGTTCAAGACCTTCCCGCTGCCGACCTATCCCGAGATCAAGCTGGCCATGGGCGCCTACGAGCCGCTGCAGGAGCGGTTCAAGTCCTTCGAGCCCGAGGCCATCCATATCGCAACGGAAGGACCGATCGGCTTCGCCGCGCGGCGCATCTGCCTGGACTGGAAGCTGCCCTTCACCACCAGCTACCACACCAAGTTTCCCGAATATGTCGCCGCGCGCCTGCCGCTGCCGGTGGCGGCCGGCTACGCCTATATGCGCTGGTTTCACAAGCCTTCGGGCCGGCTGATGGTGGCGACGCCCACCATGCGCGACGAACTGGCCCAGCACGGCTTCCACAATATCTCGCCCTGGTCGCGCGGCGTCGACACCGAGGTCTTCCATCCCCTCAAGGCCGGCGACCCGGACGTCTATGCGGGTCTGGCGCGGCCGATCTGGCTGAATGTCGGGCGCATCGCGGTGGAGAAGAACATCGAGACCTTCCTGGCGCTCGACCTGCCGGGGACCAAGGTGCTGGTCGGCGACGGGCCGCAGCGCAAGGAGCTCGAGGTCAAGTATCCCGAGGCGGTCTTCCCGGGCGCCAAGTCGGGCGACGAGCTTTCCGCCTATTACGCCGGCGCCGACGTCTTCGTCTTTCCCTCGCTCACCGACACCTTCGGCATGGTGATCCTGGAGGCGATGGCGTCCGGCACGCCGGTGGCGGCCTTCCCGGCGCCGGGGCCGGTGGACATCATCCCCAATTCCGGCGCCGGGCGCGTGGCCGAGACCCTGACCGAGGGCTTGGCCGAAGCCAGCCTCGACTGCCTGAGCATCGATCGCGCCAATGTGCGCGCCTATGCCGAGCGCTTCTCATGGCGCGCCTCGGCCGACGAGTTCGTTCGCAACCTGCAGCCCTATCCCGAACCCGAGAAAACCCGTTTCTGGCGCAGGCTGCGCCGCCTGGCGCGGCTGCGGCGCAGGCCCGCGCAAGTCTGAGCGCGGACAGGCGAATAAATCCAACCCGCCGGCTGCGCGGCCTTGCGAAACTTTCGCGAGGCCCGCATGGCCGCCCCGGCGGACTTCCTCTGGCGGATAAAGGCTTTACATCGCCCGCCGCATTCCCTATGTCGCGCCCTCCGGCGGACCCGAAGTCCTAAAAAGCGCTGCTAACGCCGGCCTGGGTTTAACAATCTGCAGGGGGTTACGTGAATTGCACACGTACCATTCGCCCCTGGACCTGGTCCGTGAGCGGTCGCCGGAACGTCCTGTCGCACTCGTGCGACCGGACGCCGTGGCCCTAGCGGCGCGCTGGTTCCAGAAGACTTTCAACGGCGACGTCCTTTACGCGGTCAAGGCGAACCCGTCGCCATGGGTGATCGAGGCCTTGGCCAGGAACGGCGTCAACGCCTTCGATGTGGCCTCCATGCCCGAGATCGAGCTGGTGGCGAGGCATGCGCCCGGCGCGCGCATGGCCTTCATGCATCCGGTGAAGAACAGGTCGGCCATCTCGGCCGCCTATTTCGACCATGGCGTACGAACCTTCGCCTTCGACACCGAGGACGAGCTGGCCAAGATTCTCGACGCGACCGGCAAGGCCAAGGATCTGAACCTGATCGTGCGGCTGGCGGTGAGCACCGAAGGCGCCTCCTATCCGCTCGCCGGCAAGTTCGGCGTCGAGCCGGCCGAGGCGCCAGGGCTGCTGCTCTCCGCGCGGCGCGCCACCCAGGACCTGATGGGCGTCTCCTTCCATGTCGGCAGCCAGTGCATGCGTCCGACCGCCTATCAGGCGGCCATGGCCCAGGCCTCGCGTTCGCTGGTTCGCGCCGGGGTCTTCGCCGACGTGGTCGATGTGGGCGGCGGCTTTCCGTCCGTCTATCCCGGCATGGTCCCGCCCAGCCTCGGCTTCTACATGGACGCCATCGACCGCGGCTTCGCCGAGATGATGGTGCACGAGACCACCGAACTCTGGTGCGAGCCGGGCCGCGCCCTGGTGGCCGAATGCTCCTCGGTGCTGGCCCGCGTCGAGCTGCGCAAGGGCGACGCCCTCTATCTGAACGACGGCTCCTACGGCTCGCTGTTCGACGCCAGCCACTCAAAATGGCCGTTCCCGGTCAAGCTGGTTCGCGCCGGCGAGCCGACCGATGCGGCGCTGAGGCCCTTCCGCTTCTATGGGCCGACCTGCGATTCCCTCGACCACATGCCCGGCCCCTTCTGGTTGCCCGACGACATCGGCGAGGGCGACTATGTCGAGATCGGCATGATGGGCGCCTATGGCGTGGCCATGACCACCCGCTTCAACGGCTATGGCGACCTCGACGCCGCCATCGTCGACGACGCGCCCATGGCCTCCATGTACGGTCTGGCCCCGGCCTCGATCCCGACGCCTCGTGTCGAGACGGATACGGTCGTCAAACTGTCGCGCGCGCGTGGAAAGAAGCGTCGGCGCAGATAGAGGAGAACCCTCTCCCCCTTGCGGGGAGAGGGCAGGGTGAGGGGGTGACGGCGGCCACGCCTCAGGCAAAATCCCGCTTCATCGCCCGCACCCCCACCCCAACCCCTCCCCGCAAGGGGGAGGGGCTTTTAAGGTCGGAGCCGTCATGACCAAACCCAACACCAAGGCCGAGCTGCTCGCCAAGACGGTCGAGCATGTGGACATCACCGCTTACGACGCCCGTCCGGTGATCGACGCCATGCGGCTGATGAGCTTCACCTCGCGCGACACGGCCCGGGCCGCCGACATCCTGTCGATGGCCATCGAGGACAAGGCCTGTTCGGTCTGGCTGACCCTGGCCGGTTCCACCAGCGCCGGCGGCTGCATGCACGTCTATCGCGACATGGTGCGCTTGGGCATGATCGACGTGGTGGTGGCCACCGGCGCCTCGATCATCGACATGGATTTCTTCGAAGCTCTTGGTTTCAAGCACTATCAGGCCCAGGCCGACGTCGATGATCGCGACCTGCGCGCGCTCTATATCGACCGCATCTACGACACCTATATCGACGAGGAAGAACTGCAGGCCTGCGATGGCGCGATCAAAGAGATCGCCGACGCCCTGGAGCCGCGCCCCTATTCCTCGCGCGAATTCATCTACGAGATCGGCAAGTGGCTGGCGGCCGGAAACGCCAAGAAGCCCGGCTCGCTGATTCAGACGGCGTTCGAGGAAGAGGCGGTCATCTTCTGCCCCGCCTTCACCGACTCGTCGGCCGGCTTCGGCCTGGTCAAACATCAGGCCGAGCGCATCAAGGCCAAAAAGCCCTATGTCAGCATCGATTCCGTCGCCGATTTCCGCGAGCTGACCGATGTGAAGATCGCCGCCAAGACCACGGGCCTATTCATGGTCGGCGGCGGCGTGCCGAAGAACTTCGCCCAGGACACCGTGGTCTGCGCCGAGATTCTCGGGATCGAGGCCGAGATGCACAAATACGCCGTGCAGATCACCGTCGCCGACGTGCGCGACGGCGCCTGTTCCTCCTCGACGCTGAAGGAGGCCCAGTCCTGGGGCAAGGTGGACGTGACCTACGAGCAGATGGTGTTCGCCGAGGCCACCACCGTCGTGCCTTTGATCGGCTCGGACGCCTATCACCGCGAGGGGTGGAAAACCCGCGACAAGCGCCGTTTCGCCCAGCTGTTCGCCTGAGCGGAGCGACGGGGGATCGCCAGCTTGCGCGATGACCGGTTCGGCCCTACCTCGACGGGATGGGCACCAACTGCACCCATACGCACGCCGAGCCGGGTCTCGGCGGGGCCGGGCTGAAGGCGGAGCTGAAGGACGCCGAGCGGCGCTGTGAGGCCGAGCGTCTGCGGCTGACCGAGCCGCGCCGCCGCGCGCTGGAAATGCTGCTGCGCGCCGGCCAGCCGGTGAAGGCCTATGATCTGCTGCCCAGGTTCCACGCCGGCGGCCGCGCGGCCAAGCCGCCGACGGTCTATCGCGCGCTGGAATTCCTCGAACGCCACGGCCTGGCGCACCGAATCGAAAGCCTGAACGCCTATGTCGCCTGTCGTCGGGTCGGCGAGAGCCATGGCGCGGCCTTCCTGATCTGCGACTGCTGCGGCGCCACCGCCGAGGTCGAGCCCAAGGCGGTCGTGGACATGGACGCCATCGGCGCCGAGACCGGCTACCGCCTGACCTCGCTCACCATCGAAGCTCACGGCCTCTGCGCGGCTTGCGCGGCCGACGCCTGAGGCGCGCGTCAGCCCCACCTAATCCCCGATCGCCGCCCTCAGGGCCTTGCGGACCAGGTCGGGGCGTTCCATCGGCAGGAAGTGGGTGGTTGCGGGCACGGTCTCGACTCTGATCCGTCCGTCGGCGGTCAACGGACCGATCCGGGCGTCGACATTGCAGGTCGAGGCGCGTTCGGCGCGCAGGATGGCGATGGGGCAAAGGCTGCGATCGAACGCCGCCCAGGAATCGTGGGCCTGGGCGAGGTAGTTGGAGGCCTCCCATTCCGGCGCGCAGGCGAGCTCGACGGTCCCGTCGGGCCGGTCGCGAAAGCCGTCCTCGACATAGTCGGTCAGCATCGGCTCTGGCCAGGTGGCGAAGGCCCCGCGGCCGCGATAGGACTGGATGGCGGCCTGGCGGCTGTCGAAAATCTTGCGCCGCCTCGATGCGGCCTGGACGAGGGGGGAGCCGGTCGGGTCTCCGCTCCGTTCAGGCGGCGGGATCACTGGGTCGAACAGCACGAGCGCGCGGACATGCTCCGGCGCATCGGCGGCGGCGAACAGGCTGAGGGTTGCGCCCATCGAGTGGCCAGCCAGCACCACGGGACCGAGGTCGAGCGTCTCCAGGAAGGCGATCAGGTCGTCGCGCAGGTCGAGCCAGGATCGGCGCCCCTGCGGCTCGGCCGGCGCGCGGGTTCGGCCGTGACCGCGCAGGTCCAGGGCGAGCAGGCGCAGATCGCCGGCCAGGGGGCCGAGGATCGTCCTATAGGTGCGCGCGTTGAAGCCGTTGGCATGCAGGAAGACCGCATCAACTGGACGCTCGGTCGGACCGAAGTCGAGATAGGCGAACTCGCCGGCGCCGGCCACGGTTTCGAGCCGCAGCGTAGGCCGGCGAGGTTCGTAGGCGACAGCGGCGTCCATTCGGCGTCCTTTGCGCTTTGGGCTGGCTGCATAGGCGATGGAGGCGCGCGATGAAACTGTTCACCATCGGCTATCAGGCCGCGACCCAGGGCGAGGTGATCCAGCGGCTCAAGGCGGCGGGGGTCGAGGTGCTGGTCGACGTCCGCGCGATGGCCGCTTCGCGCCGGGCGGGATTTTCGAAAAAGCTGCTGGCCGCCGGCCTGGCCGATGCGGGGATCGACTATGTCCACCTGCGCGCGCTCGGCACGCCCGCGGCGGGGCGCATGGCTGCCCGCGCCGGACGCACGGCGGAAATGCAGGCCATCTATAACGGCTATCTGGATAACGAACCGGCCGCCCAGGCGGAGCTCGCCCAGGCGGCCGAAATCGCGTCGGCGCGGCCCTCGGCCTTGCTCTGCCTCGAGGCCGACGCCGGGGACTGTCACCGCAGCCTCATCGCCGCGCGCTTGGTCGAGCGCGACGGCTTTGAGGTGGTGAACCTTTAGGGGTTACGGACCGACGATGGGGCCGCGGCCACGTCGGTGCATGACCAGCGAGATCACGAACAGGACCAAGAAGGCCAGGAACAGAATCTTGGCGATGCCCGCCGCCGCGCCCGCGATGCCGGCGAATCCAAGCACGCCGGCGACCAAGGCCACCACGAGAAATATCAAAGCCCAGCTCAGCATGACGTCCTCTCCACTTGCCCGACGCTCGCCTGATCGGCGCGTCTTGTAAGGGCTTCAATGTCGGTTTGGAGCAAGCGTTCCGGGTGGGACTTTAGCGCGGTCGGCGGCGGTTCTGGAAGAAGGCGCGGGCGATTTCGGCGATGACCCGCGGATTGCGCATGGCCATGACGCCGGCCGCGACCGCGATGCCGGCCGAGGCGATCGGCTTGCCGCGCACCAGTTCCATCAGGTCACCCGCCACGCCGTCGGGGCTGGCGGGCGTGGCGCCGCGGCGACGGCCGCGCGGCATGGCGGCGAACCCGCCGATGGCCACGATCAGGGCGAAGGCCGCGGCCACGACGGCGCTCGCGCCGGCGTCGCCCAGCATGGGCTGGACCAGCGCATAAAGGGCGAAGGCCAGGGCGACGACGACAACCGCCGCGGCGGTGGAGATCGCCGCGATCGCCACCGCGCCCATGAGCAACCGTCTGAAGATCACCGACGCCCGCCGGCGAGCAGGACGCCGATCAGCACGCCGACGCCAAGCGCCGCGACGGTCGTGGTCAGGGGCCGTTCCTGCACCTTCTCGGCGACATAGCGCTGGGCGACGTCGATGGAGTCCCCGGCGGTGTCGGCATAGGCGCGGGCCTGGACGCGCAGGGTCTCAAGCCCTTCCTGGATCGTGCGCTGGGCGCGCTCGGTCATGTCGTTGATGTTCTTTTCGGCGTCCTTGATGGTCTTGTCGACGCGGTTTGCCGTTTCGTCGATGGCGGTGCTGGCGGGCATGGGATGTCTCCGTGGCGTCGATGGGATGAAAGAAACGCTGAAGCTTTGGACTTTGAACGCGATCGCGACCGACGCGGTTCCGAGATCCAGGTTTTGCCGAACGGCGCGAACCGGCTGCATGACGCTTTCCTAATCCCTCCGCAAGGTGTTCTCTATCCTGAATGATTTGTTCTCGACGGTCCGACATCGGATCGCCGCAAAAGGGCTTCAGTGGTCGCTTATGGATCGCATCGAGGCAGCGGAGCCGTCAGCGCTTGAACTAAGAGGCGCGCGCCCGGCTTCGCCCGAGCCAGACGCGGCCGTGGAACGCCGTCTGCAGCGGGTCGTTGCCCTGGCCGCGCTCGCCTTTTCCGTCTCCCGCGCCGCCATCGCCCTGTTCGAGGACGGCGAAGCGCGCGTGAAGGCCAAGGTCGCGCCGGCTGGCGGCGATTGGCCGCCGGCGAGCCAGCTGCAGACGCGATGGCGCGGTCTGCGCGAGGCCGTGATCTCCACCGACGAGCAGGGGTTTCATGCCGCCGCGCCTCTCTTCGCCGTCGACGGGCCTGTGCTGGGCGTTTTGCTGCTCGACGAACCGAAGCCGCTCGCGGTCAACGCTCAGGCCGGCCGCGCGGCCCTGATCGAGCTGGCCGCGCTGGCCGCCGAAGAGGTGACCCGCAAGCGCGACGAGGCCGAGCGCGAGACCCTGGTCGCCGAACTCGATCACCGGGTGAAGAACGTGCTGGCCGCCGTGCAGTCCCTGGCCGCCCAGTCCGCCCGCAAGGCCTCGTCGCTGGACGGCTTCCTGAAGACCTTTGCCGGCCGGCTGAAATCCATGGCCTCGGCTCATCAGCTGCTCACCGCCACGCGCTGGCGCGGCGCGGGCATGCAGAACATCGCCGCCGCGGAACTGGGCGGCCTCGCGCCCGGCCAGACGCGGTGGCAGGGGCCAGACCTGCTGTTGACGCCGCGCGCGGCCAACGCCATGTCGCTCGCCCTGCATGAACTGGCCACCAATGCGGTGAAGTTCGGGGCGCTATCCACCGAGTCCGGCCGGGTCGACGTCGCCTGGCGGGTGGTCGGCGGCGGCGGGCTCGAGCTGCTCTGGGCCGAAAGCGGCGGCCCGCCGGTCGCCCCGCCGACCCGTCGCGGCTTCGGCGCCACCTTGCTGGACAAGGTCACCGGCCGCGAACTCGGCGGCGAGGCGCGCATCGAGCATCGCCGAGACGGCGTGCGCGCCACCCTGGTCGCGGGGGTCTCGGCCCTGGCCGCCCAGCCCGCCGCCTCGCCCGCTCCCGCGCCCAGCGCCGAGGCGCCAAGCCTCACGGGCGCCTCGGCTGGCGCGCCCTATGTCGATCCCGCCGGCCGCATCAAGGGCCTGCGCGTGCTGATCGTCGAGGACGCGCTGCTGCTGGCGCTTGAGCTGGAAGCCGGCCTCTCCGAAGCCGGCGCCAAGGTCGCGGGCTCCGCCGCGGACGTCGAAGAGGGCCTGCGCATGGCCGAGCTGCCGCTGGACGCCGCGGTGCTGGACGCCAATCTGAACGGCGAGTCCGTCTTGCCGGTCGCCCAGGCCCTGGCCGCGCGCGGCGTACCCTTCGTCTTCGCCACCGGCTACGGCGATTCCAAGTTCGCGCCCCAGGGGTTCGACGCGCCCCTGATCCGCAAGCCCTATGACGTCACCCAGGTCGCCGCTGCGCTGGCGGAAATCACCGGCCGCGCGGCGCGGTGCGACCCAGAGGAACCGAGCCCGCCCGCGTGAGCTTATGACGAAAGGGCGCCGTGAGTGCGCCTGGGAATTCGGGAGCTTCGAGCATGCGCCGCTATCTTCTCATCGCCAGCGCCGCCGCCCTTCTCGCGGCGTGCAACCACCCGGCCGGCAATACCGACGCCGCGGCCGCCAGCGCCGACCAAGCCGCGGCCAGCGCCGCGAGCGTCGCCGACAGCGCCGCCGCCGCGGCCATGAGCGCGGCCGGCGCCGCCAACGCCTCAGCCGCCAGCGCCTCCCTCAGCGCCGCGAGCACCGCGCCGTCGACGCCTGATTTCGTCAACGCCGCCGCCTCGACCGACATGTTCGAGATTCAAGCCGCCAAGATCGCCGAGACGCGTTCGAAGACCGCCGACGTGAAGGCTTTCGCGGCCATGATGATTCACGACCACACCCAATCGACCGCCAATCTGAAAGTCGCGATCGAGGCCTCGGGCGCGGCGGTCAGCCTGCCGAGCGCCCTGCCGTCGGACCTGCAGACCAAACTCGACCAACTGAACGCGGCGCCGGCCGCCGACTTCGACAAGGCCTACATCGACAGCCAGGTCATGGCCCACCAGAAGGCGCTCGGCGTCATGAAAGCCTATGCAGCGAACGGCGACACGCCTCAGATCAAGGACTTCGCCACTACGACCGCCGCCGTCGTCCAGATGCACCTGACCAAGGCCACGGCGATCCAGGCGGGCATGCCGCAAACCTAGGTCGGCGCCGGCCGCAATCGTTCGATCGCGACGCCTTTTTCCGCCAGGGCATCGAGAAGAGATTGTTCTGGCCCGCCGACCCAGACGATCTGCAGGCCTTGCCCGGTGAAACCGGCCAGGGAGTCCAGATCGGCCTGGCCGACGGCGACCCGGCGCGCCTCGCGGCGGGCGAGCGCCAATGTCGCCGGCGCGGCGGCGGAATCGGCGATCAGAATGTCGGCTTGGGCCAACGCTCGGGCGGCGCGCAGGCTGAGCAGGTCGGCGGCGACGGCGTCCTCGATGATGCGTAGCCGCCCCTTGGTCGGCTCCCGATCGCCCCAGCCGTCCAGCGCCTCGCCCAACAGACGCCGCGCCAGCGCCATGTCGCCGGCCATGGCGGCATCGGCGGCCGGGCCGGTCAGGGCCTCGCGCAGGAAGGCGCGGCGGGCGTCGAGGTCGGGCAGTTTTTCGCGCAATGGCTCGCGCATGGCGCCGAACAGCGCCGCGACCCGGCCGGCGCCGGGCGGAACGCGCGCTTCGATGTCGTTGCGCAACAGAGCGGCCAGCATGGGCGATGCGCCCGCGGTGCCGACGGCGGCCACCACCTCGCCCCGATCGACCAGGGCCGGGGTGTGGAAGTCGGACAGCGCCAGGTGGTCGACGACGTTGACCACGGCGCCGGCCTTGCGGGCGGCCCCGGCCGCCGCGGCGCGGAATTCAGCGTTCCCGGCGGCGACAAAGACCAGGCCGGCGTCTTCATAGGTTGCCGGATCGAGCGCTCGGGCGGCCTCGATGCGCAGCAGCCGGGCCGGCGAGCCCTCGAACAGCCGCGCCTTGGCCTCGGCCGGCTCGCCGTCGCCGACGATCGCCACGGTGCGGCCGGCCAGGGGGAAGAAGGCTGGAAAGGCGTCCATGTCCGACGCTTCCTAGACCGATTGTGCAAATCCCGTCAGCCTTTTGGCCACGCCACCGAACCTGGGCAGTGTTAAGATGGCCGCAAATCGCATCCCAAAGCGTCGGGAGGGATGCTTGAGGATGAACGAGGCGCCGCACCCCGCGAGACCAATATCCTCGCCTCGATCGATCCATCTGCGGTCGCAACGCGTTGCTGGCCCTGAATGGAACCGCGACCTCCAGCCTGTCGTTCGTGAAGACCTAGGGACCGAAGAGGGCAGGAAGATCGCGCGCACCGTGCAGAACCCGGACGATCGTGAGCGCGTCAGGGTCGATGCGGTAGAGGATGAGGTAGGGGCCGACAGTCCAGCTGCGCAGATCGGGACGCAGATCAGGCCGCGTGGGGCCGAGTTCCGGGAATTCTCCCAAACGGCGCTCTGCCGCTTCGAAGTTTTGCATCTGTCGCTCGGCCGCCACGACGCTATCGGCGGCGATGTAGAGCCAGATCGAATCCAAATCGGCATCCGCCAGCTTGGTGCGGCGGATGCGCAAGCTCATTTCATCTCGGCCAGACGCCGACGGCCCTCAGCGCTGATCTCCTCGGCGGTCCTGTAGTGTTTGGAGACCCCGCTGGCTACGCCATCGTCCCAAAGAGAGCCGATTTTCTCCACGGCCGCGGCACGCAGTTTTCGCTTTTGGCTCCAATCGCGCAACGCGTCGCGTACCGCTTCGCTGGACGAAGCGAAGTCGCCTTCGCGCACCGCCAATCGCAACTCCTCAGCCTGCTCGGGCGTCACCGCAACGGAAAGCTTCTCGACCTTGCCCATGCCCATCTCTGACTTGCGGTAGGAAAGTGTACTACCGCGTGCTGTTTTCGTCCATGTCCGCTGGAAGGTCGATGTCGAAAAGGACGCCTTCGTCCGGAGCCTCGACGCTCGCCAGGCCCCTCCCCAACTTTTGCAGCACGGAGCGCGCGCCCTCGTCTCCGGCAAGCGCCAGGAGTTGGGGGAAAACAGCTGACGAAAAGAGCACAGGGTGCCCCCGGCGGCCCTCGAACAGCGGTGCGGCGGCAGGCGCCCCATCCGCGAGCGCATCTGCGAGTCTCCCCAGGACGGCGACGGGTATGCGGGGCATGTCGCCCAGGAAGACGAAGGCGCCGCTTGTGTCGGGCGCCAGGCTGACAATTCCCGCGCGCAGGGTGGCGGCCATGCCTTCGGCGTGCTCGGTCGCCCTGACCAGCTTCAATCGCGCCGTCTCGCCCGCCCTTGCGGCGAAGGCCTTCGCCGCCTCAGGCACGGCGGCGTCGGCGCCCCAGACGACGGTCACGCTCCGCACCGGGGCGGCAAGCGCCGCGGCCAGGGCGCCGTCCAGCAGAACCCCGTCCCGCCAGGGCGCGGTGAGCTTGCCGCCGCCGAAACGAGCGCCGAACCCGGCGGCCAGGACGATGGCTTCGAAGGCGGTATGCACAGCTACCCCTGTCGCCAAGGCCTGTTCCTTTCTATGTTCAGCAGCAGCATGACGCCGTACGACGCCTCCGTCCCCCGGTCTATCGCCGCCAAGCCGCCACTCGTGGACGGTTTCGGGCGCGCGGTGACCTATCTGCGCGTCTCGGTGACCGACCGCTGCGACCTGCGCTGCGTCTATTGCATGTCCGAGCACATGGTCTTCCTGCCGAAGGCTAAGGTGCTGACGCTCGACGAGTTGGACGCGCTGGCCTCGACCTTCGTCGCCCTGGGCGTGAGGAAGCTGCGCCTCACCGGCGGCGAGCCGCTGGTGCGCAAGGGGTTCATGGGGCTGGTCGAGCGGCTGTCGCGCCACCTCGCAACCGACGCGCTGGACGAGCTGACCCTGACCACCAACGCCACCCAGCTCGACCGCTACGCCGGCGACCTGGCCCGGCTGGGCGTCAAGCGGATCAATGTCTCGCTCGACACCCTGAAGCCCGATCTCTTCGCCCATATCACCCGCGGCGGCGACCTCGCCCGCGTGCTGGCCGGGATCGAGGCCGCTCGCGCGGCGGGGCTGGCGGTGAAGATCAACACAGTGGCCCTGAAGACCGACAATGGGTCCGAGATTCCCGATCTGATTTCCTGGGCGCACGGACTGGGCATGGACATGACCCTGATCGAGACCATGCCCCTGGGCGAAATCGACGAGGATCGCACCGATCAGTTCCTCTCTCTGGCCGAGGTCCGCCGGGAGCTGGAAAGCTATTGGACGCTCACCGATCTGCCGCTGACGACCGGCGGCCCGGCGCGCTATGTGAAGATCGCCGAGACCGGCGGGCGGCTCGGCCTGATCACGCCGCTCAGCCACAATTTCTGTGAAGGCTGCAATCGGGTGCGGCTGACCTGCACCGGCGTGCTGCATTCGTGCCTGGGGCGCGACGACGCCAACGATCTGCGCGGCGTCCTGCGCGGCGGGGCGGGCGCGGCGGAGCTTGAAGCGGCGATCCGGGCGGCGATTTCGCACAAGCCCAAGGGTCACGACTTCCATATCGAGCGCGGCGCCGCCCCGGCCCTGGCGCGGCACATGTCGACCACCGGCGGATAGGGCGGATGACGCGGGTGCTCCTGTTCGGCCGGCTGCGCGACGTCGCCGGCTGGCGTGAACGCGCGATCGATCCGGCGCCGGCGAGCCTGTTCGCGCTTAAGGCCATGCTGGGCGCCGAGGATGCGAGCCTGGGCCAAGCACTGGCGGCGATCGGCGTACAGGCGGCGGTGGACAAGGCGCTGGTGCGCGGCGATGTCAGCCTCGCGGCCGGCGCCGAGGTCGCCTTCCTCAGCCCGATGAGCGGCGGCTAGACATGGTCCGGCTGCAGGCCGAGCCCTTCGACCCCGGCGCCCTGCTCGGCGGCTTCTGCCGGGGCCGCGAGGAGACCGGAGCGGTGGTCAGCTTCACCGGCATCGCGCGGGCGGGGTCCGGCGCGGTGACGCGGCTGGAGCTGGAGGCCTATCCGGGCTTCACCGATGCCGAGATCGAACGCATCGCAGAGGCCGCCCGGACGCGGTTTTCGTTGCATGACGTGCTCATCGTCCACCGCATCGGCGAGATCGCCCCTGGCGAGGCGATCGTCTTCGTCGCGACCGCCGCCGCTCACCGCCGCGAGGCCTTCGAGGCCGCCGACCAGCTGATGGACTATCTGAAGAGCCGCGCGCCGTTCTGGAAAAAGGAGCACGGCCCGGCCGGCGAGCGCTGGATCGAGCCGACGCAACAGGACCTCAGCGATGCGGCGCGGTGGGACTAAAAACCATCGTCCGCAGGCGGCCAGGTCTATAATGGGCGACCTCTTACCCGGAGACTTGCGATGAACGCGCCCTTTCCCGCCCCTGGCGGGCGAATCGACGAAAGCCTGGAATTCGCGCCGGTGCGGATCGCCGTGCTGAGCGTCTCCGACACGCGCGACGAGGAGAGCGACACCTCGGGACATGTGCTCGTCGAGCGATTGACCGGCGCCGGCCATACGCTGGCAGGCAAGGCGCTGGTTCCCGACGACCGGGCGAAGATCCGCGCCCAGGTGATGGCGTGGGTCGCATCGGCAGAGGTCGACGTCATTCTCACCACCGGCGGCACCGGCCTGACCGGCCGTGACGTGACGCCCGAGGCGATCGAGCCGCTGTTCGACAAGCGGATCGACGGGTTCTCCGCGATTTTCCACCTGGTCAGCTACCAGACGGTGGGCCTGTCCACCCTGCAGTCGCGGGCGACGGCGGGCGTGATCGGCAATGTCTTCGTCTTTTGCATGCCGGGCTCGAACGGGGCGGTGAAGGATGGCTGGGACAGGGTGATCTCGGCCCAGCTCGACAGCCGCCACCGCCCTTGCAACTTCGTCGAGATCATGCCGCGCCTGAACGAAAGATGAGCCGCCTGACCCATATGGACGACCAGGGCCGGGCGCGGATGGTCGACGTCTCGGACAAGCCGGCGACGGCGCGCGAGGCCGTGGCGGAGGGCCTGGTGCGGATGGCGTCGGAGACCCTGGCCCTGGCGCTCTCGGGCGGCGGCAAGAAGGGCGATGTGCGGGCGGTCGCCGAGATCGCCGGCGTCATGGCGGCGAAGAAGACCGCCGAGCTGATCCCGCTCTGTCATCCGCTGGCCCTGTCCAAGGTGGTTGTCGAGGTCGCCGAGGCCCCCGGCGGCGATGGCCTGACCGTGGTCGCGCGGGTGAAGACCACCGGGCCTACCGGCGTCGAGATGGAGGCGCTGACCGCCGTTTCGGTCGCCTGCCTCACCCTCTACGACATGCTGAAGGCGGCCGATAAAGCCATGACCATCGAGGGCGTGCGGCTGATGTCCAAGACCGGCGGCGGCTCGGGCGATTATCGGCGCGAGGGGGCGTGAAGGACCTTTCCGTCGAGGCGGCCCGCGCGCGCATGCTGGCCCTGGCCGGCAAGGCCGCCTCGCAGACCGTCGCCATCGAGGCGGCGTTCGGGCGGGTGCTGGCCGAGACTGTCGCCGCGGCGCGCGACCAGCCGCCGTTCGATTCCTCGGCCATGGACGGCTGGGCGGTGGCGGGGCCGGGCGAGGACTTCCGCATCGTCGGCGAAAGCGCCGCCGGTCATGGCTACGGCAACCCGCTGAGAGCCGGCGAGGCGGTGCGTATCTTCACCGGCGCGGCCGTTCCGCCCGGCTCGACGCGGGTGGTCATCCAGGAAGAGGCCACGCGAGACGGCGAGCGGGTGAAGACGCCGCCCGCTGACGACCGCTCCAGCTTCATCCGACCCCGGGGCGGGGACTTCCGGGCCGGCCAGGTTTTGCTGGAGCCCGGCGTTCGCCTGGACGCCTGGCGGATCGGCCTGGCCGCCGCCGCCGGGCGCGCCAGCCTGAAGGTGGCGCGCGCCATCGATGTCGTCCTGCTCTCCACCGGCGAGGAAATCGTAGAGCCTGGCGGATCGCCCGGGCCAGACCAGATCTTCGACGCCGGCGGGCCGATGCTCTCGCTTCTGATCGCGCGCTGGGGCGGCGGGACGGTGCGCACGGTCAGGGCCGGCGACGACGAGGCGGCTATCGCCGCGGCGGTGGCGGCCGCGCCCGAGGCGCTGATCGTCACCCTCGGCGGCGCTTCGGTGGGCGATCACGACCTGGTCAAGCCCGCGCTTGGGCGGTTGGGCCTTGAGCTCAGCGTGGAAACCGTCCGCGTTCGGCCGGGCAAGCCGACCTGGTTCGGCGTCCTCGGCGATGGGCGCCGCGTGCTCGGCCTGCCCGGAAACCCGGCCTCGGCCCTGGTCTGCGCCGAGCTCTTCCTTCGGCCCCTGCTGGCGGCGATGCAGGGGGGCGAGCCTGGCCCGAGCCTTGCCAGCGCGCGGCTGAAAGGCCAGATGCCGGCCAATAGCGGTCGCGAGCATTGGGCGCGGGCGCGGCTGTCATCGTCCGAGGGCGCGCTCTGGGCCGAGCCGATGGGCGATCAGGATTCCTCGCTGGTCAAGGTCTTCGCCGAATCCGGGGCGCTCATTCGGCGCGGGATCGGCGCGCCCGTCGGCGCGGTGGGCGCGGTGGTCGATGTGCTGGTGCTCGACCGGCTGTAGCCGGCCGCCTTTTCCGCGACGATCTCGCCGATCACCGAGACGGCCACCTCCCAGGGCGCCTTGCCGCCGAGATCGAGCCCGATCGGCGCGCGCAGCCGGGCCAGCTGCGCGTCGGTGACGCCGGCGGCGCTCAGGCGCGCGAACCGCTCCGGCAGCCGCCGCTTGGCGCCCAGGACGCCGATATAGAAGGCGGGCGACGGCAGGGCGGCGGTCAGGGCGTCCTGGTCGGTATCCCAATCGTGTGTGGCGATGGCGATCGAGGTCCAGGGATCGATCCCCACCTCGGCGAAGGCTTCCGCCGGCTCGGCGCGGCTATAGGCGACGCCGGCCAGGGGCGGCGGCTCGATGGGCCCCTTGGGCCGGATCAGCGTGGTCTCGAACCCCGCCTGGGCGCCGAGGGTGGCGATGGCCAAAGCGGTCGGATCGGCGCCGACCACCGCCAGCCTGGGCTTGGGTTCGTGCAACCGGGCGACCCGGAAGGGGTCTTCGGAGGCCAGGCAGAGGTCGCGGGCGGCGAAGGCGCCGACCTCGACGCTGCGCGCGCGGCCATCGGTGCTCCACACGGCCGGCCGGCGTTCGTCCATCAGGGCGAGCAGCCGCGCCGCCGCGACGTCGTCGGGCGCGACCCGCTCGACCAGGATCTCGATGCGCGCGCCGCAAAGCAGCTGGATGTCCGGCCAGGGACCGCCTTCGCCATAGATCAGCCGCCGGGGTTCGCCATCGGCCAGGGTCTCGGCCGCGTGAATGGCCACATCGCCCTCGACGCAGCCGCCGGACAGAAAGCCCGCCACCAGGCCCTCGGCGAAGATCATCTGCGTGCCCGGCGGTCGCGGTCCGCCGCCTTCGACGCGATAGAGGGTGACCAGCGCCGCGGGCTCGCCGATGTCCGAGGCGCGCCGCAGCGCCGGACGCACATCCTCATCGAGGCCGAACAGCGGCCATTCCGGAAGATTGAATTCCATGGCCTTGGAGGTTGGCCCCGGCGAGGGCTGCGTCAAGTTTTTCAGACGTGATTAACCCCGCTCAATTCCGCTTCCTTAATCGTTTCGGAGCATGGTCGAGCTCCGATCAAGGCAAAAGCCGCCGGTGGGGTTCTTCGTGAGCGTATCGCTTTCAAAGCTGGGTTTCGGCGCCGCGCAGTTCCGCCTCGGCGGTTCGGCGACCGCGCGGGGCCGTTCGCCCGAGGCGGAAATCGGCGAGATCCTCAACCTTGCCGCCCGTTCCGGCCTAACCGTATTCGACACCTCGAGCGGCTCGACCTATGCCGACGATGTGGTCGGCGAGCAGCTTCCCAGGCCCTGCCGCTTCCGTGTCGTGCTCAAGACCGGCCGCGCCGACCGCGGTCCCGACCACATCGAGGCCGAGGCCAGGGCCGCGCTCCGCCGGCTCAAGCTGGAGCGGGCGGACGCCATCATCGTCCAGGCCGCCGGCGACCTCTTCGGCCCGCACGGGCCGGAAATGTGGGCCAGGCTGCTGAAGCTGCGCGACCTGGGCCTGTTTCAATATGTCGGCGTCTCGGTCTTCGCCTCCGACGACCCGCTCGGCGTCGTCAAACGCTTCAAGCCGGACATCATCCAGGCGCCGGCCAGCCTGCTCGACCAGCGCCTTTTAGTCGACGGCACGCTCGCCACACTGGCCGACTGGGGGGTCGAGGTGCAGCTGCGCTCGATCTTCCTGCAAGGCATCCTGTTCCTGCCGCCGGACCGGGTGCCGGGGCCGCTGAAGGGCGCCGCCTCGCGCCTCTCCCGGGTGCGACGGATGATCGCCGAGGGCCGCTCCGATCCCCTGCAGGCGGCGCTGGGCTTCGCGCTGTCGCGCCCGGAGGCCTCCTCGGTGATCGTCAGCGTCACCAGCGCGGCGGAACTGCAGGCGATCATCGCCGCGGCGCTCAGCCCGCCGCCCGATCTCGACTGGGACGACATGGCCCTGGACGACCCGGCCATGCTCGACCCCGACCGCTGGGCCGCCGCCTAGCCGGCAAGCGGGCTTGCCGTCCGCAAGGACATCCTGTCAGGCCGCGTCCGCGTGGTTGGGCGGCGAATTCAGCCTATTGAGCGCTCTTTGCCTTCATTTCCTCCGCCCAGAGCGGCGAGGAGCCCTTCATAAGCCGGATCAGGAAGCGCACGACGCCCACCTCTTGCCTGGTCTTCGCGTCGGCGATGGCGACATCGTACCAGACGTTTTCGGTGCGCGGGCTTTCGCTGAGCTTCAGGATTTTCGTGCGCGCGACATAGTCGGTCTCGGCGTGGAACGGCCCGTGCAGGTGGCGGATCTCCAAAGCGCCGAACAGGCCGACCGCCTGCTTCTGCTGGCCAAGCACCACCGAACGCACGCCGTGGGCCAGGTGGACGACCAAGCCCGGCGGCAGGGCCTGCTCGTCGTGATAGGCCGGGATGTCCTCGGTGATCGTCTCCAGCGTGCGCGTCAGCAGATCGCGGCTGAGCCGCAGTGGGATGTCGCGATGTTCGTCGTCCACCTTCAAATCGGCCAGTATGCGCAGACGGCCGGGGACGGCCGGCTCCTGCGAGGCCATGCGGCGGACGAGTTCGGCGCCGGCATCCGGCGGCGTGACGCTGGCCGTCGCCTCGCAGATCAGATCGCCCGGCTCGTTGAACAGACGCAGGCGCGCGCGCTGGTCGCCCGGCTCGGCGGTGGCGCGGACACGCTCGTTGTCGACGGTCGCCTGGGTGAAGAAGGCCGAGAGGTCGCCGTGCTCGAACCAGGACGGGCCGTAGATCTTCAAAATCAGCGGCACGAACTGGCTCATATGCACCGAGCCCGGCACCGTGCCGCCCTTGAAGCCCAGCTTGGAGGCGACGGCGTCGTTGTGGATCGATCCAGCGCCCGGCGTGGTTCCCGCAACGTGCTGGAAAAGATTGCGCGGCGCTCGGAATTCGCCGGCGAGTTCGCTCGCGGTGTCGGTCATGAACCTGCTCCCTGAAGGGCCGATCGTTCAGGCGCGGCCCACCTTTGTTTGCTCAGGCGAGGTTCGACCCGCCGAAGCGTTCTCGTCAAGCGCGGCGGCAATTGCGTTGACGGGGCGGCGGCCAGGGTCCTAGCCTTCGAAAAAGTCCCGGAGGACACGCTCATGGCCGATTTCGGCGCCGATACCGAAACGCACGCCTTCCGCGCCCCGGTGCGCGCCTGGCTGAACGACAATTTTCCGCGCAGCCTGGCCTTTGCGGGGTCCACCGTCGCTGTCGGCGGCGCGCGCGAGCCGACGGACGACGACGAGGCGTGGCGCCGAAAGATGGGTGAAAAGGGCTGGGGCGTCCCGACCTGGCCGAAAGCCTATGGCGGCGGTGGACTGAACCCCGCCGAGGCGCGGGTCTTGGCGGAGGAGATGGCGGCCATCGGCGCCGCCAACCCCATCGGCGGCATGGGGGTGATGATGTTCGGCCCGACGCTGCTGGAATACGGCACGGAGGATCAGAAGCAGCGGCATATCCCGCCCATCGTCCACGCGGATCTGCGCTGGTGTCAGGGCTTTTCCGAGCCGGGCGCCGGGTCCGACCTCGCCGGCTTGCAGACCAGGGCCGAAGACAAGGGCGACCACTATCTGGTCAATGGCCAGAAGATCTGGACCTCGGGCGCCAATCTCGCCGACTGGTGTTTCTGCCTGGTGCGGACCGATCCGACGAAAAAGCACGAGGGCATCAGCTTCCTTTTGATCGACATGAAGACGCCGGGCGTCGAGACGCGGCCGATCAAGCTGATCTCCGGAGCCTCGCCCTTCTGCGAGACCTTCTTCACCGACGTGAAGGTCCCGAAGGAGAACCTGGTCGGACCGCTGAACGGCGGCTGGACCATCGCCAAGCGGCTTCTGCAGCACGAGCGCAACGGCATCGGTTCGGGCAATGCGCGGAGCGGCTCGAGCCCGGGTCTGCCCGATCTCGCCAAGACCTATGTCGGCCTGGACGAGACCGGCCGCATCGCCGACCGCGATCTGCGCCAGCGCATCATCCTGTTCGAGATGGAGCAGAAGGCCTTCCAGCAGACGCTGGCGCGCATCACGGCCGAGCGCCAGGGGAGCAATCGCGGCCCAAGCGCCGTCACCTCGATCATCAAGAATGTCGGGTCCTTCCTGCGTCGCGACGGCCCCGAGCTGACCATGGAGATCATGGGCCATCAGGGCCTGGGTTGGGCGGAAGACGCCTTCACGCCCGAGGAGCTGGCCGCGACCCGGCTGGTGCTGTCCTCAAAGGCCGGCGGCATCGCCGGCGGCTCCCAGGAGGTGCAGTGGAACATCATTTCCAAACGCATTCTCGGCCTGCCGGATCTGACGACCCACTAGGCGCGGCGTCAGGCGGCGCGGCGAAGCGGGGGTCCCTAGGATCGGGTATAGTCGCCGCTGTGAGGCGTGCAGACATAGCGGCCGCCGAGCGCGCCATTGCGCAGGAAGATATGGATCTCCACCGCCGCGCCCACCTGGGCGATGCGGGTTCCGAGGCTGCAGGCGGCGGCCTCGGCGGCAGCGCCGGAGCGGAAGAACATCTCGCTGTCGAAAGCCTCGGACCTGACTGTCCATCCGTCGGCGCTGGGCGCCACCGTAATCGCCTGGACCATGCGAAAGACTCCCTACTCAACGTGGCTGCGGCGTGCCTACAACGGCTTTGAGGCTGCTTTAGGCTCCGTTGGTGACAGTCTCGCAGCAGTGCGCCAGGCCGGACTCATAGACGGGCGCCGTTGACGCCGTGCCTTGGCCGGTTAGGCTCGGCTTCTCGCCTTTGGGAGTCGCAACGGGATGGCGCCGCCTCTGAGTCCCGCGCCAGACCCCGAACGACGCGCCAGGGCCGAGCGGCTTGGCGACTATTTCGCGCTACAGCTCCATTTCGCCGAACAGATGGCGGCGCGCGCCGCGATCCCGCTGGCCGAGGCCCTGACGCGCTACACCAATCTGCAAAGGCGTTTCGGGCTCGGCCATGGGGGCGTCGGCCCGGCGCCGCCGGAATGGCTGGCCTATGTCGCCGAGATCGAGCGGCTGGGGTCTCCCGAACGGCGTCTCGGCTGGACCAAGACCTTCTACCTCACCGCGCCTGAGGACATCCCGCCGGCGGACCGCCGCGCCTTCGGCTGTTTCGGCTGCGACCCGCCGAACGACCGCGGCGCCGTGCAGATCCACTTCAGCAATCGCGACAGCGCCGACGGCATTGGCCCGCTCAGCCGCGCCAAGGCGCCGCGACGGCGCGCCGAACTGAAAACCATGTTCGCTTTCGTTCGCGAAACCTGGCCGGACACCGCAGGCGTCCAGGGCGGCTCGTGGCTCTATAACCTGGACGCCTATCGCCGGCTGTTTCCAGCGGCCTATGGCGCTTCGCGCTCGCCGCCGCCGACCCCGGTGCGCCTGGGCGGCACGTCGAGCTGGGGCCAGTTCCTCGACCATCGCGAAGCCGTGAAGCCCGACCTGCGCGCCGCCTTCCTGCGCAACATCGAGACGGTCGATGTCGCGGCGCCCTGGCGCGCCTTTCCGCTGCCCGCGCTGCGGACGACCGCGCCGATCGAACTCTTCTACGCCCTTTACGAAGTCTAGCGCCGCGTCGTCATGCCTGGGCGCCGGCCTTGGCCGCCGTGCGCGCCTTGCCGCCGCTCGCCGAGACCATCAGCTTGATCAGTTCCTCGGTCACCCTCGGCTCCAGGCCCTCGGTGTGGCCCTTGCCGAGGCGGACCACGTCGGCGACCACGCGGCCGTCCTTGCCGTTCGGATAGACATAGACCTCGGCTACGCCCGGGCGCGGCAGCAGGCCCCAGCCCTTGGTGGAAAATTCCTGGCGGCCGGTGTCATGGATCTGGCCGGGTTCGGTGTCGACGATGTCGGGCCGCCGTTCGCGCGGGCCAGCGCCGTATTTCTCCGCCCAGGGCGAGGTTTCCGGCAGGGCGACGATCTCGTGCTCGCCGGTTGTGTAGATGAAGGAGAAGTCGCAGGTCGGCGGACCGCCCGGCGCCGGCCGCGGCATGTTGAACGTCTGGCCCGGCGGCAGGGGCGGGCCGAAGCCGGGCGCGCGCTCGGCCGGCCCCATGCGGCCGCCGGACAGGCTCAGCCAACCATCGACGCGGTCCTGGAAGAAGGGATCGTCGCGCAGCAGCCGGTTTGAGGTCATGCCGCCCTGGGAATGGCCAGCCAGCCAGAAATTCTTGATGTTTTCCGGCCCGTACTTGTCGAATACATAGTCGACGATGTTGTGCAGGTGCTCGTCGTCGGCCTCGCCGACCCAGCGCCGCGAGGGCTCCTTGGTGGCGGCGGACGGCGTGGCGATGACCAGCCGGTATTTGTCCTTGTAATCGACGGCCGGGAAATAGGCCCGCTGCCAGGCGCCGACCGAGCCGCCGCCGTGCAGGTTGAGGATGAAGGTGAGCTTTTCACCCGGCTTCAAGTCGTCCGGATCGTCGAGATAGAATTTGCGTCCGGTCTTTTCGTCCAGCGCCGTGAGGCTCGCCATGTCGTCCTCTCCCGTCCCGTCGCCGCTTGCGCGCGGCGCTCTTGGCGAAAACTGATGAAGCGGGGGCGCCGCAACGGCAAGCGGAAATTTCTACGACACCGTATGATCCGCCTCGAAGGGCTCGCGCCCGCGGCCCGGCTCTGGTACAGCGCCGGCATGAGCAGGGTTCCCAGGATTCGAATTAACCGCCCGGCGTGAAGCCGCCGCCAAAAAGCGGCGCGCGCCGGGTTGTCCGCTTGATTGTTCGAACCCATGCTGGAGCCGACCATGGCCCCCCCCGATTCTCCTGGCGACGCCAGACCCGACACCACAGCCGGCCGCGACTATCGCGAGACCGTCTTCCTGCCGCAGACCCCCTTTCCCATGCGCGCCGGCCTGCCGAAAAAAGAGCCGGAAATCCTTGGGCGATGGACCGAGCAGGACCTCTATACGGCCCTGCGCAAGGCCCGGCAGGCGGCGGGCGCGCCGCTCTATGTGCTTCACGACGGCCCGCCCTATGCGAACGGCGCCATCCATATCGGCCATGCGCTGCAAAAGACGCTGAAGGATTTCGTCGTCCGCTCGCGCTTTCTGCTCGGCTACGACGTCGACTACCTTCCCGGCTGGGACTGCCACGGTCTGCCGATCGAATGGAAGGTCGAGGAAGACCTTCGCGCCAAGGGCCGGCGCAAGGATGATGTCTCCAGGGCGGAGTTTCGCGCCCGCTGCCGTGAAGAGGCTGACCGCTGGATCGGCATCCAGATGGAGGGCTTCAAGCGCCTCGGCGTCCTGGGCGATTGGGAGCGGCGCTACTCGACGATGGACTATTCGAGCGAGGCGGCCATCGTCGCCGAGTTCCACAGGTTCCTGATGTCGAACCAGCTCTATCGCGGCTCCAAGCCGGTCATGTGGAGCCCCGTTGAACGCACGGCGCTGGCCGACGCCGAAATCGAATACCACGACCATGTGAGCCCGACGGTCTGGGTGAAGTTCCCGGTGGTCGAAGGGCCGGACGCGGCCTTGGGCGCCGCGGTGGTGATCTGGACCACGACGCCCTGGACCCTGCCGGCCAACCGCGCCATCCAATACAGCCCGGACATCGCCTACGCCGTCTATCAGGTCGATGCGATCGATCCCGACCTGCCTTTCGAGCCCTGGGCCAAGCCGGGCGACCGGCTGATCGTCGCCGAGGCGCTGGCCGACGAGGTGCGCGCGGCCGCACAGGTGACGCGTTGGACGCGGGCGGAGGCGGTCGATCCGTCCGGCATGGTCTGCGCCCACCCCCTGGCCGCCCTCGATGAGGGCTACGACTTTCCGGTGCCGCTGCTGGCCAGCGACTACGTCACCGAGGACGTCGGGACCGCCTTCATCCACACAGCTCCCGGCCACGGCGCCGACGACTACGCGGTCTGGCTGGCGCACGGCCACCGCGAGATTCCCGAAACCGTCGACGCCGACGGCGCCTACTATCCGGACGTCCCGCTGTTCGGCGGGCTGAAAGTCCTCGAAACCGAAGGCAAGAAGGCCGGAAAGTTCGGGCCGGCCAACAACGCGGTGATCGAAAAGCTCATCGAGGCCGGCAATCTGCTCGCGCGCGGCCGGGTTGAGCATTCCTATCCTCACTCCTGGCGCTCCAGGGCGCCGGTGATCTTCCGCAACACCCCGCAGTGGTTCATCCGTATGGACGAGCCGCTGAACGACAATCTTCATGGCGGGCGCACCTTGCGCGAGACGGCGCTGGAGGCGATCGAGGCTACGGCCTTCTATCCGGAGGCCGGCCGAAACCGTATCCGCGCCATGGTCGAGACGCGGCCCGACTGGCTGATCAGCCGCCAGCGCGCCTGGGGCTCGCCGCTGGCCATGTTCGTCGACAAGACCAGCGGCCAGCCCCTGCGCGACGCCGAGGTCAATGCCCGGATCGTCGACCTGATCGCCGCGGAGGGCGCCGATGCCTGGTTCACGAGGCCAGCGCGCGACTTTCTCGGCGATCACGATCCCGACCGCTACGAAAAGGTCGAAGATATTCTCGACGTCTGGTTCGACTCCGGCTCGACCCACGCCTTCGTGCTGGAGAGCCGCGCCGCTCAGAACCTCTCTCCCTGGTCCGACGGCGCCCCACGCCAGGGCGCCGACACCCGCTGGCCCGCGGATCTTTACCTGGAAGGCTCCGACCAGCACCGCGGCTGGTTTCAGTCCTCGCTGCTGGAGGCTTGCGGCACGCGCGGGCGCGCGCCCTACGAGTCGGTCCTGACCCACGGGTTCACGGTCACCGAGACCGGCGAAAAAATGTCCAAATCGCTCGGCAACGCCGTGGACCCGGTGGATGTCATCCGCCAGAGCGGGGCGGAGATCCTGCGATTGTGGGTGGCGATGGTCGACTATTCCGAGGACACGCGGATCGGTCCGGCCATCCTGCAGACCACGGTCGACGGCTATCGCAAGCTTCGCAACACCGTCCGCTATCTGCTGGGCGCCCTCGACGGTTTCGACGACGCCGAGCGGGTCGAGCCCGCCGACATGCCGCCGCTGGAGCGCTTCATCCTGCATCGGCTCTGGGCGCTGGATGGGGAGGTGCGCGCGGCTTACGGCAGCTATCGGTTCCAGGACGTCTGGCGGCCGCTGGCCGACTTCTGCTCCAACGACCTTTCGGCGCTTTATTTCGACATCTGCAAGGACGTCCTCTACTGCGACCGGCCCGACAGCTTGCGCCGCCGCGCCTGCCGCACGGTGATGGACCTGGTGTTCGAGCGGCTGACCGCCTGGCTGGCGCCGCTGGCCGCCTTCACCATGGAGGAAGCCTGGGAGACGCGCTTCCCCGACTCAGGTCCGAACGCCCTGCGCGTGATCCCCGACACCCCCGCCGACTGGCGCAACGACGTCGAGGCGGCGCGATGGGAGCGCGTGCAGGCGGTCACCCGCGCGGTCACCGGCGCGCTGGAAGTCGAGCGGCGCGACAAGCGCATCGGCGCGGCGCTGGAGGCCGCGCCGCGCGTCTGGATCGCCGATCCGGCGCTGCTGGCCGCCTTCGACGGCCTTGACGCCGCCGAGGTCTTCCGCACCAGCCAGGCGAGCCTGATGGCCGGCGACGGACCGGCCGACGCCTTCCGCCTCGACGAGGCGCCGGGCGTGGCCGTCGAACCGGTGCGCGCCGAGGGCCGCAAATGCGCGAGGTCCTGGCGCGTCCTGCCCGAGGTCGGCGCAGATCCCCGCTATCCGGACCTTTCCTTGCGTGACGCCGACGCCGTGGCCCTGTGGGATGCTCGGCATGGCCGCTAGCGCCCGCACGCCCCTGATCAACGCCAATGGCTGGCTGGCCTTCGGCCTGGCGACGCTGGTGGTGGCGTTGGACCAGGCGATCAAGGCCTGGCTGCTCGGGCCCTTCGACCTGGTCGACCGCGGGCCAGTCCCGCTCGTTCCCTTCTTTGAGTTGAACAGCGTCTGGAACCGCGGCGTCGCCTTCGGCCTGCTTCGCGCCCACGGAGACCTCGGCCGATGGCTGCTGGTCGGATTCGCCGCCTGCGTCGTGGTGGCGCTGATCCTGTGGGTGCGGCGCATCGATCGGCGGCTGAGCGCCGCGGCGATCGGCCTCATCATCGGCGGCGCGATCGGCAACAACATCATCGATCGCGTGCGCTGGGGCCAGGTGTTCGACTACCTGCACTTTACCGGTCCCTATTTCCCCTGGGTCATCAACCTCGCCGACAGCGCGATCAGTGTCGGCGTCGCCCTGCTTGTGCTCGACAGCCTGCTGCCGCCGAGGGCTGCGACGCCCTAGCCCGTTGGCGCCGATGGTCGGAATGCGCTATCGAGACGCCGGGGCGCTTCCGAAGGAGCATGAGTTCGATGGGTTTCAATCGCGTGGCGACGGTTGCGCTGCTGGTTGCGGGGACGGCCCTGGCCGGCTGCCAGAGCACGCGCCAGGCGCTCGGCCTGGTCAAGGTTGTCCCGGACGAGTTCCGCGTCGTGAGCAAGGCGCCGCTGGTGGTGCCGCCGGACTATTCGCTGCGGCCGCCGTCGCCGGGCGAACCGCGGCCGCAGGAGCTGCAGCCGGAAAGCCAGGCCCGGGTGGCCCTGCTCGGCCAACGCGCCGCGGAAAGCCGCTCCGAGGGCGAGAAGCTCCTGGCCACCAAGGCCGGCGCCGACACCGCCGATCCGATGATCCGCTACGTCGTCGACGACGAGTTCGGCGCGATCTCGCACAAGGACAAGAGCTTCGCCGACTGGGTGATGTTCTGGCGCAAGGGCAAGCCGTCCGCGGAACCCACGGCTCTTACCGCCGATCAGGCCGGTGCGACGACGCCCGCGCCGATCAACGCGGCCGAGGAAACCCAGCGCATTCAGAAACTGACCGGCGGCAAGGCGATCGTCATCGCCCGCGAAGCGCCCAAGGACCACAAGGTCAAGCTGCCGGGCCTCTAGGCCGTGCGCGGATGAGACGCCGCTGTCGGGCGCCGGCGCCCATTTGCGTTCATCCCCAAACCCAGCGGCCACACCCCCACCCAACCCTCCCCCATCGAGGGGGAGGGCTTCTGGTAGGCCATCGTCGAGCGCATAATTTCGCCGCGGTGGATCGGATCGACGCTCGACCGGCGTCGGCGCCGGGCCGCTCGTTAGTCAGATTCCGGCATACCACTGGTAGCCGCGATCCTCCCAGTAGCCGCCGCGGCCCTGGCCGAATCTGGCCAGACTGTCGACCACCTCGATCCGCATGACATATTTGGCGTGCTTATAGCCCAGCTGCCGCTCGACGCGTACGCGCACCGGCGCCCCATGCGGGACCGCCAGCGGCTTGTCGTTCATATCGTAGGCCAGGATGGTCTGAGGGTGGAAGGCGTCGAACAGATCGACGCTCTCATAATAGAGGCCCGATCCATCGGTGGACTGGTCCAGGTCGTCGGCGCAGTGGAAGACGACATAGCGGGCGTTGGACGCCAGGCCAGCGGCCCTGAGGATCAGGGAAAGCTGCGGCCCGGTCCATTTGCCGATAGCGCTCCAGCCCTCGACGCAGTCATGCCGGGTGATCTGGGTGCGGGAGGGAAGGGCGCGAAGATCGGCCAGCGACCAGGCCGCCGGCTGCGAGACCAGCCCGCCGACCTGCAGGCGGTAGTGGGCGAAGTTGTCGGCCATCATGGCGTGATAGGCCGGATCGGCCGGCATGGACGTGCCGTTGGACTTGAAGACCGGCGACAGGTCGCGCGCGGAGAACTCGCGCGCCAGCGGCTGGCCGCTCAGCAGAAGCCGCTGCGCATGCAGGTTCAGCCACTCCGCCGAGCCCAGGAAGCGCTGGACGCTCGGGGCTTCGGAAAACCGGTCGCAGCCGCTCAACAGCAGGCCGCCGGCGGTGGCCGAGCCCGCCGCGATCAGGCCGCGGCGCGAGAGCCTAAGACCGGTCATGGGCGGACCCTTTGCGGACGACATACCAGCCGGTGACCATCGAGCGCATCTCGTTCCACACCCCGGCGATGAACACTTCGGTGACGTGGACCAGGACGAAGAGGACGATCAGGTTGGCGGTGATGAAGTGCAGGCTCCGCGCCGACTGGCGGCCGCCGAGAAGGTCCAGCAGCCATGGCGCCGCCGTGTCTATTCCCGGCGACATGGTCAGCCCGGTCAGAACCATCATCGGCAGGATCAGGAAAATCACCGCGATATAGGTCAGTTTCTGCAGGGTGTTGTAGCGCTTGGCCGCCTCGCCGGTCGGGTGCTTGAGGCGAATGTGGTCCCAGACGTCCGCGAGCAGGCTTCTGGGCGTGAGCTCCGCCGGTCTTGGGGCGATATCGCGGCGGAAATGGCCGCTGATGGCGCTGAAGATCAGATAGGCCAGGCCGTTGATGACGAAGACCCAGACCAGGAAAAAGTGCCAGGTGCGGCCGCTCGCCAGATCCTGCTGGCTGGGCAGGGTCAGCCAGGCGGGAAAGCCGCGCTCGGCCTGCTGGCCGCCGACCGTGGAGACGCCCAGCACCCCGGTGGTCTGCAAGGTCAGGCCGCCGATGCGGGTGATTCCGGTCATCCCGCCGTGGCCGTTGTCGACGGCGCCCATCTCAAGGAAGGCGTGGTCGGCGTCGGCGCCATACTGACCCCAATAGAGGCGGGGGTGGGCATTGAAGATCTGCATGCCGCTCATCAGCAGAAGCGCGATGCATATGACGTTGATCCAGTGGGTCAGGCGCGTGATCAGCCTGTGCCGGTAGATTTTCTCAGCCGGCGCGGCTCGCGCGGACTGCGAAAATGTCTGTCTTGAATCGGTTGCTGTCATGATGCCGGTCTTGGCGGAGGGCCGCGCCCCCAAGGACGGGGGCGCGGATCAGAGCCCGAAGACTAGGTTCCCGACTCCATCATGCCGGGATGCGACTTCATCATCGACATGCAGTCGCTGTTCTTCATCATGTCGTCGTGCGACATGCCTTTGCACGACATCATCATCTTCATGTCGGAATCGGACATGTGCATCTTGTGCATCATGGACATGCATTTGTGATCGGCCATCATGGCTTCGCTGGACATGCCCATGCACGACTTCATCATCATCTTGTCGTGAGAGGACATCATGGCCGCCGAGGCCGGCGCGGCGAGGCTGACCGCCCCGATGAGCGCGGCGACGGCGACGCCGATCGAGGCGAGTTTAGCGGTCTTCATGGTTGGAAATCTCCTTGGTGCGAGGGCGCCCTCGCGGGGTTGAGCGCCAAAGCGGAGCTTCGGCGCAGGATAAGCAACGCGGCAATCGGCGCGACGATCTGGTGTGGGCTTCGATTTTGAGACTCAAGGGTGCAACGCGTCGAAAAATCGCATGGCGCGATGGGCCGGACGGCTCATCCCTTCGCCGATCCGATGATCCGGCCGCCGGGACCCGCCTGCACCAGGATGGCGGTCTTCAGGTTGGCGTCGCCAGGCTTAAGCTCGAAGCTCCTGGCCGGCCCGCTCCAGTCGCCCAGCTTGACGAGTTCGAAGACGACGTCGCGGTGCGGTAGGGTCTTGCCGCCGTTCTCGCCACGCCGGACCGGAACCTGCACGACATGGGGGTCATAGCGCACCAGCCAGACCTGGGCGGCCGCACGCGACGGGGGGGCGGCGGCGATCTGCACCTTGCCGGGCTGGAGATGAATTTGCGGCTGGCCGGCGCGCTGGGCCTTGGCCTCGCGGATCAACGGCTCGATCATCGCGGGCGACTGTCCGGTGGTGTCGGCATGGCCATCGACCACCACCTGGGGGGTGAAGACGTCGGCGTGGTGAAGGCCGCGGGCATAGTCCCATTGGCGCTGGGTGTATTGCGGGCGGGCGAAAGTGTCCTTCCAGCCCAGGTCATCCCAATAGGTGACGCCGAAGCTGAGCGTCAGGACATCCGGCCGATCGGCGAAGGTCGCCACCGCCGCATTGGCCGGAGGACAGTCAGAGCATCCCTGGCTGGTATAGAGTTCGACGACCGTGGGCTGTTGGTCGGCGAGCGCCGGGCCAGCCGCGCCGAGCATCGACGCCGCAAGGGCGATCCCGGCGATAGGCAGGCCGCGGCCTTTGTGTCTCGGCTGCATGACAATCTCCCTCGCAGTGTCGCGCCGGCTCAAAGCCAGGGCGATCTGGGAGTGAATTCGTCGGCGACCGCGATTGGTTACGCTCTAGCCGAAGCAAATTCGCGGTCCAGGCCCCGCGGCTTGGGCGTCCGCAAGATTTTATGTAACCCTGTGCGCCGCCGGCCGAACTAGGGAAGCGCGTGGAAGAGACCGAGGCCCATCTGAAGGACCTGATGCTTCGCGGCCTCGATGGCGATGCAGGCGCGCATCGGCAGCTGCTGGCGGGGCTGAGCCTGCGGCTGAGGTCATATTTCGCGCGCCGTATGTCGGCAAATTCGGTCGATGTCGAGGATCTCGTACAGGAGACCATTCTGGCGGTGCACATGCGGCGAGCCAGCTACGACCGCTCAAGGCCGTTCACCGCATGGGCCTACGCGATCGCGCGCTACAAGCTCATCGACCATTGGCGGCGGCGCAAGATCAACGCGGCGGCGCCGTTGGAAGACTTCGAGGACTTCCTCTCGGCGCCCGCCAGCGCCTCGGACGACGGGTTGGACCTGACACGCGCCATGTTCGGCCTGACGCCAAGCCAGCGAGCCCTGGTCGAGGCGGTGAAGGTCAGGGGCTTCAATCTGGCGGAGGCTGGAGCGGCGGTGGGGGTTTCGGAAGGCGCGGCGAAGGTCGCCCTGCATCGTGCGTTGAAGCGCCTGGCCGGGAGGCTTCGTGGTGCGGACTGACGAGCTCATCGATCTGCTGGCGGTCGACAGCGGCCCAGTCGCGCGCGGCGCGCCGGAGCGCCGCCTCAGCCTGGTTGCGGCCGCGGGCGCTCTGGTCGCGGGGGCTCTGGTGCTCGCATGGCTTGGGTTGCGCCCGGACCTTGGCCTGGCTGTCCAGGGTGGGTTTTTCTGGATCAAGGCGGCCTTCACGGCGGCGCTGGCCGCCTGTTTCTACACGGCGACAAGACGGCTGGCCCGCCCGGAGCACTCCGCGCCCGTTGCGCTGACCATGGCCGCGATCGTGTTCGCGGGGTTCGCGGCCATTGCGGCGGCGCAATTCAGCCATTTGGATCCGGCTGGCCAGGTGGCGGCGCTCAAGGGCGGGTCTTGGACCGTTTGCTCCCGCAATATCTTCGTCCTGGGCGCCCCGACGACCTTGATGACGCTGCTCGTTCTGAGAGGCCTGGCGCCGACGAAACCGATCCTGGCCGGCCTCGTCGGCGGGCTGTTCTCCGGAGCGCTGGCGGCGACTGTCTACGGCCTGCACTGTCCCGAGGCGACCTTCATATTCGTGAGCCTATGGTACAGCCTGGGCATGCTCGGATGCGGCCTTCTGGGCGCCGTCCTTGGCCGATGGATGCTGCGCTGGTGACGCCGGCGCCGGCGTAGGCATGGGCATGGCCTCGCCAAGGCCCGAAGAGGCGCCGGTGACGATCGCCCGCTGGGCGGCCAGGGGTTTTTCGGTCATGACTTGGGGTCTCGCGCCGGTCGACTTTTGGCCGTGATCGCGCCCGACGGCTGGCGGACAATTTCGCAATCGAACCGTTCCGCGCCGACAGACAGGCCGCAAAGCGCAAGCCGGCTGACGCCGCCGGGCAGGAGCGGCCGCTCAAAAGCCAGATCGCCGTCCTTGCGGTGCAGGCCCAACAAGGCGCTCACCATGTAGGGCATGGCGCCCGCCGACCACGCCTGCAGGGGCTCGGCGAAGGGGCAGCGGGCGGGAGTCAGATCCGGTTCGCGTTGAAAGCCGACATAGAATTCCGGCAGGCGGCCAAGGGTGAAGTGCGAGGCGGCGTCCACCAGGGCGTCGACCAGTTTCACCGCGGCCTCGTCGAAGCCGTAGCGGCGCAGGCCCGCGACGATCAGCGCATTGTCGAACGGCCAGACGCTGCCGAGGTGGTAGTTGAGCGGATTGTAGCTCTTCTCCCGGGCCGACAGTGTCCGCACGCCCCAGCCGCTGTCCATGTCCGGCCTGGTCAGGCGCTCGGCCGTCCGCGCCGCCTTGTCGGCCTCGGCAATGCCCGACCAAAGAACCTGGCCGGCATTGGACGTCACCACCGTGACCTGTTTTCCGCCGCGTTCCAGGGCCAGGGCGTAGCAGCCCTCGTCCTCCATCCAGAAATCGCGGTTGAATTGCTGTTTCAGGGCGGCGGCGTCCGCTTCGAGGCCTTCGGCCTTTTTCGGCTCACCGGCCCGCCGAAGCACCGCGGCGATCGAGACCCGGGCCTGATAGACGTAGCCCTGCACCTCGCAGAGCGCGATCGGCGGGCGCGGCACGCCGCCGTCCTTGCGCGGGACGCCGGAGGTTGAATCCTTCCAGCCCTGGTTGATCGGCCCGGCGGGGGTCTGGCCGCTGTATTTCAAATATCCGTCGTCCCGGGTCTCGCGGGCCATCCAGTCCAGCGCTCCGTCGATCGCCGGCCGAAGTGCGTTGAACAGGGCCAGCTCGCCGGTCCATTCGGCGTGCTGGCCGATCAGGATCAGAAAGAGCGGCGTGGAATCGACCGACATGTAGCTCGGATCGTGCGGGACCTCCTTCAGCCGCGCCATCGCGCCCAGCCGAAGCTCGTGCAAGGTCTTGCCCGGCTGTTCGCCGGTGCGTTTTACGTCGTGAGCGCCCTGGTAGGCGCAAAAGAGCCTGGCGACGCCTTCCGCGGGCCTGGCGTCGAAGGGCAGGGTCTGCAGGGCGGCCAGGATGCTGTCGCGGCCGAACGGGGCGACGAACCAGGGCATGCCGCCGGCGATGAAGCTGGCCTCCAGGCTGGTGCCCAACAGGGTCAGGTCGCGGAGCGAGCGCTGCATCACCCGGTCCAGGATCGGGTTGTCGCTCCTTGCGCTCAGCCCGTCGTAAAAGGCGGGACGCGGCGCCGGGCAGGGCGCGGGCGAGTCCGCCTCGCACACCGCGAAAACGATGTCGAGGCTGTCGCTAGCCTGGGCGCCCAGACGGATATCGAACGCCGCCAGGCAGGCCCCGCGGTGGCGGCTGAGACGCGGTGGGCGGGAAAAGACCACGTCCAGTCGACGGACGACGCCGTCCGCGCCGTCATAGCGAAAGGCTAGGCCCGACGAGGTGGGGATGAGCCTGCGCGAGGGTCCGCGTTTCTTGGCCTTGGCGCCGCGCAATTCGAAAAGATCCTCGAACAGCGCGTCGATCAGGATGGTGACGCGGAACGATATCGGCTCTGGGGTATAGTTGCGCAGGATCAGCCGGTCGCTCAGCGTCAGGGCCTCGCCGTCCACCACACGCTCGAGCCGCGCGCCGAAGCTCTGCAGCTCGAGCGGCGAGCCGTCGAGCTGGCGGATGGCGGTGTTGGCCATTTCGTGCACCGACTGCCGGCCGCGCGCGGCGCTGGTCATCAGGGTGAGGCCGGGCGCATCGCCCAGGCGCAGCTCGTAGCGGCTGAGATAACGGGTATCACGGTGGAAGAGGCCGAGGCCCGATCCGCAATCGGTGACGATGTCGCCGTCGCCCTGGCAACAGAGGAAGAGGCCGCCATCCTTGATCAGGACCGGCTGGACAAGCTCCGCCATGAAGATGTGATTGCTGATCTTGCGCCTCGATGTTGTCTTGCCGCGCCCGCTTTGGGTCTTCCGGCTTTCAGCTTGGACGCAGGTCCTCGCCTAGGTTTCTGGTCGCTATCAAAAGGCTCGCTGATCGCACCATTTGCGAGGTCTGGCCGCAAGCCGTCGCACAAGGTCCAGCGTCATTCCGAAAACGGCGTGGGAAACCAAGCCGAAGGCATGGGTCTTTGCGGGGACCTCATCGGCGGGTGGCCCAAATCCCATCAGGGGAACCAGCCCCTCGTCAACGGCTAGCCAGGCCGCGGTTCCGTAGGCGACGCCGGCGCCCTTGGCGACCACCGGCCAGGTCTCGGCCGCGGCCCCGTAAAGCGCGCCCAGCGCCGCACCGGTCAGATAGTGGACGGCGCTGGAGGCGGCGTCCTGCGCCTTGTCCGGCACAAGCTTGCCGGTGGCGGCTTTCGAAACGGCGTCTGCGACCTTCAAGGTCGCGGGCTTGGCCTTTTTGCCGTCGCCCTCGCTGGCCAGCGTTATCCAGGCCTTTTGGAACCGGTTCATGGCATAGGAGGCGATGAGCCCGCCGGCGACGCCCGCGATGACGCCCCTGGCCAGGTTTGCTCGACGCATGGTTCAGGACTCCGGTGGCATGACGAACGGGCGGTCTGGGCCGGCCCATGGCGAATGCGGGAGCCTCGCTGACCCAGCGATCCACCGTTCCCCATCCGCTTTGACGCGCGCGAGCCGGATAATAGTCCGCAAGCCCGCAGACCGCCTCGAACAGAGCCGCGTCCTGTTCATCGTAAAGGGGATTGCTCGGCCGGGATTTTTCCGGCGCGGAAAAGCCAGCGATCCCGTCCCTGGCAAAACCTGAGTCCGTGGACGGAGCATCAATCTCTTCGGGCCGGCGCACGGCGGTCGAGGATGGCATTATGTTCGTCCTTGAATCTGACCTTGGCTGAAGGGGGTGCGGCGACGCCGGCGGCCCGGACAGGCGACCTGGCGCCGCTTTTCGCGCGCGCCGGTCGGTCGTCCGCCGGTCCTGGCGCGGGCTAGTCGCGACCTTGGGCCGTATCCAGCGAGGCGCCGGCGATCCAGAGGCACGCGCACAGCAGCACCAAGTCCTTGAGCAGGAACTGGCCCGGCATCGCCGAAAGCGCAAAGGGCGCCGCTTCGCCGGGTTGGATCACGCCGGGGGTCGTCAGCATGAAACTCAGCGTGATCACGAAGGTGATCGCACCCAGAACCCCGCCGACAGCCGCGGCGCGGGCGCTGAAGGGACGCGTGGCGATCAGCAGGCCGATGACGATCTCGACAACGCCGATGACCTTGGCCGCGCCGGCGATGCCGAAGGCCGTATGCGTCCAGCCGATCAGCGGGCTGTTCATGATCAACGGGGCGATGCCGGAGGCTTCGAAGTCGGTGAACTTCAGGCAGCCGAACCAGAGAAAGATGATCGCAACGGAATAATGCAGGGCCAGGCGACTGAAAGCCGCCAGCCCGCCGCGCTGGATGACGACCGCACGATAGGATGCGCCGGGCGCGGCGCGCGCTTCAACAGTCATTTTGGGTTCCTCAGTATTTCGGTTGGACCGGCATGGCCGGCAAAAGGACCGTATCGACGACGTAGATGAGGCCGTTATCGACCTTCATCGGGCCCTTGATGACGTGGGTGCCGTTCACCGTGAGCACGCCGTTCTCACGTTTGATGATCAGCGGCATGGTGTTGGCGGCCATCACGACGATGGCGTCCGACTGCCCCAGGCCCTGGTCGATCATGTCCTGGGAAAGGATGCCGGTGACCACGTGGTTTGCGAGCGCCACCTTCAACCTGGTCCGGTTGTTGGGGCTCATCAGCATGGTCAGCTTGTCAGGCGGGACCTTGGCGAAGGCGTCGTCGTTGGGGGCGAATACCGTGAAGGGTCCGGGACCTTCGAGGATCGCCGCCGTGCCCGCGGTCTGGTTCGCCTCCAGCAGTTTGGTGAAATGGCCGTCCGCCTTCGCCGCCTGGACGATATCCGCGGCGGTCGCGCCGGTTGCGAAAATCCCGGCGAGCAGGACCCCGGATAGAACTTTCTTGAGCATAGCTATGCCTTTTTGAATTTTGAAGACGTGTCCCAAAGGACAGGCGCCGCCAAACGTGTGGATCAGGATGATGTTCGAAGAGGACGTGACCTAATCGAACCTACTGAGGCAAATCGATCGGAGCGGCGGGGGCGCCGGTACTCCTGTGCAAAGCCCGGCCAGCGTCTTCGAGTTCCTGTTTCTACGAATTCCGCGTCTTCTTTTGAGACTATCTTCAATAAATGCGATTCTCTCGCTCTGACCGTCGCCAACCTGCTCGGCGTTTGCGCCCTCTGTCGCTAGGACTTTGCCGCGCGATACGCCTTGGGGGTGAGGCCGAAGCGTTGCCTGAACAGCGAAGTGAATCTCGTCGGCGAGGTCAGGCCGACGGCGCGATGAACGTCGGAAGGCGTCAGCTCGCGATCGTTCAGAAGCTCTTTGGCCATGTCGAGGCGAAGGGCCGTCAGGTAGCGATGCGGGGAAAGCCCGGTGGATTGCCTGAAGGCGCGAAAGAATTGCGCCCGGCTGAGGCCTGCGAGCGCCGTCAGGTCCGCGAGGCTGATGTCCGCCTCCAGATGGCCGCGCATGTATTCCGTGACGCGTTGCAGTCGCCAGGGCGCCAGGCCGCCCCGCCGGCGGGTCAAGACATTCCTTTCGGCCGCCACCGGGCTGGCGAGGTTCGAGTGTCCGCGCAGCAGCCGCACCGCCAGCACGACCAACAGGCTGTCGGCATAAAGACGGCCACAGGCGTTACGACTCTCGATGGCGCTCAGAAGCTCGGTGAACAGCATCTCGAGATGCGGGTCTCGGAAGCCGACAGGATCGGTGAGGGAGAAGCCGTGGGGATCGAGGTCGAACTCCTCGATCGCGACCTGGCGCACCAGATCGGGGCTCAGCATCAGATGCGCAAAGTCGATCGGTCCGTGGGTCAGCCAGCGATTGGTCTGGTGGGCCGGCATGATGGTCAAGGCGCCGAAGTCCACGGTGTGAATATGCTGGCGCCCTTCATGCCAGCGCCGGACCTCCTTGGCGCCGCCCAGATGAAGACAGATCAGGTTATCGCTCAGCGCCGGCTGATTTATCTCGGGGGGCGTGCCTGTGTAGCGCCGGATGCTGGCCTGACCGGCATAGTCGGCGGCCATCGCCGGATCGGGCATGGTCGCGTACCAGTCCAGTGCTGTCGAGAGGCCCTCTTGGTGGGTTTCGGTCACGGACGGCGGCGCTCCCCTTGTTCAAGGAGCAGGGCGCGAATGCCGCGACCGTCCCCTGACTCGGCGGCGAGATGCGCCCCGTCTAAAACGGCCACGCATCAACGCCGAAAGTGTCAACGAGGGAAAGTTCGTTGACAAGCCACGGAAGGTTACATGCCCAATACCTTAGACTCTGGACTCATCAATCATAGCCATGACAGCGCGGCGATGCAGATGGCGGACATGAAGCTGTGCGCGCATCGGCCGTCGCGGTTCGACGGCGCCGCTTCTTCATCGTCTTCGGGTTCGGGCCTTCCGAAGGCGATGACCTTTCCAGGCGGGACGCCCTTAGGGGACCGGCGCCGAAACGGTCACGCCATGAGCGCGGATCCGGTCCAGGACGCCGCCGGGCATGGTGGTCGCGCCGAGATCGAACACGGCGACAGAGCGGCCGGGGCGTTTCAGGGCGTCGACCACGGCCTGGGCCTCCGAGCCGATCAGCCGATCATTGAGGGTTTTCAGCTGCGGCATGGCGTTGAAACAGGCCTGGTCCGCCGGATCGGTCGGATTGGGCCGGATCACGCCGCGCGCCCAGTCCTGCGCCACCCGGACATGCGCCGGGGTCTGGTCGATCTCGTGCAGCGAGGCGGCGAGACAGGTCTGCTGGCCGGTCGTGCTGAGCTGCTCGGCGGCGGCGATGATCGGTACGCCCTCGTAGGAACCTGACGCCAGTTCGTGAACGCCCGCGTTCCGGGCCAGTTTACGCACCTGCTTGGCGGTCTGGCCGGTCTCCAGGTTCTGGGCCTTTTGGTAGTCGTTGGTCAAAAGCACGCCGGCGGCGCTGGGCTTCCAGCCGGCGTACTTGCCGGGGCCCTGGCCGATGCTGGTCCGTATCGCCTGGAAGTGCTGGCGCAGGGCCGGCGGCAGGGTGGTTTCCAGCGGCGCGTCGGAATGCAGGCCCTTGGCGGCGCCGAACAGGTCGCCGGCCAGGCCGAGCAGACTGCCCTTGGACTGCGGCTCGATGATCAGGGCGTTCGCGCCTTTCAACCTCTGCTGGACGACGCGGTCGTCCCAGGCGAAATTCTTCGGCGCCAGGTTGGGCGCGCCGATGATCCACACCTCCGAGCGCCCGGAGGTGACATGCCACCAGGGCGGCGCGGCCATGGCGGGAAAAGCGACAGCCAGCAGGGCTCCGGCGAGGGCGAGAACACGCGCGCCCCGCGCGGTGCGGTCTGTCTTTAAGGGCATGGGGCCAAGGTGGCGGCTCATGCGCCCGCTTGCAACCTTGACCGCGAGAAAACCTAACCCCCTGCGACGAAAGGGTGGAATCGGTTAGACTGCGGCCATGCCCATCCGCCGCCTGCCGCCGGAGACCGTCAACCGCATCGCCGCCGGCGAGGTGGTCGAGCGGCCGGCGAGCGCGGTCAAGGAGCTGGTCGAGAACGCCGTCGACGCCGGCGCGCGCCGGATCGAGGTGCAGGCCGACGGCGGCGGGCTCTCGCGCATCCTGGTCGCCGACGATGGCCAGGGCTTGAGCGCCGAGGAACTGCCGCTGGCGCTGGAGCGCCACGCCACCTCCAAGCTCAGCCCGGACGCCGCGGGCGGGTTTGATCTGCTGCGCATCGCCACCCTCGGCTTTCGCGGCGAGGCCCTGCCGTCGATCGGCTCGGTCGCGCGGCTGACCCTGACCGCGCGGGCGCGCGGCGCCGGTGACGCCTTTAGCCTTTCCACGGCGGCCGGCTCGCTCGAACAGGCGCGGCCGGCGGCCTTCGCCGGGGATCATGGCGCGCGGGTGGAGGTGCGCGACCTCTTCTACGCCACCCCGGCGCGGCTCAAATTCATGAAGTCGGAACGCGCCGAGGCCATGGCCGTCGCCGAGGAGGTCAAGCGCCAGGCCATGGCGCACGAGGCGGTCGGCTTCAGCCTCGATCTGGACGGCCGGCGCACGCTTCGCCTCGGTCCCGAAGCCAAGGGACCGGAGGGCCGGCTGAAGCGGCTGGCGGCCGTGCTGGGCGCGGACTTCGAGGCCAACGCCTTGCGGCTCGACCAGGAGCGCGAGGGGGTGGCGCTGACCGGCTATGCCGGCCTGCCCACCTATTCGCGCGGTAATGCGGCGCACCAGTACCTGTTCGTCAACGGCCGGCCGGTGCGCGACCGGTTGCTCGCCGGGGCGTTGCGCGCGGCCTATTCGGACTTCCTGGCCCGCGATCGGCATCCGACCGCGGCCCTCTATGTCGATCTCGAGCCGGAGCTGGTGGACATCAACGTGCATCCGGCCAAGGCCGAGGTGCGTTTCCGCGACCCTGCCCTGGTGCGCGGCCTGATCATCGGCGCGCTGCGCCATGCCCTGGCGGGCGCTGGCCATCGCGCCTCGACGACGGTGGCCGCCGCGGCGCTTGGCGGGTTTCGGCCCGCAAGCGGGCCCTCGCCGCGCGGGTTTTCCGCCTGGAGCGCCGGCGGTTGGGCGCCGCAACCGGCCGCGCCGGCCTTCGCCGGCCTGTCCGAGCCGTCCGGCCGAGCGGAATTCGACCACGAGCCCGCGCCGGGCGCCCAAGTCATCGATCCCACCACCTATCCGCTGGGCGCCGCCCGCGCCCAGGTGCACGAAACCTATGTGGTCGCCCAGACCGCCGACGGCATCGTCATCGTCGACCAGCACGCCGCCCACGAACGGCTGGTCTATGAGAAGATGAAGGCCGAACTGGAGGCCGGCGGCGCGGTGCGCCAGACCCTGCTCATGCCCGAGGTGGTCGAACTGGATCCGGCGGAAGCCGAGCGCGTCGGCCGCCATGCCGAGGACCTGGCTCGGCTCGGCCTGGTCATCGAGCCTTTCGGCCCGGGCGCGGTTCTGGTGCGCGAGACGCCGGCGCTGCTGGGCGAGACCGACGCCGCCGGCCTGGTGCGCGACATCGCCGACGACCTGGCCGAGAACGGCGCGCCGCTGGCCCTGGCCGAGCGGCTGCAGGCCGTCTGCTCGACCATGGCCTGCCATGGCTCGGTGCGGGCGGGCCGCAGGCTGAGCGCTGCGGAAATGAACGCCCTGTTGCGCCAGATGGAGGCGACGCCGCATTCGGGCCAATGCAACCATGGCCGCCCGACCTATGTGGAGCTGAAGCTCGCCGACATCGAGCGCCTGTTCGGGCGGCGATAGCGTGAATCGCCAGGGCGTTTCTACTTTGTTCTTTTCGACCGCCCGTGGCCGGATTAGGCTTGGCCCATGCAGGTCGCCCAGCCCAGCCGAACCGCCCGGCGCGCCGCCGCCCATCGCGCGGCCCATCAGCTCATCGAGCATGGCCGTATCTTTCACGATCCGCTGGCCGTCCGCATCCTGGGTGAGAGTCCGCGGGCCATAGAGGCGTCGGCGGATGCCGGCCAACGCGGCATGCGCCTGTTCATCGCCGCCCGCGCTCGGTTCGCCGAAAGCGCGGTCGCCGCGGCCTTCGAACGCGGCGTGCGTCAGCTGGTGGTGCTGGGCGCCGGCCTCGACACCTTCGCCTATCGCAATCCGCACGCGGGCCTGCGCGTGTTCGAGGTCGACCATCCGGCGACGCAAGCGTGGAAGCGCCAGCGCCTGGCCGAGGCGGCCATCGCCGCGCCCGATAGCCTGGCGTTCGCGCCGGTCGATTTCGAGCGCGTCAGCCTGGCCGAGGGGCTGAGCGCGGCGGGATTCGACGCCGCCGCCCCGGCTGTCTTCACCTGGCTCGGCGTCGTCCCCTATCTGACCGAACAGGCGGTCTTCGCCACCCTCGGCTTCATCGCCAGCCTGGCGAAGGACAGTGAGGTGGTGTTCACCTACAGCGACCCGCCCGCATCCATGACGGCCGAGGCCGCCGAGGCCCACGGACGCCGCGCCGCGCGCCTCGCGGCGCTTGGCGAGCCCTGGTTGACCTTCTTTACGCCTGAGACCCTGCATCTGCGCCTGCGCGCGCTCGGCTTCGGCGAGATCGAGGATCTGGGCCCGACCGCGGTCTCGATCCTCTATTTCGGCGCCCCCGCCGGCGCGCCCGATCGCAAGGGCGGCCACCTGATCCGCGCCCGGTTGGGCTGAAGCGGCTCTGGACGCGACGCCCGCGCGCCGCTATTGCACGGCGGCGCTTCACCTTTGGGGGTTTGATGTCAGAGACTGTCCGTAAGGCCTAGGGCCTTCGCAGCAACCGTCCGGGGCCCAGAGGCGCCGGCGTTCGTCAGCAAGGCCTGGAAACTCGCCCGCCTCGAAGCCATCGCGCTCGAGGCGACCTTGGCCACGCCTTTCGGACGTCTTTCCCGTGAACATCTCCAAAGCGCAGCAACGGACGCTGCACGCGCTCGCCCAGGGCGGACGCATCGTGCTCGAACGCGACGACAAGGGCGGCCTTCTCGCCGTCGAATGCCTCACCCACACCGGCTTCGTCCTGCCGGACTGCACGCTCGCCATCTTCAAGGCGCTGAAACGTCGCCGCCTGATCATCAGCCGCGACGGCGGGCCCTACCGTATAACCCGCGAGGGCGCACTTCGCCTGCGCAGCCAGGGCGACAACCGCACCTCAAGCCGCGCCTGGTGAGTATTTCAACACATGCACGCGGGCCGCCCCGTAGCGACGGGCGTCCAAGGCCTCGAATTGCGGCGCGGCGGGGTCGGGCTCGCCCGCGCCGCGCTCGAAAATGCAGATCGCGCCCGCCCTGAGCCAGCCGTCAGCGGCCAGCGAGGCCAGGGCGCGTTCGCCAAGCCCCCGCGCATAGGGCGGGTCGAGAAAGGCGATATCGAACGCCGCCCCGTCGCCGGCGGGTTTCGGGCCCAGGTCGGTCGCGTCGCGCCGATGGATGCGGCTCTTGCCGAACAGCGCCCCGTCGGGCGCCAGCGCCTCGAGATTGTCGCGGATCGCGCCGCGCGCCGCCGCGTCTGTCTCGACGAAAAGGCAGAAGCCGGCACCGCGCGACAGGGCCTCAAGCCCCAAAGCGCCCGATCCGGCGAAGAGGTCGATCACGCGCGCGCCCTGCAGTCCGGGCGACCAGGCGGCGTGCTCCAGCACATTGAAAACCGCCTGCCGCGCCCGATCCGCCGTCGGCCGCGTGGCCAGTCCCGGCGGCGCGGCCAGCGCCCGTCCACGATAGAGGCCGGCGACTATGCGCATGATGACCCAATCGCGCCTTGCGGGGGGCGGGGGCATTTTCTCAGCGGATTGAGAGGCGAGCGGTTCAACTTGGGCCGCGCTAGCTCCGCCACTTCAGCACCGCAGCCTTGACCGGGTTCTGAAAGGCGCGACCGCCAGAGCGGCTCGCCGTCCATTCGCGTTTCAGGGCCTGGTACCATTTGGCCTGGGCGTCGGCGTCGTCGATCCAGAGCAGGGTCGGGTCATAGGCCAGGCCCTGGTTCTGCAAATCCACCATGGCCGCGTCCTGGCGCAGGAACTTGCGCGCGCCGCCGGCGATGAAGGGCTTGAGCAGGGTGAAGGCCGGATGGTCCGACCACATGATCTGGGTGATGCGGGTGTGGGCCGGGTCGACCGGCGTCAGGCAGGTCAGGGCCAGGACCTGGCGCTGGCCGACCTGGATATGCTCCCAGCGCAGCCCCGGCAGGCGAAAGACGATCTCGGTCTGCGGCGCCCCGCCCAGCATGCGGTAGGCGTAGGAGTTGCGCGACGGCGCATGCCGGGCCATGGCGAAGCCGGCCTCGCGCGGCTCGAATTCCTTGGCCTTGTCGTGCTGCGAGGCGGCCGAGCGCCACCACCAGTTCTGGTGCACATAGGGTCCGTGCGTGGGGTCCATCAGGCCGACCACCGCATGGTCGATATGGGCGTCGAACACCATGCGGTCGACCAGCTTGGGTTTGCCGCCGACAACGCCGGGGAAGACCGGCGGCGTCTGATCGGGTTCGGTGCCGGCGTGCGATCCCATCCAGATGAAGACCAGGCTCTGGCTCTCGGCGAGCGGATAGGCCCGCACGCGGATGCGGCCGACGTCCATCTCCTGGCTATCGACCAGGGACGGGATGGCCGCGCAGGCCCCGTCGGTGCGCCAGCGCCAGCCGTGATAGGGGCATTCGACCAGTTCGTCGCCGTCCGCGCCCTTGACCAGCCGGCCGGCCGACAGCGGCGCGGCGCGATGGGGACAGACGTCGCGGAGGCCATAGGCTTCGCCGCCGCGGGTGCGGCCGAGCAGGATGGGCTCGCCGAGGATCTCGTAGCGCTGCAGCCTGCCGGGCTTCAGGTCATCGGCGAGGGCGGCGAAATACCAGATGTCGCGCAGAAAGCCTTCGCCGAACCGAAGGGCTGCGGCGGTGGATGCGGGTTTGGCGTCGCCCTCGGCCATGGCCCTCCTCTAGCGCGAACCGCGGCCGATGCGCACCCCTTGCGGCTTGACCTGAGCTTTGCGCCAAGGGCAGGGTGCGCGCCACAAATCAAACAAGCGTTTAGGGAGCCAGCCCATGTCCGCCGCCGAAACCCAGACCCGCGCCGGGATGTCCGACCTGTTCGATCTTTCCGGCAAGGTGGCCGTGATCACCGGATCCTCGCGCGGCATCGGCAAGGCGATCGCCGAGCGCATGGCCGACCATGGCGCCAAGGTGGTGATCTCCTCGCGCAAGGCCGGTCCCTGCGACGAGGTGGCCGCGGCGATCAACGCCAGGCATGCGGGCGCGGCCATCGCGGTTCCGGCCAACATCTCGTCCAAGGACGATCTGCAGCGCCTGATGGACGAGACCCGCAAGGCCTTTGGCCAGATCGACATCCTGGTCTGCAACGCCGCCTCCAACCCCTATTACGGGCCGATGAGCGGCATTTCCGACGACGCGTTCCGCAAGATTCTCGACAACAACATCATCTCCAACAACTGGCTGATCAACATGGTCGCGCCGGAGATGAAGGCGCGGAAGGACGGGGCGATCATCATCATCTCGTCGATCGGCGGCCTGCGCGGCACCGGCGTGATCGGCGCCTACGCCATCTCCAAGGCGGCCGACATGCAGATGGCGCGCAACCTGGCGCAGGAGCTGTCGCCCAGCAATATCCGGGTCAATTGCGTCGCGCCGGGTCTGGTGAAGACCGACTTCGCCCGCGCCCTCTGGGACACGCCCGAGGCCGAGAAGCGCTCGTCGTCCGGCACGCCGCTGCGCCGGCTCGGCGAGCCCGACGACATCGCCGGCGCGGCCATCTATCTGGCTTCGCGCGCCGGTTCCTGGACCACCGGCCAGACCATCGTGGTGGACGGCGGCTCGACCTCCTAGCCGCGGGCGACGAGCTGGGCCGCCTCGCCGAGGGTCAGCGCTCGCGGAAGGCCTAGGTTCGGCGAGGCCGCCAACTTGCGGACGAGCCGCTCGTCGGCGGTGACGAGCGCGCATTCTTCGATCTGCGCGAGGGCGAGATAGATGCAGTCATACGCTGGATGATCCAGCCTGGTTGCGAGCTGCGTTGCTGGGGCGAGCAGGCGGCGCATCGGGTAGAGTTCGATATTGGATCGCTCCAAGGTCCGTGCGGCGAGAACGGCGACCTCGGCGGTGATTTCCGTCCGCCGCGCCATTTTCCAGAGCGCGTTGGCGCATTCCGCCGCCAGCAGGTCTGGTGCGATCAGCTGGTCGGCCCAGCGCAGGGTCAAGGCCTCAACGCTTCCAGACTCGGCGATAACCCACTTCAACGCCACGCTGGCGTCAACGACAAAGCGATTCACCGCTCGTCACGTCCCTCTCGGACAAGCGCTTCCGAAAGCGTTTGTCGCGTGCCGGCCGTCAGCTTGCGAACCTGCGCGGCCAATTCCCAGAACGAGGCGTCGGACTCGCCGCTCAAAGCCTGACGAAGGATTTCGCGGTGCTCCGCCTCCGCCGAACGCCCATTCCGCGCCGCGCGTCGCTTCAACCGCCCGATCAGGTCAGGGTCCAGATTACGGACGTGCAGGCTGGTGGCCATCGGGCCTGTCCATGATATCGTTGGGCCTAATGATATCATGCATCCGCTCAGTCGTATAGCCGCGCGAACGCTGTCGTCAGGCGATGCTACAGAATGGACGTCGCCTCACAGCTTGACGGTGATTTCGAATCCGCCGTCGAACGGAAGGGTCATGGTCCTGAATCCAAGGGCGGGGTTGTCGAGCAGCTCGAACAGTGGTGCGTAGCTCGCGCGGCTGCCGGCCGTGTTGTCCGTGCAGATGACGGCGCCGGGGCGCAGGCGCGGCAGCAGGATGTCGAGCATCGGACGCACGACATCCCCCCAGATGTCGAAGAGCACAAAGTCGATCGGGCCCTCGAAGGTTTTGGTCGCCTCGACGATGTCCGCCTCGCGCAGGTCGATGAAGCTTGCCAGGCCCGCCGCGGCGAAGTTGGCGCGGGCGCGCTCGGCCTTGGCGGGCTCATACTCGGCGCCGTAGACCACGCCGCCGCCGTTGTCCCGCACCGCGGCGGCCAGATAGAGGGTCGAGACGACGAACGAGGTCCCCGCCTCCACGATCCTGCGCGCGCCGATGGTCCGGCAGATCATGTAGCAGAACTCGGCCTTGTCCTGGTCGAGCGCCACCGCCTTGTCGGCCAGGAAGGCATGGTCGCGCGCCTCCATCCCCCCGGTCCATGGCCCGGTGCGCTCCTCGCGCCAATAGCGGGTGATCGCCTCTTCCTGCGCCTTGCGTCGGCATGCAGGCCGGGCAGCAGGCCGTCGAGGACCGGATCGTTCAGTATGCTCGGCACCTTTCAGTCTCCTAGGTCGGGCCGTTCAGCGAGAGCCGGTTGTCATCCGGGTCCTTGAACCAGGCGACGCCCTGGCCGGGCACGGGCGACCAGATATGCAGCTCGTCCCGCACCATGCCTTCGACGCGTTCGAAGACGACGCCGCGCGCCGCCAGCGCCCGCACGCTTGCGCGTAGGTCGGCGACGTTCCAGCCGACTGCGGCGCCGGGCGACGGCGTGATTGGCTGCTCGCTCTTCACCAAAGCGATGCGCGCCGGGCCGCTGTCGAAGGTGATCAGATGGTCGTGGTCGCCGACGAAGGTCAGCCCGAGCACCCCTTCGTAAAAGGCGCGCGCCCGTTTCGCGTCCGCGGTCCACAGGAAGGCGACGAAACGGTCTTGCGTCAGCATGGCGTATATCTCCCCAGTTCGCCCCGCCTTGGCGCGAGATAATTTGGCGCCTTCATCGCCGCCTTCAAGCGCCAATTCGGCGTGATGCCCGGCCGCTACCACCGCGTGGCGTTGTGAGCCCGGACCGAGAGGTCCCTGGCCTTGGCCAGGCGGCGCACGCCCTCGTCCAGGGTCTCGTCGGCCTTGGCGAAGCAGAGCCGGGCGATCGAGGTCACCGGGTCCGACTCATAGAAGGCCGAGACCGGGATGGCGGCGACGCCCGCCTCCTTCACCGCGCGCAGGCAGAAGTCCATATCGCCCTCGAACACGCCCGAGCCGGCGAGGTCGACATTGAGGAAATAGGTGCCTTGGCTTTCCAAGACGGCGAAGCCTTCGCGGCGCAGGCCTTCGGTCATTCGGTCGCGCGAGCGGGCCAGGTCGCGCGGCATGGCGGCGAACCAGGCCTCGCTGTTGGCCAGGCCCCAGGCGACGGCGGACTGCAGCATGGGCGGGGTGGTGAAGGTGAGGAACTGGTGGGCCTTGGCCAGAAGCTGGGTCAGGGCCGGCGCGGCCATCAGGAAGCCGACCTTCCAGCCGGTCAGGGCGAACATCTTGCCGGCCGAGCCGATCTTCACCGTGCGCTCGCGCATGCCCGGATAGGCGATCAGCGGCCGGTGCGCGCGGCCGTCGAAGACGACATGCTCCCAGACCTCGTCGCAGACGGCGACGGCGTCATAGCGGACGCAAAACTCGGCCAAGAGCGTCAGGTCCTCGTCCGGGCAGACCGTGGCGGCCGGATTGAGCGGAGTGTTCAGCACCACCAGCCGCGTGCGCTCTGAAAAGACCGCCTCCAGCATGGCGCGATCGAAACGCCAGGCGGGCGGCTCAAGCCGCGCCAGCTTGCCGACGCCGCCAGCGCGGCGGACCATCGGCAGATAGGAATCGTAGGTCGGCTGAAATAGCACCACCTCGTCGCCCGGCTGGATCAGGGCCAGGAAGGCGCAGGCCAGGGCCTCGGTGGCGCCGGAGGTGACGGTGACCTCCGACGCCCAGTCAAGGTCGAGCCCCTGCGTGCGGCCGTAGTGCGCCGCCACGGCCTGGCGCAGCTCGGGCAGGCCAGGCATGGGCGGGTACTGGTTGTCGCCGTCCAGCAGCTCTTGCGCCGCCTTTTCGCGAATGGCGCGCGGGCCCGGCTGGTCGGGAAAGCCCTGGCCGAGATTGATCGCGCCCGTCTCGCGCGCCAGGCCGCTCATCACCGCGAAGATGGTGGTGGGCAGGGCTTGATAGACGGGGTTGGCCATGGCGTCGGAAGCCTTAGCATGCGCGCCATGCAGATCGTCGAGTTCCATCCCGACCTGGCCGCCGCTTTCCGGACGCTGAACGAGGCCTGGATCAGGCGCCACTATGCGCTGGAGCCCAAGGATCTGGAGATTCTCGGCGATCCGCAGGGGCAGATCATCGCGCGCGGCGGCCATGTGCTGTTCGCCGTCGACGCCGGCGAGGCGGTGGGGTGCTGCGCGCTCATCCCGATGGACGATGGCGGGTTCCAACTGAGCAAGATGGCGGTCGATGAACGCCGAAGAGGCGAAGGCTTCGGCCGGGCGGTGCTGACGGCGGCGATCGCGCGGGCGCACAGCCTGGGCGCGCCGCGGGTCTATCTTGAATCGGGCAGCCGGCTGACGCCCGCCCTGACCCTTTATCGTTCGCTGGGCTTTCGCGATCTCGAACCCGAGCGCCGTCCCGTTTCGCCCTATTTGCGTGGCGATGTCTGGATGGAGCTGGTGTTCTGAGGACGCAAGCCAAGTTCAGCCCAACCCGGCTGGAGGCGATCTCCGACGGGATGATCGCGGCGGCCAACACTGATGTACGTGACGCCGCTGCCGCGTCGGCGTGAGGGGGCCTTAAGCTTCCTCGCGCATCCGCTTCTTGCGGAAGCTGGGGTTCAGCACCGCCTTGCGCAGGCGGATGGACTTGGGCGTTACCTCGACCAGTTCGTCGTCGCCGATATAGGCGATGGCCTGTTCCAGGGTCAGGCGGCGCGGCGGGGTGAGGCGGATGGCCTCGTCCTTGCCCGAGGCGCGGACATTGGTCAGCTGCTTGGCCTTCATCGGATTGACGTCGAGATCGTCAGGCTTGGCGTTCTCGCCGATGATCATGCCCTGATAGGCCTTCTCGCCGGCGCCGACGAACATGATGCCGCGGTCTTCCAGGTTCCATAGCGCAAAGGCGGCCAGATCGCCGTCGGTGGTGGAGACCAGAACGCCGTTGCGGCGGCCTTCGATCGCGCCCTTGTAGGGCTCGTAGTGGGAGAAGACGCGGTTCATCACGCCGGAGCCGCGGGTATCGGTGAGGAATTCGCCCTGATAGCCGATCAGGCTGCGCGAGGGCGCCTCCAGCACCAGCCGGGTCTTGCCGGAGCCTGACGGGCCCATGTCTTTCAGCTCGGCCTTGCGCGCGGACAGCTTTTCGATGACCACGCCGGAATAGTCGTCGTCGACGTCGATGACGACCTCTTCGATCGGCTCCAGCCGCTCGCCCTTTTCGCCGGTCTGATAGACCACGCGCGGCCGGCTGATGGAGACCTCGAAGCCCTCGCGGCGCATGTTCTCGATCAGCACGCCCAGCTGCAGTTCGCCGCGGCCGGCGACCTCATAGGCGTCCTTGTCGGCGGTCTCGCTGAACTTGATGGCGACGTTGGATTCCGCCTCGCGCATCAGGCGGTCGCGGATCACCCGGCTTTGCACCTTGTCGCCGTCGCGGCCGGCCAGGGGGCTGTTGTTGACCGAGACGGTGATCGAGATGGTCGGCGGATCGATCGGCTGAGCGGGCAGCGGGATCAGCACTTCGGGCGCGCAGATGGTGTCGGCGACGGTGGCCTTGGACAGGCCCGCGATGGCGACGATGTCGCCGGCGTCGGCCTCCTCGATCGGCTGGCGCTTCAGGCCGCGGAAGGCGAGGATCTTGGTGATCCGGCCCTTCTCGATCTCCTTGCCGTCGCTGCCGAGGGCATGGACGGTCATGCCAGGGGTAAGCTTGCCGGCGTCGACGCGGCCGGTCAGCAGCCGGCCGAGGAAAGGATCGCTCTCGATCAGCACGGCGAGCACGCAGCCGGGATCGCCCGCGCGGGCTTCGGCCGAGGGCGGCGGCACGTGCTTGACGATCAGGTCGTAGAGCGGCGCCAGGTTCTCGTGGCTGTCGTTCAGGTCCTTAACCGCCCAGCCCTGCTTGCCGGAGGCGTAGAGGTGGGGGAAGTCCAGCTGTTCGTCGGTCGCGCCGAGCGCGGCGAAGAGGTCGAAGGCGTCGTTCAGCACCCGATCCGGATCGGCGTGCGGCCGATCGACCTTGTTCAGCACCACGATGGGATGCAGCCCGATCTTCAGCGCCTTGCCGAGCACGAACTTGGTCTGCGGCATGACGCCTTCCTCGGCGTCGACCAAGAGCACGCAGCCGTCGACCATGCCTAAGATGCGCTCGACCTCGCCGCCGAAGTCGGCGTGGCCGGGGGTGTCGATGATGTTGACGCGGGTCTCCCCCGCCTCGCCGTGCCAGAGCACGGAGGTGCACTTGGCCAGGATGGTGATGCCGCGCTCGCGCTCCTGATCGTTGGAGTCCATGGCGCGTTCGGCGTGCGCCTCGTTGGCGCGGAACGCGCCCGATTGGGCGAGCAGTTGGTCGACCAGCGTTGTCTTGCCGTGGTCGACGTGGGCGATGATGGCGATGTTGCGAAGGGACATGGGAGCTGTGTTGGGCGCCGGTGGCGGCGAGCGATGGCTTCTAGACGACGCGGGGCCGGATGACCACCCCAAGTTCGGGATGGGCCTTGTGCGGCGCAACATGAGACCGCGGGCGATGCGGAATGGCCGAAAAGGCTTACATAATAAGGAAAATGCCGAGAGCGACCAAAGAAATCTCGCTTCTCCGACGTTTTTTTTGTTGCGGCGTTGTGCGCTGCACCCTATACATTGGCTTGTGAGGCGTCCCTGACGCTTCTGCCCTTCCTGGGCGTTTCCTCCCTATGAACTGGCCGCGCCCCGCAAAGGCGCGGCCGTTTTTGTTTGGGCTAGAGGCGCTGGTCGCGGACCATGGCGCACAGGGCCGCGAACACCCGCCCCAGGTCGGTCTTCAGGCGCGTGAACCCGTCATGGGGCTCCAGCGTCGCCTCGTTCAGATAGAGGCTGCGGTTGATCTCCACCTGCAACGCGTGGCGCTTCATGCGCGGGCGGCCATAGAATTCGGTGGTGTAGCCGCCGGCGTATGGCGCGTTGCGCGCCACGCGATAGCCCATGGTCTCGAACTCGGCCTGCACCAGGGCGGTGATCTGCGGCGAGCAGGCGGCGCCGAATCGATCGCCGAGCACCAGGTCGCAGGCGCCCGCTCCGGCGATATCGCCGCTCTGGCCGAGCGTGCGCGCCGCCGCCGCCGGCATCGAGTGCCAATCGATCAGGACAGCCACGCCGAATTCGGCCGTCGCCTCGCTCAGAAGCTGATCGAGCGCGGCGTGATAGGGCCGGTGCACGGTCTCGATCCGCTCGCTGGCCTCGGCGAAGGTGAGCTTGCGGGCGTAGATCTCCTGACCCTCGGCGACGATGCGGGCGATGGAACCCAGGCCGGCCGCCACCCGCGCCGAGCGCCCGCGGGCGAAATCCGGCAGTTCGTCTTCGAACATCGAGGCGTCGAGTTCATAGGGCTCGCGGTTCACGTCGATATAGGCGCGCGCGTAAGACGCGGCGATCACCGTGGCGCCGTGCTCGGTGGCGGCTTCGATCAGCTCGTCGACCAGCGCGTCTTCCGAGCGGCGAATGGCGTCGGCGTCGAGGGCCGAGGCGGCCATCATGTCCGAAGGGTAGAGCCGGCCGGAGTGGGGCGAGGCGAAGACCAGCGGCTGGGGCGCCGTCGGTCGTCGAATCGAAAAGGGCGCCTCGGCCGATTGCGACCAGACCAGGGACGCGCGGGCGGCCGATGCGACGGTGGAGGCGCTCATCTGGGCACTATCGAACCTTGCTTCAGCCGCGGTCAACGCGCGCGCCCGCGCGAGGTTACCACGCCAGCGGCCATTCGCTTTATCGCCGGTTTACACATAGGCTCCTAAGCTTGTCCTCTTCCGCCGCCCAGGCAGTACGAGTTTCATGGTCCAGCCCGTCGCAATCCGCATCCTGCTCGCCGAAGACGATGATTCGCTGCGCGGGTTTCTCGCCCGCGCGCTGGAGCGCGCCGGTTATGAGGTGGTCGCCTGCCCGGACGGCGAAACCGCCGTCGAAGCCCTCGACCAGATCTTCGACGTCCTGTTGACCGACATCGTCATGCCGGGCATCGACGGCATCGAGGTCGCCCGCATCGCCGCCGCCCGACAGCCCGCCTTGCGCATCATGTTCATCACCGGCTTCGCCGCCGTGGCGCTCTCGGCCGGCGATCGCGCCCCCGCCGGGGCCAAGGTCCTGGCCAAGCCCGTCCACCTGCGCGAGATCGTCGCCGAGGTGGAGCGGATGGTCGCGGCTTAAGCGGCCTTACAATAGGCGACCGGCCTGCCCACCTCTGCTCAAGCTGGGCAAGACGGAGGGGCTGAACATGGCGTGGACCACCAGGGATATTCCGGACCAGTCCGGCCGCCTGGCCATCGTCACCGGCGCCAATACCGGGCTCGGCTATGAGACCGCGCTGGAGCTCGCAAGGGCGGGCGCCGAGGTGGTGGCGGCCGCGCGCAACCCGGCCAAGGGCGAGGCCGCCGTCCAGCGGATCCTGAACGCCCACCCCAAGGCCGCGGTCCGCCTGGAGTTGCTCGACCTGGCCAGTCTGGCCGATGTCGCGGCCTTTTCCGCCCGCATCGCCACAAGGCATGAACGGATCGATCTTTTGATCAACAACGCCGGGGTGATGGCCTTGCCGGCGCGCGGCGAGACGGTCGATGGCTTCGAACAGCAGTTCGGGGTCAACTATCTGGGCCATTTCGCCCTGACCGCACACCTGCTGCCGCAGCTTCGGGCCGCGACGGGCGCGCGCGTGGTCAGTCTGTCCAGCGGCGTGCACCATATGGGCGCCATCGGTTTCGACGACCTGCAATGGACGCGCCGCTACAATCCCTTCGCCGCCTACAGCCAGTCCAAGCTGGCCATGCTGATGTTCGCCTTCGAACTGCAACGGCGCAGCGACGCCGGCGGCTGGGGCCTGATGAGCAACGCCGCCCATCCCGGCTATGCCCGCACCGAGCTGATCGCCAACGGTCCCGGCGCGGACAGCCTCAGCGCCCGGCTGGGCGGCATTCTGCTTGCGCCCTGGATGAGCCAGACGCCCGCGGCCGGCGCCTTGCCAACCCTGTACGCGGCGACCTCGCCCGAGGCGGTCGGCGGCGGCTATTACGGCCCGGACGGCCTGTTCGAGATGAAGGGCGCGCCCAAGACCGCCAGCGTCGCCCGCCAAGCGCGGGATCAAGGCGTGGCGGCCAGGCTCTGGTCGGTCTCGGAGGCGCTGACCGGCGCGGCCTATCCGGCCACCGCGGCGCGGGCCGCCTGATCGGCCGCTTTCACCGGCTTGCCGGCTTTCGCCCCCGCCTATATACCCGCCTTCCCGTTTTCAGACTGGACGCGTAGCTCAGCGGGAGAGCACCTCGTTGACATCGAGGGGGTCACAGGTTCGATCCCTGTCGCGTCCACCATCCCTTCTCCCGTCCCGGCCCACGAGCGCGTTTGCAAACGCGCTCGCCTGGCGGCTAAGGTCTTTTCCAAAGCAGACAAGGGATGGAGCGACGTGGTGAAAGCAGAATCGGCAGGTCTGTCCAAGGCGCGGCTTGAGCGCCTGGATCGCGTCATGACGGAGCGTTATGTTGATGGCGGCTTCCTGCCCGGCATCCTGACCCAGGTCTATCGCAAGGGCGAACTGGTCCACACCGGCCTGTCCGGGCACATGGACATCGAGCGCGACAAGCCGATGCGCGAGGACGCCATCTTCCGCATCTATTCCATGACCAAGCCGATCACTTCGGTGGCGCTGATGATGCTGGTCGAGGAGGGCCTGCTCGGCCTGGACGACAACGTCCACACCCACATTCCGTCTTTTCGCAAGCTGGGCGTCTACGCCAGCGGCGTCCCGACCCTCTTGGCCGACCAGCCGCCACAGTTCATGACCACCCAGCCCGAGCGGCCGATGAAGGTGGTCGATCTGGTCACCCACACCTCGGGCCTGACCTACGGCTTCATGACGCGCACCAGCGTCGACGCCGCCTATCGCAAGCTGAAGGTCAACGACTTCCAGACCCCGGGCGGCCTGGAGACCTTCATCGAACAGCTTTCCAGCGTGCCGCTGGAGTTCTCGCCGGGGACGAAGTGGAACTATTCGGTCTCCATCGATGTCATGGGCTATCTGGTGCAGAAGCTGTCCGGGATGAGCTTCGGCGAGTTCCTGCGCACGCGATTGTTCGAGCCGCTCGGCATGACCGACACCGCCTTCTGGTGCCCGCCGGAGAAGCTCGACCGCTTCACCTCCTGCTACCAGCCCAAGCCGGGTGGGGGCCTGAAAGTTCAGGACGACGGCCAGGCCAGCACCTATGCGGCGCCGCCGACCCTGGAGTCCGGCGGCGGCGGCCTGGTTTCGACGGCGCAGGACTACATGCGCTTTTGCCGCATGATGCTGGGGCGGGGGACGCTGGACGGGGTGCAGATCCTCAGCCCGAAGACGGTCGAGCTGTTCAGCCTGAACCATCTGCCCGAAAACCAGGAACTGGCCTCGATGGCCCCACCGGGCGCGTTCAGCGAGGCGGGCTATTCCGGCATCGGGTTTTCCATCGGCTGTGGCGTCAACATCAATGTCGCCAAGACCCGGCTGCCGGGCACGCTTGGCGAGTATTTCTGGGGCGGCGCGGCCTCGACCGCCTTCTGGATCGATCCGAAGGAGGACCTGGCGGTGGTGTTCATGACCCAGGTGATGGGCACCGACGCGCGCCTGACGCTCCGCCGCGACCTGCGCACCCTGGTCTATTCGGCGATGACGGAGTCCTACGCCTAGGGGCGCCTGATCGCCGCCTGATTTGCGAACCACAGATCGAACCTGCCCGGATTGCTCCGATCAGCCGTTGAGGCGCGCCTCGGACAGGCGGAAAACGCCCTGCGCCCGGCCTTACTGCGGCGTCTGGCGCGGTGGTCCCATCAACGGCGCCCAGGTCTTCACCGACTTCAACGCCGCAGAGGCGGCGGCCTGGTCGAAACCGGCGCGGATGGCGGCGAAGCGGAACTCGATGATGTCGCGGAAGCGCGGATCGGTGAAAATATAGAGGTCGCCGTCCCGGACCGCCTCGACGACCCGCGCGCCGACGATGTCGGGATCGATGCCGGCCTCGACCGCATCGGCGATCATGCCGCCGGCGGCGGTGAAGGCGTCGTCGCGGACTGGCTGCACGCCGCCGTAGCGATCCTGGCGCGTGCGGACGCTGTCGGCGATGCGGGTGCGCACGAAGCCGGGACAGAGCACCGACAGGCCGATGTTCATGGGCGCGAGCTGCTGCGCCCAGCCCTCGCTCATCGCCACCACCGCATATTTGGTCGCCGAATAGGGCTCTGACCCCGCGCCGCTGATCAGACCGGCGATCGAGGCGGTGTTGACGATATGACCGCCTTCGCCATGGCTCTGGATCAACGGGGCGAAGGTCTCGACCCCATAGACGACGCCCTTGAGGTTAACGTCGATGATCCAGTCCCAGTCACGCTCGGGCACCGTGCCGATCGGACCGCCCGTGGCGACCCCGGCATTGTTGCAGACGATGTGCACCTTGCCGAAAGCTGCGATCGCCTCCAGCGCCGCTTCGCGCACCGCCGCACGGTCGGCCACGTCGATGCGCACGGCGTGCGCCTTGATCTGCTCGGCCGCCAGCGTCTGCGCCGCCGCCCTGGCCGCGTCGGCGTCGATGTCGGCGACGACCACGTTCATCCCCTCGCGCCCGAAGGCGCGCGCCATGCCCAGCCCGATGCCGCTCGCCGCGCCGGTGATGAAGGCGGTCTTGCCCGTGAAATCCTGCATGTCGTTCCCCGCTCCGGTTCGGGGCGCAGCATCGGCCCGAAGACGGCGCGCCACAACGACAATGCGATACAAGGCGCCGATCGATCCCGATTGGCCGGCGCGCGGGTTGCGCCGGGTCGTCCGATCGAACAGGGTCGCGCCATGGTCGAGGTTCTCAACACGTCGGACGCCGTCCGCCTGTCCTTCTTGCGCGCGGTGTTGAAGGACGCAGGCATCGAGACCGCCGTATTCGACGCCGGCGCGGGCTCGTTGTGGGGCTCGGCGATCAATGCGCGCCTGATGGTCGAGGAGGATGACCTGAATCAGGCCAGGCGCGTGATCGCCGAGGCTGAACGCCAGCTCGACGACCAGCCGGAAGCCTGACAGGCTCTGACACGGTCTCACACCCGACGCTGGAAAGGTCTTATCGCATGGAGCATTTCGACGTGCTGGTGGTGGGGGCGGGGATATCCGGCATCGGCGCCGGCTATCACCTGCAGACCCTATGTCCCGGGCGGAGCTACGCCATCTTCGAGGGCCGCGAGGCGATCGGCGGCACCTGGGATCTGTTCCGCTATCCGGGCGTGCGCTCCGACAGCGACATGTACACGCTGGGCTTTTCCTTCCGTCCCTGGAAGGAGGCCAAGGCGATCGCCGATGGGCCTTCCATCCTGGGCTATCTGCGCGAAACGGCCAGGGCCTTCGGCATCGACCGGCATGTCCGTTATGGCCGTCAGGTGAAGCGGGCCTCGTGGGATTCCGCGCAGTCGCGCTGGACGGTGGACTATGAGAGCGGCCCGGAGCGGACGCCCGGGCAGGTGAGCTGCAACTTCCTCTTCATGTGCGCCGGCTATTACAACTACGCCCAGGGCTACCGCCCGCCGTTCGTGGGCGAGGATCGGTTCGAGGGCCGCATCGTCCATCCGCAGGCCTGGCCGGACGACCTCGACTACGCCGGCAAACGGGTGGTGGTGATCGGCTCCGGCGCCACGGCGGTGACCCTGGTCCCGGAAATGGCCAGGACCGCCGCCCACGTGACCATGCTGCAGCGCTCGCCCACCTATGTGGTCTCGCGGCCGGCCGAGGACGCCTTCGCCAACGGCTTGCGCAAATGGCTGCCCGCCAAGCTGGCCTACGACATCGTCCGTTGGCGCAACGTGCTTGGCCAGATGTACTTCTTCAACTTCACCCGCAAGCGGCCGGAGCTGGTCAAGAGACGGATCATCGACATGGTGCGCGCCCAGCTGGGGCCGGACTACGATGTCGCGACCCATTTCACGCCGCGCTACAACCCCTGGGACCAGCGCCTCTGCCTGGTTCCGGACGCCGACCTGTTCGAGGCGATCAAGGCCGGCGCCGCCTCGGTGGTCACCGACCATATCGAAGCCTTCGAGGCGGGCGGCGTTCGCTTGAAATCGGGCGAGACCCTGCCGGCCGACATCATCGTCACCGCCACCGGGCTCGACATGCAGCTGATGGGCGGGCTCCAGGTCGAGGTCGATCAGGTCCCGGTCGAGCTGGCCAAGACCTTCAGCTACAAGGCCATGATGTATTCGGGCGTCCCGAACCTGGCCTCGACCTTTGGCTACACCAACGCGTCCTGGACCCTGAAGGCGGACCTGACCGCCGAATATGTCTGCCGGCTGCTCAATCACATGGACCGCCGCGGCTTCAGCGAATGCCGGCCGGTCAATGACCAGGCGCTGGACGCCGCGCCCTGGCTGGATTTCACCTCGGGCTATGTGACCCGGGCGATCGATCGTTTTCCCAGGCAGGGCCGCAAGGCGCCCTGGAGGGTCTATCAGAACTACGCGCTGGACCTGATGGCCTTCCGCTATGGCGCGGTGAACGACGGCGTCATGCGATTCTCCAAGCCCGCGCCGCCGTCGCGCCAGGCGGAAACGGCGGCGGCCTGAACCGCGCCCTGACGATGAGGGCGGGGACGGTGCGCCTACTCGGCGCCGGCGAGGCTCGCCAGCCGGGCCTGGAAGGCGTCGATGATCGGCTGGATAAAAGGGTTCTTGGCGGCGAAGGGACCCGCCTCGGGCTCCAGGTGGGTGAGCATGGTGGCGTTGGCCTCGAACACCAGAACCTCGCCTTGCGGGGTTAGCGCGAAGTCCAGCCCCGCATAGTCGAGGTCGAGGCGACGGCCGATGGCTTCCACCGCGGCCATGGCGCGTGGGCCGATGGCCGCGCGGGGCGCGCGCAGGAAGCCAAGCTCCTCCTCGATACGCGCGGCGTCGCCCACCATGTCGGTATTCTGGTGATGCACCATCCAGTGGCGGCCGATGGCCAGGTGATAGGGGAAGGCCCGGCGATCGACGAAGATGACGCGATACTTGCGATAGAAGCCGTCGGCGGATCGGGTGTCGTGGAACCGGGTGACATAGGCCGCGAGGCCGGTCGGGACGCTCATCGCCTCCAGCCCCGCCGCATCCTCGGCCAGGACCAGGCCCGCGCCGCCGTGTGAGCCGACCGGGCGAACCAGCACGGGCGGCTCAAGGCCCATGTCCGCGATGGCGGCGGCCACGCCCCGGGCGGCGATTTCCTCGGCCGGCAAGCGCACGGTCCGGGGAACGATCACGTCATCGATTCCGGCCAGGGTCTCGCCGATCCGATGCCGAAAGGTGGCGCGGACGCGGGCGGGGTCGTTCAGCACAGGCCGATCGCATCGCCGCAGGACCGCCTCGACCATCGCCTGCGAGGCCATGGCCGCGTCCGGATCGCCGATCGCGTTCAGCACCACGGCATGCGGCGGCAGGTCGGCGAGCTGCTCCAGCCGCGCGTGCTCCATGTACCAGACCGCGCGATCGAATCGCAGCGGCGGCATCAGGGCCTGATAGGCGATATTGCCTTGCGCCCGCGTGACCAGGACCAGCGTGGTGAAGGCGCTGTTCGCCGCCGGCTGGCGAAACAGGCTCTGGCGCCCATAGGCCTGATCCAGGCTGCGCGCCGCGGCCTGGCCGTCGCCCCGCGCCTCCAAGACCCCGGCCAGGGTCTGGTGAGCCATGGCGATCAAGGTGTCGTCGGCGGTCCCGTTATCTTCGCCGGCCAGCACGGCCCGCGCATGATGTTCGGCCGCATCCAGCATCCCGACAGCGAGGTAGAGGCTGCTCAAGCCCGCATGGGCGTCACGCGTCCGGCCCAACGCAAGGGCCGACTTGAAGCGCCGCTCAGCGTCATGCGGGCGATCCAGCGCCGCATAGGCCTCGCCCAGCGCCAGTTGGGCCTCGACGTTCGCGGGCTCGAGCGCCGCCGTCAGCTCCAGCGCTGTCAGGACGGGATCGCCGGCTTGCAAGGCGTCCACGACCGCTTGGCGCACGGCGACCGCGGCGCGCAGACCGGGCGCGATCGCCACCGCCTGTTCGGCGGGGACCACCGCCTCGGCGGCGCGGCCGGCTTTCAGCAGGGCGCGAGCCAGGTCGATGCGGGGTCGGGCGCTGTTGGGCGAGCGGGCGCAGGCGGCGCGCAAGGCGTCGATCGAGCCGCTGGCCCCCGTCTTACCGCTCAATCCGCCAGCCGATCGGGGCCGCGCGAAGCCTGGTGACGCCATCCCATCACTCATCGAACCATGTCGGGCCTGCAGCGCGACGGAAACCTTAGCCGTCACGCGTGCAATGCCGCGGCAAAACCAGGATGCACCTTAGGGCGCATCGTCATTGTCGGGAATCCTAGACCATGAAAGGTTTCCTCCGCGCCACCGCAGGTCTTGCGGCGACGGCCGCCGTCGTCTCCTTTGCTTGCGCCGCACAGGCCCGGGATCAGGCGCCGCCGCCGCCATGACCACGCCGCAGCGCCTCGACCGGATGGCCGCGGCTAGCCAACCGAACTTCGACAATCCCGATCCGGACCCGTCGCACGACGGGTCCGGTTTGGCCGGCGGTGGGCTGTTTGGCCGCGTCCGTCGATCGCCTTATCGTCGTTGAGCCGGTCTACGCTCCCCTATAGGTTTGGCGCCGAGTCGGCGCGCGTGGGGGCGGGGCCATGGGTGAGCGTAACGGTGGCAGTTGGGCGCGTCGGCGTGCGTTCGGGATCGTTTTGCCGGCCGCCATTCTGCTGACCGCCTGCGCTGGCGGCGGAGGCGGCGGTCCGTCGCCGGGGACGCCGAGCCCCACACCAGCCCCAACACCGACTCCGGCGCCAAGCCCCACGCCGATCCCGACCCCGACGCCCACGCCCACTCCAGCGCCCACGCCCACGCCAACGCCCACGCCGGCTCCAACGCCGACCCCGACGCCCACTCCAACGCCAATTCCGACGCCGACGCCAACCCCAACGCCCGCGCCAACACCGACGCCTACACCCACCTATCCGACGGCCAGCACTCCGGAATTCTACAACCAGTATGGCCTGGGCCAGATCCACGCCGACGCGGCCTATGCCGATGGCGCCACCGGCAAAGGCGTCACTGTCGCGGTGATCGACACCGGGGTCGATCCGGCCAATGCGGAACTGACCACGCCATTGGACGACATCTCGCCCGCATCGACCGACGTCGTCGGCGCGCGCGACACCCCCGCCGGCGTCGCGCCGCACGCCACCTGGGTCGCCGACGTGATCGGCGCCGAGTACAACGGCTTCGGCACGGTCGGCGTCGCCTACCAGGCGACCATCCTGTCCATCCGGGCCGATTCGATCGGCAGCTGCACGAGCCAGACCGACAGCTGCTCTTTCGATCCCGAGGACCTGGCGACCGGGATCAGCTACGCCGTCGCCCATGGCGCGCGGGTGATCAACCTGTCGGTCGGCGGCCCTGGCGGGCTGGGAACCGATTTCGAGACGGCCTTGCAGAACGCGGTCCAGGCCGGCGTCGTCGTGGCGATCGCGGCCGGCAACGATGGCGGGCACAACCCCGAATACCCGGCCATGTATGCCGTCGATTCCCGCTATCTGGGTTCGGTTCTGGCCGTTGGCGCCACCACCTCGACGGGGGCCCTGGCAAGCTATTCCGACGCCGCGGGCACGGCGGCGGCCGGCTATCTGGTCGCGCCGGGCGATTCCATCCTGACCGATTGCGGCCTCCCGACCAACGGGGTCTCCACCTGCTACGAGGTTTCCGGCACTTCGTTCGCCGCGCCGCACGTCGCCGGCGCGCTCGCGCTTTTGCTGCAGGATTTTCCCAACCTCACCGGCGCCCAGGCGGTGAAGATCCTGGAGCAGACCGCCGACAACACCGGCATCTACGCCGACAGCACCACCTACGGTTTCGGCCTGCTGGATCTGCAGACCGCCTTCCAGCCGATTGGAACGATGAGCATGCCGCAGGCGAGCGGCGGGATGACGACCGTGACGCCGCCGGCCGGCACGGTGATGGCGACCAGTTTCGGCGACGCCCTGCGACGGACAACCGCGCTGAACACCATCGGCTACGACAGCTATCACCGCATGTTCGTCGTCAACCTGGCGACCGGCTATCGCGTCGCGCCCGGGCGCAGCCTCCAGTCCGACATTCCGACCACCCCGCACGTCGCGCAGGTGGTCGTCGATCAGGGCGCGGCCAGGCTCAGCCTGACCACCGAGGCCGATCCGGACGACGGCCCGGACCTGCGCGGCCGCGACGATCTGCGCCAGGCCGATCAGAAGCGCGCCGACGTCAATCTTCAGGCCGATATGGGTCGGCTCAGCCTGCAGGCCTGGACGGGTCAGGGCGGCATGGCGCCGGCCGCCGGGCTGGGCGCGGGTGAAAACGCCTTCGCGGCGATCTCACAGCCCGATCACGCGGTGCGCGCCGCCTATCATCTGAGCGCATCGTGGTCGATCGCGGCCGAGACCGGCGGCGGCAGCCCCTACGCGCTCTACGGCCTCACCGATCTGGCGCCATCGCATTACGACATGGCCACGGCCAGATTCCAGCACGGCGCCTTCGCGGCCGAGCTTTCCACCGGCGCTCTGGTCGAACCTCAAGGCCCCCTGGGATCCTTCCTGCCGCGAGGCTCGGCCTTCGCCATGCCGGCGCAGACCGATTTCACCACCGCCCGCATCGAGTGGGCGGCGAGCGACCTGTTGTGGCTGTCCGCCGAGGCGGGCCTTGGCCGCACCAACGCCCAGGGCCAGTTGCTCAACCTCGCCTCCAACGCCGTGTCCAGCCAGTGGAGCCTCATGGCGCGAACGGCCTGCGATGCGCTGCATCCCGGCTGCGTGCGCTTCGACGCCGATATCGCCCAGCCCACCCGGATCGAGAGCGGGAGCTTCAGCGCCACCCTGGCCGACATTCCGGCCCAATATGGCGACCAGGTCACATTCTCGACCCGGTCCTTCAGCGCCAGCCCCTCCGGCCGCGAGGTCGATCTGCGATTTGGCCTCGCCCGCGCCTGGGCTCGGGCCGGCGAACTCGACCTGCAGGCGATCGGCGCGCTCGACGAGAACAACATCCACGGCGCCCCGCCCAATCTGGGCCTGCTGGCAAGCTGGCGCTCGCGGTTTTGAGCCCGCCCGCCGATTTGGCTACCGTCCCTTAGTGACCGGGGGCCGCGCCGCCGGTGGCGACGCCCAGTTCGTTCAGCAGCCCGACGATGAACACCAGCACCATCGCCGCCGACAGCAGCATCAGGAACTGCCACGGCACCATTTGCGGTTTGGAATAGTCGCGCGGCCGGGCGCCCTTCCAGCCGCAGAAGACGGTCAGGACGACAAAGGCCAGCAGGAACGCAAGGGTGACGGGCAGGCTCATGGGTTCAGGTCGCGCGTTCCGGCGTATGTGGCGTCCGCCGATGCTGGCGCGACCGGGCGAGCTTGTAGCAGCGCCCACGCGCGCCTGACAACCGCCACGGATCGGCGCGCAGATTAGTCGGCCATGAAGCGGTAGCCGACGCCGGGCTCTGTCACCACGTAGCGCGGGCTGGCCGGGTCGGCTTCCAGCTTCTGGCGCAGATGGCCGACGAAGACGCGCAGATACTGCACATCCTCGACATTGGCCGGCCCCCAGACGGCGGTGAGCAGCTGGCGATGAGTCAGCACCTTGCCGCCGCCGGCCGCCAGACGCGCCAAAAGCTCGTATTCGCGCGGCGACAGCCGCACGGGCGCGCCGCCGCGGCTGACCAGGCGCTTGACCAGGTCGATCTCTATATCGCCGGCGTGGATCAGCGCCGGCGCACCGGCGCGGTTGAGCGCATGGCGCATGGCCACGCGCAGACGGGCCAGCAGTTCCCCGACGTGGAACGGCTTTTCCACATAGTCGTCGGCGCCCAGGTCCAGCGCTTCGATCTTCTCCATCTCCATATCGCGCGCCGACAGGATGATGATCGGCCCTTCATAGAAGGCGCGCGCGCGGACCAGGGCCTGCTTGCCGTCCAGATCGGGCAGGCCGAGGTCCAGCACGACGGCGTCTGGCGGCCGGTTTGCGATCGAGGCCAGGCCCGCGGCCGCGGTCTCCGCGCGCACCGGTTCATAGCCGGCCGCCTCGAGAGCCGGGCCGAGGAAGCGGTGAATCTGCGGCTCGTCGTCTATGACCAGAATGCGGGGCTTTTGCGCGGACATCGGGGCTTTAGAGCAGCAGGCGGTGGGTGGGCGTCGCCTTGGGCAGGCTGATCAGGATGCGGGTGCCCCGGCCGGCGATGAGCGGAGAGGCCGCCGCGATCCGCCCGCCCATAGCCTCGACGAAACCCTTGGCGATGGAAAGCCCCAGTCCCGCGCCCTTGGCGCCGCGGCTGCGGTCCGACGGTTCTTCAAGGCGGCGGAATTTCTCGAAAATCCGCTCGATGTCGGTCTGCGGGATGCCCGGCCCCTCGTCCTCGATGGAGATCACCACATTGCCCCGATCCTCATAGGCCGCCACGTCGATCGCCGAGCCGTCCGGACTGTAGGCGACGGCGTTTTCAAGGATGTTGACGATGGCCTGTTCGAGCAGGCCCGGATCGGTCTCCACCGAGGTCAGCTCGTGCGGAAAGTCGCGCGCCAGCCTGCGCGTCTCCAGCCGGCGGCTGACGCGGGCGATGGCCGCGGCCAGCACATCGCGCACGTCGGTCCATTCCGAACGGGTTTTCAGCGCGCCGCCTTCGAGCCGGGTCATGTCGAGCAGGTCGCCGACATAGCGGTTCAGCCGCTCGGCTTCCTCGCGGATGCTGATCAAGAGGTCGCCGCGCACCTCGGATTTCAGCGTCTTGCCATAGTCGATCAGGGTGGTGGCCGATCCCATGACCGTGGCCAAAGGCGTGCGCAGGTCATGGCTGATCGAATTCAGCAGCGCCGCGCGCAGCTTGTCCGAGCGGCGCAGCGCCTCGTTCTCCACCGTCGCGGCCGCCAGCTCGGCCCGCTCCAGCGCCACCGCGCCCTGGTCGAGCATGGCCGAGACCAGCCGCTCCTCGTCGGCGCCCGTCTGGTCGTTGAGCTCGACCCCGGCGACGCCGGCCCGGCCGCGCAGCCCGACCAGCGGCCGGAAGGTCCAACCCACCTGGGGCAGGGTGCCGGTGCCGGCGCCGGCGGGCTCGCCCTTTTCCCAGGCCCAGCGCGCCGCGGCCAGCGCGCCGGTGGTCAGGAGCACGGTGGTCGGCGCGCCGGCGACCTGCACCAGGTCCTCGCCATTGGGCAGCAGCACCACCGCGCGTCCGCCGGCGGCGGCCGAAGCCTGTTCGGCCAGGGCCTGGGCGGTCTCGTCCTGGGTCGAGGCGGCGGAAAGCCGGCGGCTGGCGGCCAAGAGCGCGGTGACCGCCGAGGCGCGCTGGGCGGAAAGCTGCGCCTGGTCGCGCACGCGGCCGGACAGCCAGCCGGTGGCCCCGGCCACGGCGATGAAGATGGCGAAGGTGAAGACGTCGGTGGCGTGACCGATCACCAGCGAAAAGCGCGGTTCGAGGAAGAAGTAATTGTAGGTGAGGATGGCCAGGGCGGCCGCGGCCAGGGCTGGCCTCAGGCCGTAGGCGAGGCCCGCCCCCAGCACGCTGGCCAGGAAGATCATCGCCAGGTCGGCGCCGGTCGAATAGCGGTCGAGCACGAAGGCGATGGCGTTGGCGATCACCACCAGCGTCACCGCCGCGACATAGCCGTGCCACCAGCGCGCCGCGCGCTTGGGCGCGGCGGTGAGGGGCGTGGTGCGTTCGTCCGGCGCGCCGGCGGTCACGAAGTGCAAAGCCGCCCCGCCCGAGCGCCGCAGCAGGGCGTTGGCGAGCGAACGGCCGGTCAGGACGCGCCAGCGGCTGTCGCGCGACTTGCCCACGACGACCTGGGTGACGTTGTTGCGGCCGGCGAAGGCGAGCACGGCGTCGGGCAGATCGTCGCCGGTCAAGACGACGCTGGTCCCGCCCAGCTGCTCGGCGAGCTTCAGCGCCTCGGCGACCCGTCGCGCGGCCTGGGGATCGCGGTTCGGCCGGTTGGGCCGCTCGACGGTGGCCACGGTCCAGGGCGCGTCCATCAGATCGGCCAGCCGACGCCCGGCGCGCACCAGGGCGCCGGCCATGCCGTCGCCGGCGATCAGCACCAGGATGCGCTCGCCGGCCGCCCATGGGCCCTCGATGCCCTGGCGGCGCATGGCGTCGACCATCTGGTCGTCCACCGTCTGGGCGGCGCGGCGCAGCGCCATTTCGCGCAAGGCCGTCAGATTCTCGGGCTTGAAGAAGTTGCTCGCCGCCACCCGCGCCGTTTCCGGCACATAGACCTTGCCGGCGACCAGCCGCTCGCGCAGCTCCTCGGGCGTGATGTCCACCACCTCGATCTCGGCCGCGGCGGAGAGCGCCGAATCCGGCACCGTCTCGCGCACCCGTACGCCGGTGATCTTCCAGACCACGTCGACCAGGCTCTCCAGGTGCTGGACGTTCAGCGTCGTCCAGACGTCGATGCCGGCGGCAAGCAACTCCTCGACGTCCTGCCAGCGTTTGGGATGGCGCGAGCCGGGCGCGTTGGTGTGGGCGTATTCGTCGACCAGCAAGAGCTTGGGCCTGCGCGCCAGAGCGCCGTCGAGGTCGAATTCCATCAGCTGACGGCCGCGATAGTCGATCGGCTGACGCGGCAGGACCACAAGGCCCTCGGTCAGGGCCTCGGTCTCCTTGCGCCCGTGCGTCTCGACCACGCCGACCACCACGTCGGCGCCCTCGGTCCGGCGGCGCTTGCCGGCGGTGAGCATCTCGAAGGTCTTGCCCACGCCCGGCGCCATGCCGAGATAGACCCTAAGGCGCCCGCGCCCCTGCCGCTTGGCCTCGGCCAGCAGCGCATCCGGATCGGGGCGGTTTGGCGCATCCTGGCTCATCAAGCCCTAGGTTGGGCCATGGGATAGCGCGCGTCGAGGGCGCGATTGACGGCGAGCACATTGACCGTTGGCTCGCCGATGAACCCCAGCAGCGGCTGGCGGGTCTCAAGGCCGATCAGGTCGAGGATGTCCGCGAGGCTCGCGCTGCGTTGCGCGGCGATGCGGGCCGCCTGCAGACGGGCGTTGGCGGGGCTGACGTCGGGATCCAGGCCGCTGCCGGACGTAGTCACCGCGTCGGCGGGGATGAGGCCCGGCCCGTCGTCCTTGGCGATCTTGGCCGCATCGCCCTTGACCCGGTCGATCAGCTTGGCGTCCATCGGCCCCAGGTTGGAGCCGCCCGAGTTCATCGGGTCGTAGCCGGCGCCGGCCGCCGACGGCCGCGGATGCAGGTATTGCGGCTTGGCGAAACCCTGGGCGATCAGGGCCGAGCCGATCACCTGGCCGTGGGCGTCGCGCACCAGGCTGCCGCCGGCCTGGCCCGGGAAAACCAGGCCGGCGACCCCGGTCATGGCCAGGGGGTAGGCCAGGCCGAGCAGGAGGGTGAACAAGACCATCATCACGACGGCGGCTCTGAGTTGGGAAAGCATGGGATCGATGTCCTCGGTCGCGGGTCTAGGCGAGGTGGATTGAGGTGAGCAGCAGGTCGATGATCTTGATGCCGATGAAGGGCGCGATGACCCCGCCGAGGCCATAGATGGTCAGATTGCGCGTCAACAGCCGGCCCGCGCCGATGGCGCGGTAACGCACGCCGCGCAAGGCCAACGGGATCAGGGCGACGATGATCAGGGCGTTGAAGATCACCGCCGACAGGATGGCGCTGTGCGGACTGTGCAGATGCATGACGTTGATCGCGGCCAGGGCCGGCAGGGCGACGACGAACATGGCCGGGATGATGGCGAAATACTTGGCCACGTCGTTGGCGATGGAGAAGGTGGTCAGGGCGCCGCGGGTGATCAGCATCTGTTTGCCGACTTCGACGATCTCGATCAGCTTGGTTGGGTCCGAATCCAGATCGACCATGTTGCCGGCCTCGCGCGCCGCCTGGGTGCCGGTCTGCATGGCCACCCCGACATCCGCCTGGGCCAGGGCCGGGGCGTCGTTGGAGCCGTCGCCGCACATGGCGACCAGCCGGCCCTTGGCCTGCTCCTCGCGGATCAGCCGCAGCTTGTCCTCCGGCGTCGCCTCGGCCAGGAAGTCGTCGACCCCGGCTTCGGAGGCGATGGTGGCGGCGGTGATCGGGTTGTCGCCGGTGATCATCACCGTGCGCAGGCCCATGCGTCGCAGATCGGCGAACCGCTCCTTCACGCCCGGCTTGACGATGTCCTTCAGGTGGATGACGCCCATCAGTCTGCCGTTTTCGCTCACCGCCAGCGGCGTGCCGCCGGAGCGGGCGATACGGTCGACGGCCGCCGCGAACTCGGCGGGGGCGTCCTTGGGCTCCAGACCGGCGGACCGGTAGACCGCGTCGACCGCGCCCTTGCGCCAGCTCATCGTCGTCGTGTCGAGGCCCGACATGCGGGTTGTGGCGGTGAAGGCGACCGGCGTCGCGCCGGCGGGCCTATCTTCGATCACCCCGTGTTTTTCCCTGGCCAGCTCCAGGATGGAGCGGCCTTCCGGCGTTTCGTCGGCCAGCGAGGCCATCAGGGCGGCCGTCAGGGCGCGATCGTCGGCGACGCCGGGGGCGGCGATCACCTCGGTGGCCATGCGATTGCCGAAGGTGATGGTGCCGGTCTTGTCGAGCAAAAGCGTGTCGACGTCGCCGGCCGCCTCCACCGCGCGGCCGGAGGTCGCCAGCACGTTGACCTTGAGCAGCCGGTCCATGCCGGCGATGCCGACGGCCGAGAGCAGGCCGCCGATGGTGGTCGGGATCAGGCAGACGAAGAGCGCGCCCAGCACCATGGGATCGAGCCTGACGCCGGCGTATTGGCCAAGGCCGAGCAGGGTCACGACGGCGACCAGAAAGACCAGGGTCAGGCCCGCCAGCAGCACCGCCAGAGCGATTTCGTTCGGCGTCTTGCGGCGGTTGGCGCCTTCGACCATGGCGATCATGCGGTCGAGGAAGCTGTCGCCCGGGCCGGAGGTGACGCGCAGCTTGATCCAGTCGGAAACCACGGTGGTGCCGCCGGTGACGGCCGAGCGATCGCCGCCGGATTCGCGGATCACCGGCGCGGACTCTCCGGTGATCGCCGATTCGTTCACCGAGGCGACGCCCTCGACGATGTCGCCGTCGGCCGGCACCACATCGCCGGCCTCGACCAGCACCACGTCGCCGGGCCTGAGCCTATGGGCCGGGGTCGGCGTGACGGTTCCGTCTTCGCCGACCTGTTTGGCGTTGGTGGTGACGCGGGCGGCGCGCAGGGAATCGGCGGCGGCCTTGCCGCGGCCTTCCGCGACGCTTTCGGCGAGGTTGGCGAACAAGACCGTCGCCCAGAGCCAGAGCGCGATCTGGACGGCGAAGCCGGGCGAGGCGTGATGGACGACGGCGTCGATCACCGAGACGGTGGCCAGCGCCGCCACCACCTCGGTCGCCAGGATGACCGGGTTTCCGACCAGCTTGCGCGGGTCGAGCTTGATCAGGGCGTCGAGCCCGGCGCGGCGCAGAATGGCGCTTTGCGACCCGGCGGCGGAGACTGCGGAAGGCATGGCGGGATCACCGTTCCTTGTTGGATTTGAAGATCAGCGGCCGGCGATCAGGTTGAGCATCTGGAAGTGCTCGGCGATCGGGCCCAGGGCCAGGGCCGGAAAGAACTCCAGCCCGCCGACGATGAGGATCACCCCGATGACAAGGCCGATGAATAAAGGCCCGTGAGTGGGCAGCGTGCCGGCCGTCGGCTGCAGCTTCGGCTTGGCGACCAGCGAGCCGGCGATGGCCAGGATGGGAATGGAGTAACCGAAGCGGCCGAGCCACATCGCCATCGCCATGGTCACGTTCCAGTAGGTGTTGGAACCCAAGCCGGCGAAGGCCGAGCCGTTGTTCCCGGTGGCCGAGCTATAGGCGTAGAGGATCTCGGAAAGCCCATGCGGGCCGGAGGCCGAGACCGTCTTCAGCGCCATCGGCAGAATGGTCGCAACCCCGGCGAAACACAGGATCGAGGCGGTCAGGACCAGGACCGAGAGCATGGCGAGCTTGATCTCGCGGGTCTCGACCTTCTTGCCGAGATATTCCGGCGTGCGCCCGACCATCAAGCCGGCCACGAATACAGACAACAACGCCATGACGATGATGCCGTAGAGGCCGGAGCCGACCCCGCCGGGCAGCATTTCGGCGAGCTGGATCATGAACATGCAGATCCCGCCGCCCAGTGGCGTGAAGCTCTCGTGCATGCCGTTGACCGCGCCGTCGGACGCACCGGTGGTCATGGCGGCGAAGACGGCCGTGCCGGCGGCGCCGAAGCGCACCTCCTTGCCCTCCATATTGGGCGTCGCCTGCACATGCGCGGCGACCAGGGCCGGGGTCGGCTGCACCTCGGCGACATAGATGCCGGCGGCGGCGGCGGAGACCATCAGGGTCATCACCACGACCAGGGCGCGGGCGTCCTTGGTCAATCCGATCGTACGGCCGAAGGCGACCACGCAGGCGAAGCCCAGCATGTTCATGATCACCATTTCGATCAAATTGCTGATGGCGTTGGGGTTTTCGAACGGATGCGCCGAGTTGGCGTTGAAGAAGCCGCCGCCGTTGGTGCCGAGCTGCTTGATGGCCTCCTGGCTGGCGATGGGGCCGAGCGCGATGGTCTGCTTGGCGCCTTCGACGCTCGTCGCATCGACGTGGGCGAGCAGGGTCTGGGGCACGCCCAGGGCGGCCAGCGCAATCGCGATGACGATGGAAAGCGGCAGCAGGATATAGAGGGTGATGCGCGTGAGATCGGTCCAGAAGTTGCCGATCGTTTCGCCGCGATTGGCCGCGAAGGCGCGCGAGACCGCCGCCGCCGCCGCGATCCCAGCCGCGGCGGAGGCGAAGTTCTGTACGGTGAAGCCGGCCATTTGCGACAGATGGCTGGCGGCGCTCTCGCCGGCATAGAACTGCCAGTTGGTGTTGGTGACGAAGCTGATCGCGGTGTTGAACGCCAGATCCGGCGCCATCCCGGAAAACCCCTGCGGATTCAACGGCAGGACGCCCTGCAGCCTGAGGATGGCGTAGAGGAAGAGGAAGGCCGCGGTGCTGAAGGCCAGAAACGACAAGGTATAGGCGGTCCAACCCTGGCCCTTGGTCCTGTCAACGCCCGACAGCCGATAGAACACAGCTTCCACCGGTTTCATCACTGGGTCGAGCCAGGTGGACTGATCGGTCCACACCCGCGCCATATAGATGCCTAGCGGCCAGCCGAGAGCGACGGCGAGGCCGATGACCAGGGCGATCTCCGCCCATCCTTGGATGTTCATGGAGAGGTCCGCTTCAGAAGTCTTCGGGGCGCAGCAGGGCCACGAGCATGTAGAGCGTCACGCAGGCGGTGGCGGCGATGTAGATGATGGCCAGGATCATGGGTCAGACGCGCCTGAGCAGGACGGCGTAGACGCCGAACAGCGCGAACAACGCCACGCCGGCCGCGATGTAGATGAGGTCCATGGATCCGCTCCGATTCCGGAGCCGCTCATCTATCCCAGGCGCGCATCAAGGTTCGCCGCCGATGACGGCGCGTCGGCATAAAGGAGAGATAAAGGCCGCTGGCCGAACCGTGCTATGGTCCCGCCCCGTTGTCGAAGGCTCCGGCCATGAATCCGATCACTCTTTTTCTCGTCGTCGTCCTGCTGATCGCCGGCGCGCTCGCCGGCCAGTTCGTGCATCCGGCGCTGGCCGCCCCCTTCGTGCTCGCGGCCGCCATCGTGGCGCTGTCCTTGAAGATGGCGAACGTCTGGCAGCGCTTCGTCATCCTGCGCGCCGGCAACTTCCTTGGCGTCAAGGGGCCGGGCGTCTTCTTCATCCTTCCGATCCTGGACAACGTCGCCCAGGTCATCGACCAGCGCATCCAGACCACCGCCTTCAACGCCGAGCAGGCGCTGACCAAGGACACGGTGCCGGTCAATGTCGACGCCATCATCTTCTGGCGGGTGCACGATGCGGAGAAGGCGGCGCTGGAGATCACCGACTTTCGCCAGGCGATCGACCGGGTGGCCCAGACCTCGCTGCGCGAGATGATCGGCGCCTCCATGCTCTCGGCCCTGCTCGCCGAACGCAAGGCCGCCGACGCCCAGCTACGCGACGAGATCGCGCTGAAGACCGCGCTCTGGGGCATTTCGGTGAGTTCGGTGGAGATCCGCGACGTCGCCATTCCGGTCGCCCTGCAGGACGCCATGTCGCGGCAGGCCCAGGCCGAGCGGGAAAAGCAGGCGCGGGTCATCCTTGGCTCGGCGGAGGCAGAGGTGGCGTCCAAGTTCGTCGAGGCCGCGCAGATCTATGGCGACCATCCGATGGCCTTCCAGCTACGCGCCATGAACATCATCTACGAGACGACCAAGGAGCGCGGCGCGACCATATTGATCCCGTCGTCCATGGTCGACGCCATGAACCCAACCACGGCCCTGGCCTTGGCGCTGGCCAACAAGACCCCGCCCCCCGAGAGCGCGGCGCCCGTTCGGCCGCCGCCGAAGCCCTGAGGCTCGAAGGCGCGTTTTCGGTCGACGGGACGCCGGTTCACGGGCGTATAAGGTCCGGGGGCGCTTGGTTCGGTAAGTCAGCGCCCGACTTAAATTCAATCGACTTAGAGTGCGCCCGTCCCATGCCGGATCCGTCCGATCGCCGCGCCCAGGCCACGGCCCATCTCGAAAGCGGGGCCAAGGCGCTGGCGGAGAACGCCATCCCGGCCGCCCGGGCCAGTCTGCAGGCGGCGGTGGCCTTGGCGCCCTCCTGGGCCGAGCCGCGTTATCATCTCGCCCGCGCTCACTTCGCGGCCGGTGATCGCGCCCTCGCCGAGCAGAGCGTGCGCGCGGCGCGCGAGGCCGATCCCCAGCACGCGCGTGCAACCCACATGCTGGGAACCCTGCTGTGTGATCGCGAGGCCTTCGTCGAGGCTCTGCCGCTGCTGCGCGAGGCGGCGGCGCTCGAACCCGATCGCGCCGAATTCCAGCGCGATCTCGGCGTGCTGCAGCTCTTCGTCGGCGACATGGCCGCGGCGCGGACCAATCTTCACCGCGCCCTGGATCTTGATCCGCTGGTCAAGGACATCCTTCCGACCCTTGTGCGCATGACCCGCATGGATTCAGGCGGGGCGGAGGCGGAACGGCTGTTTGAGCTGACCCGTACGCTGGCCGACCGAATGGACGAACTGCCGCGCGGCGAACAGGTGCGGGTGCTCTACGCGCTCGGCAAGGCGCTGGAGGATCGCGGCGAATACGACGGCGCCTTCGACGCCTTCGCCAAGGCCAACGCCATGCACCGTGAGACGATCGCCTATGACGCCGCCACGTACGAAGCCCGCTTTCGGGCCATAGCCGAGGCCTTCAGCCCGACGCTTTTCGAGCGGCTCAAGCTTAGCGGCGAAGGCGCGTCGAGCGACCGGCCCATCTTCATCGTCGGCATGCCGCGCTCCGGCACCACCTTGGTCGAGCAGATCATCAGCGCCCATCCCGACGTGCACGGGGCCGGCGAGGTGGACCTGGTGCACCACCTGGTCAGCGAAGCGCACGGGCCGGGCGGTTCGAAATTCCCCGACTGGGTTTCGGGGATGAACGGCGCGGACCTGCCCGTGATCGGCAAGGCCATTCTCGACGCCCTCCCGCCGATGCTTCCCGATCAGGCTCGCCAGACGATCAAACGGCTGGAGAACTATCAGTATATCGGCCTGATTCACCTGTGCCTGCCGAACGCAACCATCATCAATTGCCGCCGCGACCCGCGCGACAGCGGCTTTTCCGCCTTCGCCATGCTGTTTCTGGAAGAACAGGGCTTCACCTACGATCTGGCCGAACTCGGTCGCCATTGGCGCGCCTATGACCGGTTGATGGCGCATTGGATGACGGTGTTGCCGCCGGGCCGAGTGCTGGAGGTTCCTTACGAAGGCGTTGTGGCCGACCTTGAGGGTTGGACGCACAGGCTGCTCGAGCACTGCCATCTCGACTGGGACGAGGCCTGTCTGCGCTATTACGAATCCAAGCGCCTTGTGCGTTCGGCGAGCTTCGCCCAGGTGCGCGAGCCGATCTACACGAGCTCGCTGGATCGTTGGAAACCGTTCGAGCGGCGGCTTGGGCCCATGCTGGCGGCGATGGGCGAGCCCTGGGCGAGCGGCGATGTCGAATGGGATGGATTGCGGGCGCATCGACGCATGAGCCCTGACGGTGCGGCCGTGGGCTCGAAAACCGGCGGCAAGTGATCCGCCGAGCCGGCCTCAGGCCTTGGTCTTGATCAGGTCTCCCGCCAGGTAGGCGTCGGCCTCGCGCAGCTTCAGGAGCTGTTCGCGGGGAAGCTGCTGCACCACCGCGCCGGTGCGCCAGTCGATCGTTTTGTAGACGAAACAGCCGGCGGCCTGGTCGTCTTCGATGACCAGCCGAAGATCGGCCGGATCGGAGGCGGCCGCGGGCGCGGCGTCGACCGGCGCGGGGGACGTCGCGGGCGCGGGGGACGTCGCGGGCGCGGGCGCCGCGCCCGCCGACGGGTCGGCGGCGATATTGGTGATCTGGGTCATGTCGCACCCCGGCGCGGCGTGAGGCGGCGGCCCGCTAGGGGCCCGCCGCCTCACGCGTTTGACTACCGGAAGAGACTCAAGAGCACCGAGCTCGACTGGTTGGCGATCGACAGCGCCTGGATGCCAAGCTGTTGCTTGGTCTGCAGGGCGGTCAATTGAGCGCTTTCCTTGCCGAGGTTGGCGTTGACCAGATTGCCGATCCCCGTATCCAGGGTGTCCTGCAGGTTCTGAACGAAGGTCAGTTGGTTCTGCAGGGCGGTGGCCCCGGTGCCGAGTTGGCCAAGGGCGCTGTTGGTCTTGGTGATCGCGGTGTTGATCGTGGTCACATAGGCCGTGGCCTGGGCGACCGAGCCGATCGAGGAGTTGGCCGACAGACCGGCCAGGTTGGCCCCGCCCAGCGACAGGTCCTCGGCCTTGACCGTGATCGTGCCGCCGTTGGCCGTGGCCAGGGCGTTGATCGTGGTGCCGCCGGACTTGATCACATTGACGCCGTTGAAGTCGGAGGTGCTCACGATCTGGGTGATCTGACCGAGAACCGACTTGAACTGGGCGTTGGTGGCCGCCAGGCTGGTGGTGCCGAGCGAGGTGTCCGACGCGGTCAGTGCCAAGGTCTTCAGCTGGTTGAGCAGGTTGGAGACGCTGGTGCCGGCGGAGGTGGCGACCTGGATGGTCGACTGGCCCCGTTGCAGCGACTGCGTGACCGCATCCAGCGACTGGGCGGTGCCACGTTCGTTCTGGGCGATAGCCCAGATCGCGCCATTGTCCTGCGGCGAAGAGACCGCAAGGCCGGTGGAGACTTCGTTTTGGGTTTGAGCAAGCTGGCTGGCCGTGGCCGTCAGGTTCTGCAGAGCGATCAGAGCGCCCGGATTGGTGTTAACGCTTAGCGACATAACTCGGTCCTTTTTCAGGTGTCCGGCGTCATTTTGACGGCCAGGGGCGTTTTGCCCGATGGCTATCGCACGCAAGCGCCGCGCCACGGCGGTCGCGCCGGATCGGCGGTTTAGAAGGCTGAAATGACGATGATATTGAGCACCATCGTTGCGTGCGGCTGGGCAAATTTTGACGCTGCGCCAAAGCGGCGGCGGAATCTGCCTAGCCGGCCCGGCAATTTCTGCCGGTGCGGGCCTCGAAGGAGCCCGTCAGGGCCCTGAATAACAGGGTAAACGGAAAGCCGGTTTTCGGCCGGCTGATTTGGTTAAGATTTCCTGAACGTCGGGGCCTGTTCGTTTCCCGTCCGCGCCGCGAAGAAGGTGGTGTGAAGCCCGCAGCCGCCGGCGGCGGCGCCATTGGTCGCCGCGCCGTCGCAGCCGGCCATTCCACAGCCGGAGACCAGCAGCGCGGCGGCCGCCGCCAGGATCAATCCCATCTTCATCGCAAAGCCCTTCGTCTCGCCGCTCGCCACGGCGCGCGGCGGCGAGTCTAGTTCACGCCCGATCCTATTCAAGCCCGCCGGCCGGGTCCGGCGCGATAGGCGGCGATCAGCCCCGTCAGGACGGCGCGGTCGCCATCGAAGCTCTCGAAGCCGCGGCCGAAACGGGTGAAGGCCCGGGCGTACCAGCGGCAAAGTGCCGGATCTCCGAGCAGGACGACCGGCTCGTCCGCGTCCAGCCCCGCCAAGCCCGGCGCGGCGACCGCCTCCGCGCCGATCAGCAGGCCCGACAGATAGGAGGCCGTGCTGTCGGCCGGCGAGCCGGCGGCCACCACGCGCGCCCTGGCGCTGAAGATGCGGGCGGCCAGGGCGCCACCGTCGCCCGCGGCGGCGAGACCCGCGTCGAAGGCCGCCTCATCGTCGACGACGGCGTCGTTGCGCAGCACGCTGTGGCGCGACAGCACCGCGTAGAGTTCGCCGGTCATGAAGGTGGTGAGGCGCACAAGGCGTTCGTCCTCCAGCACCACCCATTTGGCGTGGGTCCCGGGCAGGCAGACCGCCCGCCGTCCCCGCCGGCCCTCGCGCCGCAGCCAACCCAGAACCTGGGTCTCCTCGCCGCGCATGAAATCCGGCGCACCGGTCAGGCCCGGCCCACGCAGTCCAGGAACGATCCAGACCGGCGCATCGCCGCCGCGCACCTGGCAGAGATTGCGGCCGAGCCCATCCAGGTTTGTCGGGCAATCCAGATAGGGGACGGCGCGCCAGCCGAGGTTGGAGCCCACCATGCCGCAAAGAATCGCCGGCAGGCCCTCGGCGCCCAGGGCGGGGCGCACGTCGATATCGAACCGCTCCGGGGCTTCGCCGGGCTGAAGGCGGGAAATGCCGAAGGGGAAGTCGCGCCGCTCCAGAACCTCGCCGCCGTCGCCGACGACCCAGGCGCGCAGATTGGTGCCGCCCCAGTCGCAGGCCAGGAAGGCCGCCATCAGCGACCGCGCCGCGCCAGGCTAACCCGCACCGCTCGGCGCGGCGTTTTTGGACTTGAACAGATCGGCCAGGTCGCCGATCGCCTGGGTCAGCGTCAGAACCTCCTTCTGGCGAAGGGCGTCGATCTTCTCATGCAGAAGCTCGATCTCCAGCTCGGCCTTGATGTTGATCTGGTGATCGGTCTCCGCCTCCTTGCGGTCGATGTCCTGCTGGCGGTTCTGGCTCATCATGATGAAGGGCGCGGCATAGGCGGCCTGGAAGGAAAGCGCCAGGTTCAGCAGAATAAACGGATAGGGGTCCCATTTCTGAATGAAGGCGGTGACGTTCAACACGATCCAGATGAACAGGATCGCCGACTGAATGATAATGAAGGGCCACGATCCCATGGTCGCGGCGACCTTGTCGGCGACCATCTGGCCCACGGTGAGCGTCTCGGCCGGCTTGACGATGTTTCCGCCCCGGCGCAGCCCCTTGCGCAGGGCGCGAAGCTCGTCGAGCAGGCGTCCCTCGGCCTCGTGAACCTCCTGCGTCAGGTTGTGCGCCGTCGCCATGGCCTTATCCCCCATTGATGCCGAACGCCCGGATAAGGCCCTGAAACGTGATGCAGTCCAAGTCGGATCGGCGGCCGGGCGATTCCGACGCGCCGCGGCGCTGCGGTCGAACACACCTTCGGCACGCTCAAGGCCTGGGTGGGCGCCGCCCACTTTGCGGCAAGGAGCCTCGAAAAGGTCAAAACCGAGATGAGCCTCCAGGTCCTGGCGTACAATCTCAAGCGGCTGATCAGCTCGGCGCAGAGGCGATACGCTGAAAAATAGGGCTTGAGCCGGAACCTGGGTCCGGCCTCATAGGTGGCGCATCGAATGGAGACGCCAGATAGGATGAGCGTACGCTTCTTGAGTCCCAGCGAGACCGCGCGCCGCCTCGGCGTCGGTGTGCGGGCCTTGCGCCTGTACGAGCGGAGAGGTCTGGTATGCCCTGGGCGGACGCCTGCAGGTTGGCGCCTCTACGGCCCAAACGAGATCGAGCGCTTGCACCAGGTGCTGACGCTGAAGTCGCTCGGGCTGTCGTTGGCCCGCATCACGCAGCTTCTTGGCGGGCGCGTGGCGGACCTGCCAGCCCTCCTGGCCCTGCAGGAGGATGTGCTCACCGCGCGCATCAACGACCTGCAGCGCGCGCGTAAGGCGGTTCAAGCCGCCCGCACCAAGGTCTCGCGTGACGGGCGGCTCTCCCTGGAAGACCTCATTGACCTCGTTAGGGAGACCACTATGTCCAGAATGGACGAAACCAGGCTGGCGGCCAGCGCCCACCAGGTGCTGCGCGAGGCGATCGATCCGCGCCTGCCCGGCCTCTACCGCGGCAAGGTGCGCGACAATTACGACCTGCCGGACGGGCGGCGCATCCTGGTCACCTCCGACCGTTTGTCGGCCTTCGATCGGGTGCTGTGCTGCATCCCGTTCAAGGGCCAGGTGCTGAATGGCGTCGCCCGCTGGGCCTTCGAGCAGACCGCCGACCTCTGCCCCAACCACGTGCTGGACTACCCCGACCCGAACATCGTCGTCGGCCGGCGCCTGGAGATCCTGCCGGTGGAGATCGTCGTGCGCGGCTACCTGGCCGGCGCGACCAGCACCTCGATCCTGACCCTGTACCGGGCCGGTCGCCGACAGATGTACGGGCAGCTTCTGCCCGATGGCCTTAGCCCCAACCAGGCGCTCGAGACGCCGATCATCACCCCGACCAGCAAGGCCGCCGACGGCGCGCATGACGAGCCGCTGAGCGCAGGCGAGATCCTGGAGCGCGGTCTGCTCAGTGAAGACCAGTGGCGGCGGCTGAGCGAAACCGCCCTGGCCCTGTTCGCCCGGGGCCAGGCGCTGGCCGCCGAGCGCGGCCTGATCCTCGCCGACACAAAGTATGAGTTCGGCGTCGATGCGACGGGAACCCTCCGCCTCGCCGACGAGATCCACACCCCCGACTCCAGCCGCTACTGGCGGGCGGACACCTATCCGCAGCGCCTCGCCGCCGGCGAGCCCCCGGACAGCTTCGACAAGGACGTGATCCGATCCTGGGTCGCCGCGCGATGTGATCCGTACAAGGATGAGATCCCGGAAATTCCCCCGGCGCTGATCTGGAAGACCGCGCTGACCTATGTCGAGGCCCACGAGCGGATCACCGGGCGCGCGTTCGAGCCGCCCAGGCCCGCGCCGCCGGTGCACGAGCGCGTCCTGGCGGCTCTGGGGGATTTCCACGGGGGTTGAGCGCACAGCATGACCTTGCCGTATCGCCCAAGCGCCGTGATCTTCGATATGGACGGCCTGCTGTTCGATACAGAAGCGCTCTGGCAAGAGGCGCTTGTGTCCGCCGCCACTGAGGTTGGGCGCGAGATTCCGAACGAAGTCTACAACAAGTCGATCGGCGTGCGACGCTCGCAATGCAGGAGGTTATTCCTGTCGCACTTCGGCGAGGACTTCGCCTTTGACGATTTCCACGCCAATTGGACGCGCCATTTCTGGCTGATCGCTGAAAATAAACCTACCCTGAAGCCAGGAGCGCTTGAACTGCTAGACGTCCTGGACCAGTTCAGGCTGCCGCGTGCAATCGCCACCTCGTCATCTCGAACGACCGTTGAGCGTCACCTGACCTCGCATGGCCTGATGGATCGTTTCGACCAGATCGTCTGCCGCGGCGACTACGAAAACGGCAAACCGGCGCCCGATCCATTTCTGAAGGCCGCCGAGCGGCTGGGGGTCGAGCCTCGGTTATGCCTGGCGCTGGAGGATTCTCATGTTGGCGTAAGATCGGCGTCGGCGGCTGGCATGATGACCGTGATGGCGCCCGATCTGCTTGAACCAACCGAGGCTGTCTGTGCTCTGTGCGTCCTTATTGCGCGTGATCTGCATCAAGTCCGTGATCTGGTTCTGGCGTGTCTATGAGAGTGGCGGCTTGCCGCGGGACCGTTGCGAACCAGGTGAGCGGGCCTAGGGCCGCCGAATGGACTCCCTGCGGAGTGGTGTTGTGGAGTGGGAAACGAGGTTATTCACCTCGGACCGACCCGCCGCATCGAGATAATTGGAGACCTCTCGGAAGTGGCGCGCCCGACAGGAGAGTGTGTGGAGTGACATCGGAGGCTGTAACCTATTGAATTTAATGGAGCGCGCAGGGCTTGTGGAGTTGGAATGTGTAGGGATGTGGAGTGACCGTAACACTGGCCGTTGCGGTGTCTATTTTTGATGCGTCAAGTACGTTGCGTGGCACCCTGCAAAACAAACGCTGCGGGTCGAGCAGCAGCTACGAACGCGCTCTCCAAATCGTCTGGCTGACCCAAAAAGAACTCGCCTCCAAGCGACTCAAACCGCCTAGCGAAGTCGCTCTTCATCGCGTCCTCGGCTTCCTTGGCCTGGACGCCTGAGGGGAACGCCCTGGACTGGAGCGACAGTCGCCACCTCGTTCTCGCAGCCGGAGGGAGCGTGGAATTGTGGTCAGCGCAGCGTCTGTCCGGGTCGTTGGAATATCCGACTTTAACAACAATGCGAGTGCCCACAGGCCGCCCCAAGAGGACACCTCCATCTCCGTCGAAAATCAGCATGTAGAGACGGCTCGGGCCATCTTCATATTGACTCTCTCTGCCTCCAAAAGTCGGCGGAAAACCGCGCGACGGTGCGTAAGCCATGGACATTGTGGCTTCAGTGGCCGTCGCCATTTCGACGGGCGGCTCACCGAATACGTTTACCGGTAGCACCGGTAGTTGGAGCGCAAGGAAGGCTTCGTCTTCGGTTAGCAGTTCGCCCTGGGATGCAATCGTCCGGGCTCGCGCTGGCGTGTACGTCTCGGGGGCGATGTGTCGGACTTCGATCCGGCGTTCGACCTGCCAGGCTCGGCGCACAGGCATCGCGTTGTCCCAGCGTCCCTCATATCCCCGTTCAACCTTGCGCGCCCACCCAGCTTCCGAGGATCGTCCATGGTCTGTTACCGGGATGGGTTCGACCTCCAAGAAGCCAAGCGCCTGTCGCCGATCCGCCTGGTCGGTCTCAGGGTTGTCCGCGCCATAGATCAACACGAGATCGCCTGGCCGCCACTCTCTTATCAGGCGGTCCCTGTCACCTGGTCGGGTGAACCCCAAGTACCCGTCTTCACCCGGATTGAAGCCCCAGAACGCCTTCAACCAGACACGCTTGGCTGCGAGCGGCCCCTGTGAGGAATTCTCCTCCGCAGCAGCCGCGCTGATCAAACGTACATGGGTGACGTACCCGGTCGATGGGTCGTCAGCAGGCATCGCCATGACCCCATTGGCCACAGCGTGACCGACGCAGCCTTTGTCCATGCGGAGCCGCTGACCGTTCCAGCTAATGAACACCGGAAGCTCAGCGGTCTTGAGTGATTGCGCCAACCGGAGGAGTTGAGCCTCAAAATGGTCCTGGCGCGGGCTGTGGACGGGATAGTTTGTTCGGCCGAGCGATCCGGCTTCGAAGGGCTGCTCTGATCGCACGAAGGGCTGATTGTCATCGATGCTCGGCTCGTATTCGAGATCGACATCGGTCCAAACGGCCAACAGATCGTTCCTGAATTTCAATTCGAGCGGAAGCGCTCCGAAGACGGTGTCACCTACATCGCGCAACGCCAAGGTGTGAACATATCATCCAACACTGACTAGGCGTCTTCCCTTGGCGCGTGGGCATGGATTTTACGCGCTACCATTTGCTGCCGAACTCCCCATCGCCCGTCAGACAACCGAGTCCGCGACTCGATTTGTGCCTTGTTCGCGAGGGGCGTGAACATCGCTTCAATCTGACCTCGCAATTGGTCACGCGGCGGGGTCGATGTGTCCGTGGCGGTCCAGATGGAGGGAGGGGGTTGTCCGCAAAATGCCTCTTTGCCGGCCCTAGGGGCCTCAATGGCGGGTTTGGCGGATGATCTAGTGGGTATGTGTGTCCTAGGGACAATTCGGACCTGGTGACTTGGGGTGCAAGCACTTGCAATCACCAGCCCCCCCAATCGCGGAATATATCCACGGGCGTAGGCCACGCACGACGCTTCAGACAACCGCCCGGTTGAAGGGATGTTGTCCGCACTGTCTCTTTGGCAGGCCTGGGAGGCACGTAAGCGCCCCTGACGCGCGCCGTGGGGGATGAGTGGCCTCGTCGCCCGTTATTCTATAATGGCGTGCATAGCTGATCGCGGGGGCGACCATGAGTGATCCTATCCTCCAATTCTTGGCTGGCGTGACCGGCGTGTTGATGGGTGTCCTGTTTGGAGTGTCTGGGTTCGCTGACGCCGGGCATACCGATGACCTCTCCAAGAACCAGCGCGTCAAAAACCTGCTTTGGCTCGTGGGAGGTGCGACTGGGGTCCTTCTGGTCGACTGGAAGCTACTTTCTCCGGGGGATATATCTCCGCTAGAGAGAGCAATTCTGGTCGGGTGCTACGTAGGTTGCGCCTTAATCGCAGCCCTCATCACCGTCGTTCTGATCTCCGTCAGCATATTTCTGACTGTGAAGCGCCGCGCTACCGACAAGCCGTTTTTCCGAGGTCGGGCCGGCGAATTGGTCCTCGAGTACATCAGCTACGGTTATAGGTTTTATCGCACTCGCCTCGACAAGATGGACCAGGAGGCTGCGAAGACGGCCGATCCGGCACAATCACTCGGGGCTTTGGGGATCGCGCTCGCGACCGTCATGGCCACCACAGCTTTGGATCGAGTGCATCCTGATGCTGCCCATCGCGAGACGTTTATCGACCAAGTGCTCGCCGCCATGGAGGACACCGTGAAGCTGTTCGGTGCGGGCCTACCGGACTTGGAGCTGCGCACCAACTACATGGTCAGAGTTTCGGAGGGCGATTTGGGAGCCGTGGTGCCCATTTTCGCCAGCAACCCGCTTGGCGAGTATGATGGCTTTCTTGTCCTCCGGCGATATCGAGATGGCGTGGCCATCGCGGTAGGCCTGCCCCTGGAGCGCGAGGAGCGAAGTACACGTTTGCTACCCGGCGCGCCCACCTGTGTGGCGCAAAGGGCTGCCTGCCACCTTCATCCACGCAAGCTCAACTTTCGCAGCGGCGTGTCCGGTCCGATTAGGTCGGCCGTGAAGGACTATTTCAAGGATGTGCCGTATGTTAGCGTGCTGTCGGTGCCACTGATTTGGAATCGTGCGGTCGTTGGGGTGGTGAACATCGAATCCAATCACATTGACGTGGTGGATAAGGGCCCCGATATGATTAAACGGATCGGCCACGCATTGGCCCCGTTCTGCGTGGTTTTGGGAGAGCTGGTCGCCCGAGCGGAGGAGAGCTAGTCGTGCCTACCAATGGAAACATTTTTGGTGACCTCCTCAAAATTTCGGGCGGTGACATTCAGGTCGCCTCCGACCGCTTGAAGCAGTTCAACGAGTACGCCAACACCGTCCCGTCTTCGGACGTGAATGTGGGTGAGGTGGGGGAATCCGCGCGAGGCGCGGAGCGGAGCGCGCCAAGCCATCCGTCGGATCATGAACGGCCTTGAGTCGAGGTTAGGCCACTTACGTCTCGTCTCCCTCACTCCTCCTGTTTGCTAGCGCACCGCCCGTTAGGCGGGTGTTGGATTCGCGGTGCGACCTCATCTGTGGTCCAATCGGAGAGATTCGATTCCACAGGGGACAGCGTTGGCCGATCAAGCACTTACCGCGATACACCAGCTTTCCGGGCTGAAAACATCCGATGGTTGGCAGATTGGAAGCTTAGTCGCCAAAGCGGTTTATCAAACCGGTGGAGCATTTTCGACTGGGTACATCGCGAAGCACGACGACGGCCGCGAGGGCTTCCTCAAAGCTCTGGACTTCAGCATCGCTGAACGAGCTAGCGACAAAATCCGTGCATTGGAGGATTTGACCCGAGTTTATAACTTTGAGCGCGACGTTCTGAAACTTTGCCGTGGCGAGCACCTCAGCAAGGTCGTAGTGGCAATCACCGACGGCTCAATCGAGATGGAGTCTGCACCGTTCGGCGAAGTATTTTATTTAATATTCGAACTTGCCGACGGCGACATCAGAAAACATGTGGTCGCAAGCTCAACGTTTGACTCGGTATGGATTCTTCGCACCCTGCACCATATCGCAGTGGGAATCTCGCAACTCCATGGACACGGGATTTATCACCAGGACATCAAACCATCCAACATTTTAGTATTTGAGCAACAGCGCACATCCAAGCTTGCCGACTTGGGGCGGGCGCATTGCAAGACAATCGAAGCCCCGCATGACCTTGCTCCTCTTCCAGGAGCGCGATCGTATGCGCCCCCGGAGCAACTCTATAACTTCCATCTGCAGGACCGCATGCTCGCGCGCGCTTCTGCTGACCTCTATCTACTGGGAAGCATGGCCTATTTCTTATTTACGGGCACGATGCTTACCCCATCGATAGTTTCCCGGCTGCGTCCAGAGCACCGGCCTCCAATGCTCGCCGATGATGATGGTGGGTGGCGCGGGTATTTCGAAGATGTTCTTCCTTATGTGGAGGCAGCGTTTAGCGAGGCGCTTGGTGAGTTCCGCCAGGCAGTTCGCGATCGCCTTGGCGAGGACAGCGAGTCGATGGCGGGTGAGCTGGTCGGCCTGCTTGCCAACCTCGCCGCGCCGCATCCCGTGCGCCGGGGCCATCCAGGTGAGGCCACGTTGAGGCACAGCGATTTGTTTGCCCTTCGGCGTTTTGTGTCCGCGTTCGATAGGTTGGCGCTCCGGGCGGAGTTCAGGTTCCGCAAAGCCAGTGCAGAAGCCGCCTGAACACATCGATAGGAAGATGGTGCCGCGTTGGCGCCGTCTTGACCTCACGCCATCAGCGGAACTGATTACCGCGAACAAGCGGTCCCCGAAGCTTAAACTTCTGGACTGGGAAGACAGAACGGTGGCTTGGGCCGCCGCAAAGACTCCCTGGACCGCATCAGAACTCCTCGAGACAGTGCCATTTGTAGGCCGTAGTTCCTCAACCGACGAGGCCGCCGCGTTCCTCGCATCGTGGAGGGGAGAGCTGGCTCCTGGAGTCGAACGCATGGTGGCAGCTTACAACTCCACCGCCAGCACCAGCCCTGAAGAAGAATCGTCGATAGAAAAGGGCGGGCTGGGCGATACGCAAGTGCACCAAAGGGCTATTGCGGTGTTGCGCGACGCTCGATCATATTACCCAAGGAATCCGATACTTTACGTTGAGTTGGCGCGTCACTACGTTTCGCTTGGTCAAAACCGCCCTGCTCGAAAAGCATTCAAAACTGCGCTCACTCTGGCGCCACACAACAGGTACGTACTGAGGTCGGCTGTCCGATTTTTCGTCCACACTGGCAACGTTGAGCGCGCCTGGAGCTCGTTGATTGGTGCCCCTAACAACGACCCGTGGCTGCTGGCGTGCAAGATTTCGGTCACCGAACTCTTAGGAAAGCCGCATCAACTTATTCGGACCGCGCGATCCACCATCGACGCGCTTCAGCCTAGCCAGATCACCGAACTAGCGGCTTCGGTCGGTACGTTGGAGCTGTCAGCCGGAAGCGTCAAACACGCTCGCCGTCTATTTCGGCGGAGCGCCGAATCGCCTAGCGACAACACGGTAGCTCAGCTTCGATGGGCCAAGGACGAGGCCGGCTTACCGTTCGATCCGGCTCTCCTAAAGACTGAACTCTCGTTTGAGGCTCGAACGGGTCAGGCAATTGCCGATCAAAATTGGGACGATGCGGTTCGGCACGCTAGGCAGTGGCAAGCTGACGAACCATTTTCGTCGCGGCCATTCTCCGTTGGATGTTTTCTCACATCGGAGGTCACCAGGGAGTTCGAGCTCACCGAGCAGATAGCCAACGTGGGCCTAATGAGCATGCCCTACGATTCCATGTTTCTAAATAACCGCGCCTATGCGGGGATAAACTTGGGACAGTTGGAGCAGGCTGATCGCGACATCGCGCTGGCGTGGCAAAACGACCCAGCACCCAACACAAGGGTGTGTCTGTTGGCGACTGAAGGCTGTCTCAATTATCGGCGCGGCGACCTGGCCACCGGTGCGCGGCTATACCGCGCCGCTCTGGATTTGGCAGCGGATTCAAAAGAGAAAGCCGCCACTCAGGCCGCGCTAATTCACTGGATAGCGGAAGACATTAGAGCGGGGCAAGGTCCGACGCCGGACGAACTCGAGCACATCGAAACGCGGTTTCTAACGGACAAAAGCGTCTCCGACACAACCCGCGCTGTGTACCGAGCGAATATCGACGCAGCGAAGACAGCCAGATATGAACACGATCGTTTGGTCACGGCGACACGGTCGAGCATTGCCGGGATGAAGGCTAGTGCTGGGCGAAGGCTTATCGCTATCCGAATGCCCGGCCCCGACGATTGGCCGGATTTTTGGGAATAGCCTTCGCCTTTGACATCGCTGCGAAGCCGAAGAAGTCCCACGAAGGCTAGAAGATCGACCGGGCTGACAATGCCTGGGCCCGCGCGCTGTAGATGGACGGAAGCTCCCGGACCATGAGCGCCTTGCCCTCCGGGACTGCGCTCTCCGGCATGAAGCAGGCGAGCGTGGAGGACCTGGCAAATAGCCGATTGCCCAGGTTCCAGTTCCGACGATTGGTCACCACCGCGCCCTCAGCTCTGAACAGCAGTTCGCCCGCGGCTTTGGTCCAATCTGTCCGGCCGATATGCCAGCGTTCGGCGAAGGCCCGCCAGGGTCGGCTGGAATAGGCGAACAGGCTGATCGCAGCCTTGCCGCTCCTGGTATATTGATCGAGGCTGTAGCTGGGTATTTCGCCGAGCCAGGTCACCGGCGGAAGACGATCATCTGATTGTGCAAGTGCTTGCAATCGACTCGTGGCCCACAGGCACAGCGACAGCGGTGCCAAAGCCAAGCGGGATTGCCGGTGGGCTTCCGCATAGATCACGGCGACGTGGCTGTGCCGGTCAGCGTTTGCGAAGGCTGCGAGGATCGCGTCCGGATCAGGCGGGATATGTGTCGGGCTGGCCGGCCCGGCATCTTCGCCGAGCGCCATCAGTACGGCCACGGCACGGTGTTCAACCGGGCGACGATCGTCGCACGTTATATGCAGCAGGTCGGCCAGGGTGGCTTCGCACAAGCTCGTCTTGAACGAGTCCAGGCGGGGATCATTGAGGGCGATGTTTTGCAAGTCGTTGGCGCTCTGGCATCTCGTCCCTGAGCACGCCTGTTCGACAAGGTGAGCTACCACCCGCCACTCGCCGCCGACCTCCGCTCGCCACGCCCGGTCCCGAAACGCCGCAACGATGCGGGCGAGCAGATCGACCTCGCCGATGCCTAGGTCTTCCAGGGCGGTGACCAGCAGGCGACGCCACAATACCCGTCGGTCGGTACTGATGAGGGTGGCCGCCGCGCTGAGCGCGAGGTCGGTCATCCCTCGACGGATCGCCTTCTGCATGACCGACCGGGCGATAAAACTGTCGGTGTTCAGTGGCTTCGCGGGCGGTGTTTCGCGAGCCGCGATCTCGTCGGCGAGTTGTTCGAGCACGAACGTGAATAGGTCTTCCGGAAACATATCGAACCTCCTGTTTGGAGGTCCGCGAGACATTCGCGCCCGCTATGATCGTGACACTGAGGCGAGCAAGACAAAGGGAAATTTCCCCGAAATTACGGGCGTGTCCCTGATCGAAAATCGGTCGGCATGGCATGCCTTTAGCGGTGCTCAGTTTCGGATTTCGGCGAAATCTGCGGGCGTGGAAGCAGGCTACTTCACCAACTCGAAGCTTTGGCCGTTCCAGCGGGCGACCGTACTGTCGGCGGGTGATTTGAGTTCGAACTTGGTCCCGCCACAGGCTCGGCACCAATCGTAGGCGTCTTCTGCAAACCGCAACTTGCGGAGATCGTCCATCGCAGCCAGGTGGGCCTGCATGACGTTTTGATTGGCAGCAAATAGAGCGCCAGAGAACGTGATCTTGCGGCCGTTCTGGTCGACGTAAACGTCCTGCAACCACATGCCCGAAGCAGCTAACTTGACATAGGCGTGCCGTAGCTTGGGGAATATCTGGGCTTGCCTTGCGCTCAGCTCCGCTCGAAACCGGTCCCATGCAGCCTTGGCCGCTGGTGGCATAGGCTGACTGCGCCCTTGATCGTCGGTGATGCGGTCGTCGTCCAAATTGCCGGCCATTGCCTCGAAAAACTGTTCACGCTTCCACAGGTCGGCAACCGTCGCTGGCTCCGCGGTTGGCTCTTGGTCTAACTGGGGCTGCCAGTACGTCTTGATCTTGAAGGCGATGCCGGCGATCTGGTCCGCGTTCGAGTCCGTGTTGATCATCGTCGTCAGCTTTTGATGCAGGCCGGCGTATCGCTCGTCGGCTCTCTCTAGCGGCGTCAGCATATCCAACACCTCCAGGGCAACAGGTGCATAGCCGGCCTTCATCTCGGCTTCCGCGCGCGCTACCGGGTCCTTGATATCGGCAAACCTCGCTTCGACGGACCTTCCGATCTCACCGAGCGTGCGTGACCTTTCAGCGTCAGTGACCGCCCAATACGAAGGGGCTTGGCTGGACGAGGGGGCTGATACCGCAGCGCTGTTTTGGCTCGGCGATCCGTCGCAGGCTGCAACGCAGAGCACCACTGCTGCGCTTGCAAGCAGTGCCGCGTAGTTGCCGACAGAGTGCATGATCGACCCCCAGATTGTCCGAGTAGCGTAACTGGGTGGCGTCAGTTTGCAATGTGATAGCGGCTATTGCGATAGCAACCATCACAATCCTGTTTTTGGGAATATCGGCAATTGGTTCCGAGGAAAATTGCAATCACTTGCACTTCAGTGGCGGAATGAGCCGAACCCACCAGGGGGCTCCATCCCCCTAGCGCGGCCGCCATCGCACTCTCCGACTCACCGGAGACGGACCATGGTCGGCCTGAAAACGCGCTTTGGACAGTTACTTGCCGCACAGCGGAAACGACGGGGGCTCAAGCAAGCAGAATTGGGCGAGCGAGCCAGCCTGTCGGTGGATATGATCGCCAAGCTTGAGACTGGAGCGGCAGCGCCGAGTTTTGCGTCCATCGAGCGTCTATCCGAGGCCCTCGCCATCGACCCCGCCGAACTGTTCACCTACGAACTCGGCGGCCGACCTTACGACCGGCAAGCCATGACCGAACTCGTGGCCAAGGTCAGTGGTCTAAAGGACCCGGAGCTACGCTGGTTGAGTGGCGTCGTTGAGGCGGCGCTCCAGCCTAGAAGCTAAGGAAGTCCGGTCTTTCGGCTTTTGCCAGCCCTAAGGTGCCTGCGGCCGGCCGTGGCCGCACTAAAGGAGCTGTCCTAATTCGGATATCGCCGATTGAACCTCGTCGGCGTAGCATTCAGGCATGGCGATTCTCTCCGAAGATGACAAAGGCCTCCTGGCCCGGTTCCTGGAGTGCATGTTTGAGCAATGCGACGCGGGCGACCGCTCGACCGCTCTACTCCGCATCCAGCACGCCGTTGAGGCCATCGACAGGCAAGATCGGTGCGCCATCGACTTCATGAAGGACATCTTGGAAGCGGACTTCCAAACGGCGTTGGAGCACGACGCCGCCTAGCACGGTGGCCGCAACCCGATGCGCGATCACATCCTCAGCGAGATCAAACGCATCGCCGTCGAAAACGACGGCCAAGCGCCCGGCGCTCGTGCGTTCGCGATTGGGACTGGCATTCGGGAGGCTGAATGGCGGGGCGTCTACTGGGCTCGATGGGGTGACGCGCTCGTTGCGGCAGGCTTCGCGCCGAATGACTGGCAGGCTCGGCTAGACTCCGTGTTGATCTTGGAGCAACTCGCCCTCGCTTGTCGTGACTTCGGCCGCATGCCCACCCGATCCGAGCTCCAGTTATATCGCAGAGATCGCCCCGGCGCTCCGAACTACAAGACGATTGCAAACCACTTCGGGAGCAAGGACGAAACAATCGACCGGCTCCGAGAATGGGCCGCTAACAGTGCAGACTATTCCGATGTCGCCACCCTTCTGGGTCCCCGCGTCGGGCGACCATCACCGACCTTAAAGGCCAGGGCGACAGGCCGTGCGGTTGACGGTTCGTCTATCTGATCCGCTCGGGCGATCATCACAAGATAGGGCGCAGCGAGGAACTAGAGCGGCGCGTCAAGGAAATCAGGGTCGCGCTCCCCGCCGCCGCAGTGCTCGAACACGCTATTCGCACCGACGATCCGGCCGGTATCGAGGCTTATTGGCACCGCCGGTTCGCTGATCGTCGGGCGAATGGGGAGTGGTTCAAGCTGACGCCGCCCGACCTGGCCGCGTTCAAGCGTCGTAAGTTCCAATAGACGCACGGACGCTTGGGCTGGACGGAACGCGGCCCGTTGCGCGCCCGATCAGGCCGGCGATGGCAGACCTTAGGCCTGGGTCTTAAACGGCCCCAGCCCGCCGAGAATGTGAGAGGCCTGAGCGGGGTACGCGGACAGGCTCTTGACCTTTGCCAGGTCTGCAAAGACCGGAAATTTAAGCGTCGATGCTAGGTTGAAAGCAGGGAAGTCGAGCTTTGAGGCCACGTCGAAGAACCTGAACATCTCGCGATCACGCTTGGCCGCCGCCTCGAACGCCTTAACCCCTGGGATTGTCATCACTGCATTGATCCGGGCCTGCAGGCTCGACGGCCCCGTTAGATGTTTGCCCACCACAGTCCGGGTATTCATGCCGGAGTTGTTCACGACCTCATCAAATATGGAGAGATAAGGCCGCGTTCCCCCGTGCACAGCCGGCCTGGGTGCCGACTGGCGGCGTGTCCGCTCTGCCCGAGCTTCGGCCAGCAGTTCTGCCTCTCGGGGTTTCCACTTCCCTAGCAGCCGGCGCTGTTGAGACGAGACATTCGGACATCGCGGGTTCTCTTCACGAACAACCCGACCCATTGCGGTCCAGGGCCTTAGCGAGGGGTCGTCCGCGAGGAAACCGGCAGCGCGCCTTAGCCTCGGGTCGTCTTGGAGGGCGGGCCTGCCACGGCGGCCCCTTCGCTCATTGTTGCGTCTGGTCAAGGTAGCTCCAATTCATCGTTTGCAGAGGTTCACCCTGAGCGGACCGCAGGTCCACGAACTTAAATTGCCGCCGCGCCCCTGAACGCTGAATTAAATGGGCCGGCTCGATCTAACGCCGCTGAATCAATTCGCCTCAGGTGTTGGGGTTTGTAATGGTGGGCCACCGTCTTGACGGCGACCGATGGGAACTGCGCACGGCCCGTGGTGCGATCCAGTAGGGCAACCCGGTCAGCACAAAGGATCATCAGAGCGTGCGGGGAAAGTGGCCGCCCGCTGATCACGGCTAGCCATCTTGGCGGCGGCAAGTGGCGCGCATTGGTGCAGACCCCGCGCTCAACCTGGAACGCTTCTGCCATCGCGAATGACTTCGCAGTCGATAGTGTCTTGGGCATGCAATTGTTCGTGGATCGACAGGCCGATGAAACGCCGTCCGAGCAGTTCCATGACGTAATCGCTAGCCGTGCTGTCCGCGTCGAGGCGGATGTGCTCAATGCCCTCGGCAGCAGCGACTATGCGTGCTCCGGCCTGTAAGGGCTCAGGGCTAACGGTAATGCCACCGGCCGATCCCGTGTCTCGAACGCGGTAAGCAACCGCTGCCATGTCTTCCTGTGAGAGCCGACCCTTGGTCCGGCGGCACTCGACAATCACGGTATCGCCGCTGACCCGCCGCGCGACGGCGTCGATCTCCCAGGACACGCCGGACCTCCCGGAGACATTCTGTTTTCCGTCAACCGACGCCAGATTGAGGTCCGCCTTCATCATCTCGATGAGTTGGCGGGCAACTTCCTCGTAGCGTTCCCACGGTTTCCTCGGACGTTCCATCTCAAGCTATGTAGGCGCGCCGATGCATGGACGTTAGAGGTTTGGTTTGCGGATCATCGCGGATCGCTCGTCATCAATCCGACATTAAGGTTCAGACGCTTGAGCAGGACGGCGGTATTTGACGGCCACCATTGCCCACCTTGTCGTGCGGGGATGCATCGGGCGTTCAGACCGGCAGCCACCTCACGAAGGTTTGACGCTCCGGCCGCAATGATCTCCCTCACGTCGCTTTCGAGCGGTTGGCAGAATTTGACCGCCTCCTCGATTGCTTGATCCGCGAGAACCCGGCCGTTCCGGCCAAGGACTACGCCTCGTGCCTTTGCAGCGGCTAGGGCCGCCTTAGTCCGCGCGCTGATCTGCTCCCGCTCATGCTCAGCGAAGGCAGCGAGCAGATGGATCATGAGCCTGTTGGCGTAGGGCGCGTCCACCGCAACGAATTCCGTGCGAGCCTCCATCAAGCTGCTTATGAAGGCGACATTCCGGGCCAGTCTATCCAGCTTGGCGATGAGCAGGACGGCACCCGCTCGCTTGGCATGAGCAATGGCTGCGAGGAGCGCGGGACGGTCGTTTTTCTTCCCGCTCTCGACCTCGACGTATTCGGCGAGGATTGCCCCTTGTCGTGACGCGGCGAAGGCGGTCACCGCTTCCCGCTGCGCCTCTATCCCAAGGCCGCCGATGCCTTGCTTACTGGTTGATACCCGAAGATAGGAAACCCAGGCCATAGTCGTCTTTGTCCGGAATAGTGGTTGGTATGTCCTGGACGGTGACACTTGGGCGGTCTGTGGCAATGAATAAGACGCGGACTTTCTGCCTTGCGCGCCAGCGCAGGTTACCCTGGCGGTTGTCGATTCACGCTCAAAGCTTGGACGGACGCGACCATCCCCTCGCAGTACTCCGCGAGCAGCTCGGCTTCGCTCATCGACTTGAGTTGCTCGAAGTGGGGCCAGGCGGCAACGCGCTCCAGCAATGCATCGCGCGAAACACCCTGATTGGCTTCCATGAAGAACTTGAATAGTTCCTGCGGGGTATCCGCGCGCTTCGAGACAGGCTGGATGCGCCCGAAATAGGCCTCGGGATGGCGATGATAGTCCTGCAATTCCGCCTCGGACATTGGCTGCCGGTGAATGTGACCGACGCCGGCTGTCGTTGTGATTCCGACGTACATCATCTTCTCGGCTTCGCTGACCGTCGCCGCGGTGACGGTGCCAACGACACCCCCTTCATTTTCTTTGCCGAAGAAGTAGGTCTCTCCGATCAGCACCCTTGAGGATTCTCTGCCGAACGCCTCAGTCGGCAATGAGCCGTCGAAAGTAGAGGGAAACCGCAAATAGGACCCGATTGCCTCGCAGAGGCGCAGGGGATCAGCGTGCTTGAGTTCCTGCCTGTACCAGTCAGACAGGCGGTAGTGGCCGCTCCGGTTGAAATCCGGCATGCCGAGGCCGAACGGCATGGCGAAACAAGTCACGGGGTTGTCTAGCGACCGATGGAAGGCGAAGTTGGTCACGATCACATAGGCCATCTGCCCAGCGGGAAGTTGCACGCGCTCATAGCGCTCAAGCCGAGCATTCAGCCCGTTCATGAAGGCGGGCCTTTCGTCCTTGTGGGTCGGCGGTTCCATCTCAGCGTTGAGGTCGACAAAGACTAGGCGCTCATCCTCCGCGGGCTTGCCCAGCGCATCTGCAATGTGCGTCACAAGCTTCGAGAGCGGGTCGGGATCGGTCGTGCCGTCCTTTTCGGTGCGGCCAAGCAGGCCAGCGACGGCGCGCATCTTAGCCTCGACCCAGTATTTCTTGCCCGAAGCCTTCGAGACGGCGGAGAACTCGCAATGCCGTGAGCCGCGCTTAGCTTCGTCGATGAGCTCCAGCTCGAATCCTGCGCGAATGAGAACGTTGGCGACAATGGTCTCGTAGTAGGCGCCCTGAAACTGACCGGGGTCCTTGAGCCGCTTCACGAGCCGCTGTTGCAGCTCGGCATTGTGGTCGAGAAGGTAGAGCGAATAGGCGAGCCCCAGATAGCACGCCACGACACCAGTAACCTCCGACGCTGTGACTTCCCCTGGTTCCTTGATGCAGGCCTGCTGGTAGCGGCAATAAGCGTCGTACCACTGCATGATGATGTGGCGCTCGGCGAGCGGCTTGGCAATTTCGGCATTGCCCCAGGTAGGATCGAGAATGTTCCTGATGTAGTCGCCGAGAAAGTCCGGAAACGTCTTCCACTTCGCCGACCAATAGAGCCGGTTGCGAACCGCCACGAGTTGCCGGCCATCATGTTGAAGGGCCAGTATCGGTCGGCCTTCGCCTTGCTGTTGCCTGCGGATTAGCTGCTCCGCTTTCAACCGCTCGACCATCCCGCCAATGGCCGGCCCAGCCGCCAAGATCGGTTCAGCCATGAGTGAGCCGCAGCACCTCTTGAACTTGAGGCCGCTCCCGCATGGACAGGGCTGATTTCTACCGATTCTCAAACTACAGATTCCTTCGCCCCCAGTTGGGTCGAGAACGGAGCTTTTCAATACCTGGAGTTGCCGCGCGTGCTGGGAGCAGGCGACATCGTGGCCCGGAAGTGACACTTAGGCGGCTCGTGGCAATGGAATTGCGCTACCGCGCTACTTCGCCTTTTACGACCGCAGCCGCTGTAAGCGACGTGGCGAGCGGTGTTTGTCGGGACGCCGGAATATGGACGCCAAGACGCTTTTCCAGTCCATCGGCCGCAAAATGCGCGCGGACTTTGAAGCGTCAGCCCAGATCGCTCATGCCGGTTCCAAGGGCACCAGGCGTGAGAACATCCTTCGAGGATTCTTGGCGGAAGGTCGCCTTCCGTCGAAATATGGGTTGGGCGCCGGTGAGATCGTTGGCCGCATCAGGGAGACGTCCCGCCAGTGCGACCTCATCATCTATGACAAACTAGATGGAGTGACCCTGCTTTACGACGAGCACACACAGGTCTATCCGGTCGATTGTGTGTATGGGATCGTTGAAGTGAAATCGGCGCTCTCGAAGGCCGAATTGGTCGATTCACTCGATAAGATCGCGTCGTTTAAGGCCATGTCTCCACAGGGCACGGTCGCACAGCCCGTCGGCGCTGGCTGGACGTTCATGCACGCGCGGCCGAAGCCTTTCGGCGCGGTGTTTGCCTACGGCCTAGCAGGCAATTCCCTCGATTCGTTGGTAGAGAATCTGCGCGAGTGGGAAGCGGGGAAGGACCCGAGCCACTGGCCTAACTACCTCTGCGTGCTGGAAACGGGGGTTATCTTCCATCAAGGCTCACAGGCGTTCGAGCGCTGTATCGATAGCGAACAGATCAAGCCGGGCTGTTGGCCTCTAGCTCTTAGCTTCGGTGAGGATGCCCTATTTAACTTCTACTGCGCGCTTCACGACATGTGCTCGCATATGAGGTTGGGGCCTGTGGAACTGCTTAGGTACTACGAGCCAGCCGAACGAATTGGCCGGTTCGTTATCGACGGCAGTATTAATTTCACGCGAACCCCGGACGGCAAATCCGTGCGGCCATCGGAAGCCGCTATCTCCAAGATCGTTGATTGGTGTGCGGCCAAGGGACCGATGCGCTACGAGGATGTCCTGATAAAGCAATTCGGTCAGTTGCCTGTGGGCTTAAGCGACCGCCGAATGCTTGACCGTGAAGCGTTCCTCTACAACCCCGACGACCTTCCGGGTTTGCATGAATTAGGCAGTAATCCCATCACCGTAGACGAGCATGGCGCACATTTGATCGGGCCGTGTCTGGTTCCCACCCATGAAGTCGTGATCGACGGACACCTCTACGCATTGTGCCTGTCGTCGCTGTCCGAAGGCGACTGGGAAGAAGTTGTCATCTAGCGATCAATGCGCGTCGCCGCGGTGCAGTAACGTTCGGTCGATCAAATTGGTGGATATCCCGGCAGGCCGGTTGACACTCGGCTGAGCCCGGCCAATTCTGTTGGCGACCAGTCCGGCGCTTGATCGTCCGGCGACAGTGTCTCCTGAAGGCGACGGAGCGCGGGCACGACCCGCGCCGCAGCTTCGCCCCCCAAAAACGAAGACGGTCGCGCTTTCGACCATCCGTGAGGAGACAGTCGTGCACATTTCGCCGAGCTATGGCCGCCCCAAGTACCCCGAACAGCTCGCTTCGCTGATTAAGGAACCGGACGCCGCCGCCTTCCTGGGGATCACCCCGAAGAAGCTTCGCAGGCTCGGCTACGAAAAGCGTGGGCCTCATTCAATCAAGATTGGACGGGACCGGCTCTACCCGCGTGAGGACTTCCTGGAGTGGGTCGCCAGTCTCAGCGCCTAGGCAGTGAAATCACTGTCAACTTTCCCGAACTCTCTGTTTTTCTACCGGATTGCCGATCTCACTCGCAGGATGGCCGCCGGTCCGAGGGCATCCAAATGAACGTGAAGAAGCACCGCGCCAAAACCAAGCTCCGTCAGGGAGGCCACCGATATTGGCCCCACCGCTGGGACTGTATCGAGATGCCGACCACCGATGCGGCGGCGGCGGAGTTGGTTGCCGATTGTCCTACCCGTCTCAAAACTATGCTCGACCTGGCCCGGACCGAGGTGGATGCGGGAAGGCGGAGCAATGCTGCGCGCATTAATCGGCTCATTCTCCGCAGCGATAGCGCGAAAGTCGCGGCCATGACCTGCGCGGTCCGTCACCGGACGAAGTCTCTTCGCCGCTCGCTTCATCCCGGAGATTTGGCTTGGAGGCCGATGAAGCAGGCAGGGATCGCGACCGTCATCGTCAGCGACGCGCTGAAGCTGAACATGTGGCGCGGGACCGGGGAGCGCACCTACTGGGCGTTTGAACTCCAGACCAACGGCAAGGCCCGTCTGAGGTATGAGTCCGGCCTGATGGAATATGCTCGCCAGTACCTGGCGCTGTGCGTGAGCCGCACGATGGCCGTTATCTCGCCTCGCCAATTCATCTTGCGCGGAGGGGTGCCGGCCATGGTTGAATGGCTGAACGCCAATATCCCGTCCGCCAAGGTGGTTGCCACCACCGATATTCCGGCTTGCTTCTACGCGCTGTACCGCGACCGTGTCGAAGCCGACACGCCTCTTCCGGGGCCTGTCTTGAGGAGCGTTCTCTTCGATCCTATGGATCAGGCGAAACGCCGACCTCTCTCCTATGGGTGTGATGATACCTCCCTCACTCCCTCTCTTTATGGGTGCGGGGCCGGATCAGGTCGGGGTATCCCGATTGGCTCGGCGTTCGCGTCCTTGGCGGCGGAAGTCAGCCTCCGGCACATTCTCGAAGCGGTGGAGAATGCGGTCGAAGGGGTGAGGGTCGCCATCTACGGCGACAACATCATCATCCTGGCTTCCTCCTCCGAGGTCGTTACCGCCGCGATAGACGCGCTGTGCGAAGCCGCATCCGAAAGGATAACGCCGACCGCAGTTGAGGGGCTTCGCACCCGCATAAAGATCAGCACTCCAACCGAGGGCTTCTCCTTCATAGGCTCAGATTTCAGGCTCAGAAAAAAGGGCGTGCTGGAGCGCCGCCGACCGGCTGCCTATTTTGAGAACTTCGAAAACAGGCTGGCCGGCGATATCGGCAATCACGAAATCACCAAGGCTGAAGCTCACCGTTGGGTGAAGGCTTGGGCAGCCGCCAACGAGTTCGACCCGCGCACCGCCAAGATCGCGGCCCGCATAATCGAGGACTTTGACCTCGCGGGCTCAGAGGTGTCCTGAGCGGTTCCTGCTGCGGGCATCGGTGCCGGCGAGGGTCGCTTCGTTCGCGGTCAGCATCGCAACGATATCGAACCCGTAGTCAATCTTCTGGACCGCCTCGGCCAATATCTTGATCGGGAACGCGCCCCCGTACGCCCCGGTCTGTGTGCCAGGCGCATGACCGACGAGCCCGCCTATGACCTCCTCTGGGACACGCGCCCTTCGGAGCGCCGCAACAGCGGTGTGCCGCAGAACGTGCGTCGCCCTCCCAGGAGCGTGAAGCCCGTTCTGATGCAGGAGCCGGCCCCAGAACTTGGTAAGGCCGTCGCTTCGGCGGTCACCTAGTCCGAACTGCAAATCGGGGAAGACCCTGGGCTTTCCGATCCCCTTTGCTCGCGCGGCGACGAAGGCTTCCAACCCGAGTTCAATCAGGACCGGGGAGATCGGTACGTCGCGCTCAGCGGCGGCGGACTTGAGCTTTTTCGGCCGGGTGCTTTCCTCCCCTTCGACGCGAACGTGAATGACCGGGACATCGGCGTGGAAGTCGAAATCGGCGATCTGCAACTGGGCGATCTCGCCGGCCCTCATCCCGGTATGCAGTGCAATCAGCCCTGACCACCAATGGCTGCCTTTTGCCAAAACGGTGCCAGGCGACAGCAGGAAATGCTCGGACTTGTGGCCCGCGTAGACGGGCGTGCGGAAGAGCCGCTGAAGCTCGGCGTCCGTGAAGGGCGGTGGAGTCCTTTTCGCAACGTTGCGTGGCCGGAGTGCTTTGATGCCAAGCGTCGGGTTCTGCCCTGTACCTAGCTCAGCCGCACACCAGAAGAAAAAGGCCATGACCGAGGACCAATATTTTCCGGCGGTCCTGGGGTTGATCTGGAACTCAGGGTCGCGGGTCTGTCGGTCGGCGAATGGGCTTCGCACGCCCCTGAACCGCGTATCCAGGCGCTCCAGCCCATCGCGAAACTCTCGCATCTGGTCAGCGGTCACCCGGTCGATGGAGGTATCGCCCCCGACGTGTTCGACAACCCACTCAAAGGCTCGGCCGATTTCTTCGAGGTGGGATGTGCCGAGCCGTTCTCGACGCTTGCGGTCCATATAGAGCCGTACGGCGTCTCTAACCGTCCGGCTCGACGAGGCCACTGACGCGGCCGGTCCCGCCGGGGGGACGAACGAAGGGGCGACGTATTCCGAAAGGGCGGCGGCCGACAGAATGCCCGCGATCCGCTGGGCGGGGAACGGAACGCCGGGCGTCCTGTGGACGTGAACAAGGAAGCGCACCCACTCCATGGTCACTCTGGCGGACAATTGTAGTGCGTATCGCCGGCTTGCTTCATCGAGGTCGGCTAGATTGCCTCCTGCCTGACGGACTAGCCTTTCGGCATCACGTTCGACCCGCTTATCAAATCTGTTCTGCCTGAACTGGCGTTCCAAATCGCCGACACGCCGCTCGTATTCCGCTAGGTCCTCCTCGATGATCCGCTCATCGGGGTCTCGCTCGCCATCCTCTTGCTCTAGCAGCCTGAGAAAGAATGCGTTCGCCGCCGCCTCAAGATCGGCGCGGGTCGGGGTCGGCATTTCGCGAAGGGTCTGGAGCATCTCGTTCCACCAGATAGTAACTCGGGCTGCTCGTTGTCTAGCGACCAGCGGATCAGGCGTTCGCAGCGAGCGGTGGAACTCGCTCATCCCCAGCTTGGCGGACAGATCGGCCGGAACTCGAAATCGGACGGCGTAAATCGCCCCATTGCGAATGACATGAGCGGGCCTAGGGCCGCTCAAGAGCGCCTTTGTGGAGTGGTAATGTGGAGTGGTATCCCAGGTTACTCATAACTGACGGCATCGCCGCGTTGAGATAATTGGGAAATTCGGGGAAGTGGCGCGCCCGACAGGATTCGAACCTGTGACCTCTGCCTTCGGAGAGTGGATTTGAGGGTATCACGACTTCTAACCATCGATCACCATTTCTAATAACACATTGAATCTTATCCATTTTAATGAGCGGCACTCTCCGCCATGTGCTACCTACCATCACCATGATTCATTGTCCGGTGATGACCCGGTGATGACCCGCAGGAGCACGGAGGCGATGGTGACGGACGGAACTTCAAGGATCGCTCGGCTAGGAAAGAGCGTGGTGGATAAGGCGGAACCGGCAGCGGACCGCTACACGATCTGGGACGACAAGCTGGCAGGTTTCGGGGTGCGGATCAGTCCGGCTGGCGCGAAGACCTACGTGGCCCGATATCGGGCCGGGGGCGGGCGCGCCGGACAGCTGCGCCAGATGACGCTCGGTCGCCACGGCCAGTTGACGGCCGAGCAGGCGCGCGCCGCCGCTGATAAGATCATCTCGGCCGCGACGCTCGGCGCAGATCCGGCCGCGGACCGTATGAAAGCCCGCGCGGACATAACGGTCGCCGCTCTTTGCGATCTCTATTTCGCAGAGGGATGCACCACGAAGAAGGCGTCGACGCTGTACGTCGACAAAGGCCGTTCGAAGCGCCACATCGTCCCGCTGCTTGGAGCCAAACGCGTCTCTTCGGTCACCCGCGCCGACGTCGAGCGCTTCCTTGCGGATGTCGCCGCGGGCAAGACGGCCCGGACGGAGAAGACCCGCGCGCGCGGCAAGGCGGTTGTTCGGGGCGGTCGCGGCACGGCCACGCGCACCGTCGGGTTCCTGGGCGCGATCTTCACTTTCGCCGTTTCGCGCGGGATCAGGGTCGACAACCCGGTCAGGGGCGTGAAGCGGTTCAAGGACCGAAAGATGGAGCGGTTTTTGAGCGTCGACGAAATGGCCGCCCTTGGCGACGCCCTGCGGGTGGAGGAGGCCGACGGCGGAAATGCTGCTGCCGTCAACGTGATCAGGTTGCTCATCCTCACCGGCTGCCGCAAGAACGAAATTCAGCAGCTGCAATGGTCAGAAGTGGACAGGCAGAGCGGTTGCCTACGCCTCAAGGATTCGAAGTCGGGACAGAAGATAGTTCCGATTGGCGCAGCGGCCCTGGCGGTCCTGGCCAACCTCTCCAGTGATAGGAGCGAGTTCGTCTTTCCCGCTCAGGGCAACGACGACAAACCGTTCCAGGGAGTGGACAAAACCTGGAAGGTTGTTCGGGAGACTGCTCGGCTGTCGGGCGTCCGTCTGCACGACCTGCGCCACACCTATGCCTCGGCTGGACTGTCAGCCGGGTACAGCCTGCCGGTGCTTGGCAAGCTCCTTGGGCACTCAGACTCTGCGACGACGCAACGTTACGCCCACCTCGCCGACAGCCCAATGAGGACTGCCGCGGACGCGATCGCCGCCACGATCGAGGACGCAATGGCGCGCGCGGCGTTGCCCGCGAATGACAATGGCATCGTTGGATCGGCCGAGTCCTTCGGTGGCTAGGCCCGCAGAATATATGGCCGATCCGGACACCCCCGCGGGGCTGGCTTTGGCGCTGCGGCAGATACGAAGCGCGGCGGCTACGTATCTATTGCGGGTGAAGGGCTTTCGCGCGAATCGGAATTGGCGCGCGCTGCGGGCGTCCAAGGAAGACAAGGAACTCGGCGGCCACTACTATTTTCTGGCCATGGCGGAGGCGTTCGATGCGTTCATCGCCCCCGACGAGCAAACCCGAAGGCAGCGTGCCGCGGTCCGGGCAATGAGCCAAGCATACTGCGCCCTGTCTGAATTGAATCTTGCCGGTCAAGCGGCGAGCGACGCCACCGGCAGCCACTTCAACTGGGTGCCGCTGACATACCGAGACCTAACTCCAGAGGCGTTAGCGAGGCTAATCGGGTGTTCGACGCGTGCGTTCTTTTGGGGCGGCGACTTCATGTTGGGGTCGGTCGCAGCAAAGGCTGGCGGCGATGCGCGCGCGCCCGCGCTTGGAACCCCGGTGGACAAGAATTGGGAAGCCGAGTTTCTCTTCGCCGCGAGATTGGTTTGCGCAAAAGGAAAACGCACCCAGGAAGGGCTCTACGACGAGGTTCGGGAACGCTTAGTTGCCGAGGGTGTGGTTCTGCCTGAGTTTAAAAAGGTTCAAAGGAAAATGACCGAATGGGAAACGGCTGATCCGCCTGCGTATGAGCGCCACTTCAGACGGACGTAGGATCCGGCGCTGCCGACAGCCGGCAGTTGAGGAATGGTGACGCAAGCTCCTCTGAACGCTGCCCGATAGGCCCGTGCAATCTGAGACAGCCTCCGTCCGCGGGCGATCCCCCCAGCTAGCTAGGGGTCAACCGCCGGGCGAGGCCCGCCTAGCATCCTCTCGAATCACCGCGAACCAGCTTTCGCGCTCCGCGAGGAACATGCTCTTGCCCTGCGTCCAGACCGAGATATCCTCCGGCTCTCCTGACGCGGGCGAGCGCTTTGTCGACGAGAATTTCGTCGCAGCCATGTTGAGCGTCAGTCCCGGCTATCTGGCGAATCTTCGAAGCCGTGGAGGCGGCCCCAAATTCCACAACTTGGGGAAGGCCGGTCGCGGTCGGTGTATCCGCTACCGTATCACCGACGTGCTGGCTTGGGCGGATGCGCGCGCGGTGGCGTCTACCTCCCAATACAAACCCGCAGTTTAATCTATGCTCCCCGCCTCGTCGCCAGGTGACACGGGTGCTGGATCGCGCCGGGGCGCGGCCACTGCCTTCGATCGCCGCCCGTCGCCTCACAAGAGCATTCGGCGCCCGGCCATGAGCGTGCGGTTCTGAATCGATGGCAAAGCCACGCAAAATCCCTGACGCCGATAGGTTTTCCGCCGCGTTGTTCGCCGATCCCCCAGTCGAAGACTGCCCTGTGACCTTGCTAGGCCACATCGGTGATCGCGTGGTTTTCACCATGCCTGAAGGGGTGATCCGCGAGCTGAAAGCGAACGACGTGGCCAAGCATTTGAAGATGGACCTATTCAACTGCGCTGCTGGCCAGCTGTTTCTGGATTGGTGGCGAGGCGACGATGGTGAACTGCACGAACGCACAGCGGCAATCTGGTTCGTGCGCAAATGCCGTGAACTTCCCATGTGGGACGCTGGCCGCGCTCAGCGCGGCCTTGGTGTCTGGCCTGGCCCTGACGGTACGGTGGTGCTGCATCGCGGCTCGGAGATTTGGACCTACACTACAAACGCCGGACAGGCGCTCACCGTACAGTCGGTCGCGGAAGCCATGCGGGCGCGCAACGGCCCCATCTATGCACTGCAGCCGGACGCTCCCGCGCCAACCAATGCGGCTAACGCCGAAGATGGGCGCTGGATACGCGAAACGCTGGATGCCTGGCACTGGGAGATGGTCGGCTCGACCGCCCTTTCAGGGGCTGATCTTTGCGCCGGCTGGATTATGGCTTCGCTCATGGGTGCGGTCGCGCCATTCAGGCCGCACTTTCTGATGCGAGCGTTGATGGGATCCGGGAAGACCACGTTGATGGCCTTTGTCCACGGACTCTTGTCGGCCCTCGCTGGCGATATATTCGACGATTTCACCCGCGCCGGTCTTGCCAACAATATCGCCGGGATGGCTCGACCGGTGCTCATTGACGAGGCCGAGAGTTCACCCAATCTCAACGGACTCGGACCCGTCGAAGAAGCGCTTGGTGTCCTTCGGCGAATGGCCACGGGCGATGGCGGCAAGCGAAAAATGGGCACCGTTGGCGGTGGTTCGCGGACTCAGACTGCGGTCGGCGCCGTCTTCATGGGTGCCGTCAATCCGGTTAAGCTGACCCCGCAGGATGCCAGTCGCATCGTCGAGGCCAAGCTGTTGCCGCTGAACATGCCTAAGACGGATCGATCCGGCTTCACGCCGACATCCGATGCGAAGATCGAACACTGCATTGAGACCGCCCGCCAACTCGCTCCAGCCCTGCTAGGTCGTGCTTTGGTGAACGTGCGCCGCTACAAAGAAGATGTGGCTCTATTGAAAGAGGTATTCCGCGAACAAGGCCGGGAGCCGCGGGTTGCCGATCTAGTTGCAGCCTTGGCGGCGGGGCGGAGGCTAATGCTGTCGGAGGAGGCGCTCGATTCGACCACGGCGGCTAAGGAAGCTGAGCTGTGGCGTGGACTGCTGGAGGCCCGTGCTGCGAGCGAGATGGTCCCCAACCCTGGAGAACTGGCGATTGCCCACCTTCTCAACTGGCCGAGCGGCAAACAGATGAGTGGCCGAGTGGTGAGCCTTGGCGATCTGGTCGAGCAGTATGTCTCGGGTCGCCAGCGCCCCGCTAACACCGACGATGATCTCCGCATCCTCAAGGACTTCGGCCTCCTAGTCGCCGAAGAGAGGGACGATGACGGCACCACCTGTTTTTGGCTGCTGGTGGCCAATAATGCTCCTGGCCTTGTGCGCATTTTCGACCGGACGAACTGGCGTGATTGGCGCAAGGCGCTCGAATATCTCGATGCTTTAGGACCCGAATATCGAACGCGTATCGGGCCAAAGATGAGGTTTGGAGTTGGCGTGCAGTCGCGTTCGATCCAAATCCCGTTGGACCCCTGGCTGCCTGAACATCTTCGGAAGGTGTCACAGGGTTGTCCCAAGGCCGTCCCGGGTCAAGACATTGATTAGGCTAGAGTTCTCACGTTTTGGGACAATGAGACGCCTGTGACGCTAGTCCCTTGCACGTGCGCGCGTGTGCATGCGCGCGCGAACAGTGCCATGCGTCCCAAGTGCCTCATTGTCCCATCTGTCTAATTTATCTTGTTTATCAAAAAGATAGAGTGGGACAGAAGGTGGGACAGCGCGGGACACGGGGAGCCGACACTAGCGCCTGACCCCGCCACACGTGCGGATAGAGTGCTTGCTGCCAGACGATAGAGAGCATCGAATGCCTTCGCAGTGCACACCCCTGGGGGTGTTGCAAACCTGCTCGGCCGATAGCCCGGACCGGCCCCCAAGACACCAAAAATCGTCGCAGGTTTTTTCTGCGAAACATTTTTTTCGGGGCGCCTGCAGGCGGATGGTCGGCAAGGACAAACGTCCGCTTCTGACTCAAAGCGATGGGGTGGACGCCCCCTGACGGCATCGAAGTGCCAAAGTGGAGGTGTTGAAACACACCACTGCAAAGGAGGCGTCCGTGGGTGAAGTTAGCACAATTGGGCTCGATCTGGCCAAGGCGGTATTCCACCCGCGATCTTCTGGTCCGGCAACGGACCCAGCTGATCAACGCCCTGCGCGGCCACCTCGCCGAGTTCGGCTTTATCGTGCGGCAGGGCGTTGGCCACGTGAGCAAGCTCATCGACCTGGTCGCTGATGCCTCGACCGATCTGCCGGCCGAGGCGCGCCCGGTGCTGGCGGTGATCGCCGACGGCCTGCAGGCGATCCAGGAAAGGATCTCGGTGCTCGATCGCGAGATCGCCGCCAGAGCCAAGGCCGATCCGGTCGCAAAGCGGCTGATGACCATCCCAGGTGTTGGGCCTGTCGTCGCTACGGCCCTGGTGGCGCTGGCGCCCGCGGCGAGCACCTTCCGCCGAGGACGTGACTTCGCCGCCTGGCTGGGACTTACGCCTAAGCAGCACTCCAGCGGCGGCAAGGAGCGGCTGGGCCGAACCTCGAAGATGGGCGAGCGCAGCCTGCGACGGCTGCTGATCCTCGGCGCAAGCTCAGCGGCCAAGCATGCCGGACGGGCGGGATCGCGGGCGAGCCCGTGGCTGGTAGGCATGCTGGCCAGGAAGCCGCGCATGCTGGTGACGGTGGCGCTGGCCAACAAGATGGCGAGGATCGTCTGGGCGCTGATGGCGCACGGCGGAACCTATAGAGCTCCGGCCGCGGCGGTGTAGCCCCGTCAAGGTCTGAGGTTGTCAGGGAAGCAGGAAGGTCAACAGAGAGGTATGGCGCAACGGTCAGAGACGGGGTCGGGAAAACCAGGCAAATGTCCAAGCGCCTCGAGCGCGCCATAGCGGGATGGACCCGATCCGCGATCTCCATACAGGCCAGCGGCCCCGTGAACGGCCGCATCAAACAGGCCGGACACACGGAAGCACCTGAACCTGCGCGCCGAGCTCTCGAAAAACCTCTTGCATCCGAAGGGGCGTCCACACACGGACGTTCTGAAAGTCCGCTTTCGGAGCTCAAGGAAAACGACTATTTCGGCGTTGCGGTCCACCCACCGAAACTCACTCAAATGTCAACGCCCAAGCCCGGACCGCTGGCCCAACGCACGTCCCGCGGCACGTTTTCGGTACGATAGAGCCGGCGGACCTTCTCTGCGCCGCCGCGGCGGAAGGCCTCGGCCAAGCTGGCGTCCGAGTCCGGGTCGTTTGCGCCGAAGCAGGGATAAATACCGGTGGTGGATTTATAGGCCGCCGCGAAACCCTCCGCATCACGTTCGATCAGGAAGATGCCGCCGCGTGTCATCGGCGTCCCACCCGGCAGTTCCGAGAGCACGCAGAGCGGCGAGACCAAGCGCCCGCCCGGCTTCAACGCGTCGAGCCACAGATCGAGCGGCCGCGTGGCCCCGGCGTTGACCAGGATCACATCGGCCGCCTCAAGAGGCAGCTTCGAGCCATCACCTTCCAGGCAGCGGACTTGTGGGTAGCCGGCGAGATTGGCTGTTGCACGCGCGGCGAGCGTCGGCTCGTACTCGATGGCGGTCAGCCTACCGGTCTCGCCGACCATGCGGGCGAGGATGGCGGTATAGTAGCCGACGCCGGCGCCGATATGGACGGCATGCTCGCCCGCCTTGGCATCGCAAAGACCAATAAGGAAAGGCGAGGAACGATGGCTGGCCGTTGTTGAGCCCTTTCTCGGGGATCAGACCGACCAGCGTGTCCTGGTAGAGCCAGTGCAAATCGTTGTTGGGCGTTAGGCGGTAGGTGAAGCCGATACCCGGCATCGACCATGGCCCTGGTCCCATGAAGGCTTCGCGCGGGGTTTCAGCGAACGCGGTCTCAAGGCGCGGATCGTCGGCGCGGGAAGCGAAATAGACGTGCCGGGCGTAGGCGCGGCGGAGGATCTGGAGTTCGGTGTCGATCATAGTGAGGGTCTCCGCAGACGGCGCCTCGTTGGGCGCGCTCGAGATGTAGGTGGGGCGGTCAAGGCCTCTTGGGCGCGGCTCTCGTGCGAAGCCGCCAAGCGGAGGCGCCGTCCTGTTCGGCGCCGGGCTCGGAGATCAGGCGCAGCGCCGCCTCGAGGCGCATGCGCGGATCGAGCGTCTCGAAAATCGCCTGTTTGGCCTCGACCTCGGCGCGCGCATGGGCCGCGATCAGGTCTGCGAGCATGCCGAGATGGGTCAGGCCGGCAGCCCAGGCGCGGGTCGCCTCATCGATACGCGCCTTCACCGCATAGGCCTCGAAGGCGGCGACGGCCGCTGCAACCAGGGCCTCGTCGCCGGGCAGGGCCGCGACCAGCGACGGCAGTGGCTCGGCTTCGGCGCGGCGGTATCCGGCTTCGTCGATCAGGGCCGTGACGCGGGCGCGCTGACGGCCGCGCACCATGAGTTTCAGCGAACCATCCGGCAGCATGATCCGCTCCAGGACGTCGGCGATAACCCCCATGCCGTAAGCACCGTCCGCGCCGGGGTTTTCATCCCAACGGTCCTTCTGGGTGACCAGCAGCACCTCCAGTTCGCCCTCAAAGGCCCGCTGCTGGGCGCGCACCGAGGCCTCCCGGCCGATGAATAGCGGCGTCTTCAACCGGGGGAAGACCACGATGTCGCGCAGCAGAAGCGCTGGTCCCGACCAGCGTGGGGCGCTGGCGGGCGGGGCCTCCACGTCCGGCGGCCCGGCCCCGGCGATCATCACCGACAGCACATGCCAGTCCTTCAGGCCGAAGCTGCGAGCGACCAGCTCTAGGCAGTCGCTATGGGTGAATTGGGCCCCGCGTTCGGCCAACGCTTCGCGTAGCCGCCGGGCCATGGCTTTCGCATCGCGATAGTCGCGCATGGATCATCCCTTGCTCGGGCGAACGCGACGTCAGGCGCTTGCATTGCTGACCCGTCCGCCCGCGGCAGAGAATGAGACAAGGATCATCGATCCGATACGTTCGCCAGACCCGAAGGCGCAAGCAGCAGGCCGTATCCGCCCTTCGAGGTGAAGATTTGCGCCGGCAAGCCAAACAGTCAATGGCGCGGTCTTGTGGCCACCGGAGACGGTGGGCCGGTGGCCGGTTTGTGGAGCGCTGCGGACCCCGTAGCAGCCGTCCGCAGATCTGTCTGTTGGCCGGACACTGGCTCATCGCGGTCTTTATTGACTGACGCTCCCAGCGAGACCTGTACTGCCGCTGCAGGAGGAGTCGTCCCCAGTGAAGATCATTCGCGGTCTAATAGCCTTGACCATGCTGTTAGCTTGCGCCTTCGACCGGCCTGGCGAGCTGTCCCCTGCCGCATGGGATGCGGCCACACGGAACGAGCTCCAAGCCGCCGAATTCTTCGGCCCTCCCGCTTACGAGACTCACGTCGACGGACAGACAATGCTGGTCTCTTCACTGGGCAGTCCGGTCGCGGTCCACGCGGGCATGGAGGCGCTGCGCAGGGGCGGAACCGCAGCCGACGCAGCGGCGACGACGGCGCTGACGCAGGTGGCGACGAATTTCGGGGACTATGTCTCCTACGCCGGCGTGCTGAAGCTCGTCTACTTCGAAAGGAAAACCGGTAAAGTCTTTGCGCTCGATGCGGGCTGGATGGGTTACCGCGCGGAGCAAGATCCCGAGAGCATCCCCGGTCTCCAGGATCAGAACTCCATGACCGTCGGGCGGCAGACTCTGACGCCGGGTTTCATGGCTGGCATCCAGGCGATGCACGACCGCTTCGGCAAGCTCCCCTTCAGTGACCTGTTCCAGCCGGCTATCTGGTACGCGGAGCACGGCGTGATGGTCTCCGCGGCCCAGGCGGAACGGTTCCGCGACGTACAGGCTCAGCTGTGGCGGACTCCAGAAGGGCGCCGCTTCGCCAGCTTGCCAGGAGGAGCGCTGCCGAAGATGGGCGACGTTTTCCTTCAGCCGCAGCTTGCCGACACCCTTCGGAAGGTCTCAGCGCAAGGCGCACAGTACATGTATGGCGGCGGGTGGGGACGAGCCTATGTGGCTGCGGTCCGCAGCCGCGGCGCCGCCGCCTCGATGGAAGACATGCGCTCCTACCAGGCGCAGTGGCGCGAGCCTCTGCGGCTGCCGTTCTACGGCGCCACCTTGTACACCTCCGGGGAAGATATGCTCGGCAGCTGTCCGATCCTTGAAGCCCTCAATCTGGTTGCGGGCGCCCATATTGAGCAGCGTGGCCCCTACTGGCGCGATCCAGTCTCCTTCAAGACCTACGTCCAGGCCATACGGTTTGCCCAGTGGGCCCACTTCAATCCGAAGACCGGGGAGATGGAACGCAGAGCGGGGCTGAACCCTAGCTGCGGGGCGCGCCTATCGCCCGCCTACGGTCGGGTTATGTCGCCCGTCATTGGAAAATCCCAGAAGATCGACGCCGTACCAGAGGACACGCCCGAGGCCCACACCAACGCCGTAGTCGCCGTCGATCGGTGGGGGAACGTCGCTGTGCTAGTGCATTCCATCAACGCGCCCACCTATACGGGCATCGTCGTGGGCGGGATTCCGATCGGGGCCGCCGGCGCCATCAACAAAGCTGAATTGATTGAGGCCCGGCCCGGCGAGCATCTGGCTGAAGCCATAACGCCATTGATAGCGCTGCGCAGCGGCAGACCGATCCTGGCTCTTGGAGTTGCGGGAACGTCGTTGGTCCCTGAGACCGTCCGACTGATCGCCGGTGTCCTCGCCAGTCGCTTGCCGCTGCAGTCCATACTGAATGCGCCGTCGCTCCTGTGGAACAAGGAGGCCAGCGAAGGCCATGAACTTGCCGGCCTGCCGGAGCACGTTCCCGCGGGGGCCTACGACACCGCTTTCCTCAGAACCCTCCAATCACTTGGGATGACGGTTCGGGAAGAGCCGCCAGCCGCAGTGGATGCGCTGAGAAGCCAAGCCGTGGTGGTCACGATAGATCAGCAGGACGGGCGCCCGAGCGCTCTGGAACTCCCTGGGCTTCTGAGCACCGCCGAATCTGACCTGCCGAAGAATATCCAAGGCCCGTCCGAGGTCAGGCTGGAGCCCACCGCGCTTGACCGCTATGTTGGCGACTATCAGGCGCCAGGTGCAGTGGTTCGCGTTCGCCGCAAAGACGACCGCCTGTTTGCTATGATGCTTGGTTATCCCGAGATCGAGCTCATACCAGAGGGGGCGGACCTGTTCTTCGAGCGCGTCCTGCCGACCAAACGACTTTTCAAGTTTGACGGGCCAGGCGCCGCCAAGCTTATGATCATTCGGCGCGGGGCGCGCGATACGCCGTGCCCCCGGGTGCGCTCAAAAGTCGACGCTGGCGTGTGACCACCTTCGAAGGCAGCGGGGATCGCCTGACGGCCGTTCAGATCCATTCGGGAAGACTGATCATCGTATGGTTTGCCCTGTTCGGGAAAACCTCGCTCGCTTGAGGACACGCTCGGCGCGATTTGTTTTGCGCTTGACGAATGGCAGAGCGCGCCCGCCCTTTCACACAGGAGCGCGGTCGGTCGTCATGGAGGTAGAGCGGGTGGACGCCTGAGGCCGTCCTCGAACCCGGCGCTTCGACCAGCGCCAACACCGTCGAGCCTACGAGCGCGGCCCTTGGGGTCCCGGCTCCTGGTCCTGGTATTTTCCCGAGTACGGCCGCTGGGTCGGCTCATCAAGCCTATGAAATACGACCTGAGCTATGGCTGCGCCTTGGACGACAGTGATTGGCTTGCTGCTGTGATTTGTCAGTTCGAGCGTAAGGTAGCCCCGCCATCCTGGCTCTATGACCGTGTTCTGAACGCACAGTCCGCTTCGCGCCCAGGTGGATTTGTCGTGCACAACGCCTAGCACGTCGGCGGGCATCGAGAAGCACTCCAGCGTGGCCGCCAGGACAAATTCGCCGGGCGCGATCTCCCGAGCGCAAAGGTCGTCGCCGAGGTCTATGCGAAGATCGTAGCCGGCCGGGCTGAGGCCATATGTCAAACCGTGTTCGCTCGTACGTTCCGCACATGGGTCAAGAATGCCAAGGCGTTGGATCGTCTGTCCCGACAACACCGTCATTCGCACCCCCAACAATTACGAGGCTCCGAATCAGCACCTCGGCGGCTGACAACTGTGACCTCATCGTAGGTTGACGCCAGTAGGCCGGGCGCGTGCTTTGCTCTCCGCGTGATGGCGTCGAACCTAGGTGTCCGAATTCCGGCCAGAAGCTAATGGCCGCTTTCGACCCTAAGCGGACCATCGACCGCTGTGCCTTGACACTGGACGGGCATGGAGTCACCTCTGCGGCCGGTTGATACGGCCTGCCGCTTGCGGCCCTTTTGAGGGTTCGGTGAACGTATCGCGGACGTCTAGTTGCCCTTTGCCCTGAGCGAACGGGTCAGCAACGCAAGCCCCTGGCGCATCTGGTTCGCTCGTCAAAGCAAAGGATGATCCCATGCGCGATTTCCGCGACGCCAAGGCCATGGCGCGTACGCTCAGGACGGCGCTGGCCGCCAAGGGCCTGAAGGTCAGCAACAGCGACAGCCTCGAACTGATCGCCCAGGCGTTCGGGTTGAGGGACTGGAATACGCTCTCGGCCATGCTGAGCACCGAGTTGGTCGACCCGCCCCGGCCAGCTACGCCGCCGCCGTCTCCCGCCCCACAGCAGGCCTATCGCGGGGGGTTCTCTGCCGAGCTCGAGAAGGCGCTGCACCGGTCGGTCGCCCTCGCCAACCAGCGCAAGCATGAATATGCCGGGCCTGAGCATCTGCTGCTCGCCCTGGCCGATGACCAGGATGCGGCGGCCGTGCTCACGGCCTGCGCCGTCGGCGTCGACAGGCTCAAGGCGGGATTGGCCGACTATCTCGACACCGGGCCAGGTTTGATCGTGGTCGATGACCACAAGAGCGCCGCACCGACCGCAGCCTTTCATCGCATCATTCAGCGCGCGGTGATCCATGTACAGAGCTCCGGCTCGACCTATGTAACCGGGGCCAACGTGCTGGTCGCTATCTTCTCCGAGCGGGAAAGCCATGCCGCACGGTTCCTGCTTGAGCACAAGTTGACTCGCTACGACGCGGTCAACTTCATCGCCCACGGCGTCCCCAAGGGCGGCGGCACCCCTGCAGCCTAACACGTGACCAAGGAAGGCGGGCGAGCAACGGCGACCCAGGTCGCGCCCTGGACGCCCGCTTTCGGTCCCGGCCATTGGCGATGTCCGCTTTGCGGCGGCACGCCAATGACCGCTTCCGACCCAAAGCGGCCACTGCCGTCGCCAGGCGGGGGTATGCATCCGCGCCACCGAGGCCACATAGTTGAAAGCGACATACCGGAGACGCTGATGCACAAACTCCATTTCAGGCGTCTAGCGCGAGCGTGTGCGCTGCTGATTGCGACGGGGTGCTCTCAGTCATCCGCTGCCCAGTCGGTGGCAACGCCTGGCCTGTTCGACGCCGCCGCTGAAGGCTCCCACGGCAACAGAATCTCCGCCGAGCAATGCCGCCAACTGGAGCAGCAACAGACCGCGGTCTGGGTCAGCGTCCGCGGCAAGGGATGGTGCCTTCGCTACTACGCCTTTGGTCTGGACCGCCAAAATCCGGTCGTGGCCGCGTGGCTGCATGGCGACATCGGGGGCGGACCACGGAATGGCCCCTCAGGTCATCAGCAGGGGCTCGGCCCGGCGGCCATGATCGATCAGGCGCGAAACCTCTCCCAGAAATTCCATACGCCGTTCGTCTTCCTGGCGCGGCCCGGCTCCTATGGCAGCGCGGGCTACCATCACGACATCGCTCACACGGAGCTCGAGGCCGATCTCGTGGCGGCCGAAATCGACGCCTTGACTGTCCGTTACGGCGTCAAGTCCTGGGTTCTAGCTGGCCACAGCGGCGGCGGCTCCTTGGTCGCAGTGATGCTCACTCGGCGTCGCGATATCACATGCGCGGTGATCTCCTCAGGCGCGCCGGACTTCAACGCCTATTTGACCGCACATCATTGGCCCAAGCAGAGATCGCCAGCCCCTCTGAACGCCATTGACGATATCGCTGGGATGCCCAAAACGACCAACCAACGGATCATCGTCATGGGCGACCCGCGCGACAAGAACGTGTTCTGGTCGCTGCAGCAACGTTACGCCGACGCCTTGGAGCGCCATGGGGCGGACGTGACACTTCTGCCTCTTGAGCGTGGGCGACCGCCGGAATTCCATAGCCTGGTGAATCTCGCGGAAACGGCGTCGGGCCTTTGCGCCGAGGGGGCCGCCACGCCCGACATCGCGAAACAGTTGCGAGCCATGCCGAGCCAGGCGCCGAGAGTGAGCAATTAGCGCTTGAGCGAAGGGGCGTTCTCCACCCTGAGCAGCCCTTCGGCAGTCCGCCCATGGGCGTTTCGGGCAAAGGCCGCTATTGGGCGCGGTGGCGGCGACCGCTTTCGACGGTGGGTTCAACTGATCGCCGCAACACACTCGGCGAAGGTCTCCGCAGGGGTCTTGTAGAGCAAGGTTTTTCTGGGTCTTTCGTTGAGCTGTCGGGCGATGGCGCTGAGTTTGGCCTGGCTGTGCGACGACAGATCGGTTCCATGCGGCAGATATTGGCGTAGCAACCGGTTGGTGTTCTCGTTGGAACCGCGTTGCCATGGGGACCTAGGGTCACAGAAGTAAACCTCGACGTCCGACTCCAGAGCCAGGCGCTTGTGAGCGGCGAGTTCCTTGCCCCGGTCCCAGGTCAGTGACTGGTAAAGTTCGCCGGGCAGCTTTCGAGATTGTTTGATCAGTGCGGTGACGACGCTCTCGGTGTCCTTGTTGGCGACCTTGACCAGCATCACGTAGCGTGAGTGTCGCTCGACCAGGGTCGCGACATAGCTGTTCTTGGCGCCGCCGATCAGATCGCCTTCCCAATGGCCGGGGACAGCGCGATCTTCGACAGATGCGGGTCGCTCGCTGATGGAGACGGCGTCCTTGATCTGGCCGAGCCCGTTTCGCTTCAGGCTGGCGTGCCGGGAGCGGCGGATGGTTCGCTTGGCCCGCAGGTGCTCAAGCAGCTCCTTCTTCAGCACGCCTCGGGCCTGGATGAACAGGCTGCGGTAGATCGTTTCATGCGACACCTGGTTCTGGGCCTCCCCGGGGTAGGCGCGCTTGAGCCAGCCGGCGATCTGCTCGGGCGACCATTTTCGCCGCAGCTTGCCGGATACTGTTCGGGCCAGGTGAGGTCGGCAAGCCAGCTTGCAGGGCTTGGGCCGCAAGGCCCGATCCCAAGCCGCCTGATCCGAACGCATCGCGCGGTAGCCATCTGGCCCACCGTTGCGGAGAATCTCGCGACTGATCGTGGAGGGCGAGCGACCCAACTGACCAGCGATCCGACGCAGCGAACAATGGGCGCTGAGCCCGCGGGATATCTCCTCCCGCTCGCCAAGACTGAGCGCCCGCGCAGCGCGCCGGCGGACGGGCGGTCGAATGCCGCCGGTCGGCGAGATCACAGAGAACACCGATGAGGACTCTCGATCAAACCGCCGACCGATCGAACTCATCGACTCGCCAGCCTGCCAACGATCCCAGATCTCAGCTCGCTGAGCTGCCGAATAATAGATGCGACGTCGCTGCTTCATGGCCCACGCTCCCTCTGTCAAAAGAGTAGCGTGTTGCGTTCACCGATTGAGACCACCACCCATTGTGGACCTTGGGCGACAGCGTGGGCGCTGCAAATTTCTGAACGCGGGCTATGCTTCCGCTTAGCGAGGCGAGGTCGTCATGCGGGCGGGCAGGGTGGTGGCGATTTTATGTCTAGTCGTCGCCATCGGCGGCGCTCTGGCGGCTGTGAGGTTCGTTGCGAAGCCTGTGATCGCCAAGTCGTCGGGAGCGTGGGGCGATCCCTCCGAAGCGACAGCTTGTATGCTTGGCGCTCTCAAAGGTGCTCAAGGCGTCAGCGAGCCAAGCGCCGGCTTCTTTTGGGATCCCATATTCGGGCGGCGACCCTTCGTGCGTTACACATACCCGGGCAGAAACGGAACAAAGCGGGCCGTCACCTTCGCCGCAGAAGGCGGCTTGGCCGATCCGGCGAAATGGCAGTTCGTCGCGAAAATAAGCGGCCTTTATTCCCCGGGCGAAAAGGGGTCAGACCTGTTCGGCGCTGACAAGGTCGTAGAGTTGTGGAAGGAGCGCTGTGCGGTCAACGCCGTCATCGAACTCCCATAGTCCGGGTGGCAGTTAACGTCCGGTTTGCGGCTCGGAACCAATGACCGCTTCCGACCCTTAGCGGACTCTTAGGCTTGCTCGCCCAAGGTGCAGAACTATGTCTTGGTGGCGACGCCTCATTCCGAGAACGCGTTGGTGGTGGCCGGCGGGCGCAGCGTACGAAGTCCCGTTCCGCCTCTACAGTGTGGACGGGAAGCGAGAGATCGAGGTTCGCCTTCGCCGCAATGGCTTCGCCTATTTCGTGGAGCGCGAATGGGTCGAAGGAACCACATTTAGAGTTCGGCCGGACGGCCAGGAGCACGGTCCATACGATACGCTTGAAGCTGCAGAACGAGCGGCTGCAGCACGCCCTTGGCTTGGAGGCGAACCTTCAGCCTGACGGCCGCTCCCCAACTCGAGGCGACGATCGCATGGTCCGCTTGTTGGTTCTGACCGCCGATGTCCGGTTTGCGGACGCGCGCCGATGACCGCTTCCGACCCAAAGCAGACGATCGACCTAGGAAGGCGAGGCCTAGCGACAGCCTTGCCTCTTTTCCACGGCTCGGCCACGCTGCTTGACGCCTATGGACAGGGGGAAGCCTTGGGGCCGTTCGAGTTCATCATCCTCTTCTTCTCGTTCATTTACACGCTTGCGCTCACCCATCTTCTGCTCGCGGCCGCGCAGATAATCCGTCGCCGTCGAAGCGTGGTATTTTCCTGGCCGCACGGCCTGTGGATGCTGAACGCCTTGCTGCTGCTCCTCTGCAACTGGATCAGTCTGTGGGACTTTCACCAGCTCAAGAGCATGACACTGCCCGTGATCTTGGGGGGTTTTGCTCTTGTGGGCGTGATGTATCTGATCTGCGCCCTGATTGCGCCGGACTTTGACAGCGGCGAGGACCTTGATCTGCGGGCGTTCCACGAACGCGAGGGCCGCACCTACATGCTGGCCTTTTTGACGTTCTTGCCGCTGGCCTTCATCCTGAACATCGCCGCTGGCGCCGCCGCCGGCATACAGAGTTGGGCCGCGCAAAACGCCATCGTCCTTGTCATGGCGCCCCCGATTCTCCTCCCACTGCTGGTCCGCGCCCGGTGGGCGCAGATCGGTGGACCGTTCGTGCTTGTCGGCGCGATGGCGGCCTACCTGGTCATCTACTACCCGGTCATCCGCTGAAACCGCGAGGAGCCGCAGTCCACCCCTGGCTGACGTTCGGATGGCCACCTAGCAGCCGTGACCGCCAACGTCCGGTTTGCGGCCGGAAGCCAACGACGGCTTTCACCCATTGCGGACGTTCAAAACGCCGCCCACGCGTGTCCGTTTTCCCGTCCGGAAATCAATTTGTCCGGAGACTCAGCGCCGCCCTGGCCAATCTGGACAAATTCGCCCTGTCCGCCCAAGCATCGGTTTGCGGACAACGGTCCTTCGGAAGGGCAGAGTTGGCCGCAACCCGTCGCGACCGGCTATTATGTACTCTGCAAACCGACAGCCTTGGCGGTGGCGAAATGCACGCGGAGGTGCTATCGTGAGGCGTCCGTCGTAGCCCGCAGCTCTCGCGAGCGGCGCCACTCGGACTCCCTGAAAAACCTGACACTGGAGGTCGAGATGACCAACGTCGCCGCACCATACGCGCCCGGAGATTCGGTCCTCGTGGTGGACGGCCCGTTCGCGAGCTTCAAGGGTGTCGTCCGCGAGGTCGATGCAGTCCGCGACGAGCTGTCGGTGGAAGTAACGATGTTCGGACGCCCGGTCCCGATTCAAGCAGAGTTTCGGCAGGTGATGCTGCGCTAGGGCTTCTTGGGCCGTTCCATGGGCTTCGGATCTCGCCCTCCTTCTCGGAAATTCGGGACGTCTGCTTTCGCCCAATAGTCGCGTTCGGAATGACCGAGTTGGGTGGAAACCGTTCGCGGGGCGGTTAAACTCGGGTCGATGGATACCGTCGCCGTTCGAGAGCTGTTCGACCGGACACTGCGCGCCGAGCGGCCGCCTGCCGTCGGCGTCGACCGGGCGTGGTACGATGGCGTGCTCCGCGCCACGGAAGGCGACCACCACTTCATCGGCTGGTGGGACTTCTCTCCTGATCGGACGGCGGCGATCGTCGCGCGCGAGGCAGCCCACCTGCGTTCGTCTGGCGGCGAACTCCAGTGGCACGTCTACGGTCACGATCGCCCAGAGGGCCTGGAGCGCGCGCTCGCGGACGCGGGGTTCGATGACCAGGGCCTGGAGACGTTCTTGGCGCTCGAGGCGTCAGCCGCCGCGAAGCTAGAGCGGCCGCCAGGCGTGGATGTGCGCCAGGTCCGCACGAAGGAAGAGCTGGCTAGTTATGCTGGCGTGCTGCGCAGGGCGTTCGGCGAGGAAGACTGGACCACCGACGATTTCTACCTGCCGCGCCTACACGATCCGACCTTGGTGCTGCTCGTGGCCTACGTAGACGGAGAGCCCGCGGCGACCGGTCGGCTGGCGACGCCGAAGGAAACGCCATTCGCCGCTCTCGGTGATGGCGGCGTCGTTCCGCAGCACCGAGGCACTGGCCTCTACCGTGCCATCGTCGCCGATCGCGCCTCCGAAGCTGTCCGTCGGGGGGCGCGCTACCTCCATGTCAACGCCTGGGAGACGAGCCGGCCCACCCTGGAGCGCTTGGGCTTCGAGCAACTCGCGACCAGGCATCGGTGGATGCTCAAGGCGCCATCGCCGAGCTGAGAGTCCGCTAGGCGTCGATCATTGCAATCAAGTCCCATCCCGACATCCGGCAGCGTCCGTCAATGGACCACTCGCGGACAGGTCTTCTGCACCGAAGGATCGCGTCCACGCGGCCATCAATTGCAGGACATTGGACGCCCCCGACGATCGTGTGGATGGGAAGCAAAGGGGAAAACTCGAGTCTCCAACGATCCCGTTTTCCGGGGATCAGACCAGGTGCTAGATCGCGAGGTGCCTTCAATGGAGTGCCGCGCCGATGTCCTCTGTCTCCTATGTCGTCCAGGATCGTACCGCCGTCGTCGCCATCGAGCGGCCGGAGCGGCGCAACGCCGTCGACACCCCCACCGCCGAGGCGCTCTACGCGGCGTTCAAGCGTTTCGACGCAGATCCGGCGCTGGACGTGGCCATTCTCACGGGCCGCGGCGAGAGCTTCTGCGCCGGCGCCGACCTGAAGGCCCTGGCCGAGGGCGAGCGCGGTGACCGTCTGAAGCCCGAAGGCGACTTCGGACCGATGGGCGCGACGCGGCTGCGGCTCGGCAAGCCGGTGATCGCCGCCATCGAGGGTCATGCTGTGGCGGGCGGCCTGGAGCTCGCCTGCTGGGCGGACCTACGCGTCGCCTCGGAGACGGCGGTGTTCGGCGTCTTTTGCCGCCGGTTCGGAGTGCCGCTGATCGACCTCGGTACGGTGCGGCTGCCGCGCCTGATCGGGGCGTCGCGCGCCATGGACCTGATCCTCACTGGCAGAGATGTCCCGGCGGCCGAGGCGCTGTCGATGGGTCTCGCCAACCGGGTGGTTCCCGCGGGCCAGGCGCTGGCGGCCTCGCTGGAACTGGCGGCGCAACTGTCGGCGTTCCCCCAGACCTGCATGCGTAACGACCGGCTCTCGGCGATGGACCAGTGGAACCTTTCCTGGGACGACGCAATGCGGGCCGAGGTGGCGCTGGGCCGCGCCTCGCTGGCCACCGGCCAGAGTCGGGCCGGCGCCCAGCGGTTCTCGGGCGGCCAGGGCCGACACGGGGTCGTTCTGAGCGATACCTAGTCTGGTACCACTTGATGACGTTGTCGGACGGATCCCTCCGAGCCGCTCAGGGGCGTCCGCGCGGCCATCGGTTTCCGGACAGCAGACGTACGCCTTGGGTAGGCGAGCCTACGTTTGGCGAGCGCAACGCGATTCGGTGCAACGTCCTCGCCTTAGACAGAACGGAGCAGATACGCGGATTGGAACCCATCGGCCGAGCGGGTGACTTCGATAGTCTCAAAGCCAGCGTGGGACAGCATCGGCTCGATGAGCCAGGTGAACGTCGAATGCTCGTCCCGCACGTGTTCTTCCATCTCCGCTCTGCTCCACTCGCCCTCCACGCCCTCCACGCCCTCGCCGCCGGTGGCGCACCAAGCCTCGATATGGTCTGCGGCCTCTCCAAGCGGGAAGTCGTAGATCACATCCCAGAGTCGGAAGACACCGCCCGGGCGAAGCATCGCGCGAACGCGCAGCAGCGCGATCGCTTTCCAGAAATCGGGAAGGTGGTGGAGGGCGAACCGCGAATAGACGAAATCCACGGGCTCGGCGTGATGCGTGTAACTAAGAAAGCCCCCCTGCACCAATTCGACATTGCGCAGTCCATGCGCGGCAAGCTTGCCGCCGAGGTGATTGAGCATCGGCGGCGAGATATCCACGGCGACCACCCTCGCGCAGTGCGGCGACACCGAAATGGTGAACTGTCCGGTGCCGGGACCGAACTCAATCACGGTCGAGTCCGCCCCTAGTCCGAAGCGCGAGAGAAGTGCGACTTCGGCCTCGGCGTCGGCGTCCATCTTGCCGTCGTATCGGGCGACGTGGTCGGGATCGAGATTCTCACGTCCCGCCATCCCCAACTCGTGGGGGAACCAGCCCGCTGGTCGCGACAATCCGATGTCGGCCACGATTTTGCTCCCCCGCTAGAACCCCGCTTATGCTCTGCACGCTCACATTCTGACAAGGCTCGAACGCGGAAGCGGACTCGCCGCCACGTCCGTAAATCCACGCCAAGCGGACAACGTGGCTCCATCGGAAACACGGTCCGCGGGGCCATCGGTTCCCGGACAGCGGACCTTCCGAAGGACCGAGTTGGGAAGACAACGGAAGTTGGAAGCCGTTGACACCTCGATGGCGATGATCGAACTTACCGCGGGCTCGATGCGGCCTGCCGCTTGCGCCCTCTGGGTTCGGTGAACGCATCGTCGACTTCGACCGCCCTTTGCGAGAGCGAACGGGTCAGCAACGCAAGCCCCTGACATCTTCTGGTTAGCTCGAACGCGAAGGAAGAAGCATGCGCGATTTTCGCGACACCAAAGCAATGCCGCTCACTCTGCGGTCGGTCCTGGTTAGCATGGGGACACACCGCACGGGGGTTGAACGATGACTGCCGCGCCAACCTGGACCATCCCGTCCGACGCCGCGATCGAAGCCATCCTCGCTGAGCGCATCGACAGACAGCGCGATGGCGTGGGCATCGTGATCGGCGTCATCGACCAGACCGGCCGCCGTACCGTCGCCCATGGGCGGTTCAAACGCGGCGGAAGGCGCAAGGTCGGCCACGACACCGTCTTCGAAATCGGCTCGATCACCAAGGTCTTCACCTCGCTCCTGCTCAGCGACATGGCGCTGCGGGGCGAAGTCGCGTTGGATGATCACGTCGCCAAGCATCTACCCGAGGGCGTCGCCATGCCGCAGTGGGGAGCGCGCGCGATCACCCTCGCGGACTTGGCGACCCATATGTCGGGCTTGCCTCGGCTGCCGACGAACGCCGCGCCCGCCGACCGCGACAATCCTAACGCCGACTATACCATCGAGCGGCTCTACGCCTTCCTGAACGCCTACAGGCCAACGCGCGACATCGGCGACCAGTACGAATACTCGAACCTCGGCTATGGGCTCCTCGGTCATGTGCTCGCGCGGCGGCTGGCGACCGACTACGAGAGCCTGGTCAAGACACGCATCACCGGCCCCCTCGGAATGAATGACACCGCGATGCGGCTCTCACCGCACCAGCTCAGGCGGTTGGCGCAGGGCCACGACCCCGAGCGGCGTCCCGTGCCTAACTGGGACCATAGCGAGGGGGCGGCCGGCGCTGGCGGGCTCCGTTCGACGGCTGACGATCTCCTCACTCTCCTGGCCGTCGCGCTGGGCTATCAGGCCGCGCCGCTTAGGGCGGCGATCGACGCCCAGCTCGCCTACCCGATGCACCAAACCGGACAGCAGGAACTCTCAACCGGCCTCGGCTGGGCCGCGATGGGCAGCGGCCACCGTCTGGTGGTCGGCAAGGCCGGCGGCACGCCGGGCTACCGGACCTTCATGGGCCTCGACCCCACGCGCGGCTGGGGCGCGGTCGCGCTGGCGAACACGTTCACCACGCGCGGCGCCGACGATATCTGCCGCCACATCCTCACTGGGGCGCCGGTCGAGCCCGCGCAGCAGGCCATCGCCATCAAGCCGTCCGTCCTTGATCGCTATGTCGGCCACTATCGGTACGCAACCGGCGCTTCGATCGAGATCAGGCGGTCGGAGGATGGGCTGGCCGCCAGCCTGAATGGCCAGATCGCCGCGCCAATCTTCCCCTCGAGCCCCACGCACTTCTTCTGGCGAACGGTCGACGCCGAACTGACCTTCGAGACCGACGCCAGCGGCCGCGCCGTCGCCCTGGTGACGCGAAGCCGGCTGCGCGGAGAAAATCGGGCCGTCAGGGAGTAGCACGGCTCAGCGCGCGAGGCTTCTCCAGGTCGGCTTTGGATCGGTCTCCGCGCTAGGAGCGCGCACCACAGCCGACACTCGCGTCGAGTCCGCCTAAGGACACCAAGCTGGACACCGTGCCGGCGCACCGAGGTCGCCGGCGGCCTTCACACCTAGACTGTCGCGATGAGGGCTACGAGGTCGTTCGCCCCGGTGTTGCGGGCACGCTTAGAGAGCCCACCTAAGCTCCAGCAGCCGGTGGCGGGTGAGGAAGCCCGCGCGCTCCAGGGTGCGGCGTGAGGCGATGTTTTCGAACGCGCAGCCGCACACCGGCCGCACGTCCAGCTCGCGCAGGCAGACCTGCTTGAGATGCCGAACTATCTGCTCGCCGAGGCCGTTGCGACGCCATTGCGGCAGGATACCGACGCCGAGATCGAACGCGTCAGCGCCTTCGCGGACCGGACTCAGGATGCCGCAGCCCACGGGCGCGCCGTCCATCTCGTAGATCGTGATCCGGCCGCCCGCCAGGTCTTGGGCGGCCTCGTCAGGTGCGCCGAACAGTCCAGGGCCGATGTCCACCAGGATGGACTGGTCGCCCGGACGACCCGGCCTGGCGGCGAAGCCCCGCGGCGGATCGTAGCGTTCGTCCGACCAGGCGGTGCAGTTGACGCCGATGGTGGCGGCCTGGAACGGCCGGCTGGCGACGGCGACCAGCGCGAGCGTGTCGTAGCTCTTGACCACTGCCGAGGTCGCGCCAGCGTGCGTGGCCGCGGCGTAGAACAGCTCGCCGAGGTCCGGCAGCGAGTCGTCGTTGGCCGAGAACTCCACGACCGCGCCGTCGTGCGCCGCCAGATAGCCGAACGGCGCCGAAGCCGGCCCGAGCAAGAAGGTCCGCGCGACGCTGACGCTGCGTTCCTGGTGGTGAATCTGTGGTTCGCCGCCCAGCGAACGGAAATAGGCTTCGCGCAAACGCAGCGGCGGACGCGGGGCTTCGGTGATCTCGATATCCATGCGCCGCACTTACGCGCCGAGAGGACGCTCCTGGAAGCGCGAACGCGTACTTTTGGATTTAGATAATTCGCCGTCGGCGGTGATTGGCGTCCCCTGCTCCCACGCGACCACCCCCAACCCGGACACCTTTCCGGACAAACACTCGACCCCGCCGCGTGGCGTCCGCACCGTCATGGGTTGGCGGACGAGTCACTTCTAGCGGTGTGGGTTGATCGGATAGGGTTCCCCGAAAGGGGACGGGCATGCGCGTGTTGGTCATCGGGGCCTACGGCCTTATCGGCAGCTATGTCGTGGCCCGATTGCTGACGGACGGTCACGAGGTCGTCGGGGCTGGCCGCGACATCACCGGTGCGCAGCGGCGCGTGCCGCGTGTGCGCTGGGTTCGGGCCGACCTCGCCACGATGGACGCCGGGGGGTGGGGCACCCTGCTCCCAGGGATCGACGCCGTAGTGAATTGCGCGGGTGCGCTTCAGGACAGCCCGCGCGATAAGCTCGAAGCCGTGCACGTCGCCGGCCTGCTGACCCTGGCGCGGGCCTGCGAGTCCGCGGGCGTGCGCCGCTTCGTACAGATCAGCGCCGCGGGCGTGGAGAGCGGCGCCGGCGCGTTCAGCCGCACCAAGCTCGAAGGCGAGACGGCGCTTGGGCGCCTCGACCTCGATTGGGTAGTCCTCCGCCCCGGTCTGGTCCTGGCGCCGGCGGCTTTTGGAGGGAGTGCGCTGTTGCGGGGCCTAGCCGCGTTCCCCGGCGTCATCCCGGCGGTACACGCCGACGCCGTGGTGCAGGTGGTCTCCGTCGATGACCTGGCCGAGGCGGTAGCTCGAAGCGTCCAGCCTGATGGGCCAGCGAGGATTGCTTGCGACGTGGCCGCGTCCGCGCCAACTCGGCTGGCGGATGTGCTCGTGGCGCTCCGGGCCTGGCTCGGCCTTAGACCCGCCATCGTGCTTGCCTTGCCGTCGGCGCTCGCCGCCACCGCCGCCTGGATCGCGGATGGTCTGGCTTGGCTCGGCTGGCGCAGCCCCATGCGCAGCGCGGCGATTGAGCAGCTGGCCGTAGGCCTGCGCGCGCGATCGGACGACGCCCCGCGCGTGTTCGGCTTTGTGCCGCGCGGTCTGGCCGATATCTTGGCGCAGTCGCCCTCGGGCGTACAGGAACGCTGGTTTGCGCGGCTCTATCTCCTCAAGCCGCCCATCCTGGCGACGCTCGCAGCCTTCTGGATCATCTCAGGACTGATCGGGCTGGTCCGCCATGCCGCAGCATCGCAAATCCTGACCTTGGCCGGCCTTGACGTGGGGTCGGCCCGGGCCCTGGTCATCGGTGGCGCGATCGTCGACATCGCGCTTGGCGCGCTGATCTGCGTGCGGCGGACCGCACCATTCGCGATAAAGGGCGCGCTTATAGTCATCGCGGCTTATCTCGTCGGCGCGAGCCTGTGGCGGCCCGACCTGTGGGCCGATCCGCTTGGGCCGTTGGTCAAGACCTTGCCCGTGGCGGTCCTCGCCCTGGTCGCGCTGGCCGTGATGGACGACCGATGAGTCTCTTTTTGGTGCTGAAGGTCGTGCACATCCTCGGCGCGACGGTTCTCTTTGGAACAGGCGCGGGCATCGCCTTCTTCATGCTGATGGCGCACCGCACGGGCGATGCGAGGTTGATCGCCCACACCGCGAGCATGGTGGTCGTCGCCGACGTCCTCTTCACCGCTACGGCGGTGGTGCTGCAGCCGCTGACCGGAGCCGCCTTGGCGTACCTAAGCGGCCGCTCGCTGCTCGAAGGATGGATCGTCGCCAGCGTCGGTCTCTATGTCGTGACTGGAGCGTTCTGGCTGCCGGTCGTCTTCATGCAGATTCGCATGCGCGATCTCGCGCGCGCCGCTGCAGCGGCCAAAGCGCCGTTACCGCCGGCGTACCATCGCCTCTGGCGGCTGTGGTTCGCCTTCGGTTTTCCGGCCTTCGCCGCCGTCATCGCTATTGTCTGGCTGATGACCGTAAAGCCAAGCTTTTGAGGCTGTTCTACGTTTTCCGGACAAAGTTTCGCAAAGCCGCCCTTGTCCGCCCCGCATCCGTTTCCGGACAACCAGCCTGCCCGGAAGCTGCCGCTGGGAGTGACCGGGTTGGGGGATTGTGGTCATTGCGCCGCGTCCGACAATCGGACCTTGGCGAGTGGCCCTGAAGCGACTCTCGCCAGACGCGACATAGGTTAGCTTTCGCCGTAGCATCGCCGCATGGCGCACGCCGTCCACCAGCGGCCATTCGCCTTTGGCGACTGGCAGGTTGATCCCTCGCGCGGTCTCCTGACGAGCGCCGGCGGCGAAAGTGTGCGGCTGGAGCCGCGCCTCATGGACCTACTATTGCTGTTCGCCGGCTCGGACGGGCGCGTACTCGGGAAGGACGAGATCATCGCCGCCACCTGGGGCGACCGCGCGGTCGGTGACGACACCCTGGCCGCTGCCGTGAGCCGACTGCGCCGGGCGCTCGGCGGGGTTGGCGACCGGCCCTATATCGAGACCGTCCCGAAGCGTGGCTATCGCGCGGTCGTCGAGCCGCCGCGCGGAACCGACCCACGCGCCGCATCCGGTGGACCGCCTGAGGCCGCCGCGTTGGTGGCCCAGGGACTGCAGGCATTGGCCTCGCCGCGGCCAAGCAGCTTAGCTCAAGCGCGGCTTTGCTTCGAGGCGGCGATGGCCAAGGCCCCCGGCTGGTCGCCCGCCCACCGGGGCTTCGCCGAAGCTCTCATCGTACGACAATACGTGGAACAGGGCGGCGATCTCGCGGCGGCGAAGGCTGCGGCGCGCGCCGCCGTCGGCCTGGACGATACCTCGGCCGCCGCCTGGACGACCCTGGGCAAGGCGCTGCTGCTCGCGGACCGTGACTTCGCCGCCGCCGAAACGGCCTTCCAACGCGCGATTGCTCTCGACCCGACGTTCGTGACCGCGCACCGCCGCCGGGCCGAGGCGCTGACCGCCGTCGGCCGCTTCGCCGAGGCCGAGCGGTCGGCGCGCCGGGCCGTGGCCCTCCAGCCAAGCCTGCTGGAAGCTCGCAGCGAATTGGCGGAAATCCTCCTCTTCGCCCGTCGCTATCGCCAGGCGGCGGCCGAGGCCGTCGCCACTTTGAGCCTGGCGCCCGACTTGGGCGAAGCATGGTACGTGCGCGGCTGGGCGCTGGTGCTTGCCGGCGACAAGGCCGAGTGGCTCGACTGCCTGCTGAAAGGGCTGGGGCTTTGGGGCGTCGCAGTTGAGCGGCTTCCGGCGCTGAGGGCCGTCTTCGAGGCGAAGGGCTTCGCGCGTGGCTGCGGCGCGGCGGCTGACCTCTTCGCGGAGCAGCCGCTGCACTTCATGCGTCGCGGCTTGCCTATCGCCAGCCTTCGCGCCCTGGCCGGCCAGAAGGACGAGGCGTTCGCGATCTTAGACGCCGCGGCCGCGCGCGGCGATCCCACGCTCATGTTCTTCCCCTGGATGCCGCACTTCGACACCCTGAAGGCCGACGTGCGCTACGAGCCGATGGCGAGGCGGGTGCGGCTCGACGGCTGACTCCGCAAGCTTTTCTCAAGTTTTCCGCAAGGCAGGCGCAAACACTTCCGAGCCCAACGAGATGATCCTGCGCCTCACGCTTCGAGAGGAAGGGATCATGCGAGAGTTGCCCACACAGAATGGCGCGATCGTCGCGCTCGGTACGTCGTTCGACCAGGAGCGCTCGCATGGGTGACCTGCAAGCTGAGCGAACGGCCTTAGCCGAAGCGACGAAGGCGCCCGCTGGGGCCGTTTGGCTTAGGACCTATTACGTCCTGCTCGTGGCGCAGGCGATCTCACTGCTCGGCAGTCAGATAAGCGGGCTCGCGGTCAGCATCGCCGTCTTTCGGCAGACCGGACATGCCACGCCTCTGGCGCTGGTCGCCTTCTTCTCGGCGGCGCCGCGAATGGTCCTGGGCGGGTTTGGCGGCGCCTTGGCGGACAGGTTCGATCGCCGGCGAGTCATGCTTCTGGCCAACGTCGGCTACGTCGTCTCAAGCGGTCTGCTGCTCGCCAGTTTCGCTTCTGGCGCGTTCCGCCTCTGGCATCTCTACGTACTCGTCCTCGGCAGCTCCCTTTGCGCCGCGATCGAGGCGCCGGCCTTCCAGGCGTCCGTGGTCATGCTCGTGCCGGACAGCCATCGGGATCGCGCCAACGCCATCGGCATGATCGGCGGGCCGGTGGCCGGCGTGCTGGCGCCGACGATAGCCGGGCTGCTCTATGCGATCATCGGCGTCGTGGGCTCCATCTCCCTGGACATCGCGAGCTTCCTGGTCGCGATTGTCGCGCTCGTCGTGGTCCGCATTCCGATGCCGGCGAAGACCGCCGAGGGACTTGCGATGCGGGCTTCAGTCTGGCGACAGGCCTTCGACGGCTTTCGGTACCTCGGCGCCCGCCCAGCGCTTCTAGGCCTTTGCGGCTGTTTCACTATCACGTCCTTCCTCGTCCTGGGCGTGATGGTGCTCAACGTCCCCTACATCCTCGAGCGGACGGGCAACGTCGCCGTGCTCGGTGTCGTCATGGGCGCGCTAAATTTCGGCGCGTTGGCCGGCGCTGTGACGATGGCCGCCTGGGGCGGAACCCGGCCACGCATTCACACTGTCATGTTCGCCGCCGCGATGGTTGGAGCGTTCCTCGCTCTGGCTGGCGTGTCGAGGGAAGCGCTCTCAATCGGCGCAAGCCTCTTCATGCTTATGTTTGCGATCCCGTTCATCGAAGCGGCGTCGATGTCGATCTTCCAGGCCAAGACGCCACCCGATCTCCAGGGGCGGGTGTTCGCGACCGTCAGCCAGATCACCGCCCTGCTCAGGCCGGCGGCCTACCTCGTCGTAGGCCCCTTGGCGGACGGCGTGTTCGAGCCGGCAAGGCGGGCGCCGCTCTGGCGCCACGTCGCTTGGCTCGTCGGCGCGGGCCAAGGCGCCGGCATCGGGCTCATGTTCGTCATTGCCGGAACGCTGGCGCTGTTCCTGAGCCTGGTCTTCTATGGCGTTCCAGCCATCCGGCGGATGGAGACCATGCTCCCGGACCATGACGCCACCGCCGAGCCGGCATAGAGGCAGCAGCCTGCATCCCCCGGGAGCTCGCTGAGACCCATCCCACGAGGCGCCATATAGCGGACGTCCACAGCGTCTCGTTTGGGTCGATTCTCCCCGTTGGGAGCGTTCCCGAAAGCCGACATTCGCGGCGCGTCCGCCAAAGGACCGCTCGATGACAAATCCACTAGCCGTCGGACCGGGTCCGAAGCGCCATCGCGTTCCGGACAGTGGACTCTCGGCATGACCGAGTCGGGTGGAGAGGATAGCTGTCACTATCGGTCACGCTTGCGCGTCAGCGTCGGTGCCAGGCCGAGCGCCAGAGCGAAGACGCCGGCGGCTATCAGGAAGGACACGCCGGGCATGCGCCAGTGTGGGCCCACTTCCAGGCTGGCGTAGGTCGCGCCGAACAGCGCCGGACCGATCACCTGGGCGGAGGTCTGAACGCCAAAGATTGCGCCTTGCAGGCGGCCCTGCTCGGACGGCCCGACGCCGCGCGTGGCGATGGCCATGAAGCCGGGGCCGAACAGGTCGACCAGGGCGAGGAACGGCAGGCCGAGCGCGAACAGCCATCCGTTCGGCGCCAGGCCGAAGATCGCGAATGCCACGCACCCGAACGTCAGTCCGGCCAGCATGGCGCCGCGCTCTCCCACTGCGGCGATCACCCGCGCCACCACCAGGGCCTGGACCAGGATGTCGAACACGCCGTAGAGCGCGAGCGCCGACCCGGCGTACGCCGGCCCTAGGCCGTAGCGATTCACGGCGTAGAGCACGAACAACGTCGCGATCGCGCCGTGCGCCAGCCATCGCAGGAAGCTGAGCACCGAGAGCTTGGCCAGTCCCGGGCGTGCTCGCAGCAGGGCGAGCGAGCCGAGCGGATTCGCCCGACTGAGGCGGAAGGCGGCGCGGCGTTCCCGCGCGAGGGACTCCGGCAGCACGGCCGCGCCATAGATCGCGCCCAGGATGGTCAGGCCGGCCGAGCACCAGAACGGCGCCCGCACGCCGTAGAGCCCCAGCCAGCCGCCCAGCGCGGGGCCGGCGATGAACCCCAGCCCCCAGACCGCGCCGCCCCAGGCGTAGGCTCTGGCCCGGTCCTCGTCGGACGTCGTGTCGGCGATGTAGGCGCCCGCGACTACCCCGGTCGCGCCGGCCAGCCCGGCCACCACGCGGCCGACGAAAAGCCAAGCCAGGTTCGGCGCGAAGCCCATCGCCAGGTAGTCGAAGCCGAGCGCGAAGAGGCCGATCAGCAGCACCGGCCTGCGCCCGACGCTGTCCGAGAGCACGCCCAGGAACGGCGAGCCCAGGAACGTCATCGCCGCATACGTGGAGCCGAACAGAGCGAGCACGCCTGCGGCCGCCCCGGCGTCGCCGCCCCGGAACGACTGAACCAGCGGCGCCAGCACCGGGATCACGACCCCGAGCGCCAGCACGTCGAGGAAGATGCTGATCAGGATGAAGCCGAACGCCGCATGGCCGTCCGGTCGCCGAACCCGGCGAACTGCGCGCGCGAGCGCTTCCATCCATGGCATGGCCTGGGGTCTCCTCATGAGAAATGGAGCGGGACGCGCCGCTCCCGCCGCCGCAAGCGTCTGGGCGCGGGGGCACGGCGCGATAGATTCAGCTGGGAAGCGGGCGAACCGAAAGGCCGCACGCCAACGCTCCGGCGATCGGGGTCGCCGGGCGACAACGGCTAGATGCTGGCGGTCTTTCTAATAAGCCACGGCGGCACCATAGCACGGCCGGCCGGAAGATGTCCGCTGACTCCCACGACGGGCGATGCACGTCTACGAGTGCAGGGGTCCGTTGTGGGTCGATTCTCCCCGTTGGGAGCGCCCCCGAGAGCCGACATCTGCGCCGGAGTCCGCCAAACGACCCCTCGCGGACAATCTTGGCGAAGCTCGAGATCGCGCCCGCCGCCGCATCGGTCTTCGGACTGCGGATCGTCCTGACGATGTGGCGGGACTGACTGCGGACCGGCACAACTTCCGCGGTTGACAGGATGGTTTCTCCGGCGCGAGGTTTCGTCTCGGGTGGATACGGCCTGCTGCTTGCGCCTTCGGGTATGGCGAACGTATCGCACTGACGATCCTGCATCCTCTGCCACGGGCGGACGGGTCAGCAACGCAAGCGCCTGACGTCGCGGTCGCCCGAGCGAAGGATGACTGATGCGCGACTATCGCGATGCTAAAGCCATGGCCCGACGGCTGCGCGAAGCGCTGGCCGAACGCGGCGCCCATCTCGCCCACAGCGACTGCCTGGAGTTGATCGCCCGCAGTTTCGGACTGAAGGACTGGCACGTGCTCTCGGCGCTGATCGAGGCCGCCGCGCCGCCTGACGCAGTCGCGATCCCTGATCCGACCGCCTGGACAGGCCCGGCTCTGCTGCTGCGCGATATCGTGGTCTTCCCCAAGGTGACGGTGCCGGTGTTCGTCGGCAGGGAAATGTCCGTGCGCGCCCAGCAGCGCGCGCACGAGGGCGAACTCGAAGTTCTGCTGGTCACTCAGAAGGAGCGTTCGGACGACAAGCCCGCCGCGGACGCGATCTATGAGGTCGGAATCATTGCCGACGTCCTGGAGCGCTCTGTGTTGGGGGACGGGTCGGTGATGGGGCCGGCCTTTGTCGAGACGCTGCCGGTCACCAAATTCTACGGGGTCGGGCCGGTGACGGCCGCCAAGATGCACAAGCTCGGCATCCAGACCGGCGCCGATCTCAAGGACCAAACGTTGGAGTTCCTGCAGGGCCAGTTCGGCAAGTCCGGACCCTGGTACTACGAGACGCCCGCGGCCGCGACGAGCGGCCGGTGCGCCCCGACCGGGAGCGCAAGTCGTCTAGCTATTCGAGCGACGACGTGCCGAGCGGAGCGGCGCTGAGATCGTCGACTAACCTCACCATCATCGCGTTTCGCACGCGGACGAGGGTTGCTTCGAAGGTCTCGCTCGGGGCTGCAGCACCTATGTAGGGCAGTGCTTCTTCAAACTCCGCACGGGCCGCGACGCGGGACACGGATCGACCAGCCTCTAGGCGCGCCGCCAACGCCTCGGCGGAGTCGCAGCCTTCGCGAAGAAGGCTGCCCAAGGTGGCCAGAGTCAGCGGAATGAAAGGTTCTTCCTCTGGCGCGGTCGCCGCCAGTCGCGCCAAAAGGAGCCGGGCGGGAAGCCCCGCTACGAACGCCAGGTCTGGCGCGACCCGCATCGCGAAATGGCGCGCCGTCGGGCAGAAGCCCAAGCCGGTCGTCTTACCCTCAACGACCACTTCGATCTTGCAGAGCGGCGCCCCTGACATCCAAACCGGCAAGATCTTCTCGATCAGGTCTAGAGCCTGGATGGCACGGGCCTCGTCGGAGGAAAGCTGCTTGTAGGCGTCGCCGAACAGTCGTTCGAGACTCTCCGGGCGAACCAGATCCATCAGGCGCAAGGGCGACTTGCGCATCCAGGTCATCAGGGCCGCGACCGCATCGGTTGCACTTCCCGCCAGCGCGCCGCTGTCGACGAGCTCTAGAAGGCTTTCCAGCAGGGTTACAGAGAGCCCTGTCGAGGCGCAGACCAGCCCTAACCAATGAACGTCGTCCTTCGCGGCAGCCGGGCGGGCCGCCACGGCCGCGGCGACCCGAGAGGCGATCCACGCCGTGTCCCCGGCCTGTGTCTTCCGATAGGCCACGAGGGAGCGCCTGAGCATGACCTCGGCGGGATCAGGGCCGCCCCCGGCCGTTGCGACCGGGAGGCGGCCGAGCAGGTAGGCCGATGGGCCTGTGAGCGTGATGCCGTTGTGTATGTCGTCGAGGGCCGCCCCTAGCGGGTCCTCGATGACCAGGCACTGGTCCGACTGCTCGAAGATGGCCCGAAGGTCCATCCAGTCATCGCTAATTAGGGATTTGGCCTGGTCGAAGCCGATCACATGGCTGGGGACCAGCAAGACGAAACCCTGGGAGCCTTCGCCGGCCCGGCCCGCCCGACCGGCCGCGTTCAGCAGCTCGTGTGCTTCCAGCTGCTTAAGCTTGTCCGCCTTGGGATCGAAACGGCTGTCCCCACAGATGATGACGACCTCGCTGGGCAGGTTCATGCCCTGCGCTAGGGTCGAGGTTGCGAACAAGGCGTGGAGGCCGTCTCTGCGTTTGAACAGGCTCTCATGAAGCTCTCGTTCCTCGCGCAGCAGCAGCGCGTGATGGCTGGCGGCTCCGGTCCTGACAACTCCCGCCTCGTCGACGGGCAGATAGCAGTACTCGGCTCCGCCCATTTCCTCGACGACCAAGACACGCCAAGCCTGCTCCTCTTCGGTGAGGGAAACCTCATGCGGCGATAGGTGAGTGGCGAACTCGCGCACGCACTTGGCGCAAGCGATCGTGTTCTGGACGAAAACGAGGGTCTTCAAGCCAGCGCCCACGGATCCGGCTGCGATCGCCGTGCTCACCTCATTGCCGTTCGGCGTGAGATACCAACGGCGGCCCTTGCTGGTGCCAAGCGGCGTCGGCGTCTCGAGCAGAGCCCGCAGTGCGTAGTCCTCGGTGTCCGTGGAATTCCATGTCTGCCGAAGCCCGAAAAGCCCGAAGGGTTCGGCGGAAAGCTGGCGTTTCACGCCGACCGGCACGGCGTCCTGCTTCGGCTTGGCTATTCTGGCTTCCGCCAACTTGGTCTCGAGCTCGCCGATGCGGTCCATGTCATACACGACGCAGCCCCGCGCCTGCCGGGTTGGTTTCCAGGCCAGGTCGAGGGAGAGGCAATCGCGCTCCGTCAGGGTCTTCAGCCATCCCGCCAGCTCGGCCGTGTTCTTCATCATGGCCGAGAGGAGGAGGTCCGCCTCTGGCGCGGCCTGGGTCAGGTTCAGCAGACACAGCATGCTGTCTAGGCCCCGACGGCTTCGGTCGTCGGGGCGCGCGTGGATGAGATGGCACTCGTCGAACACGATCAGGCCGAGGCCGGCGAACGCCTCCGGCTGCATGGCCAGCAGCGTCAGGCAGCGTTCCGGCGTGGTGACGATGATCTCCGGCAGCTCGACCACCAGGCTCAGCGCAACCTCTTCATCAACGTCGCCGACGACTGAGGCGTCACGAAACGTCCGCTGCAGGGCCTTGGTGGTCTGGCCGACAAGGGCGTGCGTCGGCGCCAAGAACACCACTTGCTTGCCCTGAAGCAGGGCCGTGGCGATCTTAAGTTCGGCGAGCGTCGATTTACCGGCGCCAGTCGGGAAGCTAATCGCCGCTGACTGGCCCGGATTCAGCAGCCCCTCATCGATGGCGGCCCGGTGATTTCGCCACAAGAAAGGCCGCGACCGCACCATGCGTCGCAGGATGTCGCGCCAACCGTCGGTGCTAATGCCTGTCGGCGCGGGCAGGTGAGCCAAGGCCGCGGCCGCCATATCCCGCTCTGCCGCGATAAGCAGGTTCGCCAGGTGCAGTGGTCCTGAAAAGACGCTGTAGGCGGCGCGCCCGTCGCCGAACGGATCGGCCAGCTCATCGACACACAGCGCCTTGACCCGCAGGAATAGGGCGCGGGCGACGCTGGGGTCCTCGTCGGTGGCTGTATTGCGGAGTTGCCGCCCAAGAGCGCGCACACCCCGCAAGAGGAGGTCCAGTAGGGCTTCCAGCGCTCGATCCTCCGGCGCCACCGCGCTCGGTTCCGGTAGGGGATCGGAGATGACTTCGCCCAACCGGCCTTCCGCCAGCTTTCGGATGGCGACCAACAGCGCCCGTTCCGTCGCTTCATCAGGATCGGCGACGATCCGTTTGGCCGCCTCCGAAGCGTCGGGATAGGCTTCGGCGACGAGGAACAGGAGGGCGGCGCTGATCTCCGAGCTGATGCTGGTGGCGGAGATTCGGCTGGCGGGTTGATCGCCGACGCGCGCAAGCCTGCGGGCTTGATGGGCCGAAGCCGCCACGAACGCCGCAGCGGCCCTGTTGTCGCGATCCGGCATCAAGGCCACGTAGATCTCGTGGGTCGCTGCCAATCGGGTCAGTAGCGCCAGCGTCTGAGCGACCTCGGTGCCCTCCGGCTCCGGCGTGCCGGTTCGCAGGCGGATTCTCGCCGCCACGACCGTCGCAAACGCATCGGTCAGGACCTGTGGCAACGCAGCAAGGTCTAGGCCTTCGAGCGCCGGAGCCCGCTGTATGAGCTCGACGGTTTCCGGATCAAACATGGTCCGGCAGAGCCTTGATCTTGGTGGTCACTAGGTCGGCGAAAGCCTGCATCCAGGGCCTCAGATCCTTAACCAGCATGGTCTCGGCGATGCGGCGGCCGATGGCACCCGGGGCCTTGTCTTCAAACCCCTTAAACAGCGCCAAGCGCGGTTCGGGCGTCGCATGGGATTTGTCGACGGTGATCGCAACGCGATACCGCCGCGCCTCCTTCCAGGCGATCTCCTCGACAGCCGCCTCGACGTCTAGGTCGGGCATGGTCCTCAATTGGGTTTGTAGAAGGGCGCTGACTTCCTGCGCGAGCTCGTTGCTGCGCTCGCCCTCTTCGAGCTTCGCGATGCCCGGCCAGACATCGTCCCGGATGGTGTCGCGCGGATTTGCGGTGGCCTTGTCCTCGAAGACGATGACCCCGGTCACAGCCCCCGCATCGCTCAGTTCCAGCTTCAGCCCGTCAAAACCTTTGTGGGCCTTGATCAAGTGCGGTGCGCGTATTGCGACCCCGCCATCGCCGTGAGCGGCGATCCAGGAGATCGCCTGGAAGACCCAGCCATCGCGGTGCCACGGATCCTCTTTTTGCTTGAGGGTCAGAAGGCCGACAGCATCCTTTTTGGCCGCTTCCCTAACCTTTGCCGGCGTGGCCGCGTCCCCGAGCAGGATCTTGCTGACATGGCTGAACTGTCCGACGGCGATGCGCGCGACCTGTTCCGCCAGGACGTCTTCATCAACGATCACCCACTCCGACCCTTCACAGAGGGTTGAGGTGGTCACTTTCTGAAGGGCAAGTGTCACGCGCGATCCACTGTCGAACTGCAATCCTCAGCAGCCCGATGCCGCTCGTTTAAGGACGCGGATTGTACAGTAGCGCCTAGGTCAAGGATACAATTGGCAGTAGAAGGGCTATGGAGAACTAAGGCCTCGCTTGGGTTCTGCTTCGGGCGGGAAGCCGGCCCGTTGGGGACTTGGCCTTGTCCCGCCTTGGCAGCCACCGGGGTGCCGCGTTTCAAGGATTTGAGGACAGGTGCGTCCAGCATGGGCGAAATCAACATTCCAGCTCATGAGCAGGCCGCTCTAGACGCGGTCGACATCCGAGAGCTGGATCGCCTGATCGACCAAGCGCTCCGGTCTGAACAGTCAGGCGCGATCCCTGGCCTTCTTCAGAATTGCGGACCCTACGTCACGGGCCGCCTGCATGCCTTTGAACAGGCTCTAGGACGACACCGGGCGGCGAAGGCGGCGCGCAAGCGCGAGGAGACCGGGAGAGACCTCCGATCGTCCGGCTTCGACCTAACCTATGCCGTCGATGGAATGAAGCGGCGGCTAGAAACCGAGCGTAAGGATGCGGAACTATTCGTCGTCGACGACCTAATCACGCCGCCCTACCGGTTCAGCAGGACTCTGAGTGTGCGGGTTAACTACCGATGGCGTCGATCGGCCGACGACGCGTGGGCCTACGGCAGCATCACCTTCATCCATGAGGTGGACACTCGGCCAGACTATCCCCGGCCGGTGCCGAAGCGGAAGCCGAGCGCCGCCAAGCAGCAACAGGAGCTGCAACACCAGCTGTACCGGACCTGGGAGGACCTCATGCGCGGCGCGCTCTATTCCGTGAGGGACTATTTCCGGGACGGCGGTGATGGCGCGGCTATCCCTGACACCTTTAAGGCGATAGCGGACGCCCATTCGCGGGGCCTGAACAACTACAGCACCCAATTTTGGCGCCAGCCGTCCTAGACGTCTGGGAACGTCGCCCCGGCGGGCCTTGCGGCGGGCCCGGCGAACCCGGATGGTCAACACGCCATGACGTCGTCCGCCGCTCCGGAAATCTATCTTGGGGGTCCGATCGAACACCGATCGGAGCGCGATTTTCTTGTGGCTCTGGTCGAGCACCTAACCCGACTTCGCGCGCCGGCATGCATCTTGGCAAACGTCTTCCTCCCTGGGCGGCAGGTCGACATCGTCGTCGCGACCGAGCATGCCGCCTGCGTCGTCGAGGTGAAGGCCAGCCGGTTGGCCGTCCAGGGGGGGCTCAATGGTCACTGGGCTCGCCGTCACGCGGATGGAAGCTGGCGGCCATATCGCAATGCCTACCAGCAAGCGCTCGACGCCAAATTCGCTATCAAGGACGCCCTAACGGCGTGGGATGCCAGCCTGACGACCCACCCCTCGGGCGCCGTGGTCTTCATGCCCACCATCCCAACCGGCTCTCAACTGACCGGCGGAGACAATAAGGCCGTCGTCGGCGACCTCGCCGGTTTCCTGCAGACCCTGCCGACCTCCGGCGCATCTGCGATCCCCTTGGCGACCTGGCGCGCCTTCGCGGAGCACTTGAAGCTTGAGCGCACCAATCTTGACCGCGTCTTGATCGAAGACGCGGCTTCAACCGAAACGGCGCGCAGCTATGGAGCGGCTTTCACGGCGCAATACGGGCCCCTCGCAGCCACCTGGCTTCCGGAGGACGAGGTCCAGGTGGAGGCGCTTATCGGGGCGGCGGCCGGAGCCGGCGTCCACCTCGCGGGTCCATCGGGATGCGGCAAGAGCCTGATGGCCCATAGGCTCGCGGTTGATCTGGCCGCCCGTGGCCATCCCGTGATTTTCGTGGCGGGGAAGGATGTCGCGGCGAGCTGGCGGGACACAATCGCCCGCGAGATCGGGCTGCTCGTCGACGACAAGCCCGTCGAGGTGCTGAAGGCTCTGAAAGCAGCGCGCCAGCCCCTCGTCCTCGTCGTGGATGGGCTCAACGAAGTGCGTGGCGACCGCGCCGATGCCGTGCGCGGTGTCTTGGCGATGGCGCGCCGGTACGACGCCATGCTGGTCGTCACCGATCAAGTTGAACCCGGACAAGCCTTCGCGGGCCTGAACGCCATCACCGTTCCGCGTCCATCGCTGGCGCTCAAGCGCAGGATTGCGAGCGCGGGACCTTCGTCACCGGGAGGCCCTATCGGCAAGGCCTTGGAAGCGGTCTCCAGCGGGCTTGAGGCCGCGATCATCGGACAGGTGAGGGCGGCGCTGCCCGCCGGGACTACGCGGCTTCAGCTTCTGGAGCGCTACGCGCGGGAGCGCCTGGGCGGGCACGCGCGGAATGGAACCCGAGGCCTGCGTCGGCTGGCCACCAAACTGCACGCGGACGTCGCCTATTCGCTGCCCGAGGTGGCGTTCGACGAGTTCATGTTGACGCACAATATCGATGCCGCCGACGCCGACGCCCTGCTCACGTCAGGTTTGCTGGTGCGGCGCGCCGACCGCATCTCCTTCGGGCATGAGATGTTCCTGGCGGCCTTTGCCGCGTTCGATGTCGCGAACTTCGCTGTTGAGCACCCGGTCGAGGCGGGCCAGCGGCTGTCGAACGCCCGCCACTCGCGCATGGCGGCGGACATCGTCTCAGCTATAGACGATGCCGGCGTTGTTCGGGCCGTCCTGGAGGCGACAAGCAACGCCGGTGTACTGGCGAGCGCCGTGGAGGGTGAGCTTGGTCCTCTGGCGGCCGACGCCGCGAAGGCGCTGCTCACGGAAGCGGCCGCGTCGTGCGCGCAGGAGTTCGAGGGTACCAGCCTTGAGCTCAACGTAGAGGGGAAACATCCGCAGGTGGATTGGGCAGAGGCCGGGCTGCTGGAATGGTCCCCCGAGGAGACAGCCCGCCTCCAGGCGATCGGCGAGACCGCGACCGGGGTCAACTTCGACCTCTACATGAATCTCTGCGCGAAGATGGATGCGGCCCTGGATCTTGAGTGGCGGCGCCTTCTGGACGCGGCCAGGGCGCGGAAGATCAGTCTGCGGACGGAAAGCTTCGCCCTGGCCTACTACAACTTCGGCCGGTCGCTCGGCTTCAACGCCCTGCGACACACGCGATCGCACGGATCAGACGGCCGCACGTGCCGGAAGGTGGCGGTCTCAGATCTTGCAGCCTTCACCTCCGGACAGCTGCATTTCGTGCTCGAGTCCCGCTACGCCTTGTTGGCGGACGATGACGCCGAGGCCTTCGCGGCGTTCCTAACCGAGACCTTCGGCTACCGGTATCGATTCGAGCCATACCATGTGCGGCTTTCTCTGCTGACCGCCGCGGGTTTCGTGCGCAACGTCAGCCCAGAGGCGAAGAGCCGGCTGATCGCGGCGATCGAAGCCCTGGAAACCAACCAGAACTGGGCGCTCAACTCGTCGATCATCGACGCCTTGAAGTTCCTGGGCGCGCTCGACGACGAGGCGGAAGCGCAGCGCGACACGATCGAGGACGAAATTCGACAAGCCCTGGCCGACCCCGAAACCGACGATCGATGCTCGCAAGCCCTGTCAGTGTGCGTTGCGATGTTCGACCACCCGTTCGACGACATCTATGGCGAACAGATCACGGCGCTAGACGAGGCGCAGGGCCGCACCCTGCTGCGACGAGCGGTGTCCGCTCCGGAAGCGCGCCGAAGCATGAGCCTGACCTGGATTATCGAGAAGGTGGTGGACCTAGCCGAGCCGCGCGACGGATTGCGCCTTCAACGATTCGCAGCGTTGCCTGACCGCCAGAACCTGTTCCCCCAAGAGGAATGGGGGGCCTTTATCCTCGTGACCCGCTTTCTGGGCCGCCATTGCGTGCCACTGCCCGAGGTCGAGCCAGACACGCCCCAAGCGGCGTGTCTAAGCGCCCTTCGGACGATCATCTATGCTTGGGAGTCGGGGGACCGGAAGCTTGCGCAGGCCGGATGGAGCGTGCTTGCCCAGGCCGAAATCGGCGTCGCCGTGAGATCCCTGTCGGTCGTCCAGCGCGCGCTCTCGGACCGACGCGCTCTTGAGGACAGCAAGACCTATCCGCCCATCTCGCTGTTAGACCGGTACGCCAACGAATGCCTGAGCCTATCGCGCGCCTTGCTCGACATGGGTCTGGTTGCGCTCTTCCAGCATGAAATGGCGGAGCGGGGGTCGGGCACCGGCTACGCGCTCGAGTGCGTGGCCAAGCTTGGCGACCGCAGCGACGTGGCGCGTGTGCGGCCGCTTGCTCAGGCTGGACCCTTCGCGCAATTGGCGCTGGCAGCGTTGCGGATTCTGGATGCAGGCTGATGCGCCCGGCGGCTGGGCGGGTAGATTTTATGATGGGACAATAAAGCGATTCGTGAGTATGTCTTGCGAGATCGCAGGATTAGCCGTGCATTGTGCGCAATCGCGTCTAATATATCTTATCGAAAATCAATGACCAATTTCGCTTTATATTTATGTGTTTACCAGGCTCGTTGGGCGAGCATCAATAGATAGTCTCAACCCATACGCCAGACTTTTCAGCGATTAACTGCACTCGATCATCGCCTTGAAGAGCTCGACCCTGCGGTAAGGACATGTGCGACGACGCGGTCGTTGGGTCGTTCTGGCATCAACGGCGTTTCACCTCAGTCATGCAACTTGCCCATGCAATTTCCAGCTCATCCCTCATGATGCCGGTGACAATTTCGTGGTTGTGTCGGCTTCGCGACTTTTCGAAGCGCCGAAGGACCACCTGCTCCATCCGGAACGCTTCCATAGCGGTCGGCCAAAGGTTCTTCATCGCTGGGGCATAGGTCAGCCCTCCCAAGGCGGGCATGGAAGCGTGGTTGAATGATCGCATTCGACCTTTCCAGTCAAAGGCCCAGCCGATCTTGTAGCCCAGGTGGGTCGGCGGCCGTGCGCCTAGGCCTGGCGCTGTCAGCGCAAGGGCGTAGGTGAAGGCTGCAGCCCTGCGCATGTGCATCGTGCCAACGCGCGTGGTGGTCGGCGGCGGCGCACTGCGCCGGCGTGCAACGTCGTCGCCCTCGATGCGCGCCGTCTCTGTGATAGACTGAGCCAACGCAGCCGGCGTGCGCGGAAGCTTCAACACTTGGGCCGCCTCGTCTGGCGTGAGGGCCACGATCCCTTGCGCGGAGTCCATGGCGAAGGCTCGGCCGCTGATGTCGGCCAACCTCACCCGCGGCTCGTCAAACCGCCATGCCGCCCGATTCAAGAGGCCGAACGGCCACTTGTAGTCACCGCGCTCGTTGAAATCCTCCTCACGATCGGCCTTCAGATAGTCGAGCGCCATAACCGGTTCGATCGTCGGCTCCATCAGGCCCAAGATTCTGTTCTGCTCGTCGATCCGTGTCTCCGGACCCATGGTCCCTACCAGGGCGACCGTGTCTCCGGGCTGCAACTGCTCTCGCGCCCGCCGGCGCCAACCCTCGGTCGAGAACTGTAGCGGGCCGACTGGCTCTCCGAAGCCCCAGACCTTGGTCATCCAGACCGTCATTCTCGCTGCCCTGGAGAGCTCTTCCCAATGTAGAGCTTAGGGGGGCTAGGTGAATTGTCGATGGCAACTTACGCGGACGCCTTAACGCGGCGGTTAGAGCCGCAGATTTCTGGCATTCACCTAGGTTCAGGACTCATTGATCATAGCCAGAAGATGACGGTCGCGGCGATGCAGATGGCGGACATGAAGGTGTGAGCGCAGCGGTCATAGCGGGTGTGGACGCGGCGCCAGTCTTTAAGCCTGCCGAACATGTTCTCGATTTTGTGGCGTTGCCGGTAGAGGGCCTTGTCGTAGTCGATCTGGACCTTGCGATTGGCCTTTGACGGGATGCAGGGGGCGATTCCGCGTTCAGTCAGGGCGTCGCGCAACCAGTCGGCGTCATAGCCTTTGTCGCCGAGGAGGGTCTTGGCCTTCGGAAAGGCGTCGATCATCAAGGCCGCGCCCTTGTAATCGCTCATCTGGCCTTCGCTGAGCAGCATGACCAGCGGTCGTCCGCGGCCATCGCAGACGGCGTGTAGCTTGGAGTTCAGGCCGCCCTTGGTGCGTCCGATACGTCGGGGAACAGCCCTTTTTTGAGCAGGCTGGCCGCCGTCCGATGCGCCTTGAGATGGGTGGCGTCGATCATCAATTGGTCCGGCTTGCCGCCCTTGGCCGCCAGCGCGGCGAAGATCTTGTTGAACACCCCAAGCCGGCTCCAGCGGATGAAGCGGTTGTAGATCGTCTTGTGTGGGCCGTAGTCCTTCGGCGCGTCACGCCAGCGCAGACCGTTCCTGATCACAAAGATGATCCCGCTGATCACCTTGAGCTTGCGCGCTGAAACCTCCAGAACCCTATCGAGGTCCAATCCCACCGTAAGGCGGTAAACTTGGATCGACGGTGTCGTGACTGAGATCGACTGTGCTGGCGTCAACCACTCCAGTTCGGTCTCTGGTAATGGCTCGCCTAGCCGTTTCGAACGACGCCGTTCTTCGTATGGCTCGGCACGCCAAACTTAGCGCTGAGAGCCGTTTGGATGCTGTCGACGCCTCGCCGTCCGCGACTAGCTCGATCCGCGCCAGGCGGCCGTTGAGGGAGTGGTAGTCCGCGCCCGTGATCTCGTGATCTCGTAGGTGTCGATCTTCAAAACCGTAGGACGGAAAAGGGCCAGCAAATTTTTCTATTGTGATGACCCAGTGATGACCGCGCAGGAACGCAGCAAAATTGCCGCCCGCTAGGCGACGGCAACTTATTGCTTTTTAAGGAGAAATTTGGCGCGCCCGACAGGATTCGAACCTGTGACCTCTGCCTTCGGAGCAATTTAACCTGCCCTTCGACGCTTTTCGATGGGTTTCGCTCCGATGCGCTATAGCACTGTAATCGTAGAAGAAATTGAATTTTCGTCTCGCTTGCGCTACTCTCGCGCACGCTCCGATCCGCGTCCCACTGCTTACGTGGTGCTTACGCGAAATCGGGTGTTTCGACGGGAGAATTCCCATGGCTAAGCTCACGAAGCGCGTCGTCGACGCGGCCGAGTCTCGCGAGAAAGATTACGTCATCTGGGATGACGAGCTACCAGGTTTTGGCCTGCGCGTCTTCGCATCCGGCAAGCGAAGCTATGTCCTGCAGTATCGAGCGCTCGGCCGCTCGCGCCGCTACACCATTGGCTTACACGGCGTATGGACCGCGGAAAGCGCCCGTCAGGAGGCGAAGGTCCAATTGGGCCGCGTTGCCCAGGGCGACAACCCTGCGGAAGAGCGGCAACTCGATCACAAAGCGATCACCGTTAAAGAGCTATGCGCACTCTACCTCAAGGACCTGAACGCGGGTCTGATCCTCGGCAAGGGCGGCCGGCCAAAGAAGCCGCACACCATCGTGACCGATATCGGACGGATAAACCGCCACATCATTCCGCTCTTGGGTACGCGCCGAGTGAAGGACCTCACGAAGGCCGACATAAACAAGGCGCTCAAGGACATCATGGCCGGGAAGACGGCTGTGTCGATCAAGACGAGCAAATTGCGCGGCAAGGCTATCGTGACCGGTGGCGCTGGTACCGCAACCCGCACAATCGGCCTCTTCGGCGGCATCCTCACCTACGCGGTCGAAGCCGGTATAATCACTACCAACCCGGCCCATGGCCTGCGCAAGCCGAAGGACAATGTGCGAACCCGCCGGCTCACGGAAGCTGAGTATCGAACGCTCGGCGTAATGCTGACCAAGGCCGGGGAGGACGATAAGTATGCAACAACGGTGGAAATCATCCGTCAGATCGCGCTGACCGGATGCCGTCGAAGCGAGGTGATCGGCCTGAAGTGGATCGAAGCCGATACGGAGGGGAGCTGCCTGCGATTGATCGATAGCAAGGAAGGCACTTCGGTCCGCCCCGTCGGACTTCCCGTCATCGAGTTTCTCGAGGCGAAGCGGGAGGCGGCGTCCGGGACTTATGTCTTCCCCGGATACGGTGAAGACAATGCGTTTGGCGGCTTCCCAAATCACTGGGAGCAAATCTTCAAAGACTCGCCGCTTTCCGACGTCACGCCGCATGTCCTGCGCCACAGCTTCGCAAGTGTCGGCAACGATCTCGGCTTCACCGAAGTGACGATCGCCGCGCTGGTCGGGCACTCGAAGGGCTCGGTCACCAGCAAGTACATCCACGCGCTCGATACGGCCCTCATCATGGCGGCGGATACCATCGCCGGTTATATCGACGGACTTCTGGACGGGAAGGAATTCAAGCAGACCGCTTACGCTCTGGATCGCGGCTCCCGAAAGGCCGCGCTGGCTCGTTTCCTCCTGAAGGCTGCTGGCGACGAAGACCGGCAGAGTGACGAAACGCAACGTCTAGCCGCATAGCCTGTGCGCGGTTCGGGCTACGCGGAATAGGTCGCTCGCTCCTTCGAAGCCCTCGCCACGTTTGGATCCTCAACCGCTTCAATCATCGCGATGTGTTCATCCAGGTAGTCCTGCGGGAGGCCGTGCTCTTTGGCGCCAGCCAAGACATGATCCTTGTACCAACTGTAAGGCCTGAGGCTTTCGTCGATGGCGTCGGTCGAGGCGATATATGTCAGGACCTTCCGCCTGCGACCCTTGTCATTGATTACCGTCACCATGGCGGCGTCATAACCCTTGCCGGCACCCTCAGCAGCGTCGAGCTTTCGCCGTTCTGATGGATCAAAACTGTAAAGGACACCGACCACAGTGCGCTCTTTGTCATCCGTCGCGAGCGCGTTGCACTTCGCCGAGCCATCCTTGCTGCGCTTATGAAACCGCAACTCATGCCCAGCAAGCGTGGCGACGCCCAGCGGCGTGGCGCTCGGGATTCGTTGACGCAGGCGCGCCGTCGCCATGTTCGACCCGTAGGCGAAATATTCGGTCGGCTCCGGCGGCCCGGTCTCGGCGTCTTGCAACGCTACTACCGCGGGATCGCCTGGCTTCCGGATGGCCCGCAACGGCACGGTCATGATGCTGTGGTCATGCGTCTCCTCGCCCTCGCGGGTTATGAGCGGCCGCCCGTTCTCGGCATCGAGGATTGGGACAGGTCTGCCGGCCCATCCGCAGTCGGCACATCGCGGCCGTTCCCAGAGCACGCCCGGCGCCGCGGTATTTTCACCCTGTTCGGGCGTAAGATCGGGCGAGCCACATTCCGGGCAAGCCTCCGGCACCCCGCGGAGCTCACGCAGAATTAGAGACGTGGCCATGCCGATAGCATGCTGGATCAACGTGTGCGCCATGTCGGCATCGAGCCAGGTGGCCGACTTTGCATGCGTCAACCAGTTGGAGAAGGTCCAAGCGCTGTCGAGCGCGCCCTTCAAGGCGCCGCGCCGTTCCCGATTGCTGCTGCCAGGCACGACGGCGTTACAGATGATTTCCGACCACTCGCGAAAGTTGGCGCGTTGCGGTGGTGTCTCCGTCCAGACCGCGGCGTCCTGGGCGACGCCGATCAATTCAAGCAACGTCTCTCGGCAACGAACCCCAACTGCCTGGTAGTCCGCGAGATTATGGGCGTGGCTGACAGCATCGCCGGCCTCTTCCATCTTCTCCAAGACCGGCCCAAACGGGAGGAGCCGCATGTCGTCCCGCTGCTGCTCCTGCGAGCGCGGGATGCGCAGCATCAGGCCGATGTGGAAGGTCAGCGCCAAGTCCATGTTCGGAAACTGCTGCTGCGAATAGAGGTTGGTGCCGCCAGTGATGACCCACCAACGATCTTTGTTGGTGTGGATGTCCCACACGTCATGGCGCGTGTTCAACACCGCTTCGGAATAGACCTTTTGTAGGAACGTCACCTCCAGATCGGGAGCTTGCCACTCGAAGTATTCTCGAATGGACTCGACCTCTTCTTCGCTGGCCTTCAGCATCTTGTCTCCACTTGAAACGGGCGGCCACCGGACGCAACACAACCCTCTACGGCGCCCGCCTAAGACACCACATCTACCGTTCGAGCCTTACCCGCAGGCGGCGTGCCCGTTCTTGAAACGCGCCTTCGCCGCCCTCCAGAATGTCGCACACCGCCTTCCTAATCTCTGCGTTCTCAAGCCCTCCGGACTTGTAGGTGATCGGCGGAAGCGCGCCCTGCGGATGCGGCCCCGACTCGGCGATGATGATCTGGTCGGCGTCGGTGTTGATCACCAAGTTCGCGTTGTGCGTGACCATGATGACCTGCCGATGAGCCTTGGCCTCAACGAATAGATGGACCAACTCGTCGAACACCGACTTCGGGTCCAGGTTCTCCTCCGGTTGGTCGATCACCAGCGGGCGGTTGTCGCTGTCATCCAGCGCCAGATAGAGGAGCAGCAGGACGATTCCGCGCGTGCCCGGTGACAGCTTCCTGATATCGACACCGTCATAGTCGATCCCGTAGCGGATCGAGATGTGATCGGTGCTGAACAACCATTGCGCAAACCGCTTCGACCAGGCGCGGAACTCGACCTGATCGGTGTGCGCCACCGGCGAATGGTCCAGCAGCTCTCTCTGGTACAGCCGTCGAAACTCCGCCATCGCGGTCCGCACCGCGGCAGCGTCGCCAGTCTCCCATGCCGCCTTCAGCACTTCGTTGGCCTTCTGCAGCAAGGTGCCCTTGCCACGAAACGCGCCCGCCTTTCGGAGATCGATCAGTCCGTCTTCCGCTTCCGACGCCCACTGTTCAACATTGGCAACGCGGGCGACCGAGAACGACAGCTTCTGCAGCGTCCCCGAGGCCTTCGACAGGCGCTTCATCAGCGGCGCGTAGAGCGCTTCCAATACCGACTGTTCGGCGACAAGGGCGTCGAATGCACGCCCGTAGGCGTCCTCACGATCGCGCTGCAGTTCCTTGGCGCGATCCTTTGCGCCCTGCGCATCCTTCAGCTTGTCGTTCAGCGTCTGCAGCGCGGCGGTCTCGGTTGCGATATTGCCAGATAGAGCCGTGTAGCGACGCTGGGTCTCCTTGTCGGCGCTGACGAGCTTTTCCAGCCGCGACATCTCGGCGTCGAGCATGGCCTGGGACAACTTGCTCAGATCGGCATCGTCCGGGAAATACGGTTTGTTCGGGTCGCCCGGTACGGGAGGCGTGCCTTTCAACTCGGCAATCTTCCCATCTGCCCATTTCACGTAGCCGTCGAGATCGGTGTCGACCGGCCCGGTGTAATCCAACAGGAAGGCGGACCACTGCTCCGCCGACATGCCGCTGTTCGAGTGGCGGGCCTGCGCCTGTCGAAGGCCCTCCGGGGCTTGATTGCGTCGCTGATCCTTCACCTCGTCCTGGAGCGCAAGGAAGGTCTGCCGCTGGCCCGTAAACCGACGCAGCGTGGCGCGCACCGTGTTCGCCGCACTTGCCAGCTCGGTGTGCCGTTCGGCGCGCTTCTCGCTGCCGGCAGAGACCAGCTTGGATCGATCGGCCGTGTAGGCGTCGACCAGCTTCTTCTTCTGCGCTGCCTGCGACTCATAGGTCGCGGCCATCTTTTCCTTCTCGAGCTCCGTACCGATGCGATCGGAGATCTGGGCGACGGCCTCGGCTTCGCGCTCGCGGGCAAGGCGGTGCCGCGTCGCGCGCTGTTCGAGCAGTTCCTCGAAATCCAGTGCGCCATCGCGCTCGTCGTCGGGATGGGCCTCGAAAATCACCCGCTCGATCTCGCGCAACAGACCATCGGTCAGACCGTTTGAGGAGCAAAGCTCCTCCACGAATTGCTGCGACAGATAGCGGACGCGCTCGTAAGCGAAGGGGCCATTGGCGTCGGAGCCATCCAGCGCGCGGACGCTCGGCTCGCCCGCCGACCAACTAACCTTGACCTTGCCTTCGCCGATCAGCGGTCGGGCCCGGACGAGGAATGACGGGTTCGCCCATTCATCCGCATTCCACGCCTCGTCCGTAATGGAGTCGCAGCCCGCCGCGATGACGTCCGCCAGCGCGGTCTTGCCCGAACCACGGGCGCCGACGATAGCGACAAGGCCGGGGTTCAGCGGGATCACCGGCGTTGCCGCCCACGGTGAGTCAAGAATCTCGATCTTCGAAATGACCTGCGACGGTGTGGCCGATGCCGGCGGCTCGGCGCCAACATAAGCGCGGCCGCCCGGGTCGATGCAGGCTTGGCGGAGGGCATCGAACTCAAGGCCGCCCTTGATCCACGAGAAGCGGTCGCCGAACGGCGTGGCGACGTCGTCCAGCTTGTGCGCGTCGCTGCCGTGCAGGCAGGGCTTGAGGCCGCCATAGCGCGTGCGGATCTCCGTGGGACTGAGATCGCGATCGCCGAGCCAGAACTCGCGCTGTGCAACGCTGCTGGCGAAAATGACGTGGGCGAAGCCCTCGATCTCGCGCCGAATGGTCTGGTCGGCGGCTTCGCGAACGCCCGATGTGCCGTCGGTGGCGCCGCCGGCGACCGCAATCAGGATATTCTTCTTCGCCCAACCGCTCTCCGAAAACACTTCGCGCAGCTTCTGGAAATTCACCTTGAACTGGTTTGCCCCGTAGGCGAGCGCGGCGCGATCGTCGGTGATGTCGGGATCGGCCTTCTTACCGAGGCGGATCAGGTCAGCACGGGTGCAGTCGAATCGATCCTGCATCACATTGAACTGCAAACGCGACAGCAGGCGCTGCAGCTCCTCAACATGGTTCGGGTCTTCAGGGCTCACGAAGAGGTGGAGATTGACGAAGCCCCCCTTGGCCGTCGCCACATCTAGCCGCAGCTCGACATTCGGGAAGACCAGCGCGGCCTTGGGCAAGCGGCCCAACGCCTTCTGGCGGAGCACTTCCTCGTAGGTGTCCGTCACATAATAGTCGGTCACCGCGATCGCCTCGATCACCGGCGTCGCCTTCTCCAGAGCGGTTAGATAATCGTGCCACGCCGTCGGGCCGCTGAACTGGTTGTTCATCGCGGTGCCGGGCGCGTGAATGTGCGGCTCCCATCGCCGCCACTCGGAACCCCTGTTTAACATTTCCTCGCTGCCCCTTGCTTCTTATCGTGGGTTTGTCCCTCAGGTTCGGCGCCGTCCAGCCCAGGCGCGACATCAACGACCTCTCCACGGCTGCCAACTAGGGCAATCGCGATCCCGGCCAGGGCGCAGCGCGGAGCAAGCCGCTCGGCAAGCCGGACCGTGGCGTCGGTCTTCGGCACGACAGCGACCTGCCGGCCCGGCGATGGCGTCGCCATCAACATGCCAACCGTCTCGCACAGCCCTTTGTAGAGCCGCGATACCTGGCCCGAATGCCGGGTGTTGATGATGCCGCCCTTGCACTCGGCGGAGATGATCTGGCCACCAGCCTCCGCCACGACATCCCCAAGGCCCGACCTGGGGTTGATCGTGATCGTCTGACCATCGGCGTTTCGATAGACGCCGCCATAGGAAGTGGTCCCAAGCGTCGACACCATCGAGAAGCCCCGACGCGACAGCCAACCGGCGAAGTCGAACTGCTTTCCGTGCTCGCCGTCGGGATGCACGCGGACATCACGCGCGCCCTCTGTGCGCAGCAGATGCATGGCATAGGCGACCATCACCGCTCCCTCGTACAGGTGATGCTCATGTTCGCCGTCCGCCTTCCCAACGCGGTTCGGCGGCGGCGCAAGCGCCGTCACAAGATCGTCGAAGTCCACGTTGCCTCCCCGTCGCGACGACGCACGAGCCGTCGTCATCGCCATTGACAGTCCCTTATAACCGGCCATATTTGACCGGTAAAGGAGGCCCGGTCATGATTGCCTACAATCCAGATAAGTTCGCGTCGCTCTATGAGACCGACCTGGGCCAGCGCCTCTGGGGGTTTCTGACCGAAGAGGCGAATATCGCCCGGCTGGAAACGGCCTCGCAACTGGGCAAGCCGGCCGTTGAGGGGATTGAAGAGCACCTCCTGGAGGTGTTTCGCGAGGACGTGCTGGCGGACCGCGTCAAGCAGATGGTGGGCCATATGGTTCGCCAGATTCTCGAACAGCGCGATTGGGTCCTCGACCAGACCGATGTGAAGGTCCAGTCCGTGCCGTTCAGCAAGGCGGCCCGCTATCGGCGGGCCGACTGGATTACGTTTCACGCGTTTCGCAATACCAGCGACCCGCGCGACGTCGTCATCACGGATCGCCGCCAGAACGCGCCGCTGCCCGCCGACGCGCGCTGGGCGTACTACGCGACCTTCGCGAGCCCGTTGAAGGCGTCCGTGGCGTTTGGCGTGCGCGACATCCGGCAGCTTCGCCAGCATGTGCATGCGCACGGCTATCAGCGCATGCGCATCGAGCGGATGTTGCGGCGTGCCTGATGCCGATGCCCGATCACTCGCACATCGCGCTCAGCGACCGCGAACAGCCCGTGCTGCTCGCCTGGCCGACGCAAGGCAGTGCCGGCGGCTTCATTCAGTTCGAGAAGGCGGCGGACTGGCGCGCCTTCGTTGAGAGCCTCGGCATCGATCCGCGTATCCCTGAGATCGTGCGCGCCAAGTTTGCCCGTTCGCAGACGCTCTATCTGCTGGGCTGGGTAGATTTCAGCATCATCAAGGCCGGCGAGCTCGCGGCCCTGATCGCATTAGAGCTGGCGCTGATGGATCGCTATGGCGGCCATCTCTCGAAGAACAAGCGCAGCTTTGCGGCGCTCCTCAAATACATGGTCGAGGTCGACGGTCTCACCGACGCGCAGATCCCCATGGTCGTGCGCTGTGGGGGGACGGCATTAGGCCAGTTGACCGGCGACACACGTCCGACCCTTGCCGAGCGTCGAAACGCTCTCGCCCACGGCGATCCGTTCGATGGACTGCCAACGGGCGGTCTCCTTGAACTGGCCCGCGACCTCATAAATTTCGCCTACCGCCACCACATCGCGGAGGCCGCGGGCCTCGGCCTCCATCCAACAACGACAGGACGAGCCTCATGACGGCGAGTGCGTCGCTCATCGCCGCCGTGGACGCGGTCTGGCGACTTCCCCGGCCGGGCCCGGACAACCTTCTGGCCTCACCGCCCTTTGTCTCGCTGAGCGAGCTGTGCCTCGCGGAGTACGGCGGTGGTAAACCGGTATTCGCTTTGAGCACGGCCCTCCGATCGCTCGGGCTGCCGTGTCATCTCCCTGCCAACAAGGCCGCACTGAGCCTCGATCCCGAAAGCGCCGCGAAAGCGCTCGACGAAGCATATCGGCGCAGGACGACGCTGCGCCGCCACCTATGCCCGCTCGACCTGGCGGACGATATGCCAATGTTGAGCTTCGGCAATGCCCGCGTCGCTGACTTCACCGCGGACGATCTGGCGCGGCTGTTCAATGCCCCGCGGCTCGCCCGCAACTTTCACAATGAGTCGCTCGATCCCAAGCGCCTGGCGCAGTTCCGATGGCTGGTTGTGGAGGAAGAAATCGCGCTCGACCCGCGCCCTGAAGCACGCGCCGCCCCCTTCATGTACATGACGCTCGATCGAGATTTCGGAGAGATCGATCCCCATCTTGGTCGGTTTCCGCCGGCGGTCGAACGAGCGCTGTTCTTTCTCCTGCTGGCGCCGTGGGAACGGTGGTCCACGATGCAGGAGGTCGACTGGCGAGGCTTTCGCCTGCCTTGGATTTACACGGCCGACGACGATCTCTTCATTCGCCCGTCTCCACCCCCGAGCGCGGATAGCCTCACCCTCGAGCCATGGATCGTCCAGGACCAGTGGGGAGACGACATCGAACTTGAACGTCCGACGGTCTTGCCACTTGATGACGACGCGGCGTCGGGTCTAGCGCTCTTCACCGACGATGCTTGGAAAGAGCTCGAGGGGGCACGGGCTACGGACCTGTTCGAGACGCCTATCGCGCATTTTCTTGTCCGGGCATTCCTCGCCGATGGCATGGACGAGGTGATGGCGCACATGACGGCCATCGAAGCGGCCGTCGGCCTCGAGATGGACCACAAGAAATGGCTTCGGCCCAAGCCTGACCCGCACAAGGCGGTTTCGTCAGCCACGGATCGCGTTTCGGCACGCCTCGCGGCTGTCTTGAACGACGCCGCAAGCGTGCAGGCCTATAAGGATCTCTTCGACCTGCGCAGCACCTTCGTCCACGGCCGCGCCGGGCTCCAGAAGGTGTCGACCAAGCAGCGCGTCATGGCGCGCAGCCTGGCGCGCGGCGTATCCCGCGGCCTGGTCGACCTGGCGCTCAAGGGGCCACGACCGCGCGCAGACGTGCTGAGCGACCTCCTCACGCGGGGCGCACCCTACTTGTAGGCCCTCAGGGCAGGATGGTGTGATCGCGAATGCCGGCCGAAACAGAATCTCTCCTGATCAAGCCCATCAGCGTGCGGCAGTTCGAGCTGTACGCCCTGTCGCTCGACCGCGGCCCGAACTTCGACCCCACCAGCATTTTCGCCGCATATCAAATCGGCCGCGGCGGCGCGTGTGGCGCGATTCTCCTCGACCAGGAGGGCGGGACCTTCAGCACGATCGCGATGCGACGCCGGGTCGATCATTGTTGGATCTGCGTCGCAAAAGGCGGCCCGTTCCAAGCGCCCGAACAGGCCCTCGACGCGCTCAGCAACGACATGCGCGGCGGTGATCCCCCTGAACCGCTCGCACCTGGCGTCCGCCGACGGACCTTGTTGATCGAGGTCGGGCCGCGTGGAAGCTCTCCGGAGTTTGACTTGCTCATCAAGTCCATAAGTCATCTGCCGGCGCTGATGGCGGTGGGAGAATGCTATCTCGCCCTGCCGCGGCCAGATCGGAACTTCATCCCCGACTTGCAAACCAACAACTTCGCGTCGCGCCTCTTCGAGCTTTACCTGCTTGCCTGCTTTCGCGAGCAAGGCCTGCAGGTCCGCCAAGATCACGTTTCGCCCGATTTTCAAATCGAGAAGGACGGCGTCACCTGTTGGGTGGAGGCGGTAACCGCGAACTCCGAAACCCCGCGCGCTGGCGGCATCGGAGATTGGGTTCATGCGCCCACGGATCGAACGGAGCGGCTGACCGGTGCCCCGGCTGAACGATTCGCCAAGACGCTGCGAGGAAAGTTGCAGCGGGAATATCACGGCCTGTCGCACGTGCAGGGGCATCCGTTCGCCATCGCCATCGCCGATTTCCACAGCTCGGGCTCTATGGTGTGGACCCGTGAGGCGCTGCCAACCTATCTCTACGGTGTTCGCGCCGATGTCGAAGACGACGGCACGAAACGACGCGCCGTCGGGACGGCGATATCCAATCTCACGGGCAAGAACGCGATCCCGGCCGGACTGTTTCGAGACCCGGATTTCGCGCATTTGTCCGCCGTTCTCTTCAGCAACGCCGGCACCTTGGCGAAATTCAATCGCATGGGCTTTTTGGCCGGATGGCGCCCGCCCGGCCTGTCGATGATCCGTCGGGGCATCTTGTTCGATCGGACGCCGGGCGCGTTGGAACCGATCGACTTCGAGCTGGAAGTGGGAAGCCAGGAGTATGACGCATTATGGCCATGGGGCGAGGCCTGGTGTCAGGAACTCGAGGTCTTTCACAACCCGCTCGCCTCCCATCCTATTCCATTCGATCTGATCCCCGGCGCGACGCATTGGTTCGAGCGCGGCGGCGAAGTGGAATGCAGCACGATTTGGGCGAACTCGGTGATTTCATCGGTCACCCAGCTTCGAGCGCCGAAGGGCTATTACCTCGCAGCAGAAGGATAGGCGCGCGAGAAACGCTTCGAAGCGAAGCGTTCGGGGCGCGCTCCGGCGCGGCCTAAGCTTGTTCGCCCTTTCGCGTGATGAATTTAAATTCTGTTTGACCAGCTTTGGCCGCCAACTCGAACCATTTCTCACGGTAGTCGGGCAGCTCTGCTCGACTTACGGCAATGGCGGAGAGCGCCGAACAATAGGCGATCCCGGCAAGCACAGTTTCGCCGAGATAATTAAGAAAGCGCGTTAGATCGGGCGGGTAAGCAAGGTCTGTGTCGCTCTCGAAAACCTTGTGGCGCTCACCGTCGACGAAGGTGTTGATCGCCGTTTCAAGAATAGCGTAGCTCAGAAACGCGTCCGCGCCAGCGTCGGACGCAGCGAGCACCGCGTTCAGTTCAGGGCGCCATTCGATCGCCTTCCGGCAGAGCGCCGGATTGACGTGGCCGACCGCGACGTTTCGCATGTATTTCGCGAATTCGAACCCGCGCCGATGTGTCGAGATGATCTCATTGAGCTCCGGGTGATCCTTGTAGAGTCCCCGGCTTATCCCCTCCAGGTCGGCGACATTCGCGCACGAAACGAGCAACTGCTTCAGGAGCACCAAGCGCATGGCGTGATCGTCCGGCCCGGCTTCCAGCGCCTTATCCGCAGCAACGAGATCGCCATGTGCGAGCCGCGCCGAAATCACAATCTGGATGTAGTCCAACTCCATTCGTCTGCTCGCTCTCCTTATCGGCGACGACCCTATGCGTCGTCGTCGCGGCTGGCCCGCCGTGTTGCAGCCGCAGCCAACATCGGGCTGGATCGACCGACGCCCAATTGGAACCGCTGCGCCGCATCGACAAGGTCGAGGGCGCTCTTGCGTCCGAAGGCAATTTCCAGACGTCGCTTCTTCAGGTCGAAGGTGAAGCTCGCGCCGTCCCGACTATAGGTCACGCGCTGATCGCGATCATCGTCTTCGACATCGCCACCGGACGCTTCACCGATATCCTCCAGCCGATCGACCAGCGCATCGAAGGAGTCCTCCATACTGTCGAACTCGACCACCAGCCGCTGGAACTCGTCCGTGAAAAGTTCATCGAGAGCCTCGCGATGCGCCGGCCAGCCTTGCCGAAGCTCGAGCCGTCGCGTGATGTAATACTCGCTCGGGTCCTCCGGATTCTGCCCCGTCTCGACGATATAGCGGAAAGCAGGCGCATCGAGCGTGTCGGCCTCCTTCCTGAGATCCTTGCGCTTGAGGCCGAGGACATCGCGCGCATTTTGGTAGAGGGTTTGCAGCTCCTCCGCGACCGTGTCGGCAAGCAGTCGATTGCACCAGCCGTCAGCCGACTCCGAGAGCCGATCGGGCACTTTGTGGTATCCGCGGCTGAAGCCGTCGAGGCTCCGGATCGCCCCTGTCTCGGTTCCCTCCAGATACTCGCTGTTGTTCTTCAGCCGGATTCCGGCAAGCGCCGCGTCCGCAGGTATGACGGGCGGCTGAGGCACATAATGGATCCGAAAGCTGTTCGACGCGGACAAGATGGCCTGGGGCGTCTGTGTCGCCCGCATCGACATCTCTCGGGTGATGTAGCGCGGCACTTCCTGGCGCAGATAGTTCTGCAAGCTTTCGCCGGTCAGCCAACGATCGCGTGCGAGCGCGTCGGGTGCGCGGCCCGCAAGCGCTTCCAGCAGGAAGTGCGTCCAGATGCCGTGACCCAGCGCGTTTGACGGGTAGGATTTCTCCCCCGGCGAGCACGAGAGGAAGGCGCCGAGATACCAGCCGCTATCGAGAAATTCGTCGACCTCGTGGGGATCGAGGTTCCCGATCACGTCCCGCGACTGAACGACGTCGCGGAAGTGTTCGGCGCAGGCGTCGATGAAAATCAGCCCTTGCTCACAAGCGCTCTGAGACAACGGCTCCAAGAGCGCATCGCGCATCGAAAGCGTCGTATCGGCAATGTTTAGCCGGTTGGTGTCGTAGGTGCTGAGGCGATTTCCACCCGCGCCATGGAAGCCGTGGCCGGCATAGTAGAAAATGAAGAGGTCATCGGCCGAGAGGTTGCGGATCGTGTAGGCCAGATGATCTTGAACCGCGACGAGGCTCGCATCGGCGTCGGTCATCACCTCGATCTCGACATCGCTGGCCGGCAGATTCTTGAAGATCTCCTGCACCGCCTCGCTGACCGCGTCGGCATCGGCATGCGCATACGCCACCGACGGCAACGCATCGCCGCTCTGCGGCTTGCGATAATTCTCAAGGCCCACGATCACGGCCACGACCCGCGTGAAGCGTGCCGCCGCAGGATCGTCGTCGACTGGCCGGGCCGGCGCCGGCACGGGTTTGCGCGCCATCACGCGTCCTCCTCAAGATATTCGCGTTCCAGCCGCTTGGCCGCCGAGCGGATCGCGTCCAGGTCATGGCCGTCACGCTGCAGAACCAGCAGCACGAAAAGCAAACGCCGCGATGTCGGCGTCATGGCGCGTTTGCGCTCCTCGCTGGCGCCGGATGCGCCCCAGGATCGAATGGTCGCGACGGACGCGCCCATGAGACGGGCGAGACGTGTGCTACGCCCACTGCGCTCATCGCCATTCAATTCCTGTGCGATCGCCCGCACTGCAGCCGCTTGTTCCATGGCTAGACCTATAACAGCGTCACGGTCACAGAGTTGGGGTGGGATTGAATATATTTCAAGAACAACTGCCTCAAAGGTGGCTCCTTCCGAGTTTGCTGGGGCCTGGCCCGCCTTCCGAGCCTTGCCCTCCTATCTGTCATTTGCTATCGTATAGCGTCAAATGACGGTGGATCATGCCTGCTCTCGAAGAAAACTGGCTCTCTCTCGAAGAAACTGCCGGCTACATCGGTGTCGGCAAAACCGTGCTTTACGGAATGGCTCGGGAGGGCACGATTCCAGCCCGCAAGGTGGGAAAGAAGTGGATCTTCGAAAAGGCGGGCCTGGACGCTTGGGTGCGTGGGCATCGGCCCGTGCAATCCTTCTTCACCGACATCGAATTCAAGATCGAGGGCAATGACGAGCTCCGCGATCCCCAGCGCGAAGGATATCTGCGGACCTACGAATTCTTCCGGGCCGGCAAGAACAAGGCCATCCTGCAGATCCCGGTTGGCTGCGGCAAAACCGGACTCGCATCGTTGCTGCCGCTTGGCCTCGCAGAAGGCCGCGTCCTGGTCATCGCGCCCAACCTGACCATCAAGCAGGGGCTCTATGAGGCGATGGACGTCACCAATCGCCAGAAGTGCTTCTGGCGAAAGGCGGCTGTGCTCACCGCGGACCAGATGATCTCCGGACCTCTGGCGACCACGCTCGATACCGGCAACATCACCGTCGCGACCCGATCGCATGTCGTCATCACCAACGTCCAGCAGCTCGCCACGGACGTCGATAAGTGGCTGAACCAGTTCCCGGACGACTTCTTCGACATGATTATCGTGGATGAGGCCCACCACAGCGCCGCCGCCAGTTGGCAGCGCGTGATCGACCGTTTCTCCAACGCGAAGGTGATCCTGCTCACCGCCACGCCGTTCCGCAGTGACCGGCAGGAGCTCGATGGCGAGCTCGTCTATCGCTACCCGTTCCGCAACGCGACCCTGAAGGGCTACATCAAGCGCCTGAAGTCGACTTACGTCGCGCCCTCGACGATCGAGCTTGGCTTCGCCGACGAGCGCGGCCGCACCTATTCGCTCGAGGAGGTCGTGAAGCTCAAAGACGAGGACTGGTTCAGCCGCGGGGTCGCGCTGGCATCGGTGTGCAATCAGCATATCGTCGACACCAGCCTCGAGCGCCTCGAACAGCTCCGGCAAACCGGCACCCAGCATCAACTGATCGCCGTCGCGTGCTCCATCAACCACGCCCGGCAAATCAGCTCGCTCTACCGCGAACGTGGTTTCACCGCGGAGGTCATCCACAGCAAGCAGCGGGAGGACGAGCAGGCCGCGATCCTCGCGGCCCTGCGCAACGGCACGCTCGATTGCATCATCCAGGTCCAGATGCTCGGCGAAGGTTTCGACCACCCGAAGCTCAGCGTCGCGGCGATCTTCCGGCCGTTCAGGTCGCTTGGTCCCTACCTTCAGTTCGTCGGCCGGATCATGCGCGTGGTGGTCCAGAACAGCCCCGGTCATCCCGACAATCTCGGGCATATCGTGACACACCTCGGCATGAACCTCGACGCCCGGTTCCAGGAGTTCAAGGATTTCGAGAACGACGACAAGGCGTTCTGGGACAAGGTCATCGGCGGTGAAGAACCCGAACCGCCGCAGGCCGTCCTCGACGGCATGACGCGTTTGCGCGCCGGCGAGCTGGTGGTGGTCCACGATGAAATCGTCGATTCCCTATGGGAAGAGGATTTCACCAGCCACGAAGACCAGCAGATCGTCGATGACCTGCGCGAGCGGTTCAAGCTTCTCGGCCTCGACGACAGCAAGGTCGAGGAGATGGTGCGGGCGGCCCAAAAGGCGTCGGTTCGAAAGCTTGCGCCGACGGCGTCCTTCGCGGTTCAGCCGCAGCGCGAATGGGAGGAGGCGCGCAAGCGCTTGAACGAAGAGGCCAAACGTCTCGCGACCGTGGTCCTCAATCATGTCGAGCTGACACCCGCCGGAACCGAGCTGATCTACAAGTACAGGTCGCTGAAGCTCAGCGGACGATCGAACTTCATCGCGGCACTGACCATGGTGAATCACGAAATCAACAAGCGCCTGGGCAAGGACCGGCAGGCCGCCTCGATCGAGGAATTCAGATCGGTCTTGGACAATCTCGAAGACCTTCTGCAGACGCTGGCCAGGCGGGTCCGAAAGGCAAAGGCCGACCATGACAAAGAAAACCCCTAAGGGGCGGGTGCCCTCGCTGATCGGCGGGACCAACGGCCGCCCGGTGCGCGTGGACGTGCAGCGCCGCTCGGAATGCTATCGCTGCGACGACGAGATCGCCGCTGGGACGTCCTGCGTAGCCATCCCGAAGCTTGGCGGCGCTTTCACCAACGAGCGGCGCGTGTGTGACGCCTGCTACCAGGCCATCTTGAAGCAGACGTCGGACGATTTGGAGGAGCTTCGCCGGCTGTAAGAGGAGACCCTGATGGGCGACGGCTACAATTTTCAGCAACTCAAGAAGCACATTCTCCCCCTCAGCCACGCCGGCGCCTGGGAGGTGGCCGTGAAGGAATGGAGCCTGGTCGGCATCCACGAGGCCGACGAGCCCGAGACCTGCCCGTGCGGGCACTTTCCGATCATGGAAGTCTGCTCGATCCAAAACCGCGTCACCGGCCAGTCGACCGAGGTCGGCAATATCTGTGTGAAGCGGTTTCTCGGGTTGCGATCCGATTTGATCTTCACCGCCATCAAGCGAATACGGAAGGACCCGGATAAGAGCTTGAACGCAGACGCAATCGCCTTTTTTTACGAGCGTCGCGTGCTCAATGAATGGGAATACAATTTCTGTCAGAACACGATGCGTCTCAGGAGCCTGACGTCAGCACAGCTAAGCAAACGTCGGGACATCAATCACAAGGTTCTCACAGCCATTCAAAGGCGCGGATTTCAGGGGCCAGCGTAGTGCAATGACCGAGGAGCCCAGCGACCGAACAATCCTTCTCCACCTGCTTCGAGGCGCCGTCCCTGAGCGAGCCAATGAAATCAGCTCACTCTGGAGCGAGTACGCGCCTGCTGTTGGCATCGGCTGATTGGGAGTCAATGGTCCGCTAATTGGAAGACCTGAGCCGCGATCTGCAAGGCCTGGAGGGGAAAGCCTTCCCCCTGGTCGGCGCCGCGGTCGCCGACGCACCCCCTTCTGCGGGGATCCCCGCAACGCCCCTTTTAGAGTGAAAGGACGGACCGGCTTCGCTGTGACGGGTTGAGGGCTGGAGGAGAGGCCTCCGGCGCCCGTCATGGAGACTAGCCATGACCAATTTGGAGATTCTGGACGCCGCTCGCGACCGCGCTGGCGGCTACAAGGTGGATGTGAGCCGCGGCGAACGCGTCGGCCGCGTGTCCTCGGAATGGTTCTCACGGCCGGCGGATGAGCGCTACCTGTCCCTGTCGGACCTCTATGCTGCTGTCCATCGCCGGACGGAGCGGAGTCGCACCCGAACCGTCGAGAGTGCGGCGATCCGGGTCGAGGCGAACAGGGACGATGCCGAACGCCTGGCGCTGATGCTGCCCGGGTCCGACACGCCGATCGCGCCGACGCATTGGAGCTTCGGCCAACTCGCCGGCCTGGTCGGCGCGCCGGCGGCCTATCTGCGTCAGCTTCCGGCACCACTGGCTGGCATCAATCTGCAATACGGCCTGACGTCTCATCGCGCCGAGCAGGTGAAGACGCTCGAGATCGAAGATGGCCGCGTCGAGCTGCGCGCCGTTACCGGGCCCGACTACGGCCGCATCTTCGACCACGAGCTGATCGCGGCCGTCCTGCGCATCGCCGGCAACGGCATAGGGGACACCCGCTGGAAGGTGCCGGGTGTCCTCGACTGGTCGACGGGGGCCTACAATCCGTGCGTCGACATCACCCAGGACACGACCACCCTCTATGCTTCGGACCGGGACGTCTTCGTTTTCCTGGTCGACGATCTCAACCCCATCGAGGCCGGCCGACTGCCCGATGGGTCGCCCGACCTCTACTTCCGCGGCTTCTACTGCTGGAATTCCGAGGTCGGGGCGAAGACGCTCGGCATGGCGAGCTTCTATCTCCGCGCCGTCTGCCAGAATCGGAATCTCTGGGGCGTCGAGGATTTCGAGGAGATCACCATCCGCCACTCGAAATACGCCGCCTCACGCTTCGCGCATGAGGCGGCGCCGGCGCTCACCCGCTTCGCCAATTCCTCGCCGATACCCTTCGTCAATGGCATCAAGGCGGCCCGAGCGAAGATCGTGGCCCGCACCGACGATGACCGCAGCGAGTTTCTGCGCAAGCGCGGCTTCTCGAAGACCGAGACGGCGAAGATCATCGAGACCGTATTGGCTGAGGAAGGGCGCAAACCTGAGAGCGTCTTCGACTTCGTGCAGGGCATCACCGCCGTTGCACGCTACAAGACCCACCAGGATGCCCGGCTCGACTTGGAGGCGCGGGCCAAGAAGTTGCTCGACCGGGCGGCCTGACTCCCTGAAAGCCGGAGATGCGGAAAAGCGTGTCTCCGGCTTCGTGCCTGTCCGTCTTTCCTGATCGTCGGTTTCGCGGCGCTGCCCTTCAGAGGAAGAGGGCGGCGCTGCGCTTCGTGACGAGTTGATGCCGAGGGAGAGGCTTTCGGCGCTCGTCGCGGAGTACATCCCAATGGTTACCACTGTTCAGAAGATCACCCTCTCGCCCTCGCGCGACATCCCCTTCAACAAGCTCTTGCTCTCCCAGTCGAACGTTCGGCGCGTGAAAGCCGGCGTGTCCGTCGAGGAACTGGCCGACGACATCGCCCGCCGCGGCCTGCTGCAGGGCCTGAGCGTGCGCGCGGTCGTCGATCAGGCCGGCGTCGAGACCGGCATGTTTGAGATCCCGGCCGGTGGCCGACGCTACCGGGCGCTGGAGTTGCTCGTGAAGCAGAAGCGTCTTGCCAAGACTGCTCCGGTGCCGTGCATCGTCCGCGACAGCGGCATCGCCGAGGAGGACTCGCTCGCCGAGAACGTCCAGCGCGCACCGCTGCACCCTCTCGATCAGTTCCGCGCGTTCCTGGCGCTGCGCGAGAAGGGCCAGTCCGAGGAGGAGATCGCCGCCGCCTTCTTCGTCTCGGTGAACGTGGTGAAGCAGCGCCTGAAGCTCGCGTCGGTCTCGCCGGCGCTGCTCGACGTTTATGCCGAAGACGGCATGACGCTCGACCAGCTCATGGCCTTCACCGTGTCGGGTGATCACGAGCGCCAGGAGCAGGTGTTCGAGCGGCTGAAGGCCTCCTACGACAAGCAGCCCTACGTCATCCGTCGCATGCTGACCGAGGGCGCCGTCCGCGCCTCCGACAAGCGGGCGCAGTTCATCGGCTTGGACGCCTATGTGGCGGCGGGCGGGACGGTGCTGCGCGATCTGTTCCAGGGCGACGATGGCGGCTGGCTGCAGGATGTCCCGCTCGTCGACCAGATGCTCGCCGACAAGTTGAAGGTGGAGTCGGATGCGGTCTCTGCCGAAGGCTGGAAGTGGATCGAGGTTGCGTCCGATTTCGCCTATGGCCACGCCTTCGGTCTCCGCCAGGTTCGCGGCGAGACCGTCGCCCTGACGGCCGAGGAGCAAGCGACCCGGGACGCGCTCCAGGCCGAGCTCGACCGGCTGTCCGAAGAGTATCAGGACGCCGACGAACTGCCCGACGAGGTGGACGAGCGCCTGTCGGAGCTCGAAACCGCGATCGAGGAGTTCGAAACCCGGCCTTTCGTGTTCGACCCTGCCGAGATCGCCCGCGCCGGCGCCTTCGTCAGCATCGGCGCCGACGGGCATCTTCGTGTCGAACGCGGCTATGTCCGCCCCGAGGACGAACTGCCGATCGAGCCCGAGCTTGTCTCGGCTGAGGACGGAGAGGCAGACCGCGCGATGGCGGCCGGCTACGAGGGTGACGAAGCCATCGTGGCAACGGAGCGCGAAGCCGAGCCCGAGGAGGATGAGGGCCTTTCGCCTATCTCCGATCGGCTGATGACCGAGCTGACCTCTCACCGGACGCTTGGCCTGCGTCACGCGCTCGGCGAGCGGCCGGACGTCGCCTTCCTCGCGGCGTTACATGTCCTCACGCTGAAGACCTTCTACCACTACGGCTCGGATAGCTGCCTCGAACTCGACGTGAAGAGCGTCAGCTTCGGCGCGCAGGCGCCGGGACTGAACGACAGCGCCTCGGCCGAAGCGATCCGCGCGCGGCATGAAAGCTGGGCGAAGGCGCTCCCCAAGGAGTCGGCCGATGTCTGGGACGCGCTGCAGGAATGGGACGGCGATAGCCAGGCGGGCCTGTTCGCCCACATCGTCAGCCTCTCGGTCAATGCGGTGTACGAACCCTGGAACCGTCGTCCGCGGGCGTTCGCCCATGCCGATAGGATCGCGCAGGCGGTCGACCTCGACATGGCGGCCGCCGGGTGGAAGCCGACCGTGGACAACTTCCTCGGCCGGGTGACGAAGGCCCGCATCCTGCAGGCGGTAGCTCAGGCGAAAGACCAGCGCGCTGCCGATCGGATCGAGCATCTGAAGAAGGGCGACATGGCGGCTGAGGCGGAAACGCTGCTGGCCGATACCGGCTGGCTGCCCGAACCGCTTCGCACGCCCGGTCCTGCCTCTGGCGACAAGCAGACATCGGAATCTGCGATCGAGGAAACTCCAGAGCAGTCCAGCGAAAAACTGCCGGAAGACGAAGACCAGCCAGCCGCTCAGAATGACGACACCGGCGAGCCGATGATCGCGGCCGAATAGCTGTCGAGTGCAACGAGGCCCGCGGGAGACGGCGGGCCTTTTCTTTTCGAGGACCATCATGGCCGACACTGTGCGTGATCTTGCACAACGCCTTGCGCAGCAAGCCGAGGCCGTGTGCCGCCATTACCTCTCCTCAGGCAGACGAGAAGGCAGCTATTGGCTCGTGGGCGACGTGCGCAATACGGCTGGCCGCTCGATGTTCGTGCGGCTCAAGGAGTCGGTGAAAGGCAACGCCGGCAAATGGACCGACGCCGCCACCGGCGAACATGGCGACCTGCTCGATGTGATCCGAGAGAGCTGCGGCCTGGTCGACTTCAAGGACGTCGCAGATGAGGCGCGTTCCTTCCTCAGCCTGCCGCATCCCGAGCCGGAGCCGGACCGTCCCCGATTGCAAACGCCTAGCGCTCCAACCGGATCGCCGGAGGCAGCACGGCGGCTGTTCGCCATGGCGCAGCCGATTGCTCGTACTCTCGTAGAAACGTATCTCCGCAATCGCGGCATTACGCCTTTGCACGGAACCGGAAGCCTGCGCTTCCACCCACGCTGCTACTACCGGCCCGACGAGCATAGCCCGACCGAGACCTGGCCGGCGATGATCGCCGCCGTCACCGATCTCTCGGGCCATCTCACCGGCGCGCACCGCACTTGGCTCGACCCGGCTGGCTTCACCGAGGCGACGCTCGGCAAGGCGCCGATCGACACGCCGAGACGGGCGATGGGCGACCTTCTCGGTCACGCCGTTCGATTTGGCGTGGCGGGCGAGGTCATGGCGGCCGGCGAGGGCATTGAGACGATGTTGTCTATCCGCTGCGTCCTGCCGACCATGCCGATGGTCGCAGCCCTCTCGGCAGCGCATCTTTCCGCCATCCTATTCCCGGACACGCTGCGGCGACTCTACATCGCCCGCGATGACGATCCCGCCGGCGATGGCGCGATGGCGACGTTGATCGACCGGGCGCAGGAGGCCGGGATCGAGCCGATCGTGATCTCGCCACGGCTTGGCGACTTCAATGAGGATCTCCGCCTACTCGGGATCGACGCGCTTCGGGCCGCGAGCCGGGTGCAGATCGCGGCGCAGGACGTCGCCCGCTTTATGGAACTGGCGGCATAGCCGGAACGGGATGAGAGGCGGATCGGTGGCGTCGTCACCGTATGGCCGGCGGTCCTGCTTTCCCTCAGCGTCGGAGAGGACCGCTCCCACGGCCTTCTGAGAGGGCGATCGGGCAGCAAGCGGCCCGGACCGGCAACCTTGTGGGCCGACTATTTTCCGTCGGCGGCAGAGCCGCCTTTACAGCGCGAGACAAAATAGTCGGCCTCCTTCGGTCCTCCGCCGAGGCTTCGGCCCTCCGCTGCGCTGCGGGTGCAAGTCCGTTCCGCCCGCCGCCTTCGTCGCCATGAAGGCCGCGATGGGCGCGGCCGATCCGACGAGGAAAGCCGCGATGACCACCAACCATGACGACGCATTCGAACCGCACCACACCTCATCCCCGACCGACCAGGTCCTCCACGAACTCCAGCTCTATGGCTACCGTCCCTTCAGCGACGAGCCCGATCCCAGGCCGCTTCCCGAAGCGAACATCCTCGTAGGCAGCATCTCCGACATCTTCGACGCCCTCGTGGTGGCGCTGGCCGATACTCGCCTCGAACCCGACCTCGAGGACCTGCTCTGGTCGACGGTGAACGTCTTCCATCGCGCCATTGACCGCATCGAACGCGAACTCGACGACAACGAGCTGGCCCAGCAGCGCTCGCAACGGGAACAGGACGGCAGCGAGGTCAAGTCCGTCGAGCTGGAACGCCTGACGGCGGAAGGTCAGACGCTGATCGAACGCCGCAACGCCTTCGAGCTGATGCGCGACCAGGCCGCCGACCAATTCGAGCACCACACCCGTTCAACTTGGCGGCCGCGCAACGGGTCGAAGGTCAACCATCGCAATCTGACCTCCGCGATGATCGACAGCCGCGACTTCCTCGCGGCGAAGAAGCGCGCAGCGAACCAAGTGCTCCTCCCCCCGGGTCCGAAGGTCGCACTCACCGGCGGACTCGACTTCAACGATCACCGGCTGGTCTGGGCGAAGCTCGATCAGGTTCACGCCAAGCACCCGGACATGGTGCTGCTGCACGGCGGATCGCCCAAGGGCGCCGAGCTGATCGCCGCCAAATGGGCCGACAATCGCAAGGTCACGCAGATCGCCTTCAGGCCGGACTGGACGAGGCACGCCAAGGCGGCACCGTTCAAGCGCAACGACGCGATGCTCGAAGTGCTGCCGATCGGCCTCCTGCACTTCCCAGGGACGGGCATCCAGGACAACCTCGCCGACAAGGCGAAGAAGCTCGGCATCCCGGTCTGGAAGTTCGGCGGCGCGTGAGCGCCGCCGTTACCTCCATGCGTCATGACGTGAAGCCGGATCGCCGGCTTTCCGTCATGACGCCTTTCAGTCCGGTTCACCCGTCACGGCGATGCGCGCCGCACGGGCATAATGCGCCAACTCCGTATCGTTCTCGATCAGGCCGTCGAGCAGCGCCTTCATGTCGCTCTGATCGGACACCGATTGAAATGGCCCCGGCTGCCGCTCGATCGCCAGCACCGCAATGGCGAGCGCCTTCTTCACCAGATGCAGGTCGCGTCCCGTGAATTCCGCCATGCCGCATGCCTCAACCATCATGTCGACTCGTAAGCACACCTTAGCCGATCGGTCGGCGCACCGTGAGATAACGAGGTTCCATGCATTGTCCGCGACGGCCTTTGAGTGGCGGCTCCTGCCGGCGGGCGCCACCCCGCGTCTATCAGCGCTGATCCTTGGTCCGGCCGAGGGCCTGACGCCATCAACCCGTAAAGGGTCGGCTTACGCGAAGCGTGCCGCCGCTGCGTCTTCGCCTTCGCGGTGATTGCGGCCCTCGGCCGAACACATCGGGCGCCTGTCGCGCGGGGATGGTCCCCGCCTCAGCACAGGAGCCGGATCAATGTCTCAAGCCCTCGCATTCGCTAACGGCTGGAACCTCGCCATCACTCTCATGGTCTGCGTCGTCGTCTTTCATGCTGACGCTGGCAACTTCGGCGTCATGCTGGCCGCCGAATATGACGGCGATCCCGCCGCCGTCATCCACGAATTCGACCCCTTCCAGCGATGAAGGGGCGCATCCCCACGCAAGCTGGACCGCACAGGGCCAGCGGGATTTCCGCTCCCGCTGGCGCCTGTTTGCGGCTATACTCACGGTCGCGCCGTGGTGGTGGTGGAAGGCGCGACCGTCAGACCTTTATCTCACGGAGTACACCGCCATGATCATCTTCGGACCACTCCTCGTCATCGTCGGCATCGGCTTTATCTGCTGGCTGCTGTTCACCCTCGCTGTCTTTGCGCTGCCGTTTTTCGCCGGTCTGACGATCGGCATCTGGGCCTTTCACACGGGAGCCGGCGTGCTCGGCGGCATTGCCGTAGGTCTTGTCGCCGGCGGCGTCACCTTTGGCCTTGGCCAGCTTGCGCTCGCCGTTGTGCCATGGGCGTGGGCTCGGCTCCTGATCATCCTTCTCTATGTCGCGCCCGCCACCGTCGCTGGCTACAGCGCCACGCATGGGATCGCCCAGATGGCGATGCCTTCACCCACCTGGCAGACGATCTTCGCCGTCATCGGCGCGGTCGCCGTCAGCGTCACGGCGTTCGTCCGCTTCACTGGAATGGCCGCGCCCGGACCAGCCGGACAGGGCTTAGCGCGGGGCTGACATCGTCACGTCGACGACCGTTGGGGCGGGACCAGATCACGCATTCCGTATGCTCGCGATCCTCGTCGTGGAACGCGGAGTGAGGGCCGACCGGCGTCGAAGCTCACCCGATCATCGCAGAGTACTGGGCGTCGTGGCGGGTTGTTGAGGCGACATGGCCGAGGTGGCGACGTCTTACAGATATGGCCAACGAAGCGCGTGACGGGGCGCGCAGCCGGAGCTTGGTCTCCGAAGCGAGAGATCCTTTGGTGGCCAGGACGGGGCGTGGATTACTGTCGAATTCACTCGCCAGCCTCCGCGGTGACTCGAAAGTCGCCAAGTTCCCCTTGATGTCAGCTCTATCAGGCCGAGCGCACCGAACGGCCTCTTCGATGGATTGATCTGGCCGAAGGCCGGCTGAAGCCTCGACCGCCTATGGCGCAACAGCGGCGTCGAAACTTTCTTCCCCTGCCGGCTGCGCCGTCATTCCTCGCGAGACAAGAAAGCCCCTCCTTTGCTGTCGAGCCCCTTCGGGGTGCGCCGTCGATCGCCTCCGGCCCTTCGATTACCATCGAGGCCGCAATGGTGCGGGCTCGGAAACAGAGATCAAGGAGAACTACCATGGCGACCATCGGCACCTTCAAGAAGACCGGCTCGAACGAATTCACCGGCGAAATCGTCACCCTCTCGGTCCAGGCCAAGAACGTCCGGATCGTCCCCGAAACCACCCGCTCCGGCGACAACAGCCCCAGCCACCGCGTCTATGTCGGCCGGGTCGAGATCGGCGCCGCCTGGGCCAAGCGCTCCAACGAGGGCCGCGACTATCTGGGCCTCAAGCTCGACGATCCGAGCTTCACCGCCCCGATCTTCGCCAACCTCTTCGACGACGAAGAGGGCGAAGGCTACAGCCTGATCTGGTCCCGCCCCAACGGCCGCCGGAGCGACTGAGCCCGCCTACAATGCCCCGTCCGGCTGGTCCGGGCGGGGCATCGCCTTATGCTCCAAGAGCGACTGCCAACCTTGAACGGGCGGAATACCTAGTTTACTAGGTGGCAGTATATTAGGTGGCACGGCGATCTCACCGCATGAGCTTGCGGGAGATCGTCGCCACGAATCTGCGAAGACTGAGACATGCCAAAAGCATGTCGCAGGAGGAGCTTGCCGACCGTGCGGGCATCAATCGCAACTATGTTGGCATGCTGGAGCGCGAACAGCACTCCGCGACCGTCGACATGCTGGAGAAGCTCGCCGAGGTCCTTGAAGCCGACCCTGTCGAATTCTTCCGGCGCGAGACGTGAACCGCAGTCGTTACAGAAACTAAGGCTCGACCGCCGCCTTTTTCCGCGCCTTCACGGGCACGGCGCGCACCAGTTCGGTTGCTTCCACCTCGAGCGCCTCCGCGATCCGGCCGAGCACCGTCACGCTCGCCGAGACGTCGGCGCGTTCGATCCCTCCGACGTACCGGGCGCTCAACCCGGCCCTTTCGGCCAATTCCTCTTGCGTCATCCCTTTCGCATGACGCAACCGACGCAGATTGACCGCCATGACCTCCTTAAGATCCATGGCGATGATGGAGCCGATATAGGAACTATCGTTCCAGGAATGATCGTTCCGATTCGTACATGCCTTTGCTTTTCATCGACGCTGCGGAGGCCTCAGTTTGCCATTTCCGCGAGCAACGTGATGCGCGCCAAGCATCGCGGCGTAAGTATTCGCGGCGCAAATCTTGCAAAAATTCGCGGTAAATGAATGGCTAACACATTGCTTTGATCTCAAGGGGGTAGATCGCAATGACTCAGGTGCCTTTCCAGGACCGGCCGCCGCACACCGACCGCTTGAACGCCTATGACGAGCAACATCTGGCGATCTATCTTCGATTGCTAATGGCCGACGAAGAGGGCGCTGACTGGCGCGAAGTCGTCCAGGTGATCTTCGGCCTCAACCCGGCCCAGGAGCCCGCCCGTGCCAAAACGGTTCATGACAGCCACCTGGCGCGGGCCCGCTGGATGACTGAGACGGGCTATCGGCACTTGCTTGAATCCCGGATGCAGTGAACCGGCACCCCGCACTCCCACGGCTCGTAGCCACACGCGATGCAACCTTAAGGACTACTTCTGTGGGCGAATTTTCCGGATCGTGGCGACCCTCAGTGAGAGAGGACAAACGAGAGGAAACGCCATGCCCACGGAGTATTGGCGCTCGCCGGAGACGATTGATCGCCTGAACCGCCTCGAACGTCCTGGCTTTGCCGCCGAATTTCTGCGCCGCAACCCTGATTACCGCCGCGACTTCGTCCGCACTCAGCGCCAGATTGCGCGCGCTTCCGTCGACCCCGAGACTGCCCGCGTCAGTCTCGCTCGGCGATGGGGGTTGCGCTTTCGCCCATGACCTCGCGTCTCCAGTCGGACTCGAACCCGTCATGTGGCTGCCGGAAGTTTCGCCGGCCACGCTGATCCTAGAACCAGCGCCAACCGGGTTCGAGGCCGCTTCATCCTTCAATCCCAGCGCCTTCGGTCCGGCGCTCGTCGAGCGCGCGGACGCCGATGGACGTGAACTGGTGATCGTCGACGGCTCCGACGAACTCCATATCCGCTTGCAAGACGACCAAGCCACGCGACGGCCGGCCGTGCTTCTGCCGCTCGACAGCATGTTCGAGCTTCGACTCGACGTCGCGCTACGCTTCGCCCGCCGACTCAGCGGCCAGCGCATCAACTTTCTCCCGACCGCCCTGCGGCTCACGTCTTTCCAGAAGCGGCGACTGATTCAACTCCTCCACGCCTTCGACGTTCACGATGCCGGCGGTGGCCCGCGCGACATCGCCGCGGAAGTACTCAGCTCCGACCACGCCCAGCTTCCCTCTGTCGAGTGGAAGGATTCCCACGCGCGGCGCAAGGCCAACCGCCTGATCCACGATTCGATCGCCCTCGTTGAAAGGGGCTACCTGAAGCTCCTGCGCGGTCTCTGACGCGCGCCTCCATCCATCCCCACGCATCGCTATCACCACACCGGCTATGGGCCACTGGCCTCGTCCGCGACGTTTCTGTTCGTCCCGTCGCAAACGGGGGGACACACGCCAACGAAAATATTCGTCCACCCCCAACGCCTGAACTCTCCGCCACCGTCACCCCGACATGCCGCGACTTGGCCGCGGCGCTTCGAGGCAAGACGGAGGCACATCATGCCCGACAGGGCCGCGCAACTCGCCACACGTTACGTCCGCACACATGAAGCGGCGCGCATCCTCGGCATCTCGCCGCGGACGCTGGAGAAATACCGCTGCCACGGTAGCGGTCCGACCTTCCGCAAGCTCGGCGGGCGTGTCGTCTACGCGATCGACGACCTCGAAGCCTGGGCCGACCAGGCCGCGTGCAGCTCGACGTCCGATCCCCGATACGTCGAGGCCCGCGCCGCCGGCCACGCGCATCGCTGAAGCGGCGCTCGTCTATGTCGTCGCGCCGCCTCATCACAGCCAGCGAACGGAGCAAGCTCGATCCGTTCATCGTCGCCACCGGCGACGCAAGTCCGCGCGACCAGCGCGACTTGATGGAGCGGCCGTTCTTCTCGCTCGCCAAAGCTAGGCGCACGGCGCCGATCCTCTACGAAGCCGCCGGTGTTCGGGTCGAGGTCTACGCCGTGCCCGAGCATGGCATGGCGACCATCTGGGACGCCGACGTGCTGATCTGGGCGGCGAGCCAGATCGTTGAGGCCGAGAATCTCGGCTTCAAGACCTCGCGTTTCCTTCGCTTCACGCCCTACCAGCTTCTGACCGCGATCGGTCGGCAGACAGGCGCCCGCGACTACAAGCTCCTGAAGGGCGCGCTCGCCCGTCTGCAATCAACCGTCATCCGCACCACCATCCGCAACGGCGAACATTGGCGCCGTCACCAGTTCTCCTGGATCAATGAGTGGGAGGAATGCACGACGCGCGACGGCCGCGTCGAGGGCATGGAGTTCGTACTCCCCGACTGGTTCTACCGCGGCGTCATCGACCGCTCGCTCGTCCTGGCGATCGACCCGGCCTACTTCCGGCTGACCGGCGGCATCGAGCGCTGGCTCTATCGCGTCGCGCGCAAACACGCAGGTCGCCAGCCCAAAGGCTGGCTGTTCGAGATCGCGCACCTCCACGAGAAGTCCGGCAGCCTAGTGCGCGTCTCCGATTTCGCGCTCCAGATCCGGCGCATCGCCGCGCGCCAGCCGCTGCCCGGCTATCGCCTGCGCATCGAGTGGCAGGGCCGCCGCGAGCTGCTGCGCATCCTGCCGGCTCACATATCCACAGTCCCTGTGGATGGCGCTGTGGAAGCGCTCGGGACTTCGCACGCAAACGATATCGGGACTCCGCACGCAGCCCTATCGGGACTTCGCACGCACGAACCGCAGCTAACACTTTGGCCGGAAACGGCGATTCCAGGCCTTAACTTAGAGTCTAACTCAGAATCTAACTCTTGTTGTTGGTCCGCGCGATCTGCGGATAAACGCGCCACCTCCGCTGCGCGGGCCTCCGAGCCACCAGCACGACAGCCATCGCTGCCCTTCGGTCGCAAGCCGGGAAGGAAGAGATGATCGTCGCTCTGCTCAACCAGAAGGGCGGCGTCGGCAAGACCACGCTTGCGCTTCATCTCGCCGGCGAGCTGGCGCTGCATGGCAAGCGCGTCACGCTGATCGATGCCGACCCGCAGGGCTCAGCACTCGATTGGTCGCAGCAGCGGGCGCGGGAGAACGTCTCGCGGCTATTCGGCGTCGTCGGCCTCGCGCGAGACACGCTCCATCGCGAAGCGCCGGAAATTGCACGCACCGCCGATCACGTCGTCATCGACGGACCGCCGCGTGTCGCGGGGCTGATGCGCTCGGCGCTCCTGGCCGCCGACCTCGTGCTGATCCCGGTACAGCCGTCGCCCTTCGATGGCTGGGCTTCGGCCGAGATGCTGGACCTGCTCCGCGAGGCCCGCATCTATCGCCCCCGGCTCGCCGCGCGCTTCGTGCTGAACCGCTGCGGCGCGCGCACGGTCATCGCCCGCGAGACGGCCGAAACGCTGGCCGATCACGATCCGCCGGTGCTGTCCAGCACCGTCGGCCAGCGTGTCGTCTTCGCCGACGCCGCGCAGTCCGGCCGCCTCGTGTTCGAGCTGGCCGAGCAGAGCACCGCGGCGCGCGAGATCGCAGCGCTCGCCGCTGAAGTCTCGAGGATTGCGCCGTGAGCGCGCGTGGCGCCCGACGCGGCTTCGCCGCCCGGCCCGGCGACGCCGAGAGCTGGATCAAGACGCCTGACGCCTCAAGCCGTCGCGGTGACGAGCCCTCCGCCTTCACCGCGCGCCTGACGATCGACGTTACGCCGGCGCTGCGCGGCCGCATCAAGGTCGTCGCGTTCCAGCGCGGGATCACCGTTGCCGACATGCTGCGCGACCTCTTCGCGCGCGAATTCCCCGCCGATCCCGGAGAGTCCTCATGAACGACAACGAGCCGTCGCCGCCGCGTGTCGTGCCGCCATCGCATCGGCGCACCGTCGTACTCACCCATGTCGAGCTGACCTGGATCGAGAAGAAGATCGAGCACTGGCTACGCTTCGGCCGGCGTGCCGAGGAGAAGATCCTCGATCGCCGCCGCAGCATCTCGAGCTTCAAGCCAGGCAGCATCTTCGCGTTCGTGCGCTGGGCGTCGAACGACTTCGGCACCGTCATCTCGCGCATGGACATCGTGCGCACGGTCGAGCCTGGCGCACGTTTCCAGACACTGCCTTTCGTGCGCCCTGGCGGCGAGATCCTGCTCCGAGTCGATAGCTGGCCCAAGGTCGAGCGCGTGCTGCAGGCGATCGACGCCGTCGAGACACTCGACATCGATCCCGCCGACGCCGCGCCGGAATACTGGCGCCACCTCCACAACCGTCTCGCCGCCGGCCATGAACCGCGCCCCTACACGCGCGATCAGCACGCCGCCTGGCTCAAGCGCAGGAGCGTCACGCTATGACCCGCTTCGGCTACGTCATGACGACGTATTTCGCCATGCTCGTCTTCATCGCCTTGGCGTTCGTCCATCCGGCGCCGCGCCTGATCTGGAACGCCACGGCGAGCACGCCAACAGGGCTTTATGCGCTCCGCCCGGCCGGACAGCTCCACGCGCTCGAGCTCGTCGCCGTGCGCGCGCCCGAACCGATCGCCAGCTACCTCGCCGATGGCGGCTTCCTGCCCAAGGGCGTGCCGCTGCTGAAGCATGTGATGGCGTTGCCTGGGCAGACGGTGTGCCGCACGGGCGACTCCATCACGGTCGATCACGTGGATGTCGGCGCGGCGCGTGAGCGCGATCACCTTGGCCGCCCGCTGCCGCGGTGGAACGGCTGCCACACGCTCGGCCCCACCGAAGTCTTCCTCATGAACCCGACCGTCCCGGACAGCCTGGACGGACGCTATTTCGGCCCGCTTCCCACCACCGCGATCGTCGCCCGCGCGGTCCCCTTGTGGACCGACGAGGCGGGTGACGGCCGCTTCGTCTGGCGCGCCGCCACCGATTGACCCGCTTCTCAACCCGCCAACAACGGAGATTTCCCATGGCACAGATCGGTCAGTTCACCCGAGACAAGTCCGGCTTCACCGGGCGCATCCAGACGCTCTTCTTCTACCGTGATCTCTCCCTCGTTCCGGCCGAATCCTCCGATGCCGAGAACGCGCCCGACTACCGCATCCACCTTGGCGATGGCGACGGCCCGGAGATCGGCGCGGGCTGGAAGCGCACCGGCGAGAAGGCCGGCGAGTACGTCTCGCTCGTCATTGACGATCCGGCGCTGTCACAGCCGATCCGCGCGAACCTCTTCCAGTCGGGCGATGACAAGTCGGCCTGGGTGCTGAACTGGAACCGTCCGCCGAAGCGCGGCGATCGGGGCTGATCACATGCGGCGCGCGCTTCTTCTGCTCGCCAGCGTGACGGCGTTCGGCATGCCCGTCGTCGCCGTTCACGCTCAGGCGACGCCCATCGCGGTGCAGGCTTCGAGCGATTCCTACGCCGCTCTCGTTGCCGAAGCCGCGCAACGCTTCGGCATCCCGGCGGCATGGATTCGGGCGATCATGCGGATCGAGAGCCGTGGCGATCGGCGCGCCATCTCACCCAAGGGCGCGATGGGGTTGATGCAGCTCATGCCCGAGACATGGGCAGCGCTGCGCGCTCGCTACGGCCTCGGGCGCGACGCGTTCGACCCGCACGACAACATCCTGGCGGGCGCGGCTTTTCTGCGCGAGATGCACGACCGCTACGGATCGCCAGGATTCCTCGCGGCGTATAATGCCGGGCCTGGGCGATACGAAGATTATCGCGATCGGCATCGTCCGCTGCCGCCTGAAACCGTCGCTTACGTCGCAGCGCTTGTCCCTTTTGTCGGGGACGGCGCGACCGATGGGCCTGTCCTCGTGGCGGCCTCCGATCCGTCGTCCTGGACCCAGGCGCCGCTTTTCATCGTGCGATCGGCAAGCGCTGAACCTTTCGATCGCGCGACAGCCAAACCGCCGTCGAGCGACTCGCCGCCTGCCGTCTCGGTGCGCGACCTGTCGGCCATCGCACCGCAATCCGATGGGTTGTTCGTCCACGTTTCCGCAGCGGGGCCGAAGCCGTGATCGCGCCGCTCTTCCATCGACGTGCCACTACATCGCCTAGGTCACCTCGGGCTTTCCGTGTCGGCTCGGCGGCCCCCAGCGGCTCAGGAGGATGCATCGCAAACACAGGGGGCGATTTCGCAGGCAGGCGTGGGGAAGCGTGCTTCCGGGAAGAAGGAAGGGCGGACAGGGGAGGAGAGCAGAAACCAACCGACCGAGGGCGAGATAAAAGGCCGCAAGGTGCGGCTCGGTCGGTCGGTTGTTTTTATTGGCATTTTTCAGCGATCCGGCAATGTGCGGCCCTGGGGCGCAAGGTGTGCCGGACCCACAACGCTTTGCCGGAGCTGACTTTTCCGCACATTGCCGGGGCCGGCGATGGCTGACGAGAACGATTTCCAGCCTCGCCCGGGCCGCATCCGCTCAACCCGCAGCCAGCGCGCCAAGCCCTTCGTCGCCCAGGCGCTCGCGGCAGCGCAACGCGCCGGCGGCGGCGTCTCGCGCCAAGGTCTCTTGCGCAGCGGACGGCGCTCCACCTTCGGTCGCGGCCGAGCCGCCAGCGTTCGGGCCAACCATCTGCTGACGGGCCGCTCTCGTCTGGTCACGGTGAAGACTCGCGTCGTCCGCCATACCGCTCGCGCTGCGCCGCTCGCAGCCCACCTCGGCTACCTACGGCGCGAGGGCGTCACCCGGGACGGGGAGAAGGCCAGGCTGTTCGGTCCCGAGACCGAGGACGCCGACCCCAAGGCCTTCGCGGAGCGGGGCGAGAAGGACCGCCATCACTTCCGCTTCATCGTCTCGCCCGAGGACGCGCCGGAGATGGCCGACCTGAAGGGCTTCGCCTGCGAGCTGGTCGGCCAGATGGAGAAGGATCTCGGCACCAAGCTCGATTGGGTCGCCGTCGATCACTGGAACACCCAGCATCCGCACGTCCACATCATCGTGCGCGGCGTCGCCGACGACGGGCAGGACCTCGTCATCTCGCGCGACTACATCAAGGAGGGCATGCGCGCCCGCGCCCAGGACCTGGTCACGCAAGAGCTGGGGCTGCGCACAGATCTCGACATCCGCCGCGCGCTCGAGCGCCAGGTCGATGCCGAGCGCTGGACTCAGCTCGACCGGCAGCTCGTCCGGGATGCCGATCAGCACGGCGTCATCGACGTCGCGGCAGATGCCGGACGCCAGCCTCATCCATTCGAAGCGCTCAAGGTCGGGCGATTGCGGCGTCTTGAGAGTCTTGGCCTCGCGCACCAGCTCGGGCCGGGTCAGTGGACGATGGACGCGGCCGCGGAGACGACCTTGCGCGAGCTCGGCGAACACGGCGACATCATCAAGCGTATCCACCGCAGCCTGACCGAGCGAGGCATCGAGCGGGCCGCGGCCAGCTATGTGCTCGCTGGCGAGGGCCTGGATGTCCCGATCATCGGCCGCCTGGTCGACCGCGGCCTCGACGATGAGCTGAAGGGTACGGCCTACGCTGTGGTCGACGGTGTCGACGGGCGGACCCACCACATCAAGCTTCCCGATCTCGACGCCGCCGGCGACAGCGCGCCCGGCTCGATCGTCGAGCTGCGCAAGTTCGACGACGCGCAAGGCCGGCGTCGCGCTGCCATTGCGGCGCGCTCGGACCTCGCCATCGAAGACCAGGTGACGGCGAGCGGCGCGACTTGGCTCGATCGCCAGGCGGTCGCACGCGATCCGGTGGCGCTCGGCCAGGCCGGCTTCGGAGCCGAGGTCCGCGAGGCAATGGATCGCCGGGCGGACCAGCTCATCGAGCAGGGCCTCGCCGAGCGACAGGCGCGGGGGATCGTGTTCCCCTCCGGCCTGATCGGAACGCTTCGACGGCGGGAGGTGGAGGCGCTGGGCGAGCGGCTCGCCGCCGAAACCGGCCAGCCGTTCAATGGCGCGGCGACCGGCGAGTATGTCGCCGGGACCTACCGACAACGCTTCGCGCTCGCCTCCGGCCGCTTCGCCATGATCGGCGACGGCCTTGGCTTCCAGCTCGTGCCCTGGACGCCCACCCTCGAAAAGCAGCTCGGCCGCCACGTCTCCGGCGTCGCCCGCGCGGATGGCGGGATCGACTGGGGCTTCGGCCGCAACCGGGGGCTCGGTCTGTGACTGATCCCTACAATCATCGACCTCAGGAAAGGACCTCTTCTATGTCCGCGACCAAAATTCTCTGGGGCCAGGTCATCACCGTCTTCTCGATCGTCCTACTGGCGATCTGGAGTGCGACGGAGTGGACGGCCTGGCGCCTCGGCTTCCAGCCCCAGCTCGGCCACCCGTGGTTTGAGCTGCTGCGTTTCCCGTTCTACCTTCCGCCGGCCTTCTTCTGGTGGTGGTACGCCTACGACGCCTACGCGCCTGACATATTCATCGAAGGCGCTTACATCGCCGCCTCGGGCGGGATCATCGCCGCGGCTGTCGCGATCGGCATGTCCGTCTGGCGCGCCCGCGAAGCAAAGAATGCCGAGACCTACGGCTCTGCCCGCTGGGCGCAACCGAAGGAGATTGAAGCCGCAGGACTCAGCGGACCCGATGGCGTCGTGCTGGGCCGCTACCAGCGCAGCTATTTGCGCCATGATGGGCCGGAGCATGTGTTGTGCTTCGCGCCGACGCGATCGGGTAAAGGCGTCGGTCTCGTCATCCCATCGCTCTTGACCTGGCCGGGCTCGGCGATCGTCCACGACATCAAGGGCGAGAACTGGCAGCTCACCGCAGGCTTCCGCGCACAGCACGGCCGCGTGCTCCTGTTCGATCCGACCAATGCGAAGTCATCGGCCTACAATCCGCTGCTCGAAGTGCGGCGTGGCGAGTGGGAGGTGCGCGATGTTCAGAACATCGCCGATATCCTCGTCGATCCCGAAGGCAGCCTCGAAAAGCGGAACCACTGGGAGAAGACGAGCCACGCGCTTTTGGTCGGCGCGATCCTTCACGTCCTCTATGCCGAGGAGGACAAGACGCTCGCCGGCGTCGCCTCGTTCCTGTCCGATCCGAAGCGGCCGATCGAGTCCACGCTCTCGGCCATGATGCGCACGCCCCATCTTGGCGAGGCAGGCGTCCATCCCGTCGTCGCCTCCGCCGCGCGCGAGCTCCTGAACAAGTCGGGCAACGAACGGTCCGGCGTCTTGAGCACGGCCATGTCGTTCCTTGGCCTCTACCGCGATCCGGTGGTCGCCGAGGTGACGCGGCGCTGCGATTGGCGGATCGGCGACATCGTCGCCGGCGAGCGGCCGACGACGCTTTACCTCGTGGTCCCACCCTCGGACATCAACCGCACCAAGCCGCTCATCCGCCTGATCCTCAACCAGATCGGAAGGCGGCTCACGGAGGACCTGCAGGCTGAGGCCGGACGGCGGCGGCTGCTCCTGATGCTCGACGAGTTCCCCGCGCTCGGCCGGCTCGACTTCTTCGAGTCAGCGCTCGCCTTCATGGCGGGCTACGGCATCAAGAGCTTCCTGATCGCCCAGTCGCTGAACCAGATCGAGAAGGCCTACGGGCCGAACAACTCGATCCTCGACAACTGTCACGTGCGGGTCAGCTTCGCCACCAACGACGAGCGCACGGCCAAGCGGGTGAGCGACGCGCTCGGCACCGCGACCGAGATGAAGGCCATGAAGAACTATGCCGGGAGCCGGCTGTCGCCGTGGCTCGGCCATCTCATGGTCTCTCGATCGGAGACGGCGCGCCCTCTCTTGACGCCGGGCGAGATCATGCAGCTTCCGCCCACTGACGAGATCGTCATGATGTCGGGTGTCCATCCGATCCGCACCAAGAAGGCGCGCTACTACGAGGACGAGCGCTTGCAGGAGCGCATCCTGCCGCCGCCTGTGCCGACGCCGCCGAAAGTGAGTCGTTCCGACGACTGGAGTTCACGGCCATTGCCACCGCGGCTACCGGCGCCCGCTGTGCGTGACGGCGAGGAGGCCGACGATGAAGATCCGAAGAACTCGGACCGCCGTCGCCAGCCTGAACTGAACCAGGACACGGTCGAGAAGCAGCAGCCGATCGACAACGAATTTGCCCTCGATCCAACTGACGAGCTGGAGGAAGATGCGCCTCGCGTCGGTCGGATGAACGACCTCATGCAGGGTCTGGCGCGCCAGGCCTCGCTCGATCCTGGCGACGATCTGGGATTGTGAAGCAGGCATGTCGGCGCCGAAGAAAAAGGCTCAAGTCTCCGTCTATCTCGATCCGGACGTGATGCGGTCCCTGTCGGTCTACGCGGCACGCCGGGAGCAGTCGATGTCGCTGATCGCCGAGGCCGCCATCGCCTCGTTCCTTTCGCCGGACGCAGATGAGCGGCGCGAGGCGGCGATCGCCAAGCGGCTTGACCAACAAGATCGGCGTCTGGGGCGCCTGGAGCGCGACGTCTCGATCGGCGTCGAAACCTTGGCCCTGTTCATCCGCTTCTGGCTGAACACCACCCCACCGCTCCCTGAACCGGCCGGCAGAGCCGCACGCGCCCAAGGCGGCGCGCGCTATGATAACTTTATCGCCACACTGGGACGCCGCCTAAATGAGGGGCCGAAGCTGAGGCAGGAGATCCCGGAAGATTCCGTCGACCGGAACGTCGGCGACTAGACTGGGCCGCTTCGACGTGTTCGCCAGCGCTACCCCCAGCAGCTCTGCGCCCAGTCATCTTCGTTAGGGCTGCTATCTGCGTCTCTCGAAAGCGCCCATCGCCTGCCAAGACTCATATGATCGGCGTTTCGAACGCGTACAGGAATACGGTCTTGGACCGATCAAGGAAGTTCTCTTCGTCCTTCGCGACCACCGTATTGTAATGGTCCGATGTGAACATCGCGGCGGCGTCATCCAGATTGGCGAACCAGATCTCGGCCACTCCGTCATAGGGCGCCGTCTTCAGCTCAGGCACGGTTTCGGCGATCGGATGGAGCTGCACGTAGCGATAGACCTTGGGTGCGCCCGGCACGGGCTTCGCCAGCATGGGCGTATGCTTCTCGGTCCAATAGCGGTGGAATTCCTCGTGGGTCATATCGTCCCGGCGCGTAAGAAGGCAGATGACCTTCAGCAAATGGGCGTCTTCAGCGTTGTCGGTCATGACTATCTCCTGACATGGGCAGGAGATTAAGTAGAGGCTGGCAGCGTGAAACGCATGACCTGAAATCCCTATTCTTTCGATCATCAAATGAGATGGATGCACTGGCGCGTGACCGTAACGGGCTTCAAGCCCCGACCCGCCAGCGTATCTCACCCAGAGCCGACACGCCGCCTTAAGTCTTCGAGCAGCCAGCGCCCGGCAGGGCCAAGCAGTCGATCGCGCCTGTGCGCCGCATGGATGGGCAGGCCGCCCCGCGGTGTCGGGTCGTCCGCGATCTCCAGGGTAACCAGCCGGCCCTCGGCGATGGCGTCGGCGACGAGGTGGTCGGGCATGCGGCACCAGCCGAAACCGGCGAGGAGGAAGTCGAGACGCCGAGCGAGATCGACGAAGCGCCACAGGCGTCCACTCGATAGCCCGTAGTCGCCGCCATCGGGATCCACGGGGTCGGACAGGACGAGCTGCGCGTGCGGCGCCAGATCTCCCTGCTCGGCCGGCCGCCCGAGCGCGGCGAGCGGGTGGTCCGGAGAGCAGACCGCACGCAATCCGATATGCAGCAGGGGGTAGGCGGCGATATCCTCGGGGACGGTAGGCAGCAACAGGCAGATCGCCAGCACGGCCGACCCACTACGCAGGCGCCGCAGCGACCCGCCAAGCCCCTCGGTCGAGAAACTGACCGGCAGATCGGGGAAAGTCTCGCCCAATGCGCGCAGGCTGTCGATCAGCGGCGCCGTCGGCGCCAACGGATCAATCGCAAGTGCGAGCTCAGGTTCTATCCCCGCGCGCGTGTTCGCCGCTACGGCCTCGAAGCGCGCGGCGCTCGCCAGCACCAGCCGCGCCTGCGCGACGAGCACGCCGCCAATCTCGGTCGGCCTTGGGCGATGGCCGCTGCGATCGAACAGCGCGACGCCTTGCACACTCTCGAGCGCAGCGACGATCTGGCTGATCGCCGATTGGGCTCGGTTAAGCTTACGCCCGGCAGCGGAGAAGCTGCCTGTGTCCACGATCGTTACGAGAACGCGCAATTGGTCTAGGCTGAGGTTGCCGATCACGGTCCATCTTCTCCACCGATGGAAAGCATCATCATTTTAACGCTCCCGCAGGGCGGTGGCGATCCCCAGATCGGCGTCATGCAACCGACCTACTTCATCAATCACGGGGGCGGCCCGTGCTTCTTCCTCGATCCCGGCCCGATGCGGGATGCGTGGCACGAGCTGGAAGCCTATCTCCGTGGCTTCGCCGCTGCGCTCGATGAACGTCCGCGCGCCATCCTCGTCATTTCGGGCCACTGGGAAGAGGCGTGCCCGACGGTCAACGCCGCCGCCGCGCCGCCGCTGCTGTTCGACTATAGCGGCTTTCCCGCGTCAACCTATCGGCTGACATGGCCTGCCCCCGGTGCGCCAGAACTGGCGGCGCGGATACGTGATCTACTCGGCGCAGCGGGGATCGAGAGCGGCTCGAATACGTCCCGCGGCTGGGACCACGGCGTGTTCGTGCCGCTGAAAGTGATGTTTCCTCGCGCCGACCTCCCCACCGTGCAACTGTCGCTCCAGCGTGCCCTTGATCCCGCGGTGCATCTCGCGATCGGCCGTGCCCTGACGCCGCTTCGGAACGAAGGTGTGCTGATCGTCGGCAGCGGTCAGACCTACCACAATATGCGCGGGTTCATGGGCGGAGGCGGAAACATCGATCCCGCCGCCGAGGCTTTCGATGCCTGGCTGCGTGAGGCGATGACGGACGGCGCGACACGCGACCGATCGCTGATCGCGTGGGAGCAGGCACCCGGAGCGCGGCGGGCGCAGCCGCACGAGGATCATCTCCTACCGCTTATGGTGGCTGCCGGAGCCGCGTCCGGCGAGCCCGGTCGGATCGCCTTTCACGGCTACGCACTTGGCAAGCCGATCTCAGGCTTCCGCTTCGGATAAACTTTTTATGAGATTAGACATGACCAAGCTTCTCGTCGTCGAGACCAGCCCGCGGGGCGACTATTCCATCTCGCGCAACATGAGCCGCCGCTTCGTGGCGGATTGGCGAGCTGCCCATCCCGATGGTGAGGTCGTAGAACGCGATCTCATGGAGACCAGCCTTCCGTTCGTGACCGCGCCGTGGCTCCAGGCGTACTTCACGCCGGCCGAGCAGCATTCGCCCGAGATGAAGGACGCGCTGCGTCTTTCCGACGAACTCGTCGCCGAGCTGCTCGCGGCCGACCACATCGTGATCGCCACGCCGGTCTACAACTACAACATACCCGCCGCCCTCAAGGCGTGGGTCGACCACATCGTTCGCAAGGGAATGACGCTGGGTTTCGACGGCGCCGGCCTCGTCACCGGCAAGACGGCGACGGTGCTGCTCGCCTCGGGCGGCGTCTATACCGAGGGTTCGCCGATCCGCGACCGCGACATCGCAACCCAGTACCTTCGCCTCATCCTCACCGTGATTGGTATCACAGACGTGACAGTGGTCGCAGGCGGTGGCGCCAAGGTTGTCGATCTGGGCGAGGCGACGATGGATGGATTCATCGAGAAGCTCAAACCGCAAATCGGGCGCGCCGCGAAGGTGTAATACGAGAGGGCGGCTGAAGGAACTCCTGGGGGCAGCGGTCTGTCTGATTTACCCGAGCATTGCCATTGTCAGCTATCGCCGCATCCAGTCCAAAAGCCGCCGGTCAGCATGCGGCCGGTCGCGGTCGACAAGCGGCGTTCCTAACGAGGTTACGCTCCGCACCCAGCAAGTATTTTTTCTCTGCTTTACGCTCGGCCCCTACGACATCTGAATACTTGTTGAACCGCCCAATTCCTTGCCTCTTTTAATCGTCCCTGTCGCTAGTCGCGTGTCGCGATTGGCCAATGACAGGGACGATCGTGGCGGTCACATCACTTCATTCCGAGGCCTTCTCCCGCGGTGCGCGCATGCTGCGCACCGCGCTGGGTTCCGCCATCGCCAGCTTCCTCGAAGACCCCTCGATCGTCGAGGTGATGCTCAACCCCGACGGCCGGCTATGGATCGACCGGCTGTCGGGGGGTCTGGAGGATAGCGGCCGGACCATGTCCGCCGCCGATGGCGAGCGGATCGTGCGCCTGGTCGCGCACCATGTCGGTGCCGAGGTCCATGCCGAGAAGCCGCGCGTTTCGGCCGAGTTGCCCGAGACGGGAGAGCGGTTCGAGGGGCTGTTGCCGCCGGTGGTCGCCGCCCCGGCCTTTTCGATCCGCAAGCCCGCGGTCGCCGTCTTCACCCTCGACGACTACGTCGCGGCCGGCATCATGCTGGCCGGCCAAGCCACAGCGCTCCGCGCCGCCGTCGCAGCCCGCAAGAACATCCTGGTCGCCGGCGGCACCTCGACCGGCAAGACCACGCTCACCAATGCGCTGCTGGCCGAAATCGCCGGCACGACCGATCGCGTGGTGCTGATCGAGGACACCCGCGAGCTGCAGTGCCGGGCGCCCAACCTGGTGGCCTTGCGCACCAAGGACGGCGTAGCCTCGCTCTCCGATCTGGTCCGCTCCTCGCTGCGCCTGCGGCCCGACCGCATCCCGATCGGCGAGGTGCGCGGCGCCGAGGCGCTGGACCTCTTGAAGGCCTGGGGCACCGGCCACCCCGGCGGCATCGGCACGATCCACGCCGGCACCGCGCTCGGCGCGATGCGCCGCCTTGAGCAGCTCATCCAGGAAGCCGTCGTCACCGTCCCAAGGGCGCTAATTGCCGAGACTATCGATCTCGTCGCGGTGCTGCGTGGGCGCGGCAGCGAACGCCGCCTTTCCGAACTCGAACTCATCGCCGGTCTCGATCCCGCCACCGGCGATTACCGCGTCCAGTCCGCCGGGGCGGGCGGCGACCTCTTGCCCCCCGGAGACCCATCATGATCCGTGTTCTCGCTGTCGCTCACTCTTCGCGTCGCCGCGTGGCCGAGCTCATTACGCTCGCGACCCTGACGCTCGCCGTCGCCCCGGCGGCTTACGCCTCCGGCTCCTCCATGCCGTGGGAGACCCCGCTCAACTCCATCCTCGAGTCAGTGCAAGGGCCCGTCGCCAAGATCATCTCGGTGATCATCATCACCGTGACCGGCCTGACGCTCGCCTTCGGCGACACGAGCGGCGGCTTCCGCCGGCTGATCCAGATCGTCTTCGGTTTGTCGATCGCCTTCGCCGCGTCGAGCTTCTTCCTCTCCTTCTTCTCGTTCTCCGGCGGAGCGCTGGTCTGATGGCCGCGATCGTCGATCCCGACGTGCCCGGCTTCTTCGCGCCGGTCCATCGCGCGCTCACCGACCCGATCCTGATGGGCGGCGCGCCGCGGACCGTCGCGATCGCCAATGGCACGCTCGCCGCGGCGATCGCCCTCGGCCTGCGGCTCTGGATCCCCGGCGCGCTGATCTGGGCGGTGGGTCACACCGCCGCCGTCTGGGCGGCGAAGCGCGATCCGCAATTCGTCGACGTCGTGCGTCGGCACCTTCGTTACCCAGCCCATCTCGGCGTGTGAGGCTCCGATGCTCAACCTCGCTGAATATCGCAGTCGTCCCGCCGGTCTCGCCGACTTCCTTCCCTGGGCAGCTCTGGTCGAAGAGGGCGTCGTCCTCAATAAGGACGGCTCTTTCCAGCGCACGGCGCGCTTTCGCGGCCCGGACCTCGACAGCGCCACGCCGGCTGAGCTGGTGGGCGTCACCGCCCGACTCAACAACGCGCTACGCCGCCTCGGTTCTGGCTGGGCCATCTTTGTCGAGGCGCAGCGGATCGCCGCGCAGACCTATCCGCACAGCAGCTTTCCCGATCCGGCGTCGGCGCTGGTCGATCTCGAGCGCCAAAACGCTTTCGAGGAAGCCGGCGCGCATTTCGAGAGCCGCTACTTCCTGACCTTCGTCTGGCTGCCGCCGGCCGAGGACGCTTCGCGCGTTGAGGGCTGGCTCTACGAGGGTCGCGCCCAAACGGGCGTCGATCCCTGGGAACTGCTGCGCGGCTTCGTCGACCGGACCAATCGCGTCCTGCAACTGGTCGAGGGCTTCATGCCCGAGGTGGCCTGGCTCGCTGACGGCGACACGCTGACCTACCTGCACTCGACCATTTCGACCCGGCAGCAGCGCGTCCGCGTCCCGGAGATGCCGATGCACCTCGATGCACTGCTGGCCGATGAGCCACTGGCCGGCGGGCTGGAGCCTCGCCTTGGCGCCCACCACCTTCGCACGCTCACCGTGGTCGGATTCCCGACGACGACCCATCCCGGAATCCTCGATGAGCTGAACCGGCTCGCCTTCCCGTACCGCTGGTCCACCCGGGCGATCCTGCTCGACAAGACCGAAGCGGTGAAGTTGCTGACTAAGATTCGGCGGCAGTGGTTCGCCAAGCGCAAGTCGATCGCCGCGATCGTGAAGGAGGTGATGACCAACGAGGCGTCCACGCTGGTCGACTCCGACGCCGCCAATAAGGCCATGGATGCTGACCGCGCCCTGCAAGAGTTGGGCACGGACGATGTCGGTCAGACCTACGTCACCGCGACCGTCACCGTCTGGGACGAGGACGCTGGGCTCGCGGCCGAGAAGCTCCGTCTCGTCGAGAAGGTGATCCAGGGCCGCGACTTCACTTGCATGCCGGAAGGGGTGAACGCGCTGGAATCCTGGCTCGGCTCCATTCCCGGCCACGCCTATGCCAACGTCCGCCAGCCGCCAGTCTCGACCCTGAACCTGGCGCACATGATCCCGCTCTCGGCGGTCTGGGCCGGGCCGGCGCGCGATGAGCACTTTCAAGCGCCGCCGCTGCTCTACGGCAAGACGGAGGGTTCGACGCCGTTTCGGCTCAGCCTCCATGTCGGCGACGTCGGCCACACGCTGATTGTGGGCCCGACCGGCGCCGGCAAATCGGTGCTGCTGGCGCTGATGGCGATGCAGTTTCGCCGCTACCGCAACAACCAGATCTTCGCCTTCGACTTCGGCGGCTCGATCCGCACCGCGGCGATCGCCATGGGCGGCGACTGGCACGATCTCGGAGGCAGCCTGTCCGCCGGCTCCGAGCATTCGGTGTCGCTCCAGCCGCTCGCCCGAATCGACGATCAGGCCGAGCGCGCCTGGGCGGCGGAGTGGGTGGCCGCGATCCTTGCGAAGGAAGGCGTCACGATCGATCCTACCGCCAAGGAGCATGTCTGGTCGGCGCTGACCTCGCTGGCGTCCTCGCCGGTGCAGGAGCGCACGATCACCGGCCTGGCGGTCCTGCTGCAATCGACAGCGCTGAAGCAAGCGCTGCAACCATACTGCGTCGGCGGCGCTTCCGGCCGGCTGCTCGACGCCGAGGCCGAACAGCTCGGCTCCGCACCTGTCCAGGCCTTCGAGACCGAGGGCCTGATCGGCGCCGGCGCGGCGCCCGCCGTGCTGACCTACCTGTTCCATCGCATCGAGGGCCGCCTCGATGGCCGGCCGACGCTCCTCATCATCGACGAAGGCTGGCTGGTGCTCGACGATCCGGCCTTCGCGCAGCAGCTGCGCGAATGGCTGAAGACGCTGCGCAAGAAGAACGCCTCCGTCGTCTTCGCCACGCAATCGCTGTCCGACATCGACGGCAGCAATATTGCGCCGGCGATCGTCGAGAGCTGTCCGACGCGCATCTTCCTGCCGAACGAGCGCGCGATCGAGCCGCAGATCAGCGCGATCTATCGCCGCTTCGGCTTGAACGATCGCCAGATCGAGATCCTCGCCCGCGCCACGCCCAAGCGCGACTACTACTGCCAATCCCGCCGGGGGAACCGCCTGTTCGAGCTCGGCCTCGGCCCGGTTGCGCTCGCCTTCTGCGCGGCATCCTCCAAGGCCGACCATGCCGCAATCGAGCGCGTCGTCGCCGAGCACGGCCCCGATGCTTTCACGACGGCCTGGCTCGCGGACCACGAACTCCTGTGGGCCGCCGATCTCATCCCTGACCTGACCAACCTGGAGTCGTCATCATGATCAAGCTGCGCCATCTGGCGGCGGCAAGCGCCGTCGTGCTCACCCTGGCCGTCGCCGCGCCGCCCGCGTCGGCGCAGTGGGTCGTCTACGACCCGACCAACTTCAGCCAGAACGTGCTGACCGCCGCGCGCGAGCTGCAGCAGATCAACAATCAGATCCAGATGTTGACCAACCAGGCGA
>CBDICR010000006.1:0-1002841 GCA_965277425.1 Caulobacteraceae bacterium
CATGGTCAGTCTTCCTCGTCCAGATGCAGCCAGGCGGCCAGGGTCGCCAGTTTGTAGTCTTCGCTCCACGGCGGCCCGAGCGCCGCGCCCATGGTCGTCAGCCGCGCTTCCACGGCCGGGATGATCTTATCAAGGCGATCGCCCACCATGGCCGTCAATTCACGTTCGACCACGCGGCCGATGGCTGGCGCGAGGTCCAACTGTCCATCGAGTCGCTGCGCGAAGGCGTCGGCGTGCTCTGCATGCTCGGCGCCGAGGCCGAGGCGCTTGGCCCGCCGGAGCTGCGCCGCCATGGCGGAGGTGGCCGGCGCGATGGGGCGGCTGTACGCCAAAGACCTCTCTCAGGGGGCGCCGCCGCAAAATTCCCCTCCCCCTTGCGGGGAGGGGTTAGGGGTGGGGGTGTAGCGCCGGCCCATCCCAGGGAGTCACTACGGAAATCTCAATCAAATCATCGAGGTTCGCGCTGACACCCCCATCCCCAACCCCTTCCCCGCAGGGGGGAAGGGGCTTTTGGAGGTCGCTTGTCGAATTGTACAACAGTCCCCCATTAGGAGAGGTTTTTAGTCGATCCCCTCCAGCACGCCGCGCAGGATCGCGAACAGCGCGGCGATCTGGTCCTCGGTGACGATCAGCGGCGGCGACAGGGCGATGATGTCGCCGGTGGCGCGGACCAGAAGGCCGCGCTCGAAGGCGCCGGTCAGGGCGCCATAGCCGCGCGCGCCGGGCGCGCCGTCGCGGGGCGCAAGCTCGATCGCGCCCATCAGGCCAATATTGCGGATGTCGATGACGTTTTTGACGTCGCGCAGGCCGTGGATGGCCTCGGCCCAGGTCGCCTCCAGCCCCTGGACCCGGGTCAGCAGGCCCTCGCGCCGATAGAGGTCCAAGGCCGCGAGCGCGGCGGCGCAAGCGACCGGGTGGCCGGAATAGGTATAGCCGTGGAAGAAGTCGATCGCGTCCGGCGGCCCCTGCATGAAGGCGTCGTGGATGGCGCGCTGGACGAAGACCGCGCCCATGGGCACGACGCCGTTGGTGATGCCCTTGGCGGTGGTCATCAGGTCGGGCGTCACCCCGAAGCGCTGGGCGGCGAAGGCCTCGCCCAGGCGCCCGAAGCCGGTGATCACCTCGTCGAAGATGAGCAGGATGCCGTGCCGGTCGCAGAGCGCGCGCAGTCGTTGCAGATAGCCGCGCGGCGGCGGCAGGACGCCGGTCGATCCGGCCACAGGCTCGACGATGACGGCTGCGATGGTCTCAGCCCCATGCAACTGCGCCAGCCGCTCCAGCTCGTCGGCCAGGTCGGCGCCATGCTCGGGCTCGCCGCGGGAGAAGGCGTTGCGGTCGAGCTGATGGGTGTGCGGCAGGTGATCGACGCCGTGCAGGGTCGGGAACATGCGGCGGTTGTTGACCATGCCGCCGACCGAAATGCCGCCGAAGCCGACCCCGTGATAGCCCTTCTCGCGCCCGACCAGGCGCGTGCGCTGCCCCTCGCCGCGCACGCGGTGATAGGCGATGGCGATCTTCAGCGCGGTATCGACCGACTCCGATCCGGAATTAGTGAAGACGATGCGGTCGAGCCCCGGCGGCGCGATCTCGGCCAGCCGGGTCGCCAGTTCGAAGGCCAGCGGATGGCCCATCTGCAGCGCCGGCGCGTAGTCCAGCGTCATCAGCTGGCGATGCACGGCCTCGGCGATCTCCGGCCGCGCGTGGCCGAGATTGACGCACCAGAGGCCGGCGGTGCCGTCCATCACCGCCTGTCCGTCGGCGGTGCGGTAGGTCATGCCGCTGGCGGAGACCAGCAGGCGCGGGGCGGCCTTGAACTGGCGATTGGCCGTGAACGGCATCCAGAAGGCGTCGAGGTCGAGGCTGTTGCGGGCGGCGGACGTCATGGGCGGACTTTCAAGGCTCGGTCGCCAGGATGTGCAGGATGGCGCCGGGGCGGCAAGGCCCCGGTGCGCCGGATTGGTCAGTCGTGCGGCACGCCGGCGACCGTATTGAGCCGCGACCAGGACAGGGCGGCGGACAGGCCGACGCCGGCGGGCCGCCTGGCGCCCGAGATCGCGTTGCGCCAGCGGCGTTCGGCGCTGTCGGCGTCCCGCCAGCAGGCCGCGACGGCGCCGCTCACCGCCGCCTTGCCTTTCGCCCAGGCCTCGGCCATCCGGGCGCGAAATCCGGACTGCAAGGCGTCGCGCTCGCCCGAGATCAGCGCCATGGCCGCCGGGAAATCGGCCAGGGCGGCGCGGTGCAGCCGTTCATGGCGCCACCACAGGGTACTTTCGTCGTAGCGATCGCTGGGCGGCGGGCCGACATCCGGCAGGCCGACGCCCATCACCACCGGCTTGAACAGGCTGAGGCAGGGCGCGGCGGTTGCGGTCACCCAGTGGGTGATGGCGCCGGGCCTTAAGTCCGAGGTCATCGAGGCCACCGTCTGGCTGCGTCGCGCGCCGGTCGCCGCGTGCATGCAGATCGAGCGGCGCGTGGTCTTGGCCGGCGACCAGTCGGCGTCGCCCTCCGCCTCGGCGCCGTGGTCGCGCAGCACCGCCTGGATGTCCGCCAGCCCGATCCGCCCGACCCTGGACGCCAGCAGCGACGCCGCCCGCGCGCAGCGGCCGCGCCCGAAGGTCGCCGCGTCGCGCGCCGGATCGATCAGCCGCTCGGCGAAGTCGAACCGCCCCTCCCCGTCCAACCAGCCGGCGTCGCGGGCGTGGGCGCTCAGGGCGGCGCTGATCGCCTGGGGCCTGGCGCCGATGCTGAGCGCGTTCGACAGCGAACGGACGCCGGCCACGCGCTCCACCGCCCACCAGCGCCCCACCGTCTCCAGCACATAGGCCTCGCGCGGATCGGCGATGACGAAGCCGTTATGATAGTAGAAGCGGCCGAGATGGCCGCAGTCGCCGCCCTGGCCGTGACGCTCCAGCAGTTCGGTCATGACCGAAACCGCCTCGGCCGCTGTCGCCGCCCGCTCCAGGCCCAGCCGGACCAGGTCCATGCCGGTCAGCGCCCGCCGTCGCTGGGCGGGAACAATGGAATGCATCGCCTCATTGCCGATGACCACGCCATGCGCATTGGCGCCCATTTCCGCGCCCCACATCCAGAAGGGGCGGCTGATCAGGCACGCATGAGTCTCTTCGGCCTGCTCGATCTCGACATAGGTGAGCTGCACCCTGGAGCCGCGCCCGTGAACCTGGCGCGGCAGCATCTGCAGGCCTTGCGCCTCATTACGCTCGCGGTCGCTGTTCTTGCCGAACAGCATGCCGCCTGTGGTTGTAACAGGCGGCGTTCCAACTACCGAATCGCACATCGGCTATCCGCTACACCGCCGGAGGATGGAATCCCAGACCCATCATCGGATGCGGGATTACGACCCGTCGCCGAGCCGCTCAAGTCTCCACGGCGAGGCCTCGGATAGCCTGACGGATGATCGAGCCGGCGGCGGGTGAAACTCAAGGACGCCGCTGACGGCATCCCAAAGCTTGTTTGCGCGTTTCACCTGCAATTGAAGTCTGCGTGGAGTGAAAGACATGACTCGATCGGCGGTAATGCTCGGCCTGGCCGGCGCTCTCGCGACCTGCATTCTTGCGCTGCCCGCCACCGCGAACGCCTCCTGCGCCGGTCGCCGGATGACCGGCACTGTGCTTGGCGGCATCGGCGGCGCACTGATCGGCAATTCCATCTCCAGGGGCGGCGGCGGGGCCTTGATCGGCGGCCTCGGCGGCGCGGTGGTCGGCCATGAAGTCGCCGGCGCCGGTTGCGGCGGCTATCGGTCCCGTTACTACGGCCCGCGTTACCGGTCCGACGCGGCCCAGCCGCGGGCGGTGCGCTATGTCTATTACGACCAGTATGGCGACCCGGTTTCAGCGGCGCCCGCGCCGGCCTATCCCACCGGACCCTACGGCTATGGCGGTTGCCGCGCGGAAACCCAGTCCTATTACGACGACCGCGGCGCGCTGGTGCGCCGCCAGGTTCAGGTCTGCGCCCGCTGATCGCGGCGCTCAACGACGCAAGCTGAGGAAATGCGATGAAGAAAGCCACCCTTACGGCCGCGCTCGCCCTGGCCGCCATGGGCCTGTCCGCCTGCAACGACGGCGGCGGTCGCATGGTCAATTCCGGCCTCTGCGTCGATTTCACCAACGCCAACACCACCCAGACCGGGGCGACGCCGATCGCGGCCACGGACGCCGCCGCTCCGGTGGACGATTGCGTGCGCCGCTGGGCCTATAGCCTGGCGGGCTCGGCGGATGCCGCTAACATCGTGGCGGACGCCACGGTCGCCGCCTGTGGCGGCGCCATAACGCGCTGGAACGAGTCGGTGCTCAGCCAGCCGCCCGAGGAGGGTTCCACCGAAGCGCTGAGCATCACCACCGGCGAGCCGACGAACCCGATGGCCGCCCACAGCAGCTTCGCCCACGGCCGGGCGCTGCTCTACGTGGTCGAAGCCCGCGCCGGCCGATGCGCGGCGCCGCCGGTCAAGAACGGCGTGCCGACGGGAACCTGACGGGCGTTCTGCACGGCGGGCCTGGGCGGACCAAGATCAGGGGCGCCGAACGCGCGCGGCGAGCCCCCTTGGATCAGGCGCCGGCCGCCGCGGTCGAACGCGCCGGCGGGGCGTCCTTCCCGGCCGCCTTGGCGGTTGCGGCGGTCTTGGCGGCGGTCGCCGCGACCGGCTGGGAGACGTCCGGCGCCGGGGCGCTGGCCAGGATGTATTCGCCGCTCGGACGGCCCTCGGTCTGGGCCGGCTGGGCGTCGTCGTCGGTGGAGCGCCGCGCCTCGGCGGCGAACCGGGCCGGCGCGCCCTCATAACCGCTGAACTTGTAGAAGACCTGCAGGCCCACCTGAGCGACGCGGGTCATGCCGCGGCCGAAACTGGCCCCGGCGCGGGCGGCATGGAAGTTGGTGGCGTCGCCGACGGCCGTCATGACGCCGCCGGCGAGGGCGTGCATGGCCACCCCCTGCGCGCGGCGCCAGGCGCCCAGTTCGCGCGGGCGGTCCGAGGCGCCGTTGCAGGCGAAGCTGAACTGGCAGCCGCTGGAGGTATGGACGCCCTGATAGACCACCCCGCAGACGGTCTTCGGGAAGGCCGGATGGCGGACGCGGTTCAACACCACCTGGGCCACGGCGGCCTGGCCGGCGGTGGTCTCGCCGCGGGCCTCGTAATAGACCGCGGCGGTCAGGCAATCGACGTCGCGGGAGGATTTTTCGATGGCGCCCGGGAGCCGAAACGGCCTGGCGGACGTTGTGTCTGTTGCAAGCCTGAGACCGGCGGCCTGCGCCGTCGGCGTGGCCTGGGCCGGTTGCGCGAGCCGCGGCGTGATCGCGGCGACCGGATTGACGGGGTCGGGCGTCGTGGCCTGGGCGACCTGAGCCGGGGCCCGGTCGCTGCCGAGATAGACGCCGCCTGTGGCCAGGCCGACCGCGCAAACACACATAAGGGCGCGGTTCAGCGCACGCGCAGAAACGCGCGCTCTAAAATCATAGGTCAAAACGCTCTAAGTCCTGTTCGGCGAGGGCGACACGGCCCCCCGACATAGTTGCGAAACGGTCCGGGCCTTGCCCTGAAGATCCGCTTTGCGCCTCGAAATCAGCCGGACTTGATCGGCCGAGTCATATCCATACAGACGGCCTCTATGGCCCAATTGCGGCGGGCCGGCAACCCCATATTGCAGTGCAGCATAGACGCGGCCTGGGCCAAGGCCAGGCTTGGCGGGACGAATCCATAGAGATTTCAAGATCTAACCTGGAATCGAGGCGTCCAGGTCAGAGCGGCCCGAACGTCTCGTCGAACAGGTCGAGCATGGCGCGCCAGGAGCGCTTGTCGGCGCGCTCGTCATAGGCGAAGCCCGGCCGGTTCATCGCGTCGACGTCCGGGTTGGTGAAGCTGTGGCCGGCGCCGCCATAGACCAGCATGCGCCAGTCCACCTGCACCGCCTTCATCTCGGCCTCGAAGGCGGCGCGCTGCTCGGGCGGGATGATCGGGTCGTCCGCGCCGATCTGCACCAGCACCTTGGCCCGGACCGCGCCCCGCGCCGCCGGCCTGGCGGTGGCGAGGCCGGAATGGAAGCCGACCACCGCCTTCAGCGGCTCGCCGGCGCGGGCCATCTCCAGCACCGTCGTGCCGCCGAAACAGTAGCCGATCCCGCCCAGCCGCTCGGCGTCGGTCTGCGCTTGCGCGGTCAGCACCTCAAGCGCCGCATGCGCCCGCGCGCGGATGCCGGTCGGATCGGCCATCCAGACCCCCAGCCGCGCCATGACCTGGCCCATGTCGCTCAGCGGCTGGCCGTCGCCATAATAGTCGAGCGCGAACGCCACATACCCGGCCTCCGCCAGCCGCCGCGCCGAGCGTTTCGCGTGCTCGCCCAGCCCGCCCCCCTCATGCGCCACAATGATCCCCGGCCGCTTGCCCCGGCGCGCCTCGTCCACGGCCAGATACCCAACCAGCCTCTGCCCGTCAGCGTGATATTCGATGTCCTGGGTTTTCATGAAAAGCGCTCCTTTCGCTACGCGTCCCTTCTCCCCTCGCGGGAGAAGGTGGCCGGGCGGAGCCCGGTCGGATGAGGGGCCGCGCCAGCCTGGCTGACTAGCGCGTCCTGGCCGCCGCCAAAATGGCCGCGAAGACGTCCTGCGGCAGCTCGGCGATCATTTCGTTCGGAAAACGCAAGACCAGAAAGCCCTGGCTGTCCAGCCAGGCGTCGTGGTGATGGTCATGCAGCGGACCGTCGGCTTCAACGATAATCCCGCAACTCAAGCAGACGAAGTCGGCGAAATAGGCCCCGATCGGGACCTGGCGGCGGAACTTCAACCCTTCCAGCTTTCGATCACGCAGCAGGTGCCAGAGCCGCCGCTCCGTCACCGACGGGTTGCGCCGCATATGACGGGCGAGGACCAAGACCGGGCGTTCGCGATGGCATAGCCGCAGCATAGCTTGTCATCGAGCGCCGCGCGGCCCCTCATCCGACCGGGCTCCGCCCGGCCACCTTCTCCCGCGAGGGGAGAAGGGACGCTAACCTCGCCAAGCCTCCATTCCTGCCACCCCCTGTCAGCAGACGCCCTGGCAATCTCCCGCTCGCGCGGCTACCTTGCCGTTCATGCCCCGTTCCCCAGTCGAGTCCGGCGTCCAGGAGGCGCCCGCGAGCTTCGTGCACGACATCAGCCCGGCGCTGTGGACGCCGCACCGGCCGGCGCGGCCGGCCAAGTCCGAGGGCGGGCGGCGGTTCGTGATCAAGGCCGACTACGAGCCCGCCGGCGACCAGCCCACCGCCATCCGCGAGCTGGTCAGCGGCGTCAACGCCCACGAGCACGACCAGGTGCTGCTCGGCGTCACCGGCTCGGGCAAGACCTTCACCATGGCCAAGGTGATCGAGCAGACCCAGCGCCCGGCCCTGATCCTGGCCCCAAACAAGACCCTCGCCGCCCAGCTCTATTCCGAGTTCAAGTCCTTCTTCCCGGACAACGCGGTCGAGTATTTCGTCTCCTATTACGACTACTATCAGCCGGAGGCCTATGTCCCGCGCACCGATACCTACATAGAAAAGGACTCCTCGATCAACGAGCAGATCGACCGCATGCGCCACTCCGCCACCCGCGCCATATTGGAGCGGGACGACGTCATCGTGGTCGCCTCCGTCTCCTGCATCTACGGCATCGGCTCGGTCGAGACCTATTCGGCCATGACCTTCAACCTGGCCGTCGGCGACACGGTCGATGAGAAGAAGCTGATGGCCGACCTGGTGGCCCAGCAATACAAGCGCAACGACCAGGCCTTCGAGCGCGGCACCTTCCGCCGCCGCGGCGACACCATCGAGATCTTCCCCGCCCACTACGAGGACCGCGCTTGGCGGATCATGATGTTCGGCGACGAGATCGAGGCGATCGTCGAGTTCGACCCGCTCACCGGCCGCAAGACCGCCGAACTGCCCACCATCCGGGTCTATGCCAACAGCCACTATGTGACGCCGCGCCCGACGCTGCGCCAGGCCATCAATTTCATCAAGATCGAGCTGAAGGACCGGCTCGACTGGCTGGTGGCCAACGGCAAGCTGCTCGAGGCCCAGCGGCTGGAGCAGCGCACCACCTTCGACATCGAGATGATCGAGGCCACCGGCTCCTGCGCCGGCATCGAGAACTATTCCCGCTATCTCACCGGCCGCCAGCCGGGCGAGCCGCCGCCGACCTTCTTCGAATACATTCCCGACAACGCCCTGCTGTTCGTCGACGAGAGCCACCAGACCGTGCCGCAGATCGGCGCCATGTACCGCGGCGACTACCGGCGCAAATTCACCCTGGCTGAGTACGGCTTCCGCCTGCCCTCCTGCATGGACAACCGCCCGCTCAAGTTCGAGGAGTGGGAGGCGATGCGCCCGGACAGCGTCTATGTCTCGGCCACCCCGTCGAAATGGGAGATGGAGCGCACCGGCGGGGTCTTCGCCGAACAGGTGATCCGGCCCACCGGCCTGATCGACCCGCCGGTCGAGGTGCGCCCGGTCTCCAAGGACGGCTTCAGCCAGGTCGACGACGTCATCGCCGAATGCCGCGACGTGGCCCGGCATGGCTACCGCGTCCTGGTCACCGTCCTGACCAAGAAGATGGCCGAGGACCTGACCGAATACATGCACGAGCAGGGCCTGCGCGTGCGCTACATGCACTCCGACGTCGACACATTGGAGCGGATCGAGATCATCCGCGACCTGCGCCTGGGCGCCTTCGACGTGCTGGTCGGCATCAACCTCTTACGCGAGGGCCTGGACATCCCCGAATGCGGCCTGGTCGCCATCCTCGACGCCGACAAGGAGGGCTTCCTGCGCTCTGAGACCAGCCTGATCCAGACCATCGGCCGCGCCGCCCGCAATATCGACGGCCGCGTCATCCTCTATGCCGACTCGATCACCGGCTCGATGGAGCGCGCCATGGCCGAGACCAGCCGCCGGCGCGACAAGCAGGACGAATTCAACCTGGCCAACAACATCACGCCGGAGAGCATCAAGAGCCAGATCAAGGACATCCTCGCCTCCCCCTACGAGCGCGACCACGTCCGCATCGAGGCCGGCGTCGCCGAAGCCGCCAAACCCTTCCTCGGCTCCAACTTCCAGGCCACCCTGCGCGACCTGACCGCCCGGATGCGCGAGGCGGCCAGCAACCTGGAATTTGAGGAAGCGGCGCGGCTGCGCGACGAGGTGAAGCGACTGAAGATGCTCGACCTGGAATTCGCCAACGACGCCATGACGGGCGAAGGCGAAACGGCGGACCGGTCAGCGCCGAAGCGCGAACGGGCCGAGGCGCGAGCGGAAGCGGCGGCAAGGTTTAGGAAGGCTGGGCGGCCTGGGGGGAAGCGGTAGTCGAGCGAGTTCTTACGGAAAAAAACGCCTAGCACGGACTTGCGGTCGCGATTCCGACGCGAAGAACTCACGAAGCTTCGTGCGCCCAATTAGAGAACTCTTCCTTTACACCATAGTGCTGCATGAAAAATAGCTTATCCCATTCATCGGCGAACGTACGCTGGACGAAAGGAAGAGACCCTTGAATAAATCGCGTTGTTATCTCAACTTCGAGCGTCGCGATCTCATCCCTCTTAGTCTTCTTGGCATGTCTAAATAGTGATGGCCGTAAATCGTGATTCTTGTTGTGGCAGCCGCGATACCACGAAACGGAAGATTTTGACTGGAACTTCTCAATCGCATCCAGAAGCCCCGCAAATGTCGTTGGTCTACAAGTTGCAATTTCTGACGCCACACCACCCTCCCCGGATGGCGCGCATCAGGTCGTAATCGACTCTCGGTTGTCAACCCCTGGTAATCTTTGGACGTCCCGGCAGCTGTTAGAGTTCGAATGATGTCCATTACATCGGGCTTGAACCTTGCCGCGTCTGAAAATCGCACGGGTGGGTTCTCGACCGTCGGATGTCTCTTGCTAAGCTACAGAAAAGGATCCGATAATCACGTGATCGTTGGAGGAATGAGACGAAAAGATGCCGACCTTCACCGTTCTCTGTCGCATCGATGCCTATGCCGACTACATCGCCCAGATTGAAGCCGAAAGCCCTGTCAAAGCGGCCGAGTTGGCGCGGGAGAACCACGGTGACTACAAGTGGGCGTACGACCAAACGGCGGAGTTTGATGACCGGCTCTATGTCACGCTCAGCGACGATGGCGATGAGATCGAGGGGACGCAGGTCGGCGACTTCTGAGCGGCCGTTCGGTCGTCTTGCCTGACGAACCCCTGAACCTCGGCTCCAAGGAAGCCGTCACCGCGTTCAACAGCGCCTCGCAGAACGCCCGCGTCTGGACCGAGCAATGGGTTCAATCCTGGCTCTTCTGTCCCAATTGCGGGGCGCAGAAGATCAGCGCCTTCGCCAACAACAAGTCGGTCGCTGATTTCTTCTGTGCGGTCTGCGCCGAGGAGTACGAGCTGAAGAGCTCGAAGAGCCGGTTCGGGCGCAAGGTGGTGGACGGGGCGTTCGGCGTCATGTGTGCGCGCCTGGCGGCCTCGAACAATCCGAGCCTGATCCTGATGAACTACGACGTGGCGCGGTTCGGGGTGACCAATCTGTTCTTCGTGCCGAAGCATTTCTTCGTGCGCGAGATCATCGAGCAGCGGAAGCCGTTGGCGGCGACGGCGCGGCGCGCCGGCTGGGTCGGTTGCAACATCGTGCTCGGTCAAATCCCCGACAGCGGCAAAATCTTCTACGTCCGCGACGGCCTGCCGCTGCCGCGCCGCGAGGTGATGGAGAAGTGGCGCGCCACCCTCTTCCTGCGCGAGGCCGGCGCCGAGGCGCGCGGCTGGCTGATCGAGGTGATGAAGTGCGTCGAGGCGATCGGGCGCGGCGCGTTCACGCTCGATGACGTCTATGCCTACGAGGACCGGCTCGCGGCGCTCTATCCCGGCAACCGGCATGTGCGGCCGAAGATCAGGCAGCAGCAGCAGGTGTTGCGCGACCAGGGCTTTCTCGATTTCGTCGGGCGCGGGCGCTACCGACTGAGATCGGCGGCCTAGATCGAAGGACAACGGCAGAGGCCCGCGCCGCCGAGATCACGGCTTCGCGGGCGTCCGCCTAGGCCGGGCTTCAGCGATCAGTTGTCGCCGCCGCCGCCGTCATCTCCGCCGCCGCCGCCCCCGCCGCCATCGTCACCGCCGCCGCCACCGCCGCCGCCGCCGTCGTCACCGCCGCCCATGTCGTTGCCGCCGCCATTATCCTGCGGCTGCTCTTCCTGCTGCTGGGGCTGTTCTTCCGGAGCCGCGTCCTGCTGCGGAGCTGCGTCCTGCTCGGGCGCCGCGTCCTGCTGCGGAGCTGCGTCCTGCTCGGGCGCCGCGTCCTGTTGCGGAGCCGCGTCTTGCTCGGGCGCGGCGTCCTGCTGCGGAGCCGCGTCCTGCTGCTCCGCAGCCGGCGACGCGTCCTGCTCGGGCGCCGCGTCCTGCTGCGGAGCCGCATCCTCCTGCTGCGCAGCCGGGGCGGCGTCGCTGGCGTCGGTGGCGGGGGCCGCATCCGAGCCGCCCGCATCCGAGGCTTCCGCGGCCTTTTCCGTATCGCCGGGCGCCGCCGAGTCGTCGGCCGGGGCGGCGTCCTCGGCGGTCGCCGGCTCGGGGACCGGGGCTTCGCCCGCGTCCGCATCGGTGTTCGCGTCGGCGTCTTCGCATGAGGTGCAAGGCCGGTCGGCGTCGCCGTCCCTTGCCAGATCCGCGTCGGTCTTGGCCTCGTCCTGGTCGGCGGCGTCGGTCCGCTCCTGGGCGGCGTCGGCCTGGGCGTCGATCAGGCTCTGGTTGGTTTCCTGGAAGGCGTCCGCGCGGCCGTTGGCGTAGGCGGCGTCCTGCAGGGCGTTCACCTTGTCGAAATCGGCCTGGTCGGCGCGCTCGGATTGGTAGGCGGCGTGCTCTTCGGCGGCCTCGCGGCGCGTTTCGGTGTACCGGATCGACTGGCCGCCATGGCTCTGCAGCCGAAAGCCGCTGTACCTGGGCGGCGCCATGGCGAAGCTGCGCCCGCGGGCGACATGCACGAAGGCGGACGGCACGGCGTAGTGGAACGGCGCGTAGCTCGCCGTGATGGCGATCGGCGGCGTCGCCACCTCCCACTGGGATTGATTGTATTCCTGCCAGCTGTCGTAGATCACTTCCGGGACCACGGCGCCGAAGGGATGGCGGTCGTCGATGAAGACCGCGTCCGGCGTCCGCTCGGGCGTGATGGCCACCACGGCGTTCAGCACATTGAGCCCGACAATGCCGCCGCTGCGGCCGTCCACCATCATCAGCACCTTGTTGCCGCTGGCGCCGGTTGCGGTCACCGCATAGGCCGGGCCCTTGCGGTACATCTTCTGTATCCTGAAGTGCTGGCGGGCCAAGCGCTGGGCGATGACGCCCGGCGGCAGGCACTGGCTCGCCCCGACCGTGGGCGCCGGCAATCTGAGCTGGAACGAGACCCCGGCCGCGCGGGCGCTCGCCGCGCCGGTTGAAGCCACGGCCAAGGCCGACAAAAAGAGCGCGGTTTTAAGACGTTGCATGGAACGGACACCCCCAAGACATGACCTGCTCGCCAAGCGATCGCAAAATTTCGATGATCGCCCGGAGCCCCATGCAAAGCCTAACAGAGACCTGAAGAGTGCGAAACGATGTGCGGCGAAAATTTTCCAAGGTGGTGGTTAGATTTGGCGGCCTAAGTATCCAGCCGTGATAGATCAGCAGCGCCGGACAGGCGCTGTTATGGCGCTTTGCGCGGTCCCCGAGATGGCGAACGCGGGAATCCTGGCGCACGACCCTCCGTCTTCGCCTATAAGGCGACGCTCGACAGGGAGGCAAAACGCATGAAGCGTCTGGTTTGGCTGGCCATGGGCCTGGCCTTGATGGCCGCGGGGTCGGCGGCGGCGCAGGCGCCGCACATCGTTCGCGGCGTGGTGACGGCGATGACGGCCAGTTCGCTGACCGTGAAGGGCCGCGACGGCAAGTCGGTGACCGTGGGTCTGGCGCCGAACTGGGTGGTGGCGGTGATGAAGCCGATCGGCGCCGACGCGATCAAGCCGGGCAGCTTCATCGGCACGACCGAAATGCCCCGGGCCAACGGCTCGGGCCGGGCGCTCGAGGTGCACGTCTTTCCGCCCGGCGTGAAGATGGGCGAAGGCCACTATCCCTGGGACACCCAGCCGGGCGCGATGATGACCAACGGCACGGTCGGCACGGTCAAGACCGTCGGCGCCGGGCGGGCGCTCGACGTGACCTATCCGTCCGGGACGCGGCACGTGGTGGTGCCGGCCGGCATTCCGATCGTTCAGATCGTGCCGGGCGGCCCTCGGTCGCTGATCCAGCCGGGCGCTTCGGTGTTCCTGGCGGCCGCGCCGGGGCCTGGCGGCGGGCTGACGGCCAATGCGGTTTCGACCGGGGTCGGCGGCGTCGCGCCGCCGATGTAGCCGGACCGCGCGCCAGAAGACCTGCAAGCTGTGCCTTCGCGGCAACAGTGACTTTTTGCGTAGGGAATCAGCCTAGGCTTTGGGAACGGCTGCCCTGGATCGGGGTTGGGTAGACGTGGGGGGTTGCGGTCACGCCGTCCTCCATCCCCTCCCTGGAGCGTAATCTCATGGCCGTTCGCCACCTCAGCCCAGTGCCCGATACCGAACTCGACGGCGCACCGCCCGCCGGCAGCGAGGTGGTCAACCTCGCGCGCGGTCCGGAGTCCGTCACCGAGCGTATCCGTCGCCTGCAATGGGAGGCGCGCATTCTCGCCGCCGAACAGGTCGAGGCGGTGGGCGCCGAACTAGAGGCCATGGCCCTGCGCGCCCTGGAGATCGCCGAAGGCGGCGAGGCCTATCCCGCCGGGGTGCGCGAGCTGGCCTCGCGGATCGCCACCGACCTGCCGGAAAAGGCCAAGACCCTGCTGACCATCCTGCACCGGAACGCCGTGGGGTCGTAAGCACCGCGCCCAAGGTCTTCTCCTTCCCCCTCGATGGGGGAAGGTCGGGATGGGGGTGTTAGCGCCGGCGATGACGTGAAATCCCGGTCGGCGCCGAACGCGACCTATCTTTCTCGCGACGGCCACACCCCCACCCAACCCTCCCCCATCGAGGGGAAGCGCCCATATTATTTTTCGCAAAATTCACCGGCCGCTCATCCTGTCCGCTCTAGGCTCGCCCGCTTAAGCCAAGCCTCGAGAGCCCGCCCCCGTGCCGATCGCGCCGACCTATCGTCTGATCTATGCCAGCCATATCGCCCCGGTGTGCCAGGACGACCTGAAGGCGGCGCTGACCGACATCGTCACCCGCTCCATCGTTAAGAACCGCATGGCGCGCATCACCGGCCTGCTGATCGCCCACAAGGGCTGGTTCGTGCAGGCGCTTGAGGGGCCGCGCGCCGCGGTCGAGGCCCTGTTCGAGACCGTCACCACCGATCCGCGCCACCACCATGTGCTGCCGCTCAGCCAGGGCGAGGTCGAGGGCCGGCTGTTCGAGCAATGGAGCATGTGCGCGCGGGTGCTGGCCGGCGGAGACGAGGCGGTGCTGTCGGCCCTGAACCCCAAGGCCCGCTTCGATCCCACCAAGGCCCCGGAACGCACCCTGATGCGCCTTCTGGCCATCGTCGCCGACGTCCACTGGCGCGTGCTCAGCGACCAGCAGAGCCTGGCGGCGTAGGTTGTCGAACCTTGATCCTCACCCGTAGGGGGAGGGGGACCGCGTGCAACGCGGTGGAGGGGGTGCGACGCCGGCCGCGCCCGTTTCAGGATATGGTCCGCGATTAGCTTTCAAGCGCCGAGGCGCGGCGAACCCCCTCCACCATGCTTCGCATGGTCCCCCTCCCCCTACGGTGGAGGATCGAGGGTGGCGCGGATGGTTTCGAGGGCGTCGTCCAGGTGCGCGAGGACGTAGGTCGCCGGCAGGCGAAGGGTGCGGACACCCTGGCTTGCGAGCCAGGCGTCGCGCTTGGCATCCCGTTCCGGCGCGCCGGCCAGGCTATGGGTCTGGCCGTCGATCTCGACGGCGAGCTTGGCGCGATCGCAATAGAAGTCGAGCACATAGACGCCGATCGGATGCTGTCGGCGGAAATGGCCGCCGAGCGCTTTGCGTCGAAGGCCTTTCCAGAGCAGCACCTCCGGCAGGCTCATCCGGCGGCGCAGCGAGCGCGCGCGAGCCTTGGTCGCCGTCGGTCCGTCCATGGCGCCTGGCGCTATTTCGCCAGTTCTTCCTCGATGGCGCCGACGATGATCGGGTCGTCGGGGGTCATGCGGGGGTTGAAGCGGCGGGCGACGCGGCCGTCCTTGGCGAGCAGGAATTTCTCGAAATTCCACATCACCGAGCCGTCGGCAGGGGCGCGGTCGCCGGCGCCTTCGGCGGTGGGGACGGCCTTGGTCAGGGCGGCATAGAGCGGGTGCTGGCCCTCGCCCTTAACGACGATCTTTTCGAACATGGGGAATTTCACCCCGAAATTGGTGGTGCAGAAGTCGGCGACCTCGGCATTCGTCCCCGGCTCCTGGCCGCCGAACTCGTTGGCGGGAAAGCCGGTCACCACCAGGCCCTTGTCGCCATAGGTTTCGTAGAGCTTTTCCAGCCCCTCATATTGTGGGGTCAGGCCGCATTTGGAGGCCACGTTGACCACCAAAACCACCTTGCCCTTGTAGTCGCCGAGCGAGGCGGGGGCGCCGTCGATGCGGTTGACGGGGATGTCGTAGACGGACTCGGACATGGGCGGTCTCCTTGGGGTGCTCGTGGTCGGCACCCTAGGCGCGGGACGGAACGCGCTCAAGGCGCCGGAGCTGACCGCAATGCTGCAAGATCCGCTCATTCCCGCTTTCGCGGGAATGAGCGGATCTGGTATGGGCGCGTCGCGGCGCTTAATCTCGATCCCGGACCTTACGATCAAGTTTTTGCAACAAGATGGACGCGGCGCCGTAAGAGGGCGGCCGTGACAGAGCAAGCCCTACAGATCGTCGCCCGCGGCCCACGGCTTGCCGCCGAAGCCGCCGCCGGCGCCATCGACGCCGACCCCGCCCTGGAGGCGGCGACCTATTCCATCCTGGAGGAGGACGAGGCCAGGGGCGTCTGGCGCATCGACGCCTTTCCGGTGACCGCAGACGAGGCCGAGGGCTTTCGCCGCCTGCTGGGCGGCTGGCCGGACCTGACGGTGACCGTCGAGGCGCTGGCCGACGCCGACTGGCTGGCCATGGCGCTGTCTGGCCTGCCGCCGGTGCGCGCCGGCCGCTTCTTCGTCTTCGGCCAGCACGACCGGGGCCGCGCGCCGCCGAACACGGTCAATCTGCGCATCGAGGCCGGCGCGGCCTTCGGCACCGGCCATCACGGCACCACGGTCGGTTGCCTGATCGAACTGGACCGGCTGCTGAAGGCCCGCCGCTTCGCCCGGGTGCTCGACGTCGGCGCCGGCACCGGGGTCCTGGCCATCGCCGCGGCGCGGACCGGCAGCCGCATCGTGCGCGGCACGGACATCGACCGGCCCTCGGTGCGGATCGCCGGCGAGAACGCCCGCCTCAACGCCGCCAAGATCCGCTTTTCCACCGCCAGCGGCCTGGCCAATACCGCCGTTCGCGCCAAGGCGCCCTACGACCTGATCTTCGCCAACATCCTGGCCCGGCCGCTGATCGGCCTGGCGCACCCCATCGCCGCCGCCCTGGCGCCGGGCGGCCGCGTCATCCTCTCCGGCCTGCTGCGTGGCCAGGAGCGCCGGGTGCGCGCCGCCTACCTGGCGCAAGGCCTGAAATTCGAGCACAGGCTCTATCGCGACGCCTGGGTCACGCTGGTGATGGCGCGCGGGCCTGAGCGGTATTAGGTTTCGTCTATGCGCCAGACCTTCGACGAAACCACCGACCCCTCCTTTGGCGGTCAGCACCTGCCCCTGATCCGCCAGGCCATGGCGGCGCAAGGCCTGGACGGCTTCCTCGCGCCGCACGAGGACGAGCACCAGAACGAATACCTGCCGGCCGCCAACGACCGGCTGGCCTGGGCCACCGGCTTCACCGGCTCGGCCGGGGCGGCGGTGATCTTGAAGGACAAGGCCGCCATCTTCGTCGATGGCCGCTATGCGCTGCAGGTCCGCGACCAGGTGGACCAGAGCCTGTTCGAGGTGCGCGACCTGATGGACGGCGGCGTGCCCGCCTATCTGGAGACCGCGCTCGCCAAGGGCCAGACCCTGGGCTACGACCCGCGCCTGCACAGCCCCGATGCGCTGGAGCGGCTGAGCGCGGCGGCGGCCAAGGCCGGCGCGGCGCTGAAGCCCGTCGCCGCCAACCCGCTCGACCAGGCCTGGGGCGAGGCGCGCCCGGCCCAGCCCAGCGCCGCCGTCCTTCCCCACCCGCTCGAATTCGCCGGCGAGCCGTCCGCCGAAAAGCGCGTCCGCATCGGCGAGGGCCTGCGCGACAGCGGCGCGGACGCCGCCGTGCTGACGGCGCCGGCCTCGATCGCCTGGCTGTTCAACATCCGCGGCGGCGACGTGATCCGCTCGCCCCTGCCGCTGGCCCAGGCCGTCCTGAACGCTGACGGCTCGGCCTCGCTGTTCCTGGATCCGGCCAAGGTTTCGGACGATCTGCGCGCCTGGCTGGGCAACGAGGTGGCCCTGTCCGCGCCCGAGGCCCTGCCCGCGGCCCTGGCGGCCCTGAACGGCCGCAAGGTGGTGGTCGATCCCGGCCAGTCCTCCGCCTGGTATTTCGAGACCCTGCGGGCGGCCGGCGCCGAGATCGTGCGCGCGCCCGACCCCACCGCCCTGCCCCGCGCGCGCAAGAACGCCGTCGAGATCGAAGGCGCTCGCCGCGCCCACATCCGCGACGGGGCGGCCCTGACCGGCTTCCTGCACTGGCTGGCCACCGACGCCCAGACCGCCCTGCCCGACGAAGTCGAGGTGGTGCGCAGGCTCGAGGGCTTCCGCGAAGAGACCGGAGCGCTGAAGGACCTGTCCTTCGACACCATCGCCGGCGCGGCCTCGAACGGCGCCATCGTCCACTATCGCCCGACGCTACGTTTGAATAAGCGGGTGCAGGAGGGCTCGCTGCTGCTGGTCGATTCCGGCGCCCAGTATCTCGACGGCACCACCGACGTGACCCGCACCGTCGCCATCGGCGAGCCGAGCGCGGAGATGCGCGACCGCTTCACCCGCGTGCTGAAAGGCCATCTGGCCCTGGCGCGGGTGCGGTTTCCGCCTGGGACCACCGGATCGAGCCTCGATCCGCTGGCGCGCGCGCCGCTCTGGGCCGCCGGCCTCGACTACGACCACGGCACCGGCCACGGCGTCGGCAGCTATTTGGGGGTCCACGAGGGGCCACAACGCATCTCCAAGGCGCCCAGCACCGTGGCGCTGCAGCCGGGCATGATCGTCTCCAACGAGCCCGGCTACTACAAGGAGGGCGCGTTCGGCATCCGCATCGAGACCCTGCAGGTGGTCACCGAGCCCGCGCCCGTGCCCGGCGGCGAGCGGCCGATGCTGGGCTTCGAGACCCTGACCCTGGCGCCCATCGACCGGCGGCTAGTGGAAACGGCGCTGATGACGCCGGAGGAAACCGCCCAGCTCGACGCCTATCACGCGCGGGTGCTTGAAGTGATCGGTCCGCTGGTCCCGAGCGACGTCCGCGCCTGGCTGACCAAGGCTTGCGCCGCTCTCTAGATCCTCACCCGTAGGGGGAGGGGGACCGCGTGCAACGCGGTGGAGGGGGTACGATGCCAGCCGCGCCCGTTTCAAGCTCAATCTCAGAGCCGGGCTTTTCAACGCCAAGGCGCGGCAAACCCCCTCCACCACCCTACGGGTGGTCCCCCTCCCCCTCCGGGGGAGGATTAGGGGCGAGGGTTCCAGAGATCAGCGCCAGCCATTCGTCTTCGGTCAGCACCTGCAGGCCGAGTTCCGCCGCGGTCTTCAGTTTCGAGCCGGCGCCCGGTCCGGCGACGACGATGTCGGTCTTCTTGGAGACCGAGGATGAGACTTTGGCGCCGAGGGATTCGGCCTGGGCCTTGGCCTCGTCGCGGGTGAGGCGTTCCAGCGATCCGGTGAAGACCACCGTCTTGCCGGCGACGGCGGTGTCGGTCTTGGGGGCCTCGGCGCCCAGTATGTCGAGCTGGTCGGCGAGGTTGGCGACCATGCGCCGGTTGTGGTCCTCGGCGAAAAAGGCCGCCGCCGCCTCGATCACCGCGGTTCCGACCTGGTCCAGGGCGTCCAGCTCGGCCATGGCCTCCGGATCGCGCTCGGCGACGCGGTCCATGGCTTCGAGGAAGGCCGGCGCAGTCAGATAGCCGCGCGCCATGGTTACCGCCGTGGTCTCGCCGATGTGGCGGATGCCCAGCCCATAGATGAAGCGATCGAGCGCGATCGTCCGCCTGGCCTCGATGCCGCGCACCAGATTGGCCACCGAGGTCTCGCCATAGCCGTCGCGGTCCCGCAGCATCGCCAGGGCTTCGGGATTGCGCCCGAGGCGGAAGATGCCGGCGGGCTCGGTGATCAGGCCCTCGTCGAAAAAGGCCTGCAGCTGTTTGACGCCCAGGCCCTCGATGTCGAAGGCGCGGCGCGAGACGAAGTGGATCAGGTGTTCGATGCGCTGGAACGGACAGGCGAATTCGCCGGTGCATCGGCGCACCACCGTGTCGGCGCCCGACGCGGTGGTCTCGCGCTTGAGCTCGGTATGCAGCGGACAGGGGCAATGGGTCGGGAAGACGTAGCGCCGGGTGCGTTTCGGCCGCTCGTCGCGCACGACGGAGACGATCTGCGGGATGACGTCGCCGGCGCGCTGGATGATGACCGTATCGCCGATGCGCAGGTCCTTGCGCGCGATCTCGTCGGCATTGTGCAAGGTGGCGTTCTCGACCACCACGCCGCCGACCGTCACCGGCCGCAGGCGCCCCACCGGGGTTATGGCGCCGGTGCGGCCGACCTGGATGTCGATGGCCCGCAGCACGGTCCTGGCCTGCTCGGCGGGGAACTTGCGCGCCACCGCCCAGCGTGGCGAGCGGGAGACGAAGCCCAGCCGCCCCTGCCAGTCCAGCCGGTCGACCTTGTAGACCACCCCGTCGATGTCGAAGCTGAGTTTGGGGCGCGTCGCCTGCATGGTATCGTAGGCGGCGAACAGGCCCTCGGCGCCCTCGACCCGAGCGGCCTGCGGCGTCACCGGAAATCCCCAGGATTTCAGCGCGGTCAGCGCCTCCCATTGGGTCTCGGCGAAGGGCGCGCTGATCAGGCCCCAGGCATAGGCGAAGAAGCGCAACCGGCGCTGGGCGGTGATCTTGGCGTCGATCTGGCGCAGCGAACCGGCGGCGGCGTTGCGCGGATTGACGTAGGTGCGCTGGCCGGCGGCCTGCGCCGCCGCGTTCAGGGCCGCGAAGTCGTCATGGCCGAAATAGACCTCGCCGCGCACCTCGATCAGGTCGGGCCAGCCCTCGCCCTTCAGCCGGTGCGGAATCTCGCCGAGGGTGCGCAGGTTTTCGGTCACGTCCTCGCCGACCCGCCCGTCGCCGCGCGTGGCGCCCTGGACCAGCACGCCGCGCTCATAGCGCAGCGAGGCGGACAGGCCGTCGATCTTCGGCTCGGCCGTATAGGCGACCACCGCCTCGCCCAGGCGCAGGAAGCGGCGCACGCGGGCGTCGAACTCGACCGCGTCGGCGTCGGAAAAGGCGTTGTCGAGCGACAGCATCGGCGTGCCATGCTCGACCGGCGAGAAGGCCTCCGCCCGCGCCGCGCCGACGCGCAGGGATGGCGAATTCTCGCGCACCAGATGCGGAAACCGCGCCTCGATCTCGCCATTGCGCCGCTTCAGGGCGTCGTAGTCGCCGTCCGACAGGCTGGGCGCATCGTCCTGGAAATAGCGGATATCGTTGGCCGCGATCTCGTCGGCGAGCGAAGTCAGCTCCTCGACGGCCTCGGCCTCGGTCAGTTCGGCGACGGGTTTCGGCATCGAGGATCCGGAGCGGCAGCTTGAGTTTCAGGCAAAAAGCACTACTGTAGTGAGCATGAGCAAGACCAGCCTAACCGTCGCCGCCGCCGAGGCCAACCGCAGCTTCTCCAAGCTGTTGCGCGCGGCGCGTGAAGGCGCGCGGATCACGATCACGTCCCACGGCGAACCGGTGGCGGAGTTGGGTCCGGTTCGGGGTCATCAGGCCGACGATGCGGAAAAATTGCGGCTGGAGGCCCACGACCGTTTCATGAAACGCCTGAAGTCGCAGACGCCGATGGTTGTCGGTCCGTGGACCCGGCAAGAGCTCTACGAGCGCGATTGAGAGCGACTTGCGCCTGGCGCTTGACACCAATGTCGTTGCCTATGCCGAGGGCATAGAACGCGCGCCTGAAGACAAGGCCAAGTGCGCCATCGCTCTGCGCCTTCTCGCTGAAACGGACGAAGCAACCCTGGTCGTCGCGCGACAAGCGTTGGCGGAGCTTCATTCCGTCCTCGTCCGCAAGGCTCGTCTTGCGCCAGCGGAAGCGTCCGATCGAGTCCGCGAGTGGGCTGCGCGATTGGAATTGATCGACACCGATCAATCCGTTTTCGAGGCCGCCCTGGACTTGGCAAGCGATCACGGACTGCAGATCTATGACAGCCTGATCCTGGCCGCGGCGGCCGAAACGCGGTGCGACCTTTTGCTGACCGAAGATTTTCAGGACGGGTTCAGTTGGCGCGGCGTGGTGGTGACCAACCCGTTCGGGCCATCGCCCGATCGTCGCCTCGCCCGGCTTCTCGCGTAAGCCTATCCCCGCATCAAAGCCCTGGCCGCGGCGCGGGCGGCGTCGGTGACGGCGGCCCCGGAGAGCATGCGGGCGATCTCCTCCTCGCGCGCCGAGGGCGCCAGGGTCTCGACGCCGGAGCGGACCTTGTCGGCCTCACCCAGCTTCACGACGCGCCAATGGGCGTCGGCGCGGGCGGCCACCTGCGGCGAATGGGTGACGACGACCACCTGGGCCTCGGCGGCGAGCCGCTTCAGCCGCAGCCCCACCGCATCGGCGACGGCGCCGCCGACGCCCTGGTCGACCTCGTCGAAGATCATCAGCGGCTGGGCCTGGTCGGCGCGGCCGGCGAGCGAGGCCTTCAAGGCCAGGGCGAAACGGGCCAGTTCACCGCCCGAGGCGATGGCGTCCAGGGCCCCGAAGGGCGCGCCGGGCAGGGTCGAGACCTCGAAGGCGATGCGGTCGGCGCCCGAGGGGCCGGCGCGATCCTCCTCCAGCGGCTCGACCGCGACGCGGAAACGGGCCTTGTCGAGCTTCAGGGGACCAAGCTCGGCCTCCACCGCGGCCGTCAGCCGGTCGCCGGCGGCGCGGCGGGCCGCGGTCAGGGCCCTGGCGGACTCAAGATAGGCGGCGCGGGCGACGGCGGCGGCGGCCTCGGCGGCCAACAGCGCCTCCAGGCTGGTCTCGCCGGCGCGCAGGGCCTCGGCGAAGGCCGTGCGCCGGCCGGGCAGGTCGTCGACGGCGACGCCGAGCTTTCTGGCCATGGCGCGCAGAGCGAACAACCGCTCCTCGGCCTTCTCCAGGAGGTCCGGTTCGAAATCGAAGGCGGCGCCGGCGGCGTCGATCGCGACGGCCGCTTCGGTAGCCTCGACCAGGGTGCGGTCGATCGCCGCGGCGGCCTCGGCGAGGCGCTGGACGGCGGGGCCGTCGGCGCCGACCCCGGCCTGCAGCGTCCGGTCCCGCGCCCGCTCCAGCGCCCGGAAGGCCTGGGCCAGGCGGCTGGTCAGGCTGTCGCCGAACGCGTCGCGGGCGGCGGCGACGTCGGCCAGGGCCTTTTCGCCGGCGCCCAGCAGGGCGCGCTGCTCGGCCAGTTCGGTCTCCTCGCCCAGGCGCGGGCTGAGCCGGTCGAGTTCGCCAAGGCGCAAGGTCAGGTCTTCGGTCTCGAACGCGGCGCTCCGCGCGGCCTCCGCCAGGGCTTGCGCCCGCTCGCGCGCGGCGCGCCAGGCGCTCCAGGCCTCGATGCAGGCGCCGGCCTCGGCCTTCAGGCCGCCAAAGGCGTCGAGCAGCGGTCGGTGGGTTCGCGGATCGAGCAGGCCCACCGTCTCGTGCTGGCCATGCACCTCCAGCAGCATGTTCCCCAAGTCGCGCAGCACGCCGACGCTGGTCGCCTGATCGTTGACGAAGGCCCTGGAGCGGCCGTCGGCGCCCAGCTGGCGGCGCAGCACCAGGTCGTCGTCCGGGCTCTCGCCAAGCCCCTTGTCGGCCAGGTAGGCCCAGGCCGGATGGTCGGGCGCGAGCGAAAAGATGGCGGTGGCCTGGGCCTGGGCCGCGCCGCGGCGCACCAGGCCCGCGTCGGCGCGCGCGCCGGTGGCCAGGCCGAGGGCGTCGAGGATGATCGACTTGCCCGCCCCGGTCTCGCCGGTGAGCGCGGTCAAGCCGGGCCCGAAGGCCAGATCGAGCGTTTCGATCAGCACGATGTCGCGGATGGCCAGCCCGATCAGCATAGGTCGGAGGATCGCCGCAAATCGCCGCGCGTCAACCGCGATAGCGCGACAATGACGCGGGTCAGCTCGTGGCGGGCGGCGGCGGGGCCTTGCTCAGGCCGAGCGGATCCCACCAGGCATGTTTCGGCTTGGTCGCCGGCGGGGTCGAGGACGGCGCCGACATGGCCGCCGCCGGCGACTCGGCGGCGGCCGTGGACAGACCCGTCGCGGGCGGCGTCATCGGAGCCGGCGAGAAGAAATTGGAGGCGCGGCTGAAGAACCCCTGGCGGCCATTTCCGGTCGGCTTGATCGAGGGCCGCAAGCCCTTGTCGGTCATCAGTTTGTAGGCGGTGCTGTACCAGTAGTCGCCGGGATAGTTGTAGCCCAGCACCGCGGCGTTGCGCTTGGCCTCTTCGATCAGGCCAAGCGTCAGATAGGCTTCGACCAGCCGCTCGAGCGCTTCGGGCGTGTGGCTGGTGGTCTGGTATCGGTCGAGCACGGTCTTGAAGCGGCCGATGGCGGCCAGCGTGTCGCCGTTGCGCAGATAGTAGCGGCCGATGGTCATTTCCTTGCCGGCCAGCTGGTCGTTGATCATGTCCGTCTTCAGGTGGGCGTCAGTGGCGTATTCGGTGCGCGGGAAGCGCCTGGAGACCTCGCGCATGGCGCTGGCCGCCTGCTCGGTCGCCGCCTGGTCGCGGCCGACGTCGAGGATCTGCTCGAAATAGCACTCCGCCTTCAGATAGTAGGCGTAGGACGCCGATCCGTTGCCTGGATAGAGTTCGATGAACCGGTTGGCGTCCGAGATGGCCTCGTCGTAATCGTTCGCCTGGTAGTGGGCATAGGCCTCCATCAGGATCGCGCGCCTGGACCATTCCGAATAGGGGTGCTGGCGCTCGACCTCCTTGAAATAGGTCACCGCCTCGCTCCACCGGTGTGCATCGAGCTTTTCGGCGCCGACGGAATAGAGCTGCTCCACCGGCTGGTCGGCGTAGGTGGTGTCCGACTTTTTCTTCGAATGCAGGAGCGCGCACCCACCCAGCGCGACGGCCAGGGCGATGACGACGGCGAAAGCGGGACGAACCCGGACCTTAGCGAGCACGGACGATGACCTCGAGCAAGACGCCCCCGCGCCGAGTGAAGATAGTGAACAGGCTTGAGGCTTCTACACTAGCTCCGGCGCCGCGCAAACCGGATGGCCGCGCTCGCCGGACGTCTCAGACCGCCTCAGCCAGGTCTTCGGTGTAAAGCCGCGCGCGCCAGGCTTCGGGACGGGCCAGAAGCGCGCGCGCCAGGGCGTTGTTCAGGGTATGGCCGGCAAGCACGCCCTCGAAACGGCCGATCACCGGCGCGCCGAGCAGATAGAGGTCGCCGAGCGCATCCAGGGCCTTATGCCGCACGAACTCGTCGCGCGTCCGCAGCCCCTCCGGGTTCATCAGCTCGTCGCCGTCGATGACCAGGCAGTTCTCCATCGAACCGCCGCGGGCCAGGCCGGCCTTCCTGAGCGCCTCCACCTCGTGCAGGAAGCCGAAGGTGCGGCACTGCGCCAGTTCGTCGCGGAAGGCGGCCTCGTCGAGGACGATGTCGATGCGCTGACCGCCGATGGCGGCGCTGGCGAAGTCGATCTCGAAGGCCATCTCGAAGCGATCGGCCGGAACCAGGGCGGCGCGCTTGTCGCCGTCGACGATCTCGATCGGCTCGATGACCTCGATATAGCGTCGCAACGCCTGCTGGCGCCTGAGGCCGGCCTGGTCGATCAGCCGCACGAAGGGCGCGGCCGAGCCATCCATGATCGGCAGCTCCGGGCCATCCAGCTCGACGATGGCGTTGTCGACGCCAAGCGCCGCGAAGGCGGACATCAGATGCTCGATAGTCGAGACCTCGGCCCCGGCCGCATTGCCGATCACGGTGCCCAACTGGGTGCGAGTCACCGCCTCGGCCCGGGCGGGAATGCGGTTGTCGCCGGAGAGATCGGTGCGGATGAAGGTGATTCCTGCGCCGGCTGGAGCCGGGCGAAGGACGCAGGTCATGGTCTGACCGCTATGCAGGCCGACGCCTTCGAAAAGGACGGGGGCGCGAAGCGTATGTTGAAAGACCGCCGATGCCGCCACGCGCAATCACCTGTCCAAATCCGGCGACACCGTCGCCAAAACCCTGACCCGACGCCTTAGGATGACGCCAGCCAAGCGGCAACTCAACTTCCGTGTCGGAATGTTTCGAGACTTAGTCTTTGATTTTTTTCAGGAAAGCCGAACACAGGCCAGGCCGAAATTCCTCTTCCCCGCGGCGGGGAAGAGGAATTGGCCGCCACCCGTAAATTCGACATCGGTCCGCAAGGAGAGAAGCGCGGATCTAATTGGCCAGGCGTCGAAGGAAGGAGGGGATTTCCAGATCCTCGCCGGCCTCGGCCTGGTCTTCGGGAGCGGCCTGGGCCTGGGCCTGGGCGCTCGCCGCGGCCCTGGCCTGCAGGACCGGGGTCGGGTCGCCGCGATAATCGCGCAGCGGCGGCGGTTGATCGTTGCGGGCGCGGCCGCCGAACAGGCTGAGCCAGCCGCCGCTTTTCTGCTGGCGGGCGTCGTCGCCGACCGCGAGCCGGCCGGGAAAGAGCGGGACCTCGGCCTCAACCACAGGCTCCGCCTTGGCGGCGATGCGAACAGGCTCGATCACCGCCGGCGCCTCATAGAGATCGCCCTGCGGCTTCAAGTCCAAGGTCAGGGGCGCATCGCGCGTGAAGACGGGCCTGGCCTCGGCGGCCAGGTCGAGCCCTCCCGCGACAGGAGCTGCAGGCGCGGCCTCGGCCGCGACCGGTTCGATGACACGCGGTTCGGGCTGCGGCTGGACCGTGGCGATGCTGGCCGTTGCGGCGACCGATTCGCGCGCCGCGGCCGGTTCGCGCATGGTCATCGGCGCCATGGCCGGCTGGGCCGCCTTGGCGGGCTTGGGCTCGATGGCGGCGATCGACTGGCCGTCCATGCCGGTGGCGACGACCGAGACCCTGATCTTGCCCTCCAGCGACGGATCGAAGGCCGCGCCGAAGATGATATTGGCTTCCGGATCGACCTGATCGGAAATGGCGTTGGCCGCTTCGTCGACCTCGAGCAGGGTCATGTCCAGGCCGCCGGTCACATTGACCAGCACCGCGCGCGCCCCCTTCAGCGAGACTTCGTCGAGCAGCGGATTGGCGATGGCGTTCTGCGAGGCGACCAGGGCGCGATCTTCGCCGGTGGCTTCGCCGGTGCCCATCATCGCCTTGCCCATCTCGGTCATCACCGTACGCACGTCGGCGAAGTCGAGATTGATCAGGCCGGGCAGCACCATCAGGTCGGTGATCGAACGCACGCCCGAATGCAGCACCTGGTCGGCCATGGCGAAGGCCTCGGCGAAGGTTGTGCGCTCGTTGGCGATGCGGAACAGGTTCTGATTGGGAATGACGATCAGGGTGTCGACATAGCGTTGCAGCTCGGCGATGCCCGCATCCGCCAGCCGCATGCGGTGACGGCCTTCGAAGGTGAAGGGCTTGGTGACCACGCCCACCGTCAGGATGCCGCGTTCGCGCGCGCTCTTGGCGATGATCGGGGCCGCGCCCGTGCCGGTGCCGCCGCCCATGCCGGCAGTGATGAAGACCATGTGCGCGCCGTCGAGGTGCTCGCCGATCTCCAGGCCGGACTCCTCGGCCGCTGACATGCCGATCTCGGGATGGGCGCCCGCGCCGAGCCCTTGGGTCACCGTGACCCCGAGCTGGATGCGCCGCTCGGTCTTCGAGAAGGCCAGTTGCTGGGCGTCGGTATTGGCGACGACGAACTCGACGCCCTCCAGGCCCGACTCGATCATATTGTTGACGGCGTTGCCGCCAGCGCCCCCGACGCCGAAGACCACGATGCGCGGCTTCAGTTCGGTGGTCCGCGGCGCGGAGAGATGAATAGCCATGTGGACCCCTCGTCCTTAACTTCCGTGCGGCAGCAACGACCGGCGACCCGTCTGCCGGGCCCGCGACGGATGCCCTGATTCAGCGCCGAATAACGTTAATTGGTGGTTAACCGCATTAGCGTGAGTCGGCGCCGCGTCGACTTTGTCGCACGAGAAAAATTGTTGATTGAAAAGCGATTGTGACGCTTCGCGGCCGAGGTCGCGGCCAATTTCCGCCTTAGTCTTCGATCCGGGCCCGGACTGAGTCCATTCAGAGGTTGTCGCGCAGCCAGACGGCGGCGCGGGTGAACGGGGTGGCATGGGCGTCGAGCGGCGCCCCGCGCGAACGCTCGCCCTTGGCCTTGTAGGTCACCGCCTCGCGCGGGCCGAAGGCGGCGCGCTGCAGCACCCCGGCGGCGGCGCAGAAGGCCGGGCCGGAGGCGGCGTCGGCCAGATGCGGCACCCGCCGCGGCCGTCCCAGGCGCACGGGACGGTCGAAGACGCGCACGGCGACTTCGCGCACGCCGGCAAGCTGGCTGGCCCCGCCGGTCAGTACCACCCCGGCGCTGGGCTCCAGCGGCGCGCCGGCCGCCCGCAGGCGTTCGCGCAACAGTTCCAGCGTCTCCTCGACGCGCGGCGCAATGATGCCCTTGAGCAGGGAGCGTGGCGCGATCACCGGACCGGCCCCCGGATCGTCGCCGCGCGGCGGCGCCTCGATCATCTCGCGATCCTCGTTGGCCGAGGCGATGGCCGAGCCGTGCAGGGTCTTGATCCGCTCGGCGCCGACGATCGAGGTGGAAAGCCCGCGCGCGATGTCCGCCGTCACATGGCCGCCGCCGACGGCGAGGCTGTCGACATGGACCAGCGAGCCGCCGGAAAAGACCGCGACCGAGGTCGAGCCGCCGCCCATGTCGAGGCAGATGCAGCCGAGATCCATCTCGTCGTCCTCGAGCGCCGCCAGCCCCGAGGCGAAGGGCGCGGCGACGACGCCGCGGAACTCCAGATGGGCGCGCTCGACGCAGAAGCCCAGCATCTGGAACATCGACTCGCTGATCGAGACAACCATCAGGTCGAGCCGGAGCACCTTGCCGAACATCGAGCGCGGGTCGCGCACGCCGCGCTGGGAATCCACCGACCAGGTGATGGGCAGAAGATGGATCCGCCGCCGGCCGGGCAGCCGCACCTGGGCCACCGCCGCGGAAATCGCACGGCTCAGGTCCACATCGGAGATCGGCCGCGCGCCGAGCTGGACTTCGGAGGAAACGCGATGGCTGGCCAACTGGCCGCCCGAGGTGGTTACGGCGACGCCCTGGACGCTGACGCCGGCGACCGTCTCGGCGCGCTCGACGGCCTGGGCGATGGCGTCGGTGGCCTCGTCCATGTTGACGATCGAGCCGCCGCGCACGCCGCGCGACTGCACATGCCCGACGCCGGCGGTCTGCAAGGTGTGCTCCTCGCGGTTCACCCCGCCCGGCTTCATGATGAAGCAGGTGACCTTGGAGGCGCCCAGGTCGAGCGCCGCCACTACCGGCTGACGCCCCGCCAGCGCCTTCAGCCCGTCCCTGGCCTCGCGCCGATCCTCAAGCCGCGACATCTGAAAAACTCCTCATCGTCCTAAAGTCCCTAGGCGCCATTGGCGACGGTTGGTGCGGTGGGGCCGGCGTCGCGGGGGCGCACGGCCACGAGGTCCGGATCGCGCAAATCGATGCGCGCGAAGCCGAGATCGAGAATTCTCGACTGCTGGTCGAGCGCATCGAGCTGGTTGAGCGCCGCGGCCGCGCCGTCAGCCGGCAGCTCGATCAAGCCGCCGTCCTTGGTGCGCAGGTCCCAGCGGCGATCGTCGACGCGCACGATGGCGTCGAGCCGATCCATCAGTCGCGTCCGCGGACCCAGGAGCTTCAGCATGGCCGGCGCGGCCTGATCGGCCCCCTCGCCGACCACCAGAGGCAGGTCGGTAAACTGGCCGGGATCGGCCTCGGGAATGGCGCGGCCTTGGCTGTCGATCACCAGGGTGCGGCCGGCATGCTGCCAGACCGCCAGATTCTGGCGCTGGGTGATGGCGATGACGATGGTGTCGGGCAGAAGCCGAATCACCTTGGCCGACTTGACCCAACCGACGCGCTCGACCCGGCCGCGCAGGGCGTTCAGGTCGAGGTGCAGGATGGGCTGGCCCTTGGCCAGGGCGGCGGCCTTCAGGATGTCGGCGGCGGCGGCGGGCGTCGCGCCCTGGACCTGAACGGTGGCGACCTTCAGCCCCAGCCCGATCAGACCGTGGTCGATGTCGGCGGCGACCTGGTCGCGCATCCGGTGCACGCGCGGATCGGTGACCAGGACGGCGGCGACGCCCGCCATCACGATCAGGGCGGCGAGGCTGACCGCGGTCAGCGGCGCCAGGCCCAGGCTCTGGGCGGCGGCGAGTTTGGCGGGTGCGTAGGGCTTGGATTTCGGCGACCTTGCCGGACGCCTGGGCGGTTGCGCAGGTTTGGGCCGTCCCCGCCCTCGCGCGCGGCTAGGCGATCCCCCTCGCATCGCCGCGGCCATAGGCATCCTCCACGATCCAGCCCACCAAGTCGTCGAACCCCACGCCCCGGTGCGCCGCCTGCTCTGGGACGAGCGAAGTGGGCGTCATGCCGGGCTGGGTGTTGACCTCCAAAAGGACCAGAATGTCGTTAATGTCGTCATAACGAAGATCCACTCGTGTAACGCCCCGGCAACCAAGCGAGGCGTGCGCGAGTTCGGCCATGCGCAAGGCCCGATCGGCGGCCTGCGGCGGCATGCGGGCGGGCAGGAAGTGGGCCGAGCCGCCCTCCCCGTACTTGGCCTCGTAGTCGTAGAAGCCGGTGCGCGGGACGATCTCGGTGACGGTCAAGGCCTGGCAGTCCATCACCGCAACGGCCAGCTCCAGGCCGCGGATATAGGGCTCGATCAGCACCTCGTCGCCCAGGGTCCAGGACGGCGCGGCCAGCGCCTGCGGCGGGCTGTTGGCGCCTTCGAAGACCAGGAAGACCCCGACCGAGGAGCCCTGGGCGTTCGGCTTGACCACATAGGGCGGCGCCATGACGTGGTCGCGCGCGGCCGCGAAGCGGTCGAACAGCCCGCCGCCGGGCACGATGACCCCAGCGGCGGCCATCACCGCCTTGGCCTTGACCTTGTCCATGGCCAGGGCCGAAGCCAGGACGCCGCAGTGGGTATAGGGCAGGGCCAGGGTCTCCAGCACCCCCTGCACCGTCCCGTCCTCGCCCCAGACTCCATGCAGAGCGTTGAAGACCACGTCGGGCTTGAGCCTGGCCAGGACCTCGGCCAGGTCGCGGCCGGCGTCGATGCGGCTGACCTTGGCGCCCAGCCGCTCCAGCGCATCGGCGCACTCGCGCCCGGAGACCAGCGATACCTCCCGCTCGGGCGAAAGGCCGCCCAGCAGCACCGCGACGTGATGGCCAGACAGGCGCTGGGGCATGGGCTGGAACTCCGGTTGAGCGATCAAGCCGGCAGTTAATCCGCTTCGCCGCCCTTTAGAACCCTCGCCCCCGCCCTCTCCCCGCTGCGCGGGGCGAGGGTTCAAGAGGGCTAAGCCCCGTCCCGCCGCTCCAGCCGCATCTTCATGCCGCCCTTGGGGCGCAGCGTGATGCGGGTCTGCAGGGTCACCGTCTCGCCCTCGGCCAGCCGCGGCCGGTAGCGCTGGGCCAGCACGGCCAGGATCAGGGCGGCCTCGGTCATGGCCAGGACCGCGCCGATACAGACGCGGGGGCCACCGCCGAAGGGCAGATAGGCGAAGCGTGGCCGCCCGAGGCTGCGCTGGACGCTGAACCGATCCGGATCGAACCGCTCCGGATCGGTCCAGAGCGTGCGGTGGCGATGCAGCACCCAGGGCGCGATGGCGATGCGGGTTCCCTTTTTCACCTTTACGCCGCAAATCTCGTCGTCCGTCAGCGCCACCCGGGTCGAGACGCCGGGCGCGGGCGGATAGATGCGCATGGCCTCCTCGATGACCATGCGCGTGTAGGTCAGGTTGGCGACGTCCTCGGCGGTGGGCGTTCGATCGCCCAGGACGGCGTCCAGCTCCGCATGCAGCCTGGCTTCAACCGCGGGATGCTGGGAGAGCAGGTACCAGACCCAGGTCATGGTCACGGCGGTGGTCTCATGGCCGGCCATGAAGATGGTGATCACCTCGTCGCGCACCTCGGTGGCGTTCAGGCCGGCGCCGTTGTCGGGATCCTTGGCGGCGATCAGGCGGGTGAGCAGGTCCTTGGGCGCGACGGCCAGGTTCTTTTCGCGTTCGGCGATCATGCGATAAACGGCCGCGTCCAGGGTGGCGAAGTCGGCGTGGATGGCGTCCTCCCGCGCCCGCATCCGCCGCGGCCCGATGATCGGCAGGATGTCGAGAAGGCTGAAGTTGAGCGCCGTCTGGGTGAAGCCGAGCGTCTTGCCGGTCAGTTCGATCAGGTCGTCGGCGTCGGACGAAAACATGGTCCTGCAGATGATCTGCAAGGTCAGCGCCGTCATCTCCTCGGCGATATCGACCTGCGGATTATTGGCCAGGGCGTCCCAGTGTTCGCGGAAGGCCTGGGCGGTCTCGGCCATGGCGGGCGCGTAGGCGGCGACGCTGCGCGGATCGAAGGCCGGCGCCATGACCTTGCGATGGGCCTTCCAGGTCGCGCCATCGCTGCCTAACAGCCCCTCGCCGAACATGGCGGTGAAGAAGCGCTTCTCCATGTCGGTCTTGGGATAGTTGGCGACGTTGTCGAGCAGGACGCGGCGCACTCCGTCCGGGTCGTTGACCCAGAGCATCGGCCCGAACAGGCCTCTGGGCTGGAATATCGGCTGCTCATAGACCGCCGCCGGCAGCATCTCGTACTGATTGCCGTTGGCCAGGCGCAACTGCTTGAAAATGGACGGCGCCTTGACCGGCGGCGGCGCCGAGCCGGCCAGAAACGGGACATCAAGACCATCGGCGACAGTCATCGGCTTTGCTCGTTCCAGCGTTCGATTTGGCGAAACTAACCGATACCCGGTCAAGCCGGGCGTTAATTCGGGTTCATCCGCGCCTATACTGCGCGCCCGATCCGCCTGATCTCCCAGTCGAGCTCCACGCCGAACTTCGCCCGCACGTCGGCGCGCACCGCCTCGCCCAGCCCTTCCAGGTCCGCCGCCGTGGCTTCGCCAGTATTGATCAGGAAGTTGGCGTGCTGGTCGGAGAACTTGGCGGCGCCATGCAGCTTGCCGCGCCAGCCCGCGGCATCGACCAGCCGCCAAGCCGAGTCGCCGGGCGGGTTCTTGAAGGTCGAGCCGCCGGTCTTGTCGCGGATCGGCTGGGAGGCCTCGCGGCGGGTGGTGATCTCGTCCATGCGCGCGGCGATGGCGGACGGATCGTCGGGACGGCCCTCGAACAGGGCGCCGGTGAAGATCAGGTCTCGCTCGGCCGCCGCCGTGGACTTGCGATAGGTAAAGCCCATCTGCGCCTTGCTCAGCACCACGCGCGCGCCCGCGCGGTCCAGCGCATAGGCCTCGACCAGCACGTCCTTGGTCTCCGCGCCGTAGCAGCCGGCGTTCATGACGCAGGCGCCGCCGACCGCGCCCGGCACGCCGCGATAGAATTCCAGGCCGGCGATTCCCGCCCTGCCCGCCTCGCGCGCCAGGTTGGCGTCGAGCACGGCCGCGCCGGCGAAGATGCGGCTGTCGCCGCGCGGCTCGATGCCGGCGAAGCCGCGGGCGAGACGGATCACAACCCCCTCGACGCCGCCGTCGCGGACCAGGAGATTGGAGCCGACCCCGACAACGGTGACCGGCGCGCCGGCGTCCAGGCCGCGCAGGAAATCGGCCAGATCGGCCTCGTCTTGCGGCAGGAAAATGACGTCAGCCGGGCCGCCGACGCGCAGCCAGGTGAAGGGCGCCAACGCCTCGTCGAACAAAAGCCGGCCCCGCGCCGGCGGCAGGCGATCGCGCCAGCTCATGAGGCCTGCAGCGCCGCCAGCCCCCCCGGCAAGGCGTAGGCCCAGTTGGTGATGTCGCCGGCGCCGAGGCAGACGACGAGATCGCCGGCCTTGGCCTCCTCGGCGATCAGGGCGGCGAGCGCGTCCGGGTCCTCCAGCGGCAGCACGCGGCGGTGGCCCCAGCGGCGCAGGCCCTCGACCAGACCGTCGCGGCTGGCGCCTTCGATCGGCGCCTCGCCGGCGGCGTAGACCTCGGCGACGACCACGACGTCGGCGTCGTTGAAACAGGCGCAAAACTCCTCGAACAGGCCGCTCAGCCGCGAATAGCGGTGCGGCTGCATCACGGCGATCACCCGGCCGTTGGTCACCGCACGCGCCGACCGGAGCGCGGCGGCGATCTCCACCGGGTGGTGGCCGTAGTCGTCGATGACGCGCACCCCGCCCGCCTCGCCGGTGACGGTGAAGCGCCGCCGCACGCCGGCAAAGCTGTTCAGCCCTTCGCGGATGGCCGCTTCCGAAACGCCCAGCTCGCGGGCCACGGCGATGGCCGCCAGGGCGTTGGCGATATTGTGCTCCCCGGCCATGGGCAGATGCATGTCGGCCAGGGTGGCCGGCTCGGCGTTCAGCGGCGTGACCGCCACGTCGAAATCGGCCCCGCCGGCGCCCATGGCGATATTGATCGCCCGCACCTCGGCCTGGGGGTTGAGGCCATAGGAGACCAGGCGGCGGTTCTCCACCCGCGCGGCCAGGGCCTGGACCTCGGGATGGTCGGTGCAGACCACCGCAAAACCGTAGAAGGGGATGTTCTCGACAAAGTCCTGGAAGGCCTTCTTGACCGCGTCGAAGTCGCCATAGTGGTCGAGGTGCTCGGGATCGATATTGGTGACCACCGCGACGGTGGACTTCAGGCGCAGGAAGGTGCCGTCGCTCTCGTCGGCCTCGACCACCATCCAGTCGCCCTCGCCCACCTTGGCGTTGGCGCCATAGGCGTTGATGATGCCGCCGTTGACCACGGTCGGGTCCAGGCCGCCGGCGTCGAGCAGGGCGGCGATCATTGAGGTGGTGGTGGTCTTGCCGTGGGTGCCGCCGACGGCCACGGAAAACTGCAGCCGCATCAGCTCGGCCAGCATTTCAGCGCGGCGCACCAGCGGCAGCCGGCGCTCGCGCGCGGCGAGGATTTCCGGATTGTCGGCCTTGATGGCGGTGGAGAACACCACCGCCGAGGCGCCGTCGAGCTGGGCGCCGTCATGGCCGATGAAGATCTTGGCGCCCAGGTCCTGCAGCCGTTCGGTATTGGCCGAGGCCTTGGCGTCCGAGCCGTGCACCACATAGCCGATGCGCAGCATGATCTCGGCGATGCCGCTCATCCCGATGCCGCCGATGCCGACGAAATGGATTGGCCCAAGGTCGAAGGGAACGGGACGGCGGTTCATGGGGCGTTGACTGGAACTATCGTCGGCTCGCTTGAGCAACCCTTCCCCCTCGATGGGGGAAGGGCAGGGTTGGGGGTGTTGGCGCAGGTGATGACAGGCAGGCTCCGCTGGGCTCGGCGCCGATCAGCACCCATCCCCGAACTCGGCGGCTACACCCCCACCCAACCCTCCCCCATCGAGGGGGAGGGCTATTTGGGTACGGCGGACCCCACCGAGAACGGATCAATTCAGCCGCCGGATGGTCTAGACGATTTCATGGCGCCGCAAAATAGCGATCGCTCAGTCCTCGGCCAACCGCTTGGCCAGCAGCAGGCGCTCTTCGGTCTCATAGCCGATGGCGTGGTAGAAGCCGGCGGCGGCGGCGTTCTCCAGGCGCACCATCAGCTGCATTTTCGGCATGCCGCGGGCCAGGACCCATTGCTCGGCCGCGCGCATCATCGCCTCGCCGAGGCCGCGTTTGCGCATGTCCGGCGCCACGGCCAGATAGTAGACCCAGCCGCGATGGCCGTCGGCGCCGACCATGACGGTGGCGACCAGCCGGCCGTCCTGGCGATGGGCGAGGATGGTCGAGCTCGCGCCGGCGAAGGCGCGGCGCGCGTCGGCGCGGGGATCGTTCCAGGGCCGGGTCAGGTCGCAGGCTTGCCAGAGCGCGACGGCGGCCTCGACCTCGTCCGGCGCGAGTTGGCCGATCGCCGTCACTTGGCGACGAGGCCGTAGATCGCCTTGCAGAACTCGGTCTCGTCACCCTGGAAGAGCACGTCCAGATCGCTCCTGGCCGCGGCCCGGCGGCACTTGGCCAGCCAGGGCGGATCGTTGACCAGCTTGGCGGCGGCGGCGACATAGGCCTCGACCGAGCCGGCGGCGAGCTCGTCGGGCAGGCCCAGCCGCTTGAAGAAGGCCACATCGGCATGGGCGTGGGCCTCGGGCCCGTCCAGGCAGACGCCGGGCAGGCCGAGCGACAGGCAGTCGATGATGCTGTTCATGTTCCCGTACGGAAACGGGCAGAGGAAGAAGGCGCAGGCCGACAGCCGCTCCATATAGAGGTCGTGCGGCGCCTCCATGTGCACCACCGCATTGGCCAGCTGCCGCTTGATCTCCCGCTCCAGGTAGAAATAGGCGATGCCGCGCGCGCCCAGCGGGAAGAAGTGGAACTCGACCGGGCGATCGGCGGCGGCGGCGATCTGGGCCAGCGCCGCCAGCAGGAAGGAATTGATCTTCATCACCGAGGCCGGCACGGCGATGCGCAGGGTCTCGCCCTTGGCCGGCAGCGCGGTCTTGGGCTTGACGCTCTCATTGACGATACGCGGCGTATAGGGAAAGGCCGCCCAGGGCAGCAGCAAAAGCGTTTCGGAATAGGGCGTCGGCGTCGTCACGAAGTCTTCCGGCAGCACCATGTAGTCGATGGTCGGCGACATGGTTGTCGCGGTGTGGCCGTAGGAGACGCACTGGATCGGCGCCAGCCTGAGCGAGGCCAGGGCGATCGCCGTCACCGTCAGGCCGACGCCCAGGTGAAAGACGATATCCGGCTCGCGGGCCAGGATGGCCTCGGCGGTCGTCTTGGTCACCGTCATCAGCTCATCCATCGGAAAAGGGATGATCTCGTCGAAACAGCTCAACACGTCCGGCTCGGTCGGGGCGCCGTGGCAGACCCCGATCACCTCGAACCTCTCGCGCAGCGAGCGCACGGCGCGCGAATGGGTGCGGAAGATGGCGTGGCCGACCGAGAAATGCTCGGTCACGATGACGATGCGCGGCTTCTTGCGGGCCTTGCGCGGCTTGGCCGGGTCGTATTCCGGGCAGCCGGCGCCCAGGCAGCCGTGGCGCATCTGGGCCATCAGGTCGGCCTTGATGCGATGCTTGCCGACGTCCATCGCATAGCTGCAGTGGGTGAAGGGCTCGGTCATCTTCTGCAGCGGTATGGTGCCGAGCGTCACCTCGGCGAAGCGGCCCGGCAGCCATTGCAGCATTTTCTCGCGGAAGGCGCAGGCGCGCGGCTCGACGCAGATCCGGGCCGACAGATAGGCGATCAGGGCCACGACCGTCGCCGGCCGGTTGACCGCGATGCACTCCTCGAAATTGACGTCCATCGCCGAGGAGGGATTGAAAAGCATCAGGAAGGTGGCGAGGTTTTCCGCGTTCAGCCGCCACTGGCCGCCGGAGCCGCCGCCGAAATGCACCGCCAGGTGATCGGTGCTCTGAAAGCCGCTGATGGCGAAGATGTTGTCGATCCAGCGGTGATGGGAGAACAAGACCTCGCTGGCCATCGGATTGATCGCCTGGCGGCCGTTGACGATCAGGTCGCTGAATCCGGCGGCGAACCGGGTGGCGAAACGCTGATAGAGGTCGCGCACCTCCATGCCGGGCGGGGCAAGACCGACCTCGACGCCTTCGATGCCGCCCATGGTGCGGTCGATGGCGTTCAGCATCAAAAGGGTCTGGTTGAGCGCGGTGGCATAGTCGCGGCGCGCGATGGCGCGTTCGAACTCGAGCAGGGACGGTTGGACCGGCGCGGGCGCGGCGGCCGCGACCGCGGATGGACTTGCCGTACCGGCCATGTCGTCAGGCGCCACCGTTCATCCTCTCAAAGCTCGCGGGCGCCACCTTTGGCACAGGCCGAGGCGTTTCGAAATGGCCGGCTGGGGAGACAAAGCGCCACTCCGGCGCGCGGCCTATTGCAGCTTTCCGGCCAGATCGGCGACGGCGCGATCGACCAGCGGATCGGAGGTCATTCCCCGCAGCCGTTCGGCGAGCACGCGTTCGGCCAGGTCGGCGGCGGCCTCGGCGGCGGCGGCCTTCACGTCGAGCGCGGCCTGGATCTCGGCGTTGCCGATGCGCCGCTCGGCCATGGCGCGGCGGCGCTGAATCTGATCTTCCAGCCGCGCCTGCGCCTCGACGCGCATGCGTTTGGCGTCGGCCTCGGCATTGGCGATGATCTCGGCGCCCAGGCGCTCGGCGGCCTCGCGCTCGTGCTTGATCGAGGCCAGCAGAACCTGGGCCTCCTCGCGCAGGCGCAGCGCCTCGTTGAGCTCGGCCTGGATCTTCGCCGCCCGGTCGTCCAGCGCCTTCATCGCCAGCCCCGGCGCCTTGGCGCGGATCAGGATGATGAAGAAGACAACCATGCCGATGGCGATCCAGACCTCGGCGTCCTGAAGGAGTTCCATCAGGCGTCTCCGCGCGCTTGGGCGGCGCTGAGCTGGGCGGCCGTCGGCGCGGTCCCGGTCAGTTTTTCGACGATGGAGCCGGCGGCGTCCAAGGCGATCTGGCGCACATTACTCATGGCCTGATCGCGCGCGGTGAGGATTTGGACCTCGGCCCTGGCCAGATGCTCGGCGAGCTTGGCCTGTTCCAGTTCGGTCTCGGCCGCGGCTTCGGCCTGGACCCTGGCCTTGGCGTCGAGGGCCAGCTTCTGCGCCCGGGCGTGAGCCTGGGCGGTTTCCGCGGCGGCCGCGGCGGCCTCGGCGTCGGCCTGGGCCTTCATCCGCCGCGCATCGCCGATGTCGCCGGCGATGCGATCCTCCCGCGCGGAGATCGTCCCGCCGACCCGAGGCACGAAGACCTTGGTGAACAGGAAGAGCATCGCCGCGAAGATGATCAGCATCCAGACGGCCTGACCGGGCCACTGGGCGATGTCGAACTGCGGCAAGCCGCCGGCGCCGGAATCGACCGGAACGGAGGTGGCGTGAATCTGACTAGGCGTGACGGCCATCGGAACGGTTCGTCAGACCTTCACGAACAGGATGATGAAGCCCATCACGAAGCCGAAGATGCCCATGGACTCGGCCAGGGCCATGCCCAGGAAGAGCCAAACCCGCTCGCCCGGCGCGGCGGCCGGATTGCGGATGGCGGCTTGCAGATAGCCGCCGAACAAGATGCCGAGGCCGGCGCCGGCCCCGATCAGGCCGGTCATGGCCAAGCCCGCGCCGATGTATTTGGCGGCTGTAACGTCCATAGCGGATAAGTCCCTCTTGGTTGGTGTCAGTGGCCGTGATCGAGATTCACGACTTCGTTCAGATAGACGCAGGTCAAGGCGGCGAAGACGAAGGCTTGCAGGAAGGCGACGATGAATTCGAGCGCCATCAGCGCCACCACCATCGCGAACGACACCGCCGAACCGAGGAAGCCGAGGCTGGCCAGGCCCCCATGCAGGCCGAACAGGCCCAGGCCGATGATGAAACTGGCGAACATGTACATGACGACGTGGCCGCCGATCATGTTGCCGAACAACCGCATGGCCAGCGTCATCGGCCGGATCATGAAGGAGACGAATTCGAAAAAGCCGATGAAGACCGCCATCGCCCAATGCACGCCCGACGGCACGAACAGCTTGAAAAAGCCAAGACCGTTGCGCACGAAGCCGACCACGATGACGGTCAGGAAGGTCATGATCGCCAAGGTCGCGGTCACCGCGAGTTGCGAGGTCACGCTAAACCCGCCCGGCGCCAGGCCGATCAGGTTCATCACCGCGATAAGCAGGAAGAGCGTCAGGACAAAAGGCAGAAAGGGGCGTCCGCGGTCGCCGATGACCGCGCCGGTCAGACTGCCATCGACCATGACGTAGAGCGTCTCGGCCAGGGCCTGCATGCGTCCCGGCACGACCTGACGGCGCGCGGCGGCCAGGAAGAAGAGGGCGAGCAGGCCGGCCGAAACCAGCATGAAGGCCACCGAATTGCTGATCGACAGGTCAATCGACCCCAGGCCCGGAACCTCTACCGGCGGCAGGGGCACGAGCTTGTGGATCATGAACTGGTTCATCGGCTCGATAGCGGCCATCGGTCGTCTTCAGTCCTCGTCCTCATCGTCCGGGGCGGCCGCTGGCGGCGGTCCGGACGCTTGCGCCCTGGCGCTCATCGCCAAGGCCGATCGCACCGCGGCGTACATCGACACGCCGAGCCCGACCAGCAGGCCGCCGATCAAGCCGAAGGGGCTTGTATGGACGAAGTGGTCGAAGGTCCAGCCCAGGCCGAGCCCTCCGAACACCCCGCCCAGCAATCCCGCCAGGAGGCGGTATCCCTCGCCCGCATCGCCGATCCCCGAAAGGGGCGACTTGGCGGGCGCGCGGGCGGCCTCGAATGTATCGAGGTCCCGACCGAGGCGCTTTCGCGCCTGCTTGCGCGGATCATCGGCGTCCGACATGGCGGTGTTGAGGTCCAGCCGAACCCCGTTTGTCCCCTGGCCCCATCGGATCGCGGCGGAACCTATAGGCAGCCGCCAAGGGCGTCAAGCGAGAGCGGAAACGGGGTAAAGAGTTGATTTCAATAATATAACTAAACTATTGGCCGGTGTTGGTCGACATCGGCGCGTCGCTGTCGGGCGCCGGGGCGGCCGGCGGCGGGGCATCGACGGGCGGCGGAGCCTGCGCGGGCGCCGCCCCTCCATCGGGCCGCAGCGCCGCCGCGGCCGCCTGATCGACCAGGCCGTCGTCGCTCGCCGAGCTCGCCGGCCCAGCCGCCAGCGCCTGGACCGGATGCTCGCGCAGCAGCTTGGCGGTCGTTTCGCAGCGCACCGGAATGCCCCAGAACAGCCAGGCGTCGGCGAGTTTGCGGCTGGACTGGCCTTCCGCCACCGACCAGATATTGCGGCCCTTGGCGATGGCGTCCTGGCCTTCGCTGGTGTTGATCGGCTGGGATGTGGCCTTCTCGGCCGCCTCCATCGCGGCGGCGAACCGCTTCAGCGCCTTGTGCTCGGCCGCGACGTCGGTAGCGTAAGGCACATCCTCCTTCACCGGCGAGCCGACCTCCTTGTCGATGGCCTTCAGATCCGGCAGCACCTTGGTATAGATGGTCAGGTACTCGTCGGTCGCGCCGTAGCACCAGCCGACGAAGCCATAGTCGTCGGTCGGGGCGCCGGGCGGGATGTCTTCGGTTTCCTGGGTCGCGGCGGTCGGATCGGGATTGGCCGGCGGCTCCGTCGCGGGCTCGGCGGCCAGGATGGACAGCGCCATGAGGGCAACCAGGGACATGTCTTACAGCATCCTTGTCTAGCGTGGCGGCGCGCCGGTCGAACCGAAACCGCCGCCCCCGGGGGTCTCGATCTCGATAGCGTCGCCGGGCCGCAGGGTGAGCGAAAAGCAGCCCGGCAGGTCCTTTACCGCGCCCGTGGCCTCAAGCAAACGCTGTCGGCCGGCCAGGGCCGCGCCGCCGCCCTGCAGGCCCTGCGGCCTATGTTCGCGGCGGGTGGAGAGCAGCGCCGCCTCGGTCGCGGCCAGGAACCGGATGCGGCGGATCGCGCCGTCGCCGCCCGGCTGCGCGCCGGCGCCGCCCGAGCCCTTGCGCACGCTGAAGGCCTCGACCCGCACCGGAAACCGGCGCTCCAGGATCTCGGGATCGGTCAGGCGCGAATTGGTCATGTGGGTGTGGACCGCGCTGGCGCCGGGCGCATTGCGGCTGGCGCCCGCCCCGCCGCAGAGGGTCTCGTAATATTGCCGCGCGGCGTCGCCGAAGGTGAAGTTGTTCATCGACCCCTGCGCATTGGCCATGACCCCCAGCGCCGCATAGAGCGCATCGACGATGTGCTGGCTGGTCTCGACATTGCCGGCCACCACCGCCGCCGGCGCGCGCGGCGCCAGCATCGAGCCCTTTGGCGTGACGATCGTCAGCGGCTTCAGGCAGCCGGCGTTCAGCGGAATCTCGTCGTCGACCAGGGTGCGGAAGACATAGAGCACCGCCGCATCGACGATGGCCGAGGGCGCGTTGAAGTTGGAGGCCAGCACCGCGCTCGAGCCGGTGAAATCGACGCTGGCCGAGCCGTGCGCCGCGTCGACCCTGATCTCGACCACGATCTCGCCGCCGCCGTCCATGGGAACCCGCGCCGCGCCGTCGCGCAGGCCGCCGATGGCGCGGCGCACGCTGGCCTCGGCATTGTCCTGCACGAAGCCCATATAGCGGGCGACCTGGGCCGCGCCATGGGCCTCGATCATGTCGCGGACGGCCGCGGCGCCCGCCTCGCAGGCGGCGATCTGCGCCTTCAGGTCGGCGAGGTTCTGCCCGGGATTGCGCGCCGGCCAGGGCCCGGCGGTCAGGGCCGCGCGGGTCTCATCCTCCAAAAACCGTCCCTGGCGCATGATCGGCAGGGCGTCGAGCATGACGCCTTCCTCGTCGATCGTGTGCGAGAACGGCGGCATGGAGCCGGGCTGCACGCCGCCGACATCGGCATGATGGCCGCGCGCCGCGACATAGAAGACCGGCCGGTCGCTTGCGGCCCCGAAGATCGGCATGACCACGGTGATGTCCGGCAGGTGGGTGCCGCCGGCGAAGGGGTTGTTCAGCGCGAAGGCCTCGCCCGGCTTCAGGTTCTGGCGCCGTTCGGTCACCGCCCGCACGCTGGCGCCCATGGAGCCCAGGTGCACCGGCATGTGCGGCGCATTGGCGACCAGGCCGCCGGCGGCGTCGAACAGGGCGCAGGAGAAGTCCAGCCGCTCCTTGATGTTGACCGAGTGCGCCGTGCGCTCCAGCGCCGCGCCCATGGCCTCGGCCACGCCCATGAAGCGGCGGTTGAACAGCTCCAGCGTCACCGGATCGACGCGCTCGGCGATCGAGGCCGCCGCGGCGCGGCCGCCCAGCCGGCGCAGGCGGATCAACCCGTCGGCGGCCGGCGCGGCGCGCCATCCGGCCGCCACCGCGATCTGGGTGTCGCCGCGCACGATCAGGATCGGGCCGTCAACCGCCTGCGTCAGAGATTCCGCGGCGATCACGTTCCCGCCTGATTTGGCGACGGGGCCGGCCGCCGCCGTCGGGGCGAGCGGCGGCGGCTGGTCGTCGCCGGCTTCGCTCTCGACCTCGACGCCGGCGATCAGGATGGCGAGCGCCGGCTCGACAAAGCCGAACAGGCGCCGGTGCGCGGCCTCGAACGCGGCCTGGACCGCATCGGGCGCGCCGAACGGGACCGCAAGCTCGGCGTCCGCGCCGTCGTAGCGCAGCCGAAGCCTGCGGCTGACGGCCTCGGCGCGCGCGCCCTGCGCCGCGAGATCGGCCGCGGTCTCGTCGGCCAGCTGGTCGGCCAGGCGGACGGCGGCGTCGAGCCCCTCGTCCAGACGCCGCTCCAGCCCGGCGCGGCGCAGGCTGCGCATCCGCGCCCTGCCGATCCCCCAGGCCGACAGCAGGCTGGCATAGAGCGGCGAAAGCACCTCCTCGCAGCCCAGGGCTTCGGCCACCCAACAGACGATCTGTCCCGCCGCGCCGCCGAACGCGACCAGGGCATGGCCGCGCGGGTCGAAGCCGCGCTCGGTCGAGATGCGGCGGATGGCCTGGGCCGCCTGCTCCACCGCGACCGCGACGAAGCCTTCCGCCGCCGCCTCGGCGCCGGCCGCGCCCATGGCTTCGGCGAGCTCGTTCAGCCGCGCCCGCGACGCCGCGACGTCCAGCGGCTGGTCCTGGCCCGGCCCGAAGACCAACGGGAAGCTGGACGCATCGATCCGCCCCAGCACCAGATTGGCGTCGGTGATGGTCGCCGGGCCGCCGCGCCCATAGGCCGCCGGTCCCGGCTCGGCGCCGGCGCTGGCCGGCCCGACCCGCGCGCGCAGGCCGTCGAAGGCCAGGATCGAGCCGCCACCCGCCGCCACCGTCTCCACGTCCAGCATGGGACTGCGCAGCCGCACGCCGGCGACCCTGGCCGTGTCGCGCCGCTCGAGCGCCCCGGCGTAGCGGCAGACGTCGGTCGAGGTGCCGCCCATGTCGAAGCCGAGCACGGCCGCCGCGCCCGCGGCCTGCGCCGTCCGCGCCACGCCGACGACGCCGCCGGCCGGCCCGGACACCACCGCATCGCGCCCGCGAAAGGCCTCGGCGCGCACCAGGCCGCCGGCCGAGGTCATGAAATAGAGCCCAGCCCCGCCGACCGCCTGCCTCAACCGTTCCGCATAGGCCCTGACCACCGGCGTCAGATAGGCGTCGGCGACGGTGGTCTCGGCGCGCGGGATGTAGCGGGGCGCGGGCGAGACCTGATGCGAAAGGGCGACGAAGCCGAATCCCGCCGCCCGCGCGATCTCGCCGGCGGCGATTTCGTGCGCCGGATTCAGGTCGGCATGCAACAAGGCGATCGCGGCCGAGGTGAACCCCTCGGCGACCGCGGCCCGCAGCCGCGTCGCCAAGGCCGGGCCGTCCAGCGCGCGAATCACCAGGCCGGCGGCGTCCAGCCGCTCATCGGCCTCCACGACGCCGGCATAGAGCGGCGCGGGCTTTTCGATGTCGAGGGCGAACAGGCTGGGCCTGGCCTGATCGCCGATGACCAGGGCGTCGGCGAAGCCCTGGGTGGCGACGAATAGGGTGCGCGCGCCCTTGCGCTCCAAAAGCGCGTTGGTCGCCACCGTCGTGCCGAGCTTGATCGCCCCGACCCGCTCGGCCGGAAAGGACGCATCCGCCGCCACGCCCAGCATCCGCCGCATGCCCTCGACGGCGGCGTCCTCGTAGGCCGGCGAACTGGACAACAGCTTCAGCGTCTTCAGGCCGCCGGCCGCATCGCGGGCGATGAGGTCGGTGAAGGTGCCGCCGCGGTCGATCCAGAAGTCGAGGATGTCGGTCGGGTCCGTGGTCATATCCTCGTGATCCCGCCTCGCCCCGATCCCTTAGCGGCCTGCTTAAGGTATTGGCATAGCATGGCGGCGCGCGCTCAACCGGTTGACGAGACGGCCGTTTAAGGCGGACATAAGGATTAACACTCGTGGCCGCGACGAAAGAGAAGGCGATGGAGCGATTGTCGAGCGGCCGGGCGCCCCTGATGACCGTGGCTTGGAAGCCGCTGGCCTGGATCGGCGGCGTTATCGCCACCGTCTGCGCCGCCGCAGTGGCCGCGGTGCTGGCGGTCGTCTTCGCCGCCAGCCTGGTGGTCATCGCGCTGATGGCCGCCGTCCTGCTGGTCTTCGCCGGCCTGGCGCTCAGGGCGCGGCGCACCATGCGGCGCAACCCCGGCGCCGACATCATCGAAGCGCGCCATCTGGGCGGCGGCTCCTGGGTCGCCTACGGCTGGGACCAGCACGGCCGATAGGGCCAGGCGCTAGCGCCCGATGCCGGTCATCGACGCGCCCTCACCGAATTTCGACGCCCGCACCGCGCCGCCCGACATGGTGGTGCTGCACTATACCGGCATGCGGACCGGCGATGAGGCGCTGGCCCGCCTGCGCGATCCGGCCGCCAAGGTGTCGGCGCACTACCTGATCGAGGAGGACGGCCGCGTCTTCGCCCTGGTCCCCGAGGAAAGGCGCGCCTGGCACGCCGGCGTCTCGTTCTGGAAGGGCCGACGCAACCTGAACGGCGTCTCCATCGGCATCGAGCTGGTCAATCCGGGCCACGACTGGGGCTACCGGCCGTTTCCCAACGCGCAGATCGCCGCGCTCGTCGCGCTTTTGACCGGCATCCGCGAGCGGTGGGACCTCGCCGACGCGAACATCGTCGGCCATTCGGACATCGCGCCCGACCGCAAGCTCGATCCGGGCGAACTCTTTCCCTGGAACCGCATCGCCGAGGCCGGTTTCGGCCTCTGGGCCGAGCCGCCGGCGGCGCCGGGCGCGCCCTTGCAGCTCGGTGAGGACAGCACGGCCGTCTTCGCCCTGCAGGCCGGCCTGACCCGACTGGGCTACGACTGCGCCCCGTCCGGCCGCTACGACGAGGCGACCGCGCTGATCGTCACCGCCTTCCAGCGCCACTGGCGCCCGGACCGCATCGACGGCGCCGCCGACGGCGAGACCCGCGCCAGGCTGATGGGTTTGCTGCGCCTGGCGGCATGATCGCGCCGCAAAGCCAAGCCTGATATAGGCTAATGACGGTGCCGGAGGCTGGAGTCGGGGCGTGGATGTTGCAGCATGGCTTCGCAATGCGGGGCTGTCACAATACGAGGCGCTGTTTCGCGAGCGCGGCATCGACGACCAGGGCCTGTCGGACCTGACGGATGCCGATCTCGACAAACTCGGGATTCCGCCCGGCGACAGACGACGACTGCTGGAGGCGATCCCGCGCGGCTCGCGCCTTGAGGACATGGCGCTCGCCGCCCAGCGTCGCCAACTGACGGTCATGTTCTGCGATCTGGTCGGATCGACCGAACTTTCGGCGCGGCTGGATCCCGAAGACATGCGCGAGGTGTTCGGCGCCTATCATCGCTGCTGCGCCCGCGAGATCGAGACGATCGGCGGTTTCGTCGCCAAATACATGGGCGACGGCGTGCTGGCCTATTTCGGCTATCCGCAGGCGCACGAGAACGACGCCGAGCGCGCCATTCAGGCCGCGCTGATGATCACCGAGGCGGCGCCGCGACTGCCGACCCCGCACGGCGCGCCCCTTGAGGTGCGGATCGGCATCGCCACGGGCCTGGTCGTGGTTGGCGACCTGATCGGCGCCGGCGGGGCCGAAGAACGCGCCGTGGTTGGCGAGACGCCGAATCTGGCGGCTCGGCTGCAGGATCTGGCGGGCGCCAATCGTGTGGTGGTGTCCCAGGCGACCCATCGCCTGGCCGGCGGCCTTTTCGAATGCCGCGATCTCGGCGCGGTGACGCTCAAGGGCCTGCCGCGGCCCGAACAGGTCTTTGAGGTGGCGGGCGCCAACCCCGACGCCGACCGGTTCATGGCGCGGCAAGATCGGGGGCCGACCTCAATGGTCGGGCGCGAGGCGGAGATCTTACGCAGCCTGGCGCTTTGGCGCCGTTGCACGGACGGCGATGGCCAGCTGGTCGGCGTTATCGGCGAGCCCGGTATCGGCAAATCGCGGTTCGTCCATGAATTTCGGCGGCGGGTCGCGGACCAGCCCCACCTCTGGCTTGAGGGCGGCGGCGTCCAGGTCTTCGGCAACACGCCCTTTTACGCCGTCGCCCAGATGGTCAGGCGCTGGCTGGCGCGCGGCGAGCGCCTGTCGCCGGACGCCTATCGGGTCAGGCTGGAACAGTCCTTGGGCGCGGCCGGCATGGACTCGGACCTGAACGACGCGCTGCCGCTCATCGCGGACCTGATCGGGGTTCCGACGCCGGACCGGCGCACGCCGCTCACCCTCGGCGCCGACGAAAAACGACGCCGTCTGATCGCCATCCTTGCCGAGTGGCTGCTGAAAAGCGCCGGCGGCGCGCCCCTGATGGTCGCCATCGAGGATCTGCACTGGGTCGATCCCTCCACGCTCGAACTCGTCGATCGTTTGATCGAGATGTCCCCGTCGGCCGCGTTGATGCTGCTCTACACCGCGCGAAGCGACTTTCGCCCGCCCTGGCCAGTGGAAGGGCGCCACACGCAAATTACGCTCGGTCATCTGGATCGCGACGAGGTGCGCCGCCTGGTCGCGGCCACGGCCAGCCGAGATCTGACGACCGACCAAGGCCTTCCCGCCAATTTTGAGCTGCCGAGCGAGCTGATAGAGACCGTCATATCGCGGGCCGATGGCGTGCCGCTCTTCGCCGAAGAGCTCGCGCGCCTGATCGTCGAGCGCAACGGCGCCGGCCGAGAGCGTGCGATTCCGAGCACGCTTTCGGACCTGCTGATGGCGCGGCTGGACCAGCTCGGCGACGCCAAGGCCGTTGCTCAGGTCGCCGCCGTTCTCGGTGGGGAATTCTACTACGGGCTGCTCCAGGCGGTGTCCGGCGGCGGGGAGATTGAACTCCGCTCGGCCCTGGCCCGGCTGATCCGATCCGGAGTGCTCGCCGCCAGCGGCCCGGGTTCCGACACGGCTTACGCCTTCAAACACGCTCTCATTCAGGATGCCGCTTACGAGGCGCTGCTGAAAAGCCAGCGGCGAGACCTTCACAAGCGGGCCGCAACCGCCATCGCCGAGCAGTTTCCGGACATCGCCGCAAGCCAGCCGGAGATCCTGGCGCGGCATTGGACCGGAGCGGGCCAGTCCGAACTGGCCCTTTCCGCCTGGCGGACCGCCGCGCGCGCCGCGAGCGCCAGAGGGGCCTTCAAGGAAGCGCAGATGGCCTACGAGCAGGCCATTGTCGCTCTGGAGGGCCTACCCCGATCGCAGGATCGCGATGCGATCGAACTTGGACTGCAAAGCCATCTTGCCGGCGTGCTTCAGATCACCCGCGGCTATTCGGCGTCCGAAACGATAGCCGCGACGGCGCGAGCACGCCGCCTGGCCGAGCGGGGCGGCGATCTGACCGCGCAGCTGCGGCAAGCGCATGCGGCGTGGGCGGCCGCGTCCAGCGCCGGAGACTATCTGCGCGCGGCCGAGCTCGCCGACGACTTTCTGCCGCTCGCCCAGGCCGAGGGCAGCCGGTACAATCTTGGCCACGCGCACATGGTCCAGATGACGTCCCGCTACCGCCTGGGCGACCTGATCGGGGCCGAGGGCCATTTCACGACAGGCGAGTCCTATTTCGCCGAGCCCGCCTTCCGGGGCGAGGCTGGCTCCATCGCCCAGACCTTCGGCAATGCCGCGCGAATCGCCTGGATCCTGGGTGACGAGGCGCGCGCCCGTCGCCGCGTCGAGCACGCGCTCCTGGTCGCCGCCGACAACGCGCGGCCCTATGACTTGGCGTTCGCGCAATACATGGCCGCGATCATGGCCGTGCTCACCGCCGATCCCGAACAGGCCGAAGACCTGGCGGAACGGTCGATCCGCCTTTCGGACCAGCACGGCTTTCCGCAATTCACCGCCATTTCGCGCGTCGTCCTCGGCCGCGCCCGCGCCGAGGTCGGTCGCGCCCAGGAGGGCTGCGCCCTGATCGCCGAAGGTTTGCGCGGCATGACCAAGACGCGCTCGCGCGTGGCCATGACCATGTATCTGACCTGGCTTGCCGAGGCCCAGGCGCTCGATGGCGGCCTGGACGATGCGTTGAGCACGCTGGACCAGGCGCTCGCGATAAACCCACAGGAACTGTTCTTTCGCCCCGAGACGCTCAGGCTGCGCGGCGCGCTTCGGCTGAGGATGGGCCGGGCCGTTGAGGCCACGACGGACTATCGCGACGCCATGGCCCTGGCCAAGACCATGGGCGCAAAGCTGTTTCACCAGCGCGCATCGGCGGCCTATGAGCGGCGGAACGACTGGCAGGCTCAAGCCTGCTAGGACAGCCTGATCGCCTCGCCGCTGGTCACCTCATCGGCCATGGTCATGGTCGGCAGCACCGTTCCGCCGCTCGATATCATCCAGAAGCGATCCGGGCCGGCGGCGACGAGGTCGAAGCCGCCGCGCATCTGCTCGCTTTCGGATTTGAACAGGATCGTCGCCGTGCCCGTCCCATCCGGCTTGAACGCATAGCTGCCGCTCAGGACGAATTCGGCGTGGGTCAGGGCCGATTGCGATCCGGCCAAGGCGGTGATCGATGAGCGTTGGGTTCCGGTAAGACCGCCCTTGGCGTCAAGCTCGAACAGGCCCTGGCCGACGATGTAATACGGCATGACGTTGGCGCCCATGCTGTAGCCGCTGAACCGGAAGGCGTACCTTCCGGCGAAGCTTTGCGGCGAAGGACCCGCCGAATCGCTCGCCGCCCGCGCCTTTTGCTTTTGCCGTTCCTTGCCTGGCATGATCACCTTCCGTCTCGCTTGACAGTCTCTTGAAGGAAAATGCGAACACCTCGCTGGCGGCGAGGTGTTGCGCAGCTTGGCCGCGACTATGGCATCCCATCGCCAGCCGTGCATCTTTCAAGCGTGCGAGGCCGGTTCAAAGACTGCTAAACCTGCAGCGCTATCGAAGGGGATGTGCGCAATGGCCAAACAAGGTCGCAGACTATCGACAGACATCGTCACCATCGTTTCGGTGACGCCCTTTTGTGATGCTCCGGATGTGGTGGATTTCACCCCCGAGCAACAGGCGGCGTTGCACGTCTTCAAGCACGAGGTGCTCGCGGCCGGCTATCGGCTCTATCAGACCGTGCCCGCCTCCATGGCCGGGCCGCTTCTGGCGAAGTTCCTGAAAGGCGTCTGCGCCAAGCTGACCTGACCGGCGGCTGGCGGCCGTCGACAGCCCGATCCTTCCAAGACCGAACTGACGGCGCAAACCAGCGCCTCTGAGCGCTGGCGCGCCTTCGCGCGGCCGAAACCCCCGCCGGCCCCTGTGACCTGCCTGTGACATTAGGTGTGACCTCGGTCACAGGCCTTCGTTCGCGGCACACCTAGAAGACGGTCATTGCCTTCCCGCAATCACAGACAAACCAAGGATATCCAACATGGTCCGCACTCTTCTCGCCAGCCTCGTCATCCTGGCTTCGGCCAACGCCGTTCACGCTCAAGTCGTTGACGCACCGCCGACGGTGGCCGTCAGCTATGCCGATCTCGACCTCAACACGACGGCCGGCGCAGCGGCCCTGGTCCAACGCCTGGACAAGGCCGCGCGCCTGTCCTGCGGCGGCGCGACGCTCAACAAGGTCGACCTGCCACGCCTCCAGGCGTTCAACAGCTGCCGCCAGGCGGCGGTGTCCGAAGCGGTCGCCAAGGTCGGCAACCCGCGGGTCTACGCCGTGAGCCAGGGCGTCAAAACGGGCGAGTTGGCCAAGCGCTGATCGCCTTCGCGGCCTGTCCAGACAATCGGCGCTCCGGCCTCCGCGCCCGGGGCGCCGAAACCATCGCGGAGGCGACGTGACCGCCGAAATCCTATACCCTCGAATTTTCCATCATCGCAGGGACGCCCGGCGATTGGACGCGATTGAACAAGCCTCGGCCTTGCTCGGCGCCAACTCGGTATTTTCTGTGCTTTCGCCGGCCAGGCGCGAGCAGTTGCTGCGATACGGCTCCAAGCTCACCCTCGCCAAGGGCGTTCGTCTTTGCTCCCGCGGCGATCCCGGCGACACCTGTTTTCTGGTGCTGAGCGGCGAGATCGAGGTCGTGGTCACCGACGCGGAGGGGCGCGACGTCTGGCTCGCGGCGCTGGGCGCCGGCGCGCTGATCGGCGAGATCGCCGTACTCGACGGCGGTCCCCGCTCGGCCGACATGACCGCCATGCGGCGATCCACCCTGCTCGGCCTTCGCCGTGACACCATTTTCGCAGCCCTGAAGGACGAGCCGGAGAGCGCGCTGGCGCTTCTCAGCCTGCTCGCCGGCCGGCTGCGCTCCACCGATGCGCGGGTGGAGGAGAAGGCGCTGGTGGACCTGCCGGGCCGATTGGCGCGCGTGCTGCTTCAGGCCGGCGCCGCGCCGATCACCCAGTCCCAAGGCGAGCTCGCGCGCCAGATCGGGGCGTCCCGCGAGCGCGTCAACAAGGCGCTCGCCAAATGGCGCGAACGCGACTGGATCGAGATCGGACCCAGCGGCGTGCGCGTCCGCGACCGGGCCGCCCTGGCGCGGCTCACCAAGGGATCGGAGCGCCGCTGAGCGGGCGCGCGCGTTCGCTCGTGCGGCGCGATGATCCTTGCCGGCCCACCGACATCCGTATATACAGGTGATCACATTGGAGACCGGGATGGGCGTTTCGAACAGTCGAACGTTTAAAAGCGGGAACAGCGAAGCCGTGCGCCTGCCGCGAGACGTGTCCTTCGGCGTCGATGTGGAGGTGACCATCGCCCGTTCCGGAGACGTCCTGACGATTTTTCCGTCGCGACCCTCGATCGGCGATCTTGTCGCGCGCTTGGACGAACTGCCCTGTCCAACCGACATAGAGGTCCGCGACGTCGAACCGCTCCCGGAACGTCCGGACCTTTGACTGGTGGCGTTTGTCCTGGATACCAGCGTCGCGATCGGACTGCGCGATGGCGACAGGGTCATCCGCGCGAAAATCATGGATTTGAACGACGCCATCCTCCTCTCCATCATCAGCCGGGTCGAACTCGAAGGCGGCGTCTATCGCGACCCATCCCAAGCCGGCGTGCGGCGACAGCGCCTGGACGCGATGCTGGCGACGCTGCCGGTCCTGCCGTTCGACGACGCCGCGGCGGAGGCGTATCGGGCGATCGTGGCATCGGCGGGCTATTCCCGGCGAAAGCTGCTCGACCGGATGATCGGCGCTCAGGCCCTGGCCCATCGCGCGACCCTCATCACCCAAAACCCGGGCGACTTTCGCGACATCCCCGGTTTGCGCCTGCTTGCCTGGTGACCAAGACCGTCTGCTTAAACCACGCCGCTTGACCCCGCCGGCCATCGGCCACAGGTTCAACTTGGATCAGACGGCCGGGCGGTCGCTCTTGTCGCAAGACGGGAGAGGAAAGTCCGGGCTCCACGGGGAGAAGGCGGCGGGTAACGCCCGCCGGGGGCGACCCCAGGGATAGCGCCACAGAAAGCAAACCGCCAAACCCGTGTTCGCACGGGCGGTAAGGATGAAAGGGTGGGGTAAGAGCCCACCGCGGACCCGGCGACGGGGACGGCATGGCAAGCCCCGCCTGGAGCAAGACCGAATAGGGACGACGCGCCGGGGCTTGCTCCGGCAGGGCTTCTCCGGCCCGAGTCGTCCGGGTAGGTCGCGAGAACCGGCCCGCGAGGACCGGTCCAGAGGAATGGCCGCCGCGTCCCGCAGCTGCGGGGCGGCACAGAACCCGGCTTACAGGCCGTCTGATCCCGCCATACCTCGCTATACTTAACATGTTCTCTGTATGTTCTGTGGATAACTAGTTTTTGTTAACCATTGCCGCCTGCGACATCTTTGAAATTGCAGCCGATAGGCAGTTTGCGGCATTGCGAGGCAATCAATCCCATGTTAACCCAATCAGACCGGGATGAGCCTCGTTGCGCGTCCTGGGCCGAGGCGCCGGGGCTGAGGGGCCGGTCGCGCCGTGGGGGCTTTAGGCGAAGTGTTCTATTCGACCTTCGAAAAGCCATTGGACGCCAAACGGCGCATCGTCGTGCCGCAGGAATTCCGCGCCCTGGCGGCCGGGCCGTTTGACGGCGTCTTCTGCTTCCCCTCCGTCGAGGCCGATTGCATCGAGGGGGGCGGCAAGGCGCTGTTCGAGCGCAACGAGGCGCTGATCAACGAGTTCGAGGTCGGCGACCCGCTGCGCTACTCGCTCGAATTCACCCTGCGCGGCGGCATGGCGCAGCTGGCCTTCGACGCCGCCGGCCGGGTGACGCTGCCGGAACATCTGTGCGAGATGTTCGGCCTGAGCGACTGGGTGGTGATCATCGGCCTTGGCGAGCGCTTCCAGATCTGGGGGCGCGAGGCCTTCCACGCCGCCCGCATCGCCCACGGCGCCGGCGCCCGCGAAGGCCTGGCCTCCAGCCGCGCCGAACAACGCCGCGCCCGCCTGGGGAGCGGCGCATGAGCGAGATCGCCCACCGTCCCGTCATGCTCGATGAGGTGGCCGCGGCGCTGCGTCCGGGGCCCGGCAAGCTGATCGTCGATGCGACCTTCGGCGCCGGCGGCTATTCCGGCGCCTTCATCGCCGCTGGCGCTCGCGTCGTCGCCTTCGATCGCGACCCGGCTGTCCTGGCCCATGCCGCGTCGCTGGCGGCGAGCGGCCGGTTCCGCCTCGTCCAGGACCGCTTCTCCACCATGGCCGCGCACCTTTCCGAGCCTATCGACGGGGCGGCCTTCGATCTCGGCGTCTCCTCCATGCAGATCGACCAGCCCGAGCGCGGCTTCTCGTTCCAGCACGACGGCCCGCTCGACATGCGCATGAGCCAGACCGGAACCAACGCCGCCGACCTGGTCAATGGCGCCGATCAGGCTGAACTCGCCCGCATCTTTTTCGTCTATGGCGAGGAGCAGCGTTCGCGCCGGATCGCCCAAGCGCTGGTTCGCCGCCGCGCGACCCAGCCCTTCACCCGCACCCTGGACCTGGCGCACGTGGTCGAGCGCGCGCTGGGCGGCCGCAAGGGCGCAAAAGTGCACCCGGCGACGCGGGTGTTCCAGGCGCTGCGCATCGCGGTCAACGCCGAGCTTAGCGAACTCGAGGCCGGGCTGGAGGCCGCCGAGCAGCTGCTGCGCGAGGGCGGGCGCCTGGCCGTGGTCAGTTTCCATTCGCTGGAGGACCGCATCGTCAAGGCCTTCCTGACCGAACGCGCCGGCCGCACGCCTGGCGGCTCCCGGCACCGGCCGCCGGCCGAGGAGGCGCGGCGGCCCTCGTTCAAGCTGTTGTTCAACGGCGCGACGGCGGCGAGCGCGGCCGAGATCGCCGCCAATCCCCGCGCCCGTTCGGCCAAGCTGCGCGCCGCCGAACGCACCGCGGCGCCAGCCTGGAGGACCGCGGCATGAGCGTGCTCGGCGTCTTCGACCAGCGTTTTCGCGGCTTCCGCGTCATCGAGATCGGCGGTGTCGGCGTGCTCTTGGCGCTGATCCTGCTGGTCTACCTGGCCAAGACCGTCGCCGGCGGCGAGAGCGCCCGGATCGACCACGTGCAGCAGCAGATCAGCGACGAACAGGCCAAGGTCACCCTGCTGCGCGCCGAGGTGGCCAGCCTGGAACAGCCCGAACGGCTGGAGACCCTGTCCGGACGCTATCTCGGCCTGCAGCCGGTCGACGCCAAGCATGAGATCGACGCCCAGGCCCTGGCGGGCATCGCGGGCGCGCCCATGCCGACGCCCCAGGCCCAACCGAAAAATCCGACAGCCCTGGCGGCGATCGCGGCCCCGGCGACGCTCGCCGTCGCGGCCAGCTCGGACGCGGCCAAGCCCGCAAAGGTCGTCGTCGCCGTCCAGTCGACTCCGGCCAAGCCAGCGGTCGCCAAGCCAGCCAAGCTTTTAGCCGCCGCTCGTCCCATCACGGTCAAGCCCGTCATGCTCGCCACAGTCGCGCGGCCGAGCGCGGCCAAGCCGGCAAGACTCGCGACCGCCGTGCATCCGAACCTCACCGAGCCGGCCCTGGATGCGGTGGTCGCCGCCTCGACACGGCCTTCGGAGCTGAAGCCCGCGGCCGCCAATCCGATCGACGACCTGGCGTCACAGCCGTCCGCCCCGGACGCTCAGACCGCCGAGACCAATCAATGAGCCCGGCCGACATCCCGCTGCACCGCTTTCCGCCGGCCTGGCGCTGGGTCACCGAGCCGATCTGGCGCATCGAGCGCGCTTTCGGCCGCGCCAAGGCCGAGGATCGCGCCGAGGACGACACGCGCCTGCGCATCTTCTTCGTGCTGGCGATCTTCACCGCCGCCTTCCTGACCCTGGCGGCCGGCGCGGCGCGCACGGCGCTGTTCTCGGACAACGACCGCGGCGGCGCCGAAGGCGCTCCGCCCGGCGCGCGGGCCGAGCTGACCGATCGCAACGGCCAGCTGTTGGCGGCCGATCTGCCGCATTTCGGCCTCTACTACGACCCGCACGAGAACTGGAACCCGGACGAGGTCCGCCGCGTGCTCGGGGCGGCCCTGCCCGAACTCTCGGCGCAGCGGCTGGACCGCGCGCTGAAGGCCGACCGCCGGCAATATCTGATCGGCGGCCTCACCCCCGCCGACAAGGATCGCATCGACGACCTCGGCCTGCCGGGCCTGTCCTTCCAGCCCGAGCCGAAGCGGGCCTATCTGATGGGGCCGACCGCCGGCCATCTGATCGGCTTCGTCGACCGCGGCGGCGTCGGCATTTCCGGCGCGGAACTGGCGCTGGACAAGACCATCCGCGCCGACGCCGGTAAGGGCCCGGTGGCGCTGTCCATCGATCTGCGCGTGCAGGCGGCCCTGCAGGACGAGGTCGAAAAGGCCGGCGCCGAATTCCGCGCCCTGGACGTCGTCGGCATCGTCACCGACGTCCATACCGGCGAAATCCTCGGCATGGCGTCCTATCCGGACTTCAACCCCAACGATGTGGGCGCGAACCCGGCGGCGAACATGATCAACCACGTCACCTCGACGGTCTACGAGCCCGGCTCGGTGTTCAAGGTCTTCACCCTGGCCATGGGCATCGATTCCGGCATCGCCAACATCAACACGGTGTTCGACACCACCACCCCCTTGCAGATCGGCAACCAGAAGATCCGCGACGACGAGAAGTCGGCGGTCAATCTGCCGCTCTGGCAGGTCTTCACCCATTCCTCGAACATCGGCGCGGCGCGGCTGGGCCTGCTGGCCGGCGGCGACCGGTTGCAGGGTTATTTCAAGCGCTTCGGGCTTTACGCCGCCGCGCCCAGTGAACTGAAGGAGTCCGCCCGGCCGCTGACTCCGGCGAAACTGACCGACAACGCGGTCGCCTCGATGTCGTTCGGCCAGGCCATCTCGGTCACGCCCCTGGCCATCGCCACCGGCATGAACGCGGTTTTCAACAACGGCGAATACATCCCCCTGACCATCCGCAAGCTCGCGCCCGACCAGGTCCCGCAAGGCCGCCAGGTGATTTCCGAGCAGACCTCGCGCACCATGCTCGACCTCATGCGCCTGAACGCCACCTTGGGCACCGGCCGCGGCGCCGACGCCGCCGCGCCAGGCTACAGCGTCGGCGGCAAGACCGGCACGGCGCAAAAAGCCATCAACGGCCGCTATGCGGTCGGAAAGCGCGTCTCCTCGTTCGCGGCCGTCTTCCCCACCGACGGGCCGGCGGACGCCAAGCGCTATTTCGTCTTCATCCTGCTCGACGAGCCGCAGCCGACCAAGGACACCGGCGGTTTCGCCATGGGCGCGCAGACCGCCGCCCCCACCGCCGGCCGGGTGATCGAGCGGATCGCGCCGATCCTCGGCCTCAAACGCGAGGCGGTGGTGCCGGTCGTCGCGCCCCCCAACGCCCCGAGCGACCAGTAGGGCCATGCGACTGTCAGCCCTCGTCCGCCGCCCCGTCGATCCCGACCCCGAGATCACCGGCGTGACCGCCGACAGCCGGCTGGTGCGCCCGGGCTATCTGTTCGCCGCCCTGGCCGGCGCCAAGGCCGATGGGCGGCGCTTCGTCGGCGATGCGCTGGCGGCGGGCGCGGCAGCGGTGCTGACCGGCGAGGCGATCGACGGCCTCGCCGCCCCCGTGGTCCGCGCCTGCGATCCGCGCCGCGCCTACGCCCTGGCCGCCGCCGCCTTCTGGGGCGCGCAGCCCGAGACCTGCGTCGCCGTCACCGGCACCAACGGCAAGACCTCGGTGGTCACCTTCTGCCGCCAGATCTTCACCCGCCTCGGCCGCAAGGCCGCCAGCATGGGGACCTTGGGCGTCATCGCCGGCGATGAGCCGATCACCGCGCCCGGCCTGACCAGCCTGGACGCCGCCGACACCGCCCGGCTGCTGGCCGATCTGGCCGGCCGCGGCGTCACTCATCTGGCGCTGGAAGCCTCGTCCCACGGCCTGCACCAGCGCCGGCTGGACGGGGTCCGCCTCGCGGCCTGCGGCTTCACCAACCTGACCCAGGACCATCTCGACTATCACGGCGACATGGACGCCTATCGCGCCGCCAAGCTTCGCCTATTCGAGGCGTTGCTGCCGCGCGGCGGAACCGCCGTGCTGAACGCCGACAGCGACGCCTTCGCGGCCTTCGCCGCCGCCGCGATCCACGCTGGCCAGACCGTGCTTTCCGTCGGCGAACAGGGCCAGAGCCTGCGCCTCGTCGGCCGCGAAGCGACGCCCGGCGGCCAGCGGCTGACCATCGAGGCGAGCCGACAGACGCTCGTCGTGCGCCTGCCCCTGGTCGGCGCTTACCAGGCCTCCAACGCCCTGGTCGCGGCCGGCCTCTGCATCGCCGCGGGCGAGTACGTCGCCAAGGTGCTGCCGGCGCTGGAACAGATCGAAGGCGCCCCCGGCCGGCTGCAACGCGTCGGCGCCGGCCCGCGCGGCGGCGAGGCCTTTGTCGACTACGCCCATACGCCCGATGGCCTCCAGGCGGTGCTCGGCGCGCTTCGCCCGCACGCGTCCGGGCGGTTGATCCTGGTCTTCGGCGCCGGCGGCGACCGTGACCGGGGCAAGCGGCCGCTGATGGGCGAGATCGCCGCGCGCCTCGCCGATCTGGTCATCGTCACCGACGACAATCCGCGCAACGAACAGCCGGCCGCCATCCGCGCCGCCATCCTGGCCGCGGCCCCCGGCGCGCGCGAGATCGGCGACCGGCGCGAGGCCATTTCAGCCGCCGCGGCCGAACTGGGCGCCGGCGACATTCTCGTCGTGGCCGGCAAGGGCCACGAACCGGGCCAGCAGGTCGGCGAGACCCTGCTGGCCTTCGACGACGTCACCGAGGTCAAGGCCGCGCTCGGCCGGGAGGCGGCGCATGGCTGAGCCGCTCTGGACCTCCGACGAGATCGTGCAGGCGGCCGGCGGGCGCGGCAGCGGCGCCGCCTTCGTCGCCACCGGCGTCTCGATCGACACCCGCACGCTGGAGCCCGGCGATCTCTTCGTCGCCCTGGCCGGCGAGCGCGACGGCCATGACTTCGTCGCCCAGGCGCAGGCCAAGGGCGCGGCCGGCGCGCTGGTCTCCCGCGCCGGCGATGGCTCGGCGATCGTGGTCGATGACACCCAGGCGGCGCTGGAGCGCCTCGGCGTCGCCGCGCGCGCTCGCGCGCCCCAGGTCAGGCGCGGCGCGGTCACCGGCTCGGTCGGCAAGACCAGCCTCACCCAGGCCATCGCCGCGGCGCTTTCCCGCGCCGGCCCGTCCCATGCCTCGGTCAAGTCCTACAACAATCATATCGGCGTGCCGCTGACCCTGGCGCGGATGCCGCGTGGAACCGAGCGCGCCATTTTCGAGGTGGGCATGAACCACCCGGACGAGATCACCCCGCTGACCCGGATGATCGCGCCTCACGCCGTCGCGATCACCAATGTCGGCATCGCCCATATCGAGAATTTCTCCGAGGGCGAGCGCGGCATCGCCCGCGCCAAGGCCGAGATTTTTGACGGGCTCTCGCACGGCGGGACAGCCGTGCTGAACGCCGACGACCGCTGGTTCGAGACTCTGAAGCAGGGCGCCGAACGCGCCGGCGCCCGCGTGCGCACCTTTGGCGCCGCCGAGAGCGCCGATGCGCGGCTGCTGGACTTCGAGGTCGGCCACGGCGCCGGGGTGCGGGCCAGGCTGAACGGCCGTGAGCTGCGTTTTCGGTTGCGCCAGACCGGGGCTCACTGGGGCGTGATGAGCCTGGCGGCGCTCTTGATGACCGAGGCGCTGGACGTGAGCCTCGACGATGGCCTAGCCGCCCTGGCCGCGTTCGAGCCGCTGGAAGGCCGGGGCGCGGCGCGCGGCGTGAGGATCGGCGGCGGCGAATTCACCCTGGTCGACGAGAGCTACAACGCCAATCCGGTCTCGGTGACCTCCGCCCTGAAGACGCTGGGCGCGGCGCCGGCGGCGGGGCGGCGGATCGTCGCCCTGACCGACATGCTTGAGCTGGGCGGCGAGGCGCGCAACCTCCATGCCCGCCTGGCCGAGCCGATCGAGGCGGCCGGGATCGACCTGGTCTTCTGCGCCGGGCCGCTGATGAAATCCCTCTTCGACGCCCTTCCTCCGACTCGCCGCGGCGGCTACGCCGATGACGCCGCCGGCCTCGCCGCGCGGCTCGTACAGGCCATAGAGCCCGGCGACGTGGTGATGGTGAAGGGATCGCGGGACTCGCACGCCAAGGCCCTCGTCGAGGCCCTGACGGCGCTTGAGTCCCCGGCTGGGGAGGCGCGCTGATGCTCTATCTGCTCTACCTGCGCCTCGTCGAGCATCACGCCTATGTGCCCGTCCTCAACCTTTTGAAATACCTGACCTTCCGCACCGGCATGACGGTGGTGACCGCCCAGCTGGTGGTGGTCGGCATGGGCTCGCGCTTCATCCGCTGGATGCAGGCGCGCCAGGGCAAGGGCCAGCCGATCCGCGCCGACGGCATCCAGCGCCACATCATCGAAAAGGCCGGCACGCCGACCATGGGCGGGCTGATGATCCTGGCCGGCGTCGTGGTCGGCACCCTGATCTGGGGCGACCTGACCAGCGTCTATGTCTGGGTGGCGCTGGTGATCACGGCCCTGTTCGGCCTGCTCGGCTTTCTGGACGACTACGCCAAGGTGGCCAGGCAGAGCACCGCCGGGGTCTCCGGCTACGCCCGGCTGGCGGTCGAGTTCTGCATCGCCGCCGCCGGCGTCTTCACCATGATCCGCTTCGGGCCGCCGCAGACCGGCGTGAGCGGCCTGGCCACCTCGCTCGCCTTCCCGATCTTCAAGGCCCTGGTGATCAATCTGGGCTGGTTCTACCTGGCCTTCGCCGGCTTCGTGATCGTCGGCGCGGCCAATGCGGTGAATTTCACCGACGGCCTGGACGGGCTGGCCATCGTGCCGGTGATGATCGCCGCCGCCGCCTTCGGGGTGATCGCCTATCTGGTCGGCAACCACGTCTTCGCCGACTATCTCGAGGTCCATTTCGTGCCTGGCGTCGGCGAGATGTCGGTCTTTTGCGGCGCGCTGATCGGGGCCGGCCTTGGCTTCCTCTGGTACAATGCGCCGCCGGCCAAGATCTTCATGGGCGACACCGGCTCGCTGGCTCTGGGCGGCGCGCTCGGAACCGTCGCGGTCGCCTGCAAGCACGAGATCGTCTTGGCCATCGTCGGCGGCCTGTTCGTCGCCGAAGCCGCCTCGGTGATCATCCAAGTGGCCTATTTCAAGCGAACCGGCCGCCGGGTCTTCCTGATGGCGCCCATCCACCACCATTTCGAGAAGCTGGGCTGGGCGGAATCCACCGTGGTCGTGCGGTTCTGGATCGTCGCCATCATGCTGGCCATGCTCGGCCTGGCGACGCTGAAACTCAGATGATGGGCGGGGGGCAGACATCATGATCCCCGTCCGCGGCTTCGAGGACAAGCGCGTCGCCGTCTTCGGCCTGGCCCGCAGCGGCCTGGCCTCGGCGCGCGCGCTCAGGGCCGGCGGGGCCAAGGTCGTGGCCTGGGACGAAAACCCCGCCGCGCGCGAGGCCGCCGCCGCCGAAGGCTTCGAACTCACCGACCTGCACGACGCGGACTGGTCGACCATCGTCTCGCTGGTGCTCTCCCCCGGCGTGCCGCTGACCCACCCCGAGCCGCATTGGACGGTCGTGGCCGCCAAGGCCGCCGGCGTCGAGATCATCGGCGATATCGAGCTCTTCGCTCGCGCCATCAACGCCGCGCCGGTGCACAAGCGGCCGAAGGTGGTCGCCATCACCGGCACCAACGGCAAGTCGACCACCACAGCCCTGCTCGGCCACATGCTGACCGCGGCCGGCCGCGACGCGCGCATCGGCGGCAATATCGGCCTGGGCGTGCTCGGCCTCGACGACATGCACGGCGGGGCGGTCTACGTCTTCGAGCTCTCCTCCTACCAGCTCGACCTGACCTTCAGCCTCAAGCCCGACGTCGCCATCCTGCTCAACATCACCCCCGACCATCTGGACCGTCACGGCGGCATGGAGGGCTATGTGGCGGCCAAGCGGCGGGTGCTGTTGAACCAGGGCGTCGGCGACACCGCCGTGATCGGCGTCGACGACGCCGCCTGCCAGCAGATCTGCACCGAGATCACCGCCGCCAATCGGCGCACCACCTGGCCGATCTCGGCCCGCAAGGCGATGGGCCGCGGCGTCTATGCCCTGCAGGGCGTGCTCTACGACGCCACCGGCGAGCGGGTGATCGAGGTCGCCGACCTTTTGCGCGCCCGCTCCCTGCCCGGCCGGCACAATTGGCAGAATGCGGCGGCGGCCTATGCCGCGGCGCGGGCGCTCGGCCTCTCGGTCGAGGACGCCGCCACCGGCCTCGTCACCTTCCCGGGCCTGGTCCACCGCATGGAGACGGTGGGCGAGATCGAGACCGTGCGCTTCGTCAACGACTCCAAGGCCACCAACGCCGACGCCGCGCGCCAGGCGATGAGTTCTTACCCGCGCTTCTATTGGATCGCCGGCGGCCGGGCCAAGGCCGGCGGCATCGAGCCGCTGGAAGACCTCTTTCCCCGGATCGCCAAAGCCTATCTGGTCGGCGAGTCGGCCGAGGATTTCGCCAGAACGCTCGACGGTAAGGCGCCTTACCGTCTTACCGGCACCGTCGAGGCGGCGGTGGCCGCGGCCTTCGCCGACGCGCGCGCGGCGGGCGAGCCGGCCATCGTGCTGCTGTCGCCGGCCTGCGCCTCCTTCGACCAGTTTCCCGATTTCGAGGTGCGCGGCGAGGCCTTCCGCGCCGCCGTGCACGGGCTTTTGCAGCGACCGTTGAAGGGCGCCACCGGATGACTCCCAACCAGCACGCCTTTCCCCGCACCGACCGCACCCGCCTGGGCGTCTGGTGGTGGACCACCGATCACCTGCTGCTCGGCGCGACCACCATCCTGATCACCATCGGGGTGCTGCTCTCCTTCGGCAACAGCCCGGCGGCGGCGGCCAGGATGAACATCGGCGACCCGTTCCATTTCGCCGTGCGCCAATGCATCTTCGCCTTCTTCGGGGCGATCATCCTGGTGGTGGTGTCGATGATGAACCCGCGCGGCATCCGCCGGTCGGCCTTTTTCATCTATCTCATCGCCGTGGCGATGATGATCGCCCTGCCGCTGCTCGGCCACCACGCCAAGGGCGCGACCCGCTGGGTGGAGATCGGCGGCTTTTCGCTGCAGCCGTCGGAATTCATGAAGCCGGCCCTGATCGTGTTGGCCTCGTGGATGTTCGCCGAGGGCCAGAAGGGCGAAGGCGTGCCCGGCGTCTCCATCGCCTTCGGCCTCTATGCCGTGGCGGTGGCGCTCTTGCTCATCCAGCCGGACGTCGGCCAGACCATCCTGATCACCATCGCCTTCGGCGCGGCCTTCTTCATGGCCGGGGTGCCGATGAAGTGGATCGTCGGCCTGGGCGGCGCGGCGCTGGCGGGCGGGATATCGCTCTATTTCGTCTTCGACCACGTCGCCAGCCGGGTGAACAAGTTCCTCTCGCCGGAGACCACCGACACCCACCAGATCGACCGCGCCCGCGAGGCGATCGCCGCCGGCGCCTGGTTCGGCCGCGGGCCCGGCGAAGGCATTCTCAAGCGCCAGGTGCCCGACGTGCACACCGACTTCGCCTATGCCGGCGCGGCGGAGGAGTACGGCCTGATCTTCTCGCTGCTGCTCATCACCCTGTTCGGCTTCATCGTCATCCGCGGCCTCTACAAGGCCATGAAACTGTCCGATCCGTTCGAACAGGTGGCGGCCGGCGCCCTCTTCGTGCTGGTCGGCCAGCAGGCCTTCATCAATGTGGCGGTCAATCTGGACCTGATCCCGACCAAGGGCATGACCCTGCCCTTCATCTCCTATGGCGGCTCGTCCATGCTGGCCATGGGCCTGACCATGGGCATGGCGCTGGCCCTGACCCGCAAGCGGCCGGGCGCCTATGAAACGCCGGAGCCGCCCGTGGGCGCGTTTGCGTGACCAAGGCCAGGCTCGCGGTCGTCGCCGCCGGCGGCACCGGCGGCCACCTCTTTCCGGCTCAGGCCCTGGCCGAGGCCCTGATCGGGCGCGGCTGGCGTGTGGCGCTGGCCACCGACGAGCGCGGCGCGGCCTATGCGGGCGGCTTCCCGGCCGAGGAGCGCATCGCCCTCTCCGCGGCCACCTACCGCCCGGGCGATCCGCTGGGGATGGTCCGGGCCGGCCTGGCCATCGCGCGCGGGACGCTGGCGGCGCGCAAGGCGTTCAAGCGGCTTGAGCCGGCCGTCGTGGTCGGCTTCGGCGGCTATCCCTCCCTGCCCTCGCTGATCGCGGCGGCCAGCGCCGGCCGGCCGGTCGTGATCCACGAACAGAACGCGGTGATGGGCCGCGCCAACCGCCTCTTGGCCAGCCACGCGACGGCGGTGGCCTGCGCCTTCCCGACCCTGAAGAAGGCGCCCGCCGCGGTCCAGGCGCGCGCGGTGGTGGTGGGCAATCCGGTGCGGCCGGAGGTGCGGGACCTGGCCGAGCGCGCCTACGCCGCGCCGACCGCGGGCATCAGCCTGCTCGTCACCGGCGGCAGCCAGGGCGCGCGCATCGTCTCCGAGACGGTCCCAAGGGCGGTTGCGCAACTTCCCCAGGCTCTGCGCGACCGACTGTCGATCCAACAGCAGACCCGCGCCGAATCCACCGAGGCCGCGCGGTCGATCTATCAGGACGCCGGGGTCGCCTTCGAGCTCGCCCCCTTCTTCCGCGACATGGCCGGGCGGCTGGCCGAGGCGCATCTGGTGATCGGCCGCGCCGGCGCCTCGACCGTCTGCGAGCTCGCCGTCGCCGGCAAACCCGCCATCCTCATTCCCTTGAAGATCGCGCTGGACGACGACCAGGGCGAGAACGCCGCCCTGCTCGCCGAGGCGGGCGCGGCCATCGTGATGCGTGAAGAGGCCTTGAGCGCCGAGCGGCTGGCTTGCGAGCTGGCCGCGCTGCTGGCCGATCCGGGCAGGCTGGCCGCCATGTCGAAGGCCGCCCGCTCGGTGGCCCGACCGGATGCGGCCGAACGGTTGGCCGATCTGGTGGAAGAGGTGGCGGGAGCCAAGCGCGAGCCCCCGCCATCCCGAACTGATCATCCCGCGAAAGCCGGATAGGGCGATCGAGACGATCTATACCGACCACGCCATAGCGCCGGTCTACCAGCGGTAGATCAGGTTGACCCCGAATGTGCGCGGCTCGTTGTAGCGAACGGCATACGGGATGCCGACCACCTCGAGCTTCAACAGCTGCACCGTCTCGTTCGTGAGGTTCTGGATAAACAGTGCCGCTTCCAGCTTCTTGTAGTCCAAGCCGGTGCGCAGGCTCACATCATTGAGGCGGTCCAGTGACACGAAAGGCGTGGTCGAGGTCACCGTGTCCTGCCCACCGCCCTGCTGGCCACTGTAGACGACGTGGATAAAGCCGGTCAGGCTGTCGGTCAGCGGATGCCGATAATCGACCGTGGCGGAGCCGGTCCAGGCGGGGATCTGGGCGACCGGCGAATTCAGGATCGGCAGGCCGACATACTTGGTCGGCACCGAGACGAACTTCGCATACTGATTGGCGCCGCTCAGCGACAGGCTGAGCACGCCGCCCGCCAGGTTGAAGGTGGAATCCACCGCCAGCTCGACGCCGTGGGCGCGCACCGTGCCGCCGTTGATGTTGAACACCGTCGCCCCCTGCCCGCAGGCGTTGAGGATCGTACAGCCGTCGTTGATGCTGGTGATCGCGTTGTTGGTCTGAGAGGTGTAGTAGTCCAGCGTGAAATAGACGAACCTGGTCAGGTTGCCCTTGATGCCGCCTTCGTAGCTGATGGTGTCCTCGTCGCCGTAGTTGGGTTGGAACGGCGTGGGCGCAAACGGGCTGGATGTGCCCGCATTGACCCCGCCGGCGCGGTAGCCGGTGCCCACCTTGGCGTAGATCAGGTCATGCCATGCGCCGGGCAGGTCGTAGGCGGCCGTGACCGTATAGTTGATGCGGTCGGCGTCGAACGTAAAGCTGGACGGCTTCTGGGTCTGCACGCCCGTGTAGAGGGCGTCGACCGTCTCATTCGCCTTCTTGTTGTCGTTGGTATAGCGAAGCTCGCCGGTGAGGGAGAAGCTGCGGATCCTGTATTTCAGCGAGCCGTAGACCGCTTCCGAGAGATAGCGCTCCGGCTCGTCGCTGACCGCGCCGAATCCTGCCGGATAGACTGTTGGACAGGGCGTGGAGGTCGGCAGGAGTAGATAGCATAGGTGCGTCGTCGGCGTTCCACCGCAGACGCCCGCGCCGGCCTTCAGCACACAGGGACTGGTGGCGTTGTAGAGCCCGTTATCGTCCTGCTGATCCAAGACCTCCGCGCCGACAAGCCAGTTGAGGTTGTTGTCCAGCGCAGCGCCCGCCAGGTGCAGGTCCTCGTAGACCGTGTTGTCCTTTGCAATCGTGCCGGTCTGTCCGAGCGGATAGGCGCCCACTTCGCCCAGCTTCTGGAACTGGGCCTCGGTGGCCAGATCGAACGCCGAGGCGAAGTTCTGGGTCGAGGTCCAGTGATCGACCATGGTGGTCGAACTGAGCTGGGCCCAGCCGAGGTCATAGTTGATCAGCAGCATGCCCCGACCGACCTGCTGGTTCACGCCGTCCAGCCCGTCGTGGGGAGACACGTATCGGTCGCCGAAATAGCCCAGCGGCAGCGTGGCCACCTTGCCCGGCGCCAGGTCATAGACGGTGTCGAAGGTCGGCAGGTTCAGGTTCTGCCCGTCCACCAGGAAGTCCACATCCAACGGGCCATGACGATAGCGGAGCTGGCCGCGCGCGATCCACCCGCTGGTGGAGTCGTAGTATTTGCCGCTATCCGGGTTGAAATCGAAGCCGCCGGTCTGGCTGATGGACTCCACGCCCAGGCGCAGCGCCCAGTCGTCGCCGAGGGTATGATTCTCGACGGCCATCAGCTGGTTCTCGCCCAGCTTGCCGGTATAGCTTTCGTTCACGTAGCCGGAATCGTCGAAGGCCGGCTTGGCGGTGATGATGTTCACTTCCCCGTACTCGGCGTTTCGGCCGTAAAGGGCGCCCTGAGGCCCCTCAAGCACTTCGACGCGATCCACGTCGAAGAAGTCGAGGTTCATGAAATTGCGGCCGCCGAGCGTACTGGAACCCACATAGGCGCCGTTGACGAACAGGCCCACGCCCGAATCGGCGCCGGTGGCCCTCTCGGTGCCTGACCCTCGGATCGAGATCTCGCTCAGATTGGGGCTGGCCAGGTCGTTGAAGCGGACGCCCGGCACGGTGCGCAGTAGGTCGCCAGTGCTGTCCACCGGCCCGGTGGCGGTGAGTTGGGCGCCGGTCACCGCGGTGATGGTAGCCGGCACCTTTCGCACCTGCTCCGAGCGTTTGGTCGCGGTGACGACGACCTCGCCGGCGGTGCTCGCGTCTGGCGGCGCGGCCGTGGCGGTCTGGTTTGCGGGTGTTGTCTGCGCAACCGCCGAACCGGCGATGAGCAGCGCGAGCCCGGCGATGAGCATGGCCGGTGATCGGAACAAATGACGCATGGAGCCCTCCCAGTCAGCAGCTTGTGCTGTCGTATTGCCCTCACGTAACCCTGATCTGTACGATTGTGTCAAACTAATTGTACGACAATTAGCGGCGATATGTCCGATATATCCCTCTTGCCTCGAGACGACGGTTGGGCGAAGCATCGCTCGTCGTCAGGGCTGGAGGGCGGTTCGATAAGTCGGGCCGCCGCGGCTTTGAGCCGTCGGGCCGACAGACGAGGGAGTCGCCATGGTGAACGTCGCCGAATCGCCGCGCCGCGTTGAGCGCGGTCGACGCGACGGCCGTGGGGTAGGGCTCTCCGCGGCGGAGGTGACGGACCTGCTGCGCGCCCAAATCCAGGACGGCGGCCTGGCGCCGGGCGAGTGGCTGCGCGAGGCGCGGCTCTGCGCGGCGTTCCAGGTCGGCCGCTCCATCGTTCGCCGCGCCCTGCGCAATCTGGCCGCGGACGGCCTGGTGATTCTGGAAGCGAACCGGGGAGCCAGCGTGGCGCTGACCAGCCTGCAGGAGGTGTTCGACCTGTTCGAACTCCGCGCGGGGCTTTATGGCGTCGCCGCTCGCTTTACCTGCATCAGAGGCTCGACCGGCCTGCTGTCCGACATCGTTCGGAAAATCGACGCCCTGCTGGCGGGCGCGGAGGCCGGAACGCCGGCCGATCAGCTGATCCGGCAAAGCGAGGAAATCTTCAGCAAGATGGCCAGCACGGCCAGCGCCGATGCGCAGGTGATGATCGAGGCGGTCCGGCGAAAGACCCGCTGGCACTATTCCTATGTGGGTCTCGCCGAAAGCCCAGGCGGGTTGGGGCCCATCGAGCATTGGCGGGTGGTGCGCGCCGCGCTCGCCGTCCGCGACTCCGCCCGCGCCAGCGAAGGCGCCCGCAACATTCTCTACTACATGCAAAACGAGGTCAGCCGGCTGATGCTGTCTCGCGGCCTCGGCATGCGCAAGCCGGTGGAATCGCCGCCCGCCCGACGACGGTCCCGCGCGCGCGCCGCCGGCTGATTGACCAACAAGCAACCGAGATCAGGAGCAGACATGAGCCGCCATTCCTCCCGCAGAGCCGTCCTCGCCGGATCCGCCGCCCTGGGAACGCTCGCCCATCCGCTCCTGGCCGCGGCCCAGTCTGGCGCTCCGTCCGCGGCCATGCAGGCGGTGCTCGATTATGCTCAGAGCCAGAGGACGACCGGCTTCATGATCGTCCAGGACCGCAAGACAATTGTTGAGAAGAACTGGCCCCTGCCCGCCGACGCCGGCCCGTTCCGCGCGATCGCCGTCTACGGAACCACGCCCGAGGGGTCGCTCCTGGAAGACATCGCCTCCCAGCAAAAGAGCTTCGTCTCGATGCTCATCGCCATCGCCGTCGACAAGGGCCTGATCGACGTGAACCGGCCGGTGGTCGACTACATCGGCGCCGGCTGGTCGAAGGCCTCCGTCGAGCAGGAGGCGAGGATCCGCGTCATTGACGTGCTGACGATGAGTTCGGGCCTGAGCACCGAATTCACCTACGCCGCCGCGCCCGGCGCGGTCTTCCTCTACAATACCCCGGTCTATGCGGTGTCCAAGCGGATCGTGGCCGCCGCCGCCAAGCAGCCGCTGGAGGTCATCACCCGCGATTGGCTCACCGCGCCGGCGGGCATGACGAATACGTCCTGGCGCAAGCGGCCCGCGGCCATGGCCGACATCGGCAATCCCACCGGACTGGTCATCAGCCCGCGCGACGCGGCGAGGTTCGGGCAGATCGTGCTGGACCACGGCAAGGCGGCCGACGGCGGTCGCATCGTCTCGGAAGCGGGTCTCAAGGCCATGTTCACCCGCTCGGCCGCCAACCCCGCCTACGGCCGGTTCTGGTGGCTGAACGGCAGCGCCTACACCATCAGGCCGCTGGCCGATCGCGTCGACGGCCCGCTGATCCCGGCCGCGCCCGCCGACATGGTCGCCGCCCTCGGCGCACTCGACCGCAAGCTCTACATTGTCCCCAGCCAGAAGCTCGTCGTCGTGCGCATGGGCCAGGCCGCCCCGGACAAGGGTTTCGACCAGCAACTCTGGCTCCGATTGGCCAGGGCGATGGCGGCATGAGGCCTCGACTGAAGGCTGAATTCAGCCCTGGCTAGCCGCGCTGCTTGAAATAGCGCCGCCGCCACGCGCCGGCGCGACGCCAGCGCCGGGGCAGCACCAGGCGTTCAAAGCGCAACGCCTGTTGCCAGAGCACGGGAAAGATCTCCGGCTCGCGGCGGATCAGCCGGCGCACGGGATGGACGAAGCGCGGATGGCGCCGCTGCCAGTGGATGAATTGGCGCTTGGCCTTGTAAGAGTTGCGCAGGACCACGATCAGCCCGACCGCGAGCAGCGGCACGCCGAGGTGGCCTGGGAGCAGAGCCAGCACGACGCCGCTGACGATCAACACCCATCCGAACGCCACGAACAACAATCGAAATCCGTCGTGCGCGGCCTTTTGCGCGGACGCAAACAGGCCGGCGAGCGGAGCGCCTGGCAGGGACTCGGGGCGGAGTGACACGACTTGCGACATGGCTTGGCGGGGACCGCGCGGCCAAGGGACTCGGCCGCGCGAGGGAGAACGGGATATGAATATTGAATGCGGCTTAGCAAGGGCGCGGTTGACGCCCCGCTAACGGCCGGCGCCTTAATCGCCGGCGCGTGACAAAAGCGCCGCAGTTGGCCGTGTTGAAGCGACCAGGTCTAGTTCGAGGCCGGCGCGGCGCCGCTGTCGTCATCGCCGGCTTGCGGCGCGGTCGCGGGCTGGCTCGGGGCCGATTGGGCGCGCTGGGCGGCGAGGCTGGCGCTGTTGGCCGCCTGCGCCGCCGCGGCGTTGGCCTGGGCGGTCGAGCCGGCGCCCTGCGCCTGGGCGTTCGCCAGCGCCGCCTGGGCGTTGGCCTGCTGCGCCGCCAACGCCGATTGTTGGGCAGCGGCCGTGGCCTGATCGGTCGCCGCCTGGCTGGCCGCCTGGTTGTTGTTGCTGTTGGCGATGAAGATCAGCACCGCGACCACCAGCACGACCAGGACGATCCCGGCCACGACGATCAAGGTGCGGTTATCGCGATGCCGCTCGGTGGCGACGACATTGGGCGCGGCGTAAAGATCGGGGTCGCTCATGACAGGTCCTTGATCGTGGGCGGTTGGTGATTGACCTCCACGAAACGCCGCACCGCCACGCCTGTTCCATCCCAGCTAGGCGCTGGCGACCAGGCCCTGGTCGTGCAGGCGGGCGATTTCGGCCGAGGCGAGGCCGAGGCGTTGGCTGAGGACCTCATCGGTGTGCTGGCCCAGGCGCGGCGCGGCGCGCGGCGGCGTGCGGATCTCGCCGGAGACGCCAGCGGCGAAGTCCGGCGTCGGATAGCGATGGCCGCTCGGATGGTCGATCTCGGTCAGGCTCGCGGCGAACCGGGCGTCGCCGTCCACCGCCGCCTTTAGCGACTGATAGGCCCCATAGGTCACGCCGGCGCCGTCGAGCAGCGGCCCAAGCTCGCTCAAGCTCCGGCTGGCGAAGGCCGTCTCGAACAGCGGATTGAGCCGGTCGCGCCAGGTGAAGCGCAAGCCTTCGTCGGCGGCGAAGGCGACGCCGAGCTCGGCCTCCAGCGCGGCGACGGCGTCGGCGAGCCCGAGCACCTCGATCAGGTTGCGCCACTGGCGCGCGGTGATCGCCACCACCATCAGCCGCTCGCCGCCGCGGGCCGCGAAGTCCCGCCCGAACGCGCCGTAGAGGGCGTTGCCGATGCGCGGCCGGTCATGGCCGCCGATCAGGACCTCGGCGATCTGGCCGAGATTGCCCACGCTGGCCATGGCGATGTCCGAGAGCGGCAGGCGCACCTCGCGCCCCTTGCCGTCCGCGCGCCTGGCGCGTTCCGCCGCCAGCAGCGAGAAGGCGGCGAAGGCGCCGGTGAGCAGGTCCCAGGCCGGCAGCACGTGGTTGACCGGGCCGGCCGCGTCTTCCGGCCCGGTCATGAACGGCAGGCCGACAGCGGCGTTGACGGTATAGTCGACCGCCGGCCTGCCGTCGGCCCAGCCCATGATCCGCATAAGGATCAGGTCCTCGCGCAGGGCCTTCAGGCGCTCGTAGGACAGGAAGCCGTCCACTGGATAGTTGGTGACGAAGAGCCCGGTCGAGGCCGCCAGCCGCTGGGCCAGTTCGCGTCCCTCTGGCCGGGCCAGATCGATCGCCACCGACTTCTTGGCCTTGTTCAGCCCCTCCCAGTAGAAGCTCGCCCCGCTGTCTGAGAGCGGCCAGCGGTTATAGTCCGGCCCGCCGCCGATCTGGTCGAAACGGATCACCTCGGCGCCGAGCTGGGCGAGGTAAAGGGCGCAGGTCGGGCCCGCCACGAACGAGGCGCCCTCGACGACGACGAGGTCCTTCAGAAGGTCGTACACGGCGCCGAACCCTATCCCAGCCGGCGGCGGTAGAGGGCGTTCAGCCGCTCCCAATGCCGCTCGGCCGCCTCCCTGTTGTAGGCGGCGCGTTGCGGGAAGGCGAAGCCATGCTCGACGCCCGGATAGAGCTCGACCTCGGCGTTGATCTTGTCATCGGCCAGCGACTTGGTCAGGGCTTCGACCGTCGCCATCGGCGCCCAGTGGTCGGTCTCGGCGCAGCCGAAATAGAGTTCGCCCTTGGCCTTGCGGGCCATCAGGTGCGGGCTGTTCGGCTGATCGGTGACCAGGAAGGTGCCGTACATCGAGGCGGCGGCAGCGAATCGGTCGGGGAAGCTCGCCGCGGCGTTGATGGAAAACTGGCCGCTCATGCAATAGCCGACGGCGCCCATCGGTCCCTTGCTGGCGGCGGGATCCTGGTCGACGAAGGCGAGCAGCGCCTTGGTGTCGGACATCACCATGTCGATGCTCAGGCCGTTCATCAGCTCCATCATCCGGGAACGGACGGCGGCGTCGCCCAGCGGCCCGATCTCCATGACGCCGGCGCGATAATAGAGGTTGGGCAGCAGGACGTAATAGCCGCCGGCGGCGAGCCGGCGCGCCATGTCGCGCAGCTCCTCGCGAATGGCCGGCGCGTCCATGAAGAAGAAAACCGCCGGATGCGGACCCTCGCGTTCCGGATGCACGATGAAGGTTGTGGTCGCGCCGTGCGGCGTCGTTATGTCGAGCTGGCGTTCGATCATGGCTTCGGGCCTCCCTTCGAGAATTTCTCTTTGCATAGAGGCCCGGGCGCCGCTTAGCCAGACTCGAGCGGCGGCGCGGCGCGCGGCGAGGTTCTGTTGTCCTAGGTCGTGGTGAGGATTTAACGGCTTAGCGGATTCACGTCGCAAGCGAACAGTGATTCAAAGGCTGATTTTTGGGGATCAGCCATGATGACCGAGCGTGATTGTGATCGTCTGACGGACGATCAGTGGGCTTGTATCGCGCCTTTGATGCCGGGCGGCTGCAAGGGCAAGCGCGGACCACGAACCAACAACCGGCTGTTCATGGACGCCATCTTGTGGATGGCCAGGAGCGGCGCTCGCTGGCGCGACCTGCCGGAGCAGTTCGGCGACTACCGTGTAGTCAAGCGGCGCTACTATGATTGGGTCGAGCGCGACGTGTTGACGTGGATTTTCAATGCCTTGAGTGTCGACGCCGACCTTGAGTGGGTCAGCATCGACGCCACGGTGGTCCGCGCTCACCAGCACGCGGCCGGGGCGCGCAAGGAAAAGGGGGGCCTGATGCCCAGGGGTTGGGTCGCTCGCGTGGCGGCCTGAGCACCAAGATCCATGCCGCCACCGACGCCCTCGGTAATCCGATGCGCCTGATCGGCGGTCCAGGTCAGCAAGGCGAAGTCCTGAGGGCGGCTGAGCTCATAGACGGCCTCGCTCCAGGATCGGTCATCGCCGACACCGCTTACGACGCCGAGCACTTCCACGAAGCCATCGTTCAGGAAGGCGCCCAGCCTGTCATCAAGCCACGGCCCAATCGCAAGAAGCTGCGTCCCTTCGACGACATCCTCTACAAGGAGCGCAACCTCATCGAGCGCTTCTTTAACAAGCTCAAGCACTTCCGACGCGTCGCAACCCGCTACGATAAGCTCCTCGCCAACTTCATGGGCTTCGTCATGATCGCAGCTATCGCCATAACACTGCGTTGACGGTTAAATCCTCACCACGACCTAGAGCGCCGCTGTCGCGGGCTCGGCGGCCGGAACCGCTTCAGCGCTCGCCGCGGCCGGCCAGATGGACAGGCCCTGCAACAGTTCGCGCAGGTTATCCGTCAGGTCGTCCGGCGACATGGCGGCATGGCCGTCGAGCCGGTAGGCCCAGAAGCTGGCCACCTGTTCGAGCCGGCCGATCCGTTCGCCCAGGCCGACGAACAGGCCGGCGCCGTCGCTCAGGAAACGCCGGAACCTCTCCGGCCTGCGATCCTCGGTCAGACCCTGATAGGCGCGGTCATAGAGCTTGAGGGTCTGGCCGACCTCGCGCCAGGCCTCGGTGATCGCGCCTTCCAGCAGCGTCCTGGCGCTGCTCACAAAGCGCGTGACGCCGGCGTCGTAGCGCCGGCGGCCGAGTTTCGACATCGACCCCAGGGTGGACTTGAGCGCCGGCGCGAGCGCCTGGGTGCGCCAGCGGTAGTAGAGAAAAGCCTTCCAGGCGAACATCGCCTCGGAAAAGTCGTCGTCGTCCATCTGCAGCGTCGCCTTCAGCGGCGCGAGGTCGGCGCTGTCGCCATCGGCGAGCAGCAGTTTGGACATGCGCTGGGTGCGGGGGTCCGCCGGGTCAAGCTCGCCGAAGCAGAGCTGGATCAGCGACTGCATCTGGCCCTCGACGAAGCCCAGCATCCGCGCCTTGTCCGGCGTGCTCAGGCGGTAATAGGACGGATCCACCTCGATATGCTGCTTGGCCAGCACCTCGCGCACCAGGAAGGGATCGAGCGTCGGCAGCCGGTCGAGAATGCGCAGCACGGCCACGTCCCGCTCCAGCGCCCGGCCGTCATAGTCGAGCCGCCGGGTCAGGGCGACGACGAAGTCGTGCTGGTCGACGAAGAGGAACTGGCCGCCCAGGTTCAGGTCGTCGGGATCGAAGGGAAAGATGACCTTGGTGGCGTTGAAGCGGCGCGGCGCGATCCGCTCTTCCTCGCCAGGAGCCACATTGTGCTTGGCGATGATGGCGCGGTTCAGCACCGGGTGCACAAACATCGGCCTGGCGGCATGGGCGGGGTCGGACGGCGGTTCGGCCGCCAACCCATGCAGATTCAGGATGCGCGCCGATGAGGACGTCGCCACGATCGCCTTGAGGCTCCGAACCCCGGCATCGACCCGGTAAAGCTGCATCGGCACAAACTCCGCCAGACTGGCGACGGGCCTTGATAGGCTCAAAGGTTTGCCGCGGCCTTTAGGAGCGTGGCTAACAAGGGGTGATCAAGCGTGGCCTTGGTCCGGACGTCAGGACGAGCGCAACAAGGTGCTGACGGCGATGTCCTCATCCACGTCCGGCCAATGCACGCCCTCGCCGCCGCCGATCAGGCGCCAGTTCTTGCGTTGGGCTTGAGTGGCGTCCCGCAGGCGAGGAAACCATTCGAGCGGCGCGGACAGCTCACGACCGTCGGCAAGGGTGAGGCGCAACACGGCGTCCGTGACCTCGACGTCGGTCGCGTCGGGATCGAGCTTAACGGCCAAAATGCTCATGCCACGCCTCCTCAAACGCTGCGCGATGTTCGATCACCATAGCGCGAATCCGGGTCAGGTCGTGAGGCCGAAATCCGCGTGACCCGGCGAGTTGAACCGGGCCAAGCCAGAACTTGGCCGTCGACCGGCCATGTTCCACATGGATATGAGGCGGTTCCGAGCCCTCAAGACTGTAGAAAAAGAATCGATAGGCGCCGACAGTCAGGACGCTTGGCACGCGCGCGCTCTACGCCGCCGCCACTCTCGGCGTCGCTTCCGGGCGCCAGCGCAGTTTCGGCTTCCGCGCGGCGAGGGTTTCGTCCAGGCGGCGAAGCGGGGCGTGGAACGGCGCGCCCTTGAAACGGTCCGCCTCGCCGGCCTTGGCCGCGGTCGCCAGGGCCAATACCGCGTCGCAGAACCGGTCGATCTCGGCCTTCGGTTCGGTTTCCGTGGGCTCGATCAGCATGGCGCCGTGCACGACCAGCGGGAAATACATGGTCATGGGGTGGAAGCCCTCGTCGATCAGGGCCTTGGCGAAGTCCAGGGTGGCGACGCCCGTCCCCTCCAGCCAGCGGTCGTCGAACAAGGCCTCGTGCATGCAATAGCCGGCGAAGGGCGCGGTCAGGACCTGGCCGAGCCTGGCCTTGACATAGTTGGCGTTGAGCACGGCGTCTTCCGCGACCTGGGCCAGGCCGTCGGCGCCGTGGCTCATCATATAGGCCAGGGCGCGGACATACATGCCCATCTGGCCGTGGAAGGCCGATAGGCGCCCGAAACTGGCCGAGCCCTGCGGCGCGTGGTCGGCCAGGCTGTAGCCGTCCAGGCCGTGGGTCACCCAGGGCGTCGGGGCGTAGGGCGCCAGCGCCTGGCTCAGCACCACCGGCCCGGCGCCCGGCCCACCGCCGCCATGCGGGGTGGAGAAGGTCTTGTGCAGGTTGATGTGCATGGCGTCGACGCCCAGGTCGGCCGGCCGCACCTTGCCGACGATGGCGTTGAAATTGGCCCCGTCGCAATAGAGGTAGGCGCCCGCAGCGTGGGTCATGCGCGCGATCTCGATCATGTCGCGTTCGAACAGGCCGCAGGTATTGGGGTTGGTCAGCATGACCGCCGCGACGTCGGCGCCCAGCCTCGCCTCCAGATCGGCGAGGTCGACCCGGCCGCACGCCGTCTGGGCGATCTCCTCGACCGCATAGCCGACAAAGGCCGCCGTGGCCGGATTGGTGCCGTGGGCCGAGGTGGGGACAAGGACGCGTTTGCGCGCATCGCCCCTGGCCTCGTGCGCGGCGCGGATGGCCAGGAGGCCGCAGAGTTCACCATGGGCGCCGGCCTTGGGCGACAGGGCCACGGCCGGCATGCCGGTCAGGGTCTTCAGCCAATGGGCCAGGGCGTCCATCAGGGCGAGCGCGCCCTGGACGGTGGATTGCGGCTGCAGGGGATGGATGTCGGCGAAGCCCGGCAGGCGCGCCATCTTCTCGTTCAGGCGCGGGTTATGCTTCATGGTGCAGGAGCCGAGCGGATAGATGGCCAGGTCGATGGCATGGTTCTGCTGGCTGAGCCGGACATAGTGGCGAAGCGTCTCCGGCTCGGAGAGCCCCGGCAGGCCGATGGGATCGGTGCGAACCAGATCGCCCAGGTCGGACGCATCCAGGTCCGGTTCGGGCAGGTCGACCCCGGTCTTGTCCCAGCCGCCGAGTTCGAAGATCAGCGGCTCGGATTGCAGCAGGCCGCGGCCGCCGGTGAGGGTCTGCGGCGCGCTTTCGACGATCGCCTCGGCGCGGGTGGGCCGTCCGATGGTTTGCATGGTCATGAAAGGGCTCCTGCGAGGGCCTTGGTGAGGGCGGCGATGTCGGCGTCTGTGGTCAGTTCGGTGGCGGCCAGCAGCAGAACGTCGTCGAGGCCGGCGCCCGGCGCCAGCCTGGAGACCGGAACGCCGGCGAGGATCGCCTGGGCGGCGAGGGTCTCGACAACCGCGGCGGCCGGAACGGGCAGGCGCACGGCGACCTCGTTGAAGAAGCGCGGGGTCAGCACCTCGACGTCTGCGATGGCGGCGAGCGCCGTGGCCAGCTTGCGGGCCTGGGCATGGTTGACGGCGGCCAGTTGGCGCAGGCCCGCCTCGCCCAGCATGGTCATGTGAATTGTGAAGGCAAGCGCACAGAGGCCCGAATTCGTACAGATATTCGAGGTTGCTTTGTCACGGCGAATATGCTGCTCGCGGGTGGACAGGGTAAGCACGAAGCCGCGCTGGCCCTCGGCGTCCACCGTCTCGCCGCAGAGCCGGCCGGGCGCCTGGCGGATAAAGCGCTCGCGGGTGGCGAAGAGGCCGACATAGGGGCCGCCGAAATTCAGCGCATTGCCGATGGACTGGCCCTCGGCCGCCACGATGTCGGCTCCCATCTCGCCGGGCGACTTGAGCAAGCCGAAGGCGACGGCCTCGGTGACCACCACGATCATGAGGGCGCCGGCGGCATGGGCGGCCTCGGCGATGGCGGTCAGGTCGCTGGCCGTTCCGAACACGTTCGGCGTCTGCACCACCACGCAGGCGGTCTCCGCATCGATCGCCGCGATCACGGCCGCCTCGCCATCGATGGCCGCCGGCTGGCGCGCCACATCGACGCCGGCCACGTGGGCCAGGGTGGCGATGGACTCCGCGTACTGAGGATGCAGGCCGCCGGACAGCACCGCCTTCGGACGCCGGGTGACGCGGTGGGCCATCATCACGCCTTCGGCGGCGGCGGTCGAGCCGTCGTACATGGAGGCGTTGGCCACCTCCATGCCGGTCAAGGCGGCGACCTGGCTCTGGAACTCGAACAGGGCCTGCAGGGTACCCTGGGCGATCTCCGGCTGATAGGGCGTGTAGGAAGTAAGAAATTCCGACCGCTGGATGAGGTGGTCGACGCTCGACGGCACATGGTGCCGATAGGCGCCGGCGCCGCAGAAGAAGGGGCCTTGCGCGCCGCTGCGGTTCTTCGCCGCCAGCGCCGCCAGCGCCCGCTCGACCTCGATCTCGCCCATATGCAGGGGCAGGTCGACAGGCCCTGACAGCCGCGCGGCCTCGGGCGCATCCGTAAACAGAGCGTCGATATCGGGCGCGCCGATCACCGCCAGCATGGCGGCGCGGTCGCCTTCGGTGAGCGGCAGGTAGCGCATGGCGATTACAGCGTCCCCAGAAAGGCTTCGTAGGCGTTCCGGTCCATCAGCGCCTCGACCGCGCCGGGGTCGGACAGTTTCACCTTGGCGAACCAGCCGCCGCTCTCCGGCTCGGCGTTGACCGTCTCCGGCTCGCCGGTCAGCACCTCATTGACCGCGACGACCTCGCCGCCCAGCGGCGCATAGACGTCCGAGGCCGCCTTGACGCTCTCGACCACGGCCAGGTTGTCGCCGACCTTCACCGCCTTGCCGACCTGCGGCAGCTCGACGAAGACCACGTCGCCCAGCTGTTCTGCGGCGTAGGCGGTGACGCCGATGGTGGCGACGTCGCCGGCGACCTCGACCCATTCATGATCCTTGGTGAAACGCATTCGTGGGGTCCTTTTTCAGACGGTGCGGACGTAGCAATGGGGAACGAAGGGCAAGGCGGCGACCTCGGCGGATTGCGGCTTGCCCCGCACGATGACCTTCAGGCGCGTTCCGGGCGCGGCCAGGGCCGGCGGGACGAACCCCATGGCGATGGGGGCGGCCAGCGAGGGCGAAAAGCCGCCACTGGTGACGCGCCCGACGATCTGGCCGTCCGCATCGGCGATTTCCGCGCCCTCGCGCGCCGGGGCGCCCTCGAGCACGCGCAGGCCGACACGGATGCGGCTCAGATCCCCAGCCGCCTCGCGCGCGATGCGCGCCGCGCCGCGCAGGGCGCTCGCCTTCAAGCGGGGCTTGGCCACCGCGAAGCCGAGATTGGCCTCGATCGGCGAGGTGGTCTCGTCGATGTCGTGCCCATGCAGCGGCAACCCGGCATCGAGCCGCAGCGAATCCCGCGCGCCCAGGCCGATGGGCCGAACCCGCTCATCGGCCATCAGCCGCGCCCAGAGCTCGACGCAAGCCGGGGCGCGGACCAGGAGCTCGTAACCGTCCTCGCCGGTATAGCCGGAGCGGGCGACCACGCAGCCCTCGCCGGCATAGTCGATCCGCCGATGGTGCATGAAGGTGAGCTCGCCCGCGCCGGGAAAGAGGCCCGCCACCACGTCGGCGGCCTGCGGCCCCTGCACCGCGATCAGCGCCCGGTCGTCGGCGCGGACCAACGTGGCCAGGCCCGCCGCCGTCCGCTCAATGAGCGCGAAGTCGCCCGCCTTGGCGCCGGCATTGACCACGATGTAGAGCATGCCCTGGCGACTCGGCCAGACCGGCCGGCCGATCATCAGATCGTCGATAACGCCGCCGTCTTTATTGAGCAGCAGGGTGTAGCGGATCTGCCCCGGGTTCAGCCCGGCGACGTCGCCGCTGATCAGCGGCTCGATCACCGCGGCGATGGCCCGGTGGTCGGCGTCGCCGTCGCCGGATTTCTCGTTCAGGGTCAGGAAGCACGGCCCCATGTGCGAAACGTCGAAGGCCCCGGCGTGCTCGCGGGTCCACAGATGCTCCTTCAGCACCCCGTCCCGGTACTGCACCGGCATCTCATAGCCGCCGAACTCGACCAGCCGCGCGCCGGCCACGACATGGGCTGTATAGAGCGGTGTGCGCTTGAGCGGCTGAGACAAGGCGGACTCCGGACGGCGTGCACGGCGGAAGGCTCCGCCCTGGATCACGCCCCCGCTGTCCTTCGACCTGAGAGATTTCAGACCGCCGCGTGCGCGGTCCTTGCTCCTTCGGCGAGCCCATCTTCGGGGCTAACTTTCCAGCGTTCTATAGGCTCGCGCGGTCCTTTTGCCTGAGCGTTTCCGGGGCGGTTGCGCCTTCGGCGCCGAGTTCAAGAGACTCGGCCTCTCCCGCGAGAGTTGGCGGCTAGGTGGCCTGGGCGGCGTCGAGAGTCAACCTCGGACGCGGCTCCTTCTCCCCCGCGCTTTGCGGGGGAGAAGGTCGGGATGAGGGGGTCGCGCCGCCGCAAAAGCCTTTCCGGACAAGGCCGTCGTGCAAAGCCCCCCTCACCCTGCGCTCTCCCCGCTGACGCGCGCTGACGCGGGGCGAGGGTTCTACATCCGCTCGGGCGCCGCGATTCCGAGCACGTCGAGCGCGGTTTGGAGTTGGTTCAGGGTCGCGGTCGCGAGCGCCAGCCGCGAGCCGCGCGTCGCCGCATCCGCCGCCGCCAGCACCGGACAGGCGCTGTAGAAGCGCGAAAAGGCCTGGGCCAGGCGATAGGCGTGCTCGGCGATGAAGTTGGGCGCGCGCTTGTCATAGGCCTCGGCCAGCGCATGGTCGAAGGCGTCGAGCACCAGCACCAGATCGCGCTCCGCCGGTTCGGTGATGGCGATGACGGCCGCCCGCGCGTCCTCGTCCGCCGCCTTGCGCAGCAGCGATTTGATGCGCACCGCCTGATAGAGCAGATAGGGCCCGGTCTTGCCCTCGAATGAGGAAAACCGGTCCAGATCGAAGACGTAGGAGGTGCCGCGGAAATTCTGCAGGTCGGCGAATTTCAGCGTCGCCACGGCCACCTTCATGGCGGTGTCCTCGAACTCGGCTGGCGACAGTTCGGCGCCGAGGCCCGCCTCGTGCAATCGGTCGCGCGCCTGGCCGCCGACCATGTCGATCAGGTCGCGCAGCTTCAAGACGCCGCCGGCCCGCGTCTTGAACGGCTTGCCATCGGTCCCGTTCATGGTGCCGAAGCCGACGTGCTGAAGTTCGCCCTCGCGCGCATAGCCGGCGAGGAGGGCGGCGCGGAACACCACCTCGAAATGGTCCGCCTGGCGCTGGTCGACCGCGTAGATCACCAGCTGCGGATCGAAATAGCGCCGCCGATCCAGCACCGTCGCCAGGTCGGTGGTGCCGTACATGGCCGAGCCTTCCGACGAGACCACCAGGAGCGGCGGCAGGTCGCGCTTGTCGTCGTTGCGCGCCACACGGACGATCTCGGCGCCCTGGTCGGGGAAGAGCAGTCCCTTTTCGCGCAATTCGGCGACCATGGGCTCGATCAGGTCGTTGACGTCGCTCTCGCCTTTCCACAGATCGAAATCGATGCCCAGGGCATGGAAGTCGCGCTGCAGCGCCGACCGGGTCACCTCGTGGAAATGCCGCCAGAGCAGGCGGTAACCGAAGCGGCCCTCCTGCAGCTGCGCCGTCGCCCGGCGCGCGCGGTCGCGGAAGGCCTCTTCAGCCTTGGCGCGCGCCGCGGCGGCTGGATAGAGCCGGTCGAGATCGTCGAGCGCGACCTTGGCGGTCAGCAGATCATCGATCGCAGCCTGGTCTGCGTGCGAAAAGTCGGCCGGCTCGACGGCCAGCGGCGCTACAAGCTCGGCGATGGCCGGATGCTCGTCGAGCACGGCCATGATGAGAAGCCCCATCTGGAAGCCCCAGTCGCCGAAATGGGCGTCGCCGACCACCTCGTCGCCGCGAAAGCGATAGAGGCGCTTCAGCGACTCCCCGAGGATCGACGAGCGCAGATGCCCGACATGCATCTCCTTGGCGACGTTCGGCCCGCCGTAATCGATCAGCACGCGGCGCGGCGCGGCGACCCGGCCGGCCCCGGCGCGGGGATCGACGGCGATCGCCTCGGCGCGTTCGGCCAGCGCCGCGTCGGTCACGCGCAGGTTGATGAAACCCGGGCCGGCCACCTCGACGCCGGCCAACCGCGCATCGCCGCGGAGGCGGTCGGCCACCTCCGCGGCGATCTCGCGCGGATTGCGGCCGGTCGTCTTGGCCGCGGCCAGGGCGCCATTGATCTGAAAGTCAGCCAGTTCCGGCCGGTCGGACGGCGTCACGCGCCCCAAGCGCGCCTCCAGCCCGGCCTCGACGAAGGCCCGCGATGCGGCCTCGCCGAGCGCCGCCGTCAGATCGTTCATTGAGCCGGCGGCTGCGTCTGCGCCGCCTCGGCCTCCGCGCCGGAGTTCACCTTGAACCGCTTGCCAGCCTGGTTGAACGCCGCCATCTCGGGCGTGACGTCAAAGCCGACCAGAACCTCGAAATTGCCGCCGCTGACATTGGAATCGGCTCGCGGGATGCTGATGCCGTCGATGTGGTCGGTCATGGTCACGCGATCCTGGCCGGTCGGGAAGTTGGCGCGAACGGTGAAATACTGCTTGTCGAGCACGCCGTAGTCCTTGTCGGTCACGGCCACCCAATAGGTATAGGTCTTCGAGGCGTCATGGGCCTGCGGCCCGCGACCGAATTCGAAGAGCAGGTTCATCGCCACCTGGATCGGCTCGGTCCCCTTATAGGCGCATCCGGACGACAGATTCTCGATCTCGCCCGTATAGCCGACGGCGTTGAAGGCCTCGCGGTTGTCCTTCAGTTCGACATAGCGGGCGGCGTCCCACAACACCTTCACATAGGGGCAGGGGCCCGCGTTCTTCTTGCCGGGCAGATCGAGCGTTTGGGTGGTGTTCCAGTCCGCATCCTTCTTGGCCTTGGCCGCGGCGTCGTCGCCCCCGCCCCCGCCTCCGCCCGGGCCGCCGCCACCGCCGGGACCGCCGCCGCCGCCGAACTGGGCGAGCGCCGGCGCGGCCGGTATGGCCAAGGCCGCGATAACGGCGGCCAGAATGAACGGGTGACGCATGGCAGGCACTCCAAGACCCGCCCGGTTTCTCGTCCGCGGGTGCATTAGCCGTGCCTAAATACCGGCTTCCGCCGCCGCCCGCAACGCGCTGGCGGCGCCGTAGCGACGCACCTAAGCTCGCCCGCGCCGGCCAGGCCCTTTCCAATCCGCCCGGCTCGATCGGACCGGAGACGCTGATGAGCCGAGATCCCCCAGCCGCGACCCTGCTCGGCCGCGAGATCCTCGCCATCGACGCCGAGGGTCAGGAAGTCCGGTTGCGCTATCTGGCGAGGCCTGAATTCGCCAACCGGCACGGCGCCGTTCAAGGCGGATTCCTGGCCGCCATGCTCGATTCGGCGGCGGGGATCGCCCTGATCAGCCTGCTGCCGGCGGAGACGACCGCCGTGACCACGCGGCTGGATGTCGCCTTCCTCAAGCCCGCGAACCCCGGACCGCTGCTGGCCTGCGCCCGCATCGTCTCGCGCGACGATCGTTCGGCGGCGGTGCACGCCGAACTCACCGACCACGACGGGCGGCTGCTGGCCACGGCGCAGGCGGCGCTGCGCCTCATTGCGCAACGGCGATAGCATCCTTGAAAACCGCGAACGCTTTGATCTCGATGCTCGGCGGATGGCGCGAGAAAGGATGCCGATCGGCCGCTTCAGGGGAGTTCTCGCCGCCGCTCCGGTTCAGCCCATCGACCGCTTCTGCGCCAAGGCCGCCACCGTCGAGGAGCCGATCGGCCCCTGTTCGTCGTAGAGGAAGCATTCGCCGATGGCGACGCCGGCTGCGGCCTGGTGGTTGACCACCTCGAACCCCAGCCATTCGGTGACCGGCAGCCGGTGCAGGTAAAGCGTCACGTCGCTGTTGATATAGCCAAGACCTTTGTCGCCGGCATTGGCGAAGGGGCTGGCGAAGTCGGCCGCCAGGGCCACGCGGCTGAACGGCGTCAAAGGCTCGCCCTCGATCAACTCGCGCACCTCGCTCATCCAGAGCTGCCGTTTGCCGGGCGAGCCGAAGGCGCCGGAGATCGGCCGCGTCGCCCACATGCCGCCCATGCCGCCGCGCCGGTCCTCGGGTTCGGGAATATCGGCCGGTTTGGGCGCGTCCCAGTTGGACGGCGACCAGACCGCCCCGTCGGGGTTCTGCGTGCGGCGCAGCAACTGGCAGGTGGCCCTGGCCATGCTGGTCCCGGCCGAGAAGAATTCGGCGTCGATCACCTTGATGCGGCCGCCGTCGCGGACAACGTGGGTCTTGACCTCCACCGGCGACAGGTCGGGCAACCGGTACATATCGACGGTGAGGCGGGCCGGGATGAAGTCCAGGTCGGTGACCTGGCGCTCGATCTCGCGGCCAAGCAGGCCGACGACCACGCGGCCGTGCAGGGACTTTGGATCCCAAGGGCCCCGGCTGACCGAGGTGGGAACGAAGCGGGCGCCGTCGCGGGTGAAGAAGGGGTCTTTGCTCATGCCAGGGCGACCATGCCGGATTCGGCGGCCGTGCGCGAGCCGCCGCGACGCTAGTTTACCGGCTGGATGCGCCGGTTGGCGGCATCGAGGCGAAAACTCGCCTGTTGAACACCGACCCCGAGGACCGGCCAGGCCTGGATTTCGCCGCACGACAGGCGCGCCGACCGGGCCAGCCCGTCCAGGCCGAAATGGGCCATGACCTCGCCGATCCGATCGAGCATGGGCGCGGTCAGATCCGCTGGCCGACCGGTCGCGCGGTATTCGCCGGACAGCCGCATGTCGATCTCATTGGCGGCCAGCATGGCGATGGTCGAGGCCCCAACCATGTTCAGGACCCCGCAGTCGGCCTGGTGCTGGGCGAGGAACGCCCTGGCGGCCGGCTGCGTCGCGATGAAGCCGTCGCCGCCGAACCGCTCGCGCAGCGTCGCCGAGACCTCCGTCTCGTTAATCCAGGCCGGCCGATGGGTGTAGGCGGCGTGCAACAGCCCGGACAGGACGATCGGGATCTGGGCTTCATAGCGGACGAGGACGCTGGCCGTGCCGATCCCATGGCTGAGGAAGGGGCGCCCGTCGGGCCGGTAAACGCCGTCGAACAACAGGGTCGCCAGATCGCAGGCCTGTTCGATCCGAAGCAGGTCGTCGTGCGAATAGGCCCGGCCGATCGCCTGCTCGCGCAAGGCGTATCGGCTCTGGGCCAGTTCGCCGGCGCTCATGGGGCTCGCCAGATCGGCGCCGTGCGGCCCGGGCCGCCGCAGTTCCACCTCCAGCAACCGGCCAGCGGCGTAGCCCGCCATCGGACCGATAACGCCCTCGCGATCAACAAACGGCCATCGCCGCGCGAAGGCGGCGAGGCTTTCCTCGCACGCCGCGATGTCCCAGCGTCGGCGATAGAAGTCGATGTCCATCAAGGCGCGAGGATCAAAGGCGACATAGGTCACCCGGGCCGCGGGCTCTAAAACCACGGTCATCCCCTGCTCGCGGGCGAACAAGGCCAGATCGAGATGCTCATGCACCAGCAGGACATCGTCGGAAAGCGCGTCGGGGCGGGTCAGCAGGTCCATCCGGCCGAGCACGCAATGGTACTCGGTGTAGTCGATACGCTCGCGACCCATCCCGGCCGCCCGCTCCGGCGCCTCGCCGGCCAATCGATGGCCTTCGGCGATCAAGCGCGGCCGCGGCGGGTCGGACCAGAAGAATTCGCCGCCGGCCATGTGGATCGTGGCGGGCCGTCCACCGCCCGCCTGCAGATAGAGCGGGCAGACGAGACCGGCGCCGGTCTCTTCGGCGCAGGCGACCAGTTTTTGTAGGCAGCCGCGCTCCACAAGGAGGTCGTTGTCGAAGAAGGCCACGTAGCGGGTCTCGACCTCGGCGAGAGCGGCCTTCCGCGCCGCCGCCGGGGCGATCCAATCGTCGTGCCGGATGAGCCTGAACCCATGCGCCGCCGCCCTGGCCGCGAGCGCCTCGCGGACCCCTGGGGGCGAGGCGATGTCGACATAGATGAGTTCGAACTCGATGCCGTCGTCCGCCAGCAGGCTAAGCAGGGATCGCACCGCCATGAAATGTCCCTCGCGTGGGCAGACCACGACGGTGACCAGCGGCTCGGACATGGGCGATCTGTCCCTCACTTCAGCGCCTTATAGCATAGCTTGGCGCGCCTGCGAGGCCCCCGGCCGGCGTGAGGCCCTCAAGCCCCTTGACCGCGGCGCGCGCCTCCCCGATGCACGTTCATGGCCGTCTATACCGACATCACCGACGCGGAGCTGGAGGACTTTCTGGCCGGCTACGACCTTGGCCAACCGCTGGTGTTCAAGGGGATCGCCGAGGGGGTGGAGAATTCCAACTTCCTGCTCGAGACGACCAAAGGCCGCTATGTTCTCACCGTCTATGAGCGGCGCGTGAAAAGCGAAGACCTGCCTTTCTTCCTGGGCCTCATGGCCTGGGTGGGCGAACAGGGATTCCCCTCCGCCGCGCCGATCGCCGATCGCGCGGGCCGCCTTCTGAACCCCGTGCGCGGCAAGCCCGCGGCCATCGTCGAATTCATGCCGGGCCTTTCCGTACGGCGGCCGAGCTCCAGCCATTGCCGCGAAGCCGGCGGCGGCCTGGCCTGGCTGCACATCGCCGGCCAGGGCTACGCCCGCCACCGCGACAACGATCTCGGCCAACGCGCCTGGCCGGGCCTGTTCGAGCGCCTTGGCGATGCGGCCGAGGCCCTGAAGCCGGGGCTGAAACGGACGATCGCCGAAGACCTGGCCGCGATCGAGCGCGCCTGGCCGAAAGGGCTGCCGGCCGGGGTCATCCACGCCGACTTCTTCCCGGACAACGTCTTCTTCCGCGACGGGGCGTTCGCGGCGGCGATCGATTTCTATTTCGCCTGCGACGACCTGCTGGCCTACGACTTGGCTGTCGCGCTGAACGCCTGGTGCTTCGAGCCGGACGGGACCTTCAACGTGACCAGCGCGCGCGCCTTCGTAGCCGGCTACGCCCAGAGGCGGCCGCTGTCGGCGCAAGAGCGTCAGGCCTTGCCGATCCTGGCGTGGGGCGCGGCGATGCGCTTCTTCCTGACCCGGCTGGCCGACTGGGGCGCGACTCCGGACGGGGCGCTGGTCAGGCCGAAGGATCCGCTGGAGTACGAGCGCAAGCTCGCCGTGCACCGCGCCGCCCAGGCCGGCGGCGGGCTATTGCTGTTCGGCGAGGCGTCATGACGCCGAACGTGGTCATCTACACGGACGGCGCCTGCCGGGGGAATCCCGGGCCGGGCGGCTGGGGCGCGGTGCTGATTTTCGGCGAGCGAGAGCGCGACCTTTGCGGCGGCGACCTGGCCACCACCAACAATCGCATGGAGCTGACCGCGGCGATCGAGGCGCTGAACGCGCTCAACCGCCCGTGCAAGGTCGAGCTGCACACCGACAGCCAGTATGTTCGGCGGGGCATTTCCGAGTGGCTTTCGATCTGGAAGGGCCGCGGCTGGCGCACCCTGAGCAAGGGCGCGGTGAAGAACGAGGACCTGTGGCGCCGCCTTGACGAGGCCCGCCTGCGCCACGAGGTCGACTGGCGCTGGGTCAAGGGGCATAGCGGTCATGCGTTGAACGATCGTGCGGACGCCCTGGCGCGCCAGGGGATGCTGGAAGTCCTCGGCGAGGTCTAGCGTCGGCGTTGACCGGCGAATGGTCGCGGTTTAGTTTAACGTCAAATCAAATCAACCGAGTCGCCACCATGGTGCGCACGGCAAGAAACCGCGCAGATGTGCAGGTCTTCAGCGAGATCGGCGCCATCGGCCAACTGACCCGCAATCGGCTGGAACGCGCCCTGCCCGCGGGCCTGAGCCAAGCCCAGTTCAGCCTGCTGGTCCGTCTGGCCCGGCACGGCATGGAAGAAAGCCCTGTCCAGCTCGCCCAGGCCTTCCAGGTCACCAAGGGCGCCATGACCAATACGCTGCAAAGGCTGGAGGCTCAGGGCTTCGTGAGCATCGTCGGCGATGCGGAGGACGGCCGTCGCAAGCGCGTTTCGATCACACCTGCCGGCCTCGCCGCCCATGCTCGCGGCGTGGCCGCCGCGCGCCCCGCCATGGACTCCCTGCGCGCGCGCTTCACCGAGGCCGAATTCGAAGCCGCCCTGCCCTTCCTGAGCGCACTCCGGGCATGGCTGGATGAGAACCGCTAGGCTTCACGCCCCTCGCACCACCAGCCGGCCGCCGCCGTGGACGGCGACGACCTCGACCCGGGCGCCGGGTTCGGGCGCGGCTTGGCCGGGCTCGAGTTCAGCCATCCATTCGGCGCCGTCGACGAAGACGCGGCCCTGGCCGGCGGAAAAGGGCGCGGTGGTCTTGCCGAAGCGGCCGGCGAGGCCCGAGCCGCGGTTCGAGATGTCGGGACCCTCGCTTGGCGCGCGGCGCGGCATCAGGCGACGGCCGACTATGGTGGTGGCGATGGTCAGGACCGCGAAGACGATGAGCTGAAAGGGCGGCGTGACCGCCAGCCACAGGGTCAGCACCGCCACCGCCGCCGCCGAGGCCGCCGGCCAGAGCAAATAGCCCGAGGCGGTCGGAACCTCTGCGGCCAGGAAGATCGCCCCGACCGCCAGCCAGACCCAGAACGGGTGGGACAGGTAGATGTCATCGAGGTTGTGCAGCATGGCCGGTCAGCTCCCCGGCCGGAAGGACGGCGGCGCGGCCGACGCCGGCGGCGGGGTCGGGCGCGGCGGCGGCTGGTCCTGGCCGGCGCGCACCAGGGCCCCGATCCCGGCCAGTGAGCCAACCAGATTGGCCATGTCGGCCGGCACGATCACCGTCCGCTGCTGGTTGGATTGGGCGAGCATGCCGAAGGCTTCGACATATTTCTGCGCGATGAAATAGTTCAGCGCATTGACGCTGCCGGCCTCGATGGCGTCGGAGACCATCTTGGTCGCCGTGGCCTCCGCCTGCGCGGAGCGTTCGCGGCCTTCCGCCGCGCGGAAGGCGGCTTCGCGACCGCCCTCGGCCTGCAGCACGGTGGCCTGCTTGGCGCCCTCGGCGCGGGTGATGGCCGCCTGCTTCTCGCCCTCGGCCTCGGTGATCACCGCGCGCCGCTCGCGCTCGGCCTTCATCTGCCGGGTCATGGCGTTGGTGATGTCGGGCGGCGGGAACAAATCCTTGATCTCGATCCGCGTCGCCTTGACGCCCCAGGGCTCGGTCGCCTGGTCGATGGCGGTGAGCAGGCGGGTATTGATCGATTCCCGCTGGGACAGGACATCGTCGAGGTCCATCGAGCCGACCACGGTGCGCAGATTGGTCTGGGCCAGCTGGCCGATAGCGTACATCAGGTTGTCGACCCGATACATGGCGTTGGCCGCATCGATGATCTGGATGAAGACGATGGCGTCGACCTGGACGGAGACGTTGTCCTTGGTGATCACCTCCTGCTGAGCGACCGCCAGCACCTGCTCCATCATGTTCACCTTGCGCCCGATGGTCTCCACGAACGGGGTCAGCAAGGTCATGCCGGGCTTCAACGTGCGGGTGTAGCGGCCGAACCGTTCGACGGTGAACTCCCGGCCCTGCGGCACGATCTTGATGGCGCTGAAGACCACGAACAGGGCCAGCACCAGGAATATGGCGGGTATCAACAATGACATGACGCGTTTGCCCTCAACCGTTTCGGGTGAGAGCCTAGCGCGTCGGCTCGTCCTCCGCCACCGCGCCGCTGTTCAGGCTCTGGGCAAGTTCGCCGCCCTTTGAGGCGATGGCTTCGGCCTCATGGCGGCTGGCGGCATTGCAGACGGGAAAGGCCTGGCGGCTGGCGACGAAGCCATCGTTGAAGGCATCCTTCAACCGCCGCTCGAACGGCCCGTCCGGCTGTTCGGCGCTCACCAGCTGTTGCATGCGCGTGCGCCAATAATAGTCGTTCGGACCGGCGCAGACCTGGCGCAGCGCGTGGCTCTGGCCAAGCGCGTAGGCCAGCGCGACCAGGGTCTGCCGATCGGCGGGGTTGCGGTCCTGCGCCGAGGCGGGCGCCGCGCCGGCGAGCCCCAGGATGAGACCGATGGCGAGAACCGCCCGCATCACGCGACGGCGGCGGGGACGCCCCGCAACGCCGCAACCCGGTCGATAGCCGCTTCCGCCTCGGTCATGATGCGCCGGACGATCTCGCCGGCGGGCGGAACGTCGCGCACGCCGCCGGCCGACTGGCCCATGGCGAAGCAGGACTTGTCGGGATCGAGATCATCGATCTGGCCGCCGATGCCGCCCATGGCCCCGGCGCGCGACGAGATCCCCGCCTGCATCGGAAAGGCCTGGATGTCCTGCGGGCGGCTTTCCCAGTCCTCGACCCAGGCGTTCTTCTTCACCCGCATCGGCTTGCCGGAATAGGAGCGGGTGCGGATGGTCGACTCGTCGGTGGCCTCCAGAATGGTCTGCCGGTAGAGCCCGCCGGCGTGCGCCTCCTGCGAGGCGATGAAGCGCGTGCCCATCCAGACGCCCTGGGCGCCGAGCGCCAGCACCGCGGCCAGGCCACGCCCGTCATAGAGGCCGCCCGCGCCCACAACCGGGATCTTCACCGCCTCCACCACCTGGGCCACCAGCGGCATGGTCCCCACCAGGCCGGTATGGCCGCCGCCCTCGCCGCCCTGGCAAATGACCGCGTCGCAGCCGGCCTGCTCGGCCTTGACCGCGTGCTTCACCGCGCCGCAGACCACCATGACCTTCAGGCCGGCCGCCTTCAGCCTTTGCATGATCGGCATAGGCACGCCGAGGCCCGCGACAAAGCTCGAGGCGCCCTCCGCGATGATGATCTCCACCGAGGCGGTGAGGCTCTCCGGGCTGGCGGCCAGGAGGTCGACGCCGAACGGCTTGTCGGTCAGCGTGCGGACCTTGCGCATCTCGTCGCGGATGAAGTCCGGCCCACGCCCGGCCATGCCCAGCACGCCATAGCCGCCGGCGTTCGACACCGCCGCCGCCAGCTCGGCATAGGAGACCCCGCCCATTCCGGCGAGCATGATCGGGTATTTGACCTCAAGCAGATCGCAGAGCGGCGTGTGCAGGGACATGGGCTTCCTCAGGTTATTCGCAACAGCATGGCCGCGTTGTACGCTCGGCCGCAATGCCTACGCTGCGTCAGCCTGGCGACGGCGGCTCGAGTTCCAGGAGCAGGCTGACTGCTTCGAGGCGCGCCGCCGCTGCGAGTTTGCGATCGAATGTCGCCAATGGCGCGCGCTGTCGCAAGCAAAGTTCGAGATAGGCCGCGTCATAGGTTGTCAAACGGTGCGTCAAGGCCAAGGCGAGGCTATCGCCAAGAGCACGGGCTGGCATTTCCCCGTCATATTCAACCGCCCAGGCCTCGGCCTCGCGCGCCAGGGTCAGCGCGCTCGCTGAATCGATCAAGTCCCGCCTGACCTCACGGGCAATCGCATTGCCGATCTCAAGCGGCCAGTGCGCTGGCGCGATGGCGAGCTCCTGACGAAGACGCAGAATGATCGTTTCCGCCATCTGATCGGAGTCCTGGCCGAGAAGGTAGTTCAACGCGACGGAGGCATCGAGGACAAACATCGTCGCATTAGTAGCGGTGGCCGTCGTGTTTCGCCGCCAGGATCTCGTCCATGGTCAAGAGATGGCCCAACCCCGCCCGAAGTTTGCGGACCCTGGCCATCGACTCGTCTATGCGCCGCCGCCGTTCCTCGATCTCGTCGGCCTGGATATAAGCCACAATACGGGCGGTCGGGCGACCGTGTTTGGTGATCACCACGTCCTCGCCCGCGCCGGCCCTCTCGACCAGTTCGGAGAGGCGGTTCTTGGCTTCGAAAAGACCGAAATTGCTCATGGCGATCATATCTAGCTGAATCAGCTAGATATGGGCTGACACCCGCTCCTTGTCAAAAAATCGCGTAGCCGCCGTCGATGATGAAGCTGTCGCCGGAATGGTATTTCGACGCATCCGAAGCCAGGTAGACGGCGACGCCGCCGAAGTCGGAGGGCTCGCCCCAGCGCCGCGCGGGCACGCGGCTGATCACGCGGTCGGTGAAGGTCTGGTTGTCCTGCGCACCCTGAGTCATGTCGGTGGCGATCCAGCCGGGCAGGATGGCGTTGGCGCGCACGCCGTAACGAGCGTGCTCGACGGCGATGGCGCGGATCATCGAGATCACCGCGCCCTTGGTGGCGGCATAGGCCTCGTTGCGCGCCGCCCCGTCGATGGCCGAGAGCGAGGAAATGGCCACCAGCGAGCCGCCCGGATCGCCGGCGCCGGCGCGCGCCACGATGTGCTTGCAGGCCGCGCGGAAGGTGAAGAAGACCCCGTCCAGATTGACCGACAGGACGCGCCGATAGGTCTCGGTTTCGAACTCGGCGAACGATCGCGCCCCGCCGCCGACGCCGGCATTGGCGATCACGGTGTCGATGCGCCCCATCTGCTCGATCGCCTTGGCCATGCCGGCCTCGACCGCGGCCTCGTCGGCGACATCGACCACCTGGGTCAGGACGTTGACGCCCGTAGCCTTGAGCTTCGCCTCGGCGTCGGCGTTCTTGGCGCCGTTGGAGCCCCAGATCACCACGTCGGCGCCCGCCTGAGCCAGGGCCTCGACCATGCCGAAGCCGATGCCGCCATTGCCGCCGGTGACCAGCGCCACCTTCCCCTTCAGATCAAACGGCGCATAGGCCATGACGCATTTCCTCTCTTTCCGCACAGACGATTGTTTGGCGCGACAAACCGCGTTCGGCGCATCGTCGTCAAGCCAAAGCCGCGAAACGCGCGACCGCCATGGCGATGATGCGGCGGGTTTCCGCCCAGGCGACCAGCCTCATCGCCTCATCGACGGCGACGAAGCACGCCTCGGCCGCGTCGTCGCCGGCCTTGGGCTCGCCGCTGGTCCAACGCGCCGCATAGTCGATCAGGATCATCTGGCCGCCGTCGTGGAAATGATCGACGACGTCGACAAGGCCCAGCAGTTCGGCTTCGACGCCGGTTTCTTCCTTCAGTTCGCGCAAGGCGCCCTGCGCCGCGCCCTCACCCATCTCCATCCGGCCGCCGGGGAGGCTCCATTGGCCCTTGAGCGGCGCCTTGCTGCGGCGGATCAGCAGCACCTGGCCGCCGCGCAGGCAGACCACGCCGACGCAGGGAACCGGGCGCTCGGTCACATCAAGCGCTCACAGCGCCGGCGGCGCGCTGCGATGGGCGTCGTCCATCGGGCTCATCAGCCCCACCGGATTGCCGTCTGGATCCTCGACAATGGCGTAGCGAGACCCCCAGAAGGCGTCATAGGGCGGCTGCAGGGCCTGATGCTCGTGGGTGATCAACTCGTCGAACAGGGCGTCGACCGCCTCGCGGCTGGGCAGGCTAAACCCCAGCATCACCCGGCCACGCTCGGCCTCGTAGCCGCGGTTGTAGCGGCGCGCCAGAGCCTGGCTGTCGAACTCCATATCGACGCCGCCGCCAGCGCCAGCGCCGGCAAGCGTGACATGATGGATGCCGCTCGGCGTCTTCCAGATGGCGCTTTCCGGAATATCGACGCCAAGACGCCGGTAGAAGGCCAGCGTCGCGGCCATGTTCTTCACCACCAGGTTGACTTGATTGAATTCGGCCATGTCCGTCCGTTTGTCGCCGTCCGAAGACAGAGCGCTTTAAATCTATTGGGCCGTCCAGCCGCCGTCGATGGGCAGGGCCGCGCCGTTCACCGAGGCGCCGAGGTCGCTGGCCAGGTAGAGCATGAGGCCGGCCAGTTGGTCGAAGCCGACGAAACGCTTGGTAGGCTGGGCGGCGAGGATGACGTCGCTCATCACCTGCTCGGGGGTCATCTTGCGCGCCTTGGCCTGATCGGCGATCTGCGCCTCCACCAGCGGCGTCTTCACATAGCCGGGACAGATGGCGTTGCAGGTGATCCCGGCCTGGGCCACCTCCAGCGCGACGGTCCTGGTCAGGCCGAGGACGCCATGCTTGGCCGCCACATAGGCCGCCTTGAACGGCGAGGCGACCAGGGCGTGGGCCGAGGCGATGTTGACGATCCGCCCATGGCCGGCCGCCCTCATGATCGGGACCGCCGCGCGAATGGCGTGGAAGGCCGAGGTGAGGTTGATCGCGATGATCTGATCCCACTTTTCGACCGGAAAATCCTCGATCGGCGAGACGAACTGGACGCCGGCGTTATTGATCAGGATGTCGAGCCGGCCGAATTCGCGGTCGGCCGTGGCGATCAGATCGGCGATCTGCCCCGGCTGGGTCATGTCGGCGGGGTGGTAGAGCACGCGCACGCCGTGTTGCTGGGCCAGCGCCGCCCTCGCGTGCTCGATCGCGGCCGGCTCGCCGAAACCGTTCAGCACGACGTCGACGCCTTCGGCGGCCAAGGCGGCGGCCATGGCCTGTCCGATACCGCTGGTCGAGCCGGTGACGACGGCCGCCCGCCCCTTGAGTCCGTGATCGAAGGCCATGTTCGAACTCTCTCTCGATGGTCGTGGACGGAGGCTGAACCTAGGCCGGCGGGCCTTGAAAGTCGCCCATCACCGTCAAACCGCGCGCGGAGTCTTCGGCGGCGGCTGCAGGCGCGTAAAAACCCAGTCGGTCGGGCTCGAAAGCGAGGCATTGAAGCCATAGCCGGCCGTGTCGAAGGCCTTCAGACCCTCGGCGCGGTCGATCCGGTGGTCGATGGCGTAACGCGCCATCAGCCCCCGCGCCGTCTTGGCGTAGAGCATCAGGGCCCGCGGCGCCTCGCCCGGCCGCACCTCCTTGAAGTGGCAGGTCAGGTGCGGGATGCTGAGCGCCTCGGTCCTGATCGAGCCGAAATATTCCTGACTGGCCAGGTTGACCAGGGTCGGGTCGGCCTGGCCCTCGGCGGCGCGGTTCAGCGCCTCGGGAATTCGGGTGCGCCAGAAGTCGTAGAGGCTGGCGCCGCGCCTGGTCTTCAGCCGCGCGCCCATTTCCAGCCGATAGGGCTGGATCGCATCAAGCGGCCGGAGCAGCCCATAGAGGCCGGAGAGGATACGCACACGGTCCTGCGCCCAGGCCAGCGCCTTCTTGTCCAGGGTGCGGGCGGCCAGGCCGTCATAGACGTCGCCATTGAAGGCCAGCACGGCCTGCACCCCATCCTCGCTCTGCGGATCGAAGGCCTGGAAGCGCTGGTAGTTGAGCTCGGCCAGGGCGTCGGAGATCGACATCAGCCGCTTCAGATCGGTCCGCTTCAGACGACGCGTGGTCCGGGCAAGCTCGGCAATGTCCGCCGTCAGTTCCGGCAGGGTCAGAGGCGCGGCGACCGGCGGTGGCGCGAAGTTCAGTTTCTTGGCCGGCGACAGCACGATCAGCATGGCTCGGCCATTAAGACCGATTGAACGGCCGAGCCAAGAGCCGGATTTCCTCCAGGCCCGCTAGGCGGGCGACGTCTTTTGGATTCACCGCCAAGGTCGCCAAGAAGAGCAATGTCGTGTCGATTCTAGGCCTGTGAACTGCGCGCCCTTGGCGCGCGATCGATACCCGCCGCGCAACGCCACGCCTTGGCGACCTTGGCGAGCTTGGCGGTCAGACGGTCGTCAGTATCCGACCACGAAGGACACCAAGGTCACCAAGGTCACGAAGAAGAAAAGCGCCAGTCTTCGCTGCCCCTTGGTGATCTTGGTGACCTTGGTGACCTTCGTGGTGAAATTCGGCGGAAGATGACGCGCTACGCGCCTTGAAGGATTCAACCCCGAAAAACCTTCCCGCCGAGCCCGGGGCCACAAGCAAGCGGGCCGGTCTTGCGACCGGCCCGCGCTTTAGATTGGAACTGCCGTCTCGATCGATCAGAAGTTGATCGAGATGGTGGAGCGCCGGTTGAGCGGCTCCTTGACCCCGTCGGGGGTCTGGACGGCCAGGTCGGTCTTGCCCTTCCAGTCGACCTTCAGCGTGGTCTGGTTGACGCCCTGGTTGACCAGCGCATCGGCCGTCGCCTTGGCCCGACGTTCCGACAGCCGCATGTTGTAGGCGAAGCCGCCGGAGGTGTCGGTGTGGCCGACCACGGTGATGGTGGTGGCGTTGCCCGACTTGGCGTAGTCCGCCGCCTGTTGCACCACCTGCTGGGCTTCCGGGGTCAGCACGTACTGATCGAACGGGAAGTAGACCACGAAGTCCTTGGCCACGGGCGCCGGAGGCGGCGGGGGTGGCGGCGGCGGCGGAGGCGGCGGTGGGGGAGGCGGCGGCGGAGGCGGCGGGGGTGGCGGCGGCGGCGGTGGCGGCGCGCCCCACTGGTAGCGGTAGCCGACCGCCAGCTTGCCTTCGTTGTAGTTGTCCTTGAACTTGTAGGATCCGCTCAGGAAGGCCGAGGAGTGGCCATCCTTGGAGTAGAAGTTCAGGTCTCCCCCGACCTCCCCGAACACGCCGGAGAAGTTGTCCTCGACCGCCACCGGCAGGCCGGCGGAGATCAGTTGGACGTGGTTGTTGCCATCGAACTCATCCCAAGCTCGGCCGTCCAAGGCCAGTTTGAGCGTGTAATCGTCCTCGGTCACCACCGGCACCGAGTAGCGCAGGCCAACGGCGCCGCGGAAAGTATCCTCGTTGTTGAAACGTAGGACGGTGCCCTGCACGTTGCCGTTGCCGATGATGGTCTGGGCGTAGGCCAGAACGCCGACCGGCTCGACCGTGCCCGGGCCGAACGGGATGCGATAGCCGCTCTCGATCTGCCCGCCATAGGTGTCGACCTGGATCGAGCGTGACAGGCCGGAGGCATTGCCCCCCTGGGCCCGCAGGGACAGGAAGTCGCCCTTGATCTGGCCGTCGATGAAGAACTGATCAAGCAGGTAGGTGGCGTAGACGCTCGCCGTGCCGCCTTCATAGTTCTGGTCGGCAAGACCCTGGTGGTTTTTGAAGTCCACCTCCGAGTCCAGATAGCCGCCGGCCACCCCGATCAGCCCGACCCCGCCCATGACCTTGGTCGCCGCGTCGATGCCGCCGACGATGCCAAAGGTGTCCTGGCGATAGTCCAGGTCGAAGGTGTAGCCGGCCGGCGGATCGATCTTGTCGGTCCGGTCGCCAAAGGTGCCCACCGCCTTGATCCACGCCCCTGGCGTGAAGCCGCCGATCGAGCCCGGCGCCAAGAGCACCGAGTCGCGAAGGTCCGCCTGGCGCTCCTGCCAGGGCGTCGTCGCATACCAGATGTCCTGCGCCGCCGTGGCCACGATCGGAGCGGCGAAAGCGCCAGGACCGGCCTGGCTGACCAGCACTTCGTTCTGGCCGGTGTTGTCCAGGGTGTAGAGGAAGACCCCCTTGACCAGGCCGGCCGCGTTCGGGCCGAAGGTGGCGTAGCCGCTCGAGCCCGGATCCAGGGTGAAGGTGGCCCCGTTGCTGGTCGCCGAGCCGGTGCGCACCAGCACGATGCCGCCAGAGGAGACCGGAACCGCACCCGGCGCGCCGCCGCCGTCGATCACCCGGATGGCGTTGGTCCCGGTGGTCGAGGCCACGGTCAGGGTGCTGGCCGCCGAGGTCGGGCCGCCCAGGTTGACCTTGGTGGCGATCACCCCGCCGGCCACGCCGGTGAAGGCGGTGGTGGTTCCGGAGACGTTGTCGGTTCCCGCCGCCCCGGTCGACAGGTCGAGCAGGCCGGAGTTGGTCAGGGTGATCGGCGCGCCGCCGGCCGACAACGTCAGGGTCGAGGCCCCGCCGTCCGAGCCGACCCGGATCGTGCCGGCGTTGTTGATCGTGTTGGTGGTGTGGTTGCCGAAGGCGAAGGTGGTGGCGCCGATCGTGTTGATCACGCCGGTTCCGGCGGTGCTGATCGTATCGGTGGCCACCGTGCTGTTGCCGGGCCCGAACGCGCCGTTGCCGAGCGTGCTGGTCCCGCTGGTGGTGAAGTTGCCGCCGCTCAGCACGTTTATCGCCGTATTGGAGATGTTGCCGGCGACCGTGGCGTTGCCGGCGCTGCCGTTGCCGACCAGCCGGGCGAAGTTGACGTCGCCGATCAGCGTGCCCGAATCGTTGACCACCACGCTGCCGACGCCTGTGCCGTTGCCGGTGGCGATCAGGGTGGTGTTGCCGGTGGTGGTGACGCCCGTGGTGTTGCCGGCGTCGATGGCCAGGCCCGTCGGCAGGCCCGAGCTGTTCTCGACCGTGGCGCCCGAGCTGATGGTGATGTTCGCGGTCGATCCGGCCGCCTGATTGGTGACGTCGATCGCCGCCAGGGTGGCGTTGCCGGCCTTGACCGTACCGCCGCTCACGGCGATCGAGGTGTTGCCGGCGCTGCTCGATGTCTGGATGCCGTTGTAGGCCGTGGAGATATTGCCAGCGGTGGTGACGCTGACGCCAGCCGATCCCACGGCGAGGATGCCCGGACCGCCGGAGACCGTGATTGACGCCGACTTGTCGTTCACCGTGGCGTTGCCACCGACCGCCGTGACGAGCAGGCCCACATTGGTCCCGTTTGTCGCGTTGCCGTTGACCACGATTCCCGTGGAGTTGCCCTGCGCATTGGCGAGCGTTATCGAAGCATTGCCGCTGGCGCTTTGCGCCTCGATGCCGGTCAGGCTCGTATTGCCGTTGACGGTGATCGACGGACCGGCGGCGAGGTTCACCGTGGCGTTGCCGCCCCGCGCCAGCACGCCCGCCGACGAGACATCGGTCGCATTGCCGACCGTGACCGAGAAATTCTGGCCGGTGGTGACCGAAGCGCTGCCGCCGGCGCCGGCGACCGCATAGACGCCCGCCAGGTTGCCGACGCCGTTGACGGTGATCGTCGTGCCCATGCCACTGGCCAGCACGGTGGCGCCGCCGAGCCCGCCCGAGGCATAGACGCCAGCCGACTGGGTGGTGGTGGCGTTGCCGACCGTGATAACGCCGCCGGCGCGCACCGTGGCGCTCGCCACGTTGCCGATGGATTCGATGCCGTAGTCGTTGCTGCCGCCCAGGGTCCCGACCCTGACATTCAGCTGCGAATCGGTGCTCACCGAAGACGTGCCGGCGTTCGTCTGCGCGAGAAGGCCGGTGAGATTACCGGCGCCTTGGACGGAGATGTTCCCACCCGTCGCGGTGCTGCTGAACGACACTGTCGCCGTGTCGTTGGCATTGGAACTCGTCACGGCGGCGATCCCGGACGCCGGGCCGGTCGCATTTACGACGGTCACGTTGCCGGGATCGGTGACGTTGACTGTGGCCGTCTGTTTGCCCGTGAGAGCGGTCGTTTCGGCGACGACGCCGCTGCCGCTGGTCGTGGTGACCGAATACGGCGTAACGACCGTGGCGTTACCGGTCCCCGTCGTTACATTGCCGAGATTCACCAGGGCCGTGCCGGTGCCGGCGCCGGCGTTGGTGACGGCGTCGAGCACGCCGCCGGTCGCGCCTACGACGCTGCCGTCAACATTGACGGTATTGTTTCCGGTCACCGTCGTGGTCGAGATGCCCATCGTCCCGCCCACGACACTGCCGAGGATCGTAACGGTGCTGTTTCCCGCCGTCGTCGCCGTCGAGACGCCGACGGTCCCGCCAACGACGCTGCCGCCGAGCGTCACCGTATTGGCGCCATTGACCGTCGTTGTCGTGATGCCGAACGCCGTCGTGCCGGTTATGTTGGCATTGGTGCTGATGTTGACCGAGCCGGAGCTGCCGGCGTTCATGGTTTGAGCGAGGATTCCGGTCGTGTTGCCGACGATATTCTCGCCGCCAACGCCGCCGCCGTCGATGATCGTCAAATTGCTGCCCACGCCGCTGGACAGCCTGACGGCGGCGGTATTCGACGACGTCACGATGTTCTGCCCGGCGACGGTTGCGTTGCCGAGCACCAGGGTGAGGTTGCCCGCGCTGGTAACGGCGGCTTTGCCGTTGTCGAGATAGACGCCGCCGCCCTGGATCAGCCCGGGGCCGTCTAGGCCGACCGTCAAGTTGCCGCCGCCCGGAGCGGAGTCTGTATAGGCGATGCCGGTCGAATAATTGCCCAGGCAGGTCTCGGTCGCCGGTGTGTAGGTGATTATGTTCTGCGCCAGCGCCGGCGCCGTCACGCCCTGCGCGTCCGGAGTGCAGGTGCTCTGGGCCAGCGCCGCGCCGGGCGCGAGGACGACCGAGCCGACCAGGCCGCCCAGCCCGGCGAGCGCCGTGGTGGCAAACATGCTTCCAGCCAACAGCGACGCGCGATTGCGCGCAAAGACGCCTTTAGAAACCGACATTGGAATCCCCCCTGGGCGCGCTTACGCCATTCGACAATCTACCTAATCGATACTGGGGCGTGTGCAGGTGTCAACGATCCGCGGCCATCTTTATCGTTGCGTTTCGCATAGAGAAACAGGACGGTCGCCAATGAGAGCCCGTATGGCGGGTCGGGACGCAGGCGGCGCTTAAAACAGCACGCGCGGGTTCATGATTCGCTTCGGATCCAGAGCGGCGCGGACGGCGCGCAGGGCGGCGACTTCAACCGGCGATTTGTAGCGCAGCGCCTCGTTGGTCTTCATCGCGCCCAGCCCGTGCTCGGCGGAGATCGAGCCGCCCAGGTCGACGGCGATGTCGTTGACCAGCCTCGCCCCCTCGTCGCGGCGCGCGGTGTGCGCGGCCTGGTCGGCGCCCGCCGCCGAGATCACGTCGTAGTGCACATTGCCGTCGCCGACATGGCCGAAGGCGACGATCCGCACGCCCGGTGAATTGGATGTCACCGCGGCGCTCGCCTGGTCGATGAAGTCGGCGATGCGCGACACCGGCACCGAGATGTCGTGCTTCCAGGCGGCGCCTTCCGCCTTCTGGGCGGCGGACTGGTCCTCGCGAATGGCCCAGAAGGCCTTGGCCTGGCCTTCCGTCTGCGCGATGGCCGCGTCCTGGATGAGGTCCTCATCGAGCGCGCGCGCCAAAAGCCGCTCCATCGCCGCCTCGGCCGCGCCCGGCTCGCCGCTGGCGATCTCGATCAGGACGAACCAGGCGTGCGGCCCTGCGAGGGGCGCGCGCCGGTCGGGCACGTGCTTGACCACCAGCTCGACGCCCAGGGCGCCCATCAGCTCGAACGCCTCCAGCGCCCCGCCGCTCTCCGCCTTGGCGCGGGCGAGAAGGGCGATGGCGTCGCTGGGCGCGCGCACGCCGACGAAAGCCACGGCGCGCGAGGCGAGCAGCGGCTGCAGCTTCAAGGCCGCGGCCGTGACCACGCCAAGCGTGCCTTCCGCGCCGATCAAAAGCTGCTTCAGGTCGTAGCCGGTATTGTCCTTGCGCAGCCGCCTCAGCCCGTTCCAGATTTCGCCGTTCGGCAGCACCGCCTCCAGGCCTAGCACCTGGTCGCGCATGGTCCCATAGCGCAGGACGGCGGTGCCGCCGGCATTGGTTGAAACCAGCCCGCCGATGGTGGCCGAGCCTTCCGAGGCCACGCTGAGCGGAAACCGCCGCCGCGCCGCCAGCGCCGCCTCGTGCACGGCCGCCAGCGTCGCGCCGGCCTCGGCGACGATGACGTCGTCCAGCGGATCGAGATCGCGGATTGCGGCCATCCGCTCGGTCGAGAGCAGGATCTCGCCCTGCGGAATCTGGCCGCCGACTAGGCCGGTATTGCCGCCTTGCGGGGTGATGGCGACGCCGGCCTCCGCGCAAAGGCCCACCACCGCGGCGACTTGCACCGTCGTGCGCGGCAGGACCAGCAGCGGTGTCGTCCCGCTCCAGCGATCGCGCCATTCGACCAGCTTGGGCGCCAGCCGCTCGGGGTCGACGCTCCAGCCGCCCTCGCCCAGCACCGCCTTCAGGCGCGAAAGGATGTCGGCGGAAACGGGTGCGGTCATGGTGAAAGATTAGTCTTTCGCGAGCGAGGCCACCAGTATATACTTTAGGATATACCGGAGTGCGGGTATGGGCCTTTTCATCAAGAACCCGGAGGTCGAGCGCAAGGTGCGCGATGTGGCGCGGCGACGCGGCGTCAGCATCACCGCAGCCGTCGGCGAGGCCTTCGATCGCGAGATCGCTCTCGATGAAGCGAAAGCGCGCAAACCTCCCCGGCCGACGCTTGCGGAATTGCGCGCGGCGACGGACGAGTTTCGGCGCGTCTCGGGGCTCGACAAGACATCGCACAAGCCGCCGACCAAGGCGGACTGGGACGCGCTGTGGCCGAGCGGGGTCGATGAGTTGGACAAGGCATGATCGTCGCTGTCGACGCCTCTGCGCTTGTGGCGCTGGCCTTGGGAGAGCCCGAACGGGAGGAGGTCGAGGCCTGTCTCCGGGACGCTGACGACGCGTTCGCCACGCCGCTCAACATCACCGAGGCCGGTCTGACGCTCATCTTGCGCGATGGGCGCTTCACGCCGCAACAGTATGAGCGATGGCTGTCTGATCTGCGGGTCACCGAGATGGGAATCGACGCCGCCGCCGCCCTTCGCGTCTATTTGCAGTACGGCAAGGGCGTTCATCGCGCCCGACTGAATCTCGGCGACTGTTTCGCCTACGCCCTGGCCAAGACCTTGGATGCGCCGCTGCTCTACAAGGGCGACGATTTCGCGCTCACCGACATCCGCTCGGCCCTTCAGCCGACATAGCCGGCGGCGCGCTTCAGGCGGTCGTTGATCGCTTCGCCGAGGCCGTCCTCGGGGATGGGAGCGACGGCGATGGCGGTCGGCCCCGTGGCATCGGCGGCGCGCAGCCAGGCGAAGAGCTTGGCCGCGGCCTCGGCCAAGTCGCCGTTCGGGCTGAGATTGAAGACCCGCAGCCCGTCGGGCGCCGGGCCAAAGGCGAGGAAGGCTTCGCCGGCGCGCGGGCTGTCGGCGTCCAGCCTGAGCGGCGCATTGGGGGCGTAGTGACGCGTCAGCCGACCAGGGGATCGGGCGGCGTCCGCTTCGGCTTCCGCCAGCGGACCGATCAGGGCTTCGATCTGCGCCCGGGTCACCGCGCCAGGGCGCAGCAGGCGCGGCGGCCCGTCCAGCACGGCGACCACCGTCGATTCAAGGCCGATGGCGCAGGGGCCGCCATCGAGGGCGACCGCCGCGGCCGATCCGGTTTCCGCGACCGCGTCCGCGAAGGTGGTGGGGCTGGGTCGTCCGGACCGGTTGGCCGAGGGCGCGACGACGGCGCGGCCGAACCGGCGCAAGACCGCCCGCGCCATCGGATGGGCCGGCGCGCGCACGGCGACCGTGTCCAGCCCGGCGCGGGCGAGGTCGCAGACGGCGGCGGCGTCCGTCAGCGGCGCGACGAGCGTCAAGGGGCCGGGCCAGAAGGCTCGCGTCAGCGCCAGCGCGCGATCGTCCAGCCGCGCGAACCGCTCGGCCGCGGCGCGATCCTCGACATGGGCGATCAGCGGATTGAACCTCGGCCGACCCTTGGCCTCATAGAGTCGCGCGACCGCCGCGGTGTCGGCGGCGTCGGCGCCCAGGCCGTAGACCGTCTCGGTCGGCAGGATGACCAGCGCGCCCGCCGAGAGCGCGCGGGCCGCGGCGCTCGCCTCGCTCAGCGGACTCGATGGGCGGTGAGCGCGACGTTGACCGTCACGCTGGTGTCGACCACATCATTGGTGCTCCACCGGCCCTGTCCTATGCCGAACGCGGTGCGATTGAGCACCAGCGCGCCGTTCATCCTGGCCGTATCACCGCTGACGGCGAGGGTGAAGGGCAGGACGACTGGCTTGTGCACGCCGCGAATGGCCAGATCGCCGCTCGCCAGATACCGGCCGCCGCCGAGGGCCTTGATCGAGCTGGTGACGAAGGTCGCCTTCGCAAAGCGCTGGGCGGCGAACCAGTCCGCCGTCGGCATGGCCTGGTCGCGGTCGGCCCCGCCGGTCGCCGCGGAGGCGACGTCGATCGTGACCTCGGCCTTCGAGGCGGCGAGGTTTTTCGGGTCGAAGGCGATGTCGGCGCTCCAGCGCTTGAAGACGCCGCTGAAGGCCTCGCCGTTCATCTTGCTCTGGAAGCCGAGCTTGGAGGCGGCCGGATCGACGCTCCAGCGCGCCGGCGAGGCGGCCAGGGCCGCTGGGGCCAGCACAGCCAGTCCGAGAATGAGGAAAGCCAAGCGCATTTCAGGTCGCCTCCGCGACTTTACGCCGGCGCAGGAACGGGACCATCCGCGCCACGACGTCGTCATTGCTGATGAACTGATGCTTCAAGGCGCCGGCCACATGCAGCACGATCAGCCCATAGGCGAGCTTGGCCAGAAGGCGATGGCCGGCCAGGAAAAGGTCGTGCGCGGCCTTCATCTGGTCGTGCGGCAGGTTGGCCAGGGGACTGAGCGTCGGCCAGGGGACGACGTTATAAAGTACGATCGGAAAGACGTGGATCAGCGGGCTGGCCGAGGTGAAGGCCCAGCCGGTGAGCGGCATGCCGAACATCACGACGTAGAAGAAGATGTGGACCGTGCGCGCCAGCCATTTTTCCCAGCCGGCGACATAGGCGGGCAGTTTCGGCGCCGGCACGGCGAGCCGCCAACCGAGCCGAAGCGTGCTCAAGATCAGCACGCTGATGCCGATCGACTTGTGCAACTGCACCGGTTCGATCTTCGCCGACCCGTGCAGGGTGTTGAACCACCAGGCCAGCCCGATATTGGTCAGGATCATCAGCGCGATGATCCAGTGCAGCGCGATCGCGCCGGCGTTGTAGCGGCTCTGCAGGCTTGCCTTCATGGTGCTCCCGAGCCTGGCCGACCCGCGGCATCAATGCGTCGCCCGGCTGAACCGCTCTTGAACAAGTGGGCTTCTGAGCCCCGGCGCGCTAGAGGCTGGACAGTTCGCCTGTCTTCGGACGGCGAGGTTTTTCCGCGGCGGAGTCCGTCATGCCTTTCAAAGCGCCGGTGCGCGATCTCCTCTTCACCCTGACCGACATCGTCGGCGTGCGTCAGCTCGAAGGCGCGGAAGGTTTTCCCGGGTTCGACGTCGATACCGCGGCGGCGGTGCTGGAGGCGGCCGGGGTGCTGGCCAGCGAGGTGCTGGCGCCTCTCGACCAGCCCGGGGATCGCGCCGGCGCGGCTTACGAGAACGGCCGCGTCACCGCGCCGGCCGGGTTCCCGGAGGCCTATAAGGCGTTCAGCCAGGCCGGATGGGGCGGCCTTTCGGCCGATCCGGCCTTTGGCGGCCAGGGCCTGCCCAGGGCGCTGGATCTGGCGGTGTTCGAGATGGTCTCGGCCGCCAACATGGCGTTCGGCCTTTGCCCCATGCTGACCGGCGGCGCGGTCGAGGCCATCCGCACCCACGGCGACGAGCGGCAAAAACGACTCTATCTGCCGAAGATGATTTCCGGCGCGTGGACCGGGGCCATGGACCTGACCGAGCCCCAGGCCGGCAGCGACCTTTCCGCCTTGACCACCCGCGCCGAGCCCGACGGCGAGGGCGGCTATCGCCTGACCGGACAGAAGATCTTCATCACCTGGGGCGACCACGACCTGACCGACAACGTCGTCCACCTGGTCCTGGCCCGCCTGCCCGATGCGCCCGAAGGCAGCCGCGGGGTTTCGCTCTTCCTCAGCCCCAAGCGGCTGGTCGGCGAGGACGGCGGCTTGGGCGAGCGTAACGACCTTCGCTGCGGGGGCATCGAGCACAAGCTGGGCATTCACGCCTCCCCCACCTGCATCATGCTGTTCGAGGGGGCCAGGGCCGAGCTGATCGGCCAGGCCCATCGCGGACTGCCGCAGATGTTCACCATGATGAACGCCGCGCGGCTGAACGTCGGCATGGAAGGCGTCGCGGTGGCCGAGCGCGCCTATCAGAAGGCGTTGGCCTATGCGCTGGAGCGCAGGCAGGGCCGCTCTCACTGGGGCGGCGACGGGGCGGCGACGATCTTCGACCATCCCGACGTTCGCCGCACGCTGGCCGACATGCGGGCGCGCATCGAGGCGGCCAGGGCCATCTGCCTGCTGACCGCCATGAAGGCCGACCTGGCGCGCGTCGCGCCGACCGAAGAGGCGCGCCAGGCCGCCCGCCTGCGCGAAGAGCTGCTGACCCCGGTCGCCAAGGCCTGGTCCAGCGACATCGGGGTCGAGGTCGCCTCCATGGGCGTGCAGGTGCATGGCGGCATGGGTTTCATCGAGGAAACCGGCGCGGCGCAGCACTATCGCGACGCCCGCATCGCCCCGATCTATGAGGGGACCAACGGCATCCAGGCGATCGACCTGGTCGGCCGCAAGCTGGCCATGGCCGACGGGAGCGGCATGGCCGCCCTGATCCACGACATGCGCGAGACCTGCGAAGCCCTGGTCGAGCACCAGGATCGGCGCCTGCATGCCATAGGAATCCGGTTGCAAGCTGGAATCGACGCCCTGCGTTCGGCCGCGGAATGGCTGACCGCGCGCCGCAACGACGCCGACGGCTTGGCCGGCGCGACGCCCTTCCTGAAGCTGATGGGCGACGTCGCCGGCGGCTGGCTGCTGGGCAAGGGCGCGCTGTCCTGCGCCGCCCGATCGGATGGCGACGCCTATGCTCGCGCCCGCATCGGCGTCGCCGGCCACTATGCCGAGACCCTGCTTGCCCAGGCCCCTGGCAAGGTGGCCGGCGTCATCGCTGGCGGCGGGGTGCTGAAGGCGCTGGACGAGGCGGCGCTGTCCTGATCGGTTCAAACATGAAAGCCAATATCTCCGACGACAAGAGAGCCACCGAATACCTCGCCAACGAGAGGACCTTCCTCGCCTGGGTGCGGACCAGCGTCTCCATCATGAGCCTCGGCTTTGTGGTGGCGAAGTTCGGCCTCTGGCTGCGCGAAATCGTCGCCCGGCTCGGCTCCCAGACGCCGCCTCGAGGTCCGGGCACATCGGTCCCGATCGGTCTGGGGATGATCGCGCTGGGCGGCGTCATCGTGCTTTTGGCCGCCTGGCGCTACCACAAGGTCAATCGCCAGATCGACGAGGGCGCGGTGGTGGCCGACCGCGGCCTGGTCCTGGCGATGACCATCGCGATGGCGGCCTTGGCGGTGTTGATGATGGGCTATATCGGCGTGACCACGACGCTTCAGCCGTAGCTGTGTCGGGCGTCGAGCCGAGGCTCCCTTCCGCCTCGCGGAAGAAGGAAGCCGGCTGGACTCTACAGGTGTTCGAGCAGGTACTCGGCGGAGGAGACGCGGAATTCGCCGCCCTCCTCGATGTTGAGCTGCTCGACGACGCCGTCCTTGGCGATCAGGGAATAGCGCTGCGAGCGCGAGCCCATGCCGAAGCGGCTGGCGTCCATTTCCAGGCCGATGGCCTTGGTGAAGTCGCCGCTGCCGTCGGCCAGCATGAGGATGTCGTCACCGATGCCCTGGTCCGCGGCCCAGGCCGTCATCACAAAAACGTCATTGACCGACAGGCAGGCGATCGTATCGACGCCCTTGGCCTTCAGGTCGGCCGCGTGTTGCTTGAAACCGGGCAGGTGCTTGGCCGAGCAGGTGGGCGTAAAGGCCCCAGGCACGGCGAACAGCGCCACGCGCTTGGCCTTGAACACCGCGTCTGAACTGATCGGGGCCGGCCCGTCCGCCCCCGGTGTCATGAACTTCGCTTCCGGAAGCGTGTCGCCAACCTTGATCGCCATCGCGGCGTCTCCCTCTGTGCTTGACCGACGACGCCGCCGGCAAGCCTAAATAGGTTGAAGCCTTCGGCGCGCCAAGTCCTTCAAGGCGCCTTGAAGAGGCCGCAGCAAACACCGATCATCCGAGTCATGCCTGACCGCGACCCGCACCGGTCCGCCAGCCCGCCCAGCTTTCTGACCGGGCGCATGCTGATCGCCATGCCGGGGATCGAGGATCCCCGCTTCGAGCGCGCAGTCCTGATGGTCTGCGCCCATGATGACCAGCATGCCATGGCCCTGGCGGTGAACCGGCCGGTCGAGGGACTGACCGTGCCCAGCCTGCTCACGCGCCTTGGCGTCAAGCAGGCGATCGAACTGCCTGGGGACTTTGTGCTGCTGGGCGGGCCGGTTTCGCCGGAGCGCGGCTTCGTGCTGCACACCAACGACTATGTCTGCGAGGAGTCGAGCCAGGAGGTCGGCGATGGCGTGGCCCTCACCGCGACGCTGCAGATCCTCGAGGCCATCGCCAGCCACAACCGCCGGCCGCGCCGCTCGGTGCTGACCCTTGGCTATGCCGGCTGGAGCGCCGGCCAGCTGGAGAGCGAAATCCGCGAGGGCGTCTGGCTGACCTGTGACGCCGACGACGAACTCCTGTTCGGCGACGATCACGAGCACAAATGGTCGATGGCCCTGGCCAAGATGGGAGTCGGCGCCGAGCAGCTCTCGGGCCAGACTGGCCGGGCTTGAGATGGCGGCGTCGGCCGCCAGCCCCGGAGCGCAGCGTCGGTCGCAGACGACGCTTGGAATGAGACTCTTTTCGTTCGGCCCGATGGTTTTTTCCGCGCTCGCTCGTCAAACGCAACCCTTCGGATCAATCCACTTCGGGCGCCTTAATTAATGAGACGCCTTGCCTCTGTCAGACTCGATTTTAACTATATATATTATTTGAGGGCTCAAATTATATCGAAACAATCCTTAACCGCCGGCTGGATGAATATTCAACTCGGAACATTGCCGGCTTGAGAATGCTTTAGGTTCACCATGTCAGACTCATCCCGAGGCCTTGCATTCGTTTTGGTCGTCGAAGACGAAGCGCTGGTTCGCGAGTGCACCGTTGCGCATCTGGAAGACGCGGGCTTCAACGTCATCGAGGCCGCCGACGGCGAGGAAGCGCTGCACGAATTCGAAGGCCACGCTCTGGTCACCACCGTCTTCAGCGATATCAACATGCCGGGCGCGTTCGACGGTCTATCGCTTGCGCACAAGATTTTCCAGCTGCGGCCCGAGGTGCAGCTCATCCTGACATCCGGGCGCGGCGCGCCGCTCGACGCCGACCTGCCCGTCGGCGCCCGGTTTCTGCTGAAACCTTATAACGCCAATCAGCTGACGTCGCTGATCAGGGCCGCCTGACCTCTATCGCCAACGGCTCTTGCTGGACCGCGATCCGCGCGGTCTCGTAGAAGCGCCCTAGCCTCGCGCTTTCACGGGCGCCACGCCATCGGCGTAGCTTTCGTTCAGATAGACCTCGGCCTCCTGTGACGACAGCGCCGGCGCATAGCCGTAGCCCTGGCCGTAGTGGCAGCCGATCTCGAGCAGGCGCCTTGCCATCTGGGCGTTCTCGACGCCCTCGGCCACCACCTCCAGCGACAGGTCTCGCCCGAGGTTGATCACCGAGCGGACGATCTTATCGGAGCCCTCGTTGGCGGCCATGGTGCGCACGAAATAGCGATCGATCTTCAGCGTGTCGAACGGCAGGCGGGTCAGGTAGGACAGCGACGAAAACCCGGTGCCGAAGTCGTCGAGGGCCAGGCCCGCGCCCACCTCGCGCAGTTGGCGCAGGATGACCGCGGCGCGCTCCGGATCGCGCATGATGTCGCTTTCGGTGATCTCCAGCTTCAGCGCGCCGCGCGGCAGGCCGGTGTCGGCGAGCAGCGCGCCCACATCCTCGACCAGATGGTCGCGGTGAATCTCCCCGGTGGAGAGATTGACGCTGACGCTGATCTCGCCGGCGGCGCGGTGGGCGCCGCGCCAGGCCGCCAGCTGGTGGGCGGCGGCCTGCATCATGTGGGCGCCAAGTTCGACCAGAAGGCCCATCTCCTCGCACAGCGGCAGAAAGTCGTCCGGCGCCAGCACGCCCCGGCGCGGATGGCGCCAGCGCGCCAGGGCCTCGAAGCCGGCGATGGCCCCGGTGTCGAGCCGCACCACCGGCTGGAAAAAGGGCACGATCTCGCCGCGGCCGATGGCGCCGCGCAGGTCGGACTCCATGGCCAGCCGCGACAGGCCGTCGCTTTCCAGGGCCCGGCCGTAAGCCGCCGCGCCGCCGCGGCCGGCGGACTTGGCCGATTCCACCGCCAGCTCCGCGCGGCGCAGGAGTTCGGCCGCGTCGGGCGCGTCGGCGCCGCCCTCGGCCTCGACCGCGCCGATGGACAGGGTCGGGAAGATGTCGAAGCCCGCGACGCGCAGCGGCTGCTCCATCGCCCGGCGCATCATCTCGGCCGGGTCAGCGATGTCGGCCGGGGCGAGGACGGCGAACTCGTCCTCGCCGACGCGGGCCAGCAGCGCCTGAGGCGGGAAGGCCGCCGCCAGCCGCGAGCCGAGCGCCGCCAGCACCAGGTCGGCGCGCTCATGGCCCAGCGCCTCGTTCAGCCGGCGCAGGCGATCCAGGTCGGCGACGACGAGGGTATAGACGCCGCTCGCTTGCAGCTGTTCGCGTGCGCGGCCGACGAAGCTGCGTCGATCCAGAAGACCGGTCAGGCTGTCCTGTTCGGAGGCGGCGAACTTGGTCTCCGGGACGATGACGCCGGCGGCGCGCACGCCGTCCTCCAGCCAGACACCGCGCCAGATGCAGGCCTCGCCTCCGCGCATGCGCACCCGCGCGGCGATCTCCATGCCCGGGGCCTGGATCTTGAGGATTTCTTCAACCAGCGCCCGATCCTGCGGCATGGACAGGGCCCGCACCGCGGCGGACGAGCATTCCGGCGCCAACGGCGACAGGCCCAGCCGCCGCGCCGCGCCGGTCAGGCGAAGGCGATCGGCGTTCGGGTCCCAGCTCCATAGCGCAACGTCCGCGGCGCCCAGGGCTTCCAGGGTCACCGTTGCGTCCCAGACGAACCGATCGTGCGCCCGTAGCGCCATGCTCAACCCGCTGACGCGGGTGTTCGACCCCGCGCCTCAATCGCGCTTTTGCGCGGCAGCCCCCGCCACCAGCCCGAACAGGAGATGATCTCTCCATTCGCCGTTAATTTTCAGATAAGCCTGCGCGCGGCCCTCGAGCGTGAAGCCGGCCTTGAGCAGCAGTTTGTGCGAGGCGTCGTTCTCCGGAATGCAGGCCGCTTCCAGCCGATGCAGGCCCAGCCGGCCAAGCGCAAATCCCGAGATCGCCCGCGCCGCGGCCAGGGTATGGCCGCGGCGGACGTAGGGCTCGCCGGCCCAGTAGCCGATCTGCCCCATCTGGGCGACGCCGCGGCGGATGTTGGACAGCGTGATGCCGCCGACCAGGTCTTCGTCTTCGCGGCGAAAGACCAGGAAGGCGTAGCCGTAACCTAAGTCCATGTCGCGCTGGTAGGCGGCGAGGCGCCGGCGATAGGCCGCGCGCGACAGGTCGTCGGCCGGCCAGGTCGGCTCCCAGGGTTGCAGGAAGGCGCGGCTGCGGCGGCGCAGCTCCGACCAGGCGGGATAATCGGAGACGCGCGGCGGGCGCAGGGAGACGCCGTCGCCGTCGATGCGAAGACCGACTTCCGTCGCCATCCAATCCAGGAGAGCCATTAAGGGGTTCCTTGAGCGGTCGGCGACCCTAACGCGGATTTCTGCGCTGTGAAGCCGCTTCGGTTCCTTAAACCTAACCGAACAACGCGGTCTGGAACGCTTCGCCGGCCGCCATGGCCTTGGCCGGGCCAAGCACGGCGCAGGCGCTGCGGCCGGCCTGGACGGCGCGCGCGCCGACCCTGGCGATATCGGCGGCGTCGACGGCTTCGATGGCCTGGGCGGTCTCGGACGAGGCGATAAGGCGATCGAAGATGAGAAGTTGTCCCGCCGCGGTCTCGGCGCGGGCGAGGGCCGATTCCCTCGCCATGAACAGCGAGGCCTTGAACTGCGCCTTGGCGCGGGCGAGTTCGCCGTCCTCCACCTTGGCGATCAGGGCGAGCAGCTGTTCGGCGGCGGTGCGCGCGGCCTGGCCGGCATCCGCCGCGTCCGTGCCGGCATAGACGCCGAGCACGCCCGTGTCGGCGTGGGCGTCGACATAGGCGTCGATGGCGTAGGCCAGGCCCAGCCGCTCGCGCACCTCCTGGAACAGCCGCGAGGACATGCCACCGCCGAGGATCTCGGCGAACAGGCGCAAGGCGAAATAGTCCGGGTCGCGCAGACCCAGCGCCGGCAACAGCATGACCAGATGCGCCTGCTCAAGCCGCTTGGTCTTGGCCATGGCGCCGCCGACGAACAGCGGTCGCGCCGGCGACGGCGGGGGCGCGGCGTCGGCCGGGGCCGAAAACCAGCGCTCGGCAAGCGCCAGGACCTCGGTCTCGTCCACCGCGCCAGACGCGGCGATGACGATGCGGTCGGGGGCGTAGAGCGCCGCGCGGAAGGCCGCCAGGTCGCCGGCGCGCGCCTTGGCGACGCTGGCCTTGGTCCCCAGGATCGGTCGGCCCAGAGGCTGGCCTTCGAAGGCCTTTTCCTGGGCCAGTTCGAAGACCAGATCGTCGGGGATGTCGGCGGCCTCGGCGATCTCCTGGGCGATCACCCGCTTTTCCTTGGCCAGGTCGCCGGCGTCCAGGCGCGGACGGAAGACCAGGTCCGAAATCACCGCCATGGCCAGCGGCAGGCCGCCTTTCAGCGCGCGAACCTGGAAGCTGGTGCGGTCATGGCCGGTGGCGGCGTTGAGCTGGCCGCCCTCCGCCTCGATGACCTCGACGATCTCGCGCGCCGAGCGGTCGCCGGCGGCCTTGAACACCATGTGCTCGAGCAGGTGCGCCCAGCCGGATTGGTCCGGGGTCTCATGGCGCGCGCCGCGCCCGACCACGACCGAGAGCGCCAGGGTCTCCAGTCCCGGCATGGGATCGCAGATGACCCGGACGCCGTTGGATAGTGTGTGAATGGCGGGCGTTTCGATCGGCTCAGGCTCCGGCAAAGTCGCGAACATAGGCCTTGATCGTCTCAAGGTCCGCCGGCAGGCGATCGATGCGCTCGGGCTTTTCCGCCATTCCCGCCACCGAATGCGGCAAGGTCACGGCGATGCCGGCCGCCTCGCGCACGGCCTGCGGAAACTTGGCCGGATGGGCCGTGGCGAGGACGATCAGCGGCGTCTGCCGGCGCCTGGCCCCGATCCGTTCCGCCGCCGCCAGGGCCACCGCCGTGTGCGGATCGACCAGTTCGCCGCTTTCATGGACGCTCGATACGATGGTCCGCGCCGTCTCCGCCTCGCTGACGCCCGCGCCGACGAAGAGATCGCGGATCGAGGCCAGCGCCTTGGGCGGAATGTCGATGACGCCCGAATCGGCGAAGGCCCGCATGGCGCGCGAGGTTTCCAGCCCCTCGCGCTCCACCGCCTCGAAATAGAGCCGCTCGAAGTTGGACGAGACCTGGATGTCCATGGCCGGGCTTTGCGTCTGGGCGACGGGGCCGCGGGCGTAGCGGCCGGTCTCGATGGCCCGCGCGACGATGTCGTTGGTGTTGGTGGCCACGATGATCCGCTCGATCGGCAGGCCCATCCGGTGCGCGACGAAGCCGGCGAAGGCGTCGCCGAAATTGCCGGTGGGCACGGCGAAGGAGACCGGCCGCTGTGGCGCGCCGAGGGCCGCGGCGGCGGTGAAGTAATAGACCGTCTGGGCGGCGATCCGCGCCCAATTGATCGAATTGACCGCGGCCAGGTTGACCGCCTGCGGAAACCCCTGCGCCTGGAACAGGGATTTCAGGATCGCCTGGCAGTCGTCGAAGGTCCCGTCCAGCGCCACGCAGCGCACGTTGTCGCGCCCCGAGGTGGTCATGAACCGGCGCTGCACCTCGCTGACCTTGCCCTCGGGAAAAAGCACCACCAGCCGCACATGCTTGAGGCCGCCCAGCGCCTCGACCGCCGCGCCGCCGGTATCGCCGGAGGTGGCGCAGACCACGGTCAAGGTCTGGCCCTTGGCCGCCAGCGCATGCTCGTAGAGCCGCGCCAAAAGCTGCATGGCCACGTCCTTGAAGGCCAGGGTCGGGCCGTGGAACAGCTCCAGCAGCCACAGGTTCGGCGCGAGCTGGCGCAAGGGGGTCACCGCCGAGCGGGTGAAGCCGGCATAGGCCTCGCTGGCCATTTCCATCAGGTCGACGTGGGGGATGGCGTCGCCGGCGAACCTCGCCAGGATGTCGGCGCAGACCTCGGCATAGGGCCGACCGGCGAAATCGGCGATCTCGCCTTCCGTCAGCAGCGGCCAGACCTCGGGCACATAGAGGCCGCCGTCGGGCGCCAGGCCCGCCAGCACGGCGTCGAGGAAGCCAACGGCCGGCGCCTCGCCTCGGGTCGAAATATAGCGCATCTAACGCGGCCTCTTTGACCAAAGGCTGGCGAGGTAGACGCCCGCCAGCGCCACCGCAAGGCCGAACCAGGTGATGGCGTACTGGAGATGGTTGTTGGGGATGTCGGTCGGCAGCGGCGCGATCTGCGGTCCGCCCGGCGGCGGCGGCGGCTGCTCCAGCATCAGATAGGTCGGCGCCGGCCGGCTCACGCCCAGGGCGCCGGCCATGGCCGCGATGTCCCGCCCGTACCAGAGGTTCTGCGCCGGGTCGTCCGGCGGGGTGACGAGGTTGCGCGCATCGCCTTTTCGCAGGATGCCGACGATCGGCGTCGAAAGCGTCTGGCCGGGCGTCGGTTTCAGCCCCTGGGCGACGAAGCCGCGGTCGACCAGGATGGCGCCATAGGGCCCGTCGGCCAACCGACAGGCGGCGATGATGCGGTTGCCCGCAAATCCATCCTTGACGGAATAGAGCCTGAGATAGGGCGTGGTCTCGATGTCGGGACAGTCAGCCTGCACACGCGAATAGTCGACGTCCAGCCCATCAGCGGCGCGGCGCATTACAACGTCGAGCGGCTCGGGCGGGGCCGACTGCAACGCCGCGATGCGGGCGAGCAGGCCCTCCTTCCAGTGCAGCCGCTGGATCTGCCAGACGCCAAGGCCGATCAGGATCGCGATGCCCAGCGCCGTGGCCGCGGCCGGGATGACTGCGAACCGGTTCGCCTGGCGCCTAGATGTCGCCATGACCGGCTTCGGACGCCTTGTGATGGAACTGCATGGCCAGCATGACGCCCTTGAACGGCCTGAGCAGCACCCCTGTCAGTATGGCCGCCAGCGGCAGCCAGAGCATCAGATGGACCCAGACGGGCGGATGGAAGGCGATTTCGGTGGCCAGGGCCGAGAAGCAGACCAGCACTCCCACCACCAGCACGATGAACACCGCCGGCCCGTCGCCGGAATCCGCCGCGGCCAGGTCCAGGCCGCAGGCTTGGCAGCGGTTGGCGACCTTCAGATAGCCGTCGAACAACGCGCCTTCGCCGCAGGCCGGGCAGCGACAGGTGAGCCCCGCGACGACGGGGTTCACCGGCCGCCGCGGCTGGATCAATGCAGACTCGGCAGGATGACGTAGACGAAGGAGAACAGGAAAAGCCAGACCACGTCGACGAAGTGCCAGTACCAGGCGGCCGCCTCGAAGCCGAAATGCTGCTTCGGGCTGAAGCCGCCGGCCATCAGCCGCCCCAGACAGACGGCCAGGAAGATGGTGCCGACGATGACATGGAAGCCGTGGAAGCCGGTCGACATGAAGAAGGCCGAGCCGTAGAGGCCCGAATTGGCGGCCTTCGGCGAGAAGAACAGCTGCTCCATCAGGATATGCCGGTATTCATAGGCCTGGATCGAGGTGAACAGGATGCCGAGCACGATGGTCAGCAGCAGCCCGATCTTGGCGCTGCGCCGGTCGCCGACCTGCAGCGCATGGTGGGCCCAGGTCACCGTGGTGCCGGACAGCAGCAGGGTCAGGGTGTTGACCAGCGGCAGGTGGAAGGGCGACAGCACCTGGACGCCCATCGGCGGCCAGATCGCCCAGGCCGCCCTGACCTCTTCGATCGACGACAGGGTCCGGTGGTGATGGAACAGCGCCATCTCGAAGAAGATCCAGAACCACGCCACGAAGAACATCACTTCCGAGGCGATGAAGAGGATCATGCCGTAGCGCAGGCCGATCGAGACCACGGGCGTGTGGTCGCCCTCGTTGGCCTCCTTCACCACGTCGCTCCACCAGCCGACCATGGTGTAGAGGATCCCGGCGAAGCCGAGCGCGCACACCCACCAGGTGTGTTTCGGCAGGCCCCACAGGCCCTTCATGAAGATGACCAGGCCCATGGCCATGACCACCGCGGAGATCGAGCCGACCAGCGGCCAGATGCTCGGTTTGACCAGGTGGTAGTCGTGCTTGACGGCGACGTCGGCCATGTCGGTTCTTCAGTCCTTGAACGGGGTTATCAAGCGTGTCGCGAAGCGTTCATCGAGTCCAAGGCTATAGCCTCGCCTGCCCGCTTCCGCCAAGGGGTTGCGTCGGTTTCGGGGCCGGGAAGAAGGTGTAGGCCAGAACAATGTTGGTGAAGCCCTTGGTGTCCGGATCGGAGGCGAACCCCGGATCGATGAAATAGAGCACCGGGAACTTCACCGTCGTGTGCGCCGGGATGGTCTGGTCGCTGAAGCAGAAGCACTGCAGCTTGCGCATATAGGCCCCGACGCCTTCGGGCGTGACGTTGTAGGAGGCGCGCCCGGTCAGGGGCTGATCGGCGTTGTTGGTGACGGTGAAAAAGGCCAGGCCCGTCTGGCCGACGCGCAGGGTCTGGCTCGGCTGCACCGGGCGGAAATCCCAAGGCAGGCCGCGGACATTGGTGTCGAAACCGATGGTGACGCGCTGGTTCAGGATCGTCGTCGGCGCGACCTTGGCGCGCGGCACGGCGCCGGCGAAACCCGTGGCCTGGCAGAAGGCGCGATAGAAGGGCACGGCGGCGAAGGCCGCGCCGGTCATGATGGCGAAGACCGCGGCGCAGGCGATGACGATGCGCGCGTTGCGGCGCGGCCGCGGACTAGAACCCGATATCGGCGACATGGCCCTTCATTCGAACAATGGTGACGACAAAGACCAGGATGACGAAGAGGCCGAGCGCCACGGCGATGGCGATGCTGCGCCGCCGCCTGGCCTTGGCCGCCGCGACGGTGTCCGTCGAGACGAAATCCGGGGGTCCGAGATCGCTCATCCGACCAACGGGGGAAGGCCGATGAACCGCTCGGCGAGCAGGGCGGCGAAAAGACCGAAGAGATAGAGGATGGAGAAGGCGAACAGGTTGCGCGCATCCTTGGCGTTGGCCTTGACGTCGTAGAGGCCGCCGGCGCCGGCCGGGACGTCGCCGGCCTTGCTGGCCCAGAGCCGGAAGGCGAGGGCGATGAAGACCGCCCCGCCGACCCCGGACACGATCAGATAGAGCAGCCCGCCCAGGCCGGTCAGGGCCGGGACCAGGGCCAGGGCCGCGATGACCATGCTGTAGACCAGGATGGCGCGCCGGGTCGCCGCCGCGCCCTTGACCACGGGCAGCATGGGCACGCCGGCCCTGGCGTAGTCCTCCTGGGTGTAGAGCGACAGCGCCCAGAAGTGCGGCGGGGTCCATACGAAGATGATGGCGCAGAGCAGCCAGGCGTTCAGCGGCGTCGTCCCCGAGGCCGCGGCCCAGCCGATCACCGGCGGCAGCGCCCCGGCCAGGCCGCCGATGACGATGTTCTGCGAGGTCGAACGCTTGAGCCACAAGGTATAGACCACCGCATAGAAGAAGATGGTGAAGGCCAGCAGGCCGGCGGCGAGCAGATTGGTCACCAGCGCCATCAGCCCGACCGAGAACAGGCTGAGGACGACGCCAAGCGCCAAGGCGTCGGCGCGCTGCACGCGGCCCGACGGCACCGGCCGGTTGCGGGTGCGGCGCATCAGCCCGTCGATGTCGGAATCGAAGCCCATGTTCAGCGCGCCCGAAGCGCCGGCGCCGACGGCGATGCAGAAGACCGCGACCACCGCCAGGAAGGGGTTGATCGGCGTGCGCGCGCAGACCAGGCCGGTGAAGGCGGTGAACACCACCAGCGACATCACCCGCGGCTTCAGGAGCTGGACAAAGTCCTGCCAGCGCGCGGGTGCGGCGACGGCGGTCGTGACGACATCGGTCATACGGTTCAAGCGTTCGGCTCGCGGCTCAGGGACGGACGGCGATCGCCCGTCCTGGCCGCTTCTTATACCCAATTCGCCGCTTAGTGGACGTCGGCGTGGATGTGCGGCAGTTCGGAGAACTGGTGGAAGGGCGGCGGCGACGACAGGGTCCATTCCAGCGTCGTCGCGCCTTCGCCCCAGGGATTGGCCTCGGCCTTGCGGTGACGCACCGCCGCTTCGATCAGCAGCACGAACCAGACCGCCATGCCGACCGCGGTGATCGCGAAGCCGATGGAGGAGATGTGGTTCCAATAGGCGAAGGCCCGCGGATAGTCGATCGTGCGCCGCGGCATGCCCTGCAAGCCCAGGAAGTGCTGCGGGAAGAAGATGGTGTTGACGCCGACGAACATCAGCCAGAAGTGCACCGAGCCGAGGAACTCGTTGTACTTCACGCCCCACATCTTCTCGAACCAGTAGTAGAAGCCGGCGAAGATCGAGAACACCGCGCCCATGCTCAGCACGTAGTGGAAGTGGGCGATGACGTAGTAGGTGTCATGCAGGCTGTAGTCGATGCCGGCATTGGCCAGCACGACCCCGGTCAGGCCGCCGATGGTGAACAGGAAGATGAAGCCGACCGCGAACAGCATCGGCGTCTTGAAGTCGATCGAGCCGCCCCACATGGTCGCGATCCAGGAGAAGACCTTGATGCCCGTCGGCACGGCGATAATCATGGTCGCGGCGACGAAATAGGCCTGCAGGTTCACGTTCATGCCCACGGCGTACATGTGGTGGGCCCAGACGATGAAGCCGAGGAAGCCGATGGCCACCATGGCGTAGGCCATGGCCAGATAGCCGAACACCGGCTTCTTCGAGAAGGTCGAGACCACCTGGCTGATGATGCCGAAGCCCGGCAGGATCAGGATGTAGACCTCGGGGTGGCCGAAGAACCAGAACAGGTGCTGGAACATCAGCGGATCGCCGCCATTTTGCGGGTCGAAGAAGTGGGTGCCGAAGTTGCGGTCGGTGAGCAGCATGGTGATGCCGCCGGCCAGCACGGGCAGCGACAGCAGGAGCAGGAACACCGTCACCAGGATCGACCAGACGAACAGCGGCATACGGTGCAGGGTCATGCCCGGCGCGCGCATGTTGAAGATGGTGGTGATGAAGTTGATCGCGCCCAGGATCGAGGAGGCCCCGGCCAGGTGGATCGACAGGATGACGAAGTCCATCGCCGGGCCGGTGTTTCCAGTGGTCGAGAGCGGCGGATAGAGGGTCCAGCCGCCATCGAAGCCCGGTCCAGGCCCGCCGTCGACGAACAGCGAGGTGCACAAAAGGGCGAAGGACGCCACCAGCAGCCAGAACGAGATATTGTTCATGCGCGGGAAGGCCATGTCCGGCGCGCCGATCATCAGCGGCACGAACCAGTTGCCGAAGCCGCCGATCATGGCCGGCATGACCATGAAGAAGATCATGATCAGCCCGTGAGCGGTGGCCGCGACCTCGTAACCCTGGTGGCCGGCCAGGATTGGCAGGCTGCCGAACAGCCCGTTGTCCTTGAACACCTGGATGCCCGGCTCGGCCAGCTCCCAACGGATCAGGCCCGAAAGCGTCCCGCCGATGATCCCCGCGAGGATGGCGAAGAGGATATAGAGGGTGCCGATATCCTTGTGGTTGGTCGAAAACAGCCAGCGCACCCAGAACGGCGGGGTGTGGGCGTAGCCGTGGCCATCGTCGTGGTCATCGTGGCCGTGGTCGATATCGGAAGCGGCGGTCGCCATGATCTTCAATACTCTCTTCGTGCGGTCTTAGCGCAAGGCCGTCGTCGCGCTGACCTGCGCGACCTTCTGGGGTTGAGCGGGGGCGGAAGACGCAGCCGGGGCGGAGGACGCGGCGGGCGCGGACGACGCGGCGGCGGCCGGGGCCGATGACGCCGGGGCCGGCGGCGGCGCCTTGGAGGCCACCCAGGCGTTGAAGTCCGGCTGGCTCACCACCTTGATCATGATCGGCATATAGGCGTGGTTGACCCCGCAGAGCTGATCGCACTGGCCGTAATAGATGCCGGTCTTCTCGGCCTTGAACCAGGTCTCGTTCACCCGTCCGGGCACGGCGTCGATCTTCAGGCCGAAGGCCGGCACGCCGAAGTCGTGGATGACGTCGGCGCCGGTCACCAGCACGCGCACGGTCTTGTTGACCGGCACCACCAGGGCGTTGTCGGCGGCGAGCAGATAGGGCTCGCCGGCGGCCTTGGCGGCGTCCTCGGTCAGGACGTTGGAATCGTATTCGGGGATCTTCTGGTCGGGATATTCATAGCCCCAATACCACTGATAGCCGGTCGCCTTCACGGTCAGGTCGGGCGGCGGCATGTCGTGATAGGCGTACAGAAGCTTGAACGAAAAGATGGCGATGAAGGTCAAGATCAGGACCGGCAGCGCCGTCCAGAGGATCTCGACATAGGTGTTGTGACTCCAGCGGGCCGGGACCGGGTTGGCCTTCTTGTTGAAGCGGAAGATGCAGATCAGCAGCAAGGCCAGGACGAAGATCGCGATGGCCGTGACGATCGGCATCAGGATCACATTGTGGAAAAAGATCGCCTGGTGCTTGAGCGGCGAGGCGCCGGGCTGCAGATCCCACCCGCCGGGCGTCGGTTGCCCAAGCAGATCCGCCGCGCGCGCCGAGCCCGCTGCGCCGAAGAAAAGCGCAATCAGTCCAAACGCAACACTCTCGAGCCTTCGCATCAACACGCTCCGCAACCCACCTGACCTCACGCTCGCCAAGGCGGCTTCGCCAGCCTCCGCAAAGCGGGGCCAGCCCCTTGCGGGGTGCATACGCGGTCTGTCCTGCATTGCCAAGACGGATGCGGATTGGTTTGCGCCCACGGTTTCGCAAGCCGCCGATGACGCCTATGTTGGACGGGTCTCAGCCTCGGAAAAGCCCTTCATGACCGCCCACGTCTCAGCCCCCTCGATTCTGGAAGCCGCCGGAGTCGACGCCCGCCGCGCCCACGATATCCTGGGCGAGGCCCTGACCAACGCCGACGACGGCGAACTGTTCGTCGAGCGCTCGGAGAGCGAATCCTTCGTCTGGGACGACGGGCGGCTGAAATCGGCCAACTATGATGCGACCGAGGGCTTCGGCCTGCGCGTCGTGGCCGGCGAGACCGCCGGCTACGCCCACGCCGCCGAGATTTCCGAGGCCGCGATTCGCCGGGCGGCGGAGTCCGCCTCGCTGGCCAAGCGCGGTCATGCCGGCATCGCCGCCGAAGGCCCCAGGGCCACCAACACCAAGCTCTATGGCGAGGACGATCCCCTCGCCTCCCCCGGCTTCTCCGACAAGGTCGCGCTGCTGGCCGAGATCGACGCCTATACGCGCGAGCGCGACCCGCGGGTCAAACAGGTCAATGTCAGCCTGGCCGGCGAGCGGCGGATGATCGAGATCCTGCGCGCCGACGGCAAGCTGGTGCGCGACGTGCGGCCCCTGGCGCGGGTGAATGTCGGCGTCACGATGGAGAAGGACGGTCGCCGCGAGAGCGGCTATTCCGGCGCCGGCGGCCGCGCCGGCTTCGAGACCTGGATCGCGCCCGACCGCTGGAAGGAACAGGTCGATGAGGCCATCCGCCAGGCCGTCGTCAATCTGGACGCCATCGCCTGCCCGGCCGGCGAGATGGACGTGGTGCTCGGCCCCGGCTGGAACGGCGTCCTCCTGCACGAGGCGGTCGGCCACGGCCTGGAGGGCGACTTCAACCGCAAGGGCATCAGCGCCTTTTCCGGCCGCATCGGCGAGCGGGTGGCCTCGCCCGGCGTCACCGTCTTCGACGACGGCACGCTTTACGGCCGGCGCGGCTCGCTCAGCGTCGACGACGAGGGCACGCCCAGCGACCGCACCATCCTGATCGAGGACGGCATCCTGGTCGGCTATATGCACGACCGGATGAGCGCGCGGCTGATGGGCATGAAGGCGACCGGCAACGGCCGGCGGCAATCCTTCGCCCACATGCCGATGGTGCGCATGACCAATACCGGCATGATGGGCGGCGACACGCCGATGGCCGAAATGATCGCCTCGATGAAGCGCGGGCTCTACTGCGCCAATTTTGGCGGCGGCCAGGTGGACATCACCAACGGCAAGTTCGTCTTCCAGTGCACCGAGGCCTATCTGGTCGAGGACGGCAAGGTGGTCGCCCCGGTCAAGGGCGCGACGCTGATCGGCGATGGTCCGTCAGCCCTGACCCGCGTCAGCATGATCGGCGACGACTTCTGCTTCGACAACGGCGTCGGCGTCTGCGGCAAGAACGGACAGAGCGTGCCGGTGGGCGTCGGCCAGCCGAGCCTGAAGATCACCGGCCTGACGGTGGGCGGGACCAGCGTCTAGCCAGGCGGCTAATCGAATCTTGCGTCGCCGCGATCGGCCGCCAGCGAGGCGGCCTCGGGTTCAGGATGGTTGGCGGCATCGTTCACCCCGTGCGCCCAGTGTTTCAGCCAAGGGCTGAGGGCCAGCAGCAACGCCCCCGCGCCGACGCCCCAGAGACCGATGACCAGGAAGGTATGGGCATAGGTGGCCAGCGCCTTGGCCGGATCGAGCACCTGACCGCCGACCGTGTCGGCCGCGGTCAGCTGGGCGATCCGGCCCGCCAGCCACTGCGCCGCCGAGGCGGCGAGGAACCAGATGGCCATCAGGGTCGAGATCATGCGCGCGGGGGCGAGCTTGGTCATTTCGGAAAGGCCGACGGGGCTGAGGCAGAGCTCGCCCGTGGTGTGGAAAAGATAGGCCATCGCCAGGAAGATCACCGGCACGCGGAAGGCCGAATTGGCGTATTTGGCGCCCCAGACCAGGACGAAGAAGCCGACGCCGACCTGGACCAGGCCGAGGCCGAACTTGAGCACCGGGTTGGGATCGCGCCCCAGCCGGCCGAGCACGGCCCACATCCAGGCGAACAGCGGCGCGCCGAGCAGGATGAAGCCGGCGTTGAACGACTGGGTCTGGGCCGGGGTGATGGTCCAAAAGCCGTTGTTCGGCAGGGCGGTGTTGCGGTCGGCGAACTGGTTGAGCGACGAGCCCGCCTGCTCGAACAGGGTGAAGAAGACGATGGAGGCCACGATCAGGACCAGGGCCAGCATCAAGCGCTCGCGCCGGATGCGGTCCATCCGGCTCATCTCCCAGATCAGATAGCCGAGCGCGGTGATCCAGCCGGCGAGCAGCAGAAAGCCCATCAGCGCGTACTGGCGCACCAGCACCCAGACCACCGCGACGCCGGCCAGGCCGCCCAGGTAGAGGCAGGCTTCGAGGCTGAGCGGACCGAAGACCCGCCGGGCCAGCGCCGCGGGGTCGGGCGGCTCGCCGCGCCCCTCCAGCGTCTTTTTGTTGAAAATGAACGCCAGATAGCCGGCCAGCATGCCGACCCCCGCCAGGCCGAAGCCGGCGCCCCAGCTGACGGTCTGGCCGATCAGGCCGCAGACCACCGCGGCCCAGAAGGCCCCCAGATTGATGCCGTAATAATAGAGGGTGAAGCCCGGATCGCGCCTGGGATCGCCCTGCGGATAGAGCTGGCCGACGATCGAGGAGATGTTGGCCTTGAGAAAGCCGACGCCCATGATGATCAGGGCGAGCGCCAGATAGAGGATGTTGACAAAGGCCTGGCTGCGCACCTCGGCCTGGCTGTAGCCGCCCTTGGGCAGGACGGACGGCAGGGCCGAGCCGGCGGGCATGCCCTTGATCGCAAGGCCGCCGCCGGCCGCGGCGCCGACGCCGTAGCAGCCAGGCCCGACCTTGAGGCAGACCGTGCGGTCTTCCATCCGCCCCGTGAGCTGGAAGGCATAGGTCGCGCCCTTATAGGTGAGCGTCTGGGTTGCCGGCGGTCCCTCGATGGCCATGGTGAAATGGCCGGCCACCAGAAGCAGCGCGCCGAAGGCGATGGCCTTGCGGCTGCCGAGATAGCGGTCGGCCAGGTAGCCGCCGAGCAGGGGCAGCAGATAGACCAGGGTGGTGTAGGCCGCGTACTGACCTTGCGCGAAGGTATCGCTGAACAGGAAGTGCTCGGTCAGATAGAAGATCAAAAGCCCGCGCATGCCGTAGTAGGAGAAGCGCTCCCACATCTCGGTGAAGAACAGGATGGCCAGGCCGCGCGGGTGCTGGCGGAGCTGCAGGAAGACGGGAATGCCGGTCGCAATCGTGATCACGAACCCCGCGACGACGACCACGTTCATGCAAGACCCCCGGAAACGACGCGGATGGAGATGACCACGCACGCAAGGGGTTCACAAGCGCGCGGCTTGTCCGCAGCCCGCCGCGGACCCACCTTGGGGTGTCGAGCGTTGAAGGCGAAGGAGACCAAGCCATGCCAGAGATGAAACTGCCCGGGCCCGACCATCCGATCACCGTGGCCTTCAACCCCAGGCGCGTTCAGGTCGAGTATAACGGCCACACGATCGGCGACACCCGCCGCGCCCTGGTGCTTCAGGAATCGACCTATCCGGCGGTGCAGTACATCCCGCGCGAGGACGTCGACATGGCCTATATGTCACGCACCGAGCATCACACCCACTGCCCCTACAAGGGCGAGGCCTCCTACTACACGCTGCTGATGGACGGCCGGTTCGCCGAGAACGCGGTGTGGAGCTACGAGGCCCCTTATCCGGCGATGGCCGAGATCAAGGACTATCTCGCCTTCTATCCGAACCAGGTGACGATCCACGAACTCGACGAGCCGGGCGGCGCCGACGCCATCCGCGACGCCATCGAGCACACCGACACCGGCTCGGGCAACAGTCAACTCGACCACGCGGCCCCGACCGTCGGCAATGCCGGCGATGTCGAGCGGCCGTATAGGAACACAGGTTCGATCTAAAAATCCCCCACCGTAGGGAGAGGATCAAGATCCCGGACGCAGCCTAGTAAGCCGCCGCTTCGAACACCGGGTTCACCTCGCCGCGCCAGGGGCCGTTATAGTGTTCCAGCCAGCGTTCGGCGGGGGTGATGCCCGAATCGGCGATCGCCTCCAGTTCGGCGAGATAGCCGCGCTCGTCGGTGAGGGACGCGCCGATGCGGGCGCGGCGCTTCAGGCCTTCGCGCGCGATGGCCAGGATGTCGACGGCGATGTCGCGGGCGCCGCGGCCGGCAACCTCGGCCTTCAGGCCGATGCGCGGCGCGTCCAGCCGCAGCTGTTCGCGCTCGGCCGGCGTCCAGGACTTGCAGAGATCCCAGGCCGCGGCGGTGGCGGCGTCGTCGTAGAGCAGGCCGATCCACAGCGCCGCCAGGCCGCAGAGCCGGGTCTTGGGCCCGGTATCTGCTCCGCGCATCTCCAGGAAGGTCTTCAGGCGGACCTCCGGGAAGATGGTGGCCAGATGCTCCTCCCAGTCGTGCAAGTCGGCGCGCACGCCCGGCGCAGCCGGCAGCGTTCCGTTGATGAAGTCGCGGAACGATTGGCCGGAGGCGTCGATATAGGCGCCGTTGCGCTTGACGAAATACATCGGCACATCGAGCGCATAGCGGGCGTAGGTCTCGAAGCCGAAGCCGTCCTCGAAGACGAAGTTGAGCATGCCGGTGCGGGCGGCGTCGGTGTCGGTCCAGGTGTTGGCGCGGTTGGAAACGAACCCGGTGGGCTTGCCTTCGATAAAGGGCGAATTGGCGAACAGCGCCGTGGTGATCGGCTGCAGCGCCAGGCTCAGGCGGAACTTGGAGACCATGTCGGCCTCGGACGAGAAGTCCAGATTGGCCTGCACGGTGCAGGTGCGCAGCATCATGTCGAGGCCGAGCCTGCCCACCTTGGGCATGTAGTTTCGCATGATGGCGTAGCGCGCCTTGGGCATGATCTGCGTCTGCTCGCGCGTCCAGGTGGGCGCGAAGCCCAGGCCGAGAAAGCCGATGCCGAGGTCGGCGGCGACCGATTTGGCCTCGGTCAGGTGCTGGCTGATCTCGTCGCAGATGTCATGCACGCTCTCCAGCGGCGCGCCGGAAAGCTCGAACTGGCCGGCCGGCTCCAGGCTGACGCTGGCGCCGCCGCGTTGCAGGGCGATCAGGGTGTGGCCGGCGGCGGTGTCTTCATAGACCCCATGCCAGCCGAACTGCATCAGCCCTTCAAGCAGGGCCTGAACGCCGCCGCGGCCTTGGGAATCCTTTGCATAGGCGACGGATTCGTGGGTTCCGACCCGGAAGAGAAACTTCTCGTGCTCCGAGCCGACGCGAAAGTCGCTTTTAGGCTTGCAGCCGCTGGCCAGATGGCCGGCCATGTCGGCGAGCGTAAGCTGTCGCCGCTCGATTGCGCCATCGTCCATACCCAAACCTCCCCACCTGCGGGGGAGCCCCCGATCCGGCGCACTGTCTCATTCCTAGTCAAGGTGGGCGCCAAGGTCGCCCGGCTCAAGGGGTCCAGTCGCCAAGCCTCGATTGCCACAGGGCGAGCGCGGCGATCGCGGCGGTATCCGCCCGCAGGATACGCGGCCCCAGCGACACCGGGATGACGAACGGCAGGCTACGCAAACGCTCACGCTCCTCGGCCGAAAACCCGCCCTCGGGGCCGATCAAAATAGAAAAGGCGTAGCCGCCGCGCGATTCCCCTCCCCCTTGCGGGGAGGGGTCAGGGGTGGGGGTGTCGCGCCCGCCTATCGGATGGGCCGCCTCGATCAAATCACCGACGCTCGCGCCGCCGCCCCCATCCCCAACCCCTTCCCCGCGAGGGAGAAGGGGCTTTTGAAGATCGCCTGTCGAGGGGGGAAGAGATGCGCTCAACGCCTCCGCCATCGGCAGGGCGTCGCCGCCTTCGTCGCAGTAGATCAGCCTGCGCCCGCCCCACCCATCGAGGATCGCCTCCAGCTTTTCCGGCGCGACCACGTCCGGCACGTCCAGCCGCCCGGTCTGTTCGGCGGCCTCGATGGCGATGGCGCTCAATCGCTCCAGCTTGACCCGGTCGGCCTGGGTATAGCGGGTGACGGCTAGCCGAATGCGGCGCACGCCCAGCTCGGTCGCCTTCTCGACCACCGTCTCCAGCCGCGAGCGCTTGATCACCGCGACGATCAGCTCAAGATCGGGTCCAGAGACCTGCGTCCGCGTCCGGCCCCGCGGCGTCAGGCTGACCGCGCGACGGTCGATAGCCGCCACGATCGCGCGCCATTCGCCATCTTCGCTATTGAACAACCGGATCTCGTCGCCGACGCTCCGGCGCATGACGTCGCGCAGATAATGCGATGGCTCAGGCCCGAGCGCGATGGCGACGCCATCCTCAAGCTTGCCTGGAACGAACAGTCGGATCATCTCGCTCTAGTAGCGCGGCCCGGCCGCTCTTGTCAGGATGACGGCTGCGGAGACCCCGATGACCAAGACCGACGATTACAAGGCCGAGCTCAGGGCGCTGCAGATCAGCCTGGTCCACTATCAGCAGTGGGCGATGAAGAAGGGCGAGAAGGCGGTGATCGTCTTCGAGGGCCGCGACAGCGCCGGCAAGGACGGGGCCATCAAGCGGATCACCGAGCACCTGGCCCCCCGCAACACCCGCGTCGTCGCCCTGCCCAAGCCTTCGGACCGCGAAAACAGCGAATGGTGGTTCCAGCGCTATGTGCGCTACCTGCCGGCGGCGGGCGAACTCGTGATCTTCAATCGCTCCTGGTACAATCGCGCCGGGGTCGAGGTGGTGATGGGATTTTCCACCCCGCGCGAACAGGCCGACTTCCTGCGCGATGCGCCGACCTTCGAACGGATGCTGGTCGAGACCGACATCCACGTCATCAAGCTGTGGCTCGACATCTCGAAAAAGGAACAGGCCCAGCGGCTGGAGGCGCGCCGGCACGATCCGCTGAAGGCGCTGAAGGTCAGCGACATGGACGCCGTGGCGCAGAAGAAGTGGAAGGACTATTCCGAGGCCCGCGACCTGATGCTGATGCGCACCCACTCCGAATACGCGCCCTGGACCATCGTGCGCACCGACCACAAGAAAAAGGCGCGGCTGGCCATCATCCGCCACCTCCTGCACACCCTGGCCCCCGCGGAAATCCGCGAAGGCATCGCCGCGCCGGACACCGAGGTGCTCTACGAATTCGAGGCCGCCGCCCTCAAGGACGGGCGGCTGGACCGCTGACCTTGAAGCCCGAACACACCGAGCCGCAAAAGGCGCCCCTTCCCCCTCGATGGGGGAAGGGAAGGGTTGGGGGTGTTCGCACCGCGAATGAAAGGCAGGCTCAGTTGGGCGCATGCGCCATGGCGCGCCCGTCACCCGATCTCAGCGGCTACACCCTCACCCAACCCTCCCCCATCGAGGGGGAGGGCTAATTCGGAGCGTTCCCATGGACTACGTCAATCTCGGCAAGACCGGCCTGAAGGTCTCGCGGCTCTGCCTCGGATGCATGAGCTTCGGCTCGTCGAAATGGCGGTCCTGGGTGCTGGACGACGAGGCGGCGCAGCCCTTCTTCAAGGGCGCGGTCGAGGCCGGGATCAACTTCTTCGACACGGCCGACGTCTATAGCCAGGGCGAGAGCGAGCGGGTCACCGGCAAGGCGCTGAAGACCTACGCCAAGCGCGACGAGCTGGTCATCGCCACCAAGCTGAACGGCGCGATGGGCGCCGATCCGAACAATCGCGGCCTGTCGCGCAAGCACGTCTTCGACGCCATCGACCGCAGCCTGCACCGGCTGGGAACCGACTATGTCGACCTCTACCAGATTCACCGCTTCGACGGGGCCACCCCGATCGAGGAGACCATGGAGGCGCTGAACGACGTCGTGCGCGCCGGCAAGGCCCGCTATATCGGCGCCTCGTCCATGTACGCCTGGCAGTTCATGAAGATGCTCGCCGTCTCCAAGGCCAATGGCTGGACGCCCTTCGTCTCCATGCAGCCGCAGTACAACCTGGTCTATCGCGAGGAGGAGCGCGAGATGCTGCCGCTCTGCCTCGACCAGGGCGTCGGCGTCATCCCCTGGTCGCCGCTGGCGCGCGGCTTTCTGGCCGGCGGCCGCGCCAATCCCGGCGAGGGCAATACCGAACGCGCCCGCTCCGACGAGTTCTCGCCGCGGCTCTACTACCGCGAGCCCGACCACGCCGTAGTCGCTGAAGTGGAAAAGATCGCCAAGGCCCGCGGCGTGCCCAACACCCAGGTCGCCCTGGCCTGGGTGCTGAAGAACCCCGCCGTCACCGCCCCGATCGTCGGAACCACCAAGGCCCACCACCTGGACGACGCCATCGCCGGCCTGAAGCTGACCCTGACCGACGACGAGGTGAAGGCGCTGGAGGCGCCCTATCAGCCCAAGCCGGTGCTGGATCACGCTTAAGGCGGCGACATCGCGGTTTCGACCGACCGTCAGCGGGTGTCGGATGACGCCGACAAAGCGCTGCGGGTCCCTAACTATAGGGACATACAGCGGCACGCCGTCGGTCTAAGGCTGGCGAGCTAGACCCGTTGCGCGGGAGCCAAACGCGAGGACCGGACATGATTGGCGTCGCCATCGTCGAGGACGACGCCAAGTTCCACGCCGCTATCGTCGAAACCATCCGGAGCGCGCCGGATATGAGCCTGGTCGGTGCAGCGACGACGTTGTCGGCTGGCATGGACCTGCTTGAACTCGACCCGCCGGATGTCCTGGTTGTGGATCTCGGCCTGCCGGACGGCTCCGGCATCGATCTGATTCAGGCCGCCCGATTCATGTGGCGGCGATGTGAGATCATGGTTTCCAGCATTTTCGGCGACGAGGCGCATGTCATCGCGGCGATCGAAGCCGGCGCCACGGGTTATATGCTGAAGGACAATGCGCCGGCGACGCTGGTGGAGGAAATCCGCAGCCTGCACGCCGGCGGCAGTCCGATCAGCCCGATCATCGCGCGAAAGCTGCTGTCCAAGTTCAACGCCGCTCCGCGCGAGGCCGAGCCGGCCTCTCAGACGGCCAAGCCGCCCGGCGGCGCGCTCTCCGCGCGCGAAAAAACAGTGCTGGAGTTGATCACGCGTGGCTATAGTCACTCTGAAGTGGCGTCCGAACTGGGCGTGTCGAGACACACCGTGCTGACCTTTGTCCGGCGAATCTACCTCAAGTTTGGTGTCAGGACTCGCGCCGAAGCCGTCTACGCCGCGCGGCGCTTCGGCGTCGGCGACTAGGCTTTGATCGCCTTGCGGGCCGTGGCGAACCGAATCCGGGTCGTCGCGGTCATGAGAGCAGGCGTCTGGCCTGTACTCCTGGCCTGCGCCCTGCTGACGCTCGGATGGTCTCCCGCCCTGGCCGCGGCCGCCAGCGCGACTCACTTCCGCAGCGCCGAAATATCGGTCTCGCCGGCGGCGCGCTATGCAGACCCGCCGGCGGCCCTGGCGCAAACGGCCATTCCAACCAACTGGCGTCAAGCCGCGCTGCCGCACATCGTTGCTCGCTCGAGCGGCGGCGGTAGAGCGCTCATCAGCACATGGTATCGTTTCCGCTACAATGTCCCGCGATCGGGCGAGGCGGTGTTTCTCTATGCGCCGCGCTGGCAAGTCACCGGCGAACTGGCCATCTATGCGGATGGTCGGCTGGTCTACGCCCCGAGGTCCGGACCGCAATGGATGTGCTTCAACCTGCCCATCTGGGTGAAGCTGGCCGACCCCGGCGCGCCCGCGCCATCTGAAATCCTCATAAATATCATAAGCCAGAAGTCGAGCGGCGGCGGGATATCGACGGTTTGGATCGGCGACGAGAGCACGATCGGTCCGCGCCACGCCCTGAGATACTGGTTACAGATCGAACTCACCACGCTCGTTCGCTTCGGTGACTTGATCATCGGCTGCGCGGCCCTTGGCCTATGGATCTGGTGGCGGCGCGATCCGGCCTTCCTGCTGTTGGCCGCCGCGGCCGCCTTCAACTTCTTATGGGAATCCGAATTTCACATCGGCGAAGCCCCGTTATTCTTCTCCGAACCCTGGTTCGGCTGGATGACGATCTGCGCGCTCGAGTGGTGGATCTGCTCAGCCTACCTCTTCGCCCTTCGGATCATCGGGTTGCAATCCCGCTGGCTGCCGATCGCCATCTTCGCCTTCACCACGATATTCACACTCTCGACGCTGCCCGTCTCGACGCCGGGCTTGTCTCTTGTCTCGGCTGACCTTTCACCGCTGCTGGATCTGATCACGCTCGCCGGCGTCGCCGTCATGACCGTGAGCCTTTGGATTGTCTACTTTCGCCATCCTTCTCACGAAGGCCTCGTCGTTTGTTTGTACAACACAGCGTGGCCGATCGCCGGCTATCACGACGTGATGATGCAGGACTATAAAATAAGTATAGAAGGCATTTGCTTGGCGCCGCTGATGTTCGGTCTAGTTTTGTTGGCCATGATCTACATCATGATGCGGCGATATGTTTTAGCTCTGAGAGAGGCGGACAGCTATACTCAGCGGCTCGAGACACGGGTTCACGAACGCGAAGCGGAACTCGAAATCAGTCACGCGCGTCTGCGCGAGATCGCCCGACAAGAGACCGTCGCCATGGAACGCCAACGCCTCATGCGCGACATGCACGACGGAATCGGCTCTTCGCTCATGGTGGCCCTGGCCGCTGTCGAACGAGGCCGGCTGAACGACGTCGACGTCGCGCAGACGCTGCGAGAATGCGTCGACGACCTGAAGCTCACCATCGACTCGCTGGAGACGGTCGACACGGACCTGCCCCTGGTTCTCGCCACGTTGCGCTATCGCCTGGGACCCCGCTTCGAGCACGCCGGCATCACTCTGGTCTGGCGGGTGGCCGAGACCCCGCCTTTGGCTTGGCTGGACTCCGAGCACGCCCTGCACGTCCTGCGCATGGTCCAGGAGATGTTCACCAACATTGTCAAGCATGCCAGCGCCAGCCAGGTGATCGTCGCCACCGCCGTCGCGCAGAGCGCCGTCGTGCTGGTGGTGGAGGACAACGGCGTGGGTTTCGACGCCGGCGCGACGCCCAAGCCCGGCCGACGGGGCTTGGCGAACCTCAGCCAGCGGGCCGCGGCCATCGGTGCAAGCATCACCTGGACGTCGTCGCCAGGAGCAACGCGGATCGAACTGAGCCTGCCGTTCAGGCCCGAAAAATTTTGAAGACGATGTGATTTGTCCCTCTACTGAGGGACATACACAGCCCCGTACACTTCATAGACTTTATAACATTGGGGACCGCTGCTTATCACCTCGGATGCCGAGAGTGATTTGAATGCAGCGTTCTTGCTATTCTGTAGCTGGGTGGCGAGTTCGCCATGATGGACTGGAAAACCTGGAGTGGCGACTCTGTTGGCCTCGTGCGCGTGAAATGTTCCGCGGCATGAGTCCCGATCGGCGCGGCGAATTCCTCGACCTTTTATATGCGACGGCTGTCGACTCCGCCGCATGGGACCAGGTGCTTGAACAATTCGCCGATATCATCGGTGGCGACAACGGTTGGTTGTCCCGGATAAATCCTTCCCACCCTATCAAATACGAACCAGCCTCATGGCCAGATCCCGTCGCCCGGGAACGCACCCTTGAATCCCGGGAACGCACCCTTGAATATTGTGGGGCTGAGCATTCCTCAAATAGGATTTGGCCGCCTGAAAAACTCGTGGACCCAATCGCCGAAGTCCGGGAGGACGGCGCATGGTCCACAGCGGCCGACTGGGTCCGCCCAGAATTCCATGACAACTCCGTTCACCTCATCGAGACCCAGTCCATTCTGGTGGTCCCGCTCTGGTCCCGCGCTGACCGCCAAGTCTACGGCATCCATGTCAGCCGTTCAAAGCGGCGAGGAGGCTTCGCCAAGGCCGACATCGAGCATGCCGCCGACCTTCGGCCTCACCTGGTCCGCGCCTTCGAGCTCAGTCAAAAAATTAGCGTCGGTCATGGATTGTCCGGCGATCTGGCGGCGGCGCTTGATCTCACGTCGCATGGGGTTTTCGTGCTGGATCGGGACCGGCGCATCCGCCACGCCAACCGCGCGGCGCAGTCCCTCGCGGCCAATTGCGCCGAATTGACCGTCGTGCGCGGGCGGCTGAGCGCGGCTGGGATCGCCGCAGGAAACAGGCTGCAAGCTCTGGTTCGAGCCGCGAGCGCGGCCGATCGGGCCGGGCGGGTCGGCGGATCGATGCTGATAGGCTCGGTCAACCGGCGTTTGGCGGTGACGGTGACGCCGATGCGGGGCGAAGAGCTTTTGGCGTTTCAAAATACGCCCTCGGTCATCGTCTGTGTTTGCGATCCGGAAGCCGGCGTGAGCCTTCCAGGAGACAGGCTTCAGATGCTTTTCGGCCTGACGCCGGCGGAGGCGCGCGTCGCCCTGGCCCTGTTTGATGGCCATAGCCCGCGCGAGGTATCAAAACGCCTGGGCGTGAGTTTTCACACCATCCGCAATCAGCTGCAGCAGATCTACCGCAAGACGGACGTCAGCCGCCAAAGCGCGCTGATCTCGTTGCTGGCGCGCGCGGTCGGTCTGCCGATAGGCTAAGGTCGAGCGCAAGCGGGCTCCCTTGCATCCGGCGGTCTTCGGATGAGCGGCCTCTAAGTCGCCGCCTGATCGACTAGGTGTGTAGTCCCGGACTCTGATGGTGCATCATCGATCCCGCCGGCGTCCCGCAACAGCCCGTCCGCCAGCGCCTTCATCGTCCTCTCAATGACCGCGTCGGTGATCTCGTCCGGCGTGATGAAGGACTGGATCATGAAGCCGAGCGCGATGGACTGGAGCGCGGCGGCCAGATGCCTGGGCGGCATGTCGGTCTTGGCGCCCTTCAGGCGTGACAGGTATTCGGCGGTCTGGGTGAAGGCGGCGGCATAGGTGGCGGCGAAGCCCTTGCGGATTTCCGGATCGCTCAGCGCATAGAGCTGGAACTCGGCGAGGAAGGCCACCTCGCCCCTGGCGCGGCCTATGGTTTCGCCGAGGTCGGCCGCCATTGTCCTGAACTCTTCGCCCAAAGTCAGGTCGGCGGGACGCGACGAGGACAGGGTCAGCCCCTTGGCGCTCATCGCCGCCAGCAGAAGCTCGGCCTTGCCGGAGAAGTTGGAATAGATCGCGCCCTTGGTCATGCCCGCCCTTGCGGCGATCTCGTCCAGGCTGGCGGCGGCGAAGCCCTTCGACGCCACGACCTCCAGGGCGGCCGCGACCAGGGCGGCGCGGGTGCGTTCGCGTTTGCCGCCTGATTTCACGCGCGGCCCGTCATGCGTTGACATCCGCATATTTTATGCCGTAGGTATAAAATACTCACGGTATATTCCACTGACATCGGAAAGGATATCTCTCATGTCTGTCTCCGCATGCACGACCCCGACCTCACCGCCGCTTGGGCGCCGCTACGACACGGAGGGGTGCCATCTGTGGCTGCACCGCTCCGGCTCCGGCGGCCCGGCGGTGGTGTTCCTGCCCGGGGCCGGCCTGATCGGCCTCGACTACCTGAACATCCACGAGGCGGTCTCGGCCTTCACCACCTCGGTGCTCTACGACCGCGCCGGGACGGGTTGGAGCGACGCCGTCGCCCTGCCCCGCAGCGCCGCCGAGGTCGCCGACGAACTGCGGGACCTGTTGCACATCGCGCAGATCCCGCCGCCCTATGTGCTGGTCGGCCATTCGCTCGGCGGCGCCTATGCGCGCCGCTACGCCCAGCGTTTTCCGGGCGAGGTGGCAGGCGTCCTGATGCTCGACCCGGCGCACGAGGGCTACGCCTCCCTGCCGGCGCAGACGCTGTTCGCCCAGCTCAGGCAGGGCCTGGCGCTGTTGCCGGCGCTGTTGAACATGAGGAAGTTCTACCGCCCGATGTTCGAGCGGATGTTCGCCCGGTGGCCCGAAACGGTGCGGCCACGGCTCATCGAGTATCACCTGCGGTCGTGGCGCAAGAGCCTGCAGGAGGCCAGGAATCTGCAAACCGAGGTGCTGGACGAGATCCGGCTGGGCGGGGCGATGCCGGACGCCCCGCTGGTCGTGCTCATCGCCATGGGTATCGATCCGTTCATGGCGGCCTTCGCGGCCGAAGCGTACCTGCGCGACCTGAATGACCGCAAACAGACCTTCTACACCGCCTTCGCCGCCTCGGTTCGGCGCGGCGAGGCCCGGTCTATCGAGGACGCCGGGCATAGCACGCTCCACACCGACCGCCCGGATGTGGTCGTCGAGGCGATCGGCGATCTGATCGACCAGGCCGGGTGAAAGAGCCGGCTGGTCATCCCAGGTTCATCGGCAGCCGTCATGGTCGTTTACGCCCTCAGGCGCGTTTCGTCTAAAGCGCAGTTTGTTGCGCATCCCTTCAGCGCCGGTTCGGCGCCGCACAAAGGCATATCCAGCATGAAGACCATCATCATCGCCCTGGCCGCGGCCAGCGTCGTAGCCGGCGCGGCGGCGCCCGCCCTAGCCGGCCCGGTCTCCGGCGCCCTGATTGGCGCGGGTAGTGGCGCGCTCATCGCCGGGCCTCCAGGCGCGGTCGTCGGCGGGGTCGTCGGCGCGGTCGTCGGCGGCCCGAACTTTTACCACCATCACCGGGTCTATTACGAAGGCAACCGGCACTATTACTTCGATCACCACCGTCGCCACTATTATTGAGGCGCGCCGCGCCCAGGCCTGGTGACGGGGGCCCTTTCGTCGCGCCAGGCAGGGCGGATACAAGCGCGAGCCGCGGCTTTTTCTTGGAAAAGGCCGCGGCTCGCGTAGACATGCGGAGCCTCCAAAAACGGACGCCGCGCCGCTGGGCGCGTTGATCCAGAGCCCGCGGACGTCCTTGCATGAACTATCGGCACGCCTTTCATGCCGGCAATCACACCGAGGTTTTCAAGCACGCGGCGCTGACCCTCGTCCTCGAGCACCTGTTACAGAAACCGCAGCCTTTCGCGGTTCTGGACACCCATGCCGGGCTCGGCGTCTACGACCTGACCTCGGAACCGGCGCAGAAGACGCGCGAGTACGAGCAGGGCGTGGCGAAGGTGTTCGGAGCCGACCTGGCCGCCGCGCCGACCTATGTCGCGCTGCTGGCGGCGATGAACCCGGACGGACTGACCACCTATCCCGGCTCGCCGGAGATTGTCCGGCGCCTGCTGCGCGAGCAAGACCGGCTGATCGCCTGCGAACTGCATCCCGCCGATGTCGAGCCGCTGAAGAACCGCTATCGCGACGACCGGCGCGTCGCGGTGCATCACCGCGACGGCTATGAGGCCATCGGCGCCTTCATGCCGCCGCCGGAGCGGCGCGGCCTGGTCTTCATCGACCCGCCCTACGAGCAGGCGGACGAGGCCGAGCGGCTAACGCAGGCGCTGGCGAGCGGCCTGCGCAAATGGCCCGGCGGGATCTTTTTCGCCTGGTATCCGATCAAGGACAGCCGGATCGGCGAGGCCCTGGCGCGGGCGGCGATCTCGGCGGCCCTTCCAAAGACGTTGCGCGCCGAGTTTCTGCCCTATGTTCAGAACGATCTCAGCCTGGCCGGCGGCGGGATCGTCGTCTGCAATGCGCCGTGGCGGCTGGACGAGAAACTGGCCGGGCTTTGCGTCGAGTTGAGCCAGTTGCTCGGCGACGGAGGCGGGCGGTGGTCCGTGGACCGGCTCACCGCGCCCTGAACGGGCGCAGCGCGCGGTCGCAAGGCTCAGCGCGATCCGGCAGGCGAGGCGGCGACGTCTGCGGGCTCGTCCAAGACCAGCCGATAGCCAATGCCGAGTTCGGTCAGGATGATGCGCGGCGCGGACGGATCTTCCTCGACCTTCTGGCGCACCTGCGAGACCAGCACGCGCACGAACTGGGCGTCGGCGTTGGCGTCAGGCCCCCAGACGGCGAGCATGAGCTGTTTGTGGGTGGACACCGCGCCGCTGTTGCGCGCCAGGCAGCGGATCAGGTCGAATTCGTGCGGGGTCAGGTGAGTCTCCTCGCCCATCACGAATACCCGCCGAGAAGCGAAATCTATGCTCAGGTCGCCGGCTCTGAAATCGTGCTGGCTGGCGAACCGTAGCTCACGTCCGCGCAGCGAGGCGCGCAGGCGCGCAAGCAGCTCGCCGATCGAGAAGGGCTTGTTGACGAAGTCGTCGGCGCCCAGGTCGAGCGCAGCCACCTTTTCGTCCTCCTGGTCGCGCGCCGAGAGGACGACGATGCCGATGTCGGACCATTCGCGAACCTTGGCGATGATCTCCTTGCCGTCCATGTCTGGCAGGCCGAGGTCGAGCAGCAGGGCGTCGTAGCCGCCGGTCGCCAACATGGAGAGCGCCGCCGCGGCGGTCGCCGCCGTCTCGACCTCGAAACCCGCCGCGCTCAGGGCTGGAACCAGCACGCGGATCAGTTGAGGCTCGTCATCGACCAGCAGAAGGCGTCCCGTGGTCTGCGCCATGGTCAGGCCTGGGGCAGATTGATGCAGACGCGCAGACCCGTCCCGCTATTGGCGCTGGCCGCGGCGATGTCTCCGCCCATGGACTCGACCAGGCCCTTGGCGATGGACAGGCCGAGCCCGACGCCTTGATGGCGCGTCGAGCGCGCCGGCGACTGGTAGAACTTCTCGAATATCCGCGACAGCTCGGCGCGCGAGACGCCGGGACCCTGGTCCTCAACCTCGAGCGTCACCTTTTCGCCGCGTTGGGCCAGGCTGAGGGTGATCATCGAGCGTGCGGGGCTGAAGCGCACCGCGTTCTCCAGCACGTTGCCGAGGACATGGTCGAGCAGGATCGGGTCGCCCAGAGCGGCGATATCGTCGCGCTGGCTCAGTCGAACCATCTTGCGTCCGTTAAGCTTGGACTCGAACCGTCGTGTGGCGAGGTCGACGATCTCGGCCATATTGACCCGCACCGGTTCGATGTTCAGTTCGCCCGCCTCAAGCCGGTTCATGCGAAGAAGGTTGGTCACGAAGCGGTTCAGCCGCCTCGTCTCCTCCTCGATGGTCAGCAAAAGATCGCCGCGCGTCGCCTCGTCGAGCGCCTGGCCCATATTGCGCAAGGTGGTGATCGAGGCCAGGGTCGACGCCAGCGGCGTGCGGAAGTCGTGCGAGACGGACGACAGCAGGGCCTGCCGCAACCGGTCGGTACGCGTCAGCGCCTCCATCTCCGCATTCGCGGCCCCGAGGCGCGCGCGCTCGATCGAGGCCGCGCCCAGTTCCACCAACACATTGATGAATTGCTGGTTTTCGTTGGCCGGCGCGTTGGGCTCGGCGGAGCGCCAGGCCACGACGCCCAGGCTCGGATCGGCCGGTCCGATCGGCCAGACTCGCCAACCATCGCCAATGTCGGCGTCCGGTTTCCACGCCTCCGATCCCTTGGTCTCGATGGCGAAGAGCTGAACTTCGGACAACTCGGCGTTGGCTGGATACGGCCAGCCGCGATCACCGGCCCGCACCACGGCCTCGCCGTCCGCGGCTTCGGCGACATAGCGAGCCAGGCTCTGGCGGATGGCGCCTTCCTCCCAGGTCGAGGCCAGTTCGCGGCTGGCCCGGAAGAGTGCGTCGGTGGTCTTTTCGCGCGCGAGCGCCTGTCGGGCCGTCACCTTGTAACGCTCGGCCAGCCTGCCGATCATCAGCGCCGCCCCCAGGAAGACGATCGCGGTGATGACGTCCTCCGGACCCCAGGATCGCGGCGAAAAATTAGCCGGCGGCAGCACCAACTCGAAGATCAGGAAGGCGAACACCGCCGCGCCGATCGCCGGCGAGGTTCCCAGCTGCACGGCGGCGACCAACACGCCCGCCAAAAGCACGTTCGACAGGCGCGCCGACGGCACCAGTTCGCGAAGACACGCGGCGGCGGCGGCGGCGACGGCCACCGTTCCAAGCGCCGAGGCATAGCGCCAAAGCTTCGCTGGCAAAGGCCGCCTGAGGAGATCGGTAAAGCGTCGGGTGAAAGATTTCGATGTCATGGACCCAGCCCCCGCTAGCATCCGCAGCATAACGCCCGATGCCGCCCCAGACCACTATAAGGTCTTAATGTGGCGCATTTAGGCTGGCGCCACAATCCTTATGCCGAATTTATAATAACCATGCGCTTGCTGCTGAGCCGGTTAGCGGGATTTCCTAGGGATGACAGCCCAATCCCTGCGCTGTCTGACACAACGCTGGAGAGAGCGATGAAAAGGCTCTTATTGACTTGTGGCGCGCTCGCGCTCCTCACGGGAGCGGGCGGCTATGCACAGGCTCAGACGTCGACGCCGTGGCTTCATTCCACAACCACCCTCAACAAGGCGGTCGCCACAACCGAGAACGTCAACGTCACGACCAATGTGGGCGTCGCCCAGACCGTGACGACGGTCGCCAATGACGCAGCCGAAGCGACGGCGACCGCCAATCAGACCAACCAGAGCAACAAGGATTGCGGTAACTGCGCCGAGAAGCTCGATGTGATCGACAGTTCGTCTGATCTGAACACCGGCTTGACCTCAATCAACCAGGCCGCCGGCAATGACAACAACCAGGGGACCCTCGTGTCCGCGGCCGTCGACACCTACACCGGCAGCGGCGGCGGCGGCGGGACAACCGATCCCGGCGCGGGCCAGGGCTTCGCCAACGCTCAGGCCGAGGCGACCCAGGTCAATGGCGGGCCGCGCGCCGATACGGACACGCCGCTGGGCAACGACGTCGAGGCGGTCGACCTGACCTCCCGTAGCGCCTTGATCACCAACTCGGTGGACGGAAACAATGGTCTGGGCTTCGTCAACCAGGCGACCGGCAACAACGCCAACCAGATCAACGAGCTGTCGGTGGCCTTCTCCGAACGCCCGTCCGGGGTGGCGCTCGCCGAAGCCGATCTTGGCCAGTTCAACACGGGCAACCGGGTTGGCGAAGGCGACGACGGCGCCGATCCGAAATCGCCGATCGGCATCCACAAGAGCGATCTGATCACCGCTTCGATGAACGACAACGTCGGCGTCTTCGGCGTCAACCAGTCGGCCGGCAACAACGGCAATCAGGCCAACATGGTGTCCCTGGCGGCGGTCGGCAGCAACCTGCCGAGCTTCTGACCGGACCCCTCACTATTGGAGAATAATACAATGAAGACTCTTCTTTTAGCCGCCGCCGCCAGCCTCGCGCTGACCGCGGCCATGTCGGGCGCGGCCAAGGCCGACGACCTGACCAACTGGACGGTCAACAAGACCAAGACCACCAACATCAGCGAGCCGACCACGATCAACACCACCGAGACGGTCAATGTCACCGACACGAAGGCGCTCAACTCCGAGGCGTCCGGCTTGGTGACGATCAATTCTTCGGTGTCTGGCGATGTGGTGGGCACGGCCGATGTGATCGATCCGAAGATTGGGACGATCAACGCGCCGAACATTCCCAACTTCGTCGGGGACGAGACCAACTACGACATCCATCGCTCGGCGACGACGACCAACAGCCTGCTGCGCAACACCGGCGTCGGCGAGTTGAACCAGGACGTCGGCAATAACGCCAACCAGGGCAACGCCATCGCGGCCGGCTTCGTTTTCGGCGGCAACGACCTGGTCAAGGCCGAGGCCTATGTCGAGCAGTTGAGCACCGGCAATTCGGCGCGGAACGTCGAGGATGGGGACCCGAAATCGCCGGGTGACAACCTGATATCCAACCCGGCCTACAACACCGGCAATCCCTCGCTTACACCTGACCAGGGTCCGCTGTTGCCACAGATCACGGCCAGCATGACCGGATCCATGGATACCAATACGGGTGTCTTCTTCGCCAACCAGAACGCCGGCAACAACAACCAGCAGCACAATGCGCTGGCGGCCGCGATCGGCGACAATGCGTTCACCGCCCTGGCCGACGCCGGTCTGCACCAGTTGAATTCGGGCAATCACGTCTATGACGTGAACACGGTGAAACAAGACACCGTCAACAGCTCCGTCAACAGCAACACGGGTATCGTTGCGCTGAACCAGTCTGTTGGAGACAACAACAACCAGGCGACCGTGATCAACGTCGCCGCAATCAGCAGCTTTGTCGCGTTGCCTTAACGCACCCTCATACTCATCGAGGGTCCAGTGACTTATTCCTCGAACACGGCGCCCGTCCCGACCCGTTTCAGGCCGGGCGCCGAACCGGAACGTCCCCTCAATCAACCTGGAACGCTGGCCGTGATGACCTCAGGAGGACGAAATTGCATTGGGATCGTTCCGCTTCGCGCCGCCGCCATGGCGGTCGTGATCGGCGCGTTCGTCGCGGCGATCCCGGCCTGCGCCGATCCAAGCCAATCGGACGGCTCGAACGCGCTCGACAGTTCCGCCAACCAATTCCAGGGCCTTCTCGGGCTCAACCAGGACGCCGGCGCCGGCAACGACCAAGCCAACGCGGTCGCCATCGCCGTGACGCCGGCTGACGCCTCGGCCGTCGTGGCCAGGATCAGCATCGATGCGGAGAGCGGCCCCACCGATGGGGGCGCCCCGTCGCTGCAGACCAACACCATCTCCGGCAGCTTCAACAACGCCGTCGGCATCGGCCAGATCAGTCAGACCACCGGCCGCGGCAACGTGCAGATCAACGCCATCGCGCTGGCCTTCGCCGACAACGCCGCCTTTTCACCGGCCTTGACCGACGTCCAACTCAAGGCGGTGGCAGGGCCAGCGACGGGGCCCGGCGGCTCGTCCGCGGCCAGGGGCAGCGCCAACGCCATTGACAACGCGTTCAACGGCTTCCGCGGCATCGCCCAGGTCCAGCAGATCGCCGGTGACCGCAATGTGGTGGCGGACGTCGTCGCCATCGGGCTCGGCGGCGGATGAGCGCCGCCAGCGTCATGCGCCGCGCCGCCAGCGCGGCCAGTGCGCTGGCGTTGCTCGCCGGGGCAGCGCGGGCGGGCGACCCGGCTCCAGCCCCCGGTCGCCCGCTTGCGCCGCCGCCAGCGAGGGCCGGGTCGGACGCTCCCAAGTCCGGCCCGGCTATCGTCGCCCTGCCGAGCGGCGCCGAGGTCTATGCGCCCGTCGCCACCTATGTCCAGCTTAGGTTCAAGGGCGTCGAGCGGCAGAGCCAGGATCTCAGTTGCGGCGCGGCGGCGCTGGCGACCCTGCTCCAGGGCTATTTCGGAATCCAAGCCAACGAAGCCGCGGTCATCAAGACCATGTTGGCCAGCGCCAGCCCTGCGGACGCCAAGGAGATCGCTCAGAACGGCTTCTCGATGCTGGAGCTCAAGCGCTACGCCGAGAGCTGGGGCCTGGTGGCCGGCGGGTTCCGGGCCAGCCGGGCCGAAGAGTTGCGCAAACTGCGCGCGCCGGTGATCGCCCTGATCAACAGCCGCGGCTACAACCATTTCGTCGTCATCCGCCAGGTGCGCGGCGACGAGGTCGCTATCGCCGATCCGGCCTACGGCAACCGCGTGGAGTCCCTCAAGGCCTTCGGGAAACGCTGGGACAAGGTGATCCTGGTCGCGGTCGCCCCCGGGCGGCCGGTCAATGTCGCCTTCATGCAAGGCGCCCAGGTGCCCTCCGACCCGCGCGCGGTTCAACTGTTCCTGACCAGATCCTACGCCCCAGCCCTGGGCTACGGCCCGGGCGATTTCTATTGAAGGAAGCGAGCCATGAGCCGTGGGAGGAAAGCATGATGAGCGCCAGCGGACATCCTAGAGCCGCGCGGTTGGCGACGCGAGCCGGACTGCTGACGATCCTGGTCGTCGCTATGACCGGCCTGGCTGGGTCGGTCACACCGGCCAAGGCGACGGCGTCCCATGCCGTCGTCGCCGCCGCCTTTGCGGACGACGCCGACTTTACGCCGATGAGCGATTCCGACCTGGCCACGCAGCGCGGCGGCTTCGACGGAATCGCCTTCGGGATATTCCTGTCAGGCACGTTGAACCAGCCGACAACGAACGTCTTGCCCGCCGGCATGACCGTTTCGGCCGTGAGCCCGAGCCAGGTTCAGATCATCGGTGGAGTCGGCAACCTGGCCGGCGCCAGCGGCATCTTCCAGTTCACCAACATTGTCGGCGACATGAACGTCGTCAACAACAACATCATAATCAATGTCGCCGTTCAACCGGCGTCGCCGGTCAACTCAGTCTCCTTGATACCTTAGGCCAGTCAATACTCATAAATAGGGGGATGTCATGGGTATGATGCTCAATTCGGACGTTTCCGCGGCAGCGGCGATTTCGCGCGTCGCGGTCGTGCTTGGTGGTTCCTTTATAATATTTGCGTTCGGGTCGCCGGGTCGGAGCCAGGCGCAAACGGCGCTGACCGCGGCCACCTCCGCCGACGCGTCCAACATCGGCGACGAGGTCGCCGCCCTGCGCGCCAAGACCGCCGCGCAACAGGCGCAACTGGATCTCGAAAAGAGCCAAATCGACGAGCTGCGCATGGAAGTGGCGGCGCAGAGCAGCAGCCTGCGCCGGGCCGGCCTGCTGGCCCCGGGCGGCGGCGGCGTCGCCGGGGGCGGCCCGGTTCAATTGGCCGGCAATGCGGCCGCCGCGCCGCCGCCGCCATCGGAGCCCACCGCGCCGGAGGACCGGCCCCGGTCCGAGCGCGCCGCCGACCAGTTGCTGGTCGAAGCGGGCGGCGTGCTTCTGCCCCCCTGGACGCTGCAGATCGAACCGTCGGCCGATGAAACCCATGTCTCGAACCCTCGGGTCAACATCTTCGGCTACACCGTGTTCGACGCGATCAACATCGGCACGCTGCGGGTCGACGACATCTCGCAGGACGTCGCGAACAGCAACCTGACCCTGCGCATGGGCCTGCCCTGGCGCACCCAGCTCGACCTGCGCATCCCCTTCACCTCGTCCTTCGTGCGCCAGACCAAAGGCATCGGCACCGGCGACGTCAGCGAGGTCGACACCACCGGCGAGCACCTCGGCGACATCCAGGCGACCTTCTCCTGGCAGCCGCTCGTCCAGGATGACTGGCGCCCAGCCCTGGTCGTGCGCGCCAAGGTGACCGTCCCCACCGGCGAGAGCGTCTTCCAGATTCCCGAAACCTATCCGCCGGTCGCCAACGGGGCCGAGACCCAGCTGCTGCGAGCGCCGACGGGTTCGGGCTACTACGCGATCGAACCGGGCTTCACCGTGCTTTGGCGCTCCGACCCGCTCGTCTTCTTCGCCGGCGCCAGTTATTCCTACCATCTGCCGACGCCCGACTACGTCGTGCCCCTGTTCAATCCCAACGCCACGGGGACCCAGCCCAAGGTCACCGAGGTCGATCACGGCATCCTGCATATAGGCGACGTGATCGCATTCAACGCCGGGGTGAACTTCGCCGTGAACGAGCGCGCCTCGCTGAATTTCTCGTTCATCGACCAGTATGAGGGCTACACCCAGCAGCGGGCCATGCACGAGAAATACGAGACGGTCCTGGGGACGTCGATCAACGACGCGCGCCTCGGCGTCGGGGCCTCCTTCGGCCTGACCGACCATGTCTCGCTGGTGTTCAACGCCGGGATGGGCCTCACCGACCAGTCGCCGGGCTACACGCTCTTCCTCAGTCTGCCGATCACCTTGCCGCTATAGGCATCGTGAAGTTCGAAAGGAAACGACGGGTACGGACGATTTTCCCGACTCAAGGCGCGCCGCGGCCGATCATTGGAGCCCTGGGCCCGTGGAAGGCGGGCGTCGGCGCTTCTTCGCCGTCTATGCGGTGGCGTCGAGGATTAGCCGCACGGTCTGCTCCGGCTGATCCCAATGCGGAAAATGACCACAACGGTCGAACCAGTGCAATCGCGCGTGCGGAAACAGCGCCAGCGCCTTTTTGGACTGACCGGTGAAGCAAACGCGATCCTGGCGTCCCCAACCGATCACCAGCGGCCGAAGCGGAGCGGCCGGCATCGCCTCCTGGTCCGGGCCGCGCACGAGGCTGTGCAGGAGTTGGTCAAAGCGCGTCGCGCGGGCGTAGTCGCGCATTTCCTGAAGCGTCGCCGACGCCGATAGCCGCCACGGCCTGGGCGAGAACTGCGGAAACAGCAGCGTGCGGCCGATGGCGCTGCCCGTGATCGCGGGCATCACCGGTTGAAGCAGACGAACCAGCGCGATCGAGGCGCTGATCGATCCTTCGAAGATCGGCTTTTCGGCCTGGGTCCAGAATCCGCCAGGATCGAGCGAGACGACAGCGCCGGCCTCACCACGCCGCGCCAGTTCGAGAACAAGCCGCGCGCCCATGGAACTGCCGACCATATCGATCTGTCGCAGGCCCTGCGCCGCGATGAAGGCGGTGACGGCGTCGGCGAGCGCGGCGATGGAGGTTTCGCCCGAAAGCTGCGGCGTATCGCCAAAACCCGGCAAATCCACCGCCACCACATCTCGCGCGGCCGTCAGGGCGCCCATGATGGTCGACCAGGATCGATGCGAACCGCCGAGACCGTGGATCAGAAGCAGCGGCCGACCTCGGCCCTCGCGTACATGGTGCAATTGCGCCGCCTACGTGTCGAAATCGACGGCGCGCGGCTCGACGATCGATTTGCCGCCGTTCGCCGCCCGGAACTTGGCGCCGGCCTCGTAGGCGGCCTTGCGGACCCGCATAACGGAGCCCAGGGGCCTGTGCGCCGCCAGCCCATGCCAAGGGCTGAACGCATAGCCCTCGTCCACCGCCTTGGCGCGGGTCTCGTTCCAGGTGGTTTGCGGCTTGGCCGTGATGCGGCCCACGGTGACATAGGGGCTCTGATCCTCCGGCCAGGGCTTGGCGGCGTTCTCGACCGGCATGACATCGAAATCGGTGCAGAGTTGCACCTGGACCTCCCAGGTCGCGCCGTTCGAGCGGAAAAACTCGCTCACCGACTCGCGCAAGCCATCCGGTCTGCCGTTCAGGTCCAGCGGCGCCTTGGTGAGGGCGGTGAGTTCCGGCGAGACCGGAGCGACCGCGATCTTGACGATGTAGTCGCCGTAGAGGATCGGGACCTGGCTGTAAAAGGTGTCGCCGAGGAGCTGCGTTTCCGGCTGGCCGCCGAGCGTGGCGATCGTGGCGTTCGGGCTGCCGGACACCGCAACGGCTAAGGTCTGAAGGCCGCGCATGGCAGCGGACACCACCTTCTTGACGCCTTCGATCTTGTCGGTCGTGGCGGCCAGAAGCTTCAGGTTGGCGAGAAAAGCCTTGGCGTTGGGCACGGCGAACGCCGGCCCGTTGACCAGAACCAGGTCCTGGGTGACGTCGCCCTCCGAACCCGGAAGGCGCGCGCCCTCGACGCCGATGATCTTCACCCCCAGGCCTCGCGGGGTCGAGACGCTGTCGTCCAGCAGATCGCCCGGCAGGGTCGAAAAGTGCATGACGACGGGATAGCGGCCGGGCTTGGCGAACAGGCCCTGCGCCAGAACCGGGGGCAGTCCGTCGGCCACCTCGAGCTCGCCGACGACGATGCCATGGGACTTGGCGTGGACGCTGCGAAGAGGCCGGCCCTCATCGGCGAGGGTTGTCTCGCTGATCTTTCGCATCGTATCGATCAGCTCCTGGCCGACCTTGGCCTCGTCGGCCTCTGGCTGTTCGACTGAGGGGTCATAGCGAAGGGCGAGAGGAAGATCGGAGAGCATCGAGACCAGTCCTTAGGCTGAGGTTTCAAGACATAAGGTCGACGCGGCTCAAATGGTTCATAGCCACGCTTCGCTTTATGGACGCGAGCCGACCCGGCGCCTCGATCGCGCCGGGTCTGCAGGCGTCATCAGGCCGCTGGCTTCAGGACGACCTTGGTCCAGCCGGCGTCGCGCGCATCGAAATGCCTGAAGGCGTCTGGCGCCTCATCGAGCTTGAGACGGTGCGAGATGATCTTCGAAGGCGTGGCCCGGCCCGCATGGATAAGATTGCCGAGACGGCGATTATAGGCCTTCACATTGCATTGGCCGGTACGGATCTGCTGGCCCTTGAACCAGAAGGCGCCGAAGTCGAACGCCATCTTGCCCTCCTTGCCCAGGTCGCTCGGCGACTTCGGATCCTTCGGCACGAACACCCCGACGACGCCGATCCCGCCCGTCGCCTTGGTGCTGCCGACGAGGCAGTTCATGGTGTAGTCGTTCGCCTCGTTGCCATGGCGGTCGCAGCACTGGTAGCCGACGCATTCGCATCCCCGGTCGGTTCCCAATCCATGGGTCTGGTCCAGGATCTGCTTGACCGGATCGCCCTTGCGTATGTCGATCGGGATCGCGCCGAACGACGCGGCCAGCTTCAGCCGGTCGTCATGGGCATCTACCGCGAACACCGTGGCGGCGCCCTTGATCATGGCCGAATGGATCGCCATCAGCCCGACGGGGCCGGCGCCATAGACCGCTACGGAATCGCCAGGCTGCACGCCGGCCAGTTCCGTGGCGTGCCAGCCGGTTGGAAAGATGTCGGACAACATCACGTAGTCGTCCTCCTTCTCTTCGGCGTCTTCAGGCAGGACCAGGCAGTTGAAGTCGGCATAGGGCACGCGAAGCATTTCCGCCTGGCCGCCCTGATAGGGGCCCATGTCGGCGAAGCCGTAGGCGGCGCCGGCCGAGCCCGGATTGCAGATGAGGCAAAAGCCGGTCAGCCCTTTTTCGCAGTTTTCGCAAAAGCCGCAGGCGACGTTGAACGGCATGCAGACCTTATCGCCCTTTTTAACCCGGTCGACGGCGGACCCGACCTCGATGACCTCACCGAGATTTTCATGTCCGAACACCTTGCCCTTCTCAAAACTGGTGCGGCCTTCGTACATGTGAAGGTCCGAACCGCAGATATTGGTCGTGGTCAGCCGGATCACGACATCCGTCGGTTTTTCGATTCGAGAATCATCGACCTTGCCAACGCTGACTTCGCGCGGGCCGTTGTAAATCACCGCCTTCATCCGTCACTCTCCATCCCTTTGGGGTCGGGACGGCAACGAACCGGGGTGTTCGGAGTTCCGATGCCTCAGCTTAGATTATAAACAAAAACAAAGGCCAAGCTTGGCGAGAGTTCTGGTTTGACGGGTCCAGTCCCTTCGTCCGCCGCCGCTTGCGAGACGCTAGGCGCCGGGACGAAAAACCGCGTTTCGGATACTAAAGCCATTGCCTAACTTTCTGCCCGGCGATACTTAGGTATATGCTTAACCAATCGAGCAACCTGGACAGTCTTTTCCACGCCCTCGCCGATCCGGCGCGCCGGGCCATGGTCGAGCGGCTGAGCCGCGGGCCGGCGCCGGTGAGCGAGCTGGCCCGGCCGCTGCCGATGTCGCTGCCCTCGGCCATGCAGCATCTCGCCGTCCTGGAGGCGGCGGGCCTGGTGCGCTCCCGGAAAATCGGCCGGGTGCGGACCTGCGCCATCGAGACCCAGGCGCTCAGCCAAGCCGAGCAATGGATCAACGCCCGCCGGATCGAGTGGGACCAGCGCCTCGACCGCTTGGGCGACTATTTGAAAACCCTGGAAAACCAAGGAGATGGTGATGACTCAGGCGACTGATGCGAAGACGGGTGCGGCCGTGGAGCAACCGCAGCCGCTGCGACTTTCCCGCACCTTCCACACCCCGCGCGAGACGGTGTTCAAGGCCTGGAGTTCGGCCGACCACGTCAAGCGCTGGTTCAGTCCAAAGACCTACGATGTTCCGGACGCCAAGGTGGAGATGCGCGTCGGCGGGCCCTTCGAGGTCTGCATGCGCTCGCCCACCGGTGAGATGCACTGGACCCGGGGCGTGTTCGTCGAGGTTACGCCGCACACGCGGCTGGTGATCGACATGCTGGCCACGGACGCGGCGGGCGGGCCGCTGTTCCGCGCGCGCACCGAGGTCGATTTCTCCGACGCGCTGGGCGGCGCGCGCATGGATGTGGTGCAGAGCTACAGCTTCATCGACCCGTCTGCCGCCGCGCCGATGGTGGCGGGTGCATCGGAGGGCTGGCGCACCACCCTGGACAAGCTGGAGACGGAGGTCGTGCGCATGCGCGGCGGCGCCGGGACCGACGTCCATTCGGTGGTGCATGGCGACTTCCACCTGCAGCGCACCTACCCGGCGCCGGTCGCCCGGGTGTGGAGGGCGCTGACCGACGAGACGGCCAAGTCGAACTGGTTCGGCGGCGCGCCCGGCCAATGGGAGCTGATCGAGCGCCATATGGACGTGCGCGTCGGCGGCGGCGAGCGGCTGAAAGGCCGATGGGAGGGCGGCGTCGTCTCCACGTTCGAGGCGACCTATCACGACGTCATCCCGAACCAGCGGCTGGTCTACAGCTACGTCATGCACATGGACGACAAGAAAATCTCGGTGTCCCTGGCCACCATGCAGCTCAAGGCCGACGGCGCGAAAACCACCCTGATGGTCACCGAGCAGGGCGCGTTCCTGGACGGCTACGACGACGCGGGCTCCCGCGAACGGGGCACGGAGCATCTGCTGGATGCGCTCGGGGCGTCGCTGAAGGCCTAGCGAGGCCTATTGCGCCCTCAACCCCGGCTGCGGCCGGGACGCCGTCCCGGAGCGCACCGGGGCGGCGCACGCGCCCGGCCACTGGAACATTACCGGAACGTCGGCTAGCGTCACGGGATGAGTCGAGACCTCTCGCCGCGCCAAGCCCGCCGGATCGCGCTCGCCGCCCAGGGCCTGGCGGCGCCGCGTGGCGAGCGGCCGGTGACGCGCCGCAGTGTCCGCAGGCTAGCGGCCGAGCTGGGCGTGATCCAGATCGACAGCGTCAATGTGCTGGCCCGCACCCACTACCTGCCGGCCTTTTCCAGGCTCGGGCCCTATTCCCAGGCGCTGCTTGAGGAAGAGGCATGGGGCAGACGCCCGTCGCTGTTCGAATACTGGGGCCATGAGGCGTCGCTGCTGCCCGTGGCGATGCAGCCGCTTTTCCGTTGGCGCATGGCTCATTTCGCCGCCCGCACCAACGGGTTCGGCGCGCGGCGCGACTATATCGACGCGGTGCTGGCGCGGATCGAGCGCGAGGGGCCGCTTACCGGCGGCCACTTCGCCGAGGGGCCGCGCAAGGCCGGCTGGTGGAACTGGAGCGACGGCAAGCGGGCGCTGGAATGGCTGTTCGCCGCCGGCCTGATCACCACCAAGACACGCCGCGGCTTCGAGCGGTTCTACGACCTGACCGAGCGCGTCATCCCGCGCGCGATTCTGGACCAGCCGACGCCGACCGAGCCGGAGGCGCACCGGGCGCTGTTGACTATCGCCGCGCGCGCCATGGGCGTGGCGACCGAGACCGACCTGCGCGACTATTTCCGCATGCCGGTGGCGCAGACCAGAGCGCGGTTGGCCGAGCTGGTCGAGGCCGGCGCCCTGGCCCCGGTCAGGGTCGAGGGCTGGCGACAGCAGGCCTATCTGGCGGTCGGGGCCAAGGCGCCGCGGCGGGCGATCGCCAGCGCCCTGCTCTCGCCCTTCGACAACCTGATCTGGTTCCGCGACCGCACCGAACGGCTGTTCGGCGCGCGCATCCGGCTGGAGATCTACACGCCCGCGGCCAAGCGCGAGCACGGCTATTACGTCCTGCCCTTCCTGTTCGGCGAGGTCATCGCCGCGCGGGTCGACCTGAAGGCAGACCGCGCCGCCAAGCGCCTGCGCGTCCAGGCAACCCACCTGGAGCCTGGCGCGGACGCCGCCGCCGTCGCCCCAGCGCTGGCCGCCGAACTGCGCGCGATGGCGGGCTGGCTCGGCCTGGACGCGGTCGCGGTCAGCCCGCGCGGCGACCTCGCGGCGGCGCTGGACGCCGAACTGCGGTGCGGGGGCGGCGGTTAAACCGCCCCCTGCGCCACCGCGTTCAGCCGCGCATAGGTCCCGCCCCTGGCCACCAGGTCCGAGTGGCGGCCCTCCTCGACCACGCGGCCGTCCTGGAAGACCAGGATGCGGTCGGCGTGGCGGATGGTGGAGAGGCGGTGGGCGATGACGATGGTGGTGCGCCCGCGCATCAGGGCCTCGGTCGCCGCCTGCACCTCGCGCTCGGTCTCGACGTCGAGCGAGGAGGTCGCCTCGTCCAGCACCAGGATCGGCGCGTCGGCCAAAAAGGCCCGCGCGATCGCCACCCGCTGACGCTCGCCGCCCGAGAGCTTGACGCCGCGCTCGCCGACCAGGGTCTCGTAGCCGTTCGGCAGCTTGGCGATGAAGTCGTGGGCGCGGGCGCGCTTAGCGGCCAGGGCGATCTCGTCAGCCGTCGCGCCCGGCCGCGCATAGCCGATATTCTCGGCCACGGTGCGGTGGAACAGCGCCGGATCCTGCGGCACCACGGCGATGGCGCGGCGCAGCGAGCCTTGCGCGACGGTGGCGATGTCCTGGCCATCGATCACGATCCGGCCCTCCTGCAGGTCGTACAGGCGCTGCACCAGCTTGACGAAGGTCGACTTGCCCGAGCCGGTCGGCCCGACCAGGGCCAGCCGCTCGCCCGGCGCGATGGTCAGGTCGAAATCGTCGTAGATCGGGGTCTCCGCCGACTTGTAGCGGAAGGTCACGTGCTCGAAGACGATCTCGCCGGACTCGCCGATGAAGTCGACCGCGCCGGCGCCATCGCAAACCTGCGGCTCGATCCGGGCGAATTCCGCCACGTCCTCGACGTCGGCTAGGGCGCGCTGCAGCATGCGGATATTGTCGCCCATGTTGCGTAAGTAGCCGCTCATGATCAGGAAGGTGGTGATCACGAAGGCCACGTCGCCCGGGTTCGCCTGGTGGTGCAGCCAGCGCAGGATCAAAAGGCCGGTCAGGCCCGCCTGCAAGAGCGCCAGGATCGCGTTCTGGATCAGCCACACGGTCATGTAGCGGTTCCAGGTGGTCAGGGTCGCGTCATGCCAGTCGTGGGTGACCGCCGCGAACCGCGCCTCTTCCCGCGTCTCGGCGCCGAAGCCCTTGACCACCGGATTGGACGAGATGGCATCGGCCAGCGCGCCACCGATGCGCGAATCCATCGCCACCGAGCGCCGGTTGGCCTTCATCACGTAATAGTTGGAGAAGAGCACGTTGGAGACGATGTAGGCGACCACCATCAGCAGCGAAAAGCCGCCGATCAGCGGCCAGCGCAGCATCATCTGCACCGACAGGATGCCCAGCACGATCAGGGCCGGGCCGATCCACATGATCACCGAGTCGGAGACCACGTCGTAGCCCCACATGGCCCGAGAAATGCGCCGCACGGTGGCCCCGGCGAAGGTGTCGCCATGCCAGTCGGCCGAGAAGGCCTGCACGCGGCTGAAGGCCTCGTTGGTCATCTGCTCCATGTTCGCCGCGGCCAGCGGGTTCCAGAAGAAGCGGATGCCGAGATTGCGGATCAGGCTGTAGGCCAGATAGACGCCGACGAAGAACAGCCAGGCCTGCCAGGCGACCGGGGCGCTGGGCGGCGTATGGCGCGTGGCGTCGACCAGGGCCTCGGCGGCCCTGGGCATCATCGATTCAAAGCCGATGGCGACCAGGATCAGGCCGATGGTGGTGAAACAGGCCCACCGGCGGCGCATCCAGTAGCGGGAGATGAAGGCGAGCACCTGGAGGTTCGAAAGCGTTCGCTTGCGAAACTCGCCGGTGTCCTCGTCAAAAACTAAGCTCATGGCTTCGGTTCCCTGACCCGCTGACGGATCAGGCCGAGGCCCCGTGCGAGTCTATTGAGTCAATGTCGTTGGTACGGGGCGCCAAAGTCAGCGTGACCCGCAAAGCCGGACAGCGCCGAAAAAAGGGCGTCCCGGTTCTTGAAGAAGCAATTGTGGGTCATCGCGTCATCGTCCTGCGGTTCGCCGCCGTGGTCAACCGCATCGTCGCGGTCCAGCGAATCCGAGCAGTCAGGTGTCGCCAAATAGACACGCTTGTCGTCGACGAAGGCGACCGCATAGTCGAAGCCCTCGTCGGTCTCCTCGGCCAAGGCATAGCCTTCGCGCCCGGCGATGACCGCCTCGTTGACCAGCACGCGGCGGGTCTCGCCGATCGTGCCGTTGTCGTTGTATTTTTCGACGTCGTACCAGCCGTCGGGATCGAGGGTGATCCTGATCTTGTCCGCGTCGTCGCCGTCGCGGACATAGACCCCGTCATCAAGCGGGTGGACCGCCGCCGACTGATCGAGCAGCAGCCGGTCGGACGTATAGCAGCCGCTCAGGGCCAGGGCCGCGAAGGCCAGAACGAGGGCTAGGGGTTTCAAGGGCGCGTCCCGCCAGGCGAAGCGGCAATCTATCGCCAAATTCACTATTTGAGTGTTAGGATCGTGATGTGATCGAACCTGAACCTTCCATTTTTGACGAGATTGACGAGCAGGCGGAAGCGCAGGCGGAAGCGGAAGCGGACGCCGATATAGCCGAAGGTCGTTTGATACCGAACGCCAAGATCGTCAGTTGGTTGAGAACCTGGGGCACGGCCCAGGAGAGGCCAGCGCCTAAATCGTGGCTGAAGTAGTCTGGACGCGCCGGGCCGCGGTCAATTGACCACAGCCCCCCTCCCAGACGCCGCGCCGGACAATTGGGTGGATCGCCTCGCGCCGGAGCGTTTGCGGCCCTGGCTGAAGCTCGGCCGGTTCGACCGGCCGGCGGGCCTATGGCTTTTGCTGCTGCCCGGCTGGCAGGGCATCGCCCTGGCGGGCGCCATGCGCGGTCGCGGGCCCGACCTTCGGCTGATGCTCGCCTTCGTGGTCGGCGCGGCGCTGATGCGGGCGGCGGGCTGCACCTATAACGACATCGTCGACCGCGACATCGACGCCAAGGTGGCGCGCACGGCGGCGCGGCCGATCGCGTCCGGGCGGATCAGCGTCAGGCAGGCCTGGGCCTTCCTGGCCGCCTGCAGCCTCGCCGGCCTGGCCGTGCTTTTGACCATGGGCGTGCTCGCCATCCTGCTGGGCGTGGCTTCGCTTTTCCTGGTCGCCGCCTATCCGTTCATGAAACGGATCACCTGGTGGCCGCAGGCTTGGCTGGGCCTGACCTTCAACTGGGGCGTTCTTTTGGGATACGCCGCGGCCACAGCCTGGCTCGGCTGGCCGGCGGTGCTGCTCTACGCCGCCGGGGTTTTCTGGACCTTGGGCTACGACACGATCTATGCCGTGCAGGATCTGGAAGACGACGCCCTGGCCGGGGTGAAGTCCTCGGCCCGTCGGCTAGGCAAGGCCGCGCCGCGGGGCGTCATGATCTTCTATCTGATCTCGATCGCCCTGGCGCTCGCGGCCGGCGCGGCGGGCCGTCTGGGGCCGTTGTTCGCGGCCATTGCGGCGCTCTACGCCATCCATCTGATCAGCCAGCCGCTGCGCCTCAAGCTCGACGATCCGCACCGCGCGCTGAAGCTCTTCAAATCCAACCGCGACGCCGGCCTGATCCTGTTCGCCGCCCTGGTCGCCGGCCTCTGGCGCGCGCCGGCCACCCTGTTCGGCCTGCCGCTTTAGGTCGGAGCCACTGCTTAGACTCGACCGTCCAACCTAAGCGCACCTTCTCCCCTTGCGGGAGAAGGTGGCCCCGAAGGGGTCGGATGAGGGGTCGCGCCAACCTCGGCTAGGATGGCGTCACCGTCTCCAGTATCCTCGACAGGACGCCGTGGCGGTCGGTAGCGATTTTCTCATTTGGAAACCGCAGCACGCGAAAGCCCTGACTACGGAGCCAAGCGTCACGAGCGCAATCGTACTCGACGCGGGTGAGATGCGCCGGCCCGCCCGCCTCGATGATCAATCTGTGCCTGAAGGAGACGAAGTCGGCGATGTACGGGCCGAGTGGGACTTGGCGCCGAAACTTCAGGCCTTCGAGCCGTCGATCCCTCAATAGCCGCCAAAGCTTTGCTTCGTGGTGCGCCGGCGCCTTGCGCATCGATTTGGCAAAGCTTCGACTGGCTTTTCGAGCATCCGCCATAGAAGAACAATATGGGAAACATCGTGTTTATGCAAAGGGTTCGACGCCTTGCTGGTGAGGCCAGCTCGACCCCTCATCCGGCCCTTTGGGCCACCTTCTCCCGCAGGGGGAGAAGGGGCGTGTTTTATTGTTCAGCCTGTTTCAATCGTCCGGTTGCCGCCGACAGGCATCGGTTGCCGAGAAAGCGCAATCGTCCCATCTTATAGGCCATGTCCGTCGCCGCCCGCATCAATCCGAAAGACTTTTTCACCGCCGAGGAGTGGGCGCCGCTGGCCGAGCACTCGTCGTGGAAGGGGCTTTTGCTGGTCGCCCATTGCTGGGCGGTGATCGGCCTCGCCACCCTGATGGGGCTGATCTGGCCGCTGACCCTTCCGCTGGCGGTGATGATCATCGGCGCCCGGCAGCTGGGCCTCGGCATCCTGCAGCACGACGCCGCTCACGGCGCGCTGCACCGGGATCCGGCGGTCAACGAATGGGTCGCCGAATGGCTCTGCTCCGGCGGGGTGGCGCGCTACCGGAAATACCACCTGCAGCACCACAAGTTCGCCCAGCAGTCGGAAGACCCGGATCTCGTCCTCTCCGCGCCCTTCCCGATCACGAGGGACTCGTTTCGCCGCAAGGTCGTCCGCGACCTGACCGGCCAGACCTGGTTCAAGCAGCGCTTCGGCTTGCTGCAATACAATCTGAAGACCCGGGCCAAGGGGGCGCCCATCCTGCCGATCCTGGGCGCCGAGGCCGTGCGCCAGCGCCGGTTCCTGGTCACCAACGCCGTCGCCATCGCCGGTTTCACGATCCTGGGGCTGCTGGTCGGCCGCAACTGGTGGTGGGGCTGGTTCGCGCTCTGGCTCCTGCCGCGCGCGACCTGGTTCCAGCTGGTGACGCGCCTGCGCAACATCGCCGAGCACGCCCTGGTCGCCAAGGACGAGCCCGATCCCTTGCGCCACGCCCGCACCACCAAGGCCAACTTCATCGAGCGGGCGCTGATCGCGCCCTATTACGTCAACTATCACTGCGAACATCACATGTTCATGCACATCCCCTGCTACCACCTGCCGCGCGCCCATCGGCTGCTAGCGGCCAAGGGCGTGCTGGCGCGCATGGAGGTGGCGCCCAGCTATCCCGCCATGCTGCGGCTGGCGGCGCCGGCGTGAGCGCCCAGACCATCGCCGATCCGCACGGCTTCATCCTAGCCAATACGCGGCTGAAGAGCCCGCCGCACACGCCGGAGATCGAGCTCTACCTGGCCGACGAGATCACCCCGATCTGGCGCATGACCGAGGAGGAGCTGGGCGGGATGGGCCTGCCGCCGCCCTTCTGGGCCTTCGCCTGGGCCGGCGGCCAGGCCCTGGCGCGCTACCTTCTGGACCACCCGGCCGAGGTGAAGGGCAAGCGGGTCTTCGACGTCGGCACGGGCTCGGGCCTGGTCGCCATCGCGGCGATGAAGGCCGGCGCCAAGGGCGCGGCCGGCGCCGACATCGACGGCTTCTGCGCCGCCGCCGTCGAGCTGAACGCCCGCGCCAACGCGGTCGAGGTCGGTTTCGGCCAGCGCGACCCACTTGCCGGCCCCCCGCCTGCCGCTGAGGTGATCTGCGCCGGCGACATCTTCTACGAGCAACCCCTGGCCGAGCGCGCCATGGCCTGGCTGGCAGAGGCGCGCGACCGCGGCGCCCGCGTCCTGCTCGGCGACCCCGGCCGCAGCTATTTCCCCAAGACCGGCCTGGTCAAGCTGGCCGAATACAGCGTCGAGACCACCCGCGAGCTGGAAGACGCCGAGGTCAAGCGCACGGCGGTCTGGACCTTTCCGGCCGTATGAAGACCCACGGAGGAGCCCAATGACCGAAGACGAGATGCGCGAGATCGCCTTGAGCTTTCCCGGCGTGGTCGAGGGCGCCTCCTACGGTCAGCCCGCCTTCCTGGTGAACAAGAAGTTTTTCACGCGCTACCGCCGCGCCGACGCCAGCATGGTGCTGATGGAGGTCTCGCTGGACGAGCGCGAGATGCTGATGGAGGCCGAGCCCAAGACCTTCCACATCACGCCGCACTACAAGGACTACCCCTCGGTCCTGGCCCGCATCGCCACCCTGCACCCCGGCTCGTATCGGAACTTCCTCGAACGCCGCTGGCGCAAGATCGCGCCGAAGACCCTGGTGAGGGCCTACGAGAAGGAAAACCAATGAACCCTCTCCCCCGCGAAGGGCGGGGGCGAGGGTTTCAGAATGAGTCCTCGATGTCGTGCTGGAACATCTCGAAGGTCTCCTTCGCCTGGCGTTCCTCCGGGGTCATCGTCTCTTCCGGCTCTTCCGCCTTTTCGTGGAAGGACCATTCCGGAGCCAGGCGGGCGATGATTTCGTCGCCGCGGCGGATGAGGACGCCGTAGCCGGCGTCGATGGTCTCGATCAGCTCGGCGAAGCGGGCCGGGGCGTCGGCGATATCGATCTCGTACAGCATGGGCCGAGCTTAAGGCGTCCGCAGGCCACGGCAAGGCGTGACACGTCCCCGCGCGCCGACTAGCTTCGCCGCCCCATGGCTTACCGATCCCTGCGCGACTTCATCGAACGGCTGGAAGCCGCGGGCGAGCTGGTCCGGGTCGCCGAGCCGGTTTCGACCGTGCTGGAAATGACCGAGATATGCGCCCGTCTGGTCGCGAGCGGCGGGCCGGCGGTGCTGTTCGAGCGGCCGATCCGCGCCGACGGCGAGCCCTCGACCATCCCCTGCCTGGCCAATCTGTTCGGCACGGTCAAACGCGTCGCCATGGGCGTCAGCCTGGGCGGGACCGAGCGGACCACGGCCAAGGAACTTCGCGAGGTCGGCGAACTCCTGGCCTTCCTGCGCCAGCCCGAGCCGCCGCGCGGCATGAAGGACGCGCTGGAGCTGCTGCCGCTGGCCCGCACCGTGATGAGCATGCGGCCCAGGACGGTGAAGACCGCCCCGGTGCAGGAGATCGTCTGGACCGGCGAGGACATCGACCTCGGCAAGCTGCCCATCCAGACCTGCTGGCCCGGGGAGCCGGCGCCGCTGATCACCTGGCCGCTGGTGGTGACCAAGGGGCCGGGCGAGGCGCGCGAGGACAATTACAATCTCGGCATCTACCGCATGCAGGTGATCGGGCCCGACCGCGCCATCATGCGCTGGCTGGCTCATCGCGGCGGGGCGCAACACCACCGGCGCTGGAAGGCGGCCGGCAAGCCTGAGCCCCTGCCCGCCTGCGCCGTCCTGGGGGCCGATCCGGGGACGATCCTGGCGGCGGTGACTCCGGTGCCGGACACTCTTTCGGAATATCAGTTCGCCGGCCTGCTGCGCGGCGCCAAGGTCGATCTGGTCCGCGCCAAGACCGTGCCGCTCTTGGTGCCGGCTGAGGCCGAAATCGTCATCGAGGGCCATGTCCTGCTCGACGATTACGCCGACGAGGGGCCTTACGGCGACCACACCGGCTATTACAATTCGGTCGAGCGGTTCCCGGTCTTCCAGATCAGCGCCATCACCATGCGGCGGGGTCCCATCTATCCGACCACCTATACCGGCCGGCCGCCGGACGAGCCCAGCGTGCTCGGCGAGGCGCTGAACGAGGTCTTCATCCCCCTGTTCCAGCAGCAGTTTCCCGAAATCGTCGATTTCTGGCTGCCCCCCGAGGGATGCAGCTATCGGATCGCGGTGGTCTCGATCCGAAAAGCCTATCCCGGCCATGCCAAGCGCATCATGCTCGGCGTCTGGTCTTACCTGCGCCAGTTCATGTACACCAAGTGGGTGATCGTGGTGGACGAGGATGTCGACGCCCGCGACTGGAAGGACGTCATGTGGGCGGTCTCCACCCGCATGGACCCGGCCCGCGACATCACCGTGATCGAGAACACCCCGATCGATTATCTCGACTTCGCCTCGCCCGAATCCGGCCTCGGCTCGAAGATCGGCCTGGACGCCACCGACAAATGGCCGCCGGAGACCCACCGCGAATGGGGTCGGCGCATCGCCATGGACCCGGCCGTGGTCGAGACGGTCACGCAGATGTGGCCCAGGCTCGGCCTGCCCGGCGACGGCGCGCCGACGGGGCGCTGAGCGCGCATATTCGCTCTTCGCGCGGCGCTGAAGTCCATGCTAGACGCCCACGTGGCCAATATCGCCAACGCCGCGTTGGAACACCACGGGCGCACGGCCACGGTCATCAGGCCGGAAAGCCTTTGAGGCCATGACTTGAGCGCGCATTGGCGCTAGCGTCGATCCAGGCTCGGCGCGCCCAACCGACGTGGCCGAGACGGGCGGCGATAAATATCCAGATCCGCGCGCCCGGGAGGTCCACCATGCCCACGAGCGCGCCGGTCGTTCCCTCCAGCCTGGACGACCCGGTCAGCAACGTCCTGAAATGGATTTTGCTCGCGGTCGCCGTCGGGACCTTCTCCATGATGGCCTGGGCGAGCGTCGTCACCTACCGCACCGTGCCGCCGCAACCTGACCGCTTCGTCTCAGCCAGCGGTGCCCTGGTCATGTCCGGCGACGACGTTCTGGCAGGCAAGGGCGGCTTCCAGAAAGCCGACCTGATGGACTATGGCAGCCTCTACGGGATGGGGTCCTATTTCGGGCAGGACTACACCGCCTCGACGTTGGTAAGCTTGGCCAAGGCCACCGAGACCGCTATCGCGCTGACCAACGACCAGAAGCCGTTTGCGGCCCTCGCGCCCGACGAGGCCGCCGCCGTGCAGGCGCAGATGCAACGCCAGTTGAAGGGTATCGATCTGACTCAGAGGCAGGTCGTGCTGCCCGACACGGTGATCGCCGCGATCGACAGCGTGCGGGCCGACACGGCGAGCGGCCTCGGGCGCGCTGATCCGGCGTCGGGCTGGACGGCGGCCAACAGCCTGCATGGACCGCTTGCGGTCCAGACCGCGGACTTCCTTGTGTTCTCGGCCCTGACCACCGTGGCGCGGAGGCCCGGGCTGGATGTTTCCTGGACTCAGAACTGGCCCTACGAGCCTCTCGTCGCCAATGCGCCGACTCCTTCGACCTTCATTTGGACCTGGGCCAGTTTCTGCTTCACCTTCCTCTGCTTCGGGTTGGTGCTGTTCGTCTACGAGCTGTTTCTGAACCATCCGGACGATGCGCCGATGGACCCGGTGCTGGCCGATTTTCTGCCCCTGACCCAAAGCCAGCGGAAGGTGGGAAAGTATTTTCTGGTCGTTGCGGCCCTGCTGCTCGTGCAGATCGGCGCGGGCGCGATCATGGCGCACGCCTATTACGATCGCATCAGTTTTTATGGGCTGCACCTCAACGCCATCTTGCCGTTCAGCTTCCTGCGCGACGTGCACATTCAGGCGCCGATCATCTGGATCTGCCTGGCCTGGATCGCGGCGGCCCTGTTTCTGGGGCCCGCAATCGCCGGCGGGCGCGAGGCGAGAGGCCAGGGCCTGATGGTCGATCTGCTGTTCTGGGTGGCGCTACTGATCGTCGCCGGCGGACTGATCGGCAACTATCTGGGGGTCATGGGCCGCATCGACCGAGGCTGGTTCTGGTTCGGCAACCAGGGCCTGGCCTATCTCGAACTCGGGCGGTTCTGGCAGATCCTGTTTTCGGTGGGTCTGGGCTTCTGGTGCCTGATCATGTTTCGCGCGCTTTGGCCGACCGGCGCCATCATGTGGCAGGCGACCCGCCAATTCTGGTCCGGCAGGATCAGGCTGGAGAACCTGCTCTGGGCCTCGACGGCCAATATCGCCATCCTCTATGTTTTCGGCATGATCCCTCTGACCGGGATCGAGAAATCCTTCGCCATCACCGACTATTGGCGCTGGTGGGTGGTCCACCTCTGGGTGGAGCAATCGTTCGAGTTCTTCGCCGCCGCCATGACTGCCTATCTGTTGATGGCGGTGGGCCTGGTCTCGCGCAAGCTGGCCGAACGCTCGGTCTATCTGGAGCTGATCCTGATCTTTTTGGGTGGGGTGCTGGGCACCGGCCACCACCTCTATTGGGTCGGCGCGACCAGTCTTTGGGTGCCGCTCGGCAGCATGTTCTCCTTCATCGAGGTGCTGCCGCTGGTCTTGCTGGTGCTGGAAGCCATTCAGCAGTACCGGCTGATCCGCAAGGACGCGGCGTTCAAATACGGCTTGGCCTATACCTATGTGATTGGAGCCTCGTTCTGGAACTTCGTCGGCGCTGGCGTGTTCGGCGGCGGCACGCTGAACGCGCCGCTGGTGAACTATTACGAGCACGGCACCTTCCTGACGCTGAACCACGCGCACACGGCGCTGTTCGGCGCTTTCGGCGAACTCGCGATCGGCCTGGCCTATTTCTGCCTTCGCTACATCACCGCCGGCCATGGGCGGTTCAAGCCCGGCCTCGGGCTGGCCGCCTTCTGGCTCTACAACGCCGGGCTGGTGCTGTGGATCACCCTGAACTTCTTCCCGATCGGCTGGCCGCAGTTGATGGCCGTCTACGAGCATGGCTACGCCTTCGCGCGCAGCGATGCCTTCTACAGAACCACGCTCGTCTGGCAGTGGATGCGGATGCCCGGCGATATCGCGTTCGCGTCCGGGGCTTTGCTGATGGGGGCGGATTTCGTCATCAAGCTCAGTCCGCTGTACCCGCCCGTCGCCCGCCGGCTCGGACAGAAGAGCCTGGCGCGGGAGATCGACCTGCCCAGTCATCGCGGCCTTGCCGCGGGGGTTACGGCCGACAAGGCGACTTAGGGCGAGCATCCAGGGGCCGAGGCGCGCCTCGTCGGGCGAATGCGCGTCCGGTGATCATTAGGGCCTTTGTCTCGATACACGCTCAATCGACGCCTGAGATTGAATGCATCGGCCTTGTCCGCGCTCAGCCGCGCGTTGGCCAGAACGGCGTCAGCATCGGCGTGCGTCGCCGATAGTCCGAATAGGCCGCGCCAAGCTCCTGGCTGAGGAACCGCTCCTCCAGACGCGCCTTCAACCAGAACCCAAACGCCATGAGCAGGGCGCCAAGCAGATTAGCGGCCTGACCGACCTGGATGGCTTGAGCGAAGGCGGCCAGGATGAGGCCCGTATAGATAGGGTGACGCACGAGGCTGTAAGGGCCGCTTTGTATGACCGTGTGATCATCCTTGCGGCTCACCGATCCCGACCAGAGCGAGCCCAGCGAAACGCGCGCCCACCAAGTGAAGAGGAGACCCGTCGCACAGCTGCCGGCCAAGGCCCAGTCCGCGGCTCGGGAAGACGCCATAGAGGCACGAAGTTTGTTCCGAGAGATCCCCAAACCCGAGCAAAAGAAATGCCGGCGGCTGTCGGCAGCCAGTGGATGAACTGATCGAGGGCGGGGGGCCGGGCGGCCGTTCGCCGCGACCAGACCACCGCGACGATCCATGAGACCACCCAAGCGTCCCACATGAGCGCGACGGCCTGCGGCGGACTCAGGGCCAGCCGGTGGGCCGCCGCAAAATACAGGTTCCCGAGGGCGTTCACCGTCATGAGCAAGCCAAGCAAGGCGAGCGCGCCTCGCCCTAGCCATCCAGGTATCTTCATAGCTTGTCTCTCCAGCCAGGGCGGCGATGCGAAGCGCCAAGTCTCGTTACCTTCGGACGTTGACGTTATGTACCTACTCATATCTCAGCGCCCCGACCGGCTTGGCCCGGGCGACGCGAAGGGCGTGGATGAAGATCGTGGTCCAGGCGACCACCAGCGCCGCGGCGCCGGCCGCCACGAATACCCAGGGCGCCTGGTCCACGTGATAGGCGAAACCGTGCAGCCACCAGCTCATCACCAGGAAGGCGATCGGCCAGGCGACCAGGTTGGCCCAGAGCACCGGCTGGCTGAACTGCCAGATCAGCAGCCTCAGGACCGCGCCCGTCCCCGCGCCCATGGCCTTACGGATGCCGATCTCCTTGGTGCGACGCTCGGTCGTGTAGGCCGAGAGGGCGAAGAGGCCGAGGGCGGCGATGAACAGGGCCACCAGCGCCGCCGCCACGATCAGGCCGGCCTGTCTCAACGTGTCGATATAGAGGCGCAAGGTGAATTCGGTGACGAAGACGCGCTGGATCGGATCGCCTGGCTCGAACCGCCGCCAGACCCTGTCGACGCCCGCCAAGGCCTGCGGAATCCGGTTGCGGTCGAGGCGCAGATTCAGCGCCAACGAATAGTAGGAGACCTTGGGCCCGACCATGAACAGCATGGCCTGGATCGGCGCGCGCATGGAGCCGAAGGTGAAGTCGGGAACCACCCCGATGATCTGCGAGGGCTTGTCCGGATCGTCGCCGAAGGCGCTGTCCAGGTCGGTATGGAACGGCCAGTTGATGGTCTTGCCGATGGCCGCCTGGTCCGAGGCGAAGCCCAGCTTGAGCCGCGCCGTCTCGTTGATCACCACGGGCGGATTGGCCGGGGCGCCGGCGACGAAGCCGTCGGCGGGACGGTCGTGATCGAACAGCCGGCCCGCCAGCGGCGCGATATTGTAGACGCCGAAGAAGTCGAAATCGACCGGCGCGGCGTGCAGCGTCACGTTGCGCCCATCGAGCGTGGTCTTGGTGGCGTCGTCGGCGAGATTGAGCGCGAAGGCCGACGCGCAGGCGGCCTTTTCGACCCCGTCGACGGCCGCCATCGCGTCGCGCAGATTGTCCGTACACGGCTTGGCCAGCACCAGCAGCACCTGGCCCTTGTCCAGGCGCATGCCCTGGTTGAGGGCGAACAGGGTCTGGCGGGTGATGGTGGTCGCAAACAGGATCAGCGCGATCAGCACGGCGAACTGCACCACCACCAGCATCTGGCGGACAAGCGCGCCGCCGGCCGAGGGCGCGAGCCCGCCCTTCAACACCGTCGCCGGCCGGAAGCTGGACAGGACCAGGGCCGGATAGGCGCCCGCCGCCAGCCCGACCACCAGCACCAGGGCCGGGAAGGCCGCGAACAGGATCGGGTCGCCATAGTCGATGACGATCTTGCGACCCAGCAACGCATTGAAAGCCGGCAGCACCAGTTCCGCCAAGGCCGCGGCGATCAGGCCGGCGAGCGCCACATGGATCAGCGCCTCGCCCATGAACTGGGCGATCAGGTCGCGCCGCGTCGCGCCGGCGGCCTTGCGGACGCCCACCTCCACCGCCCGGCGCGTGGCGCGCGCGGTCATCAGGGTGACGAAGTTGATCGCCGCCACCAGCACGATCAGCCCGCCGACGGCGCCCACCGCCGCGATGACCGCCGGGTCGGTCCCTCCGCTGAGACCGCCCTGAAATCCGGGGCGCAGGTGGATATTCACCAGCGGCACAAGGTGGGCGCTGACCCGGGTGCTGGCCTCCAGGCCCGGCTGCCCCGGCGCGAAGTGGCGGCGGATGAACTCGGGCATGCCGGCGTCAACGCTGGCGGCGCTCGCGCCGGGCTTCAGCCGCACATAGGTGGCCACGACATCGTTCAGCGGCGTGTCGCGTTTCTCCAGCCCCGCCATCGGCGACTGGGGCGCGCGGGTGGACCCATACATATCGAAGATCAGGTGGGTGGTGGGCGGCAGATCCTGGATCACCGCCGTCACCTTCATGGGTGAGCCGTTGACCAGCAACGACTGGCCGAGCGGCGCGTCGCGGCCGAAATACTTGCGCGCGACGGCGCGGGTGATGACCAGCCCGTCCGGCGCATCCAGCGCGCTGGCCAGATCGCCGGCGACAACCGGCAGCGGCATGACGCGGAAGAAGTCGGGATCGGCCCAGGTGAGGTTCGGCTCCGAGGCGACGAAATCGCCGCGCTTGACGGTGGCGGGCAGGTCCTGACCGGTCACCCGCGCCGCATACTGGACTTGCGGGAAGTCCAGCTTCATCGCTGGCCCGACCCTGACCGAGGCGACGTCGGTCAGCACCGGCCGTTCGCCGGCGAAGTCGATACGCTCGGAATAGAGGAAGACCCGGTCGTGGCCGGGCACGAAGCGGTCGTAGCTCAGCTCGCCGCGCACATAGAGGGCGATCAGCAGCGCCGCGGCGAAACCGACGGCGAGGCCGAATATGGTCACCCCGGCATAGAGGCTGTTGCGCTCCAGATTGCGCAGGGCGGCGGAGAGATAGTTGCGGAACATGGCGGATCCTCGGCTCTAGGCGGCGAGAAGGGTTTCGCTGACGACCCGGCCGTCGAGCAGCTTGATGGTCCGCTGCGCCTCGGCGGCATGGACCAGGGAGTGGGTGACCATCACCACCGTGACCCCGGCGGCGGCGGCGTCCTTCAAGAGCGCCATCACCGCCTCGCCATTGGCGGTGTCGAGATTGCCGGTCGGTTCGTCGGCCAGGATCAGGCTGGGTGCGGAGACCAGGGCGCGGGCCACCGCGACCCGCTGCTGCTGGCCGCCGGAGAGCTGCTGCGGCCGGTGGCGGGCGCGGTGGGCCATGCCGACCCGCTGCAGCGCCTCCTCGACCCGCTTGCGCCGCTGGCCGCCCGGGCCGCCGCGATAGAGCAGCCCCACCTCGACATTCTCGGCGACGCTCAAATCGTCGATCAGGTTGAAGCTCTGGAAGACGAAGCCGATCCGGTCACGCCGCAGCGCCGTCAGCCTGGCTTCGGCCAAGCGCGCCACGTCCTGGCCGAAGAAGCCATAGGCGCCGCTGGTCGGACTATCCAGCAGGCCCAGCAGGTTCAGCAGGGTGGACTTGCCGCAGCCGGACGGGCCCATGATGGCGACGAACTCGCCGGGCGCGATCTCCAGCGAGACCCCGCTGAGCGCGCGGGTCTCGACCTCGGTGGTGCGGTAGGTCTTGCAGACCGCCTCAAGCTTCAACATCGACGCCTCCCATTAGGGTTTCAGATCCACGCGATCGACTTTTTCAAGTCCGGTGTAGTCCGAGGTGATCACCCGATCGCCGGGTTTCAGGCCGGCCAGCACCTCGACCTGGTCGGCGTTGCGGCGGCCGAGCTTGATGCGCCGGCGATCGGCGCGCCGGCCATTGGGCTCGACGACAAACACCCAGTCGCCGCCGCTTTTTTCCAGAAAGGCGCCGGCCGGCAGGATGATGGCCGGCCGATCGCCGCCCAGCGACAGGCGCCCATCGAAGGCCTGGCCGGGCAGGAGGTCGGGCGGCTGCGGGCCGGTGAAGGCCAGTTCGACCTCGAAGGTCGCGTCCTTCACCTCCGGATCGACGCGAATGACGCTCAAGGGATAGGTCCGCCCTTGCGCCTCCACATCGCCGGTCTGGCCGATACGGACCCGATCGAGATAGTATTCGTCGACCTCGGCCTTCAGGGTGAAGCCGGTGTCGGGCACGATCTCGCCCAGCTGATCGCCGCGGTTTTTGATCTGGCCGTCATGCAGGTCCATGTCGGTCAGCCGCCCGGCGATCGGCGCGCGGACGGTCAGGTCGTCCAGCTTTGCGCGGGTGATGGCCAGGCTCTGGCGCAGATTGACCAGCTCGGTCCGGATCTCGGGAAGCTGACGTTTGCGAAGCGCGTCCTGCCGCCGGTCGGAATCGACCTGCAGCGGCTGCAGGCGCTGGTCATAGTCCAGTTCGTCGTGAATCTGCTCGTGCATCTCGGCCGGGATGACGCCGATGGCCGCCAGCTCGTCGCGCCGGGCCGCGGAGTGCGTCAGGCGCTTGATATTATAGGCGATGTCCGCCTCGGCCTTGGCGTTGGCGAGGCGGGTGTCCTCGAGCTGCTTCTCATAGGTCTGCAGCTGGGTGATCGATTCCACCAACCGGCCCTCCCGGTCGAGCACGTCCAGCTCCAGCTCGGTGTTGCGAAAGCGGATCAGGGGCGCGCCGGCCGCCACCACGTCGCCGGCATGGGCCAGCACCGCCGCGACCTGGCCGCCCTCCAGCGTGTCGAGATAGACCGCGTCCTTCGGCGTGGCCTTGGCGCGCAGGACGGCGGAATCATGGAAGACGCCGGCCTCGGCGGTATCGATGGTGACGCTGGAGGCCGCCACGCGGACGCTGGAGCGCAGGCCGTCCAGCCAGCCGACCGCCAGGACGCCGGCGACGGCCAGCGCCGCGACGACGCCGCCGGCCATGACGACGCGGCGGCTGCGCCACCACGGCCGTTCGATGCGATGATCCATCTCCTCGGACATCGGGCCTCCTCGCCAACAGTATCGGCGAGATGGCTCGATTGAAAAAATACCTGTAATTCAAGTTGGTAGTCGATTTCAGGGATACCGGCCGCGCGGTTGGTGTCCGTTTCCGGACAGGTGTGCGGGTTGACGAGCGCGGCTTTGCCGAACCGGCGCCGTCGCCCTAGACTTGGCCGATGGATGCGCCCGCCCTTCTGGTCATCGATGACGACGCCGACGTCCTGAAGGCGGCGGCCATGCTGCTGTCGCCGGACGCCCGCGTGCAGACGACTCAATTCCCCGACGCCGTCTTCGCAACGGTCGCCGCCGGCGGTTTCGACGCGGTGCTGCTGGACATGAACTTCGCGCCGGGCGAGCGCGACGGCGCGATGGGCCTGGACTGGCTGACCCGCTTCACCGAGGCCGACCCGCCGCTGGCCGTCGTGCTGATGACCACCTATGGCGGCGTTTCGCTGGCGGTCGAGGCGCTGAAGCGCGGCGCGATGGATTTCGTGCTCAAGCCCTGGCGCAACGCGGCGCTGAGCGCGGCGATGGGCGCGGCCGTGGCGGCGACGCGGGCGCGGCGCGCCGACGGTCTCAACCTCGACGAGATGGAGCGGCGCGCCATCGAACAGGCGCTGCAGCGCCACAAGGGCAATGTCTCGCAAGCCGCGGCCGCGCTTGGGCTGACCCGCCCGGCGCTCTATCGCCGCATGGCCCGGCATGGCCTCTAGCGCGCAGCGCCTTCCCGCGGCGGGACGTTTCGCCATCGCCGTCTGGCTGCATGCACTGGCGATCGCGGCGCTGGCCTTCGCGGCTTTCGAGGCGGGGCGGCACGGGCTCTACGCCAACGCGGTGCTGTTGGCCGGCGCGACCCTTTTGGCCACGCTCAACCTGGCGCGGCGGGCCGGGTCGGCGGATCGGGCGCTCGCCCTCTTCATCGACCAGGCGGCGGTGGAGAGTTTCGACCAATGGGGGTCCTCGCCCGCCGGGTTCGAGGCGGCCGAGGCGGCCATGCGGCGGTCCGCCGAGGCGCTGCGGGCGACACGCGCCGAACGCTCGGCCAGGATCGACTATCTGCAGGCCCTGCTGGACAGCGTCACGGCGGCGCTCCTGGCCGTCGAGCCCGACGGCGCGGTCATCCCGGCCAACCGCGCGGCGATGCGGCTGACTAATCGGTCGACGGCCAGACTGGCGCAGGTCGGATCCATCGGCGTGGAAGCGGCGACCCGGCTTCTGGCGCTCAGGCCCGGCGGCCGCGAGATCGTCGCCTTGGCGGACGGTCGCCAGATGCTGGCGACCGCCGTGCGCTTCGGCGCCCAGGGTGCGCCCGCCCAGCGGCTGATCGCGCTGCAGGATGTAGCGGTGGACCTGGACGTGGTCGAGCTCAAGGCCTGGCGGGACCTGGCGCGGGTGCTGGCGCACGAGATCATGAATTCGCTGACGCCGATCGCCTCGCTGGCCGAAAGCCTGCAGGCGCGGCTGGGCGCGTCCGCGGCACCGCCCGAAACGGCGGAGGCGGTCGAGGTGATCGCCCGCCGCAGCCGAGGCCTGATGGGCTTCGTCGAACGCTATCGCACCGCGACGGAACTGCCGGAGCCCAGGCTGCAGGTCTTCCCGCTGCAGCGGCTGATCCAGGATGTGGAGGCTCTGATGGCGGCGGGGCTGAAGGCGCAAGGCGTCGGGCTCGACGTCGCGATCACGCCCGAAGACCTGGTCGCTTGCGGCGATCCCGTTCTTTTGGAGCAGGCGGTGATCAACCTGGTCCGCAACGGCGCCGAGGCCTGCGCCGGCGCGGCGGACGCCCGCATCGACCTGGCTTGCCGACAGGAGGGCGATCATGTGCTGATCAGCGTCGCCGACAACGGACCAGGCCTGTCCGAGCCCGCCAGGACCCAGCTCTTCGTGCCCTTTTTCACCACCAAGCTCGGCGGCTCCGGCATCGGCCTCAGCGTCGCGCGCCAGATCGCCTTGGCCCATCACGGCCAGCTGACCGCGGCCAACCGCGCGCCACGCGGCGCGGTGTTCGTCCTCTCGCTGGCGGCGGGATGAAGGCGAGGCGCCGCCGTGCCCATCAACGAAGGCTTGCGGATAGGCGACTAGGCCGCGTCCACCGTCGGCCCGATAAGCGCATCGGTGGGAATGCCCCAACGGCTATGCAGGCGGCGAATGTGCGCGATGGAGAGGTCTCGGCGCCTCTTCGGCATCTCGTTGCATCTTGGCTCAACGCAAACGTCGAATCCGTCCGGCCACGGTTGCGGCGGCCGTGCGCCCTCGCCATAAGGCCCGCATGGACGAAAATCTTCTGCACGATGTGGTCAAGGCGGCGCTCGCCGCCGGCGCCGACGCCGCCGAGGCCGTGCTGGCCGAGCGCCAATCCCTGTCGGTCACGGTCAGGGCCGACGAGTTGGAAGAGGTCGAGCGCGAAGAGGCGCGCGACCTGGGCCTGCGGGTCTTCGTCGGCCAGCAGCAGGCGACCGTGTCCGGCTCCGACCTTTCCGCCGACGCCCGCGCCAAGCTGATCGAGCGGGTGGTGGCCATGGCCCGGCTCGCCCCCGCCGACCCCTATTCCGGCTTCGCCCCCGAAGACCGGCTGGCCAAGGGGCCCGGACCCGACCTCGACCTCTACGATCCCACCGAGCCGACGGCCGAGTGGCTGGAAGACCAGGCCCGCACCGCCGAAGCCGCCGCCCGCGCCATCGGCGGCGTCACCAATACCGATGGCGCCTCCAGCGGCTGGTCGGCGTCACGCTGGCGCTTCATCACCAGCGCCGGCTTTTCCGGCGCCCACCAGGCCTCCTCCTTCGGCATCTCGGCCTCGGCCATCGCCGGCGAAGGCTCGGGCATGGAACGGGGCGGCGACGGCCGCAGCCTGCGCTGGCGCGAAGACCTGCCGTCGCCGCAAGACGTCGGCGCCGAAGCCGGCCGCCGCGCGGTCCAGCGCCTGGGCGCGCGCAAGATCGACTCCACCACCGCCACCGTCGCCATCGAAAATCGCCTGGCGGTCTCGGTGCTGTCGCCGCTGATCAACGCCATCGCCGGGCCGGCCGTGGCGCGCGGCGTTTCCTTCCTGAAGGACAAGCTCGGCCAGGCGATCTTCGCCCCGGGCGTGAACATCATCGACGATCCGCTGCTGCCGCGCCGGCTGGGTTCGGCGCCCTTCGACGACGAGGGCGTGGCCGGCCAGCGCCGCGCCCTGATCGACGACGGGGTGCTGACCACCTGGCTGCTCAATTCCGCCTCGGCCCGCCAGCTGGGCCTTGAGACCACCGGCCACGCCTCGCGCGGCCTGGCCGGGCCGCCCGGCGTCTCCACCTCCAACCTGACGCTTGAGCCCGGCGAGCTCGACCTGGCCGCGCTGATGCGCCAGGCGAAGACGGGTCTTCTGGTCACCTCGATGTTCGGACCGTCGTTGAACCCCAACAATGGCGACTGGTCGGTCGGCGTATCCGGCTTCTGGTTCGAGGCCGGAGAGGTCGCCTATCCCGTCTCGGAAATCACCGTGGCGGGCAATCTCAACGACTTCTATAGCCGTCTGGTGGTCGGCTCCGACCTGGAGATCCGCGGCGCGGCCAATGCGCCGTCGCTGCTGGTCGAAGGCGTCGCCATCGCCGGCCGCTGATCGTTCAACCGCTCAAGGTCAAAGCCCATGCCCGATCGCCAACTGCTGCACATGGTCATCGGCGGCGAACTGAAAGAACTCGGTGGGACCGAGTTCCGCGACCTCAAAGCCATCGAGTTCGTCGGCGCCTTTCCCAACTACGCCGAGGCGCGGGCGGCCTGGAAGGCCCGCGCCCAGGCCACGGTCGACAACGCCCTGACCCGCTATTTCATCATCCACGCCCACAAGCTGCTGGACCCACACGAGGACGGCCACGACCATTAGGCCGGCCCCTGGCATTGCCAGATCGGCTTTTGTCGAGCCTTACTGCCGGCGAACCCCGGCAAACGGAGCGGCCATGGCGACGGTGAGATACGAGATCGTGGAGCACGACGGCGGCTGGGCCTATCAGGTCGACGGGACCTATTCGGAAACCTTCCCCAGCCACGACGCGGCGACCGCCGCGGCGCGAAAAGCGGCCGCGGAACAGGAACAGCCCGGGGCGACCACAGGCATCCAGTACGAAGACAAGCAGGGCCGCTGGCATGGCGAGGTCTCGTCCGGCGATGATCGGCCAAAGACCGACGTCGAGGACTAGAGCCTGTGTTCAGTTGAGCAAGATGACGCTGGCGGCGAGGTGGATGCCGGCGAGGAAGTTGCGTGCGAGTTTGTCGTAGCGGGTGGCGATGGCGCGGTACTGTTTGAGTTTGTTGAAGAACCGCTCGACGAGGTTGCGCTCGCAATAGAGGGCGAAGTCGCAGGCGCGCTTGATCGCGCGGCTGGCGGTGGGCGGAATGACCGGGGTGATTCGGCGTCTGGCCAGAAGCTCGATCAGGCGATCGGCGTCGTAGGCCTTGTCGGCGAGCAGGGCCTTAAGGTCGATGTGCTCGATCAGCGGCTCGGCTTGCCCAAGGTCGGAGGCCTGGCCAGGCGTCAGCCGCAGTTCCACAAGGGTTGCCGAGCGCATCGACCAGGGCGTGGATCTTGGTGGTCAGTCCGCCGCGGGATCGGCCGATGGCTTGCTCGCCGTTTTTTTTCGCGCCCCGGCGCTGTGCTGATGGGCGCGGACGATGGTGGCGTCGATCATCATGTATTCGTTGTCGTGGTCGCTCGCCAACATCTTGAAGATGCGAGCAAAAACCCCGCTCTTGGCCCATCGGCCGTGGCGCTGGTGGACGATCTTCCAGTCGCCGAAGCGTGACGGCAGGTCACGCCAGGGGATGCCAGCGCGGTAGCGATAGAGCACCGCCTCCACGAACAGCCGATTGTCCGGCGCCGTCCCGCCCGCATGGCCTTCCCGACCGGGCAGACTATCCTTGATCCGATCCCACTGATCGTCGCGAAGTGCATAACGCCGCATCGGTCGGCCCTCCTAAGCCGACCGCCTATGAATCACTCAAGAGCCGATTTGGGAATCCACCAACTGAACACAGGCTCTAGACCCGTTTAGACTGGTCTCAGCCACCGCCGCACCCCTTGCCCCCCGCGGGAGAGATCGGCCGCCGATTCAACGACGTGGATGCCGCTGTCGTCCTCCGCCGGCTACTCCCGCCGGAACAGGACCAGCTTCTCGGTGAAGAACACGCCCCACCATGGGGCCTTGTAGTCGGCCTTGATCTTCACCGGGTCGTAGGCGTCCGACTGGGTCCAGTCGAAGAAGCTGATGCCCTTGGGCTCGGCCTCGCTGAAGTAGCGTTCGAAGATGTAGTCGAGCACCCCGGGCTTGCCGGCCCTGGTGTGCAGGTAGCGCGGCGACAGCTGTTCCAGCGCCTGGCGCAAGGGCTGGCCGCGGCGGAAGTGCATGTAGAAGACGCTCATGATCCCGGCGCGGTCCGCGCCCGACTTGCAGTGTATGAGCGCCGGGTACTCGATGGTGTCGAACAGCGCGCGCACGCCGCGCATATTCTCGGCGCTGGGCACGTCGCGCGAGGTGGCGGTGAAATTGACCAGCTTCAGCCCCAGCTTTTCACAGGCGTGTTTTTCCAGCGCATGGAAGCTGCCGTCGAAGCCGCCGCGCAGGTTGATCACCGTCTTGATCCCGGCCGCCTTCCAGCGTTTGAGCTGCCCGGGCGACGGCTGGTTGGTCCGCACCAGCTCATCGCTGATCCAGTGCGCGTTTTGGAAGAAGACCCGCAGAAAGGCGTGGTCGTTCCAAAAATAGTCGAGACCGGCGATAAGGCGGCCCCGCGGCTGGGTGAGATCGAACCGGGTCAAATTAAGCTGCATGCCTGTGGGATTCGGATTAGCTGGCCCCACATAGACGTTGGACGGTATGAATTGAAGATGCAGTTGGCGCCTGCGACGTCGCGGACGCGGCGGTCGGGCGCGGTATCATGACGGACGCCAAGCCCATTTCCCGACCCATGAAGGCCTCAAGCATCGCCATGCGGGTGGCGAGGACCTACCTCGCCGGCCACAAGGCGAAGATCGCGCTGGCCGTCGCCGCGGCCCTGATCGTCGCCGGGGCGACGTCGCTGGCCACCTGGGTCGTGCAGCCCGCCGTCAACGACATCCTGCACGGCAATCTTGGCCAACTCTACCTGATCGCCGGCGCCATGGTCGGTCTGGGCATCCTGCGGGCGCTGGCGCAGATCGTCCAGAGCTGGATGATGAACACCGTCGGCCATCGCATCGTCGGCCAGATCCAGACCGACCTGTTCGGCCGCGTCATCCGCTCGGACCTGGCGCGGCTGCGCGCCGAGCATACCGGCTCCTTCGTGTCCGCCATGCTCTATGACGCCAGCCTGCTCAGGAACGCCGCAACCAGCGCTCTGCTGACCTATTTCCAGAACCTGGTGATGGTTGTCGGCCTTCTGGCGGTCATGCTGATGCGCGATCCGGTGCTGACGCTCGGCATCGTCCTGGTCGGCCCGTTGCTGGGCTTTGTGATGGATCGCTTCACGCGCTGGTCGAGAGCCGCCGCCATCGGCGCGATGAAGGAGACCTCGAGCCTGTCCACGGCCATCATGGAAGGCATAGACGGCGTCAAGGTGGTCAAGATCGACAACCGCGAAGCCTATGAGCAGAACCGGGTCGCCGCCGCCGTCGGTCGTCGCCAGAGCCACATCATCCGCGGCGCCAATATCGGCGCGGCCTCCTCGCCGGTGGTCGAGATGGTGATGGCCATCGTGCTGGCGGGGGTCATGGTCTATGCCGGCTGGCGCGCGCACGGAAACGCCGCCTTCGCCGGCGCCTTCACCTCCTACCTCTTCGCCTTTCTCGCCGCCTCGCAATCGCTACGTCAGCTGGCCAACCTGCCGCCGGTGTTCGCCGAGGGCCTGGCCGCGGCCCAGCGCATGTTCGCCGCCATGGACATCGAGCCCGAGGTCGGCGACGCGCCCGACGCCCAGCCCCTGACCGCCTCGGCCGAAACCCTGCGCTTTGACGAGGTCAGATTCAGCTACGGCGAGGCCGGCGCCGCCTTGAACGGGGTGACGCTGCAGGCCAGGCGCGGCGAGACCGTGGCCCTGGTCGGCCCGTCCGGCGGCGGCAAGACCACGCTGCTCAACCTGGTTCCCCGCTTCTACGACGTGACCAGCGGCCAGGTCAGCATCGACGGCCGCGACGTGCGCCAGCTCACCCTCGCTTCGCTGCGCCACCAGATCGCCCTGGTCACCCAGGAGCCCTTCCTGTTCGACGATACGATCCGCGCCAACATCGCCTACGCCAAGCCGGACGCCACGCCCGCCGAGATCGAGACCGCCGCCCGCGCCGCCGCCGCCCACGACTTCATCCTGACGCTCGACAAGGGCTACGACACCGGGGTCGGCGAGGCGGGCGCCAGGCTCTCCGGCGGCCAGCGCCAGCGCATCGCCATCGCCAGAGCCTTCCTGAAGAACGCCCCGATCCTTTTGCTCGACGAGGCCACCAGCGCCCTCGACACCGAAAGCGAGGCCCTGGTGCAGGCGGCGCTGGAGCGGCTGATGGCCGGTCGCATGACCATCCTGATCGCCCACCGCCTATCCACGGTCAAAAGCGCCGACCGCATCTATGTCATTGCCGATGGCCGGGTGGTGGAGACGGGCGTCCATGCCAGCCTGGTGCGCGCCGGCGGCCTCTACGCCCGCCTGGCCAGGCAGCAGGACCTGGACTCCGCCCCGGAGGCGGCGGAGTGAAGCGTTTCTTCCGGCTGGCGCCCGTCCAGTCGACCCTGGCCTTTCTGCTCACGGCCTATTTCCAGCTCGTGCAGGCGACCATGCGTTGGCGCTTCGACCAGACCGACACGATTGCGACCGAAATGTCCAAGCCCCAGGGCGGCATGCTGTTCTTCTGGCACGGCCGCATCGCGCTCGGCGTCATCTGCCGCCGGCTGATCAAGGACCGCCCGTTCCGCCCGATGATCTCGCTGTCGCCGGACGGCGAATTCATCTCCAAGACGGCGGCCTGGCTGGGCTTTCCGCCCATCCGCGGCTCGACCGCCCGGCGCCCTGGCCAGGCCAGCAAGGGCGGCGCCGGCGCCTTCATGGAGGCGCTGGATTTCATCGCCCAGGGCGGCGGGGTGATCATCACGCCGGACGGCCCGCGCGGCCCGCGCGAGGTGATGCAGGCGGGGCCGGTGGTGCTGGCCAATCGGGCGCAGACGCGCGTCTACCTGGCCGGGATCGCGGCCAGGCCGTCGATCCGCCTGAAGACCTGGGACCAGACCCGCCTGCCCCTGCCCTTCTCGCGCGGCGCGGCGCTGCTGGAGGGGCCGATCTATGTTCCGGTCGACGCCGACCGCGGCCAGATCGAAGCCATGCGCGCCGACTGGCAGGCCAGGCTGATCGCCCTCGACGCCCGCGCCGAAGCCATGCTCGACGACCCGGGATGAGCGCGCCGCTGTCGCTCCGCCTCTACGGTCTGGCGACCGGCCTGGCCGAGCCGCTGGCGCTGCTGCTGCTGTCCAGCCGCGTGCGGCGGGGCAAGGAGGACGCGGCCCGGCTCGGCGAGCGGCTGGGACGGGCCAGCCGGCCGCGCCCGGACGGCCCGCTGGTCTGGCTGCACGGGGCCAGCGTCGGCGAGAGCGTCTCGCTCCTGCCGCTGATCGCGCGCATCCGCACGGAGCGGCCGGACCTGACCGTCCTGGTCACCAGCGGCACGCGAACCTCGGCCGACCTGCTCGGCCAGCGCCTGCCGGCGGGCGCGATCCATCAGTACGCGCCGCTGGACGTGCCGGCCGCGGTGGCGCGGTTCCTCGACCACTGGCGGCCGGCTCTCGGCCTCTTCGCCGAGAGCGAGCTTTGGCCGAACCTGGTCCTCGGCGCGCGGCGGCGCGGCGTGCGGCTGGCCCTGGTCTCGGCGCGGATGACTGAGGCCAGCGCCCGCGGCTGGTCGCGCCGCCCGGCCGCGGCCGGGGCCATGCTGTCCAGCTTCGAGGCCATCCTCGCCCAGGACGACGCCTCGGCCGCGCGCCTGGAGGCGCTCGGCGGCCGGGTGACGGGCCGGCTGAACCTGAAACGCTTCGGCGCGCCGGTGGCGGCGGACGAGGTACAGCTCGCCAAACTCAAGGCCGCGTTCGGCGAGCGCCCGATCATCCTGGCCGCCAGCACCCACCCCGGCGAAGAGACCCTGATCGCCGCCGCCGTCCGCGATCTGCCCGGCCATCCACTGCTGATCATCGCCCCTCGGCATCCGGAACGCGGCGAGGCCATCGCCACCGAACTGAATGGGGTGGGATTCAGGACCGCGCGACGGAGCCAGACGCTGCCCCGTTCCGCTGCGGGGTCGTCCCCGACTTCGACAGTCCGGCAACAAAAGCCCCTTCCCCCTCGCGGGGAAGGGGTTGGGGATGGGGGCGCCGGCGCTAACCTCGATGACTTGATTGAGACCTCGAACCCGGTCAGCCGGATGGGCCGGCACGACACCCCCACCCCTAACCCCTCCCCGCAAGGGGGAGGGGAATTGCGCACCAGCGCCTTTGCCTGGGAGGATTTGGCGGGCGCCGACATCTATCTCGCCGACACGCTTGGCGAGATGGGGCTGTTCTACCAACTGGCGGACGTCGTGATCATGGGCGGCAGCTTCGTGCCCGGCATCGGCGGGCATAACCCGCTGGAAGCGGCCCAGCTGGGCGTCGGCGTCGTCACCGGGCCGGAGCGTTTCAATCATGCGGAACCCTATGCCGAGATGATCGCGGCTGGGGCGGCCATCGGCGTCACCGATGCGGCCGATCTTGGACGACAACTCACTTCGCTGCTGGCCGCGCCCGAGCGCCTGCGCCAGCTCGGCGCGCGCGCGCGCGCCTATGCCGCCGCCCAGGCCGGCGCCTTCGAGGACGGCTGGCGGGCGATTGCGCCCTTGCTGCCCGCGCCATGAGGCTGCCGACGCCTCGCGGGTGGTACGAGCGCGGACGCCGCCGAGGCTCGGTCACCCAGCTTTTGCTGAAGCCAGCTGCGGCGGTCTGGGCCGGCGTCACCGCCCGACGCATCGCGCGTACGAACCCCTTCGATCCGGGCGTTGCGGTGATCTGCGTCGGCGGGCTGACCCTGGGCGGCACGGGCAAGACGCCGGTGGCGCGTGAGATCCTGGACCGGCTGGCGGCGCACGGCGTCGCTGCTCACGCCCTGTCGCGCGGCTATGGCGGGCGGCGATCAGGCCCGCTGCGGGTCGATCCGGCCCGCCACACGGCCGCGGACGTCGGCGACGAGCCGCTGATGCTGGCGCGCGACCACCCGGCCTGGATCGCCGCGGACCGCACCGCCGGCGCGGTCAGCGCCGTGGCCGCCGGGGCTAAGGCCATCGTCATGGACGACGGCCACCAGAACCCGGCGCTGAAAAAGACCCTGTCGCTGGTGGTGATCGACGGTGAGACCCGCGACGGCGAATGGCCGTTCGGCGACGGCCAGGTCTTCCCCGCCGGCCCGATGCGCGAGCCGCTGGCCGTTGGCCTGGCCCGGGCCGACGCAGTGGTCCTGATGCTGCCGGCCGACCTGGAGCATGCGGACCCGGCCCTGCTCGCCCTGTTCGGCGACAAGCCGATCCTGGTCGCCCGCCTCGAGCCGCTGGCCGCGCCGCCGGGCGGGCCGCAGGTGGGTTTCGCCGGCGTCGGCAAGCCCTGGAAGATCGAGCGCGCCCTGGTCGCCGCCGGCTGCGACCTGGTCGACTTCGTCCCCCTGCCCGATCACGCCCATTTCACCGCGCCGACCCTGCGCGCCATCGCCGCCCGCGCCGAGCGGCTTGGCGCCGGCCTGATCACCACCGAAAAGGACTGGGTGCGTCTGCCGCCGGACTGCCGCGCGCGGGTCGTCGCCTGGCCGGTGCGGGCGCGGTTCGAGGACGAGGCGGCGCTGGAGCGGCTGTTGGCGAGCGTGACCGCCTAAACCGCGCCGGCCTTCTGCGCGAACTTCCAGGCGGCCTCGCCGAGGGCCGGCACGCGGGCTTCCATGGCTGCGGCTTGCGGGCTGTTGGCGGTGCCGTCGCGGGCGCGGCCGACGATGCCCTGGATAATACCGGCCAGGCGGAAGATGTTGTAGGAGAAGTACCAGTTCAGGTCCGGCAGGCCCGAGCGGCCGGTCAGCCGGCAGTACTCGTCGACATATTCCTCCATGGTCGGAATGCCGTGCGCCGGCTTGTCCGGGATCGCGGCGATCGAGCCATTGACCCACTGCATCAGCAGATTTGAAAAGTCCGCCAACGGATTTCCGATGGTGGACAGCTCCCAGTCGAGCACCGCGACCACCCGCGCCTCGGTCGGATGCATCACCATATTGTCCAGCCGGTAGTCGGCATGGACGATGGAATGCTGCAGATCCTCCGGCGCGGTCTTCGGCAGCCATTCGATCAGCCGCTCGATGGTGTCGATGTGCTGGGTTTCGGACGCCTTGTACTGCTTGGTCCAGCGGTCGATCTGGCGCAGCATGTAGTTGCCGGGCCGTCCGTAATCGCCCAGGCCGATCTTTTCGTAGTCGGTGTTGTGCAGGTCGGCGAGGGTCTTCAGCGCCGCCATGTGGATGGCGTGACGCTCGGCCGGTTGATAGTCGGGCAGGGTCTGGTCCCACAGGATGCGGCCCTCGACCATGTCCATGACATAGAAGATGGTGCCGATGACATTTTCGTCCGTGCAAAGACCATAGGTCCGCGGCGCTGGAAAGCCGGTGGGATAGAGCGCGGTGATCACCCGATATTCCCGGTCCACGGCGTGCGCTGAGGGCAGCAGCTTGCCGGGGGGCTTGCGCCGCATGACGTATTTTCGCGCCGGCGTGATCAGCTGATAGGTCGGGTTCGACTGGCCGCCCTTGAACTGGCGCACCTCAAGCGGGCCCTTGAAGCCCTCGACATTGGCGCCCATCCAGTCGGCGAGCCGGCTTTCGTCGAACTTGTGCGAGTCGGCCACGTCCTTGGTGCCGGTATTGGTCAATTCGCGGACGTGTTCTTCGGCTGCAATCGCCGCCTTGTCGTCAGCCATCTGGCGCTTCCTCAATAGGGTCTGATTTTATGCCGGCACCTTAGCGAGCCGCGACCTGCGGCGCCAACCCCTCAGCCCCCAAGCCCTTACGAGAGCGCGCGCCAGCCGATGTCGGTGCGGTGGAAGCCGCCCGGCCAGTCGATCCGATCAATGGCGGCATAGGCGCGGTCGCGGGCGATGCGCAGGCTCGCCCCCGTCGCGCAGACGTTCAGCACCCGCCCGCCGCCGGCGATCAGGGCGCCGTCCTGGCGCCTCGACGTGCCGGCGTGGAAGACGACCACACCCTCGCCAAGATCGCCCTCGGCGCCTTCGATCACCGACCCGGCCTGCGGCGACCGCCCCGGATAGCCCTTTGGCGCCAGCACCACGCAGATGGCCGCCTCATCGCGCCAAATCGGCGCCGGCAGCTCGGCCAGCCGGCCGGTCGCGGCGGCGAGCAGATAGGGCACGAGATCGCTCTGAAGCCGCAGCATCAGCACCTGGCATTCCGGATCGCCGAAGCGGACGTTGAACTCGACCAGTTTCGGCCCATCGGCGGTGATCATCATTTCGCAGTAGATCACGCCGCGATAAGGTGCACCCTCGGCGGCGGCGCCGGCGAAGGCCGGTTCGATCAGCCGGGTCCGCGCCGCCTCGATCACCGCCTCGGTCAGCACCGGCGCCGGCGCATAGGTCCCCATGCCGCCGGTATTGGGCCCCGTATCGCCGTCGAAGGCGCGCTTGTGGTCCTGGGCGCCGCCGAAGATCTGGCTGTCGCGCCCATCGCAAAGCGCGAACAGCGAGGCGATCTCGCCGACCAGAAACTCCTCGATCACCACCCGCGCCCCGGCCGCGCCGAAGCCGCCGGCCAACATGTCGTCGATGGCGGCCTCGGCCTCAGACCGCGTGGCCGCGATGGCGACGCCCTTGCCGGACGCCAAGCCGTCGGCCTTGATCACGTAGGGCGCATTGAACCGATCCAGGAAGGCCTTGGCTGGGCCGGCCTCTTCGAACACGCCATAGGCCGCGGTCGGCAGGCCGTGGCGGTCGCAGAAGGCCTTGGTGAAGGCCTTGGAGGTCTCCAGCCGGCCGGCCGCCGCCGTTGGGCCGAAACAGGCGATGCCCGCCTCGGCCAGTGCGTCGGCCAAGCCGACTTCCACGGCGCTTTCCGGCCCGATCACCACCAGATCGGCGCTAATCTCCCGGGCCAGGGCGACCTGGCCCGCCACGTCGGTCGCCGCCACGGCGCGGATCTCCGCGAGCTTGGCGATGCCGGGATTTCCCGGCGCGCAGACCAGGCGCGTCAGCAAGGGCGACTGGGCGATCTTCCAGGCCAGGGCGTGTTCGCGGCCGCCGGATCCGACGAGCAGGATGTTCAAAAGGTCAGCCTCCGCGAGCGGGGTTGCTTCAGGCCCGCGCCTACTGCCACGACTCGACGCGAGCGCCTATGTTGAAGTCCATGAGCCTCGCCGACGCGCCCGCCCTCGCCGACAACGCGCCCGCCTATTCGGTTTCCGAACTCGCCTTCGCGCTGAAGCGGACGCTGGAGGAGACCTACGGCTTCGTGCGCCTGCGCGGCGAGCTGTCCAAGGTGACGCGCCACGCCTCCGGCCATGTCTATCTGACTTTGAAGGACGACCGCGCCGCCATCGATGGGGTGGTGTGGAAGGGCCAGGTCCGCGGCCTTGGCTGCCAGCCGGAACAGGGGCTGGAGGTCATCGTCACCGGCAAGATCACCACCTATCCCGCCTCGTCCAAATACCAGATCGTCATCGAGACCCTGGAGCCGGCCGGGGTCGGCGCCCTGCTCGCCCAGCTCGAGCGGCTGAAGGCCAGACTCGCCGCCGAGGGCCTGTTCGCGCCGGAGCGCAAGCGCGCCCTGCCGGCCATGCCCTCGGTGATCGGGGTGATCACCAGCCCGACCGGGGCGGTGATCCGCGACATCCTGCACCGCATCCGCGACCGCTGGCCCTGCCGCGTCGTGGTCTGGCCGGTGGTGGTGCAGGGCGACCAGGCGGCGGCTCAGGTCGGGGCGGCCATCACCGGCTTCAACGCCATCGCGCCGGGCGACGGCCTCCCCCGTCCCGACATCCTGATCGTGGCGCGCGGCGGCGGCTCGGTGGAGGATCTCTGGGCCTTCAACGACGAGGCCCTGGCCCGCGTGGCCGCCGCCAGCGCCATCCCGCTGATCTCCGCCGTCGGGCACGAGACCGACACCACTCTGATCGACTTCGTCTCCGACCGCCGCGCGCCGACGCCGACCGCCGCCGCCGAGATGGCGACCCCGGTGCTGGCCGAACTTCGCGCCGGCCTGGCCGATCATGAGCGCCGGCTGATCCGCATCGCCGCGCGTTTCCTCGACGAGCGCCGCCATCGCCTGGCCGCCGCCGCGCGCGGCCTGCCGCGGCCGGCCGACGTGCTCGCCCTGGCCAGCCAGCGCTTCGACCTCTCGGCTGGCCGCCTCAGCGCCGCCCTGGCCCGCAACGCCGCCGTGCACGAGCGCGAACTGGTGCGCGTGGCGACCCGGCTCAGCCCCTCGCTGCTGACGCGGCGGCGCCAGGCGATGGCCGAGCAGCTGGCCGGTGTGTCCGCCCGCCTGCGTCCCGCCACCGACCGACGGCTGGCCCGCGCCCATGACGTGCTGACCGGCCTCGACAAGCTGCGCCTGACCCTCAATCCGGACGGCCCCCTCGCCCGCGGCTTCGCCCGGGTGCATCACGCCGACGGGACGCTGGCGCGCACCGCCGCCGACCTCCGGGCCGGCGAAGGCGTCAGGCTGGTATTCAAGGACGGTGAACGCGGCGCGATCGTCGACGGCGAGGCCCGCTCGTCCGACCGTGTGGTGAAACGAGCCGCCAGCGCCGGGGCCGATCAGGGCGACCTGTTCTAATTCGCGCGGTAAGGTCCAGCGTCCTTCCGATCATTCCCGCGAAAGCGGAACCTGGGCTTTTTGAACACCAAGTCCACAAAGATCACCAAGGTTCAGCGCTGACCTTTTCTCGTCTTGGTGGGCTTGGTGACCTTGGTGTTCATCTTCGAGCGGGCCGAAACCCACCAAATCCCTAGAAAAACCTGGAATCCCGCCTTCGCGGGCACGAGCGGGCCTTGGAATGCCGGTTCAACTCGCCTCAATCCTGCGATAGACTGCCCGCGATGAACGCCTACGATCGCAATCTCGCCAACGAGCCCGGCCTCGCCGTCCTGCACTATGGGGACGGGGAGTACGCCGTGCTCAAGCCCGGCCGCTTCGTGCTCTGCGCGGTGACCGGCGAGAAGATTTCGCTGGAGGCGCTGCGCTACTGGAACCCGGTCGCCCAGGAAGCCTATGCCGGTCCGGAACAGGCGCTGAAGCGCTGGCGTGAGCTCAATCCGGACCAAGCTCGCTCAACCTAGTCGCCGAGCGCCGCATAGACCTCGTCGGTCCAGCGTTTGTGCACCCAGAACCACCAGTCCTCGGGACGGGCGCGGATGCGCTCTTCGAGGAAGGCGTTGATCACCCGCACCCCATGCGCCAGGTCCGCGGCGGGGTCGTCGGTGTTCTCAAGATAGATGGGCTCGCAGACCACGGCGCGGAAGCGGGCGCTCTTCAGCCGCTCGATATAGCCCAGCTGCAGCCGCGCCCCGGTGCGCAGCACCAGCCGCACCGCGCCGGTGGAGGTGCGCGCCGGCTGGCCGAAGAAGGGGTCGGTGATCCCCTCGTTGAACTTCTGGTCGGTCAAAAGCGCCACCGCCTCGCCGCGCTTCAGCGCCGCGAAGAGGCCGCGGATCGCCGCCGTCTCGCCCTTGGGCGCGAACATGCTGATGCCGTAGTTGCGCCGGCTCTCGATGATGCGCTGGTCGAAATAGGGGTTGTTGGTGGGCCGATAGGTGACCTGGCACTTGATGCCGGCGTCCATCAGCACCGCGGCCATCACCTCGAAATTGGCCAGGTGGCCTGAGACATAGACCGCCGCCTCGGCGCCGCCGGCGATATCGGCCAGGCGCTCGGCGCCGATCACCTCCACGCGGCCCCTGGCCGGGGTCAGGCGATCCATCAGCGGCATCTCGAAGCAGTAGCGGCCGAAATTCCCCCACTGGGCGATCGCAACGCGCCGGCGCGCCTCGGGCGACATGTCGGGAAAGGCGATGCGCAGGTTCCGGTCCACCGTCTTTTGCACGCCGGTCAAAGGGCCGATCCAGCGCATCAGAACCGCGCCGAGATCGGAGGCGAAATCCACCGGCAGCAGGCGCAAAACCACGGTCGCCACGTCGAATCCGAACGCCTCGATGCGCCAGATCAGGTCCTGGGCGCGGCGGCCGCGCTTGCCGGCCATGACCTATCCCGCGCCAGGCGAAACGCGCGCGGCCCGCGGCGACCGATTCAACTCTTTGGGGTTCAACCGCCACGGCATGTGGATTGCCATCGATTCACTCAGCCGTCCTGGTTTGGGACGAGAAGGTATTGAAAGGCCAGCCCGTGGGCAACGATATCGATCTTCATCTCGGTCGCCGGCTGCGCCGCCGCCGGCGCCTGCTCGGCCTGACCCAGCAGCAGCTCGCCTCCGTCGTCGGCGTCCGCTTCCAGCAGATTCAGAAGTACGAGTGCGGCGCCAACCGCATTTCGGCCGCCAGGATCTGGCGGATCGCCGCGGCGCTGGAGGTTCCGGTCGGCTATTTCTACGACGGCCTGGCCGAAGGCCCGCGCTGCGACCCGCACGGCGAACAGGCCGAGGGGGGCGAGGTGCTGGCGCGCAAGGAGACCCTCGACCTGGTGCGCGCCTATTATCAGCTGGGCGAGCGCCCGCGCCGGCGGCTGCTCGACCTGGCCAAGTCCCTGCATGGGACAGCCGAGGTCAGCTGAACGCTTCCCGCGCGGCCCGCGAGCGTCTAAGCCGTGATGCATGGCCGACGTCCTTTCGCCCGACCGCATCGAGACGCTCGAGGCCCTGCTGATCGAGCTGAACGCCGTCTCGGCCGAGGCCATACTGCCACTCTTTCGCGTTGAGAACGGCCTGGTCGACAAGGGCCATGACGGGTGGTTCGATCCGGTCACCGAGGCCGACAAGGGCGGCGAGGCCGCCATCCGCAAATTGGTCGCCGAGCGTTTCCCCGACCATGGCTTCATCGGCGAGGAATATGGCGAGGAGCGGGCGGGCGCCGAGTTCGTCTGGGTGCTGGATCCGATCGACGGCACCCGGGCCTTCATCGCCGGCCTGCCGGTCTGGACCACCCTGATCGGGCTCAGGTTCCAGGGCGAGCCCGTGCTGGGCTCGATCGGACAACCCTATCTGGACGAGATCTTCCTGGGCTCGCCGACGAGCGCCCGGCTGATAGCCCGAGGGCAGAGCCGGCCGCTGAAGGTGCGCCCCTGCCCGCTTTTGACCAACGCCGTCATCGCCACCACCGATCCGGCCATCTTCGACGGCGCCGAGCGCGGCGCCTGGCGACAGGTGCGCGCGGCCGCCAAGCTCGCCCGGCTGGGCTGCGATGCCTATGCCTACGCCATGGTGGCGCTGGGCGCGCTGGACCTGGTCATCGAGGCCGGCCTCAAGCCTTGGGACATCGAGGCGGCGATTCCCGTGATCGCCGGCGCCGGCGGGACGGTCACCGACTGGCGCGGCCAGCCGGTGGGACCGGAGGCGGGACAGGTGGCCATCGCCGGCGATGCGGCCTGCCTTGACGAGGCCCTGGTCGCCCTCAGGCGCTCGGCAAAATAGAGGTCGCCAGGGCGTCGAACTCGCGCCAGAACAGGGCGCGGATGTCGTCGGTCTCCATCAGGATCTCGTGGAAGGCCTCGGGGATCTCCAGATAGCGGCTGTGCGGCAGATGATCGGCGACCAGCTTCTGGCCGTGATTGTCGACGAGATTGTCCAGCCCGGCGCCGATGAGGGTGACGGGGATGGCGACCTGCGCCAGCCGCCGCGTGCGGTGCAGCCAGGCGATCGCCTCGAAGGCGCTGTCGACCCAGCCCCAGGTCACCCCGCCGAGCGCCAGGTCGCGGTGCTCGAGGATCAGGGCGTGGGTGCGGTCGAAGCGGGCGCGGTCGTGGGTCAGCCGGTCGGCCTCGAAGGTCGAGGTGAAGGGATCGCCCGGGCCGCCGAGCGCATAGGCGTTGGCCGCGCCGAGGTGGGCCATCAGCCAGACCGCGGCGCGCAGGTGAAGCTGCCGCTGAGGCTTGAGGCCGAGCATGGGCGCGCTCTGGATCGCGGCGGAAAATCGTTGCTCGCCCCGCGCCAGGGCCAGCATGGTCAGGCAGCCCCCCATCGAATGGCTGAGCGATATCCAGGGCCTGGGCAGCCGGTCCTGATAGTGGTCGAGCAGCCGACCGAAATCGGCGACCAGGTCGTGGAACCGGTCGGCATGCCCCTTCAGCGCGTCGGGCAAAAGGCGCGTCGACAGGCCCTGGCCGCGCCAGTCGTGGATCAGCACGCTGAAGCCGCGATCCCGCAGTTCGCCGATGACCTCGAAATACTTCTCGATGAATTCGGTGCGGCCGGCCGAGATCACCACCGTGCCGACCGGCTCTGCGGCCGGATAATAGGCGGCGCGCTGGCGGTGACCGCCCGCGGCCTCGATCCATTCGGCGCTGCCGCCGGACGGGGCGGGACCGTTGGGATGAGATCGGATCGCCGGCGCGTCCAGCATCGGGCGGCTTAAGCGCTCGTCGGCTTTGCGAACCTCAGCGTCATCCGGTCGCTCTCGCCGATGGCGTCGTATCGGGTGTGGTCGAAGGCGGGGTTGGGCGGCTGGCCCGCGGGCGCGCTGCGGCGGGTCGGCGGCAGGGTCCACACGCCGAAGGGATAGTCCTTGGTGTCCTTGGGATTGGCGTTGATCTCGGACGCCTTCTGGAAGGCGAAACCGGCCTTGCGCGCCTCGCCGATGACGTAGTCCGTCGCCACATAGCCGTCGGTGGCGTTGGGCACCATGGCGCGCGGGTCGGCGCGGTGCTCCTCCACGGCGAGAATCCCGTCGGGCCGGAGCGACGAATAGAAGTCGCCGAGCGCACGCGGCAGCGCCCCGGGGATCCCCATCAGGTCGTGCACATAGCGGCAATAGAGGATCAGATCGATCGAGTTGGCCGGGGCGACGAAGCCGCCGGCGGCGCTGAACGGCGCGTAGGTGATCGGGCCATAGACGGCGCGATCGCCGTACTTCACCTCGAAGGCTGCGCGGCCGCGCTTGGCGCCCTCGGATGCGGCGGGATCGTTGGGATCGGCCATGCCGGCGATGTAGCCGCCGCCGCCCTGGGCGAGATAGGGCGCGACGATCTCGGTCCAATAACCGCCGCCAGGATCGATGTCGGCCACCACCAGGCCCGGCTGCAGGCCCCAGAAGCTCAAGGTCTCCAAGGGATGGCGCCAGGGGTCGCGCGCCTTGTTGGCCGCCGAGCGCTGCGGCCCGTTGACCAGGGCGACCAGGGCCGGGTCGTAATCGCTCTGCGGCGGCGGCCCGGCGTGGGGCGAATGGCGTATGGGATTGTCCTGGGCGCGCACGGCGAAGGCGGCGGCCGAGGCGATGGCGGAGGCAAGCGCCAGTCTGCGATTGATCATGCGTCAAGCCTTGAGCGTGTCAGGACGGCATTTCAAGGGCGCCGATGCGGGCGCGCAAGCCCTTGAACGGCGAATTGCGCCTCCTACCTCATTGGCGAAGGCGCTGGATGTCCGGGCCTTTACGGACCCGCGTGCGGCCAGATTGAAGGCGCGCGCTCAGGATCCGTACTCAAATCGCGACCTTGCTCAAGCAGGAGGATGCTTATGCGTACGATCGACTTCACCCCCCTTTATCGCTCCGCCGTCGGCTTCGACCGGCTGGCCGCGCTGCTGGACGCCGCCGCGGCGACCGACAGCGCCTCGGGCTATCCGCCCTACAATATCGAACGGACCGACGAGAACGCCTACCGGATCGAGATCGCCGTCGCCGGGTTCAAACCCGAAGAGCTGACGATCGAAGCCAAGGAAAACACGCTCACCGTCCAGGGCCGCAAGGTCGCCAACGACGAGACCCGTCGCTTCCTGCACCGCGGCCTGGCCGAGCGCAATTTCGAGCGCCGCTTCCAGCTCGCCGACTACGTGGTGGTGACCGAGGCCCAGCTGACCGACGGCCTCCTGGCCATTTCGCTGAAGCGCGAACTGCCCGAGCAGCTCAAGCCGCGCCGCATCGAGATCAAGGCCGGCGCCGAGACGCCCGTCCTCGAGACCGACAAGGCGGCTTAAGACGGCCGGCGGATGTCTGAACGCCGTGAAGAGCGGCGCAGCGATGCGCCGCCCTTTTTCGTGGAGACCGTGGCTCCCCTCTCACCATGGGATCGTCTCGTTTTCCCAACGCGTGAACATTCCCGTCGGGCCGTCCCGGCCGAGCAGCGCGACGCGCACCGCCTCGCGGGCGCCCTCCTCGAGCGTCTCCGTGCCCGCGTATCCGTTGAGGTTGGTCTTGGTGAAGCCCGGAGAGACGGCGTTGACCTTGATCCCCTCGGGCTCCAGCTCCAGCGCCATGGCCAGCGTCAAAGCGTTGAGCGCCGTCTTGGAGGCCGGGTAGACGGGGCCGAAGATCGCGCGGTAGGAGAAGGCCGGGTCCGAATTCGTCGTCAGCGACCCAACGCCGCTCGACACGTTGACGATGCGGGCGCCCGGCGTCTGGCGCAACAGCGGCAGCATCGCCTGGTAAACGGCGAGGATCCCGAACACGTTGGTGTCCCAAACCGCGCGCATTTCATCGAGCGACACGACGCTCGGGCGGGTCGTCTTTGAGTATGCCTCGACGGATTGGCCGGGCTGCTTGTTCGTATTCGAGATGGCCGCGTTCTGGATCAGCACGTCCAGACGGCCGAACTCGCCGCCAACCCGCTCCGCCGCGGCGGTGATCGAGGCATGATCCGTCACGTCGAGCTGCAGCGCGCGGGCGTCCGGACCGATCTCCGTAGCCGCGGCCTCGCCGCGCTCGAGGTTGCGCGAGCCGACCAGTACGGTGAAGCCGTGGGCCACCAGATCCTTGGCGATCTGAAGACCGATGCCTTGATTGGCCCCGGTGACCAGGGCGACGGGTTTGTCTTGCATGCGTGCCTCGTTGGTTGGTGGTTTGTTGCCAGCGCTTTCCGGCTCCATTAGAACCTCAAGCGGATCGCTGTTCCGAATTTATATGGATCAATGATCCGTTTTGCAAGGGGAGACCTCGTGATCGACAGACCGCAGGACCGCAACGAGGTCGCGGGGATCCGGGGGGGCGCGGAACGGCGCGTGCGCGCCGACGCACAGCGCAGCCTCGACGCGTTGCTCCACGCGGCCAAGGCGGTGTTTGCAACCTCAGGCGTGGACGCGCCGGTAAGGGAAATCGCGGAGAAGGCGGGCGTCGGGCTCGGCACCCTTTACCGGCATTTTCCGCAGCGCTCGGACCTGATCGCCGCCGTCTTCCGTCGCGAAATCGACGTCTGCGCCGATGCCGCGCCGATCCTGTCAGCCGAGCGAGGGCCCTTCGACGCGCTTGCGAGCTGGATGCAGCGATACGCGGCCTTCATCGCCGCCAAGCGTGGCCTCGCCGAGGCTCTGCACTCGGGCGATCCGGCGTACGACACCCTGCCGCTCTACTTCGACCGGCGGCTTCGCCCCGCCGTTCGTATGCTTCTCAAGGCCGCGACCGCCGCGGGCGAAGTTCGCACCGACGTCGATGCCGACGAGCTTCTCGGCGCGGTGGCCAGCCTGTGTATATCGGCCCACAATGCCGGACCCGGCCGGGCGGAGCGCATGGTCGCCCTCCTCGTCGACGGGCTTCGCTATGGCGCAAACTCGTCGGCGACCCCACGTTCCTGAGCCGCTGGCGTCGTTTCAGGCCGGCGCCGTGACCTGCTCCGAAGGCGCCGGAGCGGCATCAACCTCGGTCCCGAGGCGGCTTGACCCTGCTCTCTATCTGGGCGGCGCGGGATCGGGGCCCGCGTTGCTCACCGTGGCGTCGCGATCGGCCGTGTAATAACAACGGCGCCTGACTTCCAACGACCAGGGCCAGGAGCCTTCTGAGATTTGCCGATGTCTTTGATGGTGCTTAACGTGGTCGGCAGCGACCGACCCGGACTCACGCGGGCGTTGGCGGCCGCCGTTCTCTCGGCCGGCGGTAATTGGCTGGAAAGCCATCTCAGCCGACTGGGCGGCCTCTATGTCGGGGCGGTGCTGGTCGAAGTGGAAGCCGATGCCGTTGAGGACTTGCGGTCCACCGTCGGCGCGGTGGATGCCCATGGCCTGGAGGTGCGAATTGCGCCCGCCATCGACCAGAGCGGCGTTGACGGCGAGGCCTTCTATTTCAGCCTGGTCGGCCAGGATCAGCCTGGGATCGTAAACCAGGTGACCACGGTGCTGAGCGGCCTCGGCGCAAATATCGAGACGTTCAAATCCTGGATCGACGCCGAGCCGCACGCCGGCGCCCCGCTGTTCCACATCGAGGCGCGCCTTAGGCTCCCGACCGAACTCTGGGCCAGCCGAATCCAGGCGGCGTTGGAGGACATCTCGGCTGAGATCATGGTCGATGTGGCGCTTAAGCCGGCAGAGTAGCAAACGGCCGCGCCAATGACCGCCGGCCCAAACGGATTGTCTTCCAGGGAGACAGGGCGAGTGCGCCCGGCTCGGCCTCAATGGCGTCGAGGGATGATCACCGGCAGGGTTTCGTAGCCCTTCACAAAGGTCGAATAGACTCGCTTGGGCTCGCCCGTAACCACGATCTCCGGGAAGCGCCGCAGGATTTCTTCCCAGATGACCCGCAGTTGCAGTTCGGCGAGGCGATTGCCGACGCAGCGATGGATGCCGAATCCAAAAGACAGATGCTGGCGCGGCCGCGGGCGGTCGATCAGGTAGTCGTCGGCCCGCTCGATGACCTCGTCGTCGCGGTTGCCCGACACGTACCACATGGCGACGATATCGCCCTTGCGGATCATCTTTCCTCCGAACTCGACGTCTCGCGTGGCCGTGCGCTTCATGTGCGCGAGCGGCGTCTGCCAACGGATCGTCTCGGAGACCATCGACGGGATGAGCGACGGATCGGCGCGGAGCTTGGCGTATTGGTCCGGGTTTTTGTTCAAGGCGTAGACGCTGCCCGAGATGGTGTTGCGTGTGGTGTCGTTACCGCCGATGGTCAGCAGGATCACGTTCCCCAGGTATTCGAACTGGTTCATGTCCCGGGTCTGCGCCCCGTGCGCGAGCATGGAGATCAGGTCGCCCGCCGGCGGGGCGTTCACGCGCTGGTTCCAGAGGTTGAGGAAGTAGGTGCCGTACTCGAACATCTCGGCGCGCTTCTGGTCCCAGCTGTCCACCAGGCCGCGGCCGGGCTGGGCCATGACGACATCGGACCAGCGGGTGAGGCGCCGGCGATCCTCCTGCGGCATGTCGAAGAGCGTGGCGAGCGTCATCGCCGTGAGCTCCATGGACACCTTGTCGACCCAGTCGAATTCCTCGCCGATCGGCAGCGACTCCAGGATCGCCGCCGCGCGTTCGCGGATCAGCGGCTCCATCGCCACCAGATTGGACGGCGACACCGCCGGGCTTACGGTCTTGCGCTGCGCGTCGTGCTTTGGCGGATCCATGGCGATGAACATGCTCGGCCCGCCCCCGCCCCCGCCCTGGCCGCCGCCAGGTCCGCCGAAAAGACCGCCGCCGGCCGGCTCGCCGCCTTCCGCGATCATCTGCTGCACGCGAGCCTCGCTCGGCGGCAAGGTGATGCCGCCCGCGGAGGAAAAGACCTCGTGATTGGTGTCGACCGCCATGATGTCGTTGTAGCGGGTGATCGACCAGTGGGCGGCGATGTCGGCCTCTGGCGTGAAATGGACCGGATCCTCGCGTCGAAGCCGCTCAAAATACGGCCACATGGCGTCCTGCTCGAAGAGAGCCGGCCGCGACGGATTCAGCGCCTCCAGGGGCGTGGCGTAAGCGGCCTCGCGCGCGCTCTTCAGGTCAATCGATCCATCGCTCATCGGCTATCCCCGCGACCTTGTGTTGGCGCTCGGCGTAAAACCATCGTCCGCAATAAGAGCGCGTCGAAGCCGCAAGTGAACGCCGTTTAGTTTAAGGACGCAAGCCCGCTCTTCCGCGACCTGTGAAGGAGACGCCCGAACCTCGGCTTTTGACCGAGGCAATGCGATCAGTCCAGCATCGGCGCCATGCCGGGCTCGGCCTTGGCCATCGCCCTCTGGTAGGCGGGGCGCTGGCCGATGCGCTGGAGATAGGCCCTCAGATTGGGATAGCCCTCGATCGACAGGCCGCGAAACGCCCGACCGGTGGTCAGGCAGTAGCCCATCATGATGTCGGCGGTGGTGAGGTTCGCGCCGCCGAAGTACGGCGCCTGGCCGAGCCTCGCCTCGACCATCGCCCAACCCCGCCGGCTGCGATCGTCGACGAAGGCCGCGGCCGGATTGCCGTCGCCGCCCCTGGCCAGCACCAGCTGCATCATCAGCGTGGTCATGAAGGTCCCGTTCGACCAGTGAAACCAGAACAGGTGGTCGGCGAAATCCGCATCGTCCAGGCCGGGCGCCAGTCGCCCGTCGCCATAGCGCGCGCAGAGGTAGTCGCAGATTGCGCCGCTCTCGCCCAGAACCAGGTCGCCGTCGGTGATCACCGGCGCGATCCCCATCGGGTGCAGCGCCTTGTAGTCGTCAGGCGCAAGGCGGTTGTCCGTCCGCCGATCGTAGCGTTTGAGCGCGTAGTCGAGCCCCAGCTCCTCGCATAGCCACACGATGCGTTCGGATTGGGAAATCCCCAGATGATGAACCGTAAGCATGTCCGCGCCCGCTCTCCCGAGTTGAACCGCCTAGGCTAGGCCATCGCCGCAGGCGCCGATACCCGTACGTGCAAGCCTCCCCAATATCGGACCACGAGCACTCATCGTCGCCGACAACGCGGATTACAGCCTCGACTATCTTGCGCGCCTGCGTTCGCCCGCAAAGGGCTACATGCCAACGCTGTTCAGGGACGACGTCTTGCGAGCAGCTTACGCCGCGGCGGCGCGGCGGCGGACGATCTGGGCGGCTTTTTCGCCGTGGGCCTGAGCCATGAAGCCGGCGGTGACTTCGAGGAAGGCGTGGATGCGCTCGACCGGGCCCGGGTCTTCGGCGCGAAGCATCTCGAGCAGGTCCTCGACATATTGATCCAGGCGTTCCTCGATCATCTCCGCGGCCTTGGCCCGCGCGGCGCCGTAGCCGGACTGGGCGGCCGAGCCGCGCGCGTGGTCGAAAAAGGCCATTAGCCCCTCGGCGCGCCGCAGCGCCGCGGGATCGGGATCGGCGTCGAGCCTGGGCAGGCCGCGCAGGCCCTTGCCCAGCCGCACCATGCGCAGCGGCAGGGCCGCGTTCAGCGCCTTGCCGATCTGCTCCAGCCGGGCCTCGGCCGACTGGGCCAAAAGCTTCTTCTGCTGGCCGATGCGCACGCCCCACGGCCCCTCGCGGCTGAGCTCGATGGAGGTCTCGAACTCGGCGATCTCGACGGCGGCGATCTGCAGCGCCTCGCCGGCGGCCGTGCCCGCCTGCGCGCCCTGGTTGGGATCGAACGCCTTGAAGGCGGCCAGTCGCCGGTCGACGTCGTCGATGATGTAGTCGCCGAAGCGCGCTAGCTCGGAGACGGCGACGTACCGATCGCCCGGATGGTCCATGATCGCCGACATGACGCGCAGGATCTGCCAGGGCTCCGGCAGATGCGCGAACAGCATTTCGAAGAACTGCGGCCCGGCGTCGTCGGTCAGTTCGACCGCGTCCTTGTAGGCCAGCCTGGCGCCGGCCGCGCGGTCGTCGCTCATGCGGCCGACCCAGTCCGGCAGGCGCAGCAGCGCCGCACGGGTGATCGGGGCGAGGTCCAGATAGCTGGCGAAGGTCGCCGCGCCATGCTTGGCCGCCGCGTCGAGCAGGTCGCTTGCGGCCTGGAAGGCCCTGGCCTCGCAGCGCAGACCCTGGGCCGCCGACAGGCAGAGCTGGTCATAGACGGGGTCGCTCGGCGCATCCGCGTCGAGCGGCTTGCAGCTGGCCGCGGCGGCCTCTTCGACGAGCGCGGGCGAGGTCTCCTTCAGCGCCCGCCAGAGCAGCAGCGGCGTCGCCTCGGGAAAGGACACGGCCTTCCACGGCGAGGTCCGGCAGAGCAGCCCAACCGGCGCCAGCACCAGCCGTCGCAGCCGACGATCGGCCGCTTCGTTGCACAGCAGTTCGTGCACCACCGCGATCGGCCCGCCCAGCGTGGCCTCCTCGCAGAGGGCGAGTTGCAGATTGCGCACGAGCGCGTCGCTCACGACGCCGAACACGGCCTTCAGGCCGGAGGTCTGGGTGTTGGTCAGGCCGGGCATGCCAAGTCGCTCACGCGCCGAGATGGCGTTCGCGCCCATCATGCTTGAGCGCGCGTTAAGGAAGCCCAAAAGGGCGCTAGCTTTCCGCTCGCGGCAGATCGAGCACGACGCGCAGGCCGCCAAGGTTGGAATCGCTCAAGGTCGCACCGCCGCCATAGGCGCGCGCGAGTTCGTCGACGATGGACAGCCCCAGGCCCGAGCCCGGCGCGCTCTCGTCCAGGCGCTCGCCGCGCTTGAAAACCTCGGCGCGCCGCTCGCTCGGCAGGCCCGGCCCGTCGTCCTCGACCACCAGGCAGATACGGTCGGGATGGACCACCCTGGCCTCGGCCCTGACCCGCCGCACGGCGAATTTGCAGGCGTTCTCCAGCACGTTTCCGAGAATCTCCAAAAGGTCCTGCCGCTCGCCCTGAAACAGGACACTGTCCGGACAGCGCCAGTCGATCGTCACCGCGCGATCCAGGAAGATGCGCTCCAGCGCGTGGGCCAGCTCTTCAAGAACGGGCGCGACCGCGGTCCGCTCGCGCGGCGCCTGCGAACGGGCGGCGGCGCGGGCGCGGCGCAGGTGATGGTCGACATGGTCGCGCATGGTGTCGGCCTGGCGCGAGACGACCTCGGCCAGGGGCCCCGGATGGCGTTCGGCCTCGGCCAGCATCACCGAGAGCGGCGTCTTCAAGGCATGGGCCAGGTTGCCGACATGGGTGCGCTGGCGCTCGACCACCTCCTGATCGTGGGCCACCAGCGCGTTCAGCTCCGCCGCCAGCGGCTCGACCTCGGCGGGATAGTCGCCATCCAGGCGGTTGGCCTTGCCGGTGCGTACGTCCGACACCTCGCGCTGGAGCGCGAAAAGCGGTCCCAGGCCGACCCGAACCTGGATCAGCACCACCATGATCAGGCCGACGCCGAGTACGATCAGGCTGACCGCCGTCTCCACGGCGAATCGCTTGGCCGAGGCCTCGACCGGGGTCAGGTCCTCCGCGGTCATGAAGATCACCGGCGGCGTCCGGCCGGGCAGGGTCGCCTGCATCGCCGCCGCGCGCAGCGGTTCGTGGGCCGGGCCGGTAGTGGTGTAGTAGACCATCCTGCCCGGCGCCGCCTGCAGGGCGCCCGGGCCGCCCGGCGGCTCCTGCAACTCGGAATCCCATAGCGAGCGCGAGCGGACCAGGGCGTGCAGCCGTCCCCCGGCCGACTCGGCGATTTCCCAATAGGTGCCGGAATAGGCCCGGGTCGCGGCCGGGTCGGTCAGGGGCGGCGCATCGACCTGACCCTGGTCGTCGATGCTGGAGCCGGCGAACAGGCTCTCGGCGTCCTCGCGCAGGTCGTCATCGAACCGCATCACCGAGGCGTGATGGAACAGCGTGATCTGCACCAGGCCGCTGACCATGAGCACCACCAAGCTCCAGACGGCCGCCAGCATCACCAGCCGCCGCGCCAGCGATGGGCGCCAGAGGTCGCTGAGTTTCACGCGCCGTCCGCCTCGCCCTCCAGCGGAATGAGGCGATAGCCCAGCCCGCGCACCGTCTCGATCCGGTCCGGCCCGATCTTCTTGCGGACGCGGCCGACGAAGACCTCGATGGTGTTGGAATCGCGGTCGAAATCCTGGTCGTAGAGGTGTTCGACCAGTTCGGTGCGGCTGATCACCCGGCCCTGGTGCATCATCAGATAATGCATCAGGCGATATTCCAGCGAGGTGAGCCGCAACGGCTCGCCGTTCACCGAGGCACGCGCCGCGCGCGGATCCAGCCGCAAGCCGCCGCAGGACAGCGTCGCGGCCGCGTGGCCCGCCGAGCGGCGCAGCAGCGCGCGCAGCCGCGCCAGTAGCTCCTCGGTATGGAAGGGCTTGGTCAGATAGTCGTCGGCGCCGGCGTCGAAGCCGGCCACCTTTTCGCTCCAGGCGCCGCGGGCGGTCAGGATCAGCACGGGAATCGACTTGCCGTCGCGCCGCCAGCGTTCGAGCACCGAGACGCCGTCGATCTTCGGCAGGCCCAGATCCAGGATCACCGCGTCATAGGGCTCGGTGTCGCCGAGGAAGTGGGCCTCTTCGCCGTCGGGGGCGTGGTCGACCGCGTAATCCGCGTCGGCCAGCGCCTGTTTCAACTGGCGCGACAAATCCGGGTCGTCCTCGGCCAAAAGGATGCGCATGGGGCTATCGTCCTCCGTCGGCGCTCAATATGGCGCCGCTTTCCGCGTCAACCATATAGTCGATCCGGTGACCGTTCGGGGCCGCCCATCGCACGCGATAGGCGGGCCGGCCGCCCCATTGCTCCAGGCCGGCGTCGAGTTCGTGGCCAGGGCCGCGCCGGCGGATCGACTGGATGGCCCGGCCGAGCGGCACGAAACGCCTTTGCCGAACGCCCTGGCGCACCTCGTCCTGCTGCGGTCCCCAACCGGCGCCGAGGGAATCGCCCTGCCAGCCAGACCCAGGCGGCGGCGCGCCATAGGGCTCGGGCGGGCCTCGGAAAGGTTGTTCCTGCGGCGGGCCGCGAAAGCCCTGCTGCGGCGGGCCTCGCTCTTCGTGCGGGCCTGAAAAGCCCCGCGGTCCCGGGCCCGCAGACGGGCCGCCGCGCTCACCACCGCGCCCGCCATGGCCGCCGTTCCATCCCTGGCCAGCAACCGGCGCGGCCAAGACCGCCAGCACCAGGCTGGCGATAAGGATGGGCATCGGTTTCATAACGCCCTTCCTGCACCAGCCCCGCTGAATAGGGCCTGAATAGACCAGACCGACCTTCCGAGCGACAGTTTAGGGCTTTGATCGCGGCTGGACGATGGCGTTAATTCGGCTCTTTCATCTGGGCGTGCGCGACGCCTTGGTCGAGATGATTGAGGGCAGTGAGATGAGTTATCCGGGTTTCGAGGAGAGTTTACGCCGCATCGTCACCGGCAACGACGCGCAGAACCGCTCGACCATCATTATCGACGGGCCGCCGGGCGAAATCTCCCCGGCGCGGCTGTTGGAGATCTGGATCGATCAACTCGACCAGCCTTTGGACCCGAAGGCCACGGCGGACCAGAGCAAGGGCGCGGTGGTGCTTTCGCCGCCCAAGGGCGGGGTCAAGGTGCGCTGGTTCGTGGTCGAGCCGCTGCCGCCGGGCATACCGAAGCCCAGCCTCGACGCGGCGATCCGGCGCTCGTTCGAGAGCATTGGCGCGGCTCATCACCTGATCGATCAGACCCGGCATTCGCTGATGCACGAGACCGAGAGCCTCGACGTCATCTGCGTCCTGAAGGGCGATGTCAGCCTGATCCTGGAGGATGGCGAGACCCGCCTGAAACCCGGCCAGGTGGTCATCCAGCGCGCCACCAACCACGCCTGGGTCGCCCACGACGGCCCCGCCCTGATGCTGGCGGTGCTGATCGACCGGACGGTCGCGCGCTAAGGCCTCGCGCCCCTTCTCCCCTCGCGGGAGAAGGGCATGCAGCTTCCGCCCTAACGCCGGCGCGGCATATAGGGTCGCTCCTTGCGCCAGGTTTCGGCGAACTGTTCCAGGGCGGGATCGCCGGTCTCCGGCAGGACGATCTGCAGCCGGGCCAGGAGATCGCCGCGCGCGCCGCGTGCGCCGGGCAGGCCGCGGCCCTTCAGGCGCAGGGTCGATCCGGCATTGGAGCCCTTCGGCACGGTCAGCGTCACCGGGCCTTCGGGCGTCGGCGCCTCGACCTTGGCGCCCAGGACGGCGTCGGGCACCGAGACCGGCAGGTCCATGACCAGATGGTCGCCCTCGCGCCGGAAGACCGGATGCGGCCGGATCGCCAGTTCGATGAGCGCATCGCCCGCCCCGGCGCGCCCCGGCGAGCCCTGGCCCTTCAGCCGCAGCACCTGGCCCTCGGCCGCGCCCTTGGGAATAGTCACGTCGATAGTGCGGCCGTCGGAAAAACTGATCCGCTTGCGCGCGCCCAGGATGGCGTCTTCCAGGTCGATCTCGAGCTGCGCGCGCACGTCGGATCCGCGCTGCGGGGCGCCGCCGCCGCCAAAGCCGCCGAACCCCCCGCCGCCGCGCTGGGCGCCGCGCGCGCCGAACATCTCGCCCAATATATCGTTCAGGTCGACGCCTTCGAACGCGGCGCCGGCGCCCGGACCGCCGGGACCGCCGCGGAATCCGCCGCCGCCGAACGGATCGCCGCCGGCATAGCCGCGCATGACCTCGCGCCCATCGGCGTCGATCTCGCCGCGGTCGAACTTCCTGCGCTTCTCCTCGTCGCCGAGCAGGTCGAAGGCCGCCGAGATTCGCTTGAACCGTTCCTCCGCGGCCTTGTCGCCGGGATTCTTGTCGGGGTGCAGCTGTTTGGCCAGCTTGCGGAAGGCGCGCTTGATCTCGTCCTTGCTCGCCTGACGCGCGACGCCGAGTTCCTGATAGGGGTCCTGCGCCAACGCCGTGATCGCCTTTGAATGGGAAGCCGCTTTCAGCCCCTCAATTAAGCGGTTCGCGGCGCCATGCAAGGCCGATTGTGATATTATTGCAACAGCGCGCGACCCTCAGTCGTCGCCGCGCTCGCGCATCAAATCCAGCGCCTCGAAGTCGATCGCGTCCTCCGGCTCCGCCAGCACCGCCTCGGATATGGTCTGGCCACGGATGCTGACGCCGGCCGCATGGACGCTTTCGCGGTCGCCGCTGACCAGCGGATGCCACCAGGCCAGGCCACGGCCCTCGTTCAGGCGCCGATAGGCGCAGCTCTTCGGCATCCAGGCGAGGTCGTCGATATTGTAGGGCGTCAGCTTGACGCAGTCGGGCACGGACGCCTTGCGGTTGGCATAGTCGGTGCACTGGCAGCGATCGGTGTCGAACAGCCGGCACGCCACCCGCGTCGGGACGACCTCGCCGGTGTTTTCATCCTCGAAGCGGATCAGGCAGCACAGGCCGCAGCCGTCGCAAAGGCTCTCCCATTCCGGCACGGTCATCTGCCGCAGCGACTTGGCCTCCCAGAAAGGTTTGCGTGTCATCGCTCAGAAAGCCGCCAACTGCATCGAAACGTCCAGTATAGAAGCCTGACCCGTGACTGAGCCATCCAACCCAGATCCCGCGCGGCCCGGCGAGCCGCCGGCGCGATTCGGCCGCGGCGCGCCGCGCCGTCCCGCCCCGCCGTCGCAGCCGCCGCGCCGGCGCGTGCGCGTCTGGCCGCTGGTTGTCGCCGTCATGGTGGCCGTGGTGCTCGTGGCTGTCGGCGCCGGCGCCATTGCGATCAAGGTCTTCCTCGACGGCGTGCCGGACATTCCGGAGCCCCAGGCGCTGATGGTGGTCAACCAGGCGCCGGGCATGACCTTCGAAGACATGAACGGCAAGGTGCTGGCCACCCGCGGCCCCAAGCACGGCTCGGCGATCACCCTGGCCGAGCTGCCGCCCTATGTGCCGCGCGCCTTTCTGGCCGCCGAGGACCGGCGTTTCTACCAGCACGGGCCGGTCGATTTCCGAGGCATAGCCCGCGCCGCCTGGACCAATTGGCGCGCCGGACACACCGTACAGGGCGGCTCGACCCTCACCCAGCAGCTGGCGCGCACCCTCTACCTGACACCGAAACAGACCATCCGGCGCAAGCTGGAGGAGTCGGTGATCGCCTGGCGGCTGGAACAGGAGATGAGCAAGGACGAGGTGCTCGAACTCTACCTCAACCGCATCTTCTTCGGCGACAACGCCTATGGCATCGACGCCGCGTCCCAGACCTATTTCGGCAAGCCGGCGAGCCAGCTCGACCTTGGCCAGGCCGCCCTGCTCGCCTCCCTGCCCAAGGCGCCGACCAAGCTGGCCCTGACCAACGATATGGACGCGGCCCTGGCCCGCTCGCACCTGGTCCTGGCCACCATGCACGCCCAGGGCTGGATCAGCGCCGCCGACGAACAGGACGCGCTGGCGCATCCGCCCAAGCTCGCGCCGGAGGCTCCGGGCGAGGGCGATTTCGGCTATGTGCTGGACATGGCCGCCGCCCAGGCGGTGCAGATCGCCGGCGGTCAGGCCCCGGACCTGGTGGTGAAGCTGACGGTCGATTCAAGCCTGCAGGCCACCGCCCAGTCCGTAGTGCGCCAGACCATCGACAGCGAAGGGCGGCGGGATAATATCCGTCAGGGCGCTCTGGTGCTGCTGGCGCCGGGCGGGGCGATCCGCGCCCTGGTCGGCGGCCGCGACCACCAGCTTTCCGCCTACAACCGCGCCAGCCAGGCCGAGCGGCAGCCGGGCTCGTCGTTCAAGCCGTTTGTCTACGCAGCGGCGCTGGAGACCGGCGTCAAACCCACCGACACCCGCGACGACGCGCCGATCCGCATCGGCCTTTGGTCGCCCGGAAACTATGGCGGCGGCTATCGCGGGCCGGTGACCGTGGCCACGGCGCTGGCCCACTCCATCAACACCATCGCCGTCCGTCTGGCCAACGAGGTCGGCGTCGGCAAGATCGCCGAACTCGCCCATCGCTTCGGGCTGAAAAGCATCCCCGACAATCCGACCCTGTCGATCGCGCTGGGCGCCTATGAGGTCAACCTGCTCGAACTGACCTCGGCCTATCAGGTCTTCCAGCAGGGCGGCCAGCGCAGCGAGCCCTATCTGATCGATCAGATCGCCACCCAGCGCGGCGACGTCATCTATGCCCATCCCCAGTCGTCCGGCGTCATGGTCTATGACGTCAACAACGCCGGCGAGATGGTGCGGATGATGGAGGGGGTGATCACCATGGGAACCGGGACCCGCGCCGGCTTCGGGCGCCCCGCCGCGGGCAAGACCGGCACGAGCCAGGACTGGAAGGACGCCTGGTTCGTCGGGTTCACGCCCGATTGGGACTGCGGGGTCTGGGTCGGCAACGACGACGGCGCGCCGATGCGCCAGGTCACGGGCGGCCAGGTCCCGGCCGAGATCTGGCGGCGCATGATGATCGCCGCGCACCAGAACCTGCCCGTGCACGACTTCGCCTGGCTGCCCGCCGAGGCGCCCGCCGACCAGACGACGGCGGCCGACGACGGCGCCGACTCCGACGCGCCGCCGCAGGCCGACGCCCGCTCGACCTTCTACGGCGGCCTCTCCAACGATTTCGGGCGCGCCGCCGATGGCCAGCCGCAAGACCAGGCCGATCAGCCGCCGCCCGACGACCAGGCCCAGCCGCCGGACGACCAGCCCCCTCCGCCGGACCGCTACGGCGCGCCGCGTCGCCCGCGCTACGACGACGAAGACGAGCCGCCGCCGGACGCCGAGCTGCCGCCGCCACCGCCGGACGACGACCGCTGACCGCTCGCCCGCCGCTGATCGCGCTGAAAGACGTTCGCCTGGCCGACGGGCCGTCGCTGCTGTTCGACGGCGTCGACCTGGCGCTGGAGACGCGCGTCCACGCCTGCCTGGTCGGCCGCAACGGCGCCGGCAAGTCGACCCTGCTGCGCCTTTTGGCCGGCCAGATCGAGCCCGACGGCGGCGACCGCTCGCTGAAGCCCGCAACACGCTTGGCCTTGGCGGTGCAGGAGCCGGTGATCACCGGCCAGACCCTGCTCGACTACGCCATCCTCGGCGGCGCCGAGCCGCACGAGGCGCAGGCCGCTCTGATGCGGTTCGACCTCGACCCCGGGCGCCCCACCCCCGGCCTTTCCGGCGGCGAAGGCCGCCGCGCCGCGCTGGCCCGCGCCCTGGCCGAGAAGCCCGACGTGCTGCTGCTCGACGAGCCGACCAACCATCTCGACATCCTGGCCATCGAGACCCTGGAGGCCGAACTGCGCGCCAGCCGCGCGGCTCTGCTGATGGTCAGCCACGACCGCGCTTTTTTGAGGCGCACCACCGAGCGCTGCTTCTGGCTGGAAGGCCGCCGCGTCTGGCGCCTCGACAAGGGGTTCGAGGCCTTCGAGCCGTGGGCGGAGAAGATCAGCGCCGAACAGGCCGAAAACCTGCGCCGGCTGGAAAAGGCCATCGAGCGGGAGACCTACTGGTTCCACCGTTCCATCACCGCCCAGCGCACGCGCAACGAGGGTCGCGCCCGCGCGCTCGCCGAGATGCGCCAGCGCAAGGCGGTGCTGCTGGGCGACGCGAGCCGCGCCATGGCCATGACCGTCGAGGCCGGCCAGAGCTCCGGCGTGCGGGCGGTGGAGGCGCGCAACCTCGTCAAGGCCTATGGCGAGCGGACGCTGATCAAGCGCTTTTCGACCCGCATCCTGCGCGGCGACCGCGTCGCCATCGTCGGCCCCAACGGCGCCGGCAAGACCACCCTGGTCAAGATGCTGCTGGGCGAGGTCGCGCCGGACGAGGGCTCGGTGAAGCTAGGATCGAACCTGGTGATCGCCTATCTCGACCAGGCCCGCGACCAGCTGAACCCCGAGGCGACGCTCTGGGAAACGCTGGCGCCCGCCGGCGGCGATCAGGTGATGGTGCAGGGCCTCCCGCGCCACATCACCAGCTATGCCCGCGACTTCCTGTTCCAGGAACGCCAACTGCGCCAGCCGGTGCGCAGCCTGTCCGGCGGCGAGCGCAACCGGCTGATGCTCGCCCGCGCCCTGGCCCAACCGGCCAACCTGCTGGTGCTCGACGAGCCGACCAACGATCTGGACATGGAGACGCTCGACCTGCTGCAAGAGCGGTTGAGCGACTATGACGGCACCCTGATCCTGATCAGCCACGACCGCGACTTCATCGACCGGCTCGCCACCTCGACCATCGCCCTGAACGGCCGCGGCGACGTCGTCGAGACGCCCGGCGGCTGGAGCGACTTCACCGCCCAGAACCCCGGCTTTTTCGCGTCCGCAGCCGCGCCGGCGGCCGCCAAGCCGCCCAAGGCGCAGCCATCGCCGCCCCCCGTCCCGAAACGCGCCGCCAAGCTTTCGTTCAAGGACGAGCATCGCCTGCAGGTCCTGGAAGCCCTGACGCCGAAGCTGGCCGCCGAGATCGCCGCGCTGGAGCAGCGCCTCGCCGATCCCGGCCTCTACGCCCGCGACCGCAAGGCCTTCGATGCGGCCATGTCGTCGCTCACCGCGCTCAGGATCCAGCTCGCGGCGGCCGAGGACGAGTGGCTGGCTCTGGAAGAGAAGCGCGAGGCGTTGCAGCGGGCGACATAGCGGCGTCGATCCATCGACAACGATGAATTCTTAGGGATATCGCCTATACTCCAGGCATGACCCGCGACGCCGTCATCGAAACACTGCGCTCCCATCGCAGCCGCTTGCAGGCGCTCGGCGTGCGGAGGGCTGCCTTGTTCGGTTCGCTCGCGCGAGGCGAAACCGGCGATACCAGCGATATCGATCTGATGGTCGAGGTTGATCCGGCGGCGCCGATCGGCGTCTTCGAATACGTCGGAATCGTTCAATACCTCGAATCCCTGTTCCCAGGCCGAGTTGACGTCGCCAACCAGGCGAAACTCAACCCCTTGGTGCGACGAACAGCCGAGCGCGACGCCGTCTATGCTTTCTGACAGGTCGCGCCAAGCGCGCATCGTCGTCGATAGCTTGCCGTTACTGTTGAAGGTGGCTGAAGTTGAATTGGGCGATAGCTGATCGTTGCCCAATCAAGCGGGACCGTAACGGCGCGTTATGCGTTAGAACCGCTGGCGAAGCGGAGCAGTGGTATCCATGGCCATCGATGACGACGTCCTCAGCAGGCCGCCCGAGGCGCTCGGGACGATTTCGCGGCGCGTGCGCGATGGCGACATCCTGCTCTGCGCCGGCAACGACCCCTTTTCGCGGCTGATCGGCTGGGCGACCAAGAGCCCGTGGACCCATGTGGCGATCGCCTATCGCTGGCCGTCGCTGGGCCGGATCATGGCGTTCGAGGCGGTGCAACAACTCGGCGTGCGCGCCGTTCCCCTGCAGAGCTTCGTGCGCCAGAGCAGCACCGGCAAGAAGCCCTATCCCGGCAAGATCATCCTCGCCCGCCACGAGGATTTCGCCGAAGCCCGCGGCGCGCACAATTCCGCCGAGGCCAAGCGTTTCGCGGACTTCGCCGTCGACCGGTTCGGCGATCCCTTCGCGCCCGGCGAAATCGCCAAGATCGGCATGCGCATCGCCCTGGGCCGGTTCAATCGCCGCATGCCCAAGTCGCTCGGCCCGAAGGACGAGTTCATCTGTTCGGAATACGTCGCCAAATGCTTCGAGCGGATCCAGATCAAGATCCCCTGGGACGGGCTTGGCTTCATCGCGCCCGCCGACTTCGCCAATGACCCGAAGATCAAGGCCGTCGGGCGGTTTCGCACCTAGGCCCGCTGGCGCGATACTTGGCGAAATCGCTGGCGGCGCCTAGGGTGGCGCGAGGAGTTCGGGGAGGGTTGATGTTGAAAGTCTTGCGCCTATTGGCGATCGGGGCCGCGGCCATGCTGGCGGCCTGTTCGCCGGCCAAGACGCCCGCGCCGGCGGCGAACGGACTGACGCCCATCCGCTTTGCGACCGACTGGCGCGCCCAGGCCGAGCAGGGCGGCTTCTATCAGGCCCTGGCCACCGGCGAGTACAGCAAGCGCGGTCTGGACGTCAGCATCATCCAGGGCGGCCCGGCGGTGAACGTGCCGCTTTTGCTGGCCACCGGCGCCATCGACCTCGGCATGGGCTCCAACAGCTTCATCGTGCTCAATCAGGCGGTGCAGAAGACCGGGGTCAAGGCGGTGATGGCCGCGATGCAGAGCGACCCGCAGGTGTTGATCGCCCACCCTGGCCAGGGAATTCGCTCGATCGCCGACATGAAGGGCCGGCCGATCATGCTGTCGGACGCCTCGATCACCGCCTTCTGGGTCTGGCTGAAGGCCAAGTACGGGTTCAACGACGGCCAGATCCGCCCCTACACCTCCTCGGCCGCCTTCCTGACCAATCCGAGCGTGATCGAGGAGGGCTACCTGACCAGCGAGCCCTATACGATCGAGAAGGCCAGCGGCGTCAAACCGGCCGTCTACCTGCTGGCCGACCAGGGCTATCCCGGCTATTCGGCCATGGTGATGGCCGACGACAAGCTGATCGCGTCCAATCCGAAGGCGGTGAAGGCCTTCGTCGAGGGCAGCGCGGCGGGATGGAAATCCTATCTCTACGGCGACTCACGCCCCGGCGACGCCTTGATCCTGAAGGACAATCCGGAAATGACCCCCGATCTTTTGGCCTATGCGCGCGCCGAGATGCGGGACAAGGGCATCGTGCTTTCGGGCGACGCGGCGAGCCAGGGGATCGGCGCCATGACCGACGCGCGCTGGAAGACCTTCTTCGACGTGGCGTCGGGCCAGGACCCCAGCGACTATCCCAGGGCGCTCGACTACCATCAGGCCTATACGCTCCAGTTCCTGCCGACAGGGGTGAAGTGACGACAGCGCTCGCCGAACTGGACGCGGTCGCGGTCGACTATCCGCGCGGGCCGGCGCTGGGGCCGTTCAGCTTCACCGTCTCGGCCGGCGAGATCGTCGCCCTGGTCGGGCCCTCGGGCTGCGGCAAGTCGACCGCCATGCGCCTGCTCGCCGGCCTGGAGTCGCCGACGCACGGCCGGGTGCATCGCGGGGCGGCGCGCGGCGAGACGGCGGTGGTCTTCCAGGCGCCGACCCTGATGCCGTGGGCCAGCGCGCGGGCCAATGTCGCCCTGCCCCTGGAAATCGCCGGCGTGGATGGGCGCAGCGCCCATGCCCGCGCCGACGCCGCCCTCGCCCGCGTCAAGCTGGCCGGCGTCGAGGCCGCCAAGCCCGCGCAACTCTCCGGCGGCATGGCCATGCGCGTCTCGCTGGCCCGGGCCATGGTCACCGATCCCAAGCTGCTCCTGCTGGACGAGCCGTTCGCGGCGCTGGACGAGATCACCCGCCGGGCGTTGGGCGAGGACGTGCAGGCGCTGTGGACCGCCTCGCGCGCGGCCATCGTCTTCGTGACCCATAATGTGGAAGAGGCCTGCTACATGGCCGGCCGGGTGGTGGTGATGACGCCGGGACCTGGACGGCTCGCCGGCGAGACGGTGGTCGAGGGCCCGCTGCCGCGCCCGCCCAGCTTTCGCACCACGGCCGCCTTTCGCGAGGCCTGCGAGCACGTCTCCGGCCACCTCGCCAAGGCGATGCAGGGCGCCGCGGCATGAGGCGGCTGGCCTATCATCTGGCGCCCGTCGCCCTGATCCTCGTCCTGCTGGCGATCTGGGAGGCGGTCTGCCGGCTGCTGGCGGTGCCGGTCTTCCTGTTGCCGGCGCCGTCCGAGATCGCGGTTTCGGCCTGGCGCAACGCGCCGATGCTGATCGACGCGGCGCTGAACACGCTGTCGATGGCCGTCCTGGCCTTTGTCCTGGCCAGCCTGATCGCCTTTGTGGTGGCGCTGCTCATCTCGACCCATCCGCTGGCCGAGCGCGCCGTGCAGCCGCTGGCCGTCGGCCTGCAGGTGACGCCGATCATGGCGGTGGCGCCCCTGGCGGTGATCTGGGCCGGGCTCGACCATCCGGGCCGCGCGGTGGTCGGGCTGGCGGCCATCGTGGCCTTCTTCCCGATCTTTTCCGGCGCGCTGACCGGACTCAAATCCGCCGATCCGGACCTGGAGCGGTTGTTCGATCTCTACGGCGCCAGGCCGCTCGACCGGCTCTTTCGCCTGCGCCTGCCCTCGGCCGTGCCCTTCCTGCTCGAGGGGCTAAAGGTTGCGGCGGGGCTGGCCCTGATTGGCGCGGTTGTGGCCGAATTCGTCGCGCGCTCCGGCCTTTCGCGGGGCCTGGCCTGGCGGCTGATGGAGGCCTCGAACCGGCTTGAGACCGCCAAAACCTTCGCCGCACTGCTGGTTCTGGTGCTGATGGGCGTCGGGCTGAACGCCCTGATGCAGGTCGGCGAGCGCGCCATTTTGCGTTGGTGGCGCGGGCGTTAGGCGCCGGTTAAGCGGACAGGGATAAGCCTTGCGGTTGAAATCGATCAATCCGGGTCCGACATGCGACGCGCCGCCATCGTCCTCTCCACCGCGCTCATCGCCGCCGCCGCGCTTTGCGCCGGCGCGGCGCCGGCGCAAGACCGCTACGGGCCTATGCTGACCTGGCCGGGTAAACAGCCCGCCCCGGATTCGACGCCGACCTCGCCACCGCCGGCGCCTTCGCCAGCCAGTTTCGACACGGCGGCGCCCAGCCCGCCGACCGCGCGCGTCGACATCGCGCCGCCGCCGCCCGCGCGCCCTGCGCCCGTGAGCCACGACACCGAGGCGCCGACGCCCAGCCCGCCTGTCGCGCGCGAGGCTCCGCCGCCTCAGCCCACATCGGCGCCCAGGACCCTGGCCATGGCCGAGCCGGCTCCCCCAGCGCCGAGCCAGACCCATGCGCCGTGGAGCGCCAGCGGCGCCGGTCTGCCGCCGCACATCTATTCCGTCGATCGCCAATATGGACTGAAGCCGGATCCAGACCCCGCGCCGCTGCCGACTCAGTTCTTCGCCGATGGCTCCGGAAGCGACCTCGCCGCGCCGCCGCCGCCATTGCCGCCGACTCCCGTGCCGGGCTCGCAGACCATCAACTCGACCGCCGCGGCCAATACGCCGGCCAATCGCGCCCGGGCGATCGCGCTCGACACACCCAGTCCCGACGGCGATAGCACCACGACGCTCGGCGGCAGCTAAGCATGATGGCCGCCACCAAGCTTCACGACCTGATCTCGCTCGCCCAGGAGCCGTCGAGCGACCGCCGCCGCGAGCTGCTGCGCGAGGTGACCGACCTCTTCTTCGTCGGCGCCGACGGCCATCAACCCTCGGAACTGGCCCTGTTCGACGACGTGCTGTCGCAGCTCGCCGGCGAGATGGAGGAGGTGGTCCGCGCCGAACTCGCCGAGCGCATGGCCGACGTCACCCAGCCGCCGCAACGGCTGATCGGCCGCTTCATGGCCGACACCGCCGCCGTCGCCGAGCCGGTGCTGACCCGCTCGCCGGCGCTCACCGACGAGGATCTGCTGCAGGTCGCCCGCACCCGCGACCAGGATCACCTGCGCGCCATCTCGCGCCGGTTTCGCGTGCCCGAGGCCGTCTCGGACGCCATCGTCGAGCGCGGCGACGACGACACCCTGGGCGTTCTGCTGCGCAACGAAAACGCCGAGCTGTCCAGGGCCGCCCACGAGCGGGCGGTCGACCGGGCCTTCGCCAATCCGACCCTGCACGAGGCCGTCGTCGACCGGCAGTCGCTGCCGCTCGACCTTTTGAACGAGATGTATTTCGTGGTCGAGGCCCGCCTGCGCGAGCAGATCATGGAAAAGAACGCCGAGATCGACCCCGTCGCGCTCGACGCCGCCCTGGAGGCCGGGCGCAAGCGCTTGGCCGCCCGCGACGGCGCCTTTCCGGCCGACTACGCCGCGGGCGAGGCGGCCGTGCGCGCGCTGAAGGCCAAGGGCGGCATCGGCCCCGGCGCCATCGCCGCCTTCCTGCGCAACGGCGAGACCACCAAGTTCCTGGTCGCGCTCTCGGAGATGGCCGACGTCGATTTCCACACCGCCCGCCGCATCCTGGAGCGCCGCGACCTCGACGCCCTGGCCATCGTCTGCAAGGCGGCCGATTTCGACCGGTCGCTGTTCCTGACCTTCGCGGTTCTGGTGCTCGATCGCGAGGATGACGCCATGGGCCGGGCGCGGGAATACGGCCAGCTCTATGCCGACCTGCCGCGCGATTCCGCCTGCCGCACCGTCCGCTTCTGGCGCATGCGCCGCCAGACCGGCGACGTGGCCGCGGCCTGAGGGACCTTAAGGCCGGCCGCGCCCGTCCGACGGGGCCTGGGCCGGCCACGGCCGCTTCGACCGCTCCAGCATGCGCGAGGCTTCGTCGGCGAGGCTGCGCTGGCCGTGCTCCTTGAACACCTCCAACGCCATCGCCAGCCCCAGGGCCGCGCGTTGGCGATCGCCGCGGTCGCGGCCGGAGATGGTGGCGCGCGCCTCGTGCAGGCTGGCCAGACTGAGCTGGCGCACCGCCCAGCCCACCGGGTCCTTGTTGGGATTGCCGGCGGCCAGTTCGGCCCGCAGTTCGTTTTCCGCACGCCGCAGGCCCTTCAGGTCCGCGGCGAGTTCGGCGCGCCGGGCCAGGCAGAGCGCGCGCTGATAGACGACTTCGGCGCGTCCGGGCAGGCTGGGCAGCCGGTCGATCACCACCAGCACGCGGCTATAGGCGCCGGCCGCCTGGCCGAAGGCCCCGTCGCTGTCGGTCGCCTCGCCCAGCATCTGCAACGCGCCGGCCAGGGCGGCCTGGAGACTGGCCCAATCCAGCGGGCTTTGGTCGCGGTTCACGGTCTCCAGGGCCGCGACCAGGCCGTTGACCGCCTTGGCGATGGCGGCGATGTCGATGTCGAGGGCGGCCAGCGCGGCCTCGCTCGCCCAGCGCACGGCCTCCGCGCGCACCCAGCTCAATGGTTCATAGGCCGGGTCGAGCCGCTTGGCGGCCAGCTTGGCGCCGTCGATGGCCATGCGCAACGGCATGGGCTCCTTCAGGCGCGTTCCGCAGGCGGCGAGGAATTCGGCGCGCTCGACGCGCGCCTGGGCGGCGAGCAGCCGGCCGGCGGCGCGCCGGCGGCCGTGACCCTCCAACTCCAGGATCGGGATATCGAAGCGCGCGGCGGCGGCGAGGGCCTGGCTCAGATTGCCGATGGCGCGCAGGGCGCGCGCCTCGACGCAGGCGCGGCCGACGGCGGCGAGGGCCGCGGTGACGCCGCCGGCGGCCGCCTGGGCCTGTTCCAGCGCGACGGCCGCCGCGGCGTTCAGGCCGTCGTCGCCGACCAGGTCGGCGCCCAGCAGCCCGATGCCCGCCTGCTCGCAGCGGGCCGAGGCCCAGGCCGCGAGCCGATGTTCGCGATCGAAGCCGGCGGCGGCCTGCTCGGCGGCCGAGGCGGCCTTGCGCAGGCAGGCGACGTCGCCGGTGCGCCGGGCGATCTCGCGCCAGACGCGGGCGGCTTCCAGATAGCGCTGCGGGCGATCCTTGGCGCTGATCCGGCCGGCGGCGACGTCCGCCGCGCGGCCCTCGACGCGCAAAAGATCCAGATCGAGCAGTTCCAGCAGGCTGGCGTCGCCGCCGGTCAGCCCGTCCTTGAAGGCCTCGGCCTTGAACAGGCGCCTGAACTCCCGACCAAACTCGAACATGAAATTTAGGCTCCGAGGCGAATTACGCGCCATTCCGGAACGCCCGGGCCGGCTGCATCCAGATCGGAGCAAACCCGGAGCCGGCGGCTTTAACAAGTGATTAATCTTAAGGAATGGTTAACGGATTGGTGATGCTCGCTCGCCGGGCGAGGCTGTGGAGGCGGTGATCGGGATGCGCTCCTCATCGTCCGAAAGTCGTTCGAACCGGGCTTTCAGGACTTCGAACGTGTTGCGCGTGATCAGCAGAGAGCCGCCCAGGTTGCGGTTTCTGGCTTCTATACGCGCCTAGGCTTGCGCCTCCGGACAGATCAGTTCGTAGAGCTGATACGAAACCGGCTGCGCTTCAGCGAATGCATCGAGGCGCTGGCTTAAGGACCACGACCTGACGTGCATAGCGCCGCACTATTTCGTGGGAGCAGGCGGATTATTGCTGGTTGGGGGAATCCGCCTTCATATCGACAAGAACTCCGGCCGCATCGATATCAGCGACAATCTGCGCGCCCACTCCCTTTACAGAAAGCGTCTTCAGAGTCTCTTCCGTCAAGGGATATGCGTAATCCTTAGTATAGTCTTCGACTACCGTATATGTTGTCATTCCATTGGATTGATTCTTAGACTGCGACAGATGAATTACCGACGCAGAGAAGGCGAACGTCGACACAACGTTCAGATTGGAAGGGTCGCTCTTCAGAAAATGAACAAGCTGTAGGGCTTTCGAGCACTTCGTCTGTTGCAGTTGTTGGACGAGAATCTTCATGGCCTCATCCGCGTCGGCCATCTTGCCAAAATATCGGCGGATGTTATAATTCCGTTTCCTAAGGCTTGCCTCGACGCTATCGTTTACAGCGCCATCCGCCGCAAACCAGAAGATATTGGCATTATCATCAGCAGTCAGCGTGCCGCCGCCTCCAAAAAGCAACACGCATGGCCTGTCCTCTGCATTGACCTCGTGCGCCAAAACAGAAGCCACGATAGCAACCACAATCATGAAGCCGAGCAGCGCCTTGCTCTGAATGCCTCGTACATCGCCCCCCAATTTGTCCCCCAAAGGCGAGTTGGAGGCTGGATGCACTATACACGGATTCGGAGCAAGATGGTGAATGGCTGATGGTCTGGACCACACCTCTTACAAGCTTTGAGACCCGGCCGACGTCCCATGGGAAGTCCGGCGCGCGCCCTCTGCGGCGGACAACCGCGCCTGCTTCCTGCGCAATGCTGAGATCACCTAACCCCGCTCCTTTGTCCTCAGGAACCGCACGTCCGGGAAGCGTTCGGTGACGTAGCCGATCTCCCAGGCGGACTTGGCCAGGAAGACGGGCTGGCTGTCGAGGTCGGCGGCCATGGCGGTCTTGTGCTTGTTCGAGAAGTCCTCGAGGTCGGCGCGCGATCCGTCCAGCCAGCGGGCCTCGGCGAAGGGGGCCGGCTCGAACTCGACGTCGAGGTCGTATTCGCCCCCAAGCCGGTCGGCCATGACCTCGAACTGCAGCTGGCCGACGGCGCCGACGATGAAATCCGCGCCGATGATCGGGCGGAAAAGCTGCGTCACCCCCTCCTCGGCTAGGCTTTCCAGCGCCTTCTTCAGATGCTTGGCCTTGAGCGGGTCCTTGACGCGCACGCGGCGCAGGATTTCCGGGGCGAAGTTGGGCAGGCCGGCGAAGCGCAGGCGGCCGGTTTCGGAGAGGCTGTCGCCAACGCGCAATATGCCGTGGTTGGGGATGCCGATCACGTCGCCGGCGAAGGCGTCCTCGGCCAATTCGCGGTCGGAGGCGAAGAACATGATCGGCGCATTGACCGAGATCTGCCGGCCGGTGTTCTGCACCTTCAGCTTCATGCCGCGCTTGAACTCGCCGGAACACAGCCTGAGGAACGCCACCCGGTCGCGATGGTTGGGGTCCATATTGGCCTGGACCTTGAAGATGAAGCCGGAGACCTCCGGGTCGCCAGGAACGACGTGGGTTTCCTCGTCGCCGCGCTCGGCCTTCACCGCCTTGGGCGCGGGCGCATAGGCGCCGATTCCTTCCAACAGCTGTTGCACACCGAAGCGGCGCAGCGCCGAGCCGAAGAAGATCGGGGTCATGTGGCCCTCGAGGAAGGCCTGCGGATCGAAGGGCTTGGCGGCCTCCTGCACCAGCATGGCCCCCTCCTCCAGTTCGTCCCGCTCGTCGGGATCGAGGCGGACGGCGATGGCGTTGGACTTGAACGCGACCGGAGCGGGCTGCTCGCCGCTCTTCTGGAACGGCAGGAACTTGTTCGAGCGCAGCTCAAGCACCCCCTTGAAGCGGCCGCCCGAGCCGGCGGGCCAGTAGAGCGGCGCGGGATCGAGGGCGAGCTTGGAGGCGATCTCGTCGAGCAGCTCGAACGGGTCCAGCGCCTCGCGGTCCATCTTGTTGATGAAGGTGATGATCGGGATGTCGCGCAGGCGGCAGACCTCGAACAGCTTCAGGGTCTGCGGCTCGATGCCCTTGGCCGCGTCCAGCACCATGACCGCAGCGTCGGCGGCCGTCAGCGTGCGGTAGGTGTCTTCCGAGAAGTCTTCGTGGCCGGGCGTGTCGAGCAGGTTGAACATCAGGCCGGCGTGATCGAAGGTCATGGCGCTGGCCGAGACCGAGATGCCGCGCTCGCGCTCGATCTTCATCCAGTCGGAGCGGGTTCGCCGCTGTTCGCCGCGCGCACGCACCGCGCCGGCCGCGCGGATCGCCCCGCCGGCCAAGAGCAGGTTCTCGGTCAGGGTGGTCTTGCCGGCGTCCGGGTGCGAGATGATCGCGAAGGTGCGGCGGCGCGCGGCTTCGGCGGCGGGTGTGAGGGCGGTCATGGGGGCGCGGGGATAGCCTGGACGGCGCGCGCTGTCATCCGCCGTTCCGTTCGCCCTCGACCGGCTCGGTCAGGAAGTGGCGGCCCTTGACGTCGTCGATCTCCACCACCCAGAGGTCGGGGTCGATCCGCGCGTTGCGTTGGACATAGGCGTCGAGGTCGGCCTCGACCTCAGACCCCGCCGGCTGCATCCAGACCCGCTCGCCGTCGCCGCGCACCGCTTCGCAATAGAGCCGGGTCCAGCCGTCGCGCCGGTTGACCAGCTTGACCAGCACGGCGCCGGCGCGCGGATCGCCCTTGCGCTCGATGGTGGCGAAGGCCCCGCCCTGCTCGACGCGGCGGATCAGGGCGGCCACCCAGAGGTCGCTCGACAGCAACACAAGGCTAACTCCGCTAACGGTCGGGAAAGACGCCGCCGCCTAGGTTAACCGTCTTTCCGCCGATGCGAGAGCCGCAATTCCATGCCGAGCGAGGTCGCGCCGCACAGTTCCCCTCCCTTTTGCGGGGAGGGGTCAGGGGTGGGGGTGCAGCGCCGACCTGTCGGGTTGGCCGCATTCGGACTGTCGATTGAGTCAACGAAACGTCTGCTGGCGCCCCCATCCCCAACCCCTTCCCCGCGAGGGAGAAGGGGCTTTGAGCGGCCAGCCGGCAAGGTGTTTATTCATGTGGTCCTCGCGGGGCTGGCGGCCCTCGTCGCTCCCGTCCTGGCGCACGCGGCGGCGGTCGACGCCTTTTACGAGCGCGCGGTGATGACGGCGGCCGATCAGCACTGCCGGCTGTTCGCGCCCGAACTCGGTTCGGCGCTGCAGGCGGCGAAGGCGCAGGCGCGCGGGGCGGCGCTGCGCTCCGGCCTGGCGGGCGCCACGCTTGACCAGGTCGAGCAGCGGGCCGACGCCAAGATCGCCGCCACCCCTTGCGGCTCGCGCGACATTCTCACCGCCGCGACCCGCGTCCGCGCGGCGTTCGACGGCTATGCCAAACTTCAGCAGATGAGCTATCCGGGCGATATCGCCGGCTGGGCCGCCGATCGTTCGACCTCGCGGCGGGTGGCGATCTGGAAACTGTCGCAGACCGGCCCGTTCGCCGGCGGCCAGCTTAAATTCGGCCTGGCCGGCGGCGACGGGCCAAGCTCGCTGGTGGCCGTCGCCAGCTTTTCGGATGGGGCGGAACCTTACGCCGCGCGCCTGGTCATGCGGGATGTGACCCTGGCGCCGGAACCCTTCATCGATGTGATCCAGGCCAGCCACGGCAAGACGCCGCTCTTCGCGCGCACCCCGCCGCGCTCGGCGACCCGCGCCGTCCTGGCCGAGGCGCGCGCGAGCGCCGATCCGACGCTGCTGCCGCGCGGCGCGCGGCAGGGCGTCGCCTTCCGCTTTCCCCGGTCCGCCGCCGAGGCGCTGAGCCGGCTCGATCCGCGCGAGGCGGTGGCGATCGACTTCCTGTTCGCGGCGGCGAATGGCGCCGAGCAGGTGCGCACGGCCTATGTCGAGGTGGGCGACTTCGCCGCCGGCCGCGCCTTCCTGGCCGCGTCTCAGCGCTGAGGTTTGAAGGCGATCACCTCGGCGCCGCCCGAGACGGGCGGCTCGGCCGCAAGCACGGCCTCCGGCTCGGTCAGCACGGGCAGGCGCACGGTCACCGCCGTGCCTTCGCCCAACCGGCTCTCGATCGACATCTCGCCGCCGTGCAGTTCGGCGAAGGCCCGCACCAGCGAAAGGCCAAGGCCGGTGCCCTTCGACTGCTGGCCGGCGTCGCCCGCCTGTTCGTAAGGGCGCCCCAGCCGCTCCAGGTCGCCGTCCGCGATCCCCAGGCCCGTGTCGGCCACCGACAGCTCCAGCGCCCCGGCCAGGCTCTGCAGCGAAACCGTCACCAGCCCGCCGCGCGGGGTGAACTTCAGAGCGTTGGAGACCAGGTTGAGCACGATCTGCTTCAGCGCCCGCCGATCGGCCTCGCCTTCCAAGGGTTCGCTGGGCAGGAGGCCGCGCAGCTGCACCCCCGCGTCGTCGGCCTGCAGCCGCATCAGCCGCAGCGCCGCCGAGACCGGCTCGCGGGTGTCGAGGTGTTCAAGCGCCAGTTCGTATTTCGAGGCTTCGATCTTGGACATGTCCAGCACGTCGTTGATCAGGTCGAGCAGGTGGGCGCCGGCGTCATGGATGAGTTCGGCATATTCGGCGTACTTGACCGGCAGCGGCCCGAAGATGCGCTCGCGCATGATGTCGGAAAACCCCATGATGGCGTTGAGCGGGGTGCGCAGCTCGTGGCTCATATTGGCCAGGAAGCGCGACTTGCCGATATTCAGCGACTCGGCGCCGGCGCGGGCGTCTTCCAGTTCGGCTTCACGAGCCTGATCGGCGGTGACGTCATGCAGCACCCCGATCAGCCAGCCATGATCGGCGCTGGCGATATCCAATCCCAGCCAGATCGCTTCCGGACCGGCGAGCCGGAAACGGACCGCGCCGCGGCCGCCATGAGCGGCGGCGGCCAGCGCGGTCTCGATCTCCGCCTGGCCGGCCGGATCGGCGGCGCCGACCAGGCCCCGCGCGGACAGTCGGTCGACGAGATCGGGGCGCAGGCCGCCATGCGCGCGTCCCATGCGGCCATCGACGCCGAATGTGGCGATCAGCACCGGCTGGCCGGCGACCATCGCGCCGAGCCCCCCCTCGTTCGCCGCCGCCGGCGCTTCTCGCCGCAGCGACCGCGGCATGAGGCTGGCCGCCGCCAGCCCGACCGCGGTGGTCGACAGGCCGACCAGAGCCAGGACCACGGCCAGCAGGCCGCTTGGCGCCGGCTGGGCCAGGCCGGCGACCTGGGCGAGGGCCGCGCTCGCCAGGGCCAGCAGGCTGAGCACGGCGCCCCAGACGACCCGCCGGCGTCCCAAAAGGATGGCGGCCGCGAGCGGGGTCAGGCACCAGACCACCAGCGGCCCGGCCACCCCGCCGGTCAGGTCGGCGGCGATGGCGCCGGCCGCGGCCCAGACCGCGATCAGGCCGATCCTGGACGCTTCGGTCTCCCAGCGCAGCGCGACGATGGCCGCGATCGCCGGCGCGGCGCCGACGATCAGGGCCAGTCCCGGCGTCCAGTTGGACCAGGGCGCGGCGACCGAGACGATCACCGCGCCGAGGCTGAGCGCCAGCGCCCATCCGCAGTGCCACCAGAGCAGGTTGCGCAGATCCTCGCTCACCGGTGATTCGGCGGCGGCCTGGGTGGGCGAATCCACCTCTGTCGTTGCGGCGAGGGTCATGGGCGTCTGGGTGCAGACTACCCACGTCGGGGGAGTCGCGCGAGCCCGCTCGCCCGCTGCGCGACGAGAGGCCTGGGGACAAGCCATTGCCGGGGCCGCTCCTGGCCCTTAAGTCCGCAGGCGCAATGGGTACGCAGGCAGAAACAGCGCTCGACGACCTGAAGGCCGAATTCGACCTTCTGGAAACCTGGCAGGACCGTTTTCAACACGTCATCGACCTGGGACGTAAACTGGCGCCGATCAGCCAGGCCGAGCAGTCGGACGAAAACAAGGTGCGTGGTTGTGTAAGCCAGGTCTGGCTGGTCCGAGACCGGCAACCCGACGGGTCGCTCGTCTTCCGTGGCGTTTCCGATTCAACCCTCGTCAGCGGACTCATCGCGCTTCTGCTAAGGCTCTATTCGGGCCGAACACCCGATGAAGTCCTCGCTATCGATGCTCGCCGCGTCTTTGACGAGCTTGATTTGCCGGGAAATCTATCTCCTCAGCGCTCGAACGGTCTTTATTCGATGATGGAGCGCATCCGCCGCGACGCCGAGGCGGCCAAGGCCATGGCCGGCTGAGGCCTCAGGCCGCGCGTATGCCGCTGAAGACACGATCGCCCTGCACGCCCAGCACCGCGTCGTAGCCCAGGATCATGTCCACGTCGGCGCCGTTCGAGGCCAGCGGCAACCGCAGCCACAGGATCGACAGATGCCCCGCCCCACGCCAGGCGAAGTTGTGCACGCCGACGCCTGGCCGGCGCTCAGTGACCACCTTGTCGAGCTCCGCCCGCCAATAGTCGGTGGCTGCGGTGTTGTAGACCTCGTCAAGCGTATGGCCGGTGATCTCCCGGCCATAGACGCCATAGAGGCCGGTCCCCGCCAGCCGCAGGCGATAGTCGCGCGGATTGGAGCGCACCTCGATCAGGCTGACGGTGGGCAGGTGCCGTTTGAAATCGCCGGGATGGATGCTGGCGCGCCCTGGCAGACGGCCGCCCTGACGCAGCGACGCCCAATAGGCGAAAATCTCCTCATGGGCGCGGACAGCAGTCGCGGGGCCGCCAATTTGGGCGATCATTTGGAGTCACTAACAAGTCTTTGGAATCAGGCTGATTCACTATCGCTTAACCGGCGAATCGGGCGCAAGCGAAAACGCCCGCCGCGGCGAGGCGGCAGGCGTTTCTTCAGAAAGGCGTCGGTTGGCTAGCGGCCGCGGCGCGTCGGCGCCTGACGACCGCCCTGGCCCAGGCCCATCTGCTTGGCGAGCTCGGAGCGCGCCTTGGCGTAGTTGGGGGCGACCATCGGATAGTCCTTGGGCAGACCCCATTTCGCCCGATAGTCCTCGGGGCTCATATTGTACTTGGTGCGCAGGTGGCGCTTCAACGACTTGAATTTGCGGCCGTCTTCCAGGCAAACCAGATGGTCGGGCGTGATCGAACGCTTCACCGGCACGGCGGGCTCTTTCGGCGCGGCCTCGACCGCTTCGGCGCCGTTCGTGACGCCGGCCAGGGCGCGGTGAACGCTCTGGATCAGCGAAGGCAGTTCGCTCGCCGATACAGAATTGTTGCCGACATAGGCCGACACGATGTCCGCCGTCATCTCTATGATTTCCGATTTGTCGTCCATGTTCATCTTGCCTGTCGACGTTTGAGTTTTATGAGAAGTGCTGATTCTTGAGCTCGGTGAAATCTTCATAACGAGCTTGTCCCAGCGAGACAACAACCAACCGTGCGAATCCGATCAACAAACGCAATGAAAGAACAATTGTAGAAGATCGGAGCGTTGGTTGAGCAGAGGTTTGTTGCAGCGCTGCGATGTGGTCTTGCTTGGCCGCGCCGGCAAGTCGTCCTGACGCCGCGGCCTCAGCGGCTGAAGTCGGACGACAGCGCCAGCATGGCGGCGCGCTGGGGAAGCGAATATTCGTCCATCCCCTCCTCGTCGCCGTCGCGGATGGCCTTGAGCAAAGCCGGCGTCAGCGCCGAGGACAGCGACCAGTTCCAGTACCGCAGCACCGTTTGCGCCCGATCGACGGCGATCATGTCGTGGATGATCAAAACCCGCTCGAGCGCCGGCCAGAGCTCGCCGGAAGAATCGGTCTCGCGCCGGCGCAGGCCCCGCCACAAGGCCTTGATCGCCGCCTTGGGCAGGCCGGTCGCCTTGCAAAGGATGGCGATGGGCTCGCCGCCCGGATCGGTGAAGATTTTCGCCCCCGTGGTGGGCTTCAGCCCGGAGAGATAGGAGATCTCCTCGGCGATTTCGCGGGTCATGCCGGTCTGGGCGGCGGCGACGGCGTCTTCCAGGCTGTTGAACGGGCTCTTGTCGATGGCGGCGCGGTTGCGCTGGCGCCGTTCGATGAACTGCAGCGCCTTGCGCGACAGCGGATCGGCCCATTTCTCGGCCGCCGCCAGGGAGAAAACATCGCTGGCGGCCTCCTGCAGCACCTCGCGCGATACGGCGAAGCGCTGGAGGATGGTGCGCCGGGCGTCGGCGTCGGCCCACCAGAACAGGATGTAGGCGTGGCTGGGGCGCAACTCGGCGCGCCTGAGCAGCAACGGGATCATGCGCGTGTGCTCGCGCGTGGCGGCGACCAGGATCTCCAGCGCGTTGGACGACAGCCGCGCGGTCTCGTTGCGCAGCACCGTCTCGATCACTGGCGCCTCCATCGGCTCGACCAGGGCCTCGCAGACCAGTTCGGACAGGTCGCGGCGGGCGGCGATCAGAAGGCGGTGCTTGACGGTGGCGGTCTTGGCGCAGTCGATCAGCTCGGTGTCGCCGAGCGAGGTGCAGGTCTCCAACACCGGGCTGGCGACCTCGATCACGTCGCGCACCAAAAGCCGGGCCAGCGCCGCGGGCGCATCGATCAGGCTGCAAAGCCGCTGCGCCACCCGCGTACGCTCATCGACCGTCGCGTCGCGCAGGATCTCGATGAGCAGGTCGGAGGTCATCGAGCGTTCGAAGGCGTTGACCCGGCTGGACGGCAGGCAAACCACGTCGGCCAGCCGCTTCAGCAGCGCCAGGCGCGCCTTCGACGGCGGCGGCGCAAGCGGCTCTTCATCTTCGGGCGCCAGGTCAAGGGGCGCGGGATCGCTCATCGGCCGCTCCGGTAGAGCGCCATTGTGGCGACCGTTAGGTTAATCGGGCGTTTGCGTGGGCGGGTTTGGCGAGGAAAGCCGAAATCGGAGCACCGCCTAAGGCGCCACCAGCTCCACCGTCGGGAACTCGGTTCGGTATCGTCGCGCGTCCCGGGTGAGCAGCGCCCAGCCGGTCAGAACGTTGGCGTCGATCAGGGTCACGGCCCTATCAGTCGCGCGTCAGGGCCATGATCTCGTCGGCGCCGAGGCCTGGGCCGGCGCGCCCGCGCAAGGCGGCGAAACGACTTGCGGCCCGCGCGCCGTCGATTTTGGGGAGGACGACACGCCCATCCTCGGCCAATTCGAACTCCACCGCCGCGCCGGGCTCGATGCCGAGGTGATCGCGCACGGGCTTGGGAATGGTGACCTGCCCCTTGCGGGTGATGGTGTTGGCCATGACGGCGCCGGCAAATCCAGAGGTAATACCTAGGCCGTTTCCATGCGGGCCGCCAAGGATCGCCGCGCTTCAGCCGAACTCCGGCGGCGTCCAGTCGGGCCAGATGTCCGGGAGATCCTTGCAGACGCTGTTGGGGAACACAGCGGCGCGCTTTTCGAGGAAGGCGTTGACGCCTTCGCGCACGTCGGCCTGGGCGCCGCGGCTCTGGATGGCGCGTGAGTCGGCGCGGTGGGCGTGCATGGGATGCTCGGCGCCGGCCATGCGCCAGATCATCTGGCGGGTCAGCGCGATGGAGACCGGCGCGGTGTTGTCGACGATCTCGCGGGCGAGCGCGCGGGCGGCGGGCAAGAGATCCTGCGGCTCGTGCACCGAGCGGACCAGGCCGCGCTCAAGCGCCTCGGACGCCGGGAAGACGCGGCCGGTATAGCACCATTCCAACGCCGTCTGGACGCCCACCAGCTTGGACAGGAACCAGGATGAGGCCGCTTCCGGCGCAAGGCCGCGGCGGGCGAAGACGAAGCCGTAGCGCGCCGCCGTCGAGGCCATGCGGATGTCCATGGCCAACTGCATGGTGACGCCGATCCCGACGGCCGCGCCGTTCACCGCGGCGATCACCGGTTTCAGGCTCTCATAGATACGCAAGGTGAGCCGCCCGCCGCCGTCGCGCTCGACGCCGTTGACGCGAACCGAGTCCCGCGCCGGATCGGGCCGAGCGTTACGGTCGAAGGTCGCTCCGCCGCCTGAGAGGTCGGCGCCGGCGCAGAAGCCGCGGCCCGCGCCGGTGACGATCACCACCCTGACCGCATCGTCGGCGTCGGTGGCGTCGAAGGCCGCGATCATGTCCAGCATCATCTGGTTGGTGAAGGCGTTCAGCCTGTCCGGCCGATTGAGCGTGATGGTCGCCATGCCGTCCTCGACGTCATAGAGGATGGTTTCGAATTGCGGCATCGACAGTCCTCCATTGATTAGCGCTCAGGCCGCGCCGGCTGACGCTTGGTCAGTCAAGCCGACCCTTTACGGACGCCCCGGCGCCACGTCATAACCGGCTTAACAACGATAATCTTCGAGGAAGCGCATCATGGCCGAGCCAATATTGGCCGACTACATCGTGGTGGGGGCCGGATCGGCGGGCTGCGTGCTAGCCAACCGGCTGACCGCGGACGGCAAGACCAGGGTGCTGTTGCTGGAAGCCGGCGGCGACGACCGGCCGACCAAGAACCTCGGCCAGTTCATGTCCAACCTCATGATCCACGTGCCGGTGGGCTATTCGCAGACCCTGAAGGACCCGAAGGTCAACTGGCTCTATCCGACCGAGCCGGACCCGGTCACCGGCCGGGCCCATGTCTGGCCGCGCGGCAAGGTGCTGGGCGGTTCCTCCTCGATCAATGGCCTGCTCTATATCCGCGGCCAGCACGCCGACTATGACGGCTGGCGCCAGCTCGGCTGCGAAGGCTGGGCCTGGGACGACGTGCGTCCCTACTTCCTGCGCGCCGAGCACCAGGAGCGCGCCGGGCTGGACGACCACCACGGCACGGGCGGACCGCTCAATGTCTCCGACGTGACGCAGACGCACGAGGTCTCCAACGCCGTCATCGAGGCCTGTGTCGAGGCGGGCATCCCACGCAACCCCGACGTCAACGGAGCCGACCAGGAAGGCGTCGGCTACTACCAGCTGACCGTCAAGAACGGCCAGCGCTGTTCGGCGGCCGTGGCCTATCTGCATCCGGTGATGAACCGGCCGAACCTGCGCGTCGAGACCGGCGCGCTGGCCACTCGCGTCCTTTTCGAGGGCAAGCGGGCGACCGGCATCGAATTCGTCCAGAACGGCGAGACCCGGACAGCGAAGGCTTCGGCCGAGGTGATCCTCTGCGGCGGGGCGATCAACTCGCCGCAGCTGCTGCAGCTTTCCGGCGTCGGCCCGGGCGATCTGCTGCGCGAAAAGGGCGTCGCCGTGGTCGCCGACCTGCCCGGCGTCGGCGAGAACCTGCAAGACCACTACGTCATGACCAATACCTATCGGCTGAAGCCGGGCACGGTGTCGGTCAACGAGCTGACCAAGGGGACGCGCTTCCTCGGCGAGACGCTGAAATACATCTTTCAGCGCAAGGGCCTGCTCAGCCTTTCGGCGGCCCATATCGCGGTCTTCTGCAAGTCGCGGCCGGAACTTTCCAGCCCCGATATCCAGTTTCACATCCTGCCGGCGACCATGGACACCCAGAAGCTGATGGAGCAGCAGGTGATGGAGCTGGAGGGCCAGCCCGGCCTGACCATCGCGCCCTGCCAGGTGCGCCCGGAAAGCCGCGGGAGCATCCGGATCAAGTCGTCCAATCCCGCCGAATACCCCTCGATCCAGCCCAACTACCTATCCGATCCGATCGACCAGCAGGTCGCGGTCGCCGCCCTGAAATGGGGCCGCAAGATCGCCGCCCAGCCGGCCCTGGCGCAATGGATCGAGAGCGAAATGCTGCCGGGTCCGGACTTCCAGACCGACGAGATGCTGCTGGGCTTCGCGCGCATGGCCGGCTCGACCATCTATCACCCGGTCGGCACCTGTCAGATGGGCTCAGGCCCCGCCGCGGTGGTCGATCCGCAGCTGCGGGTGCATGGGATCGAAGGCCTGCGCGTCGTCGACGCCTCGATCATGCCGCGGCTGGTCTCCGGCAACACCAACGCGCCGACCATCATGATCGCCGAGAAGGCCGCCGACATGATCCTGGGCAAGGCGCTGGCCGGGGCGTTGGCGGCCTGAGCGGAGTCAGGCGAGCGCCGACACAACGTCGGTGTGCGTGAAGTCGTCGCCGATGAACAGCAGCGGCAGATTTCGCGTCTTGGCGAGCGCGTAGGCGAAACAGTCACTGTAGTTCAGCCGCGCCGGATGGCCGAAACCGCGACCGTATCGGACGCGGGCATCGAGCGCCAAGCGCGCCTGGGCCTCGTTGATCGGCGCAAGCGCGACATTGGCGGCGCTCAGGAAATCATGAAATCCATCGAGCATTCGCTGCACGGCGAGAGGATTGCGTTGGGCGAGCACCTGTCCAGTCTCGACGTAGTTGGCGACGGATAGGAGACTCTCCGTCTCAAGAGACAAACGTCTGGCCAGTTCGGGTCCCGCCGGCTCGCCGAGTATGACGGCGACGATCGCGGAGCTGTCGACGACGATCAATCCGTGTCGCCCGAAGCTTCGTCCCACTCTTCCTTGGTGACGGGCCGAGTATCCAGTCCAGGCCGCATTCTCGCCAGTATGATATTCAACTCGGCCAGCTTCTGCTTCGGCGTGCGGAGCGCCGCCTGTTCCTCCCGCTCAAGCCGCTCGCGCAGGGCCACGGTTACAGCCTCGGTCATCGTCTCACCCTTGAGCTGGGCGAGCTTGCGCGCCAATCGGTCGGCTTCATCGGTCTTGATGCTCAACGCCAAGACGAAGCTCCTTCTAGAAACCAAATCTAGACAACTTGGCCCCATGGTGCAACGGGCGGCTCGCGAGCCTCAATGGCGGCGGTGTCCAATCGCCTTGCCGACCGCATCGCCAACCTTCACGCCGCGCCGCCGAACGCGACATCCTCGCTCTTCACCGTCCCCGCCGTCCGGCCAGGCGCCGTCTGGTAGGTCCAGTAGAGGTTGGTGTGCGCGATGACCTTGTCCGGCGGCGGCGCGCCCCAGGCCGTCTGGTCCTCGGTCGTGTGGGCGTCGCTGACCAGGCTCGCGTCGTAGCCTCTGGCCAGCGCGCCGTGCAGCGTCGAGCGGATACAGGCATCGGTCTGCGCGCCGACGACGATCAGCCGCCCGATTGCGAGACCCGACAGCACGGTCTCGAGGCGGGTGTCCTCGAAGGCGTCGCCATAGGTCTTCTCGACCAGCGGCTCGGCGTCGTCCGGCGTCAGTTCCGGGACGATCCGCCAGTTATCGCTCCCCTTGGCAAGCTGTTTGTCGGAATGCTGGACCCAGACGACGGGGACCCGTTCGCGCCGCGCCTTCTCGACAAGGCTGGCGATGTTGGCGACCACCGCGTCGCGCTCGTGAGCGCCGGCGACGACGCCGTTCTGCACATCGACGACAAGGAGCGCGGTGTTCGGCCGGTTTTCAAGTGTGGTCATGATCCGCCTCGCTTACGGCAGGCGCAATCTAGGTCGCCCCGCCGGCAAGGCAACCCGTGGCGCTTACGTGTGGCTAGCTCGTGATCTGTCCGGAGTTTGTAGCTCGTGAAGTGTCCGGTTTCTTTCGCCTCTGGAATGAGGGGCTGGAATGGACCGGGCGCGGATCAACGAGAGCATACGCAGGATGCGGTTTGAGGAGCTGTTGGATCGCCATGAGCGGGGCGAGCTTGGCCAGGAGGCGGCGGCGGAGATGTTGGGGATCAGCGAGCGGACGTTCCGGCGCTGGCGCGACCGGCTGCACGACGAAGGGCCGGCCGGCTTGGCCGATCGTCGCTTGCGGCCATCGAGCCGGCGCGCGGCGAAGGCGGAGATTGAGCGAATGCTGGGGCTGTATCGGGCGCACTATGGCGACTTCACGGTGCAGCATTTCCACGAGCAGTTGGTGAAGCGGCACGCCTACAAGCTGGGCTACACGGTGACCAAGGCCTGGCTGCAACGGTCGGGGTTGGTCCGGGCGGCGCCGAAGCGCTCGGCGCACCGCAAGAAGCGGCCCAGGCGGCCGATGGTTGGCATGATGCTGCACCAGGACGCCTCGATGCACGCCTGGCTGCCGGGCGACGGGCGCAAGTACGATCTGGTGGTCACCCTGGATGACGCCACCAGCGCCATCTATTCGGCCTTCCTGGTCGACGAGGAGGGCACGGTCTCCACCTTTCGCGGCCTGAGCGAGGTGATCGAACGCCATGGGCTGTTCTGCTCGCTCTACACCGACCGTGGCAGCCACTATTTCTTCACACCCGAGGCCGGCGGCAAGGTCTCCAGGACGGCGCTGACCCAGGTCGGCCGGGCCCTGGCCCAGCTCGGCATCGAGCACATCGCCGCCTATTCGCCCCAGGCGCGCGGACGCTCGGAGCGAGCCTTCCTCACCCTTCAGGACCGCCTGCCCAAGGAACTGGCCCTGGCCGGCATCACCGGCGTCGACGCCGCCAATCGTTGGCTCACCGAGACCTATATCGGCGAGCACAACGCCCGTTTCGCCGTCCCGGCCGAGCAGGAGGGCTCGGGCTTCGTGGCCGATCACGCCGGCCTGGCGCGCGAAATCCTCTGCGTCCAGGAAGAGCGCACCGTCGGCAACGACAACACCGTCAGGTGGAAGACCCTGCGCCTGCAGCTGCCGCCCAGCCGGCTCAGACCCCATTTCGTCAAGACCAGCGTCCGGGTCCACGAATACCCCGACGGCTGCATCGCCATCTTCTGGGGACCCCATCGGCTCGCCGACTACGACGCCGACGGCGCCATCCAAGACCACAAGGACAAGGCCGCGTGACACGCTCCACAAACGGCCGTTTTTGCTCCGGGGCATGCCCCGGAGCAAAACAAGAACGAGCGGACAGATCACGCGCTACCAAAACCGGACATCTTTACGCGCTAGCGACAGCCGTGGCGCTTACGGAGCCTCGAGGTCAGGCCGCGGCGGCGGTGCGGCCGAGGACGTCCGGCAGCGCCTCGTTCATGGCGATCAGCAGCTTCTCCGGCTTGATCGGCTTTTCGACCACGCACTGCATGCCGTTGTTGATGTAGGACTGCGCGTCCTCCGGATCGGCGTTGGCGGTGAGCGCGATGATCGGCACCGCGCCGGCCTGGCCGCCCATGGCGCGGATGGCGCGCGTGGCCTCGACGCCGTCCATGCGCGGCATGCGGATGTCCATCAGGATGAGGTCGAAGCGCGCGCTGCGGGCGGCCTCGACGGCTTCGGCGCCGTCCTCGACGCACTCGCAGGTGCATTCGAACATTTCGCAGAGCGCTTCGGCCACCATGCGGTTGGTGGCGTTGTCGTCGACCACCAGCACATGGGCCGACCGTTTCAGCACGCTGTGGGCGTCCTCGGCCTCGGGCGCGTTGGCCTCGGGCGCGAGCAGGCTGAAGACGATGGTGACCCCGGCGCCGGGGTTGGCGTCGGCGCGGATTTCCCCGCCCATTCGCTCGACCAGCCGGCGACACAGTGTCAGCGCGAGCTTGGCCTGCAGGCCCGCGGCGTCGGCCTGGACCGCCGGATCGGCGAAGGCGTTGGCCACCCGCTCGGCGGAAAGGCCGCCGCCGGTGTCGCAGACCCGGCCGGTCAGGCGCAGCCCGTCCGCCGTGCGTTCCGCCTGCAGGCTGGCCTCGACCGCGCCCTGTCGGTTAAGCGAGAGCGCGGTGTCGACCAGGATGTCGAACAGCTGCTGCACGCGCCCGGCGTCGATCATGGCGCTCAGATTGGGCGGGCCGTCATAGCCGACCAGCAGCGTCACCCCATCCTGGGCCGCACGCGCCTGCCAGCTCGACTGCAAGCCATCCATCAGGTCGCGCAGGGCCGCGGGCTGCATTTCCAGCGCCATCTCGCCGGCCTCGGCGCGGCACAGCTCCAGCGCATCGTTGAGGGTGCGCAAGGTGGCTTGGCTGGACTCGATGATGGTGCGCACGAAGGCCTGCGCGTCGGAGGTCAGAGGCTGGCGCTGCAGAAGATCGGCCAGGGCGATCACCCCGTTCATCGGGGTGCGCATTTCGTGGTTGAGCATCTCGACGAAGCGGCGGTTCATGGCGGCGGCGTTATGGTCGTCGCTGTGGCGGCGCAGCAGGGCGCGGGTGGAGACCACGCCGCGGTAGCGGCCGCGCTCGACCACGACCAAGCCGGCCGCCGGTTCGATATGGGCGAGCAAGAGGGCGCAGGCCTCATCGACGCTGGTTTCCGCGCCGACCGTCAGAGCGGGCGTCATGACGTCCAGGACGCGCAGTCCGGCGTTCTGGGCGCGGATGGCCCCGCGCGCGATCACGCCGATGGGGCGGCCCTGTCTGACCACCGCCAGCAGGTCGCAACCCGGCGTATCGAGCATACGGTCGAGGACCGCCCCGCAAAGGCTGGTCGGATCGATCGGATGGACGTATTCGATCAGGCCTGAAAGACTCGACATTGGCACTGGTGATGCTGTTGGAAGTTCACCATGCCCAACTCTCGCTTGCAAAGTCGTTAAGACCCACAGGCCTCTGAAGACAACCCATGCTAAGCTTTAGCGTTCGAACTATCGCATAATACGCGGACGGCGATTTTATTGAGGGTCGATATTTGACTGACCTTGTATAGATCACGCACAACCCCCTGGGTCGAACAGGCTCGCCGCCGCGGCCCTTTGCCTTGACAACGCTTGGGCGCTAGACCGGCCTCCTTGGCCAAGCCCCTGGATGACAAGACCTTTTCACCGCCATGTCTGATGCAATCCCCGACGCCGACGCCGCCCTGGTGCTTCTTTCCGGCGGACAGGACTCCGCCGTCTGCCTGGCCTGGGCGCTGGACCGATATCACCGCGTCGAGACGGTCGGGTTCGACTATGGCCAGAGGCACGCCGCTGAGCTGAAGGCCAGGCTGACGGTTCGCCGAAAGGCGGCCAGGCTGTCGCCCGCCTGGGACGAGCGCCTGGGCCCCGACCATCGGCTGAACATCCGCGCGTTCGGCGCCATCGGCGAGACCGCCATGACCGGCGAGCGCGCCATCGAGACCACCGACCGCGGCCTGCCATCAACCTTCGTGCCGGGCCGCAACCTGGTCTTTCTGGTCTATGCCGCGGCGCTGGCCGACCGGCGCGGGCTTGGCGTCCTGGTCGGCGGCATGTGCGAGACGGACTATTCCGGCTATCCGGACTGTCGGCGCGATACGCTGGACGCGCTGCAGGCGACGCTCAATCTCGGCATGGAACGGGACTTTGCGATCGAGACGCCGCTGATGCGGTTGACGAAGGCGCAGACCTGGGGCCTGGCCAAGCGGCTCGGCGGCGAGGCCCTGGTCGAGCTGATCGTCAAGGACAGCCACACCTGTTACCTCAACGAGCGCACCCTACACGACTGGGGCGGCGGCTGCGGCCACTGCCCGGCCTGCGCGCTGCGCGCCAGGGGCTGGGCCGAGTGGGTCGCGGGCGGGCGCCGGCCATTGTCGCCATGAGCTATGCGGTCAAGGAGATCTACCTGACCCTGCAGGGCGAGGGCGGCCAGGCCGGCCGCGCGGCGGTCTTCTGCCGCTTCGCCGGCTGTAATCTGTGGAGCGGGCGCGAGCAGGATCGCGGCCAGGCAGTCTGCAATTTCTGCGACACGGACTTTGTCGGCACGGATGGGCCGGGCGGCGGGCGGTTCGCGACCGCGCGCCTGCTGGCCGAGGCCGTCGCCGCCTGCTGGGGCGAAGAGCCGCGCGAGCGCCTGGTGGTCTGCACCGGCGGCGAGCCTCTGCTGCAGCTCGACGCGGCCCTGATCGAGGCGCTCCACGCCGAGGGCTTCTCCATCGCGGTCGAGACCAACGGCACCATCGCCGCGCCCGCCGGCCTCGACTGGATCTGCGTCAGCCCCAAGGCCGACGCGCCGCTCGCCCAGACGCGCGGCCAGGAGCTGAAGCTTGTCTTCCCGCAGCCGACGGTCGATCCGGCCCGCTTCGAGGGGCTCGGCTTCGAGCGGTTTTTGCTGCAGCCGCTCGACGGCCCGGATCGGGACGCCAACACCAGGGCGGCCATCGCCTATTGTCTTGCCCACCCTCGCTGGCGTCTAAGCCTGCAGACCCACAAGTATCTAGGCCTGCCCTAAACGCCCATGAGCCAACGCATCTTCGAGATCAGCAAGGCCGCGACTTTCGACGCCGCCCATTATCTGGACGAAGGCCCCGCCGACAGCCGCTATCGCCGGCTGCACGGCCATTCCTTCCGCGTCGAGGCGACCTTGCGCGGCCGGGCCGACGAACCCTCGGGCTGGGTGGCCGACCTGGCCGCGCTGGACGGCGCCCTGCGCGAGGTGGCCGGCGAGCTGGACCATGGCCTGCTCAACGACAAGCCCGGGCTGGAAACGCCGACCCTGGAGCGGCTGTGCCTGTACTTCGCCGAGCGCCTGCAGCCGCAATTCCCGAGCCTGTCTCGCCTGGCCGTCTCGCGGCCCAGCTTGAGCGAGGCCTGCGCGCTCGACTTGACTTAAGGCCTTGAGTTTCGGCGCCTTGTGGCCATGCTGGGCGGGCGCGATAAAAGCTGCCGCGGGCCGCGCCCGCTGACCGGACCGAAGTTAGGGTATGGAATTGAGTTCTTCGGGAGAGGTCTACCAGCGCGCCCGCACCCGGATCGGCAAGGTCAGCCGCTCGACCAAGCTCTTCCAGGCGATCGGCGCCCTGCCGGAAGCGGTCAAGAACTTCGCCTTCAACACCTTCCTGCTCTTCTTCTACAATCAGGTTCTCGGCGTGAACGCGTTCAAGGCTTCGGCGGTTATCGCCGCGGCCCTGATCATCGACGCGGTCTGCGATCCCCTGATCGGATCCTTTTCCGACGGCCTGAAGAGCCGGCTCGGCCGCCGGCATCCGCTGATGTACCTCTCGGCCGCGCCGATCGCGATCGGCCTCTACCTGACCTTTTCCCCGCCGCACGGCCTGAACGAGCCCCTGTTGCTGGGCTGGCTGTTCGCCACCGTGGTCTTCACCCACGTTTCCATGAGCCTCTTCGTGGTGCCCTGGACGGCCCTCTATGCCGAGTTCTCCGACGACTATGCCGAGCGGACCACCATCGTCACCTGGCGTTATGGCGTCGGCCTCGTGGGCATGCTGGTCTTTGTGATGGCGACCTGGCGCTACGTCTTCGCCAGCACCCGCGCCTATAATCCAGGCCAGCTGAACCCCCACGCCTATGCCCTGTTCGCGCCGATAGCGGCGATCGTGGTGGCGGCCGCGGTGCTCTTGACCACCGAGCTGACCCGCCGCGAAATCCCCTTCCTGCTGCAGCCGGTGAACAAGGCCCCGCGCTTCAGCCTGCTGCGCGTCTGGCGCGACGTCGCCTCGACCTTCGTCAATCGCGACTTCCTGATCCTGTTCTTCGGCGTCCTGACCACCGCCGGCGTCACCGGCGCCATCGCCGCGCTCAGCATCTATATGCAGACCTATTTCTGGGGCCTGACGCCGGAACAGCTGCAATGGTTCTCGATAAGCGTCTTGGGCGCCGTCCTGGCCTTCGTCGCGCTCGGGCCGCTTGGCCGGTGGTTCGACAAGAAGGCGCTGCTGCTCGGGACCTTCGCGATCCTGATCCTCGACGGCATGGGCGTGATCGGCCTTCGCCTCCTGCACCTTTTGCCGCCCAACGGCTCGACCGTCCTTTTGACCATACTGATCGCCAATGAGATCTTCCGCGCCTTCATGGGCACGCTTTTGGGCGTCATGTTCGCCTCCATGCTGGCCGACACCATCGACGTGCAGGAGTTGAATACCGGCCGGCGCCAGGAAGGCGTCTTCGCCGCCGCCCTGGCCTTCTCCGGCAAGGCCACCGGCGGGGTCGGCGCCATCGTCGCCGGCTTTCTCCTGCAGCAGATCGTGCATTGGCCGGAGCGCGCCAATCCGCACAGCATCGACCCGCACGTCGTCACCCGCCTCGGCCTGACAGCGGGCGTGTTCGTACCCTTGCTGCTGGTCGCGCCCTTCATGCTCGCCTCCCGCTACTCGATCACGCGCCAGTCGCACATGCGCATCCGCGAGGAATTGGACCGCCGCCACGCCCAGGCCCACATCCCGCCCCTGGATGATCTTCCCCTGGACCTGGAGATGGCCCTGACCCCGCCGGCCGCGAAGACGCTGGGCTAGCCGGGCCTCACGGCTCGATCTCGGCGAGCCCGGCCATCACCCGCGTCCAGCCCGCCTGATCAGCCGCCCCCGCCCGGTCGAACACCGCCGACAGGCGCCGCATCTGCGTGCCCGTCAGCTCCGATTCCAGGCGCCGCCCGTCGGGCGTGAGCGACAGGCGCTTGACGCGGCGGTCCTCGGCATCGGCCAAGGCGGCGATGAGGTCCATGTCTGTGAGTTGGCGCAGCGGGGCGCTGAGCGCCTGTTTGCTGACGCAGAGGATTTCCAAAAGTCCCTTCACGGAGACTCCGGGCTTACGCCCGACGAAATAGAGAATCCTGTGATGCACTCGGCCGAGGCCGCGACGCTCGAGGATTTGATCCGGGCGATCGGTGAAGGCGCGATAGCCGAAGAACAAAAGCTCGATGGCGCGGCGCAGATCGTCCTGGCGAGATTGGGCAACCATATTGACACATTATGGCCGTCCGCATAGCCTGTCGATAGGTCAATATCATTGACCCTCATAGGAGGAGGCCGATGCTGTCGGAGCGCGTTCGCGACCTGAAGGGCTCTCCCGTGCGCGCCATGCTGGAGACCGCGCAACGTCCGGAGGTGATCTCTTTCGCCGGCGGTCTGCCGGCGCCGGACAGCTTCGCCGACCTCGACTTGCCGGCGCCGCCGCTCGACATGCTGCAATACGGCCCGACCGAGGGCGAGCCGGCGCTGCGCGCCCGGATCGCCCAGGATCTGCAAGCGCTCGGCCTGGACGCGCCGGCCGAGCGCGTCCTGATCCTCTCCGGCTCGCAGCAGGGTATCGACCTGGCCGCCAAGCTCTTCGTGGACCGCGGAACCCGCGTCGCGGTCGAGGCGCCGGCCTATCTGGCGGCGCTGCAGGTCTTCCGTTTCTTCGGCGCCGGCCTCCAGGCCCTGGACAGGGCCGACCCGGTCGCGGGCTGGACGGCCCTGACCCGTCCGGCCCTGGCCTATGTGACGCCCACCTTCCAGAACCCGTCCGGTCACTGCTGGAGCGCGGACGAGCGCGAGGCGCTCGCCCAGGCCTGCGACGAGGCGGACATCGTTCTGTTCGAGGACGATCCCTATCGCGACCTCGCCTACGATCCGTGCGAACGCCGCCCCGTCGGCGCGCGCCTGAAGCGGGCCTCGTGGATCTATCAAGGCTCCTTCTCCAAGACCGTCGCGCCGGGGTTGCGGATCGGCTTCCTGGCCGCCTCGGCGGACCTCTTCCCCCACCTGGTCAATCTGAAACAGGCGGCGGACCTGCACACCAACCGGCTGAGCCAGTGGTATGCGCTGCGCTATCTGGATGATCCGAACCGCGCCCAGCGCCTGGGCGGGCTGGTGAACCGCTATCGTCGGCGGCGCGACCTGTTCGCCGCCGCCATGGATCGCCATCTTGGCGGCCTGGCGGACTGGCGGGTCCCGGCCGGCGGCCTCTTCTTCTGGGCGACGCTGAAATCCGGGGCCGACACCGGCGAACTGCTGCAGCGCGCGCGCCGGCGCAATGTCCTGTTCACCCCCGGCGAACACTTCTTTGTCGAAAAGCCGAACCCGTCGGCTTCGATGCGCCTCAATTTCAGCCACGCCGATGAAGCCGCAGCCGAGCGGGGCTTGGCGATCCTGGGGCAATTGCTGCGGGCCGGCGCGCCTTAAGCGGACACCTCCATCGGCGTTGACGCCGCGCGGGATTGTCAGGCGAAAATCCAGTGATAGCGTGCTGGACGATGCCGAGCCTCATCCATCTGCCGTCCGACGCCACGCCCGACTTGATCGTCGAGGCGCTGAAGACCGACGGCGCCCTGATCCTCGACGGCGTGTTGAGCGGCGGCCAGGTCGATGCGCTGAGGGCTGAGATCGACCCCTATATGGAGGCCACGGCGAACGGCGCCGACAGCTTCACCGGCTACCAGACCACGCGCACCGGCGCGCTCGCGGCCCGCTCGCCCGCCTGCCGCGAGCTGATCCTGCACCCGTCCATCCTCGGCGCGTGCGACGGCTTTCTGCTGCCGTCCTGCGATCGCTACCAGCTGCACCTGACCCAGGCGATCCGCATCCGCCCCGGCCAGCCGCGACAGGTCCTGCACCGCGATCGCCTGGCCTGGGGCGGCTATCTGCGCGGCGTCGAGCCGCAGCTGAACACCATCTGGGCCCTGACCGATTTCACTGAGGCCAACGGCGCCACCCAGGTGGTCCCCGGCAGCCCGGCCTGGCCGGACGAGCGGCGCGCGACGCCGCAGGAGATCGGCTACGCCGAGATGCGGCGCGGCTCGGTGCTGGTCTATTCCGGCTCGGTCATCCATGGCGGCGGCGAGAATCGCACCGGCGAGGATCGCATCGGCGTCAACCTCACCTATTGCCTGGGCTGGCTGCGGCAGGAGGAGAACCAGTACCTCTCCTGTCCCCCCGCGATCGCCCGCACCCTCGATCCGAAACTGCAGGCCCTGCTGGGCTACGCCATGGGCAGCTATGCTTTGGGTTATTTCTCCCCGCCCCTGCCCCCCGGCGAAGGCCCGGAGGTCGCGCCGCCGCAGGTCGCGCTCGGCGAGACGGCGCAGACCGGATGGGGCGAGGACCTCTACGCCGCGGTATCGGCGCGGATAAGAGAGACGCTGAAGGTCTGAATCCAATGAGGTTCGGGACAGACTCGCCTTCGCGACCGTTTGTGCTATCGTCTAGGTTGCTCCCGGCGCCATCAGGTGGGCGCCGCAACACGCTTGAGTTTCGACGACGAGAGCCAACAAAGGAGGGCAACAGTGCGCAGCTTACACATCAAGACGTTTGCGTGTATCGCGCTCATGGCGGTATGCGCCAGTTCCGCAATAGCGCAGGGCCAGGCGCAGTATCCGCAAGGGGGTGGCGGATACCCGCAGGGCGGCGGGGGAAATTCCGGCGGTGGCATGACCACGATATGCCATTTCACGGGCGGGCCTCGAGCCGGGCAAACGCAAGACTACGCCGGCCAGGCTGCGCCTATCCCCGTCGGCGCCACATGTCAGGACGGGATCTCGAGCTACGGTCAGGCCGTGGCCGGTTCATCGCCATCGTCGTACGACGCTGACGACCACGATCAGCCCGGTCCTCCGAACGGTATGAGCACGGTGTGCTACTTCAACTCCGGAGTACGCGCCGGACAGAGCCAAGATTATGCGCCGAGACCGGCCGTTTCGGTCGGAACGCCCTGTCAGGACGGAATGGGCAGCTCCGGCGTCGTGCATTGAGTTTCCGCGCAGGCGATACGCCCGAGCGAGGCCTGACTGAGTCTTAAGGCCTTTATTCGTCACGTTCAGTCGCCCTGACATCTTCGCTCGCACCCTGTTAGTTTGGCGATGCCCGCCGCCCAGCCTGGCTGGGCTGATGGCGGTGGGTGGGGTGACGCGCGGAGGACACCGTCGATGAGAAACGTCGTAGCCTGGCCGGCCGTGGGGAACAGAGCTTGAGCTCGCAGACGCCGCCGCGCGTCGCGCCCGCCGAGCGGCGGCTCAGCCTGGCCACCAAGCTCTTTTACGGCTTCGGATCGGTGGCGTTCGGGGTGAAGGACAACGGCTTCAGCTACCTGCTGCTGATCTTTTACAACCAGGTGATCGGCCTTCCCGGGACCCTGGTCGGCCTGGCGCTGATGATCACCCTGGTCTGGGACGCCTGTATCGACCCGCTGATCGGCCAGCTCTCCGACAATCTGCGCAGCCCCTGGGGCCGGCGCCATCCGTTCATGTACGCCGCCGCCCTGCCGCTGGCCCTGTCCTACCTGGCGCTGTGGAACCCGCCGCATTGGGGAAACCAGGTGTTGTTCTACTACCTGATCGCCACGGCCATCGTGATCCGCACCTTCAGCTCGTTCTATGAGGTGCCCAGCTCGGCCCTGGCCGCCGAATTCAGCGCCGGCTACGACGAGCGTTCGGTGCTGCTCAGCTATCGCTATTTCTTCGCCTGGGTCGGCGGGCTGGCGCTCAACTTCATCGCCTTTTTCTTCCTCTTCCGGCCGGATGCGACGCACAAGGTCGGCCAGCTCAATCCGGTCGGCTATGCGCATTACGGCATGGTCGGCGCAGGCGTGATGTTCGTGGCCATCCTGGTCTCGGCGGCAGGCACCCACCGCTACATCCCGACCCTGATGGCGCCGCCACCCAGGCGACACCTGACCTTGCGCCAGACGGTCAGGGAGATGGCCGAGACCTTGTCCAACCGCTCCTTCCTGTTCCTTCTGCTGTCGGGCATCGCCACCGCCATGGCGGCCGGGCTGGTCGCCTCGTTGAACAACTACTTCAACACCTTCTTCTGGGGGTTTTCCGCCCGGCAGATCTCGCTGTTCACCGCTGGCGTCTTCCTGTCCGCCATCATCGCCCTGCCCGCCGCGCCGATGCTGTCGCGCCGCTTTGGCAAACGCGCCACCGCCATGGTCATGATGGTGGCGTCCGTCGTGGTGGGGACCACGCCGCTGCTGTTGCGGCTGGCGGGGGCGATGCCGCCCAACCACTCCACCGCCCTGACGGCGATCATCTTCTGCACCGCGATCGTCGGCACGGCCTTTGGCATCATCTCCGCCACCATGCTGTCGTCGATGATCGCCGACGTGGTGGAGGCCTCGGAGCTGAAGACCGGCCGCCGCTCCGAGGGCCTGTTCTTCGCCGCCTCGGCCTTCGTCAGCAAGGCGGTGTCCGGCTTCGGCATCCTGGCGGCGGCGACCATCGTCGAGCTGATCCATCTGAAGGCCGGCGCCGCGCCCGCCAGCGTGCCGCCCGAGGTGATGCGCAACCTGGCGCTGATCTATTGCCCGACGATCGTCGGCCTCTACGCCACGGCGCTGCTCTTGCTCACCGGCTACAAGATCACCCGCGCCAGCCACGGCGAGACCTTGCGCCAGCTCGCCGCCGAAGGCGAAGAGGCCCTTCATCCGGCGCAATAGCCGCGCCGGACGACGGATTTGGCGGCCCTGGTGATTAAAGCCGACAGAGGGGTGAGCCATGGCCAGTCTGTTTTCGGGACGTCGGTGTCTAGCGGCGTTCTCGCTCGCGGCCCTTTTCCTGGGGCTGTGGCGGGCGCCGGCCTGGGCGGGCGGACTGGCCGGCGACAGCTATGGCGGCCGCGACATGATCGTCTATGTCCCGTCCCAGCTGCCGCCCGCGGGGACGCGCGCCCTGGTGGTTGTCCTGCATGGCGGACTGGGCAACGCCCAGCGGATCGCCGGCCAACAATCGGAAAGCGGCCTGAACATGAACGCCGTCGCCGAAAAGAACGGCTTCGTCGTCGCCTATCTGAACGGAACCCCGGTCACGCGATACCTCGGAAACCAGGCCTTGGGCTGGAACGCCGGCGGCGGCTGTTGCGGCCAGTCGGCGGCCAACAACATCGACGACGTCGCCTATATCAAGGGCGCGGTCGGCTATCTTGCGGCCAAGTACGGCATAGACCCTCGGCGCGTTTACGGGATGGGCCATTCGAACGGCGCCATGATGACCCAGAGGCTGATGTGCGAGACCAGACTCTATGCCGCAGGGGTCGCCATCTCCGGGCCGCTCAATCTGGCGGTTTCGACCTGTCCCGACGGCCATGGCGAGCGGATCCTCGCCATCCACGGCGCCGACGATCAGAATGTGCCGATCGGTGGCGGCCGGGGAACCAAGGGCCTGTCGCAAACGCCCTATAATTCGGAAGATCGCTCCAGGCAGGTGTTCCTGACTTCAGGTGCGTCCTACACGCTTCAGATCGTGCCGGGCGCCGACCACGTGCTGGACCACATCGGGGCCGTGATCTTGAAGACCGAAGGCGTCACCATCGCCGAGAAGGCGGCCCAATTTTTCGGCATTCTCAAGCCATAGACCGGCGCGTCGCGCCGGGGCTGAATCGCCTCGGGCCTAGGCCTTGCCGTCCTTCCCCGCCTCGGCCGGGGCGTTGTCGGAGGCGCGGCGGCGCGGTCCGGTATAGTCCGGATCGGCCCGGCGGCGCCGGTCGGGGCCGAAATAGCTGTCGGCGCGGACATAGGCCCGCGGATTGTCGACCACCTGAGCGATGCGGCTGAGCACGCCGCGCGCGGTCACCGGCTTGGACAGGAACTCGTTGACCCCGACGTCGCGCGCCTCCTGCACTCGCCGGTGGGTGGAGTGGCCGGTGATCATGATCACCGGCGCCATCGGGTTGGGGCTGTCCGGCGAATTGCGCAGGAGGCGGACGAAATCGATGCCGTCCAGCGGCTGCATGGCCAGGTCGGTCATGATGATGTCGATCTGGTTGACCCGCAGGCTCTTCAGCGCCTCGGCGCCGTCGGTGGCCTCGAACACGTCGCGCACGCCGATGGCGCGAAGAATCTCGGTGAGCAGCACGCGCATGTGGTGGTTGTCGTCCACCAGCAATATTTTCAGGAGCTCAAAGCGCAAGACAGGCTCGCCGCAAGGGGTTTAACGACCGGGACCTCCAGCGTCGGCGCACCCGAAAGCTGCGCGCGACGGTGTGATCTTCGCCATTAGGGAGCGCGGTTGAGCCGGTCAACCGAAAAGCCGGCCGCGAATGCCATGTCAGCGCCGATCCCAATACAGAAGCCAGCGCCGCTATCCTTGTCCGACCGGAAATGGCGCCGTGCGCCCGGTCTGGCCGCGCTGGCGCAGCATGGCGTCGGCCAGGACGCAGGCCAGCATGGCCTCGACCACTGGGGTGGCGCGCAGGCCGACGCAAGGGTCGTGGCGGCCCTTGGTGCGGACCTCGATCTCGGCCCCGGTCTCGTCGATCGACGACTTGGGCGTCAGGATGGACGAGGTCGGCTTGAAGGCCACGCGCGCCACCACCGGCGCGCCCGTCGATATGCCGCCCAGCACCCCGCCGGCCTTGTTGGTGAGGAAGACCGGCCCGTCATTGCCCATGCGCATCTCGTCGGCGTTCTCTTCGCCGCTTAAGGCCGCGGCGGCGAAGCCGGCGCCGATCTCAACCCCCTTGGCGGCGTTGATCGACATCATGGCCGCGGCGATCTCCCCGTCGAGCTTGCCATAGATGGGCGCGCCCCAGCCGGCCGGCACGCCCACGGCCTCGACCTCGATGATCGCGCCGGTGGACGAGCCGGCCTTGCGGATCGTCTCCAGATGCCGCTCCCAGGTCTCGACCATGCCGGGGTCGGGACACCAGAAGGGGTTGTTCTGCACCGCGTCCCAGTCCCAGCGCGCGCGGTCGATCGCGTGTGGGCCGATCTGGGTCAGGGCGCCGCGGATCACGACACCCTCGCCCAGCACCTTGCGCGCGATGGCGCCGGCCGCGACCCGGGCCGCCGTCTCGCGCGCCGATTGGCGGCCGCCGCCGCGATAGTCGCGCACCCCGTACTTGGCGAAATAGGCATAGTCGGCATGGCCCGGCCGGAAGGCGCGGGCGATCTCGCCGTAGTCGCGCGAACGCTGGTCGACATTGTCGATCATCATCGAGATCGGCGTGCCGGTGGTGACCAGCCCGTTGGTTCGCTCGTCCTCGAACACGCCGGAAAGGATGCGCACGGCGTCCGGCTCCGCCCGCTGGCTGACGAACTTGCCGCCGCCCGGCCGACGCTGGTCGAGCCAGACCTGGATCTCCGCCTCGGTGATCGGGATGCCCGGCGGACAGCCATCGACCACGCAGCCCAGGGCCAGCCCATGGCTCTCGCCCCAGGTGGTCACGCGAAAAAGATGGCCGAACGTGTTGTGCGACATGGGCGGCCTTTTAACCGAATGGCATACGGCGACATAGCTTCGAAGCCGCATAATCGCGGGCATAAGTTTGGACTGATCAGGTCGCCCGAGCGCCCAGGTCGCTGAAGAAGCGAAGCAGGTACCCATCCGGATCGGCGACCACGAACTGCCGGTTGCCGCGGTCGACATCGTCCTGGCGATACCAGCGCTCCTCAAGATCGATAATCGCCGTCAGGCCGGCGCGCCTGGCCCGATCGAAAAGCGCGTCCACATCCGACACCCGGATCTGCAGATTGACGCCCCGGCCGTAGGGTTTTTCGAGCGGCGCCGTACGAAACCGCCGCCCCGGTCCCGCCGCCTCTTCCAACATCAGCTGCGCGCCCTCCAGTTCCAGGCAGGCGAACCGTTCCTCGGGCCGCTCGAACAGGACCCTGAAACCGAACACGCCGGTGTAGACAAGCAGCGACGCGGTAAGATTCTCGACATCCAGTTCGGGGGTAAGCGGCGGGCTGGTCATGGGCGCAGCTTAGCGGCGCCTTGCCTAGAGGCCCAGCCGCCGGCTATGGCCCGGCCATCAAGGAGCCGCGCCGATGGCCCGCGCACACGACGACGAGACGCTCGCCTTCTACGATCGCGAAGCCCCGGCCTATGCCGCCCGACGCCCGTCGGTGCGCAATGAGCAGCTGGAAACCTTTCTCGGCCTGCTGAGCCCGGGCGCGTCCATCCTCGAACTTGGTTGCGGCGGCGGACAGGACGCGGCGGTTATGATCGCCGCCGGCTACGACGTTACCCCGACAGACGGCTCGCCCGGCTTGGCAGCCGAGGCCGAAAAGCGATTGGGACTTCCGGTCCGGCTGATGCGATTCGAGGACCTCGATGCTCGCGAGCGCTACCAGGCGGTCTGGGCCAATGCCTGCCTGCTGCATGTGCCCGAGGACGCCCTGGCGGACATTCTCGGCCGCATCTGGCGGGCGCTGAAGCCCGGCGGGCTGTTCTTCGCCAGCTTCAAGGCCGGCGACGGAGGCGATCGCGACGCGCTCGGCCGCTACTACAATTTCGTCTCGCGGGCCGTTCTGGAGAGCGCGTACGCGCAGGCCGGCGCCTGGTCCGAGCTAACCATCACGCAGGGTGTCGGCGGCGGCTATGACGGCGTCGCGCGCACATGGCTGATGTGTCTGGCGGTCAGGACCGATAGGGCGCCGCCATGTTGAAGGATGCAGCGGCCGAGCTCGCCCCGAACGGGGTCCTGCGCGCGGCGATCAATATGGGCAATGTCCTGCTGGTGACCGGCCGCGATGCGGCGGGAGAGCCGACGGGCGTCGCGCCGGACATGGCCCGCGAGATCGCCGCGCGCCTGGGCGTCGCCGTGCGCTATGTCCCGTTCGCCAGGCCGAACCTGCTGGCCGATGCGGCGGGGGACGACGTCTGGGACATCGGCCTGATCGGCGCCGAGCCGGCGCGGGCGGAGAAGATCGCCTTCAGTCCGGCCTATGTCGAAATCGAAGCGACCTATCTCGTGCCGCCTGAATCGAGCCTCGCGACCATCGCAGAGGTCGACCGGCCGGGCCTGCGCATCGCGGTCCTGGCCAAGAGCGCCTACGACCTTTGGCTCGAGCGCAACATCCGCCACGCGACCCTGGTGCGGTCGAACTCGGCGGACGGCGCGATGAGGCTGTTTACGGACAAGGACGCCGACGTGCTGGCCGGCTTGCGACCCGGCCTGCAGGCCGAGAGCGAGCGCCTGCCCGGCGCCCGCATCCTCGACGGCCGCTTCACCGCCGTGCAGCAGGCGGTCGGGACGCGGCGGGCGAAGGCGGCCGGCGCCGAATTCTTGCGCGGCTTCGTCGAAGAGGCCAAGGCCTCGGGCCTGGTCGCGCGGCTGATCGAGCGCCACGGCATGGTCGGCCGCCTCACTGTCGCGCCGCCGGGCTGAGCAATCGGGCCTCGACGACGAAGCTGAGGATCGGCCCGGTCCAACGGGCACCATCGCCATGCAGCATGGTCAGATCGCGCACGCCCGGCGTCGCCTCGACCGCTTTAGGCCAGAAGGCGCGGGCGCCGGTGTTGCGCTCGACCATCGCGATCTCCCAGCGGCCGGGATAGCGGACCAGGATGGCGCGCACCGCCGCGCTGGCCACGCCGCCGCGGCGGTGTTTCCGCATCACGAAGAACTCGGCCATGTTGCGGTCGACGGTCTGGCCGCTATGCGAATGGGCGTTGAGCAGGGCGAACCCGAGCGGCTTTCCGTCGCGGCGGATAATCAGAGGGATGCGGGACGCCTCACGCCAATAGGCGTCCATGTACGGATAGGGCGCGAAGCGGCCGTCCGCCCCCAGCTCGAATTCACCGGAGTGCGCCGGCTCCATCTCCGAAAAGTCGTAGATGTAATACTGAAACAGGTTTTCGATCAGCGGGCGTTCCGCCTCGGCCGCCGGTGTGACCTCGATGTCGCTTGCGCCTGCCGTCATGGCGACCCTCCGGCGCCGTTGATAGCCGATCGGGCCGATCCAGGCGATCCGGCGTCGGCTCAAGCGGGAACGAGTTTGAGAATGCGGCCGGCGTCGTTGTCGGTCAGCACATAGAGCGCCCCGTCCGGCCCCTGGCGCACGTCGCGAATTCGCTCGTGCAGGTCGGTCAGCAGCACCTCCTCGCTCTGCACGCGGTCGCCTTTCAGGGTCAGCCGCACGACGCGCTCGCCCTTCAGCGCCCCGACGAACAGGTCGCCCTTCCAGCCCGGAAAAAGGTTCGCCGTATAGAAGGCCATGCCCGACGGCGCGATCGACGGATCCCAATAATAGACCGGCTGCTCCATTCCGGCCTTTTGCGTGCCGATGCCGATCTTGGCGCCGGAATAGTCGATCCCATAGGTGATCACCGGCCAGCCGTAGTTGCGCCCCGGGCGAATGAGATTGACCTCGTCGCCGCCTTTCGCGCCGTTTTCATGCTCCCAAAGCGCGCCCGTGGCGGGATTGACGGCCAGGCCCTCGGGATTGCGGTGCCCGAAACTAAAGATTTCCGGCCGCGCGCCGGCGACCCCGACAAAGGGATTGTCCGCCGGAATCGAGCCGTCCAGATTAATGCGCGCGATCTTGCCGAGATCGCTGCCGAGGCTCTGCGCCTGGTCGCGCAGCCCCATGCGGTCCCCCAGGCTGATATAGAGACGCCCGTCGCGCCCGAAGGCCAGCCTGGAGCCGACATTGTCGCCGCCCGTCGTCGCCGGCCCGGTGCGCAGGATGACGGCCAGACCCTCGATCGCAGGCTGGCCGCTGCCTTCGACCAGGCGTCCGCGCGCCACGGAGATGGCGTTGTTCCCGCCGTCACGGGGCTCCAGATAGCTTATATAGATCAGCCGGTTCGACCGGAATTTCGGGTCGAGCACGACATCGAGCAGGCCGCCGGTGTTTTCCGCCGTCACCGCCGGAACCCCGGCGACCGGCGGCGAAAGCGTCCCGTCGGCGGCGACGATGCGCAGCCGGCCCGGACGCTCGGTGACCAGCATCCGCCCATCGGGCAGCCAGGTGAGGCTCCACGGATGATTGAGCCCGGTCGCCACCGGCACGACCCGGTAGGCGCTATGCGCCGCCGGGGCGGGCGCGCGCGTCTGGCCTGGAAAAGCCGGAATCTGGCCGGCGGCGGGCGGACCGTCCTTGAAATCCTCGCCCCTGGCGGCGCCGGAGACGGCGGCCAACAGCAGAGCGGTCAAAACGAGCGGCGAAACCTGAGGCACGAAGTCGTCTCCTGGCCGTGAAAACCGAGCCGCCCCTATAAGGTCCGCAACCCGCGCCGTTCCCAAGCCGCGCCAAATGCACGACCTAGGTTTCAGACGGGTTGCACAATCATTTCCCATCGACGCCGCGCTTGAAATCAGTTTCCCGACCTTTTCGCGTGACGCTCGATAACCGGCGCGGCAAATATCAGGCAAGACAAAAGGGGCATGCGTGCGGTTGGCTTCGACCGGGACGCCGCAAACGTGCGAGTCTTAAAACGGATTATCGAGCCGATCCTGTCTTCGGGGACGGCCAGGGAAGGAAACGGGAAATGACCGACGTCGTGAAAGTCGCCGATTCGGGCCATGTCAGGACCATCACGCTCAACCGGCCGGACAAGAAGAACGCGCTCTCGAACGAGCTGGCCTGGGGCGTGATCGCCGCGGTCGAGGACGCCGCCAAGATCGACGACGTCTGGGTAATCGCCATCACCGGCAGCGGCGACGCCTTCTGCGCCGGGCTGGACCTGTCCGGCGGCGAGCGCTTCCATCCCTACACCGCCCAGTCGGCGCAGCTGGACGACATCTCCTGGGTCGGCCAGTTCCTGCTGGCCATCCGCAAGCGCTGCGACAAGCCGGTAGTGGGCGGCATCAACGGCGTCGCGGTGGGCGCAGGGTTAGGCCTGGCCATGGCCACCGACGTGCGGCTGGTGGCGAAGAGCGCCCGGCTGATGGCCGGCTATACCCGCATCGGCGGCTCGCCCGACGCCGGCCTGACCATCACCCTGCCGCAAGCCATGGGCTATGAGCGGGCCATGCGCTTCATGATGGAAAACCGCACCGCCTCGGGCGCCGAAGCCGTGGAATGGGGCATGGCCGGCGAGGTGGTCGACGACGCGGCGTTCACCGAGCGGCTGGCGGCCTATTGCCAGCAGCTGTGCGAATGGTCGCCGATCACGCTGCGCCTTTTGAAGCGCGGCATGGTCAAGTCCTGCGAGAGCACCGACATGGAGCAGCAGCTGCGCTATGAGGTCGGCAATATCCGCATCGCCTTCGCCAGCGACGACGCCAAGGAAGCCCGCAAGGCCTTCTTCGAAAAGCGCAAGCCGGTGTTTGTGGGCAAGTGAGCCATGGGCAAACCGAATCGGTTGGCGCGGATTGAAGCCATTGCGGGAGAAACATTCGGCGATCCTCAAAAGGCGCTGATCTGGCTTGGTCGCAAGAACCGCGCCTTGGATGGCCTTACACCGCTCTCACTGGCGAACACTGATCTTGGCTCTCAACGTGTCGAGACTCTGTTGGGCCGGATTGCTCACGGCATCGCCGTTGATTGAGCCGGTTGCACGGCTGCACTTGGCCGCCGCCCGCGCTATATCGGGGCCATGACGACTAAGACCCCTCCTCCCAGCGACGAAGACTTCTTCGCCGCCGCCGCGCAAGAGCCGCCGCTGCCGGATGGCGGCGAGCCGTTCGCGCTGCTCGAGACCTGGATGGAGGACGCCAAGAAGGCCGAGCCCAACGACCCGAACGCCATGGCCCTGGCCACGGTCGATGCGGACGGCCTGCCGGACGTGCGCATGGTGCTGCTCAAGGGCGTCGATGCGCGCGGCTTCGTCTTCTACACCAACACCACGAGCGCCAAGGGCGTCGAGCTTGGGGCCAATTCGAAGGCGGCGCTGCTGTTCCACTGGAAGTCGCTGCGCCGCCAGGTGCGCGTGCGCGGCCCGGTGGAGACGGTGACGGCGGAGGAGGCCGACGCCTATTTCGCCAGCCGCCCGCGCGGCAGCCAGATCGGCGCCTGGGCCTCGGACCAGTCGCAGCCCCTGCCCGACCGACTGGCCCTGGAGCGCCGCGTCGCCGAGTTCGGGCTGAAGTTCGGGATCGGCAAGGTCGCCCGCCCGCCGCATTGGTCGGGCTATCGCATCCTGCCGCTGGCGATCGAATTCTGGCGCGACCGGCCGTTCCGATTGCACGAGCGGCTGGCCTTTTCGCGCCCGGAACCGAGCGCCGCCTGGAGCGTGGCGCGGCTTTATCCGTAAGCGGTTTTGAGCGATAGATCAGCCGATAATCGGCCTTAAGCGGTCGTCGCGCTCACGAGGAAACACCCATGCAGGGTTTGATGCAGACCTGGCCGCTGACGGTCGACAAGATCCTCGGCCATGCCAGCAACTGGCACGGCGACCGCGAGGTGGTCTCCCGCTCGATCGAGGGCCCGATCGTCCGCACCACCTATGGCGCCATCCACGAGCGCGCCCGGCGGCTGTCGAACGCGCTCTTGGCCCTGGGCGTCAAGCCGGGCGACCGGATCGGCACCCTGGCCTGGAACACCGGCCGCCATATCGAGGCCTGGTACGCCATCATGGGCATCGGCGCGGTCTGCCACACGCTGAACCCGCGCCTCTTCGCCGACCAGCTCTGCTACATCATGAACCACGCCGAAGACCGCATCGTCTTCGTCGACCTGCCCTTCCTGCCCATCCTCTGGGAGCACCGCGAGCGCCTGCCCAAGGTGGAAAAGATCATCGTGCTCACCGATCGCGACCACATGGCCGAGGCCGCCTATCCGGGCGCGCTCTGCTTCGAGACCCTGATCGAGCAGCATTCCCCGGACGTGACCTGGGGCGGGTTCGACGAGCGGACGGCCGCGGCGCTCTGCTACACCTCGGGCACCACGGGCAATCCCAAGGGCGTGCTCTACGAGCACCGCTCGACCTTCCTGCACACCCTGGTCAGCCTGCAGACCGACGCCATAGGCCTGTCCAGCCGCGACAACATATTGGCGGTGGTGCCGATGTACCACGCCAACGCCTGGGGCCTGAACTTTTCGGCCCCGGCCGCCGGCTCCAAACTGGTCCTGCCCGGCGCCAAGATGGACGGCGCGTCGATCTACGAACTTCTGGAAAGCGAGGACGTCACCTTTTCGGCCGCCGTGCCGACCGTCTGGCAGATGCTGCTGCAGCATATGCGCACCAACAACCTTAAGCCCTCCAAGCTGAAGCGGGTGGTGATCGGCGGCTCGGCCGTGCCCGAGGCCCTGGTGCGCGCCTTCCGCGACGACTACGGCGTCGAGGTGGTGCACGCCTGGGGCATGACCGAGACCTCGCCGCTGGGCACCCTCTCCAGCCCGACCGCGGCCGTTGCTGCGATGGGGCCGGAAGAGCAGCTGCAATACAGCCTGAAACAGGGACACCCGCCCGCCGGCGTCGAGCTGAAGCTTACCGACGACGAAGGCAAGCTCCTGCCGCACGACGGCCATACCTTCGGGCGGCTGAAGGTGCGCGGGCCCTTCATCGTCGGCGAATATTTCCGCGGCGAGGGCGGCAATATCCTGGACGACGAGGGCTATTTCGACACCGGCGACGTCGCCACCATCGACGCGCTCGGCTACATGCAGATCACCGACCGCGCCAAGGACGTCATCAAGTCGGGCGGCGAGTGGATCAGCTCCATCGAGATCGAGAACATCGCCGCCGGCCATCCCAAGGCGCTGCTGGCGGCGGTGATCGGCGTCCACCATCCCAAATGGGACGAGCGCCCCTTGCTGCTGGTCAAGCTGCAGGACGGCGAGACCGCGACGCGCGAGGAATTCCTGCATTTCCTCGACGGCAAGATCGCCAAATGGTGGATGCCCGACGACGTGGTCTTCGTCGACGAGATCCCGCTCGGCGCCACCGGCAAGATCGACAAGAAACTGATCCGCCAACGGATGGAGGGCTACGTCCTGCCGACGGCGGCGGTAGCGCCGGCACCGGCGCAATAGTTAAACCGTTCATTCCCGTGCAAGCGGGACGAGGCCAGAAGATTGACCGCCAAGGACGCCAAGCCCGCCAAGAGGAATAAGGCTGCGCTGTCCCCTTGGCGTCCTTGGCGAGCTTGGCGGTAAAAAAATCCTGGGTTCACGCTTTCGCGGGAATTAACGGATTTAAGCCAGCCGATATTCGCTCTCAAGCCCCACCGCGCCGTCGGTCTTCACCCGTCCCGACTTCACCAGCTCGATCACGTGCGCCAGCACCGAGTGGGAGGCGGCCGGATAGAGCCGGGCGTCGACGCCCACATACATTTTCGGGACCATTTCGCGGATCTTCGTCTCGCCGGCGGCGAGCTGGGCCAGGATCTGGTTTTCGCGGTCCAGGCGGTGGGCCTTGTATTCGGTGATGAAGGGGGCGACGTCGGTGATCGGCGGGCCGTGGGTGGGCCAGAGCGTGGTGAAGTTCCGCGCCTTCACAACATCCAGGCTGGCCAGATAGTCGCCCATATTGCCGTCCGGCGGGGTCACCACCGTGGTCGACCAGCCCATGATGTGGTCGCCGGAAAACAGCGCATTCTCCTCGGCCAGCGCGTAGCAGATGTGATTGGAGGTGTGGCCAGGCGTGGCGATCGCCTCCAGCGTCCACCCCGGCCCCGAAAAGCTCGCGCCGCCGCCGCAGACCGAGACGTCGGGCGTGAACCGGTCATAGCCGGCCTCGAGCTTCACCGCGTCGTCGACCACCGGCGCCTTCACCGCGCAGCCATAGATGGTCGCGCCGCACCTCTCCTGCAGCGGCCGGGCCAGCGGCGAATGGTCCGAATGATGGTGGGTGATGAGGATGTGGGTGATTTTTTCGCCGGCGACCGCGTCCAGGATCGCCTGCAGGTGCTCGGGCAGGTCGGGGCCGGGATCGATCACCGCGACCTCGCCCTGGCCGACGATATAGGTGCCGGTGCCGAGATAGGTGAAGGGGCTGGGATTGTTCGCCACCACCCGGCGGATCAGCGGCGAGACCTGATCGACCACCCCGTATTCGAACCGGATATCGCGGACGTAAGGGATCATGCGGCCTCTCCCGAAATGACGGCGCGGCTTTTGCGGCGAGCGCGCCTGAACCGCTTTTATAAGGGCGACGGGCGCGAGGACATGGCGAACTTTGTCTCAAAACGGCTGCAGCGGCTCGCCGCGGCGATGCTCTGTCTGATGGCGATGCAGTTGGGGATGAGCGTTGTAAGTGGCGACCCGACGCCCGTAGCTGACGTGGTGACGATCAGCCGGTAATGACGGACCATTCTTATAAAATCGAGGCAGATACGTCCCTTCTCCCCTCGTGGGAGAAGGTGGCCGGGTGGAACCCGGTCGGATGAGGGGCCGCGCTGGACTTTCCGACTAGCGCTGGCCAGCGGCCGCGAGAACGGCCGAGAAAACCTCCTGAGGCTTCTCCGCGATCGTGGCGTTGGCAAATCGCGGGACACGAAATCCGCGCATCCTAAAACGGCGTCGCGTTCTGCGTCTCGCGCTTCATCGTGGAAGGGTCCGTCCGCTTCCACAATGAGCTTGCAGCTCAGGCAAAGGAAATCCGCCACATAAGGGCCAATTGGGACCTACCGTCTAAACTTCAATCCTTCCAACCGTCGGTCGCGCAGCAGTCGCCAAAGCCGCCGCTCTGTCGCGGACGGATTGCGCCGCAGATGTCGGGCAAAATTTAGACCTGGCGTTCTGGATGGCATGAAACGTCCAGCTAAGCGTCAATATCCGTGCGGCCCCTCATCCGACCGGTCTCCGACCGGCCACCTTCTCCCACGAGGGGAGAAGGGACGTAAGCGCGCCATTTGTTATCCCAAAACCCCGGACAGATCATAACCCGCGTCCGCGCCGAGGTTGACGAGTTCTTCGCGTGAAAGTCCGCCGGTTTGGGCCTGGCCCAGGGACCAGGTGACGATCGAGCGGGTGCCCGAGCGGCAGAAGGCCAGGATGGGGCCGGGCGCTTCGGCGATGACGGCGTTTTCCTGCTCCACCTGCTCAGGCGTCGGGCCGCCGCGCACCGGAATATGCACATAGTCCAGGCCGGCCGCCTTGGCCGCGGCCTCGACCTGGGCGCTGGTCGGCTGGTCGGGCGCCTCGCCGTCGGGGCGGTTGTTGATGACCAGCTTGAACCCCGCCTGGGCCGCGCGCGGCAGATCCGCCAGATCGATCTGCGGCGCCACGGCAAAGCCCTCGGTCACCTTGCGAAATTCAGCCATCAGTCCCTCCGCGCGCCGACCAAAGCGGCCGTTTGACAACATCGGGCGTGGATGGAAGTTTCGCAACCGCGCCGGCGGCTTGTCGACCCGGCCTGGCGAGCCTCATGCTGCGTTTCTTCCTTCGTCGGCTGCTCGTCGCCATTCCGACGCTGTTGCTGGTCATCACCGCCGCCTTCTTCATGATGCGCGCGGCGCCCGGCAATCCGTTCGAGGCCACGCGCAAGCTGCCGCCGGCGATCCTGGCCAATGTCGAGGCCAAGTTCGGCATGAACCGGCCCTTGGGGCAGCAGTATCTCAGCTATCTCGCCGGCGTGGCGCACGGCGATTTCGGCCCCTCGCTGAAATACCAGGACAAGAGCGTGCTGGAGATCGTGCGCGAGGGCTTTCCGACCAGCCTGACCATCGGCCTATGCGCCCTGGTCCTGGCCAGCCTGATCGGGATCGGCCTTGGCGTGCTGGCGGCGCTGCGGCAAAACCACGGCCTCGACTATTCGGTGATGGGGGTCGCGGTCATCGGGGTCTGCATCCCCTCCTTCGTCGCCGCGCCGCTGCTGCGCCAGGTCTTCGCCTCCGACCTGGGCTGGGCGCCCACCGGCGGGCTGAACGGGCCGATCAGCCTGGTGCTGCCGGTCGTGGTGCTGGCCCTGCCGCAGATCGCCATCATCTCGCGGCTGACCCGGGCCGGCATGATCGAGGTGCTGCATTCCAACTATATCCGCACCGCCCGCGCCAAGGGCCTGTCCGAGACCACCATCGTGTTCCGCCACGCGCTGCGCGCGGCGATCGTGCCGCTGGTCAGCTACCTCGGGCCCGCCTGCGCCGGCCTGATCACCGGCTCGCTGGTGGTGGAAAAGATCTTCAACCTGCCCGGCCTCGGCAAGAGCTTCGTCCTGGGCGCCCTGCAGCGCGACTACACCTTGGTGATGGGGGTGTTGATCCTCTACGCCAGCCTGATCATCGCGCTGAACCTGGCCGCCGACATGCTGCTGGCCGTGCTCGACCCGCGCGTGCGCCTGTCATGACCGGACTCAGCCTGGCGCCCTATCTGCGGCGCAACGCCCAGACCCTGGAGACCGCGGCGCTGAAGGGCCGCAGCCTCTGGGACGATGCGCGGCGCAGGCTGTTTCGCAATCGCGCCGCCGTGGCCAGCATGATCCTGCTGGGCCTTCTGCTGCTGGCGGCGATCGTCGGACCGTATCTGACGCCCAACGCCTATGACGTCATCAACAAGGGCGATGTCTGGGACCCGCCGCTGACCAACGGCCACCTGCTGGGCGCCGATTCCCTCGGCCGCGACCTGCTGGCGCGGCTCTTAATCGGCCTGCGCGTTTCCCTGGCCATCGGGGTCGTCGCCACCGCCGTCTCCCTGGTCATCGGCGTCGCCTGGGGCGCGACGGCGGGGTTCCTGGGCGGGGTGGCGGACGAGTTGATGATGCGGTTCGTCGACGTGCTCTACACCCTGCCCTTCATCTTCTTCGTCATCCTGCTGATGGTGACCTTCGGGCGGCACTTCCTGCTGATCTTCCTGGCCATCGGCTGCGTCGAATGGCTGACCATGTCGCGGATCGTGCGCGGCCAGACCCTTTCTCTGAAACAGAAGGAGTTCGTCGAGGCGGCGCGGGCGGCGGGGCTGTCGGCGCCGGCCATCATCGGCCGCCATATCGTGCCCAATCTGCTCGGCCCGGTCGTGGTCTACGCCACCTTGACCATTCCGGGCGTGATCCTCTTGGAAAGCTTCCTGAGCTTCCTGGGCATGGGGGTGCAGGAGCCGCTGACCTCGCTCGGCACCCTGATCTCCACCGGCGCCGATGAGATGGACCTGGCGCCCTGGCTGCTGATCTTCCCCTCGATCGTGATGGTGGCGACCTTGATGGCCTTCAACTTCATCGGCGATGGCCTGCGCGACGCCATCGACCCGAAGGATCGCTGAGGTCGTGCGGGCGGCCTTCCGGCTTTTGCTGGCCTGCGCCATGGCCGCGGCCCTGACGGCCTGCGGGCCGCAAAAGGCCATCCGCGCGCCCTGCGCCAAGGGCCTGACCTGCCTGGAATACGGCAACGTCGCCGAGCTGGTGTCGCTCGATCCGGCCAAGATCACCGGCACCTGGGAAGACCGCGTCGTCGGCGAAATGCTGGTCGGCCTGACCCAGTACGGCCCGGACGGTCGGCCGGTCCCGGGCATGGCGACGAGCTGGCGGACCAGCCCGGACGGCAAGGTCTGGACCTTTCACCTGCGCAAGGCGCTGTGGTCGGACGGGGCGCCGGTCACCGCCGGCGATTTCGTCTTCGCGTTGCGGCGGCTGATGGACCCGGCGACGCCGTCGGAATACGCCTATCTGCTCTACTTCATCAAAAACGCTCAGCCGGTGAACGCCGGCAAAATGCCGCCGAGCGCGCTCGGCGCGCGGGCCATCGATGACCGCACGCTCGAACTGACGCTGGAGCACCCCGCGCCCTACCTGCCGGAAGTCGCGATGCATCAGACCATGTATCCCGTGCCGGAACATGTGGTGCGGCGTTGGGGCGATCACTGGACCGACCCCGCCCACTACGTCGTCAACGGCCCCTACAGGCTGGTCTTCTGGAAGTTCGGCGACCACATCCAGCTGGCCAAGAACCCGCTCTATTACAATGCCAAGTCGGTGTGCATCGATCAGATCGACTTCTATCCGACCGTCGACTCCATCGCCGCCGAGCGCCGGATCCGCCGCGGCGAGCTCGACGTCAACACCGATATCCAGTCCAACCGCGTCGCCTATCTGCGCCGGCCCGACCAGATCCCGGCCTATGTGCGCGTGCACACCTATCTCGGCGTCGGATACATGGTGTTCAACACAAGGGACGTGCCGGCCTTTCGCGATCGGCGCGTACGGCTGGCGCTCGACATGAGTATCGACCGCGACTTCATCACCGGCAAGCTTCGGCGGGCCGGCGAGCTGCCCGCCTATACCTTCGTGCCGCCGGGCGTGGACAACTATCAGCCCATCAAGGCGCCGATCTGGGCCTCATGGCCACTGGCCCGACGCCAGGCCGCCGCCCGCGCGCTGCTGGCCGAGGCCGGCTATGGCCCCGGCAACCCGCTGAAGATCGAGTACAAGCACTCCGATATCGAGGAATCGATGCTGGTCGCGCCCGCGATCCAGGCCGACTGGAAAGCGATCGGCGTTCAGACCACCCTGGCCCAGGAGGAGAGCCAGATCCTCTATCAGGACCTCCGTGTACGGAACTTCCAGGTGGGCTCGGCCTCCTGGATCGCCGACTACGACGACGCCAACAGCTTCCTCGGCCTGCAGCAGTCGCAGACCGGCGCGCAGAACTATGGCGACTACGACAATTCCGTCTATGACGGCCTCCTGGCCAAGGCCGACAACGAAACCGACCTGAAGACCCGCGCGGCCTATCTGGCCCAGGCCGAAGAGATCATGCTGAACGACGCGATCGTGGCGCCGGTCTTCTTCTATGTGAACAAGGACCTGGTGAACCCGAAGATCACCGGCTGGGTCGATAATATCAACGACCTGCACCGGGTGCAGTATCTGTGCGTGAAAAAGTAACGCCCGCTCACCCTGCCCTCTCCCCGTTGCACGGGGCGAGGATTCTAAAAGTGCACGGGGGCCAGCACCAGGGCGCCCTCGCTGCGCAGGCGGGCGGTTGAAAGCTGGTCGATCAGGCCGCGGGCGCGCGGATCGTCGAGCAGGCCGGCGGCGGCGGAGAGGGTGTGCAGCGAGGTGTCGGCCATGCCGAAGGCGTGCTGGATGGCCTCGAACGGCGAGCGACGGGCGGTCACCGCCTTCAGCCGCACCGTCTGGCCGCCCAGGCCGGCCAGGGCCTTGGCCTTGTCCACCGCCTGGTAGAAGCCGCCCAGTTCGTCGACCAGGCCGAGCGCCTTGGCCTGGGCACCGGTCCACACCCGGCCCCGCGCGATCTGGCGCACCCGGTCCGGCGTCAGGCCCCGGCCGGTCGCCACCCGCTGCACGAAGCCGTCATAGACCCGGTCGATCGAGGCCGAAAAGGCGGCCTGCTGCTGGGGGGTGAAGGCGGCCGCCGGGCTGTCGGCGTCGGCGTAGGCGCCGCCGACGCTCAGGTCGCGCACGTCGACGCCGAACTTGGACAGGGCGGGGCCAAGGACGAACTTGCCGCCGAAGACGCCGATCGAGCCGGTCAGGGTCGTCGGCTCGGCGACGATAGCCGAGGCCTCCGAGGCGATCCAGTAGCCGCCGGACGCGCCATAGGTTCCCATGGAGACCACCACCGGCTTGACCGCCTTGGCGGCGCGGACGGCGGCCAGGATCTCCTCGGAGGCCGTATCCGACCCGCCGGGGGAGGATTCGCGGAAGACGATGGCCTTGACCGACTTGTCCTGCGCCGCGGCATAGAGGGCGTCGGCGACGTCGTCGGCATTGATGTTCTGCGCGCCGACGCCGGCGCCGCCCGGGCCGGTGGTGATGTCGCCCTCCGCCGAGACCACCCCGATGACCGGCGCGCCGACGGCGGCGCTGTGTCCGCCGTCCGAGGCGTAGTCGGCGATCTCGACCAGCTTGGCGCCGCCGCCAACGCGGTCGACCGCGGCCTGCTCGGCCTCGCGGATCTGGCCCAGCTTGTCGATCAGGCCCTTGGCCTTGGCGTCCTCGGCGTCGTAGGGCCCGGCCTCGATCAGGGTCTTCAGGGTCTGCGGGGTGATCTTGCGGTCGGCGGCGGCGGCGTCGATGGCGCTGTCATAGACCGAACCCATCCAGGACAGCTCCGACTGGCGGTGGGCCGGGGTGTAGTCGTCGTAGAGGTAGGAATTGACGGCGGTCTTGTACTCGTAGCGCTGCTCGAAATCGGCCTTCACGCCGTACTTGTCGAACAGTCGCTTGAAGAAGAGGCCCTGGTTGGCGATCCCGGTGGCCTGGAACGGCGCGCCGGGCTGCATCCAGAATTCATCCGCCGCCGCGCCCAGCATATAGGTCGAGGTGATCGTCCCGGCCGGATAGAGCCCCTGGCTGAAGGCGTAGACCGGCTTGCCGGCGGCGTGGAAGGCGCGCAGGGCCAGCCGCAGCTCGTCGGCCTCGCCCGGATCGATGCCGGCGTCCGGCAGGCGCACGAACAGCGCCTTGACCCGATCGTCGCTCTGGGCGCGGTGCAGGGTCTCCACGATACGCATCACCGACATGGAATGCTGGCCGAACAGGCTGAACAGGGTGGCCGGCTCCTGGTCGGTGAGGCCGCCGCGCAGGTCGAGCGACAGCACGCTCGAGGCCGGGGTCGCCGCCGGGTGGGCGGCGCTCATGGCCACGCTGATGATCAGGAAGGGCACGCCGACGAAGAAGAGCACGAGGCCGGCGAACACGCCCGCCATGGTGAGAAAAAACTGCTTCATCGATCAGCCTTGGCCGCGAGGGATTCGCGCGCCAGCCTAGACCGCCGCCGGGCGCGGTCAACGGATGCCGCGCCGGGCTTCACGGAATGGGTGTCAAAGGGGGCGGAATACTGGTCGGAGCAGCAGGATTCGAACCTGCGACCCCCGCCTCCCGAAGACGGTGCTCTACCAGGCTGAGCTATGCTCCGACGCGAGGCGCGGCTTATAGACGAGGCGTCATGGGCGCGCAAGCGAGCCTCGGGCGAGCTATGATCGATCGCCTTTTTGATGCGGTTGCAATGGCTTGGGCCATGCGATATCCCGGCCGCCCAGCCGTCGGCGCCCAGCGCCGCGCGCCTGTCCCGTTGGGGGATGGTGTAATGGTAACACTGCGGTTTTTGGTACCGTCATTCTAGGTTCGAGTCCTAGTCCCCCAGCCAGGCAGTCCCTAAGAATTGGCTCCGCGCCACGGGGGGCCACGAAAAAGCCCGACACAGCCGCGCTTTTCGCCCAACCAAACCGTCCCGACGGGCCGGTTTGACGACGCGAGAGCCCGCTCTTCGGCCTGCAAAAGTCCCCGGGTCTCCGGATCGTGTCCCACCCCGATGACCTCGGATTTACCATAAGCGCCCGATGGACAGGCCGGTCCGAGCCAAGGTCGCCACGCTGGGAATCCGAGCTTAATATGATATAGGTATTCCCTTCGGACCCGAACGCTATTGTCGCTATATCTGTTGGAGTTCACGGCAGCCGCCGGCCAGGCTTGGCGTGGGTAGCCGCGATTTCGATCGCGTCTCCAATGGCCTCGTCGCGCCGACATCGTCGGCCCCATTCGACGCATCGGCCGACGGTCGCATCGGGGTCGCGTTCGGCGAATTGAGCGAACTGATCGAAACCCAAGCCGCAAGGCGGGAGTGAGCTATGATCCGACGCGCTTTCGCCGATCTGCCGACACGACAGGTCCATTACCGCCAAGCCGGCGAGGGATCGCCGCTGCTGATGCTGCACGCTTCGCCGGGGTCGGCCAAGCAGTTGGAGGACAAGATCGAGGCGATGGCGCGCCACCGCAGGGTCATCGCCCCCGACACGCCGGGCAACGGCGATTCGACGACGCTGGGCCTCGCCGCGCCTAAGATCAGCGACTATGCCGCGGCTATTGTCGAATTCCTGGACGTTCAAAGATTGCAGCACTGCGACGTCTATGGCTCGCACACGGGCGCCAATATCGCCATGGAGCTGGCGATCCTGGCCCCGGATCGGATCGGCAAGGTCGTGCTGGACGGCATCGGCCTTTACACGGAGGAGACCCGGCGGCGCTACCTGGCGAACTACGCGGTTCCGATGCGGCCAAACTTGGCCGGGACGCATCTGACGCAGGCTTTCATGTTCTGCCGCGACCAATACCTCTTCTGGCCATGGTTCGAGACCGCCGCGACCAACCGGCGCGATGGCGGCCTTCCCTCGCCGGAAGCGCTTCACGACTGGGTGCTGGAGGTCTGCAAGGCCCTGACCACCTATCACCTCGCTTACAATGCCGCGTTCGCCAACCGCGCCGAGGACCGCTTGCCGCTGCTGAACCAGGAGGTCCTGTTCCTAGCCGGCTCGAACGATCCTCTGCTCGACTATACCCAGCGGGCCGCGGACATGGCCAAGAGGGGGCGGCTGCGGCTTCTCGGCCACTCGGCGAGCCCGGGATTCGCCGACCGGGTCGCCGAGGCGGTGGAAGCCTTTCTGAGCGAACCCTCGCAATCCGGACTCGTGGGTTGAGCGTGGACGCGTCAGCGCCGGACGAGGCTGCGGCGGCCAATGCTCGCCGATGGGAAGACGGCGCCCAGCGCTGGGCCGAGACGGCGGACGAACGCTATCCCGCGCGCGGCGCGTTCTGGGACCTGTTCACAGGCGAACTGGCGATCGGGTTTGAGCGCCCGCCACGGGTGCTGGAGCTGGGATCCGGCCCGGGCTTCCTGGCCGAGCGGATCTTGGGCGCCATTCCTGTCGAGACCTACACACTGGTTGACGTCTCGCCCGCCATGCACGCCTTGGCGCGGAATCGACTGAAGGCTCACGCGGCGGAGACCCGGTTCGTGATCGCCGACTACAGCGCGCCCGCCTGGAGCCGGAACCTGGCGACCTACGAGGCCCTGGTCAGCCTGCAGGCGATCCATGAGGTTCGCCACAAGGATCGCGTGCCCGATGTCTATCGCGAGTTGCGGGCTCATCTCGCCGCGGGCGCCATCGCGCTGATCTGCGACCGCTGCCTGACGCCCGAGCATCCCGGCGACGAGACCCTGCATATGACCGCAGCCGAGCACGAGCACGCGCTGGCCGCCGGCGGCTTCCAAGACGTCCGGCTGCTGCGCCAGGTTGGCGAACTGGCCCTGTTCCGGGCGGTCTGACCCTACTGCCTATAGCTCGGATCGAGCTTATTCAGCCGCCGCAGCAGGGCTGGCCATGCCAAACGCTCGGTAAGCGCCGACAGGTCATAGGGCGGCGCGATCTGTTCTCGCAATCGCCCGCGAACCGCTGCGCTCGGCACGGCAAGGCGCGCGCCCCCGGCCTGGGCGGCGAGCTGAATCTCGCAGGCCCGCTGCAGGTCATAGAGATTGAGGAAGGCGGCGCCCACCGTCGCACCACAGGTCAGGAGGCCGTGGTTGCGCATGATCATGTGATTGCGCTGGCCCAGGTGCTCCCGCAGCCGCTTGCGCTCTTCCATGTCCAAAGCCAGGCCCTCATAGTCATGATAGGCGACGTCGAGGGTCAGGGCCGCCTGGCTGATCGGCAACAGCCCCTCCTCCTGGCACGACACCGCCACGCCGGCGGCGGGATGGAGATGGACAACGCAGGCGACGTCCGGCCGCGCCTCGTGAACGGCACCATGAATCACGAAGCCCGCCACATTGTAGCCCAGGCCGGTCCGATCCTCGACGATTCGCCCCTGAGAGGTGATCCGAACCAGGTTCGAGGCGTCCACCTCATCGAACATCAGCCCCATTGGGTTGATCAGATAGTCCGAGGTTCCGGGCAGACGGGCGGTCATGTGGGTGAAGATCAGGTCGTCCCACCCGAACAGGGCCGCCAGGCGGTAGCAGGCCGCGAGATCGACGCGAACCGCCCATTCAGCCTCGGACACGGCGTTGTGCAGCCCGTGCGGCGGGGCGTGGGCGATCTGAGCGGTCATAGTGAAGCCTCGAGCGAATAGCTGGGATGTGGTTTAGCCATGACCCGCCGCACCAGGGGTTCGAAGGCTGAGAGGGACAAGGTCGGGAGGGTGGAATTGAAGGCGCGCTGGTCGTATCGTTCAACGAATTCCCAGGTGCGTTCGAAATGCGGATGGCCCCTCAGTCGCTCGACGCTCATTGGGTCTCTGCCAATGTGTTGCCAGTAGTAGAAGCCTTGGAACACGGGGTGATGACCCACCATCCAGTAGTCGGCTTCATCAACGAATGGCCGCACCACCGCCGCGCCGAGTTCACCGTGATTGTAGAAGGTCAACTCGTCGCCGATATCGTGGACCAGGGCGCAGAACACATAGTGCTCGTCGCGACCGTCGCGGAGCGCAAGCGTCGCGGTCTGCAGGCTGTGCTGTAGTCGATCTATGGGAAAGCCGTCATATTCGCCGCCCATCCGCGCCAGGCTGCGCAGGATCCGGTCGGGGATTGCGGCGCGGAACGCCTCGGTGGCGGAATGCAGCGGGAAGAACTGCTCGGCCGTGACGCCCTTCAGCTGGTCGAAGCTGGCGCGATCAGGGTCGGGGGTCATCAGGCGCGCCCCGAGCTTGGTCCAGTGGTCTCGAACTCCACCAGCTCGTAGTTCGATGCGTAGTAGCCGCTGATGCTCGCCTTCAGGAAGGTGAAATTCCCGTCGGCGCTGACCCAGATGTGATACGGCGGATGGATGTCCGTTCCCATATAGTCGTGGTCGTCGCTCTCGCCGATCTGGAAGTGCAGGGCGTCGAAGGTTCCCGCCGCGACGGTGACGCTTTCGGGCCCGAAATACCTCAGGGACGAGCCCTTGCCGCGGTTGAGCAGCGTCGGCCCGTCGGCGCCGCGGTTGTGGCCCGCGCACATGAAGACATCCTGGACCGTCTGACGGCCGGGGCCTTTCGACAAATCGTAGGCCTGGACCAAGTAGCCGTCGGCGAACAGAGGATGGGTGCCAAAGACCCTGACCGGGCGCTTCAGCTCGAAGCGGCGGGAAATACGCCCCTCCTGTACAGTGTAGCCCTCGCACTCGGCCAGGGTCGGCGTGAAGCGGTACCAGGCGGAACCAACGAAGTATTCATCGACGGTGATGCTGACGAAACCATCGGTGGGCATCCAGTCGGCGTCCAGGCTGGTGACCGAATCGCGCAATACGCGCGGCGAATTCTCATCAATGGCGCAGTGAGCCCGCAGGGTCCGCGAGCCGTCCATCGCGCGTGTAACCACAAAGGTCTCGCCGCCGCGTATACGCCCCGCCATTTCCGGGCGGGTTGAGGTGTAGACCAGCCGTCCGCGGTCGGTGCTGTGATCCATCGAAGGGCGCCCTGCTTTCGACGCACCGCGGGTCGGCGCGGCCGGGACACCCGCAGCTTCGCCCTTACGGTCGCCCAAGAAACGATATAAGACTATAACGAATGACCTCTGAACGCAACCGTTCGAGCCGCCATCCCGACCCTCTCCACAAGGACTCCATCCATGGCCAGCCCGACCCTCCGCGATAAGGTGCAGCGTGGTGAATTCTTCTTCGCTCCGGGCATCCAGGACATGATCACCGCGGTGATCGCGCGTGAGATCGGCTTCGAGGCCCTTTACGCCACCGGCTATTGGTTGACCGCCTCCGCCTACGGTCTGCCGGACGCCGGCATCGCGACTTACAGCCAGATGGTCGACCGGGTGCGGACCCTGGTGAGCTGCGCCGGCGACACGCCGGTGATCGCCGACGCCGACACCGGCTATGGCGGGCTGCTGAACGTCCACCATACGGTGCGGGGCTATGAGGACGCCGGAGCCGCCGCGATCCAGATCGAGGACCAGGAGTTTCCGAAGAAATGTGGCCACACCCCCTTCAAACGCGTCGTTCCGATCGAGGTGATGGTCGCCAAGATCCGGGTGGCGGCGGAGGCGCGCCGGAGCCCGAAACCCTGATCATCGCGCGAACAGATGCGCGCCAACCCGAGGGTCTGGCCGGAACCCTGCGCCGCTGCGAGGCCTATGCAAGGGCCGGCGCGGACATCATCTTTCCGGAAGCCCTGACGTCGGAAGACGAGATGCGGCAGGTCTGCGCCGCCAGCGACGCGCCCCTGATGGCCAATATGGCCGACGGCGGCCTGACGCCGGTCTATTCGGCGGCGGTGCTGAAGGAGATCGGGTTCGCCTGCGCCATCTTCCCGAGTCTCGCCTCGCTGGCTGCGGCGGCGGCGGCCCGCCACGCCCTTCTGCGGTTGAAGGAGACCGGGACCAGCCGCAACGATGACGTCCCGCTCTTCGACTTCAAGGCCTTCTGCAGCCTGATCGGCTTCGAGGATGTCTGGGCGTTCGAGCGCCGCTGGGCCGAGGCCGAGGCGCTGCCGATGGCTTAAGTTAGAGCTCGACCAATTCGGGCAGGCGTGCGGTGGCGGCCTTGAACCCGAGCGGCAACCCGGCCTCGGGCACGAAGCCGTAAAGCGGCTCGTCCTTAAGGCTGGCGGCCACCAGGCCGCGCACGGCGAGCAGAGCATCAAGGTCGATGCCGGTGCGCAGGCCCATGGACTCCAGCATGAACACTAGGTCCTCGGTGACGATGTTGCCGCTGGCGCCCGGCGCGAACGGACAGCCGCCGATCCCGCCCAGGGAGCTGTCGAAAGTCGTCAGCCCCATCTCCAGCGCCGCCAGAACATTGGCGAGACCGAGGCCCCGGGTGTTGTGCAGATGGATTCCGCTTAGAGCCTCGGTCCCCACCACGTCGCGCACCAGCCTGATCAGGCGTTTGACCTCAGCCGGGTTGGCGTAGCCGGTGGTGTCGGAAAGTCCGACCTCGTCGCAGCCCGCATCCATCAGGGCCGCGGCCAATCGGGTTATGGCGCCATCCGCAATCGGGCCCTCAAGCGTGCAGCCGAAGACGGTGGAAAGGCTGCCCTCGAACTTCGGCCGACGCTCGCGCGGCAAGGCGCGGATCAACCCAGAGATGGCGCGCGCCTCTTCGATCATCTGATCATGGGTGCGGCGGACGTTCTTCAGGCTGTGGGTCTCACTGACCGATAGCGGCAGGGTCAGTTTGTCGACGCCGACGGCGATGGCCGCCTCTGCGCCGCGCAGATTGGGGACCAGGACCGCCACCGCCAGATTCGGGATGGTCTTGGCGTAGGCGGCGAGCTCGGCGGTGTCGGACAGCTGGGGCAAAAGCTTGGCTGAAACGAACGAGCCCACCTCGATCTCGCGCACGCCGGCGGCCGCCTCGGCCTTCACCCAGGCCATTTTGGCCTCTAACGGCATGATTGTATCGATGCTCTGCAGGCCGTCGCGCGGCCCCACTTCGCTGACCAGGACGTCGATCTGTGCACCTGCGGCGTTCATAGGACTTCCATTCTCCATTTGTTATAACTACAGACTAATTCGAACGCAATGACAGCCACGAACTCCGCGTCTTCGAAGGCGCGCAACCCAAGAGACGCTTAATGCCGTTGGCGACCGATCTTCCCTTGGCCGGCCTTAAGGTGGTGGAATTCTCCCATATGGTCATGGGCCCTTCGGTGGGCGTCGTCCTCGGCGACCTGGGCGCCGAGGTGATCAAGGTCGAGCCGATCGGCGGAGATGCAACCCGTCGCCTCCAAGGCTCGGGCGCCGGCTACTTTCCGATGTTCAATCGCAACAAGCGGAGCATCTGCCTCAACCTCAAGGACCCACGCGGCCTCGATATCGCCAAGCGCCTGCTGAACGGTGCGGACGTGATGATCGAGAACTTCAGGCCGGAGGCGATGGACAAGCTCGGGCTGGGCTATCGCGATCTGTCGCCGTCGAATCCGGGCCTGATCTATTGCTCCGCCAAGGGCTTCCTGCCCGGCCCCTATGACCATCGCACGGCCCTCGACGAGGTGGCGCAGATGATGGGCGGCCTGGCCTATATGACGGGGCCGCCAGGCCAGCCGCTCCGCGCCGGCGCATCGGTGATCGACATCGCCGGCGGCATGTTCGGCGTCATCGGCATCCTGGCGGCGCTTGAGCAGCGCCATCGCACCGGGCGCGGTCAGGCGGTAAAGTGCTCGCTGTTCGAGACTACCGCCTTTTTGGTCGGCCAGCATATGGCCCAGGCCGCGGTGACGGGGCGCGCGCCTTCCCCGATGCCGGTGCGGATTTCGGCCTGGGCCATCTACGATGTGTTTCAAACCGCGGACGGTAAGCAGGTCTTCCTCGGGGTGGTGAGCGATTCGCAATGGATCGCCTTTTGCGCCGCCTTCAACCTGCCCGACCTGGGCGCCGATGCGTCGCTCACCGCAAACAACGACAGGGTCCTGGCGCGGGGGACAATCATTCCCAGGGTGCGCGCCGCCCTGAGCACCTTCACGGAGTCCGAACTGCTGGCGAAACTGGAGCCGCTTGGCCTGCCGTTTGCGCCGATCGCCAAGCCGGAGGACCTGTTTTCGGACCCACACCTTCTTACCAACGGCGGATTGGCCGAGATCACCCTTGCGGACGGCGCGACGGTCTGCCTGCCGGCGTTGCCGCTGGAAATGCAGGATCATCGCTTCGGCGTCCGTTTGGATGTGCCGGGCGCCGGCGAACAGTCGGATCAGGTGCTGGCCGGCCTGGGCCTCAGGCCCGACGAGATCGACGCGATCAGGGCGTCGGGCGTTGTCGCCTGAGACGCGGCTAGCCTATTCTCGCCGCGCTTTGACGTGTTCCGCGCTCTGGCCGAACGAGTGCAGATCAAGCCGGATCTGATAGCGGTCGGAACGATACTGAGCGAGGGTGAAGAGGATCGCCTCTCCGGCCGGATTGAACACCGTGCGCCCAATCCGCAGGATCGGCGCGCGAATCTCCACATCCAGCATCGCCGCGAGCGCCGCGTCGGCCGAGGTCGCGGAAATGGTCTGAGCGGCCGTGCCGATCTTCTGGCCGGCGCGCTCCAACAACCCCAGCATCGGAATGGATTCCAATTCCGCCCGCGTGAACTTCACCCCGAGCCGCGACGGCACGTAGCTGACGATGCACCCCAGCGGCTGGTCATCCAGCCAGCGGACTCGTACGGCCCGGATAACCTTCTCGTGCTCCTTTAGATTGAGCGTGTTGGTCAGGGGCGCGGTGGCGTCCTCCTCGGCGAGTTCGACGAGTTTCGCCTTGGTCGTGCGACCGAAGGTCAGGAGGGACTCGACCGACTGCTCGATGCTGGCTTCGATTGGCGGCGACGGCGGGCTAAATATGACGCGCGTGCCAACGCGGCGCTTGCGCGCGACAAGACGGTTCTGCGCCAGTTCGTCCAGGGCCCGACGCGTGGTGATTCTGGAGACGCCATAGATGCGCGACAGCTCCTGCTCGGTCGGCACCAGTGTGCCAAAGGGGCGCTGGCCGCTGATAATCTCATCGCGCAGCAACAGGTAAATCTGATGATACAGCGGAACCGGCAGACTCTTGGCCACTCCATTTGACTGGGACTGAGGGGGGCTTTCCGGACTCTGCTTCGCTGCCATGGCTGTCTTGCTAAAGGCATAGGGGCTCGATGTCACGCCAAGTCGCCTCGAGCGGCCGCGACATTCACCATTGATTTGCTACATACTTATATCAAAATGCGCTCCCGACGTGCTAAGCATGATCATTGCCTTAGGGAACCGCTACCGATGCCACGGACGTTGGTCGAGAAGCTGTGGGACAGCCACACCGTCCGAGACCTGGGCAACGGCTCGACTCTGGTCGCTGTCGACCGCATCCTGCTCCACGAGCGCACCGGCGGCGTGGCGCTGAAAAGCCTCGAGGCCGCGGGCCGGCCCGTCCTGGCCCCCCGGCAGGCGTTCTGCACCATGGACCATGTGGTCGACACCTTCCCCGGCCGGGGCGACGGCACTCTGATGCCCACCGGGACGGGCTTCATCACCGCCACGCGCAAGGCGGCAACGTCGGCGGGCATCCGGATCTTCGATATCGGCGATCCGGGCCAGGGCATCGTGCACGTGATTTCACCCGAACAGGCGATCGTCCTGCCGGGCGTGACCCTCGTCTGCCCGGACAGCCACACCTGCACCCAGGGCGCATTCGGGGCGCTGGCCTGGGGCATCGGATCCACCGAAGCCGAGCACGCTCTCGCCACGTCCACACTCAGGGTCGCCCGGCCCAGGCAGATGCTGATCGAGGTCGCCGGCCTTCTGGCGCAGGGGGTCACCGCCAAGGATTTGGCGCTGCATATCCTGGCCCAGATCTCCGCGTCCGGCGCCAGCGGCCATGCGATCGAATTCGTTGGCGAGGCAATCGACGCGCTGGATCTGGACGGTCGCCAGACGCTCTGCAACATGGCGACCGAACTGGCGGCCTTCTCCGCGATCATCGCGCCGGACGATATCGTGCTCGATTACCTGCGCGGGCGCCCCTATGCCCCAGTCGACGCCGCCTGGGATCAGGCCGAAGCGTTCTGGCGAACCTTGAGATCAGATCAGGGAGCGACCTATGACGCCACGGTAAGTATCGACGCGCGCGACGTCGAACCCATGATCACCTGGGGGACCAGCCCACAGCAGGCCGTTCCGATCGGCTCGGCCGTTCCGGAATTCGAGAGCGTCGCCCATCGCGAAAGTCGCGAGACCTACGATCGGGCTCTTAGCTACATGGACCTTTCTCCGGGCCAGCCGCTGGGCGAGGTTCCGATCGGCGCGGCGTTTATCGGATCGTGCACCAACAGCCGGATCGGCGACCTGCGCCGGGCGGCGCGGATCCTGCGCGGGCGCAAGGTGGCGCTCGGGGTCAGGGCGATCTGCGTACCAGGCTCGACCAGCGTAAAACGCCAGGCGGAGGCGGAGGGACTGGACCGGATATTCATCGAGGCCGGATTCGAATGGCGGGAGTCCGGCTGTTCGATGTGCTTCTTCGCCGGCGGTGAGAGCTTCGGCCTGCGCGAGAGGGTGGTGACGTCGACCAATCGCAATTTCGAGAGCCGTCAGGGACCGGAGACGCGCTCCCACCTGGCTTCGCCGGAAACGGTCGCCGCCTCGGCAGTCGCCGGGCGGCTCGCCGACCCCCGACGCCTCGCGTCCTGAGGCGCACGGCGTGCAATCCTTTACGACGCTTACCGCCGTCGCCATCCCGCTGCTTCGCGATAACGTCGATACCGATGCAATCATCCCCTCGCGGGAGATCAAGACCGTCTCCAAGGTGGGCCTGGCCGACGGCCTGTTCGCCGGCTGGCGTTATCGACGCATCGGCGACCGTGAGCCCGACCCGGCCTTTGTGCTCAACGATCCCGTCTATGCGGGAGCCGCGATCCTACTGGTCGGCGAAAATTTCGGCTGCGGCTCCAGCCGGGAACACGCGGTGTGGGCCTTGGTCGAATACGGCTTCCGAGCCATCCTGGCCACGTCGTTCAGCCCGATCTTCCAGGCTAATTGCGTGCGTAACGGACTGGCTCCGGTGGAGTTGCCGGCGGCGGCCGTGGCGCAGCTCGCCGCCGCCGTAGCGTCCGCGCCGCAACGGCGGCTGGTGACGGTGGATTTGACCCGCTGCGTCGTCGTCGGACCGGACGGTTCGGCGACGGACTTCGACATGGGCGCGGAAGCCCGCGAGATGCTGCTCGAGGGAATCGACCCCATCGGCCTGACGATGAAGCGGGCGGCGGAAATCGAGGATTTCAGGAATCGCGACCGTCAACTGCGCCCATGGGCCTATCTCTAGGCGCCCCGATCAGCGAACCGATAGCGGCCGAGCGTCAGGAAGGACGCGGCGCCCAACAGGAGCATGACGGCGGCCACGGTCAAGATGCCGGAATAAGAGCTCGTCTGGTCGTAGGCGCGGCCAAAGGCGCTGGCCGCCACCGCGCCGCCGAGGGCGTAAAGCAGGTAGATCAGGCTATAGACCGAGGCATAGTTCCTGATCCCGAAATAGCGCGCCACCAGGAAGGCGACGAGGTCGGATTCCATCCCGGCGGCCAGGCCGATCATGCCGATGGCCACAAAGGCCTGCGGATAGGACAAGGCATGGCCAGCCAGGATCAGACAGGCGAGCGCCGGCAGACAGAGCAGCGCGCTGGCCACCGCCGGCGCCCAAACACGGTCCATCAGCCAGCCCGACGCCAGCCGGCCGAGAATGACCGAGGCGCCGATCAGCGGCGTCAGGCTGGTCACCTGGACGACCGAGAAGCCGTGCGAACTCAGGATATTCTCCATGTTCGGAGTGGGGCCGCCGACCGCAAAGGCCGTAGACGCCACGGCGGCGCCGATCAGCCAAAACCGCCAGCCGCGCAGGCATTGCGACACGCTAAGCCCAGCCGCGCCGGCTTGCCGTTCTGCGTCGGCCGCCCTGCGCCCACGATCATCGAGCCGCCGCGGACCATCGTGGAAAAAGAAAAAACCCACCGGAAGGGCGATGACGATAGGCAGCAGGCCGACCGCGACATAGGCGCCGCGCCAGCCCAGGATCGCGATCCACCAGGTCATCAGCGGCTTGCAAAGGATCCCGAAGACGCCCGTGCCAAGCAGGCACAGACCGAGCGCCAAGCCCTTGCGCACTTCGAACCGATTGTTGACCGCCCGCGTCCAGGTTATCGGCAGGGTCCCGGCGCCCAGCACCCCCATCACCGCCCAGGTGAGATAGAACTGGGTCAGCGACGGCGTCGAAAAGGCGAAGCCCATGAAGCTCAGCCCAAACAGCGCCAGCGAGGTCAGCGCCGTAGCGCGCACCCCGATCCGGTCGGCGACCAGGCCGACGATGGGCACGCAGACCATGGTCGTAAGGCTGGAGACCAGCACGCCCAGTTGGATCTGGCCGAATCCCCAATGGAAGGCGTGGGACAACTGCGGGGCGAACAGCCCGATGGTGTAAAACGGCATCGGCGTCGCGCCCAGGGCCACCCCCAGCATCGACGCCAGAACGACGCGCCAGCCCTCGCGGAACTCGCCATAGCCCTTGCCAGGGCGGGCCACGGCGTCAGAGCCCCCCATCGAAATCACCAATCGGATCAGCCATGAAGGAGCCGTCCTTATGAGTACCCAGCGCACCCGCCGCGGCCGGATAAGCTACCAATCCCTCGAGCCTCGCCTCGCGGGCCACGAGCGTGGCCGCGAACGGTTTCATATGACGTTCCAGACGGACGGACGCCGAACGCTGTCGGCGATCTGCGAGATCGACGAGGCGCCGACGGTGCTGCGGCATGTGACCATGACCTACGGCGCCGACGGGCGGCCGGCGGAGGCCTTCGTGCGGATGGATGTCGCCGGCGAATATTTGGGTTCCGGCTGGTTCGATCTGCGCGAACGCCATGCAGACCTGGAGGGGCGCAACGCCCGGGGCGGGCGCCTATCCAACCGCATCGACCTGGAGCAGCCGCTGGCCTTCATCGGCTGCGATCCGATCGTCTCCGACGCTTGGCACATGGCCAATTATGACCTGTCCGCCGGACCGGGGCGTCAACACACCAACGGCCTGCTGTCTTCGGCCGACCATCGCGGCGCGACCGGCCCCATGCTCTGGCCGCTGCGCACCGGCATGCAATTCGTCGGCCCCGAACACCTCGAGGTCGCCGCCGGCGCCTTCGACGCTCTGCACTTCCAGATCGTCGACACCGCAGGCCAGATGCAGGAGGAGCACCCACCTTACGATATCTGGACCACCTCCGACGGCGACTACATCGCCCTGCGCTCGGAGGGTTCGCAGCGGCGCTACGAATTGATGGAGTTGCATGACGGCTGGTGACCGATCAACGGTCCAGTTCCACCAGTTCGTACCATGTTTGCATGTAGCCGCCGACCCCGCCCTGGACGAACAGGCAATCGGCGTCGGCGGTGACCCAGACGTCGTAGACAGGGTGGGCGCCCTGGGCGCCGACCATCCACTTGTCCTCATCGGTGAAGCGGAAGTGGCGGCACGAAAAGGTCCCCGCCGCCACCGTCACGGTCTCGTCGCCCAGATAGTCCAGGAACAGCCGGTTCTCCGCGATGATCGGCGCGCTGGCGCCCCGATGATCCAGCGATGGCAGGAACGACCGCTTCTGGCGCTTGTGCGGCCCCTTGGCGAAGTCCATGCAACGCGTGTTGTAGCCGTCACAGACGATCGGGTGCGATCCAAACCCGTCGTAGGGTCCCTCGATTTCGACCCGCTGCGAGATACGGCCAATGGCCGGCCCGTAGCTCTCACACTCGATGAAGTCGTCGCCCATGCGGAAGAAGCCGGCGCCCATGAAACGGTCGCCGACGGTCAGCCGTAGCAGGCAGTCCATCGGCCGGCCGTTTTCGTCCACCGAATAGACTACGTCACGCAGCACGGTCGGCCCCGGCTCATCGATCTCGCACTGGGCGCGGATCGTGACCTTGCCGTCGGTGTGCTGGGTCATGGTGAAAGTCTCGCGACCGCGTTCCTGGTCCAGCCGCTCGGGCTTTTTCGAGGTGTACAGGATCTTGCCCTTGATGGTTCGGTGCTGCTGCGCCTGGATTGGCGAAATCTGGTTCATGATTGATCCTCAAAGGTTTGCGGGTGGGACGTTCACGCATCCATCAGTTCGATAAGCTCGCCGGAGGGGCCGACGAGGGTCGCAGCGGGCCTGCCGCGGAAGGGCTCAAGCGCGGCGCGGACAGGCGGCTCGAGGAACAGCGCCCGATGGCGATCGAAACTGGAGCAACTGAAGGTCACGATCGCGACACCGGGCGGCAATCCTCCGGGCGGCCGGACTCGGGCGACGGCGCCGGCGGGCAGTTGGTCCGCCTCGATCTTCGCGCCGTCGCCAAGCGGCACGACCGCCAGCTCCAGGCTTGGCAACTGGCGAATTGGACTGGGAACGGCGCCGAAGGTGTCCTCGAAAAATCTTAGGGTCGCCGGCAGATCGGGGCCGCCCTGGACAACGATGAAGCAGCGTCCGACGAACGACTTGGCCACGGCCAGGTCAGGCCGGGTCTCGGTGATCCAGGTGAGATTCAATCGCTCGCCCGCCGGACCCTGCGCCTGCATGGCGCGCAGATAGGGATAGGTCGGCACAAGACTTGGCGGGTGGAGCACCTTGAAAGGTGACGTTTTCAGGCGCTCGTAGAGCTGATCGGAATTCTGGACGGTGATCTCCGTGGTGCTCCAACCGAACGTACCGACCGACGAGTAGCCCTCCGGCGTCGATTGCTCGACGAAGCGCAGGAAGGTCGGCTCGTCGCTGGCCGGGCCAAGCACCAGGAAGCGCCGGCCCGCTACGGACGGCGCGCCCCAGCTCGCCGCGGTAGCGTCCGGAACCTCGCCGCGCTGGATGACGCGGTAGCCCATTACCTGGGTCCAGGCCTGCTCGACCGGCCACAGGTCGTCGGCGGTGATGGTGACGCCGCGAATCGGACCCAGTGTGCCGGGAGCCTGGGCCGCCGGCGCGGGCGGATCCGCAGAGCCCGCGCCTGCCGCCAGACCTAAAGGGAGGGCTGCGAGGCTGGCCTGAAGCATCCGTCGACGGGTCTGCACTGGGAGAGACTCCTCGGTTTGAAGGGGTTGCGGCGCCGCCACGCTAGGCAGCGGCCTCGCCGGCGCGGCTGAGCGCCTCGGCCCGGCCGTAAGCCTTGCGCCCGACAACAAGCACTGTCAGGGCCAGCACCGAACAACCGAAATAAACGGTGGCCAGGCTGGGGGCGACGCCGTTCTGACCATGGTAGACATTGTCGGAAAGGAAGCCGACCAGGAACGAGCCCAAGGTCATCGAAACAAGCCCGGTGAATAGCGTGTAGAGAGCCAAGATTTGGCCGCGCAGCTCGTTCGGGGTGATCTGGTTGAGACCGGTCATAGCCGCGGCATAGGACCAGGTCGAGGTGATCGCGGTCAGGGCGTTGAGCGCAAGGGTCATCTCCGGCCGCGGCGCCAAGCAAGCCATGGTCCCAAAGCAAAGGGTGGCGAGCGAATGCCCCATGGCCATCAATATAGGCGCGTCGCGGCGACCCTTTCTGGTCAGCCATGACATAGTCCATCCGGCGATGAGCGCGCCGCTCATACCCACCGGGAGGCCGATAAAGGCGAAGATCGAGCCCACCTTCGCCGGGCTCCAATGATGGACACGCATGAACAGCGTCGGCATCCAGCCGATCTGCGCATAGATGCACATTACATTCAGCACGGCCCCACCGATCAGGGCACCGTAGGCTTTCCGGTTCGACTTCATCACCTCCCAAAGAGGTTTCAGGGGAAAGCCGTCGATGGCGATCCGCACCCCGCGCCGCACGGGCTCGCGCACCGTCAGTATGAAGAGCAACGACACCAGAAGGCCCGGCGCGCCGATCAGGAAGAAGGTGATTTGCCAGGTCTTCAGGTTGACGGCCCAGGAAACCCCGGTGGCGTGGAGATGGTCGGCCAGCAGGATCGCCAGGGCGGCGAAAAGCGAGGCCATCCCGGCGCCGAGCGAGCTGCCCAGCATCCAGACCCCATAGGCCTTGGCCCGGCGCTCGGGCGGAAAATAGTCCGCCACCAGCGAGCCTGACCCTGGCGTGATGGTTGCCTCGCCGATGCCGACGCCGATGCGGGCGAGAAACAGCATGCCAAAACTCGATGCGAAACCGCAGGCCACCGTGGCCGCGCTCCAGACGGCGATACCGATCGTCAGCAGGGGCGTGCGCTTGGCGCGGTCGGCCAGAAAGCCCAGGGGAATTCCAAAGCCGGTGTAGCAAATGGCGAAGGCCAGGCCCTGAAGCAGTCCGATCTCGGCGTCGCTGATCCTCAAGTCGCGCTTGATCGGGTCGACCAGCAGCCCGATCGCGGTCCGGTCCAGGATGGCGAACCCGTAGGCGACGAGCAGCACGACCACCACATACCAGGCGTAGGCCGGCCGCGGCCAAGGTCTCGACGCCTCGGGCTTCATCGCGCCTTCGATGAATTCAGGCTCTACGTCCGCGATCGCAGTGCTCGTCATGGCAGCCCACTCCGCACCGGCCTACTCGCAATGCGCCAGCGCGCCCGTATCATCGTCAGCGTGCGGCGCGGCGCCAATTATTTGTTTTAGATTCATATCAATTGTCCGAAGTTGCACAAGATGAGATCATCGGCGCGCCATCGAAAAGGGGGATGTGGAAATGATCACGCGACGTTCGGTCCTGGGCGCGGGCGCGGCGCTGTCGCTTTTGGCGGATAAGGATGTTCATGCCGCTGACGCCGAGCCAGCCTTGCTGGGACCGGTGCGCGCCGTGACCACCACCGCAGCGGATTTGGAATCCGTGCGGGCGGCCTATGAGCGCTATTTGGGCTATATTGTCGTCGAACGAGGTCGCGTACCGGCTCGCACCGCCCAAGGCTGGGGAGCGCCGGCAGTCGCGGGCGCGCGCATGCTGATCATGAGGCCGTCCGCCGGTCAGGCGACTTTGCTGCGATTTGTCGAGCAGGCCATGCCGGCTGATTTCAAACCCATGACAACCCTCGGCTGGAACTCAACCGAGATCATCGTCCAGAGCAGCGACGCGGTGGCCGAACGTCTGAATGGCTCGCCCTTCCGCATCGTCGGACGGCCGCGCGACCTGGCGTCGAGCGCCGACATCCGGGCGATGCAAGCGATCGGTCCAGCCAACGAAATGCTGTACCTCACCTCGGTCAAGCGACCTCTTCCGGGCCGCGACATGCCGACCGCGGAGGCCTTCGTGGGACGCGCCTTCATCGCCGTCGCTGGCGGCCACGACCTGGCGGCCATGGCCGCCTTCTACCGGGATACATTCGGCAACCTGACAAGCGCGGCATTCAAGTCGCCGATCCACAGCCTGTCCGCCCAGAACGATCTCCCCCCCGAGACGGTGTACGAACTTGCGGTCACCACGCTGGGCGGCGGCACGAAACTTGAGCTTGACCAATATCCCGCGACAGCGGCGCCGCGACCGCGTCCGCCGGGTGGACTGCCGGTCGGCATGGCGATCGTATCGTTTGATTGCGCTGAGTTCGACTGGTTCGTCGCTCGCATGGTCGCCGCGCCGCATGCGAGCGAAATAGCCCCGTTCAAGGATCGACGTGTCGGGGTTTTGTCCGGCGCCGCCAGCGAGCTGGTCGAGTTGATCGAAACCTGAGGCGGCCCGGATCCGCGGTCGCCAAAAACCGGAAAAAAAAGGGACCCGGCGGTGCGCCGGGTCCCAGTTTCGGCCGAACGGGGAGATTCGGCCCCCGGATCTTCTGGCAGCTAGAATCTCGCCGCGACGCGGACATCGATCATCCGCGGATCGCCCGGATAGCCGGTGACGGTCGGCACCGTCGGGCTGGAAAGCTGCAATCCATCAAGAACATAGTGGTTGTTGGCCAGGTTTTTCCCTTCGAGCGCGATCGTCCAGTGACCATCAGGCGTCGTCCAATCCACCGAGGCGTTGACCAATTGAATCACCGGCGTCTGGGCGAGAGGCCCCCCGTTCGCGACGTTGTTGAAATAGGCGGCCGAGTAGTCGTAATCGGCCAGCAAACGCAGCTTTCCGGGTATGGCGAGTTCAGGCGCATAGACGAACCCGAGGACGACCTTCGCCGGTATCACGCCTTTGATCTTCTTGCTTTCGCAATTGACGATCTGGGTGTTCGCCAACGAACACGCGAATGGTGACAGATACTTCGAGGTCAGGAACGACATGTTTCCGTACAACTGCAGCGAGTCGAGAGCCTGCCAGGTCGGTTCCAGTTCGATACCTTGAATTCGCGCGTTACTCGCATTGGACGTATAGCTGTTGGACGTACCTGGGAAGAAGACGGGCAGCTGTAGGCCTTTGTACTCCGCGTCAAAGAGCGCGATATTGATGTGAGCACGATGATCTTCGGTGGCGTATTTGGCCCCGATTTCATAGCTGTCCACGGTTTCGGCGCCGTACGGCGTCGGAGCGCCCGGCACGCCGACCGTCCCTGTGTTCGTGCTCGGAGAGATGGGGTTAAACCCGCCCGCGATGTAGCCCTGGGTATAGGAGACATAGGCCAGGAAATTCCGCGTCGCCTGCCAATCGAGACCCACCTTCGGGGTGACCGATCGGAAGGTCTTCGCAGCCGACTGCGGATACGGATTCGGGAACGCCGTCGACGGGACAAAGTAGAACTGCGTGAAATGCGCTTGCTCTTCGGTGTAGCGAAGGCCACCCGTCAGGGAAAGCCCGTCTATTATTCTATATGTCCCTTGTCCAAAAACCGCATAGTCGGTTGTTTGGCGATACTGGTCGTTCGGCGTCGAGTAGGGAAGTAGGGCGTAGGCCGATCCATTTTCGTGGAAATAGTATAAACCAACAACGCCGTTGAACCTATCGGACGTATAGGTCGCGTTCAACTCTTCGCTATAAAAGTAGTCTTTTATGAAGCTGGCTCCTCCCGTCGATGTGCTGGTCGGCGTAGCCGGCGGCGGCGAGGACGTCAGCCAGAACGGCTCCTCCGCAAACGCTCGCAGGCTCTGACCGCCGGTAATGGAATTGATGGTGAGGTTTGGCGAGACTTCGTAGCTCGCGTTGATCGATCCACCGGCATTCTGGAGATGGCCCGCCTCCGGTCCGAAGAGTTCGGAGGTAAACAGGTTGCGATTTGGCACGACGGCGGGATCGTGTACGGTGGGAGCAACCTGCAAAGGCACGCCGATCGCGGAATCGGAATTGTCCTGCAGGTAATCGGCGGCGACCACAATCCGTAGTTTTGGCGTTGGTGTGAAAAGCAGTTTTCCGCGAACCGCCTGCCGATCGACGTTATCTACGGGCTTGCTATAGTACGGGTCGTCGATCAGTCCATCGCGCGTGCGGGAGACACCGCTCAAGGAGAACGCAAGCACGTCCGGAATAATGGGGCCGCTGACATAGGCCCTCAGGCTCTCCGCATTATAATTTCCATAGGACGCGTCCCCGCCCAAGGTCCAAGCGAAGGTCGGATCGGCAGTCTGTATCTTGATTGCGCCACCGGCAGTATTCTTGCCGTAGAGAGTCCCTTGAGGTCCACGGAGGACTTCGACGCTGGAAACGTCGAAAAAGTCGAAGAACGCCCCGTTCAGGCGCGGCTGGTAGACATTGTCAATATATAGACCCACGGCCGGGTCGAAATTGATGCCGCCCTGTTCCTCATCTGCGCCGCGAAGTACGATGCGGAGGGTCGATGAACTTCCCGTTGCTGGCGTGAGCACAAGGCCGGGCACTGTCACGCCAAGTTGCTCGACGCTGGTGACCTGACGGTCAACCAATATTTGCGGCGTTAACGCCGTTACGGCGAGCGGCGTCTTTTGGACCGTCGACTTAAATCTTTCCGCCGTAACAACCAATTCACCAGACTCCGCCGCGTTTCCAGGGGCGGTGGCGACGGGGGCCGCGGCGGCCGGCGCGACCTGCGCAAGCGCGCTCAGCGGGTGAGTCATTGCGCCCGCAATGGCGCCAAGCGCGACCGTGGCAAGGAAAAGGCTGCGTCGTTGCATTTGGCACCCCCGTGTCAATTCGCCGGCCGAAGCGACCAGCGTTCATGTCCAAAAAGGGCGGATCCGAACCCGAACCCGAACCAATTGGCATAATGATGGTACATATGGCGGACGCAAACTCCAGGGCGAAAAGCCAAGTTTCGCGATAAAGGCGGGCGCAAGCCACTTAAGTGACCACATTTGCTCTAAGTGTAGCTCAAATGACACGCACCACCGTTCGCCGAACGGTGGAGACTAAAGACCGGCCGGCCCGCGAAGCGGAGGAACCGTCGCAACCCATCGCAGAGCGCTTGCAGAGCGATTGGAGTGAGGCGCGCCGGGCGTCGATGCGCCGTGCGGAGCCGTCTGGCCAGGCCTGATCGACAAGCTCAAAACGCCCTTCGGCGCCTCAGATGGCTGGCATGCGGGCGCTGGCGACCAGGAAGGACGATCGGGGCGCCGCCCCAGGATCATCGTCGGGTCGGCGCAGGGGCGCGTCATCGACGATGCAGATCTCCGGATCGAACCCGACGCTCTCGCACAACGCCGTGAAGTCGACGTCCTGGACGCTTCCGAGGTACGGCTCGTTGTTGAAGTGGGCCATCCACTCCGCATAATATTTCGAATAGAGGTCCTTTGGGCGGATACCGTCGGAATGGGCCATCACTCCGCCAGGCGCCAATAAACGGCGGCTCTCCGCAAAAACGTTGCGCAGAGCGACGCGGGAGGTCTCGTGCATCAGCAGGTGCGAGACGACGAGGTCGAATGAACCGTCCGCGAAATTGGTGTGCTCTGCGTTCTGTTGGCTGAAGAACACCCGCCGGCCCATGGCCACCGCGCGGGCGTGGCCGTAGCGAAGGCAGGGAGCCGCCACGTCAATGGCATGCACCTCCACCTCGTCCCCGAACGCCTGTGCGTAGGGAAGCGTCGAGTGGCCAACGGTGCATCCCATATCGAGGATGCGTTTCGGACGCAGATCCGGATACTGGCGCTTGATCCAGGCGATCAGGTTCCAGCCGGCGGCGTCGAGATCGGGGCCATTCATGCCCATGGAATAGAGCCGATAGGTCCGATCAAATTCGGCGCCCGCGAAGACGTCGTCAGCCACGAGTTCTTGCTGGTAGCTGCCTGGCTTGCAGTGAATGTCGACGGCCGTGAGGTAGCGCGGAATCTCCAGCGCGGGATCGAGCACGAGATCGCCTTGCTGGCCCCACAGCGCACGGGCCTTGTCGATCAGCTCGGGCAACTGCCGCTCAATGCTGGGGCCGACCGTGTCGTAGAGCATCTCCTGCGTCACCCGCAGCATGGCGCTCCAGCGCCGATGCTGGGGAAATTCGGCGAAAGCGTCGCGCATCTGCTTGCGGGTCGGGGCGCCGCCGCCGTTGGCTTGGCGCAGGGTCGGCTCGATGCGGGTCTCAAGGATCGCCCTGCCCGACCCTTCGAATTCCCGCAGGACATGCACGCGCAGGGTCTTGATGAAGCTCTGCATCGACTGCTCGTCGTGCGTCGCATCCGGGAACATCGCGTGTGAAGAATTGTTCTGCATGGCGCTGGTCCTTCAGGAAAAACGTTCGACCATGGTCGCGTAGCTCTCGGAGAATCCCTCTTCCTCGCTCCCGATCGCCAGAACGCGGAAAACGCGATCGAGCATGGCGGCGCGAACAGCCTCGCGGGCCGCCTCGACCCGCGAATCCGGCTGATAGGCCTCGATGTTGGCCGGGGTGGCCGGCAGGCCATCGACAGCCAGGTGTTCGGCAGTGTCCAGGCGCTCGCGCACCACCGCCACCTCCGCGGTCAGGGCGGTCACAATGGCCAGCAGCCGATCGACATCCGGGTCGTTCATGAAGAAGGGCCGACGGCCCTTGGCAAAGCGTTGTCGGGAGTTCGGCCGCGCGTCGTCTGTCTCGGCGCTGATTTGCGGAATGTCGGTCCTGTTGGCGCTCATGCCCAGATCCCCGCGATGGCGGCTGCTCATTTGATATAAGATGCAGCCATTTCCTTCTTGCGGCGATATCGCGAAATCGTCAATCTGGAACTGCGGCGGGACGCCCGGCGCGATATCGGCGCACCAACAAGGGCACGCAATGAAGCTGTTCTATTCTCCGATCCACGGCTTCATCCACAAGGTGCTGGTGGTCGCTCACGAGGCCGGCCTGGCCGATCGGATCGAGCGTGTGCCGACCTGGCCGCTGCGCGCGGACAATCACATCACCGCGGTCAATCCGCTCAACAAGGTTCCGACCCTGGCCCTCGACGACGGGCGCGCGCTCTACGGCAGCCAGGTGATCTGCGAATATTTCGACAGCTTCAACGCCGAAACCCCGCTCTTCCCGCCAGCCGGCGATGCCCGGTGGGACGCCCTTCGGCGCCTGTCGCTCGCCGACCAAAGCTTCGAGATCAACGTCCAGGTGACCTTGAACCGCGGCCCGGAGGGGCGGTCGACCTTCGACTGGGGCTGGCCGAAGCTGATGGCCGCATTCGACCAGATGGAGCGCGACGCCGCGACCTATGTCGGGTTCGACGTCGGCCACGCCAGCAACCTTCAGACGCTCAGCTATTTCGACCGCGCGGCCAGGCAAGGCTACGAGGTTTTCGATATCGCCCAGACCTATGACTGGACGGTCGGCCGCCCCGCCCTCGCCGCCTGGTACGACAAAGCCATCGAGCGGCCCTCCGTTCAGTGGCATTACCAGAAGGACTATGCAGGCGACGTCAGCGCGGAAAATTTGCGGGACGCCGTCGCCTCCGTGGTCGGAGCCCGCGGATGAGCGCCGCCGCGCCGATCGATCTGTTCTTTTGGCCGACCCCAAACGGCCAGAAAGCCTCGATCATGCTCGAAGAGGTAGGGCTGCCCTATACCGTAAGGCCGGTGAACATACTCGCCGGCGGCCAGTTCGAGCCGGCGTTCCTGGCCATCAACCCCAATAACAAGATCCCGGCCATCGTCGATCCGGAAGGACCGGACGGCCAACCTCTGGCGGTGTTCGAGTCCGGCGCGGTCCTGCTGTATCTGGCGGAAAAGACTGGCAAGCTGCTCCCCGCGGACGGCGCCGACCGCTACCGCGTCCTGCAATGGCTGTTCTTCCAGGTGGGCGGCGTCGGGCCGATGTTCGGCCAACTCGGGCATTTCAAAGGCTACGCACCGGAGCCGATCGCCTACGCCATTGATCGCTACCGCAACGAAACCCTGCGCCTCTACAAGGTCATGAACGAACGGCTTGAACAGGCGGAATACCTCGGCGGCCCCTATTCGATCGCCGACGTCGCGACCTATCCCTGGGTCGATGTCCGGTGGTTCCACGAGATCGATCTGTCCGAGTTCCCGCATGTGGAGCGCTGGTTCGACACCCTTAGCCGACGCGAGGCGGTGCTCCGCGGCGCGCGGCTGATGAAGGACAGCGAGGTCATCGGCAACGTCACCGAGGAGACCCGCGAAATCTACTTCGGCAAGCGGCAGTTGGAACGCCGCTAGCGCCGTGACCACCGGAACATTCGAGCCCATCGGAGCGACCATGACCATCCTGAAGGACCCCAGCGCCGTCAAACTGCCCCGGCTGACCAAGGGCAAACGGCCCTATTTCTTTGAAGACCCAAGCATCGACCAGACCATGACCTTCATTCTCGAACTGTTGACCGAGGTGCTTGTGCTGCGCGACCGTCAGGACACGATCGAACGCATGCTCGACGAAAAAGGCACGCTCAACCGCGCCGATCTCAAGAGCTATATTCCGGACGGCGACATCGAGGCCGAACGAACCGCCGAACGCGCCGCCCTGGTGGCGAGGGTGCTTCGAATCCATACGCCCGAGGGCCGCCAGGACGACTAGATCGCCGTCTCCCGACCCGTCGCGGATTGACGCCGCACCTTGCTTCCACGGGCTTTTTCATTTAGATATAGATTTAGGTCAAAATATTACAGCCGGAAGGGTTGTCCATGTCGCAAACCGCCTTGGCGAATGAACCGAAGCAAGCGCTTCCAGACATCGACAGCCTGCTGAAACCGACCCACGACGAGTATTCGCGTCAGCGCGCCATCGCGGTCCTGCACAGCCACGCCGTCCTCAACCTGCGTTTCGACGTCAGGAAGACCTACGAGGCCAACGTCAAGCCGAAGTTCGAGCAGGAAAACGGCCGCGAGCCGAAGGACGGTCACGAGATCGCCCAGGCGATCAAGGACGACCATTTTTTCAAGTTCTACAGCGCCATCCGCTACAACGCGCAGGAGATGGGTCCGCTTTCGCGCCAGCCAGCGGTGGAGCGCGCCTTGCCCGCGATGATCGAGGTCGCCCGGGACGCCGCGCGGTTGAATCCGGCCGGCGGCTCGGTTCGTCTGAACCCGGCCATGGAGATCCCGCGGTACGCCACCCAGCTCGACACCCACCTGTCGCCCGGCGGCTTCCACTCGGAGTTCGCGCAGGACGACGTAGCCCAGGGCGTTTTGTTGGGCCGCGGTCTTTCGAGCAGCTCCGGTAAGAACCGTATCGTCAAGAACCGCAACTTCTCCGGCGTCGGCGACTCGATCGCCTACTGGCTGAAACAGAAATATCCGGACTTCAAACCTCGCCGCATTCTCGACATGGCGACTCAGGCGGGCGCCAATCTGCTGGCCTACCCGCGCGCCTTCCCTGGCTCGGAGGCCTATGGCATCGACACGGCGGCGCCAGGGCTGCGCTACGGTCACGCAAAAGCCGAGTTCGAAGGCGTGCCGGTGCATTTCAGCCAGCAGAACGCCGAGAAGACCGACTTCGAGGACGGCTATTTCGACCTGATCGTCTCCAGCTTCTTCCTGCACGAAGTGCCGGTGGTGGCGACCAGGCGGATTCTCGCGGAAACCTACCGTCTGCTGGCGCCCGGCGGCATCCTGGCCTTCATGGAGTTGCCGCCGCACAAGTCGTGCGACCCGTTTCTCAACTTCACCTTCGACTGGGACACGCGCTACAACAACGAGCCCTTCTACGCGAGCTACCGGTCTCAGGACCCGACCGAGCTCTCTGTCGCCGCCGGCTATCCGCGCGAGGGAAGTTTCGAGGTCACCGTTCCCGACGTCACCAGCTTTGACATGGACAAATACCCCGCCTTCCTGCGCGGTGAGGTGGAAGCGCCGCCGCACGGCCGCGGCGGCTGGTACATCTTCGGCGCTCGCAAGTAGCGAGGCTCATACGCGCGCGCCGCCCAGAGCGCATTTCTCTGTCATTCCCCAAGGCGGCGCCTATAGGCCCAGGGCGCCGGGGTTCATCAATCCGCTCGGATCGACGACGCGTTTGAGCGATTCGACGAGGGCGCGGGTCTCTGGCTTCAATGACGGCAGGTAGCGATAGGTCTTGCCGATCTGGTTGGAAGCGGCGCCCAGGGCGGCGAACAGCTCCACCAGTTCGCCGCGCAGGCTTGGCGACCAGCGCCCGCGCCTCGGGATCGACGTAAAGGCGTTCGGCTCCCACGGCTTGAGCCAGAGCCGCCAGCAGGCCATCTTCCGCTGCGGCATCCTTCGCCATCGCCCTGCTTTCGCACCCGCTTCACGGATGCATTATGGACTATTGATATGACATTTAGAACGCGTTTCGCGGCCCTGGCGAGACCTAACGACAGAGCGCCGTCACCGCCGAAGTCGCCGGCAGCGTCCAGTCGGGTCGTTCAAAACCGCCACGACGAAGCCGATCTCACCGGCGCCTGCCCTATGGGCGCTATCCGACCGATACGGAAGCATCCGACCCCTTTCACGCCAAGATTTGAGCGAGAATTGGCTCATCTAATGATATAAGTATATGACATTAGGCGACCGGCCTGGAAACCGGACAAGGTCGCCGCCGCCTGCCGATCGCAACCCAGGAGCCCCGATGGAACTCTCCAACAAGACAGCACGCGAAATGTACGAGAGTCTGAAGGCTGGACCACGCCGACCGCCGTTCGGCTTCGGCAAGCGCGCGGCGATGATCAATATCGATCTGCAGCAGGCCTATACTCAGGTCGGCATGTTCCCAACCGCCTACGAAACCGATCCGGCGCAGATGGATCGCATCAACAGCGTGGCCGCGCTCTGCCGCGACCTGAAGTTCCCGGTGATCTGGACCTATTGCGCCTATCTTGAGAGCGGCGAGGACTGCGGCCTCTGGGGGACGCGCACCAACACCCCGGACTCACTGCAGAACATCAAGTACGGTTCCGAGCGGGCCAAACTCGATCCGCGCCTCGCCATCGCCGAATCCGATATTGTCATCGCCAAGCGCATGGCCTCGGCCTTTTTCGAGACCATGGTCCCCTCGCTGATGACCTTCCACAAGATCGACACGGTCATCGTGACCGGCGGCTCGACCTCGGGCTGCGTGCGGGCGACGGCGGTGGACAGCCTGTCGCGCAGTTTCCGCACCATCATCCCCGAGGAATGCGTCGCCGACAAACATGAAAGCCCCCACTTCGCCAATCTCTACGATCTTGCGGTGAAATACGCTGACGTGGTGCCGACGGCGGATGTCGAGTCCTGGCTGATCGGCCTGAAGACCAATCAGCCCGAGATGGCCTGAGCCAACGGGGCGCCGGCGTCGGGATCGCTCGGTGGCCGGCGCTCGATGCCGTCACGCGCCAAGCTTGGCCGCATCGGCGATCACCGAGGCGCCGGCGCTCCAGATCGCGCTATCCGAACCGATCTGATCGAGAATGCGGCGCATCGCCCAGGCCCGCGATGGCTGGCCGGCGACGAACGGCGTAAATCTATGATTTTTAGACGGCGCCAGGAATTTGGGCGCCGCGAGGCTTCGCAAGCCCTGCGCGTCGCGTGGCGGCGCGCCTTAAATCTTCGTGAGCCGTGAACCGAGGATTGTCCGGAAGGATATGGCATATTGATATAATGATTGGGTGAAGGAGCACGCTGCTGACCGCTGAAGCCTCGCCCGTTTTCGTCCGGCCAGCCGACGACGCGGAGGCGCCCTACCCTCGCCCCGCGATTGCCTGGTGCGTGGTCGTCCTGCTGATGGCCGCTTACACCCTGTCCTATGTCGACCGGCAGATCCTGTCGCTGATGGTCGGCCCGATCCGCCGGGACCTGCATCTCAACGACACCCAGATCAGCCTGCTGCAGGGCCTGGCCTTCGCCCTCTTCTACTCCTTCCTCGGCCTGCCGCTCGGACGCCTGGCCGACAACACCAACCGCGTGCGGCTGATCTCCCTCGGCGTCGCCTTCTGGAGCGCGATGACCGGCCTCTGCGGCGTGGCCCACAACTTCTTCACCCTGTTCCTGGCCCGGATCGGCGTCGGGGCGGGCGAGGCGGTGCTGTCGCCGGCCGCCTATTCCCTGATCCATGACCTTTTCCCCAAGCGCCGCTCCGGCCTGGCGCTCAGCGTCTATGTGCTGGGCATCTCCCTCGGCGGCGCCCTGGCCCTGGTGATCGGTTCGCGCATGGTGCAGGCGTTCCAGGACAAGCCGCCGGTGGTGGTCCCGATCATCGGGCCGATGTTCGCCTGGCAGTTCGTGTTCTTCTACCTGGCCCTGCCGGGGATCGCGCTCGCCCTGGCCGTGCTGCTGATCCGCGAGCCGCTGCGGCGGGGATTAAAGGCGGGCGCCGCGCCCGTTGTCTGGATGGACCTCTGGCGCTATCTGGCGCAGCGCCGGGCGCTGATCTCCTGCCACTTCGGCGCCGTATCCCTGATGGCCCTGATGTCCTATGCGCGGTCGTCCTGGACCCCGACCTTCTACATGCGCGTGTTCGGCTGGAGCGTCAGCGAGGCCGGGGCGTGGCTCGGTATCAGCGGCCTGATCGCCGGTCTCGCCGGCGCGATCTACGGCGGCTGGTACGCCGACCGCTGGGTAGCCCGCGGCGTGCAGGATGCCCACATGCGGGTGATCGGGGTTTCGGCGATCGGTATCCCGGTGACGTCGGTGATCGCCTATCTGTGCGGCAATCCCTGGATCGCCCTGGCTTTCCTCACCGTCGGCGGCTTCTTCGGCGCGGCTTTCGGGGGCGTCAGCGCGGGCGTCGTACAGCAGACCGCCCCACCCCGGTTGCGCAGCCAGATGGCGGCCTTGCTGCTGATGAGCCAGAGCGTCATCGGCCTGGTGTTCGGCCCGCTCGGTGTCGCCAGCCTGACCGACTATGTGTTCAAGAACCCGGCCGCCGTCGGCTGGTCCCTGTCGGTCGTCGCCATGCTCACCGGCCCAGCCGCAATCGTGCTGCTGTATCGCGGCCTGAAATACTACCGCCAGGCGCTCGACGAGGCAGAGGCCGATCTCAGAACGGCTTGACCACGCCCAGGAAGGCGATCACCGCCACCAGGCCCCAGATCATGAACACCACCTGCCGGATGCGGTTGCGGCCGTCCTTTTTCGAGGCGATGGCCCGGGGCGCGGCGGCGGCGGGCGCCAGGAGCAGGATGCGCACGATGATCCCCGCCAGGATGATCAGCCCGAACAGCAGCATCTTGAGCGCCAGCCAGCGTTCGGGGATCGGGCCGCCGGTGACCAGGCACCAGGCGCCGAAACCGACGAAGCCGGCCATCACCGCAGTCCGGATTGCGAAATCGATCTTCCAGAGCCGCTTGCCGAGCGGCTCGTCCTGTTTCAAGTGCACCTGCCAGACCAGCCAAAGCCAGGCGAGGGCGACGATCCAGACCAGCGCCAGCGCCAGCCCATGGATCGGCGAGCCGTAGTTGACCGCCAAGGTCAGCCCCACCGGCGCCATCAGCACCAGACAGGTGCGCGGCGCCATGTCGATCAGGGCGCCGACCTCCCTGAGTTCATGGACGGCCTGCGGCGTGAGGCCCGGCTTGCGCGCACCAAGGCCGCAGATGAACACGCCCAGGTCGGAGCCCAACCAGTAGGCGAACAGCAGAATGTGAAAGAAAACAACGACGCGATAGGGATCGATCAGCATGCCTTCGGCCCTCCGGGGCCGAACGGCCGCCGCGGCGAGGCCGCCAAGCCATCTGCAGATATGGTATAATATTATGATGAATGAGGCCGTCGCGCAACGGCCGAGCCCGCGCCGGCCCGGAGCGGGCCGGCATCGCCAATCACTATATGAATTACAGATATAACAATTGACGCCGTTCGCGGGGGTGTGATCAGTTACCCGCGGTCGGGGCGGTCAGTCCCGCCTGCGCAGGCGCTCGACAGCCTCGCCGCCGACCTCGATGACGGCGCGGCCGTGGATTTGCCGGTTCTCGAACCGCCGGTGAAGTTCGGGGATGACTTCGAAGGGATTGATGCTGGTGATGGGCGCCTTGATCTCGCCGGACCGCAACAAGGCGACGATGTGCGCGTCCACCACCTCGCCGGATTCGCCGATCCGCTCGGCCACCGGCAGGTTGAACCCCCGCGCCGCGGCGTGCTTGACGATCAGTTGGCCCGGAAACACGGCCGCCGCCGGCGCGCCGCTGGCAGCGCCGATGAACACCACTTCGCCGCCGGCCGCGACAACCTCGAAATCGCGCACGCTCGCCTCGCCACCATTGCCGTCGACCACCAGCTGGACGCCGCGCCCGCCCGTGAGTCGCATAACCTCCGCCGGCCAGGCCGAGGCGTCCGTGACGTCGATCAGATGATCGGCTCCGAACGGCGCCGCATAGGCCTGTTTCTCCGCGCCCCCCACCAGGCCGATGACCGTCATGCCCAGGCGCTTGGCGAACTGGGTCAGCATGATCCCCACCGGCCCGGCCGCCGAGTGGAAGACGGCCCCGTCGCCCGCCCGCACCCGCACCGCCTCATGCAGGATGCGCCAGGCCGTATGGCTACAGCCGCGATAGACCGCGCCCGTCAGCAGATCCATCGCATCGGCCAGAGGGGCGACGTTGGCCAGATCCGCGACGGAGAAATCCGCCGCGCCCCCGAACCCCGAGCGGCTGACCACCGCCCGGCCGAGCCAGTCTTCCGCGACCCCCTCGCCGACCGCATCGACGATACCCGAATACTCGACCCCCGGCGTCAGCGGCCAGCCCGGCGCCATCCACGCCGCGCCGCCCGATCGCACGATCACATCCAGCGGATTGAGGCCGCAGTAGGCGACGCGCAGCCTGACTTGCCCCGGCCCCGGCGCCGGCACATCCACGTCCTCCAGCTTCAGGTCCGCCGCCGAACCCGGCTGGTCGATCCGGAAAGCGCGCATGGTGGCCATCGGCGTCTCCTGAGCCTCACGGCGCAATATTATTGCAGACCCATCCAGTATTTAAAACCAGTTAACTTGCATACGAAGGCCGAAAATGGGTGAAATTGATGTTGACCAGAGGTATCCACACCTCTTTTCTAAGTTTATAATTGGATCGGTCGAGTTGAAGAACCGCGTCGTCCACGCCGCGATGTCCACGCGCTACCAGGAAAGCGGCCGCGTTCCCGATCGGTTGATCGCCTACCACGTCAATCGCGCCAAGGGCGGCGCTGCGATGACAGTCACCGAGCCGCTCGGCATGCTGCCGCACCAGTTGGCGGCGCGGGTGGACGTCTATTCAGGACGCAACGCCGACGGTCTGCGGCGCTGGGCCGAGGCGGTGGCGGCCCATGACTGCCGGCTGCTGGCCCAACTTCAGGATCCCGGCCGCGGGCGCCACGAGGAGGGTCGCGTCAATGCGCCGATCGGCGCCTCGGCCCTGCCGGACGACCTGAGCTGGACGGTGCCCCACGCGCTGACGACGGACGAGGTCGAGAAGACGATCGCCGACTTTGTCCGCTCCGCGCGGCTGTTGCGGGACGCGGGCTTCGCCGGCGTGGAAATTTCCGCCGGCCACGGCCACATTTTCCACCAGTTCATGTCGGCGCACTCGAACCGGCGCGAGGACCGTTACGGCGGCGACCTGGTCGGGCGCACACGGTTGCTCACCGATCTGGTGGCCGGTCTGAGAGCCGAATGCGGGAAAGATTTCCTGATCGGCGTCAAGCTGCCGGGCGAGGACGGCGTGCCGGGCGGCATCGATCTCGTTGAGGCCGAAGGCATCACCCGGCTGGTGAACGCCACCGGGGTGGTGGATTACCTTACCTACTGCTGGGGCTCGCACGCCGACACCCTCGACTGGCACATGCCCGACGTCCATGGCCAGCGCACGCCCTACATCAATAAGATCCACCAGCTCGGCCGCTCGGCGCCGGGCATGGCGATCGGCGCGCTCGGCCTGATCACCGATCCCAACGAGGGCGAGCGAATCATCCGCGACGGCCTGGCCGACCTGGTGATGCTGGGCCGTCCGCTGGTCACCGATCCGGCCTGGGCCCTGAAGGCGTCGCAGGGACGCGAGGCTCAGATCCGATACTGCGTATCCTGCAACACCTGCTGGCAGGTGATCAGCACCCACGCGGTCCTGCAGTGCGACAACAATCCGCGCGTCGGCCAGACCGAGGAAGCCGACTGGCAGCCGACGAAGGGGATCGGCAAGCGCGTGGTCGTGGTCGGCGCCGGCATCGCCGGTCTGGAAGCCGCCTGGGTCGCGGCGGCGCGGGGTCATCAGGTGACCGTATTCGGCGCCGGCGGCGAGGTCGGCGGCAAGACCCGGGTCCATGCCCTGCTGCCCGGCGGCGAGAGTCTGTCCAGCATCTATGACTTTCAGCGGCTGAGCGCCGATCGTTTCGGCGCCGCGTTCCGCCTGGGCGCCGCCGCGCGCGTGGAGGATATCCTGGAGGTGAACCCCGAGCTGGTCGTGCTCGCCACCGGCGCCACGCCCGGCTGGCCCGACTTTCTGCCCGAGGCCTATCGCGCCGACGGCGTGTTTCCGGACATCCGCGAGGCGGTGGCCCAGCTGGTCGACGTGAAAGGCCGCCAGCCGGGTACGGCGCTGATCTTCGACCAGGACCACACCGCCTTCACCTACGCCGCCGCCGAGTTCCTGCTGCGGAAGTTCGAGAAGGTGATCCTGGTCACGCCGCGCGAACGGATCGCCAGCGCCGAGGCCCTGGTCAACCGGCAAGGCATCTACCGGCGCCTCTACGGCATGGGTATCGAAGTCGTCATTCTGAGCACGCCCCTGGCCAGCTCGCGCTTCGAGGAAGGATCGGTGACGCTCGCCAATGTTTTCAACGGCCAGCAACGGGTGATCGAGGATGTCGCCCTGTTCACCTACGCCACCCCCCGGGTTCCCGACGACGCCCTCGCCGAGCCCCTGCGGGCGAGCGGCGTCGAGGTGAGGCTGATCGGCGACTGTCTCTCCCCGCGCTTCCCACTGAACGCCACGGCGGAAGGTCACAGGGTGGGCAATGAGATCTAGGCTCGCACTCGCGCGGCGGCGGAGGATGGTCGCATGGACCTGGGGCTGAAGGGCAAGGCCGCCCTGGTGCTCGGCGCCAGTCAGGGCATCGGCGCCGAGATAGCCCGGGTGCTGGCCGCCGAGGGCGCGCGGGTGGCGCTGGCCGCGCGATCGCGGCCGGCGCTGGAAGCCGTGGCCGGGCGGATAGCGGGCGATGGGGGTGAGGCCACCGTGATCGTCGGCGACCTGACCGTGGCGGGCGACGCCGATCGCATGGTCGCCGAAGCTGTGACCGCTCTTGGCGGACTGGATGTGCTGATCATCAGCGCCGGGGCGGCGAAGGGCGGCGAATTTTCCGATCTGGACGACGATGTCTGGCAGGAGGCGTTCGCCTTGAAGTTCATGGGCATGATCCGCGCCCTGCGCGCCGGCGTGCCGGTGATGCAGCGGGCGGGCGCCGGCCGGGTGGTGGTTGTGGTCGGCAACAATGGCCGCCAGCCCAACGCCGCCATGCTGCCGGGCTCGGCCGCCAACGCCGCCTGCCTGGCCGTGATCAAGGGCCTGGCCGATCTGGTGGCCCGGGACGGTGTGACCATCAACGCCCTGAACCCCGGCCCAACCCGCACGGGCCGCTGGGACCGGCTGGTCGAAGGCTTGGCGCGCCACAGCAATCGCGCCGTCGCCGAGGTCGAAGCCGAGCAGTTGGCCAGCATGCCCATGGGCCGAATCGGGGATCCCAAGTCGATGGCCAGGCTTGCGGTCATCCTGGCTTCCGACTTCGCGGACATGGTCACCGGCGCCTCGCTCACCGCCGACGGCGGCGCCACCAAGTCGCTTGCCTGACCCGATGAGCAACCCGCGCATCCCCTTCGAGCTCGCCTCCGACCGGCCGCGCCTGCCGCCGCCGGGGGGAAAGCCGCTGATTGTCCATCTGGTGGTCAATGTGGAGAACTGGCGATTCGACCAGCCGCCGCCGCGCAAGCTGCTGCCGGCGCCGCACGGCGTCGAACATCTGCCCGATGTGCCCAATTTCAGCTGGGCCGAATACGGCCTGCGCGTCGGCATGCCGCGGCTGTTCGAGGCCTTGCGCCGGCGCGGCCTGCCGGCCAGCTGCGCCCTGAACGCCGGCGTCATCGAAACCTATCCGCGGCTCGCCGAGGCGATCCTGGCCGCCGGCTGGGAGGTGATCGGCCACGGCCTGCACCAGCAATCGGTCCAGGGAGAAGTCTCCGAAGCCGCGATGCTCGATGAAGCCCTGGCGCGCATCAGCCGCTTCACCGGCGCGCCCGTACAGGGCTGGCTGAGCCCTGGCCTGCGGGAGACCGACGACACGCCCGACCTCTTGAAGGCGCGCGGCGTCCGCTACCTGTGCGACTGGGTGCTGGACGACCTGCCGACCTGGATGCGAACCGTCCACGGGCCGCTGATCGCCATGCCCTATTCGCTGGAGATCAACGACAGCGTCATCTACGCGGTGGAAAAACACGCTTCGCCGGAGATCTGGCGGCGGCTGCAGGACACTCTGGCGGTGATCGAACCAGAACTGGCGCGGCAGCCGCGGGTGATGACCCTGGGCCTGCACCCGCACCTGATCGGCGCGCCGCACCGGTTCTTCTATCTGGAAAAGATGCTGGACCGGCTCGCCGCCGACCCGCGGGCGGTGTTCATGACCGGCTCGCGGATCGCCGACTGGTTCGAGGCGGCCTCGCCGGCGCCCGCGACCTAGGAATCACGATCTGGACAGGCCGTGAATCCCCCAAATGTTCCCGGTTCCGCGCTCACATCCGAGCCTCGAGGGTCACGCCCAGGCGGCGGGCGATGTCCTTCTTGTCGAGGTCGGGGCTGTGGCCCTCGCCGTCGACGACGTTTTCCTTTTTCAGGCCCTGGGTGGCCTCGGCGCGCAGGATCACCACCAGCTGAGTGCCGTCGACCAGGGCGAAGGGGAACTCGTGCCAGGTGCCGATGTGCATCGACAGTCCCGCTTGACCGTCGAACAGGAAGGCGCGGGCCTGGCTGATGTCGGGCAAGTCGGTGTCGGTGGGCGGCGCCAGCACGGCCAGGAACGGCTTGCCGCCCAGAGGCAGGAACACCTGGGTGTGCTTGAAGTGACGCTCCATCCAGCGCACCTGGATCGGACGGCGTTGCAGGGTGCAGACCGCCAGTTCGGTCTCGGCGTCGGAGATGAAGGTCGGCCGATAGGTGGCGACCTTGTCGTCGTAGAAGCTGGAGGCCGAACCGACGGCGCCGGCGTCGGCGCCCACCAGCTCGCCGAACGGCGCGATGGTTTCCCGGGTGGGGGTCTCGACGTTCAGGTGGCGAATTTCCATGACAGGCTCCTTGGGACAGCGCGGCTTCAGTCGAGGCCAAGCGAGCCCGGGTTCATCAGCCGACGAGGGTCGACGGCGTTCTTGATCGCGGTGAGCAGGGCCCAGGGCTCGGGGCGCATGGCCGCCTTGAAGGGATAGGACTTGCCGATCTGGAAGTGCGCGCCGCCGGCCTCGCGGAACAGCGCCTGCATTTCGCCACGCAGGCTGTCGACCAGGGCGCGGGCTTCGGGATCGGGATTGAAGCTCTGCATCCTGGCCAGCAGCCGCGCCTCCACATGCAGACGGTGCATCGGCAGCAGGGCGTCGCGCCAATAGAACACCGGCTCGATGTTGGTCGCCGAGCAGCCGATCGTGCCGAACAGGTAGCCGATCTCCACGCCATGCCGCTCGATTTCGGCGGCGTGACTCGCACGCAGGGCTTCCAGTTGCTGATAGACGCCCACCGCGGCGGAGTGCGGCACAACCACATGCACCGGCGCCCAACGCTCGCCGCGCGGGCCGATCATGGAGTTGGGGGGGCCGAAGGGATTGGCGTAGATCACCTTTGGGATGGTGTTTTCCGTCTCTTGGCCGCCGGCCGCCGCGATGATGGCGCGCACATGCTCCAGCCGGGCGTCGGCGGAGGCCGGATGATCGGTCTCGATGATCACATGGATAGAAAAGCCGTCCTCATCGAGGAACTTGCGGCCGGCTGCGACCACCTTGGCCCCCTCGACCAGACCCTTCAGCAGCGAAGCGCCCGCCCCGACCACGCTGACCAGGGTCTGGATATCCCTCAGCAGGCTCTCGCGGACCATCCGCTGCTTCTGAAGGAACGGATCGAAAGAGAAGCACTCCGACGACAGGCCGCGCCGGGAAATCTCCGCCATGGCCCGCAGGTGGGCGGCTGCGTCCGTGACGATAAAGGAGGCGAAGCGTTTCTCGGCGGGTTCCGGAACCAGCCGCAGGGTGATCCGGGTCTTGATGCCGAGGGCGCCGGTGTCGCCGATGAAGAGGCCGGTGAGATCAGGGCCGTGGTGGCGGAAGAACGGCGCGCCGTGTGACATCGCGGCCGAGCCCGTGTGGAGAACCTGACCGTCCGCCAGCACCACCTCCAGAGCGACGATGGAGTCGGCGGCCGTGCCGTGCTGACCGGCCCCGAAGAAAAAGCTGTTCTGCGAGGCCGCGCCGCCGACGGTGGACTTCAGGCCGGACAGCGGTCCCCAATAGGGCGTTCGCACGCCGCTGCCCTTCAGGGCCTCGCGAATGGCGGCCCAGGTGCAGCCGGCCTCCACGGTGATGAACATGTCCTCCAGATTGAGCTCGACGATCCGGTCCAGCCGCGACAGCTCGACCATCACCGCTGCACGGCGGTCGGGCAGATAGCCGGAGGTGTAGGACATGCCGCCCCCGCGCGGCACGACGCTGAGGCCGGCGGCGGTGGCGGCGCGGACGACGGCGGCGACCTCTTCCGTGGCAGCCGGCTGGACCAGCGCCAGGCAGGGCTCGACGGCTGTGTAGACGTCCTGGCACCAGACGGCGAGCTCCGCCGGGTCGCTGACCATCGCCGAGGGACCGACGATGACGCGCAGCGCGTCGAGCAGACCTTGGTCCGCCGGAACCTCCAGGATCTGCGCCGACGACGCCATCAGCCGGCCTTCACGGCGCCCGCCAGGAAGTAGCGGCCGGCGTTGGTGCGCGAGCGTTTCGGATCGATGGCGTCGCGCTGCACCGCCAGGCTGGGCGTGAAGCCGCGGAAGGTGTCGGCGCGAGCGAAGCCGGCTTCCTCGAACATCGCCTCCAGAGGAAGGGCGTAATAGCCCTCCATGTAAGGCTCGTTGTTGACCTTGATGTCCCAGTCCCGCAGCGAGGCGGCGTAAGCGTCCAGTTCGTCGAACTGCGGCGCGTCGGAGTGGAACATCAGCCCGCCGGGCTTCAGCAGCCGGTGGCACTCGGCGAATATCCTGGGCGTGGCTTCGGCCGAGGTTTCGTGCATCAGGATGCGCGAATAGACGATGTCGAAGGAAGCGTCGGCAAAGCCCGTCCGCTCGGCGTTCTGCTGGTGGAAATGCACTTCGACGCCCAGGGCGGCCGCGCGGGCGAAGCCGTAGCGAAGGCCGGGCGCGGCCACGTCGATGCCGTGGACCTCCGCCTCCGGGAAGGCGGTCTTGAAGCCCACCAGGGTGTGGCCGACGGTGCAGCCCATCTCCAGCACTCGGCGGGGCCTGAGGTCGGGGAAGCGGTTTTTCACCCAGGCGGCCAGGCTGAGGCCGCCGTCGTCGTTGAGCCAGCCTTGGGCGCCCATCCGGCCCAGGGTCATGCCCCGGTCGTAGAGTGCGCCGGCGGTCAAATCGCCCGCGCGGGCCTCGGTGTAATAGCCGCCGGCGGCCATGTGGACGTCGCCCTCGAGATAGGATGGCAACGGCAGGTCCGGGTCGAGAGTCAGGCTGCCGGGGCCATTGCCGCGGCCGCGGGCGCGTTCCATCAGCGTGTCCAGCTGGCGGTCGATCACCACCCGGGAGGAGGCGCTCCCCTCTCGCTGGGAATCGGTGCGCAGCCTGTACCAGAAGCGGTTTTCATCCTCGCCGCGCATGGCTTCGGCGACCTCGTGGCGATCCGGCTCGCGGCCCAGAGCCTCGGCCAGACGGGGCCGCACGCGGCTTTCATAGACGCCGCGCAGGGTCGGGCGAACCTCGGCTTCGAGGTACATCGTGACGTCGTCCCAGAACATCTCCCGTGCGACTTCGGCGGTGCGCGCCGGCGCCAGCATGTCGTGCAGGGACTGCATAGCGATCCGGTCCACTGTGTTCTCCTTGGCTTGCGAACGAACACCGCCGCCGAAGCGATCAGCCGTCGTCCCGGGTGAGCTGCACGAGGTCGAAATGTTTCGGTTTCGCCCCGCCCAGGGTGGCGCGGACGAAATGGTAGTGGCCGTCGGCGGTTACCCACATGTGGTAGGGCGGATAGCCGTGGCTTGTGCCGACGAAGCTGAAGTGGTGGCAGTCGAAACGCCCGGCCGCCGTCTCGATCACCTCGATCCCGGAATATTCGAGGCTGCTGGTGGTGGTCATGAACATCGGGCCGGTCGCGCCGCGATGGTCGATCGAAGTCATCAGGTTGTTGGTGAAGGTCTGGATCCCCGGCCCGTGGGAAAGGTCGTAGCCGGCGGCCAGCCAGCCGTCAGACTGCAGGGCGTGGGCGCCGAAGCCTCGGATGTTGCGCCGGATCGGGAAACTCTGCGAGATGCGGCCTTCGCCCGCCGAATAGGCCTCGCAGACGGCCAGGGTGTCGGTGAACCGGTACCAGGCCGAGCCCCTGAACTTTCCGCCCACGACGATGCGGGCGAAGGCGTCATGGGGATGGAACCTCGCATCGACGCTCTGCAGCACATCGCGCAGCACCGGCGGCTCGTCGCGCAGCCAGCAGCGGGCCCGCAGCGAGCGCAGGCCGTCCTCGTGCAGGATGACCTCCCAGTCTTCCTCGCCGCAGGCCGCGTCGGAGCCGTCGCTGAAACTCAGAATCTTGCCGAAGAAGGCCGTCATCCTAACGCTCCAGCTCGACCAGTTCGTACCAGGTCTGCATGTAGCCGCCGACCCCGCCCTTGACGAAGATCGCGTCCGCGTCGGCGGTGACCCACAGATCATAGGTCGGATGAGCCCCATCCCTGGTGGCCATGCTGGCGTTCTCGTCGGAGAAGCGGAACTTGCGGCACTTAAAGGTTCCGGCCGCCACCGTGGCGGTCTCTTCACCGAGATATTCCAGGAAGAGGCGCGTCTCGGTGATCAGCGGCGGCGTCGCCCCGCGGTGGTCGCCGGAGGGCAGGAAGGCGCGCAGCTCGCGTTTATGCCGGCCGCGCGAGAGATCCATCCGCCGCGTGCCATAGCCGTCGGCGACGATCGGATGGGTTCCGAAGACGTCGTAGGCCCCTTCGACAGGGAGTCGCTGGCTGATGCGGCCGATCGAGGGACCATAGCTCTCGCACTCGATGAAGCCGTCGCCCATCCGGAAGAAGCCTGCGCCCATGAACCTGTCGCCCACCGTCAGGCGCACGAAGCAGTCCATGGGGCGATCGTTTTCGTCGATCGAATAGACCACGTCGCGCAACACCGTCGGCGCCGGCTCGTCGATCTCGCACTGGGCTCGCAGCGTCAGCTTGCCGTCGGCGTGGCGGGTGTAGACGAAGCTCTCGCGACCCCGCTCCCTGTCCAGCATCTCGGGCTTTTTCGAGGTGTAGAGTATGCGACCGCGTATGGTGCGATGCTGCTGAACCATCAGAAGAAATTGGTTCGGCGTTCGTATTCCACCAGCTCGTAATAGGTCTGCATGTAGCCGGTGACGTAGGCCTTCAGCATCACATACTCGCCGTCGGCGGTGACCCAGACATGGTAGGGCGGATGGATGTCAGTGCCTATGTAGCTGTCGTCGGTGCTGTGGCCGATCTGGAAGTGCAGGGCCTCGAACTCGCCGGCGACGACCTTGATCGTTTCCTTGCCGATGAAGCGGAAAAGACCCGTGCGATTGCGCTTGAGCAGGATCGGGCCGTCGGCGCCGCGATGGTGGAAGGAACACATCATGGTTCCCTCGATGATCTGCTCGCCGGGGCCTTTGGAGAGATCGTAAATATTGGTCAGGTAGGCGTCGGCCTGGATCGGGTGGGTGCCGAACAGGCGGACCGGCTTGTCCAGTTGGAACCGGTGCGAGATGCGGCCTTCCAGCTCGGTGAAGCCTTCGCATTCGGCCAGGGTGGGGGTGAAGCGATACCAGCTGGAGCCGACGAACTTCTCGTCCACCGTCAGGCGCACGAAGGCGTCGGTGGGCTTCCAGTCGGCGGCGTAGCTGGTGATCGAGTCGCGCAGCACGCGCGGCGAATTCTCATCGATGGCGCAGTGGGCGCGTAGCGTGCGGCGGCCGTCGACGTGCTTGGTGATGATGAAGGTCTCGCCACCGCGCACCTTGTCCATGATCTCGGGCTTCTTCGAGGTGTAGAGCAGCTTGCCTCGGATCGTTTCATGCTCCACGGGATTCATCCTTTGCAAGTCACGGCGACGCGACGGGGCCGCTGGTTCGAAACCGGCGATGACGCCGCTGTGCGGTTGTCCACGAGCTAAGGACCGCCCGGCGCCATTCATCATACTTATATGACGATTGCACAAGGGCGACGTTGCCAGCAAGCCCCTGCAGGCGTAGAAAAGGCATAGATAGGGGTCAAATAGACATCGGCCCCGATGGAGACGGTCATGGATGGCTCCGGCGCCGCGGCGATGATCAGCGAGCAGGGCTCGACGGCGGCCTATGACGGCCCGCCAGACCATCGGATCGGGGCGCGGCACGCGGTCTATCCCGACCTGACCCATGACGAGATCGAACGATTCAACTTCCTGGCCCAGGTGAACCGCCACCTGACGACCCGCGTGCTGCCGATGGTGGAAACCACCTGGGAAACCCGCATCGAGCCCCGCTTCGAGGCCGAGCACGGGCGCAAGCCGGCCGATCGATCGGAAGCCCGCAAGGCGCTCTTGGCCGATCCGGTGTTCCAGACCTGGTCAGCCCTGAAGCGTATGACCATGGAGCAACGCCAGCAGGCCGGCCGCTGGGCCTCGATCCGCCAGGCCGAGTCCCTGGCGGCCAAGGCGGAGAGCCTTTTGCGTCAAGGCCAGCTCAGCCTCGACCCCACGCTGCCGATCCCCCGCTATGTCTCGGCGGTCGATCATCATTGCATGCCGGGCAGCTACCATGCCGAGCTGTTCCCCGGCGACGTTTCGGGTCCCGCCAACTATGACAGCGGCATCCACGTCACCGTCGGCGGACGCGGCGGCGCCTATAATGACGGCATCGGCAGCAACATGGCCGAGTGGATCAAACAGAACCTGCCCGACCTGAAGCCGCGACGGATTCTCGACCTCGGCGTCACCACCGGCCACAATCTGCTGCCCGTCGCCCAGGCCTTCCCGGATGCGGAGGTGATCGGCGTCGATGTCGGCGCGCCGGTGTTGCGCTACGCCGCGGCCCGCGCAAGCGCCCTCGGCGTCGACAATGTGCGATTCATCCAGGCGGACGCGACCAATCTCGCCCAATTCGACGACGACGGCTTCGACTTGGTGATGACCACCATGTTCCTGCACGAACTGTCGCTGGCCTCGATGGACGCGATCTTCCGCGAGAGCTACCGCCTGCTCGCGCCCGGCGGCCTGATGCTGAACATGGAGCAGCCGGCCTATGAGGGCATGAGCGTGTTCGAGCAGACGATGCGCGACTGGGACGCCTTCTACAACAACGAGCCCTACTGGACGACTTTGCACGGGCTCAATCTCGACGACCATTTCGCCGCCGCCGGGTTCGACCGCGAAAAGCTGGTCTATGCGCCGTTCATGGCCCCGCCGGGCGCCAGCAAATACCGCAAGATCGGTCAGGTCTTCGTCGGCGCGCGCAAGTAGGAAGCGCCAATGAGCATCGCGGCCGCCCTGCAGCACGCGTCGGACAAGCCTGCCGGCAAGCGCCCCTACTTCCTGGAGCCCGAATCCGAGCGGATCCTGGCGATCACCATGGCGGTGGCCCAGGAACTGGCCGTGGCCCGTCAGCGGATCGACACCCTGGAGCGCATCCTGGAGGCCAAGGGCATCGTGCCCCGGGCTGAGATCGACGCCTTCACACCCACTGAAGAGCAGTATGCGGAACGGGCCCTGTGGTCGCAGGAATTTATCAACCGCATCCTGCGCATCGTGCAGCAGGAGGGCCAGGTCGCCGAAGCCGCCGCCAAAGGCGACTTGCCGGTGCCCGAGGTCACCCGCGAGATTTCCTAGAGCGCGGGCTGAGCGCCTTTCCAGGCTTCGGCGATCTCATCCCCGCTGGCGTTCCAGAGGCCGCCTTCCGTGACGATGGCCCTCAGCGCCCGCTCCAACGCGCCGATGCGGTGCGGCTGGCCGATCACCCAGGGATGCAGCGACAGGGCCATGATCCGTCCGCCCTGGGTCGTCGCCTCGCGCGCCAGGAAGGCGAACTGATCGGCCACCTGATCGGCGAAATCGGTCTCGCTGTGCCGGAAGTCCACCAGGATCTGGCGGTCGTTGATCTCCGAGGAATGCGGCAGGGCGACCAGCGGCTTGGTTGCCGTGCGGAACAGGTAGGGCATGTCGTCGTTGATCCAGTCGCCGAACCAGGTGACGCCCTCATCGGCCAGCAGATCCGGGGTGTTGATCGACTCCGACTTGCCCGGCGAAATCCAGCCATGCACCGGCTGGCCCGAGGCCTCGCGCAGAACCGAAAGGCTGGCGCGGATCAGTTCACGCTCCTCGTCCGCCGGCTGTCCGCCATAGTGCGGGTGGTCCATGTCGATGCCGTGGCCCACCACCTCGTCGCCGCGCTCGACCACCGTGCGCAGGAGCGAGGGATAGCGCTCGGCCACCCGGCTGTTGATCGCCCATGACACCCGCAGGCCCAGCTTGTCGAAGAGCCGCAGCAGCCGATAGACGCCAACGCGGTTGCCGTAGTCGCGCAGCGTGTAGTGACGGAGATCTGGATAGGGCGTGACCATGCCGCCCGGCAACTTGAAGGGCTGGCCCTGCTGGTCGAGCGGGAAGAACTCCAGCGCCACGGTGATCCACAGGGCGATCTTCGCCTGGTTCGGCCATTGGACCGGCGGTCTTTGCGGCAGGATCGACCAGTCGTAACGGTCGTGGTCCATGCCGTAGCGGCGCATGGGATAATCGAGGTAGCTCGGATCGAGGGCCATCAGCGCACCTTGCCCCGCGCGGCGATATCGGCCGTCGCTGCGTCGTAATAGTGATCGATGAAATGCTCGGCGATCTCCCGCCCGGTGGCCCGCCACACGCCCTCGTGGCCGGTGATATAGGCCAGCGCCTCCTCGAACGGCTCCAGCCGGTAGGGCTGGCCGATCAGATAGCCGTGCAGCGGAATGCACATCACCGTGCCGGACTCGTCCGCCTCCTCGTAGAGGCGATCGAAGTTGGCCTTGAGGATTTCGACGTAGCGGCGCGGGCTGATGTTCTGGACGTTGAAGGTGATCGAGTCGTTCATTTCCAGCGAATAGGGCACCGAGACGAAGGGTCCGGTCTTGGTCAGCACCGGCGTCGGCTGATCGTCGTGGAACAGGTCGCAGGTATATTTCAGCCCGTATTCCGCCAGCAGATCCATGGTCCGCTCGGTGTGGGTCAGAGCCGGCGCCAGCCAGCCGGCTATGGTCTGGCCGGTGGCCGCTTTCACGGTGGCGATGGAGTCCTCGATGATCGCCCGTTCCTGGGCTTCGTCCATGCCGTAGCAGTAACGGGTATTGTAGATGCCGTGGCTGAAGAACTCCCAGTTCCGCTCCGCGCAGGCCTTGATGATCTCGGGATGGTGATCGCACAGGGCGACGGACAGCGAAATCGAGCCCCGCAGCCCATATTTGTCCATCAGATCCATCATCCGCCAATGTCCGATCCGGTTGCCATAGTCGCGGTAGGAATAGCCGGCGACGTCGGGGACCGGCCGCGGCCAGGCCTTGCGGCTGGGATTCACCGGCGGGGCCAGCTCATAGAATTCGATATTGGGCGCCACCCAGAAGGCCAGCTTCTTGCCGCCCGGCCAGACGATCTTGGGACGGTCCTTGTAGGGCCAGTAGTCATAGAGACCAGGATCGGGTTTCACAGCGTTACGCGCCTTTCCTTCAGGCCCAAGCCGGCGCCGGCCAGGTCTTCGTCATAGCGGCGACCGGCCGCCAGGATGTCTTCGGTCCCCAGCACCGCGTTCAGGCCCGCCAAATCCAACATGCGGTCCGACCAGCCCGCGCTGGTGCGATCGGTTTTCAGGTCGGCCAGGAAGCGCTCCAGGGTCCAGACCAGCACCCGGGCTATGGCGCCGGGAAAGATCGCCAGGCGGTAGCCCAGGGCGGCCAGGGCGTCGACGTCGAGGACGGGCGTCGCGCCGCCCTCGACCATATTCGCCAGCAAGGGAACGCGGGCCGCGAAGGTCGAGCAGATGACACCCATCTCCTCCAGCGAGCGGGGCGCCTCGATGAACAGCATGTCGGCCCCAGCCTCCAGGTAGGCCTCCGCCCGGGCCAGGGCGGCCTCGAAGCCCTCGACGGCGATGGCGTCGGTGCGGGCGATGATGAGGGTCGCGGGGTCGCGGCGGGCGTCGAGGGCCGCGCGGATCTTGCCGGCCATCTCGCCGGTGGAGACCAGCGTCTTGCCGGCCAGATGGCCGCATCGCTTGGGCAGGTCTTGGTCCTCGAACTGCAGGGCCGAGGCGCCGGCCCGTTCGAAGGTGGTCACCGTGCGTTGCACGTTGAGGGCGTTGCCGAAGCCGGTGTCCGCATCGACGATCAGCGGCATGTCCGGACAGCGGTCGCGGATAAGGGCGACGATCTCGGCCACCTCATGGGCGGAGACCAGGCCGATATCGGGCCGCCCAAGCCGGCTGTAGGCGATGGAGCCGCCGGAGAGATAGGCCGCCTCGAACCCCTGGCGCTCGATCAGCGAGGCGGTCAGGGCGTCGTAGCAGCCGGGGGCCAGCACCGCCTGGTCGGTTCGAGCCAGGGCGGCGCGAAGCGCCTGCGCGGGATTGGTCATTGGCGCTTCTCACTGGCCAGTCTGGCCTTCAGGTGTGGAATCAGTCCGCCGTCGAGGATCATCTGCAGCAGGTGCTGCGGGATCGGATCGACGGCGTAGACCGTGGCCGTGGTCAGGTTTCGCACCTCCCCGCGCGCCAGATGCACTTCGAGCCGGTCGCCGGGGGCGATCTCGCCGGCCTGCGGAAAGAACAGCGCCGGCAGGCCGAGATTGACGGCGTTGCGATAGAAGATGCGGGCAAAGCTCTTGGCGAGGATCGCGCCGACGCCCAGCACCTTCAGCGCCTGGGGCGCCTGTTCGCGGCTGGATCCGAGGCCGAAATTGGCCCCGCCGACCACCATGTCGCCGGCCTGTACGCCGCCAGCGAAACTGGGGTCGATGCTTTCCAGGCAATGCAGCGCCGCCTCCTCAATCGGCCGCTTCATATAAACGCCAGGGGCCAGGACATCGGTGTCGATGTTGTCGCCGAAGGTCCAGGCCCGGCCGGTGATGGTGTCGATGTCGCTCATGCCAGATAGGGGCGTGGATCGCAGATCCGGCCCTCGATGGCGCTGGCCGCCACCGTGTAGGGCGAGGCCAGATAGACCTCGGAGTCCTGATGCCCCATTCGTCCCCTGAAGTTGCGGTTCGTGGAGGAAATGCACACCTCGCCTTCGGCCAGGATGCCAGCGCCATAGGCCGCGCAGGCGCCGCAGCCGGAGGGCAGCAGGATGGCGCCGGCCTCGGTCAGGGCGGCCAGGGTCCCGTCCTCGGCCGCCTTGCGCATGGTCGCGGCCGAGGCCGGCGCCACCAGCAGCCGGGTGGTCGCGGCCACCTTGCGTCCTCGAAGGACCTGCGCCGCCATGTGCAGATCGTCGAGCTTCGCCCCGACGCAGGCGCCGATGTAGGCCTGGTCGATCGGACGGGCGCCCGCGGCCTCGACCGGTCCGGCATTGGACGGTGCGTTGGGCCGCGCCACCCAGGGCGTCAGTGTCGAGGCGTCGAAAGCGTAACGGGCTTCGTAGTCCGCGTCGGGATCGGACCGCCACAGGGCGATGGCCGCATCATCGACCTCGCCTCCCCCCGCCCGGATCGCGGCCAGGGTAACCTGGTCGGGGGCGATCACACCGGTTTCCGCGCCCAGTTCCGCCGCCATATTGGTCAGCACCAGGCGCTCTTGCATCGACATCGCCGTCACCGCCGAGCCGCCGAATTCCACCACCTTGAAGGCGTTCTGCATCCCGAGTTGGGCGCAGAGGAACAGCATGACGTCCTTGGCGACCACGCCCTCGGGCAAGGCGCCGGACCAGTCCACCCGCAGGGTTTCTGGCACGCGGGTCCAGATCTCGCCGGTGATCATCACACCGGTCATCTCCGTGGAGCCGAAGCCGGCCATGTAGCAGCCGAAGGCGCCGCCGGTGGTGGAGTGGCTGTCGCCGCCGGTGCAGAACATGCCGGGCTTCAAGTGGCCGCCCTCGGCCAGGACGATGTGGCAGATACCCTGCATGTCGTAGAAGGCGTCCACCTTCTGCTCGCGCACCCATTCGCGGGTGATCTTCTGGATCGCCGCCGACTCCAGATCGAACGCTGGCGCATAGTGATCGGTGACCACCACCACCTTCGAGGGATCCCAGACCTTGGCGCCCAGTTCGCGCATGCGCGGCCCGACCTGCCGGGGCCCCGAGCTGTCGTGGAACATGGCCAGATCGACCTTGCAGACGACGATCTCGCCTGGAGCCACCATCGGGCGACCGCAGGCTCGGGCGATGATCTTCTCGACCAGGGTGCTACCCATGTGGCGCCGCGTTCGCCACGCCCGCTCGCCGCGCTGTCATCGGTTCTCCCCACCCTCCAGGCTCGCTGATGTCCGGTGATCGCGCCCTCGGTGAGAGGACCGCGTCCAGGCCCAGCTTAGGCGTCCATAAGGTATACATCTAGACCTTATTTGGGCGCGGCGACCGCGCTCAGGGGGCCCAGGATCTTGCGGATGAAGCGGCCGCGGGCGAGGCGGAGCGCCTCATCCTCATCCGGCGAAAACTGAAACTCGGCCAGTTCATCGCCAGGAACCGCGCCGCTTCGCGAGGCCAGCGCCTCGAACGCCGCAACCCGCTCGGTCAACACCCAGAGCTCCTCAGCCAGCATCAGCACCGTAGAGGTCAGGCGATCGACCGCAGGGTCGGGAAAGAAACTTTGCGGGGCGCTGTCCGCCACCGCCGTGGTCGCATTGCTCGTGGGTCCGTTCACATCGACATCCTCGCACAGCCCAGCCTTCAGCTAAGGCGCTAACACTGCCTTTGGACTATGAAAATCCAAACTATACCTAATGTCAACGCACCCCGTCGGGGCACAGAATTGGATTCTATACGGAAACATCAATTACATATACTTTCGTTTGGTTCAGAATGTCTGTTATTTAGGCTAATATTTCTAGCCTACGGAGCGTCTAAGCATAAATATGTCATACATCTAATACAAGGTTGACGCGACGAGGTCTTCGCGATAGGGCTCAATCGACCCTCGCAGCTCGGACAGGCGACACGCGGCGCGGTCTGTGAGCGGGTTCGTTCGAAAGGATTTGCGCATGACCTACATGGTTGTTCTCTTCAGCTTGAAGGCCGGCGCGGCGCCCGACGCCTACGAGGCCTGGGCCCGCTCGACCGACATCCCCACCGTGCGCGCTTTGAAGTCCAACGCCGGCTTCGACGTCTACAAGACCCTGTCGGTCCGCGGATCCGACAAGACCCCGCCCTACCAATATGTCGAGCTGATTTCGATCGCCGACATGGACCAGTTCGGCGCCGACGTATCGACGGACACCATGAAGAAGGTCGCCGGCGAATTTCGCGAGTTCGCGGACGGCCCGATGTTCATCGTCGCCGAAAAGATCGAGCCCTGAGCGTGGTCCGCTATCCCGAGCTGGCGGGCAAGGTCGCGGTCGTCACCGGCGCGGGCCGCGTTCACGGCCTGGGGGCCGCCATGGCCCGCCGCCTGGCCGAGGAGGGATGCAAGGTCCTGATCCACGACCTGGGCGCAACGTCCGGTGAGATCGCGCCCGAACACGGGGTCGGCCAGGCAGCGGAACTGGAGCAGGTCGCCGAACAGATCCGCTCGGCGGGCGCCGAATGCGCCACCTTCACAGGCGACATGATGGTCGAGGACGATGTCCGCCGCATGATCGCCGCCGCGGTCGAGACCTACGGCCGCCTCGACATCCTGATCAACAACGCCGGCATCGGCTACCTCGTCGGTCCGATCGTCGAAATGACCCAGGAAAAGTGGGACGCCGTGCTGGGCGTCAACCTGCGTGGCTGCTTCTTCGCCATGAAATACGCCGCGGCCCAGATGATCGCTCAGGGCCAGGGCGGCCGCATCGTCTCCATCGCCTCCCAGGCCGGCAAGTCGGGAACCAGCCTGATGAGCGCCTATTCGGCCTCCAAGCACGGGCTGATCGGGCTGACCCGATCCGCGGCTCTGGAACTGGGCAAGGACGGGATCACCGTCAACGCGATCTGCCCCAATCACGTGCCCACCGACCTCGGAAACTGGCAACGGGAGAACATCTCGCGCCAACGCGGGGTGACCATGGACCAGTATTGGGAGCGGTTCCGCCTGCGCGTGCCCCTGGGCCGCCCCGGCGCGGTGGAAGACACGGCCAATGCCTGCGCCTTTCTGTGTTCGGACCAGGCTCAATACATCACCGCCGAAGCGATGAACGTCTCTGGCGGCGAGGAATACCACTAACCGATCGGGGGACGGGCCCCGCGTTCGTGTCGAAAGAGGGGTTGCCGGTGGGTTATAGGCTTGGAGTCGATGTCGGCGGCACCTTCACCGACCTGCTGCTGTTCAACGACGAAACCGGCGCCTTCTGGCGCCACAAGACCCCTTCGACCCCGCAGGACAGCTCCGAAGGGGTCATGGTCGGCCTGAAGGCCATCTGCGCCGACGCCGAGGTCCAGCCCTCGCAGGTCGAGGTCTTCCTGCACGGGACGACCGTGGCCACCAATGCGGTGCTGGAGGGCAAGGGCGCCCGGGTCGGCCTGGTGACCACCGACGGCTTCCGGCAGATGATGCAGATCGCCCGCTCGCTGGTGCCCGGCGGCCTGGCCGCCTGGATCGTCTGGCCCAAGCCTACGCCCCTGGCGCTGCTGGAAGATACGGTCGAGATCAAGGGCCGGATAAACGCCAGGGGTGAGGAAGAACGGCCTCTGGATGAGGCCAATGTCCGGGTCCGGCTCGCCAAGCTGAAGGGCCAGGGCGTCGAGGCGATCACCGTCTCGTTGCTGAACGGCTACCTCAATGGCGTTCATGAGCGGCGGGTGGGCGAGATCGCCCAGGAAATCTTCCCCGACCTGCCGATCTCCCTCTCCCACGAAGTCCTGCCGGAGATGCAGGAATACGAGCGCACCTTGACCACCGTGGCCAATGCGGCGGTGCGCCCGGTGGTCGGCCGCTATGTGCGCAGCCTGCGCCAGAAGCTGCGCGGTCACGAGATGGCCGGGCGCATCGCCCTGCTGCGCTCCGACGGCGGCCTGATGTCGTCGGAAAAGGCCGAAGGGCACCCGGTGTCCCTGCTGATGTCCGGTCCGGCGGGCGGCGTCGCCGGGGCGCTATGGGTGGCGCTGAACTCCGGCTTCAAGAACCTGCTCACCCTCGACGTCGGCGGCACATCGACGGACGTGGCCCTGATCGAAAACGGCGAGCCCCGGCGCGTGCGCACCACCGATGTGGGCCACCTGACCGTCCGGGTCTCATCGCTGGATATCAAGACCGTCGGCGCCGGCGGCGGCTCGATCGCCAAGGTGCCGGAGCTGACCCGGGCCCTGCGCGTCGGCCCGGAATCGGCCGGCGCCTCGCCCGGCCCGGCGGCCTATGGGGCCGGCGGCGTCCTGCCCACCGTGACCGACGCCAATGTGGTCCTGGGCTATCTGCCGGAAAACCTGCTGGGCGGCCGTTTCAAGCTCGATCGCGAAGCGGCCAAGACGGCGGTGCAGACCATCGCCGACGCCATGGGGATCGGCCTCTACGAGGCGGCCAGCGGCATCATCGACATCGTCAACGAGAACATGTTCGGCGCCCTGCGGATGATCTCGGTGCAGCAGGGCTACGACCCGCGCGACTTCGCCCTGATGGGCTTCGGCGGCGCCGGGCCCCTGCATGCCAATGCGGTCGGCAAGCTGATGGGCTCCTGGCCGGTGATCTCGCCGGTCTCGCCCGGCGTGCTCTGCGCCCTGGGCGACGCGACCACCCGCATGCGCAACGACTCGGCGCGGTCCTTGTCCAAGCGGATTTCGCAGACCAGCGAGGCGGAAATCGTTGGCATCCTGGAGGAAATGGGCGCCCAGACCCGCGCCGCGCTGACCGCCGACGGCGTCGCCGAGGCCGACATCGGAACGCTATACGAGATCGACATCCGCTACCACGGCCAAGCCTTCGAGGTGCCGATGAGCGTCAGCCTCCACGACCTCGGCGAAGGCGGCCTGAAGCGGCTCGCCGCCGCGTTCGACCAAGAGCACCGGCGGCTGTTCACCTTCAACATGGACGCCGAGCATGAGTTCGTGAACCTGAGAGCCATCGCCTTCGGCCAGGCGATCAACATCCCGCCGGTGGAAATCCCCGCCGGCGACGGCGACCCCGCCGCCGCCAAGCTGCGCGACCACGAGATATGGCTCGGCGGCGGCCTGCGGCCGGCGGTGATCTACGACCGCGCCAGGCTGCGCGCTGGCGATCGCATCCCCGGCCCCGCCATCATCGTCGAGATGGACGCCACGACGCTGGTGCTCGCGGACTGTGAAGCCGTGGTCGACCGCCTCGGCGTCATCCTGATCAACCCCGTCTGAGGCCCCGACCATGCCGGCACGCATCATCGAGACCAAGCCCGCGCCCTTCGCCCCGGCGACGATCGATCCGGTCACCCTCGACATCATCGAGAACGCCCTACGCAACGCGCGCGTGGAGATGGACGCGACCCTGTTCCGCACCGCCCTGTCGCCCGGCATCCGCGAGCAGGGCGACGCCTTCCCGCTGATCGCCGACCGCAACGGCAAGATGGTCGTCGGCCAGTTCGGTTCCTTCATCGGCGGCTTCCTGGCCAACTACGACGGGGAGATCGAGGAAGGCGACATGATCCTGCTGAACGACCCCTATTCCTGCGAGGGGGCGATCAGCCACAACAACGACCAGCTGGTGATCTCGCCGATCTATCGCGAGGGGCGGCTGATCGCCTGGTCGGCGATGTTCGGCCATATGACCGACATCGGCGGCAAGGTGCCCGGCAGCCTGCCCACCGACGCCCGCTCGATCTTCGAGGAGGGCCTGCGCCTGCCGCCGGTGAAGCTGTACCGGCGCGGCGAACTGCAGGTCGACATTCTGAAGATCGCCGCTCACCAGTCGCGCATGCCCGAATGGTACAAGGCCGACCTCCACGCCATCGTCGCCTCCTGCAAGGTGGCCGAGCGGCGGGTTGTGGAGTTGTGCGGACGCTTCGGCGAGGACGTATTCATATCGTCCCTGGATGAGCTGCTGGCCCGCAACCACCGCGCCATGGCCCAGCTGATCTCCACGGCGGTGGGCGAGGCGCCGGTGTCGTTCGAGGACTATGTCTGCGACGACGGCAAGGGCAATGGTCCGTTCAAGATCAAGTGCACCATGTGGCGCGAAGGCGAGCGAGTGGTCCTCGACTTCGAAGGCACCGATCCGCAGTCGGAGTCGTCGATCAATTTCTATCTCAACGAGAACATGTTCCGCATGTTCTTCGGGATCTACATGATCATGGTCTTCGATCCCCAGATCATGTTCAACGACGGCTTCTACGACCTGGTGGACGTGCGGATTCCGGAGGGGTCGCTGCTGAAGCCGCGGTTCCCGGCCGCCCTCTCCTGCCGCACCCACGCCCTGGGACGCATCTTCGACGTGCTGGGCGCCATGCTCGGCCAACGCGCGCCGGAATTTCTCAGCGCCGCGGGATTCTCCTCGTCGCCGCACCTGATGTTTTCGGGCTTCGACGAGGAGGGCGAGTGGTTCCAGCTGTTCCAGATCGGTTTCGGCGGCATTCCCGGCCGGCCGTTCGGCGACGGTCCCGACGGCCACTCCCTGTGGCCCGGGTTCACCAATGTGCCCAATGAGTTCCTGGAACGCTATTTCCCAATGCTGATCGAACGCTACGAGACCGTGCCCGACTCCGGCGGCGCCGGCTTCTTCCGGGGCGGCAACGGCATCAAGATGACCTATCGCTTCTTGGAAGCCGGCACGATCGCCATCCACGACGACCGCTGGTTCATCCCGCCCTGGGGCGTCAACGGCGGCCTGCCGGGTCTGCGCTCGTCGAAGCTGTTGCACAAGGCCGCCTCGGGCGAGACCCTGCCCCTGCCGTCCAAGTGCGACGGCGTGCAGGTGGAAAAGGGCGATCTGCTGGACTTCATCACCTGGGGCGGCGGCGGCTGGGGCGATCCGCTCGAGCGCGACGCCGAGTTCGTCGGCCTGGAAATCCGTCGCGGCCTGGTGAGCGCCGAAGGCGCGCGCAGCTACGGCGTGGTCGCCGACGCGGGGGGCAAGGTGGACGCCGCCGCGACCGAGGCGCTGCGCGCGGAAATGCGCGCCGGGCGCAATGAACTGCCGATCTTCAACCGCGGTCCCGAGATCGAGGTGTTGCGCGCCAATTGCCTGGCCGAGACCGGCCTGCCGGCGCCGATCGCTCCGGTCTGGCGCAACCGTCCCGGCCTCGCCATCGCCGCGGAGTAGACAGCCGCCGCGCCCGGCTTAGTCCGGCGCGCGGTGGATCGAGTCTACCCACGCCACCGATTGCGGCTTCTCCGCCGGTTCGATGTCCAGATTGACCACCACGGCATCGTTGTCGCTGCGCACCAGTACGCACTCCAAGGTCTCGTCGCTCAGGGCGTTGATCTCCTGGTGCGGCACATAGGGCGGCACATAGATGAAGTCGCCCGGACCGGCCTCGGCGACGAACTCCAGCCGTTCGCCCCAGCGCAGCCGTGCGCGGCCCTTGACCACATAGATCACGCTCTCCAGCGGTCCGTGATGGTGGGCGCCTGTCTTGGCGTTGGCGTGGATATGTACGGTCCCGGCCCAAAGCTTCCGCGCGCCGACGCGGGCGAAGTTGATCGCCGCGGCGCGGTTCATGCCGGGGGTCTGGGCGGTGTTCGTGTCCAGCTGATCGGCGGCGATCACCCGCACGCCGCGGTTTTTCCAATGGTTGTCCGGGGCGTGGTCGTCGTGGCTGGTCATTGGCGCAGGCTCCTGCGGGACGGTTGAACTAGCGCGGCGGCTCGCCGGCGAACAGCCAGGGCTGCCGCGCGCGATGGCGGGCTTCGAAGGCGGCGATGTGGGCGCCGTCATGCGCCAGAATTTCGTCGATCTCGTCGCGCCCGCTAAGCAGCGCATCCCGGCGGTCGGCGGCGATGGCAAAATGAGCGGGCGGCCCGTCTCCGGCCCGGACCGTCTGCGCCGCCAGGTCGATCTCAAAGCTTTCGCCGCGTTCGGCGCGTTCGGCCAACCCGGTCACCGTCGAGGGCGGCAGGACAATCGGCAGGACGCCGTTCTTGAAGCAGTTGGCGTAGAAGATCTCGCCGAAGCTCGCCGCGATCACCGCCCGGAACCCGGCGCCGGCCAGGGCCCAGACCGCCTGCTCGCGGCTCGACCCGCAGCCGAAGTTGGCCCCGGCGATGAGGATGCAGCCGCGCTGAAAGGCGGGCTGGTCGAGCACGAAGTCGCCGCGCAACGCCCCATCCGCGGCGCGGCGGCGATCGTGAAAAAGGTAACCGCCGAGGCCCCGCTTCTCCATCACCAGCAAATACCTGGCCGGAAAGATCACATCGGTGTCGATATCGTCTTCCATCAGGGGCGCGGCGAGACCGACGAGAGTGGTGAAACTATCCATCCCGCGTCGCCAGCATGCGGACATCGATCAGGCGTCCCGCCGTCGCCGCGGCGGCGGCCATGGCCGGGCTCATCAGGTGGGTGCGACCGCCCTGGCCCTGCCGGCCCTCGAAATTGCGGTTGGAGGTCGAGGCGCAGCGTTCGCCGGGCGACAGCCGGTCGTCGTTGATCGCCACGCACATTGAACATCCCGCCTCGCGCCACTCGAAGCCGGCGTCGATGAAAATGCGGTCCAGGCCCTCGGCCTCAGCCTGGCGTTTCACCGCCGTGGAGCCCGGCACGACCAGGGCGGTGACGCCATCGGCGACGAACCGGCCGCAGGCGATGGCCGCCGCAGCGCGCAGGTCCTCGATCCGGCCGTTGGTGCAGGAGCCGATAAAGACCTTGTCGATAGGGATGTCCCCGAACGGCGTTCCGGACGCCAAATCCATATAGGCGAGGGCCTGGGCGACGCGGCTGCGCTGGGCCTCGCCGACAAAATCGTCTGGGCTTGGCACGGCGCCGTCGATGGGCGCGGCGTCCTGGGGGCTGAGCCCCCAGGTGATGTGCGGGGCCACCTCGCCGGCGTCCAGGCGCACCGTTCGGTCGAACACCGCGTCCGCGTCGGACCGCAGGGTGCGCCAATAGGCGAGCGCCTGGTCCCAGGCCTCGCCTTCGGGCGCCATCGGACGCCCCTCCAAATAGGCGAAGGTGGTTTCGTCGGGGGCGATCAACCCGACCCGCGCGCCGGCCTCGATAGACATGTTGCACAGGGTCATGCGGCCCTCCATCGACAGCGCTTCGACAGCCTCGCCGACATATTCGATCGCGCAGCCCGCCGCGCCGTCGGCGCCGATGGCCGCGATCAAGGCCAGGGCCAGGTCCTTGGCGCTGGTCAGGCGGTGCGGTGCGCCGTCGATCCGCACCTGCATGCGTTGCGAGCGATGCTGCCGCAGGCATTGCGTGGCCAAAACGACGCCCGCCTCGCTGGCGCCGACGCCAAAGGCCAGCGCTCCGAAGGCGCCATGGGTTGAGGTGTGGCTGTCGCTGCAGGCCAAGGTAGCGCCCGGCAGGGTGAATCCCAGCTCCGGGCCGATCACGTGCACAATGCCCTGCCTCGGATCGTCCAGCCGGATCAGCGGAATACCGAACGCCTCGGCATTGCGGTAGAGGCGCTCGACCTGGGCGCGGGCCTGGGGATCGGCGATGGGCCGGCCGCGACCGCGCGTCGGGACCGCATGATCCACCACCGCCAGGGTCGCCAGCGGCCGGCGCACCGGCTGGCCCGTCTCTTCGAGCCGCAGGAAGGCCTGGGGCGTGCTGACCTCGTGCAGCAAATGCCGGTCGATATAGATCAGCACCCCGCCGCCATCGTCCTCACCGACGACGTGACTGTCCCACAGTTTGTCGTAGAGCGTGCGGTTCACGGCGAGGCCATCCAGTCAAGGCTCCCGAACAGCACCGATACGTCGGGCAGCTTTTCCAGGCGCCACGCATGGCCGAACAGCCGCTGGGTGGCGGCTTCGTCCAGCAGACCTTCGGCGCAATCGCGGAACTTGGCTTCCAGCTGGGCGTCGCTGAGGGGATTGTCGGGCCCTCCCCGATAGGCCTCGTCGGCCCAGCGTTCGAAGCGCCGGCCATCGCGGGTCACCACCTCCACCCGCGAACGGATCTTGTCCCAGCCCATCTCCTCGATGGCCTGATCGAAGCGGGTGGCGATACGTTTCTGCATCGCCTGACAGGGCTCCGAGGACACGAAGGCGTCGGTGAATTCCGCCTTGCCGGCCCGCCCGCGAAGGATGATCGCCGCCAGCAGGAACTGGAAGCTGAACTTACCCTCCAGCTCCGTGGTGGCCACCTCGAAGCGGATCGGCCCCAGCACATTGGAGCCGGCGTTGAGGGTCACCCGCTCGATATCGTCCGCCGTCAGGTTCTGGTCGCCCATCAGGAACAGCAGGGCGTCCATGCTGGGATGGGTCAGCACGCCGGAGGGATAGGGCTTCACGCTGACGCCGGGCGAAACCATGGTGAAAGGCATGCCGAACCGCTCGCGCACCAGGGCCGGCTCGCCGCCCGGGCCGGCGATGGCCAGGTAGCCCCAGCGGCCGTCCAGCGCCTCGGTATTGGCGTTGAAACCCTCGCGCGCCAGCAAGGCCGCGGTGACGCCGTTTTCCGCCGCGCGGCCGACATGGAAGGGCTTGGCCATGGTCCCGAAGTTGGCGCGCACGCCGCCGGCCATCGAGGCCGCCAGGCCGAGTGCCCGCGCCGTCTGGTCGTGATCCAGCCGCAGCAGGCTGGCCGCCGCGGCGGTGGCGGCGAAGGCGCCGATGGTGCCGGAGGTGTGGAAGCCGCGCATATAGTGGTCCGGCGCGATGGCCTCGGCGATCTTGCAGCCGACCTCGAAGCCCGCGCAAAAGGCGGTGAGGAAGCGCCGGCCGTCGACCGGCGCGCCCTCTTCTCCAGCGGCGACCTCGGCCATGACCAGGGCGGCCGTCAGCGGCGGCATGGTCGGATGCATCAGCAGGCCATAGGGTCGGCCGGGGCCCTCGGCGAGCTGGGTGTCGTCCCAGTCCATGGCGTGGCCCGCAGTTCCCATCCACAAGGCGGCCAAGTGGGCCGGGACCCGGCGACCGCCGTCGCCCAGGATCGGCGCCTCGGCCACGCCGCCCAGTCGCTGGATGTAGCTCGAGAGCGGGCGCATGCCATGTTGTTCCGACCCCGCCAGGGCGACCGCCAGGCCGTCGAGCACGCAGCGGCGGGCGATCCGCAGCGTCTGGGCGTCGATGTCTTCGAACCTCAGGCCACAGGTGAAGTCCACGGCGGCGCGGGTGAGGCCGGAGAGATGGGCGTAGGGATCGCTCATGCCGTGGTCTGCCGCTGTTGGCTGGGCCGCGCCCGCCACAGCCGCGCCATGTCATCGACGCTTGGCGTAACGCCGAAGCGGTGATTGACGTTGGCGAGTGTCGCCTCGTGCAGCGTCTGGTCCCAGGAGGCGACCGCGTCGGAGGGCGCGGCGACGTAGTAGTCGAGTTCGAAGCCGGCCCGCACCGTGCTCTCGACGCAGGCGTTGGTGGAAACGCCGGTGACCACGATCGAACGGACGCCGGCGGAGCGGAGCAGCAGATCTAGGTCGGTGCCGGTGAAGGCGCTGTAGCGATGCTTGCGCACCACCCATTCGCCCGGCGACGGCGCCAGGTCGGCGATGAATTCGGCGCCCTCGGTCCCGGCGATGCACAGGCTGTCGGAGGAATAGGTGCTGCGCCGGCGCTGAGCGAGCCAGGGGCCGGAGTCGCTGGCATGATCGGGCAGAGTCCAGAAGCCGACATGAGCGACCCTCGTCCCGGTCTCGCGGGCCACGCCCAGCAGGCTGGCGATTTTCGGCGTCGCCGCCCGCGCGGGGGCCAGGCTGCGGCCGGCCCGGTGGGCCCCAAAGCCCTCCTCGCAAAAGTCTTTCTGCATGTCGATGATCAGCAGCGCCGTGTGCGCAGGATCGAAACGGTCGATGAGATTATTGAGGATCGTTGGGTTCATCTTCGGCGCGAACTCACGGAAACTCTCCGATCTCAGGCACTAACGACGGGTTCACCGCGCCGTCAATATGTTATATGATGAGATCAAATAGGCCGCGTTGACCGCCTGCCCGAGGAAACTTCGTGACTGAGCAGAAGCCTGTCGTCCTGGTCGTCGATCACGCCCTGACCCGCACACGGGAACGACTGGCCGCCTACGAAACCCACGCCCTTTGGGAACAGCCCGACCCCCTGGCTTATGCCGCTGGCGCGGGCCAAAACGTCCGCGCCATCGTCACCTTGGGCGGCGCCAAGCTTGACCCAGTGCTGGTCGAAGCCCTGCCTAAGCTGGGGCTCATCGCGTGCCTGGCCTCCGGTTACGAAGGCGTCGATGTCGAACATGCCCGGGCGCGCGGCATTGAAGTCACCCACAGCGCCAGCATCAACCACGGCGAGGTGGCCGACCATGCCGTCGCCCTGCTGCTGACGGCGTCGCGCCGGATCCTCGCCGGGGATCGCTGGGTGCGCGACGGGCGCTGGGGCCAGTCGCCCTGGCCGGCGATGCGATCGGTTTTCGCGTTGAAGATCGGCATCGTCGGCCTCGGCGTTATCGGCCGATCGATCGCCAAACGGCTGGAAGCGTTTGGGCCGCAGATCGCCTGGTGGGGCCGTCATCCGCAGCCGCACGCCGTCTATCCGCGGAAGGACAGCTTGCTGGACCTGGCCGGATGGAGCGATGTCCTGGTCGTCGCCGCCCGCGCTGACGACAGCAATATCCGGCTGATCGATCAAGCGGTGATCGAGGCGCTGGGACCGGACGGCCTGCTCATCAACATAGCCCGTGGCTCGATCGTCGACGAGGACGCCTTGATCGCCGCCCTCAAGGACGGCCGTCTCGGCGCCGCAGCCCTCGATGTGTTCGAGACCGAACCCTCGCCGCCCTCGCGTTGGGCGGGAGTCGGAAACGCCCTGCTGACGCCGCACAGCGCAGGCCATACCGAAACCGCGGGGCCCGATATGGTCGGTCTGCTGCTCGATAATATTCGGCTGTTCTTCGCGGGAGAGCCGGTGGCGACACCTGTGCCGCGCCCATGAGAGCCGTCGCGCCGAAAATCCCGATCACGGTGCTCGCCGGCTTCCTCGGCAGTGGCAAGACCACGTTGCTGAATCGCTTGCTGCGCGATCCCGCACTCGCCAAGACGGCCGTAATCGTCAATGAGTTGGGCGAGATCGGCCTCGACAACCTCCTGATAGCGACGGTCGAGGACAACGTGGTCCTGCTTGACTCAGGGTGCCTCTGTTGCGCCCTGTCCGGGACTTTGCGCGACACGCTTATCGACCTCTACGCCCGCCAGCTTCATAGCGAAGTCCCGCCGTTTCAGCGCGTGGTCATCGAGACAAGCGGCCTCGCCGATCCGGCTCCCATCCTCCAGTCGCTGATGCGTGACACCGTGCTCGCGCCGCTGTTCACCTTCGACCAACTGCTTACAGTGGTCGATGCGCTGCATGGGGCGGACGAACTGGAACGGCACGTAGAAGCCAAGCAGCAGGTCAGCCTTGCAGACCGCCTTGTCCTCAGCAAGCTCGACCTCGCCGAGCGCTCAAGGGTGTCCGACCTGCGCGATCGGCTGCGGATGCTGAATCCAAGCGCGCCCATCGTCCCTGCCAACGGCGCCCCCGGCGTTGGCGGCGGGCTTGCGCTGTCGCTGCTTGGCGCCGCCCCCAGAGGCTCGGTCTTCCGATGCGAAATCGCGCCGACGGCAGGCGACTCGCCGCGGCACGGTCGTCGCGCGATTGCAGCGGCTTTCATGATCCCGGCTCCGATCCATTGGGCCGGGGTCGCCGCCTGGACCGAGACGGCAACGACGTTCTTTGGACGAAAAATGTTGCGCTGCAAGGGGTTGCTGCGGGTTGAGACCGTAGGCGGTCCGGTGCTGATCCAAGGTGTCCAGGGCCTTTTTGCGACGCCTGAAGCGTTGCCGATCTGGCCCAGCGACGACCACGCCTCACGTCTGGTCTGCATCACCGACGACCTCGACCCGGACCTGCTTCGCGCCAGCATGAGGCAGTTCAACATCGACGCCGGCGCCCACCGGCCTGCGCAGATCGAGGACCTTTTGGCGCAGGCTCCGAGCCTGGCGCCGTGATGACGGTCATGGCTTTCGACACACTGATGCGAAACGCGACCGTGGTCTTCCCACACACTGACACGGTCCTGGCGGACGTCGCGATCCTCGACGGAGCCATCGCCGCCGTGCTCGCGCCGGACTCGGGCGCCCAGGCGCGCCAAACCATCGATCTCACCGGCAAGCACCTCTTTCCCGGGTTAATCGACGCCCACGTCCACTTTGGTTTCGGCGATCCGATCAGCGAGTATTCGACCGAGACCGTCTATGCGGCGCAAGGCGGCTTTACAACGGTGATCGGCTATTTCCTGAACAACGAGGACTATGCCGACGTCTTCGACCGGGAGATCGCCTATGCCCAGCCGAGAGCTCACATCGACTACGCCTTCCACTTCTGTACGGCCAGCGAGCAGCATCTGAGGCAGTTGGCCGGCTACGTGCGCGACTACGGCGTCACCTCGTTCAAATATTTCATGAATTTCCGCGGCGAAGAGGGGCGCTACCTCGGGCTCGACGGCACCGATGACGGCTATCTCTATGATCTGCTGCGCGAGTCGGCGGAGATAGGCGGGGTGACGGTCGTCCTGCACACCGAGAACATCGAGCTGGTCAACCGCATCCGCCGCGAGTTCCAACTCGCCGGCCGCTCGACGCTGCGCGACTGGTCGCTGTCGAAGCCGGCGTTTACCGAGGCGGAAAACGTCGTCCGGGCGATGTATTTCGCCGAGCATCACGGGGCGACCATATACATCCCGCATCTTTCGACCCGGATGGCGCTAGACGAGGTTCGCCGTTGGCGCGACCGCTACGAGCACGTCCATGTTGAGACCTGTCCCCACTACCTGACCCACACGCTGGACGCCGGGGACGGCTCCATCGGCAAGGCCAATCCGCCCTTCCGCACCCAGGATGATGTCGACGCTATGTGGGAGGGCCTCGCCGACGGCTCCATAGACGTCGTCGCCTCGGACCATGTGCCGCGCAAACGGGCGACCAAGGACAAGCCCATCTGGCAGGCGTCTCAAGGCTTTCCCGGCACGGCCACCATTTTGCCGGTGCTGCTGGATGAGGGCTACCACAAGGGCCGCCTCGGCCTGCGGCGCATCGCCCAGGTGCTGACCAGCGCCCCGGCGCGGATCTTTCAGCTGCACGACAAGGGCGACATTCGTGTCGGCGCCGACGCCGACCTGACGGTCGTCGACCTGGGTCTCACCCGCGAGGTCAAGGCCAGCGAGTTGGGATCCTATTCCGACTACAGTCTCTATGACGGCCGGCGGCTGACTGGATGGCCGATCCTGACCATGGTGCGTGGCGAGATCGTCATGCGGGACGGTGCGATTGTCGGCCTGCCCGGCCATGGCCGCTACATCCGACGGCCCTTCGCCAAGGGTGACGTCGTCCGCATCCCTGCGGGCGAAGGCGTGACCAGTGCCTGATCCCGGCGTGGCTTTTCGAGCGGCTCTGGATCAACGACGCGCCCTGTTGATGCCCGGCGCGGCCAACGCTCTGGCCGCGCGCATCATCGCCGACCTTGGCTTTGAGGCGCTGTACATTACCGGCGCCGGCGTCACGAACACTTTTCTCGGCCTGCCCGACATGGGATTCATTTCGCTGCCGGAACTGGTGCAGCACACTTCGGCAATCCGCGACGTGGTCGAACTGCCGATCATGGTCGATGCCGACACCGGCTTCGGCAACGCCCTGAATGTGCGCCATACGGTTCGGGCCCTGGAGCGCGCCGGCGCAAACGCCATCCAGTTGGAAGACCAGCAGTCGCCCAAGCGCTGCGGCCACTTCGCCGGCAAGGCGGTGATCGACGCCGGTGAAATGGCCGGCAAGATCAAGGCCGCTGTCGACGCGCGCCACAGCCAGGATCTATTGATCGTCGCCCGCACCGACGCCCGCGCCATCGAAGGTTTCGCCGCCGCCATGGACCGGGCCGCCCGCTACATCGAGGCCGGCGCCGACCTGACCTTTGTCGAAGCGCCCATGGACCTGGACGAGATCCGCGCCATTCCCAGCGGCCTCGCCGCGCCGCAACTGATCAATATGGTCATTGGCGGTCGCACGCCGATCTTGGACCAAGCGGCTCTCGCGGCCATGGGCTTCGGCGTGGCGCTCTACGCCAACACCGCGCTCCAGGCGGCCGTTCATGGCATGCAGACGGCTCTCGCCAGCCTCAAGCAAGCCGGGCGGGCCGACGAGACCATGGCCGGCGTCGCCAGCTTCGCCGAGCGTCAGCGCTTGGTCGACAAGCCGCTCTACGACCGTCTGGAAGCCGAATACGGCGCCCTTTGATCCCAATCTTGATATGGAAACACCCCATGCGCCCTTGGACCGGCATCATCAGCGACGAAGAACAGAAGGCCTATGCCGCCGCAGGCTTCGGCCGCGCCACGGGACTCGGGCAACGCCCGGCCCTGCTCATCATCGACGTGCAATACCGAACGGTCGGCATGACGGCGCGCCCTTTTTGGGAAGCGGTCAAAGAATTTCCAACCAGCTGCGGCGAGGCGGGCTGGAAGGCCGTAGAGCACATTGTCCCGCTGCTACGCGAATTTCGGGCTCAAGACTGGCCGGTGCTCTACCCGCATGTGGCGCCGAAACAGACCTATGACGGTGGCCGGTTGGCCGAGAAAATCCCGAGCATCATGGGCATCTCTGCCGAGGGCTACGACTTCGTTAGGGAGGTCGCGCCGGTAGACGGGGACATCCTGATCCCGAAGAAGCATCCGAGCGCCTTTTTCGGCACGACCCTGGCCAGCTACCTCGTCGATCTTGGGGTCGATACCCTGGTAGTGACGGGCTGCACCACCTCAGGCTGCGTGCGCGGAACGGTGGTGGACGCCTTCTCCTACAGCTACCGTGTCGCCGTGCCGGAGGAGTGCGTCTATGACCGAAGCGTCACGAGCCACGCGGTCAACCTCTTCGACATCGACCAGAAATACGCCGACGTCATGCCGGTGAGCGCGCTTCTCGCGGCGCTGCGGCGTTGCGCCGGCGCCAAAACGCAGCCTTTGGTCGCCTGAGGCCGGCATGAAGATCGCCTCCCCGACCAAGTCGCTCCGAACACCACTGCCGGCCCCATTCGCCGCCCGATTGGCGGCGCTTTTCGGCGATCGAATGACGACCAAGCCGGCCGCCCTGGCTCAACACGCGCAGAGCGAGGCGCTACACGGCGGCGGCGATCCGCCGGACGTAGTGGTCTTCGCGCAGAGCACCGAGGACGTCGTCAGCGTCGTCAAGCTTTGCGGCCAGTTCGGCGTACCCGTCACCGCCTTCGGCTCCGGCACCGCGCTGGAAGGCAATTTCGCGACGCCGCTCGGCGGTGTCTGCCTCGATATGTCGGGAATGAATTCCATTTTGGCCGTGCGCCCCGACGACTTCGACTGCACGGTTCAAGCTGGCGTAAAGCGCCAGCAGCTGAACGAGCACCTGCGCGACCAGGGGCTGTTCTTCCCGATTGACCCCGGCGCCGACGCCACGATCGGCGGGATGGCTTCCACCCGAGCCTCGGGCACAAATGCGGTGCGCTATGGCACCATGCGCGAGGCGGCCCTGTCGCTGCGCGTGGTGACGGCGGACGGGCGCGACATCGTCACCAGTCGCAGGGCGCGCAAGTCGGCGGCGGGGTACGACCTGACTCGCCTGTTCGTGGGGTCCGAAGGGACGCTGGGTATCATCACCGAGGTCACCCTGCGGCTGCATGGACTGCCCGAGGCGATCGCCGCGGCGGTATGCAGTTTCGATTCCCTTCAAGGCGCGGTCGAGACCGTGGTCCAGACCCTGCATCTCAACATTCCCATCGCACGGATCGAAATCCTCGACGATGTTCAGATGCGCGCCATCAACCGCTGGTCAAAGCTTTGCTATCCGGAGCTCACGACACTTTTTTTCGAGTTTCACGGGTCCGCCAGCGCCGTTGAGGAACAGGCCCGAACCGTCGCCCAACTTGCCGCGGACAATGGCGGTGGAGATTTTCAATGGGCGCTCAAGCCGGAAGATCGGACCCGGCTGTGGAAGGCGCGGCACGAGGCCCTTTACGCCGCCGTCGGGCTGCGTCCCGGTTGCGTGGCCTGGCCCACCGACGTCTGCGTGCCGATTGGCCAGCTCGCCGAGTGCATCCGCCAGACAAAGGACGATCTCGAGAAGGCGTCGATTCCGGCGCCGATCGTCGGCCACGTCGGCGACGGCAACTTCCACGTCATCTTCGTCATCGACCCAAGTCGACCCGAGGAAATCGAAGAAGCCACGCGCCTGAACGACGCACTGATCGAGCGCGCCCTGTCCATGGCCGGCACATGCACCGGCGAACACGGCGTCGGCATTGGCAAGATCGATTGGCTCGAGCGCGAACTGGGAGAAGCCGTCGATCTGATGCGTCTGTTGAAAGGCGCATTGGATCCGCAAAACATCCTTAATCCCGGCAAGATCTTTCGCACCGCGATCGGGGAGAAATCAGTCTAACGGCAATCTGCTTCCGGTGTGATTGATTCGGCCCATAATCAATTTTGACTAATGCAAACCAAATAACGCCGCCTATCTGCTGCGTGATTCAATACAGAATAGACGCCTTGGAAGGGTTTTCTGATGAAGATATATCACGGTAAGGGGACTTGCTCTGTTGGTATACTGGTTATTGCCGAAGAGCTCGGCGTCGCCTACGATTTGGAAATCGTCGACCTGGCTCGTCGGGATCAATATTCGCCGGACTATATTGGGCGAAATCCGAAGGCCAAGGTGCCGCTTCTTCAACTGGATGATGGGGATTATCTCACCGAGTGGCCGGCTATTGCGGCCTATCTAGCGCTCTCAAGCCCACAGCAGGGGATTCTGGCGACCGATCCCTTGGGGCTTGCAAGAGCATTGGAGGCTGTCGATTATATCGTCTCAACCGTTCACATGCAGGGTTTCACCCGAATTGTGAGACCGGGGTTGTTCACGCCCGATGAAGCCGACTTCGACCAGGTCAAGAGTCGCGGCCGTGAAATTTTCGACCAAGGATTGAGGCTAATGGACGAGCGGCTGACCGGCAGGGAATTCCTGCTGGGAGAGTTCTCGATCGCCGATGCGGCGTTGTTCTACATCGAGCATTGGATGGTGAACCGTTTGGATAACGCCCTACCAGCCCGTTGCAAGGATCACTACGAGCGAATGCTTGCACGCGAACCCGGGCAGCGGGCGCTCTCGCGCGACTCTTGATGCGGCGACAGGTGTGCGACGGACCTCCGCTCGCAGAATTGGCGGAATAGGCGGCATCGCCGCTCCGGACCGCTGACTCTTGATCAGCGGGTCGCAGGCTCGAATCCTGAAAGCTTGCTCCGGACCTTCGCGCTTTGGCTCAGCGGCAGCCCGCCGCCGCCGCCGGTATGGGCGGCGACCAGAGACCGAGGTTCCAGTTCCACGGCGTATGGCCCTGCGCGCGACGCCGGCAGACCACCGCTTCGTGCAGCGCGTACATTCCAGGCAAGAGATGGTCCGCCGGATGCGGCGCATCGCCGAAGTCCATATAGGCGTGGGTCGGGCCATAGGCTGGCCAGGCCGGCTCGCCGGCCGCCTTGGGGACGCCCGACCGCGCGAAGCTGGTCCAGTAGCCGATCATCGCCTCCGAGAGCGCCGTCTCCCGGGCGTCGGCGGGCGGCCGCGGCCAGTTCGGCGGCAGCCGGTCGGCCGTGCCGAACACATAGGGCAGCTCGCTGGCGTGGAAGGCGTGCAGGCCCGCCGTGTCGGCGGCGCGATAGCCATGGTCGAAGAGGTAGAGATAGGCGGGCGCGCCCAGCGCCGTCTGCTTCATGGCCAGCCGCTCGGCGGTCCAGCCGTAGAGGCCGTCGCGCGTCGCCGCCAGGATGCTCTCTTCCAGGTCGCGGCTGGGATAGAGTTTGAGGAAGGCGTCCGCCAGGTCGCGATATCGATCGCGGATCGCGGCCTCATAGGCCGAGGCCGTGGCGGGCGCTCGCGGCGCGAGCCCCCGCAAGGATCGGATCTCGCCGCTGTTGAACCCGGCCAGCACCGGCGTCGACGCCTGTTCGCCGCGATCGAAGGTGTCGACAAGCTGGCGCGGCAGCACCTGGCCGTCGACCGTGCCGAGGGTCCCAAATCCGGCCCTCGCCGCCGCATCGGTGAGGTTGCGGGCGTCCATGGCGCGCAGGTCGGCGATATCGCGCGCGCCGAGGCCGGCCGCCAGACTGGCGCCGATCGCCTCGGCCGCCGGCTCGCCCCACCTCGCCTGCTTCAGCTCGGGCATGGAAATCATGTAGGCGCTTTCGGCGATGGCCTTGGCGAACAGTCCGCGCGCATCGGGCGACGCCATCAGGTAGAGGACGCTGAGCCCGCCGGCGGACTGGCCGGCGATGGTGACGTTGGCGGGATCGCCGCCGAAGGCCGAGATGTTGCGCCTGATCCAGCGCAAGGCCTCGATCTGGTCGAGAAGCCCATAGTTGCCGGAAATCCCCAGCGGCGATTCGGCGCTGAGATCCGGATGCGCCAGATAGCCGAGAACGCCCAGGCGGTAATTGATCGAGACCACCACGACGCCCTGCTGCGCGAGCTTGGAGCCGTCGTAGATGGCTTCGCTGCTCGCGCCTGTGGTCAGCGAGCCGCCGTGAATCCAGACCAGCACGGGCGCGTCGTGGGCCTGGGTAGGCGCCCAGACATTCAGAGAAAGGCAATCCTCGCTCATCCGCGTCGGCGGGTCGTCGTAAATGGTTTTGAACGGCGCGATCGGCTGGATGCAGGCCGGGCCGAACTGGGTCGCCTGGCGGGTCCCACGCCAGTCCGCGACCGGGACGGGCGGCGTCCAGCGCGCCGGGCCGGTCGGCGGCTTTGCGTAGGGAATCCCTTCGAAAATCCTGAGCGCGCCGTCGGCTCGCCCCTCAACCTCGCCCACCGGGGCTTGCACGACGGGTCCCGGCTGCGCCCGGGCGGACAAGGACGAGGCCATCAGCGCCGAGGCGGCCAGGCCGGCGAGCATGCGCGAGAGCGCCGTCATCCCGTCGTCGTTGAACCCGGCTTTTGGCTCAGAGCCAGGAAGCCCGCGGCCATGAATTTGGCCATCCGCCGCTTCACCGCCTGAAAGTCGTCCGATTGGCAGAGCCCCGCGGAAAGCCGATCGATCCGTCCGGTCCGCGCCAGCGTGTTCATCAGCGACCCGGTTACGAAGTGGTAGCCCCAGAAGATGTCCTGGAGGGGCGTGTCGGGAAGCGCGCGCTGCAGAATGCTCACGAGCTTGAGCACGACGGGATCGAAGTGAACGTCCATCAACTCGGCGCCCTCGAGGGTATTGCTGACGCGGGCGCAGAAGGCGGCATAGTTCATCCAGGGCTCGCCGCCCTCGATGTAGAGGTCGAGGTCGGTGTCCAGGAAGGCGTGGAGCGCGCCCTCAACGGTGGGATGGCCGCCGGACTGCGCCTCGTAACGATCCAGCGCTTCCATCCGGCGCCCGCTGGTGACGCCGGCGCGCCTGGCGAACACCGCCTCGAACAGGCTGCGCTTGTCGTCGAAATAGTAGTGCAGAAGCGTCGTATGGACCCCAACGCGCTGGGCGACGTCGCGCAGCGTCACCGCATGCAGGCCGTTCATCGAGAAGAGATATTCGGCCGCGTCCAGGATCTGCTCGAGGGTTTCCGCGCGCTGCTCGGCCTTGGTGCGGCGAACCCGCTTCGCCGTCGAACCCTCGGACATCAGGCAACCTCTTCACGCCTTGGCGAGGCCCGTTCGCCGGGACCCATCAACGAATGGACCGCCCGTCACGACCTTCAGGGTCCGCGTAGTCCGCGCGCAGCCGGGTCTTGTCAATCTTTCCGGTGGCCGCCAGCGGCATGGCCTCGATGTTGAGGATCCGATCCGGCAGCCACCAATCGGGAACCTTGCCGCGCAAGGCCTCAAGCAGGGTCTGGGCGTCGACGGACTGGCCTTGTCGGGGCTCGACGATGAGAACCGGACGCTCGCCCCATTTCGGGTCGAACCGGCCGATGACCGCGACCTGGCCGACCGCCGGGAGACGACCGACGATGTCCTCGATCTCGGCGGGATTGATCCATTCGCCGCCGGACTTGATCAGGTCCTTTGCGCGGCCGCGGATGGTGAGGTCGCCGGCCTCGTCGAGGCTCGCCAGATCTCCGGTGTCGAAATAGCCCTCCTCGTCCAGGGCGTCCAAGGGCGCCTTGAAATACCGCCGCAGGACGCTCGCCCCCTTGACCTTGAGATGGCCGACGCCGCCGCGTTGGTCCGCCAGCGTGACGCCCTCGGCGTCGGTGAGCTTGAGGTCGAGACCCACGACCGGCCGGCCCGAGGCGCGCGCCTCGGAGGACGGCGCGTCGGGCGGCGTGATCGTGCCAAGCGGCGACAGCTCGGTCATGCCCCAACTGGTCTGCACCCGGGCGCGCAGACGCGCTTCCAGGCGACCGATCAGCGCGTCGGGACAGCTCGAACCGCCGATGATCACCCGTTTCAGGGCTGGGAGTTCGCCGCCGGCGGCGTCGAGATGGTCGATGACGCCGAGCCAGACGGTCTGGACGCCGACGGCCACGGTCACGCCCTCGTCCCGCATCAGCCGGGCCAGGCTGGCGCCGTCGGTGTGACGGCCGGGCAGCACCAGCTTGGCGCCTGCCGCCGGGGCGGCGAAGGGCAGGCCCCAGCCGTTGGCGTGGAACATGGGCACGGCGACCAGAACCGTGTCGCCGGCGGTCAGGGCGACGGCGTCGGCCTGCAGCGCGCGCATCGTATGCAGGTAGTTTGAGCGGTGCGTGTAGAGCACGCCCTTGGGGCTGCCGGTGGTGCCGGAGGTGTAGCAGAGCCCGGCCGGCGTCTCCTCGTCGAAGCCGCCCCAGGCCAGCGGGGCGCCATGGGTCTTGAGCAGGACCTCATAGGCCCAGACCTTCAGCCCCAGGCCCGCCGGCGCGTCCGCCGGAGGCTCGCCGCCGTCCATCATGATGACGTGCTCGAGTCCGGGGCAGAGCGGCGCCAGCTCCGTCAGCAGTGGCGTCAGGCTGGAGGCGACCGCCAGGACCCGGTCCTCCGCCTCGTTGACCATCGCCGCCAGGTGGGCGGCCGTCAGGCGCGGATTGAGGGTGTGGCAGACCATCCCCGCCCCCATCAGGGCGTAGTACATCTCCAGGTGATGCTGGGTGTTCCAGGCCAGCGTGCCAACCCGGTCGCCGAATTCCAGTCCGAGCGACGAAAGCGCGCCCGACAGCCGCCGGCTGCGCTCGCGCAGAGCCGCATAGCCGAGGCGTCCGACGATCCGCCCGGCCTCCGCCGTCACGATCTCGCGCGCTCCCGACCACCTGGCGGCATGGTCCAGAAACTTGTCTACCGTGAGGGCGTAGGACTGCATGGGGTGTCGGGCGACAAATGAATAAGAAAAAAGGGCCGCCGGCTGACGAAGACAGCGCGGCGGTCGCAAGGCGCGGGAAATTAGAAGGTCTTCAGAACGCTGATCCCGAATTGCAGCGGCGCGCCCGCAATACGGATGGGCGGCAGCACGGCGGCGACATAGTGGTCGTTCAGGAGGTTGTAGCCGTACAGGGTGGTTACGAAGCTGGCATGGGTCCAGGCCAGCGACGCGCCGAGAATATTGCGCGGCGCGAGATAGTCTCCGGCCGCCCGATTGTCGAACAGGGTCGCCCACTGGCTGGAGATGTAGCTGTAGGTCGCGGCCGGCGTCAGCAGGTCGCCATCGGGCAGGTGGAAGTTGTATTGCGCGCTGACGTCGAAGGTGACGTCAGGAGCGTAGGTTTGCGGATGGCCTTCCAGGTTGACGCAGGCGGAGGTGGCCGGGCCGGTCTTCAGGCTGCAGGTCCCTGACATCGGCAGCCTGGGGTCCTCGGAATAGAATTTCCCCAACTGGCTGTGGCCGACACCCAGGCCGATATTGCCCGAGAAATCCCCCCAGACGCCCTGGGCCGAGGCCTCAATACCATAGAGCTTGGTGCCGGTGGGATCGTTCTCCTCGGTCGCCTGGGTCGGGTTGTTGGGGATCGGGATGATGACCTGGAAGTGCTGGAAGTCGTTGTAATAAAAGCCTAACTGGGTGTGCACGTGGCTGTCGAACAGGGTGGACTTCCAGCCTCCCTCATAGTCGACCACATATTCCTGGCCGAACGGCGGCGGGATGATGCCGCCGTCGAAATAGAGGGCGGTGTTAAGGCCGCCCGGCTTGGCCCCGCTGGCGACGAACACATAGAGGAAGTTGCGCGGGTCGATGTTCCAGTTCAGGGCCACCTTGCCCGTGACGTTCGAGCCGTATTCGCTCTGATTCTGCGGATAGACGAGGAAGAACTCAGGCACCTCGAATTCGGCGTGATTGGTGGTGCCCCAGTTCGAATAGCGCCCGCCGACCTGCAGCTGGAATCCCGCCGGCAGGTTGAGGTTGACCTGACCGAACACAGCGGCCGTATAGGTATTGTTCACGCCGTCGAGGTCTTCGTCGATGGTTCCGGGCGGAACGCCGATATCGAACTGACCTTTCGGGAAGGTGTAGTCGTTGCTCTGGTAGTAGGCCCCGAGAACCCAGGTGAACGGCCCCGTATTGGGGGAGATCACGTTGAATTCCTGCGACCAGATCGCCTCCTTCACGCCCTCATCGATGATGTAGTTGGGCGCCGGCAGGTCGGTCCCGTCGATGTCGCCCTTCCAGGCCGTGCGGCCTTGCTGGTAGCCGGTGATCGAGCGGAAGGTGATGTCGGTGGACGGATCAACATAGTCGATCTTCAGGATCGACCGGACGAACTGGTCGGTGGCGAAGGTGCGGTAGTTGTTGGCGAAGTTGAAAAGGTCGCTGGTGCCGAGATTGGTGGCCGCGTCGCCGAAATAGCCGCCGTTGGCGAGATAGCCGTAGTCGGTCTTGAACAGCACGCTCAGCGAACTGATCGGCTTCCACAAGAGCGAGACGCGGGCGCTGCCCCACATCAGGTTGCGGTCGCCGGTCAGCGGGCCGGTGATGTGGTAGAAGGTGTCGCGGTATTGGGTGTTGAAAGCGACCCGCGCGGCTAGGGTATCGCTGATCGGCAGGTTCACCGCGCCCTGCAGGCCCGTGTCGTTATAGTTCCCATAGTGGACCATCAGGTAGCCGTTATGGCCGCCGTCGATCACCGGGTTGTTGGTGGTCAGGATAACGGCGCCGCCGGTGGCGTTCTGGCCGCTGAAGGTGCCTTGCGGGCCGCGCAGGATCTCCAGGCTGGCGACGTCGAAATAGGGCTCTTCCTGGATATAGCCGGGGAAGGTCGCCACCCCGTCGCGATAGGTCACCACACCGGTCCCGGTCTGGCTGTTGTGCTCGCCCTTGCCAATGCCGCGGATATCGAAATCGTTGCCCTGGCCGAAATTGTTGACCACCACCGATGGGCTGACGAACTGCAGCTGGTCGACCGAGATGACTCCCAGCTTGGTGAGATCCCGTCCGCTCAGAACCGTCGCGGCGATCGAGGTTTTCTGCAGGTTCGTGGTTCGACGCTCGGCGGTGACCACCACCTCCGGCATCGCCGTGGCGCTGGCCTTGTCCTGCGGCGGCGGCGACGCCGTCTGCGCGGCGGCGACGCCGAACCCGGTCAGCGCCAAGACAGACGCGCTCAACCACAGTGCGTGGATTTTCATCGTTTCCTCCCCCTGCCGATACGGCCAGCGCTCTTGGGCGCACCCCGGAAAACTGAAGCCAGTTCGCTCGTCTGTCAATGCTCACTATCTCTATAGCGAATATCATGGTCACAAGCCCGCCATCGGCCGGGGCGACCGCTGATTCCCGCTTCCGCATCGGCGTGCGGAGGGCCGAGCGTGCAGTCCGATGCCTCAGGTCCGCGGAAGGATCTTGCCGGGGTTGAGGATGTTGTGCGGGTTGAGGGCGGCCATTACCCGAAGACATCGGACGGGCGGCCGAACAGGGCTTCGCGTTCGGGTCCGGAAAGGCGCGAGGTCATGGCGGGCGTGATTAGCGAACTGGCGTTGGAGTGCGACGCCATGGCTGAAATGGCGGGTTGAGAGGAAGGCCCGGAGACCCGCCGCGGAGGCTCCGGCGGTCAGCTGGGCCCTGAAGCCTGAGCCTTGACCGGCGTCATTCGCCGGCGAGCTTTTGCGCCTGGACCGGAAAGACGCGCGCGTAGATATCTTCGGTCGTCCGGTAGCACTCGCAGGACGCCTGCTCCAACCCCGACCGGTCGAGTATGGTGATCAGCCCTCGCCTGTATTCGATCAGCCCTTGGCGCTGCAGCGTCTGGGCGGCGATGGTAACGCGGCTGCGCTGGACGCCGAGCATCATGCCGAGGAACTCGTGCGTCATGGGCAGGACGTTGTCGCCCACCCGGTCCTCGCAGGTGAGCAACCAGCGGCACAGCCGCGCCTCGATCGCGTGCAGCGCGTTGCAGGCCGCCGACTGGTGCAGCTGCGCTTCGGTCACCTGGGCGTAGCGAACGACGACGTCGAGAACCGACGGATGGGCGTGCGCGACGTCGCGCAGGGGTGATGCCTCGATCCGCAAGGCGCCGCCGGCGATCTGCACCAGGCCGCGCGAGGCCCAGGCCGGCTCGCCGAACGCCGCGAGCAGCCCAATGGCGCCTTCGCGGCCGACGGTCAGGCTCTCGACCCGGCGGCCGTCCTGCATCAGGGTGATGACGGAAATCACGCCGCTGGTCGGGAAATAGATATGCTCGACCGGCCCGCCAGGCTCGGCCACGACCCGGCCCACGCTAAGCGCAATCTCCCGGATATGAGGATAAAGTGCGGCTCGCGCCGACTCGCCGAAAGACGCCAAAAGACGATTTCGAATATCCATGCCGGGTTACGTGTAGCGATATTTTTGATTCTTCTGGCGTACAACCAGGGTTTTTAGGGTCGAATATCGACCTTCGGTGCGATTATTCTTAGATATGGAGACGATATTAGCTAAAACAAGACGGGCGTTGTCTTGATTATACAGGGTCTGTATTTTTCGGACCTTAGGCGAGCGACCCGCGAAACCTTCACTGGAGCCGTCGCCTGTCGGCGACGACCGGATCGGGAGACGCGCGAGCGGGCGAGGTGATCTCGCACCTCGCGCCGGGGCTGCGCCCTTGCCAAACACGACTTGAGGGATTTCCATGGGCGGGCGCCCGTTTCGCGACCGAAACGGGCCCTCGAAGGCGTGGAGATCGAAATGGCCGACGGAACGGCGGATATTTTGAAGGACAGACGCGAAGCCGCGCGCAAGGCCGCCTACGAGCAACCGCTGGAAACCCTAAATCCGGCCCGCGCCGCCTTTTTCCGCGACGACATCATGTGGCCCTATTTCGAACGGCTGCGGAAGGAGGCGCCGGTCCATTTCACGCCGGACTCCAACTACGGCGCCTTCTGGTCGATCACAAAATACAACGACATCATGGCGGTCGACTCCAACCACCAGGTGTTTTCCTCCGCCAGCGGCATCGCCCTGCCCTCCAAGGAAGCGCAGCAGTACAGCCAGCAGCGGTCGTCGGCGACCAGCTTCATCTCGATGGACCCGCCAGGTCACGACGTGCAGCGCAAGACGGTCAGCCCGGCGCTCGCCCCCTCCGCGTTGGCCAACCTGGCGCCGCTGATCCGCGAGCGCGCCGGCCTGATCCTGGACTCGCTGCCCATCGGCGAGCCGTTCGACTGGGTGGATCTGGTCTCGAAAGAGCTGACCACCATGACCCTGGCGACGCTGTTCGACTTCCCCTTCGACGAACGGCGCAAGCTGACCCATTGGTCGGACACCATGACCACGGCGACGGGGTTCGGACCGGTCGCGACGGCGCAGGAGCGCCGCGCGACCATGGACGAGTGCTTCGCCTATTTCACCCGGCTGTGGAACGCGCGCGTCAACGCCCCGCCGGCGGGCGACCTGATCTCGATGCTGGCGCACGGCGCCGACACCCGCGATATGACCGAGGCCGAGTTCCACGCCAATGTGACGCTGCTGATCATCGGCGGCAACGACACCACCCGCAACACCATCTCGGGCTCGGTCTTCGCGCTCAATCGCAACCCGGACCAGTATGACAAGCTGCGCGCGGACCTTGGCCTGATCCCCTCCATGGTGTCGGAAACCATCCGCTGGCAGACGCCGCTGGCGCACATGTCGCGCACGGCGCTGGAAGATGTCGAGTTCAAGGGCAAGCGGATCAAAAAGGGCGAGCGGGTGGTCATGTGGTACGTCTCGGGCAACCGCGACGAGGCGGTGATCGAGCGGCCCGACGACTACATCATCGACCGCGCGCGACCGCGCCAGCATCTGTCCTTCGGCTTCGGCATCCACCGCTGCGTCGGCAACCGCCTGGCCGAACTGCAGCTGACCATCATCTGGGAAGAGATCTTGAAGCGCTTCCCGGAAATCCGCCTGCTGGAAGAGCCGCGCCGCTCCTATTCGATCTTCGTGAAGGGCTACGAGGACATGCAGGTGCTCATCCCGTCACGCCGCTGATGGGGCGCAAATTTTTGGTCTAATGGCTCACCAGCGGCCAGACCAGGGCGATCACCGGCGTTCCAACACAGATCACCAGGATCGAAAGCGGCAGGCCCAGGCGCGCATAGTCGCCGAACCGGTATCCCCCCGGTCCCATCACCAGGGTGTTGCACTGGTGGCCGATGGGCGTCAGGAAATCGCAGCCCGCGCCGGTCGCCGCCGCCATCAGGAAGGCGTCCGGCTGAAGGTGGAGCTGGCGGGCCAGGGCGACGCCTATGGGCCCAAGCACCAGCACCGTCGGGGCGTTGCCCAGAAAGGGCGCGCTGGCCATGGCCGTCACCATCAGGATGCCCAGGGTGAGCAGGGCGGGCGCCCCGTGCAGCAGGGCCGCCAGCCCGCCGGCGATCAGGCCGGTGCCGCCGGTCGACTGCACCGCCTCGCTGAGCGGCGTGAGCGCGCCGATCAGGATCAGCACCTGGCCCTCCAGCGAGGAATAGGCCTCGCGCATCGACAGAGCCCCCGTCGCCACCATCAGCACGGCGGCGCCGAAAAAGGCCGGCGCGACCGGGGCGATCTTGAGCGCGATCAGGATCATGGCGAGCGTCAAGATCAGGATCGGCACATAGCGCCGGCGCGACCCGCCCACCTGCAACTCCCGCTCCACCAGCGGCAGCACCCCCAGCGACTGCAGCGCTCCCGGCAGCGCCTTTTCGCCGGCCTGCAGGATCAGCACATCGCCGGCGCGCAGGGTCAGGCTCCTCAGCTTCTCGGAGATCCGCTCGCCGCTGCGGCTGACCGCCAGCAGGTTGACGCCGAACTGCTGCTGCAGCTGCAACCGCGCGGCCGAGCGCCCGGCCAGCACCGATTCGCGCTGCACGACCGCCTCGATCGAGCGCATCTCCTCGCGGGCCTCGTCCTTCTCGACCTCCTTGCCCTGGCGCTCGTGAACCAGGGGCGTGCGGGAAAAGACCGCGTTCAGGCTCTCGTGAGCGCCTTCCAGCACCAGGGTGTCGCCAGGGCGCAGCTTGCGGTTGGCGCGCGGCGAGGCCGAGCGCCGGCCGTCGCGGATGAGGGCGGTGGCCTTGACGCCATCGCCGGAGAGCTTCAGGGCCCCGACCGTGGCCAGGTCCGACGGCCAGGTTTCCGGCAGGCTCGCCTCGGTGGCGTAGGGCGCGGTGACGGCCTCGCCCATGTCGGGGACGCCTTGCCGGTCCCGCGGCAAAAGCCGCCAGCCGAAGCTGACGAAGACCAGGCCGGCTAAGGTCAGCACCAGGCCGACGGGCGCGAAGTCGAACATTTGGAACGGCTTGCCAAGGGTGTCCTCGCGCACCTGGCTGACGATGATGTTGGTCGAGGTCCCGACCAGGGTGACCAGCCCGCCGAGCAGCGACATGAAGGCCATCGGCATCAGGATGGACGAGCGTGACGTCCCGGTGGTGCGCGTCAGCCGGATGGCCACCGGCATCAGTATGGCCAGCGCCCCGACATTCTTCGTGCCCATGGACAGCAGCGCCGTCGATCCGGCCATGACCGGAACCTGGGTGGACGAGGTCTTCAGCCGCGCGAGGAGCGGCTGCAGCAGCTGTTCGATAACCCCGGAGCGCCCCACCGCCGCGCTGATGATCAGGGCGCAGGCGATGATCACCACCACATCGCTGGTGAAGCCGGAGAAGGCGCGCTTGACCGGCACGATCCCGACCGCCACGCCGGCCAGCAAGGCGATGAGCGCGATAAGGTCGTAGCGAAACCGCCCCCAGGCGAAGAAGGTGACCGCGCCGCCGACGATGAGGAAGGCAAGCGCCTGCGGCAAGGTCATGGGCTCTCCGGCAAAGCTTGTCCTCCTCTAGAAGCCGCCGCGCGCACTCGGGTTCCTGACGCGCTGAACATCGCGGCCTCCCGGGCGTTGGAAGGGCTTAGCCGATGGAGACCGTCATGGCCGAGCTCAAAGCCAAGACCCGCAATAAGCTTCCCGCGAAGGATTTCGCCGAACCGGGCAAGCGCGCCTATCCGATCAAGGACAAACCGCACGCCCGCAACGCCAAGGCCCGCGCCAGCCAGGCGGTCAAGGCCGGGCGCATGTCCAAGGCCGAGCAGGGCAAGATCGACAAGAAGGCCGACAAGGTGCTGAAGAAAGACTGAGCCGCCCAGGCGACCGGCCAATGCGCCAGGCGACCAGACTTCTCCGTGTCGAGACGCCCGGACGCGGACTGATCGAGGTCACGCGCCCCATCGCGGGATGGATCGAGGATCAGGCCATGAGCACAGGCTTGCTGACGGTGTTCTGCCGTCACACCTCGGCCTCGCTGCTCATCCAGGAGAACGCCGCCGCGGCGGTGCGCCACGACATCGAGGCCTTCTTCGAGGAGATCGCGCCGGAGGACCCCTCCCGCTACGCCCACGACGACGAAGGCCCCGACGACATGCCGGCCCACCTGCGCACCGCCCTCACCGGCGTGCACCTGTCCATCCCGGTCATCGGCGGGCGGCTGCAGCTGGGGACCTGGCAGGGCGTCTATGTCTTCGAGCATCGCCGAAGGCCGCACCGGCGCGAACTCGCCCTGCACCTGATCGGCGAATAGGCGCTCCTATCGCTCCAGCCGGTCCGCAGCGGCGGCTCCACCCCCGCCCCTGTCAGCGCCCTTCCAATTCGGCGCCGAACCCATGCTGTTTCAGCATCTCGAGCAGATCCGAAAGCGCCGGCGCGGCGCGCTTCAACACCTCGAGGTTGGTCGCCGACAGCGACAGCAGCACCGCCTCGCCCGCCGGGGTGATGGAGACCATGACCTGGCGCCGGTCGGCGCTGGAGCGACTGCGGGCGACGAAGCCGGTCTTGGCCAGCCGGCCGACCAGTTCGACGGCGCTGTGATGCTTGAGCATCAGCGCCTCGGCCAGTTCGGTCACCGTCAGCGCCGACTTGCCCGGATAGCCGCCCTTGATGACCAGCAGGGCCTGGTGCTGTTGCGAGGTGAGTTGCGCGGCCTTGGCGTTCTCGTCGGACTCGTGCTGGAATCGGCGCAAGGTATGGCGAAACGCCGCCAGCACCTCGTAGTCGATCCGCGGCGGATCCGATCCTGGCATGCGTTTGGACACCTTGGCGCCGCTCCCGCCGCTGCCGTCATCAACCGTTCGCGGCCAACCATCGGGTCCCCGCTTGCCGTGAGCAATAGCTTAAACGCCGTTGTCGAGGCGCCGAAGCCCCGAGGTCAGCTGCCGGTCGAGGTATAGCGCCGCACGCCAAAGCCCCAGGCCCAGAAGGCCACGGCCAGGAAGATGACGCCGAAAACCGGGCTTATGGGCAAGAACCAGTCGGGCGCGCCGAGCGGGTCGTGACGGCCGAGCAGGGCCACCACCGGGAAATAGGCGACGCAGCCCAGCGGCACGACGAAGATCAGGAAGCCGCGGAACCAGGGCGCATAGAGGCTGAGCGGGAACTGCGCCGCCTGCACCCCGCCATAGGTGAGCACATTGGCCACCTCCAGGCCTTCAACGGTCCAGAAGGACAGCGTCGCCTGCAAGACCAGCAGGCCGAAGAACAGCGCCACGCCGCCGACCACCGCCCAGGCGGCCAGGGCCAGGGCCGGCACGGTCCAGTGGAACTGCAGCGCCTGGGTGGCGATGGCGACCACCGCCAGGCCCTGGATCACCCGCCCCATGCAGCGCAGGCGAAAGTCGTAGCCGATGAGCTGGATGGTTAGAGAGCGGGGACGAAGCAGCACGCGGTCGAAATTGCCCGTGCGGATGAACTCGGTCCCCAAAACGTCGAAGCCCCGGCTGAGGAAATCGGAAATGCCGAAGCTGATCGAGACCAGGCCGTAGAAGAGCGCGACCTCGCCGAAGCTCCAGCCACGCACATGGCCAAAGCGGCTGAACAGGGCGGCGATGGCGAAGATGTCGATGAAGGTGACGGCGAAGGCGCCGACACTGGTCAAAAGGGTCGTGCCCGGATACTGCGCCTGGGCGCGCACCGAGGCGGCGAAGTAGCGGGCGAGCAGGCGCAAGGCATCCATCGCCTAGCCTCCCTGAACCTGCAGGCGGCCCATCACCCGGCCCATCCAGAGCCGGCCCAGGCCGACGAGGGCGAGACTCCAGAAGGCCTGCAGCCCGATCCCCGCCCAGGCCATCGGCCCGGCGAGCTGGCCGAAATAGATGCGGAATGGGATGTCCACCACGCCGGCGAAGGGCTGGACGAACAGCGCCGTGCGCGTCCAGTCCGGGAATAGCGGCAGCGGGATCAGGTTGCCGGACAGGAGGATGGCGAGCGGGGCGACCAGGGTGTTGACGCCGCGATCGGTCAAGGTCGCCGCCACGCAGATATTGATCAGCATGACGATCGACGAGGAGAGCAGGACCACCAGGATCATGGAGAGGCTGAACAGAATCGCCGCCTCAAGGCCGGCCGGCGGCGCCCAGGCCCAGGCGCGCAGGCCGACCAGCGGAAAGACGACGGCGGTCAACGCGAACATCAGCGCCGCGCGCGGCGCCGCCCGCGCCGTCATCCAGGCCGCGGCGTTGACGTACCACCAGCCATAGGCGTCGACCGGCCGTAAGCGATCGTAGCTCACCGCGCCGCTGCGCACCTTGGCCGCCACGTCCGGATCGCCGCTCCACGGGTTGAGCGACAGGAACCCTTGCGCCAGCCAGGTATAGGTGATGGCCTGGGACAGGCTGATCGGCGAGCGCGCGGCGGCGCCGGCGGCGTCAAAGAAGGCGGCGAAAACCATGATCTTGATCCCGCCCCACCAGCATTGGGTGGCGAAACCGGCCAGGGCCGCGGCGCGGTATTGCAGCATCAGCTGGAAGCGCGCCGAGAAGGTCGCCAGATAGGGACGAAGGGCCTGGTCCACTCACGCCTCCTCCGCCCCGTGCAGCTGGTAGAAGCGGGTGATCACCTCTTCGATGGCCGGCTCGTCGACATGGATGTCCTCGACCGCGTGGTCGGCGGTGATGCGGGCGATCAGGGCCGGCGCGGCGATCGCCGCCGGATCGAAGGCCAGCTCCAGCGCCCGGCCATCGCGGGCGCGCTCCTCGACGCCGGGAATGTCGATGACCGGCGCGTCTGCGGCGAAGTCGACATAGAGCCGCCGCTCGGCCAGCACGCCGGCGCGCAAGGTCTCGTAGGGGCTGTCGGCCAATATGGTCCCGTTGCCGATCACCACGACGCGCCGGGCCAGCGCCTCGATGTCGTGCATGTCGTGGGTGGTCAGGATGACGGTAACGCCGCGCTCGCGGTTCAGCGTCGCCACGAAGTCGCGCACCGCCAGCTTGGAGGGCGCGTCCAGCCCGATGGTGGGTTCGTCGAGGAAGAGGATGGACGGCGCGTGCAGCATGGCCGCGGCGATCTCGCAGCGCATGCGCTGGCCGAGCGAAAGCTGCCGCACCGGCTGGTCGAGCAGCTTCTCCAGCCGCATCAGCCCGACCATCTGGTCGCGGGTGGCGCGGTATTGCGCCGGCGGCACGCGGTAGATGGCGGCGAGCAGGTCGAAGCCCTCGATCACCGGCAGGTCCCACCAGAGCTGGGTGCGCTGGCCGAAAACCACGCCGATGCGCCCCACGTGCTGGACGCGCTGCAGCCAGGGCACAAGGCCGTCCACCTCGCAGCGCCCGGCGCTGGGGCGCATAATGCCGGAGAGGATCTTGATGGTGGTCGACTTGCCGGCCCCATTGGGCCCGATCAGCCCGACCAGCTCGCCCCGCTCCATGGAAAAGCCGACGCCCTTCAGCGCCTCGATGGTGCGCCAGCGGCGATGGACCAGTCCGGTGACGGCGCCCCACGCGCCCGGCTCGCGTTCGGCGACGCGATAGGTCTTGGCGAGACCCTCGACCCGGATCTGCGGCATGGCGGAGCGTCCGCGTTCAAAAGAAATTTGGGGGCAGTGAACCTAGGTCGGGCGCTCGCGGCGGGTCAACAGCCAAGCTGAGGAATAGTCCGATGGCGCCTTTTCGGTGACACTGCCTATTCCTCCACCGTAGGGGGAGGGGGACCATGCGGCATTAGGTAGCAAATGGGACTAACCAGCCGGCCCTTTTTCGGGGGTCCGGGGGTATTGTTGTCGCTCACGGCCAAGGCTAGGCTGCTGAGCGACGGAAGCCACTTCTGTCTCCTGTGGACTACTCGCTCGGTGGCCGTCTGGCGTCAGCTTCTATTTCGTGGCTGACAGGCCGGTTTGCCGAGCGAGCCCATGACAGCCCCACGAACAACCCCGCGCCCGACGCACGACGCGCCTAACACGGTCGCGGGGCTGGTCAGGAAACGCTCTGAGATCGCCGGCCGGATTGAGGTTGCCCAGATACAGCTACGGCGCATGATCGCCGACCTCGACCACGTTGACGCCACGATCCGCATCTTCGCCCCTGAGATCGCTACGGAGACCATCAAGAGCCGCCCGAACCCGCCTCAGCATCAGGCCCTACGCGGCGAGGTGAAGCGGACGATCCTAGACGCGCTCAGAGAGGCCCAGCACCCCCTGACGTCGGCCGACATAGCCCTGCACGTCATGGCCGCCCGTTGCCTGCCAGCGAGCGACCCTGAGCTTAAGACCATCTTCGTCCGCCGCATCTGTCAGGCGCTCAACCTCATGCGCCACAGGGGCGTCGTGCGGTCGGTCGAGCAGCCAGGGCGGTTTCTTGGGTGGGAGTTAGTTTAAAGGGGCATGGACTCTCTTTGTTCCTTTCCCCGAACCGGATAACGGGGTACTCTCCCGCAACGATTCCCATCTTCACCGCACAACCGGAGCGCCCATGACAAAGGCCCCGACGCCGACGAACTTTCCGACCATTCGCGGGCGAGAAATCCACGTCGATGAAAACAACCTGATCTGCCTAAACGATATCCACCGAGCGGCCGGGTACACGGTAAATCAGCGGCCAGGGGACTGGCGGGACAACCCCAGCACCGGACCCTTGCAAATTGCGGTTCTCGAACGAATTACCGGAAAATCCGGCAATTGGACGAAAATCGAAATGAGATCAGCTATTTACGTAAAGGCGGGACAGGGTGGCGGAACCTACGCCCATGTACTTCTCGCGCTGGCCTATGCCGAGTACCTGAACCCCAAGCTGGCCGTTGAGGTGAAAGAGGTCTTCCTTCGGTATAAGGCCGCCGACCCGGTTCTTGCCGATGACATTCTCCAACGGGCGAGCGTCGAGGCGAATGAATGGGCCGGGACAAGGGCGTTGGGTCGCAGCGTGCGCGGCACCTACACGGACACCCTCCGTGATCATGGCGCCCAAGGCAAAGATTACGGAGCCTGTACGAACACGCTCTATCAGGAGCTTTTCGACGGGAATGCTAGCCAGTTGAAGCGCAAGAAGGGCGTGCCCGCCAAGGCGAACCTCCGCGACGCCATGGAGACCTCCGAACTTGTCTTCGTGATGATGGGCGAGACGCTTTCAACGGAGCGCATACAGGAGGAGCGATCGGACGGTGGCGAAGCCTGTCGGGTGGCAACTGGACGGTCCGCGCGATTCATCCGCGATGCGATTGAGGCGGACCGGAATAGTAGGGCGGGAAGGCCCCGCCAGCTTCTTTAAGCCGCCGCGCGCTGCCAGTAGCCCTTCCATTGACGGCTGACGGGGTGCGCCAGCGCGGCGCCTGTGACGGCCAGATATTGCTCGCCGTTGGAGACGCGGCGGTGATCCTCGCGCCAGCCCATTTCGGCCGCATAGGCGTTGAGGTACGGGCCGGCGATATGGTGGTGCGTGCCGATCTCGGCGCGGCGCAAACGGCTGAAAAAGCTTTCCGCCATGTTCGTGCAGGCGCCATCCCAGGAATAGGCTTCCGAGTGGTTGATACGCTTGGTCAGGAACTTGGCGTGCAGCATGTCCCAGGCTGAGGCTTCGTCAGCATAGACGGTCGAGCCGGGCTCGATGTTGGCGACGATGGTCGGAACCGCCGACGCTTCCGACTTGGCGACGAAGGGGAGCGAACGGCCGTCACGCTCGCGCATGATGACCACCACCTGACGCTTGCCGGTTTGGGCCATGGCGGTGCGACGGTCGATGCGGTCTTCCTTGCGGTTCGCGGGCTTCACGTAGCCGCCGAAATAGCCGCCATCGACCTCAACCTCGCCGGCGAGCTTGTCGGCGCTACGGGCCGCCGCAAGGGCCTCGCGCAGCTTGTGGGCGAGAACGAAGGCTGTCTTGTACTGAACGTCCAGATCGCGGCTCAGTTGGAGCGCGGCGTAACCCGTGGCGCCGTTCACGAAGATGGCGATGGCGGCCAGATAGTCGCGAAGGGCCAGCTTGCGGCTGGCGAAGATGGTCCCGCTGGTCACGCTGAACTTGTGGCCGCAGGCGGCGCACTTGAAGCGGCGGTTGTCGGACAGATTGTAGATCTCCACGCAGCCGCAGCGCGGGCAGACCGGATCGCCTTCTGTGGAAGCCCAGCGGATCGCCTTGAACGTCTCGAACGCCTGGTCGTCCGACATGCGGAGAACCTTCGCCAGGCTCAGGGTCCGGGCGGCGGAGGAAAGGAGGAAGTGTTGGCCGGGCCGGTTGGACATGTCATCAAATCCGTTACGTTGGTAACGGTTATAGTGACAATTCGTATCGTTGTCAATGACAATCGTAACGGATATGATGCGGTCCGTAACGATTTTGGAGGCGCGATATGGACGACGAATGGACAGACAAGGTGAAGGGAATTTTGAAGGCGGAGATCGCCCGGCGTCACCTCACCTATGCTGACATCGTGGCGAAGCTGGCGGAGCTAGGCGTCAAGGAAACGGACGTGAACATCCGCAACAAGATCAGCCGGGGCGGCTTCTCAGCGGCATTCTTCGTTCAGGTGCTGGTAGCCATCGGCGCGCATACGGTGCGGCTGCACGAGGTCGACTAGTCCGCCCTAGGGTCCAACGCGAACGCGGCTTGCGTCAGGTCGATCAGGATCAGGACGCCATAGAGAACGATAGTCACGGCGAAGCCGTTCAGGATCGCTTCCGTCCTCTGGCCGGCGGCGAACAGCGGCTTAGTTGCCACAAGCGCGAACGACGCCACTAGGGTCCCTATCAGATGATAGGCCGAGTCCTTGACGTTATGCTTCGTCCTACTAAAGACGGCGGCGTCGACCTTATCCTCAAGCTTGTTAATTTCCATGAACAGATTGGCGGCGGATGAGAGTGTTATGGTTACAACGACCCCCATAAACTCCAAAAACCCGATGCCTACAAATCCGGCAAAGAAAGTGTTACTGTCGCTAAGTGTCCACGGGGCGGCCAGGACGGCAACGAACCACACGACAATCCATGCTATCAGCGCACAAACTGAGATAGCGCGGTTCACCTTCCGAGTACCTTCGCAATCTGTCTAGCGACCCGAACAATAGTCGGCTCGTGATTGCCCTTTTCTATTGTAGTTGAAATAGGCTTATTAGTCGAGCTAAAACGTCGTCCCTTGCGCGCTTTTGCGGACACGTTTCCGCTACCTTTTTCAATGTATTCAACCGCCTCTTTGATCTCTGGGCTATCGGTCTTCAGGCCATCCTCGCTCTTAAAGGTCTCGATGATTTTCTGAGCCCCGACCTTCTCGCGCCAAGCGATCATTTCCTCTTTGATTGACTCGCTGGTGTTCCATGGCCCATTGGGCGCGATGAATTCGAAGGTTATACTGGTAACTGCCCCTTCGTTCTCTTTGACGAACTCCCAGAAATCCTGGGAATCGAACATTGGCTCCGCTTCGATGCGGTAGGGCGCGTCTAGGACCTGGTTGTTGATGGCGTCGACCAGCGACTTCAGGATCGCTATGGGCTTTCCCACACGCTCGTCAACTTGGACGGAGACCTTCTGGCCGTCGGCATGTTCGGTAGGGTCCACGACCACCGCACATGCCTTCCAACCTTCGTGCGTCGTTTCGACCAGGCCCTCCTCCGGCGATAGGTTCTCGTCGCTCTCGACTAGACGTCCGAGCCTGCCCAGCAGGGCGCCAGCCGTGGATGAGTCTGGCGCCGGCTCAAAATAGAAGTCGTGTTTGTAATGGATGAATTTACGCTCCTCACTGAACACTCGGCTGAGATATTCTCCGCGCGTCGGGTCAGGGCCTGTGGCGAAAAGATCGCCTTGGAGATGCGCTAACAAGGACAGCCGAAATAGCTGGAATTTTTGAGACAAGGCGCGCGCCCCCCGCTACCGTTCGGGGAACACCATGGCTCAACCAATCGGGCCGCGCAAATTCGCCAGTGGGGCGGCGCGACCGCCTCGCGCCCCGTCACCTTGTCCCGTTTGCTACCTAATGCCGGGTCCATGCGAAGCATGGTGGAGGGGGTTTGCCGCGCCTCGGCGCCGAAGGCCAGTCCCTGGGCTATCCTGAAACGGACGCGGCCGGCAACACACCCCCTCCACCGCGTTGCACGCGGTCCCCCTCCCCCTACGGGTGAGGACCAGATCTCAGGCCGAAAGCGCGCGCCTCGCCTCCTGCAGCGCCGCCTCGGCCGCGCGCTGGCTCGGCTGGGTTTTCGGCATGCGGTTCCAGGCGTCGAGGGCGGCGATCTTGTAGGCCTCGGCCAGGGTCGGATAGTTGAAGGTGTTCTCGACGAAATAGTCGAGTCCGCCCTCCAAGTTGAGCACGGCCTGGCCGATGTGGATCAGCTCGGTGGCGCCCTCGCCGACGATGTGGACGCCAAGCAGCCGGCGCGTCTCCAGCGAGAAGATCATCTTCATGAAGCCGGAGCTGAGGCCCATGATGTGGCCGCGCGAGGTCTCGCGAAACCGCGCGACGCCGCATTCGTAAGGGATGCCGCGCTCGCGCACCTGCTCCTCGGTCATGCCGATGGTGGAGATCTCGGGCACCGAATAGATGCCGTAGGGAAAGAAGGCTGGCGGGGCCTGACAGGGCTCGCCGAAGGCATGGCAGGCGGCGATGCGGCCCTGCTCCATCGAGGTCGAGGCCAGGCTTGGAAAGCCGATGACGTCACCGGCGGCGTAGATGTGCGGCGCGGCCGTCTGGAAGGTCGCCGGATCGACGCTGATGCGGCCGCGCTCGTCGCTGCCGAAGCCGCAGACCGCGAGGTTGAGCGTATCGGTGGCGCCTTCGCGGCCGGCGGCGAACAGCGCCATATCGGCGCGCACGTGGCGGCCGTCCTCCAGGTCGATGACGCAGCGTTGCGGCCCGTCGCCATGTACGGACCTGACCCTGGCGCCGAAACGCAGGGTGACGCCGCGGTCGCGCAGGTCGTGCAGGAACTCGTCGGCCAGTTCGCGGTCGACGAAGCTAAGTATGCCGTCGCTGGGCTCAAGCAGGGTCACCTGCACGTCCAGCGCGCTGAAGATGCTGGCATATTCGACGCCGATGACGCTGGCGCCGATCACCGCCAGATGGCGCGGGATGCGATTGATGTTGAGGATATCGTCCGAGTCCAGAATGGTCTCGCCGTCGAAGGCGATATGGCCCGGCCGATAGGGCCGCGTCCCCACCGCCAGCACGAAGCGGTCGGCCGCCACGCAGCTCGTCTCGCCATCGTCGCCGGCGATCTCGACATGATACGGATCGACGAAGCGCGCCACGCCGCGGACGGCCTCGACCTTGTTGCGGGCGAACTGGTGCTCGAGGATCTCGACCTCATGGTCCAGGGTCATGTGCAGGCGCTTGCGCAGATCCTCGGCCCGGATGTCCTGCTTGACGCGATAGGCGCGGCCGTAAAAGCCGCGCTCGCGCCAGCCCGACAGGTTGAGCACCGTCTCGCGCAGGGTTTTCGACGGAATGGTGCCGGTATGCACCGAGACCCCGCCGACGCGGCGGCCCTTCTCGACCACCAGCACTGACCTGCCCAGCTTGGCCGCCTGAACCGCGGCCCTGCGGCCGGCCGGGCCGCTGCCGATGACGATGAGGTCGTAGCGCGCCGGCGACGGCGGGTTCGACGGCTCCATACGGCTCAAGGCAGGACTCCCATGCGAGACGCCGCCAAGCTAGGCCATTCAGGGTTAAGGGAAGATTTGCCTTGATCGCTCACTTATGACGCATGCCGTCAGGTGCTTTTTTCCTTGGACATTTGCATCGCGGCGACTCTTCTTTGCCGCCGGTCGGTCTGGCGCCCTTCACCTGCGGTCCAATGAGCGTGGTCATCCCCCCCGTGAGCAAGGCCTCGTCGCGATCTGCGTGGTTCAGTTGGGCGGCGCCTGTCGTCCTGCTGGTGGTCCTGGCGGTGATGACCATCTTCCTGGCGGTCGACCATCTGGTGCTCACCCGCGCCGAGCGTGGCTGGGTCAGCCACAGCCGCGACGTGATCGAGGCCACCCAGTCGCTGTTTTCGTCCGCCGTCGAGGTGGAGTCGGCGCAGCGCGCCTACAATTTCGGCGGCGATCCCAGCTATCTCGACCATTTCGACGCCGACCGCGCCGCCGTCGCGGCGACCGGGGCCAGACTCCGCGCCCTGGTCAAGGACAGTCCCGAGCAAAGCCGGCGCGTCGAGCGTCTGGTCGACAGCCTGACCGAGCGGGTGGCCGTCTCCAAGGCGCGCGTCGACCTCTACCGCGCCGGCCGCGCGAACGAGGCGCGCAATGGAAGCCGGGGGATCGGGAAGGCCGCCATGAACCGCGCCCGCGCCGCGGTGGCGGACATCATGGCCTCGGAAGACACGCTGCTGGCGGGCCGGACGGCCAGCGCCAACCGCGACGAGTTGGCCGGCTTCCTCATTGCGATCTCGGTGAGCGGACTGGCCATAGTCGGCCTGGCCGCCCTGATGAGCGTGACGGCGGCCGCCAACCGCCGCCTCGAACACGAGATCGCCGAGCGCGAGGTCGCCCAGGCCGCCCAGCGCGACAGCGAGGCCCGCTACCGGGCGATCTTCGCCAATACCGCCGAGCTGCTGTCCCTGATCGACGTCCTGCCCGACGAGGTCTTCCGCATGGCCGAGGTCAATCCGGCCTATGAGCGGGCGACGGGCCTGACGACCGCCCAGGTGCGCGGGGTCAATCTGCGCCGGATGGCGAGGGAGCCGGAGGCGAACGCCCTGGTCGCCCAACTGCGGCGGGTGGTCGAGGACGGTCAGCCGGCCCTGACCCGCGACCGGGTCGATCTTCCCGGTGGTCAGCGCATCTGGGAATCCATGCTGGTTCCGCTGCGCAACGACGCCGGCCGCATCGACCGCATCCTGATCTCGTCGCGCGACGTCACCGACCGCGAGCAATCGCAGGAGCGGCTGCGGCGGGCGCAGCGCATGGAGGCGGTCGGCCACCTGACCGGCGGCGTGGCGCACGACTTCAACAACATCCTGCAGGTGATCCGCGGCAATCTCGAACTGATCGCCGCCAAGGTGAAGGACCGCGAGATTTCGCAAAGGCTGAAGAACGCCCTGCACGGCGCCGATCGCGCCGCGGCGCTCACCCGCCAGCTGCTCGCCTTCGCGCGCCGCCAGCCGCTGGAGCCCAAGGTGGTGAACCTGGGCCGGCAGGTGACCGACATGGCCGAGATGCTCCGTCGCACCCTCGGCGAAGGCGTCGAGGTGGAGATGGTGACCGCCGGCGGCCTGTGGAACACGCTGGCCGACCCGGCGCAGGTGGAAAGCGCCGTCCTCAACCTGGCCCTCAACGCGCGCGACGCCATGCCGGACGGCGGGCGGCTGACCATCGAAATCACCAACGCCGTGCTCGATGAAACCTATGTGCGCAAGGAACAGGAGGTCGAGCCGGGCCAGTATGTGCTGCTGGCGGTCTCAGACACCGGCCACGGCATGGACAAGGACACCCTCGCCAAGGTGTTCGAGCCCTTCTTCACCACCAAGAGCGACGGCAAGGGCACGGGGCTGGGCCTGTCCATGGTCTATGGCTTCGTCAAGCAGTCGAACGGCCACGCGCAGATCTACAGCGAGCCCGGTCACGGCACGACGGTGAAGCTCTACCTGCCGCGTTCGCGCCAATCGGCCTCGCCGGTCGAACAGACCGACATCGGCTCGATCGCCGGCCGCAGCGAGGTGATCCTGGTGGTCGAGGACGACGACCTGGTCCGCGCCTCCGCCGTCGGGGCGTTGCGCGATCTGGGCTATACCTGCCTGCACGCCTCGGGCGGGGCGGCGGCGCTGGAGGTGCTGAAATCAGGCGCCAAGGTCGATCTTCTGTTCACGGACGTCATCATGCCCGGGCCGGTCAAAAGCCGCGACCTGGCCCGTGAGGCGCTGACGCTGCGGCCGGACCTGCCGGTCCTGTTCACGTCCGGCTACACCGAAAACGCCATCGTGCATCATGGACGGCTCGACGAAGGCGTGCAGCTGCTCAGCAAGCCCTACGCCCGCGATGACCTCGCCCGCCGAATCCGCGGCCTGCTGCGCGCCGCCCAACCGGTCGTGCTGGTGGTCGAGGACGATCCGCTGGTGCGCATGGCGGCGGTCGACATGGTGGAAGCCCTGGGCTTCACCGCCCTCCAGGCCGGCGACGCCGGCGAGGCGCTCGATATCGTTCGCGGCCAGCGCCGGCTGGACATTCTGTTCACGGACATTGGCCTTCCGGGCATGCGCGGGCCGGAACTGGCGGCTAGCGCGGTCAAGCTGCGCCCCGCCCTGAAAGTCGTCTTCGCCAGCGGCTACAGCGAAAACGAAGAGGCCCAGGCCATCGAAGGCGCGGCCCATCTCGGCAAGCCCTATCAGCACGACCAACTCGCGGCCGTCTTGACCCAAGCGGTGGGGTAGCTCCAAACCAAAACCGTCATGGCCCGGCTTGTCCGGGCCACCCATGATCACCGTCGATCGTCAGTGTTCATGGGTCCCCCGCATTCGGGGGGGATGACGATCTATCTTAGCGCATGAAGACAGAGGAACGCGCTTGCCTACCCTCCGCCCCAGTCGATACCCGGCCCTGCCGGCGCATCGCCCCCGCCGACATTCAGCTTACGTTGCATCGTCACCACGTCGACCCAGCGGCCGGCCTTGAAGCCCAGGCCGCGCAAGGTCCCGGCGGGGGTAAAGCCGCAGGCGCGATGGACGCCGATCGAGCCGGCATTGTCGCTGTCGCCGATCATGGCCACCATCTGGCGCAGGCCCAGCGACTCGGCCCGCGCGATCACGGCCTGAAGCAGCGCCTTGCCGAGGCCCTGGCCAAGCCGATCCGGCGCGATATAGACGCTGTCCTCGACCGTATAGCGGTAGGCCGCGCGGGTGCGGAAGGGCGAGGCATAGGCGAAACCCGCCACGGCGCCGTCGAACTCGGCGACCAGATAGGGCAGGCCATGGCCGAGGACCGCGCCGACCCGCCGCGCCATGTCCTCAGCCGACGGAGGGACCTCCTCGAACGTGCCGAACCCGTGCAGGACGTGATGGCCGTAGATCGCCGCCAGCGCCGGCGCGTCGTCGCTCATTGCCGGCCTGATCCTCACGCGGCGTTCTCCCAGCCGCGCTCGATGGCCCAGACGGCGAAGGCGTAGTCCAGCGCGATCTCCTTCAGGAAATCGAACCGCCCGGACGCGCCGCCATGACCGGCTTCCATGTTGATTTTCAAGAGGATGGGCGCCGCGCCCGTGGTCTTCTCGCGCAGTTTCGCCACCCACTTGGCCGGCTCCCAATAGGTGACGCGCGGGTCGGACAGGCCGCCGGTGGCCAGGACGGCCGGATAGGGCTTGGCCGCGACATTGTCATAGGGGCTGTAGCTGGCGATGAGGTCGTAGGCCGCCTCGTCCGTCAGCGGATCGCCCCACTCGGGCCACTCGGGCGGGGTGAGCGGCAAGGTCGCATCGCTGATGGTGTTGAGCACGTCGACGAAGGGCACCGCGCCGATGATCCCGGCCCAGAGGTCGGGCCGAAGGTTGGCGATCGCCCCCATCAGCATGCCGCCGGCCGAACCGCCATAGGCGACGATGCGGCCCGCCTTGCCGTAGCCGCCCGCGACCAGGTGCTCGGCGCTGGCGATGAAGTCGGTGAAAGTGTTGGGCTTCTTGCGCCCGCGCCCGTCGAGGAACCAGCCGTAGCCCTTTTCCGAGCCGCCGCGCACATGCGCCGTCGCCCAGATCCAGCCGCGATCGACCAGCGAAAGCTGTCGGATCGAGAAGTGCGGCTCCATGGACAGTCCATAGGCCCCATAGCCGTAGAGCAGCATCGGCGCCGAGCCGTCCAGCGGGGTGTCCGCCCGCATCAGGACGGTGATCGGAACCTCCGCTCCGTCCGCCGCCCTGGCGTAGAGCCGGCGGGTGACGTAGTTGGCCGGATCGTGGCCGGAGGGGATGTCCTGGGTCTTGCGCAGGGTCCTGGCGCCGGTCGCCATGTCGTAGTCGATCCACTGTTTCGGCGTGGCCGGCGATTCATAGACGAAGCGCATGGTCGGGGTGTCGAACTCATAGCCGCCGCCGAGGCCGAGCGCATAGGCCTCCTCGTCGAAGGCGATGGCGTGCTCGTCGCCCGAGGCGCGCGCGGTCAGGATGATGCGGTTCAAGGCGTTCTCGCGCACCAGGCGCACGAACCAGTCCTTATAGGCGCCGATGCCGACGATGAACTGGCCAGGCGTGTGGGCGATCCAGTCCTTCCAGTTGGCGCGCGAGGGATCGGCCTCAGGCGCCTCCACCACCTTGAAGTCGATGGCGGCGTCGGCATTGGTGTGGATCAGCAAGCGCCCGTTCCAGTGCTCGACGTCATAGCGCAGGCCGTTGGTGCGCGGCTCGACCACGCAGGGCGCGGCGGTCGGATCGGCGGCCGGGATCAGCCGGGCCTCCGAGGTCTCGTGGTCGCCGGCGCCGATGACGATATAGGCGTTTGAGCTGGTCCGGCCGAGGGAGAGGAAGAAGCCGTCGTCGGGCTCCTCATAGACCAGCACGTCGTCGCCCGCCCCGCCACGCGCCGGGCGGCGGAAGACCTTGGCCGGGCGGCCGTTGTCGTCGCGCCAGATCCAGAACAGCCAGGCCGAGTCCGGCGACCAGGTGAAGTCGCCGGTGGCGCTTTCCACCGGCTCGGCCAGCACCTCGCCGGTGGCCAGGTCCTTGATCCGGATGCGGTAGACCTCCGAGCCCTGCTCATCGACCGCAAAGGCGAACAGGCGGTGATCGGGACTGTGATGGGCGGCCCCGACATGGAAATAGGCGTGGCCCTTCGAAAGGGCGTCCTCGTCGATCAGGATGGCTTCCTCGCCGCCGCCTCTGGGGCTGCGGGCGTGGATCGGATGCTGGGCGCCGGTCTCATAGCGCCAGTAATAGTCGAAGGGCCCGTCCGGCGACGGGACCGAGGCGTCGTCCTCCTTGATGCGCCCCTTCATCTCCGCGAACATCGCCGCCTGCAGCGCCTCGGTCGGGGCCAGCATGGCCTTGGTGTAGGCGTTCTCCGCCTCCAGGTGCGCCTTGACGTCGGCGCGGATCACGGCCGGATCGCGCAGCACCGCCTGCCAGTTGTCGTCGCGCAGCCAGGCATAGTCGTCCACCCGCTGGCGGTCGAGCTGGGTGATGGACTTAGGGGCCTTGGCGGCGACGGGGGGCTTGGGAGCGGTCATGGCCCTATCCCTAGTTCCCGGCGTTCGCCCGCGAAAGCGCAACCCGACTTTTTCTATCTGGCGCGGCGCTTTCGGCAATGTCTGATAGCCGAACCGCAAAGACCGCTAAGACGCCTATCTTCATGACCTAACCGTCGCCGCGACAAAAACTCTTCGCGCCCTTGGCGTCCTTTGCGGTTGAAAACCCAGGGCGGCCCGCTAGTGCAGCCGCTCCTTCAGGTGATCGCCGACCCGCATGGCGTTGGCGACGATGGTGAGGGTCGGGTTCACCGCCGCGGCTGAGACGAAGAAGCCGGAATCGACCACATAGAGGTTGTCCAGCTCATGCGCCTTGCAGAACGGGTCGAGCACGGAGCTTTGCGGGTCGGTCCCGAAGCGCGTCGTGCCGACCTGGTGCGCCGTGCCGTAGAGCGGCAGCAGAGAATCCAGCTCCACATGGTGCTGCGAGAACGGGTGGGCGTGGTCGACGAAGCCGTCCAGCGCCTGGTGCAGCTTGCGCACCAGCCGGTCGTGGCCATCCAGGTTGTTGTGGACGTAGTCGAGCGTGATGCGGCCGCCCGCGCCCAGCCTGACCCGATTGTCCGGCATCGGAAGGTCTTCCGAAATGACCAGGAAGCTGAGCAGCCGGTGGGCCATGGCGTTCATGAAGATGTCGGGCGTCAGAGCCGGCGGCAGCCAGTCGGAGACCTGGCCCTCCAGGGTCTGGCCGGTCATGTATTCGAGCAGCTGGATATGACCCATCGGATAGTCGAAGCCGCCGTCCGGGTCCTTCCAGTAGAAGTCGTTTACCGCCAGCGTCTTGGGAAATGTAGACTCCACCGGCGCGGCGGTCAGCGAAACCATGGCGGTCAGGGTGTGGAAGGCGTAGTTGCGCCCGACCTGATCCGAGCCGTTGGCGAGGCCGTTCGGATGCGCCGCATTGTGCGAGGCCAAGAGGATCACCGCGGTGTTCACCGCGCCGGCCGCCAGCACCACCATGTCGCCGGTCCAGCGCTCCTCGCCCTGGGCCGTCTCGCAGACCACCTCGGTGACCGACCGGCCCGGGCCGTCCGTCTCCAGACGCACGACCTTGCGCCCGGTGAGCAGGGTGACGTTCGGCAGGCCGAGCAGCGGTTCGACCGCGCGCGTACGGGCGTCGCACTTGGCCTTGACCAGGCAGGGATAGCCGCCGCAGGTCTGGCAGCGGATGCAGGGACTGGTCACCGGATGCGGCTCGTCGCGGTCGACGCCAAGCGGCAGGCTAAAGGGCCGCCAGCCCTTGGCCTCGAAATGGCTCTTCAGCCGCTCGATGCCCGGATCGTGGCGCAGCGCCGGAAAGGCGTAGGGCGGCTCGTCGCCGGTCTCGGTCGGATCGACGCCGCGGGTTCCGTGCACCTTCCACAGGGTCTCGGCCTCCATATAGTAGGGGGCGAGGTCGGCGAGCGAGATCGGCCAGGCCGGCGAGACCCCGCCGGAATGGGTCACCTCGTCGAAATCGCCCTTGCGCAGCCGCATCAGGGCCGCGCCGTAGAAGGTGGTGTTGCCGCCGACCCAATAGTGGGTGTTGGGGACGAACGGCTTGCCGCGCCGGTCGTACCACTGCTCCTTGGTGCGGTATTTCCGGTTCAGAAACACCGCCTTGGGGTCCCAGTTCGCGGCCTCGCGCGGCACGTGCTCGCCCCGCTCCAGGATCAGGATGCTCTTGCCGGTCGGCGCGAGCCGCTGGGCCAGCGTGCCGCCGCCAGCGCCCGACCCCACGATGATGACGTCGAAATGCGTGCTCATCCGACTTCGTCCTTCAGGTGATACTTGGCCGATCCGGCCGCGATCAGGGCGCGCACCAGGGGTTCGGGCAGGGTCTGCATCAGCACGGCCGCGACCTTGTTGTGCCAGCCAGGCGTCAGCACCAGCCGACCCGCCGCATTGGCGCGGATCGTCGCCTCGGCGACCTGTTCGGCCGTCTGCCAGAGGCGGCGGTTCTCGGCCTGCATGATCTCGTGGGTCCCGGCCGCTTGCGCGAACTCGGTGCGGACGAAGCCGGGGCAGACCGCGGTGACCTTGAGGCCCCTGGCCCCATATTCGGCTTCCAAAGCCTGGCTGAACTTGACCAGCAGGGTCTTGGCGCCGGGATAGAGGCTGTTGCCGGCGACGCCGGGCGAAAAGGCCGCCAGCGAGGCGATGTTGACGATCGAGCCGCCGCCGCGAGCGATCATGCCGGGAATGACCGCATAGGCGAGCGCGCAGGGCGTCACCACCATGGTCATCAGAAAGTCGCGCTGCCGCGACCAGGGCACGCCGGCGAAGCTCTGGGCGATGCCGAAGCCGGCGTTGTTGACCAGGACGTCGACCTCGCGGCCGTGCTCGGCCAGGGCCGCCATGACCGGCGCCTGCGCCTCGAACAGCGACAGGTCGGCCGGGATGACCAGGGCCTCGATCCCATGCGCGGCCGCCAATTCCGTCGCCAGCGCCCGCAGCCGGTCGGCGCGCCGCGCGACCAGCGCCACGTCCAGGCCCCGTGCCGCATAGGCGCGCGCGAAGGCCTCGCCGAGGCCGGCCGAGGCGCCCGTCACCAGGGCCAGCCTTCGTCCGGTGCTGCGGCCCTTGGTCCCACTCGACGCCGGCTTGGCCATGACTCAGAATGGTCCTCAGAGTCGTTTCTCGCTAAGGCGCAGCTTGTGTGCAGCGGCGACGCGCGTCAAATGGCGAAACGGCCTTAGTTCCCGGGGGCTGGGGTATGTCAGTGGATATTTCCGCGCAACTGATCCAGGCGACCGTCCAGGTGGAGCAGGCGCTCCCCAACGGCAGCCACATTATCGGCACCGGCTTTCTGGTCAGCGATCCGACCGCGGACGGCAAGCCGCGCACGGTTCTGGTCACCGCCAATCACGTCCTCAGCCGCATGCCGGGCGCTGAGGCCCATATCGGTTATCGGCTGCAGAGCAAGGACGGCGGCTGGCGCTACGATCCTCGGCCGATCGTGATCCGCACGGCCAAGGCCGAGCTGTGGACGCACAACCCCAGCCGCGATGTGGCCGCCATCGTGGTCAAGGCCCCGGCCGAATTCGCCAAGTCCGCCATTCCGCTCGACTGGCTGGCCGGCGGCGACACCTTCGCCAAGTATCAGATCGGCCCGGGCGACGAGATGATGGTGCTGGGCTATCCGCAGGGGCTCTCCGCCGATTCGGCGGGCTTCCCGATTCTCCGCTCCGGGCGCGTCGCCTCGCCGATCGATGCGCCGAGCGCCTCGCCGACCTTCCTGCTCGATTTCCGGGTCTTCCCCGGCAATTCCGGCGGCCCGGTGTTCATCTCCCAGGAAGACCGCCACCGCCCCGGCACCGACCAGGCGGAAAACGTCCAGTTCGTCGCCGGCATGCTGACCCAGCAGGTCGAGCTGAACGACGAGCGCCTGGAGATCGGCATCGTCACCGATGCGACCTTCATCCGCGACACCATCGCCCTGCTCGACAAGCCGAAGGGCAAGACCGCGCCCCTGTCGCCGGAGGCTCCGGCCGCCAACCCCGACGCGCCGGTCACCGTGACCGACGCCGCTGCCAGCGTCGGCCAGGCGGTGGGGGACTAGGGCCTGTACTCATAGGCGCGGCCAAGGTCAGCTTTGACCGGGCTCACCCATAGCGGACGTTGCCCGCTTCACGTTTTTAGGGCCCGGCTGTACGCTGCGGTGAGCGTCGAAAAAGGCTTCGGATGTGCCAGGCAGGTTTCCAAATGTGCCAGATAGGGTCGGTCGCCTGCCCGTGGATCAGCGCGGCTTTCCGGTGCCGTGGTTCGTTTCCTGGCGGAATAATATGCCGCTGTTTCCAGTCATCGATGCCGCGAAACTAAGTCTCGCCTGGGACAACGAGTTGTGCTGGGTCTGCGGCGGAAAGCTGGGCTCCTATCGAGGATGGATCGTAGGGCCAATGTCGGCAATCGAAGGAGCTACGCCAGAACCGCCTTCCCACTATGAATGCGCGGCCTTTTCGGTCAGCGCTTGTCCTCACCTGACAAGCGCCCTTGCTCGATTTAGCGAAGGGTTTGCGAATACGGACGAATACACCCCGCAACAAAATCGCTCCAAGGTGCGAACTGACGCCACGGCGGTTTGGGTCACCAAAGGGCGTGGCGCGACGCCGTTCCGAGCGGGCACCGGAGTATTGTTCGGCCTCAACGAGCCCACCCGCGTAGAGTGGTACGCAAACGGAAGGGGGGCAACTTCGGGCCAGGTCAGAGAGGCTATAGCCATCGTCTTGCCAACGCTCCAGAGACAGGCCGAGGCCGAGGGGCGGCAGGCTGAGCTCGAACGTAAGCTGCAATGGCTCGAACGATGGCTGCCCAACTAACCGAACCACGCCTGTCTACAGCGTCCGCTAACCCTTAGCTGACGTTCGAACGGTCCGCTTGTCAGCCATGACCACCGATGTCGGGTTTGCGGCCGAAGGCTAATGGCTGCTTTCGGCCCATCGGATATTCAGACTGTCGCCTTTCGGACAAGGCCCTGCGGGGCGTTCAGGAGGCGGCGCGGCGACTGGCGCCGTGCGGATAAACGCCGCCACGCTTCGGAACGCCTCCGACCGGGCTTTGCCCTAGCCATGCGGGCATGGTCTGAGCCAGGTCGCGGTCGCCGGTGAGGTTCAGGGCTCCCGCCTCGCACTGCTCCCGGATCGAGGTCAATCCCAACCAGATCGCGGTCATAGTGCGGAGATCGGAGGAGACGTAGAGATCAACCTGCCGGCCGGGGTCCTCCCAGCAAACGTCGACCGGCTCATCCTTTTCGAACACGAACCACCATCGGTGCTTCGCACCACGCGGCAGATCTCGGAAGAGGAAGTTGATGACGACGGGTCTTCGGGGGAGCCGCTGCGGGTCGATGCCGCGCTGAACCTCCCATATCAGGTGATCCACTTCGGCAGTCTCGAGCGCGGCTTGCTCATCAATCCATGTTTGGCCCCACTCGGCGAACGACCTGACCACCAGCCCCAGGGCGCGGCCAGCTTCGGTGAGCTCATACTCGTAGAGATCGCCGCCATTGCGTATTCGCACGCGCCTTACAATGGCCGAGGCTTCCAGTTCGCGCAGCCGTTGGGACAAGAGAGCCGGAGAGATCCTTGGCAAGCCCCGCCGCAGGTCATTGAACCGCGTCACGCCATTAAGCAGCTCGCGAATGAGCAGCATGGTCCAGCGCGTGCAAAGAATCTCCGAACTCATCGCGACGGGGCAATATTGACCATACCGAACCTCGACCATGTGCGCCTCCAGACAGCGACCTAACCTATCGGTGAGTTGCAGCCGCAGCCTAGTTCAGATTCTGAACTGCCGGTCCATAATCTGTATCAACCGGATTCACTTCGTGAACTAGCCCTGCGCCGTACATCGGTGACACCTAAGGGGCGCCTCGAGGAAACGCTCTCGGCGGGCACACGCTCCTGGAGGCAAACATGCCACCCAAGCTTTCTCCCGGCGGCGTTCGTGCGAGGCGGCCCTTTCTCGAACCTTTGAGGATCTCATTATGCGACATTGGCTTAACCGCACCGTAGCTGCGTGCATTTTGGTTTTCGCAAGCGCCCACGTCGTCGCCGCCGCGCCCGCAGAGGGCGACTGGACCGGCCTCTATGCCGGGGGCACGGCCGGCGTCAGCTTCAATCAAACCCATTTCTCCCTTCCGGGCGACCCTAGCGACCGCCTGCTGCAAAACAGCAACAACAACACCGCCTTTTCGGGTGGCGGCCTGATCGGCTTCAACTATCAGATGAACGACGTCGTCGTCGGGGTCGAAGGCGACATCACCACCGGCCAGTCGACCGCCAAGGTCACCGACTGCACGGAGCCGGACGGCTGCTTCGTCAACACCCACGACTCCTTCACCACCTACAACCGCCTCAAGGGCGGCACGACCGAGCGGGCGCGGGTGCGCCTGGGTTGGGCCCAGGGCCCGAACCTCTTCTACGCGGCCGGCGGCTACAGCGCTCAACAGACCAAGCTCGATCTGCTCGGCGACTGCTTCAATCCCGGCAATCCGAACGTGCCGCTTGTCTTCACCTTTAGCCGCGGCAAGACCGTTTCCGGCTTCAACATCGGCGGCGGCGTGGAACACGCGATCGACCGCCATTGGATCGGCCGCGTCGAGTACATCTATGACGGCTTCGGCGGCCAAACCTACGCCGGCGACGGCGCCGAATGGAACAACCGCCGCCTGTCGATCAGCAACAACACTGTTCGCGCCGCCATCGCGTACAGGTTCTAGCGCCCGCCCGACGCCTCCACCCGGGCGAGGCCGGAGGTTGAGCGGGTTGGGGCCCTCCCGGCGAACCCGCTCGCCCCCTCCACGCGCCGGGCGCTCGAATGGATACTGGGCGAAGCGAGACCCGGAGTTGGCGAATTTAGCTGCAATGCTGAAGTGCGCCTTCCGCCCATGTCTGACATTCGGAGAGTCCGCTGGTCAGCCGGCCGTCACGCCGCGCCGGCGCCTTGAGTCTTATGAGTACGCGACCTAGCCGCCCTGAAACGCGCTGACCGCCTCGCCGGTCAAGGCGGTCTTCTCGTGAGCTTCGGCCGTAATCTCGAACGAGCGTAGCCGGGCGGCGTGATCGAAGATCTGGGCGGTGACCATCAGCTCGTCGGCGCCGGTGCGGGCGACAAAGTCGCTCAGGCCGCGCCGGACCGTGTCGGGCGAGCCGATGACGGCGCAGCGCAGGGTCTGGGCGAGCATGGCCTTGGCGGCCGGGTCCAGCCGATCGTCCATGCCGTCGACCGGCGGCGGCAAGGGGCTCGGGCGGCCGGTGCGCAGGTTCACGAAGGCCTGCTGCAGCGAGCTCAACAGCCGTCTGGCCTCGGTGTCGGTCTCGGCGGCGACGACGGTCAGCCCGAGCATCACATAGGGCTTGGCCAGGCGCTCCGACGGGCGAAACTGCCTGCGATAGATCTCGATCGCCGGCTCCATCTGCGCCGGCGCGAAATGGGAGGCGAAGGCGAAGGGCAGGCCCAGCATGGCGGCGAGCTGCGCCCCGAACAGGCTCGAGCCCAGGATCCAGACCGGCACGTCCAGGCCCGCGCCCGGTACGGCGCGCACCGGCTGGCCGGGCTCGGCTGTGCGGAAATAGCCGATCAGCTCGAGCACGTCCTGGGGAAAGGCGTCGATATCGCCCTGCAAGGTGCGCCTCAGCGCATGGGCGGTGGTCTGGTCCGTGCCCGGGGCGCGGCCGACGCCCAGATCGATGCGCCCAGGATAGAGCGAGACCAGGGTGCCGAACTGTTCGGCGATCACCAGCGGCGCATGGTTGGGCAGCATGACGCCGCCGGCCCCGACCCGGATGGTCGAGGTGCCGCCCGCCACAAAGCCGATCGCCACGGCAGTCGCCGCGCTCGCCACACCCGGCATGTTGTGATGCTCGGCCAGCCAATAGCGCCTGTAGCCCCAGCGCTCGGCGTGCTGGGCCAGATCCAGGCTGTTGCGGAGCGACTGGCCGGCGTCGCCGCCTTGGACGATCGGCGAGAGGTCGAGGACGGATAAGGAGGTCATGCGGCTGATATAGGGGCTCCGCGCGCCACCGCCCCTCCCCTTCGAGCCAGCCGGGCGCCGGCCCCGGGTTCGCGCGGTCGCCCGTCCCTCCTCATGGGCGGTCATCCAAGCGCCCGCTGCTTGGCCGGCGCCATCGAAGCCCGGCGAGCACGACGAGCCCCACGACCATCACGCCCGCGCCGTACAGGGCGCCGACGCCCAGATCGATCAGCGAGGCGCCGAACATGTAGAGCGCGATCAGCATGAAGACGACGGGGAAGAGCGGATAGAGCGGCGTGCGGACCGGCCGGGCGGCGTCGGGATACCGGCGCCGCAGGATCATCATCGCGCCCATGCTGAGCATGATGAAAAACCAGTAGACCGGCGTCATATAGTCGACCATCGCGTTGAACCCGCTGGCCGCGAACCCGGCCAGCAGCGTCAAGACCATGGCGAATCCGCCTTCGGCCAGCACGGCGCGCGCCGGGACGCCGCGCGCCCCGTCCCATCGACCTAGACCCGCCAGGGCGGGCGTGTCGCGCGCCGCCGCATAGGTGGTGCGGGCGCCGACGATCAGGGTCGAGTTGATGCTGGCGATGGCCGATACGCCGACCACGGCGACGATCAGGGTCTTGCCGGCGCCGCCGAAGGCCCGGCCCATCAGGTCGGCGGCCGGCGCGGTGCTGTGCGCCAGCCCGGCCTGGCCCAGGCCGATCCTCATCGCGCCGTTGAGCGCCAGATAGATGGCCATCAGCACAAGCAGGCTGCCGATGATGGCGATCAGCATGCCGCGCCGGTCGCTGCGAACCTCGGCCGAGAGGGTGGCCGCGTCGCTCCACCCGCCATAGGCCAGGAAGATGTAGATCAGGGCCACGGAGAACTGGCCGACGGACGGCGTCCGCACCGCCGCCGCGACGGCCGCGACCGGCAGAGAGCCGGTCACGGCCAGTTTGACGGCGGCGAGGACCACGGCGGCGAAGCCCACGGTCACCAGGCCGACGAGGCCGGCCTGGGTTATGAAGCCAAATCGCACATGCAACAGGTTCAACCCGACAATCGCCCCCACCGCGCCGGTCGCAAACAGGGTCCGGCCGAGATGCCCGAGCGGCAGCAGCGCGCCGGCATAGTCGGCGAACATGAAGGCCATCAGGGCCATCCAGCCGGTGTGCATGATCGAGAATCGCGACCAGGCGAACAGCAGGCCGACCCGCGGTCCATAGGCGCGGCGCAGGAAACCATAGTCGCCGCCGGGGTCGGGAAAGGCGGTCGCCATCTCGACATAGCACAGGGCCCCGATCATCGAGAGCAGGCCGCCGAGCCCCCATATCCCGTAGAAATGCCAATCGCCGATGTTCACCGCCACCGTCGGCGCCGTCTTCAGCGTGTCGGTGGTCATGATCATGCCGAGCGCCAGGACGGTCGCGTGCGCGACGCCCAGGTGTCGGCGCGGCGCATCGGCGCCGGCGGGCTGACGATCGGCTTTCACGCGTTGGTTCGTGGCCCCGAGGATCGGTTTGGGCGTCGAAGCTAGGGCGCGAACCTTCCGCCCGCAAACGGCGTCTCGCCCGCTGGCCGCCGCGCCCTAGCTGATGGTGTCTTCGCGGATCGAGCGCCTGGCCGCCCACAGAGCCGCCACGCAGGGAACGCTGCCGACGAAGACCAGGATGATCAGCGCCCATCTGAGGCCGTCTCCGCTGCTCAGCCGCAAGACGTGGGCGATGAGGTCGCTCATGGCGCCGACGGAAATGGGGCCGACGCCAAGCCCGACGAGGGAAATGAAGAAAAGCAGCAAGGCCGAGGCCGTCGCCCTCATGTGCGGCGGGACCAAACCTTGAGCGGCGCCGAAGACCGGCCCGAAATACATTGTGCCCAGGAACCCGTTCAGCAGCAGAAGCGTCAGGGCGAGACTGGCGCTCGGCACGGAAAGAGCGGCGACATAGATTGGTACAGCCAACAGAGTTGATAGGGCTGGCGCAATCATATGCACCCTTCGATCGCGGTTGCCGAAACGATCGGCGATGTAGCCGCCGACCCACGAGCCGATAGCGCCCATCAGTCCATTGGTCGCCGCCAGGGCCAAGCCCAGAAATCCGACCGACTTCAAATTATAGCCGAACGCCAAACCGAACATCCGGGCAAGATGAGCAACCTGATGCGGGTGGTTGCGCAGGAAAAACGACGCCAGGAATGGGGCTTGACCGTAACCCATATAGGCTTTGGCGACCGCCGCCATCGCGATGAACTTGTATGTGCGTTTGCCGGCGATGAAGGCCAGGGTTTCCCCGAACGTCGAGGACGCGGCGTGAATCCTCGCCTTCGCCGCCCTCAGCGCGCGTCGCGGTTCCCTGAGCGTGACGCCGACCAGCAGCGCCGCCACCAGGCCGGGAAGCGCCGCGGCGAAGAAGGCGGCGCGCCAACCAAAGGCGTCGGCGACGAGTCCGCCAAGAGCCAGGCCGAACAGCCCGCCCAGCGGTGTTCCCATGTGATAAAAGGCGATCGCCGAAATTCGCCGATCGGCCGGCACATAGTCCGATATCAACGAATGCGCCGGCGGCGTAAGACCGGCTTCGCCGATCCCCACGCCGACGCGCGCAAGAATCAACTGCAGAAAGCTTGTCGTGGCGCCGGACAAGGCTGTGAACACGCTCCATATGGCGATCGAACCTGCAATAATGGCGGGCCGGTCGCCGCGCTCGGCCAGGCGCGCGATTGGAAACCCGCCAAACGTATAAAGCACGGCGAAGGCCAGGCCGCTGACGGCGCCCAACTGCCAGTCCAACAGGTGCAGGTCGGCCTTGATCGACTCCGCCACGATGTTGATGACGGAGCGGTCCAAAAAGTTGATCGTATGGACGGCGAGCAACAGGCCTAACGCATAGCGAACATAGGATCTGTCCCCGGTCGTCACGAGCGGGCCGCCCGAGCGGCTGACGAAAAAGCGGCGGCGGATTGGCGACTATCTGACAACCGCAAGGGCTCCGAATCGGGGTCCAGGCCGGCGCATCTCTCCCGGCGATTTCAGAGCGGTCAGAACCGTGGACAAGCCGGTCCCCAGACCAGCGGTCGAACATCCATCCCCATGTATCCTCCGCAAAAAGGCGTCTTCCTATCGATATTGACGAGGCTCTGAAATGGTGCCTTGCTTGACGACTCCGGCGAGCGCCCGCTAAGCGCAAGACAACGCCGGCGAATGAACGGTCGAAGCAAAAGGTTTGATGAGCCTCTATCTGGTTTAATTGAATTTCAGGGTGTCTAAGTCTGTGTTTGATTCCGCTGTAACTACCGGCGCGGCCGTCGAAGACATAAGACCACGCTGGACGCGACGTGAGCAGTAAATCTCGCTCCGTTCCAGCACGTGGAATTTTTGGAGGTTTTGGATGAGTGAATACTGGACCGTTCAGTCGATCGTGCGCGCGCTTGACGTGCTCGAGGCGCTCAACCGAGCCGATACCACAACCGTCGAAATGCTTTACGAGGCGACCGGAATACCGAAACCGACGCTTGTTCGGCTCCTGGCGACGCTGATTTGCAAAGGATATGTCTTTCATGTTTCGCGGCGCGACGGATACGCGCTTACCGACAAGGTTTTGAAGCTATCCACGGGATTTCGATATCGCGACGCCATTGTCGATATTGCACGGCCGGTGATGGAATCGTTCACAAGAAAACATAAATGGCAGGTTACGTTCGCAACTCTTGATAACGACGCCATGAAGATACGGTTCAATACGCGATATATCAGTCCATTTGCTCCGGATCACGTCGGGATAAACACGCGGGTCAGCATGCTTACCAACACACTTGGCCGCGCTTATCTTGCATATAGCTCGAGCTCTGTCCGAAATACCATTATAAAGATGCTTTCGACATCCGACGACCCCAAGGACGCCATGGCGAAAGACAAGGCTTCCGTCGATTCGCTGCTTAGGCTGGTCCGCAAACAGCGTTACGCAACAATGGACCGCCCGCCGACGGATCCGATACGGAGCTTTGCCATTCCAGTCTTGCGAGCGGATTCAGGAGATGCGCTCGGCGCTGTCGCCATGCTCTATTTTCGCTCGGCGATGACCGAAGCCCAGGCGGTCGACCGATATCTCGAGGAAATGTACGAGATGGGCGATCGAATTGCGCGCGCGGCGGAAAATCCGGCCTGAGGCGCGTCGAACCCAGGGGGCGGACGGTTCAAGCTCAGCCCGCCCGCTTCGCGGACGCCTCGGCGTCCCAGGTCGCGTCGGTGACTCCCGCCTGGCGCAACAGGGCGCGCTTGGCCTTGCCTGTCGGGGTGCGGGGAATTTCGCCAACGAATTCAATATATCTGGGGATCATGAAGCCGGGCAGGAGCGGCTGGAGGAACTGCAGCAGGCTCTCGGGGTCAAGTTCGGCCCCGGCCCGTCTGACCACCATCGCCTTGATGTCGGAATCCCATATCCGCGAAGCGACGCCGACCGCGGCGCACTCCGCGACAGCCGGATGGCGAAGGATGGCGTTCTCGACCTCATCCGGAGAGATATTCTCGCCGCGCCGCCTTATGCGGTCCTCCTTGCGGTCGAGGTAGTAGTAGAATCCCTCCTCATCGCAGGTAAACAGATCGCCCGTGTGGAACCATAGATTACGCCAGGCCTTGACCGTCTCTTCCGGCCGCCGCCAGTAGCCCTGCATCAGAGTCCAGGGATCGGATGCGCGGATAATCAGCTCCCCGGGCTCCCCGGTGGGGACCTCATGGTCGAAGTCGTCCACGATCCGGCACTCATAGCCCGCGCGCAGCTTTCCACAGCTTCGGCTCGGCTCGCTCAGCCAACCCTGCGAAGCGATCGGCGGGCTGATTTCGGTCATGTTGAACAGGGTCGAGAATCTCAGATCGAGTTTTCGGGCGGCCTGCGCGAAGCTTTCGGGAACCCGCCCCGTGGCCACATATCGAAGCGGCGTGCCTTCGGCATCCGCCGGCAGGCCCTGCTGGCCCATGAAGGCGAGGAAGGCGGCCATCAGCGAGGCGTAGTTGCATTGGTGCCGTTTCACGTCCTGCCAGAATTGCGACCCGCTGAAGCGTTCCCGACAGACGATGCGGCCGCGCCTGATGATCGCGTTCACCAGCGCGCCACGGCCCGAGGTGTGGAACATCGGCCCGGCGCTGTAGGCGACAAGAGGCTCGTCGATATCGTGCAGCGGAGACTGGGGAACGACCTGGCTCCAAGGGACAAGAACGCCTTTGGGGCTGCCCGTGGTCCCCGAGGTGAAGAGCATGAGCGTGATGTCTTCGGCCCTCGGCCAACCGGCCGCGTCGGTGAAGCGCTCCACGATCGGCGCGGCGCCGGGGTTTGCGTCAAGGGTCTCGCCGCCGATCGGGCTCAGCCTTTGATCGAGAGGCTCGTCCCCCGATCGTAAGACGAGCAAGACGGGCCGTTCAGGCAGGTCCTGGATGACGGCCTCGACGGCCTGGCTGAAGCGCTCATGCACGATGATATGGCTAGGCTCGCAATAGGCGAGCACGCGACCGAGGATAGGCCCCTGATAGTCCAGGTTGATCGGCGCCTCGACGGCGCGGAGCCAACCTATGCCGAACCAGGCCGCGACCGCGTCGGCCGAGGTCGGCAGCATGGTGGCGACACGGGCTTGCGCCTTCACCCCGTGCGCTCCGAGCGCCTGCGCCCAGTCGAGGCCATGGCGGTGCATCTGCGCGTAGGTCCAGACGGGCTCGTCGACCATTTGGAAAAAGGCGCTTTCAGGCGTCTCTTCGGCAATAAGCGCCACAGATAAGGGCAACGGAATCTCGGCCATTCAGGACCTCCAAAACGAACGAATGCTTCAACCGGGAGTCACGGTCCCGACCGGTTAGACAATATAAGAGGCGTTGTCCGACCTTCCGGACGTCCCGAAACGGGGCGGATTAATATGAAAAAGTGGCTTGAGCGTAGGTTTGATCTAACCCTCTGAGAATATCGCTCTTCACACGGGAGAAGACTTCACCGTCGATTGCGGCGATCCTCAGCAGGAAGTCTCGCGCCGCCTGGCGAAACTGTCCGTCGCCCGGGTAAAGCCTATGCACGAAGCCGATCTCGGCGGCGCTCTCGCCGCTCATGAGTTCGGCGTTATAGGTCAGGGGCGGCACATAGGTCTGGCCGGCAAGCCGCGGCAGCTTGTAAGACCATCCCTCGGCGCCCCAGAGGCCGAGATTTATCCGGGGATCGCCGATGCGGCAGCTGGGCGTCGCCAGCCTGAAGTCGCAGCTGCTGGCATAGTCATAGCCCGCGCCGAGCGCATATCCATGCATGAGGGCGACCGTCGGCTTGGGACTGTCGCGAAAGGCCGATGTGACCTCGTTGAGCAACAGCGGGCCGATGCCCACGTCCAGCTCGACGCGACGGTGGGCCAGGCGCGCGGGCCAATCGGCGATTCCGTCCCCCTTGATATAGTCCCCGGCGCAGAAGGCGCGCCCGGCGCCCGACAGGGCGATCACGCCGATCACGGGATCGGCCTCGGCGGCGCGAAGGCCTGTCAGCAGCCCCTCGTGCTGCTCGTGGGACAGGGCGTTCAGACGGTCAGGATTGTTCAAAATCATATGACAGATCGGACCGTCATGTTCGATCAGGGGTGAAAGCTCTTCCACGGTCAACGGCCCGTGAACTGGGGCGGCCGACGCTCGCGCCAGGCCCTCATGCCTTCGTCCTTGTCCTCGATGACGTTGGTCTGGCGGACGGCGAGGCAATGCATCATCGACGCCTCGAAGCTCATATCCAGCTGCGCGAGGGTCATCTCCTTCTTTACCGCATAGGATCGGGTCGGCAGCTTCGCCAGCCGGTCAGCCAGGGACATCGCCTCCCCGTCCAGCACGTCCGGCGCGCAGAGGCGATGGACCAGGCCGATGCGCGCGGCTTCGGCGGCGGACATGGATTCGCCCGTCAGCAGCAGCCACGACGCCCGGGAAAGCCCGATCAGCCTTGGAAGGACATAGGATATTCCGGTCGCCGCGTGACGCGCCTGCAAAATCCGCGGATCGGCGAACTCGGCGGTCTCGGACGCGACGCGGAAGTCGCAGACGGAGGCGAGGTCGAGGCCCAGCCCGAAGACGGGGCCTTTGAGGGCGGCGACCACGGGCTTGGCGACGGACCTGACCGTTCGCAGCATGTGTTGCTCGACGACCGGAGCCGCGCCATGCGGCCCGGTCGAGTTGCGATGCCTGAACGCAACCGGCCAGGGGCCCATATCCCACGGCGTGTCGCCGACGCAAAACCAGTCCCCAACGCCGCTCAGCAGGATGCAGCGCACCGCCTCGTCCTCGCCGCCGGCGGCGACGAGATCGGCGAGCGCCATCATCATCTCGTAATTAAGCCCGTTCCGCTCCTTAGGCCGGTTCAGCGAGATGTGAAGAATACCCGCCTGCACTCGGCTTAGAACAAACGGACTTGCCGAGCCGATGACGGGCGAAGGGTCTTGCATGAGCGTCTCCCGCTGGTCGAGCAGCGCTCTTCGGCGGCCCTTTTCATCGACTAGAGCCGGCGTGACGCCTCGCGCAAGATCGCAGGGCCTCCATTTCATTCTATGGAACAGACGCGCGTCCACGGCCGGACCTGCGCCGCTTTGAACCGAGACCACGTCAGGCAGCCACGGCGCTCCGCCGAATATCGGGTTCGCCGCAGCCCGCGCGCTTGCACCGTAAGTTGTCGAGCGAAAACGCCAGTCCGCTGGGTTGTTTATCGTTTCCAGCATTCCAATTTCAGACAATGGAATAGTTGAATATCCCTCGCCCCATCACTTGACCGGACAGAGAGCGAGAGATCATTCCTAGCAAAATATAAGAAACGGCTACCGCACCCTAGGGGGGACGTGCAATGAATTCTCTCAGCTTCCGCTTGGCTTGCTCAAGCAGCTATCTGGTTTTCTCTTCTCTTGTTGGCGCAGCGGTGCTGGCGGCCTCGCCGGTCGAGGCTCAAGCCCAGAGCGCCGCCGCCGCGGGGCCGACCCAAGCCGCGCCCGTCACATCCCAGGCGCAAGCCGGCGACGCCGCCTCCGGCGCCGGAGCCATTGTGGTGACGGCCCGGCTGCGTAAGGAGAATATCGAGAAGGTGCCGGTGGCGGTTACATACCTAAGCACCAAACAACTCCAAACCCAGCAGATCCTGAAATATACAGACCTGCAGAGGCAGGTGCCCGGGCTCACGGTGCCCACCAGCTATGCCAGCGGCGTTCAAAGCATCTATATTCGCGGCTACGCCGCCACCACCTATTTTTCCGAAGTCCCCGCGCCGCTCAACGGCACAAACACGATCTTGGGGGCGATCAACCCTCTTTACGACATTTCATCGATCCAGGTCTTGAAGGGGCCGCAAGGCACCCTGTTCGGCGCCACCAGCCTGGGCGGGGCGGTCCTGATCACCCCCACCCACCCGAACCTGCACGAATACCAGGGCGGCATCGATCTCCTGGAAGGCAATTTGGGGCTAAGCAACTTCAACGCCTACCTCAACATCCCGCTGGTGGACGACCAACTCGCCGTCCGCGTCGCCGTTGAACGTCAGCACACGGACGGCTACACCCAGGTGATCGGATCCAACACCAAGCTGGATGAGGTCAACAACGAAGGCGGCAGGTTCAGCATAGACTGGCGCCCGGACAACGGACGATTCGAGAACTATACGCTGGCCACCGTCTACAACGAGAACGAAACACCGGCCTCGCGGATGGTCGGCGGTCTGAACCCCGGCAACGCCTATTTCAATCTTCCGTCTTCAACGGCCACCCCTGCGGGCGCCGCGGCCGGCACGCAATATTACGGCGCGATCTGCGCCGGCGCCGTCGCGAACAAGCTCTCCCCGGACATCACTACGTGTGAAAATCAACACCTTGGCGTTCTCGCGGCCACGGTCGCCAACCTCAAGCAGGAAGCGGCGCGGGTGGCCGCAGGCGGCAAAAATGATCGCGAAGAAGAAATGAGCATAAACCCTGCGCTTCCGATCGTGCAGCAGGCCAACAATATCTCCCTGACAGACATAACCACGTTCGACGTCGGGAAATTTGGTCCTCTCGATATAAGCGTAAAGAACATATTCAATTACTTTTTATTCAAAGACATAACCTCGACGTGGGTCGCTCAGGATACCTATGATTATTCCACATACGGAGGGACGACAGGCTACATCAAATCTGTTTACGGTCAGCCCGGACTTATTACCGAAGGGGGATATAACCAAAGATATTCCGACGAGTTTCAGATCCACGGCGACGTGGACAAGACCTTGCTCGTCTGGGTGCTGGGGGCCTATGCGCTCGGCGCGCCATCTCCGGAAAACCTGCTCGGCGGCAGTAACTTCAACCTGACCTATGCTGGAGCCAATACGCAGAATTTCGGTTTCGTGTATGCGGGGACCTATAATCTTGGCGGATGGGCCACCCAATACGGCGAATACGCTCAAGCCACGCTCGACATGGGCTGGCTTGTGAAAGGGCTGCATTTCACGGCCGGGGTCCGCGACAATCAGAGCCTGACGGTGACGGACACCGCCCCGGCGACCTACAACTACGCCGCGGGCACGGCCGGCCCGGGCGTTGAGAGTCGCCTCAAAAGCGTGAGCGACGGCCTCGGTTGGACCTTCGCGCTGGATTATCAAGTCACGGATGACCTTTTGCTTTACGCGACCAACCGCCGCGCCTTTATACCGGGCGGCGTGAACCCTTTCACCGCGGTGAATGTAGGGCTGCCCGACTATACGTCCACCTATCAGCCGACCCTCTTAACCGACTACGAAATCGGTACAAAGTATGAATTTGAGCTTGGTCAGATGAGAGGCCGACTGAATCTGGATGCTTACCACGACACGTTTAATGACATCGTTGTGCCCATCATAGGTTACACGGTGGCCGGCGGGTTGGTCAGCTATAACGAGAACGCCGCAAACGCAGTAAAACAGGGCGTTGAAGTGGACCTCGATCTATTTCCTGTACATAACCTTGAAATACAGGCCTCCTACGCCTATCAGGATGCTCACTACGTTAAATACTACGCTTCGGATCCGCTCAGCATTGCAAAAATTGGCAATCCGCTGTGCAACCTTGCGCATTCGACAGCGACGACCTGTATCCTCAACCTGGACTCCAATCCGCTCTATACGAGCCCGGCCAATCAGTTGAACCTCAGCCTGCTTTACACGCTTCCGCTGAAGGAAAGCGATGGCACGCTGGTCGCGGACTTGACGGTCTCCGGTCAAAGCCAGTCCTGGTTCAGCTCGAACGGCGCGCGAGATGTGCAGGCCTTCGGATCGCAGATTGCCTCGGCGGTCTCTCAGGCGCCCTACGCGACGGTCAACGCGCGTTTGGATTGGAGCCATATCCTCGGCTCCAATGTCGAGGGCGCTCTGTTCGTCAACAACCTGACCGACGCGCTTTACAAGGACGGGGGCTTCGACTCGCTGGCCACCCTTGGCGTTGCGAGCGTGAATTTCGCCCCGCCTCGCACCTTCGGGGTCGAGCTGACCTATCGCTTCGGGGGTTAGGGAACCGGCCCTGTTCCGGCCGGATGGTAGCGGGCGAGTCGGCCTAGGCGCGGGCGGCCCGCGCCGCCGCAACCTCGGGATCCTCGGCCAGGTCGCCAAGATACCGATAATAGGGCGCGTTCGGTCGGGCGGCGGCCAGCGCGCGAAGCTGCGCCGCCTCGATATAGCCCATGCGGTAGGCGACCTCCTCGACACAGCCGATCTTCAGCCCCTGGCGCGCTTCGATGGCGCGGACGAACTCGCTGGCCTGCACCATGGAATCGTGGGTGCCGGTATCGAGCCAGGCCAGGCCGCGCCCCAGGCGCTCGACCTGAAGCTCGCCGGCGTCCAGATAGCGCTGGATCAGATGGGTGATCTCGGTCTCGCCCCGGGCCGAGGGCTTCAATGCGCGGGCGAACTGGCTGGCGCGGCCGTCGAAGACATAGAGGCCGGTGACGACGATGTTGGACTTCGGCCGTTCGGGTTTCTCGGCAATGGCGACAACGCGACCTTCGGCGTCGAATTCGATGACGCCATAGCGCTCCGGGTCGCGGACCTGATAGCCGAAGACGGTCGCCCCGCGTTCCTGGCGCGCGACCGCCTGCAGTGTCTGGGCGAACAGGTGGCCGAAGAAGATGTTGTCGCCGAGCGCCATGAGGCTGGGCTCGCCGGCCAGGAAATCCTCGGCCAGCACATAGGCTTCCGGCAGGCCGTTCGGCCGCGACTGCTCGATATAGGTCAGGCTGAGGCCCAGGCGCGTTCCGTCGCCGAGCAGGCGCCGGAAGGCCGGCTGGTCGTCCGGGGTGGTGATGATCGCGATGTCGCGCACGCCGGCCAGCATCAGCACCGACAGCGGGTAGTAGATCATCGGCTTGTCGTAGACCGGCAGAAGCTGTTTGGAGACCGCCAGGGTCAGCGGGTGCAGACGCGTGCCGGCGCCGCCGGCCAGGATGATCCCGCGCCGGGTCATTCCGCCGCCACCGCCGCGGCCAGGCCGAGCCGCGCCGGCGCAAAGCCGCGCTCGCGGATGCGGGTCCACCAGCCGGGATTGTTCAGATACCAGCGCGCGGTGCGCTCCAGCCCCTCGCCGAATTCGGTGTGCGGCGTCCAGCCGAGTTCGCGGCGCAGCTTGGCGGCGTCGAGCGCGTAGCGGAAGTCGTGGCCCGGCCGGTCGGTCACGCTGCGGATCAGCTTGGCGTGCGGGCCGGCCTGGCGCGGGCGCAGCGCGTCGAGATGGCCGCACAGGCGCATCACCACCTCGCGGTTGGAGACCTCCATTTCGCCGCTGACGGCATAGGTCTCGCCCGGCCGGCCCTTTTCCAGAACCGCGAGCAGGGCCTCGGCATGGTCGTCGACGAACAGCCAATCACGGACATTGGCGCCGTCGCCATAGAGCGGGATGGGCCGATCCTCGATGGCGCTCAGGATCACCACCGGGATCAGTTTCTCGGGGAATTGATATGGGCCGTAGTTGTTGCAGGCGCTGGTGACCAGCACCGGCAGGCCGAAGGTGCGGCCCCAGGCGCGCACCAGATGGTCGGAGGCGGCCTTGCTGGCCGAATAGGGCGAGCTCGGATCATAGGCGCTGGCTTCGCTGAACCGGCCCCCCGCGCCCAAGGCTCCGAACACCTCGTCGGTGGAGACGTGATGGAAGCGGAAACGGTCGCGCCGTTCGCCGTTAAGTCCTTCGAAATAGCGCCGCGCGGCCTCAAGCAGCACGGCGGTCCCGACCACATTGGTCTCGACAAAGGCCATCGGCCCGTCGATCGAACGATCCACGTGGGATTCGGCCGCCAGGTGCAGCACCGCTTCGGGCTGGTGGCGGGCGAAGACGGCCGCCATCGCCGCGGCGTCGCGGATGTCGACCGGCTCGAAGGCATAGCGTGGGCTGTTATCGACGCCGGCGAGATTCTCCAGATTGGCGCTGTAGGCGAGACAATCGACATTGACGACGGCCAGTCCCAGACCGATCGCCGCCCGCACCACCACCGAGCCGATGAAACCGGCCCCGCCCGTCACCAGAAGCTTCATGCGGCCCAAGTCTCCCGCCCGACGACGGGAGATAGGGGCAAACGGCTTAAGGCCCGATTAACCATGGGAATCCATGCTCGGCGCAGCCGCGCGCCGATACGGATGAAGCGGGAGGTTCCCGCATGACCGCCGCCACCGCCACCCTGGACAAGCCCGAGGACGAACTGGCCCTCGCCCGAGCGGAGGTGCTCGCCGGCGACGGCGAACGTGCGGTCGCGCGTCTGAGTTCGCTTCTCGTCGATGACGGCTTTTCGCCGGACCTCCACTACTGGCTCTCGGCGGCCCACGGTGCGGCCGGCCAGAAGAGCGCGCAGATCGAAGCCCTTCGCAAGGCCGAGACTCTCCACACCCTTCAGATCATCAAGGAGTCCGGCGGCGACCTGGCCCGCTTTCAAGCGGATGCGGCCTACGCGGCGGCCGTGGGCGATCGCTTCTATCGGGCCAAGCTCGTGGCCTGCGCCAGCCTGGCCTTTGGGCGCGCGGCGATGGATCCGGGCGCCTCGGCGAACCTGCTCTTGAGCTACGGTCTTTCATTGCAGCATCAGGGCCGGGTGGAAGACGCCGCCGCCATCTTCGCTGTTGCGGCCGAAGCCTATCCCTCGCCGCGTGTGCACGAGTTTCTGCTGTTCGCGAGCTTCTTCGTCGATGCGGGAGTCAATCGCCACGCCGCCGAGGCCAGGCGCTGGGCGCAGCGCTACGCGCCGCAGCTCGATCCGAAGACTCTGCGCTTCGCCAATGCGCGCGATGCGAACCGGCGCTTGAGGATCGGCTATGTGGCGCCGAGCTTCACCGGAACCCAGGTCCGTCAGTTCGTCTTGCCGGTGCTTGACGCACACGATCCGTCCGCGGTCGAGATATTCCTCTACGCGGCCGACGCCAAGGCGGAGGCCGGCGTTCCAGCCGCCGACATCCGTTCGATCGGCGGCCTTACCGATGGCGACGCGGCAGCGCTTATCAGCGCCGACCAGATCGATGTTCTGGTCGATCTCTGGGGTCACACAGCCGGCGGGCGGCTGGGCGTGCTGACGTTGAAGCCCGCGCCGGTGCAGGTCGCGTGGATCAATTACGTCCAGACGACCGGACTGACGGCGATCGACTACGTCATCCATTGCGAGGGCATGGAAGCCCCCGCAACGGCGGGTCTGTTCGTGGAGACAGTCTGGACGCTTGGGCCGATCATGGCCCCGTTCCGGGCTGACGTCCGCGCCGATCCGACGCCCGCGCCGGCGCTGCGCAACGGCTATGTGACGTTTGCGAGCTTCAACAATCCGGCCAAGCTCAGCGACCAGACCATCGCGGGCTGGGCCCGCGTGCTGCTGGCGCGCCCCCGCTCCAAGCTGCTGTTGAAATATGCCTATTTCGCCGATCCTGTCCTCCAGAACGCCACCTGCGCGCGTTTCGCCGCGCATGGCGTCGATCCCGAACGACTGGAATTTCGCGGCCATACGACTGGCCCCGACTATTTGAGAGAGTTTGGGGACGTCGATCTGGCGCTCGATCCGTCACCGTGCCCGGGCGGCACGACCACGTCCGACGCCATCGCCGCCGGCGTTCCGGTCCTGACGCTGCGCGGCGGCGACTTCTACGCCCGCATCGGACTGGCGAGCCTTGTTCCGCTCGGCCTGCCCGAGTTGGTGGCGGAGAGTTGGGACGACTATGTCGCCAAGGCTGAACGGCTCACCGAGAATTTCGAAGCGCTGAACGCGCTGCGCGATCGGGTGCGGGTGGCGTTCGACGCCTCGCCGGCGCGCGATGAGGCCGGCTTCACACGGATCCTGGAAAAGGCCTTCCGCGAGATGTTCGTTCGCTGGTGCGAGAAGGAGGCGGTCAATGGCTGAGGTGCGAGACCGCTGGATGCGGATCTGCGACGCAAGCGACCTCGACCCCGCCGCGCTGAAGGCGACCGTGGTCGCCGCGATGCGCGAGGCGCGGGTCCTGCGCATAACCGGCGCGGCGCCGAACGAAGACCCGTTGACCTATTGGCGCCAGATCGGCGAGGCGCTCGGCCGAAACGCGGACCTGATCGAGGACAGCGTCACCGGCGAACTGACCGCGACCGGCGGCGCCTGGATGGACGTCCGTTTCGAACCCGACCGCGGCGACACCTTTCGTCACCACAATGTCGGCCAGCCCTTGCACACCGACGGCGCCTATGTCGCGGACGCCAAGGCGCGCGAGATCACCCTGTTCTATCTCGAGCGCCAGGCGGATCGGGGCGGCGAGAGCCTGTTCGTCGACGCCGAGACGATCGAGGCCTGCGCGCGGGGGCGCCGGCCGGCGCTCTATGCGAAATTGACCGACCTGCCGATCCGTTTCGGCAAGGCGGCCGGGGCGAACCGGGTCTCGACGATCCTGCGTCAAGAGGACGGGCGGCGGAAGGTGAACTGGAACTATTATCGCGTCCTGGAGGGTCAGGGGGAGGCCATCGCAGCCTTGCGCGAGGAGTTTCGCGTCTTTCTCGAAGACATGATCGAACGCGGCGATGTCGAGTCGTTCCGGCTGGCGTCGGGCGAGGCTGTCTTTTTCCTCGATGAAGAGGTGCTGCATGGCCGCCGTGGATTTGCCGCGGAACAAAGCGGCGATCGGCTGTTGTGGAAGACCTATTTCACGCGCCAGGGCGACGCTGATCAGGCGCGATAGGCGGGGAAGAATCCGCTGGCCGGCCGGCCGCCGCTGAGAGCGGCGTAGCGGGTCGGATCAAGCACCGCCCCGCACAGATGCGCCTTGCTCTCGGCATTGGCGAAGCCACGCTTGAAAGCGGCCAGACCGTCATCCGGATCGTCGCGAAATCCGGCGCCGCCGCCGAGATTGATGACGCCGCTGGCTCGGAAATGGTCAATCGCGGCGGCATAGAGAGCGAAGTTCGCCCCATTGGCGTAGCCAGCCGCATTGGAGGCGGTCAGGTGGTTGTAGATCACGCCCGCATGGTCGAACCAGAGGGTCATCGCGGCCAGCTCGTCGCCAACGAAGGCCGCGAAGGCGGTCAGCCGCGGCTCCTGCGCCAGGACCTGGAAATAGGTTGTCGTAAAGTCCGCCCCGCCGGCAATTCCGCGCCGCTCGACCAGGCCGGCGTACAGGTTCGTCCAGCGCTCCAGCTGATCGGCCAGCCGGACCGTCTCGATCCGGCACCGGCGCAGGCCTCGGCGAATGCGATCACGGTGATGCTTGATCGGCTCGCACGGGCCGTCGACGAGATAGTGGGTCTTGAACGGGCGGCACAGCGGGAAGGCCGCCGCCAGCCGGTCTGGCCCCGGACCGCTCAAGGGGTCGGCGACCAGCACAAGTGAGACGCAACCTTCGCGGGTCAGCCGATCAAGACCGGCGTGGAGATCGGCGTCCGCCGCCATCACGGCCAGCGGATAGACGCCGGTTGCGTCCCGCGCGTCTTCACCGGGGATGTCGCGGCCGAGCACGAAGCTCGACCATTCCGGCATCGGGATGGGCCGTCCCATATGGCCGAGCGCCTCGGCGTAGAGCGGTGTCGCGTAGGGATGGACCACTGGGTCCGTCACGCGCCCGCCGCCTAGGCCGTCAGCTGGATGAAGAGCGCGGTCCCAGCCACGAAGGAAAGCTGGATGCGGCGCGCCTCCCGCTCCAGCAGAGCGTCGCCGACGCGCTTGGGCCCATCGCCAAAGGGCCAGAGGTAGTCGTCGAAGATGATCCATCCGCCCGGCGCCATGTGGGGAGTCCACAGCCGCTCGTCCTCGGCGACATGGTCCAACGCATGGTTGCCGTCGATGTGCAGCATGGCGATGCGGCCCTCGTAGCGGGTCCGGCCGAAAGCCGCGGTCTCGATTTCCAGTCCGGGTTTGAACTGTTCGGCCGCCTCGCGGGCGCCGGTGCGAAGATAGTTGAGCCGACCGGCGGCCAGCGGCGCGAGATTGATTTCGAAGATCCGCAACCCCTCGTCGGGGTCCATGGCGGCGCTGGCCCGATCGACGAAGGCCTCGCCCTGCGGCCAGGCCTCCTTTCGCCACGGGTCGATGCACAGGGTCGCGCCGATGTCGTAGTGGCGCGCCAGCCAGCAGAAGAGGGCGGCCGACTTGCCCCACCAGGAGCCGATCTCAACGACATCGCCTGTCGGCGCGCAGCGGGCGGCATCCATCACCGCCAGGGACTTCTCCTCGCTGCACATGCCGGGGATGGAATCGACCAGCCGGATTAGACCGATCCGCTCCGCCTCGCGCAGGGGCGGCTTCGGCGCGATCGCCGGCGCGGCGAACGGGTCCGCGGCGTCGATCCGGGCCAATCTCAGGCGCAGTTCGCGATAGGCGGATTCGGCGTCCAGCATGTTGCGCGAGCGCAGCAGCCTCACCTCCGGCGCGATGGACGCGAGCTGATCGGAAAGGTGCAGCCAAGTGACGAAGTGCGGGGTGAAGATGCTGGTGACGCCGCATCGGCGCACGAGCGCCGCGAGAGCTTCGCCGAAGCCGGCCTCGGTGATGTAGGGTAGCTGCTCCCAGGTTTCGAACGCCGGCCGGGCCGGGTCGAACTCGAGCGATGAGGCGCCGATCACCCGGGCGCCCATCGCAACCGCTTCGGCGCGATAGCTCAGGCCATCCGGCAGACCGGCGGGAAAGATCAGGACGGTCTCGGTTACGCTCATGCCTGGCGCACCAGACGAAGCGCCTCGGCCGGTGGCATGATGCGCCATTCGGGCTTCAACAGGCCGTACTGGTCGATGTCGACGCGCTGGCCGTCGAGCAGATAGGCCTGACGAAAGGCGCCCTCGCGCACGAAGCCCAGGCGTTCGTAGAGCGTCTTGGCCGCAAGGTTCGGCGCGATCACCTCGAGCGCGATCCGTTCGAAATCGAGACTCCGGAACACGTAGTCGAGCAACAGGACCGAAGCGATGTAGCCGAGCCCGGCGCGGCGATCTTCCCGGTCTCCGACGTAGAGGCCCATGATGCCTTTCCGGTGCGGCCAGTCGATCGAGTGAACCTGGATCAGGCCCATGATCGTCTCGGGGCGGCGAATGGCGAAGACGATGCGGCTTTTCAGATTCTGCTCGCGCACGCTGGCGATCCATTCGGTGGTGGTGGCGCTCTGCACAGGCCCGCGAAAACCCATGGTCAGGTCGCGTATGTCCGCATCGTTTTGCCAGAGGTTCAGCCGCTCCAGATCGCCGGGTTCGACCGGCGCCAGTCGAACCGAGGCCCAGTCGATCCCGCTCACGCGGGGATCTTCCGACAGATCAGATAGATACTGGCGCATAGGTCGGGATAGTGCTGGCCAAGCTGGTAGCAGCCCTCGACATAGTCGCGGCTGATCACCCCCTTTTCCAAAGCCAGGTCGAATTGGAAGTTGGCCAGGGCCTTGAAGATCAGGCCGCCGCGATGAATGGGGCTAAGCCCGCCGTCGCGTGCGGCCCGCTCAAGCGTGTCGAGGCTGAAGGTGTTGCGGTGACCGTTTTTCCACTCCGCCTCGGTGACGGCGGCGTTGTGGCGGATCAATCCCATCTTCACCGCGATCTGCCGAGACGGCGCATTGGCGTTCGGAACCAGCAGAAAGAGCCGGCCAGTCGGGGAGAGCCAGTCGGCGATCCGGCGCAGCACCAGCACCGGGTCGTCCAGATGCTCCAGGGTGTTGATCAGGAAGATGGCGTCGAAGGTCTCATTGAGGTCGCAGGCCTCGAAGGTCGAACAGATGAACTTCACCCGCGCGCCGAACCGGTTCCGCGCCGCCTCCACCAGCCCGGGCGCGGCTTCGACGGCGGTTAGATCGGCGTAGCGGCGCGCCAGCCACTCGGTGGAGTCGCCCTCGTAGCAACCGAGCTCCAAAGCCCGGCCCTCGGGCAGGAAGGGGTCAAAGGCGCGCATCATGTATTCGCGCACGATGGCGTCGAAATCGTAGTTGTACTTCCGCTCGCCGAACTGCCGAGCTTCGAGGTCGTAGTCGCGCTTCACCCTTGGGTCTCCTTGTAGAGACGCGTCTCGCGAGGCCGATACCATTCCTCGTAACTGGTCGGCGTCATGGCCTCATAGCCGAGCAACTGCCGGGTCTTTGACGAAAGCCCCCGCCCATACGCCTCGCCCAGGAAACGAGGATAGTCCATCTGCTGCTTGACGAAGGGTCGGCTGAAGCTGAGCGTCAGGGCCCTACGGATTTGGCCCGAGGCGTTGTGGCCAGCGGCGTGCCAGAGGTTGGAATCGAACAGCACGATCGAGCCCGCGCGCCCGACCAGCCGGTCTGACTGCGCCCAGAATAGATCTGCGCAGGGCGGCGTGGCGCAGTCGTGCGACCCCGAAAGCACATGGGTGGCGCCGTTTTCGAGCGTGAAGGCGTCGACCATCACCAGCATATTCAAGACCATGCGAAACTCGCCAGCGTGGGTCCGCACGTCGCGGTGGATCTTGTGCAGGTAAGAGGTCGTGGCCGGCGCGACGGTCGCGGGATTGAAGGCGTGCAGAATGTAGGGCGCACCGTCGAAATACCGGCTCACAAAGGCGTCCAGCCAGCCCTTCGCCAGGAAGGCGTCGAGGCTGTCGTACTGGCCAACCGCATGGTGCGCCGTTCCGTCCGCGCGCCCGAGGCCCGCCTTGATTTGGTATTCGCCGCACCGCGCGACGCTGGCCTCGATATCCCGCCCGATCGGGTCGAGTTGGTCAGCCGGCACCACCGCGTCGAACAAGACCCAGCCGTGTGCCCGCATCAGAATATCGAAAGCGTCCATATCCATCGCGATGCCTCCCTATACGGCCGACAGGACGCTGGACATCGCCTCGGCGACGCGGCCGATCTCGTCGATAGTCATGTCGGCGGCGAAGGGCAGGCCGAGGGTCGACCGGGCCAGGGTCTCGGTGATCTCCAAGGCGCCGCGCGGCGCGCCTGTGAAGGCCGGGCTCGCTTGGCAGCCGCGCCCCCACCAGCGGCGGGTCTCGATTCCGGCGGTGTTCAGGTGCGCCTCCACCGCGTCGGCCGCCCCGTCCGGCAGACGCACGACGCAGACGCTGGAAACCCAGTCCAGGCCCCAGCCGTCCTGAAAGATCACCTCCGGCAGGCGGGTCAGCGCGATGCGCAGATGCTGGGCGGCCAGCCCGTAGCGCAGGCGTGTGGCCGGCCAGCCGTCGAGGCCGGCCAGGCCGACGGCGGCGGCGTATTCGCTGAGCTTGGCGTTGGTGGCGATCCGGTGCGACTCGCGCGAACCGCGGAAGCCGAAGCTGCTCAGTTCACGGATCGCGGCGACAAGCCCCTCGTCCGTCGAAACGATAAACCCGCCTTCGCCAACACCCAATGTCTTGGTGGCATGCAGGCTGACCATGGCGGGCACCGGCGCCTCGCCCAGCGCATCGAAGGCCGCCGCGGCATCGAGCAGGACCGGGATGCCCGTGCGGTCGCGGAACCGCGCCCAGGCGGCCAGGTCGGGCACATGGCCGAAGGCGGCGACCGGCAGGGCGACGGCGATTCTGCCCGGAGCCTTTTCAAGTTCGGCCTCCAGGCGGTCGGGATCCAGCATCCAGGTCGCCGGGTCGACATCGACGAACCAGGGGACCAGCCCCGCCTGAGCCACGGCATGAGCGGTCGCCACGAAGGTCCAGGCCGGCATGGCGCAAAATCCGCCGGGCTGGGCGCCCATCGCCTGCAAGGCCAGCGTGAGCGCAAGGGTTCCGGTGGCGGCGGTGGCCACGAAGGCCGGCCGTTTGAACCGGTCGATCAGGCGCTGTTCGAACGCGCCAAGCAGGGGCCCGAAGTTCGAGTACCAGCGCGCCTCGTCCATCTGTTCCAGATAGGGCGCCAAGGCGTCCGCCGTCGGCATGAAGGGGCGCGCCACCGCGACCTTGCGAGGGGGTTCGCAAGGCGTGGCTGAAGCCGGGCGCGGCGCGCGGCGGGCTGACATGGCGGCGGCTTTCCGTTCGGGCGAATCCCGCCGCCGAGCGGAGCACGAGCGTGGTTAACAGGTTCTCTCACACGCGCTCGACGCGGAGGTCGACCTGAGGCCTGCCGCTTCTGAAATGACCGGTAGCTGGGGGCGGGATCGAACCGCCGACCTGTGGGTTATGAATCCACCGCTCTAACCATCTGAGCTACCCAGCCAAACCGAGGGCGCTGGGTTATAGGGGCAAGGTCAGCGGCCTTCAAGCAAGGGGATGAGCGCGGCCCATAGTCGATCGCCGCCGGCCGGCATGTCGTAGGGCGTGATCGCCTCGGCCTGGGCCAGACTGGCCATTTCCAGCGAGGCTTGGCGCTGGTCGAGCGCCGCGGCCATGGCTTCGGCCAGCGCGTCCGGCGTCTCCGGCGGCGCCAGCCGGCCATAGCGGCCCTCGGCAAGCAGGACGCGCGGGCCTTCGATGTCGGTGGCGACCACCGGCGCGCCGGCCGCCATCGCCTCGATGACCACCAGGCCGAAGGATTCGGTGCGCGACGAACAGACGAAGAGATCGAGTTCGGCCAGCAGGCGTTCCGGCGGACTGACCCATCCGGGGAAATCGACGCAGGTCGCCAGGCCGAGGCTGGCGCTCAGCGCCTTGAGGTCGGCCGCCGCCGGGCCTTCGCCGGCGATGGTCAGGCGAAAGGCGCGCCCGCCATCGCGCAGCCTGGCCGCGGCCCGCAGAAGGATGTCGAAACCCTTTTCCGCGTGCAGCCGGCCGAGCGTGCCGATGCGGGGCGGATCGGCCATGATCGCGCGCGGCGACGTCCGCGACAGCGGCGCGAAATTCTCGACCACCGCGACGCGCATGGTCGGAAACCGCGAGCGCACGTCGGCGCCGACGGCCGGGCTGACGCAGATCGCCAGGGCCGCGCGGGTGACGGCGCGGCGGGCGCGGAAATTATGCACGACGGCGGCGATGCGGCCCGGCTGGCGGGACAGGGCCGCGACCGCCAGGGCCGCGCCGCGCGAGCCGTGGGCGAGCACCACGTCCGGTGCGAAATCCTTGGCGATCCGCGCCAAGGCCCAGCCCTGGCGCGGATCGATCGGGCTGGCGGGCTTGAGCCCGGCGAACGCGCCGGGATGGTCGGCCAGGGCCTGCGCGAACCAGCTTGCCTCGATCCCAACCGACAGCACCGCCGCGCCGCGCGCCTCCAGCGCCCGGTGATAGTAGAGCGCCATGGATTCCAGCCCGCCGGCCGCCGGCGCGAGCATCAGGTTGAGGATGCGTGGGCCGGCCATCTGGGTGGCTAGAACAGTCTTCGTTCGAGTTGGTGCGGCGCCCCCACGTCCCTTCTCCCCTCGCGGGAGAAGGTGGCGGGTCGGAGACCCGTCGGATGAGGGGCCGCGCCGAGCCTTCCACATTCCACCCTGGGGCGTTCGCCCCAAGCGCTCGCGCGGCCCCTCATCCGACCCCCTTCCAGGGGGCCACCTTCTCCCGCGAGGGGAGAAGGAGCGCTGAGATCGGCTGCTGACTCAGATGACATGGATAGCTCTCTAGGCGGGCGTGTAGAGCGTCGGCCAGGGGTATGCGGCCGGATCGAGGCGGTCCAGCGCTACGTCCAGCGCATACTGGGCGACCCGCCGCTCGTTGAACAGGTCATGGTAGCGGGCGCGCCCGGCCGCCGCGATCGCCATGCGGTGGGCGGGCTCGCTGGCCAGCCGGTCGATGGCGGCGACGATGTCGTCGAACGACGAGAAGAAGACCATCTCATCGTCCGAGAACAGACGGTCATAGCCGGTGGAGCGTTCGATCATCACCGCCAGGCCGTTGCCGGCGAGATGGGCCAGCCGGTCGGAACTGTAGAGCAGCTGGTCGCTGCGGCGGCTGATGTTCAGCCCGATGGCCGCCGATTCGAGCGCTTGCTGATAGGCCGCGCCGCCCAGGCCCTTGTGGCCCAGCAATCCCGCCAGCTTCGGACGCAGCTTCGGCAGCGCCGCCAGCAGCGCGCGCATGAAATCGTCCATGTTCCAGGCCTTGCCGCCGACCTCGCGCCGGTCGGCCGGATTGCCGCAGGCGTAGAAGAGATCGAAGGCCAGGTCGGCTTTCAGGTGGTTCTCACCACGCTCGATGGAGAAATCGACCGGATTGGGCAGGAAACCCAGCCGCCGGCCCGGTCGGACGAGCGGCGCCAGCGCCTCGCCCGCCGTCGTGACCAGGCTCGCATCGACCACCGGCAGGTTGCGCTGAAGCCGGTCTATATTGCCGGGCTCGAACAGGGCGTCGACGCTCCATTGCAGCACCCGCATCCCCGGCAGATGGCCGCGGATATCGCCGACGGTCTCGGGACGGACGATGTCGGTCTGGCCAAGGATCAGCACCTCGGGGCGGATGTTGAGGCAGAGCTCGCGCAGGGCCTTGTTGGCATAGGCGCCGCCGCCGACCCGGTGCGGGCCGAGCAGCGAGCCGGCCATGGCCGCGTCGCGGTCGCTGAAGCCCACCACCTGGTGGCCGTTGCGGATCAGGCCGTTGCTGAGCTTGCGCTCGACATTGTTCTGGAACGCGCCCTTGGGCCGAATGCCGAAATTGGCGGCGTGAACGACCAGGACCACGGCGATCTAGCCTCCCTCGCCCGCCAGCCGATCGGCGACCGCCTCGCCGATGGCCAGGGAACTGGTCAGGCCGGGGCTCTCGATGCCGAACAGCGTCATCAGGCCCTGCATACCGTGCTCGCCCGGCCCGTCGAGGCGGAAATCCGGCTGCGGCTCGCCCGGCCCGTGCAGCTTGGGCCGTATGCCGGCATAGTCGGGACTGAGCGCCCCGTCCGGCAGGCCCGGCCAGAAGCGGCGGATATAGGCGGCGAACCCCGCGGCGCGGGCGGGATCGACGCTGTAGTCCTCGTGATCGACGAAGACCAGATCGGGGCCGAAGCGGGCCTGGCCGCCCAGGTCGCGGCGATAATGCACGCCGAGCGCGCCGACGATCGGCGGCGGATAGATCAGCCGCTGGAACGGCGGCCGGCCGGCGAGGGCGAAATAGACGCCCTTGCCGTAGTGCAGCTCCGGAATGCGATCGGCCGGATAGGCCTCGATTTTCGCCGCCGCGTCCTGGGCCCCCAGTCCGGCGGCGACGACCAGGAGCCGACAGGTCAGCGCGGTCGGCTCGGCCCCGCCGGCCCGCACGCGAAAGCCGCCGCCAGGCAGGGCCTCGGCGCCCTCGAACGGGGTGGCGACCACCACCGCGCCGCCGCGGTCCTCGATCTCGCCGGACAGGGCCAGCATGTAGCCGTGGCTATCGAGCAGGCCGCTTTGCGTCGATTCAAGCGCCATCACGGCCTTCAGTTCGGGCTCAAGCGCCGTGGCCTCAGCGCCGGTGAGCCGGCTCATGCCTTCGACGCCGTTCGCCTCAGCCTGGACGGCGATGGCCTCGACCCGATCGATCTCGTCGGGCGCGGTGGCGACCACCAGCTTGCCACAGCGGCGATGGGCGACGCCGTGGCTTTCGAGAAAATCGTAGAGCCGCCGCCGGCCCTCGACGCAGAACCGCGCCTTCAAGGAGCCGGTCGGATAGTAGAGGCCGGCGTGGATCACCTCGGAATTGCGCGAAGAGACCCCCTGGCCGATCATCGGCGCCTTTTCCAGCACCACGACGACAAGCCCGCGGCCGGCCAGCGCATAGCCGCAGGCGAGGCCGACCGCGCCGGCGCCAACGACCACGGCGTCGAAATCGTACGGAATCGCGCGCTCGACCATCCGTCCGCCCTTAGCCCATTGACGCCGGGCCGCCCAGGGCGATGGTTTCGCCGGCCGGCGCAAACCCCTATCTGGGGCGACAGGAGGGTCCAGCCATGATCGAACTCGTCATCGATGCGCGCCGCCGGGATCTGGGCGGTTTCGAGGTCGGACGGGTGCTGCCCTTCGCCGAGCGGCGGATGGTCGGACCGTTCGTCTTCTTCGACCACATGGGGCCTGTCGACATACCGGCGGGCGTGCCGCGCTCGACCGATGTGCGCCCTCACCCGCATATCGGGTTGTCCACCGTCACCTATCTGTTCTCCGGCGAGATGCGCCACCAGGACAGTTTGGGCTCCGACCAGCAGATCCGGCCGGGCGAGGTCAACTGGATGACCGCCGGGCGCGGCATCAGCCATTCCGAGCGGTTCGACGGCCTGATCCGCGAGCACGGCGGGCGCATGAACGGCATCCAGGCCTGGGTCGCCCTGCCCGAAGCGCTGGAGGAGACCGCGCCGGCCTTCGCCCACCATGCCGGCGCCGACGACCTGCCCTTTTTCGACTCCCGCGGCCTGAAGGCGCGGCTGATCGCCGGCGAGGCCTTCGGCGCCAAGGCGGCGGTGAAGACCCACTCGCCGATGTTCTATGTGCACTGGGAGCTGGACGCCGGCGCCACGGCCGGCCTGCCGGCGGAATATCCGGACCGGGCCGCCTTCGTGGTCTCGGGCGCGGTCGAGGTCGACGGCTCGCGCCATGAGGCCGGCCACATGCTGGTCTTCACCCCCGGCGGGACGGTGGTGTTCAAGGCGTTGGAGCCCACGGTCGTCATGCTGCTCGGCGGCGAGCCTCTGGGCGAGCGTCACCTGTGGTGGAACTTCGTCTCGTCCTCGCAGGAGCGGATCGAACAGGCCAAGGCCGACTGGAAGGCCGGCCGCTTCGCCCTGCCGCCGCACGACCACGACGAGGTCATCCCCCTGCCCGACGATCCGCCGCCGGCGCCGCCCCCTATGTCCTGAGCGCCCGCATCGCGGCGCGGCCGTATTCGGCGCCGGTCCAGAGCGTGACCGCGGTGGCCAGAACCAGCAGCATCTGCGCGATGATCCAGGCCAGTTGAAGCACGCCAAGCGGGACTGTGATCCTCCAGGCCGGCCAGAACCAGAGGATCATCAGAGCCCCCAGGGCGAGCAGCTGCAACGTCGTCTTGGTCTTGGCCATGAAGGTCACCGGCAGCTTGATCCCGCGCGGCGCCAGCACCTCGCGCAGGGCCGAGACCGCGAACTCGCGAAACAGGATCAGCCCCCCCATCGCCCCGAACATATAGGGCAGCCCGACGATGATCAGCCCGATGATGGCGCCGCAGACCAGGATCTTGTCGGCGATCGGGTCGAGGATGGCGCCGGCCAGGCTGGTCACTTTCCAGCGCCGGGCCAGCCAGCCGTCGAAGAAGTCGGTGACGCTGGCGACCACGAAGGCTGTGACCGAAAACCAGATCAGGCCGAGGCCCACCGCGTTGGGCACCGGCGCGCCGTGTTCGGCCGCCGCGATCGTCACCAGGCTGACGAACATGGCCAGCGACAGCACAAGGCGCGCCAGGGTCAAAAGGTTGGGCAGGTGCTTCATGCTCGGCGTCCTTGGCCCTTCAGCCTTTGCGGAAAAATCCGTAGATGCGCTCGGCCAGGGCCGCGCTGACCCCCTCGACCTTGACCAGGTCGCTGGCCGAGGCGCGCGACACCCCTCTGGCCGAACCGAAGGCGTGCAGCAAGGCGCGCTTCTTGCCCGGCCCCACCCCCTCGATCTCGTCGAGCGGGTTTTTGGTCATCTCCATCTTGCGCCGCGCCCGGTGCGTGCCGATGGCGAAGCGGTGCGCCTCGTCGCGCAGCCGCTGCAGATAATAGAGCACCGGGCTCTTCGGCTCGAGCATGAAGGGGGTCTTGCCGGGCATGAAGAAGCGCTCGAGGCCCGCGTCGCGATCGGGGCCCTTGGCGACGCCGACCACCACGATGTCGTCGACGCCGAGGTCGGCCATCACCTCGATCGTCGCCTGCAGCTGGCCCGCGCCACCGTCGATCAGCACCAGGTCGGGGCGCGGCGTCGCCTCCCCCGCCTCCTCTTCCTTGACCAGCCGGGCGAAGCGGCGGCGCAGCACCTCGCGCATCATGCCGTAGTCGTCGCCAGGGGTGAGTTCGGTGCTCTTGATGTTGAACTTGCGGTACTGGTTCTTCTGGAAGCCGTCCGGCCCGGCCACGATCATGCCGCCAACCGCATTTGTGCCCATGATGTGAGAGTTGTCGTAGACCTCGATCCGCTCCGGCGAGCCCTCCAGGCCGAACACCTCGCAGACCCCGGCCAGCAGTTTTCCCTGCGCCGAACTCTCGGCCATCTTGCGGCCCAGCGCCTCGCGCGCATTGGTCAGGGCGTGGGCGACCAGGTCGCGCTTTTCGCCGCGCACCGGCCGGGCGATCTCCACCTTGTGGCCGGTCTTTAAGGCAAAGGCCTCGGCCAGCAACTCGCGATTGGGAACTTCATGGGAGAGCAGGACGAGGCGCGGGATCGCCTGGGCCTCGTAGAACTGGCCCAGAAAGGCGTCGAGTATGCCCGGCTCCTCGTCGGCCGCCTCGATGGTGTTGGCCACGCGCGGGAAATAGGCGCGGTTGCCCCAGTTCTGCCCGGCGCGGAAGAAGAAGACCTGTACGCAGGCCTGGCCGCCCTCGGCATGGACGGCGATGACGTCGGCCTCTGCGACGTTCTGCGGATTGATCGACTGGTCTTGGCTGACGGACGACAGGGCGCGGATGCGGTCGCGCAGGCGCGCGGCGCGCTCGAACTCCATCGCCTCGGCCGCCTCGCTCATCTGCTCGGCCAGGCCCGTCATCACCGCCCGGCTCCTGCCGCGCAGGAAGTCGTGCGCCTGTTCGACCAGCTGGTCGTACTCCTCGGGGCTGACCAGGCCGACGCAAGGCGCCGAACAGCGCTTGATCTGGTGCAGCATGCAGGGCCGCGTGCGGCTCTCGAAGACGCTGTCGGAACAGGAGCGCAGCAGGAAGGCCTTCTGCAGGCTGTTGACCGTCCGGTTCACCGCCCAGGCCGAAGCGAAGGGTCCGAAATAGTCGCCGGGAATGGTGTGGGCGCCGCGGTGCTTACGGATCTGGGCGGCGCGATGGTCGCGGCGGATGAGGATTTCCGGAAAGCTCTTGTCGTCGCGCAGCTGGACGTTGAAGCGCGGTTTGAGCTGCTTGATCAGATTGATCTCGAGCAGCAGGGCCTCGGTCTCGGTCTTGGTGGTGACGAACTCCATAGACCGGGTCAGGTGGATCATGTGCGCCACCCACTGGGTATGGGCGCGACCTTGCGCGTACTGGCTGACCCGCTTCTTTAAACTGCGCGCCTTGCCGACATAGAGCACCTCACCCTCGTCGCCGAGCATGCGATAGACGCCCGGCGCATCGGGCAGCCGGCGCACGTGATCCTTGATCACGGCGATGCCGATCAGCGGTTGGGCGAGGTCGTCGGCCATGCCCGATGATATAGGCGACTCCGGCGCGACGCGAAGGGGTGGACGCCGCGGCTCAGCGAAAGGTCAGCCAGCCGTGCGCCATGCCGGTGGCGAAGAGCGGCGCGATCAGCAAAAGGGCCATTTCCGTGCGCAGGATCATCTGGATGCGCCTGAACTGGCCGGGCGCGAGCGCCGGGGTCCGGCCGGCGCCAATGACCTTGCGCCAGCGAACGAAGATCACGGTCGGATAGACCGACAAAAGGCCGATGACCACGAACAGGGCGACCAGGATGTGGAAGGCGATATCGTGCAGGTAATAGCCGACGCCCTTTTCCAAAAACATGCGCCAGATCCCGGTCGCCAGAACCAGAGCGGCCGCGCCGCCGTAGGTTCCGTCCAGGATCTGCAGCGTCCTGGCCTGGGCCAGGGTCGGCTCGGGTTTCAGGACCAGGTGCTCGCCGAGCAGACAGGCCAGGAACAGCATAACGCCGATATAGTGAAGCCAAGCGACGACGATGGGCAAAAGCATTCCGGCGTTCTCCCGCGTTCGGCGCGATTTCACAGGGCTCAGCGCCGCAAGGCAAGCCCAGGCTTGACCGTAGGGGACGCTCGCAGGAGACTTCAGCCAACAAGAAAATGGAGGAAAGCATGCTGGCGAGCGAGAGCCTGACCGCGCGCGCCAAGGCCCAGGGCTGGCCTGATGGCCTGATCGAGCGCGCCCAGGCGGTGAAGACGCCGCGTTACCAGCTCGATCAATGGCTTTCGGCGCCGGCCAAACCTGACTTCCTGTTTCAGGTCGAGCGGATCGTCGCCGTGTTCGAGCGCCTCGCCAAGGGGCCCTACAGGGCGCGCGAGTTGACCAAGCGCGACGAGGAAGCCTTCAGCGACCTCTGGGCCAATGCGCCGGAAAAGGTGGGCGACTGGCAGGTCACGGTCGAGCGGTCGCCCAATTCGACCGCGCAGTTCCGCCTGCAGCCGGACGCCAGCATCAGCGTTATCGAGGACGCCGGCGAACTGGTCGCCTGCACCGCCTGGGCTTCGGTCAACTGTTTGATCGGCGGCAAGCCGGCCAGCATCCACTATGCGCTGGCCCTGCGGGTGCGCGACGGGCGGCGCGGCGAAGGCCTCGGCGATCTTGTGCGCCGCTTCCCGGGCCGTGCGTTGCAGAAGGACACCATCGGCCAGGTGATGTTCATGCGCATCGGCAATACCGGCATGGCCGGCTTTCTCGATGCGGTGAAGTTCATGTCCGAGGGCGAGCGGCCACAGAAGGTGGTGGGCGTCACCTATCTAACCGCGTGCGCCGATCCATCGGCTGCGGTCGGCGTGCGGCCGATCGCCGAAGGCGACCTTGTCGTGTGCGCCGAGATGATCAACCGCGCCCAGGCGGGACTTGACCTCTATCGACCCTACGGGCCCGAAAGCCTGAAGTCGGTGCTGGACGAGGGCGTCTGGGGCGAGCGATCACGCTGGCATCGTCCGGTCTATGGCTGGAGCGACGTCTTCGTCCTTGAAGAGGATGGCCGCCTCGTCGCCTGCGCCGGCCTGTGGGACCGCGGACGCGACATGCGCGAGGTGTGGCGCTCGCAGACCGGCGAAGAGCGGCGGGTGGAGGTGGGCGCGGTGCTCGACGCCGGCTGCGCCGAGGGGCGCGAAGACGCGCTGGCGCGGCTGATCCGCCACCTGAACAGTCTCTGCGCCGAACGCGGCCGCACCGACCTGATCGCCGGTCTGGAGCACCTGCCGGAGGTGAGGGCCAGCCTCGCCGACCTCGACCCGCGCATCGAGTCCCGCACCCTGGAATGGAGCCCCTACGGTCCCCCGGCGCCCGCCGCGCTCGGCGAATGCTTCATCGACCTGCGGTATTGGTAGGCCCGACGGGAGCCGACCAAGTCTGCCTCAGCGACGGCGCGGCCGTCAGCGGACTCCGCATACGACCGGGTCCGCAACCCGAGCGCCAAGGGCTGCGGCCATAAAGCGCGTGATTGGTCTCGCGGCGTTCATAAGACAGGACAGATGCGTTCCCTCGACGATCGCGAAGGAAGCAGCGCTCGAAGCGGCACGCAAATCCTCCGCATCGAAGAGTTCGTCATTGGCGGCGGCCAGCATCAGGACGGGAATCGCGAGCTTGCTCAGGGCCGTCCGTGCGTTGCCGGGCGTGACCGCCAGGGCCATGCCGGGGGAATAGGCGCAGACCAGATCGCCCGCGGCCGTCGCCGCATCGGGAAACGCAAAACGCACGGCGTCCGATTGCGACGCCAGCCGCTTTCCCGAAAAAAGGTAGACCAACAACACCCATGGCCGGGCGCGGGCGAAGCCCGGCCCATTTCGGCGGCGCTCGGCCCCGGCGGACAAGAGCGGCGCCAGCAGAATCAGGCCCGCGACGGTCGGCGAGGTCGCTCGCCGACGCGCCGCCCAGTTGAGCGCCAACCCGCCTCCCGAGGAATGTCCGCCGACGAATATCGGGACGCCCGGATAGGCCTGTTGCGCCCAATCGACCGCCGCATCGACATCGGCCCAGACGGTCTGCGGCGTCGGCGCATAGCCCCTACGACCTGGCGAGCGGCCATGGCCGCGAATGTCCGGGGTCAGAACCGCATATTGAGCGGCATGCCGAACCCGATCGGCGAGCCCGCCATAGCCGTGCATGTTCGCTCCGCCGCCGTGGAGAAAGATCAGGACGCCCTTGGCGGCGCCGTCGGGCTTGAACAGGCCGGCGACCGTGCTCGCGGGACCACCGAGTTCGACCAGGCGATCGGGCTCGAGAAAATTGCCAGAGGCCTTCAGAAAGGCGTCGAATTGCAGACTCATGGCGATCTGGCCTCGACGAGGGCGCCGATGGCGTCGAGGTAGCGGACGAAGGCTTCGCGGCCGGCTTGCGTCAAGCTCACCCGGGTCAGGGGTTTGCGGCCCGTGAAGCTCTTGTCGATCGTCACATAGCCGGCATCCTCCAGCTTGCGCAAATGCACCGAAAGATTGCCGTCGGTGGCCTGCAGCTTGGCTTTCAACTGGTTGAAGTCGGCGGTTTCCGCGGTTGAGAGGTAGGCCATCACGCCCAGCCTGAGCCGGCCGTGAATCACCTCGTCGATCTTGTCGATGTCGAAATCGCCCATGACCTGTACTTCAGACGACGTCCGACGGTTCTTGGCGCATCAGGGCAAGGCCCGGCGCGGCCATCAGCAGCAGCAAGGCGACCGCGAAGGCGAGATATTCGGCCTTGTAGGGAACCAGGGTCAGGCCGATCGCGGCGGCAAAACATCCGGCCGCCACCCAACGCACCCACCAGCGGTCGGACAACACCGCCGAAATCATCCAGGCCGCGCCGTAGACGGACAGGATGATGGTCGGAAAGGCGGCGAAGACCAGCCAACTGTGCACCCGCCAAGCCATAAGGCTCGATCCGACGGAGATGGTCGTCATCGCGCAGCCACCGGCGCTCCAGGCCCGGCGAAACGCACGATTGGCCGTCGTCGCCGCACCGGGCTTGGCGGCCCGCCGCCAGGAGACCATCAGACCGGCGAAGACCACATAGAAGACCACCGTCGCGATAAGCCAGACGCCCAGATACCAAAATTGCGGCAGGGCGATCAGCTTGGCCGTCATAGCCCAGGAGACCAGCGTCGCGGCGCTGAAGATCAAACCCGCGGCCAGCAGACAGGCGCCGCCGAGCAACGGCGCGCGATGTCCCTCTTGAGCCAGCGCCCGCATGAAGGCGATGTCGTCCTTCAGCCTGTCGATGCCGTCGCTCATGATCAGCCTCCGTATCCGGAAGCAGATTAACCCCATTAACTTTGAAATGTAAAGTGCTTTGAATTTATCCTATAGCCGCATCGCCCCGTCGGCTATTTTGGCCATGACCGCCGGTGTGATGCGCGCGTAGCCCTTGTCGCCGTTGCGGACATAGAGCGGCTCCTTGATCGTCCCGGGATCGAAGCCGTCGGCGACCATGTCGATCTTGCGGTGCTTGAAGGTGCCGGTGACCGAGAGTTCGGGCCGCAGGCGCACGAAAACCGGGCGGGCGTAGGGCGGCAGGGCCGCGTCCACCTCGGCCGCCAGCCGGGAAATCTCGAAGTCGGCCCCCACCACCAGCGAAGCCATGCCGGCGCGGCCATCGAGGTCGGCGACCTTGACGCCATAGACGCTGGCCTCCTTGACGCCCGGCAACCCCGATAGCGCCTGCTCCACCTCGCCGGTGGAGACGTTCTCGCCCTTCCAGCGGAAGGTGTCGCCGATCCGGTCGACGAAGTAGAAATAGCCGTCCTCGTCCCGCCGCATCAGGTCGCCGGTGGCGAACCAGGCGTCGCCGGGCTTGAACAGGTCGTGCAGGATCTTGCTCTCGCTGGCCTTGCTGTCGGCATAGCCGGCGAATTCGGTGCGCGCGCCGGGGTGGATCTCGCCGAGGCATTGGCCGATCTCGCCGGGCCCGGTCTCGACGCCCAGACCGTTCGCGCCGCGTACGACGGCGCCCGTCTCGACGTCGTATCGGACGACGCGAACATTGAACAAGCCGCGCGCATAGCCCGGAATACGGCCGATCGCGCCGGGTTGGCCGTCAAGATTGAACAGCGAGACATTGCCCTCGGTCGAGCCGTAGAATTCGAGAATGTCCGTGATGCGGAAGCGATGCTGGACCGTTTCCCAGATCCCCGGCCGCAGGCCGTTGCCGAAGGCCAGGCGCAGCTTGTGGGTCTGTTCGCCCGGTTGGACCGGCTGGTTGATCAGATAGTGGCAGAGTTCGCCGACATAGACGAACATTGTGCAGCCCTCGGCGTTCACGTCGCTCCAGAACTGGCCGGCGGAGAAGTGCCGCCGCAGCACCACCGAACCGCCGTTCAGCAGCGCCGCGCCCATGGCGCAGAGCCCGCCGGTGGCGTGGTAGAGCGGCAGGGTCACATAGATGCGGTCGGTCTTCGTGGCGTTGGTCGTGCCGGCGAAGCCGCGCATGTAGAGCTGGGCGCGCATGTGGCTGATCTTGGCCGCCTTGGGCAGGCCGGTGGTGCCGGACGTATAGATGAAAAGCGCCGTCGTCTTGGCCGTCAGCCCGTCGCGCAACGCCCGGTTCGGACGAAGCTGGCTGCAGCTCTTCAGGGCGGTGTTCAGGTCCCGCAAGCCGCCGTCGGCCACGCCCAGGGTCCAGATGACCGTCGCACGCGGCAGGCCCTTCTGGATAGCCCGAAGCGCCGGCGCGGTCTCGGCGTCGACGATGGCGTGGCCGGCGTTTGCGATCTCGACGCAATGCGCGAGCGGAAGCCCAGTGAGGTTGTGGTTGATCAGGGCGGTGGCGACGCCGACCTTGGCGAGCCCGTACCAGATGGCGAGGTAGTCGATCCGGTTAAGCGCATAGAGCGCCACCGTCTCGCCGCGCCGAATGCCGTGTTCGACCGCCCAGTGGGCGTAGCGGTTGGCGATCTCGTCCAGCTCGCCGTAGTTAAGGGTGCGGCCGCCCATGCTGATGGCGCGGCGCGTCCGCCATGCGTCGACCGCCGCCTCGATATCGTCGCAGACCAGACGCGTCGAGTCGGGCCTGATCGAGCGCACCCTGAGCAGGGTGCGCACCAGGCCTTTGAGGAATTTGAGCTCGCGATGGATACGCGTCTGCAATCTCATGCTCGGACCCCTCGCGGCCGTCATTGGGCCAGCCGCGCGGCCGCGGTCAAGGCGGCGCCTCTGGTCAGGCCGCGTCCGGCCCACAAGTTTTCCGACCCGTTGCGCCGGGGGCGCACCGCTCTCTGGTAGAAGACGCCATGAGCCTCCTTCCCCGCGCGATTCTGTTCGATCTCGACGACACCATCCTCTCCTTCGGCCGTCGCGCCCTGGTGATCGAGGCGATCGCCGCGCAGACGCCCGAGCTGTTCGCGCCGCTGACGCCGCAAGACGCCGCCGTGGCGATCGAGGCGCGCTTCAAGGCCTTCTGGGCGGACCAGGAACGGCATAAGGCCTGGCGGCCACGGCTGGCCGAGGCGCGTCGGATGCTGGTCGCCGAAGCCTTCGAGGACTTGAACCAGGCTGGCGCGCCAGGCCTGACCCGCCAGGCCGCCCACGCCTTCGCCGACCGGTTCCACGCCTATCGCGAGACCGAGGCCAAACTCTTCCCCGGCGCGCTGGAGACCATCGACGCGCTGAAGGCCGCCGGCGTGCGCCTGGCCCTGGTCACCAACGGCCAATCCGACGCCCAGCGCGGCAAGATCGAGCGGTTCGATCTGGCGCGACGCTTCGACCACATCCAGATCGAGGGCGAGCACGGCTTCGGCAAGCCGGAAGAGCGCGCCTACCGGCACGCCCTGCAGGCGCTGGGCGTCGAGGCCAATGAAACCTGGATGGTCGGCGACAATCTGGAATGGGAGGTGGCGGCCCCGCAGCGCCTGGGCCTGTTCGCCATCTGGCACGACCATCTGGGCGACGGCCTGCCGGTCGGCTCGGCGATCCGCCCGGACCGGATCATCCGCTCCCTGACGGAGCTGCTTGGTTGAGACCCACCCCGTAGCCGCTTAGGAACACCGACACCGCGCGGCCGACCTCGGCCTTGATCTCCGCCGGCGTCGGACGGGGGATGAGGTTCAGCGAATAGCGAAAATAGAGGTGGCCCCGGCACAGGGAAAGAAATTGCTGGGCGGCCATGCGGCAGTCGGGCGGATCGATATGGCCGGCGGCCTTGGCGGCTTCGAGATAGGCGGCCAGCCGTACGATGCCGGCGCCCGGCCCCGCGCCGTAGAAGATGCGCGCCAGTTCCGGCGCCCGCTGCGCCTCGGCCATGACCAGCTGCAGCAGCCGAATGGAGGACTCGGTCACCAGGTGGCTCAGAAAACGCTCGCCGAGGTCGGTCAGCACCGCCTCGATCTCTGCGGCGGCGATCACCGCTTCACCCTCCGGCAGATCGAAGATCCAGGCGCGCCACTGGCCGCAGGCGTGGTCGATATAGGCTTCGAACAGGGCGTCCTTGCTCTTGAAGTAGTTGTAGAGCGTGCCTTTCGAGCCCCCCAGCCGCGCGGCGATGCTCGACATGGAGGCGTTGGCGTAGCCCTCCTCGAAGAAGACCTGGCGCGCCACCTCCAAGATCGCCTCGCGGCGCGCATCGCGTCGGGCGTCCAGCTTGGGGCTAGGCCTGGCCTCGGCCTTGCCGTTCAGCTTGGCCGCTCCTACCTGCCGCCTGGGCTGGCGTTTCGGATCTAGCTTGGCCTCGGCCATGCCCGGACTTTCTCTCACAGCTCTGATTGACAGTCGAATGCGTCGCTGTCAGTTTGCACATGACCGTACGGTACGGTCAATTTTATTTTGGCGCCGTATGCAACGTCCCAGTCCAGCCATGTCCCCCAAGAAGGCCGCGAGCCTCGCGGCGGTTCTGTTCGGCTGCGCCTTGAGCGCCTGCGCGACCCTGCCGAAGACCGGCGCGATGCCAGCGCCGAAGCCGGCGGCCGCCTATGCAACCCGCCAGAGCTTCACCGCGCCGGCCGCCGACTGGCCAAGGGCCGGCTGGTGGCGCGCCTATGGCGATGCGAACCTGGACCAGCTGATCGACGAGGCGTTGAGCAATTCGCCCGACGTGGCGCAGGCCAAGGCGCGGATCGATAAGGCGCGCGCCGACCTCGGCACGGCGCGGGCGGGGCTGTTCCCCTCGCTGTCGTTCAACGCCAACGTGGCCGAGACCAAGCAGAGCTACAATGTCGGCATCCCGCGGGAGTTCGTACCCAAGGGCTATAACGACTTCGGCCAGGGCACGCTCAACTTCAACTACGAGTTCGACTTCTGGGGCAAGAACCGTTCGGCCGTCGCCGCGGCGACCTCGCAGGCCAGGGCCGCGGACGCCGACGCGGCCGAGGCGCGGCTCATGCTGTCGACCGCGGTCGCCGCGGCCTATGCCGATCTGTCGCGCCTCTATGCCGAACGCGACGTGGCCGACGGCGCCGCCCAGTCCCGGCAGAAGACCTTCGACCTGGTCGTCCAGCGTGTGGCGGACGGCGCCGACAATCGCTCGGCGTCGAAAGAGGCCGAGGCCGGCGTCGACACCGCCAGGGCCGAGGTCGCCGAACTCGACGAGGAGATCGGCCTGACCCGCGACAGGATCGCGGCCCTGCTCGGCGAAGGCCCCGACCGCGGCCTCAGCATCGCAAGGCCCGGCCCGGCGGTGCTCAAGGCGTTCGGCCTGCCGCCCAGCCTGGCGGCGGACCTGATCGGCCGCCGTCCAGACGTGGTCGCCGCCCGCTGGCGGGCCGAGGCCGCCGCCAAGCGCATCGGCGTGGCCAAGGCCCAGTTCTACCCGGACATAAATCTGGTGGCCGATATCGGTTTCGAGGCCTTGCATCTGCACAACATCTTCGAGGCCGGATCGGACATCGGCCAAGTCGGGCCGGCGGTGACCCTGCCCATCTTCGAGGGCGGCCGGCTACGCGCCAATCTGCGCGGCGCCGACGCCGACTATGCCGACGCCGTCGCCACCTATGACGCCACCGTGACGCAGGCGTTGCAGGATGTGGCCGACGCCGCCCAGAGCGAGCGGGCGCTGAACGAGCGCCTGACGCAGAGCCAGGCGGCGTTGACCGCCGACGAGGACGCCTATCGCATCGCCGGACTGCGCTACGAAGGCGGCCTTTCCGACTATCAGTCCGTGCTTCTGGTCGAGGACAATGTGCTGGCGGCGCGCCGCACCGTGGTCGACCTGCAAGCGCGCGCTTTCGCCCTCGATATCCAACTGGTGAAGGCGCTTGGCGGCGGCTTCCGGCTGCAGGACCAAACCCATGGCTGATTCAGCCCCCTCTCCCTTCTCCGCGCCAGCGGTCGAGACCAAACCGGCGCCCGACTCCAAACCGGCGCGCCCTACGAGCCGCCGCACCCAGCTGTTCATCGTCCTGGCGGCGGTCGTGGTCGTGATCGGCCTGATCTACGGCGCCTATTGGTTGGTCGTCGGCCGCACCCACGTCTTCACCGACGACGCCTATGTCAACGCCGACATCGCCGAGATCACCCCGCAGGTGGCCGGCCAGGTGGCCAAGGTCTTCGTCACCGACACCCAGCCGGTCAAGAAGGGCCAGGTGCTGGTGCAGATCGACAATACAGACGCCAGGGTCGCGCTCACCCAGGCCCAGGCCGAACTCGACCAGGCGACCCGCAAGGTGAACGGCTATTTCGCCAACGAGCAGGCCCTGAGCGGGCAGATCGACGTGCGCGCCGCCGACATCACCCGCGCCGACGCCCAGATCATGAGCGCCCAGTCCGACCTCGCCCGCGCCCGCACCGAGCTTGGACGCCGCCAGCGCCTCGCCCAGACTGGCGCCGTCTCCGGCGACGAACTGACCCAGGCCGAGAACCAGGCCAGCCAGGCCGAGGCGGCCTTGACCCAGGCGCGGGCGGCGAAGATCCAAGCCCAGGCCCAGCGCGGCGCGGCGATCGGCGACAAGGCGGTCAACACCGCCCTGATCAGCGGCGCGGCGCCGTCGGCCAATCCGGAGGTCGCCGCCGCCCGGGCCAAGGTCGATGCGGCGCAGCTCGATGTCGACCGCACCACCCTGCGCGCGCCCTTCGACGGCGTGGTGGCCAAGAAGAATGTCGCGCTCGGCGAGCAGCTGCAAGTCGGCGAAACCCTGATGAGCGTGGTGCCGATCGGCCGCGCCTATGTCGACGCCAACTACAAGGAGGTGCAGCTGCGCCATGTGCGGCTGGGCCAGCCGGTGATCCTGACCGCCGACATCTATGGCGGCGGCGTCAAGTTCCACGGCCGCGTGGCGGGCGTCGCCGGCGGCACCGGCGCGGCCTTCGCCCTGATCCCAGCCCAGAACGCCACCGGCAACTGGATCAAGATCGTCCAGCGGCTGCCGGTGCGCATCTCGCTCGACCCGCGCGACCTGCAGGCCCACCCCCTGCGCGTCGGCCTGTCCATGAAGGCCACCATCGACGTTTCCGGCGGCTAGGCGGCCATGTCGGACGCCGCCAAAGCCGATGCAGCAAGATCCGGGGACGACACCGATTTCGCGGTGATGAGCGGCTCGGCCTTGTGGATCGCCGGCATCGTCCTGGCCCTGGCCAACTTCATGGTCGTGCTGGACACCACCATCGCCAACGTCTCCGTCCCCAATATCGCCGGCGGCCTGGCCGTCTCGCCCAGTCAGGGCACCTGGGTCATCACCTCCTATGCCGTCGCCGAGGCGATCACCGTGCCGCTGACCGGCTGGCTGGCGCAGAGGTTCGGCGCGGTGCGGATCTTCGTCATCGCCGTCGCCGGCTTCGGCCTCTGTTCCATGCTGTGCGGCTTTGCGCCCTCGTTCGGCGCCCTGGTCGGCCTGCGCGTGCTGCAGGGCCTCTCCGGCGGCCCGATCATGCCGCTGAGCCAGACCCTGCTGCGCCGCATCTTCCCGCCCCACCAGCAGGCCATGGCCATCGGCCTGTGGAGCATGACCACCGTGGTCGGGCCGGTCGCCGGCCCGCTGCTCGGCGGCGCGCTGGTCGACAATGTCGGTTGGTCGTCGATCTTCTTCATCAATATTCCGGTCGCCGCGCTCTGCGCCATCGTCGCCTGGCGCTTCCTGGCCAGCCGCGAGACGCGCACCGAGCGCAATCCGGTCGATTTCACCGGCCTTGCCCTGCTGATCCTGTGGATCGGGTCGATGCAGATCATGCTCGACAAGGGCAAGGACCTGGACTGGTTCAACTCGCCGCTTATCGTCGGCCTTGGCGTCGTCGCGGTCATCGGTTTTGTGGCCTTCCTGATCTGGGAGCTGACCGACGCCCACCCGATCGTCGACCTCAAGGTGTTCCGCCATCGCGGCTTCGCCACCGCGACCCTGATCATGGCGCTGGTCTTCGGCGCCTTTTTCTCCTCCATCGTGCTCATGCCGCTCTGGCTGCAGACCAATCTGGGCTACAACGCCACCTGGGCCGGGCGCGCGGTGGCGCCGCAAGGCATTTTCGCCGTCCTGCTGTCGCCGATCGTGGCGCGGCTGAGCACCAAGGTCGACGGGCGGATCCTGGTGTCGTTCGGCGTCACGGTTCTCGGCCTCGCCTCGCTCTGGCGCAGCGGGTTCGCGCCCGATATCGACGTCTTCCAGGTCAGCCTGCCGCAGGTGCTGCAGGGCGTCGCCGTGCCCTTCTTCTTCATCCCGATCACCGGCCTGGCCCTAGGTTCGGTGCTGCCGCGGGAGACCGCATCGGCGGCCGGGTTGATGAATTTCACCCGCACCACCGCGGCGGCCTTCGGCACCTCGATCACCACCACCGCCTGGCAGAATTTCGCCAGCATCCACCGCACCACCCTGGTCGGGTCGCTGAACGCCCCGCAGGCGATGCTCGACACCCTGAAGCGCGGCGGCATGACGGCCGGCCAGGCCCTGGATCAGCTCGATCGGCTGACCGACAGCCAGGCGGTCATGCTGGCCACCGACCACGTCTTCCTGGTCTGCGCCGGCGTCTTCATCCTGGGCGCGATGGCCGTCTGGATCGCACCGCGGCTGCAGCTATCCGCCCAGCCGGTGAGTGGCGGCCACTAGCACCGGACTCAAACGTGGTCGTGACCGCCGATACGGCCCGGTCGCCAATAGCCCTCGGTGGTGATGCGCGCCTTGTCGAAGCCGTGCGCCATCAGATAGTGGCGCTGGGCGCGCACGTTGCTGGTCTCGCCGATGACATAGGCGTGCGTGCCCACGGCCGAGGGATCCAGCGCCTGCAGGCGGTCGAGCAACAGCGGACTTGGCCCGGCCGGCGCGCCGCCGCGCGACAGCCACTCGAGCTTGACATCGGCGCGGGCGGAAAGGGTCTGCGCCTCCTCGGGGCCGGCGATCTCGATCAGGGCCGTGGCGTGAGCGCCGGCCGACAAGGCCTCGGCCATGGCGAAGATGCCGGGAATGCAGGTCTCATCGCCCAAGAACAGGTGATGCTCGACGTCGCCCGCCAGGGTGGTGCGTCCGCGCGGGCCGTGCGCCTCGATCGCCTCGCCCAGCCTAGCCGCACGCGCCCAGCGGCCGGCCGGACTGTCGCCATGCAGCACGAAATCGATATCCACCCGGCCCGACGGCCGGTCGACATCGCGGATCGTATAGTGCCGCCGCGCCAAGGCGCCGCCGGCTTGCGGCAGCGACAGCACCAGGTCCTGGCCTGGCCGCCAGGCCTCGGCGGCGAGGGCGCTCGCCGCGAAGCTCACCCGCAGCATGCGCGGCGTAACCTGGGCCGCGCCGATCACCGTCAGGTTCCAGGCCCGCAGCGGCGGCCGGCGCATCACCGCGCCAAGCCCGAATGGAAAGCCGGACCGAGCCGGCCGTTCATTCAGATCGCTCATTCTGTCATTCTCCAGATATATCGTAATCTTCGATATATCTGGATCGTATCCAATGCAAGAGCTTGGCGTTAGGAACCGCGTTCGTCGGTCGTCGTTCATGGGCATCATTCAACCGAGACGGAGGTTTTCCCGATGGCCGGCAATCGACTGCAAGGTCACAAGGTGGCGGTGCTCGCAACCGATGGGTTCGAACAGGCCGAACTGGAAAAGCCGGTCGAGGCCCTACGCGCGGAAGGCGCGCAAGTGGACATCGTCGCGCCCAAAGCTGGCGACATCCAGGGCTTCGTCCACCACGACAAGGGCCGCAGCGTGCACGTGGACCATGACCTAGCCCATGCCGACGCCGCCCAGTACGACGCCATTGTGCTGCCCGGCGGGGTCATGAACCCCGATGCGCTGCGGCTGGAGCCCAGCGCCATCGACTTCGTGCGGTCCTTCGCCGAGGCCGGAAAGCCGATCGCGGCGATCTGCCACGGGCCATGGATGCTGATCAATGCCGAGGCGGTGGAGGGCAAGCGCATGACTTCATGGCCCTCGCTCGAGGCCGATCTGCGCAATGCCGGCGCCGACTGGGTCGATGAGGAGGTGGTGGTCGACAACGGCCTGGTGACCTCGCGCAAACCCGACGACCTGCCCGCCTTCTGCTCCAGGATGATCGAGGAATTCGCCGAGGGTCGGCATGGAGTGCAACGCGCGCGCTAAGTCGACGCCCTTCGCCGTCCAGGCGCTCAGGACCTGGCTTTCGGGGCGGCGGCCAGGCGCCGAACCTCGGTGGTATCGCGGGGCGCCGGTCGCGGCCTTCAGCACCGCGGCGATCGCGGCGGCCACCAGCGCCGGGCGCTCCAGCGCGATCGAGTGGCCGAGGCCAATCCCTATGATGTGCTCGCTGTTGCTGGACAGCGCCGCCAGGCGGGTCTGCGCCGCCGTCGCGCCCTCGTGCCAGACGGCCATGTCGCCGGTGACGGGCTTGTCCGCGCTGAGCACGATCTGGGGCATGTCGCCGAGACGGCCGAAGCCTCCCGCCACCTGCATCTCCGGCGGCGTCGCATCGATGGCGGAAAGCTCATCGAGCGCCGCCAGGAAGTGGCCGGGACGCGAGAGGATTTCCAGCAGCCATGCCTTCTCAGCCTCGGTGAACCCGCGCGCTTTTCGCACCAGCGGCTCGGCCTGGCGGCGAAGTTCGCCGCTTGCCGCGCGCCGCGCCTCGGTCTTGAGTTCCTCTTCGTGCCAGGCCCGCATGCCGGCCATGGTCGGGAAGTATTTCTCCTCCTCGGCGGCGTCGACCAGCACCATGCCGACCACCTCATCCGGATAGCGCCGGCTGAAGGCGCGTGCGGTCAGGCCGCCGAACGAGGCGCCGACCAGGACATAGGGCGGGGATTCGCCGACGGCCCGCAAAAGCGCGTGCAGGCCGCCGGCCCGCTCCTGGAACGAACGTCCCGGCGGGGCCGGGTCGCTCCAGCCAAGGCCGGCGCGGTCGTAGAGGATCGCGCGGGCGAAGAGGGCGACAAGGCGCTGGACGACAAGGTCCTGGACCGCCGAGCCGCCACCGCCGCCGGACTCGAACACCACCGCCGGGCTTCCCGTCCCGGCGCGAAGGCAATGCAGGCGCCGGCTACCGATGTCGATCATCTCGCCGGGCGGCGCTGGCGCGTCCAACGCAAACCTCCCTGCGGCGGCGCATGCACCGCCGCTGCGTCAGGCGGTCGGATCAGACGCCTTCGGCGTGATCAGCAGTAGCCGCCGCCATAATAGTAGGCGTAACGATGATAGTAGGGATCCCAGCGCCAGTGGTGGTGGTTACGGCAATAATAGGGGTGGCCGCCGTAATAGCCGAGCGCCGCGCCAAGGGCCAAGCCGCCGATCAGGGCGCCGCCATAGCCATAGCCGCCGCCATATCCGCCGCGATAGCCGCCATGACCGCCGCCGTAGCCACCGTGGCCGCCGCCGTAGCCGCCGTGGGCGTAGCCGCCGCCATGGGAGCCGCCACCGCCGTGGCCGCCACCACCGTGGTCACCGCCGCCTTGGCCGCCGCCGTGTTGATCGCCGCCGCCGTGGCCGCCGCCATGATCGCCTTGCGCCGCCGCGTCAATCGCCGGCGCGGCCGCGATGACGAGGCTGAGCGCCGCCACGGCCGTCGTTATCCATCGTGAGGTCATGGTGCTCTGTCCTTGCGGCCCAGGTATTGGGGCCAGCTTTAAACGCGTTACCGTCGAGGCCGTTCCCGGGAACCGGAATGCAGTTGGCGCCGATAAGCTGAAGTCTTCGACGGTATGACGGCACAATTTGTCGGGATCGAGAAAATCGGCGCCGTCCTTGCAAACCTGGCTCAGCGTTTCATTTCGGCTCGGGGAAATCTGCTTTGGTTAATTCGCTGTGCGCCACGGCCTTCGACAACTCGACGGAGAGCCGGATACTTATCATCGGCGGCGGCATGGCGGGCTCATTGCTGGCCCTCGTGCTCGGCCGCGCCGGGCATGCCGTCAGCCTGATCGATCCGCGGCGCGATCCGCCATCGGATTTCCGCAACGAGAAACTCGGCATCGACCAGATCGCGCATCTGGAGTCGCTGGGCGTGTTGTCCTGTTTTGAACAGGCCTGTTGGGGCGAAGATGCGGCCGGCGCGCAACGGCCGCCCCTGAAGGATTGCGGCGCGCGCTACGACCGCTGGATCGCCCACGTTCGGGCGGCCCTGCCGCCGCAGGTGACCTTTGTCGAGGGCAAGGTGGACGAGATCGAGACGTCCGATGATCTGCAGAGCGTGATCTTGACGACGGGCGAGCGGATCAGCGGCCGTCTTGTTGTGCTGGCCACCGGTCGCGGCGAGCGCCTGCGCGCCGGCCTCGGCATCCAAAGGCGCACCTTCAGCGAACGTCATTCGCTCTGCCTTGGTTTCAGCGTCGCGCCCCGCGCCGGCGATATCCGAGAGATCGAAGCGCAGATCCGCCACGGGAGGTTTGGCGACCGCATCGCCTATGCGACCATCTTCCCGATGCTGGGCGAGATCCGGGTCAACGTCTTCAGCTATCGCGAGCTCGACGACCCCTGGGTGGGACGGATGCGCGCCGATCCCGTCGGCGTCCTTTCCGAGACCCTGCCGGAGCTCGCACCCGCCCTGGCGGGGCTGGAGGTGGTGCGGAAACTGGAGGTGCGCAGCACCGACCTCTACGCCGTTCGCGGCCAGGTGCGGCCGGGCGTTGTCCTGCTCGGAGACGCCTTCCACGCGCCCTGTCCCGCTTCGGGAACCGGCATGACCCGCATCCTGAACGACGTCGATCGTCTCGCCCGAGCCTATATTCCCGCCTGGCTGGCCACCCCGGGCATGGGCAGGACGAAGATCTCGGCCTTCTATGCCGATCCGGTGAAACATCGGATCGACCGCGCCTCGGTCAGGCGTTCCTTGCGCGGCCGCGCGGTCGCCACCAGCCAAAGTCCCTATTGGCGCGTCCGCCGCTCGCTCGGGCGCTTGAAGCGCAGCCTCTTGCCGGATCGCACCGAAGCCTCGGCGACGTCCTGGCCCGAGGCGGTCGCCGCCTAACTCGGCGACAAATCCGAGTTTGCGGGCTTGTCCGACCCGCCGGCCAGGACGGCCGAGCCTTCCGGCGTGATGTCCCAGCCTTCGCGGCTGCGCTGCGCAAGGCCCAGGTCCGTCAGGGCCCGCGCGTCGGCGATATTGACGAAGCCGACATCGTCCCCGGCCTTCTTACGCGCCAAGATCTGCAAAGCCTCGCGCTGGCTGCTGGTCAGATCGTCCATCCCGCCATCCTACAACAAGCGCGCGGCATTGCCTCCCGATCAATTGGCGGCGGGGTCGAATCCGTCGAAGCGCTCGTCCTGCACGGGACCTATCGCCCCAGTTCAGCCGCAGTTCATCGGCTGTGCGCGATCCTGTTAACGAATTCGCAACCACGCCGCGCCGCGGCCTAGGCGCGAATGTTTGAACCAGGAGACCTTAAGATGAAGATGCTGAATGCGGCGCTCACGGCCGCCAGCCTGGCCGCGGGTCTGGCTGCTGCGGCAGGCCCGGCCGACGCGGCGGCTCGGTGCGGCTGCCCCGTCGTCCACCATCACGTCGTCCATCACGTGGTCAGGCGCAGCATCGCCTATCACTACGAGCCGGTGATCGAGCAGGCCCCCGCTCCAGTCATCTACCGCGAGGCGCCGCCGCCACCGCCGCCGCCGGTCTTCTACGACGAGCCGGCCTATTACGCCGGCCCAGTCTGGTACGGCGGACCGCGCTACCTTGTCGGCGAGCGCTGGCATGGCGGCTGGGCGCACGGCTATCGTGACTGGCGCCACGGACGTGATCACGACGGCTGGCGGTAGGGCGGCGCGGTCTCGCGCCGCCGTCATCGAGGATGAAGGCGCGAGGCATGTCCGGCGATCCAGACCCCTATGGCTTTCGGCCAGCCACCGTCGATGACCTGCCCATGCTGCGCGCCTGGCTGCAAAGGCCGGAGGTGGCCCGCTGGTGGGGCGATCCGGAGCAAGAGGCGGCAACGCTGAGCGAGGACCTGGGGGAGCCGCGCATGGTCATGCGCATCGTGTCGTTCCAAGGCCGGCCCTTCGCCTATGTGCAGCACTATCAGGTCGATGCCTGGCCACAGCCGCATTTTGCCGGGCTGCCGGCCGGATCGCGCGCCATCGACGCCTTCGTCGGCGAACCCGAGATGCTCGGCCGCGGTCACGGTGCGATCTTCCTCAGGCGTCTGGCCGAGCAGCTGCGGGCGGACGGCGCACCAGCCGTCGCCATCGATCCGGATGTGCACAATCTGCGCGCCCGACGCGCCTATGAAAAGGCCGGTTTCCGCGGCGATACGGTCGTGGAGAGCGGCGAAGGTCCCGCCATCCTGATGCTTTTCACCGGCTGAGCGCCTATCAAAGGCCGAAGGGTCGGGGAAGGCTGAGATGAGTCGTCGGGGCTGGCTGGCGGGGATGGTGGGAAGCTTGGGCTTGCTGGCCGTCGGGCCGGCCGGCGCCGCGACGCAAGATCTGGTCATCCTGCACGACAACGACATCCACGGACACCTGCGCAACTTCTGTTACGTCGAGAAGGCCAAGGGACCGGCGGAGCATTGCGGCACGGGGGGCGCGGCCAGACGCGCAACGCTTGTCCGCAGGTTGAAGGCCGAAGCCCACGCGCCGGTGCTGCTGATCGATTCCGGCGACACCACCACGCGCGGGCCGCTGGCCACCCAGTACGAGGGCGTCGACGAGATCGCGACGATGAACGCCATCGGCTACGACCTGGCCGCGATCGGCAACAACGAGTTCAAGCTGAAGGACGCGGCCGACGCCAAGGACGCCGTCGGCGCGCAGGCCGCGTTGGCCAAGCTGATCCGGCTCTCGCGCTTTCCATGGATCTGCGCCAACGTCACCGACGCCTTCGGCGCCCTGTTGCCCGGCGTAAAACCCTTCGTCGTGCGCAGGATAGGGCCGGTCAGGGTCGCCTTCCTCGGCCTCACCGCGCCGCGTTCGGCGAGCTACCCGCAGACCACGGGCCTGAAATTCACCGACCCGGTCGCGGCGGCCGACCTCTGGATTCCCCGCGCCCGCGCCGAGGCCGACATCGTCATCGCGGTCACCCATATCGGCGTGCTCGACGACCGGCGGCTGGTGAACAGCACGCGCGGCATCGACGCGGTCGTCGGCGGCGATTCCCACACCTATCTCTACCAACTGCTCGAGGCGAAGAACCTGAACGGCCAGGTCGTGCCCATCGTGCAGGACGGCGAGTTCGGCGTGCGGCTGGGCGCGTTCGATCTGAGCTTCGAGGGCGATGCTAAGACCGGATGGCGGCTGGCCCACTATGCCGACGAACTGATCCCGGTGGATGCGGGCGTGAAGGCCGACCCGGCCATCGCGGCCCTGGTGGAGCGCTATGCGCGGCCGTTGGATGTCCGCGTCGGCGTGGTCCCGGTGGTGGGACAGACCCCCGATGAGCGCAATCGGCTGACCGCCGAGAATCTCGCCGCGGCCTGGAAGGCGGCGGCGGGGACGCAGATCGGCATCCAGCCGGAAGGCGACCTGTTCGAAAGCTTCCGCACCCGAGAGGTGACCCGCTATCAGGTCCACGCCATCGTGCCCTTCCACGACACCGTCTGGCGCGGAACGATCACCGGCGCGCGGCTGAAGGACATCCTGGCCAAGCCCACGCCGTTCGGCGGCGTCATGCACGCGACCATCGCCTCGGCCGACATCGATCCGGCCAAGACCTATACCGCCGCGACCACGGACTTCGTCGCCAAGGCGGTGCTCGCCGGCGGCGTCGACACCGGCGAGGACGCCCGCAAGGCCACGGAAGACTGGCTGGCCGCCGGCGCGCATCCCTGATCGAGGCTGAAGCCGTTCAGGCGTAGACCTCGTGGCGCTCCGCCGGTCGCTCCCAGACGGTGCGGCGCTCGCCCTTGCGATCTTGGAGAACCACCGAGGGCTGGCTGCCGAGCCGCCAGGCGGCGTCGGCAAGCGCGATGGCGGTCAGCATGGCGGTTTCGTAAGGGTAGGGCCCGATATAGGCATCCGCGTTGATCTTAACGATCCATTGTCCACGTTTGGGCAGGATTTCGATTTGGGCTGTATTCATGACCTACTCTCACACGAGAGAATAACCCCCGAAATCCATAGATAAGTATTCGGGTTCCATAACGCCATCTCTAATCTTAGGTTTACAAAGTGCTAATTCGCGCGAGGCGACTGCCCACTTCAGGTCAAACCTGCGGCTGGCGGCCAGAAGGATGAACAAGTCACGACGGGCCTTGGCCGTGACAATGGCCGTCATTCCGCAGTGGGACGCGTAGCTGCGTCCACTTCGGCTTCCAGTTCGTCGAACCAGAGCCCTAGGTCGCTCACCACCTCGAAACGGCCGGCCTCGACGTCTTCGATGCCCGCCTGGATGGCGGCGCGCAGATGGGCCAGGGTCTGCCCGTCATTGTCAGACTGCCGTTTCAAAAGCCTCAGGGCGGCGCGCACGACCTCGCTGGCGTTCTGATAGTCGCCGGAGCCGACCCGGTCGTCAATGAACCGGTCCAGCGGCTCGGTCAGGCTGATATGCGAGTGGCCATCGGCGATGACTAGTCGATTGGCAAGATTTGCCAACACTTCTCAAGCCAACTCAAACCCCTCATAGTCTTTCGCCGCCACGTCGTTGCACTTCTGCCGGTAGCCAGCGCCGATATAGGGCATGAAGACCCGCGGCTTGCCCGGGATGTTTGCGCCCATGTACCAGGAGGCGGCGCGCGGAAAGAGCGTCTTGTCCGCCACGCGCCGCACGTGATCGACCCAGGCCTCTTGAGTCGCGGCGTCGGCGGCGATGCGCGTCTGGCCCTTTGCGCGCATATAGGCGATGCAGTCGCTGATCCACTCGACGTGCTGTTCGATGGAGTTGATCATGTTCGACAGCACCGACGGGCTGCCTGGGCCGGTGACCAGGAAGAGGTTGGGAAAGCCGGCCACCGCCAGGCCCAGATAGGCTTTCGGCCCCTCGGCCCAGGCCTCGCGGAAATCGGCGCCGCCCGCGCCCTTGATATCGATGGCCAAAAGCGCGCCGGTCATGGCGTCGAAGCCGGTGGCGAAGACCAGGGCGTCGACCTCATAGGTCGCCTCGGATGTGCGAACGGCGTCCGCCGTGATCGCCTCGATCGGGGTCTGGCGCAGGCTCACCAGGGCGACGTTCGGCCGGTTATAGGTCTCGTAATAGCCGGTATCGACGCAGATGCGCTTGGTGCCCAGCGGATGGTCGCGCGGCGATAAGGCCTCGGCCGTGGCCGGGTCGTTGACCAGTTCGCCGATCTTGTCGCGCACGAAGCCGGCGGCGCGCTCGTTGACCTCGATACTGGTCAAGAGGTTGCCCCAGGCGGCCAGGAAGCCCGCGCCGCCGATGGCCCAGAGCTCCTCATAGCGTTGGCGCTGCGCCTCGTCGTCGGGGATGGGCAGTTCGGCGCTGCCGCCGCCGAAGCCCATGCCCGGCCCTTTGATCATGGCGATGTACTGCGGGTACATCGCCTTGAAGGCCTCGATGTCCTTGTCGGTCAGGGGCGTATTGCGCGCGGGGATCGAGAAGTTGGGCGTGCGCTGGAAGACGATGACCTGGTCGGCCTGGGCGGCGATCTCGGGGATCGACTGGATGCCGGACGAGCCGGTGCCGATGACGGCCACGCGCTTGCCGGTGAAGTCGACGCCCTCATGCGGCCAGGCGCCGGTGTGATAGGTCTCGCCGGCGAAACGCTCGACGCCGGGAATCGCCGGCGCGCGCGGGGTGGAAAGGCAGCCGGTGGCCATGATCAGCCAGCGGGCGGACACAGCGTCGCCGCGGTCGGTGACGATGCTCCAGCGATCGGTCGCCTCGTCGAAGGTCGCGGAAAGCACGCGGGTCTGAAAGGCGATCAGCGGGCGCAGGTCGAACCGGTCGGCGACATGGTTGGCGTAGCGCAGGATCTCCGGCTGGGCCGCGTATTTCTCGCTCCAGCGCCAGTCGCGCCGCAGGTCTTCCGACCAGGTGTAGGAATAGAACAGGCTGGGAATGTCGCAGCGCGCGCCCGGATAGCGGTTCCAGTACCAGGTCCCGCCGACGTCCGTCCCAGCCTCGAACCCCTGGACGCTTAGGCCCGCTTCGCGCAGCTTGTAGAGCTGGTAAAGGCCGCCGAACCCGGCCCCGACCACAATGGCGTCCACCTCGGCCCCAACCACGGCCGTCCTCGATCCCGCACTCACGCGCACGCTCCTTACCTGACTTTTCGCAAGGCTAACGCGGTTTCCCTAGGTCAGCGCAAGCCTCGCCAGCGTCGCGGCTGGCAAGGCGCCATCGAGCCGAATGAGCGGGCACGGCAGCGCCGTCAGCCAGGCCTCGTGCCGCGCCCGATAGCGGCCGGTCAACCTGCTGGTGAAGACACCGGTGTCATAGGCGGTGGCATAGGCGAGGAAGTCCAGATGGTGCGGGTGCAAGGCGCCGCCCGGATCGATGGCCGACCCCAGCCGCCGCCGCTCGCGCTCGGCAAGCCGCGCCAGCCGGACCTCGGTCGGCGCGCTCAGGAAGATGACGCGATCGAACAGCGGAATCAGCGGATCGCCCCAGCCGTCGAGCGAGCCGGACAGCACCCAGCCCTCCGGCGCCGCCTCGAAGGCCGCCCGCAGCAACCCGAGCCGCTCCGAAATCTTTCGCGGCGCCTGGAATGACGGGTCGGTCGGCGCCCAATAAAAATCATCCGTATCAAGATGAGTGCACCCCAGGCGCCTAGCGAGCGACACGCCAAGCGTGCTGACGCCTGAGCCCGAGGCGCCCGTGATGTGGATGTGCGGCGGCAATTCCATCCCTCGCCCTATCCCTTTAAGCCGCTCGTTCCCGTGAAAGCGGGCACCCAGGCTTTTTTGACCACCAAGCACACAAAGGTCACCAAGGGTCAGAGCTGACCTTTTCTTCTCTTCTTGGCGTGCTTGGTGTCCTTTGTGGTCAATCTGCGGCATCAACGCCATACTGGGTCCTCAGGATAAAAGGCCTGGGTCCCCGCTTTCGTGCGCGGGGATGAGCGGATTAAGTGCAAGTCCGCTGACGCTAAATCTTGGTCTCCACATAGATCTCACCGCCGCCGTCCCTGAACTTTTCCGCCATCTCGGCCATGCCGGCGATGGCGACGTCGTTCTGGCCCGCTGCAGAGTCGCGGATTTCGTGGCTGATCTTCATCGAGCAGAACTTGGGGCCGCACATGGAGCAGAAGTGGGCGGTCTTGTGCGCCTCGGCCGGCATGGTCTCGTCGTGGAATTCGCGCGCCGTCTCCGGATCGAGGCCGAGATTGAACTGGTCCTCCCAGCGGAATTCGAAGCGGGCGCGGGACAGGGCGTCGTCCCAGAGCTGAGCGCCCGGATGGCCCTTGGCGAGGTCGGCGGCGTGGGCGGCGATCTTGTAGGCGATGACGCCCTGCTTGACGTCCTCGCGGTCGGGCAGGCCCAGATGCTCCTTGGGCGTTACATAGCAGAGCATGGCGGTGCCGAACCAGCCGATCATGGCCGCGCCGATGGCCGAGGTGATGTGGTCGTAGCCGGGCGCCACGTCGGTCACCAGCGGGCCGAGCGTATAGAAGGGCGCCTCTCCGCAGACCTTCAGCTGCTTGTCCATATTGGCCTTGATCTTGTGCATCGGCACGTGGCCGGGCCCCTCGATCATCACCTGCACCCCATGCGCCCAGGCGACTTTCGTCAGTTCACCGAGGGTTTCCAGCTCGGCGAACTGGGCCGCGTCATTGGCGTCGGCCGTCGAGCCGGGACGCAGGCCGTCGCCGAGACTGAACGACACGTCATAGGCGCGCATGATCTCGCAGATGTCCTCGAAATGCTCATAGAGGAAGTTTTCCTGGTGATGGGCCAGGCACCACTTGGCCATGATCGAGCCGCCACGGGAGACGATGCCGGTGACGCGTTTGGCCGTAAGCGGAATGTAGGACAGCCGCACCCCGGCATGGATGGTGAAATAGTCCACCCCCTGCTCGGCCTGCTCGATCAGGGTGTCGCGGAACACCTCCCAGGTCAGGTCCTCGGCGACGCCGCCCACCTTTTCCAGCGCCTGGTAGATCGGCACCGTGCCGAGCGGCGTCGGGCAGTTTCTGATGATCCACTCGCGGATGTTGTGGATGTTGCGGCCGGTGGACAGGTCCATGATGGTGTCGCCGCCCCAGCGGATCGCCCAGACCATCTTGTCGACCTCGTCGGCCACCTGGCTGAGCACCGCCGAATTGCCGATATTGGCGTTGATCTTGACCAGGAAGTTGCGGCCGATCGCCATCGGCTCCAGCTCGCCATGGTTGATGTTGGCCGGGATAATGGCCCGGCCGCGGGCCACCTCGTCGCGGACGAACTCCGCCGTCACATGGTCGGGAATGGAGGCGCCGAAGTCCTCGCCGTCGCGCACCGCCTGCCCCAGCGCATCGCGGCGCAGGTTCTCGCGGATGGCGACATATTCCATCTCGGCGGTGATGATCCCGGCGCGGGCGTATTCGAGCTGGGTGACATGGGCGCCGGCCTTGCCGCGCAACGGCCGGCGATCGGACTTGAATTCGGGCGCCAGGTACTTGCCCTTGGCGCCGCCATTGTCCTCCGGCTTGACCGCACGGGCCTCGACCACCTCGACGTCGCCGCGGGCCAGGACCCAAGCCTCGCGCGGGCGCTGAAGGCCCTTGTCGATGTCGATGGTCGCGTGAGGATCGGTATAGGGGCCGGAGGGGTCGTAGAGGGTGACCGGCGGCTCATTGGCGGTCGGATGCACGGCCACCTCGCGGAAGGGCACGCGCAGGCAGGGAAAGAGCACGCCCGGCTGGTAGACCTTGCGCGAACCGGGGCGCTCGCCGGTCGGGATGGTGTTGGCGATCGGGGTCTGGACGTTCATCGGCGTGGCTCCTTAAAGCCTTGGGCGGGCGCCGGCGGGGTCGAAAAGAGGGTGCGGCCCGGCCGCGATCCCGGTTCTCTCCCTTCGCCGGCATGACCCGGATCAGGTTCAGCGGGTCACCGCGCCGCGCGTCCAAGCGCCAGCGGTATCTCAGCCCATCGAGCAGGGCTCCCCGGAGATGCCGCTGAGACTACGCCGGCGCGGTCGCCGGTCAAGCAGCGATCCGCTACAAGCATTCGCCTCGAACGGAGACCCGACCCATGATCACCGGAAGCTGCCTTTGCGGCGTCGTGCGCTATGAGATCGAGGTGGCCGGGCCGACCTATAACTGCCACTGCTCCAATTGCCGCAAATGGAGCGGAAGCGCCTTCGCCAGCTCGATGCGGGCGCCGATGGAGAGCCTGACGCTGGTCAGCGGCGCCGAGGCCCTGACGCGCTATGAGTCCTCGCCGGGGGTGAAGCGCTGCTTCTGCAAGCATTGCGGCTCGAGCGTCATGACCGAGCGGCACGACAAGGGCCTGGTGCACATCCGCCTGGGAACCACCGATGCCGACCCTGGCGTGCGGCCGCAGTTCAACGCCTTCGTCGCATCCAAGGCGCCCTGGTGGGAAATCACAGACGACCTGCCGCAACTGCAGGGCTCGTCGTTCGGATATGCGCCGAAGAGCTGAGAATCCTCGACCGGAGGACCGAGATCAGCGCCTCTTCACCACCGCCCCTTCGGTCGCCAGGACGCGGTCGATCAGAAAGTAGAAGATCCGCGGCTTGCCGTCGCTGTCGACGGCGGTGAGCTTGTCGTAGGTGTGGCCGCCAGATTGCATGAGCTCCTGGCCGGTCACATTCATGGCGAAGGCGCGCATCACCGCATATTCCTCGCCGACGGTGATCACCGTGAAGGCCTGGGCCGGACTGGAGCCATCGCCCGTATGGATGGAGCCAATAAGGCCCGCGACGATGGCGTGCTCGCGCTGGGCCGCCGCGGCGTCGCCGAGCTTCTGGTCGGCCAGGTCGGCGACGAGGTGGGCGTCGATATCGACATAGTCCTGGGCGAGGATGATCTTGGCCTGGGCCAGCGCGGCGGCGTTGTCGCCGGCATTGATCGCCTCGAACATGGCTTTGCGCGGGACATCGGTGCGCCCGCCGGTGACATCGAATTCCGCCGAGTCGGCATAGGCGAGCCGCAGCGCGCCCCAGTCGATGGGCTGCTGTCCGGCCTTGGCCTCGGCGAGGAGGGTCTGGTAGCGCGCCTCGCTGACGCCGTCGAAGGCGGCGGCCCGGGGCGCCGGCGCCAGGACGAGCAGAAAAAGCAAAGCCGCGAGCCCGCTGCGCATGGCCGTCTCCTTAAGGTCCCGCCCAGCCCCGGCCGTCTATACGCTGACCTGGGTGCCCATCTCCAGCACCCGGCCGGGGGGGATCTGGTAGAAGTCGGTGGGATTGGCCGAGTTCTTGGCCAAAAGGATGAAAAGCCGATCCTGCCAGCGGCCGAGGCCCTTACGCAGATTCGCCACCACCGTCTTGCGGCCGAGGAAGAAGGAGGTCGAGAGTACGTCGAAGACCAGCCCCTGTTTGCGGCAGGCGGCAAGGGCCTTGGGGATGTTGGGCGTCTCCATGAAGCCGCACTTCACCGCGACGCGCTTGAAGTCGTCGTTGATCGGCTCACAGCGCACCCGCTCCTCGTCCGAAACCCGGGGGCTGTCGGTGGTCTCCACGGTCAAGATGATGTTCTGCTGGTGCAGCACCTTGTTGTGCTTGAGGTTGTGCAGCAGAGCGCCGGGCGCATGGTCCGGGTCGGCCGTGAGATAGACCGCCGTGCCCGGCACCCGATGCGGCGGCCGCGCCTGCAGCATGCCCAGGAAATCCTCAAGGTCGGGCGTATCGCGGCGGACCTTGGCGGTCAGCAGGTCGCCGCCCCGCACCCAGGTCGCCATGATCAGGAAGAGGGCGCCGCCCAGCACCAGCGGCATGGCCGCGCCGGAAAGAATCTTCAGCGAATTGGCGGCCAGGAAGGTCACATCCAGCGCCCACATCGGGCCGATCAGGGCGAAGGCGCCGATCAGCGGCCAGCGCCAGCGGCGGCGCACGACGATAAAGGCCAGCGAGGTGGTCACCACCATGGTGCCGGTCACCGCCAGACCATAGGCCTGACCAAGATTATCGGAGGTCTTGAAGACGCCGATCAGCAGGACGACGCCCGCGGCCAGGAACATGTTGATCTGCGGCAGATAGATCTGGCCCGCGGCGGTCGCCGAGGTGCGCTTGACCACCATGCGCGGCAAAAGGCCGAGCTGCATGGCCTGCTGGGTCATGGAGAAGGCGCCGGTGATGACCGCCTGGCTGGCGATCACGGTGGCGGCGGTGGCGAGCAGCACCATGGGCGCCCGTATGACTTCGGGCGTCATCTGGAAGAACCAGTCGATATCGCCGACCGGCCGGCCGGCGGCCCGATGCAGGACCTCGAGCGCGAAGGCGCCCTGGCCGAGATAGTTGATGACCAGGCAAGGCAAGGCCAGAAACAGCCACGCCGCCTGGATGGGCCAGCGCCCGAAATGCCCCATGTCGGCATAGAGCGCCTCGGCGCCGGTGACGGTCAGGAAGACCGACCCCAGCACGAAAAAGCTGACGACGCCGTGGCGGATCAGGAAGCCGACCGCATAGGTCGGGCTGATCGCCAGAAGGATAAGCGGATGATGGATCAGATGGGTGAGGCCGGTGGCGGCGATGCACAGGAACCAGACAAGCAGAATCGGCCCGAAAAAACGGGCGACCTTCGCCGTGCCGCGGGACTGCGCCACGAACAGCACGCCCAGTATCGCCAGGCTGAGGATGATCTCGACACTCAGCGAAACCGAATTCTGCAAGGCGGGAACGGTCTTCAAGCCCTCGATCGCCGACAGCACCGAGATGGCCGGGGTAATGATCGAGTCGCCATAGAACAGGGCCGCGCCGGCCACGCCCAGCACGAAAACAAGCGTGGTGCGTCGGCCCATGGCGCTCTGCGCCAGGGCCATCAGGGCCAGCACGCCGCCCTCACCCTTGTTGTCTGCGCGCATGAGGAAGAGGACGTATTTGACGGTGACCACCAGGAACAGGGCCCAGAGCGCCAGCGAAACCACGCCGAATACGGCGTCGGCGTGGACGCCGTGGGCCGAGGCCTGCTGCAAGGCCAGGCGGAAGGCGTAGAGCGGGCTGGTGCCGATATCGCCGAAGACCACGCCGATCGCGCCCACCGCCATCGGCCAGAAGCGCGTATGTGCGCCGCCATGGGAGGCCGGTTTGGCGGGATGGGCTGGAATCGGTGCGGCGGACGATGGAGCGGCGCGAGGCGGCTCGCCAGTCATTCTAGCGCGGCTCCGAGGCGCGCAAGGGAGCCCCGCGCGATCACCGGCGGCGCGATACGCCCGTCCGGGGAAGAGCGCAAGACAATTGGCGTGCGCCGTGCTGCGGCTCAATGGAAGTCCCTGGATCGCGGCAGGACGCGGACGTTGCGCGGATGGCGATGCACGATCCGTTCCTCCTGCGTCCGTTCGCCACGGTCGGGCGAGGCGCTGGTCGCCCCGTCGCCAGGCGAGCGCTGGGGTTTCAGCGCCGGGTCGGAGAGCAGCAAAAGGTCGGGCGTGCGATCCTCGATCGTCTCGGCGACCAGGTGGGTGACGTGTCCCGCCCCATCCGGCGCGTGCTGGATGCGGCCGTGGATGAGCAGAAGCCGCGCGCCCATGACCAGCGGGCGGTAGAGGGCGAACAGCTTTGGCCAGACCACGATATTGGCGACGCCGGTCTCGTCCTCCAGGGTCAGGAACACCACCCCCTTGGCCGAGCCGGGACGCTGGCGAACCAGGACAACGCCGGCGACGCTCGTGCGCGCCTCGTCGGCCAGGGCCTTGAGCCGTTCGGCGGGGATCGCCCCGGCCCGCGTCAGCCGCTGGCGCAGAAAGCTGACCGGATGGGCCTTCAGCGACAGGCGGATGGTCTCATAGTCGTGGACCACCTCCTCCGAGAGCGGCGCGCGCGGCAGGGCTGCGGGCGGCGGGCCGTCGGCCTCCTCCAGCCCCGCGAAGACGAAGAGCGGCGCCGGCGAGGCGGCGCCAAGGCCCCGCGCGGCCCAGAGCCCCGGCCGGCGGGTAAGGTCGAGCGAGTTCAGCGCATCGGCCGCGGCCAGCATGTCCAGGGCGTTGGACGGCAGGGCGACGCGGGCCTTGAGTTCGTCCAGCGAGCGGAACCGGCCGCCGGTTTCGCGCCCCGTCTCGATGGCCAGCGCCCAGTCCTCTTTGAACCCATCGATCTGCCGCAAGCCCAAGCGAAGGGCGCGCCGTTCAAACTTCTCCCGTGGAAGCGCTTCCCCTCCCCCTTGCGGGGAGGGGTCAGGGGTGGGGGTGTCGCGCCTGGGGTGCCAGTTGGCCGCCTCCGGCGCTTGCGTGAGATCACCCCCGTTTGCGCCGACACCCCCATCCCCCACCCCTTCCCCGCAAGGGGGAGGGGGCTTTTGGAGTGCGCCTGTCGAAATTGTAGATGATCCCGCAAGGGGAGAAGGTCGCGCCTCCAGCGTGCAGTCCCAGTCGCTTTCGTTCACGTCGGGATGGCGGACCACGACGTCGTGGGCGCGGGCGTCGCGGATGATCTGGGCTGCGGAATAGAAGCCCATGGGCTGGCTGTTCAGAAGCGCCGCGGCGAACACCTCGGGATAGTCCCACTTTATCCAGGCCGAGACATAGACCAGGTGGGCGAAGGCGGCGGCGTGGCTTTCCGGAAAGCCATATTCGCCGAACCCCTTGATCTGGTTGAAGCAGTTCTGCGCGAATTCGGGATCATAGCCGCGCCGGGTCATGCCGCCGACCATCATGTCCTCATAGGTCCCGATGGTGCCCATGTGGCGGAAGGTGGCCATGGCGCGTCTCAGCCCATTGGCCTCGTCGCCTGAGAATTTGGCCGCCTCCATGGCGATGCGCATGGCCTGTTCCTGGAACAGCGGCACGCCGAGGGTCTTGCCTAGGACCCGTTTCAGCTCGTCCTTGTCGCCGTGTTCGGGCGACGGCGCCGGAAACGGGATCTCGAACGGCTTGCCAGCTTCCGCCGCCGCCCGCTGTTCGGCCCGACGGTTCAGATAGGGGTGCACCATATTGCCCTGGATCGGCCCCGGCCGGACGATCGCCACCTGCACCACCAGATCATAGAATTCGCGCGGGCGAAGCCGGGGCAGCATGCTCATCTGCGCCCGGCTCTCCACCTGGAAGACGCCGAGCGAATCGGCCCGGCACAGCATGTCGTAGACTTCCGGGTGCTCCTGCGGAATCGAGACGAGGTCGAACGTCTTGCCGTAGTGGCGTTCGATCATCGCGAAGCCGCGGCGGATGGCGCTCAGCATGCCCAGCGCCAGCACGTCGACCTTCATGATCTTCAGTTCGTCGATGTCGTCCTTGTCCCATTCGATGAAGGTGCGGTCCTTCATCGCGCCGTTGCCGACCGGCACGGTCTCGACCAGCGGTCCCTGGGTCAGCACGAAGCCGCCGACGTGCTGGGAGAGATGGCGCGGAAAGTTGATCAGCTCGGCGGTCAGGTCGAGGGCCAGTTTCAGCCGTGCGTCCTGGCGCCGCAGGCCGGTGGCGTCGACGTGCGCGTCCTCGACCTTGGCGCCGTAGGAGCCCCAGACGGTATTGGCGAGGGCGGCGGTGACGTCCTCGGTCAGGCCCAGCGCCTTGCCGACGTCGCGGATCGCCGAGCGCGGTCGATAGTGGATCACGGTGGCGCAGATCGCCGCGCGATGGCGGCCATACCGCCGGTAGACATACTGCATGACCTCTTCGCGCCGCTCATGCTCGAAATCGACGTCGATGTCCGGCGGCTCGCTGCGTTCGGCGGAGATGAAACGCTCGAACAGCACATCCTGTTTGGTCGGATCGACCGAAGTTATGCCCAGGCAGTAGCAGACCACCGAATTGGCCGCCGAGCCGCGCCCCTGGCAGAGGATTTCGCGGCCCGGCTCGCGCGCCCAGGCGACGATGTCGTGCACGGTAAGAAAGTAGGCGGCGTAACGAACAGTGCGGATGAGCCGCAGCTCCTTGTGGATGGTTTCGACGATCTTGGCTGGGACTCCATTGGGGAAAAACCGCCGTGCGCCCCTGAAGGTCAGGTCCTGCAAGTGCTGTTGCGGCGTCTTACCCGGGGGAACCGGCTCGTCGGGATATTCGTAGGCCAGCTCATCGAGCGAGAAGGCGCAGGCCTGGACGATCTCGGCCGTCCGCTCGATCGCCGCTTCGTAGCCGCGGAACAGCCGCGCCATTTCGGCGGGGGTCTTCAGGAAACGCTCCGCATTGGCCTGCAACCGCAAACCCGCCTCGTCGATGGTGGTCTTTTCGCGGATGCAGGCCAGCACGTCCTGCAAGGGGCGGCGTTCATAGTGGTGATAGAGGACGGCGTTGGTCGCGACCATGGGCGCACCCGTCCGCCCGGCGATGGCGTCCAGGCGCTCAAGCCGCGCCCGATCGTCGCCGCGATGCAGGGTGCTCGCGGCGAGATAGAGCACGTCCGGCCAGGCCTCGCGCCAGGCCGCCAGCCTGGCCTCGAAGGCCGAATCGAGGCGCACGGGCGCGGGCGCCAGGGCGATCATCCCCTCCCCCAGCGCGACCGCCTGGTCGAAATCCAGCCAGCATTCGCCCTTGGGGATGCGCGGTTGGTCCGCGTCGGTGGTCCAGCCTTCGACGCCGCTCTTGCCGATGGAGAGCAGCCGGCAAAGCCGTCCGTAGGCAGCGCGGTCGCGGGGATAGACGATCAGCTCATCGCCGGTCCTGAACCCCAGCCGACAGCCGACCAGGAAGGGAAAACCGCCCAGGTCCCTGGCCGCGGCGTGGGCGCGGACCACGCCCGCCAGGCTGTTGCGGTCGGCGAGGCCGATGGCGCCGAGGCCGAGCGCCTTGGCCTGTCCGACCAGTTCGGCCGGGTGCGAGCCGCCTTCGAGGAAGCTGAAATTGGAGCGGACGTCGAGCTCGGCGTAAGGGCTCATGCGAAGACCCCGGCGATCCACCAGGACGGGGCGAGATCGGCGTCCTCGCGGCCATAGAGGCCCTCGCGATAGAGCCAGTAGCGGCGGCCGTTCTCGTCCTCGACGCGGTAATAGTCACGGGTCCGCTGCGGCCTGGAGGGCTGAGCCCACCATTCCGCGCCCAGCCGCTCCGGTCCCTCGGCCTTGACCACGCGCCGGGACGCGCGACGCCAGATGAAGCGGGCCGGCACGCCGTCAGGCAGTTCGGCCAGGGTCTGCACCGGCTCGGGCGCCTCGAATAGCAGGATGGGACGCAGGCGCTGGTCGTCCCGCTCCGGCGGGGCTGGCGGCGCGGGACCGGCGGGCGTCCAGACCTCGCTGCGCTCCGGAACCCAGCTTTCCTTCAAGCTCGGCCGGCGCGCCACGGTTTCGCCCAGGCGCGCCTGCAGCCGGTCGATCAGGGCGGCGAGCGCCTGCGGCGGAGCGGCGTCGGCGGCCTCGCCCATCTCGACCTGACGCACGTCCAACACCTCGGCCTTTTCCGCCGAGAGCATCAGGGCGTCGATGCCGAAGCCCAGATCAAGCTTTTCCAGGCCCTTTTCGTGCAGCAGCCGGATCAGGTGGGCTGGGGTCGCGGCCGGCGCGCTCAAGGCCGCCTCGATCAGGGCCACGCGCCCGTCGACGCGAAAGCCGGTGAGCCGCAGGCGCCGCGCGCCGCGTCCATCGCGCGCAAGCTGGCCGCAAAGCGCCTCGGCCAGGCTGGGCAGGTGGACACTGACGCCGGCCATGTCGATCACCGGCTCGGCGAACGGAGTCCAGACCCGGTAAGAGGGCGCGGGGCGTTCGGGATCCAGCGGCTCGGGCGTGGAGCCCAGCGCCTGGTCCAGCCGCTCCACCACGCGAAAGCCGATCTCGCCACGGAAGCGGCGCGCCAGGCCGGCGCGCGGCAGGCCGTAGAGGTCGCCGATCGTTTTCAGCCCGAACTTTTTCAAAAGCGCCAAGGCCTTGGCCTCGAGCCGCAAGCCTTCGACCGGCAGGCGGGACAAGGCCTGGCGCGTTGCGCCGGCGGGCGCGAGCGTCTCCGCGCGATCCGAGAACCGCGCCAGCGCCCAGGCGGCGGCGGGGGTGTCGGCCATGGCGACGTGGGCCGCGATCCCGGCGCACGCCAGCCGGCCGCGCAGCTCGGCGAGCAGGGCCGCCTCGCCGCCGAACAGGTGGGCGCCGCCGGTCATGTCGAGGAAGAGGCCTTCGAAACTGGGCATGAGGGTGTCGATGGCGACCGCCGGCGAGAACCGCTCGGTCCAGAGCGCCAGCCGCTTCAGCGCGGCGAGATCACGGTCCGGCTCGGCCGGGGCGCTGACCAGGCCGGGCAGCATGGCGCAGGCGTCGGCATGGGCCTGGCCGCGCCAGAGCCCGGCCGCCCGCGCCTCCGCGTTCAGAGCATGCAAGGTCAGCCCGTGCACGCCCTTTTCGACCAGGGCGAAGGGCGCGCCGTCAGGCGGCGGCTGACGCTGTGGCTGCGAGCGGACGGTCGGTCTCATCAAGACCGTGACCGGCCAGTCCGGCAACCACGCGGAGACGACCCGTTTCATCGTCCTGCTCCAAGGTCCAGGCGCCGGGCGGCCCATCGCGACGGCGAACCAGCTCGGCGTTCAGACGCATCCGCCCGGGCGCCGCGGGATCGAAACCGTGCGTGGCGGAAGATCCCGCCTTGATGCGCCAGCGCCGCCGCGCGGCGCTCAAATCGCCCGTCGGCCCGGTGCGCAACAGGACGCCAAGAGCGCCGCCGGCGCGGGCGGCGAAATCCAGCCGCCGCGTCGCCACGAAGGGCGGCGCCTCGACGCTGGCAAGGCCGGCGGCGACCGCGCCGGACTTCAACGCCTCCTCCAGCGCCCAAAGCGCCTCGACCTCCCGCTCGGCCTTGACCCAGATCAGCCGCTCGGGGCCAAGTCCCCAGCCCGCCAGGCCGCGCGCGAACGGCCGGCCCCGCTCGCGCAGCCAGAGCGCGGTGGTGACCAGCACCACCGGCCGCGCATCATCAGACCCAGCCAGGCGCCCAAGCGCAAAGGCGAAGGCCGCGGCCGCATCGGCCGGCTCGGCGGCGGCGGCCTCCTCCAGCGGCTCGCACGCGCTCGGAAAGAGCGCGGGATCCGGCGTCGGCAGGCGATGGAGCAGCATCAAGGACATGCGGGTCAAACCAATATGTTCCTATTTTGTTCTCGAAAACCCACCTTGAGTCAATCGGAAAAGACTCTTGCGCTCGGGGCGGGCGCGAGGCTGAACACCACCGATGTCCATGACGGGAAAACAAGCGGTCTATGGCGCGCCGCCGCCGAGCCTGGCGAGCGTCTCGGCGCGGGCGACGCAATGCGCGCCGCTGGTCCCCGGCGCTCAAGGCCTGGACGACGCGCCCGACGAGTCGCTGCAGCGCATCGTGGTCGCGGCGCCGTCAGGCGTGCTCGAACGGCGCTTCGTGCTCGCCCAGGCCCTGCGCGCGCTCAAGCCCGGCGGCGAGCTGGTCGCCCTGGCGCCCAAGACCAAGGGCGGGGCGCGGTTGCGCAAGGAGCTGGAGAGGTTCGGCTGCCATGTGGCCGAGACCTCAAAGGATCACCAGCGGATCTGCGCCTGCCTCAGGCCGGACGCGCCGCTGGGGCTGGACGCCGCCATCGCCGCGGGCGGGCCGCAGCAGCCCCCGGCGCTGGGCCTTTGGTCCCAGCCCGGCCTGTTCAGCTGGGACCGGCCGGATGCGGGCAGCGCCCTGCTGATCCCTCACCTCTCGGGGCTTTCCGGCGCGGGCGCCGACCTCGGCTGCGGCGCCGGCGCGCTGAGCCTTGCCGCCCTGGCCTCGCCCAAGGTCAGCCGCCTGACCCTGATCGATATCGACCGGCGCGCCATCGCCGCGGCGCGGCGCAATGTCGAGGATCCCCGCGCGGCCTTTTTGCAGGCCGATCTGCGCGACCCCGAGGCGCCGCTGTCGGGGCTCGACTTCGTGATCATGAACCCGCCCTTCCATCTGGGCGGGGCGGAGGATCGCAGCCTGGGCCAGGTCTTCATCGCCCGCGCGGCGGCCATGCTGCGGAAGGGCGGCGCCTGCCGGATGGTGGCCAATGTCGGCCTGCCCTACGAGGCCGTGCTGCGACAGAGCTTTTCCAGAATCTCGGCCCTGGGCCAGGGCCGCGGCTACAAGCTGTTCGAGGCGATCCGCTGATCAGCCGACCAGGGCGGCCAGGCCGACGGGCGGCGAGGCCCTCGCATCCTCGATCGCCAGACGCGCCGCGTCCTCCGCCGCCAAGCCGGGGCAGGCGGCGAACCGGCCGAGGAACTCGATCGCGCCGCGCCCGCCCAGCAGGGGCGAGGCGCAGGCGGCCTGGACATGGATCGCCTGCGCCGCCAGCCGCTCGAACAGGCTGAACAGCACCGGCTGGATCGCGGCCAGGTTGGTCACGTCGTCCTGCTTGAGCTCTTCGTAAAGCGGCTTGATCAGGGCGATGATGTCGAACCGGTTCCGGTCGCGGAACAGGCCCCGGATTTCGCCCAGGGCCACCGACAGCGTCAGATAGGAGAGGTCGGCGACCGCCATGTCGAGCGGCGGATCGAGGTCGGCGATCCGGACGCCGCTGATATTGGTGCGCTCCATCGCCCGTACGCGCGGGTCGGCGGCCAGGCTGGCGCGAAACTGCCCATGCCCGACATCGACGGCGTAGACGCAGCGCGCGCCGGCCTGCAGCAGGCAGTCGGTGAAGCCGCCGGTCGAAGCCCCGGCGTCGAGCGCGACCTTGCCGCGGGCGTCCACCCCGAAAGCCTCAAGCGCGTGGGCCAGCTTGTAGCCGCCGCGGCTGGCGTATTTCAGCGGCCGGCCGCGAAGGTGGATCGGGACGGTCTCGGCGACCATCAGGCCGACCGAGGTGGTGGTTTTCTCGTTGACCACCACCTTGCCCGCCATGATCCAGCCGCGCGCGGTGCGCAGGTCGGCGAAATAACCCAGCTCGACCAGCAGATCGTCCAATCGGCTGCGTTTCCTGGCCACCGAGGTCTCCACGCCAAAGCCCGACGTCAATTCCCAAGAATGGACGGCGAAAGGCAAGCGCCATTGCGCCCGCCGAACATGGTTAACCAGCCGTTAATGCTCCTGCGCCAAGATGAAACGGGACTCGCGCCTGGCGAGGCGACATCATCCACAGAAGATGGGGGTGACGCTACATTTAGCGGTTACGCCGCGTTTACACGCTAGGAATCGGTGGTTAGCGTCGCAAGACTGGGCTGGGAGACCGATTCGCAATGACGGCGAGCGCGCCTTGGAGCGTGAAGGGGATCGATCCGAAGGCGCGAGAAATCGCCAAGGATCTCGCCCGCCGTTCGGGCATGACGCTCGGCGAGTGGCTGAACCAGATGATCCTGGACGATGGCGCGCCGGACGAGGCCTCGCCCGCCCGGCCGGCGGCCCTTTCCAGCGCCGGCGCGGCCTCGGCCTACGCGCGGTTCGAGGCGCCCGAGCATCCCGGCGACGACGTCCTGCGCGCCTCCGAGGCGCTCGATCGCCTCTCCGCCCGCATCGAGGCGGCCGAACAGCGCGCCACCCTGGCCATCAGCGGCATCGGCCAGTCGGTCTCCGGGGTCTTGAACCGGCTGGAGACGGCCGAACGCGAACAAACCGCCGTGTCGGCGCGCTTCGAAGGCGCGGTCGGCGAGCTGACCGAAGAGCATATCCGGCTCACCGAGCGCCTGCAGCGCATGGAGCAGGAGGCCATCGCCCCGCCCTCGGTCGAGGCGGTGCGCTCGATGGAAGGCGCGCTGGCCAAGGTGGCGAGCCACCTCTACGACGGCGAGGCCAGGGCCGATCAACGCTTCTCCGAATTCCGCCGCGAGCTCGACGGGCTGAGCGCCCAACTGACCGCGGCGCCGCACGATCAGGACAACACCGCCGAACAGGCTGACGCGATCGTCGAGCGCCTTTCAGGACGCCTCGGCGAGGCGGAAGAGCGCACCAGCGCGGCGATGAAGGGACTGGAAACCGCCTTCGCCCAGCTCGACCAGCGCCTGGCGGGCGCCGAGACCCGCCTGGACGGCCGCGCCACCGAGGTCAGTCTCGAACAGCTGGCCGCCAGCCTGTCCGCCCGGGTCGACGCCGCGCGCGCCGAGATGGCCGAAAAGATCCGTGAGGCGGCCGGCGGCCGCTTCGAACGCATGGAGCGGACCCTGGGCGAGATGACGGGCCACGTCGAGGCCGCCGAGCGCCGCTCGACCCAGGCCATCGAGCGCATGGGGCATGAGGTTCTGCGCATGGCCGACACCCTTGGCCGCCGGGTCCAGGACGTGGAGCATCGCTCCGCGGACGCGATCGAACAGGTGGGCGGCGACGTCGCGCGCATGGCCCAGGCCATGGAGACCCGCCTGGAGCGCAGCGACGAGGCCGGCGCCAAGGCTCTGGAGAAGCTGGGCGGGGAGATCGCCCGCATCACCGAGCGCTTGGCCGAGCGCATCGCCAACGCCGAGCGTCGCTCGGCCCAGGCCATGGACGATGTCGGCGAGCAGGTCAGTCGCGTTTCCGAACGGCTGCAGGATCGCCAGGAGCGCACCTCGACCGAACTGTCCGAACGCATCCGCCTGTCCGAGGAGCGCACGGCGCGCCTGCTCGAGGACGCCCGCGAACGCATCGACCAGCGCCTGGAAGAAACCCAGAAGCGCCTGGCCGAGGCCACGGCGCCGGCGCCGGTCGCCAACTTCGGCCATGCGACCTTCGCCGATCCGGACGTCGGGCCTTTCGGGCGCGAACGCTTCGATTCGCCGACCTCGGCCTATCTCGATCCGGAGGTCGCGCCATTTCGCGAAGACGACTTCGCCCCGTTGAGCGAGCCCGGCGGATATGCGAGCGCCAGCCGCTTCGAGCCGGAGCCGGCGCGCTTTTCCGAAGATCGCCGGATCGAGGCCGAAGCCGACATTTTCGTCGATGGGCCGCGCCCCGAGCCGGCGGCCGCTCCCTTCGGCGAACGGGGCCGCGAGGTCGCCAGCGCTTCGGCGGAGGCCGCGATCGAGCCCGAGGTGCGGTCCTTCGGCGGCTTCGGCCCGGACGACCTGATCGCCCCGCCGGCCGGGGAAGAGGACGCCTTGTTTGAGGACGCTGGCGAGGCGGTCGCCCCGCGGCCGCCGGAGGCTGCAGCGCTCGACACGGCGCCGGAAGCCCAGGAAGCTGCTTCCGATGACCCGCAGCCGCGGACGACGGCGCCGCTCTCGACCCGCGAGTTGATTGAGCAAGCACGGGCGACGGCGCGGGCGGCGAGCCTCGGGCCCACCGAGGCGCGGGCGGACAAGGCGCGCAAGGGCGAACGCCGAGGCCTTTTCGGCGGTCTCGGACGCAAGCTTGAAATCAGGACGGGCCGCGGCGGCTCGACCCTGACTACGGCCCTCTTCGTCTCCGGCGGCGCCGCCGCGCTCAGTGTCGCGCTGGTCGGCTACGAACTGGTGCTGCAGAAGCCGGCCGGCGCGCTGCCCAACCGCGTCGCCCAAGCCATGGGCCTCGGCGCGCCGACCTCGCCGGTCAACGGCGAGAAGCCGGGCGCGGGCGAAGGCGGCCAGCCGTTGGCTGCGGTCGCGCTCGCGCCCACCCCGGCCGGCTCCGCCGTCGCGCCGGCGCCAAGCGCGACGCAGAGCGAAGCCGGCGCCGAAATCTATGCCGATGGCGTGCGCCGGGTGGAGGCTCACGACAATTCCGGCGTCGATATCGTGCGCAAGGCCGCGAACCTGGGCTACGCTCCGGCTCAATTCTACCTGGCCAAGCTCTATGAGGCCGGCGGCGGCGGGGTGAAGAAGGACGCCGGCGAGGCTCGCGTCTGGACCGAGCGCGCGGCCGAGGGCGGCGACCAGAAGGCGATGCATAACCTCGCCCTCTACTATTTCGAAGGCGCGGGCGGCCCGAAAAACACCACCATGGCCGCCCAGTGGTTCCACCGCGCCGCCGATCTGGGCCTGGTCGACAGCCAGTACAACCTGGCCCGACTCTATGAGGAAGGGTTCGGGGTCGCCCAGAACCCCGCCGAGGCCTACAAGTGGTACCTGATCGCCGCCCGCTCCGGCGATGCGGAATCGCGCACCGCCGCCCAGAGGCTGAAGAGCCAGCTCTCGCCCGAGGCCCAGGCCGCCGCCGAACGCGCCGCCCAGGGCTTCCAGGCGCAAGGCCCTCAACTCGGCTCGACCCAACTTGCCCAGGCCACGATCGCCACCACCGGCGGCGGCGCGGCCGACATCACCATCGCCCAGCGCGGCCTGGCGCGACTTGGCTATTATCAGGGCCCCTATGACGGAGTGACGTCCCCGGCGCTGAGCCTGGCCATCGCCGCCTATCAGCGCGACCAGGGCCTGCCGTCGACCGGAGCGCTCGACGCGACCGTGATCCAGCGCCTGGCGCCGGCGGCGCAATAGGACGCATGCCGGCGTCGAGACGGCCGTTGCCGACCGCGGCGTTTTCCGCATAACCGGTGGATGAAGAGGATCCTGAGATCGGGCTGCGTGATGCGGCCGGCCATGCCCCTCAAAGGATAACCGGCGAAAATTGCGTTGCACCGCCCAGACCGCCTATGCAGGTTTGAACCCAGGCAAGGTCAGGATGCCGTGCTGGAAGTCTCGAAGCGAACCCTGCTGCGGACCGGCGCCGTCGCCGCCCTGGCCGCCTGTTTCAGTCCCGGCGCCCTCGTCGCGGCCGAGAAGGACGACTGGGCCGTACCGGACGCGCTGCAGAAGCGAATGTACGAGAGCGCCATCGACATCGCGAAAAGCAAGGTCCGCGGCGGCCCGCTCGATCCCGCCTATCCCAAACCTTTCGTGGATGCGGCCTTCAGCACCCACATTTTCCTCTGGGACACCTGTTTCATCGCCAGCTACGCCAAGTATCACCAGGATGTGCTGCCGATCACCAACGCCCTGGACAATTTCTATAGCCGTCAAGACCCGGACGGATTCATTTGCCGCGAATACAACGGAGACGGAAAACCGTTCTGGCCGAAAGCGCACCCCGTCAGTATCAATCCGCCGCTGCTAGCCTTCGCCGAACTCGAACTTTACAGCCAGTCCAAGGACAAGCCCCGCCTGCGGTCGGCCTATCCGGCGCTGAAGCGTTTCTTCGACTTCCTTCTTAGCGTCTATCGGCGGGAAGACGGCCTGTTCTTCAGCGACGCCCTGGGCTCCGGCATGGACAATATCCAGCGCTATCCGGACGGATGGCGGGACGACCACGCCGGGATCCCGCTGCACAATCTCTATCCCGAGGTCTTCGACTATTCCGGCCCGAACGCCGAATGGAACCGGCAAGGCCGCAGCGTCGATTTTTCGGCCCAGATGGCCCTGTTCGCCGACAATCTGCGCGCCATCGCCGGCCTCATCGGAGAGGCGGGCGACAGGCCGCGCTATGCCCAAATTCATGATGAGATCGCCCGGGCGATCAATCGCCATTGCTGGAGTGAAGCCGACGGATTCTATTACGATCTCGGCTATGGCGCCCAGATCCCGCGCAAACACATCGGCATGTTCTGGGTCATGCTGGCCGGGATCGCGCCGCCGGACAGGCTGGACCGGCTCCTGGCCCACCTGACGGATCCGGGCGAGTTCTGGCGGACCTTTCCCGTCGCCAGCTGGCCGGCGGACCAGGCCGGATTTTCGCCCGAGGGCGCCTATTGGAAGGGAAGCGTCTGGGCGCCGACCAACTACATGATCATCCGGGGTCTGCAACGCTGTGGCCGCCAGGACCTGGCGATGCGCCTGGCGCGACGATATTACTGGTGCGTCGCCCAGGTCTTCGAAGTCACCGGCACATTTTGGGAGAACTACGCGCCCGACGCCCTGAGCAAGGGCAGTGTCGCACGGCCGAATTTCTGCGGCTGGACCGGCCTGGTCCCGATCGCGATCTGGCGCGAGTTCATCCATCCGACCGCGCCGATCTGACGATCGATCGGCCCGTTCGGGGCGCAAACCAAAGGGATTTCCGCGACATCGGCATCGATTGAGATCCGGTCTATTTTTTTGGATCAGAAACAAAGGCCGGGTGTTAGACTAGGGATTGAATCTGAACGGAGACCACGATGGACCGCAAGACCGCCACCCTGATCGGAGCCGCCGCCGCATTGGCCGCGGGACCGGCCTTAGCCGCTCCGACCGGCTCCGAAGCGCCCGTGCCCGTCGCGGCCTCGTATGCCGAACTGCTGCAACCCATTCCCAACGCCGTGGAAAGATTGAAGATCGCGGACACGCAGGCCGATCTGGCGCCGGCCCGCTTGATCGACGCGCAGTACCTAGCGCATCATCACCACCACCATCATCATCACCACCATAACCGCGCTTGGTATCTGCGGAATGGCTATTCCTGGTTCGGCGGGGCCTGGGTCTTGCACCCCCGTCACCACCATCACCATCACCACCACCATAATCACTACTGATCAGGACCTGGTCGGCGGGCGCAGCTTCGCGCCCGCCATCGACCTGCCGCCCTATCTCGCTCGGTCTCTTGTTTTCGCCGCGCGAAACAAGTTTCGATAGGTGCCGTCGAAGACCGTTTTAGTGCTTGAAAGCCAACGGGTGCCTTCCGCCAGGACATCGCGGCTTGCCGCCAGTCGTCGCGCCCGCATTTCCCGTTGCGCCTCTTCCTCCTGCGTCATGGGTTGCAGATCGAGTTCTGGCTCCGACGGCAAGGCGATGACGCTCATGAACGGCTCATCCTTTCGGAAGATATGCGTCACCCCCTTAGGCGGCGCCTTGAAGATGCAGAAGAACATCATCGGCCACCACTCGCTGCGAATGAGCGCGGGCACCGCCAGCGGCGTGGTGTTGGAGGCATCCGTATAATAGCGAGGGTGTGGCTCGGTCCGGATCGCCCAACCGGGCGGGACCTCAAGATCGAGCGATAGCTGGTAGGAATAGTAGTCCGCGCCAAAGGGTCGAAATGGCGGCCACATCATGTCCGGATCGACCGGATCGCCCCAGTCGGCGGCGAGCCGGACACGACCGCGACTGGTCGTGACGCGAAGCTCTTCGTCGAAGGGGTAGAGCAACTCCACGCCATAGCGCGCGCTCTCCGAGAATGGCGTGCAATGCCACGGCTGCTCATGGCTGCCATCGGCGCGCGGCTGCGCCTCGCCGCCCCAGCCAGGGATGGAAAGCTGGACAGGTTGTGGGGCCGGCCGATGCCCATGGATCCGATATTTAACCGTTGGCATCGCGGCGTTTCATCACGCTTGCAGTCCTCACCTCAAACAGGGGCGCACCCTGACCATGGGAACCCGACCTCGCCACGTCAGATCGGCTCTCGTCAACGCCTCACAAAGTCAACGGGCGGTTTCAGCCATGTCATTCGCCAGAACACCGGATTGCCATCGAACTGGTGCTTCAGCGCCCCGGCAATGTGCAGCGCCAGGTTGATCAGCACGATCCAGATCAGGATATAGACGTGGATGTGGGACAGTTCGTGGCGAACCGGCCGCGGCGTCGGCGAACCAAACAAAAGGCTCAGGCCCGGCAAATGCGGCCAGGGCAGGCCCCAGAACCTGATCGGGCCCGCGCCAAGCGAAACCAGCGTCCAGCCCGTCAGCGGCAAGGCCAGCATCAGCAGGTAGAAAAGAATATGGGAGGCGCGGGCTAGGATGCGCTCCCACAAGGCCATGCCGGACGGCAGGGGCGGGGCGCGGTGGGTGAGCCTGACGCCGAGTCTGATCAGGACAAGCAGGAGGATAGTCAACCCGACCGATATGTGCAGCGGCAGGACGCTGGCCCTGGCCGGCGAGCGATCGGGCAGGATCTCGTTCATGTACCAGCCGAGGCCGATCTGGACGATGATCAAAAGCGCGATCGTCCAATGAAGAAATATGGAGATCGCCCCATAGCGCCGAGACTCGCCGGCGGCTCGCGGTAGCGGGGCGCCGCCCATGGAATGCGTATCGTCGCTGGTCATGCTATTCCCCCGCGCCGCCCCGAGCGCGGCCGGTATAACGCGCTTTTGTCTGATTTGTTCTCAGAGTCCGGATTTTCATGCAGCCGGTTCCGTAAACGCGCCGCCCCATATGCGCCGGCTGTCTAGTCACCGACCAGCCGCCGCCAGCCGATCGGCTGGGCGTGGCTGGGGCCGAGCGCGACCGCGAGCGGCGGCGCCGTGAACAGGCTCGAAAAGGCGCGGTCGCGGACGTTCAGGCCGCCGGCATAGGCTCCGAACGCCGGCAGCACGATCCTGGCCCCATCGGTGACGAAGCAGGCGCGGCGAACGCTGCGGCCAGGGCCGGAAACGCGGGCGCAAGGGTGCAGGTGGCCGGCCGCCTCGTTCGCCTGCGGGCCGGCGCGCGGCTCGTGGCGCAGGGTCAGGCCCTCCAGCCGCGCCATCTCGACCACCTCGCCCGGCAAGGCCCTCGGCCCGTCGGCGTCGTGGTTGCCCACCACCCAGACCAGGCTACGCCCCCGGGCGAGCGCGATCAGCGCCTGGATATAGGGCCCGGCCATGCGCAGCTCGCCATCGCCATCGTGGAAACTGTCGCCCAGGAAGACGATGAGCGCCGGCGACAGCGCCTCGACCTCGGCGGCCAGGCGGCGCAGGGTCTCGCCCGTATCGTAGGGCGGCAGCATCTGGCCGCGCGCGGCATAGGCCGAGCCCTTTTCGAAGTGCAGGTCGGCGACCACCAGCGCCCGCGCCGCCGCCAGCCAGAGCGCGCCGGTCGCCCGCAGCAGCGCCTCGGCGGCGCCGATACGCACGGCGATCCCACCGCACGGGCTGCGGGCCAGGGCGGCCGGGTTCACGCGGTCGCCTCGGCGATGAGGGCCTCGGCCGCATCGGCCAGGATCATCTCGCCGGCCGAGCCGGGCGAGCGTTGCTTGCCGATCTCCAGGATCATCGGCACCGAGAAGGGCGAGAGATGATCCAGCGCGCTGTGCCGGATGCGACCCTTGATGCGGGTCAGCAGCAGGCCCAGCCGCGCCACATCGACCATGCCCTTGGCCGCGTCGGCGCGGGCGGCGCGCAGCAGAAGATGGTCCGGCTGGTGGCGGCGCAGGACGTCATAAATCAGGTCGGTGGAGAAGCTGATCTGGCGGCCGGACTTCTTGTCCTGGCGAAACCGGCGCTCGATCAGGCCGCTGATCAGCGCGCAGACCTTGAACGCCCCCTTCATCATCGCGCTTTCCGCCAGCCAGGAGTCCAGATCGTCACCCAGCATGTCCTCGGCGAACAGGTCGGCGAAATCGAGGCCGTCCATCGGCTTCAGCGACCACACCGCCAGGGCGTAGTCGTTGCAGACGAACCCGAGCGGCCCAACGCCCAGCCGCTCTAGCCGCCGGGTCAGCAGCATGGCCAGGGTGGTGTGGGCCAGCCGCCCCTCGAAGGCGTAGGCGACCATGAAATGCCGCTGGCCGCGCGGAAAGGTCTCCAGCAGCATCTCGTCGGTGGCGGGAATGGCCGAGCGGTCCTTCTGCACCTCCAGCCATTCGCGCACGTCGTCCGGCAGCACGCGCCAGTGGTCGCCGTCGCTCATCAACTCGCGCACTCGCCTGGCCAGGAAGGTCGAGAGCGCGAACTTCGAGCCGCCCCAGGACGGCATCTTGGCGTCCTCGCCGGCGGCGCTGGTGACCAGGACGTCGGTTCCCGTCACCCCCATCAGCCGCCAGACCTGGCCGGCGAAGACGAAGGTGTCGCCCACCTCCAGCACCTCGAGATAGCCCTCCTCCACTTCGCCGATCTTGCGGCCGGGCGAGGCGCGGCGGCCGGAGGAGACCCGTACGCTGAGCATGGCCGGCGAGACGATGGCGCCGACATTCATTCGGTGGCGCAGCGCCGTCTCCTCGTTGCGCACCCGCCAGAGGCCGTCGAGGCCTTTGACGATGCGGCGGAAGCGGTCGTAGGTCTTCAGGGCATAGCCGCCGGTGGAGACGAAATCGACCACCTGCTCGTAGTCCTCCCAGCCCAGATCGCGGTAGGGGCCGGCGGTGCGCAGTTCGTCATACAGCGCGACCAAATCGAAGGGCTCCGAACAGGCCAGGCCCATGATGTGCTGGGCCAACACATCCAGCGCGCCGGTGCGTTCGGGCTCCGAGTCCAGCGCGTTCTCGGCGATGGCCTCGCGCGCGGCCTGGCATTCCAGCATCTCGAAGCGATTGGCGGGCACGAAAAGGGCGCGGGACGGCTCGTCCAGCCGGTGGTTGGCGCGGCCGATGCGCTGCACCATGCGCGAGGCGCCCTTGGGCGAGGCCAGCTGGATCACCAGGTCGACGTCGCCCCAGTCGACGCCGAGGTCGAGGGTCGAGGTGCAGACCACGGCCCGCAGCGCGCCGCGCGCCATGGCCGCCTCGACCTTGCGCCGCTGTTCGGCCGCCAGCGAGCCGTGGTGCAGGGCGATGGGCAGACTGTCTTCATTCAAGCGCCAGAGCTCCTGGAAGGCGAACTCGGCCTGGAAACGGGTGTTGACGAAGACCAGCGCGATGCGGGCGCGCTTGATCACCTCATAGACCTCGGCCATGGCGTGATGGGCGGTGTGGCCGGCCCAGGGCACTTGGCCCTCCGACAACAAGACGTCGACCACCGGCGGCGCGCCGGGGGCGCCGAGGACCAGGTCGACCTCGGCGCCCGCCGTGCGCGCCATCCAGCGCTGGATCACCGCCGGATCGTCGACGGTCGCCGACAGCCCTACGCGCCGCATGCCCGGCGCGAACGACTGCAGCCGGGCGAGGTCGAGCGCCAGAAGATCGCCACGCTTGGAGGGCCAGATCGAGTGGATCTCGTCGACGATCACGCAGGCCAGATCCTCGAAATAGCGCCGCGCCCCCTCCCAGGCGCAGAACAGGGCCAGCTGTTCCGGCGTGGTCAAAAGGATGTCGGGCGGCTTGACCCGCTGGCGCTGACGCCGCGCCATGCCGGTGTCGCCGGTGCGCGACTCCGCCTTGATGGAAAGCCCCATCTGGGCGATCGGCGCCATCAGGTTGCGCTCGATGTCGACGGCCAGGGCCTTCAGCGGCGAAATATAGAGGGTGTGGACGCCCGGCGGCGTGTTGGGCCTGGGCCGCTGCGTCAGCTCGATCAGGCTGGGCAGGAAGCCGGCCAGGGTCTTGCCGCCGCCGGTGGGGGCGATCAGCAGCGCGTCGCGCCCAGCGCGGGCCTCGTCCAGCATGTCGAGCTGATGCGCCCGCGGCCGCCAGCCCCGCTCGGCGAACCAGGCGGCGAAAGGTGCGGGAAGCTCGCTCTGGGCCTGCGCGCCATCCATCCGAGGCGTTCTAGCATGTTCGCCTTCTGTTTCCAGAGCATGCCCCGCACGCTCTCCAGCCGTCAGGCGTCCTTTGCGGGTTCGTCGATGCCCCAGTGCATGCCGAACGGATCGATCAGCGCGCCCCACATGTCGCCCCAGAACATTTTCTGGAATGGCGTGGAGACCTGACAGCCGGCCTGCACCGCGCGGTCGAACCAGGCTTGGCCGTCATCGACGACCAGCTGCAGGGTGAAGCTGTGGCTGGGCTGGAATTCGAAGCCGTGCTCGGGCATGGCGTCCATGACCATGATGACGCCGTCATTGATCTCCAATTGGCAGTTTATCAGGCGCGCGCCATCGTCGGTGGCCGTCCGCGCGCGCTCCTTGGCGGCGAAGGCCCGCTTGTAGAAGGCCACCGCCTCGCTCGCGCCGACGACTTGAATATAGGGAATCACCCCGCGCATCGCGGACTGCTGGGTGGGCTTAGTCTGAGCTTGTACGGTCATCCGATCCTCCGTTGGATTTGAACTCTTCCAAGGACGTCCCGATACCGAGCCCGCCGACATCCAGCTTGAAATATCCTCCGCTGATCGGGCAAGGGGCAGTATCGCGACCATTGCGATTTGGCTGATCAGCTCGACTTGACCTCTCGCGAGGACTGAGCGCTCTTAACGGGCAAGAGAAATCAGGGGCGGCGGCGATGTATACGCGGATCTTGCTGGCCTATGACGGTTCGCGCGAAGGCATCATCGCGCTCAGGGAAGGCGCGCTGCTGGCCAAACGGTGTGGGGCGCAAGTCTTTCTGCTCTCGGTTCTGCCCGCCTCGAGCGGGTTGCAGATGGCCGAGGGCGTCTATCCCGGCGCCGTCAACCAGCAGATCGAGAGCTACAAGGCCCTTTTGGCGCGCGGCGTCGCCGTCCTCAAGAAGCTCGGCCTGGAGCCGGAAGCCAAGCTGGTGGTCGGCGAACCCGCCCCGCAGATCGGCGCCTTCGCCAAGGAGATCGGCGCGGACCTGGTCGTGCTCGGCCATCAGCGGCAAAGCCTGATGCAGCGCTGGTGGTCGGGCGCCAACGGCGGCTATGTCAGCGAGCACGTCGGCTGCAGCCTGCTCATCGGCCGCAAGACGATCAGCGACGAGGCGTTCGAGGCCGAACTTCAGAACCCAGGCCATCTTTAGAGATGAACAGGACACGTACGGCTTAGAGTCTCGCGCCCGCAAACCCCAGCCTCGATCTTGAACCTCAGTATCCGGCCGCCAGCCCCGCCGGCCGGCGATGGTCGTTGGCGCCCTTGCGTTCGCCCGTCCGCGGATCGATCTGGATCGCCTCGTCCGCGCCCCAGGAGGGCAGTGTCCTGAAGCTGTAGCCCATGGCCGTCAGGGCCTTGAGGCTGGCGGGCGTCAGATAGCCGGGCTCGACCATCACCACGTCCGGCAGCCCCTGCTCATGCAGGCGCGGCGCATCGACGGCCTGCTGCATGTTCATGCCGAAATCGACCACGTTCAGGATGCTCTCCAGCGTAGTCGAGATGATGGTCGAGCCGCCGGGGCTTCCGGTGACCATGAAGAGCCGCGGACCCTTCATGAGCAGGGTCGGCGCCATGGAGCTCAACGGCCGCTTGCCGCCCTGCACCGCGTTGGCGACGCCCTGAACCAGGCCGAAGGAGTTGGGCACGCCGGGCTTGGACGTAAAGTCGTCCATCTCGTTGTTCAACAGAAAGCCGGTGTCGCCGGCGATCCGCCCCACCCCGAACAGATAGTTGATGGTGTAGGTCACGCTGACGGCGTCGCCCTTGGCGTCGACCACCGAATAGTGGGTCGTATCGGCCGCCTCGGCGGGCGGACGGTCCATCTTCAACTGCGCGGTCGGGGTGGCGGCGTCGGGCTTGATATCGGCGCGCAGGCTCTGGGCGTAGGCCGGCGAGATGAGCCGGTCCACCGGGTTGTGCACGAAGGCCGGATCGCCGAGATCGGCATTGCGGTCGACGAAGGCGCGCCGCTCGGCCTCGACCAGATAATGAGTGGTCTTGACCGACGCGTAGCCCCAGCTTTGCAGGGGATAGGGCTGCAGGATCTGCAGGACCTCGCAGATCGTCGTACCGCCCGAACTCGGCGGCGGGGCGGAGACCACGGTATAGCCGTGATAGTCGCAGGTGACCGGCTGCTCCCAGTCCACCGTGTAGTCCGCGAAATCCTTCAGGGTGAGGAGCCCGCCGTTCTGCTGGCTGGCGGCGACCACCGCCTTGGCGATCGGGCCGTCGTAGAAGGCCGAGGTCCCGCTCCTGGCGATCAATTCGAGCGTGTCGGCGAGCTGGGATTGGACCGTCCGGTCACCCGCCTTGAAAGGCTGGCCGTGATTGAGGAAGATCGCCGCCACATTGGGCTCTTTGGCGAAGGCGTCGACGCGCTCGTCCAGGATCTTCGCATCCCCGGGCTCCAGCACATAACCCTGCCGGGCCAGGGCGATGGCCGGCGCCATCACCTGTTGCAGGCTCATGGAGCCGTATTTCGCCAGGGCGGCATTCAGGCCCATGACCGTGCCCGGCACGCCGACGGCCAGGTAGCCGCGCGTGCTCAGCCCCTGCACCACCTGGCCTTGCGCGTTCTGGAACAGGGTGGGTGTCGCCGCGGCCGGCGCCTTTTCGCGGAAATCGAGGAAGAGGTTGCGCCCGTCCGCCAGGTGCAGGGTCATGAAGCCGCCGCCGCCGATATTGCCGCAGCAGGGATGCACCACCGCCAGGGCGTAGCCGACGGCCACCGCCGCATCCACCGCATTGCCGCCCTGGCGCAGGATCTGGACCCCGACCTCGGTGGCCAGGTGCTGGGCCGAAACCACCATGGCCTGGCGGGCCAGGACCGGCCGGTCCGCCGCGAGCGCCTCGGGCGAGCTGAGCGGGCCACCGGTATCCAGGGCCTCCGGCGGCGCTGATTGAGACGGCGGCTGCGCCTGGGCGGGCGCGCCGATGGCCATCGCGGCGATCACGCCGGCCATCAGCGCTCCAAGCGAGGCCGCGCCGGATGATCCACGGCGATGAGTGTCACAGGGTTCTGGCAAGGAATGCTCTTAAAAAAACGGGATGGGCAAGACGTCCAGGCGGCCGGTCGCCAACCCATGCCCCCACCGGCCAAGCGTTGCAAGATCGCCTTGGGAAACGCGGCTGTCCCCCCGCTCAGAAAGCTGAAAAGCGCGCGTATCGCCAGATGGATGCTCGATTTTGATCCTCCGCGCGGGCGGAGATCCGGGTGCGCGCCGCGGCGGCTATTGTGAGGAGACGCTGGCCCGAAACTCGCGTTGAGCGAGGGCTCGGTGAGCCGTTGCAGCGTCACGCCGCGATGCGTGCGGTGCGGGGGTAAAGGTGCGGATGAGCGCACCCGCGTCGATCAGGCCGGCGTCTAGCGGGTGCGGTTGTAGGCGTAGTCCTCGCGCTCGGCCGCCGCTCCCGACCGCAGCCCGTCCGGCAGCGGCGCGCGGGTGGCGTTCACCTTGGCGTGCGCATCGAGCGCGGCCTGGTCCTCCCAAAGCTCCAACAGGACCAGCTTGTCCGGGTTCAGCGCGCTCTGGAACACCTCGAACTGCTCGCAGCCGGGCTCTTTCAGCACCTCTTCGCAACGCCCTCGGAACGCCTCGGCGAACGCCGCGCCCTTTCCAGGCGCCGCGGTCAAGCTCAGGACCAGCCGAACCGACATCGTGTTTCCTTCCCTCACGCCAAGCTCATCGATTGGCGCGCCGCAAGGGGCTGCGTCAAGTTTGCATTCGTCGCTCGGCATGTTGAGCCTCGAGCAGAGCGCCCGTATGATGCGTGATGACTGATGCATACAAGGGCCTGCCGCGTGCGAACGACACTGACGATTGACGATGACGTTCTGGTCGCGGCGAAGGCCATCGCACAGCAGCAACATAAGAGTATCGGCGAGGTGCTGTCTCACCTCGCCCGCCGCGCGCTGCGCCGGCCGCAGGCGCCTGCGGTGCGCAACGGCGTGCCGTTACTTCCCGTGAGCCGCGGTCAGGCTGTCGTGACGCTGGAAATCGTCAATGATCTTCGCGACCGGCTGCCGTGACCTTCCTGTTCGATGTCAATGTCCTCATCGCGCTTATCGACCCCTCCCATGTCGGACATGACGTGGCGCACCGCTGGTTCGAGCACGAGGGGCGCGCCGCTTGGGCGACCTGTCCCCTCACTGAAAACGGGGTCATTCGCATCGTTGGCCATTCGAAATATCCCAACACGCCGGGCTCGCCAGCGATGGTCGCGGCCATCGTCAGCGAACTTCGCGCCCTGCCCGGCCACGTCTTCTGGCCAGACGACATCAGCCTGGTTGACGCTGATCCCATCGACATCTCGCAAATCCTGACCTCGGCGCAGGTGACCGACAGCTATCTCCTGGCGCTCGCGATCGCCCATGGCGGACGCCTGGCGACGTTCGACCGCCGGCTTTCCGTGAAGGCGTTGAAAGGCGGCAAGGCGGCGCTTCAGATCATCCCAGACCTATAGGACGCGGCGGCAAGGCCGATTCATCAAACGGAGTAATCCGTTGGACGCCTTCAAACGGCGCCGACACGCGCCTGTTTTGGAAAAGGCGTGTCGCGCCCCGTTACATCCCGATCACGGCGCCGGCGACGGCGCGTCTCGATTGGCCGACGCGTCTCCATACGGCCACGGCCCGCTGAACACGCTGGCGACGATCTGGGCCAGGGTCAGCCCATTCATCCGGAAGCCCAAGGCGCCGCGGTCCGCCGGCTTGGCGCAAACGAAACGCAGCGCGTCCTCCGCCTCGGAATTGGGCGCGACAGCCGCCCAGGCCAGCGGCCTGTCAGACGTCCCCTGTGGCCCGGCTTGGCCATCGATCGTGAACAGCGCCACCGAGGTGGCGGCGACCCGGCGACCGGCACAGTCGAATTCCGAGTCGATCACGGCATAGGCGAAGTTGAGGCCAATCGTCTCCGGCTTGCGTCTGATCGCCACCATCGGCGCCATCGCGCCCCCATCCGAGTCAGGCGTGATCGCGTCGCGATCGATCAAGGCGATCTGATTCTGGTTGGCCGAAACGAGGAAGTAGTCGGTCGCCGAGGCGGCGGAAGCGGCCAGCCCCCCTGCAAGCAAGATCGCGACGACCAGACAAGGTTTGCGCATCCGAAACCCCCTCAGACAGAACGCGCCGGACAGATGTTCCGGCGCGTTGCTCGCCGACACGTCTTATACCAACCGCCGTTAGCTATGACTCCGGGGGGATTTCCTTGAGGGCCGAACAGTGATTCACACTCCTCGTTGGAGAGGAGCGGATCGATGGCTTCGGTTCGGTTGCGCGTGGACTTTGATGCGGCGGGTGTTCGCCGGCTCGCCCGGGAGGCGGGCGATGCGGATCAGGCGCGTCGGCTGCTGGCGATCGCGGCGGTCTATGAGGGGATGAGCCGGCTGGACGCGGCGCGCGTCGCGGGCATGGATCGCCAGACCCTGCGCGACTGGGTTCATCGGTTCAATGCCGCGGGCGCCTCTGGGCTTGTGAACCGCCCTCCGCCCGGCAACCCCAGACGCCTGACCCCCGAGCAGGAGGACGAGCTGGCCCAGGTCGTCGAGGCGGGGCCGGGCTCGGCGGGTCTTGGCCACCTGGCCAGGTGGCGCTGCCTCGATCTGAAGGCGCTGATCCAAGAGCGCTGGGGCATCCGTTACCACGAGCGGACCATCGGCAAGCTGCTGGACCGGCTCGGCTTCAGCCACATCACCACGCGGCCCCGGCACTACCGTCAGGACGAGGCGGCTCTGGAGGCGTTTAAAAAAACTTCCCCGCCAAGGTCGCGGCGATCCGCGCGGGGCAGCCCGGCGCGACCCCCATAGAGATCTGGTTCCAGGACGAGATGCGGGTCGGCCAGAAGACCCAGCGAACGCGCATCTGGGCCACGCGAGGATCGCGCCCCCGGCAGGTCGCCGATCTGCGAACCGGCTGCGCCTATCTGTTCGGCGCCATCTGTCCCGAGCGCCAGACCGGCGCGGCTGTCGTCATGCAGCGAGCCAATACCCAAGGCATGCAACATCATCTCGACGAGATCAGCGCCAACGTCGCGCCCGGCGCCCACGCCATTCTCGTCCTCGATCAGGCCGGCTGGCACACCACCGGCAAGCTCAAGAAGCCCGACAACATCACCTTCCTGCCGCTGCCGCCCAGATCGCCCGAACTCAACCCCGCCGAAAACGTCTGGGCCTATCTGCGCCAGCGTTGGCTCTCGAACCGCATCTTCGACGACTACGACGCCATCCTCGACGCCGTATGCGACGCCTGGAACGCACTCATAGCCGAACCAGACCGTATCCAATCCATCGGATCACGACTCTGGCCGCTCAGCGGTGAAGCCTAAGGGCGGCTGGTATTAGAAGCAGTAAGACGGCACAGGCGGGCCGCGTCAAGAACATTAAGGGAACGTCATAAACGGAAAGTGTCGGGGACCCAGGCCAGCATCGCGCATCAAGACCGGCCGATCTCAGACGCTCAACCCACCGCCCAAACCCCGGGCAGGCCGCGATACCGCCCGGCCTCGTCGAGGCCGTAGCCGACCAGGAAGCGGTCGGGGGCGGTCCAGGCGGTGAAGTCGGGTTCGCATCGGCGAGGATTCGGCCATGGCTTGGCGGCGAAGACCACCGACAGCACCTCGCGGGCGCCGGCCTGGTTCGCCATGCGCGCCGCCTCGGCCAGGGAGAGGCCGGAATCGATGACGTCGTCGATCAGCAGCACCTGGCGCCCTTGCAGCGGCCTTTGCCACGAGGCGCGCAGTTCGACCTGGCCGAGGCTCTTGCGGCCGTCGGCGTAGGAGGAAAGCCAGAGCGCGTCGAACAGGGGATGGCGGCCGTGCGCCGCCAGCGCCCGCATCAGGTCGGCGGCGAACCAGAGGCCGCCGGTGAGCAGGCAGATAGCGACGGCTTCATCGTCGATCCGCGGGGCGATTTCGGCGGCCAGCGCCTCGACGCGTTGGGCGACGGCCTTTGCCGACAGCAGCTCGACCAAGCCTTCAACCCGAAGGTCAGCCATTCGGGGGAAGCGCGTAGGGCGAGCTCGACGGCAGGGGCGTGGCGTTCTGCACCGGGCCGGGTGGGATCGCCGCCGGCGGACCGGGCGCCGGGCGCAGGTCCAGATTGGCGGCGGTGCGGTCGGCCGGCTGGGCGGGATGCGGCCGTTTCGGCGCGTTCAGCACGAAGGTGATGTCGACATCGGCGGCGCTGGCCGGGGGATCGACCACATCGACCAGGAAATGCCGCGCCTCGCCGGGCGGGATCAGGGCGCCGCCCGGATCGGCGATCTTGACGGCGACGGGATGGCCGGACGCATCGAGCACGCTGATGCGCAGCGGCGGCGCGGCCACCGCCCGGTCGCGCACATTGCGCAGCGCCCCGCTCACCGCCAGCACGGCGTGGCCGTCCTTTAGCGCCGGCTGGGCGTGCTGGCCCTCGATGGTCAGCCCGACCAGGTTCACCGGGAGGCCGGCCATGGCGTAGGCTCCGGCCGCCCGCGGCCAGATCGTGGAGATATCCTGGCGCATCAGCACCGCCACGCCGATCAGCAGGACGAAGCCCGCGACCAGCCCGGCCCAGACCACGCCGCTGGTCGCCGCCTCGCGCACCTTTTCCTTGGTCTGGGCCTGGGCGCGGAACACCTTGGGCAAGGCCTCGGCCGGCAGATCGCGCAACAGGGTCGAACCTGGCTCCGGCGCCGTGCGGGCCGGCGGATCCTGCGCCGCCGCGCCGATTTCCGGCGATTGGGTGAGTTCGAGCGGCGCCTCGGCCCTGGCGGTCCAGCGACCGCCGCAAGAGCCGCAGCGCACCGAGCGGCCCGCTTCACCCAGGCGCTCATCATCCACAAAATAGCGGGTGGCGCAGTCGGGACAGGTCAGTATCATGGCCGGCGAATCGGATGCATGCGCGCCCTCCGCAACGAGGTCGCCGATTTCGGCCCCCATGTCCAGAACCGCCGACGTCCGGCCTCCCTTGAGTGAATTGGTCGAGCCGCCGCCGATGGACGCGGGGGCCGTCGTCCGCTTCGAAAATGTCGCCCTGGGCTATGCCGGCGGGGCCGAAATCCTCAAGGATCTGAATTTCGAACTGGAGCCGGGTTCCTTCCATTTCGTCACCGGGGCCTCGGGCGCCGGCAAGACCACGCTGCTGCGGCTGATCCAGATGGCGCTGCGGCCGACGCGCGGCTCCATCACCCTGTTCGGCCGCGACACCGCCAGCCTTGAGCGCGCTGAATTGCCGCTGCTGCGCCGCCGGATCGGCATGGTGTTCCACGACCGGCGCCTGCTCGACCACCTGGACGCCTTCGACAACGCCGCCCTGCCGTTACGTCTCGCCGGCGCCCGATTGCCCGACTATCAGGCCGACGTGGCCGAACTCCTGGCCTGGGTGGGGCTGGGAGATCGGATGAATTCGACCCCGCCGCAGCTGTCCGGCGGCGAGCAGCAGCGCCTGGCCATAGCGCGCGCCGTGGTCGGCCGCCCCGACCTGTTGATCGCCGATGAGCCCACCGGCGATGTCGACCATGAGATGGCGATCCGCATCCTGCGCCTATTCGTCGAGCTGAACCGGCTGGGAACCACCGTGCTGATCGCCACCCACGATGACGAGCTGGTGGCCCGTTCGGGGCGTCCGGTCATGCATATCGAGGCCGGCGCCATGCGCCGGATTTCCAGCCGCGGCGCTGTCGCATGAGCGGCCCGGCGCCCCTCTCGCGACGCCCGCCCGCGCCGCTGCTGCCGGCCGAGGACGCCCGCGACGGCGCCCTGGTCTTCGTGGTCGCCGTGCTCTGCTTCATCGCCTGCCTGGCCCTGGTCTGCGCCCTGGCCGCCAACCGCACCGCCCATGGCTGGCGCACGGAGCTGAAGGGCTCGGCCACGGTGGTGGTGCGCCCCGGACCCGACGAGACCCCCGACGCCGCCGCCGCCCGCGCCGCGGACGCCCTGGCGGGGGTGCGCGGCGTCGGAGAGGTCGAGGCGCTGGAGAAGGAAAAGGCCGAGGCCCTGCTCGAGCCCTGGCTGGGCAAGGACCTGCCGGACGACCTGGCCATCCCGCGCCTGGTGGCCGTCGAACTCGATCCAAAGGCGCCGGCGAGCGCGGCGGACATGCAGGCGGCGCTGAAGGCCGCGCATGTCGACGCCACGGTCGACGACCACAGCCTGTGGCTGAAGGACATCTTGCGCGGCGGCCTCCTGGCTCAGAGCGCCGCCATCGCCGTCGCCGCCCTGATCATCGCCGCCGCCGCCGCCGTCATCGCCTTCGCCACCCGCGCCGGCCTGCAGGCGCGCGGCGACCTGGTCGGCGTGCTGCACCTGGCCGGCGCCGATGACGGCTATATCGCCGCCCTCTTCCAGCTCCGGTTCGGCCGCATGGCGGCTATCGCCGGGCTGATGGGCGCTGGCGCGGCGGCGGTGGTCGCGGGCCTGATGCGGCTGATCGGCGGCGAGGCTGGGCTCATGCCGGTGCTGCCGGTGGCCTGGAGCGATCTTTTGCCGCTGCTGCTCTGCCCGCTGGCCGCCGGCGTGGTCGCGGCCCTGGCGGCGCGGATGACCGCCCTGTCGCTCTTGAAGGAGATGACGTGAGGAGCGCGGCGATCCTTTTGCTGCTCGGGGTGCTTTGGGCGGTGGGCCTTTGGGCCTTCTCGGTTCGCGTCGATCAGTCGACGCCCCCGCCCGATCCCGCGCCCGCCGACGGCATCGTCGCTCTGACCGGCTCGTCCAACGCGCGGATCAGCGAAGCCATGAAGCTCCTGGAAGACGGCAAGGCGACGCGGCTGCTGGTCTCCGGCGTCAACCCCCAGGCCAGCCGCGCCGACATCAAGGGCGTCGCCAAGGCCACGCGACGCATCTACGACTGCTGCGTCGATCTGGGCTTCCAGGCCACGGACACGGTGGGCAATGCGCGTGAGACGGCCGGCTGGGCGCGGGCCAAGGGGTTCAGGTCGCTGATCGTGGTGACCTCCGACTTCCACATGCCGCGCGCCATGCTCGAGCTGCACGAGGCCTTGCCGGACGTCAGGCTTACACCCTATCCGGTGCAGACCACCGATCTGGACTCGGAACATTGGTGGAAGAGCGGGGATGGAGCGCGGCGTATGATCGTCGAATACTGCAAGTACCTGGTCATCCTGGCGCGGGAGGCCTTTTTGAGCCTTGGGCCGAAGACACACACGCCGCAACCATCACAAAACGCCGCGGCTAAGCTCAAGCCCCTTCCGCTGGATGTCCACCTCCTCGCGGCCGAAATTGATCCGTCCCTTCTCCCCTCGCGGGAGAAGGTGGCTGCGAAGCAGACGGATGAGGGGCCGCGCCGGCGACTGCGGGCGGCCTCCCGGGAGACTGTGGCGAGCGCAGCGCGGCCCCTCATCCGACCGGTCTCCGACCGGCCACCTTCTCCCGCAAGGGGAGAAGGTTTTCTCGGGGCGGCCCGGCTTAGGGCCTTGATGGGTAATCGCCTCGTGCTGAGCACGGTCGCATGATCCTTCTCCGCTCGCTCCTCTTCACCCTGGCCTTCTATCTCTGGACTCTGATCGCGGCGATCATCTTCCTGCCGGTGCTGATCGGGCCGCGGCGCTATGCGCAGGGCTCGCTGAAGGTCTGGGGACGCGTGGTCACCTGGCTGCTGCGGGTGATCTGCGACGTGCGGGTCGAGGTGCGCGGCCGCGAGCACGCGCCGGCGGGCGCGGCCCTGGTCGCCGCCAAGCACCAGTGCATGTTCGACATCTTCGGCACCTTCTCGGCCCTGCCGGACGCGTCCTATGTGCTGCGCCAGGAGCTGATGCGCATCCCGATCTTCAGCTGGTGGGCGTGGAAATGCCGCATGATCGTCATTGACCGCGACGGCGGCGCCAAGACGCTGCGCAAGCTGCTCGCCGACAGCCGCCAGCGGCTGGAGGAGGCCCCCGACCGGCAGGTCTTCATCTTCCCGGAAGGCCATCGCGGCCAACCCGGCGTTCCCGGCGACTACCAGCCGGGCGTGGCCTTTCTTTATCGCGAGCTTGACCTGCCGTGCGTGCCGATCGCGCTCAATTCCGGCATCCACTGGCCGGCGCACGGCATCATTCGCCGCCCCGGAACCATCGTCTTTCAGTTCCTCGAGCCGATCCCACCGGGGCTGAAACGCGCCGTCTTCATGAGCGAGCTGGAAAGCCGGCTCGAATCCGCCTCGAACGCCCTGCTGGCCGAGGGGCTTTAGGGCGCCTATGTCCCAGGCGTCAGGCAAGGACCGGGCGGCCAGGACCTGGGGATCGGCGGTCGTGGCCGGATGCGCCGGCGCCTGGTTGGCGATGGTCTGCCTCGCCGCGGCGCCGATCCCGCCGGGTTATCTGACGCCCGCCCAACTGCCGGATTCCGCGCGCGTGCTCGGGCCGCCGCCGCCCGATGGCTCGGGGACCAAGGCCGGCGACGTGGCGACCTATCTGGCCACGCGGCGGCTTGAGGGAACGCCGCGTTGGTCCCTGGCCGCGCGCGACGCGACCTTCGGCCCCGAGGCGATGATGGGCGACTTCTCCTGCGCCCTCGGCGTGCGGCTGGATCCGACCTCCGCGCCAGCGCTCTTCCGCCTCCTCAGCCGCATGGTGGCCGATTCCGAGGCGATCGATCGGTCGGCCAAGGACAGCTACAAACGCGTGCGCCCCTTCGTCGAGCAGGGCGGGACGATCTGCGTCCAGCCGGAGGACTGGCTGAAGGCCACCTATTCCTACCCGTCGGGCCATTCCACCTTCGGCTGGACGACAGGGCTCGTTCTGGCCGCGATCTCGCCGGACCGCGCCACCGAATTGCTGGCGCGCGCGCGCAGCTATGGCGAAAGCCGCGTCGTCTGCGGCGTGCACTACCAGAGCGACGTCCAGGCGGGGCGAATGGCGGCCTCGGCCCTGTTCGGCGCCCTGCAGGCCAGCCCCGATTTCAAGGCTGATCTGGATCGCGCCGGACGGGAGATGCGGCGCCTGCGCGCCGCGCCAGCGAGCGCGTTGGACCCCGCCGAGTGCAGGATGGAGGCCGAGGCCGCCGACAAACCCGTCTGGTAGGCCGCAAGGCGCCGGAGACGCGTTGGCGTCCGCTCGCGATCACGATGATTTTGGATTGAAACAATCCAAAATCATAAACGTGATCGATTCCTAATGTTTAGAGCGGGTTGCGGGCGGAAAACCGCTTCGCACTTTTCCTCAACCCGCTCTAGCGACGACGGAGGGCTGTCGCCAGTCGCCTGGCGGGACGCTGTAGCCCCTGGCCCCCAACTCCCGATCGATCGCGCGCACGACCAGCCGGGCGGCCCATTTGTGCGCCGTGAAGACGTCGGAGAAAACCGACCCCGCGATGGGCACGGCGCTGGCGATGGTGCGGCAGCCGAGAAGCAGGACCGCGCCGGCCAGGACAGGCGCCGGCACGCCGGCTCGCGCGCCCTGCAGCACGATGAACCCGCCCGCGAGCGTAGAGTAGAGTTCGCCGACGCCGGGGATCCAGCTCAGCACGCCGTCGATGCCGAGGCTGAACGGGCCGAGGCGGACAATGCTGTCCGAGAGCCGGCCAACGAGGCTGACGCTGTCGCGGATGGCGATGAGCTCGGACTCTGATCTACGCATGATGTGCTCCAAGGCCTCGGGGGCCGGTGAGGGGTTCGATCGCCGCTCGAAAGGCGGGGCTCAGTTCGACGGCGCGGACGGGCCGCTGTCGGCCTGAGCGGCTGGTTTGCCGCCTTCGCGGCGACGGCTCATGGCGGCGGAGACGCTGTCGGCGGCCCGGCGCACCCCATCGAGCAGGCGATCGTCGAGTTCGGCCATGCGGCGGGCGAAGGTTGAGTCCGGCCCCATGCTCTCGTTGATCTTCTGGCCCAGCGCGCTCCATTCGTCCTGCAGACGGCGGCTGGTCGCGTCGAACTCGGCCGCGCCGCGCGACTGCTCGCCCAGGCTCATCCGGACGGCCTGGGCGATGAACCCGGACCGCGTCATGCCGCGGGCCTCGGCGGCGGCGTCCAGGCGTTGCACCAGGCGTTCGCCAAGCGAAATGTTGACGCGAACCGGCGGGTCGCCGACGGCCACATCGACCAGGATCGGGATTGCGCCCGGCTGTGCGCCGATCTGCTCGATCGGGGTCGGCGCCGGCCAGGTGTCGCCGGCGTCGGCGAGGCCCTGCAGGCGTTCGCCGACAACCTGCCGCGCCCTGACCAGAAGCTCGGCCAGATCGCGGCCCTCGGCGCTGCAATCTGGAAGGTCGGGAAAGCTGGCGCGATAGCCGGTGGTTTGACCGCCGGTGACCAGGGCGACGAAGAGAAGGGTGTTCATCGGTTCAATCCGCAAAGCCGTTCAGCGCATCAGATTGTGTAGTTTTGCGCAAAAACAAGCGTCGCTACAGGCGATTTTTGATCGCCTGTCTTGTGACGGCCAGGCCGAAATGACGGCAGGCGCCGCTCAGACCTCTTGCGAGACCGCCGCGAAGCCGCGGCTGCGCATGAGCGCGTCGGGACCGCAGTCGCGACCGCGGAAGCGGCGGTAGGCCTCGGCGGCCTCGACCGTATTGCCGATGCTCAAGACCTCGTCGAGCAGCCTGGCGGCCAGGTCCTTGTCGTAGAAGCCGCCCGGCGCCTCGGCGAAGGCTTCGGCCGCGTCGGCGCTCAGCACGTCGGCCCAGATGTAGTTGTAATAGCCGGCGGCATAGCCCTCGCCGGAAAAGACGTGGGAGAAGTTCGGCAGGCGGTGGCGAAGGATGATCTCCCTGGGCATGCCCAGCCGCTCCAGCGCCTGGCGCTCGAAATCGCGGGCGTCCAGGGCCTCGTCGGCGCCCAGGTGGGCTTCCAGATCGAGGATGGCGCAGGCGAGGTATTCGGTGGTGTTGAAACCCTGGCGGAAATTCTGCGCGGCCAAAAGCTTGTCGGTCAGGGCCGCCGGCATGGGCGCGCCGGTCTGATAATGCACGGCGAAGCGCGAGAGCAGCTCGGGGGTCGGCAGCCAGCGCTCGTTGAGCTGGCTGGGCAGTTCGACGAAGTCGCGCACCACGCTGGTGCCGGCCAGCGAGGGATAGGTCACCGCCGAGTTCAGCCCGTGCAGGCCGTGGCCGAACTCATGAAACAGGGTCACCGCGTCGGTCCAGGAGATCAGCACCGGCTCGCCAAGCGCGGCCGGCATGAAGTTGGAATTGTTGGAGATGATCGGGGTGACGCCGGCCAGTTTCTGCTGGGTGCGATATTCGTTCATCCAGGCGCCGGACGACTTTCCCGGCCGGGCGTAGAGGTCGAAATACCACAGGCCGACGCGCTGGCCGTCCCGCGTCACCTCGAAGACATCGACGTCGAGGTGGTAGACCGGCAGATCGTGGACCTGGGTGAAGGTCAGATCGAACAGTTGGCCCGCCGCCCAGAACATGCCGTCGCGCAGCTTGCTTAGCTGCAGATAGGGTTTCACCTCGTCGTCGGAGAGGTCGTACTTGGCCTTGCGCAGCTTCTCCGCATAGTAGCGGTAGTCGAAGGCCTCGAGCGGCTCGTTGGAGCCTTCGGCGGCGGCGATCGGCGCCATCTCGGCGATCTCCTCGCGGGCGCGGGCGACGGCCGGCGTCCAGACCTGGCGCAAAAGGGCCATCGCCGCGTCAGGGGTCTTGGCCATCTGGCCGTCGGCGATCCAGTGGGCGAAGGTCTCGAAGCCGAGCAGGCGAGCCTTTTCCACGCGCAGCCTCAGCACCTCGGTCATGATCGGATTGTTGTCGTGATCGCCGGGGTTGTCGCCGCGGCTGGCCCACATGGCGAGCGCCTTCTCGCGCAGGTCGCGGCGTTCGGAGAAGGTGATGAACGGATCCATGGAAGAGCGGGTGTTGGCGATCACCCACTGGCCCTTCAGGCCGCGCTGCTCGGCGCTGGCGGCGGCCGCCTCGATCAGGTCGGCGGGCAGGCCGGCGAGATCGGCCTCGGCCTCCAGCACCAGCGACAGCCCCTCCTCGTCGGCCAGGATGTTCTGGCTGAAGGCGGTGTAGAGGCTGGCCAGGCGCTGGTTGATCTCGGCCAGCCGGTGCTTTTCGGCGTCCGGCAATGCGGCGCCCTGGCGGGTGAAGCGGCGCCAGATCACGTCGGTCAGGCGCTGCTGTTCGGCGCTCAGGCCGCTGGTCTCGCGCGCCTCGTAGACGGCGCGGATGCGCTCGAACAGCGGCCGGTTGTGCATGATCTCGTCGCGAAAGGCCGCCAGCTTCGGCGCCGCCTCGCGCTGCACCGCCTGCATGGCGGGCGTGTTCATGGTCGAGGTGAAGGTCCCCATCAGCGAGGTGGCTTGGCGATAGTCGCGGCCGGATCGTTCCATCGCCTCCAGCGTATTGGCGAAGCTCGGCGGCGCGGGGTTCTCCGCGATCGCCGCGATTTCGGCCCGATAGCGCACCATGGCCTCCTCCAGCGCCGGGGCGAAATGCTCGACCTTGACCTGGTCGAACGCCGGCCCGCCGCCGTGCGGACCCACCCAGGGCGCGAGCACGGGATTGTCGGCGAGCGTCGAGGTCATCAGCGAAACTCCGGTCAAGAGCGGTCATCCTAGCCCCTCATCCACGCCCATAGAACCCGTCATCCCCCGTTGGAGCCGCACTAGCGGCGGAATGCGGGGGACCCATGGACACTGACCATAGACGGTGATCATGGGTGCCCCGGACAAGAGCCGGGCCATGACGATGATGACTGCCGGCCTCTGGAACCCATCGCCTCACATCGGCTAAAGGAGGCGCCATGATCGAACATGGACCCACCTCGCAGAGCTACATCTCGCAGCGCCTGCGCCTGCGCTATGTGGACTGGGGCAACCCATCCGCCCCGCCGCTGATCCTGGTGCATGGCGGCCAGGACCATTGCCGCAACTGGGACTGGGTGGCTCAGGATCTGCGCCGCGACTACCACGTCATCGCGCCGGACCTGCGCGGCCATGGCGACAGCGCCTATTCGCCCAGCGGCGACTATGGCCTGGGCGCCTATGTCTACGACCTGGCCCAGCTGATCCACCAGCAGGGCCTGGCGCCCGTGCGGATGGTCGCCCATTCGCTCGGCGGCAACATCGCCCTGCGCTACACCGGGGTCTATCCGGAGACGGTCTCCAAGCTGGTGGCGATCGAGGGCATGGGTCCCTCGCCCTCGATGCTGGCCAAGCGCGCCCAGACCGCCGCGCCCGAGCGCATGAGAAACTGGATCGAACACAAGCGCGCCCTGGCCGGCCGCACGCCGCGCAAATACGCCTCCATCGAGGAGGCGTTCGCGCGGATGCAGGCGGAGAACAAGCATCTGACGCCCGAACAGGCGCGCTATCTGACCGTGCACGGCGCGGCGCAGAACGAGGACGGCACCTATAGCTGGAAGTTCGACAACTATGCTCGCTCATCATCGCCAGCCGACCTGTCGACCGAGGAACTGCATGAGCTTTGGGCCAACATCACCTGTCCGGTGCTGTTCGTGAACGGCAAGGAGAGCTGGGCCTCCAACCCGCAGACCGACGGGCGCATGGCCCACTTCAAGGACGGCCGTGTGGTCGAGTTCGAACGCGCCGGTCACTGGGTGCATCACGACCGGCTGGAGGACTTCCTGAAAGAGGTGCGCGCCTTCCTGCTTTAGGCGCGGGCCTCCGCCGCGGGCTCCGCCGCCGCGGCCTGACTCTCGTCGATGGCCTTTTCGAGCGCCTGCAACAGGGCGACGGCGATGATCGGCTTTGGCAGGTGGTCGTCGGCGCCGGCGGCGGCCGAACCCTCGAGGTGTTCGGGCATGACGTTGGCGCTGAGCACCAGGATCGGCGTGCGCCGCGCACCGGTGTTGCGCTCGTGGTCTCGGATGAGCCTGACGGCGGTGAACCCGTCCATGACCGGCATCTGGATATCCATCAGGACCGCGTCGAACGGCTCGGCCTTGAACGCTTCGACGGCCTGGGCGCCGTCCTCGACCGAGACCAGGACGACGCCGGCGCTTTCCAAGATCAGACGCACCACCTCGCGGTTGGTCGCGTGGTCGTCAGCCAAGAGGATGCGCACCGCGCCGGGCTCGGCCTCGTCCGCGGCCTCATCTAAAGCCTCGGGCGCCGGCGCATCGATGCGCGGCGTGAAGACCGGCGCCGGCGCCTTGGCGGCGGCTTCGACAGGCGCGCAAGCGGGGAGCGGCAAGGTCAGGGTGAAGACCGCGCCGGCGCCCGGCCGACCGGCGGCGGTCAATTCGCCGCCCATGCCGCGGGCGAGATCGCGGGCGATGCTCAGGCCCAGTCCCGTGCCGCCAAAGCGCCGGGTGATCGTGTCGTCCGCCTGGTGGAAGGGCTGGAAAAGCTGTTCGGTGCGGTCCGGATCGAAACCGATGCCGGTGTCGCGCACCTCGATCCGCCAAACGTCGCCAACCCGGCTGAAGACCAGATCGATGCGTCCCTTCTCGGTGAACTTCAAGGCGTTGCCGAGCAGGTTGCCGAGGATCTGCTCCAGCCGCACACGGTCGCCGATGACCCAGGGATCGGCGTCGACAGGCGCGATCAGCTCGAAATCCAGCCCCTTGCCCTCGGCCTGGACCTGGGCGCCCCTGGCCATGAGGCGGACGACCTCGCCGAGCGCGAAGGGCTCGGCCTGGATGTCGATGCGGCCCGCCTCCATGCGCGCCAGGTCGAGCACGTCGCTCAACACCCGCTGCAGGGTGCCGGCGGAACTCTCGATAATGGCGACCATCTGGCGCTGCTTGGCGTCGAGCGCGGTGCCGGCCAGCACGCCGGCCACGCCCAGCACGCCGTTCAGCGGCGTGCGCACCTCGTGGCTCATATTGGCCAGGAAGGCGCTCTTGGTGCGGTTGGCGGCCTCGGCCAGGTCCCGGGCGCGCTCCAGGCGGTCCTCGCGGTCGCGAATGTCCCGGGCCATGGCGTTGAAGCTGGAGGCCAGCCGGGCGATCTCGTCGTCGGCGCCCACCTCGACCTGAGCGTCTTCACCGCGCCGCAGCCGCTCGGCGGCGGCCTCGAGCGCCGACAGCGGACGCGTCAGCGTGCTGGCCAGCGCCCAGCTGCCGGCGACCAGAAGCACCAGCCCGACCGCGCTGATCGCCAGCATGACGCCGAGCAGGGCGCTGACCGGCGCCAGCGCCTTGTTCATCGGATAGGTAATCAACAGGGCGGCCTGTTCGCCATCGGCGAGCGCGGCCAGCGGCTTGACCTCGGCCGCCGCGGGCCCGTCGTCCGTCCGCAGCACGCCGGGCGTCGCCTTGGGCGAGCCGAACGTCTTGGCCGCGAGCGCATCGATGGCGCGGGGATCGGCGTACAGACCGGCATCCGCCACCATCCATCGCCCGCCGACTTGGCGGCTGAGCACGCTGGCGTGCAGCGGAATGGCGGCGAGCTTTTCGAGCGAAGCCATCTCGGCCCGATCGATGCGGTTGGCGAACACCACCGCGCCCACCTCGGTCGGCGCCATGATCGGGGCCGTAGCGGCATGGTAGGCGGTGTCGCCGATGGTGAAGACGCCCGAGGTCGTATCGCCGTCCTGCACCGCCCGCACCACCGTGGCGGGCAGATGGGCGTCGGGCGCGCCGACGGCGACGACCTGGCCGTCCAACCCGACCACAAAGGCCGCATCGATGCCCAGCCGGGTGCGCAGATTCTCCAGCGCCGAACGTATGGTGGCGTTGTCGCCGGTAGCGACGGCGGCGCGAAAGCCAAAGTCATGGGCCAGCACGTCGGCCTCGTCATGCAGCTGCGAGGACCGAAGCGCCCAGATACGGTCGAACACCGCGCCGTTCGCCACCAGCTCGCCGCGCACCGTATGCTCGGCATTGCGCGTCACCGCCGAATAGACCGCCAGCGCGATGAGCAGCAGGATCAGGCCGAACAAGCCCGCATAGAGCACCGTCAGCTTGGTCCGCAACTGGGTCAGCTTGAAGGTGGGCACGGCCCTTGCGTCCTACATCTTCATATTCATGGCGGCGTGGGGGCGCAGGTCGAGCGTCAGCGCCTGCCGGCTCGCACCATGGACGGCGATGGGCCGAGCGATCGCGTCGCCCGGCGCCTTGAGATCTTCCTGCCAGACATTGAGCACGCCCGCGCCGTCCGGCGCATCGGCGATCACCGCCCGCCCCGAGGCGTCGGTCTTGGCGGCGTAGGCCGTGTCGACCACGACGATGAAGCCCGACATCTGGTCATGGATGTTGCAGCCAAGCGCGACGACGCCAGCCTTGTCGAAATGCACCGAGCGGGCCTGCTCGCGGCCATAGAGCTTCAGTTCGAAGCGTTTGGCGGCCGAGAAGGAATAGACGTGGTGACGCACGGTATCCATGTTCGGAAAGGTCACGTCGGCGCCGACCGGAACGATCAGCACGTGCGGCTCGAAGGCGATGTTGTGCTGGGCCATGACCGGCGCCCAAGCAAAGCGGACCGGACGCTTGGCGCCCTGGGCGGGAACATAGGTGACCACCGCGTCGGGGACGGGCTGACCTCTGGAGTCCTTGAGCACGACGTCCAGCTCGCCCGCGCGCGCCGCCAGGGGCCCAGCCAGAAGGACCAACAAGGCTAAGAGAATTCGCATCCGTACTGAGTAGAAAACAAAAGTTAACCCACGCATAACCAGCCGCCGCGAAGATGAGCCTTCAAACCGATTCTGCATCGCGCCCAAGCTTGCGAAAATCGGCTTCGGCGCGTTTTCAAGAGGCTGTTCCGTTGACCCACCCCGCCTGGCTCCTCATCGTTTTCGCCGCGTTTGCGACCGCGGCGCCCAGCCTTGGCGCCGCCGCCGAGCAGCCGGTTGCGCCCTATACGGTCTCGGACACCAACGCCGACGCGACCCCGGTCCAGGGCGACGGCCTCTATCGCGCGTTGCACGAGCGCGACGGGATAGAGCGCATCGTCAGCGACCTTTTGGATCGCGCGCGCGTAGACCCGCGCACCGCCGACATCTTCAAGGCCACGGACATGGAGCGCCTGAACCGGACGCTGACGGAACAGATCTGTTACATTTCCGGCGGCCCCTGCCACTATACCGGTCGCGACATGAAAACGGCGCACAAGGACCTGGGTTTGCAAAACGCTGACCTGAACGCCCTGATAGAAGATCTCGAACTGGCCATGAATAAGGAAAAGGTCCCGTTCCATGATCAGGACAGGCTGCTGGCCAAACTCGCGCCCATGCAGCCTATGGTTGTCCAGCGCCGTTAGGCTGTCGAGCAGCGCATGGGCGGCAAGATGGGGATCGAACCGATGATCACCCATACCCGCCGCTGGAGCGCATAAACGAGGCGTTCGATCCGACGGCCAGCGGCGAAGCATCCGCTCGGCGGCGGCGTACAGAAGCCCTCCCCCTCGATGGGGGAGGGTTGGGTGGGGGTGTGGCCGCGGAGTTTCGGTGATGGGCGCTGATGGGCTCCGCACCCACTGGCGTCCTAACCACATCGTCCAGTGAACACCCCAACCCTGCCCTTCCCCCATCCGCCAACGGGAAGGGTTCCGAGCGGGTCGTGGCACGGGCCGGTGCTCGACTCCCGTTGGGGAACCCCGACAAGTCTGCTTAAAAGCCCGCCTGCAGCGACAGGAAGACGCCGGTCTGGTCCTTGAAGGTGGCGATGGAGCCCAGATCGGCATAGGCGATGGCCGCCGAGAGGTGCTTGCTTATGGCGTAGGCCGCGAACAGGTCGAACCAGTCGTTCTCCTGTGCAAAGCCGAGATTGTTCGGCTTGGTGCGATATTCGCCGCCGATGACCAGGCGCCGCGTGACCAGATAGCCGGCGGAGCCTTCGAACTGCGGCTGATAGCTGTTGTTGCGGTCGCCGCCGAAGCCGAGCAGGCCGGTCTGGTTGGCCTTGGTCAGCCGCAAGGTGGCGTCAATCACCAGCGACTGGTTCAACAGCACCTTGGTCGCGGCCAGATAATAGTCGACCCCGTCGGCCGATTTGCCGCCGACCGCGTGGATGATGGCGGCCTGGTCGTTGTGCTTGAACTGAATGCCGGCGGCCACCTGCGGCAGCAGGCTGTCCTGGTCGTAGACCGCATCGCCGAACAGCTTGAGCTTGGCCCCGTAAATGTCCTGATCGAAGGTGAAGCCGTCGCCAAGGCCGAGCTTGCGGCCGGTCGAGCCGGTGTCGAACTCCTCGCGCGTATAGCTGAGCTCCAGCCGGTCGAAGAGGCCGATCGAGGCGCCGTAGTCGCGCAACGAATAGTTGGGCACGCCGACATAGGTGAAGTGGGCGTTGCCGCCGACCGCGTCGCGCGTCTCGTAGCCGGTGATCAAGGCCCATGAGGCGAGGCCGCCGCCGGCGGCGCCCTCGATGTTGCTGATCCCCTGGGTCAGCAGCAGCTTGCCGCTGTCGACCGGCGGCAGAAAGGACGGCGGCGAATCGGACTCCGGGGCTGAGTCCGACGGCGGCTGAGTCGCCGCGGGCGCGGCGTCCTGAGCGTAGGCCGCGCCGGCCAAGCCGAGCCCCAGCGCGATCATGAATAGTCGAATAGCGGTCGTAAGCGGTCGCATCCCAGCCCCCAAAGCTTTAGGCCCGATGCTTGTCCGAAGAAGGTTAAAAGGCCGCCAATCCCTATCGCGACAGCCGTTCTATCACCGACTCGATGATCCGCCAGGCCGCCGAGCGGGGATCGATCAGTTCGAAATGACCGGCGCCCGGAATGTCGAGGCTGCGCGCGACGTCGCCGGCCGCGCGGGCCTTGGCGACATAATCTCGCCCCAGCGGCTCGGGAACGATCGGGTCGAGATCGCCGGATATGACCACCTGCGGGACCCCGATCGGCAGCAGCGCCGCCGGCGAGGTGTCGGCGTACACGTCCGCCGTCCCGCGTTGGCCGGCCCCGACCAACTGGTCGATGGTCGCCGAACCGCCGCAGGCGTCCGGCCCCGTGCGCCGATAGTCCGCCAGATCGTCGATGCCGCCCAGGGTGACCACGCCGGCGATCGGCAGGGGATCGGCGCGGATCAGCGGGCTGGCCTTCGGCAGGCGCGGCCTGGCGGCGTCCCACAGCGCCAGCTGGCCGCCGGCCGAATGGCCGACCAGGACGATCCGCTTCAGGTCCAGGTGATAGGGTCCGGCCAGACGGCGCAGGAAATCGACCCCGTTGGCGGCGTCGTCGAACGTGCCCGGATAGCCGCCGCCCGGTTGGCCCAGGCGGCGATACTCGATATTCCAGACCGCGAAACCGCGTTGCTTCAGATCCGCGGCGAGGTAGGTCATCAATTCCAGGCCCGGCAGGTCGCCGAGCCAGCAGCCGCCGTGGATCAGGACCACGACCCGGTGCGGTCCCGCGCTCGCCGGCAGCCAGAGATCGCCGAACTGCTCGGGGCCGGGCCCATAGGCGATTCGATGGTCCGCCACGGGACGGGGACGCGCCAAGAGATCGCTGAACGAGATCGGCGCGGCGGCGACGTCACGCACCGCGATCACGCCGCCGGCCAGGGCCAGGGCCGAGATGGCCGCCAGGAGGACCAGACTTGGTTTCATCGGACCACCCTGGTCCTAAGCTGCGCCAGCCTCAAGCGCCTCGACCCTGGCCAGCAGCCGCTCCATGGTCCGGTCGGCGACCGCCTCGTCGCGCAGATGGACCACCAGGTCGCGGAGATAGTCGACATTGCGGCCGGAAAGACCGCTCGCGCCGGCGATCAGCCGCGCCTGCGCCTCCGGGTCGAGGTCGCCGGCCCATTGCGGATGGTTGCGGTCGGACAGGAAAACCAGGGCCTCGACGGCGCCGGCCCCGGCCAGGCGAACCGGCGCCCAGGCTTCGAAATAGGTTTCGGTCGGCTGTTCGCGTTCGCGCAGATAGGCATAGACCCGCCCCCAGTCCTCGGCCGCAACCCGGTAGGCCGCGCCGCGCACCGCCCCGCCGGGCGCCAGGCCCAGCACCAGGCCCGGCCTCGCCGGCGTGCCGCGATGGTGCACCGAATAGATGCAGAAGGCGCGGCGGCGGCCGTGCGCGATGGCCGCCCGGCGCTCCGTGAAGGCGAATCCGGGTCGCCACATCAGCGAGCCGTAGCCGAACACCCAGCGATCACCCGCGCCCGCCGTCATGCTCGCCAGAAACCCTCATCCATCGACACGGTTGACCATGCCCGAGCCGGAGGGGCCGGGCAAACCGCCCCCTATTGCGCCTCACGGCGCAATCTCTATGGTCCGGCGCCTTCCAATGGGGACGTGAAATGCACGCGAAATCGCCATCGCTGGAAGCCGTCAGGGCGCGCATCGACGCCGTCGACGCCGAGCTTTTGCGGTTGGTCGACGAGCGGGCGAGCCTGGCGCGCGAGGCGGGCGAGGCCAAGCGCGCGGCCGGCGATGGCGACAGGTTCGGCCTGCGGCCGGGACGCGAGGCCCTGCTGCTGCGGCGCCTGCTCGCCACGCCCCGCCAGAGTGCCAGCGCCCAGCTTACGGTGCGTCTTTGGCGTGAGTTCATTTCGGACAGCCTGGCCCAGCAGGGGCCCTTTCATCTGGCCGTCTGGGGCGGAGCCAATCCGGCCCGCGTCGTCGAGCTGACCCGAGCCCGGTTCGGCGCCGCGCCGCCGCTCAGCCGCTTCGAGCGGCCGGACGCGGCCCTGGCCGAGGCCAAGACCCCCGGCGGCGTGGCCATCCTGGCGCTGACGCCCGATTCGGCCTGGTGGGGGCGCCTCTTGGCCGAGCCCAGGCTCGCGGTTTTCGCCAGCCTGCCGTGCCTGATGACGCTCGGGCCGCAGTCGGCCCTGGCCGTCGCCGAGGTCGATGTCGAGCCCACCGGCGGCGATGAGACCTATTGGGTCACCGACGCCGGCGAAGCGGCGGCCAAGGTCGAGATGGCGCTGGCCGGCGACGGCGTCGCGGCGCGGCTGATCGTCGAGACCGGCGGGCTGAAACTGTTCGGCCTGGCCGGCTTCTATCAGCGCGACGATCAGCGCCTGACCCGCGCGCCGGGCCAGCTGACCGGCGTGATCGGCGCCTCGCCGACGCCGCTCGATCTCTAAGGCCATGACCATGACCGCGCCGACCGACATTCAGTCCGCCAAGCGTCCGGCGCCCAAGCCGGGCATCGATGAGATCGTCGCCTATGTGCCCGGCAAGGCGAACATCGCCGGTGTCGAACACCCGATCAAGCTGTCATCGAACGAGAACATCCTGGGCGCCAGCCCCGCCGCCCAGGCGGCCTTCGTCGCGGCGGCGAGCCAGCTCAACCTCTATCCCGATAGCCGCACCACGGCGCTGCGCGAGGCCGTCGCGGCGCGCTACCGGCTGGAGCCGGAACGGCTGATCTTCGGCTGCGGCACCGACGAGATCCTCGGTCGCCTGGTGCAGCAGGTCTATCTGGAGCCCGGCGACAATATCGTGCAGGGCGAATACGGATTCGGCGCCTACGGCATCGGCGCGCGCGCCTGCCAGGCCGAGGTCCGCTTCGCGCCCGAGCCCAATCTGCGCATCGACGTCGACGCCATGCTGGGCCTGGTCGATGAGCGCACGCGACTGGTCTTCGTCACCCAACCCTCGAACCCGACTGGGACCTGGATCACCACCGACGACATCCAGCGGCTGCATGAGGGCCTTCCGGCCCAGGTCATGCTGGTGATCGACGGAGCCTATGCGGAGTTCTGCCGCGATCCGCGCTTCAGCGACGGCCTGGAGCTGGCGCGGACGGCGTCGAACATCCTGGTCAGCCACACCTTCTCCAAGCTGCACGGCCTGGCCGCGCTGCGGATCGGCTGGGCCTATGCGCCGATCGAGGCGGTCGAGGCGATCGACCGCATCCGCCTGCCCTTCAACACCTCGATCGCCGGCCAGGCGGCGGCCATCGCCGCCCTGGCCGACGAGGCCTTTCAGACGCGGTCGCTCGACCTGGTCGAGCAATGGCGGCCCTGGCTGACCCAGCAACTCGGCGGCCTCGGCCTGGAGGTCGCCCCCTCGGGCGCCAACTTCATCCTGGCCCGCTTTGCGACCACGCCCGGCCGCACCGCGGCGGAGGCCGAGGCCTTTTTGGCCGCGCGCGGCTATATCGTGCGCGGCGTGGCCAATTACGGCCTGCCCGACTTCTTGCGCATCACCATCGGCCTGGAGGAGCATAACCGCGCCGTGGTCGAGGCTCTGGCCGACTTCCTGAAACGATCCGACCGATGAGCGCCGCGCCGGTCGAGCGCCTGGCGGTGATCGGCTGCGGCCTGATCGGCTCGTCCGTCATCCGCGCCGCCCGCGCCAAGGCGGCCGCGGCCTCGATCGCCGTCTACGATTCCAGCGCCGAGGTCCGCGCCCGGGTGCGCGAACTGGGCATGGCCGATACGGTGTTCGATACGCCCGAGGCGGCGGTGAAGGGGGCCGATCTGGTGGTCTTCGCCGCGCCGCCGGCGGCGATCGGCGAGGCCGTGCGCGCCTCGGCGGCCGGCCTGAAGCGCGGCGCCATCCTCTCCGACGTCGGCTCGGTCAAGGGCGCGGTGGCCGAGGCCATGGTCGCCGCGGCGCCCGAGGGCGTCTTTGTCATCCCCGGCCACCCGATCGCCGGCACCGAGCAATCGGGTCCTGACGCGGGCTTTGCGACCCTGTTCGAGGGTCGCTGGGCCATTCTTTGTCCGTTGGCAGATGATCCGGATTATTTGGCCGCCGTTGCGACGCTGAGCGCCTTCTGGCGGGCGCTCGGCTCCAATGTCGAGCTGATGGACGCCCGCCACCACGACATCGTCCTGGCCGTCACCTCCCACCTGCCCCACCTGATCGCCTACAATATCGTCGGCACCGCCGCCGATATCGAGGAGGTGGCCGAGGGGGAGGTGATGAAATACTCCGCTGGCGGATTTCGCGACTTCACCCGTATCGCGGCCTCCGATCCGGTGATGTGGCGCGACGTCTTTTTGCTCAACAAGGACGCGGTGCTGGAGACGCTCGGCCGCTTCACCGAAGACCTGCAGGCCCTGTCGCGCGCCATCCGCTGGGGCGAGGGCGACAAGCTGGAGGCCCTCTTCACCCGCACCCGCGCCATCCGCCGCGGCATCATCGCCGCCGGCCAGGAAAGCGCCGAACCCAACTTCGGACGGGACAAGAAATAGAAGACCTCTCACAGAGGGAGAGGTCTCAGATGCGCGCCCACCGCCTCGATCGCATCCACCAGGCCCATACGTTCGATGTGGACCCCCTCGGGCAGGCTGGAGAAGAGCCTCGTCGGGGCGGCCGGGTCGAGCATGACGAAGACGCCCTTGTCGTCGGCGCGGCGGATCAGGCGGCCGAAGGCCTGGGCGATGCGGGCGCGGGCGACGGCGTCGTCATAGGCCTTGCCGCCGAACCGCACGCGCCGGGCCTTGTGCAGAAGGTCGGGCCTTGGCCAGGGCACGCGGTCGAACACCAAGAGCCGAAGCGAGCGGCCCGGCACGTCAACCCCGTCGCGCACGGCATCGGTGCCGAGCAGGCAGGCGTCCTCCTCGACCCGGAAGATGTCGACCAGGGCGCCGGCCTCCAACGGATCGACATGCTGGGCGTAAAGCGCCAGCCCGCCCTCGGCCAGGGGCGCGCTGATCCGATCATAGACCGTCCGTAGGCGTCGTATGGCGGTGAACAGGCCGAGCGCGCCGCCGCCGGACGCCAGGAACAGCTCGCGCATGGCCGCGGCCACCTGGCGCGGATCCTCGCGGCCGACATCGGTGACCACGATAGCACGGGCGTTCGAGGTATAGTCGAAGGGCGAGGTCAGCCGCAGCACCTTCGGCCGATCGGCGAAGCGGGCGGCGCCGGTGCGCATCTCGGCGAGCGAAAACGGGTCTTCCAGCGCCGAATCGGCCAGGGTGGCGCTGGTCACCAGGACCCCGTGCGCCGGCGACAGCACCGCGGCGTGCAACGGCTCGGTCGGGTCCACCCAGTGGCGTCGACAGGCGGCGTCGACCACTCGGCCATAGAGGTAGGTGGCCTCGAACCAGTCGACGAAATCGGGATCGTCCTCCGCATCGTCGGCGATGGCCTGCAGCATGGCGCGCCAGGCCGGCAGGTGCATGCGCGCGCGCCGGTCGAGGCCGCGCAGCGCGCCCTCGATCCGCGCCCGCTCGCCGGTGGAAAGCTCGTCGGCCTCCTCGTCCAGCAGGTCTTCCAGCCGCCGCGAGAGCGTGACCAGCGGCGCCTCGATCGCCGCCAGCGCGCTCGCCGCCTCGGCCGCCGTCTGGCGCACCAGGTCGAGCGCCGGCCGCGCGGCGCATTCCTGGCCGACCTCCGACGGCGCGGCGCGGGCGCGCAGCTGCTCCAGGGCCGCGACCAGGAACTTCTCCACCAGCCCGATCGGATTGGCCTCGGCCGAGGGCGGCGCGATGCGCCCCGACCAGCCGTCGCCGGGCAGGGCCGCGGCGGCGCGCAAGACCTCGTGCAGCGCGGTCTTGGCGTCCTCGCGCTCGCCGACCAGGTCGCCGAGCCTGGCCTGCAGCCCCCGCCCGCGCCGGCCGCGCCCCTCCGGCCCGCGGATCCAGCGGCGCAACTCGGCGGCCTCGGCCCCGGAAATGGCGGCGGAAAAGGCCGCGTCGGCGGCGTCGAACAGATGGTGGCCCTCGTCGAACACGATGCGCTTGAGCGCGGTGGTCTCGACATCGGTCTTCAGGCCGCGCGCGGCGCGGGCGCCGTCGAAGGCCGCCTGGGTCAGGACCAGGGCATGGTTGGCGATGACCAGGTCGGCGCGCCTGGACGCGCGCACCGCCTTTTCGATGAAGCACATGCGATAGTGCGGACAGCCGGCATGGACGCACTCGCCGCGCCGGTCGACCAGATTGCCGGGGCTGGCCTGGGCGGCGGGGCCGATGGCGAACAGCCCGGGCAGCCAGGCCGGAAAGTCGCCGCCGGTCATGTCGCCGTCGCCGGTCGCCCTGGCCCAGCGCGCGGTCAGGGCCAGGCCGATCAGGTCGCCGCCGCCGGACATGGCGACACTGGCCTGCTCCTGCAGATTCAAAAGGCAGAGATAGTTCTCGCGCCCCTTGCGGACCACGGCCTTTTTCGCCCGCACGGCGGGATCGGGATAGACCGAGTGGCTCTCCCGCTCGATCTGCCGCTGCAGGGCGCGGGTGAAGGTCGAGACCCAGACGCCCGGCCCGTTCGCCTCGGCCCACAGCGAGGCCGGCGCCAGATAGCCCAGGGTCTTGCCGACGCCGGTGCCCGCCTCGGCCAGCATCAGGTTGGGCTCGCCCTCCCGCTCGCGCGGCTGGAAGGCGTGCGCCGTCTCGGCGGCGAACGCCGATTGCGCCTCGCGGACCTCGTCCAGGCCAGCGCGGCTGAGGAATTCGGCCAGCCGCGCGCGCGCCGCCTCGGGATCGACCGGCTTGGAGCCCGGCTCGCCGGCCGGGGCCTGGTCCTCCCAATCCGGAATACGGGTCCAGACATCGAGGCCCGAGCCGCGCCAACCCTCGCGCACCGCACTCGAACGCAGGGCCGCGACGACGGCCGGCGCCCAGGCCCAAGCGGCGCGGCCGAGGGTCTCGGCCAGGGCCAGCGCCTCCTCGCGGTTCGGCCAGGGGCTCTGCGCCAATTCGGCCAGCAGCACGGCGCAAACGCGGGCCAGGCTTTCGGCTTGCGCGGCCGGCGTCTTCGGCTCCGGCAGGCCGAGCGCCAGGGCCAACCCTGCGGCCGACGGCGCGCAGAACCTGGCCGGCCGCACGAAGGCGAACAGCTCCAGCGCGTCGAAGATGTCGCGCGAGCGGGGCGGCGCCTGCAGCTCCAGCCGCCGCGCGGTCAGGCTGGCATGGACCACGATGACCGGCGCCGACAGGGCCAGCTTGCGGGCGTCCGCCGCGGCCAGGTCGCGCGCGCCGGCGCCGTCGCAGATCGCCGCGCGCGGTCCCGGCAGGACGACGAGGGCGGGCGCAAGATCGAGCGTCGGCGAAAGGGCGTTCACACCAGAGCCATACGACGATGCGCGCGAAACGAAAAGTGAACAACCTCGTCCCTGCTCGTCGCCCGAAAGTGTGTTAAAAGACACATGGACCTATGCAGAGGCTTGCTCATGGCTCAACGTTTCTATCCCGCCATACTCGAACGCGGCGAGGGAGGCGTTTTTGGCGTCTGGTTTCCTGATTTTCCAGGCGTGATCACCGGCGGCCGATCACAGGAAGAGGCCATGGCCAAGGCCGAGGATGCGCTCGCCCGCGGCGTCGAGGACCTGGCGTTCGAAGGAAAAACCCTGCCGGAGCCGACCGGTCTGGATGAGATCGGTTTGCCCGAAGGCTGCGATTTTGTCGCCTTTTTCGCCGTCGGCGTCGAACCGCCCGATCAGTCCGAACGGGTGAACGTCTACCTGCCCAAGAACCTGATCGCCCGCGTCGACCGCCGCGCCGCCGAACTCGGCATGAGCCGTTCGAGCTTCTTCGGTTGGGCGGTCACCACGGCCCTGTCGACGCGCGACGAACTGATGACCACGATGTCGCTGTTCAAGGCTTATGCGGGCCGCAAAAGCGCCAAGTGAGCGCCCTAAAGCCAGGGCGCCAATGGCTCCGCGGCCAGCATCTGCTCATAGGTCGGGCGCGGGCGGATGACGGCGAACTGGCCGCCATCGACCAGCACCTCGGGGACCAGCGGGCGGGTGTTGTACTCACCGGCCATCACCGCGCCGTAGGCGCCGGCGGACATGAAGGCGACGAGGTCGCCCGAGGCGAGCGGCGGCAGCCGGCGCTCGCGCGCGAAGGTGTCGCCAGTCTCGCAAACCGGGCCGACCACATCATAGGGCTCGGCCTTCGCGCCCGCGGCCGGCTCGCGCACCGGGCGGATGTCGTGGAAGGCCTCGTACATGGCCGGCCGCACCAGGTCGTTCATCGCCGCGTCCAGCACCAGGAACCGCCGCCCTTCCGGCCGCGCGTGCACATGGATGACCCGCGAGAGCAGCACGCCCGCATTGGCGACGATCATCCGGCCAGGCTCGAAGGCCAGCTGCACGTCGAGATCGCCGATCGCCTTGGCGACCACGGCTGCATAGGCCTGCGGCGACGGCGGATCGGGCTGGTCGAAATAGGGCGCGCCGAGGCCGCCGCCGAGGTCCAGCCGCTCGACATTCAGGCCCTCGCGCCGCAGCCGCTCGACCAGGGCCCGCATCTTGCCGAAGGCGGCGGCCATCGGCGCCAGGTCGGTGATCTGGCTGCCGATATGGCAGGCGACGCCGATCGGCTTGACGCCGGCCATGTTGGAAGCCCTGGCGTAGAGCCGTTCGGCCTCGCTCATGGAGACGCCGAACTTGGCGTCGGCCTGGCCGGTGGCGATCTTGGCGTGGCCGCCGGCCGCCACGTCGGGATTGATGCGAATGGCGATGGCCTGGCGCGCGCCCTTCTGGCTGGCGATTTGCGAGAGCAGGTCGAGTTCGGGCTCGGATTCGATATTGATCTCGGCGACCCCGACCTCGATGGCGAAGGCGAGCTCGGCCGCCGTCTTGCCGACGCCTGAGAAGACGATCCGATCCGGCGCGGCGCCGGCGGCCAGCGCGCGGCGGATTTCGCCCTCTGAGACCGTGTCGGCGCCGGCGCCTTGCGCGATCAGCACCTTGAGCACCGACAGGTTGGAATTGGCCTTGACCGCATAGGCGATCAGCGGCTCGGGCCGCCCGAGCCCGCGCACGGCGTCGCGAAACACCTGGAAATGCCGCTCCAGGGTGGCCGTCGAATAGACATAGACCGGCGTGCCGACCGCCTCGGCGATGCGGGCGAGCGAAACCGCCTCGCAGGCGAGGTCGCCATCCCGCGCCTCGAAGTGGTTCATTGATCGGCTGAAGGCTGCCCCGGCTGCGGCAAGGCGCCGGGCGGTCCCTCCGGCCCGTCGGTATCGGTGCGGCCGGGGATGGGCGGGGCATAAGGCGCCTGTTGCAGCGGCAGGGCGTTCGAATCCGGCCGGTTGGCGTTTTCCTCCGGCGCCGGCGACTTGGCGGCCAAGGCGCGCGCACGCGCGGCGTCCTGGGCATGGCGCTGCGCCTCGTAGTCGGCCTTGGCCTGGGCTCCGTAGAGCGGCGCGGGCTGTTCGAGCTCGCCCAGCTTGCCGCAGCCCGCGAGGGTGAGGCTGGCCAGGAAGACGGCGGCGATTGATAGGCGGGCGATCATCTTAGATGGTCCTTCCAACGCTGGATCTGGGCCTTGACTTGCGACGGCGCGGTCCCGCCATAACTCACACGACTTCCTACAGACGCCCGCGGACTCAACACCTCGTAAACGCTCGGCGTGATGCGTGGTTCGATGGCGGTGAGCTCGGCCAGGGGCAGCGCCGCCAGATCGCTCAGCCCCAGCGCCTCCGCCCGCTTCACCGCGCGTCCGGTGACATGGTGCGCCTCGCGAAACGGCAGGTCCAGCTTGCGCACCAGCCAGTCGGCGAGATCGGTGGCCGTCGCGAAGGCGCCGCCCGCCGCCGCCGCCATCGCCTCGGTGTTGGCGACCAGGTCGGCCGCCATGCCGGTCATCGCCGCCAGCGCCAGCTCCAGCGCATCGAAGGCCTCGAACACCGGCTCCTTGTCTTCCTGCATGTCCTTGCCGTAGGTCAGCGGCAGGCCCTTCATCACCACGCTGAGCGCGGTCAGCGCGCCCAGGATGCGGCCGGACTTGGCGCGGACCAGCTCGGCCGCGTCGGGGTTGCGCTTCTGCGGCATGATCGACGAGCCGGTGGAGAAGGCGTCCGACAGCCTGACGAAGCCGAACTGCGGCGTCGACCAGATGACGATCTCCTCGGCCAGGCGCGAGAGGTTGATGGCGCAGATGGAGGCCGCCGAGAGCGCCTCCAGCGCAAAATCGCGCGAAGCGACGGCGTCCATGGAGTTGGCGGCGGGCCCGTCGAAGCCCAGCGCCTTGGCGGTCTGGTGCGGGTCGATGGGGATGGACGAGCCGGCCAGGGCCGCCGCGCCCAGGGGCGAGATGTTCATCCGCGCCCGGGCGTCGGCGAAGCGCGAGGCATCGCGGCCGAACATTTCGACATAGGCCATCAGATGGTGGCCGAAGGTGACCGGCTGGGCGGGCTGCAGGTGGGTGAAGCCGGGCATTAGCGTCGCCGCGTGGGTCTCGGCCTGGGCCAGCAAGGCGCGCTGCAGATCGCCAAGGGCCGCCACGACGCGATCGCAGGCGCCGCGCACCCAAAGGCGCAGGTCGAGCGCCACCTGGTCATTGCGCGAGCGGGCGGTATGCAGCCGGCCGGCGGCCTCGCCGATCAGCTCCTTCAGCCGCTGCTCCACATTCATGTGGATATCTTCGAATTCGTCGCGGAAGGGGAAAGTCTCGGCCGCCAGTTCGGCCTCGATCAGCCCAAGCCCGCGCTGGATCGCCGCCTCGTCGGCCGCCGTGATGACGCCGGTCTTGGCCAGCATGGCGGCATGGGCGCGCGATCCCGCCAGGTCCTCGGCGGCCAGGCGCCGATCGAAGCCGATCGACACATTGATCGCCTGCATCAAGGCGTCCGGCTTGACGGAGAAGCGTCCGCCCCACATGGACTGGCCTTGATCCGGCTCCCCTGGAGTCTTCGGAGGCTTAGGCATGACGGACTTCCGCGAGAGCGAGGGAATGGACAGGGCCAGACGCCGGCCCTGGACCTATGCGCTCTGGAGCGGGGCCGCGATCGGCCTCGCCGTGGTCCTATATGTCATCGCGACGCTGGTCATCAAACATGCCGTCCCGGCCAATCTCAATTCCCTAGCCAAGGGCGGCATGAAGGCGCTGACGGTCACCGCCGCGGGCTCGGCCCCGCCGAACCAGCCCATCTTGGGTCCGGACGGCCAGTCCACCGACCTGACCCAGATCAAGGCCCCGGTGGTGGTGGTCAATCTGTGGGCCACCTGGTGCGCGCCCTGCGTCACCGAAATGCCGACCCTGGCCAAGCTGCAGGCGGCCTATCCGGGCCGCATCCTGGTCGTCCCGGTCAGCATGGACACGCCGAAGGATCGCGAGAAGGCGCGCGCCTTCATCGCCCAATACCCGCCGCTGAAGCTGTACCAGGATCCCACGGCCACCCTGATCTTCAAGCTGACCCCGCCGGCCGAGGGTTTGCCGACCACCATCCTCTACGGCCGGCGCGGCGTGGAGCGCGCGCGGGTGGCCGGCGGCGCCGACTGGAGCGGTCCCGACGCCCACGCCGTCATCGACGCGCTGCTGGCGCAGAAGTGAACGGGCGCCCGGGTTGACGCCTGTGGGGCCTCGGGGCACTTAATTATCCACAATCCGATCTACGGCTTGCGTCCGGACGATCCGTTCCACCGAACTCGCCGACACCAGGATTTGCGATTGTCACGGGAAGACCGCCTCGGCGGCGCCCGCCACTGGAACGGCTCTTCGAGGAACAACGCATGCCCAACGGCACGGTCAAGTGGTTCAACGCCACCAAAGGCTATGGCTTCATCCAGCCGGACGACGGCGGCAAGGACGTGTTCGTCCATGTCTCCGCCGTCGAACGCGCCGGCCTGAACGGCCTCAACGAAGGTCAGACGGTCAGCTACGAATTGACCGACGAGCGCGGCAAGACCGCGGCGGTCAATTTGAAGGCGAGCTGAAACCTACGCCTTCGCCGGGGCCCGCGGTCTCGTCGAAGCCGAGTTCGGCGCGCAAGGCGGCGGGGTCCAGCCCGGCGGCGCGCAGGCTGCGCAAGGTCTCGGCCCGGTCGCGCTTGGCGTAGCGTTTGCCGTCGGGTCCGAGCAGGATCGGGTGATGGCGGTAGGCCGGCGCCGGCAGGCCCAGCAGCGTCTGCAACAGGCGCTGCACCGCAACCGCGTCGAACAGGTCGCCGCCGCGCACGACCAGGGTCACCCCCTGCAGGGCGTCATCGACCACCACCGCCAGATGATAGGCGACGCCCAGGCCCTTACGGGCCAGGATCACGTCGCCGGCTGCGTCCAGCAACGCCTTCAGCCGCCCGTGCTCGCCGTTCGGGCCGGCGCCTTGCTCGACGAATTCCATCTGGTCGAAGCCCGCGCCCAGATGCTGCTTCGCCGCGCGCAGCGACAGCCGCCAGGCGAAGGGCTCGCCGGCGGCCAGGCGCGCGGCCTCCTCGGCTTGCGGCAGGGGTGCACCGACATAGGGCGCGACCGGGCCGTGCGGGGCGCGAGCGCTTTCGTCCAGCAGCTCAGTGCGGGTCTTGAAGCAACGATAGACCAGGCCCTCGGCGCGCAGGCGCTCCAGCGCGGCGCGGTAGTCGTCCAGGTGATCGGACTGGCGGCGGACCGGCGTCTCCCAGGCCAGGCCCAGCCAGGCGAGATCCTCGTAGATGGCGGCTTCGAATTCGGGCCGGCAGCGGACGGTGTCGATATCCTCGATGCGCAGGATAAAGCGGCCTTGAGCCTCCTGGGCCGCCCTGGCCGCCGTCAGCGCCGAAAAGGCGTGGCCGCGATGCAGCAAACCGCTGGGCGAAGGCGCGAAGCGGGCGACGGTGTCCATGCCGCGTCCAGGGTCAGTGCTGGGCCGGCCTGGCGAACATGACGTGGCTGAGCACGCCGCGAAGGAAGGCCTTTTCGCCGCCAAGCTCGGCCTTCAGCGTCTGGAATTCGGCGAACCCGCTCATCTCGGCCAGGCCGTGCACGGCGCACCAGGCCGCGATGGCGGCCAGGTGGGCGTCGACCTCGCTGATCTCGCCGCCGGCGGCCTCGCGGATCGCGTCCTTGACCATGGCGAAGCCGCTCTTGTCGTGCTCTTCGCTCTCGGGCATGGCGTCGGCCCGACGCGCGCAGTCGTACATCACCCGATAGGCGGCCGGGTGCTCCTGTGCGAACTCGACATAGGCCAGGCCGATGTCCGACAACCGGTCGCCGAGATCGGGGCGGCCGGTCGCCGCCGCCGCCAGCACCACGTTGAGCTTGGTGAAGCCCGCCTTGCCGACGGCGAGCATCAACTCTTCCTTGTCCTTGAAATGGTGGTACGGCGCGGCCGGGCTGACCCCGGCCTCGCGGGCGACGGCGCGCAGGGAAAGCCCGCTCGGACCTTCCCGCTCCAGCACCGTCTCGGCCGCGTCCAACAGCGCCCGGCGCAGGTCGCCATGGTGATAGGGTTTATTTTCCGTAACCGCGGGGTCGGTCGTCGTCATCGCTTCCACCCTTATTTTCTAACAGCGTATGCCGGAATTCTAACGCTGTAAAGATTATCTTGACACCGTTCAAATAGGTGTTATTTAAGCATCGTTCAGATCGAAACGCGGTTATCCGAAAGGGCCTCGCGGATCGAAACGGACCGGCCGAAGGCGCCCGCCGGCGGACGTTTCAAACAATCCCTATCAAGGATGACACCCATGTCTCTCTCCCTCTTCCAACGCATCACCGACGCGGCCGGCGGCCTTGTCATGCTGGCCATCGGCCTCATCACCGGCGGCGCGCTCGCCCTCGTCGGCGCCTAAGGCCGGACCCCGGACTGTGAGGGGTCCAAGGATTTGAGGGGAGCGTCGAAAACGCCTCGCTCCTCTCAAACGCCCAACCCGCCCTTATTGACCAGATTTTGAGCCCTCCATCGGTCGATTTTTGACCGAAGCCAGCCTGGCCCTGTTGTCTGCGGGCTACGGCCTTAACCAAATCGCCAGAGAAATTCCCGCCCGACATAGGCCTGTCGTCAAAATATGCTTATGCTTCCGGCGTGTCGGGCCGGGAGGCTCGGCCGTGATCGGCTTCAGCCTCGAAGGAGCTTCGCCTTCAGTCTTATCGAGCGCCTGATCTTCCGTCCCGAGCCAAGCTTCGGGGAGGCGCGCCATGCAGGTGCTTAAACGGCCGCCCTCCGGTTGGCCGGCTCTGGTGCTGAACGCCGACTACCGTCCGCTCTCCTACTATCCCCTGTCGCTGTGGCCCTGGCAGGAGGTGATCAAGGCGGTGTTCCTCGACCGCGTCGACGTGGTCTCCACCTATGATCAGGTGGTCCACTCGCCGTCGTTCGAGATGCGCCTGCCCAGCGTGGTTTCGCTGAAGCAATATATCGTCCAGGATCGGCCGCCGGCCTTCACGCGGTTCAACCTCTTCCTGCGCGACGCCTTCGCCTGCCAGTACTGCGGCTCGGGCGACGACCTGACCTTCGACCACCTGATCCCGCGCTCCAAGGGCGGGCGGACCACCTGGGAGAACATCGTCACCGCCTGCGCCCGCTGCAACCTGGCCAAGGGCGGCCGCACCCCGCGCGAAGCCCATATGCACCCGCACCGCGAGCCCTACCGCCCGAACATGTTCGAGCTCCAGGACCACGGCCGCCGCTTCCCGCCCAACCACCTGCACGAAAGCTGGCTGGACTATCTCTATTGGGACATCGAACTGGAGGCTTAAGGCGCGCCAATCGCTTCTTGCGACTTGCTCGAAACCGTTGAACCCATGCTAGGTTCAACGTGCAGTTCGGGAGGAGCGCGATGTGGGCTAGCGTAGCCGTTCGAGTCATGTTGGCCAGCGTGGCCGCGTTGGCGTCATCAGGGTGATCGCTCAGACCAACCCAGCGCCGGCCAGTCCTCCAAAACACCTCGACCTGCCAATCGAAGGGGTCGCTACGTTCAAATGGACCGAACTTCCGACGGCGGAACAGATGGCCAATTTCTATCCGAAACTCGCCTGGTCTCTGCAACTTCCTGGAAAGGTGCATCTCCGATGCCAAGCCACGACACTCGGAACCCTCGATCAATGCACCGCCGATAGCGAACATCCCGCCGGGCTTGGCTTCGGAGACGCCGCCTTGCTCCTGGCGCCTTACTTTCACCTCAAGCTGGACGACCAGACGGTCGGCAACGATGTGAGCTTCACCGTTGTCTTTCGTTTGCCGCCAGATGAAACCATCTCGAGCGGCGATACGGCGACCTCGCCCAAACCGACAAAACACGCGCTCGAATTAGCCCGGCAGTTGGCTGTGACGTCAACAGGCGGCGATCAGGCTTCGATGGAGATGAAATGGTGCGCGGACGTATTGAAAGCCAAGGTTATGAACAGCATGGGAACGGTGTTGAACACCCCGGAAAGCAATGCGGCTCTTGAAGCGTTTGGACAGGCCTGCGCAGCAGCGCTTCCTAACCTCATAGAGGGAACCGCAGCATCCTATGCGGCCACCTACTCAGAAGCTGAATTGGCTGACATTCTGGCCTTCTTGCAGAGCCCTTCCGGGAAAGCCTGGATGACGCGTGAGAGTTATCTGAGGCAGGCCCAGATCAAGGCCGAAGCGCCAGTCTGGAGATCGATTTACGCCGACGCCCACGCGCGCCTTTGTCAGAAGATCGCATGCTAGGATCGGCTTCGGCGAAATCCGGCGATCGGTTGGGCGATCGAAACGCCCGCCAGTCGCACCGGCCGACTCATGGACGCAAGCCGTAGCCAGAAAATCTGATGTCGATCGTTGGGTCTATGGCCTTCGCCGCGGCGATATCGGCTGCGCCTTGCGTCGCCTCGCCGCTTCGCAGCTTGGCCATCCCTCGACCGTAGAGCGAATCGGCCTGGTTCGGGTGAAGGCTCAGAGCGGCGTCGTAGTCGGCGATCGACTCCTTGAACCGCCCCAACCTGAATTTCACCAACCCGCGGCTGTCGAGCGTGGCCGGGTCGTTTGGCTTCAAAGCTAGCGAGTCGCCGCAATCGATCAGCGCCCGATCCAGATCTTGCCCCAAGGTCACCCGCGCCCAACACCGCTCGTTGAGCAACCTGGCGCGGCGGTCCGGATCCGATGACTGATCGGCCAATAGACCGAGAAGTTGGATTTTCCCCTGTGGGCCGCCGTCTTTGTCGTAAGCGTCTCTGATCTGGGCCGCCAATCGATTGTCCCCAGGCGACAGGCGCATCGCGGTCGCAAAGTCCTTCTCAGCGGAACCAAAGTCAGCACGCGACAGGTAGACTTCGCCCCTTCCCGCCAGTGCAAACACATCGTTTGGATCAAGCTTCAGCGCCTGATCAAAATCGGCCAGCGCCAAATCCTTTTGCCCGAGTTCAAAGTGGGCGATCCCGCGATTGTAGATGTGTTTCGCAACGTCCGGCTCGAGATTGGCCGCCTGGGTGAAGTCGGTGATCGCAGCGCCGTAGTCGCCGCCATTCAAGGCGGCGGCGCCGCGCCGTGCGAAGCTGAGCGCATCCTTAGGCTCCGAACGGGGCGTCAGATCGCTGTCCGCCGTGCGAATTTCCACTGGTTGTTCCGCGCGAACATCGACATCCGTCGCTGCAAGTTGGCGAAGCGCCACCGCAGCCGACTCGGCTTCCGAAGCCGCGAACTCCGGCTGAAGGCTGCGCTGGCTGGCCTGCATGGTGACGACCCCATTTTCGACGCGGGAGTGCCGCCTGTACTCCATGCCCGCGATCGTTTGATCGACGTCCTGCCCGGTCAGGAGTTCATAGCTGGCGCCAGAGGACGGAAGCGTGATCACGACGGCCCATCTGTAGTAGGTCGGATAAGGAACAGCGTAGGGGGCGTCGGCATGCGGTCCCGGCTCGCGCTTGTACGAGACATTAAGTCCCAGATTGCTATCGCCGATATCGAAGTCGCGGACGAAACCGTTCCGCACCCAATCCATCGTCGCACTGCCATCCATCGACAGCGTCGCCGTGCCGGCCGCGTCATCGGAGGCGAATCCGACCGTCTTGGCGTCGGCCCATGGGATTTTTTGCCGCCAATAGTCGCGCAGATATCGGTCGGCGTCCTCGCGGCTTACGGCGCTGATGGCCAGTTTCATCACGATCGCATCGTCGCCGTGCAAGATGTGCTCGGCATGGATTCGCGCCGGGGCGTCCAGGCCAGCCGATGCGTCGAGCTTGACCACGCTGTCGTCCTGCGGCTCGACGAGCGGCGGCGGAGCGAGCTTGGCGAGATCAGCGCCGGAACTTTGGACCGGTAAAGCCCAATGGAAGTTCGGCACGGGAATGCGATCCAGATCCCGATCGCCCAGACGCGTGCCATCCAGCCAATAGACCTTGCCGTCGATCCTTGCGCGCACGAGAACGTGGTCGAACGACTCAAGAACCGGCAACCGCTCGTCCAGCCCGTCGCCGCCCGTCGTACTGACCAGGGCCGGCTGCGCTTCGATATCCAACGCCCTGAGCAGCGCCAGAAGCAATGCCGTCTTGCCTTTGCAGTCGCCAAAGCGACGCGCCCAGGTCGTGTCGGCGTCCGCCGGCACAAAGCCGCCGTCGTTCATGGGCCTTGATCTTGTCGATTTCAACCTGAAGCGCCGAATTGGGGGCGAGCGTAGAGGCTTTGCGATAGAGCGGCTCCATGAGAGCCGAAACCTCCGCCCAACTGGAGAACTGACTCGCCTCAAGGAGGCCGGTGTCGTTGAAGCGTTCTGGGGCGTCTCGCGGAGGCTGCGGCGCCTCGACGTTGTTCAGATCGATGAGAAGTTCGCTCGTACCGCCCGCAGACGAAACCGTTGGTGAACCGAGGCCGTCCGTCGCCCGCCATCGCATCGGCTTGGAGATTGGCCAAATCTCCCGAATGTGAACTCGCCCGATCACGCCTGGCCTGGCCATCGCGGCGAAACTCTCTGAGCGTCCCTGAAAAACGGGGTCCTTCCGACGGATAGTCGCGGCGAGGTCCACAACATCACCGACTTGCAAGCCTTCAAGCTGCATGTTGGCGGTGAGCGTGCCGTCCAGCATCGCCTGCTCCAGGTTCGTCTCGCGGCGAAGCACGATGAACTTTTTTCCGTTCGCCAGAGCGTCAATGATCTGGTTTCCCCGGATGATGTGCAACCGATGGACCGAGATCGTATCGGTCTTTGGATTCCATTTCAGAATGACGTTTCCCGCGACCGACAAGGCCTGCGCGGAGAGAACTTTGTAGGCGGTCTCGGTGTAGAACTGGTCTTGGTCCGGACCGAACAGCGTCTGAATATCCTGCAGCCGGATCTGTAGGGCGACGCTGTCCGGACCCGTAGACTCGTTCGGAATCGGCGTGGGTTTGACCCAGGCTGGGACCGGGCCGTATTGCGGTTGATCGGCGGCGACAGCGGCCCCGGCCCACAACAGAGCCGCGACGAATACCCAAAGCTTCACTATCGCCCCCAGGTCAGACCCCACACATCGACGATAGCTTGATGCTTGGTTTATGCAACTGAGAGAGGAACGGTATCGGTTCCGCTCATCACCGACGCACCGTCAGCCCCACCCGCACCATCCTCGGCGCGTCATAGGTGACCACATCCGCCGCGCTGCGGCCGGTCTCCAGCTCGGCGTTGAACAGGTTGTCGGCGGCGACATAGACGTTCAGCGCCTCGGTCAGCCGCCATTCGGCGCGGGCGTCGACGCCGGTTCCGCCCTTGATCAGCCGGGTGTTCTGGTCGTCGTCGAAGCGGGAGCTCTCATAACGGACCTCTGCGGTCAGGGTCAGGCGCTCGAGCGCGCGCCAGGTGGCGGCGACGCTCGCGGCCAGGGCCGGCGTCTCGGCCGGACGCAGCCCGGTCAACTGCGGCGCCTGGCCACCCCCATCGACGCGCGCGTCGGTGTAGGTGACGGCGGCGCGCAGGTCGAGCCCGGCGCTTAAGCGGCGATGCGCCTCGGCCTCGACCCCGACCGCGTCGATCGCGCCGGCGTTCTGGCGCTCGAACAGCGTGCCGCCCGCCGGCACGAACCCCGCCAGCGGAAAGGTCCCCGGCCCCTTGCCGATGGTGACGTTGGTGATGGCGTCGGCGAGCTGGTTATAAAAGACGTCGGCGTCCCAGATCAGCCAAGCCTGGCCGCCAAGGCCCGCCTCGACGCCATAGAGTCGCTCGGGCGAGAGGGCGGCATTGGCCTCGGTGACATCGGCGCCGACCCGGAACGGCCGGTGCAGTTCGTTCAGGGTCGCCGGCCGAAAGCCCGAATAGGCCGCCGCGCGCAGATAGAGCGCATTGGAGAGGTCGCGGCGAAGGCCGATGCGGCCGGTCGGCACGATCCCGCCCCGGTCGCCGGGATGCTGGTTCAGCGGCGTGCTCCCGGTCTGCACCAGGCTGGACTCATAGTCCTCCCAGTCGTCGAGACGAACGCCGCCGGTCAGCAGCCAGGCGCCGAGGTTGCGGCTCGCCTCGGCATAGAGGCCGGCGACCCGTTCGCCGCCGCCGGCGACGCGGGTCCCGGTGAAGACGCCCTGGGTGTAGAGCCGCTCGTGGCTGGCGCCGTCGAAGTCGCGCAGGTCCGCCCCCACCTCCCAACTATAGGCCGTCGCCGAACGCCGCAGCGCCGCATTGAAACCGACGCCGAGCGCCGGGGTGGCGTATTGTTTGTCGGCCAAGGTCGCCGTCTCGCGGTTCGCGGAGACCGAGGCCGAGCTGTTGACCAGGTTGGAGCCCTCGATCCAGCCCTGCAGCCACCAGCCGAGGGCGCCGCCGGTCGGCGGACGGACCAGGGCGAGGCTGCCCTGCACGCCGCTGTCGCGGGAGGCGGCGAACAGCGTTCCCGCGCCGCGATCCTCCTCATAGCCGCCGATGCGCTCGGACAGCACCGCCTGGCCGATATCAGCCTGCACCCGCTCGGCCGCGCTCCAGTCGTGCAGGGTGAGCGGCGTGTCGGCCGCGCCGCGCCCCTGGCGCACCGGGATCCAGCCGCCGCTGGTCTCGTCGGAGGCGTCGAGAAAGGCGCGCGCCGTCCCTGAATCGATCTCGGTGATCGCCGCCGCCCGGGCATAGCCGCGGTCGCCCGCGGCGACCTCGCCGGCCGCGTGGCCGTCGATATGGTCCGGCTGCTCCAGCGCCACCACCCCGGTCAGGGCGCCGGCGCCGTAGGGCCCGGCGCCCGCCCCGCGCACCAGGGTCGCGCCCGAGATCGCCTCGGGCGGCAGGCCGGTCCAGATCACCCAGCCGCCGAACGGGTCGTTCTGCGGCACGCCATCAAGGGTGACCAAGGCGCGGCTCGCGCCCGAGCCCGCTATGCCGCGCAGCGAGACCCCTTGCGTGGTTGGGTTGGCCCCAAGGCTGGAGGTGCGCCGATAGAGCGAAAAACCCGGCGCGGAGGCTAGGGCGTCGTCCAGCCGCTCGCTGACGACGAGCGCGGTCGGATCGATCCGCTGAATCGAAAAAGCCCGATCCCCCACCGCCGCCGGCAGCCGCGCGGCCCGGACCACGATCGGCGTCGAGGGCGGGGGCTGATCGACCGGCACGGGGCGCGCTATCCGCCGCCGCCGGGCGCCTCGCGCCACATGGCCCACATCGGCGGCGCGTCGGGGCGCGGGCGGTATTCGGAGATGACGTCGAAGCCGTGGCGGCGATAGAGGGCGACGTTGCGCTGGGTCGCGGTCTCCAGGAAGGCGGGTGTCCCGTCCGTATCGAGTTGGTCGAGCTTGGCCTTGAGCAGGCGCGAGCCGATCCCATGGCCCTGCGCTTGCGGCGTCACGCCGAGGAACCACAGATAGGCGTGGCGGCGCTCCATCGGGTGAGCCTTGTCCATCACCTCGCGCAGGCCGAGCATGCGGGGAAAGCGGCCAAGGCCGGTCAGGCCGAGCAGCATGGGAAGGGCCTGCAGCTCCTGAACCAGCGAATTGGGACCCAGTGCTTCGGAGGCCATCCAGACCGCCGCGCCGCCGCCGGACGCCGGGCGCAGGGTCTCGCCGACCGGCAGGATCAGCGCCTTCATCAGATGGCGGAAGAAGCGCAGCCGCGCCGCATCCCGCCCGGCGTCCGTGCGCGAGAACCAGTTGAAAACCGGATCGTCGACAAAGGCGGCGGCGAGGTCGCGGGAAACGCTGTCCAGGCTGGTCAGGTCGGCCTTGACCGGCGCCTCGGCGTCGCGCCGCATCCGTTCGATGTCCATGGCCGCCCCCCTTTAGCCGAAGCCCGTCCTAAAGCTTCTCGCTGATCTTGATGGCGGTGCGGCAACCGGCGCGAATCACCGCGGCGAGCAGCGGATAGCCCGGCGCATCGCGCGCGCCCTCCTCCACCGCCAAATCGTGGTGGGCCAGTTCCTCGTCGCGGAAGCGGGCCAGTTCGAGAGCGAGCGCGGGCTCGCGGTCGGTAAGCTCGGCGACCTGGCCGGCGTAATGCGCCTCGATGACGCTCTCGACCGCCTCGGTGCAGGCGTGCGCCGCCTTTTCGCCCATCAGCGCCGTGCCGGCCCCGAGCGCAAATCCGGCCGCGCGCCAGAGCGGCGCCAGCAGGGTCGGTCGCACGCGCGCCTCGGTCAGCCGCTCGTTGAAGGCGGCCAGGTGCTCGGCCTCGTGCGCCTCCATCCGTTCGAGCTGGCCGGTGATGCGGGCCTTGTCCGCGCCGCGCGCGAACACCGCACGCTGGCCGCGATAGATGAAGACGGCGGCCAGCTCGCCGGCGTGGTCGACGCGCAGGATCTCGTCCAGCCGCCCTTGCGCCGCGCCGGGTCCGGGCCTTGGGGGAATGGGCCGCTGGCTCATCGTTTGCGGCTCCGGATCGCCCAGGCGAGGCTCCACCCGGTCAGCTTCAGCGAGATCAAAGCGTTCCAGCCGGCCATGGAGAGGCCCAGGAACACCCAGGCGGCCTTGTCGCAGCGCGGCGGCGCGATCCTGGCGCCGTTCAGCAGATCGGCCAGGCCGGCCGCGCTGACCGGCGCGCCCGTGCCGGAACAGGTTGTCGGGCCCGGCCAGAACTTCCACTCCGCCCCGGCGTGATAGATCGCGATCCCCGCGCCGGTGAGGAAGACCAGCGCCAGCGCGCCGCCGATCCAGGGGGTGAAGACCCGTGGAACCAAGCCCTGGCTGGCGGCGAAGGCCAGGGCCGCGACCGGCAGGGCGACCCAATAGACCTGGCGCTCGTACAGACACAGCGTGCAGGGCGCGAGATGGCCGAAGGTCTGAAAGGCGTGTGCGATGGCCAGCATCGCCGCCGATGTGATGAAGGCCAGGGCCGGCCAGTGGCGCAGGATGGAGGCGATGAGGGCGCGCATCGGAAACCTATGGCGCGATTTCAGCCGCCGCCCAAGAGTTTCAGAAAAACGAAGGCCGCCACGATCAGCACCACGCCCGCCCCGGCCAGCCAATAGAAGTAGCGATCGATCACCGCCTTGGCCTTGGGATGCTGCAACAGCGTCGCCTCCAGGAAGAAGCGCCCGCCCCGGGTGACGATTGAGGCGCCGACGAAGACCGGAAAGCTGAAATGCGCCAGGCCCGAGGCCAGGGTCACCAGCATGTAGGGCACCGGCGTCAGCCCCTTGACCAGGATGACGGCCAGACCCCATTGCGCGAACCAGGCGTGAAAGGCCGAAAGCGCCTTGGCATGACCGGACAGGGCCAAGATCCTGGTCCCAAGGCCGGCGAGGAAGAAGCCGATGGCGTAGCCGATCATGCCGCCGGTCACCGAACCGGCCGTGCAGACGCCGGCATAGAGCCAGGCGCGCTCGCGCCGCGCCAGAACCATGGGCGCCAGCATCAGGTCGGGCGGCAGAAAGGGAAAGGTCGCCTCGAGGGTCGCGACGCCGGCCAGCGCCGGAAGCGCATAGGGCGTGGCGGCCAGGCGAAGGACGCGATCGTAGAGCGGGCGAAGCATGTCGAGCCGGCTCCTAACAGCCTTCACGGCCCAAGTCTCGCCACACGCGGCCGGTCATGCTTTGAAGGATGGGAAGGAGCCGGGCGAACCCATGGGCGTGAGCACCGATCCAGAGCTTGAAGCGGCGGCCGCCGAGGAGTTGGCCCAGGCCGTGCGACTGAAATGGGCGGACCTGGCCAAGCACCTGCCGTGGGGCGACACCTATGAAGGCTACGGCCCCGCCGGCGGGGCGCTGGCGTTCGAGCGCAGTTACATCTGGCGCGCCGAGCCGGGCGGCGACATCCTCTGCGAAGTCACCGCCTATCGCGGTCCCGCCCGCTACGACCGCGGCGCCCGCGTCAGCCAGCTGATCGCCAAGCCAGGCTGAATACAGCGCGTTGACGCATCCTCCCGCGCCGCTAGAGTGCGCCGCCCTGCACAGGGCCCCTGTGGTGGAATTGGTAGACGCGCCGCACTCAAAATGCGGTACCGAGAGGTGTGTCGGTTCGAGTCCGACCGGGGGCACCATTTACCCGTCCGCCGCTGTCCGGCTGGGTATGGGAAAATCCTTCAGAATCTGCTAGATAGGTAGACGTTCCTTCCGCGAACGTCCGTTGCCGTCCGGCCGCGTCCGACTTGTTTGGGGGGTATCACCGGGGGTCTCCGGTAAATCAGCGAAGAGCGATACCCCCCACCATGTCTCTCTCCGATGCCGCCGTGAAAGCGGCTAAGCCAACCGCCAGGCAGTTCAAGCTTTTCGACGAGCGGGGCCTGTTCATACTGGTGACGCCATCCGGCGGAAAGCTTTGGCGGCTGAAGTACAGGTTCGGCGGCAAGGAGCAATTGCTCGCCATCGGGAGCTACCCGGACACCAGCCTTAAGGACGCTCGCGAACGACGCGATGCCGCGCGCAAGGTCATTGCCGCCGGTAAGAACCCATCGGCAGAAAAAAAGCGTGCTGCAGTCGCTGCGGCGATCAGCGCCGCCAACACGTTCAAGGCTGTCGCCGATGAGGTCATTTCGAAAGGCCGCCACGAGGGGCGCGCTTCGGCCACGCTGGCGAAGGCCGAATGGTTCCTGTCGCTGCTGGAGCCCGCGTTGGGCGCTCGGCCTATCGCAGAGATCGAGGCCTATGAGCTGCTCGCGGTCGTAAAGAAGATCGAGGGTGCCGGCCATCACGAGACCGCCCGTCGACTGCTCGCCTTCGCTAGCCGGGTGTTCCGATACGCCGTGGCCACCACGCGCGCGCGGTCCAATCCTGCGGCGGATCTGCGGGGGGCTTTGGTAGCACCTAATACCAGCCGCCCTTAGGCTTCACCGCTGAGCGGCCAGAGTCGTGATCCGATGGATTGGATACGGTCTGGTTCGGCTATGAGTGCGTTCCAGGCGTCGCATACGGCGTCGAGGATGGCGTCGTAGTCGTCGAAGATGCGGTTCGAGAGCCAACGCTGGCGCAGATAGGCCCAGACGTTTTCGGCGGGGTTGAGTTCGGGCGATCTGGGCGGCAGCGGCAGGAAGGTGATGTTGTCGGGCTTCTTGAGCTTGCCGGTGGTGTGCCAGCCGGCCTGATCGAGGACGAGAATGGCGTGGGCGCCGGGCGCGACGTTGGCGCTGATCTCGTCGAGATGATGTTGCATGCCTTGGGTATTGGCTCGCTGCATGACGACAGCCGCGCCGGTCTGGCGCTCGGGACAGATGGCGCCGAACAGATAGGCGCAGCCGAAGCGCCCGTTATTCGTCTAGGCCAACCGGGGTGGGCTGAAATCCGTGGATAACTTGCAGCGCGGTAGTTGGCGAATGACCCGCCATCGGTTGCCGCACCGCGTATTTTTGCGCATGACCTTCTGTGGCCCGGCCGTTGCGAGGCCGATCAGAGGCCATAAGCCTAGCACCATCAAGACGTATGAAGTGACGACTTAGGCGTGGGTAAAGCATTGAAAAAGTGCAGATTTGACGAGTTGGAGATCAAGGCGCGGGTTCTCACCGAGCTGAGAGGGCTCGGCAGAATTGACCGCCATTCCGTGTTGGCCGGCGAGTATTGCCTAGGTCGTAGTGGTGTTCGCGCCGACCTCGCCATCCGATCGGATCGAATGATAGGTGTCGAGGTAAAGAGCAATTTTGACAGTCTCAGGCGCTTACGCGCACAGCTCGCGGTCTACCGGGTATACTTTGACCGCACGATCCTCGTCGTGGGTTCCCGGCACGTGTCGGCGCTCACAGCCGAGTTAGTTGCTGGGGTGGAGGTTTGGGAATGTGGTGCCGATGGATCAATTAATCCGATCCAAGAGCCAGTTGTTCTCGCCGATCTGCCGGAGCCTTTGTGGTCTGATCTCATGAACCAAGGCGAACTCAAAAGGTTCGGTGATGAGCTCGATCAACTCGGCGCTAGGGCGGCATTTAAGCTGGCGTTCGATCAGCGGTTTGGTGAGACAAGCCGAGCGTTTTGGGCTGCAGTAGCTCGGCGCAAAGTCAAAAGCGAAGACCTAGCGATGCTTAGCCGTTTTCGAGATGCGAGGATAGCCCGCGCCGCATGGGCGGCCGATCAAGCAATGAAATGGGAGACGTTCACACGCGACGCGCAACTTATTCTGGGTGCTGAGTGTCAAAACAATCGCTCGACCGAAGCTGCTTAGTCGCTCCAGTCCTCGTCGGTCTCGTAGAGTGCGTCTGGCGGATCATCATAAAAGAGTTGGCGATGCAGGTGAATGTTGATCCGAGCCGCGGTGGCGCGAACCGGAGAGATAATAGCGTCAGGGTCTCCCAGCGCGGTGCGTTCAATCATCTGGGTCCCCCATAGTCGAAGGGCCGGGTCCCAGTGAGGCGAGTCGATAGCTTCGTCCGCAAGCGCTTGATATGCCGCCAACCGCGCTCCGCCGTCCCCGGAGCGGAAGAACTGCCAGGACAGTGGCATGGCGTAATCAATTCTTGGGCTAGGCGCGCCGCCGCCGCCGAGTTGTCGCTCTGCCCGAGCGCTGCCACGGTCACCGTAGACTAGTTGTTCACCGCCGATTTGAGCACGAACACCGTTGAACAGTAGTCGTTCGAATATCTCTTGGCTTTCGAGCCCGACAAATCCGTCAGGAAACGAGGAAGCAGCTATCGAGATCGTGGCGCGCGGTGCTACCTCCAATATTCGTTGGATCAGGCCGACCGCCTCAACCTGTCGTCCGAGCAAATCCCTCGTGGCTCGTTCATAATCTAGGACGAAACAGATGCCGTCGCCGCCTCCTGTGATCGCACCGAGACGCTGCGCGTATAGGCGTGACGTTGCCAATGCAGCACGAGGGAACCGAACTACCAGCCCGCGCTCAAGATCGAGAAGACGGGCCGCCTGAAGGTCAAATTGCGCTGGGTCCGCGAGCTGCAGTGCCGGCACGAAATTGTTGTGAAGGCCGATAAAGGTCGACCAATTGGCGTATCCGTTGGCGGGGTCGCGAAGCGCCGTGAGCTGCTCATGGACCGGCCTGGGCGTGTCTGCGGGCTCTTCCTCCGGGGCCAAGTCCAAGACGAAGGGTCGGTCTCCGTACACGGCGCTGAGCTTGTCCAGGGCGGCCTGTAGCTGGTGCGCAGCTCCCCAGGGCCTAAGTAAGAAGAATGGGAGCAGGCGGTCTTTGTCGCGCTCTGGCAGCTCCTGAAGAGCGCGCAGCTCCGCTGGCCGGACAGTGAGTAGCGGTAGATAGGTCAGATCGTTGAAGTCCGGCATCGCCAATGAATTGCACCCCAGCGCCGACTAGGCCAAGCCAAGTCGAATCTTCATTGCGGCATCAGATACCTCAAAACGCCCTCTTAGATAGGCTGCATGATCCTCTACCCCCAACAGTCGAGCGCGGTCCAACAGCCGGTCGACGAGCGGTTCGGGCATCAAGATATCAGCGGCGATGCGATTTGCTTCGGCTTCGCGTCGATCAGACAACCCTGAGCGATAAAGAGCATCGTCCATAATGCCGTTGCCGATTTGGTCGCGATGGAGAAGAAAATGGCCGATCTCGTGCGCCACCGTAAAACGTTGGCGCACCGCCGCGTCATGCCGGCTCACTCGAATTATGAATTCTCCGGGACGATCGGGGTCAGGCCGGATCTCTCCCGAGATGCCCGGAGGAAGTGTGGAGGCCTTAACAACGAGCCCAAGCGCCCGCGCAATGGCGCTGAGCTGCACCGGAGCGTCGGCCTGGAGCGCCTCGATTTGATCCCGCACGGCGGGCTCCAAAGACAGCCACTCGCGACTAGCCATGGGGTGCACGCAGAACGTATATTGTGTTACTCATCTTCATTGCTCTCATCTCCTCCAGCGTCGTAGGCAAATGGAACGGCGTTATCCTTTGGCTCGGCACCTACGAAAGAAAGCCTTCTAGCTTCTTCGAGCAACGCTGTCCTTAGCATTCCCGATTCACCACACTCCTTCTTCATGAATTCAACCGCAATTACTTCTATATATGATCTTAACGCGCCGCTCTTTATGTCCTTCTTAACATAGGTCTTGGCTGTCTTTTTTGCGATCTCTTTAAAGGTCGCATAGCCCCATATCGCCAAGATCGCGACAACAACGCCAAATATTGTTATCAGAACTGCCACAGCCGTGAGCACTACCGTAATGAGATCTTGGTATTGCATCCCATTGGCTTTGAGCTGACCACCCCAGACCCGCGCATACACAGCGAAGGCAAGGAACGCTACGACTGCCCCGGCTACCGCCCCCGTGAGCAAGGGGCCAATGTTCCGGCCAAGCCAGCTTTCGGCTTCGTCTTCCAATGGCCCTACCTCGACATCCAAGAATCACCGCTGGGCGGTCATTATATCACAGATCCACCCATGTTCGCTATTCGTTCTTAGGTCGCCATTGCTTCGCAGCCGCTAGTGAAAGTCCCGGGTCTTCAATCGGAGCGCGGTTGCACGGCCATCACTGGCCGGTCGCAGAGGGCCTGCCCTGGGATCTGGCGCTGACGGCCCGCGCGCGAACTCATCGCCCCGGCCATGCGGCAGCGGAAATGACGTCTCCCGACCTCCGAGGCTGGCGAGCGTCGCTGACAGATCGAGGAGCTTGTAGGCCACGACGTGAACGACGTCGCCCTCGCGCTGGATCCGACCGACGACCCCCAGCATCGACGCGGTCAACACCGTGCGCCGGTGCTTCTCATAAACCTGCTCCCAGACCACCAAGTTGGCCACGCCGGTCTCGTCCTCCAGCGTGATGAAGGTGACGTTCTTGGCCGGGCCGCCAGTTCGACCTGGGTGACGCCAGCAGCCTTCCGCGCCTCGACCATGGCGGCCACCACGGTCGCGTAGTCGGAGGTGAAGGCGGACTGGGCCATGCCCTTCCGCTACAACCCATTTTGGAATAGGCCGTTTTGGGTTATTGCGGCTTAGGCTATCGTGGGTTGTTGCAGGGGGGAGATGATCGACATGGACGAGGTACACACACCGGCCGCGCGCATTCGACCGTGGATGGTCGCGACGGCGCTAGCCGTCCTTCTGGCGGTCCTGGCGATCATGTTCCGCTACGAGATGGTGCAGGGGCCAGGTTCGAACGTGACGCGCCTGGATCGCTGGACAGGGCAGAGCTGCATCTCCGGCACGGAGGGATGCTAGATGGCGCCGCCCGACCCACCGACCCGCAACAACGGCTACGGCCTCAAGCCGTGGATGATAGCCCCGCTCTTTCTCTTCCTGGCAGGCCTGGGCTGGATCATCGGGCTCCTGACGGCGCACGGGTCATAGGCAACGCTAAATAGCGATCCGATCAGCGCCAAGGTCCGCTATGGGTGGATTTCGTTGAAGAAGGCTGTTTTCGGCGCGGCGACTGAGTGGAGCGAGTGGGTCTGCGGTGCGGCTCAGGCCATGGCCGGCGTGTTGAGCGGGATCAGCTTGGCGAGTTTGCGCAGGTTCTGGGCTGTCGCCGCGAGGAGGAACTCGTCTCGTGCGCCGTTGGGACCTCGGAGGCGTAGGCGATCCGGCTTCAGGATCCGTTTCAGGTGGGCGAACAACATCTCGACCTTCTTCCGCTCGCGCCTGGACGTGACGTAGGCGGCGGTCTTGGCGATGTCGCGGGCGAAGTCCCTGGCGCCTTCGTAGATCGAGCGAGTGACCTTGCGCGCCGGTGTGTTCGGGCAGCAGCGGCTCTTGAGGGTGCAAGCGTCGCAGTCGGCCTTGCTGGCGCGGTATCGGTATGTGTCGTCTCGCGGCGCACTGCTCCTGGGAGCTGACAAGGCGCGACGGTGGCGCAGCAAGACCTTCCCGCTCGGGCAGCGGTAGACGTCGCTCGCGTGATCATAGGTGAAGTCGCTGCGGGAGAAGGTCCCGTCCTCCCGTGTGGACTTGTCGATCACCGGAATGTGCGGCTCGATGCCTTGCTCGTGCACCAGCCACTGCAGCATCTCGGCCGAACCATAGGCCGTGTCGGCGGCGAGCCGCTCCGGCCGCAGATCGTACCGCTCGCGCACCCGCCCGATCATGGTCCGGGCGGCTGTAACCTCCGCCTGGCGCACGGCGGTCGACGGCTCGACGTCCACGATGACGGCGTGATCCAGGTCGATCAGGTAGTTGGTGGGGTAGGCGAAGAAGGCCAGGCCCTTGTTGGCGCCGGTCCATCTGGACGCCGGATCGGCGGGCGAGATGAACTTGGGCGTGACCGGCGTCGCCGCGCCGAAGGCGGCGTCGTCCAACACCGCCAGATACTCGTCGATGGGCGTAGGCGGACTTCAGCGGACGGGCTATGCAATACGTTTATATTCTTGAAAGTCTGGCCGAAGCCGACCGGTTCTACGTCGGAACCACCAGCGACCTGAAGGCGCGGCTCAAGACACACAACGGTCGGAAGGTCGCACACACATCGAAATTCGCGCCATGGCGGATCAAGACCTACGTCGCCTTCTCCGACGAAGGCCAAGCATTTCAATTTGAACGATATCTGAAAAGCGCATCCGGGAGAGCCTTCGCCAAAAAGCGCCTGTAAGCTGAGAAGGCCGGGTTGCGCCGCGTGTCGCCATTGAAATCCAGGGGCAATTTCCCGCAGTTAAGCATTCGACGGGCTAGCGTCAGTGCGCCCATCTCCCCAACTGAAAGGCTTGCCTATGAGAATGCTTGTTTTGGCCGTCACCGCCGCGGCCCTGGTCGCCGGCGCCGCCAACGCCCAGGGCCACCCCGGCTGGGGTCGCGACATGGGCGGCGGCCACCATTGGGCCCAAGGCGAACGGATGGGCTATAACGACTGGCATAGCGCCGCGCCCGTCGACTATCGCGCGCATCATCTCCGCGCGCCGCCGCGCGGCTATGCGTGGCGCGAGTCGAACGGGCAGTACGTGCTGGCCGCCGTCGCCACCGGCGCGATCGCCTCCATCATCCTGGCCAGCGGCCACTGACCCTAAGCCGGCTGGGGCGCCTCTAAACCAGAGCGAGCCCCAGCCGGTCGATCTCGGCCATTTCGTCGTCGCCCAGGGGCCCGGCGGCCTCGGCGTCGAGCGCCTGATCGAGTTCGGCGCGGCTCTTCACCCCGAGCACCACCGTATCGACGCCCGGGATCGACAGCGCATAGCGGTGGGCGACCAGGGCCGGATCTTCGCCCCAGCGCACGCATAGATCGCGGAAAGGTTGGGCGCGCTCATAGTCCCGGGCATCCGGGTGATTCGCCGACAGCGGCCGATCGATCTTCGCGGTCAGGGCGCCGGCCTGGACGGCGCGGATGCCCATGACGCCCACCCCCCTGGCCTTGGCGGCGGCGAGACTCGTTCGCGGCGCGGCCGGCTCGGCGAATCGGCGCATGCCGCCGGCCGAATCCATCAGGTTGGCGACGATCTGCGCCACGCCCGGCGCCGGATCGTGGGCGATGGCGTCCAGGACGCCGCGCGGCGCGCCGACGCCGGTTATGCCCCAGGCGCCGATCCGCCCTTGCGCCTTCAGCCGCTCGAAGGCCGGAACCACCTCGTCAACATAGAGCGACCAGCGGGTGGAGAAATCGTCCCGATGCGCGTCGCCGTGCGCATAGGCGTAGTCGTCCGGGGCGATGTTCGAATGCAGGAAATAGAGGTCGATCCGCTCAAGCCGCATGGCCGCCAGGCTGGCCGTGAGGGACGCCTCCAGCCGCGCCGCCGCCTCTCCACGCGGCGGCGAGCCCAGACCGCACTTGCTGGTGATCTTCACCCCGGCCGGAAGCGCGCCGTCGAAGGTCTCGCCGATGATTGCTTCGCAAACGCCATAGATGGGCGCGGTATCGATCAGGTCGATGCCGCCATCCATCGCGGCGCGCAGGGTGGCGGCGGATTCCTCGCGGCTGGTCGCCCCCCAGACCTGACCTATGCCCCCGCCGCCGAGCGTCAGGCGGCTGACGGGACCGAGCGGACCAAGCGGAGCGGTCTTCATGGGCGTGGCCTCCAAATGAAGGGTTCGATCATAGCTATCGGCTTTTTGGAACGGGCGCAGTCCGCGATGGTCGATCCGCCCCGACTGATGCAGATCGGGCACACCACGACGGCAAGCGGCTGGCCGGTTCACGCCGGCTTGATCCTGGCCGTCATTTTTCCATTGCAAATCAGATTTCCCGCAGATCACATGATGACGCATTGGTCAAAATCCCATCGCAAGTGTGGGTGAGGCCACAGCGGGGAGGTTACCAATATGAAGCGTGCATTATTGCGCGGCGTTTCTGCCGCGACCTTGATTATTGTCGGAGGATTTTGGACATCGCAGGCTCTGGCGCAATCCGCGCCGCCCCCATCCGTCCCGCCGCCGGCCAACCCGTCGGCAGCGAATCCGGCGGATAACGGCCAGGTCGTCGTCACCGCCCAACGGCGCGCCCAGGCGATCGAACACGTGCCGGTGGCCGTGTCGGCCTTCACCTCGAAACAACGCGACCTGTTGGGAATTCAGACGACTCAACAGCTCAGCGACTTCACGCCGGGCCTGTCCTACTACGCCTCGAACGACCGCGCCTATATCCGCGGCATCGGGCGCAATACGGTTAGCTTGGCCACCGAGTCGGGCGTCGCGACCTATTACAACAACGTCTATTACGGCGCTAACGCGACGATCGCCCAGCAGCACGACACCCTGTTCATCGGCCAGATCGAAGTCGACCGCGGGCCGCAGAACACCTTGCACGGCAGCAACGCCGACGGGGGCACGATCAACTACATCTCGCAAAGGCCTACTCACACCTTCTACGCCGAAGGACGCGTCGGCGTAGAGAACTATGGCGAGACCTACGCCGAAGCGGTGGTTTCCGGGCCGATAACCGACAATCTTCGCTTTCGGGTCGGTGGCAACTATTCTGATGAGACCGGTGGTTATTTCAATAACCTGATCGGCTCACGGGAGGGAGGCAACCTCGCCCAGGGGAACAACGGCAATAGCGAATATTTCGAAGCCCAACTGGACGGCAACTTCGGCGCAAATCTCGAAGGCTGGGCTATGTTCTCGGCCGGCGACTATGACACCTCGTTCCACACGACCGCAAATACCGGGGTGATTGGCGATTTCGAATTTCTGAACACCTTTCCGCTGATTCCAAGCTCCAACTTCGGCCTCTGCGGCCTGCCGGGCCAAGCGACCGCCCTCGGCTGCGGCGCCTCCGGACAGACGGTCGTTCCGGGTAGCGCCGTGACCAGCCGCGTCGTGGCATCCCAGTTTCCAGGTAACAATCCCGCCAACGTCAACCTGCGCGACTTCATACAGCAGTATCATGACCAGAACCGGCAGACCCGCGACATCGCTTTTGCGACCAACTGGACTTATCATTTTGCTGACGCGGATTTGAAGTACACCGGTGGCTATCAGCAATACTATTACGATTTGGACTTCGGCACCGGCCTCGATAGCGGCGTTACCCAGTATCAGATTGAAGGTCCACCCGGACTGGGCAATCTGACGATCAATCCACCGTCGCATACGAGCTTCGTCGAGGACGAACAATACTTCAGCAACGAAGTCAGCCTCAGCTCCACCACGGCAGGTCCGATCCAATGGATCACCGGGGCCTACTGGTACCACGAACACTATAATCAGCCCGTCAGCGCGGGTTGCGAACCCGGTCAGACTCAGTTGCAGCATCCCCTGTCCGGATTGGACTTTCTCGGGGGCGCGCTTGTGGCTGCGGCGCCGAACCCGCACTCATGCGCCTACAACGAGGACGCCGACCTGAAATATGACTCCCTCGCCGGATACGGACAGGTCACTTGGCAGATCGATCCGCAGTGGAAGTTCGAAGCGGCTGCCCGCTACACTAACGACCACAAGGACGGCTACGAACAATACAGGGTCATCGAGTTCGATGAGAGCGCTTTCGGCGGTCCCTTCGCCGGTGCGGCGACGCCAGCTCTCGACCTGACGCCGCTCGCGGTCAGCCCGATCAATGCGGCGACCGGCAAGCCCTATCCCGGCACCAACCCGGGACAGTACGACACAGCCACGGGCTACGAGGTGCGCAACGTCGGCGGCGTCTGGAGCGCGGTCACTGGTGAGGCGACCCTCACCTGGCAGCCCGATTCGGAGACTCTGGCCTATGCGAAATACAGCCGTGGCTACAAGACCGGCGGCTTCAACGTCGGCACGGTCGCGGCCGCCCCGGAAACACAACCCGAATACGTCGACTCCATCGAGGGTGGTGTAAAAAAGTCGATAGGGTCGCAATTTCAGTTCAACGGTGCGGCCTTCTTCTACAACTACCAGAACGATCAGCAGCCTCTGAACGTCCAGAACCCCGCTTCTGGCACCACGACCGCTATAATCTACAACATCCCGTCGGTGCACACCTACGGGGTGGAGTTGGAAGCGATCTGGCACCCGATCGAGCCGTTGGTGATCAATGCTCAATACAGCTATCTGAGCGCGAAGGTCTACAACTCGGGCGGCATCTGCGTCGAGAACACGCTCGATCCATTGGCCATTCTACCCGGCTCCAAGACGGCAGGCTGCAACGAAACCGGAGCGGTCAAGGTCGTCAACCTGGTCGGCTCGACCTTGCCGGAATCGCCGCCCAACAAGGTGTCGGTAAACGCGCTCTATACGTTCACCTTTGACCCCGGAAAGCTCACCCTATCCGCGTCATATGTCTGGAAAGACAAGACCTACGGGGTGATTTTCAACAACCCGCAAAACCTTGCGCCAGCCTATTCACAGGTCAATCTTCGGGCCGAGTGGGACGATGCAAAAAACCGCTATAATCTCAGCTTCTTTGTCGACAACCTGTTCAACACGACAGGTTATGACGTTGTTGAAGGATACAATCTGGCTCCCGCGGGGTCGCCTTACGACATCTACACCTCGAAAAGCCTCACCTTCCCGATTACGTTCGGCGGCGAGCTGCAATTCCGCTTCCAATAGCGATCCAGCCTCGCGTCGGCTCTCTTGGCGCGGCTGAAATATGGCTGTCGGGCCGGACGATGAAAGTCGTCCGGCCCGAACTCTTTTTGTGAAGTCCCCGGCCCGCTAATTCGCCAAGCTTGGCTGCGTCTCCATCTGCATCGGCCCCATGCCGAGGTCGGCGAGCAGGCGCGTATCCTCGTCCTGCCCCGGCAGAGCAGTAGTCAGGAGCTTGCCGCCGATGAACATCGAATTGGCGCCGGCCAGGAAGCACAGCGCCTGCAGTTCGCGGCTCATGCCGTCGCGGCCGGCGGAAAGCCGCACCACCGACTTGGGGCAGACGATCCGCGCCACCGCGACCGTGCGCACGAATTCCAGCCCGTCCAGGGGCGGGCTGGCGCCCAGCGGCGTTCCGGGGATCGGCACCAGGGCGTTGACGGGCAGGGATTGCGGATGGGCCGGAAGCGTCGCCAGGGCGTGCAGCAGGCCGGCGCGCGCCTGACGGCTCTCGCCCATGCCGACGATGCCGCCGCAGCAGACGCTCATTCCCGCCGCGCGGACGTGATCGAGGGTGTCCAGCCGGTCCTGATAGGTGCGGGTGGTTATCACCCGGGCGTAATCTTCCGGCGCGGTGTCCAGGTTGTGATTGTAATAGTCCAGGCCGGCCGTGCGCAGGGCCACGGCCTGGTGCGGCTCCAGCATGCCCAGGGTGGCGCAGGTCTCGAGGCCCAGCGCCTTGACGCCGGCGATCATGGCTTCCAGCCTGGGCAGATCGCGGTCCTTCAGATCGCGCCAGGCGGCGCCCATGCAGAAGCGCTGCGCGCCGCCGGCCTTGGCCTGGAGGGCCTGGGCGATGACCGCCTCCGGCTCCATCAACCGGGTCGCCTTCAGGCCGGTGTCGAAATGCGCCGACTGGCTGCAATAGCCGCAATCCTCGACGCAGCCGCCGGTCTTCACCGAGAGCAGCTGCGACAACTGGATTTCCGTCGGCTCGAACCAGGCGCGGTGAACGCCCGCCGCCATGAAGACAAGCTCGGCGAAGGGCAGGTCGAACAGGGCTTCGACCTCGCCTCGGGTCCAGTCGTTGCGCGGCTCTGCGATGTCGGCTGACGTCATGGGTCTGGCGCGGTCCTCTGTTGGGGTGCGATCAATCAGGGCCGGCCTATCACATCGGCTCGCGATTGACCCACACCGGCGAGCAAAATCGCCTCACGGTTCAAGGCCGGCGCTTTTTCCGTTAGAGACAGGGCCCGCCGCTCAGATTCAGGGAAGAGGATGACGGGTTCGAACCGCTCGGGCGGCCGGGCGCTCAAGCGGCCAGCGGCGCCGGCGCGCCTCACCGCCGCCGAGGTCTCCGCTCGGCTAGACGTAGCGGGCGCCTACCACGCGGCCGGAAGTCTGGACGAGGCGATCGGCGCTTATGAATCCGTCGAGGCGTGCAATCCGGACGATATCCGGGCCGCCTATTCCCTTGCCGTCATCGACATTGGCCTTGGCCGTCTGACCCACGCGCTGAAACGGCTGAACGGCGTGGTTCGTCGAGAGCCCGGCCTGTTCACCGCCCAGCACAATCTGGGCTATGTGCGCCAGGCCCTTGGCCTCTGGACGCAGGCCGCCGAGGCCTATGCGCGGGCCCTGGCGTTAAGTCCGGACGCGGTGGAGACGGCTTTCAACCTGGCGGCGGCCCTGGCGATCCTTGGACGGACCGACGAGGCGATCGAGCGCTATCGCGGCCTGACGGCCGATCCCGCCACAGCCGCCCGAGCGCTGACCGCCGCGGCGCTGCTGAGCCCCGCGTCGATCACCGACGCCGAACTGGCCAGCCTGCACCGCGCCGCGGCGGACGCCGGCGTCGAGACCGAGACCCGCACCGGCCTGCTCTTCGCGCTCGGCGAGGCGCTGGAAGCGCGCAAACGGGACGATGAGGCCTTCGCCGCCTTCGCCGCCGGCAACCGGCTCAAATACGAGACGCTGGTCGCCGCTGCCAATGGACCGGCGGGACCGGCGGCGCATCCGCTGGCCGTGGCGCGCGACCATGCCGGATCGGCTGCGCATCTGCGCGCGATGTTCACCCCGGCCTTCATCGCGGCGCATCGAGGACAGGGAGACGCGGCCCTCAGGCCCATCTTCATCGTCGGCATGCCGCGCTCGGGCTCGACCCTGATCGAACAGATCCTGTCGAGCCACCACGCCGTTCAGGGCTTGGGCGAAAGCCCCGCCCTGGCCGGGACGCTGGAGCGAGCCCGCGCCTATGGCCTCGCCGCGCCGCGCGATTTTCGCCGACTGGCTCAAGACTATCTGGCCGAGCTGCGCGCTCGCGGCTGGAAGCCCGGCGCACGACCGGTCGACAAGACCCTGGAGAGCTTCCTCCACATCGGCATGATCCACCTGATGTTTCCGCGCGCCGTCATCCTGCACAGTGTGCGCGACCCGGTGGACACCTGCCTGGCCTGCTATCGCCAACTGTTCGCGGCCGGCAACGAGACCCTCTACGACCTTGGCCAGATCGGCGCGGAATATGTCGGCTATCGGGCGGTGATGGAGCATTGGCGCGCCGTGCTGCCCGGCCGGGTCATCGAGGTCAGCCACGGGGCGCTGGTCGAGGATCCGGAGGGTCAGATCCGCTGGCTGGTCACCGAGGCCTGCGGCCTGGGTTGGGACCCGGCCTGCCTGCGCTTCCACAAGACCACCCGGCCGGTGCGCACCGCCAGCGTCGCCCAGGTGCGCCAGCCGATCTTCACCACCTCGCTGCAACGCTGGCGCCGCTACGAACGGCATCTGGGGCCGTTGTTCGAAGCGCTGGGACCATACGCGCCAGCAAGGCCCATCGCGTAAAGGACCCTCGGGCGAGGCCCATCATCCCTCCACCGGCAGCCACCATTCCACAAGCGCGCCGGCCTGGTCGGGCGTGGAGTCGGCGGGATAGAATTCCAGGTCGGGGGCCTGGACCAGGCGACGGCCGGACCTGGGCAGGCGCTCGCCCCAGATCTCCTTGGCCGCGGCCTGCATCTGCGGATGCACCGGGCCGCCGTCCATGACCTGGCGAAAGACCAGATAGGTTTGCGGGGCCAGATCGATGATCTCCAGCCCATCCGGCGCGGCGGCGTCGGCGGCGATGGGCGCGCCGGCCATGTAGCGCATGCTGCCGGGCTCGGCGCCCGGCGGCGCGGCGCAGCAGACGCCGAAGGTCTCGCCCCCGAGGTGGCCCTCGATGGGGGTAACTATCCGGTTGACGTACCAGACACAAGGGGTTGTAGATTCGCCCCGCGTGACAGGCCGGTCAACCAGGGCTCCCGCCCGGATAGATACCCCCCATGAAATCGGGAGCCCTGGACATGGCCCATGGCTACCGAACTGGACGAAATCGAAGTGACGCCGGAGATGATCCTTGCGGGCGTGAAGGCGCTTTCCGCGTTCGTGGTAGGCGAAGACCCCTCTGACTGGATCGTGGCTGATATCTTTGCCGCTATGCGTCGGGTTGCCCCAGCGCCGCGACCATTGCAGTTATCTGATCTCTCGCGGAGATAGTCTTCGCCTGAAGAAGATTGTCGGCAAGAATATAACAGCGGAGGATAAACGCCATCCTGAGGGTGACATTATCCGTATTAATGAGGAACTCAGTAGTATCGGAGATGAGACCTAAAATCGCGTCTCTTAGCTCTTTTGTTTCAAGTGAGATTGGTTGTCTAGAGTGAGCGCACGAGTTTCTAATCGTGCGTATTATATCTAGGTCTCTCCGCATCTGGGGCGTTGCTAGCCCCATCGCGTATGCCATCGCGATCCGCGAGGAAAACGTGGCGAGAGGCCCGGAGTTTTCAAACATATCGCGAAAAGCGACTTCGTCGTTGTGGAGCGTCGGAAGGCCAGCGAGGATCGCCATCTGAAGATTGTCTTCAAGGTGCGTCGCGGCCAGAATGATTGCACCCCGGTCGCTTTCGTTCTGATATCCCTCTACGACGTTGGTCGGCTCTATCGGACGCCCCGGCCATTTTGCACGAGCGAACTCCCTCAGGTTTTTTAGGTATGCAGGCTGTGCCATCGCCCTCTGAAAACCCCTCCGCTGATCAAGACCAGCGCCGCGACGCCATGTTGCTGCACGCGCTGAAAACGCCCCCACAGCCACGCGCCAAGCGCGACCGTAGGGCGAAACCTAAACCTACTTCAGGTGGAGTCGAGTCGCCGCCTAGCGAGCCTGCGACGGATCACTAGGAGCCGCCGCGCCTTCTGCTTACGCGTGCGTGGCTTGGTCAGGCTGTCGATACATCAGGCGCTTGCCCTTCGCGCCGCGCATCAGCTCTTCGGCGCGGTCGGTGTCGGCCATTTCGCGGGTCGAATATTTGAAATCGAACTCGACCAGATAGCGATGCAGATGGGCTTCGCTGATGTGGTGGAATGAGCCGATGACGCCGCGCTTCAGGAGGCTGAAGAACCCCTCGACGGTGTTCGAATAGGCGTCACCCCGGACGTACTCATCAGCGCCGTGGTTGACGCTCTCATGGCGCGCGAACTCGACGCCAATCGGGCGGTATTGGCCGGCGTCGTCGGTCATCAGCGCTGACTTACGGTCAACGTGCTTCATGATGATCGGGCGAAGCGTCTTGCCTGTCACATTGGCAACGTGGAACGACCGCGCACGGCCGCCACGCTCGACCAGCGTGAACACCACTTGCTTGCCAACCGCGCCGATGTTGGCCGGGTTGCGCTTGGACTTGCGCTTGTTGCGTTCCTTGCCGCCGATCACCGTTTCGTCGGCCTCAACGAACTTGCCCTCGCCGCCCATGGGCGTGTCGGCGTAGCCCTTGGGGCACTCGCGGAGACGATGAAACAGGAACCACGCGCTCTCATAGGACGCGAGGCCCATCATCCGTTGCAGTTGAAGGGCGCTCATTCCCTTTTTCGACGCGGCCATGAAGTGAGCAGCCAGCACCCACTTGTGCAGCGGGATATGCGAACGCTCCATCACGGTACCGACCGTCACGCTGAATGGCTTGCGGCAGGCGCGGCACTTCCACACGCCGGGGCGAGTGCTGGCGCCTTGAAGCTTGGTCGCTTCATTCACGACGCCGCACTTCGGGCACTCCGGGCCATGCGGCCAAAGCAGCGTTTCCAGATGGGCGCGAGCGGCTTCGTCGTCGTGATAGATCGGGTCGGCCAGGTTGGTCTTGCGGGTCGGCATCGGTTTAGTCCTTCAACGTTGGACCAAATCTATATCCTGTGCCGTGGTACGTCAACCGGATAGTTACCCTCGATGGGCATCCTCTTGACCAGCCGAGCCCAGAGCTTGGGAATGCCGGTCTTGTCGCGCTCATTGAAGACGGCGGCGAAGCCGGCGATGCGCAGCGGACCTTTGCGGACCCGTTCGAGGGCTTGCGTAAGTTGGATGCGAATGTCGCCGCCGTCAGGCATGACTGGACTCTCCGAGAGGTTGAAGTGGGCGCCCGCGCGGCGATAGCGGCCGGGCGGAAGTCCGAAGGTGCGCTTGAAGGCGCGGGTGAAGCCTTCCTGGCTGTCGAAGCCGCAGTCGAAGGCGAGATCGATCAGGCTTGGCGAGGCGTCGCCGCAGAGCCGGCTGGCCGCCGCGGTCAGACGCCGCGCCCGCACATAGGCCATGGGGCTGGCGCCAAACCGCGCGCCGAACTGACGCGAAAAGTGATAGGCGGACAGGCCGGCGGCGGCGGCGAGCTGGCCAAGGCTCAGCGGCTCGAACAGCTGGGCGTCTATGTGCCGCCGCGCCCGCTCAAGCGGGTCATCGAAGGGCGCAACCGTTGTGGCCAGATCGGTCATGTCCACACCATGACCCGAGCATGGTGCGCTGTCTTGACCGCTGTTGCTGGCGCCCGCGCCTAGCCGAAATTGGGGCTGAAGCGGATGTTGTCGCGCTCCAGGCCCTTGACCACCACCTCCAGCCCGCCGGACTTGATCATCCACTCCAGGCGGTGGTCGCGGTATTCGCGCTTGAACAGGCCCTGTTCGACCAGGCTGGCGGCGTCGGTCATCGGCAGGCGCGGCGCGTTCATCTCCTCGATGGTCTTGGCAACGGACGGCCGCGCATTGGCCCGCTGCAGCCAGGCCGAGAGCTTCGAGCCGCGCGCTGGCGGATGGCCGACGCCGAGCGAGCCGTTTACGTAGGGGACCACCGAAAGATCGCCCCAGCCGAAGCTTTCGCCATTGAACCAGGGGCGCGTTCCCAATTCGCGCCCCAGCCAGGCGAAGAAGCCCTCGGTCTGCGCCTTGGCGCTGGCGCGCAGGGTCTGCGCCAATTCGCCCTCGGCTCGACGAAACCAGTTCAGTTCGGCCAGGCCCCAGTTGATGGCCTCGAAATGGGTGTCCATCACCTCCTCCAGCATGCGCACCCGCGCCCGCTCGGCCGCGCCAACCGGCAGCAGGGCCGGGCTCGGCCATTTGTCTTCGAGATATTCCAGGATAATGGTCGAATCGAAGATCGAGACCTCGCCATCGACCAGAGCAGGCACCTCGCCGCGCGGGCTGACCTTGGCGAAATCCCCCTGCGCCGTCCCCGCGCCCATGCCCGTCGGCGCCACGGCCTCGAACTCAAGCCCCTTCTCGCGTAGGGCGATCTTGACCTTCTGGGCGTAGGGCGACAGCGGGTGTTCGTAGAGGGTGAGCATGGCGGCCTCGGTGTCTGGACCGGTCAGCACGCCACAGGCTCGACCCAGGGTCAATCTGGCCAAGACCGCGATTAGCCGATAAGTCGCAGAAGCCATTGGGAGGCGGTCGGCCGCGCATGTTTTCCAAGATTCTTATCGCCAACCGGGGCGAGGTCGCCGTTCGCATCATCAGGACCGCGCGCCGGATGGGGATCGCCACGGTGGTGGTCTATTCCGAAGCCGACGCCGACAGCCTGGCCGTGGAGATGGCGGACCAGACGGTGGCCATCGGCCCGGCGCCCGCCGCCCAGTCCTATCTGGTCGCGGAAAAGATCATCGCCGCGGCTGAGACGACCCACGCTCAGGCCATCCATCCGGGCTTCGGCTTCCTCTCCGAAAACGCCGGCTTCGCGCGCGCCTGCGCCGGCGCCGGCATCGTCTTCATCGGCCCTAACCCCGAGGCCATCGACGCCATGGGCGACAAGATCGCCTCCAAGCGGTTCGCCACCGCCGCCGGCGTCTCGGTGGTGCCCGGCCATGTCGGTGAGATCGCCGATGGGACCCAGGCCGCCAAGGTTTCCAACGAGATCGGCTATCCGGTGATGATCAAGGCCTCGGCCGGCGGCGGCGGCAAGGGCATCCGGGTCGCCTGGAACGACCGAGACGTGGAGGAAGGGTTCGCCGCCGTGCGCGCGGAGGCCAAGGCGGCCTTCGGCGACGACCGCATCTTCATCGAGAAGTTCATCGAAAGTCCGCGACACGTCGAGATCCAGGTGCTCGGCGACGCCCACGGCCACGTGGTCCATCTGTTCGAGCGCGAATGCTCCATCCAGCGGCGCAATCAAAAGGTGATCGAGGAGGCGCCCTCGCCGCTGCTGGACGCGGCGACCCGCGCGGGCATGGGCGCCCAGGCCGTCGCGCTCGCCAAGGCGGTCAACTACAATTCCGCCGGCACGGTCGAGTTCGTCGCCGGCCAGGACAAGAGCTTCTACTTCCTGGAAATGAACACCCGCCTGCAGGTGGAGCACCCGGTCACCGAGCTGATCACCGGCGTCGACCTGGTCGAGCAGATGATCCGCGTCGCCGCCGGCGAGCCGCTGGCCTTCACCCAAGAGGACCTGGCCATCAAAGGCTGGGCGATCGAGAGCCGGGTCTATGCCGAGGATCCCTTGCGCCGCTTCCTGCCGTCGATCGGCCGGCTGGTGCGCTACGCGGCGCCCGTCGAGGGCGAGGCCGGCGGCTACATCGTGCGCAATGACGCCGGCGTGCGCGAGGGCGACGAGATCTCGATGTTCTACGACCCGATGATCGCCAAGCTGTCGACCTGGGCCGAAACGCGGCTGGCCGCCATCGACGGCATGGGCCGGGCGCTGGAGGACTTCCACATCGAGGGCCCGAGCCAGAACATCGCCTTCCTGGCCGCGGTGATGGACCAGGATCGCTACCGCTCCGGCGTCATCTCCACCAACTACATCCCCGATGAGTTCCCGGAAGGATTCCACTGGGTCGCGCCGACCGATTTCCAGGCCGACCTGATGACCGCCGCGGGGGCCTATATGCACCGGCTGCTGGCGGCCCGCGCCCGGCGGCTGGGCGATGGGCTGGCCGGGCCGCTGACCCGCACCGAATGGGTCGTGGCCATCGACAAGGCCAAGCGGTCCGTGGTGCTGGCCGATATTGAGACCGGCCTGAGCGTCACCCTGCCGGACGAGGACCGCGTCCTGACCTTGACCGAGGTCGACTGGCGTCCGGGCCGGGCGCTGTTTCGCGGCGTGCTGGACGGCCGCGCCTTCACCGCGACAGTCGAGGCGGCGGCGGAAGGCTTCGTGATCCGCCATCGCGCGGCGCGGGCCCGGGTGCTGGTGCTGACCCCCATCTCCTCGGCCATGCACGAGCGGCTGCCGGAAAAGGTCAAGGCCGATACTTCCAAGCTGGTGGTTTCGCCCATGCCGGGTCTGGTGGTGGCCATGGAGGCCATCGCTGGCCAGACCGTGCGCGAGGGCGAGGTTGTGTGCATCATCGAGGCGATGAAGATGCAGAACATCATCCGCGCCGAGCGCGAGGGGACGGTCAAGGCTGTGAACGCCGCGGCCGGCGACAGCGTCGCCGCCGACGATGTCCTGGTGGAATTCGCCTGACATGGCCGACGCCCCGGCCGCAACGCGCGAAGACTGGCTGGCCCTGGTCCAGCGCACGCTGAAGGACAAGGACGTCGCCAGCCTGACGCGCCGCACCGCCGACGGGCTAAACATCGCACCGCTGTACACCCAGGACGACGCCCCCGAGGCCGCGCGGCTCGCCTTCGGCCCTCGCGATCCGGAGCGGCCTTGGGACTTGCGCGCGACGACCGCCCATCCCAGCCCCGGCGCCGCCAACGCCGAGATCCTGACCGATCTGGACGGCGGCGCGGCCTCCATCCTGGTCCGCATCGATCCGAGCGGCGAGCGCGGCGTCGCGGTCGGTTCGGCCGAAGCCCTGGCGCGCGTTCTCGACGGCGTCATCCTGGAGCTGGCCCCGGTTGGGCTCGACGCCGGCTTCCTGGGCGCCCAGGCCGCCGATTGGCTGGCCGACGCGGGAAAATCTTCGCCGACCGCGCTTTTGATGTTCCATCTCGATCCCCTGAGCGCCTTCGCCGAGGCCGGCCGTAGTCCCGGTCCCATCGAGGCGCATCTGATCGCCTGCGCCAATGCCGGCGCGCGGCTGAGCGCCGCCTATCCGAAGGCCAGCCTGTTCCTGGCCAGCGGCCGGGCCGTGCACGAGGCCGGCGGCGGAGCCGCGGACGAACTCGGCTTCATGGCCGCCAGCGCTCTGGCCTATGCCAAGGCCCTGGCGCGGGCCGGATTGAGCCTGGAGGACGGGTTCGCGCGCATCACCCTGGGCCTTTCCGCCGACGCACAATATTTCAAGACCATCGCCAAGCTGCGCGCCGCGCGGATCGTCTGGGAACGGATCACGCAGGCCTGCGGCGTCGAGATTCCGGCGCGGATCGAGGCGCGGTCGTCCAGGCGCATGCTGGCCGCCCAGGACGCCTGGACCAACATGCTGCGCCTGACCATCGCCGGCTTCGGCGCGGCCACGGGCGGCGCGGACGCCGTGGTCCTGGGCGCCTTCACCGACCCGCTCGGTCTGCCCAGCGCCTTCGCGCGCCGCCAGTCGCGCAACGCCCAACTCGTCCTGATGGAGGAGGCCCATGTCGGCGCCGTCGCCGACCCCGGCCGCGGCGCCTGGTTCATTGAGGCGCTCACCGACCAGCTCGCCCGCGCTGGCTGGGCATCGTTCCAGGCCATCGAGGCTGCCGGCGGCGTCGTGCAGGCGTTGGAAGCCGGCGTGGTGGCGAAGGACCGCGGCGCGGAGACCGCCCAGGTCGGCGTCACCGTCTTTCCGAACCCGAACGACACGCCGCCGGCGGTGGAGACGGTGCGCGCCGCCGACTTCGCGCTCGATGCGCCCTCGCCGAGATTGCCCGGCCCCGACAGCATCTGTCCAGCGGTGGCGCCATGAGCGCGTTTCCAGACTTCACAGAGGTCGAGCTAGCGGCTCCTTCTCCCCTCGCGGGAGAAGGTGGCCGGTCGGAGACCGGTCGGATGAGGGGCCGCGCGGGACTAGCCGACGGCGCCGCGGACAGTAGCGGACAGGGCAGCGCGGCCCCTCATCCGTCTGCTTCGCAGCCACCTTCTCCCGCGAGGGGAGAAGGGGCGCCTGGCTGGGACACGCCTGAGGGGATTTCGGTTAAACCTTCTTACAACGCGTCCGACGTCGCCGGCCTCGCCTTCCCACAGACCTATCCCGGCCTGCTCCCCTTCGTGCGCGGCCCCTATCCGACCATGTACGCCACCAACCCCTGGACAATCCGTCAGTATGCGGGGTTTTCCACCGCCGAGGAGTCCAACGCCTTTTATCGGCGCAACCTGGCGGCAGGCCAGAAGGGCCTGTCGGTGGCCTTCGACCTGGCCACGCACCGGGGTTATGATTCCGACCATCCGCGCGTGGCCGGCGATGTCGGCATGGCGGGGGTGGCGATCGACTCCATTCTCGACATGCGCATCCTGTTTTCCGGCATCCCGCTCGATCAGATGAGCGTCTCGATGACCATGAACGGCGCCGTCCTGCCGATCCTGGCCCTCTATATCGCCGCGGCGGAGGAACAGGGCGTTCCCGCCGCCAAGCTTTCCGGCACCATCCAGAACGATGTGCTGAAAGAGTTCATGGTGCGGAACACCTACATCTATCCGCCCGAACCGAGCTTGCGCATCGTCTCCGACATCTTCGCCTTCACCGCCGCCGAGATGCCGCGGTTCAACTCCATCTCGGTCTCCGGCTATCACATGCAGGAGGCCGGCGCCTCGCTGGACCTGGAGCTGGGCTACACGCTCGCCGACGGCATCGAATATGTCCGCACCGGCGTCGCCGCCGGCCTGGATGTCGACGCCTTCGCGCCGCGGCTGTCCTTCTTCTGGAACGCCGGCATGAACGCCTTCATGGAGATCGCCAAGCAGCGGGCCTCGCGCCTGCTCTGGGCCGAGCTGATGGAGACGCATTTCCATCCCAAGGACGCCCGCTCGCTGATGCTGCGCGCCCACACCCAGACCAGCGGCTGGTCGCTGGCCGCCCAGGATGTCTTCACCAACGTGCCGCGCACGGCCATCGAGGCCCTGGCCGCCGTCAGCGGCCAGACCCAGAGCCTGCACACCAATTCGCTGGACGAGGCGATCGCTCTGCCCACGGACTTTTCCGCCCGCATCGCCCGCAATACCCAGCTGGTGCTGCAGCTGGAGACCGGCCAGACCGCGACCATCGATCCTTGGGGCGGGTCCTACTATGTCGAGCGCCTCACCGCCGACCTGGCCGCCCGGGCGCGGACCCATATCGCGGAGGTCGAGGCGCTGGGCGGCATGGCCAAGGCGATCGAGCAGGGCCTGCCGAAGCTGCGCATCGAGGAAGCCGCCGCCCGAACCCAGGCGCGCATCGATTCCGGCCGCCAGAGCCTGGTCGGCGTCAACCGCTACCGCACCAACACCAATGAAACGATCGCGACCTTGAAGGTCGACAACGCCCAGGTGCGCGCCAACCAGATCGCCCGCCTGGACCAGCTCCGCGCCGAGCGCGATCCGGCCGCCGTGGAGGCCGTCTTGACCGCGCTCACCAATGGGGCGCGCGGAAACGCCAACCTGCTCGCGCTTTCCGTCGAGGCCGCCCGCGCCAAGGCGACGGTCGGCGAGATCAGCCTGGCGCTCGAGCAGGCCTTCGGCCGCCACAGCGCCGAAATCCGCCTGCTGCGCGACATCTATGCGGCGGAAGCCGGCCCGGACGCCAGGATCGCCCGCGCCAAGGCCATGGTCGAGGCCTTCACCGCCGCCGACGGCCGCCCGCCCTCGGTGCTGATCGCCAAGCTCGGCCAGGACGGCCATGATCGCGGCCAGAAGGTGATCGCCACCGGCTTCGCCGACCTGGGCTTCGCCGTCGATGTCGGCCCGCTCTTCGCCACCCCCGCCGAGGCCGCCGCCGAGGCCGCCCGCACCGACGTCCACGTCCTGGGCGTCTCGTCCCTCGCCGCCGGCCACCTGACCCTGGTTCCCGAACTGAAGAGCGAACTCGATCGCCTGGGGCGCAAGGACATCATGCTGGTCGTCGGCGGCGTCATCCCCGACGAGGATCTGGCCGCCCTGGAAGCCGAGGGCGTCGCCGCCGTCTTCCAGCCGGGCGCCGTGCTGGCCGAGGCGGCGATGCGGCTGCTGGATGAGCTCAACCGCCGACTGGGGTATGCGCAGGGGTCGTAAGGCCGCTTGAAATTCCGCTCGTGTGCACATATTATCTTATGACGCACATGGGACGCACACATGCTGACGCATTTCCTTGAAAAGGTCGCCGATCCGGAGGTTGGCGGCGTTTCGCCCGATCGGGTGGGCGGCGCGTTGAAGATGAGCGTGGCGGACCTGTCGCGCCTGACCCGCCTGCACCGCAACACCCTGACCCGCACGCCGCAGTCGCCGTCGGTTCAAGCGCGGCTGGGCGAGGTCGCCCGCATCGTCGCGGCCGCCGCTGAGATTATCGGCGACGACAACAAGGCGGCGATCTGGTTCCGTCACCAGCCGCTGGCGGGCTTCGCCGGCCAGACCGCCGAGGAGCTGGTCGCCGCCGGCCATGCCGATGCGGTCCTGAAGCATCTGGATGGCTTGGCGGACGGCGGATACGCGTGACGCCAGGGGTCGCCGCCGACGCCCGCTATTGGAGGATTGTCAGCCCGCGCTGGGCGCCCGCGCCGCTCAGCGGCGAAGGCGCGGCCCGTCACGGCGGTCGCTGGAATCGCCCCGGCGAGGCGGCCCTTTATCTCTCCGCCGAGATCGAAACCGCCTTCGCCGAGTATCAACAGGAACTGGGCGTTCGCCCCGGAACCTTCGCCGCCTTTGAGGTCGTCGGCGCCACGGTCACAGACCTGACCGATAGCCGCACGCTCGCCGACCTCGGCATCGGCCAGTCCGACCTGATCTGTCCGTGGAAACAGATCGTCTTCGTCGACAAGGCCGCGCCGCCGACCTGGCTGATCTGCGACCGATTGCGCGGTGAAGTGGACGGATTGCGCGTCCCGTCGGCTCAATATGCCGGCGGCTTCAACCTGGTGCTTTGGCGATGGAACGGCGCCGGCGCGCCGACCGTCACCGTGCACGATCCGCAAGGCGAACTCGATTTGGGCGTCAAATCCAACTAATTGCAACAGAAGCGTCGGCGTGTTTCGACTTCGGTTGAAATCGTAGTCATATTTGACTACGATACTCGCTGATGGTACGCGATACCCGAGCGATCAGCTGGATCAAGGCGGCGCGCAAGGACTTCGAGGACTTTCCCGAAAAAGCCCGGGACAGAGGCCTCGATGCCTTGACGGTCATCGCCGACGGCGGAACGCCGGATATCGCAAAACCGCTCACGGGCCTGGGCTCGGGTGTGTGGGAATTGGCGATCAGGACACACGGCGACGCCTACCGCGTCGTCTACGTGCTCGCGATCGACGTCGATATCTGGGTGGTTCACGCCTTCCAGAAGAAGTCGAAAACAGGCATCGCCACACCGAAGCCTGAGATCGAGCTGGTGCGGGCGCGGATCAGGCGTTTGAAGGAGGCTCTGGCATGAGCAAAGGCGACATGGATCTGGTCCGGGGATCTGGCAATCTTTTCAACGACTTCAAGACCGCGGAGCCGGACCTGCGCCAGCTCAAGGCGCTGCTGGCGGCGGAGGTCATCAAGACCCTCGACGGCCGCAAGCTCACCGTACGCAAGGCCGAGACGATCACCCATATCGCCGCCGCCGACTTCTCCCGCATCCGCAAGGTGAAGCTCGACCGTTTCACGGTGGACCGGCTGATGACGATCCTGGATCGCCTTGACCAGGAGGTGAAGGTCTCTGTTTCGGTACGCGCTCGCGCGATCGCCGGATAAGCTCAGCCTTCCGCTCCGATCCGCTTGAAATAGATGATCGTGCCCGTCATCCCGCCGTGCAGCTTGAACGCATAGTCCGGGATGACGCCGACTCGTTGGTAGCCGAGGCCTTCATAGAGGCCGCCCGCGCCGTCGTCCTCGGCGGTGTCGAGGGTGAGCAGCGTCCGGCCGCGTTCCACCGCGAGGCGTTCGGCGTCCAGCATCAGCGCCCTGGCCAGGCTCGGCCGCGAGCGGGACGATAACCGGCGGCATGGGGTTCAGGCCGCCGTCTTGGCCAGCCAGCTTCCGTCCTTCAGCGCCACGTCGAAGAACCGCTCGCCCATGCGCCGGTAGCCGTCCGCATTGGGATGCAGGTCGTCGGGCAGGTCCGGCGCGTCGGCCTCGTCGAACAGGTCCAGGCCCGAGAGGTATCGGATCGCCGCATCGCCCGCCTTGGCGCGCGCCTCGACCACGGCTTGCAGCAGCTCGCGCATGTGCATCAACGAGGGCCCGCCGGCGGCGCCTTGGCTCTCGCGGCCGGGAGAATAGATCGGCGAGACGATCATCATCGGCGTCGCCGGGTGCTTTTCGCGGATGATGGAGATCATCGAATGGGCGGAATCCAGGAAGGTGCGCTCCTTCAGCATGCCGTCGGCCCAGACATTGATGCCGAGCTTGAGCACGACCCCTTCGGCCGGCTGGTCGCGGATGACGCGGGCGGCCAGGCCCGAGATCAGGCAGGACCCGGCCCAGCCGAGGTTCAGGTGCGCCAGGCCGGCGAGCCCCGCGGCCACCGCCGGCCAGGCGCCGGAGCCGCCGTCAGCCTCCATGCAGTGGGAGATCGAGCTGCCGTGGAAGATCAGCCTGGGCCGCCGGTCCGGCCAGGGCGCCCAATGGGCGGCCTCGTCCAGCTCCAGGCCGGTGATCGAGACGGTGGCCGTCTGCGGCAGCCAGAGCTCGAGCGTCTTTTCGCCGGCGGGCAGGTCGTCGAAGACGACGCCGGCGCGCTCATCGCCCTCGGTCTTGCCGTCGGCGGTCAGCCGCGCGCCGCCCTCGGTCGGCCTTCGCGCCCAGAAGCGGCCATCGACATAGAGTTCGTAATTGGCCGTCCGGTCGGCGCCGACCGCCTGTCGCTGGGTCGAGGCGAGCTTGAGGCTGCGCGCATCGGTGGTCATGCGCAGGCGCACCCCCGCCGCGCAGGACGCCACCCAGCGGGTGAAGGGATCGAGGAAGGTCAGGTCGCCGAGCGCAAACCGCACCGGCTGCACCGCGCCCGGCCGGCGCCGCAGATCGACATGGCCTTCAAGCAGGTCATCCAGGGCGTTCAGATCGATGGTTTGCATGAGCGGCTCCGAGAAAGAGCGCTATTCAAGACGCGCAGCGGGCGTCAAAACAAGGGCCGTCTGGCACAGCTTGGAGCCTCGAGCGCAACCCATGAGCACCCTTAACGAAGCCCGGCGGCTGGTGGCGGCCGACGATCGCAAGGATTTCGATTTCGCCAGCCGCGGCTTCATCGCCACCCGCGCCGACCCGTTGATCAAGCGCGCCGACGGGCGCGTGGCGTTCGATCTGTCGTCCTACGGCTTCCTCGATGGCGAGGCGCCCGCGACCACCAATCCCAGCCTGTGGCGCCAGGCGCAGATTCTCACCAGGCACGGGCTCTTCAAGGTGGCCGAGCGCATCTACCAGGTGCGCGGTTTCGACGTCTCCACCGTCACCTTCATCGACGCGGGCGCCGGCTGGATCGTGGTCGACCCGCTGACCACCGTCGAGGTGGCGCGGGCGGCGCTGGAGCTGGCCCAGGAACACGTGGCGGAAAAGCCGGTGCTGGCGGTGATCTATTCGCACAGCCATGTCGACCACTATGGCGGCGTCGGCGGGGTGACCACGGCCGCCGACGCGGCGGCGGGCAAGGTCAAGGTGATCGCGCCGGAGGGCTTCCTCGAACACGCGGTCTCGGAGAACATCATCGCCGGCCCGGCCATGCTGCGCCGCGCCCGGTTCCAGTTCGGCCACACCCTGCCGCGCGGCGCGGAGGGCGAGATGACCTCGGGCCTCGGCCCCTGCCCGTCCATGGGCACGCTGTCGCTGATCGCGCCGACCGACCTGATCACCCGCACCGGCCAGAAGATCACCGTCGGCGACGTGACCATGGTCTTCCAATTGACGCCCGGCACGGAGGCGCCGGCGGAGATGAATTTTCACCTGCCGCAGTTCCGCGCCGTCTTCATGGCCGAGAACGCCAATCTGACCATGCACAACCTCTTGCCGGCGCGCGGCGCCCTGGTGCGCGACGCCAAGGCCTGGGCCGATTATCTGACCGAATCCATCCGCTTGTTTGGCGACAAGAGCGATGTGATGTTCGCCGCCCACGGCATTCCGCGCTTCGGCCAGGCGGAGATCACCGCCTTTTTGACCAACCACCGCGACGCCTATAAATTCCTGCACGACCAGTCGGTGCGACTGATGAATACCGGGCTGACCGGGCCGGAGATCGCCGAGGGGCTGGCCTTGCCGCAGGTGCTGGCCAAACAGTGGTTCAACCGCGGCTATTACGGCACCATGAGCCACAATTCCAAGGCCATCTATCAGCGCTATCTGGGCTGGTACGACGCCAATCCAGCCAACCTCAATCCGTTGCCGCCGGAGCCCGCCGCCAAGAAATACGTTGCGGCCATGGGTGGGGCGGACGCGGTGATGACCCAGGCGAAAGCCGCCGTGGATGCGGGCGAACTGCGCTGGGCGGCGACTCTGCTAAACCACCTGGTGTTCGCCGACGACGCCAACACCGCCGCGCGCGAGCAGCTCGCGGCCATCTATACCGAGCTCGGTTTTGAGTCCGAGGCTGGCACCTGGCGCAACATCTACCTGACCGGCGCCCAGGAACTGCGCCGTGGCCCGGCGCAATTGCCTCCCGGCGGCTTCAGTCCCGACGTGCTGGCGGCGACCACCACCCCGATGCTGCTGGATTTCGCCGCCGTGCGAGTCAACCCGAACAAGGCCGCGGCGCGCGCCTTCATGATCAATCTCGAACTGACCGACCGCGACGAGACGATCCTGATCACGGTCGAAAACGGCGTCTTGGTGCACGAGCTGGGCGTGCGCGAGGCCGGCGCCGGCGCCACGGTGCGCATGAAGCGGCCGGACCTCTTGATGACCCTCTTCGCCGGTATCCCGCTGGCCGCGCGGATCGAGTCCGGCGACATCGTCATCGAGGGCGACGCGGACCTCTACGCCGCCCTGGTCGACCTGATCGAACCCCTGACCCTGAACTTTCCCGTGGTCACGCCTTAGCCTTAGCCTTAGCCTTAGCCTTAAACTCCATCGTCATCACCCGCGAATGCAGGTGACCCATGAACACTCGCGTTTCACAGTGATCATGGGTCACCCGGACGAGCCGGACCATGACGGATTGGCGTGAACTCGCCGCCTATTTGGTAGGAATCGAGACGCTCGTCAGATCGTCGCCGAGCACGATCTCGCCCTTGAAGTGCGGACGTGCGATCTCGCGCCATGCCTCTTCCTGGCCGGGAATCAGGTTTGGCACATAGTGGGTCATCATCAGGGTGCGCACCCCGGTGCGCTCGGCGGTCTGCGCCGCCTGTTCGACGGTGGAATGGTAGTCGAGAATGTCCTGCAGGCGCTGCAGGGGCACACGCTTGACCAGGTCGTCGCGGATCACCGTCTGCACATAGATGTCCGCGTCCTTGCAGAGGGCGTCGAGCCCAGCGCAGGGAACTGTGTCGCCAGCCAAAGCCACGACGCCGCCGGCCTGCTCGATGCGGTAGCCCAGGGTGGGGAAGACCGGCGAATGGTCGGTCTGGTAGGCGGTGATGGCGCAATCGCCGATGCTGAAGCGGTCGCCGGGTTCGAGTTCGGTGGTCTCGACATCTGGCCCGGCGTTAAGGTCGTCATGATGATCGAGGCGGTATTTGACGTCGAAGGCCAGCATGGCGAGCGTCGCCTCGACCAGGGCCTTGGCGCCCTTGGGCCCGAAAACCTTGAGCAGGGTCGGCGCGGTGTTCATCACCCAGTGGCTGGTGATGATGTCGTTCAGGTCGGTGATGTGGTCGGAGTGCATGTGGGTTAAAAGCACCGCCGAGATCGCCGCCGGCCCGACTCCGACCGCCGCCAGCCGCATGACGACGCCGCGCCCGCAGTCGGCCAGCAGGGTCACCGCCCCGGCCTTCACCAGGGTCGCCGGCCCCGCCCGGTTGGGGCTGGGTATGGGCGAGCCGGTGCCCAGCAGGATCACGTCCATGGTTTTTCTCTCTTAGGCCGCGTAGACCGCGCGTTCGAAGGCGGCGAAGGCGGCCAGGGCGCGGGGATCGGCGAAGGGCAGGAACTGGGCGCAGATGACGCCGGCCGCGCCGGCTCTGCGGTCGGCCCAATAGTAGCAGTTGGAAAGGCCCGCCCAGGCCAGCGAACCGGCGGCGCGGCCGTTCGGGCCGGCCTCCAGATTGGCGACGAAGCCCAGGGTCCAGGCCTTGGCCGCGTCCGGGAAGGGATCGAAGGCGTTGGAGAGGTGGGCCTGGGCGGCATCCAGCACGCCCACATGCGCGCCTTCGACTTCGCTGGCGCAGAGCGCCTCGAAATGGTGGGTTTTCAAGAGTTGCGGCCCCCGGCCCAGCATCGAGTCCAGGAAGCGCAGATACTGGCTGGGGCTGGAATAGAGCCCGCCGCCGCCCATGCCGAAATAGGGCTGCGGCGGCATGCCAAAGGGGATGGGCGCAAGGCTTCCGTCCGGGGCGCGCGCATGCATGGAGGCGAGCCGAGCGCGCTGGTCGTCGTTCGGGAAAAAGCCGCTGTCATCCATGCCCAGCGGCGCGAGCACGCGGCGGCGCATGACCGTATCGAAGGTCTCGTCCCTCACGGCCTCGATCAGCTTGTCCGCCCAATCGACGCCCGTGCCGTACTGCCAGCCCTGGCCGGGCTCGAACATAAGCACCGCTTCCGGCGGCTCGCCCCGGGCGGCGGTCTCGCCGATGGCGGCCTGATAGCGGGCGAGCGGGGCGCTGCAGAATTCGTAAGCGAAGCCCGAGGTGTGGGTAAGTAGCCGCCGAAGCGTGATCGGCTGCGTCGCCGGCTCCAGGATCGGCTTTTCCGCCGCATCGAAGCCCTTCAGCACCTTGGGCGCGGCCAACTGGGGGAGCCAGCGGCCGACCGGATCGTCCAGCCCGATCAGGCCGTCCTCGACCAGCTGCAGCGCGGCGACCGAAGTCAGGGCCTTGGTGCAGGAGGCCATCCAGAACAGGGTGTCACGGGTCATGGGGGCCGGGTTGTCCACCCCCCGCGCGCCGACCGCGACCTCGATGGTCTCGCCGTTCGGCAGGCGCGCGGCGGCGGCCAGTCCCGGCAGGCCGGCGTCGGCCATGCCCGCGCTCAGCGCCTCGCGGATTCGATCTTCCGCGTTCATCGGATGTGCATGCCGCCATCGACCACCAGCAGGACGCCGGTGATGAAGCTGGCCTCGTCCGAGGCGAGGAAAAGGGCGGCATAGGCGGTGTCCCAGGCCGTACCCATCTCGCCCATGGGCACGCGCGCATTGCGGGCGGCGCGGACCTCTTCGGCGTCGCGGCCGGTCGACTGCGCGATGCCGGCCACCGCCATGGGCGTGTCCATCAGCCCCGGCAGGACGGCGTTGCAGCGCACGCGATACTTGGCGTTGGCGGACGCCACGCTGGTGGTCAGCCGGTTCACGCCCGCCTTGGAGACCTCATAGGCGATCTGGTTGCCGCCCGAGAGTGAGGCCAGCGAGGAGATGTTGACAATCGCCCCGCCGCCGGCCTGGCGCATCACCGGGATGACAGCCTTGGAGACCAGCCACTGGCCCTTCAGATTGACCTCGAGGATCTTGTCGAAGGCCGGCTCGTCGGCGTGCTGCGCCGGTCCGTCGCGCCCGCCCGCCGAACCGCCGATGCCGACATTGTTGACCAGGATGTCCACCCGGCCAAGCCACACCAGCCCGGTCTCGATGATGGCGGCGGCCTGGGCGGCGTCGGTGACGTCGGCCTCGAAGGCGCAGGCTTCGCCGCCTTCGGCCGCGATCATCGCCGCCGTTTCCTCCGCTCGCGCCTTTATGCGGTCGACGCACAGCACCTGTGCGCCTTCGCGGGCGAACAGCATGGCCATGGCGCGGCCGTTGCCGATGGTCTCGCCTGGCGTCTGGCCCGCGCCGACGACGACCGCCGTCTTGTCCTTCAGGCGATCGGCCATCGCGCCTTAAGCCTTCAGGTCGGGATCGAGGGTCTGGCCCGGCTCCAGCTGCACGCCGAAGCTGTTCAGGAACATCGAGACCTGGGTGTATTGGCCGGCGGTGAAGACCACGTCCATGCACTGTTTCTGGTCGAAATGACGGGTCAGGTCGGCCCAGGTCTTGTCGCTGACGAAGTGATCGCCGACCAGCTCGTCGGCGGCGCGGATCAGCGAGGCTTCGGCGGGGGTCCAGTTCGTCGCGCCGGCGCCGGCCTTGATCGCGGCGATCTCGGTATCGGTCAGGCCTTCGCGCTTGCCGATGCCGGTGTGCTGGGTGAATTCGTAACCCGACCTGCACAGGTATCCGACGCGCAGGATGACGATCTCGCGCTCACGGGCCGGCAGGCTGTTGCGGCGCGACAGCACATAGACGCCCCATTCCAAAAACCGGGTCAGCGCCTTGGGCGCATGGGCGAAGGTGCGATAGATGTTGAGGATTGGCCGGCCGGTCTGCGTCACCGAGGCCAGGGCCTGGCGCTGTTCGTTGGTGAAGTCGGCGTCCTGCACGGGCGCTATGCGCGGTTGGCTTAGTCTCATGGCGTTGCTCCCGGCGTGTATCTTTAAGGACGCATCTTCGGACGTCGCGGCCTATCGACCTAACAGACCGCGCCATCGCCCGCCAGTTGCAGCCCGGGCTGCCTGTGCTAGTCTTGGCGCTTCGCCAGAGGTTTCGAAGCCAGCATGTGTGAAATCGGTCGATTGAAGCGCCCAGGGTAGCCAGGACTTAGGTCCCGCGCCACCGACGCCGTTCGCGCGCGAAAGAGCCGCGAGCGGTCCGCATTCATTCGACTGACGGATTTTCACACATGCCGAAACTCAAAGGCCCGCGCGCGCCTTCGCGCCGCCCCACCCCTTATGCCGACCTGAACGCCGTCCTGGCCAAACTGGTCGAGGGCGCCCGCACCCGGCTCGCCGACAATTTCGTCGGGGCCTATCTGCAAGGCTCCTTCGCGCTCGGCGACTTCGACGACCGCAGCGACCTCGACTTCATCATCGTCACCCACCAGGACATTCCGCCAGATCAGGTCCCGGCGCTGCAGGCGATGCACGATGAGTTGCACGCCCTGCCCAGCCCCTGGGCGCGACGCCTGGAGGGCTCCTACGCGCCCAAGGCCATCCTGCGGCGCTGGTCGACCAGCCCACGCGATCCGCCCGGCGAGCCGAGAGCCGAGACCTGGGCCGACCCCGGAACCAGCGGCATGGCCCCGCGCGTCTACCCCTTCCTGTTCCTCGGCAACGCCGAGCGCGTCCTGGTCCGCTCGGAGCACGACAATAGCCAGGTGGTGCGCTGGATCCTGCGCGAAAAGGGCGTCGTCCTGGCCGGTCCGAACCCGCGCGGCCTGGTCGATCCCGTCGCGCCCGAAGCCCTGCGCGAGGAGATAGGAGCCTTGCTCGACAGGATCGCGGCGATGGACGCGGCGGCGCTGACCGAGACGATGTGGGTCCAGTCTTTCATGGCCCTGATGGCCGGGCGGATGCTCTACGCCCTGGCCACGGGGCGGATCGGCTCGAAGAAGACCGCCGCCGCCTTCGCCGACCGGACGCTGGAGCCACGCTTCGCCCGCCTGATCGAGCGCGCCTGGCGCGAACGCGAGCGGCGGCCGGACGGCGAGGCGGAACTGGCGGCCTATTTCCGCGGGACATCCGACCCGGACGACGCCGCCGCCACCCTGGACCTCATCCGTCACGCCCGGGCGGTCGCCCATGCCGCGCCCGCACGCTCGATCATCGAGCAGAAGCTGGCCGCGAAACGCCAGCCGCCGCCCGGCCGCGGCGATTGGCGCGGCGGTCTCAATCCAAGAGGCCCTTCGGCGCGAAGTTGGACGCCGCCGCCGACCCGCCCTGGCGGCCGCGGGCGGCGTGGCTAAGGGCTTGATGTTGGCCGCGACGGCGCAATGTAGTATTGTAGATCGTTTCAACACGGATGGCGCGAATGACCGTGACCAAGCTCTCAAGCCGCGAATTCAACCAGGATGTCAGCCGCGCGAAGCGGGCGGCGGACGAAGGGCCGGTGATCATCACCGACCGGGGCCGGCCCGCCTATGTGCTTCTGCGCCACGACGCCTATCGGCGCCTGAAGGGCGACGGGCGGACGCTGGTCGAGATGCTGGCGCATCCGGAGTCGGCGGACATCGAGTTCGAACCGCCTCGCCTGGGCGACGGAATATTCCGACCCGCGGACTTGAAATAGGTGCTTCTCCTCGACACGAACGTCATTTCCGAGCTCAGACGCCCCGAACGAACCGATCCGAAAGTTTTAGCCTGGGCGGCGACATGCCATCCCGAAGACCTGTTCTTGTCGGCGATCACCATCCTTGAAATCGAGGTTGGCGTCTTGACAATCGCCCGTCGCGACGCCGTTCAGGGCGCGATCCTGCGAGCCTGGTTGGAGCAGAGAATCCTGCCGGGCTTTGATGGGCGCATCCTGGGCGTCGACGTCGATGTGGCGCGACGTTGCGCCGAATTGCACGTCCCCGACCCAAGACCGGAGCGTGACGCGCTGATCGCCGCGACAGCCCTGGTCCACCGAATGACCGTTGTCACCCGCAACGTGGTGGACTTTCAGCCGTTGGGGGTGGGTCTGCTCAATCCCTGGGGCGACCGGTGAGCGTGGAGACGATGGCGTGACGGACCTCGAAAATCGCCGACCCCTGAAATCGCGAGAGATCGGCTGGATCCGGCGGTTGGGCGCCCGGTTGGCCAAGGCCAGGGTGCAGCCGGACCTGATCTCCGCCACCAGCGTCGCCTTCGCGGTGCTGGGCGGCGCCATGCTGGCCATGTCGAGCTTCCTGCCGGACTGGGCGCGGTCGCTCTTCCTGCTGGCGGCGGCGGCCTGCATCCAGGGGCGGCGATTGTGCAACCTGCTCGACGGCATGGTGGCGCTCGAGCAGGGGCAGGGCTCGCGCGCCGGGCCGATCTGGAACGAATTGCCGGACCGCATCGCCGACCTGCTCTTCTTCGCTGGCGCGGGCTATGCCGCCTATGGGCTGGGCTGGAGCGTCGGGCCGGCCCTGGGCTGGCTCACCGGCGTGCTCGCCGTCCTGACCGCCTATGTGCGCGAACTGGGCCTTAGGTTGGGCTTTCCCCCCGACTATTCCGGCCCTATGGCCAAGCCGCAGCGGATGTCGGCCCTGACCATCCTTTGCCTGATCGCCGCGCTCGAGCCGCTTTGGGGCAGCCACGGGTTGGTGATGGTCGCCGGCCTGATCGTGATCGCGGCCGGGACGGTTTGGACGGTTATCCGCCGTGTCCGGCGGCTGGCGACGGCGCTGGCGGCGCGCCCATAGACGGCGCCGCCCGGCTGTCGGGATCGTTGGTGTTGACCGGGCGAAGCTCGATCTCGATCACGCCCCAGACCGAGCGCGCCGGCTTCAGTTCGCCGCCGATGACCAGCCGGTACGGCCCTTGCTTGGGGTCTAGCGGCTTGCCGTTCTCCTGGTCGGCCAGGATGATCGGCTGGTCGCGGAAGCTCTTTTCGGTTTCCGCCAGCGACAGCACCGTGGTGAAGCCGTCCCGGCCGGTGACGATGACGATCTGGTTCACCGGCGGCCCGTGCAGCCGCACGTCCGAGGGCGCTCCGACCTCCGCCAGGAAATCGCCGATCACCGCGCCCGAAAAGGTCGCCTTGTCGCCGTAAGGGACGGTCACGCTTGCCTGATGCATGGCCTTGATATCGGCGGCGGCGACCGTTTCGACCGCGCCATGCGGCCCCTTGACGATGATGGATTGCGCGGTCGCCGCGCCGCCAATGGCGAAGGCGGCGATCAGGCCCAAGATCGGTGCAAAGCGCATGGTCGCCCCCTTGACGAGTCGTGGCCGTGCATCATGCCTGCGCTAGATTGGCGACTCAATTGGAGGACGTGACCCATGCACGGCCCAAGTCCGGGATCGATGTCGAAACCGAACCTGGCGCCGGTGACGATCAAAGCCGCGATCGAGTCGCGCCTGGGCCCCGTCACGGCCTTTGCGCCGCTTCCCGAAGGCCTGGTCTCACAGGTCTTCGGGTTTCGGCAAGGCCGTTCGCGGTTCGTGGCCAGGGTCGCCCGCTCGGCCTTCGGCTTCCGCAAGGACGCGTTCGCATGCCGCGCCTTTGGCCGCCCCGCCCTGCCCATCCCTGAAATCGTCGGCATCGAAGCCATCGAAGCGGCCTTCCTGTGCATGTCCCGCCGCGCGCGCGGCAGGCGGTTTTGCGACCTTAAGGGTCGCGCCAAGCCCGGCGGAGCGCTCAAGACGCTGGCCGAGCTGGCGCGGACGGACACCAGCGCCACCGCCGGCTTCGGCGTCTTCGATGAGCATGGCCGGGCGCCCTGCCCGACCTGGCGCGCCTATCTGATGCAGGTCGGGGACGAGCGCCTGTTCGACTGGGCCTCGGTCGCCGATCGCCTCCACGGGGTTCGGGTCGGAGACGCCATCGCGGCGATCGATCGGCTCGCTCCGACCGACGAGCCGCCGCGCGGCCTCGTCCATGGCGACCTCGGGACCGCCAATCTGATCGGCGACGGCCGCGCCATCACCGCCGTCATCGACTGGGACCGGGCGCTGATCGGCGATGGCGCCTATGACGAAGCCAATCTTTTCTTCTGGGCCGAGGCGCGGCTTGAGCCGGTGCGGGCGCATCTTGCCCGCCGCCACGCCGCCGATCCGGGCTGGGCGCGGCGCATGCTCTGCTATCAGCTTCGCATCGGCATCGAGGAACTATACGACAGCGCCATCGGCCGGACCCCCGTCGATACGGCCTGGCTGGCGACTCGGTGCGCTGACCTGATCGAGCAGGCGCGAGACATGGGCGGATAGCCGGCCCGGCGAGGCGGTCAGGCCGCCTCGGGGATGGCCGGCGCGGCGGCCGCTTCCTCCTTGGCGGCGCGCCGGGTCAGGCCGGAGACGCCGCCGGAGGACAGAAGGCCGATGTCGGCGAGCAGGCCCGGAATGGCCCATTTGTGCGCGGCGGCGATGTAGCGCGGCTGCCAGACCGGATCGTACTTGTCCTTGTAGCGGCGCACGCCCTGGAAATTGTACAGTTCCTCGCCGCGCTCGAACAAAAGCCGCCCGACGCGGCTGAGGATGGGCGCCAGCGGCCGGTCCTGAAGCCCCGCCAGCGGCGCGCCGCCGAAGGCGAAGGCGACATAGCCCTCGGCCCGGCCCCACTGCAGCAGTTCGACGAACAGGAAGTCCATGACGTTCTTGGGCGCCTCGTCGGCATAGCGCATCAGGTCCATGGAGAAGCTGGATCGATCCGCCGTGGCCCAGATGGTGGCGAAGGCGACGATGCGGCCGTCAACACTCACGACGGCGGCCGGGAACTCTCCCACATAGCGCGGCGCGAAGCCGCCCATGGAAAAGCTCTTGTCGCCGCCGGCGTGGTTTTCAAGCCAGGCATCCGAGACCGATTTCAGCTCCTCTATGGCGCTGGCCACCTCCTCGGGCGTCAGCACCGAGAACGCCGCGCCGCATTCGCCGGCCTTGCGCCAGTTGCGCCGCAGCCCTTCCCGGCGCCGGCCGGTGATGGAAAACGAGTCCAGCGCCACGGTCGCGGATTCGCCGATCTTCTGGATGGAGAAGCCCAGCTCGACCACGTCGGGCAGGTCCTCGGGGCCAAGCGCGTAGAAGGCCGGACGAGCGGCATGGGCGTCGGCCAGTTCGCGAAAACGCCAGTAGAGCTCCATGCGTTCGTCGGCGCGGCCGACCGGCGGCCCGAGCGCGATCCAGGAGCGGCCGCGCACCGAGAACATCAGGAAGCTCTCGCCCGAGCCTGAGAAGAAGAAGCGCTTGTCGCCGAGCAGGGCGAGATTGGCCTGCGGCTCGGCCATCTCCGCCCTGGCCAGGATGGCGCGCACGCGCTCGAACTCCGGATCGTGATCGCCGACGATGGGCGGGGTGGCGGGCGTCGCCACCATTCGCCAGAGCCCGACCGCCATCAGCAGGATGGCCGCCCCCGCCGAGGCGCGCAGCGAACGCGAGGCGTCGGCGTCCGCCATCACCTTCCACCAAAGGGTGTCGGAATAGTCGGCGTGACGGAAGGACCAGAGGCCGAGCGCCGCGGCGCCGATCACGGCCGCGAAGGCCGAAAACAACCATCCCGGCGTGATCTCCATCCGCATCAGCCGCGACTTGCGCGGGAAGGCGGGACGCAGCGGCAGGATGATGAGGCAGATGGCCGCCAGCGCCGCGGTCTGCTCCCAGTTGAAGCCCTTGAGCAGGGCCAGCACCGCCGCCACGGCCAGCACCACGACGCTGGCGACCCAGGCCCCGCCCAGCCGGCGGCGCAAGCCGAAGGCGAGCAGGACCAGGACCAGACCCAATATGCTGGAGACGAAGTGGCTGAGCTCGACGAACCAGAGCGGCATGACCCGCACCAGCCAGGTGAAGCGTTCCGGATCGGACGGAGTCGCGCCCGAAACCAGCAGCATCACCCCGGCGGCCACGGCCAGGACCGCGGAGACCAGCGGTCCGGCCTCGAGGGCCGCCGGTTTCAAATCGCCTAGGACGCGCATGCCGGACCTTGGTTGACCTTGAACGCTCTCAAGCATAACCGCCGCAGCGCGTCGAGGCGCGGCGCGGCGCCGAATTGACGCGGCGACGGCCGCGACTGGCCGCCGCGACAACAATCAAACAGCTGTTCGAACCGGCTTGCTCGCATCATCGCCTGGAGTAGGTTAGGCTGCAAACCGCAACAAAAACCTATTGTCGAGGAGCCTGATGGCTGATTTCGGAGCCGACAAGCTGGAGGCGTTCGCCGCCGAGGTCAGCGATGGGCTGAAGGCAGAATACCCCGCCGAATTGCGCGACCCCAAGGTGGAGACCGACCCCGAGGCCATGTGGGGCGGCCGCGCTTTTGCAGGCAGCGACGACCCGCAGATCGTCTGGATGCGCCGCATGGCGGCCAAGGGCTGGACCGCGCCGACCTGGCCGACCGAATACGGCGGCGGCGGCCTTTCGGCGGCCGAGGCGCGCGTGCTCGATCGCGAGATCTCCAAAGGCGGCTATCGCATGCCGCTGGCCTCGTTCGGCGTCTGGATGCTCGGGCCGGTGCTGCTCGAATACGCCAACGAGGCGCAGAAGCAGGAACACCTGCCCAAGATCGTGCGCGGCGAAATCCGCTGGTGCCAGGGCTATTCCGAGCCCGGCGCCGGCTCGGACCTGGCCTCCTTGCAGACCCGCTGCGAGGACAAGGGCGACCACTGGCTGATCAATGGCCAGAAGATCTGGACCTCCTACGCCAACAAGGCCGACTGGTGCTTCTGCCTGGTGCGCACCGACACGACCAAGAAGCATGAGGGCATCAGCTTCGTGCTCATCGACATGACCACGCCGGGCGTCGAGACGCGGCCGATCAAGCTGATTTCCGGCGACAGCCCCTTCTGCGAGACCTTCTTCACCGACGTGAAGATCCCGAAGGAAAACATGGTCGGTCAGCTCAACGGCGGCTGGTCGATCGCCAAGCGGCTCTTGCAGTACGAGCGGCAGAATATCTCCGGCGGGTTCGGCGGCGGCGGCGGGGCGGGTGGCTCGACCGGCGACCTCGGCGACCTCGGCAAGCGCTATCTGGGCGTGGACGAGACCGGAGCGATGGACGATCCCGACCTGCGCGCGCGCATCACCAAGAACAAGATGGACTTCCAGGCCTTCTATCTGACCATCGCCCGCGTCGCGGCGGAATCGCGCACCTCGAACGGGCCCAGCGCGGCCACCTCCATCATCAAATACGCCGCCGCCGCCTTCGCCCAGGAGCGTTCGGAGCTGATGGTCGAGGCCATGGGGGCCCAGGGGCTAGGCTGGGAGGGCGAGGCCTACACGCCCGGCGAAATCGCCGCCACGCATGGCTGGCTGCGCTCGAAGGGCAATTCGATCGAGGGCGGCACCTCGGAGGTCAATGTCAACGTGGTCGCCAAGCGCGTGCTGGGCTTGCCCGATCCGAAATAGCGCTATTGAGTGGCGGAATTAACCGCCCGACCAAGACATTTTGAATAGGGAGATTGATCATGGCCGATTTCGGCGGCGAGGTTGAAACCTTCCGCGGCGAAGCGCGGACCTGGCTTGAAGACAACTACCCCCAATCGCTGCGCCGCGAGTCCGACGCGACCCAGGAAGCGATCATGATGGGGGGCCTAAAGCCCACCGGCGAGCTGAAGCTCTGGAAAGAGCGCATGGCGGCCAAGGGCTGGGGAACACCGACCTGGCCGAAACAGTATGGCGGCGGCGGCCTTTCGCCTCAGCAGGCGCGCGTGCTGCAGGAAGAGATGAACCGCATCGGCGCGGCCAATCCCATGGCGGGGATGGGCACAAGCATGTTCGGCCCGACCCTGCTGGAGTACGGGACCGAGGACCAGAAGCAGCGCCATATTCCGCCGATCGTGAAGGGCGAGCTGCGCTGGTGCCAGGGCTATTCCGAGCCGGGCGCCGGCTCGGACCTCGCCTCCCTGCAGACCAAGGCCGTCGACAAGGGCGACCACTGGGAGATCAACGGCCAGAAGATCTGGACCTCCGGCGCCCAATACGCCGACTGGTGCTTCTGCCTGGTGCGCACCGATCCGTCGAAGAAGCACGAAGGCATCAGCTTCCTGCTCATCGACATGCACCAGCCGGGCGTCGAGACCCGCCCGATCAAGCTGATCGCCGGCTCCTCGCCCTTCTGCGAGACCTTCTTCACCAATGCGCGAGCCGAGAAGAACGACATGGTCGGGCCGCTGAACGGCGGCTGGACGGTGGGCAAGCGCCTGTTGCAGCACGAACGCTCCGGCCAGGGCGGCGGCCGCATGATGGGCGCCGGCGCCAGCGTGCCGGACCTGGCCAAGACCTATGTCGGGCTGGACGAGGCCGGCCGCATCGCCGATTCCGACCTGCGCGCCCGCATCGCCAACCACATGATGAGCGCCCGCGCCCACGGCCTGACCATTCAGCGGGCGATGGCCGAGGCGCGCGGCAATGTGAACCCCAGCGCCACCACCTCGATCATGAAGAATTCCGGCACCCAGATCGGCCAGGAGCGCGCGGAGCTGACCCTGGAGATCATGGGCCATCAGGGCCTGGGCTGGGAGGGCGAGGACTTCGCCGCCAACGAGCTCTCGGCCGTGCGCGGCTGGCTCTCCGGCAAGGCCACGACGATTTTCGGCGGCAGCCAGGAAATCCAGAGCAACATCATTTCCAAGCGGATTCTGGGCTTGCCCGATCCGACCCAATCCGCTTCCTAGTTTCTCGAGGAGATTTAGATCCATGGCTGATTTTGGAGGCGTCGACCTGGACGCGTTCCGCACCGAAGCGCGCGAATGGCTCGAGGCGAATTTTCCGCCCGCGCTGAAGGGCAAGGGCGGAATGATGTACTTGGAAGGGCGCGAGGAGCTCAGCGGCGACGCCGCCGCTTGGAAGCAGCGCGTCGGCGACAAGGGCTGGGGCGTTCCCACCTGGCCAAAGGCCTATGGCGGCGGGGGCCTGGAGTCGTCGCAGGCGCGGGTGCTGCAGCAGGAGATGAACCGCATCGGGGCCTGGAACCCGATCGGCGGCATGGGCGTGATGATGTTCGGCCCGACCCTGCTCGAATACGGCAACGAAGAGCAGAAGAAAGAGCACATCCCGCAGATCGCCCATGGCGAGGTCGCCTGGTGCCAAGGTTTTTCCGAGCCCGGCGCCGGCTCCGACCTCGCCTCGCTGTCCACCAAGTGCGAGGACAAGGGCGACCACTATCTGGTCAACGGCTCGAAGATCTGGACCTCCGGCGGCCAGTGGGCCGACATGTGCTTCTGCCTGGTGCGCACCGACACCTCGAAAAAGCACGAGGGCATCAGCTTCCTCCTGATCGACATGAAGGCGCCCGGCGTCGAGGTTCGCCCGATCAAGCTGATCGCCGGCGCCTCGCCCTTCTGCGAGACCTTCTTCACCGACGTGCAGGTCCCGAAGGAGAACCTGGTCGGGCCGCTGAACGGCGGCTGGACCATCGCCAAGCGGCTGCTGCAGCATGAACGCAGCGGCCTGTCCGGCGGCGGCGGCGGGGGAGGCGGCGGCATGTTCGGCGTCTCGGGCTCCGTGCCCAACCTCGCCAAATCTTACGTCGGCGTCGACGACAAGGGTCGCATCGTCGATTCCGACCTGCGCAGCCGCATCGCCGCCCACGATATGGAACGGCGCGCCTTCCAGCTCACCGCCATGCGCACCATCGTGGAGTCCAGATCCAATCAGGGTCCGAGCGCGGCGACCTCGATCATGAAGAACGCCGGCACCAAGATCGGCCAGGATCAGGCCGAGCTCACCCTGGAGATCATGGGCGCCCAGGGTCTCGGCTGGGACGGCGACGGCTTCTCCAGCGACGAACTGGCCGCCGTGCGGGGCTGGCTCGGCGGCAAGGCCACCACCATTTTCGGCGGCAGTCACGAAGTTCAGAACAACATCATCTCAAAGCGGATTCTGGGCCTGCCCGATCCGGTCAACAGCACTGCAAAATAGGGAAGATTCAAAATGGCCGTTTTGACTGAAGAACAGAGCATGCTGCGCGATGCGGCGCGCACCTGGACGCAAGAAAAGTCGCCCGTCACCGCCTTCCGCAAGATGCGCGATTCCGGCGCCCCGCTTGGCTACGATCCCGCCGCCTTCGCCGAGATGGCCGAGATGGGCTGGACCGGCGTCATCATCCCCGAAGAATACGGCGGATCGGACTTCGGCTACCTCAGCCTGGGCCTGATCCTGGAAGAGACCGGCCGTACCCTGACCGCCTCTCCGCTGCTCTCCTCGGCTCTGGCCGCGGCCTCCGCCATCATCCTGGGCGGCACGGAGGCGCAAAAAGGCGCCTACTTGCCGAAGATCGCCGGCGGTGAGCTGGTCGCGACCCTGGCCATCGACGAAGGCCCGCACCACAATCCGGAAAAGGTCGCTCTGGCGGCCAAAAAGGGCGCCGCCGGCTATACGCTGAGCGGAACCAAAAGCTTCGTGCTCGAAGGCATGGCCGCCGGCCTCTACGTGGTCTCGGCCCGCAGCGCCGGCAAGCCGGGCGACAAGGACGGCATCACCCTCTTCCTCGTCCCCGCCGACGCCAAGGGCGTCAGCCGCAAGGCGCTGAAGCTCGCCGACAGCCGCGGCGCGGCCAATGTCAGCTTTGAGAACGTCGAGGTCGGCGCCGACGCCGTGCTCGGCGAGGCCGACAAAGGCGGCGAGCTGCTCGAAAAGGTCCTCGACCGCGCCCGCGCGGGCCTCGCCGCCGAAATGCTCGGCGCCGCGACCCAGGCCTTCGAGACCACGCTCGACTACCTGAAGACCCGCGTGCAGTTCGGCCAGGTGATCGGCGCTTTCCAGGCGCTGCAGCACCGCGCCGCCAAGATGTTCACCGATCTGGAACTGGCCCGCTCCTGCGTCGAGGCGGCGCTGACCGCCATCGACAATAACGCGCCCGACACCGCCGAGCTCGTCTCGCTGGCCAAGGCCAAGATGGGCGACACGCTGCACCTGGTCTCCAACGAGATGGTCCAGATGCACGGCGGCATCGGCATGACCGACGCCCACGACGCCGGCCTCTACCTGAAGCGCGCCCGCGCCGCCGAAGCCTCTTACGGCGGCCAGTCCTACCACCGCGACCGCTACGCGCGGCTGAACGGCTACTAGACGCGTCCTGGTCCGCGGCGGCGACGTCGTTGGCGCGGACCAGGCGCTAAAGGGTGGAGACGGCCGGGGCGGCGACGTCAGCGAGCCGATCGTCCCATGCGTCCGCTCATGCGTTTAGCCAGGCTACGGACGCCCGTGCGGCTTCAAGGGCGCTCTGGGCCGAGGCGAAGGACAGGCCGGAAAAATAGCGAACCGGCGTCCAGGCCCCGCAGTCCTCGATGTCGCGCCGGAATTCCTCGAAGCCGAAACTCGCATCGGGCCGCCTGAACAGATCGACACAGCGATTGTGGTCGTCGTTTTCGAGGCTTTGGACGACAATCCAAGCCCGGTCGATTCGCCCGTGCATGCGATGGACCCGGCTTGACCCCGGCGCGCTCATTGCGCGCCTAGGCGGACGGGCTTCTCCGCCACGGCCAGAGCGACATCCAGGTTGAAGCTGCCGTCCGCATCGATGGCGAAGTGGCTGCGGACGCCGTCCGAGACCGCCGCTTGCAAGGCTCGGATCGCTTCGACCTGGATCGGGGGCGTGCGCATGCGCTCGGTCCAGACGGCGAACTCGAGCCGCACAGAAAAGCTGGAAACGGCGCCCAGCTTCAGCCCGGCCCGCGTCAAGGCCTGGTCCCATTCGGCGCGTGAGTAGTCTCGCACGTGAGAGGGGTCTCGAAGGATCTCGATGGCCTGCAAGACGGTGTCGAACAGCGGCGTTCCGGGCGAGACGGCGTCGACAAAACCCGCCACGCCGCCGGGCCGCAGGACGCGTCTCGCCTCGCGCAGCCCCGCGTCCAGGTCGCCCCAGTGATGCGCGCTGAAACGGCTAAGGACGTAATCGAAGCTGTCGTCCTGAAACGGCAGGCGCTCGGCCAGGCCTTGCTGGGTGACGATATTGACCAGGCCTCGCTCGGCCGCCGCCTGCGCCACGACGCTCAACATCTGTGGAGACAGATCGCAGGCGACGACTTCGCCAACGTAAGGCGCAGCGGCGAAACTGACATGACCGGCGCCGCAGCCCAGGTCCAGAACGCGCGCACCGCCGGCGCCCCTGACCAGATCGGCCAAGGCGGCCAGATCGGCGCCTTCGGCGTGGACGGAACTGGTCAGATAGGCGCTCGCACGCGCGCCGAACTGGCGATCCACGACGGCGTCATGTTGGCTGGACATCGCTCACTCCTCATTCGCACCAATGAGAACAGGTCCTAGCCTTAAGCAGATACCCGTTTAAGATGGGAGATTATGCTGGTATATCTTCCACCATGCTGGAGATAGCGAGCCAGGAACAGCGGCAGGAACTCGGGCAATTCATCCGCGCCCAGCGGGAAAGCCTGGCGCCGGCCGACGCGGGCCTGGGCGCGGGCTCGCGTCGCCGGACGCCTGGCCTTCGCCGCGAGGAGGTGGCGCAGCTCTGCGGATTGAGCACGACCTGGTACACCTGGATCGAGCAGGGCCGCGATGTCTCGGCGTCGCCGACGGCGCTTGCGCGGCTGGCCGTCGCGCTGCACATGACGCGCACCGAACGCGCCTATCTGTTCGAACTCGCCGGCCGACGAGATCCGCACCACGAAGAGACGATCGATGAACTGGCGCCCGCCGCCGCGGCCAGCGTCCGGATGATCGATTGCCCAGCCTACATCCTGGATCGCAACTGGGACGCACGGGTTTGGAACGCGAAGGCCGAGCGCCTGTTCACCGGCTGGCTGGATCGGGACGGGTCGCGCAACCTGCTCAGCTTCATCTTCCTCAATCCCGCAGCCAAGGCCCTGATCGTCGACTGGGAAGAGCGGGCTCGCCGCATCACCGCTGAATTCCGCGCCGCCAGCAGCGCGCGCCTCAACGCCCCATCGCTGCGAACGCGCATCGATGAGCTTCGTCATCGAAGCAAGGATTTCGCCGGCTTCTGGGATGCCCATGCCGTGCTTGGCCGCGAAGGCGGCGAGCGGAGGTTCAATCACCCTACGAACGGACAGCGGCTCTACGAGCAGGTCACATTCAATCTGGCCGGCCACGTCGATTTTCGGCTGACCATGCTGATCGAAACCGGCTGACCGACCTCCGGATGGTCTCGGCCGTCGGCATCGCTCGCCGAACCGGACGCCCGCCCTTCCCTCGGAACCTGCATGGCGGTAGGTCGTTGCCTCGGCGAGGGTCGGAGGACTTCCATGACGTCTAGGCGCAGCCCCCTGAAGTTGAAGGCTCTCGATCGGCAGGTGATCGTGATCACCGGCGCCACCTCCGGCATCGGGCTTTCCACCGCCCGCGCCGCCGCCGCGCGCGGCGCCAGCCTGATGCTGGCGGCCCGCAACGAGGAGGCGCTGAAGAGCGTCTGTGACGACCTGGCGAGCAAGGGCGCCAAGACCGCCTATGTCGTCGCCGATGTCGGCGTCGAGACCGAGGTGCGGGCCATCGCCTCGGCCGCCATCGCCCGGTTCGGCGGCTTCGACACCTGGGTCAACGATGCCGGCGTCTCCATCTTCGGCGAGATCGTCAAGACCTCGCTGGAAGACCAGCGCCGCCTGTTCGAGACCAACTATTGGGGTCTGGTCTACGGATCGCTGATCGCGGTCGAGCATTTTCGCGACCGGCCTGGCGGCGGCGCCCTGATCAATCTCGGCTCGGTGCTTGGCGATCTGGCCATCCCCATGCAAGGGGCCTATTCGGCCTCAAAACACGCGGTGAAGGGCTTCACCAATGCGTTGCGCATGGAGCTGATGCGCGATGGCGCGCCGGTTTCGGTGACCCTGATCCGGCCGTCGGCCATCGATACGCCGTACAAGGACCACGCCCGCAACCTGACCGGCGCGCCGGTGAGGAACCCCTCGCCCGTCTATGCCGCGCCCCTGGTGGCCCAGGCGATCCTCTATGCCGCCGAGCACCGGACGCGAGAGCTTTCGGTCGGCGCCAGCGGCCCGGTCCTGGCCGCGCTGGGCGCTCTGGCGCCGCTGCTGGCCGAACCCATTCTGGCCTGGGCGGCGCCGATGCTGCAGCGGGACGCGGAGGGCCGGCGCGGCGCGCGCAACGACAACCTGCACCAGGCCGGCCAGGATCTGCGCGAGCGCGCCTATTACAAGGGCGTGCGGGAATCGAGCCTCTATTCCGCCGCTCAGATGCGGCCCAAGGCGAGCCTGGCGCTGGCCGTGCTGGCGGGGCTGGCGGCCGGCGCGGCCTTTTTCGGCGGCCGCAGGCTGGGCCGCGCATTCGAGGCGCCGCCGGCGGACCTCGAACCGACCGTCCGCCCCAGCCTGGCGGCGCGGCTGGGGCTGGGTTGAGGCGCACCGCCTCGCAACAAAAACGGATACAATGCGATGGGACGGCTTCAGGACAGGGTTGCGCTGGTTACGGGCGCGGCGAGCGGCATCGGGCGGGCGAGCGCCAAGCTGTTCGCCAGCGAAGGCGCCAAGCTGCTCGTTTTCGACCGCGCCCCGGCCGTCGAGGAGACGGCCGAGGCCATTCGCCAGGCCGGCGGCGAGGCGGTCTCGCTGACCGGCGACGCGGGCGCCGAGGCGGATGTGGCCAAGGCCGTGCAGATCGCGCTGGAGCGGTTTGGCGGCCTGGACGTCTGCTACGCCAACGCCGGGGTGGCGACGATGAGCCTCGACCCGCCGCTGGAGCAGACCGGCGAGCAATGGCTGGCCCTCCTGCGCATCAACCTGGTCGGCCCCTTCCTGGCCATCAAGCACGCGTCCAAGCCGATGCGGGAGGCGGGAAAGGGCTCGATCATCTGCACCGCCTCGGTCGCCGGCCTGCGCTCGGGCGCGGGCGGCCCGGCCTACAGCGCCTCCAAGGCCGGGGTGATCAACCTGGTTCAGACCTCCGCCCAGCTGCTCTCCGGCGCCGGCGTCCGCGTCAACGCCATCTGCCCGGGACTGATCGAGACCGGCATGACCCGGCCCATCTTCGAGCGGGCGCGAGAACGAGGCGTCGAGGACCGCATCGGCCAGCTCAATCCGCTCAAGCGCGCCGGGGTCCCCGAGGAGATCGCGGCCGCCGCCCTGTTCCTGGCCTCAGACGACGCCTCCTATGTCAACGGTCAGGCGATCGTGGTCGATGGGGGCCTGTCAAGTTCGCATCCGGTGGTCATTTCGCGCCGAAGCGACTGATTCAGGTCGGTTTGACGGAACCAATCGACGTTCCAGACCTTCGCCATGCATCGGGGACGTCGGTTCGCGCCCAAATTTGTGAGGCCAAGCATGAAGATCGCCCAGATCGCACCGCTGTATGAGGCAGTGCCCCCCAAGCTCTATGGCGGCACCGAACGCGTCGTGGCGCACCTGTGCGACGCCCTGGTCGATCAGGGTCACGAGACGGTGCTGTTCTCCAGCGCCGACGCCTGCACCCGCGCCGAGCTGGCGCCGGTGCGCGACCAGGCCATTCGGCTGGACCCCGCGCCGCTGAAATCCGACCTGGCCGCTCACCTGACCATGCTGTCGGAAGTGCGCCGCCGCGCACACGAATTCGACGTGCTGCACTTCCACGTCGACATGATCCATTTTCCCTTTTTCGAGACCATCGCCGGCCGCACCCTGACCACCTTGCACGGCCGCCTGGACATGAAGGATCTGGCCGGGGTCTACAGCCGCTGGATGCAATATCCGCTGGTCTCCATCTCCGACGACCAGCGGCGCTATCTGCCCGAGGCGAACTGGGCCGGCACGGTGTATCACGGCATGGATCCGGACCTTTACCGGTTCAACCCGCGTTCGGACGGCTATCTCGCCTTCCTTGGACGCATCTCGCCGGAAAAACGGCCAGATCGCGCCATCGCCATCGCCAAGCGGCTTGGCCGGCGGCTGAAGATCGCCGCCAAGGTCGATGCGGCCGACGCCAACTATTTCCGCAACGAGATCGAGCCGCTGCTCGACCATCCGCTGATCGAGTTCATCGGCGAGATCGGCGACCACCAGAAGTCGGCCTTCCTCGGCGGCGCCGACGCCTTGCTGTTTCCGATCGACTGGCCGGAGCCCTTCGGCCTGGTGATGATCGAAGCCATGGCCTGTGGCACGCCGGTGATCGCCTGGGGCTGCGGCTCGACGTCCGAGGTGGTCGAGAACGGCCTGACCGGCTTCATCGTCAACTCCGACGCCGAAGCCGACCAGGCGGTCTGGCGCGCCAAGGGCTTGGATCGCGCCGCCGTGCGCCGCCGCTTCGACCAGCGGTTCTCGTCCGCCGTCATGGCCAGCCATTACGTCAATCTCTACCGGGGGCTGGCGGTCTCGCACCCCCAGGCGGAACCGGCGGCGAAAAGGCTTGACCCGGAGCTGATGAGAATCGCCTAAACCCGGCCCATGGATGATGCAGCCTTCGTGGATCATGCTGAAGTCGATCGGCGCGAGCCCGATGGGCTAGGCCAGCTTCTGTCGCTCAAGGACGGGGACGCCTTCGTCGTCGCCGACGCCAATGGCGACATACTCGGCGCGACCGACGGCTTCTTCGACGACGACACGCGGCTGCTCTCGCGCTTTCGCCTGCTGGTCGGGGAGCGGTCGCCCTCGGCCCTGGGCTCGGCCGTCTCCAGGGACAATGTCGCCTTCACCTTCCACGGGACCAACCGGCCGCTGCCGGCGATGGGTCAGAAGGCGACGCCGCCGGGCGTCATGCATGTGGAGCGGCGGCGCTTCCTGTGGCGCCGGCGACTGTACGAGCGGCTGCGGGTGACCAATCACAGTCTCGATAACGAACTCCTGCCCCTGGCCATCGAGTTCGCCGCCGACTTCCGCGACATGTTCGAAATTCGCGGCATCGGCCGCGCCGCCCACGGCAAGCTGGCCAGCCCGATCGTCAACGGCCGGCAGATCATCTTCGGCTATCGCGGCCTGGACGATATCGAGCGCGCCAGCGTCATCGCCTTTTCCGAGCCGCCCGGGCGGTTCGGCGCCCATCGGGCGGAGTTCCTCTTCTCGTTCTCGCCCCGCTCGCGCTTCGAGCTCTATATCGAGGTCGGGCGCGGGGCTGAAGACCCGCCCAGCCGGCATCGTTTCCGCACGGCGGCGGCGGCGGCGATCAAGGAGGCGCGCAAGCGCCGGCGGCGCGGGGCGCGGATCCGGGCGCGCGGCGTGCGCTTCGACGCCTGGTTGGAGCAGTCGCGCGCCGATCTGGCCCTGCTGACCAGCGACCTTCCGACGGGCCCCTATCCCTACGCCGGCATCCCATGGTTCTCGACGCCGTTCGGCCGCGACGGGGTGATCACCGCCTGGCAGATGCTGTGGATCGATCCCGGCCTTGCCCGCGGCGTGCTGCGCTATCTGGCGGCCAACCAGGCGCGCGAGGTCTCCGCCTTCCGCGACGCCGCGCCCGGCAAGATCATGCACGAGACCCGCCGCGGCGAGATGTCGAACCTCGGCGAGGTGCCGTTCAGCCTCTATTACGGCAGCGTCGACTCGACCCCGCTGTTCGTCGGCCTGGCCGGCGCCTATGCCGACCGGACGGGCGACCTCGACCTGATCGGCGAGATCTGGCCGGCGCTCACCGCGGCGCTGGACTGGCTTGAGCGCTATGGCGATTCCAACGGCGACGGCCTGATCGACTATGCCCGCGGCGAGGCCAGCGGCTTGGCCAACCAGGGCTGGAAGGACAGCGAAGACTCCATCTTCCATACCGATGGGCGGTTTCCGGACGGGCCGATCGCCCTGGTCGAGGTGCAGGGCTATGCCTTCGCCGCCTTTCGCGCCATGGCCGAGCTGGGCGAGCGGCTGGGCGATGCGCGCAGCGCCGCCTGGCGCGCCCGCGCCGAGGCGCTGCGTCAAGCGGTCGAAACGCGGTTCTGGATGGAGGATGAGGGGTTCTACGGCGTCGCCATCGACGGCCAGGGCCGGCTCTGCCGCCCGCCGACGTCGAACGCCGGCCACCTGCTTTTTGTCGGCCTGCCCACGCCGGAGCGAGCCGAGCGGGTGCGCGAGCGGCTGTTGTCCGGCGACTTCCACACCGGCTGGGGCCTGCGCACCCTGGCCGCCAGCGCCGTGCGCTTCAATCCGATGTCCTATCACAACGGTTCGGTCTGGCCCCACGACACCGCCATCTGCGCCGCGGGCCTGTCGCGCTACGGCCACCGCGACGCCGCCGCCCAGGTGCTGAACAGCCTCGGACGGGCGGCGACCAAGTTCAACATGCGGCTGCCGGAACTGTTCTGCGGCTTCAACCGCACCGCCGGCGAGCCGCCCATCGCCTATCCCGTCGCCTGCATGCCCCAGGCCTGGGCGGCCGGGTCGGTCTTCATGCTGCTCGAAGCCTGTATCGGCCTGAGCATCGACGGCTGGAACGAACGTGTCCGCCTGAGCGATCCGCAACTGCCGCAGGGCGTCGATGAGCTGACCCTGACCGGCCTGGCCGTGGGTCGCCGCGTGGTCGATTTGACGTTGAGCCGGACCAACGACGAGCACGCGCCGATCGCGGTGCGCTGCTCCGACCCCGGGGCGCTCGACCTGGGCTAGACGGCGCGGCTTGCCGGCCACGCGCGGCGCCGCCATAGATATCGCCGATAACATAGCGGGAAACCTCCAATGACATCGGCCAAGCTGCGCTTCGGCGCCTTCATCGCCCCCTTCCATTCGCTGGATGAGAACCCGACCCTGGCGATCGAGCGCGACCTGGAGCTGGTCCAGCTCTTGGACCGGCTGGGCTATGAAGAGGCGTGGATCGGCGAGCACCATTCGGCCGGCTTCGAGATCATCGCCAGCCCCGAAGTGTTCATCGCCGCCGCCGCCGAGCGCACCAAGCACATTCGCCTCGGCACCGGCGTCTCCTCCCTGCCCTATCACCATCCGCTGATGCTGGCCGACAGGATCAACCAGCTCGACCACATGACCCGCGGCCGCACCATGTTCGGCGTCGGCCCCGGTGCGCTGCCTTCCGACGCCATCATGATGGGGATCGCGCCGATCAAGCAGCGCGACATGATGGACGAGGCGCTGGAGGTGATCGTGCGCTTGCTCAAGGGCGAGACGGTCTCCGCGAAGACGGATTGGTTCGAGCTGACCGAGGCGCGGCTGCAGCTGGCGCCCTTCAGCCGGCCGCATGTGGAGATCGCGGTAGCCAGCCAGGTCTCGCCGACCGGCGCGCGCGCCGCGGGGCGGCTGGGCGCCGGCCTGCTTTCGATCGGCGCGACCTCCGCCGGCGGCTTCAACGCGCTGGCCTCCAACTGGGCCATCGCCGAGGAGCAGGCGAAGGCGCATGGCATGAGCGTCGATCGCAACGCCTGGCGGCTGGTCGGGCCGATGCACGTGGCCGAGACCACCGAAAAGGCGCGCGAGAACGTCCGTTTCGGCCTGGCCAAGTGGATCGCCTATTTCCGTGACGTGGCGGCCCTGCCGCTGGCGGGCGACGGCGACGGCGACCCGATCGACGCGATGATCGCCTCCGGCATGGCGGTGATCGGCACGCCGGACGACGCCATCGCTCAGATCGAGCGGCTGCAAAGCCAGTCGGGCGGCTTCGGCTGCTTCCTGCAGATGGCGCACAACTGGGCCGACTGGCGCGAGACCCAGCGTTCCTACGAGCTGATCGCGCGCCATGTGGCGCCGAAGTTCCAGGGGTCGAACGCCAACCGCGACCTGTCCTACGCCCGTGTCGGCGCCGGCCGCGAGGCCGCCATGGGCCAGGCCCGCGCCGCCGTCGGCGCGAGCATTTTCAAGCACATCGCCGAAAAGGGTACGGAGAACATCCGGCCGGAGATCCTCGAAGCCATGGGCATGGCCAAGAAGCCGGACGCGGCCGAATAGGGCGAGAACCCCGACCGTTCCCGCGGCCCGGCATTCGCCTTAAGATTTTACTAGCCGTATATTTTTCCGATTCTACAAGCTTCACGTGCATAATGAGCGGGAACGGGGGTCCGCCATGCTCGAAGCCGTTTTCAGTTTCCGCGGTCGCATCAACCGCGTGCGGTATTTTCTGGCCAACTTGGCGCTGGGCATGGCCATCGTCACCTTGGCTGTCGTCGCAATCATAAGCCTTGGAGGCCTCGCCCATGCGGCCCGCCCGACGGCGGCCCTGCTGCCCGTTGGCCTGCTGCTCCTCGTGGCCGCGCCGGTGTCGATGTGGATCAGCTTTTCCCTCCAGGCCCGGCGCTTTCGAGACATCGGCTGGGATCCGGTCTTGATGATTCCCGGATGGCTGGGCGTGATGTTCATCGACGCCCTGGTCGCGCGGGGCGTTCCGGCGCTCAGCCTCGGCCTCGTCCATCAGACCCTGTTCGGCGTGCTGGCGAACCTGGCCATGCTCTGCATTCTCTGGTTCTGGCCGGGGCGGGGCGACGACGGTCCGTCGGACGCGATCTGGAGCGAGCGCCCGGCGCCGCAGCCGCAAAGACGCCCGCAGACCCAGACGCCAGTCATGCCCGCATCCGCGCCACGCGCCGCCGCCGGCGCTCCGAGATTCGGTCAGCGAGGGCTTTGACGCGCCTGGCGGCCATCGGCGGGGCGCTTCTCTAAGCCTTGGCCTTGCCGAAGCTGGCGATCCGTTCCGCCATATCCGGACCACGGCCTTCGCCCCTGAACACCTCATGCGCAAGGCCGGCCTTCAGGGTGAGGCCGTCGGTATCGACGAGCAGCCTCTTGTTGGCCCGGTGGCTGAACCAGGAATTGGTCAGGATGATCTTGGTCAGGGCTTCCAGCTCGGTCTCGAAGGCGTCGTCGGCCACGCACATATTGGCCAGGCCCATCGCCGCCGCCTCCGCGCCCGAATAGGTCCGGCCGGTGAACATCATCTCGCGCGCCTTGTAGGTCCCGACCCGGCGCGGCAGGCGCTGGCTCATTCCCCAGACCGGGGTCAACGCCCAGCGGGCATGGGTGTCGGCGAACCTGGCGTTTTCCGAGGCGAAGACGATGTCCCCGGCCAGGGCCAGTTCCAGGGCGCCGGTATAGCAATGACCGTGCACCGCCGAGATCACCGGCTGGGGCAGACCGGCCAGCCGCTCGATGATTCCGGCCTGGAAGTTTGGCCGCGGCAGCCGCTCGCCGGCGGCGATGTCGCCAAGGTCGTGGCCGGCGGAGAAACAGCGCCCGGCGCCGCGCACGATGACCAGGCCGACGCTCTTGGTCTCGGCTTCCAGCCGCGCGACCTCAGCGTCCAGCGCGCGAAAGAGGTCGACATTCAGCGCGTTCAGCTTGTCCGGGCGATTGAGGATCAGCGTCGCCGCCCCGTCGCTGTCCTCGCGGATGACCAGTTCGTCCATAGCGTTTCCCTTGTTCTGATTGGCCGGGCGCTTAAGGCTCGACGACGATCTTGACCTGGCTTTCGGGGTCGGCCAGCGCCGCGAAGGCGTCGGCGACGCCGTCGAACCCCACGGCCTTGGTGATCACCGGCTCGACGTCGATCCGGCCGTCGGCGATGTCGCCAAGCGTGGCCGCGAACTCCTCGGGCGTGTAGCCGAACACGAAGCGGAAATCGATCTGCTTGGTGATGGCGATGAATGGCTCGATGGTGTCGGGCGTCATGCAGACCCCGGCGACGACGATCTGGGCGCCGTTGGGCGCGGCGTCGAGCAGGCTCTGCAGCACGCCCGGCACGCCGACGCATTCGAAAATGATGGCGCGCTTGACGCTCTGGCCGCCCATGCGGGCCATCATCTGTTCGAGGCCGCTGGCGGCGACGCCCATCTGCGACCACTTGGCGTGCGGCGACTCGACGGCTGGATCGACCACGATGTCGGCGCCCATCCGCTCGGCCATCGCGCGTCGCGCCGGCGAGAAGTCGGCCGCCGCGACCGGGCCGTAGCCCTTGGACTTCAGGCCGGCGATCACCGCCAGGCCGACCGGCCCGCAGCCGATCACCAACGCCGCGCTCGGCTCATCGATCGCCGCGCGGGCCACCGCGTGGGCGCCGACCGCGAAGGGCTCGGTCATCGCCGCCTGGCGGTCGGAAAGCCCGTTCGGCGCCTCCAGCAGCATGGCCTCGGAAAGCAGCATGCGTTCGGCGAAACCGCCCGGATAGGTGTTGGAATAGCCGATCGAGGCCATGCCGGCCGCGGTGGGCAATACCGGCACGGTGACCACCCGCGTCCCGACCTTCAGCGGCCGCGACGAGCCCGGCCCGTAATCCAGCACCTCTGCGGAGAATTCGTGGCCAAAGACCACGCCCTTGGCCGGGTCCAGGCCGCCGCCGATGGCGCCCACCCGCTTGCCGAGCTCGACCATGTGGTCGAGGTGATGCAGCGCATGCAGGTCCGAGCCGCAGATGCCGCAGCTCAGCGTCCTGACCAGCACCTGGCCGGACTGGGGTTCAAGCTCGGCGATCTCCTCGCAGACAAGCTTGCCGCTCCGGGCTACGACTGCGCGCATGTGACCTCCTAAACTGACGACTTCACTAGTCGGCGAGACCCATCACAAAGGCCAGCGCTACGTTCAGCCGCGCGATATCCACAGCGGCGAGCCGGCCGATGGATTGCCCGACGCGTTCGCGCCGCACCGTCACGGGCTTGTCGGTCATTACCTGGGAGATTGCACGAAGCCCATTTTCGGGACTGGGCTCGACGGTGACGCGAAAGTCCAGGTCCGCCAGGCTCGACGTCATCTGACAAAGGACGAGCGAGCTGTGGTCGCTGGGCAGCCCGTCCGTCTGCACGATCACCGCCGGGCGCGGCTTGCCGAAGTCTCCGGGCGCTGCGACCGCGACGATGTCGCCGCGTCTCATTCTTGGTCGAAAGCTTCATCGAAGACCGAGACCGATTCGATCCACGCGAGCGCGTCGCGCTCATGCTCGGGATTTAGGCGGGCGACCTGCATCGCGATGCGCTGACGGACAGCGTCCGACCGCGGATCTGGAACCACGAGGCGAAGTTCCCGCAAGCCACGCATCCGACGTCGATCCCGCATCGCCTTCATTCGCTCAGCGGGAGCGGTCATGGGCTTGCCTCCGTCATGCGCGCGACAATGTAACGCGTTACGGTGGGAGACTCAAGCCTCCTAGGCCGCCACCGGCCAGATCGCCACGCCGCCGATGGTCACCGCCTCGCGGTCGACCGGCAGGCCGAGATCGCGCGCCCTGGCCAGAATGGCGGCGGGGTCCTTCACCCGGATGTCCATGCCTACGACGCCCGTGCCGTCCTGGTCGACGGCGCCGACGAAGCGGATCAGGCCGGGGTCGAGGGCGAACTCCAGCGCCCGGCCGACGCGGGTTGCGCGCCGGTCGAGCAGAATCGACCAGCGTTCGGCGGCGGCGAGCGGGTCGCGGGCCTGGATGGTCACCGAGGCGATGCCGAGGCTGGTCTGGCTCTCGCAATCACGCCAGTTCGGGCCAGCCGGCGGCCAGTCGCTCTTGGGCTCGCGCCAGCCCGCATCGCCCTCGACGGAATCGATCGAGAGCAGCACGCCGGCGCAATCGGCCGGATGGAAGTGGGTGTAGACGTAGCGGCCGGGGCGGCTGGCGGCGATAACCCGCACGCCCTCAGCCTCCAGCCGCGCCCGGTGCGCCAGCGCATCGTCATCCTGCAGGATGACCATGTAGCCGGCGTCGCCGCCGCGGCGCGCCAGATAGCGGGCGCCGGAGGCGTCGTCGCGGAAGGGCTCCAGCACCTCGAGGAACTCGCCGCCCACCGGCATGACCACGTTCTTCAGGCCGAACACCTCGACCGCCGGGTCGCAGAAACCGACCTTCAGGCCGAACACCTGCTCGAGCTGCTCGGCGACCGGCGCGATTTTATGGGCCATGAAGGCGATCTGTCGAAGACGCATCTCAGCGGGTTTCCCGTTCGGCCCTACTCGGCCCTGTCGTACTCGGCCAGTTCGGCCAGGATCTCATCGGTGTGTTCGCCCATCCGGGGCGGATGCCGGCGCACATTGGCCGGGGTGGCGCCATAGTCGACCGGCGGCTTCATGCCGACATAGGGGCCGGCCTGAGGATGCTCGTAGCTCTGGAAGAAGCCGACGGCGGCCAGGTGCGGATCGGTCATCAGATCGTCGAGCCGGTTCATCTTGACCACCGGGATCTGCAGCGGCTTCAAGAGCGCCAGCCACTCGTCGGTGGTCTTGGTCATGGTGACCTGATCGACCATGCCGTAGAGTTCGCGCACGTGCTGGGCGCGGGTGCGGTAGTCGCTGAAGCGCGGGTCCTTGGCGATGGTCTCGGTCCAGCCGGCGATCTCGAAAAACTGGTCCCATTGCTGGTCGGTATAGGGGAGCAGGCCAATGAAGCCGTCCTTGGTCGGGAACGGCTTGCGGGTCGGATTGACCACGCGCGGATAGCCCCACTGGCCGGTCGGTGGGTCATAGACATGGCCGTAGAAGTGTTCGGCCAGGTTGAAGCTGGTGACGCATTCCAGCATCGGCACCTCGACGAATTGGCCCTCGCCGGTCTTCTGGCGATGGAAGAGCGCGGCCAGCACCGCCTGGGTCATGAACAGGCCCGAGACCTTGTCGGCGATCAGCGAGGGCAGCAGCCGCGGCTCCGGCCGGCCATCGGTGCGGCCGAGCAGGTCGGCGAAGCCCGACGCCGACTGGACCAGGTCGTCATAGGCCGGCTCGCCGGCGTATGGCCCGGTCGAGCCATAGCCCGCACCATGCACATAGACGATGTCGGGACGGATCGCCCGGACCGTCTCATAGTCGATGCCGAGCCGCTTCATGCCCTCGTAGCGGACAGACGTGGCGAAGACGTCGGTGGTCCCAATCAGCCGCTTCAGCGCTCCGGCCGCCTTTTCCTCGCGCAGGTCGAGCAGGATGGAGCGCTTGTTGCGGTTGATGGTCATGTAGATCGGGCCGAGATCGTCCGGCGCGCCCTCCGGGGTGTGGCCGGCCCAGCGCATGATGTCGCCGCCGGCTCCACGCCGCCCGCCGGGGAACTCGACCTTGATCACGTCGGCGCCCAGGTCGCCCAGCATCTGGGTGGCATAGGCGCCGAAGACCACGCTGGTCAGATCGACGATCCGGATTCCCTTCAGCGGACCGGTCGCCTCCTTGGCGAGTTTGGCGGTTCTGGCCATCTCTCAGCGTCCCAGGGCGTCCAGGAAGTCGCCGAGGGCGCGGTTGAAGGCCGTGGGCTGGTCGATATTGGCGGCGTGACCGGCGGCCGGGATCACCACCTTCTTGGCGCCCGGAATCTTGGCGGCCATGTAGTCGCTGGCGGCCAGGAAGGGCGCATCGTCGGCGCCGACGACGATCAGAGACGGGACGGCGATGCTCGAAAGCGAGTTCATCACCCCGGCGTCGCGCTGGGTCAGCATGCCGCGCGCGGCCTTGGCCAAGCCGTCGGCGGAGCGGTGCCTCACCTGGCGAACCTCGGCGCTGGCGTTGGCGAGATCCAGGCCATCGCGCTCCAGCCGCTCGGCGCGCTTGATGGCGTTCTGGTTCCAGCCCTCGCGCGCCTCGTCGTTGCGATAGCCGGGGCCGGTGTCGATGATCAGCAGGGCCGAGACGCGCTCGGGATGGACGCGGTTGAAGGCCAGCGACATGTAGCCGCCCAGCGAAAGGCCGCCGATGATCGCCTTGTCCACCCCGACGGCGTCGAGCAGCGCCGCCATGTCGGCGACCGTCGCCTCTTCGCTGTAGGCGGCCTGGTCCTCAGGATAGTCGCTGTCGCCGTGGCCGCGCATGTCCCAGACGACCAGCCTGTGCCGGGCCGACAGGGTCTCGACCTGGCCCTTCCACATGCCGCTGGTCGACGAATAGCCGTGGGTGAGCAGGATGACCGGCCCCTCGCCATGCACTTCGTAATAGATCTGGACGCCGTCTCGATTGAGCTTGGGCATGGGGTTCTCCTCTCAGGCGCCGACGAAATCGCCGGGCCGGCGTTCGGAAACGGCGCGGACGCCTTCCTTGTAGTCGGCGGTCTTGCGCAGCCGGGACTGTTCGATGAACTCGTGGTCGGTGATCGATTTCACCGCCTCGGCCAGGCCGGCGCGCAGGGTGGCGCGGGTGGACTGCACGGCCAGCGGCGCGTTCTCGGCGATCTCCTTGGCGAGCCGAACCGCCGCGGCTCGAACCTCGTCCAGGGGCGCCAGTTCGTCGGCAAGGCCCCAGGCCACGGCCTGCTCGCCCGCGATACGCCGGCCGGTTTCCAGCATCAGCGCCGCGCGCTGCAGGCCGATCAGGCGCGGCAAGGTGTGGGAGATGCCGAACCCGGCATGGAAGCCGAGCTTGACGAAGTTCGCCGCGAACCGCGCCTCGGGCGCGGCGACGCGGAAGTCGGCGACCAGGGCCAGGCCCAGGCCGGCGCCGACGGCGGCGCCCTGCACGGCCGCCACGATCGGCTTTTTGTTGGAGAACAGGCGCACCGCCTCGACATAGAGCGGATTGATGCCCTCCATCCCAGCGCCGCCGATGCCGGTGGCGGCGGTCAGGTCCGCGCCGCCGCAAAAGACCCGCCCGGCCGTCGCCAGGACCACCGCGCGGCAATCGCCTTCGCCGTCCAGGTCATGCAGGGCGTCGGCCAGATCGCGCATGAGCTCGACGCTGACATGGTTGTTCGGCGGCCGGTTGACTTCGGTGATCGCGACATGGCCGTCCAGGGTGACCGAAACCTCGCCGTACTGGGTCTTCATCCGCTGAGCTCCGACTTAAGGAAGGCGGCCCAGACCGGAAGGCCGGGCAAGGCCGCGATGGAGGGATCGCCCGCGCCGCGCCAGACGGCGCAGACTACGCCGACGATCCTGGCGCCTTCAGCGCGCAGATGGGCCGCGCCGTCGGCGATGGCGCCGCCGGTGGAGATGACGTCCTCGACGATGGCCAGGTTGAGGCCGGCGACCTCCAGGCCCTCGACCGCGCGGCAGGTGCCGTACGCCTTGGCCGCCTTGCGCACGAAGACCGCCGGCAGGCCGCTCTCCAGCGCCATGGCGGTGGCGATCGGCACGCCGCCCAGCTCCAGCCCGGCAAGCGCATCGGTGTCCGTGGGGATCAGGGCCAGCATCCGCCTGGCGACTCGGCGCAACAGGGCCGGGTCGGATTCGAAGCGGAACTTGTCGAAGTATTCGTCCGAGACCGCGCCCGAGCGCAGCACGAAACGGCCGGTCAGGCGGGCGGCGGCGTTCAGGTCGGCCGCCAGGACGGAGTCGGCGGCCAGGCTCATCGCCGCCCGCCCAAGAGGTTGCGCGCCACCACCCATTTGTGCACCTCGGTCGGGCCGTCATAGATGCGCATGGTGCGCAGCTTGGCCGACATCTGCTGCAGCGGCAGCTCCTTGGTCATGCCCATGGCGCCGAAGGTCTGCATGGCGTGATCGACCACCTCGTAGGCCATTTCGGTGGCGTAGGCCTTGATCATCGAGATTTCGAGCCGCACGTCGCGCCCCTGGTCGAGCTTCCAGGCGCAGTCATAGGTCATCAGCCGGGTCGCGTGGATCTTGGTCGCCGCGTCGGCGATCCACCACTGGATGGCCTGGCGGTCCGACAGCTTCTGGCCGAAGGTGGTGCGCTGCGGGGCGTAGTCGATAATCATGTCCAGCGCCCGCTGGGCCATGCCGATCGACCAGGACGCCATCTCGATCCGCCGTGTACCCAGGCGAAGCTGCATCGGCGCGAACCCCTGCCCCTCGGTCCCGAGCAGCTTCCAGCCCTCGACGCGGCAATCCTCCAGCGCGATCTCATAGGTGACCGCGCCGCCGACCATGGGGATGCGGCGCAGCACGTTGAAGCCGGGCGTTCCCTTGTCGACCAGGAAGGCGGAAATGCCGCCGCGGGCGCGCTTTTCCTTGTCGGTCACCGCCATCAGAATGGTGAAGTCGGCCTCGGCCGCGCGGCTGATCCAGATCTTGCGCCCGTTGATGATCCAGTCTTCGCCGTCGCGTTCGGCGTGGGTGAGCATGCCGGCCGGATCGCCGCCGGCGCCCGGCTCGGAAATGCCGATGGCCGATATGGTCTCGCCACGCACATAGGGCTCCAGATAGGCCGCCTTCTGCCGCTCGTTCACTGTCGCCATCAGCATGCGCAGGTTCGGCGAGTCCGGCGGCAGGGTGTAGGGCGTGACGGTCTTGCCCAGCTCCTCGTTGACGCCGATCATAGCCACGGCGGGCAGGTTGGCGCCGCCGATGTCCTCGGGCGCGTCCAGGCCCCAGAGGCCGAGCGCCTTGGACACCGCGTCGATGCGCTTGCGCTCGGTCTCGCCGATGCCGAGCCCCTGGCCGGCGTCCTCGCGGGCGAGCACCGCCGGCTCCAGCGGCATCAGCTCGTCGGCCACGAAATGGGCCACCAGGTCCTTGAGCATGCGATGCTCTTCGGCGATCTCGAAGTCCATGACGCCTCCCACAAAGCGGCCGTTTCTTATGTGTCGCCCGTCAGGTCGGACGGGGTATTCAGTCCTCGATCGGAGTCAGTTCGCGCAAGGCTATGGGCTCGGCGCCGTCCCTGGACCGCCGGCCGCTGACCTCGGCCCCGACATCGTGCGGCAGCGGCAGGAAGAAGGCGAGGCCAAAGAGCGAGATCGCCCCGATGATGATAAAGGCCGGCGAAATGTCCGAGGCCCTCAGCGCATGGCTGGCGTGGCCATGCCGGAGCATGCCCAGCAGGATGGCGGCGAAACCGATGCCGATGCTCTGCGACAGCTGCTGACCGACGCTGGCCAGGCTGGAGGCGCGACTCATCCCCGCCTGCTCGATATCGGCATAGGCCAGCGCGTTCAGGGCGGTGAACTGCAGCGACCGAAAGAAGCCGCCGACCAGCAGCGTGCCGATGATCAGTGAATGCGGGGTCGAGGCGCGGAAGAGGCCATAGCCCATGAAGATCACGCCGGTGATCACCGTATTGTAGACCAGCACGTTCTTGAAGCCGAGCCAGGCGATGATCGGGCGCGCCGTGGCCTTCATCAGGAGCGCGCCGGCGGCGCTGGTGAAGGTGATCAGACCGGCTTCGAGCGCGCTGAGGCCAAAGCCCATCTGCAGCAGCAACGCCAGCAAAAACGGCGTCGAGCCCATGGCCATCCGCAAAGGCGTGCCGCCGATGGTCGAGGTCATGAAGGAGGGCAGCTTGAAGACGCTAAGGTCGAGGATGGCATGGGGCGTGCGTCGGGCGTGCCAGGCGTAGACGCCCAGGCAGACGCCGCCGCCGACCAGCATCGCCAGCACGGTCGAGAACGGCATGGCGTTTCGGCCCAGATTCTCGAAGCCGTAGACGACGCCGGCCAGGCCGAACCCAGTGAGGATGAAGCCGCGCCAGTCCAGGCGCATCGGGCTTTCCTCTCGGACGTTCTCGATGAAGATCGAGACCAGGACCACGCCAAGCACCGCGACCGGAATGTTGATGAAGAAGATCCAGCGCCACGAGAAATAGGTGACGATGAAGCCCCCGACCGGCGGCCCCAGGATCGGGCCCAGCATGGCGGGCATGGTCAGATAGGACATGGCCTGCACCAGCTCGGACTTGGGCACCGACTTGAGCAGCACCAGCCGCCCGACCGGCGCCATCATCGCCCCGCCCATGCCCTGGACCATGCGCGCGGCGACCAGTTCCGGCAGGTTTTGCGCCAGGCCGCAGAAAAGCGAACTGAGGGCGAAGGTGACGATGGCGATGCGGAAGATGTTCTTCGCGCCGAAGCGATCGGCCGCCCAGCCGCTGATCGGCAGGAAGACGGCGGCGCTGAGCAGATAGGCGGTGATGGCCAGGTTCAGCGTCACCGGATCTTCGTGCAGCGCGCGCGCCATGGTCGGCAGCGCGTTGGAGATGATGGTCGAATCCAGCGTCTGCATGAAGAGCGCGCAGCCGATGATCATCGGGGCCAGCGCGCCGGCGAGGAAGCGGGGCCTTGCGGTTTGGACCTCGCTCATGGCCGCGGCTCCGCAAGCTGCGCCAGCGGTCCGACCGCGCGTTCCAAGGCCTCGCGCGCGGCGGGATCGAGCCCGGCCAAGCGGTCGGCCAGCCAGTCGTTGCGGCGGCGGCGCACGGCGTCGAGCGCCCGGCGGCCCAGGGGCGTGATGACCAGGCCGCAACGGCGCTTGTCGTCCACCGGCGGCGGCAGCCGCTTGAGCCAGCCGGCCGCCTCCAGCCGCTTGACATGGGCGCTCATGGTCGGGCGCGAAGTCTGCTCCAGATCGGCGAGTTCCGAAACGCCGACCCCTTCCCGCTTGGAAACCGCGCCCAGCAGGGTCGCGTCCAGCGGCGACAGGCCCAGCGAATGGGCTTCGCGCCGCAACAGGCGGCCGATCTTCAGCAGCGGCGGCCGCAAGCCGTCGGCCAGGGTGGAAACGTCCGTGGCCGGACGAAGCAGGTCGGTGGTCATGCCGATGTAGTTAGGTTTCCTAACTATCTTTGTCAACATGGCGAGAACCCTCTCCCCCGCTTTTCGCGGAGGAGAGGGCAGGGTGAGGGGCCGCGCCGACGCCGCTGACACACCGGAAAGAACGATCGGGCAAAGCGCCCCTCACCCTGCCCTCTTCACGCTGGCGCGCAAAGCGATTCACACATCTCAAAGATAGGCAACCATATCAAGGGCTTGCGCCGGCTTGTCCTAGGAAGTCCTTCTCCCCTTGCGGGAGAAGGTGGCCCCGAAGGGGTCGGATGAGGGGTCGATGGCCTCGTCCGGTAAGCCATTGATAAAGTTCTGAAAACGGAGCGAGACCCCTCATCCGTCGGCTACGCCGACACCTTCTCCCGCAAGGGGAGAAGGAACCTTTAGGTTCGCCCCGGAGATCTGTGCATCCCCTAGCGCTGGCGCGGGGCGAGGGTTCCGTTTTACCCTTGCAAAATCTCCCTCACCTCGGCCATCGGGTCGTCGACGACGGCGCTTTCGAGATTGAAGATCATGGTCGCGCGCCGCCTGGGTTCATAGGCCGGCCAGTCGGGCAGGGCCACGGCGTTCGGCTCGCCCGTGCGCGCAAAGGCGAGCCAGGCTTGCGACATCTGCTCGGCCAGCACCTGCGGCTCCTCGCCGCGACCGACGAAGTCGCGCGCGCGCTCGACATTGTCGAACATCAGCGGGATCTCGAGCGCATGCGGGCATTTCAGCGCGCCGCGCCCGACCGGCGTCTCCCAGGTCAGCATGTACATGTAGACCGGCGCGGCGCCTTGCGCGGCCTTGCGCTCGGCCAGCGTCACCGAGCCCGCCCACATGCCCTGGGCGGTCTGCACGGCGCTGATCAGATGGGTGGGTGAATAGTCGGGGAAGCGCTTGCGCAGGGCCGCGATCAGGGCCGGGGCCTTGTCGCCGACGGCGTCCCGGGCGCGCGTCTCCAGATCCTCTTCGGTGAAGTCGCCGAACTTGGGGTGGCCGCGGATAAAGAGGGTCGCCTCGTCCTTGTTGGTGCCGATCATAACCGGGACCTCCGCCGAGATGGCCGGGGCGTCGGGATGGAAGGGATCGCGCGGCAGGGCGATACCGTCAACGCACGGGCTGAAGCCTTGCAGGGGGGTGGCCGCGGGGACGCCGGCCGCGGCGGCCTGGATATCGGCCGCGGAGAGGGTTTCAAGCCGGTCGAGCTCGCCCGGCTTGAGACCCAGCGCCTCCAGCACCGCCTTGGCGTTGCGGGTGGCCGCCGCCTGGCTGACCGAGCGAAGGCCCGGCCCGCTCTGCACGATCGCCTTGTGGAATAGGCCGGCCGCCGCCGGCATGGCCATGAGGATGGAGACCTTCATGCCACCGCCACTCTCGCCGAAGAGGGTGACGTTGCCCGGATCGCCGCCGAAGGCCGCGATGTTGTCGCGCACCCATTCCAGCACCAGCGCGATGTCCAGCATGCCGGCCTCGCCGGACGAGGGGTGGCCGCCCAACTCGCCGAGATGCAGATAGCCGAAGACGTTCAGCCGATGGTTCACCGTCACCGTCACCACGTCGCCGCGGCGCGCCAGATTGCCGCCGTCGTACATGGCCGCGCCGCCGGAGCCGTTGGAAAAGCCGCCGCCGTGCAGCCAGACCATGACCGGCCGCCTGCCGGTGAGGCCGCCCGTCCAGACATTGATGAACAGGCAGTCCTCGTCCGTGCCGGGCTGGCCCGGCGCGGCGGGATCGCCGTTCGAGCGCCCGCCGGTGGTCTCTCCCGGCGGGACGCCGCCCTGGATGGCCGGCGCGCCCAGGGTCACGGCCTCGGCGACCTCGGTCCAGGGCGCGGGCTTGACCGGCGGCTTGAACCGCAAGGGTCCCACCGGCGCGGCGCCATAGCGCAGCCCCTTGAAGACCTGCAGACCGTCTTCGCAATAGCCTCGCACCGGGCCGTTGCTGGTCTGGACCACGGCGGTGCGGTCAAGGGCGCGCACCTCGTCTCGAACATCGCTCATCGCTTCGTCTCCCAATAGAACCGCCGGCGTCTGACGCGTCCGGTCGGATGAAATGTTCATGTGAAATCGGTCTCGCCGACATTGCGCCACGGAACCAGGCGGATGGGCAAGCCTATTCGGCGGCGGCGTCCGCGGCGGCTGCGGGCGGCGGGGCGTCTCGGGGCGTGACGAAGCGGCCGAGCTTGGGGACCAGCCAATGCTCGATGTCGTCGACGATCTCATAGATCACCGGCACCATGACCAGGGCCAGCAGGGTCGAGGTGATCAGCCCGCCGATCACCGCGATGGCCATGGGCTGGCGGAACTCCGAGCCCTTGCCGAGCGCAAGCGCCGTCGGGATCATGCCGGCGATCATCGCCAGGCTGGTCATGATGATCGGCCGGGCGCGCTCGCGGCAGGCTTCCATGATCGCCAGGCGCTGGGGCATGCCGTCGCGCTCGCGTTCGATGGCGTATTCGACCAGCAGGATCGAGTTCTTCGCCGCGATGCCGAGCAGCATCAAGATCCCGATCAGCGACGGGATGGAGACGGATTCGTGCGTGAGGAAGAGCGCTATGGCCGCGCCGAAGATGGCCAAAGGCAGGGCCGAGATGATGATCAGCGGCTTGAAGAAGCTGCGGAAAAGTAGGACCAGCACGCCGTAGATCATGCTGACGCCGCTGAAGAAGGCCAGGCCCAACGCCCCGAACAGCTCCTGGATCTGCTGGGTCTGGCCGACCGAGGCCTCCGCGACGCCCGGCGGCAGGTGTTGCATGATCGGCAGGTGATGGACCTCGCTCAGCCCCTGGCCGAGCTGGGCGTTGTTGGTCAGATCGGCGTCGATGGCCAGTTCGTCGCTGCGGTCATAACGGTCGATCACCGCCGGGCCGGCCTGGAACTCGACGTCGGCGACACTGGCGAGCGGCGTGGTCGCGCCGCTGGCGGTGGGCACCGGCAAGGCCCGGATCATGTCGATATTCGATCTCGCGCCCGCTGGCAGACGCACCCGGATCGGCACCCGACGCTCGCCCTGGGTGAGCTTGGGCACATTGGCGTCGATGTCGCCGAGAGTCGCGACCCTGGCGATGCTGGCGATGGATTCGACCGTGACGCCAAGGCGCGAGGCTTGGTCGGGTTTCGGCCGGATGACGATTTCCGGACCCGTGGGCGGCGAGGACGGCCGCGGATCGGCGACGTTCTTCAGCGTCCGCATCTGGCGTTCCAGGTCTTCGCCGGCCTTGTTCAGCACCGCCTCGTCGTCGCCGGTGAGCACGATCTGCAACTCCGCCGCGCCGAACCCGCCGCCCTGGATGGAGACGCGCGCGTCGGGGATGCTGGTCAGATAGGGGCGGATGGCGTCCTGGATCTGGGTGACGGTGCGGGTGCGCTGGTCCTTGAGCACGACGGTGATCGTGCCTTCGGAGAGGGAGCCGCTGTTGCCGCCGCCAAAGCCTTCGCCGGCGACGGAGCCGACCTGGGCGAAGACCTGGCTGGTCTCGGGAATCTTCTGGCGGACAAGGGCGGTGGTCTCGCGGGTGATCCGCTCCATGTCGGCCAAGGTCGCGCCCGGCGGGCCCTGCAGGCCGATGAACATGTAGTCGTCATTGCTCGGCGGCTGCACGCCGGTGGGCAGGCCGACAGCCATCACCGCAAAGGCCGTGATCACCAGGAATCCCCCGACCCCGGCCATGATCCAACGGTGGGCGAGCGCCCATTCCAGGCTGCGCCGATAGAAGGGGCGCAGGTCCCCGCGCGGGTGTGGCTCGACATTGGGTGCGAGGAAATAGGCGGCCAGCAACGGCGTCAAAAGCCGCGCGACCAGGAGCGAGAACAGCACCGAGATGACGACGGTGATGCCGAACTCCTTGAAGAACTGCCCGGGGATCGAGCCCATGAAGGAGACCGGCGCGAACACCACGACGATGGAGGCGGTAGTGGCGACGACGGCCAGACCGATCTGGTCGGCGCCCTCCATCGAGGCGCGATAGGGCCTGGCCCCGGCCTGCACCCGTTTCTGGATGTTCTCGATCTCGACGATGGCGTCGTCGACCAGGATGCCGATGACCAGGGTCAGCGCCAAAAGGGTCACGATGTTCAGGCTGAAATGGAAGATCGCCATGGCCAGGAAGGTCGGGATCAGCGACACCGGCATGGCGATGGCGACGATGGCGGTCGAGCGCCAGTCGCGCAGGAAGAGGAAGACCACCAGAGAGGCCAGCCCCATGCCCTCGAACATGGTGCGCAGGGTCGCCTCATAGCTGGCGCGCGTTGAGTCGACGGTCGAAAAGATCTCGGTGAAACGGACATTGGGATCCGCCTTCTGCAGCTTGGCTATGGCCGCGATGACGCGATCCTCAACCTGCACCTCGCTGGCGTCGTTGGTCTTGAGCACCTGGAAGCCGACCACCGGCCGGTCGTTCAGGCGCGCGAACCCGCGCGGCTCGCCGGCGCCGTCGCCGACGTCGGCCACGTCGGAGAGCTTCACATAGCGGCCGCCGGCCGTCGGGATGGTCAGGTTGCGCAGCTGGCTGACGGTCTGGGCGGCGCCAAGGACGCGCACGGTCTGCTCACGCCCGCCGACATCGACGCGGCCGCCGGGAATATCGGTGTTGAAGGCGTTGAGCGCCAGGTTCAGCGCCGTGGCCGTCAATCCCTGGGCGGCCATGCGATCGGGATCGACGATGATGTTGATCTCGCGGTCGACGCCGCCGACCCGGCTGACCTGGGCGACGCCCTTTTCGCCCTGCAGCGCGCGCGAGACCGTGTCGTCGATGAACCAGGACAGCTCGCTGGCCGACATGGCGGGGGAAGAGACGGCATAGGTCAGGATGGGGCTGGAATCGATTTCCAGCCGCTGCACCGTCGGCGGATCGATCTCGGGCGGCAGATTGACCCGCGTCTGGTCCACCCGCTGGCGCACCTCGTCGGTGACCTTCTGCAGATCCTCGCCGAGTTCGAACTGGATCTGGGTGGTCGATACGCCCTGGGTGACCTCCGACTGGATGTCGCGCACCCCGGCGATACCGGCCATGGCGTCTTCGATCGGGCGGGTGATCTGGGTCTTGATCTCGGCCGGCGCCGCGCCGTTGTCGGTGACCACCACCAGCACGGCCGGGAAGACCACGTTCGGAAAGCGCTTGATGGGCAGGAAGTTGTACGCGATCGCGCCGCCAAGCACCGCGGCGATGAACATCAGCGCCACGGGGATCGGGTTCTTGATGCCCCAGGTTGAGAGCCTGAGTTCGGCCATCAGCGCGCCGCCGCTTGCGTCGTATCGACGATCGGGTTGACCACGTCGCCCGGCAAGACGAAGGCCGAGGAGCCCATCAGCACCCGCGAACCCGCCGGCGGCCCTTGCAGCAGTTCGACATAGCCGCCCTCGTGGGCGCCAGTCTTGACCGGAACCTGCTGCACGTGATCGCCCGCGCCGACCATCATCACCGAGGCGCCGTCGGCGTCGTAGCGGATGGCGGTCTCGGGCGCGGCCAGGACCGTGCGGGTCAGGCCGGTGAAGCTGGCGCGGCCGAAGCCGCCCGGCCGCAGATCGGGCCTTGCCGGCAGTTGGACGTGGACCTTGCCGAGCTTGGTCTGCGGATCGATACCGGGCTCGATCAGCCGCACCGAGCCATTGACCGTCGAGCCGTCCGGCAGCTTGACCGCCACGGCGTCGCCGACATGGATGCCCGCCATGTCGCCCTCGGCGACCTGGGCCTCCAGTTCGATCAGCCCGTCACGGGCGATGGTGAACATCGGCGTGGTCGCGCTGGCGCTGGCGATGTCGCCTGGCCGGACGTTGCGGGTCAGCACCAAGCCGGCCACCGGCGCGCGGATGACCATCCGCTGCTCCCGGGTCTCAAGGTCGTTCAGGGCCGCGATCTGGGCGTCGAGCGCGGCGTGGGCGCTGCGGGCCTGGAAGCGGCGCTGGTCGATCTGCTCGGTGGAGAGAATCCCCTGCTTATCGAGGCCCTGGACGTCCTTGGCCTGGAGATCGGCCTGGTCAGCGGCGACCTTCTGCTCGGCGACCTGGGCCTGGGCCTGGGCGATCTGCGCGCGCAGCAGGGTGTCGTCGAGCTGGGCCAGGGGCTGGCCCTGGCGCACATAGGCGTCGGGTTCGACGAACACCTTCAGCACGCGAAAGCCGTCGAGCGCCTGCTCGGCGTTCACCGCGGCCTCTTCGCGCGAGATCAGGACGCCGGAGGTCTCCAGTCCCCCGTGCAGGGGCCGCAGTTCGACCGTCACCACGCGCACGGTGCGCGAGCCCCCCGCCGGCGGTCCGGCGACGGCCGCGGGTTTATGGCATCCCACGAGCGCGAGCGCCGCCATCAGCGCCAGCGCTCCTGATATCCGCATAGGCGAAGTCCTCATCGCGCGGCCTGCTGCACCGGCACCGGGCCTGGCGTCCAACCCCCGCCGAGGGCCTTGAAAGCCGTCACCGAACGCCGCAGCGCCTGGACCTGGGCGGCGGTCAGCGCGCTGCGCGTCGTCCGCCAGGTCCGTTCGGCTGAAAGGGTCGAGGTCAGGTCGTCGAGGCCGTAGGAATAGCGCTTGAGCGCCGCATCATAGGCCGCGCGCGCCTGCGCCTCGCCCGTGATCAGCAGCTTGACGCGCGCCTCGTCGTCGGAAAGCTGGACCAGCGCGTTCTCGGACTCGCCATAGGCGGTCTGCACCGCTTTTTCATAGGCGATCACCGCCTGGTCGGCCTGAGCGCCGCGCGCCCGGATCACCGTTTTCAGGCGGGGAAGATCGAGGATCGGCTGCACCACGCCGACGCCGATGGACCAGACGTCGCTGGTCAGCGACGCGCCGAACAGCGGCTCGGAACTCAGGCCGACGCCCGGCGACAGGCTGAACTTTGGAAACAGCGCCAGTTCGTCGAGCTTGAGCTGGCCGGTGGCGGACCGGATCTGCTGGGCCGCCTCGCGCACGTCGGGGCGGCGGGCCAAAAGGTCGCTCGGAACGGTGACCGGCAGGGCCGGCGGCGCGCCGGCCTCGGCATCCGCCGGCAGGCTCGCCAGCGGATCGACGCCCTTGCCGACCAGAACCAGCAGGGTGCGACGGGCGGCGTGCAGTTGGCCGTCGAGGTCGGTGACCTGGGCGGCGCTCTGGGCGGCCTCGGCGGCGGCCTGATCGGCGTCCGAACTGGCGCCCAGCCCGTGGTCCGACTTCGCGCGGGCGATGTCGGCGAGCTTCTGGTCGATCCTGTTGGCTTCGCGCGCGTCTTCGAGCTGGATCGCCAGGCCGCGCGCCTGGAAAAGCTGGTCGGCGACGCTGGCCTCAAGCTCGGTGCGGGTGACCTCGTTGTCGAGCCGCGCCGCGGCCAAGTCGGCATTGGCCTTGCCGCGCGCGGCGCGCTTGCGGCCGAACACGTCGATCTCCCAACTCACATTGAAATTGGCCAGGTAGGCCTGGGTGGATCCCGCATTGGTGAAGGTGATCGGCGGCACGCCGGGGGCGATGACGATCGGCGGCGGCCCCTGAAGCACATTGGTGTAGGTATCGGTCGCCGAAGCCTGCAGGTCGCCCTGCGGGCCGTAGGCCGCCAGCGCGCCGGCGCGCGTTGCGATCGCCTCCAACAGCTTGGCGCGCGCGCTGCGCGCATCGGGCGCGTTGATCAGCGCCTGTTCGATCAGGGTCTCGAGCTGTGGGTCGTGGTAGGTGGTCCACCAGTGGTCAAGCGGAACGCCCGGCTGGGTGACGTCGGTGGGCGCCTCGAAGGCCAGGGGCGTGTGGGTGTCCGGCTTGGGAACGGTCGGCCCAAGCGCACAGCCCGCCAGAAGCGGCAGAAGCATGAGCGGCGTTAGGCGAAGTCGCATCGATAGGCTCGTCAATTCTGAAAAATGACCGGCGCGGACGCCCGGTCCAGATCGTGCCTTGAAGTCCCCGCGCTGGCGCTGAGGTAGCGGGGTCGGCGTCGATTTACCCGTTAAGAATAAGTCATGCTGCCAGTTAGGCGCGAAATTATTTACGCCGTGTCTATGCGACCACGCCCCTTGTCCCCGAAAACAACGCTATTTTAGACGCGCAGGCGGCGAAGGTGAACCTTCAAGATGGAAAAGCGTGGCCATATTCGCATCGGCGTCGGGGGTTGGACCTTCCCGCCCTGGCGCGGCGTCTTCTATCCGGACGACCTGACCCAGAAGGACGAGCTCGGCTATATGAGCCGGCGCATGAGCGCCATCGAGATCAATTCCACCTATTACGGCTCGCAGAAACCGGCCACCTACCGCAAATGGGCCGACGAAACGCCGGACGGCTTCGTCTTCACGCTGAAGGGCTCGCGCTTCACCACCAACCGCCGGATTCTGGCCGAGGCGGGCGATTCGATCGCCCGCTTCTTCGAGGGGCTGAGCGAGCTGGGACCCAAGCTGGGGCCGATCCTGTGGCAATTCGCCCCAACCAAGCGATTCGACGAGCCGGACTTCGAGGCCTTCCTCGATCTCCTGCCGAAAACGCTCGACGGCTTTGCGCTGCGCCACTGCGTCGAGGTGCGCAACGACAGCTTCAGCACGCCGGCCTTCGCCGCCCTGTTGCGCAAGCACAAGGTCCCTGTGGTCTTCGCCGACCACAGGGCCTATCCCGCCCTGGCCGACGTGACCGGCGACTTCGTCTATGCGCGCCTGCAGACCGGCTCGGACGATGTCGAGACCGCCTACAGGCCGGATGAGCTCGACGGCTGGGCCGCGCGCCTGACCCGATGGGCCGAGGGCGGCCGGCCCGCCGACCTGGACTGCGCCGACCCCGATCACAAGCCGGACGGCAAGCCGCGCGAGGTCTTCGCCTTCATCATCCACGAGGGCAAGGTGCGCGCGCCCGCCGGGGCCATGGCGTTGATCGAACGGCTGGGCGGGGCGAAACCCTAGGTCAAAATCCTGGCCCGTTCAGGGACAGCGCCGACAGCGCACGAAAAATTATGCTTTCGTTAACCATACTTAGCAGGATTCCCGTTGGACAGACGTTAAGAGACTGTTAATCCTTCGGCATGACCTCGGCCGTCGATCCGCAACCGGCTCCCACGACGCTTTCGCGCTTCAAGAAGCTCGCGCCCTTCCTGTTGCTGGGACCGATCTCCGGGCTGCTGGTCGCCGGCGCCGTCTATAATTTTCGCGACGGCCGGCCGATCGTGGCCGGCCTCTATGGCGTGGCGCTGGTGGCTTTCACCTTCCTTTTGCCCTACGTCGTCGCGGTGCTCGGCCTGCGCCTGATCTAGTCGAATACGCTCGCCCGCGCTTCGGACTGAACGTCCTTTCGGGTAAGACGCAGCACGAACCAAAGCGGCGCGGCCAATACCGCGACGCCGGCGATCAGGTCCCACCACATCAGGCCCGGCGTCGACTGGGTGATCAGGCCCGGGCTGCCGTTGAAGACGTCGCTGGCCGAGACCACGATCACCGCGCCGGCCAGGTTGTTGATCAGATGCATGCCGTAGGTGAAGGCGATGCCGCCGGTGCGGATGGCGATCAGGGCCGCCACGATGCCGAACAGCACTGCGTTCAGGGCTTGCGGGATCCCATTGGGAATGTGCAGCGCCCCGAACAGCAGGCCGCTGAGGATCGACGCGACCAGAGGCCGCTTGGTCGCCAGCAAAAGGCCCTGGGTCAGATAGCCGCGAAAGACGAACTCCTCGGCGAAGGTCTGCACGCCCAGCCCGATGAGCGCCGCCAGCGCCAGCGCGCCGGTGCCGCCGTTGGCGCTCCAGCGGAACCCGCCCGGACGCAGCAGAAAATCCGCCAGAGTCGTGGCCACAAGGCAGGCGGTCCAGACGCCCAGCCCCAGGCCGAACCGGCTCCAGCGCCACGCGCCGATGACGTCCGCCATGCGTTTGCGCTGCAAGAGCCGCATGGCGACGGCGAAGCCCAGGATCACCGTGGCGAAGGCCAGGCCGTTGCCGCCGAAGAACAGCACCGGGTGCGACGGCTTGGTGAGCTCGGCCGCCACATTGCCCGGCATCAGATGGCTGACCATCAGGCCAAAGACGATGGCGATGTCCAGCGCGATCCAGATGACCAGGGCCAGGACGATGGTCAGCGGATAGCGCCACCAGGCGGTCAGGCCGCGCCGGGCATAGTCGAGATAGACGTCCATTCGACGGGTTTCCGAATCGGCGAAGCAGCGATCCGACCGCTACGCCCCTATTCCTTCGATCACGCTAACGGCCTCGTTCAGGTTCACCTGGACCGCCGTCGAGAGGCGACCCTCAAGCCCGCAAAGCGCCGGGCGGCCGCGACGGGCCAGCGGGGCGCCCCTGACAATTCATGGTTAACGGCGTCTTAACCGCGCGGGCCGCAAAACCGGGCCATGCGGCGGATCGGCTCCAGTCTGTGCTTTGCGGCCTTGGCCGTCCTGCTCGTCGGCGCCGCACCGGCTCAGCCGCCTAAAGCTTCCCAGCCCACCCCACCGGCGACAAACGCGCTTCGCGGCGCGCAGGCGGCCAATGCCCCCGCGCCGCCGCTTGCCGCCAGCCTGGCGAGCGCCGACGCCTCGGCCATCCCCGCCGATTCCGACCAGTGCCGGGCCGCCTGCGCCCACACCTATTATTTCTGCCTGGCCGGCGAGGATGCGCCCTCCTGCCCACAGAACTGGACAAGCTGCCTCGCCGACTGCAGCCGGCCGGCGATCCAACCCGATGTGCCGTCGCCGTAACGGGAATGCTTGCCCCGGCGGGGGACGATAGCCGAAGATGCCGCGCAGTCTTTGTGAAGAGCCCCGTCCGTGACCGAGTCCGATCTCCTCAACACCAGTCAGGCCGGCAAGCGTGAGCTGACCAAGGCCGCCAACCGCCGCGCCATCCTTAACGCCGCGCGCCTGGTGTTCGCCGAGCTGGGCTATGAGAGCGCCAGCGTGCGCGACATCATCCGGCGCACCAATCTCTCGGTCGGCGCCTTCTACAACTATTACCGTTCCAAGGAAGAGGTGTACGAGGCCTTGTCCGACGACGGCGCGCGACGTTTCCGTCCCATCCTGCAGGCGCAATACGAGGCCTCGGCGGATTTCGAGAGCTATATCCGCCGCGCCATCGACGCCTATTACAACTTCCTGGTCGACGAACAGGACGCCGTCCAGCCGCCGCCGGGAGGCGTCGAGCCGCATCCGCATGTGCGTATCGAGACGCCGGAGATGCAGGCGGTGTTCGAACAGGTGAAATGGTCGGTGTCGGACGTGCTTGAGCGCGGTCACGGGCCGAAGGTCGACCTGGACTATCTGGCCGCCGCCTGTATCGCCGTCGCCCGCGAGGTGGGCGAGCTGATGCTGGAGCGCCGGCCGATCGACGTGCCGGCCGCTGTCGAGTTCGCCGTGCAGCTGATCCTGGGTGGCCTGCCCGCCCTGCCCCGGCTGAACCGATAGACGCCGAGCATGGGGGTCGCCGCGTTTCAACGGTTCACGCTGAAGACGCCGCTGTCGCCGCCGGCGCTGGTGCGCGAAGGTTTCGAAGGACGGATTGCCTGATGCGCGCCCTGGTCGTCGAAACGCTGGCCCCGAACTACGACGGCTGCGCCCTGAAGGAGATCGAGACGCCCAGGCCCGGGCCCGGCGAGGTGCTGGTCAAGGTGCGCGCGGCCTCGGTCAACTTCCCCGACCTTCTGATGACCCGCGGCGCGTATCAGCACAAGCCGCCGCTGCCCTTCATTCCGGGCCTGGAAATGTCCGGCGAGATCGAGGCGCTCGGCGAGGGCGTCGAGCGCTGGACGATCGGCGAGGCGGTGGTCGGTGGCGCGCGCATCGGCGGATTTTCCGACTATGCCGTCGCCAGCGCCTCCAGCCTGCGCCCCAAGCCCGAACGGCTCTCCTTCGCTCAGGCCTCCGCCTATGGCACGGCCTATCTGACGGCTTATGTCTCGCTGGTGCGCCGGGCGGCGATGCAGCCGGGCGAGTGGCTCTTGGTGCACGGCGCGGCCGGCGGCGTCGGCCTGGCCGCGGTCGATCTGGGCAAGCTGATGGGCGCCAGGGTGATCGCGGCGTCCGCCTCCGACGACAAGCTCGGCGTCATTGAGGCGGAATACGCTCCGGATGCGGTGGTCAACGTCACCGGCGGCTTCCGCGACTTCGTCAAGGAGACCACGGGCGGCCATGGGGCGGACGTGATCTACGACCCGGTTGGCGGCGATGTTTTCGACGAGAGCGTCCGCTGCATCGCCTTCAACGGCCGGCTGCTGATCGTGGGGTTCACCTCGGGCCGCATCCCCAGCGTCTCGGTCAACATGCCGTTGATCAAGGGCTTTTCCGTGATGGGCGTGCGCGCTGGCGAATATGGCCGCCAGTTCCCCGAAAAGGGCCGTGAAAACGCCAAGGCGGTCTGGGACCTGGCCAACGAGGGCAAGATCAAGCCGCGCGTCCACGCCGAACTGCCGTTGTCGGCCTGGCGGGAAGCCTTCGACCTGCTCGCCGACCGCAAGGTGGTCGGCAAGGCGGTGATCCGGCCGGATCTCTGAAAGCGGACCGATCGACGCAGGCCGGCGCCATCCCCACCGACTTGCAACGCCGGCTGTTGACCTCAACCCGGTAGCAACGTCCAATGCCGGCCTTGATAAGGTATTGGCGCCGTTGGGCGTATCCGGCGGCCGGAGAGAGCGTGTTGGGTAGAGACCGCGAGGTGCAGGCGCGAGATCCAAGACGCCTGCGCTCGCCGTACTGGCTGGGCGTCGCCGCCCTGTTCGCCGTCGGCGCGGCTTGTCTTGTCATCGCCGCTCCGGCCCACGCCGCCCTGGGCGGCGCCTACGCCAGTGTCGAGGCCGATCGCGCTCACCTTTCGGCGCGAATGAGTTCGCAGGCCTCGGGAGGCTATACGGTCCACGCCTTGACCCTCGCCAATGGCGTGGTCCACGAATATGCCCGCATTGACGGGGTGGTGTTCGCGGTGACGTGGCAAGGTCCCGCCAGGCCGGATCTTCGCCAACTGCTTGGCGGCTATTTCGACGCCTTTCAGTCCGACAACGCCCTGCATCACGGCCGGCGAGCCCGCAGGCCGTTTTCGGTCAATCGGAGCGATTTCATCGTTCGCACCAGCGGCCATCCAGGCGCTTTTTCAGGGGTCGCCTACCTGCCGCAAATGGCGCCGGCGGGCTTTTCCGCCGCCGACTTGCAATAGACCATGGCGATGATCAGGAAACTCCTCGCCTTGACCGCTGTCCTCATGCTCGCGGCTTGCGGCGGGAGCGGAGGCGGAGGCGGTGGTGGGGGCGGGAGCGCAGCCAGCATAAGCGGCCCTGGCTCAGGCGGTTCGGCCGGCGGCGCGCCGACCCCCCCGGCGGCCCTGTCCAATTTCGTTACGGTCACCGTGGACGACGGTCCGGCCGCCCTCAATACCGGGCCCAACGCCTATACCTCGGACAACACAGCTTTTGTGTCGGTGACCGTGTGCGCGCCCGGTACGAGCAACTGCCAGACCATCGATCATGTGCTTCTCGATACCGGGTCGGTCGGCCTGCGCCTGATTCAGTCTGTTTTGAACGCCAGCGTCCTGAACGCTCTGCCCAGCCAGAGCGACGCGAGCGCCAACCCGGTCGGCGAATGTTACCAATATGTCGATGGCTACGTCTTCGGCTCGGTTCGCCAGGCGGACTTCCAGATCGGCGGCGAGTCGGTTGCGAACATGCCGCTGCAGGTGATCGGGGACACCGGCGCCTTCTCGAATGTCCCTTCGTCTTGCTCGTCCGGCGGCGGCATGGATCTGAATACGGTGCAGAGTTTCGGCGCCAACGGAGTCATCGGCGTCGGGGTGACCACCACCGATTGCGGAAGCCTGTGCCAAAGCCCCGGAGGCTCCTCGTCGGCGATCTACTACGACTGCCCATCCACGGGCTGCTCATCGGTCATCACCAGAACCGCCTCGACAGCAGCGCCGTTTCAGCAGCTGCCCAATCCCGTCGCCGCCATGAGCATCAACAATAACGGCACGATCCTCAGCCTGCCCGCGGCGCCGAGCGGCGGAGAGCCGAGCCTGATCGGGACCTTATATTTCGGCATCGGAACGCAAACCAACAACGGTCTTGGCGCGGCGACCGTGCTGACGACAACGACGTCGACGAGTTCAAGCGGCGCGGGCTTGCTGACAGCGGTCTATAACGGCAAGACTCTGCCGGACAGTTATCTGGACAGCGGAAGCAACGCCTATTATTTTGTCGACAAGACCATCCCAACCTGTACTGGCGCGGACTTTATCGGCTTTTATTGTCCGAGTGCGCCGCTCGCCCTGTCCCCGACGATCGAGGGGATGAACGGCGTCAGCGCCTCGGGCGCCTTCACGCTCTATAACGCCCAGACCCTGTTATCGACCGGTTTCGCCGTGGCGCCTGGCATCGGCGCAGACCCCGTCACCATCAAGGGCTTCGCCCCCTTGCCGAACAGCTTTGCTTTCGGCTTGCCGTTCTTCTACGGGCGCAATGTCTATACAGCGCTGGAAGGTCGAACCTCCGGCGGTGCGACGGGTCCCTATTTCGCCTTTTGAAAGCTTAGAACCGGTTCGTTCTGGGGCGTCATGGACCATGGGCCGGCGAGCCGCCGCGAAGCCTGACCGACTAGTGGCGCTCCGGCCCGCCGTGCGCCGGCGCGGCCGCGTGCGGTGCGGCGGCTCTGGGCGCGGCCGCCGCTGGCGCCCTGGGCGCGGCCATATGCATCTGCGGTGCGGCGCGCATTTGAGGCGCATGCATTTGCGGGGCCGCGTGCATCTGCGGCGCGGCGTGCATTTGAGGCGCATGCATCTGCGGTGAGGCGTGCATTTGCGGAGGCGCATGCATCTGCGGCGCGGCGCGCATTTGAGGCGCGTGCATTTGCTGCGGGGCCGCGTGCGCGTGCATCTGCGGCGCAGCGCCCATCTGAGCCGCGCGCATTTGCGGGCCGTGCATTTGCGGAGCGCGCGCCTGCGCGGACGGCCCATGCATGGCCTGGCGTTCGGCGGGAGCGGCGCGACCGGCCATTTCGCCGGGCCGCCCGCCTATCGCCGCAGCCGTTCGCCCCGGCGCTTCGCCGGGATGGCCGGCCGCGCGACCGGTCATGTCCGAGCCCGGACCCATGCCCGGGTGTGCGCCACCCTGACCTGGGCCATGGCCGGGGCCGTGTCCCGCCGGCGGCGTGTAGTCGCCCGCCGAACGGGCGGCGGTGGCGCCGCCCCGCTGGTGGAAGGCATTCGGCCGCGAGAGAGCCGCGATCGGCGGCGCGCCGCGATTGACGCTGGCGCGAAGCTGCGGTTGCGACCTGGCGGTTCGCACTTCTTGGAGCTGGTTGCGGGTCGGCGGCGCATGGCGCGCTTGCGCGGCCCGCACCTCGGCCGCGCCTGGAGCGACCCTGAGGCCGCCGGGGCCACCGTTGAAGCTGACCCGGCTGGCGCTCGCCGGCACACCCTGGCTGTAAACGGTATCGATCCGCCGGCTGCCGAAATTGTTCGCCAAGCTGTTGTAATAGAACCGGTTTCCCTGCCAGCGACCGCCGGCATAACCGTCGCCGCCGTAGCCGTAGCCGTAGTCGACGCCGCCGTAGAACCCCACCTGCGGGCCCCAATAGCCGTCGCTGAAGAGGTAGCGTCCATCGTAGAAGCGCCAATAGCCCGGCGTCCAATAGAGCCCGTTCTCGGGCGGCTCGACCCAGGTTCCGGGCACCCAGTAATAGTCGTCGGAATCGTTGCTCCAATTCCAGTAGCCCGGCGTCCAGACATAGCCCGGTCCGGGGATGGGCGGCTGGTCATAGACCGGCAATGGCGGCGGCGCCGTGTCGGCCACGGCCTGGTATTCGTTGCTCGGCGGCAGCGGCTGGCTGCTGACCGGGAGCGACGAATCCGTCGATCCGGCGACATAGGCGCCGTTTTGCGCCGCGCCGTTCCTGTTGCAGGCCGCGAGGGACAGTGCGGCCACGCCGACTGAAAGGAGCGCCGTCGTTCGGATCATCTGCAAATGTCTCATGGTGACATAATACCCAAGCAAGCCTGACCGTTCCGCCGACTGGTCACGCTTCGGCGCCAACTGCCGAGGCCGCACCGTTCAGGCTTGGCGGGCGACGCGTTCAGGCGGCCTTGGCTTAGTTCGGAAACGCCCTGACGGCATCGACTATCGAGTCCGCGTCGTAGGGTTTGGGGACGAAGGCGCTGGCGGCCGGGAAGTCGTTCAACCCGGTTTGCGGCAGGCCCGAGGTGATGATCAGCCTTATGAGCGGATGGCAGCCCTGGACGCGTCTGGCCAGTTCCAATCCGTCGAACCGGCCCGGCATGTTGATGTCGGTGAAAAGGACCGTGACCTCGGGATGGCTGGCGAGCAACGACAGGGCGTCTTCAGCGCTGGCGGCCTCGAGCGTGGCGAACCCCGCGTCCTCCAGCATGTCCGTGGCGTTGATGCGCACGATCGCCTCGTCGTCGACGACAAGGATGACGGGTTTGGCTTGGGGCGAACAGACCATGGAGGGTGAACCGTCTGGATAACGATTTGTTCCTCGATGGAAAAAGCTGTTATTTTTCCTCGATAGAAGACAGTAAAGCTTTTGCTCGCCACACAACGCCGCCCGGAAGATATTCCACGGCGCTTTGATGATTAGCTTCGCCAGATAAACTTGCCTTGATGAGCCTGGAGCCAAAGCCCTCATGGGTCGGCGGCGATACCGGCGGGCCGCCTTCCTCGCGCCAGGTCAGCTCGAACATGGCGTCCTCGCCGTCGCCGGTCGTCGACCAGACGATGCTGACACGCCCCGCCGGGTCCGAAAGCGCGCCATATTTCACCGCGTTGGTGCACAGTTCATGCAGGGCCATCGACAGTCCGACGGCGGCGCGCGCCGTGACGTTGAGCAGCGGGCCGCTGGCGGCGATCCGGCCCTGATCGGCCGTGTGAAGCTTGGTCGCGGTCGCGACCACAGCGGCGATCGGCGCGGCGGCCCAGTTGGATTGCGTCAGGATGTCGTGTGCGCGGCCGAGCGAGACCAGCCGGTCTTCGATCGCGCGGCGCGCGTCGGCGGGCGTCGTCGCCCTGCGCAGCGACTGGCTGACGATCGCCTGGACCAGCGACAGCGTGTTCTTGACCCGATGCTCCAGCTCGCCGACCAGCAGCCGACGGTCCCGCTCCGCCGCCTCTTCGCTGGCCTTGAGCGCTTCCTGCGCCTGGCGAAAGTCGGTGCGGTCGCGCAGGATCTTGAGAAAGCCGACGGGGGCTCCATCGTCACTGGACAGAGGCATCATCTCGCCGCTGGCCCAGAACCGCGCGCCATCCTTGCGAAGGTGCCAGCGCTCGTCGGAGCCATGGCCCTGGGTCAGGGCCAAGCCCATCTCGATCTCCGGAACACGCGCGGCGCGATCTTCCGGCGTAAAGAAGTCGTCGCAGGGGCGGCCGCACATCTCCGCCTCAGACCAGCCCAGTATAAGATGGGCGCCCTCGTTCCAGCTGGTGATGACGCCCTGCATATCCATGGCGATGATGGCGTAGTCGAGCGCGCTTTCCAGAATGCGCCGGTGTCGCTCTTCGCTCTGGCGCTGGCGGGAAAGCGCCCGGCGCAGCTCCATCTGCGACATCACCTGGCGGGCCAGGGCCTTCAGGGCGAACCGCTGATCCGGCGTCAGCGCGCGCGGCTCGGTGTCGAGCACGCACAGGGTTCCCAGCGGAAGGCCTTCGGGTGTTTCAAGCTGGGCGCCGGCATAGAAGCGCAGATGCGGGTCGCCGGTCACCAGAGGATTTTTCGCGAACCGAGGGTCTTTCGTCGCATCCTCGACCACCAGCATGTCCTGTTGCTGGATGGCCTGGGCGCAAAAGGCGATTTCCCGCGGCGTCTGCCTCGCCTCGACGCCGAGCGCCGCCTTGAACCACTGGCGGTCGCGGTCGATGAGGGTGACCATGGCCATCGGCACGCCGCAAATATGCGCGGCGACGCGAACCAGGTCGTCGAACTCGTCCTCCGGCGGCGTGTCCAGGATGTCGTATCGATCCAGCGCGGCCAGCCGATCGGTCTCGATCCAGCCCGATTTTCCCGATTGCGGCGCGTCGCTCATGCCCGACGCATAAGCCGCTCCCGCTCGTTTATCCACCGTCCTGTCGCCTCTAGGACGTCCCGGAAAAAACCCGCGCAGGTCGATGGTCGCACTGAGCGCTGGAATCGTGTGATCTAGCAACACGGCGCGACGCGGGCCGGGTGGCGTTGACATGACGGATCTGGACATATTGCGGCAGGCCTATCTTCTCCTGGGCCAATACGGCTTCACCGAGGAGCAGGACGCCGTGGCCAAGGCGATCCGGATCATCGCCGCGACCTCGCGGCGATTGGGCGTGGTCGCTAGCGACCGACCCCTCACCCTGCGCGAGACCCCGGGCGACCGGCTCAAACGGCTGCGCGAGCGGGCCGGGCTGAGCCGCCCGCAATTCGCCGACATCTGCGACGTCGTCACCAGTACGGTGCGCTCCCACGAAAACAACCAGACCCCGATCTCCAGCGAGGCCGCGGACGCCTACGCCACGGCGCTGGGGACAAGCTCGGCGATCATCCTGCGCGGCCGGGACTGACGGGCTGGAAAGCCGCCATCTCGTCGGCCAGCCTCTTCCAGGCATCGGCTTCCTACCGGACAAGTCCACCTGCGGTCGTTTGACCTTGGGCCTAGCCCGGCCCAGGAGCCGACGCGGCCTTTATAAAGGCGACGATCGCCGGGATCAGGCCTGGCGCGAGCGGCAGGTCGGGGTTGGCGTAGGTGGCGAGATTGCCCGGCCGGTCGGGGGGCGCGAGCTTCAGCACGTGGTTCATGCCCTTGAGGATCGCCAGTTGGGCGCGGGGCTGCGCCGCCGCCAGGCGCTGGGCGTCGGCGACCTTCACCTGCAGGTCGTTGTCGCCCTGGACGATCAGGACCGGCGCCCTGGCCTTGGCCAGTTCGGCGGCCGGATCGAGATTGATCTCGGAGATCAGGTAGGGTTGCACGCTTGGGCGAAAGAGGCTCGTCAGCGCCGGCGGGATGTCGGCGACCGGCTTGCCCGCGCGCAATGAAACAATGATGGCGTGAATGCGCTCGGCCACCGGCGCGGGAGTCCCGGCGTCGCGCATCTGCTCGTCGATGATGTCGCCGAGACTGCGGCCGGCGCCGCTGAGGCTCACCAGGCCGCAAACATCGGCTTGCTGCGCCGCCAGCGCGGCGATCAAGGCCCCTTCGGAGTGGCCCAGGATGACCACGCAGCGCACGTCGGGCTGGGCGCGGAGGAAACGGGTCCAGCTGACCGCGTCGGCGACGTAGGTCTGAAGGCGCAAGTCCGCCTCGGCCGGGACCGCGAGCGCGCTTGCGGCGATGCCGCGCTTGTCGATGCGAAGCGAAATGACGCCGGCGGCGGCAAGTCCGTCGGCGATGAGCTTCAGGCTGTGAGGGGTGACCCCCAGTTGAGCCTCGTCGCCGTTGCGATCGTCCGGCCCGGAGCCGGCCAGGATCAGGACCGCGGCGCCGGTTTGCGGATGCTGTGGCCGCAGAAGCGAGCCGTAGAGCGCCTGATCGCCCCGGCCGATGTGCACCTCCTGATCGGCGGCGAGAGCCGCGCTCGGCGCAACGGCGCAAAGCAAAACGACACCCGACACGAATCCCCTCAGCCTCGCTATCGCGTCCACTCTTCCCTCAGCAGCCCGAAGATCGCTTCATCGACGAACTCGCCCTTGTTGAGCTGGTTGGCGCGCAAGGTCCCCTCTTGAGTAAAGCCCAGCCGGCGCAGCAGTCCGATCGAACGGCTGTTCCTTGAGTCGGTGTGCGCTCTGATCCTGCGCAGCTGCTCGTATCCTGCAAAAGCCTGGCGCAGAACCGCGCTCACCGCCTCGGCGGCCAGCCCCTTGCCCCAGTAGGCCTTGTTCAGGCCGTAGCCGAGCGCGGCGATCTTCCAGTCGCTCTCCGATCCGAAGCTCACGCTCCCGATCATTTCGCCATCGAGGCTCACGGCCCAGGACGGCCGCACGGCGCGATCGGCGAGGATCGCCCTGGCTACGAACTGCTCGGCCGTTGCGTGGGTGTAAGGCGACGGCACGAGTTCATACCGCCCCCAGTCCGGATCGGCGGCGAAGGCGAACACCGCGCCCACGTCGTCGAACGACAGCGGGCGCAGCTTCAGCCGCTTGGTCTCGATCTCTTCAGCCAGCACCGAGGGTCTCCAGGCGGCGATCTCAAGGCATGATGCTACGCTCTGGCTCTCCGGGAGGCGAGGTTTCGCCGCCTTTCACCGAGGTCATCGCCGTCGACTGGGCGGCCCGACCACGCCCAGGGCCGGTTCAGGCTCCGACCTTGGACCGGCTGACGGCGGAGAGGATGCCGGCGACGAAGGCGTCCCGCACCGGCGCCGGCATTTCGTGGCCAACGCCGGGAATGATGCGCAGGTCCGCGCCTGGAATGGTCTCGGCGGTGTCCCGGCCGGCCTGCACCGGCACCAGCGGGTCATCGGCGCCGTGGATCACCACGGTCGGCGCGGTGATGACGCCAAGCTTGGGGCGGCGATCGGGCGAGGCCAGGATGGCGGCGTATTGGCGCTGGAATCCGACCGGGTAGTAGGATCGGTGGAAGTCGCTCAGCGCCTGCTCGCGCACCAGCGCCGCGTCCACCGGATAGGTTCCCGCCATCACCCTGGCGCCCTCGACCGAATGGCTGAGGAAGCCGTCCAGGTCCTTCCTCGGATCGGGCGCGGGCGTGTTGAGCCGCGCCATGGCCTGCGGAGTGGCGCGCGGCAGGTCCGGGTTGCCGCTGGAGGACATGATCGAGGTCAGCGACAGGGTGCGCTCGGGGAAGTCCGCGGCGACCAGCTGGGCGATCATGCCGCCCATCGAAGCGCCGACGATATGGGCCCGCTCGACCCCCAGCGCGGCCAAAAGGCCGGCGGCGTCGGCGGCCATGTCGTCGAGCGTGTAGGCGACCGGCGGCTTGCGTTTCTCGGCCAAGGCCTGGATCACCGCGCCCATGTCCGGCGGCCCGGCCGCGTCCAGCTTCTCGGACAGTCCAACATCGCGGTTGTCGAACGCGATCACCCGGTGGCCGGCGGAGACCAGCGCGCCGATGAATTCCGGCGACCAGCGGCTCATCTGCGCGCCCAGCCCCATGATCAGCAGGATAGGTTCGGCCTCGTCCGGACCATGGGCTTCATAATAGAGGTCGAGGCCGTTGGCCTTCACATGCGGCATGGGTCGTCTCCTCCGGCGCTTTGCGTCGACAGTCGGCCGGCAAGGGGCCTCTGTCGAGCCTGACCTTGGGTCAATCGCCGGCGCGCCCTGGCGGGTTCGGCGCGAGAGCCCAGGCTTCCGCCGCGGCCAAGCTGTCTGGTACAAGGCCCGGATGGAAACTCGGTCCTCCAAGCCGGCGTCACCCGGCGGCGCTGTGTCGTGGGCCGAAAGCGCGCGCCTGGCCGCCCTGGACGCCTATGGCATCCTGGATACGCCCCCCGAGCCGGAATTCGACGATATCGCGCGTCTGGCGGCGACGGTGCTCGACGCGCCGATCGCCGTGGTCAATCTGATCGCGGCCGGCCGGCAATGGTTCAAGGCCGAGATCGGCATCGGCGCGCGTGAACTGCCGCTGGACGTGTCGATCTGCGCTCACGCGATCCTTCAGGACCAGACCATGGTCGTGCCCGACACGAGGCTCGACCCGCGGTTCGTCAACAACCCGCTGGTGGCCGTCGAGGGGGGCCTGCGCTTCTACGCCGGCGCGCAGCTGACGACGCCCGAGGGCTTGCCGCTGGGCACGGTCTGCGTGCTCGATCGTGCGCCGCGCCCCGAGGGGATCACCGAGCATCAGCGGTTTACGCTGGAGGTGCTGGCGTGCCAGGTGATGGCCCAGCTCGAACTGCGGCGCATGGTCGAGATGCATGCGCTGCGCTCGCGCGAGCTGGAAGCCGAGGCCAAGGAACGCCGATCGATCGACGCGGCCTTGCGCGACAGCGAGGCCCGCTATCGTTCGCTGTTCGAATCGCTGGACGCCGGTTTCTGCATCGTCGAACTGGCGTTTGGTGACGACGGCGCGCCGAGCGACTACCGGTTCGTCGAAGTGAACCCCGCCTTCGCCGCTCAGACCGGCCTGAAGGACGCGGCGGGCCGGTGGATGCGGGAGATCGCCCCCGATCACGAACAGCACTGGTTCGACATCTACGGAAAGGTGGCCAAGACGGGCGAGGCGATCCGCTTCGAGAACGGCGCGGCGGCGCTCGACGACCGCTGGTTCGACGTCCACGCCTTCCGCGTCGGCGCGCCGGACGCCCGCCGCGTGGCGATCCTGTTCAACGACAATTCGGAACGGCGACGGGCCGAGAACGCCTTGCACGAATTGAATCAAACGCTCGATCGACGCGTCTTCGAGGCGGTCGCCGAGCGCGAGGCGGCCCAGGATGCGTTGCGGCAATCCCAGAAAATGGAGGCGATCGGCCAGCTGACCGGCGGCGTCGCGCACGATTTCAACAATCTGCTCACGGTCATCCGGGGATCGGTCGAACTGTTGCGGCGGCCGAACCTGTCGGAAGAGCGGCGCCGGCGCTACACCGACGCCATCGGCGAGACGGCCGAGCGCGCCGCCGCCCTCACCAGCCAGCTGCTCGCCTTCGCGCGCAAGCAGACGCTCAGCCCGGAACTGTTCGAGGTTTCCGAGAGCCTGCGCAATATCACCGAAATGGTCAGGACCCTGAGCGGCTCTCGCATCGCGGTTGAGGCCGAACTGCCGGACGCGGGCTATTTCGTGCGCGCCGATCGCAGCCAGTTCGACACCGCCATCGTCAACATGGCGATCAATGCGCGCGACGCGATGGGCGGCGAAGGCCGGCTTACCCTTCGCGTCGGCTCCGCCCGCGGCCTGCCGGCCATCCGCAACCATCCGCCGGTCGAAGCCGAATTCGTCACCGTCGCGGTCGCCGACACGGGATCGGGGATAGCGCCCGAAGCGCTCGACCGCATTTTCGAGCCCTTCTATACGACTAAGGCCATGGGCGCCGGCACTGGGCTGGGCCTCTCCCAGGTCATCGGCTTCGCCAAGCAATCCGGCGGCGAGGTTCGCGTCGAAAGCGTGGTCGGCGACGGCGCGACCTTCATCCTTTACCTGCCGCGCGCCGAGCCGGGCGAAGACCGGATCCAGCCGACGGCCGAGTCAGGGGCGGACGACGCCGGCGCGGGCCTCTGTGTCCTGGTGGTCGAGGACAACGAACAGGTCGGCGATTTCGCCACCGAAGCGTTGAAGGCGTTGGGCTATGACAGCGTGCTCGCCCGCGACGCCACCCAGGCGCTTTCGATGCTGGCCGATGCTGAAAGCCATTTTCAACTGGTGTTTTCCGACGTCATCATGCCCGGCATGAGCGGCCTCGAAATGGGGCAGGAAATCCGCAGACTGCATCCCGGCATCCCCGTCATCCTGACCAGCGGATACAGCCACGTGCTCGTCGAAAACGGCAGCTACGGCTTTGAACTACTGCAAAAGCCCTATTCCATCGAGCAGTTGTCTCGCGTCCTCCGCAAGGCCATCGCCTCGCCAAAGCTCAAGACCGGCTGACGCCGTGGGACGGCGACCGGCCGAGACGCGTCCTTATCGGTCCGAAACCTCGATTTCGAAGGCGAGCGCATGGTCGCCCGGCCCGATGCGGTAGCGTTCGAGCGTATCGGGTCCGCAACTGGCGGTGCCGAGGCCGCGCTGGGCGATGTCGAGATTGACCCGCACCTCGGCGCGCGGCTGCAGATCGGTGGTGTGGGTGGCGGCGAACAGGTCCTCGGGCGCGAACCGGCTGGCCGAGCCTTCGCACGGGGCCTTGGCGGTGAAACGGATCGTCGCGTCGGGCGAACTCAGTTCGATCCAGCGCAGATCGGTTTTGTTGCCGTGCTCCTGCGGCATGGCATAGGGAACGTACTGGCCGGCGACCGTTCCGGCGAAGCGGCCGATGCGGCCGGCGCGCTTGCGATCGGAGTAGGAGTCCAGCGGCCCGCGCCCGAACCATGCCAGGTCTTCGAAGTCGTCCGGCAGGGTCAGGGTGAGGCCGAGCCTCGGCAGGTCGGTCAAGGCGGGATCGACATGAAAGGCGCAGGCCGCCGCGATCCGGCCATCGGGCTGGATGCGGTAGTCCTGGCGCCAAGCGATCGCGGTCGGGGCGGCCGCGCAGGAGGCGGCCTGTTCGAGGCTGACCATCGCCACGCCGTCGCTTTGCGAAAGCGCGATGCGGGCGGGCGCAAGGACGAGCCGGTCGAGGCCGGCGGCGAGCCAGGCGTTCAGCACCCCGCCCCGACGCCGCGCCATGCCCTTGATGCCGTCATTGTCGGTGGGGCCGCGCCAGATCTGCAGGCTGGGGCCAGCGACGATGACCGGGCGGCCGCGCCAGAGCAGCCGTTCCAATCCGGCCTCGGCGGAAAAGGCCAGTTCGAAGCCGTCGCCGGAGACGCCGACGCGCCCGCCGGCCTCGCGCAGCGTCAGGGGCGTCGCCCGCCTCGGCGCGCGCGGTTGAGCCGGGGCGCGCGGCAAGGCCACGGGCGACTGCGCCCAGGCCACCTCATGGCCGGCGGCGGCATAGGCCGTGTCCTGGCTCAAGGTGAAGCGGAGGATGAGGAAGGCCTGCTGATCGGCGCAAAGGGTCGCTCGCGGCAACGCCAGCGTGACGGTTTCGGACCCGCCCGGCGGCGTGGCCAGCGGCGGCAGGCGCCCCTCGCCCACGCTCTGGCCGTCGATCTCCAGCGTCCAGCGCCCGGTCAGGTCGGCCAGGGTGGTGAAATCGCGCCGGTTTAGGATCTCGATCTGGCCGGCCTCGGCGTCGCGCCAGCCTATGGCCACCGGCTGGGCCAGGACCTTGAACTCCCACAGGGCCGGATGCGGGACGCGGTCGGCGCCGACGATGCCGTCGCAGCAGAAGTTCAGGTCGTTCGGCGTATCGCCGAAGTCGCCGCCATAGGCGACATAGGCCCGGCCGTCCTCGGTGTGCTTGGTCAGGCCGTGGTCGCACCATTCCCAGATGAAGCCGCCCTGCAGGCCGTGATGGGCTCGGAAGGCGTCCCAATAGTCGCCCAGACTGCCGTTCGAATTGCCCATGGCGTGGGAGTATTCGCAGAGGATCATCGGCCGGCGGTCGGCCGGGTCGTCGGCCTCGGCCCACCGCACCATCGCCTCGATCGGCGGATACATCGGGCAGATCAGGTCTGAGGCCCGCTTGCCCGAGCGGCTGGCCGGATCGGTGAGCAGGCCATGCGGAATGGGCGTGTAGGTCTCGTCCCAGGCCCAGGTCGCGCCCTCGTAATGCAGCGGCCGCGAGGGATCGAGCCCGCGGATGGCGCCGGCCATGGCGTCATGGTTGGGGCCATAGCCGCTCTCGTTGCCAAGCGACCAGGCGGCCACGCAGGGGTGGTTCTTGTCCCGCTCGACCATGCGAGCGGCCCGCTCGACGAACTGGGCGGCGTAGCGCGGATCGCGGCAGAGGTCGTGCAGGAAGGCGTGCGCCTCCAGATTGGCCTCGTCGATCACATAGAGGCCATACTCGTCGCAGAGGTCATACCAGGCCTCGGCGTTGGGATAGTGCGAGGCGCGCACCGCATTGACGTTGAACTGTTTCATCAGCCGGATGTCGGCGATCATGCTCTCGCGGGTGATCGCCTTGCCGCGCAGCGGGTCGTGCTCGTGGCGGTTCATGCCGGCGATCATCACCGGCCTGCCGTTGATCAAAAGTTCGCGGTCGCCCAGCTCGACGCGGCGGAAACCCACGCGGGCGGATGTGGCCTCGACCACCTCGCCCTCCGGCGAGATCAGGCTGACCACCACGGTGTAGAGGACGGGCGTCTCCGAGGACCAGAGCCGGGGCGCGGTCACATCGGCGGTCTGGACGACGCGCGACAACGGACCCCGATAGGGATTGTGGGTGCGATTATCGGCCCTGATCCCGTCGGTGAGCGGCGCGGCCAGCACCGCCTTTCCAGCGGCGTCGTAGAGCTGGGTCTCGACCGACCAGCCGTTCTGCGGCGCGCCTGAGAAGCCCAGCTTGGTGGTGACGGTCAGCCGCCCATTCACAAAGGCCGCGTCGGGCTCGGCGCGTGCAAAGATGTCGGCGATGAAGGTCCGGCCGGTGGCGTAGAGGAAGACGTCGCGGAAAATGCCGCCCATCCACCACTGATCCTGGTCCTCGACGAAGGAGGCGTCCGACCACTTGACCACCGCGCAGCAGAGCCGGTTCTCGCCATCGGCCGCGAGGAAAGGCGTCAGGTCGAATTCCTGCGGCAGGCGCGAGTCCTTGCCCATGCCGACGGCCCGGCCGTTCAGCCAGACATAGAGCACGCTCTCGGCGGCGCCGACGTGCAGCACCACGCGCCGACCGTCCCAGCCCGGCGGCAGGGCGAAACGGGTGCGGTAGAGCCCGGTCGGGTTCTCGTCCGGAACGTTCGGCGGGCTCAAGTCGAACGGCATCTGGACGTTGGTGTAGTGCGGCCGGTCATAGCCGTGCATGGTCCAGTTCGACGGCACGGGCAGGCTGGCCCAGCCGGCGTCGTCGAAATCGGCCCGGGCGAAATCCTCTGGGATGACCTGCGGCCGCGCCGCGAGGCTGAAGCGCCAGTCGCCGTTCAGCGACAGCCGCCAGGGCGAGGCCTCGGGCATATAGGCCCTGGCGCTCTCGGCGTCGGGAAAGGGCGTCAGGCTGGCGCGCGCCGGCAGGCGGCCAAGCTGGACGGTCTCGGGATGCGCCCAGGTGCGGGTCGAGCCTTGGAAAAGAAGGTCCATCCGGCCGCGCCGGGCCTAGCCGCGATAGCGCCGCTGCAGTTTCCGCATGCCGCCGATCCAGCGGTTATAGTCGCCGCTCTTGCGGCGCATGTATTCGAGCACTTCGGGGTGGGGCAGGATCAGGAAATCCTCCGCCTCGATGGCCCGCACGCAGGCCTCGGCCACCGCCTCCGGCTCGATCATGCCATCGACGCTGGCCACGCCGTCGGGATTGCCGGCGGTCATGGCCGTGCGCACGGCCTGGGGACAGAGGACCGAGACCTTGATCCCCTTGTCGCCATGGGTGATGGCCAGCCATTCGGCCAGGCCGACCGCCGCGTGCTTGGTCACCGCATAGGGGGCCGAGCCGATCTGCGACAGCAGGCCGGCGGCGGAGGCGGTGTTGAGCAGATAGCCCTCGCCGCGTTCGGCCATGCGCGGGACCAGGTGACGCGCCGCCCAGACATGGGCCATCACGTTGATGTCCCAGATGCGCTGCCAGCCCTCGTCCGAAACCTCTTCGCCGCCGCCGATGCCGATGCCGGCATTGGAGCAGAACAGGGCGATCGGGCCGTGCTCGGCCTCGATCTGTTCGATCAGGCGCTGGATGTCGGCCTCCTTCGAGACATCGGTCTCGAAGGCGATGCCGCCGATCTCCTCGGCCACCGCGCGGACGCCCTCGCCATTGCGGTCCGAGCAGACCACCAGCCTGGCGCCCTCCTCGGCGAACCGGCGCGCCAGGGCGCGGCCGATGCCGCTCGCGGCGCCTGTCACGACGACGATTCGATCCTTGACCAGCATTGCGTTTGCGTCCTTCCGAGCCAAATCCGTGAGCGCGATCCCGCCGGGGGTCGCGCCCAATCCGCTCTGGCCGGTAATGCCCCCGACGCCTTGGCGCAAGCGGTTCCACCGCGCGCGCGGCTCTCAAACCCTGCGAGCCCGGCCGGCGCGCCGATCCTAATGAACGGGCCAGCGCCGCGCGAGCGGCTTGAAATCGATCGTTAGGCCAAGCTGCTCCGGCTCGCGCAACAACATCCAGCCCGCCCCGTACTGAATGAGACCGTCCGCGCCGGCAACGTCACCGTTGACGGTGGCGTGGTCAGCACCGCCGGCGCCGGCTCGACCGGTGTCGCGGTGACCGACCGCTTCGACGATGTCGTCGTCGACCTGACCCAGGTCCAGACGACGGGCGCCAACGCCGACGGGGTCGCGATCACCTCGACCAACGGGCCGGTGGTGGTGACGGTCGGCAACCTCAGCACCAGCGGCGCGAACGCTATCGGCGCGACGCTGACGAGCGGCTCGGCGGTTTCGTTCTCCTCGGGCAACCTGGTCGAGACCAGAGGCGCCAATTCACCGGCGGTGTTCCTCCGCGCCGGGTCTGGGCCCGCGATCGCCAACACGGCGAATGTCGTCACCTATGGCGCCAATTCGAACGCGATCGACGCGCGGAGCACAACCGGTTCGGTGATGGTCACCGGCGGCAACATCACCACATCGGGCAGCTATTCGAGGGGGGTTGACGCCCGGGCCTATGGCGCGGGCTCCTCGGTTACAGTCGACGTCGGCGCGGTCAAAACGAGTGGCGCTAGCGGAAGCTTTTTCGGCCCCGACTCGTCGGGCGTATTCGCCCGCACCGGCAGCGGAAACATCACCGTCGACACCCAGTCGGTGTCGACCGGCGGGGCTTCGGCCACGGGCATCAACGCTCAATCCTCCACTGGTTCTATCAACATCAGCGGCGGCAATATAACGACCACCGGTGGAGCGCGGGGCATCTACGCCTATAGCGCCGGGTCGATCGTGGCGAACGCGAACAATGTCAGCGTCGCCAACAGTACGGGCGTTCAGATCGAATCGACTGGCGCGACCACGACCGCCAACCTCACCTCGGTTGCGACGACGGGCGATGGCAGTTCGGCCGTGCGCATAACCGGTCAGAAAGGCGTCAATCTCACCTTCGGCAACATCTCAACCAACGGTTTCTATTCGCGCGGCGTGCTGGCGTTGTCGCTCCAAGGCGACGTGGTGGTGACCGGCGGCGCCGTCACCACGATCGGCAACACCTCGGCCGGCATCTACGCGCAGAGCAATGGCAACGCCACAGTGAGCGTCGGCTCGGTCTCGACCAATGGCGTCGGATCGCGCGGCATCCTGGTGGAAGCCAGCTACACGGGCAATGTGACCGTGGGCAACGTCACCACCTTGAAGGATAGCTCCGACGGGGTGCGGGACATCGCCGGCACAGTGTTTGTCCATTCCACCGGCACGATCTCGACGACGGGGGTCAATTCAACCGGCGTCTACGCGAACAGCAGCTATGGTTCGACGGTGAATGTGAACAACGTTTCCGTCAGCGGAAACGGTACGACCGCGGTGCTTGCCGCAAGCTACACGGGTAACGTCAGCGTCACGACCACGGGCAAGGTTTTCAGCGGCAACGGAACCGCCATCCAGACCTATTCCGGCGGCGCCACCGCGATCAACATCACCGGCGGCACGACCAGCGGCGTCGGCAATTCGACCTTCCCGTCGATCCAGTTCACCAACGACACGGCCAACACCACCACGACGGTGACCATCGGCGCGGCCGGCACGGTGGAGGCGAACAGCGCCTCGCCGACCGGCCTGGCCATCGCCGCTGGCAACACCACCAGCCTCGGCTCGGTGGTGGTCAACGACTCGGGCACGCTGATCGGCGACGTGAACTTCGCCAGCCTGACGGGCAACGGCGCGGCGGGCAACGCGACGGTGGTCGGCAACATCTCCAACACGGCGATAAACGTGCTCAGCGGCGGTGTCTTCACCACCAGCGGCACGGACACCTTCGGCGCTGGCGCGCTCAGCCCCGGCAACGCCACGGTGGCCTCCGACACGGTCAGCACCGCCGGAACCGGCGTGATCAACACGGTGGGCGCCACCATCTTCGCCTTCGGCAACCACACCACCAACACGATCAACAACGCCGGCACGATCAAGGTCGGCTCGGACGGCGGGGCCTCGACCCTGACGTTGTCGGCCGGCGGCGCGCCGATCACCCTGAACAATACGGGCCTGATCGACCTCTCCACCGGAACGGCCGGGACGCAGCAACTTAACGGCGCCACCACCGCCCTGGCTTCCAACGGCGGCACCATCAAGACGGCGGTGAACTTAACCGGCACGCCGGTGGCCAATACGGTCAATGTGGCCTCGACGTCGGGGACGGGCTTCATCCAGGTGGTCGCCGCTCCGGGCGTCGGCAGTCATGTGACCACGGCCAACCCGATCGTGCTGGTCAGCGCCACGGGGGCCAATGCGGCCACCTTCACCCTGGCGCCGACCTCGACCGGCTACGCCACCTTCGGGCCGAACGCGGCCGGCCTGGTCCGCGGCGTCTTCCTCTACACCCTGGACAATAATGTCGCGGTGGGCGCCAACCACGACACGGTGCTGGTCAGCCAGGCTGGTCCTGGCGGCTTCGCCGCTCCGATCGTGGCCACGGCGGCGCAGGACATCTGGTATGCGACGACGCCCTGGCAGGAGCGCCAGGCGGACCTTCGCGACTCGGTGCTGTTGGCGCCGGGCTCGCTGGGCAGCTTCACGCCGGGGGTGTGGATCAAGGCGGTGGGGGCCTTCTCCGACCGGACCGACAAGATCGATCCGCCGGCCGGCTACACCTTCGACCTGGACTATCGCCAGGACACCTACGGGGTGATCGGCGGCATCGACGGAGCGACCAAGCTCGGCATGGGCGGGGTGGGCCTGATCGGGGTGGCCGGCGGCTACCTGAACTCGCAGGTGGACTTCAGCAACCATGTCGGGCTGGCCGACCAGAACTACGAAGGCGGCACGGCGAGCGTCTACGCCACCTACCTGCTCGACCAGTTCTATATCGACGGCCAGATCAAGGGCGACTTCCTGACCCTGCGCAGCCAGGGCAATGCGGGGCTGTCGCGCTCGATCCAGGTCAACACCTATGGCGGCGAGATCCAGAGCGGCTATCGCATCCCGTTCGGTCCGGGGGCGGTGGAGCCGATCGGGGTTGTGGCCTACGCCCAGACCACCATCGGGGCCGGCAACGTGCTGGGGACCACCCTGCGCTTCAACGACGAGGACAGCTTCCGCGGCGCCCTTGGGCTGCGCTACTCGATGCCGGTGGTCAGCAACGACCAGTACATGGTCAAGCTGGCGGTGCACGGCCAGGCCTGGGATGAGTTCGATGGCCGCAACCGGGCGGCGCTGATCTCGACCGGCCTGCCGGTGGCGGTCGAGGACAACTTCTCGGGTGTGTTCGGGGATGTGGGGGCGAGCCTGAACCTGTTCACCAAGGACGGCCACTCCTCGGCCTTCCTGAACGGGTCGTACGAGTTCAAGAACAACTACAACGAAGGCAAGGTGGCGATCGGCTACCGCTACCAGTGGGGCGCGCCGCCACCGCCGCCGCCGCCACCCCCGCCGCCTCCGGCGCCCGTGGCCAAGGACTTCGTGGTCTACTTCCCGTTCGATCAGTACGTGCTGACCCCGGAAGCCCAGCAGGTGGTGCAACAGGCGGCGGACTACGCCAAGTCGGGCAACGCCACCACCATCACCGTGGTCGGCCACACCGACACCTCCGGCGGCTTCGCCTACAACATGCGGCTGTCGGAACGTCGGGCCAAGGCGACGGCCGATGCGCTGGTCAACCAGGGCGTCAACCAGACCACGCTGAAGGTCGACTGGAAGGGCAAGACCGACCTGGCCGTCCAGACCCCCGACGGGGTCAAGGAGCCGCTCAACCGGCGCTCGACCATCTCGATCAACTTCTGATCGATCGAGAGCCAAGGCGAACGCAAGGCGCGGGCCGGTCGCAAGACCGGCCCGCTTCCTTGTGGCCCCGGGCTCAGCGAGGCAAGGCCGACCCCGAAGGCGCGCAGCGCGTCATCGTCCGCCGAATTTCACCACGAAGGACACGAAGGACACGAAGGACACGAAGGACACCAAGATCACCAAGGGGCAGCGAAGACTGGCGCTTTTCTTCTTCGTGACCTTGGTGACCTTGGTGTCCTTCGTGGTCGGATACTGACGACCGTCTGACCGCCAAGCTCGCCAAGGTCGCCAAGGCGTGGCGTTGCGCGGCGGGTATCGATCGCGCGCCAAGGGCGCGCAGTTCACAGGCCCGGACCCGAACGCGACAGGGCTTCTTGGCGGGCTTGGCGAACTTGGCGGTCGAATCCAGCAGCGCCGTAGGCCGATCAGGTTTTTCCGGGGGCGCTTTCGCCGGCATAGGGCTTGCCGTCGCTCGACAGCAGAACCGCAAGCGGTCGGGTGCCCTTGAACTCGGCGAGGATGGCCATCGCCACCACCGTCAGCGGCGTGGACAGAAAGGCGCCGACGACGCCCCAGATCACGCCCCAGAAGGCCAGCGCCAGCAGGACGACGATCGGGTCGAGGTTCAGGGACTTCCCCTGCATCCGGGGCTGAACCACGTGACTTACGGCGAAGTGGATGGCCTCCAGGCCGACCAGAAGAATGACTCCCCGAGCCAGCCCGTCGAGCTCCACCAGCCCGAAGAGCGCCGGAAAAAGCACGCCGATGGCCGCGCCGATGGCGGGAATGTAGTTGGCGAGAAAAATGATCAGGCACCAGAAGGCGATGTGAGACAGGCCGGTCACCGCCATCAGGGCCGCGGACGCCGCCGTGATGATCACCCCGACGATGGTCTGGACCCAGATATAGCGCTCGACGCCATGACGAACCCGTTCGAATACGCGCCCCGCTTCGGTCACTTCGCCGTCGGTTTCGAACAGTTCGCGGGCCTTTTTGGCGAAGCCTTGCCGCGATGCGATGAGAAACCCGAGATAGATCAGGACGAAGACCGCGGCCTCGGCGAAATGGCTGAGCGCGGCCGCGACGGCGCCGGCGAAACGGCCGGGGTTCAGCCTTTGCAACAGGCTCGAGAGCGTCGGCGTGACCTTGAGGTCCAGGCCCTGGGCGCCCTGGCTGAGCAGCGTATTGATGCGGGCGGTGTAGGCGCCGGACTGCGCGGCGAAGTCGCCGGCGTTACCGGCGGCGACCCAGACGGTGATCGCGAAGATAAGGACGATCGCGGCGATCGAAGCCGGCAGGGCGGCGCGTTCGGGAAAGGCCGGCACTTGGTCCCGCAACGCCCGCGCCATGCCGTCCACCATGATCAGCAGGAAGAGGGCGAGCACGAAAGGCTCCAGAATGTGCCTCAGCGCCCAAAGCGAAAATCCCACCGCAACCGTCGCGGTGATGATCGCGGCGACCTTCAGGGCGCCGATCTGACCGAGCAGTCCGGAGTCTGGTCGCTCATCCGCGATTTTTGTCATTCTTGTCGTCCCTGTGGCCGGCATGGGTGGACCGATGGCCGACCGGGTTCGGGCGGCGCCAACCTGCGCTGCATCATCCTAGCCGGCAAGCTTGGCGAGGGCTTCAGCCAATTGGGCCAGGGTATAGGGTTTGCGCAACAGCGGCAGGTCGCCGTTCATTGCGCTCGGCGCCATCCGCTGGGCGGTGTAGCCCGATGTCAAAAGGACGGGCAGGTCGGGATGCTCGGCCTTGACGGCGCGGGCCAGCTCGACGCCGGTCATGCCCGACGCCATGATCACATCGGAAAAAACCATGTCGACGGGCGGGCCGCCGCGGATGATCTCCAGCGCCTGATCGGCCGAAGACGCCTCGACAATGGCGTAGCCGAGTTCTTCCAGCATGGCGCAGGTGGCCGAGCGTACATCGGCGTCATCCTCGACCAGCAGGATCGTGCCTTCCGCTTGCGGCGACGGCGCGGCCGGTTCTTCGTCAGGCTCGGTCTTGTCCACCGGGTCCGCCCGGGGAAGATAGATGGACACGGTCGTGCCCTGGTCCGGAGCGCTCTCCAGCTTCACAAAGCCGCCGGACTGGCGCGCGAAGCCATAGACCTGGCTGAGCCCCAACCCGGTGCCTCTGCCGAGCACCTTGGTGGTGAAGAAGGGCTCGAACACCCGGGCCGCGATCTCGGGGGACATGCCGGGCCCGTTATCGCTCACCGACACCATCACATAGTCGCCAGCCTTGGAGTCGAAGGGATCGGCCTGCGCGCCCGAGATCGAGACATTGGCCGTGGCCAGGACCAGGGTCCCGTTGGAGTCCATCGCGTCGCGGGCGTTGATCGCGAGGTTCAGGATCGCCGTCTCCAGCTGGTGCGGGTCGGTCTTGCAGAACCACAGGTCCTCGGTTCGCCGCATTTCGACGATCACCGCCTCGCCGACGGCGCGGTCCAGCAGGGTCTCGAAGCTGGGCAAGAGGTCGCTGAGGCAGACACCTTGCTCGTGCATGTCCTGGCGGCGCGCAAAGGCGAGCAACTGCTCATTGAGCTTGGCGCCCCGGTCGACGCCGATCTGCGCCGCGTCCAGGAGCCGCTGGGTCCGTTCGTCAAGTTGGACGCGCCTGGACAGCGCCTCCAGGCTACCGCCGATAATCATCAGCAGATTGTTGAAGTCGTGAGCGATGCCGCCGGTAAGCTGGCCGATCGCTTCCATCTTCTGGCCCTGGCGGAGCTGCTCATCGATCAGGCGCCGTTCGGTGTTGTCGACGACGATGCCGGCGATCCGTTCGGGGCGGCCGTCGCGGTAGTAGGTTCGGCCCTTGATATGAACCCAGCGAACGGCCCCGTCGTTGGCCCGGATGATCTTGCGCTCGAAGTCCAGCCGCCCGGTTCTGGCGGCGGTCCGGAAATCCGCGACGACGCCCGCCCTGTCTTCCGGTACGAAGTGACGAACCGCTTCCTCCAGCCCCCAGCGTTCCACTGGAGTCTCGTAGCCGTAGATGGCGTCGTGGCGGCGCGAGCGGATGGTGTTCGCCGCCGCGAAGGTGAAGTCCCAGCTGCCCATGTCTGCGGCGTCCAGCGCGATGGCCAGGCTCTGCTCGATCCGGGTTCGGTCGGCGATTTCCGCCTCCAGGCGCCGGCTGGCTTCGGCGAGTTCCCGCGCCCGTTCGTAGTTGTGGCGAAGGTCGGTGACGATCACGCAGAGCATGCGATCAGCGCCTTCCTCCACCGAAAGCTCGACAATGGACAGGTTGGCCGGCGCGAGGCCGCCGGCCGGCAGGATCACGCAGAGCTCGGCGGACTGGCCCTCCGATCCGGCGTCCGCCAGCATCGCGCGCAGATCGTCATGTTCGGCGACAAAGTCGAAGATGCGGTCACCGACCACCTCCTCGGATCGCCGGCCGATCAGTTCCGCAAAGCTCTGGTTGCAGTAGAGGATCGTGCCGTCATCGCTCAAGGTCACGGCGCCTTCGCGCATCTGTTCGACGAGAACGCGATAGGGCCGGTCGGCGTTTTCCAGCGTATAGACGACCTGCCCGCTGGGGCCGCCGACAACCACCGCGTCGACCTCGCCGTTGCGGATCGCATCCAGAGTCTCGTTGGCTTCGCGCAGGGCCGTTTCGAGTTCGCCGTTCCGGGCGACGAGGCTGGCATGCTCCGGCCCGCTCATGACCAGGCCTCTGCGGGGTCTCCAGAAAGATCGATGCTCAACCCGGCCAAGACCTTGGCATGGTCGGAGAGGTCGCCGATGATTCGCCGCAAGGGAGCGGGCAAGACCTTCACCAGGGTCGGCGTCGCCAGAATCTGGAATTGGCGGGTCGCTTCGGGATTGGTGTAGATGTCGATGACCTCGAGGTCGCATCGGCCCGGCAGATGCTGGTCGCAAATCCGGCGCAGGCTGGAGATGGCGCGCTGCGACCGCGTCGTGGTTCCCGCAACGAACAGGCGCAGGACGTAGGTCTCCGGGGCGCGGGGCTCTGGCCGGCTCATGGCGAGGTCGGCTTGCCGGCTTGAATGTCGAGGCCGACCAGGACCCGTTCGACGTCCGACAAATCGCCGATGATCCGCTTTATCGGCGGCGGCAGGCGACGGACCAGGGTGGGCACCGCCAGAATCTGATCGCCGACGGCAAGCTGCGGCCGAACCAGCAAGTCGACAACCTCGATCGTATACATGCCGGCGAGGTGTTCCTCGCAGAGCTTCTTCAGGTTGGAGATGGCCGCCAGCGACTTGGGCGTCTGGCCCGCCACATAGAGGCGCAGATTGTAGTGGCCCTCAAGCGCTGGATCGGGCGTGATGTCGGTCTCGATGGTCATTGCGCCGCTCCGCGTTTGGCCGCCATGGCGTCGCGGTCGGCGGTGAGGATCGCTTCGCGTCCAGCCTCCTGTTCGCTGAGCATGGCGACCTCGCTCTCCTCCGCATTCAGCGCCGCGCGCATCTCGGCGACCTGCCGCTCGAGCGCGCTGCGTTTGCGATCCAGTTCTCGCTGACGACGCGCCGTTATCTGGCCGCGCTCCACCAGGGCGCCGCGTTCCCGCGCTTCCTGGGCCTGCCGGGCGGAGCCGGTCAGCACGCCCTCGGGCCCGATATAGGGCTGGGTCATTTTGATGCCGTGGCTGGTGAGCAGATATTCGCGCATCTGGTTGGAGTGGTTCATGCCGCGCGACTTGAGGACAAAGAGCACCCGATTGCGTTCGCCGCTGGACTCCAAATCCGTCAGGGAAATCCAGGTATCCATCAGCGACGAAACCCCGCGATCGGCTTCGGTGGCGTGATCGGTGGCCAGAGACAGGCTGGTGAAGATCGCCGTGATGCCTCGATCCTTGCAGAGGTCGGCTAGGCGCAGCAGCGTGGCGTGGATTTCCGATTCAACGCCGCGGAAGGCCGAAATCGGATCGACGACCACGGCGGAGGGTTTGAATTCCTCGATGTCGCGGTGCATCCGCGTCAGGTGCATCTCCAGCCCGTAAAGGCTCGGCCGGGCGGACTCAAAGCGCAGCAGGCCGCCGTCGATATGCCCCTGAAGCTCGATGCCGGCGGAGCGCATGTTGCGCACGATCTGGTCGGGCGATTCCTCGAAGGCGAAGTAGAGGCAGCGTTCGCCGCGCTTGCACATGGCGTCGGCGAACCAGGCGCTGAAAGTGGACTTGCCGGTTCCGGCCAGGCCGGAGATCAGTACGCTGGAGCCCCGATAGAAGCCGCCCAGCCCGAACATGGCATTCAGGTCCGGCGTGCCGGTAGGCACGACTTCGGATGAGATCTTGTGCTGCAGGCCGGCGGAGGTGATCGGCATCACGCTGATGCCGCGGTCGTCGATCAGGAACGGGTATTCGTTGGTCCCGTGCGACGAGCCGCGGTATTTCACGATCCGCAGGCGCCGGGTGGTGACCTGGTCGTGGACCCGGTTGTCCAACAGGATGACGCAGTCCGAAACGTACTCCTCGATGCCGTATCGAGTCAGCCGGCCTTCGCCGCGCTCGCCGGTGATGAGGGCGGTGACGCCACGGTCCTTCAGCCAGCCGAACAGGCGGCGCAGCTCGGCGCGTAGGACGGCCTGATCGGTGAATCCTGAAAACAGGGCCTCGATCGTGTCGAGCACGACGCGCTTGGCCCCGACCTGATCGATCGCATAGCCAAGACGTACGAACAGCGGCTCGAAATCATAGTCGCCGCTGACCTCGATCTCCGAGGGCTCGATGCGGACGTGATCGATGACCAGGCGTTTGTCGGCCATCAGGTCGCCGACGTCGTAGCCAAGGGAGGCGACGTTGGCCGCCAGATCCTCAGAGCGCTCCTCGAAGCTCATAAAGACGCCGTTTTCCCCATAGAGCGTTGCGCCGTTCACGAGGAAGGTCATGGCGAACAGAGTCTTGCCGCAGCCCGCGGACCCGCAGAGCAGGGTCGGCCGCCCGGCCGGCAAGCCGCCGAGCGTGACGTCGTCCAGACCCTTGATGCCGGTTGGGGCCTTGGCGAACGGCAGCTTTTCGACGCCGGCGCTGTCTGAGGATTCAGTCAATCGGTCGCTCCACGCAACTGAACGGTTGGATTTTAAGCCTCGCGGCCGAGCTGCGCAGGCCGGGTCGATGCAACGCCCGGACCGGATGGGTCCATGGAGCGCTTGAGAACCGTTTCGACGAAATTGGTCAAGGTTCGATTCTCGGCCTGCGCCGAGCGCCTCGCCTCTTCCAGCAAGTCCGGATCGAGGCGGAAGGTCACGAGCTTTTTCATGGCGTTTTCAAACCCCCGCCCCGCAAGCGTCATTACAGCGTAATACGCTCATCTTCGGCTTGAGGTTCCATGGGGCCGCGCGCCGTCGCGCCAGGCATTGGCGGTCGCGCCGCGCGCGTGCGAGACTCCCGGTAAGGGGCTTGATGAGGAGAGTGACCGATGTTCATCGCCATGAACCGCTTCAGCGTCCTGCCCGGGCAGGAAAAGGCGTTCGAAGCCGTCTGGCTGGGACGCGACACGCACCTCGGCGGCGTGCCCGGCTTCGTCGCCTTTCATCTGCTGCGCGGCCCGACCAGCGAGGAGAACACGCTCTATTCCTCGCACACGCTCTGGCGCAGCCGCGAGGATTTTCGACGCCTGGACCCGGTCCGAGGCGTTTCGCGCCGCGCACGCCGGCGCCGGCGGCAACACGCCGCTCTATGCCGGCCACCCGAAATTCGAAGGTTTCGAGGTCATCCAGGAGGTGCTGCCGGCATGAGCCTGCGAACGAAAGAGCCTGGCCGCGATGGACGGAGCGGCTGAATGCGGCTGCTCTTTAACCTGCTGTGGTTCATCTTCGGCGGCTGGATCGCCGGAACGCTTTGGCTGCTGGCCGGCGTCATCCTGGCCATCACCATCGTCGGCCTTCCCTGGACCCCCGCGGCCTTTCGCATGGCCGGGTTCGCCTATTGGCCCTTCGGCAAGGCCGTGGTCGATCGCGACGCCGGCCCGGCCAGTCTTTTGCTGAATATCATCTGGTTGATCTTCGCGGGCTGGTGGCTGGCCCTGCACCACATCATCCTGGCGCTTGCCCTGGCCGTGACCATCATCGGCATCCCCTTCGCCTGGCAGCACCTGAAAATGGCGGCGATCTCGCTGGCGCCGGTCGGCAAGGTGGTGATCGAAACCTGAGATCGGGAACGATGCCGCAGGTGCGCCGTTCTGGCTTAGCTGCTGATCCGCTAGCGGCGTCTGCCAATGGGGCGAACCATGGGACTGATCCTGATCATCGTCATCCTCGTGCTGCTGTTCGGCGGCGGAGGCGGCTATTACGCCCACAGGAGCTACGGATTGCCCGGTCTTGGCGGCATCCTTGGCCTGATCGTCGTCGTCCTGATCCTGCTGTGGCTGTTCGGCGGCCTGCGCACCATCTAGTCCGCGACGTGGGGTTCGGCCGTGCGACGGCCGGTCAGCCTAGCCTCCGGCGATCGCGCCGGTGAGGCCGGCATAGACGCCGAACCCCGCGGTCACCACCACGATCGCGCCGACCAGCCAGGCATAGGGGCCCTTCAATCGGTAGGGATCGGGCAGCGCCTTCAGGGCGAGCATGAACAGAAAGCCGAGCACGATCGGCAAGAGCAGCGCGTTCATCACCTCGACCGCCACTGACAGGTTGACCAGATTGACGCCCGACGCGACCAGGACGCCGCCGGCGATCAGGCAGGCGCTGAAGATGCCGTAGAACCAGGGCGCCTCGCGCGGATGGTGCTCGAGCGAGCGCTTGTAGCCGGCCACCTCGCCGATGCCCCAGGCCGCGGTCAGGCAGACGACTATGGTCGCAACCACCGCCGCGCCGGTCATGCCGGCGGCGAACACGATCCGCCCGACCATGTCGCCCAGGAACGGGATCATGGCGTGGGCGATGCTCTGGACATCGTTCAACGAGGCGTTCTCCCCCGAGCGATGGATGGTCGCGGCCGTCGCGATCAGCACCGCGGCCATCACCGCCTGGGTGATCACCGCGCCGATGGCCGTGTCGATCCGCGCCACCTTGAGGTCGGCCGGCCCGAGCTGCTTATCCAGCACCGCCGACTGCTGATAAAAAATCATCCACGGCATGATCACCGCACCCAGGTTGGCGGCGACCAGATAGAGGTATTTCGGGTCGCCGAGCGGCGCCTGGCCAAGCTCGCTCAGCATTCGACCGGCATGCGGCGCCGCGCGCCAGGCCACGATCACGAAGGCCAGTTCGAACAGGCCGAATACGATCGCCACCCGCTCGACCGAGCGATAGGAGCCGGTCCAGACCATGGCTAGGATCAGCCCGATCACCACCACCATCATCAGCGGCACCGGGATGCCGAACAGGATCGCCACCCCCGCCATGCCGCTGAGCTGGGTGACGATGGCGCCGATGCAGGCCACCATCAGTGTCGTGACCGACAGCCAGGCCCAGCCCTTGCCGAACCGTTCGAGAATAAGCTCGCCATGCCCGCGCCCGGTGGTCAGGCCGAGTCTCAGCGTCAGCTCCTGGACCACATAGAGGATCGGGATCAGCAAAAGTTGCAGCGCGAGAAGCTTGTAGCCCCACTGGGCGCCGCTCTGGGCCGCGGTGATCAGGCTGCCGGCGTCGGTGTCGGCCAGCATGACCAGCAGGCCCGGACCGACGATGGTTATCCAGTGGCGAACGCGAACACCGGGCCGTGGCGAAACCGCTGCGGTCACTTGAAATCCTTAGCTGCGAACGCCTCTGATAATCGTTCTCAACTCGGTGGACAACAGGCAAGGTGCGCCGACAGGCGGATGGCGCGCGATTGCGATGACGGATCGCCGTTCAGGCCGCCGGCGCGGCGACCGCCCGCCAGGGCCGGCTCGCCAGCACCAGAAGCCCGAACAACAGGGCCGCGGCGACGCTGAGCGCCGACTCGCCGAAGAACATGGCGTTGGCGCCGGCCTTGTCGTGCAGGACCCCGTCGACGATCGGCATCACCGTCACCGGCACGTTGGAGACCGAGGCCATGAAGTTGAACTTGGTGGCCGCCGCCCCCTGGCCGATGACTTCCAGCACCACGGCCGAATAGGCGGCGTAGCAGGCGGCGATGACCGCGCCGTAGGCCAGGGACGAGGCCACCCAGACCATCGGCGTGCGTGGCGCAAACGCGGTCGCGACCAGCACTGGCAGGACCAGGCACCCGAACAGGCAATAGGCGGTGCGCCGGTCCATCAGGTCGCAGACATAGCCGCCGAGCAGCGCGCCGCCGATCGACACCAGGCCGCTGCCGACGCCGCCGACCAGGGCGACAAGATCGCCGTTCACCCGCCACTCCCGCGCCGTGACGGTCATGATGCCCCCGGCGCCCCCCGATCCCAGCGGCAGCAGCATCAGGACGATGACCAGAAGCCCGGCCCGCGTGCGCACCACCGACCAGACGTCGCGCAGCACCTCGCGCAGGGTCTCGTGCAGCTTGACCCGCATGTGGGTCCGCGTCACCTCGGTCAACCACAGAAGCGGCGCCGCGCAGGCGATGCAAAGCAGGCCGAGCGCCGCGCCCGACACCCACTGCGCCTGGACGTGCTGGGCCAGCACCAGGCCCAAGCCGCCGCCCAGGCCGCCGCCGGCGAAGTTGCCGGCCTGCGACCAGCCGCTCGCCCGCCCTTGCAGGTGCGGGTCGAGATTGGCCATGAAGGTTTCCGAGGCCATGCTGGTGAAGGACGAGGCGATCGAGGAGACGATCACCAGGCCGCTGAGCAGCGGCATCGCCGCCATCGGCGTCCTGATCATGCTCATGGCGATGATGGTAAGGCCGACCGCCAGGGCGCCGAGCACATACCAGGTCTTGGCGTTCAAGGTGGTGTCGACCACCGGCGCCCAAAGCACCTTCCAGGTCTGCGGCAGGACGCTCAAGGCCAGGAGGCCGCCGACCGCCGCGGCCTTCATCCCGTGGGCGGCGAGCAGGAAGGCCAGGGTCACGCCGACATAGCCCGACGAGACCCCGAACGGCATGAGCAGGATCATGAAGATCGAGGTGTGCGGCGCCTTGATCGGCGCGGCCTCGCTGGACATGGCGCGCTCTTTTCCCACCGATTCCGGGACCCTCCTTAGGAGCAAGTTCTGGATTGCGCCAGCACGCCTTGGCCGGGCGCTCGGCATTGGGCACGGCCGCTCGCCGACCGGTCAGGGCGCGGGCGACGGCGCCTTCACCGGCGCGCTCTCGAGGATCAGCATCAGCGCGATCTGGCCGACGATGGTCGCGGCCAGCAGATACCAGGCCGGCGCCATCGGATTGCCGGTGACCTGGATCAGCCAGGTGATGACCAGTTGCGTCGTGCCGCCGAACAGGGCGATCGCCGAGGCGTAGATGATGGCGAAGGCGCCGCCGCGGATCCGCTTCGGCAGGGTCTCGGCGATCGCGACATAGAAGGCGCCGCCGCTGACCGAGCCGACGAAGTTCAGGCCAACGGAGCCCGCGATCAGGGCGAAGCCGCTGTGGACCCGGATGATCCAGAAGAAGATCGGCAGGATCAGCACCAGATAGGCCAGGTTGGGCCAGATCATCACCGGCCGACGGCCGATGCGATCCGACAGCCAGCCGCCATAGAGCACGGCGGCGACGCCGGCCAGATTGCCCAGAGCGCCGCCCAGGAAGGAGACGCCCGGCGCCATGCGCAGGGTCTGTTCAGCGAAGGTGGTGATGTAGTTGAAGACGTAGGTGCCGATGGTGCCCGAGGCCAGCACCACCAGAGCCAGGATGATGATGCGGCTGTTCTCCCGCGCCAGGCCCAGCCGCGTGCTGACGGCGGGGACCGGACCGCCGGCGGCGTCCGGCGCGTGCAGGGTCTCGGGCAGGCCGCGCCGGATCCAGAGCCCGAACGGCAGGGTGGCGGCGCCGAGCAGAAACGCGATGCGCCAGCCGTAGGCGTCGAGCGCCGCCGGCGCCATCACCGCCGAAAGGCCGACGCCGACCAGGCCGCCGAGCGTGGCGGCGATCCCCTGGCTGGCGCCCTGCCAAGAGACGGCCAGCCCCCGGCTTTTCAAGGGCGCCGCCTCGAGCAGGAAGGCGGTGGTCGGCCCGACCTCGCCGCCAAGCGAAAAGCCCTGCACCATGCGCGCCGTGATCGCCAGGATCGGCGCGGCGATCCCGATCGAGGCATAGGAGGGGATCAGCGCCAGCGAGACGATCGCCGCGCCCATCAGGGTGAAGCTGAGCATCATCGCCGGGCGGCGTCCCACCCGGTCGGAATAGGCCCCGATGACCAGCCCGCCGAGCGGACGGGTGATGAAGCCGGCGCCGAAGGTGGCCAGCGACAGCATCAGGCTGCCGTAGGCGCTGTGCGAGGGAAAGAAGGTGCGGCCGATCTGGATGGCGAAGAAGGCGTAGGTGATGAAGTCGTAGAATTCGAGCGCGTTGCCGATGGTCGCCGCCGCGATGAAGCGCCGCGCCAGCGCCAGGTGCGGAGCCGCGGCGCCGTCCAGCGCCATGGCTTCAATCGGCGCCTTGGAGTCTTCAGCCACGCCATCGCCTCCAAGGGCTTCGCACCGCGTCCCGGCGGCGATGCCGGCGGAGACAATCACCTCCCGCCGGCGGACGCAATTCGCGCGACGCGTTCTGGCGCTCATCGGGCGCGTACGACGGCTAACGCCGTGTTCGCAGGCTTGGACCGCTGTCGAAGCCGGCTTAGTCTGGCCTCGCCAACGGAGCCCCGTGAACCATGCCGGTCAGCCCGCCGCCCGACATGCCCGATCGCATCGCCGGCCGGCCGACCGATCATCGGGGTTACCCTGTCCCCTGGTTCGCGGCGTGGATCAACGGCGCGCCGGACTTTCGCGTGGTCGATCCATCCAAGGTTGGCGAGGCCTGGACGGGCGGGCTCTGCTGGGTTTGCGGCCAAAGGCTCGGCGCCCCGCGGCGTTGAACCGTTTAGCGAATGGCTTAACGCAGTGGGGGATAAGGCCGCCGCGGCCCGTATCCGCGTTCGCTTGCGGCGGGTTGAAGCCGGGAATTTCGGAGACTGCGAGCCGGTCGGAGAGGGTGTGACCGAGCTTCGTATCCATGTCGGAGCGGGATACCGCGTCTATTTCGGGCGCTATGGAAAGGCGTTGGTCATCCTGCTGTGCGGCGGCGACAAAGCCTCCCAACCGGCGGACATCAGGCGAGCGAAAGAGCTTTGGGTGGAATGGAAGCGCAGGCAGTCATGACAAGGCTAAAGGGCGTCATCTCCCACAATGATCGCGAGGTCGCGGAGTTGAGAAGCGATCGTGACCTCGCGGTCGCGTATCTGAAGGCGGCGATGATGTCGCTCGACGATCCTGAGGATCGCGGGGCCGGCCTGCTGGCGTTGCGAACGGTCGCCGAGGCGTACGGCGGCCTGGGCCAAGTGGCCGCTGAAGCCGGGATCAGCCGTGAATCCCTCTATCGCGCCTTGTCGGCAAATGGCAACCCGACCCTCAAGACCTTGCTGGCGGTGCTAAGGACGGTCGGCATGCGGCTGTCGGTCGAACCGGAGCAACAGGTCGTCGCTTGAACGATGTGGGGCAAGCGGGCGATGATAGAGCCCCGCGGATGGCCGCGATCGCCGCCGTCCTTTTCTGTGAGAGCTCCGACCGATGAGCGACTGGTCCCCCGCCACCTACGTGAAGTTCGAGGACGAGCGGACGCGGCCGGCGCGCGATCTGTTGGCCCAGGTTCCGCTGCAGCGGCCAGGCAAGGTGGTCGATGTCGGGTGCGGGCCGGGCAATTCGACCGCGCTCTTGGCGGCGCGCTGGCCACAGGCGCAAATCATCGGCCTGGACAACTCGCCGGCCATGCTGGACGAGGCGCGCAAGCGCCTGCCTCTGGCCCGGTTCGAGGCCGCCGATGCCGCCGTCTGGACGCCCGATGCGGACGCCGACCTGGTCTTCGCCAACGCCAGCTACCAGTGGGTTCCCGATCACCTGGCGCAACTTCAGCGCGTGCTGGCGGCGCTGCGGCCGGGCGCGGTCCTGGCGGTGCAGATGCCGGACAACCTGGCCGAGCCGGCGCATCGGCTGATGAGCGAGATAGCCGGCGCGGGTCCTTGGGCCTCGCGGCTGAAGGACGTGGCGCGAGCGCCGCTGCCGCCGCCCAGGGTCTATTACGACGCGCTGAAGCCTTACGCGGCGCGGGTCGAGATCTGGCACAGCATCTACAATCACGGGCTTGCGGATGCGGCGGCCGTCGTCGAATGGGTGCGCGGCACGGGCCTGCGGCCCTTCATCGACCCGCTTTCGAACGAGGAGCGCGAGGCCTTCCTGGCCGCCTATCTCGCCAGGATCCAGGCCGCCTATCCCGCGGCCACTGACGGCAAGGTGCTGTTGCGCTTTCCCAGGCTGTTCTTCGTCGCGCAGCGTTAGACGGTCAGTACGGCCGCAGATCGATGATCTGCTCGCTGTCGAGCTTGAAGCGGACCTTTTCGCCGACGCTCGCGCCCGCCAGCAGGGCCGGCTTGCTGACCACGAACGGCATGGTCCCCGGCGGCCAGTTGCGCGCCTGCACGGCCTCGTAGGCGATGGTGATGCGGCCGTTGGCCGGGTCGATCGCCTTGACCACGCCGATGATGTCGCTGTCGCTCACCGGCGTGGGACTGACCTTCGAGACCGGCGGCGTCGAAGAGCCGGAGCCTGACGAGGACGGCCCGCCGCCGCCTCCGCCCCCGTGCCGATGACCGCCGCCGCCGCCGCCGCCGCCGCCGCCGCCGCCGCCGCCAAACTGCGCATGGACGGACGTCGCCGCCAGCAGGCCAACGATCAGGAATGGAACGAAAGGTTTGGTCATGTCTGGACCGCCAGCGATGCTGGTTCACTCCTAATATCGCCAAGGGGGACGCGCAAAGACGATATGGTCTCGACTTTGAAATCTTAAGTCGTGTCCGCGACATCGCCCAGGGCGGGCGACCATCCGCCTGGCCGCCGCTTCAGCCCGAACTGGTTCCAGACCGCCGCGGCGATCACCACCAGCCCCAGCAGGATCAGGCTTGGACGCCCGGCGTCGGGGTCGGCCAGGTCGGAGACGGTGAAGATCGCGGCCAGGCCCAGGCCCAGCACCGGCGCCAGCGGAAAGAGCGGCGAGCGCCAATAGCCGTGCGCGCCGGTCAGCCCCTTGCGACGGCCGACCAACACCGCAAGGCAGACGAGGCTCCAGCCATAGACCAGGAGCCCGGTCATGAAGACCAGCAAGAGGTGGGTGTCCAGAAGGCAGCAGACGGCGGAAAAGCCGCCGAGGACCAGGGTGGCGTTCCTGGGAACCCCGGACGCGCCGTCCACCCACGCCAGGATGCGGTTCAGCGCACCGTTGAACAGGCCGTCGCGACCCAGGCTGAAAAAGAGCCGCGCATAGCTCATGAGCGTGGCGATCATGGCGTTGAAGATGGCCAGGGCGACGCCGGCGCCGAGCACGCGCGCGGCCAGGGGTCCGGCCGCCTGGGACATGAAGGTGGTGAAGGGCGCGGGCTGCGCAGGACGGCGCCGAGGTCGTGGGCGCCCAGCAGCACGGCGATCACCGGCAGGGCGGTGGCGGCGGCCCCGATCAGGCAGGCCATGATGATCACCCGGCCCATGCGCCGATGCGGGTCGGCCAGCTCCTCGCCGAAATAGATCGCCTGGTTGCCGCCGACCGTGCCGTAGACGGTGCTGACTCCCGCCAGCGCCAGCACGGCCAGCGAGGCAGGCGCCAGCGCACCGCCCGCGCCGGCCACGACCGGATGGGCCATGACCGCGACCAAACCCCGCGCCGGGCGCCAGAAGCCGGCCCCGATCAGGGCCAGGATGGCCGCGGTCTCGATGGCCAGGAAGAGGCCGGTGACCGCCGCGCCCGTGCGTACGGCCAGGAGCGCGACGACCAGGGCCGCGGCGAGCGAGCCGAAGGTGATGGCGGCCGCCGGCAGGCTCGGGACAAGTTCACCCGCATAGTCAGCGATCACCCTGGCCTCGAAGGCGATGGAGGGCCCCGCCGTCACCGCCCAGATGGCCAGGGTCACCACGCCGGCCCAGGAGCCCAGAATGGCGCCGACGCCGACATAGTCGCCGCCGGCGTAGGGATAGGCCGAGCCAAGCTCGGCATAGACCACCGCCCAGACCACCGCCGCGCCCATGGCCAGCAGGAAGAGGACCGCCGAGCCGGTCCCGGCATGTTGCAGCACGTCGGCGCCGACGCCATAGACCGAAAAGACCGGCGACAGGCACGACAGGGTGAGCAGCAACACGCCAAAAGACGACAGTCGCCGTTGCAGCCGCCCCTGGGGCCCGGACGAACCCGTGTCGTCCACCGTCCCGGCCGCCTCGGCCGGGGTCGATCCGCCGCCGTCGCTGTCCGAATCGATCACGCCGCCCCCTGGAACGCGCGGCGCGATCCTAACGTGACTTGCCAGCGGCCGGCAACGATCGCGGCGCCAAGTTCCCTACGGAACGCGCGTCATCTTCAGCCGCAAAAGCACGGTGTTCCTGGCCGCGAACATCATGGTCGAGGCCCCGAGATAGTGCTTGTAGAACTCGACCCGTTCGGGGCCGACCTCGGCCACCGCCTCGTCGCGGCGGGCGCGCAGGTTGCGATGCCAGGCCTTCAGCGTGCGGATATAGTGCTCGCGATCGTTGCGCAGCTCGGTCACCTCGAAAAAGTCCTGCGAGGCCCTGAAGATCTCGTATGGCTGCGGCAGGTCGGACTCCGGGAAATACTCCAGGAAGAGCTCGCGCCCGAGCAGGGCCGGCGCCGGCCCATAGGCGATGGTCTGCAGCACCAGCGGCGCTCCCGGCGCCAGCCAGCGGTGGCAGGCCTGGAAGAATTCGCGGTAGATGGCCAGCCGGTCGGCCTCGCTGAGATCCAGATCGGCGAAGTGCTCGAAGGCGCCCACCGAGACGATGGCGTCGTAAGCCCGCTCGGGCCGGTGGTCGCGCCAGCTTTCGAGACGGACATCGACGCCCGGCAGGTTAAGGGACCGGACGTAGTCGAGCTGCTGCTGGCTGAGGGTCAACCCGACCAGGTTTTCCACGCCGCCGGCGCTCAAACGGCGCAGCAGGCTGCCCCAGCCGCAGCCGATATCGAGCACGGACTTGGCGCCGCGTTCCAGCGCCGGGCCGGCGATATAGTCGAGCTTGCGGGCCTGGGCCGCCTCCAGCGTGTCGTCCTCGCCCGCCCACAGCGCGCAGGAATAGGTCAGGCTGGAATCCAGCCAGAGCCGGTAGAAGCGGTTGCCGACGTCATAGTGGGCCTGGATCGCCTCCGGCGAGGCCCCGCCCGCCGGCCTGTCCGCCGCATCCGTCATGCAAAATCCCCTTGGCTTCAACCGCGGCACCCTTGCATCGGCGACACGCGCCTTACAATCGTGGACCACAGATCAAATGGTGGAAGAAAAACGCCCGAAGTCGCCGGTCGATCCGGCGGAGGCGGCGGATCGGCCTATGATCGCGCCCGAAGTCGGGTCGCTCAGCACCGCTCGCCGCCGCGCCTCAGCCGGCCGTTTCGCTCAGGGCCGGCCGCGCCGCCGACACGCGCCGGCCGGCCGAGGCTTCGGCGGCGACGGCCTTGCGGCGCTTCCAGGGCCTCCAGGAATCGCGCGGGCCGACGGGATCGCCCAGATGATAGGCGGCGACGAAGGCGGCCAGCGGATGCAGGGGTTTGGGCTCGATCGGGCGAAGCCGGCAGTAGCCGGCGGTGCGCAGGCTCTCCAGCGCCGCCCCGACGCCGCCCATCTGGTGGATGGCGTCCTTCATGGGCGCCTCGACGCAGCCCAGCCAGTGCGCCAGCAGCTTGTTGCGCAGCCGGGTGATCTCGGCCCGGTTGGCCGCCGAGTCCGGGCCCGCGGCTTCGAACGACAGGTCGCACTCGGTGTCGAAACCAAGCGAGCGGTTGTTGATATTCGCCGAGCCGATGCGCAGCAGCGTGTCGTCGATGATGGTCAGCTTGGCGTGGACGATGATGGTCAGGCCCAGCGTCGTCACTGGGCTGTAGGCGTGGAAGCGGCCATGGCGATCGGCGGACTTCAGGGTCTTGATGAAGCTCAGCCGCGTTCGATCCATGGTCATCTGGTCGAAATAGCTCGGGGAATGTTCGGTCGAGACCAGCACCACCTCGGGCCCGTCCGGCTCCTTCAGCCGCCTGGCCAGCTCGGCGGCGATCAGCGGCGAGGTGAAGTACTGGTTCTCCATATAGATGCAGGCCTTGGCGGCGCGGATCGAGGCGATGTGCAGGGCTTCGTTTTCCCGCACCTGCGGGTATTTGCGCCAGGCCCCGACGGTGCGCGAGACGCCGACGTCGATGTCGTGGAAGGCCGGCTTGATGTCTCCGGGCCAACGCGGCTTGCGCACCGGCGTGCAGAGCGGCAGCGCCTCGCCGGTCGCGCGCAGCCAGCGCTCGCGGAACAGCGTCCCCAGCGCCGCGGCCGCCGCGCCGTCGACCAGGCCCATCACCTCGTGGCGGCTGTCGAAGCATTTGTTGTCGCGCCGGGTCTTCTCGCGCCGGGGATTGTCGTCGAGGTGCTCGGGCGTGTCCCAGCGGTCGGGTCCGATATCGCCGCCGCCGCAAAAGGCGATGGCGTCGTCGACCACGATCATCTTCTGGTGGTGGCAGGCCCCGACCGGCAGCTTGCCGTCCAGGACGAACTTCACCTTGGTGCCGTGGAAAGCCTTCCTGTCCATGAACGGGAAGAAGTGCTGGGTCGCGGCGACCGGCATGGCGGATTTCCAGCACAACACCCGCACGTCGATGTTCGAGTTCTCGGCCAGGGCGATCAGGAAATTGCCGATACGGTCGCTCTCCGGGCCCTCGCCGCCTGGCTGGGGGTGGAACAGGGTGTTGGCCTCGAAGGCCCAGTTCAACAGGTGGACGCTGTGCTTGGCGCGGCGCATCGCCTCCATGGCGGCGTCAAAATAGACCTCCATGTCGATCAGCAGCGCGCCTCGAGACGCCGTCTCGGTTCGCCAGCAGGTCTTGCCGGGCGTCAAAAGCACGTGCGGCTCCGGTTCCTGGCGCGGCGCAAGCGCTGCTGCGGTGGACGTCTGGCGTGGCGATTCAGAAGTTCGCCATCGCCTCTAGCGGGCCGGAGCGAATTTCCGAATCACGGGCCGCGCTAGAAACGTTTGATTTCCAATGTACTTTTTGAATTTTGAAGTTCGCCCGCGGTCTGAACACTCTGCGGGCGAACTTCAAATCCAGCACACTGGGGTTCAGATCGCGCGGCGGCGAACGATCAAGTGGTAGATCACCAGCACGATCACCGCGCCGACCACGGCGACGAACATGCTGTAGAGGTTGAAACCGGTCACGCCCGACGCATTGAAGAAGCGCGTAAAGACAAACCCGCCGACAAAGGCCCCGACCACACCCAGGACAATGTCCAAAATCAGTCCCTCGCCGGTCTTGTTGACGAGCTTGCTGGCGATGAAGCCGGCGATCAGTCCAAGCACGAGCCAAGCGATAATGCCCACGTCCGCCTCCTGTCCGAAGCCAGCCCCACGGCCGGCGCAGACCCCAAATCCCCAGCTTGGCCGTTGGTTCCGAAATCGCTGGAGAGGAACACCGGGGTGTCGGAACCGTTCGGTTAGATCGAGCTTGACCATCCGATCGAGCGCCGAGAGCTGCGGCCATGATCGTCATGGCGTTACTGGGCGCATTTCTGGTCCTGGCGCTGATCCTGTGGTCCGCCCGGGCGCGCAGGCCTTCCCATGGCCTTTACAGACAAGCGCGGTTTATTCGCCCGCCAAGCGGGTGGTCCATCGTCGTTTGACGGACGGCCTGGATGGCGTGCAGATTTCGAGCCTAGCGCCAAAGCACGGAAGTCGCGGCCCATGGATCGCATCGCCAGCCTCGACAAACGGAAAAAGCCCAAGCGGATCCCGCCGCGAGGCCTCCGGGCGCTTATCTACGCTCTCGCCGCGGGCGCGATTTGGGTTTCGATTTTGCCTGGCGCCGGCCGGTCTTCTCCGCCCGCTGCGCCCGCGCCCCGGTCGGAGACGCCCATCCGTGAGGTCCTACTGAGCGACGGATCGAGGCGATACACTGTTGCGATCACGGTCGGCTCCGCCAAGATCGAAGCGGGGCTCGATACCGGATCGGTCGGTCTTCGGGTGCTCCAGCGCGCACTGGCCGCCGGCGACGTCAGTTCGACGAGCCAGGGCGACCACTACGCCTACGGGTCCGGGACCAGGCTCGAAGGCGTCGTCGGCGACGCGAGTCTGACTCTTGGCGGGCTTTCCGGGCCCGCCCAGCTGCAGGTCGTGAAGGCTGTCGGATGCGTGCCGCGCCTCCCGAACTGCCCGGCGTCGCGCGTGTCGGCCTCCGAGTACGGCATTCAAGGCTATGGCCTGCCCGGCGAGGGTTTCGGCGCCATCCTCGGGGTGAACATGGGCAAGGCCGAGGTCGCCAATCCCTTGATCGCCCTCGGCGCGCGCCGATGGATCGTGGAGCTGCCGAGACCTGGCGAAAACACGCCGGGCCGCCTGATCATCAACCCCACCGATGCTGAGACGGCGGGGTTCGTTCTGTCGCCTCTGGCGCCACCCGAGCAGAACGGCGGCCTGCATGACGCGGTGCCCGGATGCCTGATCAACGACGACACCAAGGCCAAGGCTTGCGGGAGGTTGATCATGGATACGGGAGCGCCGGGCATTTCCGTGGTCAATGGCGACCTCGGTTCGACGCCCTGGGCGGGTGGAACCAGGGCGACGCTCGCCATGGTCGACAACACCGGACGTCCGCTCGCCGCGGAACGGCTGACCATCGGCCGGCGCGCTGACGCCTCCCACCTGATGTTCAAGAGCGAGCCCAACAGACCGCGTTCGGTGATCCTGGCGGGCCTCAGCCCCTATTTCGCCTACCAGGTTCTCTACGATCCAGCCCGCGGCGTGATCGGCCTGAAGCCGCGCCCGCCGCGGGTTGGAGGTCCGCAAGCCGTCACGAACTGAACCGGCGCTTCGTCGACGCCTTGGCGCGGGGCTTGGACTGACGGCGAGCGATCCGCAACGCCAGGCTTGGGGTTGAGGCTTGGAGTGCTTAGCTGACCCAGGCATTAAACCCGGAGCCGCGCCTTGTCCTCACCCAAGCTTCTGTCGCCGTTCACGGTGCGCGATCTGACCTTGAAGAACCGGATCGTCATCTCGCCCATGTGTCAGTACAGCGCCATCGACGGCCTCGTGACCGACTGGCATCTGGTGCATCTGGGCCGGTTCGCCATCGGCGGCGCCGGCCTGGTCTTCGTCGAGGCGACCGGCGTCGAGGCGCGCGGCCGCATCAGCCCCGGCGACGTCGGCCTGTGGAACGACGACCAGGCGCGGGCCCTGGCCCGCATCGCCGAGTTCGTAAAGGCCAACGGCGCGGCGGCCGGGATCCAGCTGGCCCATGCCGGCCGCAAGGGCTCCACGCGCCGGCCCTGGGACGGCGGCTCGGAACTGGACGGCGCAGACGCCGCCAAGGGCGAGCCGGCCTGGGAGACGCTGGCGCCCAGCGCCATCGCCTTCGCCGACAACTATCCCAAGCCCAGGGCGATGAGCGTCGCCGACATGGCCGAGGTGATCGTCGCCTTCCGCGAGGCCGCGCGCCGCGCCTATGACGCGGGGTTCGACGTGGTGGAGATCCATGCCGCCCACGGCTATCTGCTGCACGAGTTCCTGTCGCCGCTCTCCAACCACCGCACCGACGACTATGGCGGCGACCGGGCCGGGCGGATGAAGTTTCCGCTGGAGGTGGTCGAGACGGTCCGCGCCGTGTGGCCGGTGGAAAAGCCGCTGTTCCTGCGCATCTCCTCCACCGACTATGTCGAGGGCGGCATGACCCTGGACGACATGGTGGCGTTCGCGAAGGAGGCCAAGGCGCTGGGCGTCGACCTGGTCGACTGCTCGTCCGGCGGCAATATCCCGACGCCGCCGCCGAAAATCTATCCCGGCCTGCAGGTCCCGTTCGCCGAGGCGGTGCGGGCGGGCGCCGAGGTCGCGACCATGGCCGTCGGCCTGATCTTGGAGGCGCAGCAGGCGGAGGACATCGTCTCCGGCGGCAAGGCCGATCTGGTCGCCCTCGCCCGCCCCGCCCTGGACGACCCGAACTTCGCCATCCACGCCTCGGCCGCCCTCACCGGCGCCCCCGACTACAACCTGGCCCCGACCCCGGCCAAGAGCGGGCTCGAGCGCCTGGCGCAGGCGCATCGGCACATGAAGACGGCCTGATCCGGGGGCACAGCACCTGGGCGATCAGATCCTCGCCGCGATCGCGGTGTGGCCATTGGCGGGCGAGTAGGGCCAATATGGCCGCATGGCCGCGGTTCGACAGCGCTATCGACGAAGCCCGCCGGACGCCGGAGTCCGGTCCTGAACGCCGACCCATACCCGGCGGAAGCGGCGGTCGCGAGGGACGGGGCGGTGTCGCGCCTGGCGGCCTGGGCCGTGGGTCTCGGGCTTTTGCTCGTCGGCGCCTCGCTCTTTCTGACGCCGCACGACTGGGCCACGCTCTATCCGCGCGACCTGAAGGTCTATCAGGCGGCCATCGACGCCTTCGCGGCGGGCGCCGACCCCTACCAGTCGGGGCGCGGCGCCCACGGCCTCTTCTTCACTGCCCCGCCCCTGGTCTGGCAGCTCTACAAGCTGGCCGCCCACAGCGGCCTGAAGCCGATCGTCGGGACCGTGCTTGTGGCCGCCGATGCGGTCTCGATCGTGGTGCTGCCGGTGGTCTTAAGCCGGCTTTTGCTCGGGCCCGGGCTGGCGCGGACGGCGCTGGGCGCGGGGTTTTTCTTCACCGCCTTCGCCGGTTCCGGGTTCTTCACCGCCATGGTGATCAATAACGGCACGCCGCTCTATGCCCTGATCGCCATCGGCCTGGTTCCTGCAACGACCCGGGGGCGATGGCTGGGCTTTCATCTGGCGGTGATCCTGGCGACGGCGTTCAAGCCCTATTACGCCGCCTTCTGGATCGTTCCCCTGCTGGCCGACGAGCCGTGGACGGCCCAATGGGCGGCCTGTGCGGCGGGCCTCGCCGTCGCGGCCATGACCTATCTCGCCCCGATCCTGCTCGCGCCAGGCCTGATGGCGGAATGGCTGCACACCCTCTTCCGGCAGACCGTCGGCGAGGGCCTGCTCGGCGACAATCTGCTCGGCGCGCTTTTAACCAAGCCCTTCGCGCGTCATTCGCACCTGGCGCCCTATGCGGCCCAGCTCGCCTTCTCGGCGGTGCTGCTGGGTGCGGCGCTGAGCCTTGGCCGGCTCAATCGAACGGGGCGGATCGCGGCGCTGGTCCTGATCGCCGTCTTCCTCAATCCGCGCGCCATGCGCTACGACCTTTCCACCGCCGCTATCCCGCTGCTCACCCTCGTCGCCGGCGCGCTGTCCCGCGGCCCGCCCGCCGCGGCGACCCAGGCGCTCTGGGCCGCGATCCTCGCCGGGGTGATGATCGTCTTCAGCCACAACACCACCGCCGACGGGACGCTCTATGCGGGCCTCGCCGTCGCGGCGCTGGTGGTCGCGATCGCCGCGTCGCGGATGACGGCCTCGCCAGGCCGCGCGCGCTGAACGCTCGCCGCGCCATTCCCGCAGTCATGGCGTTGCGCCTGACAACAAGGATTTGCTCGCTATTGCCGCGCGGGGCGCCCACGGTGGGCCTTGCCGCCGAGACGATAACCCGGGCGGGAGGCGAGGGATGACGTCACGAAGCATCGGCATGACGCGGCCGCGCGGTTCGGCCTGGCCGGGCTTCACGGTCATGTGCATCGGCATGTTCATGGCGATCCTGGACGTGCAGGTGGTGGCGACGTCCATCCCCACCATCCAGGCGGCGCTGGCCGTGCCGCGCGACCAGATCAGTTGGATCCAGACCGCCTATCTGGTCGCCGAGGTCATCGCCATCCCGTTGACCGGTTTCCTGACGCGGCTTTTGTCCATGCGCTGGCTGTTCGTAGCCGCCATAGCGACCTTTACCGCCGCATCGCTGGGCTGCGCGGCCAGCGGCAGTTTCGCCGCCTTGATCGCCTGGCGGATCCTGCAGGGATTCTCCGGCGGCACCCTGATTCCGGCGGTGTTCTCGGCGGTGTTTCTGCTGTTTCCGCTGCGCCAGCAGGGCATCGCCACGACCATCGCCGGGGTGCTGGCGGTGCTCGCGCCGACGGTGGGGCCGATCGTCGGCGGTTGGATCACCGCGACCTACAGCTGGCACTGGCTCTTTCTGATCAATGTCGCGCCAGGCGTGCTGGCCACCCTGGGCGCCATCGCCCTGCTGCCCGTCGAGGCGACGGATTTCGGTCAGGCCCGCCGGCTGGACGTCATTTCGCTGGCCCTGATGGCGACCGCCCTGACCGCCCTCGAGATCGCCCTGAAGGAGGCGCCGGAGCGCGGATGGCGCTCAGTCCTGGTGCTTGGCCTGCTGACGCTTTGTCTGGGCGCCGCGGCCCTCTTCATCCGCCGGACGGTCCGCTCAAGAAACCCGATCGTGGAGCTGCGCACCCTGGGCACGCGCAATTTCGCCATCGGCAGCCTGCTGAGCTTCGTGCTCGGCATCGGCCTGTTCGGATCGGTCTATCTGATGCCGGTCTTCCTGGCCTTCGTGCGCGAGCACAACGCGCTGGAGATCGGCGAGATCATGCTGGTCACCGGCTTCACCCAGCTGGCGGTCGCCCCGATCGCCGTGGCCCTCGAGCGCCGGATCGATGCGCGGCTGCTCACCGGCGCCGGGTTTCTGCTGTTCGCGATCGGCCTGGGACTCAGCGCCATGCAGACCGGGGACACCGATTTCAAGCAGATGTTCTGGCCCCAGGTCCTGCGCGGGGCGGCGGTGATGTTCTGTCTTTTGCCGCCGACCCGGCTGGCCCTTGGCCACCTCACCCCCGAGCAGGTGCCCGACGCCAGCGGCCTGTTCAACCTGATGCGCAACCTGGGCGGCGCGATCGGGATCGCGCTCATCGATACGGTCGTCTATGGGCGCGCGCCGGTGCTGGGCCGCGCCATCCTGGCCCGTCTGCAAAAGGGCGATGTCGAGACCGCAAAGGCGGTCGGCATCCCGCTGTCGCTCTTCACCGCCCACGCCTCGGCGCCGAGCGCCGACGAAATGGCCATGCTCAAACCCATGGTCGACCATCTGGCTCTGGTCCAGGCGATCAACGAGGCCTGGCTGATGATGGCGCTGCTCACCGCCCTGGCCTTGCTGTGTCTGCCGTTCGTGCGCCGGCGATCGAACCCGGCCGGCTTGTAATACGGCTGTCATGACCGGCCGGCTCGCGCGCCGCGCGACCTAACGACGGCCGGCCTGTTGAACCCAGCCCGGAGCGGTCCGCAAGCGGATGGCGCGCGCCGGCGTGAGTCCGGCGGCCCGTTGCCAACCGGCCATTTCGGCGACGGTCCAGGTTCGGACATCGGGTCGGCTTTGAAGCGCGAAATAGAGCCCCAGCAACGTCCCAATCTGGGCGCCGCTTCCCGAGGCGGGCGGCAGCACCGCCTCCTGAATGACGAAGACGCCGCCGGGACGAAGCGCTCGGGCGACCCTGACCGTAAGCGCTTGGTTCTCCTCGAAACTGAGGTGATGGGCGAGGTTGGACATCAGGATCAGATCGTACCGGGCGTTTCCGAGATCCGCGTCCAACACGCTGCCGCGGACGTGGACGACCCTGTCGCCCAAGCCCTCCGCCGCGAGCAACGGCGCCGCGCGGGCGACGGCCTCCGGCAGATCCAGCACCTCGGCGCGCAAAGCGGGATGTCGGCGGCATAGTTCGGCCGCGTAGTGGCCGTGGGACCCTCCAAGGTCGAGCATGCGCGTCGCGCCCCGGGGCGCCGGGATTCGGCGTCCGACCTCCCAGCCGCTGACGCTGGCCAGAGCCCGCATGCTTCGATGGTAGAGATCGCGGTCCGCATCGCTCATGGCGGTGTGAAACTCGATGGGGCGCCCGGTGGAAACGAATTGCTCAAGCTGGGCGAGCCAGTCCCATTCCACGACTTGAAGAAGAAGCTTGTCGCGCACCGACTTTGGGCTTGCCGCCAGCAGCCACTTGCGACTTTGCCGGGTCAAGGCGTACCGCCCATCCGAAACGGAAAGATAGCCGCACGCGGCGAGCGCGTTTAACAGCAGCCCGCTCGCCGCCGGGTCCAGGCCGCGGCGGGCCGCGACCTCGCTCGCCGTCAACGGCGTCGACGCAAGAGCCTCAAACACCCCCAGCTTGACGCCGGCGGTCACCGTCCGGGCCAGCGTCGCCGCGACATGGGTGTCCAGCAGGGCGACAGGAACAAGTCCGAGCCAAAGCGCCAACCGCTCGAGCAGGGATTCGGGGACGACCTTCAGCTTCATGTCGTCTCCGAGTCGCGGACGCCGGGCGCCTTCACTGAACGGCGCTTGGAGGGTGAGCGTTCCGAGTTTCGCGGCTTACCCGGCGCCGCGGCCGGCGGTTCTGGCCTCTCGCCCGCCGGACGCGCTAGGATCGGGGCCTATCGAAGGGAGCCGCCCCATGAGCGATGAGCTTGTCTTCTACACAAACCCCATGTCGCGCGGCCGCATCGTGCGCTGGATGCTGGAAGAGCTGGGGCGGCCCTACCGCACCGAACTGATGGACTTCGCCAACAGCGTGAAGGCGCCGGACTATCTGGCCATCAACCCCATGGGCAAGGTGCCGGCCCTGCGCCACGGCGACACCGTGGTCACCGAGGGCGCGGCGATCTGCGCCTATCTGGCCGACGCCTTCCCCGACGCGGGCCTCGCCCCGCCCTTGGGCGACCATCGCCGAGGCCCCTATTTCCGCTGGATGTTCTTCGCCGCCGGCCCGATCGAGGCGGCGGTGACCAACACGTCCCTGGGCTTCGAGGTCAAGCCCGAGGCCGAGCGCATGGCCGGCTACGGCAACATGGCCGCGGTGCTGAACGCCATGGAGACCGCCATCGCCCCCCGCCCCTACATCCTCGGCGATCCGTTCAGCGCCGCCGACGTCTATTTCGGCTCCCAGATCGGCTGGGGGATGCAGTTCGGGTCGATCGAACGACGGCCGGCGTTCGAGGCCTATTGGGAGCGGCTCAGCGCGCGGCCGGCGGCGAAGCGGGCGGTGGAGATCGATGACGGGTTGATAAAGACTCAGTCCTCCCAAGCCTAGGCGCGGCCCGCCGCCCGGTTGCAAAACGGAGATGCGTACTTCGCCGAAGGGCGCATGTCCCGATTTTTCTTCTATGCCGGCCTTATCGTCGCGGCGCTCGCTGCCGCAAATGCCGCGTCGCAGATGAGGGCGCTGCCCGGCGCAGCGCACTAGACGAGCCAGCGCGCAACGGCCGCGCCAACCGACCGCAAGACCCCTTCCCGCACCGGCTCATCGACACCCGGCGCATGATAATAGGCGGTCACAAGGATCGGTGATCGTCCGGGCGGCCGGATGATCGCAACATCGTTAGTTTCCGTGGGGTTGGTTCCGGGTCTGTCCCCAACGGGCCAATTGGATGGAAACCCTGCGCGAAGTCGCTGCAAGCCAGGGGTTGTCTTGACCATCCACCGTTCAAGGCGGTGGCGCGAATCCGGCGCCAGCGCCCCGCCGAGAAGGATTTTCTTCGCCGATAAGGCCATCGCCCGAGGCGTTGTAGTGTCCAGCACCCCCTGTGCGCTGTTGGCGGCCAATTCGTATCGGTCCTGGCGTGTCACCCCGTCGCCCAAGGCCCTCAAATAGGCCGTGAGCCCCGCTGGCCCGCCAATCTGTCGAAGCAGCAGGTTCGCGGCGGTGCTGTCGCTGACCTCTATGGCGGCTTGGCAGAGTGCTCCAATGGACAATGCGCCCTCGTCCACATGGGCGCCGGTGACGGGATAGGGCTCGACCAGATCGGCCTTGGTGTAGCGCAGGCGGCGATCAAGGCTCTCGACGCCTGCATCCACGCGCGACAAGACGGCGGCGACCGCCAGCAATTTGAACGTACTACACATTAGGAAGCGCTCATCGGCCCGGTGCGCGAGACTTCGACCCGATCCCGTGTCCACGGCGAATACACCGAGCCGGCCACCATGCGCCTGTTCGATGGCCTGAAGCGGATCCGGCTCTTCCGCCCGGGAGCCAAACGAAACACCCGACAGAAAGCTCGCCGTTAAGCCGAGTAGGGTGAGCCTCCGGTTCGCTAGGATTTGCAACGGAAGATCCTTCTTTGCGCGAGCCCCTTCCAGGCGGATCGAAGCGACATTCCACCTTCCATAGCTCGCAGCATGTGAGCTTTTGCAGGAACGGGCCAGCTTCGATTGCAGATCGAAAGCCCTGGCGAATTGGAGATTGCGCATCGCGAAACAGAGCGCGTCGTCCAGCGGATTGTCGAACCTGAGCCGAACCAACCGGAGTTGCTCTAGACCTCGCTGCCCCAGTCCGCGAATCAGACCTTTTGACGGTCGTTTGGGAGTCAGCAATGGACGGTCTAGTCTGCGGTTGAAACCACGGGTTCCCACAAGATCAACAACGGACCCGATCTAACCGCCCGTTGACATCCGCCCCCCCATCCCCTATCCACCGCGCTCTTTTTCGCCAGCCCTAGTGGAAGTCATCGCCCCGTGAAGCGGACCTATCAGCCCTCTCGGCTCGTGCGCAAACGCCGCCACGGCTACCGTCTGCGCATGTCGACGAAGAACGGCCAGAAGATCGTCGCGCGGCGTCGCGCCAAGGGCCGCAAGAAGCTGACGGCTTAAGGGCGTCGCTTCGCTCGCCCCTTTTGGCGAGGAAACCGGCTCTTGCCCGATCTGCCCGACATCGAACGCCTGAAGATCCGGCCCGACTTTCTGGCCGCGGCCAAGGGCGCGTCCTGCGCGCGCGGGGCGGTGGTGGTGCAGGCGCGGGATCGCGGCGACGGGTTGGGGTCCATCCGCTGCGGCTTCACCGCGACGCGCCGGATCGGCGGGGCGGTGGTGCGCAATCGGGCCAAGCGGCGGCTGCGCGAGGCGGCCCGGGCGCTGGTTCCCCTTCATGGGAAGCCCGGCCGTGACTATGTGTTCATCGCCCGGGCGGGTACGGCGAAGCGCCCCTGGGTGCGTTTGCTTGACGATGTCGAAAGCGCCCTGATAAGCCTCGCCGCCAACCAGGTCCCGGCGTCTGATCGCCCGGCGGCCGCTTCCCGGTAAGCCCGTTTCAATGGACAAGGAAGACCTCCGCAACTGGGTCGTGTTCGCGGTCCTGGCCGTCGGCATTCTGGCCCTCTACCAGGTCTTTATCTATGGGCCGGAGAACGCCCACCGCCAGGCGGTGGCGCGCATCCAGGCCGCCGCCGCCCATTCCCAGGCGCAGGCCGCGCCGGGCCAGCTGGCGCCCAGCGCCTTCACCCCCCACGCCCAGGCGATCGCCGCCAGCCCGCGCGTCAAGGTCGATACGCCCAGCCTGACCGGCTCGATCGCCCTGCGCGGCGCGCGCATCGACGACCTCTATCTGAAGCGCTATCGCGAAAGCGTCGATCCGAAGTCGCCGCTGGTGGAGCTGTTCCGTCCCGAGGGCGCCGAGCACGCCTGGTTCGCCGAGATGGGCTGGCAGGGCGCCAATGTACCCGGCCTGCCCGACGACCAGACCCTGTGGACCGCGACGGCCGGGGCGGTGCTGACCCCGGCCACGCCGCTGGTGCTGACCTATGACAACGGCGCCGGGCTGAAGTTCACCCGCACCATCGCCGTCGATAACAACTACATGTTCACCGTCAACGACGCCGTCGCCAACACCGGGACGGCGCCGGTGGCGCTGGCGCCGCAAGGCCTGGTCGCCCAGGTCGGCAAGCCGGCGGTGCCGGCCAACAGCGCTATCGTGCATGAGGGCGCGATCGGCATGCTGGGCCACAACCTGGTGCTGGACAAGTACGCCGACTGGAAGAAGAAGACCGAGCCGACCACCGTCGCCTCCACCGGCGGCTGGCTGGGCATCACCGAGAAATACTGGCTGTCGGCGCTGATCCCCGACCAGACCATGCCGATCCAGGCCACCTTCCAGGTCGTGCCCTCGCCGCGCGGCGAGGTCTATGAGGCCAGCTATATCGGCCAGACCCAGACCCTGGCGCCCGGCGCCACCCTCACCCAGCGCTCGCGCCTGTTCGCCGGCGCCAAGGTGGTGCCGCTGCTGCGCGACTACGAATATTCCGGCGTGCCGCCGAAATGGTGGTGGTCGCCGGTGACGGCCAAGCCTACCGACATCCCCCGCTTCGACCAGGCGGTGGACTGGGGCCATCTGTTCTTCTTCACCCAGCCCCTGTTCGACCTTCTGCAGCTGTTCACCCTCAAGCTGGGCTCGATCGGCCTGGCCATCCTGGCCCTGACCGTGGTGGTGCGCGGCATCTTCTTCCCGCTCGCCAACAAGAGCTATGAGTCGATGTCGAAGATGAAGAAGATCGCGCCCCAGGTCGAGGAGCTGAAAAAGAAGTTCGAGGGCGACCAGACCAAGATCCAGCAGGAGACCATGGCGCTCTATCAGCGGGAGAAGATCAACCCGCTGATGGGCTGCCTGCCCATGCTGATCCAGATCCCGGTCTTCTATTCGCTCTACAAGGTGCTGACCGTCACCATCGAGATGCGCCAGGCGCCCTTCTTCGGCTGGATCCACGACCTGTCGGCGCGCGACCCGTCCTCGATCTGGACCCTGTTCGGCCTGATCCCCTGGCATCCGGGGCTGGTCCCGCTGATCGGAACCTATCTGGACGGGCCGCTGCACATCGGGCTTTTGCCGATGATCTACGGCTTCACCATGTGGATCTCGACCTCGATGAGCCCCTCGGCGGGCGACCCGACCACCCAGCGGATGATGAAGTTCCTGCCGCTGATCTTCACCTTCACCCTGGCCCAGGTGACGGTCGGGCTTTTGATCTACTGGACCTGGAGCAACCTGCTGACCATCCTGCAGCAGTATGTGATCATGCACCGGTTCCAGGTTGAGAACCCGATCGACAACCTCATCGGCCGCTTCGCCAAGCCCAAGCCGCGGCCATCGGGGTGAGCGACGCCGAGGCGAGCAAGACGGGAGCGAGCGAGGGGACCATTTTCGACGCCGAGGCGCTGGAGGCCGCGCGGGTGCTGTTCGCCCGGCCGGCCGCCTTCGTCATGGGCGCGGTGGCCATTGACGGCCTGCCCGAGCCCGACCTGCCCGAGGTGGCCTTCGCCGGCCGCTCCAATGTCGGCAAGTCGTCGCTGATCAACGCCCTGGTCGACCGCCATCGGCTGGCGCGGGCCTCCAACGAGCCCGGCCGCACGCGCGAGGTGAACTTCTTTCTGCTCGACGGGCGCCTCAGGCTGGTCGACCTGCCCGGCTACGGCTTCGCGCGCGCCTCGAAGGGGACGACGGCCAAATTCCAGAACCTCGGGCGCTCCTACCTGCGCGGCCGGCCGAATCTGGCGCGGGTCTATCTGCTGATCGACGCCCGCCATGGCTTGAAATCCACCGACGCCGAGGCGCTGGACGCCTTGGACAAGGCCGCCGTCTCCTACCAGATCGTGCTGACCAAGGCCGACAAGCTGAAGCCGGCCGAGGTCGCGGCGGTGACCGAGGCGACCTTGAAGGCCGTCTCCCGTCGCCCCGCCGCCTTCCCGCGCGTGATCGCCACCTCGTCGCAGTCCAAGCTGGGCCTGGCCGAGCTGAAAGCCGAGATCGCCTTTGCGGCGCTGGCGGCCGCCTGAACCATCGGCTTTCGGACCGCCGACCGCGACCGGCGCGCTAACCGGGCGTTCACCTCGGGCGGGCACGATGCGGCCGTCAAGATGAGAATCCCATGGTCGCTCCGGCCCATACGCTGCACCGCCTGATCTACCGCAGCCGCCAGACCCCGGCGGTCTGCGACGACCTCGATTTCGAGGTCGGCCAGATCATCCGAAGCGCCATCCGGCGCAATCGCGACGACAACCTGACCGGCCTGCTGGTCTGTTTCCAGGGCCTGTTCGTCCAGGTGCTCGAAGGGCCGCAGGACCGGCTCTGGGCCGCCTATGGGCGCATCCTGAAGGACACCCGTCATTTCGAGCCGACCCTGATCGAGGCCGGCGCGGCGGATCGGCGCCTGTTCGGCGACTGGACCATGTGCGCGCGGACGCTTTCGCCCTCCGACAGCGTCATCATCGAGGTCCTGGACGCCAACGGCGCCCTCGATCCCGTGCGCCTGACCGCCGCGCGCGTGCTCGACCTCTTGACCACCGTGGCGGAGCTGCAGCGCCGCACCGCCCTGGCCGCCCTCACGGCGCACTGAGCCGGCCGTCGCCGAACGCAGCGCCGGATCGGCGCGGCTAAAACATCGCCTTCAGATGGCTGAGCCCGATGCCCAAGCCGTGGACACCCAGCCAGACGACCGCGACCGCCAGCGCCATCAGGCCATAGCCGCCGAGCACGAGGACGCCGTCGCGGCGCGTCAGGCCGAGCGCGAACAGGCACATGGCCAGGGACGGGACCAGGTTGGCGAACGGGATCGGCAAGACCAGCACCAGCGCGATCAGGGTGCAGGCGACGCCGATCAGCCGCGCGCCAAGGCTGTCGGTCAGCAGGGTCAGGCGCGGGCGGACGACCTTTTCCACCCGCTCGAGCGGTGGCAGCACCCTTTGGATGACCTTGACCAGCGCCGGCCGCTTGATCGGCCGGTCGGCCAGCCACTTCGGCAGCCAGACCTGTCGCCGGCCCATGGCGAGCTGGGGCGCGACGATCAGCAGCGGCAGGGCGAAGATCATCGAGACGCCCGGCGGCAGGGGCGCCAGGACCGGCAGGGTCAGGGCGAACAGGACCGGCCCCAGCCCGTCCTTGCGTTCGACCTCGTCGAGCATCTCGCCGACGCTCAGCTCAGCCTTGCGCAGCCGCAGCAGCGGTTTGAGGCTGTCGGCCAGCGAGGTCGATGAGCTGTTGGATCTTGGCATCTGGCCCCGGTCGCCGGCGGTCTCGACTTTGCGCCTCGCGGCGAAGGCGTGGGAACGATAGAAGCATGAACGCCGCCGACCGCGCCCCTTCGGTCGACGCCCGAGATGGGGAAAGGTTGCATGACGAATTCCGAAACGAGCGCCGCCGTGAGGCGCCGCGTGATCGTCCGGACGGACGCCAAGGGCGAGACGCGCATCGGGGTGGTGGCGCGCGGCGCCGGGCCGCTGGTCGTCCTGATCCCGTCGCTGGGCCGGGGCGCAGCCGATTTCGACGATCTGGCGACCCGGCTGGCCGCCGCCGGCTATGAGGCCGCCGCCATCGATCCGCGCGGCGTCGGCGACAGCACCGGGGCGATGGAGGGGATCACCCTGCTGGACTTCGCCGCCGACGTCGCGGCCGTGGCGGCGGCGCTGTCGCCCAAGCCGGCCGTTCTGGTCGGCCACGCCTTCGGCAACCGCGTCGCCCGCGCCACCGCCGCGACCCACCCGCACGCGGTTTCCGCCCTGGTGCTGCTGGCCGCCGGCGGCCAGGTCGCGCCGGCCCGCGAGGCCTCAAAGGCGCTGAGCGACGTGTTCGACGAGGCCCTGCCGCCCGCCGCGCACAAGACGGCGGTGCAGACGGCCTTCTTCGCGCCGGGCGGCGACCCCGACCCTTGGCTGGACGGTTGGCATCCCGCCGTCAGGCGCGCCCAGAGCGCCGCGGGCGCGGCGACGGCCCAGGAGAGCTGGATCGGCGCCGGCGATGTCGACATGCTGGTCGTCCAGGCCGAGAACGACGTCATCGCCCCCCCGGCCAATGCCGAGGCCCTGGCCGCCGCCTATCCGGACCGCGTCAGCGTCGCGCATCTGCCAAGCGCCGGCCACGCCATGCTGCCCGAACAGCCGGCGGCCATCGCGGAGGTGGTGATCGGCTTCGTGAAGCAAAGGCCCGGGCGCCGATAACGGTCGATTCGCGCTTGGGCGGGCGCGCTAACGCCCGGAATAGCCCGGCGGCCCATAGGCGCCATAGCCCTGGCCATATTCGCGCCCGCCGTCTTCGCCTTGCGGTTGCGCATAGGCGTTTGACTGCTCGTCGGATCGGTAAGACGCCCGCTCCGCATAGTCCTGGGCGTAGCTGGGCGCCGAGGCGTCTAGGCGCGGACGGGGTTCCGGCAAGGCTGGGGCGGCGTCGTCGCTTGCCGAGACGAGGCATTGGCTGGTTTCGCCGACCGCGTGGCGGCCAAGGCAGAAAACGTCCTCATAGGACGGACCGGCCGCGGCCAGGCACTGGTTGAGGTTGATCCTGGCCATCTTCAGGCAGTCGGCGTTGACCTGGTCGTACAGCACCATCTCGATATCGGCGTCGGCGCTGTCGCCGGTGCGGCCGAGCACGGCCATGGCGGCCAGGGCCAGGCCGCGCACCACGGCCGGCGCCGCCTGGTTTGAGAGCGGCATCGCCCCTTGCGGCGCGGCGGTCAGGCTGACCATCAGCAGCGCTTCCGACGGCGGGTCGGCGGCGTAGGGCCGCGCGGCGGCGGCCTTGGCCTCGGCCAGGACCTGGGCCTGGTCAGCGACCATGGTGGTGGACCAGCTCTGATGCTGCACGTCGTAGGCCGCCTGGGTGATGGCCCGGCTCGATGCGAGCAGGGCCGCGCCCTGGGCGTTCAGGACGCCCGTGACCTCGGCGGCGGCCCGCGGCGCGCCCGGCACGCTCATCACCGCCTCGGGCGAGGCGGCCAGGTGGTCGGCGAAACCCGTACCGCTCAGCGCCCGTACGCCCTCGACGAAATCCGCGTCGCGCAAGGCCAGCAGCGCGGCATAGGCGACGACGCCTTCCTGCAATTGATGCGGCTCATAGGCCTCGCCGGCGCGCACGGCGTTACGGACGGCCACCGCGTCGCTGAAGCGCGGATTGATGCCGGTGGCCCGGCGCACATAGGCCTCATAGGCGCTGGCGGCGTTGGTGAAGCGGCTGCCCAGGGCGGCGAAAACGGCCGCGTCCTGCTGGGAGAGCGCTGGTGTGGCCGCGAGAGCCGCGCCGGCCGAGGGAACGGGGCGGACCAGCCCGTCGCGTGCATCGATACGCGCCTGAATCTGGGCCTGCGCCAGATCCGCCTGGGCGTTGGCCTGCCCAGCCAGCCCAACACACAGCGCCATAGCCGCGCAGCCGCTCAGCAAATATTTCATGTTGTCGCCCCCAATATGCCCGACGACGACACTATATGAGAGTTGGTAAACTGAAAATTTAATAGAAAGAACTTTTTTGTTGTTCATGTAGAGCAACGACCAAATATGGTTTCCGGTAATTTAGAGTTAATGCACGAGAGCCATGTAAAAGGCGCCCGGTCTAAGCTTAATTCTCCCATTGTGGCACGGCCGCAAAATCGCACAGGCGGAAGGGCGATTCTCCGGACCCCGCTTGAACCTGGCTCCGCCCGATCACGACAGCCGGGCGGCGGCGTGGTAGGGCCGACGGGTCGCGCCCGCCGGCGCCAAGGAGCCTGCCGCGAAATGGCCGCCGATCCTCTTTATGGCAAGTCCGTGGTCATCGTCGGGGGCACGTCCGGCATCGGCCTGGCTGTCGCCGAGGCCGCGATCGGCGCCGGCGCCAAGGTCATCGTCGCCTCGAGCAAGGCGGCCAATGTCGAAGCGGCCGTGAAACGGCTCGGCGACGGCGCCGCGGGGTCGACGATCGATGTTGGCGACGAAGCGGACGTCGCGCGGTTTTTCGAGCGGCAGGGCGGCTTCGACCATCTGATCTTCACCGCCGGCGACTGGGGCGCAAGCCTCGGCGGTTCCCTGGCCGAGCTTGACCTGGCGGCGGCGAACGCCGCCTTCGGCGTGCGCTTCTGGGGCGCTCTGGCCGTGGTCAAGCACGGCCACGGCAAGCTCTCGGACGGCGGCTCGATCACCTTGACCGACGGCCTGCTGGCGCATCGGCCGAGGAAGGGCGCGGCGATCAGCACCGCCATGCTCGGCGCCATCGAGCATCTGACGCGGGCTTTGGCGGTCGACCTGGCGCCGCTGCGGGTCAACGCCGTCTGCCCGGGCCTGGTGATGACTGAGCGGAACGGCGCCATGCCCGAGGCGCTGGTGCAGCGCTTCACCTCCAGGCTGCCGCTGCCGCGAGGCGCCGAACCTGACGAGGTGGCCCAGGCCTATCTCTATCTGATGCGCGGCGGCTACACGACGGGCCAGGTGCTGGTGGTCGACGGCGGCACGTCCGTGGTCTGAGCCGGCGCGCAAGGTGTAAGGGACAGGTGACGATGACGATCAATGGGCCACGGATCGAACCGCCCGCCGGGACAGCGGCGCGATCGCTGGTCATTCTGCTGCATGGATACGGTTCGAACGGCGAGGACCTGATCGGCCTGGCGCCGCACTGGCAAGGCCTGCTGCCGGGCGCCGCCTTCGTTTCGCCTAACGCGCCGGAGCCCTGCCCAGGCGCGCCGGGCGGCTACCAGTGGTGGGCGCTGAACGGCGCGGTTCGCGGCAACCGGGCGGCGGGCGCCAGCCAGGCGGCGCCGGTGCTGGACGCCTTCATCGACGCCGAGCTCGTCCGTTACGGCCTGACCGAGGACAGGCTGGCCTTGGTCGGCTTCAGCCAGGGGACGATGATGGCCCTGCATGTGGGCCCGCGCCGGCGCAAGCCGCTGGCCGGCATTCTCGGCTATTCCGGCATGCTGGCCGACGAGGCCGGCTTGGCCGACCCGGCGACCACGCGAGCGCCCGTACTGCTGATCCATGGCGATCAGGACCCGATGATCCCCATCGCCGCCTTCCACCAGGCCAAGGCGGCCCTGGCGCGCAACGGGTTTGCCGTGGAGAGCCACGTCTCGCCCGGCCTCGGCCACAGCATCGACCTTCCGGGCCTGCAACTCGGCGGCCGCTTCCTGGCCAGGGTGCTCGGCTAGCCGCCGTAGACGCAAAAAAAAAGCGCCGCCGGTGGAGGACTCCACCGACGGCGCGTTTCGCCATCTCGTTCAGTTTGTGAATGCGACGGCGCGGGAATCCGCGTGGGAACGGACGTCAATCCCATCATGCCGGAGGCTAGCGGCAGACCTCGACCTGCCGATAGGCGACCTGCCCATAGCCGGCGTCATAGGCCTGGGTGCGCCAAGCACAGCGTTGCTCGTATTGGTAGGGCTGAGCGTAGCCATAGCCCGCATTGCTGTTGGCGATGACCGAGCCCGCGACAAGGCCGAGGATCCCCGCCGCCAAAATCCCGCCGCGATCGCCATGCCCGCGATCGTAGCCACGGTTGCTGTAACCGCGACCGCCGCCATCACGGCCGTGGCCATAGGACTGCGCCGAGGCCGCGACGGGAGCGGCGATCACCGCCAGCGTCGCGGCGGCCATCAAAAGCGTCTTCATACCAGGTCTCCTTCAAAGGCGATTGGCGGGGAAAGCCCCGCCTCTCGCGTTGTCAGGAGAATGCGCCGGCGCGGATGAACCGGATCGGAGCCGGGCGTTGCCGCCCGTTCATTGGCGAGTGCTGAGGACTCAGGCGGCGCCGAGATAGTCGCGCTTGCCGATCTCGACCCCGTTGTGACGCAGGATCGCGTAGGCGGTCGTCACGTGAAAGAGGAAGTTGGGCAGGACGAAGTTGAACAGAAAGTCCGTCCCCGAGAACGCCACCTCGCCGCCGCCCAGATTCAGCGTCACGGTCCGGTCCTCGGCGCCGTCGATCTGCTCGGGCTTGAAGGTCTCCAGATAGTCGATGGTCTTTTTGATGCGCGCCTGCAGTTCGGGGAAGCTGGTCTCGGTGTCGGGCCAGCTTGGGACCTCCACGCCGGCCAGCCGCGCCGCGCCGCCCTTGGCCGAATCCGAGGCGATCTGGATCTGGCGGCTGAGCGGATGCATGTCGGGCGCCAGGCGCGCGCCGACCAGCACGGCCGGATCGATCTTGCGCGCCTCGGCCGAAGCGGCGGCCTTGTCGAGCAGCGCCGAGAGCGTTTTCAGGCTGCGGATCAGAACGGAAATGGACGCGCGGTACATGGAAACGGGCATGGATCTGGCTCTCTCGGCTTTCAGGACATCGGCGGGCGCCGCGCCGCGCGCGGCGAGCCCAGAGCCGCACTAAGGCGAAACGGCCGCGCCAGGCAAGCGAACTCCGCGCAAACCAGGCCCCGGGTGGGCGGCCTTAAGGCCGGCGGGCGCCGAGCCAGGCCCACAGGGCGGGGTCTTCCGTTCCCAGCCGCCACACGGCGAAGTCGTGCAGGCCGAGGCCGCGCGCCAGATCGACCTCGGCGCGGGTCGATGAGGCGTCGGCCAGCCAGACCTGATGGCGGACGCCGTGGTCGAGATCGCTGAAATGCAGCTCACCGCTGGAGGCATCGCGGGCCGGCGTCACGCCCGCCGCGGCGGCCGTGGCCTCCGCGTCGCTGATCGAGACGGCGGCGGCCGAGGCGCCCGCCGGCCAGTCATAGGCATACGACGCCAGGCCGACGACGAGCTTTGCGGGCGGAATCTCCGACGCCGCCTGGCGCACCGCCCGCGCGAACCAGGCCAGGGAGGCGATGGGGCCGGGGCGTCCCGACTGCCAATGCTCGTCATAGGCCATCAGGATCACCAGATCGGCGACACGGCCATAGGCGCGCGGGCTCCAGTCGTCGTCGGCGGCGGGGACGGCGACCGCCAGCGTCCAGCGCCGCGCGGCGAACCGGATCCCGGCTTCCCTCAACAGGGCGAGATAGTCCGGCTGGGCGGCTTTCGGCAGATCCTCGAAATCGAAGACCAGACCCGATGCGCCATAGGCCTGGCCGGCGAGCAGCAGCCGATCGATCAGCGCCTTTCGCCTGGTCGGGCTCGCCAGCAGAGCCGCGGCGTCGGCGCCGTCCCACGCCCCGCCCGCGGCGTTCTGCACCACGGGCATGAGCTTCGGCGCGGTGCGAAGCTGAGCGATCAGCGACCGGGCTGTCGCCGCGTCCGCCAGCACGGTTTGATCGTCTGGGCCGGTGACGCTGATCCAGGCCGGAGCGAGGATGCCGATCCGGTCGCCGTGGGCGAGAAGCGAAGCGCTCGCCCGGCTGTCCCAGGGCGCATAGAAGGCCATGATCGAGCCGTTCACCGCCGAGGGTGAGAGGGCGAAACCGAGGACGGCGCAGCCCAGCGCGGCGAGGCGAAGCCGGGCCTTGGGCGGCGTGATCGCCTTAAGCCCATCGCAGGCCGCCAGCCTGTCTTCGGTGACCCAAATCCCGCTCATGACCAAGACCGCCTTCGTCGATTTTCGCCTCGCCTGGATCGCCCCAGCAGCCTGAACAACGGCTGACGGATGGGATCGGTCGCCGGAAGACTCGATGCGAAGGCCCAGGCGGCCAGGCCAACCCCAGGACGGCGACGATGGCGAAGCGGTCCGATCAGCCGAGCGCCTTCACAAGCAGGATCGTCGTGAGGCCGCTGTTCCATTCCTCGTCCGGATAACGGCCCGATTCGCGGTAGCCGCGGGCGAGGTAGAAGGCCTGGCTCGCCACATTGAAGGTGTCGGTTTCCAGGCGCGCCGCCGCCAATCCCAACCGGGCGATCTCGGTCTCGGCCCGATCCATCAGGCGCGCGCCGACGCCGCGGCGCGCATGGCTGGAGCGAACATGGAGCGCGTTCACGAAGTCGCCGCGCCAATGGACCAGCCCGACGACATCGCCGTCATACTCGGCCACCCAGGCGTCGAGGCCGTGCTGGGCGACAAAGGCGGCGGGCCGGTCTTCGACGAGATAGGCCTGGGCGGCGGCGGGTGAAATATTGGGCCGCCAGACGCCTTCGAAGGTGTCGCGCAAGATTGCCTTCAGAGCGGCCGCGTCGGCCGGCAACGCGCGGCGCACGAGGATGGGAGCTTGCGCCATCGATCTCTCCCCGCGCGGCGAACGTCATTCCAGCCTGGCCGGTTGCAATTGTGTCAGCCAATACGGGTTCTGTCGCGGCGCTAAAAATTCTCCGCAACGCAGTCCCGCGGCTAGACCACGCCTTCGGCCCTGAGCGTGGCGATCTTCTCGGCCGAGAGACCCAACCGTTCGGCCAGTACGACATCGGTGTGCTCGCCGAGCGCGGGGCCGGGCCAGCGCACGGCGCCGGGGGTTTCGCTGAGCTTGGGAAAGACGCCTTGCATCTTCACCTTGCCGAACACCGCATGGTCGGTCTCCACGATCGCCTCGCGGGCCTGATACTGGGGATCGGCCAACATGTCGGGCGCGCTGAAGATCCGGCCGCAGGGCACCCCGTGATCTTCCAGCAAGGCCAGCAGCTCATCAAGCGTCCGCCCTCGGGTCCAGGCGCCGATCAGCTCGTCGAGCTCGGCCTGGTTCTTGCCCCGACTGGCATGGTCGATATAGCGCGGATCCGCCTTCAGGTCCGGCCGGTCCATGGCCTCGCAGAGGCGCGCGAACACCCGATCGCCATTGCCGCCGATGAGGATCATGCCGCCGGCGGCGGTCGGATAGACGTTGGACGGGGCGATGCCGGGCAGGACCGAGCCGGAACGCTCGCGGACATAGCCGGTCAGGTCGTATTCGGTGACCAGGTTTTCGGTCATGGCCAGGACGCTCTCATAGATCGCCGCGTCGATCACCTGGCCGCGCCCGGTGCGCCGGCGCGCATGCAGCGCCATCATCACGCCCATCACCGCATGCGTCGCCGCCAGGCTGTCGCCGATGGATAGACCGGCCCGTGCGGGCGGGCGGTCGGCGTCGCCGGTGATGGCGCGCAGGCCGCCCATGGCTTCGCCGATGAGGCCGTAGCCGGCCCGCGCCGCATAGGGGCCGGTCTGGCCGAAGCCGGAGACCCGCGCCATGACCAGACCAGGGTTTTCCGCCGCCAGGCTTTCATAGCTCAGGCCCCACTTCTCCATGGCGCCGGGACGGAAGTTCTCGATCAGCACGTCGGCGCCGGCGATCAGTCGCCGCGCAATCGCCTGGCCCTCGAGCGCGCGCAGGTTCAAGGTCACCGACTTCTTGTTGCGCCCGATTACCGGCCACCAGGGAGACTGGCCCTTGGGCAGGCTGCGGCCCCACTGGCGCATGGGATCGCCGCCCTTGGGATCCTCGACCTTGACCAGCTCGGCCCCGAAGTCGGCCAGAATCTGGCCGCAGAACGGCCCGGCGATCAGCGTGCCCAGCTCCACCACCTTGATATCCGACAAGGGTCCTTCGGTCATTTAACGGCGCTCCCGGCGGTTCGGCCTGGGGCGAGCTACGCCATGGCCGGGCCGCCGCCGTCAAGCTGTGGTTCGACGCGAGCGTCCTGGCGACGCGCCGCGAACCCGAAGGCCGGCGGCAATATCGTTCGCAGCCGGCAACGAAGCCGCGCGGTTGTTCGTTGCCGTCAGGCCGAGGGCGCGCCTCGGGGCGACAACAGCGAGAACCATTGATGTCACGCCGAGAGACCGTCAACGACGCCAGCGCCGTGGATGCAGCGCCGCTGGAGGACCCGACCTCGAAATATCCCAGGCCGCCCTATCCCAAACAGTCCCAACCCTGGCCGGGCTTGGCCGGCAAGATGAAGCCGCGGCCCGACCACGGCGAGACCAGCTATCGGGGTTCGGGCCGGCTGGCCGGGCGGCGCGCCCTGATCACCGGCGGCGACTCCGGCATGGGACGCGCCGCGGCCATCGCCTTCGCGCGGGAAGGCGCGGACGTGGCGATCAACTATCTGCCGGCGGAAGAGCCGGACGCCAGCGAGGTGATCGCCCTGATCAAGGCCGAGGGCCGCACCGGCCTGGCGATCCCTGGCGATCTGCGCGAGGAGGCCTTCTGCCAGCGCCTGGTCGCCGAAGCGGTGCGGGGCCTCGGCGGGTTGGACATCGTGGTCAACAACGCGGGGCGTCAGCAGACCCATGCCTCGATCCTGGACATATCGAGCGAGGACTTCGACGCGACGATGAAGACCAACATCTATGCGCCCTTCTGGATCATCAAGGCGGCCCTGCCCGACCTGAAACCCGGCGCGTGCATCATCGGCACCGCCTCCGAACAGGCCTATGACCCCTCGCCCGACCTCTACGACTATGCCCAGACCAAGGCCGCGACGATGAACTACGTCAAGTCGCTGGCCAAGCAGCTCGGGCCGAAGGGCATCCGGGTCAATGCCGTGGCGCCCGGCCCGATCTGGACGCCGTTGCAGGTCAGCGGCGGCGCCACCCAGGAGAAGCTGCAGCAGTTCGGCGGACAGACCCCGCTCGGGCGCGCCGGCCAGCCGGCCGAACTGGGTTCGATCTATGTCCAACTCGCCGCCGCCGACGCCAGTTTCGCGACCGGCCAGGTGTACGGCGCGGCCGGCGGCGGTGGCCAACCCTAGCGATAACGCCTAGAAGCCGCCCCGGCCGAGGTCGACGCTTGTCAGGTTGAGCAGGATCGTCTCGCCATTGACCCAGCCGCCGGCGGCCTTCTGATTGATGTCATGCAGGCCGCCAGACGTGCAGTAGAGCGCGACCGTGAAATCCGTGACGCCCGCGGTGGTGTTCACCGTGCCGCTGTACGGCATGGTCCAGTTCAAGGCGACGCCCGGCGCGACCAGCTGGCAGTTGAGATAGTTGACGCTGGACGACAGCGCTATGTTCAATTGCTGATGCGGCGCGAGACTGACGTGGGTGGCCCAGCTCGGGGCCCAGCCGGCTCTGACCGCCTCATTGGGGCGATCGTCCGTTGCGCCCCGTTCGCTCGATGACATGTTGATCATGACCGAATGGCTGTCCTGCTGGCAGCTGGCGTCTATTCTCTTGTCGGCGCTCGACGATCCGGACTGCTGGGTGAGATCGCCGCTCCAGGGCAGGGCATGGTCGGTGAAGTCGGTTGACTGCGCCGGCGTCTGCCCTTGCGCGGAGGCGTAGATCTGGGCGTGCGGATTGATCGTTCCGCAGCTGATCGGATCGGCCACGGCGCCCCGGCCGGCCGCGAGGAATGCGGCTGCAAGCAATAGGCCGAGGGCGAGACCAAGGCCTCCGGGCCTGCTCAGAAGACTGCGCGGCATCCTTGTCCTCCTTGCGACCACCTACAGTGCTCATCCATAAGGCGGCCAAGCCTGTTCCGGTTCCAATCGCCGCGTCGATCGGCCACCCTCTCGCCGCCGGCGGTGGCGGCGCTAGCCGCTCGCGAAGACGGCATCCTCCGCGGCGTAGTCGAACAAGGCCTCTATATAGGCGGGAAAGGCCATGCCGGCCGCGGCGAAAGCCTCGGCGGAGCGGCAGGCCGCGCCGACCGCGTCTTCGTAGCCAACCGCGGCGCGGTAATCGAGCGCCCGCGCACGGGTCATATCCAGCACCAGCGGGGTTGGAATACACCACGGATTGGCGCCGACGCCGCGCTTCGGCGGCCCGGGCAGGCGCACGAGATCGAGTTCGATACCGTAGTGCGCGCCGATGGCCCGTCCGATCCCGGCGACGTCGAGCGCCTTCGGATCGGCCGCGTTCAGCACTCGCGTTCCCGGGCGCCGCAAGGCCAGGCGGCAAAGCCGGGCGATGTTCGCCGTGGCGCTGGCGTGGAAGCGGCTCTCGCCGGCATAGGCCAGCGGGATGCGCCGGCGCCCATCGAGGATGCGCTTGACGAACCACCATTCGCGCGATTGCCGAGACCCGTCGCCATAGATGGCGCCGGGCCGCAGGATGCTCAGCGGACGGCGAGCGGTTTGCAACAGGGTCTGCTCCAACGCGACCTTGCGGGTCGAATAGGTCGCTGGACCCGGTTCGACCGTCGGCTGATCCTCGTCGATCGGGACGGGAAACTCGGGAAAACCGCTCTGGGCGGCCTCGTCCAGGGTGCGGCCGGCGGCGTCGCGATAGACGCTGGCGGACGAGATCACCACAAGCGCGCCGATGTCGGCCTCGACGTCGAGCCACTGGCGCGCATGGTCGTCGTTGAAGGCGACCGTGTCGACCGCCGCGTCTACGCCACCGGCAAGGGCCGCCTTCAGCGCGCCAGGCTGGTCGCGATCGAGCGTCAGAGAGTCGACCCTCGCCGCCAGATCCGCCGGCAAGCCGTCGTTCGAGCGTTGCGCCAGACGCACGCTCCAACCGTGGTCCAACAGCTCGCGCGCCACCGCCCGGCCGATCTGCCCCGTCCCACCGATAATCAGAGCCGTTGGCGCCATCGCCTCCTGTTAAAACTCAAAAAAGGCGAGCCAAGGGCCTCGGCGCGCTGGCGGTGGTCAGGCGCAGCCTGCGGCGACCTTCAGGATCGCTTCGTCGCTGACGGCGCCCTGGCCGCGGCCGGGGCCGGCCGGCGTGACATTGCCGCCGGCCTGCTCTATCCGGGGCGCGCCTCAAGCCGCCGCCCGGACGCCCATGACCGAAGCCAGTTCAGAGATCGAAGAACCCGGCTGGGCCACCGCCAAGACCCTGGCCGAGGCGCTGCCCTTCATCCAGATCTACGACCGGGCGACGGTGGTGATCAAATATGGCGGCCACGCCATGGGCGAGGAGGTCGTCGCGCGCCAGTTCGCCGCCGATGCGGTGCTGCTGAAGCTGCTTGGACTGCATCCGGTTGTCGTGCACGGCGGCGGCCCGCAGATCAGCGCCATGCTCGGCCGCGCCGGCGTCACCTCCAGCTTCGTCGACGGCCTGCGCGTCACCGACGAGGCGACCATGGAGATCGCCGAGATGGTCCTCTCGGGCGCCATCAACAAGGAGATCGCCAACTGGATCACGCTCGCCGGCGCCGAGGCCGACGTGCGCGGCGTCGGCCTCTCCGGCAAGGACGCCCGGCTGATCACGGTGGAAAAGGCGACGCGGACGCGCAAGGACCCGGACTCGGCGATCGAGGAGCTTGTCGACCTTGGCTTCGTCGGACAGCCCAGCCGCGTCGACCCCAAGCTGCTGGAGGCGCTGATCTACGCCGACGAGGACTACATCCCCGTCGTCGCGCCGATCGGCGTCTCGGTGGAGGGCCAGACCTACAATATCAACGCCGACACCGTCGCCGGCGCCCTGGCCAGCGCGCTGAAGGCCAAGCGCATGCTGCTGCTTACCGACGTCAAGGGCGTGCTCGACGCCGACGGGCGGCTGATCGAGATGATGACCGTGGGCGAGGCGCGCGCGGCGATCGAGACCGGGGTCGTCAACGGCGGGATGATCCCCAAGCTGGAAACGGCCATCGCCGCCGTCGAGGGGCGCGTCGAAGGGGTGGTGATCCTCGACGGGCGACGCCCGCACGCCATGCTGATGGAACTCTTCACCCCGCACGGCCACGGCACGCTGATCTACGATCCGTCCGGCCCAAGGAGCGCCCAGGCCAAGGTGATCGAGCGCCGCCGCGGCCCCGCCATCTCCGGAAAGCGGATCGGATGAGTTCGGCCGGCCCGGACCTGCGCCACATCGAGGTCTGGCTGTTCGATCTCGACAACACCCTCTACCCGATCGGCAACGACTTCATGCGCCTGATCGAGGCGCGGATGACGCTGTTCGTGGCGCGTGAATTGAACCTGTCGCGCGATGAGGCCTGGGCGCTGCAGAAGCGTTATTTGCACGAGCACGGCACCACCCTGGCCGGCCTGATGGCCAATCACGGCATCGATCCCGAACACTTCCTGGACGAGGTGCATGATGTCTCGCTGGACGCGCTTACCCCCGACCCCGAGCTGCGGACCGCGCTGATGCGGCTGCCCGGACGGCGGCTGGTGTTCACCAACGGCGACGCGCGTCACGCCGAGCGGGTGCTGAACCGGCTCGCCATCGCCGAGGCCTTCGAGGCTGTCTTCCATATCGCCGCGGCCGACTATGTGCCCAAGCCCAACCCGGCGACCTTCGCGCGGATGATCGCGGCCCACGCCGTCGATCCGCGTCGGACCTGTTTCTTCGAGGACAGCGAAAAGAACTTGGCGCCCGCCGCATCGCTCGGCATGACCACCGTGCTCGTCGGGCCGCATGCAGCCGCCTCGGACGCGGCCTTCGTGCGCTATCGCACGGCGAACCTCGCGGCCTTCCTGACGAGCGCCCGGGTCAAGGAGACGCCATGAACGATCGATCGACCTGGACCCTGGAAGACCTCGAACACGCGATCGAGGCCAGCTGGGACGCGCAAGCTGAGATCGGGCCGACCACGATCGGTTTTCAGCGCGAAACTGTCGAGCAGGCGATCGACCTGCTGGACTCAGGCCAGCTTCGCGTCGCCGAAAAGGTCGACGGGGAATGGGTGACGCATCAATGGCTGAAGAAGGCGGTGCTGCTCTCCTTCCGCCTGCACGCCTCGGAGATCATGGGCGGCGCGCACGGCTTTACCCACGAGCCGGGCATGGGGCCCTGGTGGGACAAGGTCTCGGGCAAGTTCGGCGGCTGGACGGCGGACGATTTCGCGCGCGCCGGCTTCCGCGCCGTTCCAGGCGCCATCGCCCGGCGCGGCGCTTTCATCGGCAAGAACGCCATCCTGATGCCCTCCTTCGTCAACATCGGCGCCTATGTCGATGAGGGAACCATGGTCGATACCTGGTCGACGGTCGGCTCCTGCGCCCAGATCGGCAAGAACTGCCACCTCTCCGGCGGCGTCGGTATCGGCGGAGTGCTGGAGCCGCTGCAGGCCAATCCGACCATCATCGAAGACAACTGCTTCATCGGCGCACGCTCGGAAGTGGCCGAAGGCGTTATCGTCGGCGAAGGGTCGGTGCTCTCCATGGGCGTCTTCCTGAACGGCTCGACCAAGATCGTCGACCGCAAGACCGGCGAGGTCTATCGCAACCACGTGCCGCCCTATTCGGTGGTGGTGCCTGGATCCCTGCCTGACCCGCATGGCGCTGGACCCAGCCTGTCCTGCGCGGTGATCGTCAAGACGGTGGACGCCCAGACCCGCTCTAAGACCTCGGTGAACGAGCTCTTGCGCGACTAGGGCGGCGATCGACCGCTCTTCGGGCTACCGTCGCCATTCGGACTGGCTGGAGTCGATGGCGATACTCGCCTGACCGACATCACCCAATGGAACGGTGGCCGCGCCGCTGATCTCGCGGTAGCCGTCGGTTCCGGCCCCGACGCTGATTTCGCCGTGAACCCGGTTGTCGCGCAACGGGCCATCGTTCTGAGCGCTGTCGTCGTCGGAGGCCGTATCGCTGACCGAGGCCACCTGCCCCGCCGGCGTCCGCTGCGGCGGCGCGACCGGAGCCGCCGGCGCCGTGGCCACCACCTGGCCGGAGCCGGCCTGGACCGCGGCCTGGGCGAACGCCAAGCCGGGCGCGGTCATGAGAATCGCGGCGAGCGCCGTCAAAACCGATCGAACCATGGACCTGCTCCTTCGAGCCCCCGCCCTTAGGCTACGCCAATTCAACGCCGCTGGCGTTTCATATCTGACACGGTGCGGTCGCGGGGCGTTCGAACTGGTCTATGAACCGGTCATCCTCCCACACCTCGACCATGCGATAGTGCGGCGAAACGGAAAGGCGCGCGCGCCCAACCTCGCAAGCCCGCGGGTCGTCACGAACCGTCACCGCATCCAGCGATGGTACAGAGTAACGGTCATCATGGATGTAAAGAGTGTAGGTCTTCAAGACGACTCCGACGCAAATCACAGCGCACTGGCCCATGAACAGGCTTGGCCATGATCTGCGTATCCCCGACAATATTCAAGGCTTTGCCTTAATAGTGTCGGCCAGGCGACACTGTGCTTTGGGACTTTTCTGCATGGAGTGCGTTTGAACCTTGGCGGTCGACCTCCTCGATCGCGCCTGAAGGAAGACCGGTGCAGACCCGAAACTACGTCTTGCGCGCCTTGAACCAAACCGACCTGAGCGCGCTGGAGCCGTTCGCGCAGACGGTCGCCTTGACCTCGGGCGAGGTGCTCTACGAGCCGGACTATCCTGTCGACTGGGTCTATTTCCCTAACACCGCGGTGTTGTCGGTGGTCACGGTCATGGTCGACGGGCGCACCGTCGAAAGCGATACGGTCGGCTATGAAAGCGTCGTCGGCGTTCTGAACGCACTGGGTTCCTGCGTGGCGGTCAATCGCACCTTCACCCAGATCCCCGGTTCGGTCATTCGTCTGTCCGCCTCGCGCCTGCGCCACCAGGCCGCCCGCAGCGCCGAACTTCGCAAGCTGCTCATGCGCCACGCCCAGGCCAACTTGGCCCAGGCGCATCAGTCTGTCGCCTGCAACGCCTTGCATGGGCTGAATCAGCGGCTCTGCCGCTGGCTTTTGATGTCGCAGGACCGCACCGCGGAAAACGGAGTGCGGCTGACCCAGCAGTATCTCGCCACCATGCTCGGCGTTCAGCGCACGACCGTGACCGAAGCGCTTGGCGAGCTCGCCGATTCCGGCCTGATTCGCCAGGGTCGGGGCCGTATCGACATCCTGGACCGGCCGCGGATGCTGAGCGAGTCCTGCGAGTGTTACGATACGGTTCGGGCCAATCTCGAGCAGCTGATCGGCCACGAGCCTTCGCGAAATTCCGACGCCGAAAGCGCCGCCACGGATCGGGCCGGCTAGGGACGATCGCTTCCAGCACGACAGCCGGTTTTCTCAACCTTAGCCTCTCGAATTGCGACGGCTACGGCGTCCATGATCGCCCGCAAGGCCGTGCCAGGGGCGCTGGCCGTAGGCTTGCCGTCGAGCCGATCAGCCGTCGCCGACTCTCGTTGGGGCATGGCCATGAACGCGCCGACGAGGTCAGGCCGGCGGACCGTGCGCCGCCGCATCTGGCGTGGCCGAGCGGTCTTGCGCCGGCCATTGCGCGCTGAGCGCCGGCAGCGGCGTGCGCTTGCCGGTGATCCGTTCGATGCCGATCGCATAGACCGTGATCTTCGCCAGACGCGGGAAGACGCCGGCCGGCCGATCGGCCCCCGACGGCGCGTATTTCGCCATCAAGGCCTCGCAAAAGCTCTGCTTGGCGGCGCGGTCGGCCACCACGCGGATGCGGCCGAAGACCACGACGCTTTCATAGGCCACCGCGGTGTCGCACTCGAAGCGGCCGTAAGGGAAGACCGGCCCCGCCTCGTCGACCTCGAAACAGACCCGATCGTTGGCATCGACATTGGCGCGTAGGTGGCCTCTCGCCGCGGCGTTGTGGACCCAGACTTCGACGCCGTCCCAGACATAGAGCAGCGGCGTGACATAAGGCTGGCCGGCGGCGTCCGTCGTTCCCAGGCGGCCGGCGAAACCGCGCGCCAGCAGATCGCGCGCCAGGCCTTCATCCATGACCTTGTCCCGCCGCCGAACCTCGGGCGATGCGCTCATGACCGTCCCTCCCGATGCGCCAGCCAATCCTCGCGGGTCAGCAGCCAGACCACGCTCATCATATCCCCCGAGACGAATTTCGACGGCGCGCGGTCAACGACGCGCGCGCCCTGCTTCTGCTTTATCCGGTAGGAGGCTGTGTTCGCCTCGCCGTTGCGCAGCCACAGGCGCGGCCAGCCGAGCTCGGTGAAGGCATATTCGGTGACCCGCTCGGCGGCTTCGGTCATCAAGCCCTGGCCCCAGAATTCCGGATCGAGCCAGAAACCGCGCTGGTCCCGGCTCTTCCCGTCGTCCGGCCACAGATCGATCCGCCCGATCAACTCATCGCCGCCACCCTTCAGCGTGATCGACCAGATCATCTTCTCGCCCTGCGCCATCTGCTCCAGCGTCTCGACCATGTTGGTCGCGGCGCCGTCCTCGGGATAGGGCCAGGGAATGCGAGCGTTCAGGTGTTTGACGATGTTCCATTGCGGAAAGCGGCGCTGGATTGTCGACGCATCCGTTGCGCGGCACGGACGCAGGGTCAGCCGCTCGCTGTGCAGCACCGGCGTTGGCGGCATGCGCCGGATCGCCTTGCCCTCCCGCCTGGCCAGCCAGTCCTCAGCTGTGAGCAGCCAGACCACCTTGACGCCCGGCCCAGAGACCCAAGGGGTGTCGGCGATGCGCTCGACGATGCGTGCGCCCTGCTTTTCCTTGATCCGGTGCGAGCCGGTGTTGGCCTCGGCATTGTCGAGCCAAAGATGCGGCCAGCCGAGTTCGACAAAGGCGTATTCGGTGACCAACTCCGCTGCCTCGGTCATCAGCCCGCGGCCCCAGAATTCCGGGTCGATCCAGAAGCCGCGCTGCTCTCGGCTGACCCCGTCGTCGGGCTGCAGGTCCATCAGCCCGATCAGGGCGTCGTCGCCATCCCTGAGCGTGATCGCCCACAGGAAGGCCTCGCGCCGCGCGATCCGCTCGACACAGAGCCGCGCGTGCGCCGCGCCGCCGTCGGCCGGATAGGGCCAGGGCGTCCTGGCGTTCAGGTAGCGGACCACCTCCCACCGCGGAAACCGCGCCTGCATGGCCGGACCATCGTCGAGGCGGACCGGGCGCAGGGTCAGCCGCGCGCTGTGCAGCACGGGCGTGGGGGGAAGGGGGGCCTTGGCGGTCATCGTCTCGTCTCCGTTGGCGGGAGGACGGGACCTGGCGACCTTGGCGCCCCGACCTCATTGGGTGGGGCGGCTTTCGGTGATCGTTTAAGTCAAACGACCCCGCGCACGCCCGCGCCCACCGCCCGAACGGGCGGGGGTGTTGATCGGACGAGCCTGGCTTTGCCGCGACATGCGGCGGCTAATAACGGCGGTCGGCGAAGATGTAAACGGGCCGGGCGCGGTGGTTTAGCGAACGGCGGCCAGCAGACCGATGCGAGCCTCGGCGGCCGCCTCTTCAAAAAGAAGCTCGCTCAGCGCGCGCAGCGGCGGCCAGCTTCGATCGCGCGGCCGGTAGACCAGGTGCCAGCTGCTCTTGGCCGTCACCGCCGGCGCATCGAAGGCCGCCGCCAGCCGGCCGGCCACGAGATAGGGATCGACCAGATGGGTCCCGCCCAGCGCCAAGCCCATCCCCGCCGCCGCCGCCTCATAGAGCACCTGCAGGTTGTCGAAGGTCTTCAGGCGCCTTGGCCGATAACCGCCAAGGCCGACCGCCTTGAACCAGTCGTCCCAAAGGCCCAGCACGGGTACGACGCTGAGAATGGTGAACCGATCCAGCGCCTCTGCGGTCACCCTGCGCGTGTTCGGCATCAGGCCGGGCGCGCACACCGGCGCGACCTCGACATCCAGCAATCGCTCGGCGACCAGGCCCGGCCAGCCGCCTTCGCCGAAGCGCAGGCCGGCATGGACGTCGCCGATCGCGAAATCCACCAGGTCGGCATTGGTCTCCAGCTCGACGTCGATGTCGGGCCGCAATTGGCGGAATCTGGCCAGCCGGGGCATCAGCCAGGAGGTGGCGAAGGACGGAACCACCGAAAGCCGCACCACCTTGCAGGCGCGATCGGCGCGCACCTCATCCGAGCCGGCGCGGATTTTATCGATCGGCTCGCCGACGGAGGCGAGATAGCGCGCGCCGGCCGCGGTCAGTTCGATGCGCCGGTTGTGTCGCCGGAACAGGTCGACGCCCAACTCGATCTCCAGATCGGAGATCCGCCGGCTGACCGCCGAGGTGGTCAGTCCCAGCCGCTTGGCCGCAAGCGTCAGGCTGAGCAGGCGCGCGGTGACGACGAAGGTCTCGACAGCGCGCAGAGAAATTTGGCGGCTCATGGCGGCGATCCTGGCCGTCCTGACTTCGGTTGCGCGGGGCGAAACCGAACGGTCCGAAACGGCAATTGCGCACTGCAACGTAGTGTTTAGAAACCGACCATCAAGACAGCAGAGCTTGGAATCTCGGCGATTTGTCCGAGCAATCCAAAGTCCCGACACGGAGAAGAACCCGATGCGCCTCAGCGCAGCCATCGCCACGGCGGCGATCCTGACCTTCGCGGCCGGCGCGGCCAACGCCGACGCCCAGAAATACGTCGCCCGCTTGACCGGGGCCGCCGAGGTCCCGCCCGCCACCAGCTCGGGCGCGGGCCTGATCACGGCCATGCTCGACACCGACACCGGCCAGCTCGACTACACCGTCACCTTCTCGGGCCTGTCGGGTCCGGCCACCGGCGCCGGCTTCCACGGACCCGCCGGCAAGGCGGCCGAGGCGCCGGTGACCGTCCCCGCGACCGGCGCCGTCTCGCCGATCAGCGGGACCGTCAAGCTGACCGTTCAGCAGACCCGCGACCTGAATTCCGGCGCCTGGTACTTCAATATCGAAACCGCCGCCGATCCCAAGGGCGAGATCCGCGGCCAGTTGCGGCGCAGCTACTAGGCTCGTCGCAACTGGCGTAAGCGCCAGACAGCAAAACGCGCCCCCGACCTTGGCCAGGGGCGCGTGACTTTATCCGCCTAAACGAAGGTTGGCTGGCCCAAAGCTGTCGCTAACGCCACCTCAGGCTTGAACTATCCATCAGGTCTTCAATCGCCTGATCGCAGGACTGCTTGCAATATTTTTCCGGATATACCCGTCAAGGTTTACAGGAAATCCAACCCTAGAACGCCGAGGAAATACCGTAAGCACAGAGCCAAACGGACCCATTCCGTAACTTAATGATATATCAAATTCTCCGGCTTTATCCAGATATTCACGGTCTCCGGGAAACGAACCTTTTGCAGTCATAGCTTGTTCAGCGGCGAACTCATCTAGGGAACGGGTGAGTTCAAGGACGTCGCCTTGCAGGCTATCGTTCGGCGCGGTTGCGATCGTCCGGCAATATATGGCCGGCACGCGGTGTCGAACACAGCCAGCGCTCAGCAGCAACGCAACCATCATCGCGAGCATAGCCAAGCGAACCCAAGCCCCCGGCCTTGAACGAGGCGAAGGGCGAAGGCGCGGTTATCATCGGATCGAGCGAGGCGCCCAGGCCCCGCCAATGGGCGGCGAGCCGTCGGCAGGCGAGGTCGCTGGGCGACCCGATAATCGGCGGCGGCGGGGGCGGGGCGAGCAGGCCTATCGGCGAGCCCTGTGACGGATCGGGCGTCGGCGCGGGCGTCAAGCCGCTGAACGGCCAGCCAGCGAACAGGCCGGCGAAATCGGGGTCGATCGCCATTCGGATCCTCCTTCAGGCCTCAGGCCTCGCGCGGCCGTCGGCCGGGCGCGGGCGAAAAGCTGCGCTCCTCGAGCTTGCGCAGGGTGATCGGCCGGCCCAAACGATCGGCCTTGGCGCGGCGACGATGCCGATCTTCATCACCCCTATCTTCCGGCTCACGCGCCGACTGGTCAGGACGCAAAACTCGCTGAGGCGTTATGAGTTAGACTCTAAATCGCCGGCGGAACCGGACTCCGCCGTGGTGGATAGAGCAGAACCGACGTGACATAGATAAAGATCGTCATGATGGCGGAGACGATCCAATAGGCAACATTGAAATCTGTATTAAATAGAAATAACCAAAACTTAACGTATCCTAACGACACCGCAGCTGAGACAGCAGGAATAAATTTCAACCCCCAAGCTGGGATAAATTTTCTGTATAAAGACACAAAAATAAGAGTAAAAACGATATAGAGTGCTGGCACGTAAAATACGAATGTTAATGAAAAGCTTGCGATTAGATCGCCAAGCCAATATATAGGTCCCGAGCTATCGGGTGCATCAAGATATTCCGCTGCGTGGAAAAATTTGCTACCGATATAAATAAGCAGAAACAGCATGGTCGAGAGGATCAAATATTCTGCGGCTTTCTGAACAAGAAAGGCTAGAAAAAAATTATCGATTTTGCGGCGAAATAGCTGAGTCATTTTTGCTTTTGATCGGAATTTTCTAATCCGAAATTGGTCCTGAATGCTGAATGTAATCGTTAAACGCCTTCAGCGCTTGCTGCTGCGACCTGATCATGTTCACCAGTTGCTCCCCCATGATTATACGGTGCGATTCATTGGCAAAATCGATCGGGCCGCCAATAAGCTTCCGCGCCCGCGCCGCGGCCGTGACCACGTCGTAGTTGGTGGCGCCGTCCGCCAACTGAAGCAGTCCAGACAGATTCGCGTTGACGTTAACGCCTCTGACAAAGTCATTATAGAGCTTCGGATTGTTCACCGCGAGCGCGTTGAGTTGCTTTTGAACATAGTCCTGCTCGTCCCTTACCAGGCGCGAGTCCAGGGCTGGTCCGGCGCCGGGCAGCTTTCCAGCCATGGCGGCGGCGAATTGCCCATCGTTGAAGTCCGAGATCCCCTGGCTGAGCTGGTTGCTATAGGCTTTGGCGGCCGGACTAAGGTTGGCGAAACCGCGGAAAAGCCAATCATCCATATTAGACAGGTTGGCGGTCAACTTTGATACCGCGTCAAAATAATAGGAATCCGTGGTTCCGGACGAGTTCAACTGATCTTGAAGCGCCTCATAATGATTGGCTCGGGCGATGTAGGGCGATATCGGGGCAAACGGATTGAAGGCGGTGTCGGTCAACGGCAGGGAAGCGCTTGGGGCTGGCTCAGTCCTGCTGCCCGACCCGATCGGCGCTTCACCGGGCGGCATGAAGTTCTTGACCAGGCTGCTCGGGTCAAAGGCGAGGACCCCGCCGCGGGTTATCGGCGTGGTGGTGACGCCCACGCCGATCGCGGTCGATGGCGCTGGCGGCGGCTGAACCCCTGGCGCCGAGTTCATATCGGAACCCTGGCCGGTCGGCGGGGCCGCCGCTTGGCCAAACGGAGCGCTAATGGGCTGGGTCGATGGGCGAGGTTCGCCGATCAGGTCGCGGATCGCCTGCAAGGCGCGCAGTTGGACGGCGAAGGGGTCGGGTCCGGAGCCGGTCCACGGGCTGATATAGCCAAGCGAACCCAAGCCGCCGGCCTTGAACGAGGTGAAGGGCGAAGGCGCGGTTATCGTCGGATCGAGCGAGGCGCCCAGGACACCGCCGATGGGCGGCGAGCCGTCGGCGGACGAGGCGAGGTCGCTGGGCGACGGGCCCAAGATGCCGCCAATGACCGGCGGCGACGGGGGCGTGGCGAGCAGGCCCATCGGCGGGCCCTGTGATGGATCGGGCGTCGGCGCGGGCGTCAAGCCGCTGAACGGCCAGCCAGCGAACAGGCCGGCGAAATCGGGGTCGATCGCCATTCGGATCCTCCTTCAGGCTTCAAGCCTCGCGCGGCCGTCGGCCGGGCGCGGGTGAAAAGCTGCGCTCCTCGAGCTTGCGCAGGGTGTGCTTGATCTCGTCCATTTCGCGGGTGACCAGCCGGTCCAGGCCGTCGACCTTGGTGGCGATGATCCCGACCTGGTTGAGCGCGCGGGTCACCGTCTTGACCTCGCGCTCCAGCTCTTCGACCCGGCTCGCAACGGCGATCAGGCTCTCAGCCGTGGCCAGGCCGGCCGCCCGGCCTTCCAGCGCCGCGATCCGCTGTCGATCGGCGCCCTGGACGCGGGCGGTGCGCAGGAAGGTGGCGAGCAGGCTGGCGGCCGCGACAGCCAGCGCCCCATAGTTCAACCATTCTGACGGCAAGGCGGGGCTCCGAGACTGGACGGAAAAAGAAAACGCGCCGCCGATCCATGCCGGACCGGCGGCGCGAGGCGGGCGACGTTTGCAGGGGCAAACGCCGCCTGGGCGCGGCTAGGGACCGGCGCCCGCTGGTGCGCCGCACAGAGCGGCCCGGCGGGCGTTGCTGGCCTTGACCTGCTGGATGGTGGGCAAGGTGTCGTTCAACCGGTCGAAGGTGATCGTCTTAAACACCGCGCACACGCTGGCCGGCGGCGGATTGGCCGTGGCCAAATCAATCGCGGCTGTTGGGGTCGGGTGCGCGCAGGCTGTCAGGGTCGCGGGCAGCCAGAGCGTCAGCAGCATCGCCGTCGGCGCTCGCCTGAATGACTTGGGCATTGGCGGTCTCCTCGGTCTCGAGCGCGGTTTGAAGCTGGCCGACCTTGGCCGCCTCGGCCACGGCGGGCGACGGGCCCCTGGCCCGCCAGGCCTTGATCGCCCAGCCGAACAAAAGGTTCAGGATGGCGAGGACGGCGCTCATGGCCTGTCCGCCCCGCCCGGATCGCGACGCCCCAGGCCGGCCCACAGGCCGACGGCGACCGCCGCGCCCGCGAGCCCGAGCAACATCGTCACAAGGACCAGCATCGTTAGCGACTGGGCGGCGGCCGGCGCGCCGACGATGCTGGCGCGGTACTGGACCGCGACGGCGTCGATCTCGGCGTGCAGGGCGTCGGTGATGGAGGTGATGCCCGCATCGACGCCCGGGGTCAGCGCCATCGCCGCCGCCGGGCCGAAGGCCGCCGACAGCGCCGCATTGGCCGCGCCCTCCACGGTGGAGACGCCGGCCGCCAGGATCGGCCCAAGGTCGGTATCGGCCAGGGCGACGGCGTTTGAGGCCGCCTGCTTGAAGGCGCTGAGCCCTTGCGACGCGGTGGCCTGGACGCCTGGCGGGGCCTTGCCGAGCAGGGTGGCGAACCATTGTTCGCCCTGGGCGACGGCCTGGCTGAAGGTGATCTTGCCGGCGAAAAGCTGGCTGAGGATGGACATGGGAGTTTCCTTTCGGGGACGGGTTTGGACGAAGGTGGTCGGTGCGGGCGAGGCTAGGCGAGGGTTTGCGCACCGAGGACGGGCGGCGCGTCGTACCGGGTCAGGTCGTCGCCGCGGATGATGGCGGTCAGCTTGTCGCCATAGGCCGGATCGGTGGCGTAGACGCCGGTCAGCGCCTCGCAGAAGGCCTCGACGTTCGGCAGACGAGCCCTGGCTCCAGCGTAAAGCGCGCTGGTCGCCAGATGTTCGGCGTGCTGGTCGAAGGCGTCGTCCAGCGAGGCATAGCGGCGAAACGGCGCCTGGACCGTGACCGTCTGCCCACGGACGACCTCATGGGTGGCGACGGTCACCGCGGCCTGGCCTTGGACGGCCTTTTCGCCGAAGGGGTTGTTCGATCCCGGCGGCATGCGACGTCCCCAGGCGGACTCATCACCGTATTGGGCCAACAGGACCGAGGCCGGGATGCCCCGGCGCGCCTGGGCCCGCTGCGCCGCGGCGATGACGTCCGGTGCGAGGCTCATCGGCTTAACCCTTCGGCGCGGCCGGCGGCGGCGCGTTGAGCGCGGCCCAGAAGCGCGCGATGGCCGCGTTCTCCTGCAGCCAGGTCCATCCCGCCGAGACCGCGAACAGGGCGAGCGAGACCCCGGCGTTCGTCAGCAGATCCTGCTGGCCCGAGGCCAGCGCCACCCCGGTTCTGGCCGCGAAGACGCCGATCAATATGGCCACCCCCTTCTGCGCCGCGGCGCGGGCGAGGCTGGTGAGCAGGCGCGGCGCCGCGGGCGCCGGCGCGGGCGTTGTATCGGTCATGAAGATGTCCTGGGTTGAAGACGAATGGCGACCGCCGCGCGGGCGGGGCCGCGAGGTCGGCCCGATCGGCGGTGACTACCGCCGACGGACTTGATCGTGCGGCCTGGAAGCCTGGCCATGATGGCCGGGCGCGAAGCGTCCGGGCGCGTCGATCCCAAGGGTTGGCGCCACCAGGACGCCCCTTGTCGCCGGCGGCTGCATCGCGCGCCGGCCCGCCGCCGCGGTGGAAGCCTCGCCCTGGCCGCTCGATGCGGCCGTCGCGTAGCCGAGCGGGTCGGCATCGAACCGGGCCAGCGTCTGCGGGTCGCTGATGCTGTCGCGGACCGACTGCAAGGCGCGCATCTGGGCGGCGAACAGGCCAAGGGCGTTGGCCGCCGGCGGTTGACCGCCGCCGAGGCTCTGAAGGGCGTCGAACGGCGCGCCGGCGCTGGACGGCGCGGCGCCCGGATAGCCCAGGACGCCGCCGACGCTCGCCGCCGCATCCTGCGGCGTGGCCAGCACGCCGAAGGACGGCGGCTGCGGCGTCTGGACCGGCGCGCCCAAGACGCCGGTGATCGTCGGGCCGCCGAACCGGTTGGCGAAGGCGCTGTCGAGGGTCATTGGAGCACGCCTTGTCCTGGCGTCGATGCCGGCGGCGGCGGCAGGAGCGTGCTGAACCGCCCTTGAGCGCTCGTTGGCGCAGCCGGCGCCGCTCCGCCGCCGAACAGGCTGAGGGCCTGTAGGAACGGCTGCGCCACGGCCTGCCCGACGCCATAGACGCCGTTGGAGAGGGCCTGTCCGATATTGGCCGCGTCGCCGCGGATGCCCGCCTGCGCCTGGGTCAAGAACTGCATCAGGTCAGGCCAGGTCGGCGGCGCGCCGGGCGCGCCCGCGCCGGCGGGCGAAGCTGCGCCGACGCTCGGCTGCACCGGCGGCGTGGCGCTGTTGGGCGTGACGCCAAAGCCTTGCCGGCCGCCACCCGCCTCCGCCAGCGCTTGCGCCGCCGACGGCGTCTGGTTCGGCGGCAGATCGACCGGCGCGGCATAGGCCGGCATGAAGCCGCCGTTTGCGAATTGCTGCTGTAGCGCCAGCGAATTCACCGGCGCGAAACGGTTCGGCAGCGCCGGCAGGCCGGTGCTGTTGAGACCGATCATTCCAACCATGATTTTCTCCTAAAGAGGATTTGATCAGCCGCCCTTGCTGATACTGAGCGCGTCGCTCGAGCCCGAACTCGTCCCGTTCGAGGCGGACTGCGAACTGGAAAGCACCGGATCGCCGGTCAGTCCCAGGGTCTGGTTCATCAGCTGCTGCAGCATCAGCGGCCAGTTCTGGGCGTTGAGGTAGTTGTTGTAGTTGGCCGTATCCTGGGCCTGGGTGACGGCCTGGGTCTGGTTGCCGACCCCCATCACCGCGTTCTGGATCCCCAGCGCTTGGGCGAGCTGCTGCGCCGACAGCGACGCCTGCTGCGCGCCCGCCTGCAGGTTGAGGCCGGCGCCGGCGAGGCTGGCCGACTGGTTCGCCGCCGCCGCGGCCTGGGCCTGGGCGGCGTTGGATTGGGCCGCCGTATTCACGGCCCCCTGGTTGGCCAGGGTCATCTGTTGGCCCTGGCTGGCGTTGAACTGGGCCTGGCTGTTGGCGGCGGCCTGGTTGGCCAGGGCGACCTGCTGGGCCAGGGTGGCGTTGGTGGTGCCGGCCGCCAGGTTGGTCGACTGGTTGGACTGCGCCGCGGTCAGTTGCTGCGCCGCCTGGGCCTGTGCCGCCGCCAGCGCCTGGGCATAGCCGGCCGAGTTCAGATTGGCGTCGGTCTGGCCCAGCGTCTGCTGATAGTTGAGGTTGGTCAGCGCGTTCTGCACCGCCGATCCGGAGCCGCCGAAAGCGCCGGCCTTGGTCGCCGCGGCGGCGTTGGCCTCCTGCGCCTGCTGCTCCTGCTGCAAGAGCTGCTGGTTGGTGGTGTTGACCACATCCGACGTGTACGGATTGAGGAAGTTGGCGATCTGGCTGGCGCCGACCGTCGGCGCCGTCACCGTCTGCACCGCGTTCGGATCGATCTGCGAGGCCGCAGCCTGGGCCGCGGCCGGCGCCAGGGTGGCGTTCCCCGTCGTCGCCGCATAGCTGCTCGGCGCGATCTGCAGCGGCTGGTAACCGGCGACGCCGGCGGTCGTGTTCACCGCGTTGTTCAGCTCCGCCCCGCCGGTATTGTTCGCCGCGACGTTCAAAATACCCTGCTGCGCCGCCAGCTGGGTCGCGTTCAGCGGCGCGACCTGCTCACCCGTATAGGGCTGGTAGGGCGTGTTCAGGGTCTGGGCCTGGGCGTAATTGCCCAGCAGTGCGGACAGGATCTGCGGATTGAGCGACGACTGAGACGTCGATTGCGACGTCGACTGCGCCTGGTTGTTCGAACTCGACTTGCCGAAGGACATGGCGGGAGCCTCTTTCGTACGACGATGAAGATGGGTTGAAAGCGCGACGGCTTTTCATGCGCGGACTGGGCTAATGCGTTCCCGTGCCCGATTCGCGCTGGACTGCTCTCGGCCTGGAGCCAACGAGGCGTGTTTGGATACGCCCGAGAACCTGTGGGCGGTTGGCGAGCGCTTGACGATATTGAAGCGCTCAGGCCTGAGCCTATAATTGCTGCATGCGTTTTTTGTTTCAGAAAGCCTTAGTTGCAGCCTTGTGCGCGGTCACCGCCTCGCCGACGGCCTGGGCCGCCGCGCCGCCTCAAGCCGCGCCCTTCTACAGCTCGGAAAAACAGCTTTATGAGGTATGCCACCTCGATCCCGGTCCCGATGGAGCGCCCTGGGCCTGTGAATCCTATGTTCGAGGTGTGCTCGATTACATCCTGCTCAATGATCTGGCTCTTTTACAGACGGGCCAGATCCAGCATCGGTCGTGGTGCGAAAACCGAAAACTCGAACCAGACCAAACTGCAAAGATAGTCATCGAGTATTTGGCGACCCGCCCAGAGGATGAAAACGGGCCAGCCGCCGCTAGCGTCTATAGGGCTTTGGCGAGCTCGTTCACGTGTTCCCAGACCTCACCGCCCGGTTCAGGCCCAAAACCTGTCACCTACACCTCAGGACAACAGCTTTACGACTCCTGCCGCCAGTCGAAATTTCAAGGCGACTACACCGGATGTGACCTCTACATCATGGGAGTCGTCGACGGCGTCATGCTGGACGACTCGACGACGATGAGTATTGGCCTCACCTACCGCCCGTCATGGTGTGCGAAATCGCCACTCAAGATAAAACAGATCAGCAATGTTGCATTGCTCTATCTGCTCACGCATCCGGCCGCGCGAGACGAACCCGCGGCTGAAGATGTCTATGTGGCCATGGCGAGCACATTTCCATGCTCTGAGACCTCACCGCGCCAAATCGCCCCTCCCAACTCGTGAGGTCGCGCTGTTGCGGCTGGCGAGAACGATCCTCATAGGTCCGCCTGAAAACTATCGCCCTGATTGCGCCGGCAGCCCTGACGATGAGGGCCGCGCACCTTCGGCGCTGTGAGCGACAAGAGACAGATAGGAGCTGTCACCGGCGCAGCTGGTTCGCGACCCGACATTGATAGTGAACGGCAAGCAAAGCTCAGTTGAGAATACCCTTGACCGTATCTACAAGGACGTGAGTTTGGCGCTCGAAGGCCACCCAGGGCATAGTCAACGCAGCCATGATCGCGATTTTAGCAGCGCTGGCGGTGACAGCCGCCCCAATACAGGTCAGGCAAACCTGCGCCTTGACTCGTCTATCCGCCTGCGAAAACACCAACGAGTTGTTTTACGACAAGGCGTTCAAGCCGGCTGTCAAACGTTTTATCGGTCGAGGTCGGGCTCGCTACCTCTATCATGGCACAATCGTCGACCAGCAACTCGATGCCCTGGGGGGCTCGCCAGACGCGCCCGAAAGAATTGAAAACCTGTATCGGTTCACGGCCTGCAGGGATCAATCGTGCCCCGAGAAGGGCGCTGTCGTGATGCGCCCTGACGGGCGACTGGTCGCAACCGCTATTTTGCACACAAACTGTATGCTTCCGAAGAGTTCAGAGGACTGCTTTGCTCACGACACCCTGACGATGTTTGTGCACGGCGGCGCTGACTCAAAAGCGGTGGTTCGAAATCTTTCGGAGTGGGCGAAAACCATGGTCGGCGAGGAATACAACGCGCCGGGCATGCCCGTGGAACAGCTCGACGCTGTCGAGATCTATTCGGTCGCCGACGGCGTTCGAACGCTGATCAGCCGGCGGTCATTAGGGCTCTGAAACGGTCTAAGACCGATACGGCGACAGCGGGAAGCTGGCCACAAACTATAACGGCTTACCCAAGGCTTTCCGAACAGTCAGACTGAGCGCGGTCATGAAGCATGCGGTGAGAAAAGCCGTAAGCAGAAGTTCCAGCCAGATCATCAGCGGAACGCTGCCAGACAACGACGCGATGAGAAGGACGAGCGGCGCGAATATAGCGCCTGCGGCCAAACATCCCATCGTCGAGTCGGGCAGGCTGGGCGAGAAGCAAATAATGCCAGTTGTGAAGATTACGTAGATCGATGGCGACAACGGCAGCGCCACGACGAGCCAGACGCCCAGGCATCGAACTATGCGCATCATCGGCGAAGCGGTCAGCGCCCTTAGCGATATTCTTGAATATCTAGTGATCGTGTCTTTGCGCAATTGAGTTGACAGTCCATCAAACGGCAGCATGGCGACGAACCGGCCAACGAAGGTCGCCTTACCGTTCGGTCGGCTCGCTCGCCCCGAGTCGGTTGAGACCGTCTTGAGCCGGCGTGAGGCTCGGCTCAAGCATCAACGCCTTGCGATAATCGGCGATCGCCTGACCGGGAAGACCTGTCTGCTCATAGACAAGGCCGCGCAGATAGTAGGCATGGGAGTTATCGCCCCTAAGAGCGATCGATCGGCTGAAGTCGGCTAGAGCCTGATCGTAAACGCGCTTGGCGGCATATCCAATGGCTCGACTGAAATAGCCGTCGGCGTCATCAGGCTTGAGAGCGACTATCCTATTGCAATCAGCGATCTGTTGGTCATAGAGCTTATTCTTTCCGTAAGCTGTAGCTATACCTAAATAGAACTCAACGTAATCTGGTTTTATTTTAATCGCTTTGCTGTAGTCGATGATCGCCTGGTCGTACAGACCCTTATGCTGAAAGGTAACGCCGCGATCGTAATAGGCGACGGCCTCGTCGGGCGCCAACGCGATTACCCTGCTGTCGTCGGCGATGGCCTGATCGTAGAGGCCGCGACGATCAAGATCGTCGCTCCGCAAGAGATAGGCTGTAAAGAGGCGCGGATCGAGGCTTATCGCCTCCGTGTAGTCGGCGATGGCTTGGCTATAGAGGCCCTTGGCGTCATAACCCGATCCTCGCTGTGTATAGAGGACCGCCAGGAGAACCGGGTCCTTCGGCTGACTGTGCAACCGGGAAGATCCTCGACACTTCAGACCGGGATGATGGTCGACACAATGTTTGTGTCTTCCGGCGTTTCGCGGAGCTGATGACGGAGTGGAGCGAAACGCCGGAAGATTCCACGGTGGTCGATGACGCCGAGGTCGATATTGCAGAAGCGGACGATGTGAAGACCGTGATCGAGCTCGGCGATGCCGACGATCTCGCCGACCAGGGCTTCACTGACGAAGACGTAGCCGCCGCGCCACTTGACCTCGCCGTTGGTGCGCACCCTGCGGACTTGATGATCGGGATCGTACCAGGGGTCTTCGATCCGGTCAGGGAAGGCCCGCGGCGAGGGCGACCAGTGATCGGCGGGCGGGATCTGACCCAGCGCCTCGTGCGGGCGAACCTGATTGAAGTGGGTCCGAAAGGCGTCGAAGCGGGCCTGCTGCTCAGCCAGGCTGGCGGCCGGCGGACGGGCGGTCTCGCGCTTGAGCGTACGATGCATGCGCTCGTGGCGGCCGTTCTCCTGGGGAGACGCGGGTCGGATGTAGCGGGGCTGGACGCCCAGCCTGAGCCACCAGGCCGACAGCCGGGTCAGCCCGCCGGCGGCCGAAGAGCCGAACGGCGCACCGTTGTCGCTGCGGATCGCCAGCGGCAGGCCATGCGCCCGGAAGGCCTGCTCGAACACCGGACGCACGCCCTCGACGGTCTGGGCGGTGATCTTCGTCTCGATCAGGTAGCGGCTGTAGGTGTCGGTCAGGGTCAGGGGATCGCAGCGGGTCCCGTCGAGGGTGCGAAACCAGCCCTTGAAGTCGCAAGCCCATTCCGCGTTAGGCGCCTGCGCCCAGATCGAGGCCCGGCCCTGGTCGATCGCCCGGCGCCGGCGGGGCCTGGGCTCCACCAGACCCGCTGCCTTCAGATACGCCCCGATCGTCGAAGCCGCCGGCCACGTCACCCGCGGCTGCTCAACCTCCAGCCGCGCCTTCACCTTCTTCGGGCCGAAATGCGGGAACCGGCGCTTCATCGCCTGGATCGGCTCGACCAGCGCCTCGGGCGTGCGATGCGGGCGGCTCAGCGGCGCGTGCGACCGGTCCACGAACCAGTCCGGCGCCCCGCCCGCCCGGCGCAGCGTCCACAGGTAGACCGTATCGCGGCTCACCCCGTAGCGGCGGCTCAACTCCGTGACGCTGAACGCCCCCGTCTCCCAATCCAAAAGCATCTGAACTCGACGCTCCATCCGACAGGTCTCCTGAAACGGCATCGAAGGTCCTCCCTCCGATCCATCCTCACCTGTCGACCATCATCCCGGTCCAATCTGTCGAGCATCTACCCGGTCCGTACCGGTCCTCGTCCGGCCACCCAACCCCTTCCCCGCGAGGGGGAAGGGGCTTTTCGAGATCACTGCCGTCCGCGACGGTTCCTCTAGGGTACAATCGCCGCCTACTGCAGGTCGCGGATAAACACCGAGCTCTTCTCGTTTCGCGCCACCAGGGCCGCTTCCTTGGTGATGATGAAGCGATCGGAATCGCCGGTCTTGGCCAGGGGGCGGGCCTGCATGCCGCGCAGGGTGGCCACGGCCCACATCGACGGATCGACGATGAGGCAGTCGCGGGTCAGCCCGTAGGGGTGCGGGATCAGGGTGATGACGCCGAAGTCGGAGACATAGAGGTCGGCCGCCCCGATGATGGTGGCCATCTTCGAGGCGCCCGGCACATCCTTGCGGATCTCGGCGATGCCGGTGAAGGCCGACCATTCCTGCTTCTGCGTCGCGCCCATATAGGCCTGGGTCGGCTTGCCGCCGTTGGAAAAGGCCTGGGCCATCCCCGCCTTGACCAGGCTCTCGGTGAAGTTGCGCGGCGTCCCATTGGTCGCGGCCGAGACCAGGCCGCTGGAGAAGCCGCCGTTGGAGCCGCCGGACCCGACCGAGGTGTTGGTCGCGCCCCAGGCCAGGGCGCCGGCGGTGGTGCGGGCCGTGCCGCCGGATTCCGCGCCGGAGGCATAGTTGCCGATCATGCGGGCCTCGATGTCGCGCTTGCATTCGATGCCTTTCAGCACCTTCTGGCGGTCCATCTCGTCGTCGCGGCCGGCGGAGATCACCGCGTCCTGGGTCTCCGACACCCCGCCCTTCTTGCGGAAGATCTGGCAGATATTCTCCAGCCGGGTGGTGAGGTTCTGCGCATCCAGGGTGGCGATGTCGTCGCCTTCCAGGGCGGCGTTGGCGGCGTTCGGCGTCGCCAGGCCCTCGGTCTGCCAATCGTGCTTGACGTTGGTGGCCTTGGCCGCGCCGATATTGGCCGTGAACGGAGCATCCTCCGGCGCGACGCGATAGATCACGTCCTCCAGGTCTTCGCGGATGCCGATGGTGGTCAGGGTGGTTGCGGTATTGGTGGGAGCGGCCATGGGCCTCTATCCTCTTCTTGCTTTGAGAGCCCTCACGGCGTCATCGACGGAGCCGGTCTGGTCCAGCCGCTGGATGGCCGCCTCGCGAGAGCGTTGACGGGATGGCGCCGCCGACGCCGCGGCCGGGCGAACCGGCGGCGTGGCGTGCGGCGACGCGGATCGTGCCGGCCGCGCGGCGGTAGCGGCCTTGGCCTGGGCCTCGTCCCAAAGCAGGGCCTTGTGGGCGAGGCGCAGGGTGTTGGCGTCGAGCTGGCCGACCTGGTCGGCGGGCACGCCCTCGGCGACCAGATAGGCCGAGAGCGCCCGACGGCGGTCGTGGCCTTGTTTCTGATCGAATAGGGCCGGGGCGACGACGGCCAGCTTGGCCGTCTCGGTGCGAATGAACTGGTCGTAGGCCGCCTGCTGCGTGTGATGGTTGACGGCGGTCAGCCGCGCCATCTCCGCCGCTTCGGCGTCGAACTCCGCCTTTCGCGCGATATAGGCCGCCGGGTCTGTGCGCGCCATTTCCGCCTGGCGCGCCGGGGTCCAGTCGGTCCATTTGTAGCGGAAGGTGTCGACCGCAATGGGCACGATCTGGTCGAGAACGGCCTTGATCTGGGTTACGCTCTCGGCCTCGACCGCCTTGGCCTGGGCCAGCTTCCTGGCGTCGGCGGCCTCCTGCACGCTTCGCTGCACCGCCTTGTCGCGGTCGGTTTCTCTGGCCAGCACCACCTCTTGCAGGTCGCGCGGCAGGGCCTCGAACTTCGCCTTGGCTTCGGCGTCCCAGGATTGGGGCGCACGGATTGGCGGCTCGGCCGCGTCCTCGCGCTCCTCGTCAGGCTCTCCCGTTACCGCTTCGGGTTCGGGCGCCGTCTCGGCCGTGGGCTCGGCCTCGAATGGGGATATGTCTTCGGTCTGGTCGACGGGCGTGGTCGTCTCATCCGGCTCGCGCGCCGCCTCGGGCGCGGGCGCCGCCGCCTGCCCCAGCAGCCCAACCGCCTGGTCGACCGTGATCGCGCCCGTTTCGGGCGTTGAGTCTAGAGCCATGTTTTTTCCTTGGATTTTCGCCGAAGCTGGGCGGGCTTACGGCCGCGAGGAGTTGCAGGGCTCGGAAGCGATCGGTCGCCCAAAGCCTCTAATAGTCTTATGGTCACAGTTCTGAGTTATCGGCGTCCGCCAGAATCCTTGTTCCGCGCTCGCCGAAACGTTCGCTCCCAATAAGGCTTGTCGGAGAACGACGCTGCTAGCCGGTCATTTTGACGCGGCGATCTTCTCCTGGTTTAATCGCCGCCAAAGCACGACGATTCCCCAGCCGACAAAGCCCCAGACGATGCCGCCGAAGGCCCCGAAGATGACGAATGCGACCTGAACGTTGACGGCTGTAAGGGCTGGCGGAAGCTGGAAGGCCACATCGGCATAAAGCGTGAATCCAATGGCGACGAGGATAGCCGCGCCGATCACGTGCAGCGGCTTCTTCAGGGCCGATCCGACCGCCAACATCGCCATCGCCGTTTCGGGCTTGCTTACAGCGATGATCAGAGCACGGAATACATAGCGCCCCAACTCGGCAACCGTATAGTGCATGTTCAGCCCGCTCCAGCCCGTATGTTCGCCAGTTGCTGGCCCACAAGCGCCGGCCCTCCCGGAATCCTAAGCGTCATCAGTTCGTTGTTCCACCAGTTTTGCGCTTCTGGCCGCGCGAGACCACCCAGCACGCCGCCCAGGATCGCACCCTCCGGACCACCCACCGCGCCGCCTAATCTTGTTCCTAGCATCCCGCCGCCGACGTCGATCATGGTCGGAACAAGGTCGTGGACCGCGGCAGTCGCCAACGCCGGGCTATGAAGGTTTCGCCCGGCATCGACATAGGTTTTGACGCCGGCTCCGCCCAGTTCCAGCACGGGGCCGAGACGCCCGAATCTGTCGATCATCTCGGCGCGCGCCAGAGCCCGTGGTCCGCCGACCGCCAACATCGTCTCGCCGAGGCCCGCGGTCGCGTCGTCCGCCAGGTTTCCGGCAAGCTCTGCGGCTTCACCGGCCTGGCGGGCCCGGTTCGACGTCAATGGACGTGGGCCGCTACGGACGGACGAAAGCCCGGCGCCGCCCATCGCGGACAAGACGCTCGGCCCGATCCCCGCGCCGACAAGCGCCGGGCCGGCCAGCGTGAATACCGGATCTCCACCAGCGACCGAGTCGGGGTTGTTCCAGGGCGCGGTCGCGTCGGCGCCGCCGACCGCCAGCCCCTGGATCAGACCCGGACTGTTCGCGGCGCCGGCCCGTAGCCGGCGTGCGGCGGCCAGCTGTGCGTCGGCGTCGATCAGCGCTCCACCGCGCCTGGCGTCGTCCGGCGCCGTCGATGACGGGACCGTCAGCAGCTGGCCAGGCAGGACCATGCTGGAGGCCAACCCGTTCGCGCGCGTGATGGCCCCGACCGCGGTTCTGACGTCGGGATACCGCCCCGTTGCGACATACCTCCCGCCGACGGTCGACAGATTGTCGCCAGGCTGCACGGTGTAGGTTGGATCAAGCGTCAATTGGCGGCTTGGATCGGCGCCCGACAGGGTGCTGGCGCCGATCGTCGGCCCCGCCGCGACAGCCGCCCCGTTAGCCGGAGGAGGCTGGACAGCGGGCGCCGGGGCGGCGGCGGTCGAGCCGGCGCCGCCTTGCCCCGCCCGCGGGGTAAGCCAGCCGAACGGATCGCCGAGTTGGTCGCGGATCGTCTGGATGGCGCGCATCTGGGCGGCGGCCAGGGCGAGCTGACCACCGGGCGGGACAGCCGTTCCGGCCAGCTCGGCGGCGTTGAACGTCGGGCCGAACAGGCTGGACGGATCGCCGGGCGTGTCCAGCACGCCCATGGTCGGCTGCGGCGCCGGCGGCGTCGGCAAGAGGCCGCTCATCTGGCCCTGCGACGGATCCAGCGGCAGCGGGCCCAGGACGCCGGGCTGCGGCGGCACGTCGAACAGACCGGAAAATGAGGAGTCTAAAGCCATGTCAGCAAGGTCCCTGCGTGTCCGCGCGTGCTGCGCCGGGCTCTCCCGTTACCGCTTCCGGTTCAGCGCCGTCTCGGCCGTGGGCTCGGCCTCGAATGGGGATATGTCTTCGGTCTGGTCGACCGGGGCCGGCTCGTCCGGCTCGCGCGCCGCCTCGGGCGCGGGCGCCGCCGCCTGCCCCGGCAGCCCAACCGTCTGGTCGACCGTGATCGCGCCCGTTTCGGGCGTTGAGTCTAGAGCCATGAATTTTCCTTGGATGTGTACGGAGTCCGCGCGATCGGCGCGGGACTTAACCAGCCTGATGGATGGCGCGGCGTGGGCGATAGGCCGTCAGGACGAATGGCTCGGAGCCCGTGCGATCGGTCGCCCGCCGTCCATGCCCAATTGTCTCACCAGCCACGATACGCCTGACCCGGAGGACCCGGCTGCGTAAACGGGCCAAACCTGCATCTGCCCTTGTAGATAAGACGGCTGTTGTCCGTCTCCACGTCGATCCTTGTATATCTTCCGTCCGAACGGCGGATGATCTCTTTCATGCTCGGCGGGTTTCTGAGTCTGATCTCCGCTTTGTCCACCCGCTCAACATGTATGGGACCCGGAACAAGGTCATGATTCAAAAACCGCTCCGTCATGGTCTTCAGATCGACCGCAACATGAATATGTTCCACCCGGGGTCCGGTATAGGGAAGTTGAGTGCCTATGTAGGACTCATGTCCGGATGCCCTGCTATAGTGGCACAGCAGATCGAACTTTAGCGGCCAGGCCATCGCGCGGCTGGCTGGCGCGACGAACGCCACGCCGGCAATCGCGAGTTCAGCCAGATGAGGGCGAACTCCACGTTTCATGAACGAACCGGGCCGGCGTATTTGCCTATTTGTTGACAAAGAAATAGTTCCGCGTCTTTCCACTTGAATGGCCGACATAGGTTGACGGGCCGATCTTATTCTCACGCAGCATCCGGCGAAAGTCTCCGGTCGCCGAGCTTGGTTTCGCTGGATTGTAATGGTCCGACGAAAAGAACTGCGTCGCCCCTCCTGTAACCATCTCGGCACCGTCGGCCAGACTCGCAATGGCCTTGACCGATTGCCTGCGGCTTCAGCCCACAGCCTCACCAGCCGCGATATTCCTGACCCGGAGGACCCGGCGGTGTGAATGGGCCGTACCTGCATCTGCCCTTGTAGACCACAAGATTATTGTCGTCCTGCACGTCGGCGCGCGTGAACAGCCGATCCGAGAATCTAAAAATCCACTTCGTATAAGGAGTGTTGACAAACCTGATCTCGGCATCATTGACCTTCGGGATCCGTTCCGAGCCCGGAACCATGTCGTGATTCAAGGATCGCTCGGTCATATTGACCAGATCGATCGCCTCATGTTCGGTCATCGTCCGAGGCCCCGGATTGTGGGGAAAGCCAGTCCAGACTTCGTGACCCGACACTCTGGTGTAGCGGCAAAACAAATCGAATCTTACTGGCCGCGCGTTCGCGCGACTGGCCGGCGCGGCCAACATCATCGCGACGATCGCCAAGCCGGCCCAATGTGAGAAAACCCCGCGTTTCATCGCGTCAGTCGGGGCGATTCGACCTGAATGTTTGCCTACCTGTTGACAAAGAAGTAATTGCGCCTCGCCGCAGAGGAATGACTTCTATAGGCCGATGGCCCAAGCTTACCCTGAATCAGCATCCTGGGGAAGTCGCCGGGAGCCGTTTTTGGTATCTTCGGATTGTAATGGTCCGATGAAAAGAACTGCGTCGCCCCTCCGGTCGGATCGGGAATGGAACCGTCGATGATGCCGGCGGCGGCCTTCTGCGCCGCCGCCCAGGCCGCCGCGTCCCCATCGGTCAATTGACTCGGATCGGCCGAGCCTTTCCACTGACGGCTGCCCCCTGGCGGGCCGCCACCCGCTGGCACGATCTGGAACCGGTTCGCCCGCTGCAGGGCCTCGCTGAGGGTCTCGTTCGGCCGCATCCCGTTCACGGTCGCCCATCCGATCGCGGCGGAGTCCTGAGGGATACTGCTGGTTTCGGCGTATATGATCCGCGCCAACAGCTCTTGATCGCCAGGCTGGAACTGGTGGGTGCTGGCGATCTGCGCATCCAGGAACTGCTCCTGCGGCGACTTCACACCCGGCGCCATGCATTGCGCCCCGAGCTGGCGTTCCTTGAAACTCTGGATCTCATCGGCGGTCATCGGCGTGAACGACCCGCTCCCGTCGGGGTTGACCCCGAACTGGCCGAGCGTGCCCAGATTCGGATCGTAGTGGATGAGCGGATCGTTGGCCCGCGCCGCCAGGGTCTGCAGCACCCGCCGTTCCAACGCCGCGCCGCTGGACAAGCCCGGGATAAGGCCGTTGGCGGCGACCTCATAGCTCGCGTCCGGCCCCCCAGTCGGACCCGCATCGGCGGCGGCGCCCGGACTGCCGGCTGGTTTGAAGTCGCTCACCAGGTTGTTGGGGTCGAACGCCAGAACCGGGCCGGCGGTCGGCGGCGCGGCGACGACGTCGGCCCCGATGGCCGGGACCGCTTGCGGGGGATGGAGGCCGCCGCCGATCTGCCCGGAAGCGGCTGAAACGCCATTGGCGGGGCCGGCCGCGTCCGGCGACGCCACCCCTTGGCCCGCCGGCACGCCGCCCGGCAGGCCGGACGGCGAGGCGCCGCGCAAGCTGTCGTTCAGGGCCATCAGGGCGCGCACCCATCCGCCCTCCAGGGGCGACAGCGGAACCGAAAGGCCCTGGCCGCCCGTGATCAGCTGCATCGGATCGAACGGCGGCCCGACCAGGCTCGCCCGGTCGAACGGCTCGCCCAGCACCCCGCCTGTCGGCTGCGCCGCCGGCGGCGGCGGCAGCAGCCCGTTCATCTGGCCCTGGGACGGATCCAGCGGCAGCGGACCCAGGACGCCGGGCTGCGGCGGCACGTCGAACAGGTCGGCGAAGCTCGTATCCACGGCCATGATCGAATCCTTGCTGTGTTCGTGGCCGGGCGGTGTCGCTAAGGGCCGGCGGTCAACGCAGGGCGAACGCCAGCGTCAAAACCTGGGCGAGATTGCTATTTCCAGCACTTGCCGGCCTTGTTGAACAAGTGTCCTCGTGCAACTCGAAGGTGACCGGACCTTCGTAGGCGCGCAGAGGGAAGCTGATTGTGTCGATCTGCGTGCCGTAGCCGCCGCGATTCTCGCAATCGTCCTGGGGTCGGCGCGACCGCAGCGCCTAGGGTCACGGCGGCATCGCCGGTTCTGGCGATCAAAGAGCACCAGTTGAACAGTCTATTTCATCCACGTCTCCAGCGTGCTGGACCTAACACTTGCCGGCGCTGTCGAAAAAGGTCTCCGGGTCGTTCAGCTCGAAAGTGACCGGGCCCTCGTCGGCGCTCTTTGGAAAGATAACCGAGCCGATAGAGGTCCCGTGACCGCCGCGTTCATGGCAGTCTGCATCCGGGTCGGCGACGATGTGAGCCGCTCCCTTGGATGAAAACGAAATGACGAGCTTGCAGTGATCGTCCGGATCAAGACTTTCAGAATAGACCCACTGCCCGCCTTGGCGTTCGGCGACTCCATAGACGCCGATATTATTGCCCTCGACGTTCCAGAGCGATATCCCGAAGAGAATCCGCCCGTTCGGCTGTCGCCGGGCGGCGAATATCTTGAGCGTATCGCCCGGTCCCTTGACGCAATAGACGGCGCTTCGCCGCTCGGCCGCCGCCGGGCCGGTCATAAGGGCCAGAGCAATCACAGCGCCAACAAGGGCGGCGCCGATGCCAACCGTGCGCGTCTGCTTCCCAATTTTAGCCATCGCCTTTACCCGTCCTCCGCGCGTAATCTCAATGCCCTGGCTTTGGCGGCAGGGCCCGAAGCGCGGCCTGGAAAGCCTGGACACGACTGGGTGTCTGCCGGCTCCATTTCGTCCCGTTTAGCGCATTTGCCGCCGCCTGTAATCTCCCGCCGCGATCATTCCCCAGGTCTTGGGCCATCCATGCTTGCCTTGCCTCCAGGCCGTGCCGAGCTGGTCGTTGACGGACGCCAGGCTGGGGATGAAGGCCGGATCGGTAATGCCGGCCTGAGCGGCCTGGGACCGCGCCGCCTCGACCGCGCGCGCAATGTCGCCTTGAAACAACTGGTCCGCGCGGTCCTGGCTGATCGTGTCTCCGACGCGCAGATTGTCGGCTGGAACAACCTTGTGACCTATCCCGACCGTGGGATGGCCGGTCGTATCCGTATAGACGACCAGCCGATCGCTGCGGTTTTTCCCAAGGCCTTCCTGAGCGGTTATGAGGGCGCGAGAGGCGGCCAGGTCTCTTTCGAGTTCAGGGTCGCCTGAAGCGCCGGGAGTGGCGGTCGGTGACGAGGTGTTGGACGCCGCCGGTGACCGGGCCGCGCTCGCTTCGCCGCGATACGGCGTAAAATCGCTCACCAGGCTGTTCGGATCAAAACCCGTCAGCTGGCTGGCGCCGATCGTCGGCATCGTCGCCACATCGACCGGTGACGCCGCCTGCGGAAGCTGGACGGATGCGCCGCTCGGACTTGGCGAGGCTGAATCATCGGCGTCCGAGGTGAGGCCGCCTTGGCCTGGCGGTGTGGTGAATCCAGCGGCGAGCGAGGTTGTCATCCCAAGACCCGGCGGCGTCGCCCCATAGGCCCGATCGGCGCCCGACAGGTCGAACGGCGAGCCGCCTCGCAGGCTGTCGTTGAGCGCCTTCAGGGCTTGCACCCATCCGCCGTCCAGGGGCGCTAGGGGAACCCTGGGGATCCTGGCCGCCAGCGATCACCTGCATGGGATCGAAGGGCGGCCCGACCAGGCTGGCCCGGTCGAACGGCCCGCCTAGCACGCCGCCGGTCATCGGCGGCGCCGGCGACGTCGGCAAGAGGCCGCTCATCTGGCCTTGGCTGGGATCCAGCGGCAGCGGACCGAGGACGCCGGGCTGCGGTGGCACGTCGAACAGGTCGGCGATGCTCGTGTTCAAGGCCATGATTGAACCTCATGATGTTGAGCGCCGCGATCGGCGCGCGGCGACAGTCGGCTCTCGTTCATGGCTGCGCTTTTCGGATGGCGAGCCATGCGGAATGCTGGCGAGCCGTGGCGTCAGAACCTGGACGCTGAGCCGCGCCCAAACCAGACCAGTCCATCCGGCACGGCCGCTAACCGGCGCGCCGCTTCACTCGATGATCCCGAACGTAGCCGAGGTTCGGTCGCAATCCATGACGAGGTATCGGTCGCGGACCATTTTGCCAGGTTGCGTGGTGAGCGAGAGCGCAAAATGCGCCTCTACGAACCGGCCGCTCAGGTCGACCGAGACACGGCCGGAAGGATTGTGCCAATAGGCGTAGTCGTCGCCCTGTACGGCGAAAGACTTTCGCCGCCCGTTGCAGGTCGCGTCCAGGCCGATCAGCTTCATCGGCGCGTAGGCGTAGCGCAGGGTCACCACCAGAAGACCGTCGTGGAACCGGATCGTCTCCGAGTCCGGGCTGGCGTGCACCGGCGCATCGTTGGTCACCACCACGATGGGCGCGGACGGCGGCGCCGCGGTGACGGGCGCCGACACAAGACCCCCGAACAGGAGCGCCAACAACACTGCGCGCGTCATTTTACCACGACCCCGTCATTGTTGGTGTTCTGGAACCGCCGCAACACGCCGTCCGGACCCAATATATAGGTCGCGAAGTCGGGCGTCGTCTTCTGGACCGGATGCGCCCAGTACCAATTCGCCTCGCGAGCCATCATTATTGGCCGGCGAAGGATCGATATTGTTTTCGTTGTCGGTTGCCGAAGCGTTGGGATCATAGGGATGTTTGTGCATCCGACCGACGGTGTTGGCGGGCGCTGGGCCAAGCACGACGTTGTCCTGTCGGCCTCAGGGCAAGGGACCTCGTTCGCTGATGTCGAACGTCATCGAGTGTCGGTCGCAATCCATGACCAGGCCTTGGTTGCGGCTTTTGGCGCCAATCTGGTCGGTCCGCGAGATCGAAAAGTTCGCCAGCAAAAATCGGCCGCGCCGATCGACCTCCACCTGGCCGAATGGGTTGTTCCAATAGGCATAGTAGTCGCCTTGGATCGGGAAGGATCTCCGCCGGCCGTTACAGATCACGTCCATGCCGACAAGCTTCAGCGGCGGCGTATAGGCATAGTGCAGCGTCACCACCAGAAGACCATCATGGAACCGGATCGTCTCCGACTCTGGACTGCCGTGCACCGGAGTATCGTTGGTCACCACCACGATAGGCGCGGGCGGGGCGGCCGCGGCTCCGGTCGCTGACGCCAGGACCGCCAACAGCAGCGCCGGAAGACCCTCAACGTCATTTCACTACAACCTTGTCACCGTTGTTGTTCTGGAACCGCCTCAACACGCCGTCCGGACCCAATTATAGGTCGCGAAGTCGGGTGTCGTCTCCTGGATGAGATGCGCCCAGTACCAATCGCCTCGCGAGCCATCATTATTGGCCGGCGAAGGATCGATATTGTTTTCGTTGTCGGTTCCGAGAGCGTTGGGATCATAGGGATGGTTGTGCATCCAGCCGACGGCGTTGGTGGGCGCCGCGCCAAGGACGACGTTGCCGGGATCGTTCGATGTGATCAGGCCGGGATAGGTAAACCTGTCGAGCAGGAACGGCACGGGTCCCTTGCCGATATCCGGCAGCGTGACCGGAACCTCCGTCTGCGTCAGCCAGGTTCCATATTCGTCGACACTACCGGGTGGGATATCCGACCTGCCCGCCTTGGCGGCTGCGTCGCGGGTCGGATAGTCCCCCGCATGCGGCGACGGAACGTGGATCGAGACGAGGCCGGCCGGCTGCGAACCGGCGAGCGGCCGGCTTGGATCGGAGCCCTGGATACTGTCGGTCGCTGGCGCTCCGGCGGCGATAGCGCCGACCGCGGGGGACGGGGGCGGCGACCGAACCGCGCTCGGCGCAGGCGGACTGGCGGCCGCCGGGGCCGGCGCTGGCCCATACCCCGCGGCGTCATCCGACAGGCCGGACGGCGAGGCGCCGCGCAGGCTGCCGGTCAGCGCCTGCAGGGCGCGCACCCATCCGCCGTCCAGGGGCAATAGGGGAACCCTGGGACCCTGGCCGCCGGCGATCACCTGCATCGGATCGAAGGCCGGCCCGACCAGGCTGGCCCGGTCGAACGGCCCGCCCTGCACCCCGCCTGTCGGCTGCGGCGCCGGCGGCGGCGCCAGCAGCCCGTTCATCTGGCCTTGGCTCGGGCCCAGCGGCAGCGGGCCCAGGACGCCGGGTTGCGGCGGCACATCGAACAGGTCGGCGATGCTCGTGTTCACGGCCATGATGGAAATCCTTGGTGTGGTGTATGCGCCGCGAGGGATCGGCGGGCGCAACGACAGTCGGCGCCCGGTCGTAAAGTCCGCTGGCGGTCAACGCATGGCGAACCCTGGCTTCAGAACCTTGAAAAGGTTTACTATTTCCAGCACTTGCCGGCCTTGTTGAACAAGGTGTCCTCGTCGTTCAGCTCGAATGTGACCGGACCCTCGTAGGCGCTCTTGGGGAAGCTGATCGTGTCGATCTGCGTTCCATAGCCGCCGCGGTTCTCGCAGTCGGCCTTGGGGTCGACGATGATGCGGGCCGTTCCGTCGGGCGAAAGCACGATGTCCAGCCTGCACCGATCGTCCGCGCCCATGTGATCGGCATAGTCCCAATGCCCGCCCGCCCGGCGGGCGAGACCGTAAACGACCACATTGTGCTGCTCGGGATTCCAGTACGATATGCCGAACTTAAGCCGCCCCTTCGGCTGCGCCTGCGCCGCGAACACCGCCAAAGTATCAGGGCCTTTGAGACAATAGACCGCGCTCGGGCCTCCGGCCGCTCCCGCCGGGTCGCACAAAAGGCCAAGCGCCGCCGCGGCGCCGAGGGCGATGGCGACAGCGCCGTCGATCAAAGACCGCAACCTGGGCATCCCGTTCCGTCCGCATCTCCGGCTTGTCGGGCCTAACACTTGCCGGCCTTTTGCGAGAAGGTTTCGCTGTCGTTCAATTCAAAAGTGACGGGACCCTCGTCGGCGCTCTTTGGCAAATCGACCTTATCGATCTGCGTCCCATAGCCGCCGCGGTTCTCGCAGTCGGCCTTGGGATCGGGGACGATGTGGGCTGTCCCGTCGGGCGAGAGCGTTATGTCCAGCTTGCATCGATCGTCTGCGCCCATGTCGTCGGCATAGTCCCAATGCCCATCCGCTCGATCGGCGAAACCGTAGACGACAATATTGTGCTGCTCTTGATTCCAGGCAGATATGCCGAATTTAAGCCGTCCGTCCGGCTGTATGCGAGCCGCGAAGACTTCCAGCGTATTGTCGGGACCCCTAACACAGTAGACGGCGCTCTGCCGCGCGGTCGCCACCGCCGGACCGCAGACAAGGCCAAGGGCGATCGCGCCGCCAAGGGCGAAGGCGCCGATAGGGCTCCTGCCGAATTGAACCTTGCGCCTAGACATCACGTTCCGTCCCCATCGCACCCGATCCGAACTCAATGCCCTGGCTTTGGCGGCAGGGCCCGAAGCGCGGCCTGGAAAGCCTGGACACGACTGGGCGTCTGCCGGCTCCATTTCGTCCCGTTTAGCGCATTTGCCGCCGCCTGTAATCTCCCGCCGCGATCATTCCCCAGGTCTTGGGCCATCCATGCTTGCCTTGCCTCCAGGCCGTGCCGAGCTGGTCGTTGACGGACGCCAGGCTGGGGATGAAGGCCGGATCGGTAATGCCGGCCTGAGCGGCCTGGGACCGCGCCGCCTCGACCGCGCGCGCAATGTCGCCTTGAAACAACTGGTCCGCGCGGTCCTGGCTGATACTGTCTCCGATGCGCAGATTGTCGGCCGGAACGGCGTTCGGGCCGGAAACCGCGAATACGATTTGGCGACAGCGTTGAGCGCCGCTGACCGCCCCTCGGCGCTAAAGGCCTATTCGTCGGACGTCGATCTGGTGAGGCAATGCCGGCAGAAGCCCGGGAGCTTATACCCAAGTTTTGGGCCCACACTTTGAATCTTTCGGCAGCCTGCGGCCGTCGAGCCGGCAATCAAGGAGCATCCGATTTTGTTGATCACCTCGGCGTGTTCCGCCGCCTTCGGCCCGCCCGCCGACAGCACCGCCTCGCCGAGTCCAGCGGTGGCGTCGTCCAGCAGATTTCCCGCGAGGTCAGCGTCTTCGCCGACCTGACGCGCCCGGTTCACTCCGAGAGAGAGCACGCCGCGATAGGCGTTCCGGCATGCTCGGCCGGGTTGAACGGCGCGCCAAACAGGCTGGACGGATCGCCGGGCGTGCCCAGCACCCCCATGGTCGGCTGCGGCGCCGGGGGCGTCGGCAACAGGCCGCTCATCTGGCCCTGCGAGGGATCCAGCGGCGGCGGGCCCAAAATGCCGGCCTGCGGCGGAACGTCAAACAGGCCGGAAAATGAAGAGTCTAAAGCCATGTCAGCAAGTCCTTGCGTGTTTCCGCTGGCGCTAGGGGCGCCGGCCCGGCTTCCCGCGCCGGCCGGGCGGGATCAGCCGGCGCCTTGCCGGCGTCCCTGCCCGGTCAGCGCCTGGTCGAGCAGGGTCTCGTACAGTCGCACCGACTCGCCCTCGTTCACCGCCTGCTCCAGCGCCTCGCGCAGGGCGTCGATGATCTGCACCCCGGCGATCAGCCGGTGCTGCAGGGCCGCATTCTCCGGCGCCGTGCGCACCAGCCGCTCGAGCATGGCCGCGCGCAGGCCCGCCGCCACCTCGGCGGTCAGGGCCAGCTCCACCCGCGCCCGCTCGCCGCGCAGCCGGATGCGGACCTGATGGGTCTCGCCGTCTTCTGAATCGGGCATGGGCGGGCCTTTCTGATCTCGCCGGCCGGCGCGGATCCGGCGTCGGACCGGCCCTTGACGCGTCCCGCGCCTCACCAGCTAATGCAGCGCAGAGTTGAGATGCGGCGGGGAGGCTTGCGTGAGAACTGGACGCCTGGCGGCGATGGCCGCGATCCTCGTCGTGTTACCGTTTGCCGCCGGTGGCGCCGAGATCGCTGGACGCGGCGACTTGGCGCGCGAGCTGCTGCAGGGATGCCTCTCCGGCCCCAACAAGGACGCGACCACCCGGCTGGCCATGGCGATCGGCGCCACGCCCTACACGCCGGCCCGCCTGCGGCGAGAGCGCGCGCACCAAGACACCAGCGTGGTTGTCGACGACATCACCCGCCCCGACGAGGCCCAGCGGACCGAGACTGCGGTGACGGCCTTCGTCGGCTGGGACCTCCCTGGCCCCGGCGCCGGCAGCCTCGACTATAGCGAGAGCCGCTACCGTATGACCCGCGTGGAGATGGCCTCCGGCCAGCCGATCCAGCCTTGGCGCGTCGCGCGTATACGCGCCTGCGAGATCGCCGCGCCGGTCGCCAATACGCGGGCGATCTTCGAACTCTATCAGACACTGCAATCCTGGACCTATGGCATCTTGGTCAGCCCGGATCGGCGGAGGGTGCAGGTGCTCACCTTCGATCCCGACCGCTACGACATCGAGCTTTGTTCGAGCTGCCTGAGCCGCTGGCCGGCCTGCACGCCGACACGCGGCCAGGCGCCGCCATCAGCCGCCTGGTGCTGACCGATGGCGGCTCGCGCTTCGACAACCCTGTCGGGCCGCAGACGCCGACCGTGACCCTAACCCGCGCCGCCCTGCTGGCGGGCCTCGACGCTCCGGCGGACATGCGCTTCGGCGACGAGGCCATAGAGCCCGTCGTGCAGAGGCTGGCGCAATCGCGGGCGCCGGGCGGCTGAGAATGCAAGACCGGCTTCGCCACACGATCCTGGCATTGACCTGCGGGACTGTCCTTTCGACCCAAGTTCAGTGCGCGAGCCCGACCGATCTGTCACCAAGCCAAAAGCAGACCGCCGCTTGCATGGTCTCGGTTCTGAAGACCTTGCCGAACGTAATGAAACTGAGACTGATCGTTTCACACCGTCCAAACGTGCATGTCGTCCTGAACTATGATTACCGTCATCAAGACCGATCAATTGGTCACGAAAACGCTGACATAACTCGTCTGATCTTGCGCGAGCATGACCGGCAGGTCGTGGACTTGGGCGGACTGCACTCACCAGGGCAAGATCTGGATGACGCGGACTCGGGAATGATCCGGTTCACGGACCTGTGGCGGAAACAGTGCGGCCTGGATCTGGAGGTCGTCACAAACTGAAGTTGCCGCCGTTCGTTTGAGTCCGCGATGAGTTGGGAACGGCCACTGGCTTCCGCTCAATTGCGGACCTGCTTCGGTGGGTAAGGGCGCGAAGGAAGTCGTCACTTCTTCTTCTGTTGATCGAGTATTTTCTGAAAGTCCGGATGGATCCAAACACTGTTCTGACTGCCGGGCTTCAAAACGACCTCGGTGTCGTCGGGTCTGACCGAGTCCAGGAATGCATTCAAGGACGGGGCCAGAAATGTAAGCGCTTCGCGACCCGGGATCTCATGATCGAGAAAGTATATGGATCCATCGTTTCGACCCGACATGTCCATGCAAACGTGATTGCCGCTTCCATCGAACATTATCGGGATGATATCTGGCCCGGTCTGGTCCGCGACAAGACCGCGCACATAGGCAGCTTGTCCAGAGCGACGACGCCGTCAACGCATGACTCATTGTCCGGCGGTATCTCAAACATATTGTCTTCTTCGACATAACCGCCGTTGTTGCGGGAAATGAAGTCCTTGTACTCTTCGTTGAACTTGATGCCGAGTTCGGCCGCAATACGGAGCGTATCCGCCTCAGTCGGCGCCGGCTCTCCGTCTCGGACGTTCCAGATCATTGGTGCTATCCTCTGTTCTTGATGACGGCCACGCCGCCAGTGTGTCGGACCGCATCATGAATGTCGGTCGGGACCAGCTGCATTCCCTTGCCATCTTCCTTGTGACGCCACGAATACCCCTTTGGTTTTTCGAGAACACCACTGGATTTGCTCGCGATTTTTCCGTCTATTCTATAATTTCCCGTGAGGTCATCTCGCGTGATTTCGGCTATGGCATACGGAGAGAAATCCGGGAAGCCCGTCGGTTTAAATTTCACGCTGTCAGGATATTTGATCTGAAGTTCTAGGGGAAGCTTTTCGAGCGGATAGGTTTGTCCTGCAAATTTGCTGTTGATCGGCGGTTTGCCGCCGATCAACGGAATGACACCGTCGACATCCTCGGCGGCGGAGGCGCCAAGCGTATCTGGTTCGAGAGCACTGACGTCCGTAGCCCCCGATCCATCCGATGGACCTTCCAATTCGCTGTACGAAGCCGCCGGTGAACCGGGCGAGGCAGCGTTCGTGAAACCTAGAACGCCACCCATGGCCGCTCCGCCGGCGAGGGCGAGACCTCCAAGCGCTCCGCCAAGATTGACGCTGTCGAGTTGCGTGCGTTCGTCGGCGCCCGCGCCGTGGGTTGCAATCAAGGCGCCGGCGGCGAGCGGACTTGCGGCCACAGTATCGGTGGCGTTCAGCCAGGCGGCGGAGCGCCGGGCTTGCTCGTCTCCGACAAGATCGGGTGCGCCTATGAACTCGTCGCCCGAGAGGATGGGCCAGCCGTCCGAGCGGTACCCCACCACCGGATAGAGATGGTCTCCGGCCGCATCGGGTATGTCCGCGTACTGATCGTGGCCGAAGGTGTCGATCGGCGGTGGCGTCGGTAATGGCGGCGCAGCGACGATGGCGGCCAACCGGTCGAGCGGCGCTGGGACCCAGGGGTGGGCTTGAAGGGGCGAAATCCCCGCTACCGGCTGGCCCGTCCAGACATTCTGCCCGGCCAAAAATCTCTGGGTGAAGACGTCAGGTTTTTGCTGCTCTTGTTGCTCTCGCTGCGCCTCGGCCGCCCGACGCGCGGCAAGGACCCTTAGCCCGTGGTCGTTTGCCGAGAGTATCGTCCGGCCGTCGCTCTCAAGGGCGGCCAGCGACCCGGCATCGGTGGGCAACCCAGGCACCGCCAGCACCTGGCCCGGAACGAGAATCGGGCTGTTCTGGGCGTTCGCTCTCAGCCCGTTGGCTCGGGCGAGAAGGCTGACGCCGGCGACGGGATTGTCGGGATAGAGCTGGTTTGCGATCCCGATGACGTCGCCATCGGCACCGCCCGCGCCGACAGTGAACGTCCGGTCCGGCGTGTAGCCGCTGAACGGATCAAACGCCTTCAGCGCGCCGCCATCGCTCGGCGTCATCGCGGTCACCGGCGGGGCGCCGGCCGTCACCGCCGGCGGCGGCGCCTGAACGGCCGGTGCAGCCGCTGACGTCGTGGCCATGCCTGGCGGAGTGACGTCGTCCAGCCCCGCCCGCGGCGACGCGAAGGGCACGCTGGCGCTGGGGCGAAAAGCCCCCGACGAGATCTTTTACGGGCGGCGGGGCGCGGGGCGCGCTATCTCAGCGATGGCGACGCCACCACGGCCAGAAGGCGCGGCTTGGTGGAAAAATTCGGCCGGGCCTTCGAACGGCGGAACCTCGGTCAGCGCGCCGATTTCGCTGCCCGCCAAGCGTTTCACCTAACCTCTTCCGAGGAACCAGGCCGAGCGATCTCGTGGGGCTGCGATCCATGAAGATGACCAGATTATGCGAGGCGTGTCGGGCGCTCGGGACGGCAAGCCCGTCGAACTCAAGAAAATGCGCGGTCGCCGCGATCGCCTGGATGGCGCCATACTCGAAGGAGCCATAGCGCGGCATCGACGCCAAGCGGCGTCAGGCTCGCGACATCCGCAAACCGTAAGGTCCGCTTGGCCTGAGCGTCCAATCCGTGCAGCTCATGGCCCAACCGGCTCGGCCAGACCGGCTCCAGAGAAAGCCGGACCCGATCTCGGCCAAGGCGCCGTCATGCTCCGGGCTGGTATGGAGCGCTTCGACCGCGCCTTGGCGCTCGCGGGGCCTGCCGTCGTCTGGACAAGCCGGTTCAGGAAAGCTCCTGAGAGGCGTAGAGCGCTGCAAGTTTCTCGTAATACGGCTGGCCATCCTCTTCTGGGACTTTCCGCACGTAAGCTTCGAAGTCCGCGACGAGGTCCTTGATCGTTCTCTCAAACACCTGGGCGATCGTCTCCCGGTTGGCGCAGAAACCGCTGAAATCGTACATGTCGCAGGTCATCAGCGCGTTCGGATAGTCGATCCAGACCAGGAATCGACCCATGAACCCCGAGTTGACGAACGCACTCTCGCTGTCGAATGACACCTTGCCCAGCACGGTCAGCCTTTGCCGGTAGTCCGGCCGGTCCAGCCTTCCACGCATGCCGTCTTCAAAGACCAGAACACCATCGCGGAGATTGCTCGACCATCGCGAATAGAGGCTCTGATAGCGCTTCCTGATGCCGTCCTCGGGAAGCGGCGCATAGACCAGATGGCGCGCCCGCAAGGCCGCCAGGTCGGCGGTATCCGGCGACACCATCAGGTCCGCCGCCAAGCGCAACTGGGCATCGCAGGCCCCGGCGTCGGTCCAGACGCCGTTCCGGATTCCTAGGTTAGTACCGGATCTTGCCATTGATGATATCCTTCGGTTGCGGGATTTCGCGGCCGCCGACGCCTCTGAATATAATGGGTTGGACGATGTCGAACCGAATAGACGGGCCTTCGGTCGATGTCGCTCTGTAGCCGGTTATATCGGCGATCATTCCGCTTCCAAGGTCTAGCTGGCCCCGCGCCATCCCGTTTTCGTTGTAGGCGGGCGGTTCGCCCGTCAGCAGCGTGAACGCCTTGTCGGCGCTCGGCTGGCCGGGCGTGGCCGAGAACCATTGCGGGATGCCGCTCGGCGTCGCGCTGAACTTGGCGCCGTTCAGCACGGCCTGGAACCCCGTCCCAGCCGGGTCGGCCGTTCCATCCGCGGGCGTCTGGCCGAAATTGCCGGGCCCGACGATACGAAGCGCCCTGGCCAGGGCGCCTGACCATTGGACGTCGCTGCCGGCCATGCCGGCGCCGGGTGGCCGCGCCACGGTCTGGACGGGAACGCCTTTCCAGACGGACCGCGCGTCGGCCATATTGGCTTCGTATTCGGCGCCGGCGATGTCGCCGTTGGCTTCGTCCTCGCCGGGGCGCTCCTGCTCGCCGTCGTCGGTCTCGACCTGTGCATCGACACCGTGGTCGAGCGCCGAGGGCGCGCTGGGCGCGGCGGCCGGGTCGTTTGCAGCAGCGCCATCATAGGCCGTGATGTCGGTAGCGAGGTGACCCGGGTCGAAACCGCCGAGAATGCCGCCCTGAACCATTGGCGCAGCCAGAACGCCCGCGCCGATGGCCGTCGTCGGCGCCGGCGGAGGATGAACGGCCGACGGCGGCGCGGCGACGCCTTGACCGAAATCGGCGGGTCCAGTGTCGCCAGGAAACACGGCCTGCCCGCTCGCGCCGGCGGGTGTAGGCAAGGTCAGGCCCGGGCCGGTGAATGCGCCGATCGGATAGATCGGCGAACGGGCGTTCAGCAGGGTCAGACCGCCCAAGGTGGGGTTACGGACGGGTAGCGGCTGTGTCAGCAGCGCCTGAGCCGCCGCCGAGCTGATGCCGCCGAAAACGCTCTCGGGCTGAAACCCGCCGATGCCTTGCAGCCCGCCGAACGGCGCGCCGAACAGGCTGGACGGATCGCCGGGAACGCCCAGGATCCCCATGGTCGGCTGCGGCGCCGGCGGCATGGGCAGAAGGCCGTTCATCTGACCCTGCGACGGATCCAGCGGCAGAGGGCCGAGGACGCCGGGTTGTGGCGGGACATTGAACAGGCCGGCGAACGGGGCGTTCACGGCCATGCAAAGCTCCGTGGATTTTGGTCGCGATGGCCGAGGGCGAGCCGCGCCTAAGCGTGACCGAGAAGCCCCGCGCCGAGGGAGCGGGCCCGATGCCCGCCATGGCGGCCTATGGCTGTGTTGCGCTCGCGCCGGTTTCGGCGGTGGATTCCATCGGCGTGATGACGGGCGGCCGCTCACGACCTCCAGCCAACTCCCGTTCCTGCGCCAGCTTACGCTCGGCTAGCGCATGCGCCCGCGCGTCCCGCTCCCGTTCCCTGCGGTCCTGCGCCTCAATGGCCAGCAGCTCGCGCTGGTGCTTCAGCTGTTCGGCATGCGCCCGGGCCTGGCGGTCGGCGGCGGCGTTGGCCATGTCGGCTTGCAGCTTGGCGGAATCGAGCTGCAGGCGCCCGCCGCTGGCGGCCTGGTCGGCGTGCAGGCGGGCCGCGTCCAGGCCGGCCTTGGTCTGGCTGGCCTGGGTCTCGGCCTGCAGCTTCAGCGCCTCGGGGTTGGGCGGCGGCGGCCCGGGCGGCGGGGCGGTCTTGGGGTCGGTGAAATAGGCCGAGGCCGATTTCAACCCGCCGGCCTTGGCCGCGTCCATGAAGGCGGCATAGGCGTTTTCCGGGGTGACCAGGCTTTGCGCCTGCGGCCCCAGGGTCTTGACCACATTGGCCTGCAGCTGGATCACCTGGGTCAGCATGGCCAGGCGCTGTTCCTTGCCGCCGGAGCCGACGCCGACCTCGACGCTCACCTGGTTGCGCTCGGCCCAGGCGCTGGGATCGATCGGCAGCCACTGGCCGCGCAGCTTGGTCACCGCGACCTTGGATGCGTGCTTGCGCAACAGGGCGTGGACGTCGAGATAGAGGTCCTTGACCCCAGTCTCGGCGAAGATGCGCGCGATCATCCTAACGCGGCGCTGGGCCTGGCCCATCAGCATGGCCGCGCCGGTCGCGGTGTCGTGCAGGGTGTCGGGGTTCAGCCCTTGCGCATTGCGCACGATGCCGGTGCGGCCCTCGCCTTGCGTCGACATGTATTCCAGCGCGCCGAAGAAATCGAACGGCGCGGCGGCGCCGGGGATCGGGCTGACCGTGCCGGCGGCGTTGACCCGCACCGGCACAGCCGGCCGGTTGTCCAGCAGGTCGGAGATAGTGAACTCATTGGCCTGCGGCATCACCACTTCGTGGCGCTGGTTCAGGGCGAAATAGCCTGAATCCAGCGCCATGCGCAGCAGCGCGGTCTTGATGCGCTGGATCTCCAAGAGCTTGTCGGCGACGCTCTCGCCATAGAAGCGGTGCGGCACGACGTAGGGCGTGATGGCCGCGAACGGCATGGCGTCGACCCGCTCGCGGGCGATCAGGATGGATTCATCGCCGCCGGTGACCACGCGCCAGATCTCGATGCCGGCCTCGCCCAGGCAGCGGATATAGTGCTCGACCACCTCGACGACGCGGCGATCGCGGTCGGGGCCTTCCGAGCCCATCGGCATGGCGTGCTCGCCGGCGGTGTCGCGGGCCAGCTGCACCATCTCGTCGCGAGCCAGGCCATAGGGCGGCAGGGTGTCGATGAGGTCGGCGGGATGGCCGTCGGCGATCAGCTCCTGGGCGCGCGGGCGCGAGCGGAAGGCGGCGTAGCTGGCGTCCTTCAGCCGCACGGTGTCGCGCGCGACGGTGAAGTCCTCCGGCGCGATCGGGCGGATGCGCACCCGGCCGTCCGGGCCTTCGCGCTGGAGCGTAAAGTCGTAGAGCGGCTCGGGATCGTCGAGGTTCGAGCCCTCGGACGGGCGCAGGTCCTCGATCGCGCCATCCTGGCGCGCCAGTTCCAGTTCGATGGCGGTCTTGGCCGTGAAGGTCTCCGGATCGACCGTGGGTGCAGCCTCCCACCAGGACTTGACCACGCCCGTCTTGGTCAGCAACGCGTCCTTGAAAAACGCCAGAAACGTCATGAAGCCGTCGTTGTCGTCGAAGACGACGTGGCGGACATAGTCGGTCTCCTGGTCGGCCTGGGGCTCGTCGTCTGCGGTCTTCGGCACGAAGGCGACCACGTCGTCGCCGCTGGTGAAGATCTCCACCAGGTCGGGCAGGATGGTCTCGACCGCATCGGCGATGTCGGTGGAGACGGCCTGCGAGCGGTTGGGCAGGGCGATGATGTCGGGCATCTCGCCCTTGGCGTAGTTCAGCGCCTTTTCCCTGGCCTCGGTCAGCTCCGGATCGAGGTCGAAGCCGATCGAGCGGGCGCGCTCGGCGCGCACGATGGCCAGCAGCTCGTCGTCGCCCAGCGGCGGCGGCGAGCGTGTTGCGTTTCCCGCATTGGCGTCGGCGCTTGGCGACAGCATGGCGCGCTCAGTAGAGGCCGACGAGGTTGGTCGCGGTCGTGCCGGTCGCCTTGACCAGGCGCGTGCGGCAGAACACCGTGGAGCCTACCGGCACGGCCTTGAAGGTGGTGGTGGTGCCCATTTCGGTGACCAGGGTCAGGTCGCCCGCGCCGCCGACATAGACCCCCGACAGGATCGGCGGACCTTGCTCGGCGCTGTCGGACGGCGTGATCGCCAGGGCGTCCTTCGGCAGATAGGCGTTGTACATCAGACGGCTCCGAAATTGGGCACGACCATGGAGATGGCGCGCGGCTTGGTCTTGGCGAAACGCAGCATCATCATCGCGTAGCGGGAGGCCGAGATCCGGTCGTCCCTCAGCTTGACAATCAGCCCGTCCAGCCGGTGATAGAGGCGAAATTCGCCCAGCCAGCCGCCGCAGGTGCGAAACACCTTCCAGCGGCCGGTCTGCATCCGGTCCAGCATCTCCATGACGCCGGCCTCGAGCCCGGAGCCGCCGTCCGCGTGGGTGGCGCGCTCGGGCAGAAGCTTCAGGCCCTGGCGGCGGTATTGCGCCGCCAGCTCCTCGCCCGAGCCCTTGTCGTGCTGCAGGCCGTCGTGCGGCCAGGCGCAGGGGATCCACTCCCCCCAGGGCTTGATCGCGGCGGCATGCATGACCGGCGTCGTCTCGCGCGCCGCATAGTCCTTGCAGACATAGACGCAGTCGGCGTCGCGATCCCAGGCCAGGTTGACGCCCGCGAACGGATGGTCCCAGCCGAAATCCAGCCCGTTGATCTGCGGCCAGGCGACCGGCAGGGCGAAGGGCTCGCAAGCGATCGCCGCCTCCTCGACCGGAAAGACCCGGCCCGAGCCCATCGAGGGAATGCCCCGCACCCGCGCTTCGCGCTCATGCGGCGGATAGGCCTCGATGATCGCCTGGCGCTGAGCGGGGGTGTAGTGCTCGGCGTCGTCGATGGTCATCTGGGTGACGAAGCGGGTCACGGGATGCGCCTCCTCGGCGGGGTGGGATGAGCCGCCACACGGATTTCAGAAACCCGTCATCCCCCGCTGGAGCTGCGCAGCAGCGGAATGCGGGGGACCCATGCACACCCACGTTCGCCGGCGATCATGGGCGGCCCGGACAAGCCGGGCCGTGACGGTATGAGAGGGAGCAGTAGACCGCTACCCCTCCCCCAAAAACAGGCTCACCACCTCGCTCATGCCGAGCAGCGGGGTGAAGGTGATGAAGGCTAGGCCACCGGTAGCGTTCGTCCGGGTCAGGCCCTCGAGGTAGATGTCCAGCGGCGGCTCCTCGTCGAACCAGACCAGGTCCAGCGTCTCGGCCTGCCATTTCTGGCGGCCCTGGTCGTAGGTCTTGAAGCCGATCGAGGAGACGCCGCCGCCGATATGGCGCACCAGGACGCTGTCGACCGCGTCGGCCAGGCCACGGCGCAGCGACCAGCCGGCCAGGGCCTCGCCCGGGATCATGCCCTCGCCCCAGCGCCCCCGGTCCTTGGGCTCGCCCAGCAGCATGCGCTGGACCCCGTCGCGGGTGACCTCGCCGGTCTTGGAGCCGGCCCAGGCGCGGATCGGCGCTTCGAAGCGGCGGCCGGTCCACCAGGGCGGATAGAGGCCGGTGGCGTGGATGGCCAGCTCGGCGGCGCCGGAAAAGCTCTTGCCAAGCTGGTTGCCGGCCATCAGCAGCCGCTCGCGGTGCGCGGCCCCATGGGCGTGGAATTCAGCCTGTTTCGCGTAAGGGCGATAGCGGCTGAGCCGGCCGCGGCGATGGCGCGCCAGCGTCGCGCTCCCCATCGCCAAGTAGTCCAGCATCAGCGAGCGCGCGCTGGAGGTCGCGGAGGCGGGCGGCGAGCTCGTCGTCCGTGAGGTCATCGAAGGCCTGGGCTTTCGCGCTGGTTTCGCGGGGCAGGATGGCCAGGGCCGCGCGCACGAAGTCCTGCGGGCGCTCGGCCGCGACGGTCTTGATCGCCGCCGGCCCGTGCTCGCGCCAGACCACCAGGAAGTCGGCGATGAAGGCCTCTCCGAACATCTCGCCGGCGTCCTTCGGGTCGCTCGGCGAGGCCGGGACGGCGCGAGTCCTTCTGCGCGGCGCCGGCCGCGCCTTGGGCTGGGTCACGGCGCTAGATCTTCCGCTTGTCCGGCCGCCGTCCCCGGATGATCCAGGTCAGGGCGTCGGCCTTGCTGCGGAAGCCGCGCTTCAGTGTCCGGCCCTGGCCATCGAAGATGAACCAGTCGCCGGACGGGGTGAAGCTGACGCTCATTTGTACTTGCCGAGCACCTGGTCGGCGCGCGGATCGAAGGCCGCCGGCGCCTTCGGCGCGGCGGTCTTCACCGGAAAGCGGCTTTCCGGCGGGGCGAACCTGGCCTTGGGCAGCAGGTTGACGCCGAGCGCCCTGGGCTTGAGGCCGGCCATCAGCGGTAGCGCCCCAGGCGCTTGGCGTCGATGTGCTGGGTGGCGCGGTCGCGGCCGGTGGAGGTGATGTCCGCGGCCGGCTTGGCGGGTTTGGCGGGTTTGGACGAGGTCTCGGCCTTGGACGGCTTGGCGGGCGGCTTGGCCGCGGGGGTCAGGGTCATGGCGGGTCTCCATCAGGTTTTGGATGCGCGGGAGTCGCGGACGGGCGCGGCCCGCAAAGGCCGGCGCAAGGCATCGCCCCAACGACCTGAGCCGCCAGGTGAGGTGTGATGTGTTCAGCTTGTCGGGGGCGAACGGGAGGCGGATTCAAAAGGCCCCGAGACGCGGGGTCCGGGGCCGTTCCGACGCAATTTCCGCCGTTAAGCCTTCATAGTCGCCAGACTGTCAGTTCGTCAAGAAATGCGACGCTCAGGGGCGAAATGCGAATCGACGTCGACTGCGGCGCGCCTTGGCGAATAAGGCGCCGCCGTGCGAAGACCTCGCCCAACCAAGGAGGAAAGCCATGATACGTGATCTGGGGCCGGCGCGGCCGGAAGAGGTCGGGCTTTCGTCCGAGGGGCTGGCCAAGGTCGACGCCGCCGTGCAGCGGCTGATCGACCGGGGCGTGCTGGCCGGCGCGGTGACCCTGGTCGCCCGGCATGGCCGCACCGTCCACACCAACGCCATGGGCAAGAAGGACCTGGCGAGCGGCGAGCCGCTGGCCACGGACACCATCTTCCGCATCTTCTCCATGACCAAGCCGGTGACCGGCGCGGCGATGATGATCCTGCACGATGCGGGCCTGTGGTCGCCGGACGATCCGATCGCCAAACACCTGCCCGAGTTCGACGGCGTCAAGGTGTTCGCCGGGCTGGACGAGGCCGGCAAGCCGCGCCTGGAGGCGCCCGACCACGCGCCCACCCTGCGCGAATTGCTGACCCACACCGCCGGCTTCAGCTACGGCTTCGATCCGGAAAATTCGGTGGATGCGCTCTACCGGGAGGCCGACATCTGGCGTTCGGCGACACTGGCCGAGATGTCCGGGCGGCTGGCCGGCCTGCCGCTGGCCTACGCGCCGGGCGCCAAGTGGCTCTACAGCCTCTCGATGGATATACAGGGCGCGATCATCGAACGGCTCAGCGGCCAATCCCTGCCGCAATTCATGCATGAGCGCATTTTCGCGCCGCTGGGCATGGTCGACACCGCCTTCCACACCCCGCCCGAGAAACGCGCCCGGCGCGCCACCCTCTACCGCAAGAGCAAGAGCCGCGGCCTGGTGTCGACCGACAATCCGCTGACCGTAGACCACGAAAGCGCGCCGGGCCTGGCCTTGGGCGGCGGCGGCCTGGTCTCCACCGCGGCGGACTATGCTCGTTTCGCCCAGATGCTGCTGAACCGCGGCGAGTTCGACGGCGCGCGCATCCTCAGCGCCGAGGCGGTCAGGATGCAGACCTCCAACCACCTGCCCGAAGAGATGCTGCGGACGGGCTATGGGATCGGCCATCAGAAGATCCGCCCCGGTTTCGGCTACGGCTTCGACGGCGCGGTGTTCACCGACCCGACGCTGGCCGGAATTCCCGTTGGCAAGGGGACCTATCAGTGGGACGGCGCGGCGGGCACCTGGTTCTGGATCGATCCGCAGAACGACCTTCTGTTCGTCGGCATGATCCAGCTCTTGTCCGAGACCGCCCCGCCGCTGCAGGCCATGACCCAGAAGCTGATGGCCGAGGCCATCCTGGGCTGAGGCGCCGCCGGCAAGCCTCGTTAGGCCTTGAGGGCTGGCGCTTTAGGGCTTGGGATGCGGTTTGTCGCCGGCCCAGCCCCAGCCGGTGATCTTCCAGACCCCCGCCTCGTCGCGCAAGGCCAGCGCCATCCGCGCCGGCTCGACGATCGGCGCGCCGTGCTGGGTATAGGTGTAGACGACCCCCACGACGGCATAGGCGGTGTCGCCATCGACCTGGTCGCGAACGGTCCGGTCGAAGCTGACCTTCTCATCGGTCTGGCCGGCGGCTTGCGAGGTTTTACCGAGGTCGCCGAGCCAAGCCTGGAAGGCGCCGGGTCCATGCCATTCGTGGGGCGGAAACTCGTCGATGATGACGACGTCGGGCGCGTTCGTGGCCTGAGCGGCGGCGATATCGCCGCGGTTAAACGCGTCGATGAACCGATGGACCGTGGCCATGGCCCCGTCGTCGGCGGCGATGGCGACGGCGGGGATTGTGGCGAGGCCCCCGGCGAGAAGGACGGCCAGCGCAAGGCCGATGGCGGTTTGGATCAAGACGATTTCCCCCGAACGGGCGCCGCCCGGGCGGTCGCTCCGAATTGCTCCGGAAGTGGATCATGCGCGGCCGCCAGGTTCAACCCTGCACCGACGCGCACCGGCCGCGCCGCAGGGCCTGGGGCGTCTGGCCGAAGGCGCGCACGAAGGCCTGACTCATCCGCTCGGAATCGGAAAATCCGACCGATCGCGCGATCAGGCCCATGGCCTGCGCCGTATCCTCGACCATCGGGCGGGCCGCTTCGGCGCGCAGGCGCTCGACCGCCTTGGCGGGACTGGACCCGGTCTCAGCCTTGAACGCCCTGGCGAACTGACGCTCGCTCAGGCTGGCGGCTTCGGCCAGACGAGAAACCCGTAGCGGCTCGCCCAGATGCTCGCGCATGAAGCTGAGAGCGCGCCGGATCCGGTCTGACGGTGGATCGAGATCCAGCAGGGCCGAATACTGGCTCTGGCCGCCGAGCCGACGGTGATAGACCACCAGGCCCCGCGCCACGGCGCGCGAGACCGCTTGGCCCAGATCCGCCTCGATCAGCGCCAGGGCCAGGTCGATCCCGGCGGTGACGCCCGCGGAACTCCAGATCCGGCCGTCATTGACGAAGATCGGGTCGGGGTCGACGCGAGCCCGCGGCGTCCAGGCCTGCAGTTCGGCCGCGAATTTCCAATGGGTGGCGGCGCGGCGGCCGTCGAGCAACCCCACCCTGGCCAACAAAAAGGCGCCGGTGCAGACGCTGGCGATGCGCCGCGCCGGACCGGCAAGGCGCGTGATCAGCGCCAGGCTGTCGGCGGGCGGCTCGCGGACCGCCTCCAGCGCTCCGCCCACCACGATCAGGGTGTCCAGGCTGGTGATCGTGTCGGCCTTGTCCGTCGCGATCACCACCCCCGCCCAACTGCAGACCTGGCCGCCCCGCGCCGAGACCACCTCTAGCCTGTAGGCGGCCTCGGCAAGGCTGTTGGCATCGACGAAGGCGGCCAGGGGACCGCTCAGATCGAGCAGTTCGAACCCCGGATAGACGACGAAGACCACACGACGGGTCATGTCTGTATTTTGGATAAAAACGTCATTTCAGACATCAATCTTGGCGGGCATAAGCCGGTTGTCAAGCCAGGAGACCAATCCATGAAGACGCCCCTCGCCCTCGTCGTCGCCACGGCCGCCTTGTTGGCTTGCGCCAGCGCCGGCGCGCAACAGGCCAAGCTGAGCTTCACGCCCGACGGGCGGCCCCAGGTCAGGGTTTCGTACGCCGACCTGGATATCGCCAGGCCGGCCGACGCCGCGGTGCTGTCTAGACGGATTCACGCCGCCGCCGAACAGGTTTGCGGCCCGCGCCCCGAGTCCATCCTCGATATCGTGGCCACGCGCGAGTTCAAGCAATGCCTGGGCGAAAGCCTGGACTCGGCCTTCACCCAGCTTCGTGAGCTGGCGGCGGACTTGGCTGTTCTCAGCCGGCGTCGCTGACCTCGCGTCCATGGCCACGCCGGCGCCGCGATCGACCGCGCCAGAGGGCGGCGTCAACAGTCCGACGCGTCGCCACGCACCGGAATGGACTAGCTGACCGGGCGCGGGTCTCCTAAGCAGCAGGGATAGACAGAGACGGGCCAACCGCCGACCCCTGGGAGAAACGATGACCGTGGCTTTATCGCAGGCCGCAAAGCCCGCGCAGAAGGACGGCGCCAACCACGCCGAGCGGTCGGCCCGGCTGGGGCTGGGCATGCTCACGGCCTATGGCGCCGGCTCGCTGGTCCAAGACACCACCGCCTTCGGCCTCAACACCCTGCTCTTGTTCTATTTGACCATCGTCTGCGGCCTCTCGGGCTCGGCGGCGGGCCTGGCCCTGGGCGTGGCCCTGGTGGTCGACGCCTTCTTCGATCCGCTGATCGGCTCGCTCTCCGACAACAGCCGCTCGCGCTACGGACGCCGGCATCCGTTCATGGTCGCCAGCGCCATCCCGGTCGTCCTGGCCTTCGCCATGCTGTTCTCGATCCCCATCGGCCTGACAGGCTGGGGTCTGTTCGCCTATGCTCTCGTCGCCCTGCTGGCGGTGCGCATCGGCCTTTCGGGGTTCACCGTTCCCTATATCGCGCTGGGGGCGGAACTGTCCGACGACTATGCCGAGCGTTCGACCATCGTCGCCTCGCGGGTGCTGTTCAGTGTTCTGGCCGGCGCGGTGGCCGCTGTCCTGGCCTATGGCGTCTTCATGCGCGGCGTCGGCGGCCAGACCCACCGCGACGCCTATCCGCCCTTCGCCTGGACCTGCGGGGCTCTGGTGCTGGCGGGCGCGGCGCTCTCGACCTTTGGCACCCTTGGCGCGCGCGGGCGGCTGCATGCGGCGCCGCCGAGGCAGGGCAAGGCCATGGGGCGGTTCGCGGCCGAGATCGTCGAGGTCTTCCGCAATCCCTCCTTCCGCGTCCTCTTCTCGGCCTGCCTTATCCTGTTCGTCGCCCTTGGCGCGGCCAGCGCACTGACGCTGCACGCCTACACCTATTTTTGGAAGCTGCCTGATCGCGCGATCCTGGCCATCACCCTGAGCAGTTCGCTCGGCATATTTATCGGGGTCTTCGTGGCCGCGGTCATATCCAAGACGCTGGAAAAGCGCACCGTCGCCCTGATCGGGATCGGCCTGATCGGCGTGTGCCAGCTGTCGCCGGTCCTGCTCCAGGTCGCCGGCCTGATCCCGCCGGGCGGCGCGGTGGTCGCGCTGATGGTCGCGTCCTTCATCGCCGGAATCGGAGCCAGCGCCGCCCTGATCGGCTTCCAGTCGATGATGGCCGACGCCGCCGACGAGCATGAGATCCTGTTCGGCGCCCGCCGCGAAGGCCTTTACTTCGCCGGCATCAGCCTCTCGGCCAAGGCCTCCAGCGGCATCGGCGCCCTGATCGCCGGCGTGGTGCTGGACCTCATCGGTTTTCCGCATGGCCTGGCCGCCGCCGGGGCGCCGCCCGCCCACATCCCCGCTGGGGCGGCGCTCAATCTGGGGCTGCTCTACGGCCCGGGAGCCTCGGTGCTCACCGCGGTCTGCATGCTCACCCTGCTGGGCTATCGCCGCGGCAAGGCCGACCACGACCAGGTTCGCGAGGCGCTGGCCCAGCGCCGCGAGGCGCCCTGAGGCCGTCGCGCCAACGGCCCGGCCCCGCCGGCCAAGGGAGCCCGGACGCCATTTTCAGGCGGGCATGGTCTCGAACTGGGTCAGCCCCGGCGGCACAACGGCCCAGTCCGGGCGGTCACGGGTGAAGATCGCGATCGTTGGATGGAAGATCGAAGGGTCGTCGAGAGAGCCGGCATAGAGGGTGTGCTGCAGGTCCTTGCCGACCACGCCGCCAAAGACCAGGCTCCCGCAGATCGGGCAGGAGTTTCGCACCGCCTCGCCGCCGTTCGCGGCCTTGCTGGCGAACATGCGGGTCTGCCCGCTGAAGCGCACGGCGGCGCTCGCAAACCCCATGAAGCCGACGAAACCCGAGCCGGAGGCCTTGCGGCAATCGGCGCAGTAGCAGAGACCGGCATACAAGGGCTCGCCATCCGCCCCGTAGCGCAGCGCGCCGCAGAGACAGCCTCCGGTGTAACGCTTGGCGCCGTCGCTCATCGCCATCTCTCCTGTTCCAAGAGTCGCCCCAGACTATGCCAAGGCGCCCGTCACGGGGCGAATTTCAACTCTTCGTCCTCGATCGCGTCCGGGCTCGCCCCGTCGCGCTTGCCGAAGGTGAAGCGCTCGATGAAGGCCCACAGCGCCGCGACCTCGCGCGCCGCGTTGACATCATAGCACTCCTCGGCGGACTTGCCGGTCTCGAGCGAGGATTGATAGATGGCCCGCGAGCGCAACAGGGTCGGGACGACCGGCAGGCGCATCAGCTCGAGCGCCCGCATGGCCCGCTTCACCGACGGCGGCTCGACGCCGTCGCGGCTGGTCGGCGCCTGGTTGACCACGACCATGGCCGGCTTCTTCAGCCGCCGAATGATGTCGAGGCTGCGCACCGCTGCGGCGATGTCCATCAGGGTCGGGCGAACCACCAGCAGCGAGAAGTCCGCGACCACGATGGCCTGGGCGACGTCCTCGACCGCTCCGGCTGCGGTGTCGATCACCATGGCGTCCATACCTGACCCGACTGCGGCGATCTGCGCGGCGAACAGGCTGGCGCCCATCGCGCCGACGCAGGTCGGACCCTCTCCGACGCGGGCTCTCAACACCTCGGTCGCGGAGCGCTGAGGATCGGTGTCCGCCACCACGGTCTTCAGGCCGCGCAGATGGGCGGCCAGCGCGATGTGGGTGGCGACCGTGGTCTTTCCCGAGCCGCCCTTGAGGGCGATTACCGCAATGGTCCGCATGGTGGCTGGTCCTACGCCATCCAACTGAAGAAGGCTCGAAGTCGTGAGCAAGGCAGGCTTGCCCGGCGACGATGGACGGCGCGGCGCGTTCGACCGGTCGCTGGGCGAAACGGGCGGGAGCGCTCAAGCTTGGAGGAGCCGGCTCGGGCGGTCAATTCGGCGCTCGCTGGCGCAGGCCCAGATGAATTGCGCCTGAACGTGGGTTTCGAAGCCGGTTCACACGGCCCCGGCTAGACTTTGCGGACCGTTGGAACTGGACGGCGAAGACGAGAATTTCATCACCAAGGGCGGGCTGTCTGTCTAGAGGCGCTCTCCCGACAAACTAGGAGATCGGCATGGTCAAGCAAGTCCTCAAGAAAATCCTTATCGGCGTAACCGCCTTATCGATCGGCGGCGCGACGCTCGGCGCAACGACGGCCGACGCCCGCGGCGGCGCGGGCGTCGCGATCGGCGCCGGCCTTCTGGGCGTCGCGATCGGCGCCAGTCTCGCCCACCCCTATTACGGACCACCGCCGGGCGCTTATCGCGGCGCCGGCTACTGGGGCTACTATCAGGGTTGCCGCAGCTATTGGAGGTGGCAGCCCGGCTGGCATCGTTACGTGCGCGTCCATCGCTGCTACTAGACGCGTTGGTGAACCGGCCTGGCGGCGAACGCCGCCAGGCCAAAGGCTCAGTTCGCTTCTTTAGAAGCTCCCGGGTGCGCAGCCTCCGGGAGCTTTTTCACGCATCCTTGCAAGCGTGCCGGCAGTTAAGGCCCTGGTCACCGAACCGCCCTCTAGCTTGCGCCATGAGGACCGCCGCCGCCGCTTTCGACCACGGAGCCGCCATCCGTGTCCCCCCTGCCCACGACCGCAACGGTTGGCGGATGCTGATGATGTGGCTGGGCGACTGCGGCCGGCTGATGGACCGCCCTGGAGTGGTCGAGGTCACGACGCCGGTCGGCGCCGCGCCGGCCGCGCCGGGAGATTGGATCGTGCTTTCGGTCAGCGGCGCCTATCATGTGGCGCGGTCGGGCCAGCGCGACGGCGGGGCCTGATGCTATTCGAGAAAAAGCGGCCGGCGGGCGGGGCTTCGCCGGGTGGTCAGCCTGGCGACGCGCGCCAGCAGCTTGGCGTCTTCGAACGGCTTGGTCAGGTAATCTTTCGCGCCAAGGCTCATCGCCAGCAGGACGTCGTCGGAGTCCTTTCGCGCGGTCAGCATCATCACGGGCGTGGTTCGAAACTTCGCGTTGGCGCGAAGCGATCGCAGCACCCCTAACCCGTCCAGCCCCGGCATGTTGACGTCGAGCACCACGCCGTGGGGATTGTTGGTGTAGATCGCCTCCAGCGCCCGGTAGCCGTCGCGGGCGATGAAGGCCTGGTAGCCGGCGAGCTCGAGCCGGGTGACGACGAGCTCGAGGATGGCTTCGTCGTCCTCGGCCACCACGATGCGGGTTCGGGATTCAGCCATGGTCCGATGCGGCCTCGTCCTGACGCGCGCCGACCATGGTCCAGTCGGCGACCACGCTGATCAGCTGGGCGGGGTTGATCGGTTTCGGCAGATAGCCGTCGAAGCCGGCGCCGGTCAGCGCCATGACCTGCTTGGGCGTCACGTCGGCAGTGAAGGCGAGGATGGGGATGTCGGCGTTCGGCCCGTCGCCGGCGCGAATTCGCCGCATCGCGGTAAGGCCGTCGATTCCGGGCATGCGGATATCCATCAAGATCAGGTCGAACGGCGTCAGCGCCGCCGCCTCGAGTGCGGCGCCGCCGTCCGCGGCTTCGGTAAGTTCGGCCCCGAAGGCGCCGAGCACGGCCAGGACCAGCTCACGGTTGGCGGTGTTGTCATCGACGACCAGCAGACGCGTCCCCGGCGCCAGGATCGTGGCGGTCGGATCGTCGGCGACAACGGGCGCCGCCGTCTCCGGCGCTGGAATCTTGAACCAGAAGCGGCTGCCCTTGCCCTCGACGCTGGAAACCCCGATCTCGCCCCGCATCGCCTCGACCAGGCCCTTGCTGATGGCCAGGCCCAGGCCGGTTCCGCCATGGACGCGGGTGGTCGACCCGTCGACCTGGGAGAATCTTTGAAAGAGCTGCGCCTGGCCCCCCGGCGAGATGCCGGCGCCGGTGTCCTCGACCTCGAACAGCAGATGACCGGGCGCGGACCGACCCACTCGCAGCGCGACGCAGCCGGTTTGCGTGAACTTCACGGCGTTGCCGAGCAGGTTGAGCAGAATCTGCCGCAGGCGCTCGGCGTCCGCCATCACGAAGGCGGGGATGGCCGGATCGCAAACGCAATCGATGCGCAGCCCCTTCAGGTCGGCCTGAGGATCGAGCAGTTCGGCGACCTCCCGCACCAGGCTGGCGACCGGAACGGCGCGATACTCGATGGCGACCTGCCCGGCCTCGAGTTTCGAAAAGTCCAGGATGTCGTTGACGCTCGCCAGCAGGGCCTTGGCGGCGTTTCCTACGCGGCGGACATAGTTGGCGGACTGCGAACCCAGTTCGGGCTGTTCCTCCAGCAGTTTGGAGAAGCCGAGCACGCTGGTCAGTGGCGTCCTCAGCTCATGGCTCATATTGGCCAGGAACTCGGACTTGGCCCGCGCCGCGGCCAGGGCGGCCTCCTTGGCCGCGACCAATTCGGCTTCGATGAGCTTGCGCGCGGTGATGTCGCGCAGAACCGTCACGAACTCCGAAGGCGCGCCGCTTTCGTCGCGGACGATCGACGGGTTGCCCTCCATCCAGACCCAGCCTCCGTCCTTGGCGCGCACGCGATATTCGCGGTTGGCGTTCGGGTCCACGTCCGCGCCGCTGAACAGGTCCTCGATCAGGGCCCGCAGATGGTCGGCATCGTCGGGATGGACGATCTCGTAACCGGACCGCCCGAGCAGGTCTTCCGGCCTGTAACCGTAGCGGCGGCAGGCTGGCGAGACGTAGAGGATGATGTCTCCCGGCCCGACGCGCAGGATCACATCCGTCGAATGTTCCGCCAGCAGCCGATAGAGGCCTTCGCTATCGGCGAGCGCCGCCTGTGCGCGGACGTGGTCGGTGATGTCGATCACCACGCCGAAGATCGCGGCCACCTCGCCCGTTGGACTTCGCTCGCAAACCACTCGACCGTCGAGGTGGCGAATCTCGCCATTTGGCCAGATCAGCCTGGAGGTGTTCGTAAAACTCTCGCCGGTCGCAAGGGCCTTGGCCAGTTTGGCGTCTGTGACGTAGCGGTCATCGGGGTGGACCATGGCCATGGCCGCGTCCAGGGCCGGATTTGGCCCGGGCTCCAACCCGAAAACCCGGAACATCTCGTCGGACCAGGCGATCTGCGAGGTCGCCGCGTCGAGACGCCAGTGGCCGACCTTGGCCAGTTGGTTGGCCAGTGCGCCTAATCTGCGTTGTTCGATGAGACTGAAACGCTTCATCGCAAACCCCCGCTAATCGCGCGAACCTGCGGCCGACGGGAGAATTATTCCTTAAGCAAACGCCATTTTCGCCAGGCGGCGACAACAAAATAGACGGCTTAGGTCCGGTCACCGAAACCCAGGTTGTTCAATCGCGACTTGGCTTCAACCAAGGATGGAAGGTTTCGAAGTGCCCTTTTCTACTGGGGATGGATTTGGCTCCGATCAGGCTACCGACTTCTGCGCCGCCGCGATCGCCTTGTGCCGCAGCATCAGGGTGTGCGGCGTCGGCGTGGCGCTCTGCTTTGGCCGGTCGCGCCAGTTGCGGTTGGCGGCGCAAAGGCCGTCGCGCAGGCGGCCGGCCACGGTCAGGCGGTGGCGGCCGGTGACCATGGCGGCCAGGTTGACGCTGAGGTCGAGCGCGCAGATCAGGTCCAGGGCGACGATCTGCGCGCTGGACTGGCCGGAGCGCAGGATGGCCAGCACCTCGGCGCAGTGCAGCAGGGCATGCTGCGGCCCGCCGCGGCCGTGGCCGTGGCCGCTGCCACCGATGCGCTCCGGCGTCTTCAGGCCTTCGACGCGCTCGAAACAGTCCTGGTACAGCAGCCCGATGTCCCAGAGCTCCTGGGTCGAACCGGGCAGTCCGTCGAGATAGCCCTTGCGCCTGGCCGCGTCGAATCCGCCGCGCGACAGGATCCGCGACCTTACGCCCTCGCGGCCGGGCTCCACCTCCTCGCCGCGCCCCTTGGCCAGGGCCACGGTCTCGGCGATCGCCGCCTGGCGCCAGTCCCGGTCCGGCGCCTCGACCAGGCCGCGTTCGATCGCCGCCATGGCGTCCCAGGCCTTCTGCCGCGTCTTCGGATTGACGTGGCTGAGGTTGCGGCGTTGCCGCTCCCACGCGCCGAGCACGGCCGAATGCACCCCGCGTTCGGCCGCCGGCAAGGCCAGGCCGCGCGCACGGGTCGATATGGGCGTGGAGTCCGTTTTATCAGGCGACATCTTTCGGGACCTCTCGCCGTTCATGGCCGCCTTGCCATCGGTTCGATCGCCAAGACCGGCCGCGCGCCGCGTTCGGGGCCGTCGAAGCATTTTCGCGCCTCGGCCTGCAGCGCGGTTCCGGCCTCGGTCGCGCCCAGCTCGGCCAGCGCCAGCGCGCTGGCGGCGGCGAGGCATTCCCGGGCCAGCAGCCGACGCAGGTCCGGCTCGCACAGATCGAGGAACGGCGCGCGCAGCGCCTCTTGCGCCTTATCCGCCAGTCCGGTGCGCCGGGACGATCGCCGCTCCCGGGCCGCCGCCTTGCGATCGATCCGCGCCGCGGCGCGCTCGGCGATGCGGTTGACGCTCGGCGGCGCGCTCATGACGAGACCGCGCCGTGCTTTTGGATCGCCGCCAGTTGGGCGTTCAGCACGGCGCGCGCGAAACGGCGGTCGCGCTCCTCTGGTGAGCCGCGCATGACCGGCCAGCCTTCGCGGCGGGCGCGATCGGGGCTGCGGACGACCTGCGCGCCAATCGAGCCGGCGGGTTTCACATGGGCGCGGCGTGGGCGCCGAACGCCCAGAACCTTGCGGCGCGTCGCCACGGCCACGGCGGTGCGCGGCGGCCCAAGCCCGCTGAGGGCCTCGGCCAGTTCGCCGTTCTCCCACGAGCCGTGAGCGGCGAGGAAGGCGTCCTGCTCGCGGGTCCAGCCAACGACGCGTCTCATGCCGCGAACCGCCTGACGGCGCCTCCCTCATAGGCCGGCTTGGCCAACTGCGCGGGCGTCTCGCGCCGCGCCCTGGCGGCGTGGGCGGTGCAATAGGGCGACGCCTCGCTCCTCGGCGCGCCGCAGCACAGCATGTGAGCGTGGCCAGGGGTCCCGACCGGCTCGATCGGCCAGGCGCAGCGCCAAGGCCTGCGCGCGATGAAGGCGACGGGACGGGCGTCGGGCGGCAGGTCGCGGCCCATGCACAGATCGTCCTCGTCGGCGTGTTCTGGGAATGTATCCATGCCCAGAACATTGCATAATGCAAAGTTATAGACAAGCCAAATTTTCGCGGTCTGCCTAAAGACAGCCAAGCCTCAATATTGCAATATGCAAAAATGCTGGACGATGAAGGCCATCGCTATAATCACCTCAAGGCTTGGCGGGAGTTTCGCCGCCTGACCCAGGCCGAACTCGCCGATCAGGTGGGAACCAGCGGCTCGGTCATCAGCCTGCTGGAATCCGGCGACCGCAAGCTCTCTCCGAAATGGTTGCGGCGATTGGCTCCGGCGCTGAAAACAACCCCGGGAATGATTCTCGAGCATAACCCCAACGATATCCCCGCCGACGTCCTGGACGCCTGGGCTGAGATTCCCGAAGAGAAGCGCTCCGACGCCATGGCCATGCTCAGGGCCTTGGCCAGGGCGGCGGGCTAGCCCGAGCCCCGTTCCATGCGCAAACCCGATCAGTCGGAAATAATTGCATTATGCAAACTTTTCCTTGACAGGATAGTTTGCGTTTTGCAAAGTCGCGCCTCAACAAACAAGAGACGCGTCAATGCCCGCCGCCATTCTGACCGAAGCCCAGCGCCGCCTCATCATTGAGCGGCTCGAGACGCAATTCGCCGCGGCCGAGATCGCCGCCCCGGTCGCGGCGCCGGCCTATGCCGCGCCCCGGCCCGCGCCCAGCCGCACCGTATCGCCGATACGGGCGGCCAGGAACCGCGCCCGGCTCACCGCCTGGATCAAGGCCAGGCGCGCCTTCGCCGCCGCCAAGGCCGATTCCGACGCTGTTTTGATGCAATGGCATGACTGGCTTGGCGGCGAGATGGCCAGGCTCGCCCAGGACGAGATCCCAAGCCATCTGCTCGGCCTGACGGCCTGGGACCTCAGCCAGGCGCAGATCACCCTGATCCGCCCGCTGGCCGCCGCCGAGGCCGGCGCGGTCTGATGCGCGCGCCAGGCTCGGCCCTGCGCGTCTCCGGCGGCGACTACATGTTGGCCGGGCTATGGTTGAAGCCGGCGCTGATCGACGCCCTGTCGAACCATCACGCCGCGGGCCTGATCGCCGCGGCAGCCACGCGCGACGTCGCTGCGATCAGCCATCACGCGGCCTGGCTGCGCGACCTCAACCGCGCCGTCGCCCAGCGCGCCAACCACCGCCGCGCCAGCGCCGCCTCGGCGAGCTGGGCGGCGGCGCGTCGGATCTAGCCGTTGACCGCGTCCTTGAGGACCTTGGCGGGTTGGAAGACCAGCTTCTTGCTCGCCGCGATCTGGATGGCCGCGCCGGTGCTGGGATTGCGTCCCGTGCGGGCGGGCTTGGACTGGACCTTGAACTTGCCGAAGCCGGGCAGGGAAATCTCCTCGCCGCGCGCGGCCGCGTCGCGGATCGCCCCGAACACGCCATCGACCAGCGTCTTGGCCTGGGCCTTGGTGAGTTTGTCGTCCTGGCTCGCGATATGGTCGATGAGTTCTGCGCTATTCATGTCGGCGTTTCCGTTTTGTGAGAATCAGAAATCCGACCCTGCCAAGCCAACCGGCCGCTGTCACTCGTTCATCTGCCGCAAACCGGGTCAAACACGCCGGATTCGGGGTTGTTTCGGGATATGGAACCCTATCCGCTCCTCCCCTACCCCTTCTGACGCGCCTGGGCGTCCAAGGCCTTGAAATCCTCATCGGACAATTCGATCGAGGCGGCGCGGACGTTTTCCTCCAGGTGATCGAGCTTGCTGGTGCCGGGGATGGGCGCCATCGCCGGGCTGCGCTTCAGAACCCAGGCGAGGGCGATCTGGCTGGGGGTTGCGTTGGCCTTGCGCACGATCGCGTCCAGCGCCGTGCCCGGACGGGCCAGATCGCCGGCCGCCAGCGGAAACCACGGGATAAAGCCGATCCCCTGGGTCTCGCAATGGTCGACAACCGCTTCGCTGGAGCGGTCGGTCAGGTTGTAGAGGTTCTGTACGGTGGCGACGGGGAAGACCTTCCGCGCGGCCTCGATCTCCTCGACGCTGACCTGGCTCAGGCCCGCATGCCGGATCAGGCCTTCCTTCAGCATGTCGGCGATGACGCCGAACTGTTCGTCGCGCGGGACCTTCGGGTCGATCCGGTGCAGCTGCCAAAGGCTGATCTGGTCGACCTTCAATCGGCGCAAGCTCATCATCACGCACTGGCGCAGATATTCCGGGCGGCCTACCGGCTGCCAGATGTTCGGCCCGTGGCGGGTCAACCCGCCCTTGGTGGCGACCAGCACGCCGTCATAGGGCGCCAGCGCCTCGGCGATCAGATCTTCGCTGACGAACGGCCCATAGCTATCGGCCGTGTCGATGAAGTTGACGCCGAGTTCGGGCAGCCGCTTCAGCAGCCGAATGGCCTCGTCGCGATCCTCCGGCTCGCCCCAGATTCCCTTGCCAGTGATGCGCATCGCGCCGAAGCCGAGGCGGTTTACGGCCAGATCGCCTCCGATGCGAAATGATCCGGATGCGGCGGCCGAGGCGTCCAAGGGCATGGTTGGGGTTTCCATCTATCCGAGCGGCAGGGGCGACAAAGCCGTCGGCTTTGGATGAAGCTCAGATAGGGACGCCGACGCCGCATGTCGACGGGGATCGGCGAGCCATCGACCGCGCTCTGGTCTTGGAAGGAAGCGAAGGCCCCACGCCCGAACGCAGGGCCTTCTTATCCGTCAGACCTGGAGGACACCCGGGGAAGGACGCCTGCCTTTGTCTGACGAATAAATCCTAGTTGAGCTCAACCCGTCGCGCCACAACCGTTGGAAGAGATTCCGACGAGTTTTCGATAGATCGCTGAATTCCAGCCTTTTTCGAACACCATTCGACGCCGGCGTCAGGGCTTGAGCGGGAACAGAAGGTCGGCGACGGCTTCGCCGTCGGTTTGGGCTCCGACCACGCAAAGCCGTCCCTGGCCAAGCTGGCGGCCCGTGGCCACTGTCTGGCCACCCTCGGGGCAGAGATCCATACAGCCTGTCTCCAGCACCCGAACGCTTTTGCCCAGGCCGCGCCGCTTCAGCGCCTGCTTGATCTCGGCGCGCAGCTCCGTCTTTCCCTTGCGCCCGCGCCCAGCCTTGGCGGCGCACTTGGCGCAGACCAGCACGACCTCCGTCCACGGCGCGGTTTCCAGATGGGTCTTCATAGGCGCCTGCCGCTGTTGCCGAGCGGCTATAACGTGCGAAGCTGGGGATCGTTACCGCGCTCCGGAACCGACGCGCGCGCCCCGACGCTTCTGTCCTTTTGCCGGAGACTTCATTATGGCCAATCGCGAAGCGCACCGCACCGGACGCGTAGGCTGGCTGCGCGCCGCCGTGCTGGGCGCCGACGACGGCATATTGTCGACCGCGAGCCTGATCCTTGGCGTCGCCGCCGCGCACGGCGGCCGCGGCGCGGTGCTGGTCGCCGGGGTCGCCGGCCTGGTCGCCGGCGCCATGTCGATGGCGGCCGGTGAATATGTCTCCGTGCAGTCTCAAGCCGACACCGAAGAGGCGGATCTGGCGCTGGAGCGCGCCGAACTCGATAAGGACGACGACGGCGAGCATCGCGAGCTGGCGGCCATCTATGTCGGCCGCGGCCTCGACCCGGGCTTGGCCCGGCAGGTGGCCGGCCAGTTGATGGCGCACGACGCCCTGGGAGCCCACGCCCGCGATGAGCTGGGCATTTCCGACAACCTGAAGGCCAGGCCCCTGCAGGCGGCGGTCGCCTCGGCGGCCAGCTTCTCGGTCGGGGCGGCCATGCCTCTGCTGGTCAGTGCGATCTCACCGCAGCCGAGCCTGACTCCCTTCGTCGCGGGAAGCTCGCTGGCGGCGCTCGCCATCCTGGGCGGCATGGCGGCCCGCGCGGGCGGCGCCAGCGTCACCAAGGGCGCCGCCCGCGTGCTGTTCTGGGGGGCGATCGCCATGGCGGTGACCGCGGGCGTGGGGACCCTGTTCGGAACGGTCGTCTGACGGGCCAGTTGAGCCTGACCCCGTCGCCGCCCGATAATTTTTCGGAACCCCATCCGGGCTCGTCTATTGAGTCCCGGTTCCTCGACACGGTTTGATCATGGCTTCACCCAGTTTTTGGCGTCACGCGCCCAAGCCCGAAGACCGCGTCCAGCGGCAGGCCTTGCAGATCGTGCGCGGCGGTCGCAGATGGAGCGGCTCTTGGACGGTCGAGCACGATCGGTTGTTCGTCGAGAGCGCCTATGGAAGCCGCACGGCGACGGCAGGGCGCGAGCGCGGTCGGCCCGCCAGGGCCGAGGCGCTGCTGGGCGAGATCGTCGATATGCGGGTCCGGCCCTAGCCAATGGCCTTAAGCGGCGGGCAATCCGAATTCGTTAGCCGGTGCTGGAACGCGGCGCGGTCGACGGCGTTACAATGATACTGGTCGCGCCGCGCCCCCCCGCTATTGCGCAGCCAGATCACTGACCCCGCCGGCTCCCCCCCGCCGGCGGGGTTTTGCCGCCGCCGGGGCGCGCCCGGACAGAGCGAGCCGCGCCCGTTCGGACAAATCCCTCAAAGCAAAAGGGCGATCCGAGGATCGCCCTTAAGTTCACTCCATATCTGTTCCGCGGCGCCGGACCGCACACCTGGCGCGTCCGGCGGGAGCGTCCGCGAAACTCCCCTTGCCCAGCGGGATAGCCATTCCCGCGAAGTCGTCTGCGCTATTGGACTTAATCTCAGACTGGCGGCAAGCGCGCATCGCGCCTCAGGTTTGCAATGCCGAGAGGGTGTGGCGGCGCGGCTACATGTGACCTTTGGCCGTATCGACACCAAATGGCCCTTTTCCGGCCGCGGCGAGGCCCCATCGAATGCCGATAAGACCAATCGTCGGCTGATTGGTTGGTCTACGGGTCCCGGTACCTGAACAGCCCCCCCAGCCCCCCTGGATCGGTGGACGCCGATCAGCCGACAATCTCCTCACATCGCAAAGCTTGCCGTCCGGCCGCGGCGCCGGGTCGAGCGCTCGCGACCCGGCCGCCAGTCCCGCGCCGCGACGCCGCCCGGATCGGCCCCTATCCATCCTCGATCCGGCGCGGACTTCACGGCCCTGTCTCACCCTGCCGCACGCGGGGAATTGGCCTTCAACTCGCCAACCCCAGGTCGTCCACCCGGTTTGGGGGGCGCAAGACCGGTTGGGAGTGGCGCAATGTCTCATTATGATCCTGTTAACGAAGACGGCGGGCCTTCCCGTCTCGGTTTCGGCCAAGCCGTCAGCGCACCGGCCCGGGTCCAGCCGCCTTGCGGCCGGGGAGGCGCGCGATGAACCCCTTCAAGATGGCCGCCGACGACGCCTGGGCGATCCGGTTCGAGCGGCGAAGCGGGCGCTGGGTGTTGGCGCCCCGGCGCGCTCCCAGCCTCTGGCTGCTGATCTTCGAATGGGCCGCCGTGACCACCGCCGCCTGCGCCATCCTGATGACCGGTCTTTTCGCCGGCCTCTACCGGGCCCGGCCCGATTTCGACGTGCAGAGAAGGCCTTCGCCGACGCCTCGGTGAACGCCGTCGCCGCCTCGCTAAGCCCCGGCGAGGTCTTCGCCCGCGCCTCGCCCGACTTCATAAATTCGTCCTCCGACGCCTTCGATGCCGACCTCCGTCGCCTCGCGGCGCTCGGCCCCGGTTGGGTCAACCAGGGCTGCCGCGGCCTGGCCAGGATCGAGCCCCTCGGCGTCTACTCGACCGTCACCGCCCGATACACCTGCGAGCTGCGCTCCAGAACCCAGCAGGCGGTCGTGGCGCTTTCCCTGGGGCGGAACGTCAACGCCTGGAAGATCACCGGCTTCTACATCAGCCCGCCGCGGGCGGTTGGCGGGTGATGGGGCTGCCGGCGGCATAGGTAGCGATGCGCGGCGGCGGCGGGACTTCGGTTGGCTTTAACGGGACGCCCACCACGTGCTCGAATTTCCTGGGAATTTTAACACGAATAGACATTGCGCAAATGGTGGGACAATCCTCGCTCTCACGACCAGATCGCGCCGCTCGCCGCTTTCGAGCGCATGCCAATAGCTGAACCTCATATTGGAGGACACCCTCTGAGACAGGCTAAGCGCTTGAAATCCATTGGAGCGGGCGGCGAGAATCGAACTCGCGACATCAAGCTTGGGAAGCTTGCGTTCTACCTCTGAACTACGCCCGCGGCGCCCCTTGGGGTGCGGGCGGCAAGATAGACGATGCGGCGGCGCGGGCAAGCCGCGTTGACGATGCGGGCGGCGGGGATCAAGCTGGCGGCGACAGGGTCCTTAGGAGACACGACGATGGCGGACGGCGAGATTCCGGCGCGGGCCAAGTTCCACGCCATGACCGAGGGCACCCAGGCCGACTGGATGGCGATCGGCCAGGCCGCGGCGCCGCATCGCGGCGAGCTGCCCGGCCGGCTGATGGCGCACCTGAACCTGCTGAAGGGCGACCACGGCGGGTTCGCGGTCGACCGGCTGGAGCATTCGCTGCAGACGGCGACGCGGGCGCACCGCGCCGGCCAGGACGAAGAATATGTCGTCTGCGCCCTGCTGCACGACATCGGCGACATCCTTTTGCCCGCCAACCACGCCGAGTTGGCGGCGGTCATCCTCAAGCCTTACGTTTCGGAGCGGAACCACTGGATGCTGGAGCATCACGGGGTCTTCCAGGGCTACTATTTCTTCCACTATCTGGGCCTGGACCGCGACATGCGCGAGCAGTTCCGCGGCCATCCGGATTTCGAATACACCGCCCAGTTCTGCCATCTGTACGACCAGAACAGCTTCGAGCCGGACTACGACACCATGCCGCTGGAGGCTTTCGGGCCCATGCTGCGGCGGGTGACGGCGACGCCGAAGCGCTCGATCTACCGGCGGGAGACGGCGACGGCCTAAGAACCGCGCGGCGCGGCCGGCGCGAGGCCCAACGCCTGTTCCATGCGCTCGACGTTCAGGCGGATGCGGTCCACCGCCGGCGCCTTGGCCAGGGCCTGGCGGCCGTAGATCAGCGCCTGGGTCTGATGGCCGAGCCGCCAGCCGCAGATCGAGGCCATGTCCTCGGCCAGCACGCCGAACTCCGAATCGCAGCCGTACTCGACCACGGTTTGCGGCAATTCGAGCGCCTTCACCGCCGCCGCATAGCAGGCCGCCCAGTGTTCGCCGCGATAGAGACTCCAGGCATAGTCGATCTGCGGCCCGCGCACGTCCGGCGCGGCCTGCGCCGCCGCGCGCCAGGCCTCGAGCGCCGCGGACATCTCGCCAAGGCCCTCGTGGCACTGGGCGATCAGCCGGCGGGCGGCGCAGCGCTGACCCAGCTCGTGATCGGGGCCGACGCTCAGATAGCGGCCAAGCTCGGCCAGCGCCTCGGCGTAGCGGGCGTGATAGACATATTCCCGGCCGAGGAAGAAGGCCTGACGCGGCGAGTCCGGCTCCTCGGCCGCCGCCAGCTGCAAGAGCGGCAGGTATTGGCCGCGGCTCTTGGCGGGGTCCGGATGATGATCGATGCGCAGATGGCGGACGACGCCCAGATGGTCGGCCACGCCGTCGGCGACGACGGTCTCGTGGCACGGATGGCGCCAGACAAAGCCGCGCCGGGCGTGGATGCGGTTGTCCAGATGTTGCTGCCAAAGGCCGGTGACGTCGCGCCTCCAGCCGTGGGTGTACATCAGGTGGTTGATCGGTGGACGCCAGGCGTCTTCGACCACGCGGCGCCAGCCGGGCATGATCACCTCGTCCAGATCGAGCGAGATGCAGATGTCGACATCGTCCGGCACGAGGTCCAGGGCGGCGTTGCGCGCCCGGTCGAAGCGCCAGGGCCTGATGGAAATCGTGTGCGGCCTGACGCCCCGGCGCTCGAAGGCGGCGAGCGTTGCGTCGGTCGAGCCGGTGTCGGCGATGACCACCAGGTCGGCGTCGGCGATCGAGTCCATGAACCGGTCGACGAAGGCCGCCTCGTTCAGGCAGATCGCATAGACGGCGATTTTCAGCCGGCGGGTGGGTTGGCGGGGCATCGCCGTCAGGATTTCAGCCGTGGCCGGATTGGACAAGAGCCGCGACATGGCGATTGACCGGCGCCGAGCGGTTCGTTAGGCAGGCCCCCGCGCGAAAGGCCCGCATCGACGAGTCGCTTCCAAAGGCCCGCCGCGCGAGCAAAATCCGAATCCCGTCTCCTTGGCCGAGCACCTGTCGAAGGGCGAAGCGAGACCTCTCCTGGGCAGGTGAGGTCGCACAAGCCATGACCAACGTCACCGTGATCGGCGCCCAGTGGGGCGATGAGGGCAAGGGCAAGGTCATCGACTGGCTGGCCGACCGCGCCGACGTGGTCGTGCGCTTCCAGGGCGGCAACAATGCCGGCCACACCATCGTCGTCGGCAACAATGTCTATAAGTTCTCGCTGCTGCCCTCCGGCGTGGTCCAGGGCAAGCTTTCGGTGATCGGCAACGGGGTGGTGGTCAATCCCTGGTCGCTGCTCGACGAGATCGAACGCGTGCGCGGCCAGGGCCTGACCATTACGCCCGACATCCTGGTCGTCGCCGACAACGCCTGTATCGTCCTGCCGCTGCACGCCGACCTGGACCGGGCGCGCGAGGCGCGGGCCGGCGACAACAAGATCGGCACCACCGCGCGCGGCATCGGCCCGGCCTATGAGGACAAGGTCGGCCGCCGCGCCATCCGCTTCGTCGACCTAGCCGACGACGCCTCGCTGAAGGCCAAGATCGAACGGCTGCTGGCTCACCATGAGCCTTTGCGGCGCGGGCTGGATTTGCCCGACGTCAGCGCCCAGCAGGTCTTCGACATGCTGATGGAGGTGGCGCCCAAGGTCGCCCCCTATGTGCAGCCGGCTTGGCGGGTGCTGAACGGCGTGGTCAAGGCCGGCAAGCGCGTGCTGTTCGAGGGCGCGCAGGCGGCCATGCTAGACGTCGATCACGGCACCTACCCGTATGTGACCTCGTCCAATACCGTGGCTGGCCAGGCCGCGGCCGGGGCGGGCGTCGGCGCCTCGGCCGGCGGCTATGTGCTGGGCATCGTCAAGGCCTACACCACCCGAGTCGGCGAGGGCCCCTTCCCCACCGAGCTGCACGACGAGGTCGGCCGTCGGCTGGGCGCTCAGGGTGACGAGTTCGGCACCGTCACCGGCCGGCCGCGCCGCTGCGGCTGGTTCGACGCGGTGCTGGTGCGCCAGTCGGTGATTGTCAGCGGCATCGAGGGGGTGGTCTTGACCAAGCTCGACGTGCTGGACGGCATCGAGACCTTGAAGATCTGCACCGGCTATCGCCTGGGCGACACTGTGCTCGACTATCTGCCCGCCGGCCTGCGCGACCAGGCCGCCGTGGTCCCCATCTATGAGGAGATCGCCGGCTGGACTAAGAGCACCAAGGGCGCGCGCTCCTGGCGCGACCTGCCGGCCAATGCGGTCATCTATGTCCGCCGCATCGAGGAGCTGATCGGCGCCCCCGCCGTGCAGGTGACCACCGGCCCCGACCGCGACGACACCATCGTCATGCGCGACCCTTTCCAGGACTGAGCTTCAAGCCCGCGTTTACGCTTCTCGGGCCATAGTCTCCGCTCCGATCGGCTGGAACTTGAAGACAAGCGGCGATGATCCTTAACGACGAGAAACGCGCTAGGCTGTTCGAGCCGTTCCTGCAGCGGATCGTCATCCTCGAACCGCACCAGCCCAGCGCCCGGCTGCTCGGCGATTTGCTCAAGGGCCTGAGCGCCCAACAGATCTATGTCGCCCAAACGGCCGGGACGGCGCTCAACGCCTGCAAGCTGGTCGAGCCGCAGGTCATCTTCACCGAGATTGGCGGGCCGGGCCATGACGGTCTCGACTTCGTGCGCAGACTGCGACGCGGCGACCTGCCGTGCCGCCGAGCGCCGGTGATCGTAGTGACGGCCGAGGCGACGACCGCCGCCATCGTCGCCGCCCGCAACGCCGGGGTGCACGAATTCCTGCGCAAGCCCTTCGCCGCCCGCGATCTGGCGCGCCGTCTGGAGGCGGTGCTGTTGCACTCGCGCGACTGGATCGAGGCGGTCGGCTATGTCGGCCCCGACCGGCGCCGGTTCAACTCCGCCGACTATCAGGGTCCGCGCAAGCGGCGCGCCGACCAGGCCCCGGCCACGCCAGCCGCGCGCCTGGACCAGGCGCTGAAGATCGCCATGTCCGCCATCGCCGCGCTCGACTCCGACCCGGCCCAGGCGCTCCGTTCGCTGCAGGTCCAAGCCTCGGAACTGAAGGCGCTCGCCGCCGCCACGGCCAACGCCCGGTTGGCGGCGGCCGCCGGCAAGCTGCAGGCGGCGCTCGCCGGCGCCTCGGTGGAAAAAGGCCTCTCCCGCCCCACGATCGAAGCCGGCGCCGCCGACCTCTGGGCCTTCCGGCCCCCCGAGCCCCAATCGCGCGCGGTGGCTTAGCCGCAGCGCCCCACGCCCGCTCATCCCCGCGAACGCGGGGACCCAGGCTTTTTGTTGAGGGCGGGGTTTCCACACCGTTTCAAGGACAAGGAACCACGAAAAACACGAACCGACACGAACGGGCCAAGTCTCGGCGCTGGGCCAGCATGGCCCCGTTCGTGTCGGTTCGTGTCGTTCGTGGTTTAAAAAACCTCATGTCCCCGCTTTAGCGGGGATGAGCGGATTAAAACCAGTCCTTAAGCCGCGTTCAGGTTCCGCTCGTCCGCCGCCGTGCGCATCGCCTTTTGCAGCTTCTCGAAGCCCCGCACCTCGATCTGGCGCACGCGTTCGCGGCTGACGCCGTATTGCGAGGCCAGTTCCTCCAGCGTGGTCGGATTGTCCTTCAGGCGCCGTTCGGTGAGGATGTGGCGTTCGCGGTCGGTCAGCTCGGTCATCGCCTCTTCGAGCAGCGACATGCGGATGGTGCGCTCCTCGTCCTCGGCGACCTGGGTCTCCTGGCTGACGGCGTTGTCGTCGGCCAGCCAGTCCTGCCACTCGCTTTCACCGTCCGAACGCAGCGGCGCGTTCAGCGAGGCGTCGGGGCCGGACAGCCGCCGATTCATCGAGATCACCTCGTCGTTCAGGACGCCGAGGCGGGTGGCGATATGGCTGACCTGTTCGGGGCGCATGTCGCCTTCCTGGAAGGCGGCGATCTCGCTCTTGGCCTTGCGCAGGTTGAAGAACAGCTTCTTCTGCGCCGCCGTCGTGCCCATCTTCACCAGCGACCAGGAGCGCAGGATGTATTCCTGGATCGAGGCGCGGATCCACCACATGGCGTAGGTGGCCAGGCGGAAACCCTTGTCGGGTTCGAACTTCTTGACCGCCTGCATCAGGCCGACATTGCCTTCGGAGATCACCTCGCCGATCGGCAGGCCGTAGCCGCGGTAGCCCATGGCGATCTTGGCCACCAGGCGCAGGTGCGAGGTCACCAGCCGGTGGGCGGCTTCCGGGTCCTCGTGCTCGCGCCAGCGCTTGGCCAGCATGAACTCCTCGTCCCGGGTCAGCATGGGGAACTTGCGTATTTCGGTGAGATAGCGCGACAGGCCGCCCTCAGGCGTCATGACGGCGAGTGAATGGCTGGCGGCCATCGGCAATTCCCCTTTAACGAACGGTCGGCGCGCGGGCGCGCGCCACGCTCCCCCGAACAACCACGCTAGATAGGGATGCGTTGCGGCCTCTGTAAGTCTAAACAGCGTTAAAATTATAGCCGAGCGGAATTTTCTTCCAGACCTTCGCGCAAGGCCGCTTCCAATTCAACCATGTCGGGCGGCGGGGCGGTCTCGAAACGCAGCGCCTCGCCGGTGACCGGGTGGCGAAATCCAAGCACCGCGGCGTGCAGGGCCTGGCGCTTCAGCCCGGCCTGCTCGATGGCCGCGCGGACCGCCGCCGCCGGCGCCGCCGAGCCATAGACCAGGTCGCCGAGCACCGGCGCGCCCAGAGAGGCCAGGTGGACGCGAATCTGATGGGTGCGGCCGGTCTCCAGCCTGCAGGCGACCCGCGCCGCCAGCACCCGCTCGCCGGCGCCAAAGACCGACTTGACCGCATAGTGGGTGACCGCCTCGCGGCCGCCGGCGCGCAGCACGGCCATCTTCTTGCGGTCGCGCGGCGAGCGGCCGATGCGGGTGGTCAGGGTCCCGGCCCAGGCCGCCGGCGCGCCGCGGGTGAGCGCGATATAGGCGCGATCGATATCGTGGGCGGCGAACAGGGCCGATAGCCCACGGTGCGCGGCATCGGTCTTGGCGGCGACCATGACGCCGGAGGTGTCCTTGTCCAGCCGGTGCACGATGCCTGGCCGCGCCACCCCGCCGATGCCGGAAAGGCTGGCGCCGCAATGGTGCAGCAGAGCGTTGACCAGGGTCCCGTCCGGCGTTCCGGGCGCGGGGTGGGCCGTCATGCCGGCGGGCTTGTCGATGACGATCAGGTGGGCGTCCTCGAACAGCACGCTCAGCGCAATGGTTTCCGCCGCCGGCCGGGCGGGCGTCGGCGGCGGCACGATCAACAGGTAGTCGCCGGCCAGGGCCTTGGCCGAGACGTCGTCGACCACCACCCCGTCGCGGCTGAGCGCGCCCTCGGCCATCAAGGCCTGCAACCGGGCGCGGGACAGATCCGGACGCGCCGTCGCCAGCGCCTTGTCGAGCCGGCCGCCGGCCGCCTCGTCGTCGAGGCTGATCAGCAGCGCCGTCTCGGCCAGCGCCTCGTCCGCATCGTCCTCGGCCTCGTTCAAGGCCGCTCGACCAGCTTGCCGTTCTCGAACACCCGGTAGAAGCACGAGCGGGCGCCGGTGTGGCAGGCGCCGCCGTCGCCTTCGGGCATCACCTTCATCAGGATGGCGTCCTGGTCGCAATCGACCCGAAGCTCGGTGATCACCTGCACCTGGCCGCTGGTCTCGCCCTTGCGCCACAACGCCTGGCGCGAGCGGCTGAAATAGTGCGCCTCGCCGACCTCCAGCGTCAGGTGCAGGGCGTCGGCGTTCATCCAGCCCAGCATCATCACCTCGCCGGTCTCGGCGTGCTGGGCGATGGCGGCGATCAGGCCGTTGGCGTCGAAGTTCGGCGTCAGGGTCTTGCCGTGTTCGAGGGATTCCGCATTGCCGGGCTTGGCGAACATGTCTTTCAAAACTCCTGTCTGGCGTGCACGAGGCGACAACGCCGACGGCCATGAAGGTCGCAAGCGCCGCCCCGGGCAAGCTTGATCTTGATAACCGTAACGCGCGGGTGTGCGCCTTCGGCCGTTTAGGTCCGGTTGCAGAAGCTGATGAAGCGGTCCTGCAAGGCGCGATCGGTCTTGAACACGCCGGCGAACTGGGTGGTCAGGGTCGAGACGTGGCGATGGTGCACGCCGCGAGTGGTCATGCACTCGTGCCGGGCGTCGATCATCACCGCGACCCCGGCCGGCTTCAGGTTGTCGTTGATCGCCTCGACGATCTGCTGGGTCAGGGCTTCCTGGGTCTGCAGCCGCTTGGCGAAGATCTCCACCACCCGCGCCAGCTTGGAGAGGCCCACCACCCGGCCGGTCGGCATGTAGGCGACGAAGGCCTTGCCGATGAACGGCGCCATATGGTGCTCGCAATGGCTCTCCACCTCGATGTCGCGCAGCATGACGATGTCGTCATAGCCCTGCACGTCCTCGAAGACCCGCTCCAGCTCCGTGGCCGGATCCAGCCCATAGCCCTCGAACCATTCGCCGAAGGCCTCGACCACCCGCCTGGGGGTGTCGAGCAGGCCTTCGCGGCGCGGATCGTCGCCGGCCCAGGCGATCAGGGTGCGCACCGCTTCCATGGCGGCCTCGCGCGAGGGTTTTTGCACAGGCTGCAGGTCAAGTTCATTGGCGCCGATCAAATTTCGGGCCCTAGCCAAGGCGTCCATGTGAATCGAAGATCCCAGGGCTGAGTTGCGCCGGAACGAAGGTCCCGGAAATGACGCGTGCCACCCTTTCACATCGGCGGGATAAGTCGGATTGAACGGGCTGGCGCCCGCCCATGGTCTCCCGCGAGACGTAAAGCTATATGGGAGCCGCCGCAGTTCCGACAACCGTTTTCCTGGCGCAAGGCCGCAATGACTCTCGTTCTCTACGACACCATGACCCGGGAAAAGCGCCCGTTCACGCCCCGCGATCCGGAGCGGGTGACGATGTATGTCTGCGGCCCGACCGTCTATAATTACGCCCATATCGGCAATGCGCGGCCGGTGGTGGTGTTCGACCTGTTGTTCCGGCTGCTGCGCCGGACCTACGGTCCCGAGCATGTCGTTTATGCCGCCAACGTCACCGACGTCGACGACAAGATTAATCAGAAGGCCGCCGACGAGGGCGTGCCGATCGACGTCATCACGGCCCGCTATCTCGACGCCTATCACGCCGACATGTCGGTCCTGGGCGCGCTGCGGCCGACCTTCGAGCCGCGCGCCACCGAAACCATGGCCGAGATCATCGACATGATCGGCCGGCTGGTGCGCAACAACGCCGCCTATGCGGCGGAAGGCCACGTCCTCTTCAACGTCCAGGCCTATTCCGACTACGGCAAGCTCTCCGGCCGCTCCATGGACGACATGATCGCCGGCGCGCGGGTCGAGGTCGCGCCCTATAAGCAGCACCCGGCCGATTTCGTGCTCTGGAAGCCGTCCAAGCCGGGCGAACCGGTGTGGGAAAGCCCCTTCGGCCCCGGTCGGCCGGGCTGGCACATCGAATGCTCGGCCATGATCGAAAAGACGCTGGGCCTGCCCATCGACATCCATGGCGGCGGCAACGACCTGATCTTCCCGCACCATGAGAACGAGATGGCCCAGGGCCTGTGCGCCGACCACGGCGGCGAATACGCCCGCTATTGGCTGCACAACGGCTTTCTCAACATGGGCCACGAAAAGATGTCCAAGAGCCTGGGCAATGTGGTCCTGGCTCACGATCTGGTCAGCCGCTATCCGGGCGAGGCCCTGCGCTGGGCGCTTTTGGCCAGCCACTACCGCCAGCCGCTGGCCTGGAGCGACGACACCGCCGACCAGGCCAAGGCGACGCTGGACCGGATCTATGGCGTCCTGTTGCGCGCCGCCAAGGTGGAGGCCGAGCCCAGTCCGCCTGGCGTGGGCTTCATGGACGCCCTCGAAGACGACCTGAACACCCCGCGCGCCTATGCCGAGCTGTCCGCCATGGCCCAACAGCTGGAGGCGGCGCCGGAGGCGGATCGCGCGCGGCTGAAGGGCGAACTGCTCGCCTCCGGCCAGCTGATCGGCTTCCTCAAGGCCGACCCCGAGTCCTGGTTCCAGGGCGGCGCCGATCCGGCCATGCGCGCCCGCATCGACGCCCTGCTCGCCGAACGCGTCACCGCCCGCGAAGCCAAGGACTGGCCGACCGCCGACCGCATCCGCGCCGAGTTGACCGCGTTGAACGTCGAGGTGATGGACAACCCGACGGGAGCGACATGGCGGCTGAAGGAAAAGGCCTAGGCGAGGACTTGATTGACGCCCAGCTTGACGCTCGTAAGGCAATGCCTTACATTTGAAACATGATCAGGTCGTTCCGCGACAAGGGCCTGGAGCGGTTCTCAGAACGAAACGACCCTTCGAAACTGAGCGTCAGAAGCCTCGATCGGCTGACGCGAATGTTGACGAGGCTGGAGGTCGCGACCGCGCCGGCGCAGATGAATCTTCCCGGCTGGCGCTTCCATGAGCTGACCGGTGATCGAAAAGGAACCTTCTCGATCACCGTTAGCGGAAACTGGCGAATGACGTTCAAATGGGACGGCGTGGACGCCGTCGAGGTCGATCTGGAGGACTATCACTGATGACGCGCAATCCGCTTACCGCCGGTCTGCGGCCGGTTCATCCGGGTGAACTGCTGCGTCAGGACGTCATCCCCGCCTTCAAGCGCCCCAAGACCGAGATCGCGCGCCTGCTCGGCATCTCGCGGCAAACGCTCTACGATATCCTGGAGGAGCGGCAGCCCATCACCGCGCCGATGGCGCTGCGCATTGGCAAGCTTTGCGGCGATGGTCCGGAAATCTGGGTCGCCATGCAACGCGAATACGATCTCCGCATGGCCGAGCTCGAGCTGGCGCCGGAAATCGCGAAAATTCCGACCCTGACCGCCGCCTGAGCCCATGCCCCTGAAGATCGAACATCAGCTTGGGGTCAAGGCGCCGGCCTCGGTGGTTTGGGAGATCATCCACGACCTCGAACGGTGGGCGGACTGGAACCCGCTCTACACGCAGGCCTCCGGCGTGATCCGGATCGGCGAGCGGCTGACGCTGACGCTCGCCCTGCCCGGCCAGCCGCCGCGCGAGCTGGAGGCGATCGTCATCGATTGGACGCCGGATGAGGCGATCCACTGGAAGACCTCGCACGTGCGCGGCCTGGTCCGCACCGTCCGCTATCTGGAGATCGAGGCCAAGTCCGAGACCGGATGCATCTTCTCCAACGGCGAGATCTTCCAAGGCCTGCTCGGCCCTCGCGTCGCCAGACAGATGCGTCCCAGCCTGAAGCAGGGCTTCGCCGCCCTTGGCGAGGCGGTGCGCGATCTGGCCGAGGCGCGCTGGCGCTCGCGCCAGGGCGGGGCCACATAAGAGCGCCATGATCGACGACCTCTATTCCGCCCGCATCCTGAAGCTGGTCGCTAATATCCCCCACGCCGGCCGGCTCGATGGGCCCGACGCCTCTTCGGAGAAGATCTCCAAGCTGTGCGGCTCGCGCATCCTGGTCGACGTCAAGGTGGCCGACGGCCGTGTCGTCGACTTCGCCCAGGAGGTGAAGGCCTGCGCCCTCGGCCAGGCCGCCGCGGCGGTGCTCGGCGAACAGGTGATCGGCGCCAGCCTGGACGAGATCGAGGTGGCCCGCGATGCGCTTCGTGCTATGCTGAAGACGAACGGACCGGCCCCGCAAGGGCGCTTTTCGGAGCTCGCCGTGCTCGAAGCGGTGAAAGACTATCCAGCCCGCCACGCCTCGACCCTGCTTGCGTTCGAGGCGGTGGCCGAGGCTGTGCGCCAGGCCGTTCGGGCCCAGACCCAAGCCGGGACTTCGCGAACTAGCCGCGCCGGCGCGGCTTGATCGGCGCTTTTCGCGGGTGCGATAAGCCAAGGCCGATACTCCGTTCGCGACTCGCGCCGGCATGACCCTTTACGAACGCAGCGTCAGAGCCGCTCATCGCGTCTACAAGCTGACGCTTTCGCCCTTGATCGGGCGCCAGTGCCGCTATCTGCCGACCTGTTCGGACTATGCGGCTGAGGCCCTGATCACGCACGGTCCCTGGCGCGGCGCATCGCTCGCCATCCAGAGGCTGTGCAAATGTCATCCCTGGGGCGGATCGGGCCATGACCCGGTCCCTCCCGCGCCGCCGCCGAGCGGCGCTGAAGAAGTGTGAGCCATGATCGATCTGAAATTCCCCGACGGCCAGAGCCGTCAATTCGAGGATGGGGCCAGCGGCCGTGACGTCGCCCGCTCCATCTCGCCCTCCCTGGAAAAGCGCGCCCTGCTGATCAAGCTGGACGGCCGGCTGCTCGACCTCGACCGCCCGCTGCCCACTGGCGGCGCGATCGAGATCATCAGCCGCGACCGCCCCGAGGCCCTGGAGGTGATCCGCCACGACACCGCCCATGTGCTGGCCGAGGCGGTGCAGGAGCTCTATCCCGACGCCCAGGTGACCATCGGGCCCAATGTCGAGGACGGCTTCTATTACGACTTCGCCCGCGCAGAACCCTTCTCAGCTGACGACCTGCCGCTGATCGAAAAGCGCATGCGCGAGATCGTCGACCGCGACGAAAAGATCGTCCGCGAGGAGGTCGATCGCGATGCGGCCATCGCCGACTTCAAATCCATCGGCGAGGCCTACAAGGCCGAGATCATCGAGGCCATTCCCGCCGATCAGCCGATCACGGTCTATCGCCAGGGCGCCTGGAAGGACCTCTGTCGCGGGCCGCACCTGCCCTCGACCAAGCACGTCGGCAAGGCCTTCAAGCTGACCAAGCTGGCCGGCGCCTATTGGCGGGGCGACCAGCGCAATGCCCAGTTGCAGCGCATCTATGGCACGGCCTGGGCCTCCGACGCCGATCTGCAAGCCTATCTGAAGCGCATCGAGGAAGCCGAAAAGCGCGACCACCGCAAGCTGGGCGCGGCCATGGACCTCTTCCACATCCAGGAAGAGGGCAAGGGGATGGTCTTCTGGCACCCCAAGGGCTGGACCCTCTATCGGACGCTGCAGACCTATGTCCGCCGCCGCATGGAGGCCGAGGGCTATGAGGAGGTGAAGACGCCTCAGGTGCTTGACAAGTCGTTCTGGGAGCAGTCCGGCCACTGGGACAAGTTCCACGCCGGCATGTTCGTCTGCGAGACCGACGAGGGCGAGGTCTTGGCGGTCAAGCCGATGAACTGCCCCGGCCACGTGCAGATCTTCAAGCATGGCCAGCGCTCGTATCGCGAGCTGCCGATCCGCTTTGCGGAGTTCGAGGGCCTGCACCGCTACGAGAGCTCCGGCTCGCTCATGGGCCTGCTGCGCGTGCGCCAGATGGCCCAGGACGATGCGCACATCTTCTGCACCGACGATCAGATCGAGGCTGAATCCGTCGCCTTCATCGAGCTGTTGAAATCGGTCTATGCCGATCTTGAGGTCGAGTTGCACTCGGTCAAGCTCGCCCTGCGCCCCGACCTGCGTTTCGGCACGGACGAGAACTGGACCATCGCCGAGGACAAGCTGGAGCGCGCCGCCAAGGCCGCGGGCATCGAGGTGGAGCGGCTGCCCGGCGAAGGCGCCTTTTACGGCCCCAAGCTGGAATTCCATCTGCGCGACGCCATCGGCCGCACTTGGCAGTGCGGCACCCTGCAGCTCGACTATGTGCTGCCCGAGCGGCTGGATGCCTCCTATATCGCCGAGGATGGCCACAAGCACCGGCCGGTCATGCTGCACCGGGCGGTGCTGGGATCGCTGGAGCGGTTCCTGGGCGTGTTGATCGAGCACCACGCCGGCGCCTTCCCGCTCTGGCTGGCGCCGACCCAGGCCGTGGTCGCCACCATCACCTCCGACGCCGACGACTATGCCTTGAAGGCGGTCGCGGCGATGAAGAAGGCGGGCCTGCGGGTCGAAACCGACCTGCGCAACGAAAAGGTCGGCTACAAGGTGCGCGAACACTCCCTGGCCAAGGTCCCGGTGATCGCCGTCGTCGGCCGCCGCGAGGCCGAGGAAGGCAAGGTGGCGCTCCGACGCCTGGGATCGAGCGACCAGCAGATCCTGACGCTGGACGAGGCCATCGCGGTGCTGACCCGGGAAGCGATGGCGCCTGACCTGAGGGGCTGATCTCTTAGTTTTACCGTCATGGCCCGGTCTTGTCCGGGCCGCCCATGCACGCCAATCAATCCGCAAGAGGCTGTGTTCGTGGGTCGCCCGGACGAGCCGGGCGATGACGGTGAGAGTTAACCCGGAAACGTCCCCGCCCGCGTCAGCGCCGATGGCGGCGCCTTGCCCAGCTTTTCGCCGACCCAGCGCGCGGTCTCGATCAGCTTGCCGAGGTCCAGTCCGGTGTCGATGCCGGCGCGCTCCAGCATGTAGACCAGGTCTTCGGTGGCGATGTTGCCGGTGGCGTCGGGGGCGAAGGGGCAGCCGCCGATGCCGCCGCAGCTGGCGTCGATCACCTCGACGCCGGCCTCGAGGCTGGCATAGACATTGGCCAAGCCAGTATTGCGGGTGTTGTGGAAATGCATGCGGATGCGCGCGTCCGGCGCCGCCTTGCGCACCGCCTCGATGCGGCGGCGCACCGTCCAGGGATCGGCGACGCCGATGGTGTCGCCGAGCGCGATCTCGCCGATGCCGGCCCGCGCCGCCTCGGCCGCGATGGCCGCGACCTGGGCCTGGCTCACCTCGCCGTCAAACGGGTCGCCGAAAGCGACGGAAACGGTCATGGACAGCTTCGGCCCGCCTTCCGCGGCGCGACGCTCGGCGATCTTGACCATGGTCGCGACCTGCTCGGCGACCGGCGCGCCCTGATTGCGGATGCCGAATCCGTCGGAGGCGCAGACCACCAGATTGGCTTCGTCGCAAGCCGCGGCGACGCAACGGTCCCAGCCACGCTCGTTCAGCACCAGGCCGATGCGCGACACGCCGGGGCGCGGCGGCAGGGCGGCCATGATCGCCTCGGCGCCCGCCATCTGCGGCACCCGGCGCGGATTGACGAAGGAGACCGCCTCGATCCGCCTGACGCCGCATGCCTCCAGCCGGGTGATGAAGCCGGCGCGATCCTCGATCGAGAGGATGGCGGCCTCGTTCTGCAGCCCGTCGCGAGGGCCGACGTCGACGATCTGGATCGGCTGGGTCATGGGCTGGCGGGACCGGGTTTGGGTGGCGGGCTCAAGGATCGATAGATAGTGAGCCGGACCGGCTGGTCACGGGAATAGTCGAACCCGCTGACGATGGCCGCCGGCGCGGCCCTGAGCCGGTCGGCGGCCAGGGTGGCCAGGAAGCCGGCCTGGGCGCGCTGTTCGATCACGGCCGGACTGCCCTCGGCGATGGCCTCCGCGGCGTCGTCGACCTCGCCGATCTCGGTCTCGGTGCCCAGCGCGAAGACCAGGCTGGGCTCGTTATAGCCCACCACCGTAACCGGCCCTGGGATCAGCCCGCTCAACGGATTGAGCTTGGCGCGATCGAGGGCCGCCACCACCTGGGCCGAGGTCCACAGGGCCGTGAGCCTGGGCGCGACGGCGGCGAAGGTCACGGCGTGCGCGGCGACGCCGAGCGCCCCGGCGGCCGCCAAGGCGGCCAGGCCGTAGCGGGTGAGCAGCACCGCGCCGCCGGCGAGCCCGGCCAGGATGGCGAGGCCGCCGGCGAAAACCGCGAGCCAGAGGTCTGCGGGCGCGCCGAATCTGTGCGAGACCGCGATGCAAGCCACGGCCAGGCCCAGCCCGACGCAGAGCGACAGCGCCGCGCCCGCCCAGCGGCTCCAGGCCGCCAGCGGGCGGGTGAGCGCGAAGGCCGCCAGCCAGGCCAGCGCGCCATAGAGCGGCAGGACGTCGTGCGGCAGCTTGGTCGGCAGGGCCTCGAAGACCAGCCAGGCGGGGATAAGCCAGGCCAGCGCCACCTTCACGCCGTTCAGCGCCCGTCCCTTCCACGCCTCGGCGGCGGCGGCCGGCAACAGGGCGGCGGCGGGGAAGATGAGCAGCGGCGCAAGCAGGGTATGGAAGCCCGGTGGATAGAAACGGCCGCCTTCGCCCACCAGCTTTGAGGTCAGGTCGCCGGCGATCGCGCCGGTCCAGAAGCCGCCGTCGGTCCTGACCGTGATGGCCATCGCCCAGGGACCGACGATGGCGCAGATCAGCAGAATCCCCCAGGTCCAGCCCAAGGATTTCGCCCAGGGCGCGCCTCGGTCCCAGATCGCCAGGCCGCCGCCGGCCAGCACGACGATCATCGGCGCGACCGGGCCCTTGTCGAGGATGGCCAAAGCCAGGCCGAGCCAGAACAGCAGCTTGGTCCGCCAGCCGGCGGCGAACTCCCCCCTGGCCGCGGCGTAGAGCCGGGCGAAGGCGGCCATGGAAAGCGTCACCGCGCCGCACAGCACCGCATCGGCGGTGGCGAGGCTGGCCTCGGTCGAGAGCAGCATCGAGACGCCCAGCATGGCCCCGGCGACCAGGCCCGCGCCCGCGCCGAAGACCGCCTCCGCGCCCCAGGCGCAGGCGCCCGCCGCCAACATCGCGCCAAGCAGGGACGGGATGCGGTAGGCCCAGATTCGCCTGGCTTCGGCCGAGGAGGCCAGGGCCACGCTCGCCGCCTGCAGCCAGTGGATCAGCACCGGGGTCTGGCTGCGCGCCTCGTCCTGATAGTCGATGCTGACGAAGTCGCCGCTTTCCAGCATCTGGGCGCTGGCCTGGGCGAAGCGCGCCTCGTCCCGGTCGACCGTGGGCAGGGCGAGCAGGCCGGGCAGGGCCGCGACCAGGGCGATCAGCGCGGCGAGCAGCCGCCCCCGCCAGCCGCGCGCCAGGGCGTCCAGGCGAGTCGCTTCGGTCATGCGGCGCTTGATAGCACGAACCCCGATCGCCACACGGGCGGGAGGGAGACTCGCAAACCTAGTCCGGCGTCGGCGCGTCCTGGCTGCTCCGCGCGGCGAGGCAAAGGCGGCGAAGATCGGCCCGCAGGGTCGGCCCGTAGATCTGGGCCTCGGCGTCCCCATAGCCTTCGGCGCGGAGCTTGGCCTTGATTTCGGTGGCGCCGGTGAACAGGCCCGACTTGGCCAGTTGATAAGCGCGCTCGAGCGTCGTCGGGCGAAGGGTCATGAGGGCCGGCCGGGGTTGGGGGTGCGAAGCGGGCGTTCAGCAGACTTCGAGGCCGCCCCGAAGGCCTTCACCCTCCGCTCGCGCTCCCAGAGTTCCATGGGACGGCCGTCAGCATGGTGCACGGCGCCTGCAATGGCCGTCTTGTCGTCGGCGACATCCAGCCCCTGGACGCCTTCGAAGCGACCGTCCTTCCCGACGAAATACAGCCGGTACGCCTGCATTGGCTCGCTCCTTGCCGAATCGATGATCTGTACTGCTGAAAGAGTCCAGCCTTAAACGATATGTCTAATTCAGACCTAGATCGTCTAAAATCGATTGCGCAAATATTGCAGTGTTAGATGGCAATGCTAAGGCCGCGCCTGGCCCGTGCTCCAGATGGACATGACCGCGGCCAAGCGCCAGCCCCAGCGCTCTTTTTGCGTCTTTCGCCGAATTGGGTCAGGCTTCTGCGCCGGGGCCTTGGCGCTCGGCGCGAAGGGAGGGCGCATGCTTGCCGCGTTTCCACTGCTGGTGCTGCCGGTGGCGCTTTACAATCTCCTCATGCTGACCATCAGCGGGGGGTTCACCGGCTCGGGCGCCGGCGCGCGGCTGTCGGCGCCGCTGGCCAGCCTGCCGATGGCCTCGCGCGCGGCCTGGCCGGTCAGCCTGGGCGACCTTCTGCTGGCGGGGTCGCTGGTGATCCTGTTCGCCGAGTTGCTGAAATCGGCGGGCAGCCGACGCATCGCCATCCTCAACCACTCGCTGTCGATGCTGCTGTTCATCGTCTGCCTGATCGAGTTCCTGCTCTTCCCGGCCTTCGCCACCTCGACCTTCTTCCTGATCGGCCTGATGGTGCTGTTGGATGTGCTGGCGGGCTTCATCGTCACTATCATCGCCTCGCGCCGTGAGGTCGACTTTCGCAACGACTAGGTTCAGCTGAGAGCCGTGAAGATGAGCACGACGACGAAGACGTCGAGAGCCCTGACCGAAAACGCGGCGAGAAACGGCATGAGCGACCTTGGAATGTGGCGGCGAGAGCCTCAGCCCAAGCAAGTCCCGCGCCAGGGCGGCGTCTGAAGGACCGTGGCGCTCTTCTTCGACGTCGCCTGGTTCGAGGCGCTGCTGACCGAACGCGGGCTCGACCGCGCGCCCCTCGCCGCCGGCGCAGGCATGAGCCAGGCCGAACTTGGCCTGGTCTTCAAGGATCAGCGGGAGCTCTCCGCCGCCGAGGTCGCCGCCTTCGCTGAACTGCTGGGCGCGAGCCCGGCCGAGATCGCCGAACACGCCGGCGTCTCAACGCCGACGCCCGGTGCAGACGCCTCCGAGGCGAGGCTGACGCGGATCGAGGCGCGGCTGGCCGCGGTCGAAGCCGCCCTGGCGCGGCTGGCGCGTTAGATCTCGGTCTTGGCGATGCGGCCAGGCGGCGGGCGACGATCGGCGGGGCCGGACCATTCGGTCTCGAGATAGGTGGTCCGCGCCCGGTCGATGGTCTCCGGCCCGCCGCGCAGGCCGCGTTTCTGACCGCCCTGACCCATGATCTGGGCCGCGAAGGCCGCGGCGCCCGCCGGTTGCGGCGGCGCGGGCTCTTCGGGGCGAGGTTCGGTCCTCACGGGAAGATCGACCACGGGCTGGTCGCTGGCGCGTCTCCCGGCGACGCCGGCCGCCCGGCCGACGCGGCGCGAGCGCGAAATCCGATCGACGGGTCCAACGGGTTCGGTCATGCCGGCCAACTATCGGCGAGCCTTGGTTAAGAACGGGTGCGCGGCTGGCGGCGGCTATTTCTTCTCGGCCAGCTTGGCGATCTGGGCCTGCATCTCCTCCATGCGGCGCTTCAGTTCGTCGAGCGAGGTGTCGGACGCCGTCTTGGGCTCGGCCGCCGCCGCTTCCTCGGCCTTCGGGAAGGCGAAGGGCGAAAAGACCCGCATGGCGCGATCGAACAAGGCCCAGTTCTGCTTGACCTGATCCTCCAGGAATCCTCCGCCGGGCACGCCGCCGACCGCGCCGGTGATCTGGTTGCGCAGCCGCTCCTGCTGGTGGGTGAAGCTGTCCAGCGAGAGCTCCAGGAAGGTCGGCACGAAGGCCTGCATGGAATCGCCATAGAAGCGGATCAGCTGGCGAAGGAACTGTATAGGTAATAGATTCTGGCCCCGGCTCTCTTCGTCGAAGATGATCTGGGTCAGGACCGAGCGGGTGATGTCCTCGTTGGTCTTGGCGTCGTAGACCACGAAATCGACCCCCTCCTTGACCATCTCGGACAGGTGTTCGAGCGTGACATAGGCGCTGGACCGGGTGTTATAGAGCCGCCGGTTAGCATACTTCTTGATCACCACCTTGTCGCTGGCCGGCGCAGGTCCAGGCTGATCGGCGTCGGCCATTATTTCCCTCAAGATCATGCTCTTCGGCGCCGCAGTATCGCGGATGCGAAAGCCGAGCGCCAGTCGTCCTTTGATGCGCGAATTCGTCGCTCATACGCCTGGCGGGTCCGGCCGCGCGGCGCGCTCGCGCGTTCGGCGAATTTTGGAATGAGCGCACTCGGCGGATGACGCCCCGTTTACATTGGGGCATTGGTAAACCCAGTTTGGAAAAACGCGAGGCCGGCCGCGGACGGTCGGCCCTTGGACACCGCCAGGGAGATCCTCTGTCATGAGCAAGGTCGTCATCGTCTCCGCCGCGCGAACGCCGGTGGGCGCTTTCAACGGGGCTCTGGCCAGCCTGCCGGCCCATGGCCTCGGTACGGTCGCGATCAAGGCGGCCATCGAGCGGGCCGGCATCCAGGCCGCCGAGGTCGAGGAGGTGGTGCTGGGCCACGTGCTGCAGGCGGGCGCCGGCCAGGGTCCGGCGCGGCAAGCGGCGATGAACGCCGGCATTCCGGCGGAGAGCCCGGCCTGGAGCCTGAACCAGCTCTGCGGCTCGGGCCTGCGGGCGGTGGCGCTTGGCGCCCAGCAGATTCTCGAAGGCGACGCCGGCATCGTCATCGCCGGCGGCCAGGAGAGCATGAGCCAGGCCCCCCACGCGGCCAACCTGCGCAACGGCCAGAAGATGGGCGACCTCGCCTTCGTCGACACCATGATCAAGGACGGTCTGTGGGACGCCTTTCACGGCTACCACATGGGCCAGACGGCCGAGAACATCGCCGCGCGCTGGCAGATCACCCGTGAGGACCAGGACCGGTTCGCGGTGGCCTCCCAGAACAAGGCCGAAGCCGCGCAGGTCTCCGGCCGCTTCGACGCCGAGATCGCGCCCGTGACCATTACGGGGCGCAAGGGCGACATTGTGGTCTCCAAGGACGAATACATCCGCCTGGGCGCGACTCTGGAAAGCGTCTCCGGCCTGCGCCCGGCCTTCAGCAAGGACGGCACCGTCACCGCCGCCAACGCCTCCGGCATCAACGACGGCGCCGCGGCCCTGGTGCTGATGAGCGAAGACGAGGCCAAACGCCGGGGCCTGAAGCCGCTGGCGCGCATCGCCTCCTGGGCCCACGCCGGCGTCGATCCGGAAATCATGGGCACGGGCCCGATCCCCGCCAGCCGCAAGGCGCTGGAAAAGGCCGGCTGGAAGATCGCCGACCTCGATCTGATTGAGTCCAACGAGGCCTTCGCCGCCCAGTCGCTGAGCGTGATGCGCGAACTGGGCCTCGATCCCGACAAGGTCAATGTCAACGGCGGCGCCATCGCCATCGGCCATCCGATCGGCGCCTCCGGCGCGCGCATCCTGACCACACTGCTCTACGAGATGGGCCGGCGGGACGCCAAGAAGGGCCTGGCCACCCTCTGCGTCGGCGGCGGCATGGGCGTGGCCTTGTGCGTGGAGCGGGACTGACCGGTCCGTGCTGAACCCCGGAAGGGCGCTAGGCGCCCGCCGCACTGATGCATAAAAGTCACAAGAGGACGGAAACATGGCGAGAGTTGCATTGGTCACCGGCGGCACCCGCGGCATCGGCCACGCCGTCGTCGCCCGGCTGAAGGCGGACGGCTTCAAGGTCGCGGCCGGATACGCCAATGACGAGGCGACCGCCAAGGCCGCCGCCAAGGAATTCGGCGTGATGATCGTCAAGGGCAATGTCGGCGAGTTCGACAGCTGCAAGCGCGCCGTGGCCGAGGTCGAAGCCGAGCTCGGCCCCATCGACGTCCTGGTCAACAACGCCGGCATCACCCGCGATTCCATGCTCCACCGCATGACCCCCGAGCAGTGGAACGAAGTGATCTTCGTCAACCTCGCCAGCCTGTTCAACATGAGCCGCCAGGTCATCGACGGCATGCGCCAGCGGGGTTATGGCCGCATCATCAACATCACGTCGATCAACGGCCAGAAGGGCCAGATGGGGCAGACCAACTATTCCGCGGCCAAGGCCGGCGCCATCGGCTTCACCAAGGCGCTGGCGCTTGAAACGGCCAACAAGGGCATCACCGTCAACGCCGTCGCCCCCGGCTATACCGACACCGAAATGGTCCGCGCCGTGCCTGAAAACGTGCTGCAGCAGATCGTCGCCGGTATTCCGGTGGGCCGGCTGGGCAAGGCCGAGGAGATCGCCGCCTGCGTCGCCTTCCTGGCCCGCGAGGACGCCTCCTTCATCACCGGCGCCTGCCTGACCGCCAATGGCGGGCAATACATGCCGTAAGGATGGGCGGCTCTCGCCCGTCGTCACGTCCAAAATCCGCCCCACTCCCAGCGCATCCGAGGACTCATGCGAGGCTTGAGATCGGCGAGCGTGGCTTTGGCCAGCGGGGCGGCGGTGCTGATGGGGGTCCAAACGGCTCACGCCGGCCCGTTCAACCTCGGCGACGAGCTTTTCAACGGCCATACCCTGCCCTGGCAGCACGCCAAGCCGCCGCCGGTCGGACTCTATCGCGACGAACAGGACGGCGACCCCCCTTTCGTGCTCGACCGATCCTCGACCATGGTCCTGCTGCGCTTCGCCGACACCCAGGAGATCTGGGTTCTCACCCCGCAACCGGCGCCGCGCGGCGACACCCTGTACAAGAACGACGTCGGCGAGCCGGTGTTGCGCGTGACGCGTCTGGGCGGGTTGACCCTGTTCACGGACGCCCATCCGGACGGCTCGGCGGCCGCGCTGGTCGGCGACGCGCCGCCGCTGCACGCCATCGTCGTGACCTCGCAGGCCGCCCTGCTGCAACGCCTCGCCCAGTCGAGCGCGCGCGCCTCCCACACCGCCCAGCGGCTGATTGTCTTCGAGGCCCAGGACCCGACCCCGCAGTCGGCCTCGTTGCTGGCCGAGGCCGGCAGCGTGACGGCCGAAGCGGTGATCCGGGTCGCGCGGCGCGCCGATGGCCGGCGCGAACTCGCCCGGCTCGCCAAGGTGCTTTTGACCTCGGGGCGCAAGGCGTCCGTGGCGCTGGTCAACGGCGTCCTGCAGGTGGTGGTCACGCCAAGGCCCGGAAACCCGCTGAGCGACATCGCCGGCTGCCCCTCTTCGCGGCGGGTCGAACTGGTCCTCGAGCAGTAGGTCCGCGGGCTATCGCGTCGTCGCGCGCCCGTAGTGCGCCACCTCGACCCGCTCCAGCGTCACCAGCCCAAGGTCCTCAAGCCCCTCCAGCGAGGCGAGGAAGGCCCTGAGCTTGTCCTCGACGTCGATGATTTCGATCACCAGCGGCAGCTTGGCGGACAGGTCGAGGATCTTGGCCGTATGCAGGACCGAGCTCTGGCCATAGCCCATCGGCCCGCGTAGCACGGTCGCCCCGGCCAGCCCCGCCGCCCGCGCCTTCAGCACGATATGCTCGTAGAGCGGCCCATCGCCGTTGCGCTTGCCTTCCTCGGTGTAGAGTCTCAGCAACATGGCCTGCTGCGGCGCCTGCATGATCAGCTTCCTCTCATGACGTTCAGGGCCGCGGCGGCGACATAACCGAGCCAGACCGAGGCCAGACATAGGATGACCGAGGCGCCGGCATTGACGCCCGCGCGCACCATCTCGCCGTCCTGGACCAGATTGAGGGTCTGTAGACTGAAGGACGAGAAGGTGGTGTAGCCGCCGCAGATCCCGACCATGACGAACTGGCGCAGGTCCGGCGCGACGATCACGCGGCCGTCAGGGCCGGTCAGGCTGGCGAAGAAGCCGATGACGAACGATCCGGAGATGTTCACAAAAAGGGTGCCCAGCGGAAAAGTCTGGCCGAAGGCGTTGGCGATGAGGCTGGACGCGCTGTAGCGGGCGACGCCGCCCAGGGCGCTGCCGAGCGCGATCCAGAGATAGGTGATCACGCCGGCCCGCCTTCCCCGCGCGAGCGCGGGCCGGCGGGCTCTCCTCGGCCTTCGTGGGGTTCGACGCTTCGCCGCTCGGTCATCTTTCGCTCACGCTTCACCGCGCGGACCCGCGGCAGCCAATCCAAGAGCGCGGAGAGAGTGGCGACAACCCGCCTTGGGCCTGGATTCAGGCACACTCCCACCGCGCTTAGCACGGTAGGAGTCATCAGCCTCTGCGGCGGTTAATGGGGGACTCCATCCCCAGGCGTACTTGATCGCGCAAACCGCCGTTCGTCAAGCCGGCCCCAGTTCGCGGGAGTCAGCCCCGGAAAGCGTCCTTGGCCGCGCGCACCTCGCCGAATCGCTGCGCGCCGCCGGCCTTGAGGAAGGGGTTGGTGGCGATCTCGCGGGCGATGGTGGTCGGCACGGTCGGCTCGCCACGTTCGCGGGCGGCGAAGACCTCGGCCGCGCGCGCCTTCAGCACCGGGTCGTCGTCGATCGAGAGCGCGAAGCGGGCGTTGGAGGCGGTGTATTCGTGCGCGCAATAGACCACGGTCTCGCCCGGCAGGGCGGTCAGGCGCGACAGGCTGGCCCACATCTGCTCGGCCGTGCCTTCGAACAAGCGTCCGCAGCCCAAAGAGAACAGGGTGTCGCCGACGAAGGCGATCTGGTCTTCCGCGTCATGGTAGGTGATGTGGCCGAGCGTATGGCCGCCGGTGTCGATCACCTGGAACCGCGTCTCCCCCAGATCGACCAGGTCGCCATGGCCGACCTTGCGGTCGATGGGCGAGAGGCGCTCCACCTCGGGCGGCGCCACGATGCTCGCCCCCGTGCGGGCCTTGACCTCGGCGTTGCCGCCCGCGTGGTCGGCATGCCAGTGGGTGTTGAGGATCAGGTCGAGGCGCCAGCCCAGCACGTCCAGTTCGCGCAGGATGGCGGCGGCGTCCGGCGTGTCGATGCAGGCGACCTTGCCGCTGGCCTCGTCGCGGGCGAGAAACCCGTAATTATCGGAAAGGCAGGGAAACTGGCGGACGGTCAGCGGCATCTCTAACTCCTTTCCGGTCTTCTTAGACGGCCCATGCCGGGTCGCCCAGCCGAGCATAGACCTTTCCGAGCCCATGCGCCGAGACGTTCTGGAACTTCGTGATTTCTATGCGAGCCGGCTCGGCCAGGCGGCGCGCGGCGTGGTGGGGCGCAAGCTGGTCGAGGCCTGGGGCGACGCCGGCGCGCTGGACCTCATGGGGCTGGGCTACGCCACCCCCTATCTGGAAATGTTTCGTGGACCGGCGCGGCGGACGGTGGCGGCCATGCCGGCCGCCCAGGGCGTCGAGGTCTGGCCGGCCGCCGGCGCGGTGCTGGCCTGCCTGGCCGAGGAGGGCGCGCTGCCCTTTCCCAACGCCCTGTTCGACCGCATCCTGGTCATCCACGCTCTCGAAGAGGCGGAAAATCCGCTCGAACTGATGCGCGAGGTCTGGCGGGTGCTGGCGCCGGCGGGACGGGTGATCGTGGCGGCGGCCAATCGTCGCGGCGTTTGGTGCAACGCCGAGTCGACGCCGCTCGGCCACGGCGCGCCCTTCACCCGCGGCCAGCTGGAAAAACTGGTGCGCGACGCCCAGCTCGAGCCGGTCGCCTGGTCGCGGGCGCTGTTCGCGCCGCCGCTGCAGTGGACAGCCGGTTGGGCGGACGGGTTCGAGCAGGTGGGCCAGCGGCTCTGGCCGGCCTTTTCCGGCCTGATCATGCTGGAGGCGGTGAAACAGACCTTCGCCGTCAAGCCGAAGGGCCGCCGCGCGCCGGTGAGGGTCTTCGTTCCGGGCGTGCTGGCCCCTCAACCGGCGCGGAAGGCGCCGAATTCACCGGCGATCGCGCCGCCAATGCGCATGAAGGCTTGGAGGCGCTGAGGCGAGGCCCTAGCCTAGGACTTAAGAGACTGCCGGGTATCGAAGGAGGCTCAGCTCGATGAAAATGATCACCGCCGTCGTCAAACCGAGTCGTCTCGACGCCGTCCTGGAGGCCGTAACCGAGGCCGGCGCATCCGGCCTGACCGTCACCGAGGTGCGCGGCTACGGCCGCCAGAAGGGCAAGACCGAGATCTATCGCGGCGCCGAATATGAGGTGAAGCTCTTGCCCAAGGTGAAGCTCGAGATCGCCGTCGCCGACGACCGCGCCGAGGCGATCGTGGCGGCCATCCAGGCCGCGGCCAATACCGGCAAGATCGGCGATGGCAAGGTCTTCGTCCAAGACCTCGAGGCGGCCCTGCGCATCCGCACCGGCGAACGCGACGCTGAAGCTATCGCCGGCTGATCCGGTTTGCGCTAAGGAGCCTCTTGCCTCGTTCGCCGGGGTGAAACAGTGTCGACATCAAGCTGACATTTTCGCGCCCGAAAAGGTCCGCCGGTCGTCGAGGGGAGTTGTCCGAATGAAGCGTCTCTTGGTCGCCGCCGCGCTGGCGCCGCTGTCGTTCGCGGCGGCCGCTCACGCACAGACGACGATCAGCAGCGCCACCACCACGCCGCTGACCACGGCGACCAGCGGCGACATCACCATCAGTTCCAGCGGGGCGGTGACGCCCGCGACCTCCGCAGGCACGCCGGGACCCACCGCCGTCACCCTCAACAGCAACAACAGCGTCGACAACGAAGGCGCGATCACCGTCACCGAGACGACGACAGGCGATACGACCAACCAGGGCATCACGGCCGGCCCCTTCGCCAACGGCTCGGATCGGGTCGGCATCCTGGTCGGCCCGAACGGACCCTATACGGGCGGCATCACCAACGGCGCGACCGGCGTCATCACCATCATCGGCGAAAACTCGGCCGGTATTTCGCTCGAATCGGGCCTGAACGGCTCGATCGACGACACCGGGACCATTTCCGTCACCGGCGGGAACGACGGCACCAACGACGTCACCTACGGCGTCGTCTCGGCGTCGAACGCGCCGATTTCGGGCGGCGTCACCATCGCCGGCACGCTCAGCGCCACCGGGAACAACGCCACCGGCGTGGCGCTGAACGGCGGCGTCGGCGGGGCTGTCGATATTGACGGCGCCATCACCGTCACCGGCTACCACTCGGTCACTCCGCCCGACACGGCGGCCGCCGAGGCCGATCTCGTCTCAAGCCAGCTCGACCAGGGCGGGCCGGCGCTGTCGATCGGCGGCAACGTCGCCGGCGGCCTGACCATCGACGCGCCGGTCGCCGCCGCCGGCAACATCGCGGCGAGCCCCGGCGGGACCCTGACCGTCTATGGTTCGGCTCCGGCGGTTCTGATCGGCGGTGCGGGGCCGATCACCGTCGGCGCCGGAGCCGACAGCTATGCCGTGACGATAGGCGGGACGGTCACCGCGGCTGGAACCTATCCGGGCTTCAACAGCGTCGGGGTCCAGATCGGCGGCGTGAACGGGCTGGCGGTCAACAGCGGCGGCACGGCCGCCGGCGGCGCTTTCGGCAACGTCAATCTGGCCGGCGGCATCGACATCACCGGCGCGGTGGAAGCCACCGCGGTCGCCAACACCACCGGCGGGGGCGGCGGCGCCACGGGCATCGAGATCGGGAGCGGCGCCAGGGTTCCCCGCATCACGGTCAGCGGCACGGTCGTGGCCGACGGCTCCAACGGCCTGGCGGCGGACTCGTCCGCGCCCGGCGCGGTGACGGCGATCGAGATCGATCCAGGCGCGGCGGCCGGGGCGACCACCCTGAACAACTCCGGCAATATCACCGCCGAGGTCACCGGGATCGCGGGGATCGCCGGCATTACGCAGACCGCGGGCGGCATCGTCGGCAACGCCACGGCCATTTCGGACGCCGGCGGCGGGCTCAGCCAGATCACCAATACCGGCAACATCACCGCCGCGGTCGTCCCGGCGGTCGCCGGAACGGTGTCCCAGGGCGTCAGCGTCGCGATCTTCGCCGCCAATACCGCGCCGCTCACCATCACCCAGTGCATCGCGGTCGATTCCAGCGGCGCCTGCGCGTCGAGCGGCAACGCCACCCTGTCGCCCAACATTATCGGCGACATCAATCTGTCGGAAGGGAGCGGCGCCCAGACCCTCAACCTCTGGGGCGGCAACATCACTGGCGCGATCGGCTTCGGCAACAGCACCAACAATGCCTTCGACATCGAAAACGGCGGCTTCGCCAAGGGCGCCTTGACCGAGGCCCTGGGTGGCCAGCTGGCCCTGAACGTCAACAAGGGCGTGCTGTTCATGACGACGCCCACCCTTGTGCAGCTATCGACGCTGCACATCGGCGATGGCGGATCGGTGATCTTCACGGGCGACCCCGCCAACCCCAACGGCAACGGCTTCGCGGTGGCGGGAACCGCGACCCTGGACAACGGTTCGGCCGTCGGCCTCGCCCTGGCTTCGCCCCTGACCGGGCCGGAGTCCTTCACGGTCATCACAGCCGCCAGCCTGGTCGCGGGCAATGTCTCGACCGCGCTTCTTGGGCAGATTCCGTTCCTGGAAAACGGCAACATCACTACGACCGCCACCACGCTCAGCATCAACGCCTCACCGAAGACAGCCGCACAACTTGGCCTCAATCCGGCTGAGGCGGCGCTCTTCCCAGCCTTCAGCAAGGCGTACGGCACCGACCCCGACGTCGCGGCCGACATCCTTTCGAAGCTGAACCGCGCCTCGTTCATCCATGTCTACGACCAGTTCCTGCCCGACTATTCCGGCGGCCCGTTCGAGACGCTGGTGACCGGTCAGCAGGACCTGGCGCGCGCCGAGGGCGAGGCCCCGATCAAGCTGCAGACCGACACGGTGCGCGGCTGGGTGCAGGAGATCGGCTTTTCGAACAACGAGGCGTCCACCACCCAGGTCAATGGCTATGCGGGTCTGGGTTTCGGCATCGCCGGCGGGGTCGAGCGCGCGCGCGGCGACACCGCGCTGGGCGTCGCGGCCTCCTTCATCACCACCGGCGTGCAGGACGACACCCAACCCGGCGACCAGGCCCTGTCGGCCTCGGCCTTCGAAGTCGGCGTCTATTGGCGCAAGGGCGGCGAGCAGCCAGGGCTGAACGCCAACGCCAGCCTGAACGGCGGCCTCGTCACCCTGGGCAGCCGCCGCTACCTGATCGATCAGACGGACTCGACCGATCTGGCGCAGGCGCCCTCCCAAATCGTCTCGCGCGAGGCCAAGGCGAGTTGGCTGGGCGGCATCGTCTCGGCGGACGTCGGGGTCGGCTATCAGTTCGACATCGGCAAGTTCTTCGCCCGGCCCGAGGTCTCGGGCGACTATGTGCTCCTGTCCCAGATGGGCTACAAGGAACGCGGCGGCGGGACAGCCTTCAACCTCGACATCGCCCAGCAGACCGCCAGCCAGGCCGACGCCCAGGCTGACCTGGTCGTGGGCATGAACTTCGGCCAGGCCGTCGTCTGGCGGCCGGAGGTGACGGTCGGTTACCGCGCGGTGGTCCTGGGCGGGCCGGCCTCGACCACGGCCAGTTTCCAGGGCGGACAGAGCTTCACGCTCAACCCCGCCTATACGGACAGGGGCGGCGTCCTGGCCCGGTTGGGCCTGCGTGCGACCGGCCAGTACGCCGACTTCACCGCCGACGCCGGCGGCGAATTCAACCACGACTACCAGACCTACGACGCCCGCGCCGCGGCGCGCTTCCTGTTCTAGGATCGGCCGGGCCGGCTCAGCAGATAGATCGCCTGTTCGGCGCGCCAGTTCTCCAGGGCGCTCAACGGATCGATCCGGCGCGCCGGGCGGCCGTCGGCCAGGGCCGCGGCCTGTTCGATGTGGATATCCAACTCATCGCAGAGAAGGGTGAAATCCTTCAGCGTGCACAGGTGGATGTTCGCCGTCGACCACCAGGGCTCGGCCAGGGACGCCGTCACCGGCATGCGGCCCCGCGCCAGCAACGACAGCCGCACGCGCCAATGACCGAAGTTCGGCAGCGAGACGATGGCGCGTTCGGCGATGCGCAGGAGTTCGGCCAGCACGGTCTTCGGCTCGCGCATCTGCTGCAGGGTCTGTGACAGGATCGCATAGTCGAAGGCGTGGGTGGGAAAGTCGGCCAGGTCGCGGTCGGCGTCGCCCTGCACCACCGCCAGCCCGCGCGACAGGCAGGCCTGGACGCCCAGCGGGCTGATCTCCAGCCCACGTCCGTCGACGCCCCTCTGCTCGGTGAGCAGCTCGAGCAGCGCACCTTCGCCGCAGCCGATGTCCAGCACCCGCGCGCCGGTCCGCACGAGATTGGTGATCTCGCGGAAACTCTCCGATGCGGCGCTCACCCGACCCCTCGATCCTGTCCCGCCGCATCGAGAAATCCGCGCAGCGCGTCGTGCATGACCGGCTCGTCGAGGAAAAAGGCGTCGTGGCCCTTGTCGGTGGCGATCTCGACGAAACTGGCCCGCGCGCCGGCGGCGTTCAGGGCCCGGACGATCGAGCGCGACTCCACGGTCGGATAGAGCCAGTCGGAGGTGAAGGACAGCACGCAGAAGCGCACGTGGCGGGCGCCGGTGAAGGCGCTCGCCAAGACCCCGCCCTTAGCTGCCGCCAGATCGAAATAGTCGACCGCGCGGGTGATGTAGAGGTAGGAGTTGGCGTCGAAGCGGTCGACGAAGCTGGCGCCTTGATGGCGCAGATAGCTTTCCACCTGGAAGTCGGCGTCGAACCCCCAGGACAGGCCGTCACCCTGCAGTTCGCGTCCGAATTTGCGCTGCAGGGCCGGCTCCGAAAGATAGGTGATATGGGCGGCCATGCGCGCCACGGCCAGGCCCTTTTCCGGGCGGACCTCGCTGCTGGCGTAGTCGCCGCCCCGCCAGTTCGGGTCGGCCATGATCGCCTGGCGGCCGACCTCGTGGAAGGCGATGTTCTGCGCCGAATGCCGCGCCGCCGCGGCGATGCAGATGGCCGAATGGATGCGCTCAGGATAGTCGCACGCCCATTGCAGCACCTGCATGCCGCCCATGGAGCCGCCGACGACGGCGAACAGGGTCTCGATGCCCAGGGCGTCGACCAGCATGACCTGGGCGCGCACCATGTCGGCGATGGTGATCATCGGAAAGCTGAGCCCATAGGCCCGCCCGGTCTCGGGATCGACCGAAGACGGCCCCGTGGTGCCCATGCAGCCGCCGACGACATTGGAGCAGATGATGAAATGCCTGTCCGGATCGAGCGGCCGGCCGGGTCCGACAACCTGCGACCACCAGCCCGGCTTGCCGGTCAACGGATGCACCGAGGCCACGTGCTGATCCAAGGTCAGCGCGTGACAGACCAGGACGGCGTTGCTGCGCGAGGCGTTCAGCTTGCCATAGGTGCGGTAGGCGATCTCCAGCCCGTTCAACCGGGCGCCGCAATCGAGCGCCAGCGCCTGGTCCGGCCCGAACCGGATCAGGCCGCCATCCACGCCAACCATCTGTTGCAGACCCACGTCTCGGCTCATGCGCGGGTTGGACCGCCTCGCTCCCGCCCTGTCAACCGTCGCTTCCGCAAGCCCCCGGCTTCGGTCTAAACAGGTCCAGGCTGAAGGGCGCGGGACCTTGGGAATGCAACGACTGATCTTGCTGCGCCACGGCAAGGCTGAATCGACCGCCGCGACCGGCGGCGATTTCGAGCGCGGCCTTACTGACCGAGGTCGCCGCGAGGCGGCGTTGATCGGCCAAGCCCTGGCCCACAGCGGCTGCGCGCCCGACCTTGTCCTGGTCTCGACCGCCCGGCGCGCCGCGGAGACCTGGGAGGCCGCGCAAGCCGCGTTTCCCAAGGCGCGCATGGCGCCGGCGCGCGAGCTTTACCACGCCTCGGCCGACGCCTTGGCTCGGGCGATCGACGCCGCCGGCGAGGCGACGGGCGTCCTGATGATCGTCGGCCACAATCCAGGCCTGCATGAGCTGGCGCTCACCCTCATGGTCAGCCCGAAAAGCCGGATCGAACAAACCCTGGCGGAGTCTTTCCCAACCGCCGCGGCGGCCGTCTTCCGGCTTCATGACGATGGCCGGTTCGAGTTCGAGCGCTTCCTGACGCCGCGAGACCCCGAGGCGGCCGGCTGATGCGCCCAGGCGCCTTGGCTTGAGCGCGGTGCACGACCTTGCGGCGAGGGCCTTGCGGGTTCTCGACGCGGAAGACGCGCACCGCCTGACCGTGCGGCTGCTGCGGGCGGGACTTGGACCGCGACCGCGGCCGGTTCGGGGGGGCGTGGACCTTGCGGTCGAGCTTTGCGGGCTCAGGCTGGACGCCTGCGTCGGCCTGGCCGCGGGCTTCGACAAGAACGCCGAGGTCGCCGACGCCATGCTGGCGGCCGGCTTTGGCTTTGTCGAGTGCGGCAGCGTCACGCCAAGGCCGCAGGCCGGCAATCCGCGTCCGCGCCTTTTCCGCCTGGCGGCCGACCAGGCGGTGATCAACCGGATGGGCTTCAACAACGACGGGCTTGAGGCGGTCGCCGCCCGCCTGGCCCGGCGCGCGCGCACCGGGGTGGTCGGGGCCAATATCGGCGCCAACAAGGATTCAGCAGACCGCGCCGGCGACTATGCGATCGGTCTGCAGCGGCTTTGGACCCTGGCCGACTATTTCGTGCTCAACGTCTCATCGCCGAACACGCCGGGCCTGCGCGCCCTGCAAGGCGCCGCGGCCCTGGACGGCCTGCTCGGGCGCATCGCGGCCACGCGCCGAGCGCTGGCGGCGGAGCGCGGCGACCACCCGGTCTTCCTGAAGGTGGCGCCCGATCTCGACGCCGGCGAGATCGAGGCCATCGTCGAGGCCGCCGTCGCCTATGGGATCGACGCCATCGTGGTCGGCAACACCACCCTGGCCCGCCCTCCGAGCCTGACCTCGCCGGGCCGTGAGGAGGCCGGCGGTCTTTCCGGCGCGCCCTTGATGGCGCCGTCGACCGAGGTGCTGCGCCGCTTCTTTACCGCGGCGCGCGGCCGGCTCGCCCTGATCGGGACCGGCGGAATCGGGACCGGCGAGGACGCCTACGCCAAGATCCGCGCCGGGGCGCGCGCGGTGCAGCTCTATTCGGCGATGGTCTATGAGGGACCCGGGCTGATCGGCCGCATCCGCCGCGATCTCGCAAGCCGCCTGGCCGCCGACGGCTTCGCCTCGGTCGCCGAGGCGGTGGGCGCGGACAACCGGCTCTAGGACACCCCATGCCGCAACGGCCGCTGGCCCTCCTCAAACGTTTTGGCCCGGCCGCGCTGGTGCTGGCGGCCATCGTCGCGGCCTTCGCCAGCGGCGTCACCCACCATCTGTCCGTGCACGAGTTGCGCGCGCGTCGCGAAGTCATCATGGGCTTCGACCAGGCCCATCCGGTGCTCAGCGTGCTGGCCTATCTCGGCATCTACACCGTCGTCATCGCACTCTCGCTGCCGGCGGCCCTGCCGATGACGGTGGCGGGCGGGCTTTTCTTCGGGCCCTGGATCGGCGGGGCGGCGGCGGCCATCGGCTGCACGCTCGGCGGGACCATCGTCTATCTGGTCTGCCGCACGGCCGCCGGCGACGTCCTGCGCCGCACCGCCGGCCCTCGCGTCGCCGAGATCGAGGACGGCGTGCGTCGTGACGCTTTTTTCTACATCATGACGCTCAGGCTGCTGCCGATCATGCCGTTTGGCCTGACGACGCTGGCTTTGGGTTTTCTCGAAATCCCGATCGTCACCTTTGTCGCGGCGAGCTTCATCGGCATCGCGCCGCTTTCCTTCATCTACGCCCGGCTGGGCTGGGGCCTGAACAAAGCCTTCGCCAATCATGAGCGTCTGAATCTGCGCAGCCTGTTGCAGCCGCCGATCATCATCGCCCTCTTGGCGCTCGCGCTTCTGTCACTTTCACCGATCATCATCCGCCGGTTGCGGCGTCGGCCGGCCGCGTGAGCGTTGCCGGCCAAGGCCTCGTGCAGTAACGGGAGCCATGGCGGACGCATCACCCTCCGCGAGCCCAAAGCCAGGGCCGACCGGGCGTCCAGAAGCCGACGTGGCGCGCGCCGCCCGCCGGCTGTTCTGGCCAGGCGGCCTGTCATCCCGACTTTTGATCCTGACCGTGCTGTTCGTGGCGGTCATCGGCGTTTTGGTCCTGCCCGCGACCCTGGCCCAGTTCGAGGACCGCTGGCTCTATGACCATGTCCGCGCCGGCGAGCTCGCCTCCCTGGCCATCGAGGCCGCGCCCAACCAGGTGGTCAGCGACAAGCTCTCGCGCCAGCTGCTCAACGGCGCCGGCGTGGTCTCGGTCGCGGTGCAGAGCGGCGGCGTCGATCGCCTGGTGCTGGAGGCGCCGCGCATGGCGCGCACCCCCTATCTGGTCGATCTGCGCGAAGGCGCATCGCCGCTGTCCTGGTCGGCGCCGTTCGAGACCCTGTTCGGCGGCAAGAACCGCATGGTCCGGGTGGTCGCCAAGCCAAGCTTCCGCGACGGCGACTTCGTCGAAATCGTCGCGCCGGACGCGCCCCTGAAAGTGGCCTTGGCCAACTATCTGCTCAGCCTGATGGGGATTGCCGCCATCTTTGCGGTGGTGATCGCCGGCTCGCTCTACCTGTTGCTCAACTTCTTTTTCGTGCGCCCGATGCAGCGGATCACCCGCTCGATGGAGCGTTTCCGCGCCGATCCGGAAGACGCCGCGGCGAGCATCCACCCTTCCGGCCGGCGCGACGAGATCGGTCGGGCCGAGGCCGAGCTCGACCGCATGCAGGCCGATCTGCGCACCGCGCTCAATTCCCGCGCCCGCCTCGCGGCGCTTGGCGAGGCGGTGGCCAAGATCAACCACGATCTGCGCAACATGCTGACCAGCGCCCAGATCGCCTCGGAGCGCCTGGCGCAATCGGGCGATCCGAAGGTGGCCCAGGCCATGCCCCGGCTGGAGCGCGCGCTGGACCGGGCGGTCCGGCTGGCTACCGACGTGCTGGCCTACGGCAAGAGCGAAGAGCCGGCGCCGTCCCCGATCGCGGTCCGCCTCGCCCCGGCCATCGAGGCGGCGGGCGAAGACGCGGGCCTGTCGCTCGACGGCGTGCGCCTGGAGTCCAAGATCGATGCGCGCGCAGAGGTCAACGCCGACCCTGATCAGTTGCACCGCATCCTGGTCAATCTGATGCGCAACGGTCGCGAGGCGATCCAGAGCGATCCGGGCGCCGGCCGCGCCGGCGTCGTCGTGCTCAGTCTCGACCAGCATGAGGAGTCCAGCTTCATCCGGGTCGCCGACAACGGCCCCGGCGTGCCCGACCGCGTGCGCGCGCGGCTGTTTCAGCCCTTTTCCGGCTCCAGTCGGCCGGACGGCGCGGGCCTTGGCCTGGCTATAGCCCGCGAACTTGCCCAGGCCCATGGCGGCGACGTCGTCCTGACCGAAACCGGCCCGATGGGCTCGACCTTCGAGCTGAAGCTGCCGGGCGCGCCGGAACGAAAAGGCGCTTAAGGAGGGTCGTATTCGCCGCTCCGGCGCTCTTTCAGCCCTGGGCCCACATGCGGATCAGATTGTGGTACACGCCGACCAGCGCGACGGCGGCGGGATCGCCGTCGCCGAGACCGCCGCGAGCGGCGGCGATGGCCTGGTCGAAGTCGTAGAGCAGCGCTCGGCGGCCCGCGTCGGCGATCATCGACTCCACCCAGAAGAACGAAGCCCAGCGCTCGCCCCGGGCGATCGTCTCCACCCGGTGAACGCTGGTGGCGGGATAGAGGATCATATCGCCCGCCGGCAGCTTTACGCGCCGCGGCGAAAGCCCGTCCTCGATCACCAGTTCGCCGCCATCGTACTGGTCAGGCTCGGTGAGAAAGACCGTGCATGACAGGTCCGTTCGGTAGCGCGCGCCCGAGACGGGCGAGACTCGGATGGCGTTGTCGATGTGGTCGCCGAACCCCATGCCCACCCCATAGCGGTTGAAGAGCGGCGGATAGACCTTGAGCGGCAGAGCCGCGGAGATGAAGGCGGAGCTGCCGGCCAGCGCCGCGAGCACGATCTCGCCCAGGGCCCTGGCTTGCGGGGCGTCCTCGGGGACTTGCAGGTTGCGTTTGGCCAGTCCCGACTGGTCGCCGGCCGTCACGCGTCCGTCGACCCAGTTTGCGTTTCGCAGCACCTCGTTGCAATGGCGGACCTGCGCCGCCGTCAGCACCTTGGGTATGTGCAGCATCATGCCGGGGCTCGCTCAAGGTCAGCGTCAGGCCGGAACCGACAACGCTTTGCCGATGCGACGTCCGATGTCCGCCAATCGCCGATCCGCCTGTCGGATCAGCGCCTCGATCATGGCGCCCAGGCTGTCTGGCGTGGCGCCAAGACAGGCCTTCTCGAACCAGACGAGCGCCTCTTCGATCTGGCCCCGCGCGACCAGCACGGTCGCGAAATTATACTGGGCTCGAAAATAGCCGCCTTCAGCCGAGCGTCGATACCAGTCGCACGCACACGCGGGGTCCCGGGCCACGCCCCAGCCCTCCTCATGGCAGCGCGCGAGCAGGTTCATCGCGCGCGCATGGCCTTGCGCCGCGGCGCGCTGATACCAGGCGAATGCCTCGAGGTGATCGCAGGCGACGCCGCGGCCGTCGAACAGCATGTTGGCGTAATTGTACTCGCCCCAGTCGTGGCCCGCTTCGGCGGCCAGTCTGTACCAGGCGGCGGCGGCGGCCAGATCCACAGGCGCGCCCCAACCGTTTTCATAGCAGCGCCCCACCATATTCATGGCCTCCGGCGCGCCCTTGCGGGCCGCCCGCGTGAACCAGTCCAGGGCGGCGGTCTCGTCGCGCGGCGCGCCGGCGCCGTCGAGCAGCATCTGGCCCAGACGCAGCTGGGCCTGCGGCAACCCATACCTGGCGGCGCTTTCGATCCACGGGGCCGATTTCTTGGGATCGCCGGTCAGCAGGGCGCGCAGCTCGCCATAGCTCATCCCGCGCAGCCGGCACATGCGCAGATAGTGGGCCTCCGCCTCCGCCGCCGCGTCGTGCGCGGCGCGGGCCGGACCGTCGCCGCGCTTTCCTCCGGCCTCGAAACGGGCCTTCAGACCGGATAAGCCACCCTCGCCCAGCCGCGCCCGTCCCAATCTCCGCGGCGGTCCCGCACGCATCAGAAGCTCGCCCGGACCGTGAACTTGATCGTACGGCCAGCGCCGGGAATGACGTGGTTTTCCGAAGCGGAGGTGTAGTAGATATTGTCGTAATAATAGGCGTCGAACAGGTTGATGGCGTTGAGCTGCAGGGTCAGCTTCGGGCTGATCCGATAGGACGTCATTGCGCTCCAGACGACATAGCTGGGGACCACGACGGGAACGGTTCCCGGGGTGACGATATTGCCGAGGCGGCGATCGAGATAGTTGACGCCCAGCCCGACTTCCCAGGGATCGGTGACTTGATATTCGGCCCACAGATTGGCCGCATTGCGGGCCAGATTGGGAATGAGCGCATCGGTGTACTTCACGACCAGGATGGTCTTGCCCATGGTCCCCGAGGTCACGCCGTCGAGATAGGTATAGCCGGCGATGACCTCCAGCTTCGGGCCGATATGACCGGTCGCGCCGAGCTCGAACCCCTGGACCGTCTCATTGCCCTGCAACAGCGTCTGGGTGGGGTTCTCCGGGTCGTTGATCTGGGCGTTGTCGACTTCGGTGTGGAAGACCGCGCCGGTGAGCAGCAGGCGACCGTCCAAAAGGCTGGTTTTCGAGCCGGCCTCATAGGTCGTGGCCTCGACCGGACCGAGATTGGCCGTGGCGCTGGTCAAGGTCAGGGCCTCGGCCGATGGGTCGAACGAGGTTCCGTAGGACAGGTAGAAGCTCTGTGACGGCGCCGGCTTGAACACCAGGGCGACGCGCGGGTTTGGAACCACGTCGACATGCTGGAGATGGAGCGCCGCGCCGCTCGCCACGGTGACCTGATCATAGACGGCGGCGAACCGGTCGACGCGCACGCCGGCGATCAGATCCACATAGCGCCCGACGCCAATGGTGTCGGTGACATAGGCGGCTTCCGAATCGGCGGTTGTCTGCTGGGTCTTGCTCACCGGCTCATGCGGCCGCACCTCAAAGGGATCCGGTGCGATCAGCGGCGTCTCGGGGATCCAATTGTTGTTGCTGTTGAAGGGGTTGGTGTAGCTGTCGAGATCGTTGGTCTGCCGCGTCAGTTCGACCCCGGTGACCAGGGTGTGGGTCAGAAATCCGGTGCTGAAGCGCGCGGTCAGGTCGAGCTGATCGGTGAGATTGGTCTGGACGCCTGAGCTGCTGGGCGAATCGCGGCCGACCAGGATGCCGCCGAGCGGCGTTCCAGGGCCAGGAGGGCCCTGGCCATCACCGGCCGTGCTGCCGAAATTCGGCGCGTCGAACTGATAGTTGAAGCCATAGTTGGCGTAGCGAACCGTGTTGGTGACCGACAGGTTCGAATTGAAGTCATGCTTGACCAACATCGTGCCGATATCGACCTGTGAGATCGCGTGGTCCGAAGTCAGCCCGTAGAAGTTGCTTCGGTTCACCGGCGCCGGCGCCCCGTTCAAGAACGGAATGCCGCTGTCCGGCACATCGTTTTCCGACAGGTGGAAGTAGGCGAGCGTCACGGTTGTCGGCTCGCCGATGCCGAACGCCAGTTCGGGCGCCACGCCCCAATGCCTGTTCCTGACATAGTCGCGATCGGCGACGCCTGACGATTCGCCCATGGCGTTCAATCGAAAGGCGGCGTTCGATCCGATCGGCCGATCGATATCGACCGTGCCCCTGTACTCATCGTTGGAGCCAACGTCGGCATTGACAACGTCAAGCGGCTCAAGACGCGGCGCCTTGCTGACCTGGTTGACCACCCCGCCTGTCGAACCGCGGCCGAACAGGGTCGCCGACGGGCCTTTGAGGACTTCGATGGACTGGAGATTGAACGGGTCGCGGACATAGATCGCCGCGTCGCGGATGCCGTCGAGAAAGAAGTCGTTGAAGGCCGAAAAGCCGCGGATATTGATGGTGTCTCCGCGCGCCGCCCCCTCGCCGGCGTTGAGCGTGACGCCCGGCACATTCTTCAGCGCATCCTCCAGGCGTGTGACCGCCTCCTCCTGCAAAAGCCGTTGCGGAACGACGTTGACCGACTGCGGCGTATTCTGAACGGTGAGCGGAATCTTCGCGCCCAGCAGCGACCGAATGCCGGTGACGACGACGAGGCCGCCCGCTGCGGGTTTCTCCGCCTCCGGATGATCGGACGCGGCGGTCTGATCGGGCGACGCGGTCTGCGCGGCCGCCGCCGAGTCCACACCAAGGCCCGTGGCGCAGACGCCGATGGCGCCGATCGCATGAAGCGCCACCGACAAAGATGAGGATCCCTGATCCGGAACAGATGAAGTGCGCATACGCCGCCCCTTAAGCCTTGAAATTCAGTCCAATCATCAGCCGAGACCCGATCCCTGTGCGCTCCGGATCGCGACTCTGCTCCTTGCCGCGGCACGCCTAACATGAGGGTTCGATATTGCGAAGCATTATCATTTGCAAGTCAGGCCACCTTGGCGGCTCTTGGCGAGGACTCCAATTCGTCGGCTGGAGGTTGCAGGCCGCCGATGGACAGGCGCGCCCGCTCAAGGCAAGTCTGCCCAATGAACAAAGCCCGACCCGGCCCACTCAACCTGATTACCGACGTGCCCGGACTGAAGGTCGGTCAGGCCGAGGACGCGGCTGTGCGCACCGGGGTCAGCGTCATCCTGCCCGACCAGCCGGCCGTGGCCGCCTGCGACGTGCGCGGCGGCGGGCCCGGCACGCGGGAAACCGACGCGCTCGCCCCGGAAAACCTGGTCGAGGCCATTCACGCCATCGTGCTCAGCGGCGGTTCGGTCTATGGGCTGGCGGCGGCCGACGGGGTGACCGCCGAGCTCGGCCGGCGCGGCGTCGGCTATGCCTTTGCGCCGTCGTCGCCGGCGCCGCCGGCCCCGGTCACGCCGGCGGCGATCCTCTACGACTTGGGCAATGGCGGCGACAAGGCCTGGGGCCTGGATCCGCCCTATCGCCGCCTAGGCCTGGCCGCCCTGGAGGCCGCGTCTGCGACCTTCGCGCTGGGTACGGCAGGGGCGGGGTTCGGCGCCATGGCCGGGCGGCTGAAGGGCGGCCTCGGCTCCGCCTCCATCGTCACGACCGATGGAATCGTGGTCGGGGCCATTGCGGCGGTGAACAGCTTCGGCGCCGTCACCGCGCCGGGCGGGCGCAGTTTCTGGGCCGCGCCGTTCGAGATCGACGCGGAGTTCGGCGGCCTTGGATCTGCCGGCCTTTTCGCCGCCGCCGACGACTGGGGCGACGCCAAGGCCAACCCGGCCGCGCGCCAGAACACCACCATCGCCTGTGTGGCGACCAATGTCGCGCTGACCCCCGCCCAGGCCAAGCGCATCGCCATCATGGCCCAGGACGGCCTGGCGCGAGCCATCCGCCCGGCCCACGCTCCGTTCGACGGCGATGTGGTCTTCGCGCTTTCCACCGCCCAACAGCCGCTGGCCGAGCCGAAGGACCACATGCTGGCCCGCATCGGCGCCCTGGCCGCCGACTGCCTCGCCCGCGCCATAGCCCGCGGCGTCTATGAGGCGACGCCGTGGGACGCGGCGGGTCCTTCCTGCTGGCGGAATTTGCAAAACTAGTCCCACGCGGGATCGCGGGCGCTTTTATAGTCGCACCACACGACCGGCGGGGCTCGGTCGATCAACAGGCTGGGAGGGCGAACATGAGGGTGTTGGAAAGATTGGCGGCCTTGGTTTGTGGGCTGGGCTTGGCTTCGGCCGCCCTGGCGCAGCCGGCGCCGGACCAGGTCCGCATCCACGACGGCATGCTGAAAGGCGTCGTCGACGACGGCGTCGCCAGCTTCAAGAACATCCCCTTCGCCGCGCCGCCGGTCGGAGACCTGCGCTGGCGCGCGCCGCAACCCCCCGCGCCCTGGTCCGGCGTGCGCCCGGCGGACGACTACGGTCCGGCCTGCATGCAGATGAGCGGCGCCACGCCTGTCCCGCCCAAGGTGCCGCAGAGCGAAGACTGCCTCACCGTCAACGTCTTCACCCCGGCCGATCATGCCGGCGCCAAACGGCCGGTCATGGTCTGGATCTACGGCGGCGCCTTCATCCAGGGCGCCGGCCGGCTCTATGACGGCAGCCACTTCGCCAAGGACGGGGTGGTCCTTGTGACCTTCAACTACCGGCTTGGCCGGCTTGGTTTCTTCACGCACCCGGCGCTGACGCGGACCAGCCGCGACGGCTCCCTGGCCGACTTCGGGCTCATGGACCAGATCACCGTGCTGAAATGGGTCCGCGACAACATCGCCGCGTTCGGCGGCGACCCGGCGAACGTCACCATCTTCGGGGAGTCGGCGGGCGGCGTCTCGGTGAACGATCTGATGGTGGCGCCCAAGGCGCGGGGCCTGTTCGCCAAGGCGGCGTCGGAGTCGGGGTTTGGGCGCGGCTCGTCGCGGCGCGCCGCGGCGGCGGAGCCGGGCGACGTCGACTTCATCCGCTCACTCGGCGTCACCGGCGACGACGCGGCCGCGGCGGCGGCCATGCGGGCCCTGCCGGCGGCGGCCCTGTCCAAGCCGGTCAGCAGCCTCCAGGATCCCGGCATTCCCAAGCCGGTCCTCGACGGCGTTGTCCTGACCGAGTCGCCGGTGGAAGGCTTCGCCAAGGGCGACGAGGCGCCCGTCCCCTACCTGCTCGGCGGCAACAGCGACGAGGCGAGCCTCTTTCCCCAGACAACGGTGCATCCGGACGTCACCCTCGACGCTCTCGGCGCGGACCGCGGCAAGGTGATGGCGATGTTTGGCGCTGGCGATCCCGTCAAGGCCGCCGCCGGCTATGTGACCTTCTCGCGGGTCATCGAGCCCACCCGCTATCTCGCCCGGCTGCACACCAAGCATGGCCAGCCGACCTACGTCTATTATTTCTCGTATCTGCCGGCGTCGATGCGCGCGACCTCGCTCGGCGTCCGCCACGGCGGCGAGATCGCCTATGTGTTCCAAAACCTGCGGAACGAGCCCCGCGACCGTGGCGCGCTGCACATCCCGGCCGCCACGCCGGAAGACCAGGCCTTCAGCGCGGCCGTGCACGCCTATTGGGTCGCCTTCGCCAAGACCGGCGATCCCGACAGCGCCGGCGGCGTCGCCTGGCCCATGGCGGAGCCCGGCGACAACGTGCTCGAATTCGGCTCGGACGGGATCGTGGCGCACCCGAACTTCGACAAGGCGAAGCTCGACCTGCTGGCCGGGCGGGCCGGCGCGGACGCGCGCTAGATTCGGCGACTGCGGCCGACGCCCCGGGTCCTGAACGCTCGCCTTGGCGGCGGGCGTTTGGGACGCTTGCTCGCCGTGCTAGTCAGAGCCGGCTGAGATCTCGGGGAGGTTCGGGGCATGAGGGGGATTGGACGCGGCGTCCTGGTCGCGGCGCTCGCCGTGGCGGGCGCGGCCCTGGCGGCGCCGGCGGGCGTACCCGTCGCGGTCTATTGGGTCAGCGCCCAGACCTCGACCGGCGCGATCGCCGCGATGATGGGCGCGGACGGCCGGCCCTCGCGCCAAGCCATCATCGCCATGGCCATGGGCGGCGGGGTCGGGCCCGACGCGGTCCAGCACAGCCTTCACCTACAGCTCGGGTCGCAGCGCCAGCCGGGCGCCGCGCCCTTCGCCGAGCACGATCCGCCGCGGGGCCTCGGCGTCGGCCCCAGCCTGCCGCTGGTGACGTCGGAAGCGCCGCCGGGCGGGGCGGCGCAGGACGAGACGCCGCGACCGCCGCCGCAGTTTCAACGTCCGAACGGCCGGCTGCTGATCTACTGGGGCTGCGCAGAGCACGCCGGACCTGGCCAGCCGGCAGTGCTCGACCTGGCCAAGCTCGCCGCCGACCCGCAAAGCCTGGCCGCCATGATGCGGGGACTGGCGCCGACGCCGATGCAGGCCCTCTCGCCCCGTCGTTTCTCGACCTATGGCGAATGGCCGAACGCGCAGTCGGGCGCGCCCGTGCCGGCGACCGGCTCGCTGGTCGGCGATCACACGGTCAAGAGCGACTATGCGCCGGACATCCGTTTCAGCCTTTCGCCCGACCAGGATTTTATGGGTCCGCTGCGGCTGACCGGCAATACGCGCCTGCCGTCCGGCGCGGTGCGGCTCGCCTGGACGACGGTTCCGACCGCGCTCGGCTATTTCGCCGCGGTGATCGGCGCCGGAAGCGGCCAGGGCGGCGACACCCTGGTGGTGTGGACCTCGGCCAATACCCAGACGCTGGTCTTCGCCCTGGCCGACTACTTGTCGCCGGACGAGACGCGCCGCCTGGTCGCCGAGGGCCGTATGATAGGTCCGCAGACCAGCGATTGCGCCGTACCCGCCGAGGTGGCGCAACAGACGCACGGCCTGGTCTCGCTGGCGGCCTATGGCGACGAGGCCAACTTCGCTTCTTCGCCGCGCAGCCCGCGCCCGGCCTGGACGGTCAAGGTGCGCTACCGCTCCACCACCAGCGCCCTGCTCGGCCAGCCCGACCCGATGTCCGGCCGTGGCGGTCAGGGCCAGCCGCCACAAGACCGCGGCGCCGGCGGCTTGCTGCATGGCCTGGGCGGCTTCCCGCCCTAAAGAACCGACGCGATCGATGCCGCGATCGATGCGCGCGCTTGCGCATCGCGCCGCCCGCGACTAGGTTCCGCGCCTTCGCTGAAAGGCCTGTGCGCGCCCGTAGCTCAGCTGGATAGAGCACCAGACTACGAATCTGGGGGTCGGGCGTTCGAATCGCTCCGGGCGCGCCAGTCTTTCCCAGAAAAGTCAGTGGTCCATTATAGAGCGGGCCTTGTTCCACCTGTCCCATCGAGACGGGTTTCGGTGTGAACATCGGGAGCGAAAAATCGCCGTGCCCACGCCGCACCCTCGCAGAACACATCAGCACGCGGAACAGGCTGGCGTAGCCAACCGAAGTCTGCTGCGACGCGTTGTTGCTTTTCGGCGATGCGCTATGAAAAGGGCGGTCGGGGGACTCACTCCAGGAGCATGAAATGAGAACACTTCTCGCCTTTGTGGCCGCCGCCACGCTCGTCGGCGCGATCGCCTCGCCGGCCAGCGCGCAGCCATGGCGTCACCATCACCACTGGTGGCGCCACCACCATTGCGGCTGGCGTCACCATCATCGCGTCTGCTGGTAGCCGCCGCGCCGCCAGATCGATCCTTAAGCCTCCGCTCATGCCGCCATGATGGGCTTGAACGGAGGCGCCGGGCGCGCTGCAGGCGCGCTCCTCAGAGATCGAAGACGAGGCCCTGCGTCAGCGGCAGGGCCTTGCCGTAGTTCACCCCACTGGTCGAGCGACGCCTATAGGCCCGGCGATCAGGCCCCGGCCGCCCTCAGGCGATAGTGGCTGACACCCCAGTGGAAGCCGCCGGCGTGGCCGAACAGGCCGGCGGTGGCCAGGAAGAACAGCCGCCAGCGCCGGCCCCAGAGCTTGGCTTGCGGCCCGTAGACCTCGCGCAGCACTTCGCCGATCTCGTCGGCGTTGCGGTCGTAGTTGGCCAGCCAGTCGTCGGCGGTGCGCGCATAGTGGGTCCCGCTCCAGCGCCAATCGTCCTCCAGCTCGAACAGGTCTTCGAATTGGCGGATCAGGCCATGGCTGGGCATGATGCCGCCGGTGAAGAAGTGCTGGGCGATCCAGTCGCTGGGGTCGGCGGCGTCGAACCGGTACGAGGCCGAGCGGTGGCTGAACACGTGCAGGAAGAGCCGGCCGTCGGGCTTCAGCCAGCCGCGGACCCTGCCGAGCAGCTTGCCCCAGTTGGTCATGTGCTCGAACATCTCCACCGACACGACCCGGTCGAAACCGCGGTCGGTCGCAAAGTCGTTCATGTCGGCGGTCACCACCTGGAGATTGCTCAGGCCGAGCGCCCGCGCCCGGTTCTCGATGAAGGCGCGCTGGGGCGCGGAGTTGGAGACGCTGAGGATGCGGGAATTGGGCAGGGCCTCGGCCATCCAAAGGCTGAGCGAACCCCAGCCGCAGCCCAGTTCGAGGATGTCCTGGCCGTCCTTCAGGTCGGCATGCGCGCAGGTTTCCGCCAGCGCCATGATCTCGGCCTGGGCCAGGGTTTCGCGGCCGGTCGGGTAGAGGCAGGAGGAATATTTCAGCCGCGGGCCCAGGATGCGCTCGAAGAAGGCGGGCGGCAGCTCGTAATGCTGGTCGTTGGCGGCCTGGACGTCGAGCGCGATCGGGCCCTCGGCCATTTCGCGGGCGAAGACCTCGTCGCCGGGGCTGCGCGAAAGGTCGCGCCGGGCGCCGTCGACCAGAAAGCGCACCGCGGCGCGGCGCACCGGGTCGGGCAAGGGCGCGCCTTCGAAAGCGTTGATGGCGAGGACTAGGGCGCTCATTGCGGGCTCTCCTTGGGCGGAAATGGGATGAACAGGCTGACGCGGGCCTGGTAGCGGCGGTAGGCGTCGCCCTTGGACCGCAGCATGGCGGCCTCGAGCGGCGGGATGCCGGTGCCGACCCGAAGCACGGCGAACATGATGATGGGCGCGATCAGCGAGGCCCAGCTCCAGGGCGCCGAAAGCCGGATGGCGATGACCGGATAGGCCAGCCAGCCGAGCCATTCGAAGAAATAGTTCGGATGCCGCGACCAGGACCAGAGCCCGGTGTCGCAGACCGCGCCCTTGGCCGGCCGGCCGGCCTTGAACCGCTTCATCTGGCCGTCGGCGAGGGTTTCGCCGAGGATGGCGACGGCCAGCATCGACGCCCCGACCATGTCGGCGACGCGAAGGCCCGGCTCTGGGTTGCGCGCCGCCAGCAGCACCGAGATGCCGAGCAGGGCGCTCGCCGGCGCCTGGGTGAGCAGAAAGCCGAACATCCGGCGCTGGAAGGCCGCGCCCCAGTCGCGACGAAACTCGACATAGCGGACGTCTTCCGGGCCGCGCGCCACCCTCAGCATGACGTAGGAGCCAAGCCGGAGCGCCCAGATGGCGATCAGGGTTGCGACCAGCGCCTGGCGCCAGTCTGGCGCGCTCGCCCCGCCGAAGGGGACCAATGCGGCCAGCGCGCAGGTCGCGCCGGTGCCGTAGGTCCAGAACACGTCGGTCCAGCCGCCGTTCCGGACGGCGCGCTGATAGGTCCAGCCGGCGATCATCACGACCGTCATGGCGACCAGAACCGCGAGAACGAGGATAACCACCGGCCGAACGTCCCTTCGAGCTTACGGAAGAGATACGCCCGGCCGGCGGGTTTGGATGACTGCGGCGCGTCAGGCCAGACGGCGGTAGTCGAGATAGGACCCGTCGGGGGCCTTGCCGCGCAGCGCCACCCAGACCCCGTTGGCGTCGTACCAGTCGACGATGTCGGCATCACCGGTCAGACCGTATCGCGTCGTTGGAACCGGGCGCCCATCGGCCACCCGGATCATCTGGCCGATCTGGCGCGAGACGGCTTCACGCAGCGGCGCGCCGGTCTGCGGATTGAACAGCGGCCCCTCGAGGGCGCGCGGGTTCCAATGGGTCAGGGGCATGGCGGCGGCGGGCAGGGCGTGGGCGCCGGCCATGGTCTTGACCAAGACGCCGCCCGGTCCGCGGATGGCCGAGACCTGATCCTGTTTCCCGTTGCTGACGGTGTGGCTTCGCAGCGCGGCGAACTGGCCGTCACGCCAGATCTCGGTCGCCTGGTGGTGATATTTGAAGATCGGGACCGGGCCGAGGCTGACCACCATCACCGCATCGGTGGTCACGACCATAGTCTCCCCGCCGCCGCTGAACGCCAGGCGGTGTCGGCCGATATTGTGGTTGTCGCGCCAGATGGCGAAGGTCAGCCGACCGGTCGGCGGCGCCGATTGCGCCTGGGCCATGGCCGCGCCCGTCGAGGCGAGGGTCGCGGCCACCAGGGTGCGCCGTGTCAGTTCGGCGGCTTGGTTCATCGCGTCGGCTCCCCCCAAAACCCATCCGTTTCCTCACGCGCGGCGCCGGAGGCTCTGACCGCGTGAAACCCGGCCTAACCCAGTTTGCGCCTGGCGGCGGGCGTCCAGGGAAAGCCGATCAGCTTCTGCAGGGCGCCGAAGACGCCGAGAAACCGCGGCGGCCCATAGGTCACGGCCAGCACGTAGCAGATGTCGCCCTCCTGGGCGGTGGGCGCGTGGGAAAAGCCGGGCTCGGCCACGGTGAGATCGCCGGGGCCGTACCAGGCATGGCCGTCATCATAGGCGCCGGTGACGATCAGGGTCAGCTCCTCGGCCGTATGGTCGTGTGTCGGCGTTCCATAGCCGGGCTCGATCCGCATCAGTTCGGCCTGGGCATGGCGGCTTTCACCCAGGATCAGCCGCCGAATGCCGAGGCCGCCAAGGCGCCAGTGATCGACCTCCAGCGCCGCCAGCGCCGCCTCGCGCAACGGCGACGGCAGGGCGGCGACCTCGGCCGTGATCGAATCCCCGCGGCCGGCGGCTTCGGCGGCGCGTGCGTCGCGGGCGGCGGCGGCCTCGATGCGAGCCATGACATGGTCGAGCGCGTCCGGCGCCATGAGGGCGGGCGCCTCCTCGCCGAGGAAGCCGCCGCCAAGGGCGTCGGCCGGCCGCTCGACGAACCGGCTGTCGGTGCGCAGCGCCGCGGTGGTCCGAGCGATCAGATCGATCGCGGCGTTTCCCCGGCTCTGGCCGAACAGCTGTTGGAGGGAGGCATCGGTCATTGGCGCTCTCCCCGAAGGTCGCGGCATGGACGGTCGTCGCAACCGTTGCGCACGAGCCGGAAGATCCAGGTGCAGACGGAAGTCTGATCCCGATCGAAGCTGGCGGCGCCGCGCCAGATCGCCACCATGGATTCGATGGCGCGGGCTTCGGCCTCGGCGTCGCGGAGGCCGCGATGCAGCAGATAGGCCTTAATACGCGGCGCGAAATGGTTGAACAGGCCGGTAAAGGCGAGGCGGTCTTTGTCGCACGCCACCCGCTCGATCAGCTCAGCGAACGCGATCGCCTCGTCGGGCGACCCGTCGCGGGCGCGGTCCAAGCCGTAGTCCAGGCGCGGCTTCACGCCGAGCCCGTTGGACGCGCGCGGGCGCGACAACAGTCCGCTTCGGCCTGAAAGGGCGGCGCCAACCGGGAGTGTACTGGCCATCATGCAGGATCATACGCCGCAAATAGGTTGATGGATCGCCGGCCGCCCTGGAAAAATTACAGGCGCAGGCAGAGCGGTAAAATCACCTCGGCCAAGGCCGCGCCGCTAAGCCATCGTCAGCGGCATGGTGAAGGTGAAACGGATCTCGCCGGCGTCCGAGTCCGCCTGACAGGCGCCGCCATGGGCGTGGGGCGAGGCCCGCTATCGGCGCGATAGAACCGCCATGAAGTCGGCTGGCGGCGCGCCTTCGGGCCAAGTGGGAACGCCTTCGGGGATGGCGATCCCCTCCAGCTTCCGCTTGGTCCAGATATGGGCCACGACCCTCAGCTCGTCGCTGCGGTCCAGCGTGCCGGCACGGACCACCGCAAGCCCCGGCCGCGCGCTGTTGGTGTTGTAGACGCGGGTGAAGCAGACGGGACAGGCGCGCTGACGCGTGGTGCGGCCGCTCTCGGACGAGGTGAGCTCATAAAGCGCCGGTTCGCCCGTCACTTCGAGCTGATCTTCGGGAAGGATAAACTGCAGGCTGAACGCGCTGCCCGACCATGTCTGGCAGTCGCGGCAATGGCAGGCATAGACGTTCGGCAATCGGTCCAGCGCCGCGCCGTAGCGAAGCCGGCCACAGCGGCAGCCGCCTTCGATGGTTTCGGCCATGGGGTCCTTCCCTCTTCTGTTGGGCCGTATCGGCGCATGCGACGATTATGGAAGCAGACGAGCTTTCTCGCCCCTCGCGTCCATCAGCCTTACCGCTTTCCTGTCGAAGGACACGAAGGTCTCCGCGCCGAGCCAGCGGCCTTCATAAGCTATGGCGCCATCGGCGAAGTCACCGCCTGCGTCCAGCACCGTCAGCCCAGCCTCCACGGCAGGCCGGTTCGTCACCACATTGGCGCCGTTTATCAAGCGCCGGATGGCTTCGCCGATCTCGGCCGATGGAACCTTGTAGCCGTGGGCCAGGACCCAGACCAGTTCGCAAAGCGCCGGCAGGGCCAGAGCCACCACATTGGCTTTCGACAATTCCGCTCGGGCGATTTTGCTTTGAGCCGCGTCATCTCCGGTCAGGGCGCGAACCAGGACGTTGGTGTCGGCCGTGACCTTCACCGCTTACCGGCCCAGCCTCGCGCGGCGACCTCGTTCATGTCCTCGATCGACAGAGACGGGCCGTTCTCCCGCTTCAGGAAGTCAAAGGCGTCGGAAATCTCGCCGGTCCGTCGCGCGGCCCTCACCTCGATCCGGCCATCGGGAAGCTTCTCCACGGCGATCGTCTCACCGGGCTGGACGCCCAGGTGGTTCAGCAGATCCTTACGCAGCGTGACCTGGCCCTTGGAGGTGACGGTGAGCGTGCCCATGATGCGCCTCGTTCAAGACCGTAATGTAAGGTGAAAACGCCTTACAATCAAGACCTGTTGACCTAAACGGCATCGATGACCGCGGATCGGTCACGGCCAGATTCGCCTATCCGCTCGGTTCGCCCCGCTCCGCGAAATTCACATAGATCGGGTTGCCGATCAGCACCAATCGACCATCGGCGTCGCGGGCGTTGAGCCGCAGCCAGTGGCGCTGGCCGTCGCTGGTCCAGGGGAAATCGAGTTCCGCGTCGCGGGCGCCCTCGACGACGGCGGCGTCGGCGGTCACCTGGCCGTCCTCGATCACCTCGATCTTGCCGCCGGGCAGATTCTCCAGCCGGGCGTGGAAGCCGATCCGCTCGCCCTTCGCCGCCGGGACGGCCTCGCCCATGCCGACTTTCCGCGTCCCGATCATGGCCGTCAGGTCGAGCAGCCGATCGCCGCTGCCCTCGACATCGATGAAGACACGGCCGGCGCGGATGGCGTCGAGGATGGCGCGTTCGGACAGGTTTTCGGCATAAACCACCGTGGTCGGCGCGCCGACGGCCGAGGGTTTGGCTGCGTCGGCGTCGGGCTTGTGGTTGTCGCTGCCGCCGATGGCGGTTGGCCTGAAGCCTTCGTTCAGCCGCGCCTCCCAGAAGGGCAGGCCGGAAAAGACGCCCTCGGCCACGCCGCCCTGGGCCGAGACGGCGCCGCCGTTGACCACTTCGATCGAGGCGACGCGCGCATAGTCGGTGGACCGCGCGGTCCAGCCGCAGCCCATGCACAGCTCGTTCGACGGCAGGGCCGGATGGTTGATGGAAAACAGGCCGTGCTGGCGCTCGACCGCGTCCTGCAGGTCGCTCACCCGCTTCAGGTGCGGGCTGGTGAGGCGGAACTCGACAAAGCCGATCGCGCCCAGCACCCCGGCATGGCCGTGGAAGGTGGTCACCTCGACGCCGGGGATCAGCAGCAGCTTGTCGAAATAGGGCTGCAGCTCACGCAGGGAATGGTGATGGGAGACGGCGTTGTGGTCGGTGACGGCGATGAAATCGGCGCCCTTGGCGGCGGCCGCCTCGACGGTGCGGTAGACCGGGCCGGGCACGCGCCGCCCGCCGCTCGACGCTGCTACCGTGCCATCGCTGTGGCAGGTGTGCATGTGCAGGTCACCGCGATACCAGCGCGCGCCAAGCTCGAGCGGCGCATCGGAAAAGCTTGAAACCTCGGTCGCCTCGCCGCGGCCGAAATGGATGGTCGCCACATAGGCCGCTTCCTTGCCGGGGCGGATATTGGGCACGCCGAGCAGCAGCGTCCAGCGCCCGGGGATCAGCGGCCCCGGCTGGTAGGAGGGCGTTGCGTCGATCGCCGAGAGGGTGAAGCGCGCCTTGTCGCCGCCGCTCCAGCCGCGAAACCGGTCCGGATCGAACAGGCCCAGGTCGATGGTCGCCCGCTCCTCCCTGCCCGTATAGCTGAAGGTGACGGTCAATCGCTCGACGCCCGCCGGCACGTCGAAGCCGAGCTCCTTGTAGGTTTCGTGATCGGCGCGGGTGAGCACGCCCTCAAGCACGATGTCGGCTTCGGGCTTGGTCTCGGTCAGGGTGGTCAAGGCGGTCAACTCCATCGGCGGCGACGGGCGCGGTCGCCATTATAGACCCTGCCGCGCCAGACCGGGCCAGCGCCGCGCGCGGGGTGCGCCGGATTCAGACGCCGCTCAGGCCGCGCTCAGCGCGAAGTCTTGGACCTTCGATACGCGCCTTGCTCGCCAGAGCCGGCGCCCGGGTGCATGATCGGATGTCTTCAGTCCTCCAATTGAAAGGGAGCTCGACCATGAGCGATCTGCCCACCGCCGTGCTCGGCCGCACCGGTGCGACCGTCACCAAGCTCGCCTATGGCGCCATGGAGCTGCGCGGCCGAGTTCCCGGCCGAGGCGGGCGCGAGGTCTCGCCGGCCCAGGCCAAATCGATCCTGAACGCGGTGCTCGACGCCGGAATCACCCTGATCGACACTTCGCCGGACTACGGCGCGTCCGAAGCGCTCATCGGCGAGTTCATCTCCGATCGCCGCGACGAATTCTTCCTGTCGAGCAAATGCGGTTGCCCGATCAATCCGCCGCCGGGCGAGCGGCCGCCGCACGTGTTCACGCGCGAAAACGTCCGCGCCGGGGTGCAGCAGAGCCTGAGGCGCATGAAGACCGACCACATAGACCTGGTGCAGTTCCACATCAGCCCCAGCCGCGCCCAGCTGGAGGCGGACGATTCGGTGGCTGAGCTGGTCGAGCTGCAACGCGAGGGCAAGATCCGCTTCATCGGCATGTCCGGCACCCTGCCCAACCTGACCGACCATATCGCCATGGGGGTCTTCGACGCCTTCCAGATCCCCTACTCCGCCCTCGAGCGCGAGCATGAGACGCCGATCCACGATGCGGCCGAGGCCGGCGCGGGAACCATCATTCGCGGCGGCGTGGCGCGCGGCGTGCCCGTGGCGGCGACGGAGGTGCTTGAGCGCCTTCCCGAGCAGTTTCGCCAGACCTATGCGCAGCGTCGCGACCTCTGGGACGAGGCCGGGCTCGACGAGGTGCTGGATGGCATGTCGCGCATGGAGTTCATGTTGCGCTTCACCCTCAGCCATCCGGACATGACCACGACCATCGTCGGCACCGCGAACCCGCAGCACCTGGCCGATAACGTTGCCGCCGCCAAGAAGGGGCCCCTGCCCGCCGACCAGTACGAAGACGCCAAACGTCGGCTGGACAGGGCCGCCAAGGCGCGGGCCGACGCCTGACCGCCGCATCGGCGGCCGGGGCGCATCAAAGCTTGCGATTGAACAGCAGGACCCCCGCGACATGGATCGCCCAGACCGCAGCGGTCAAGGCCAGGACGAGCTTGGCGACCGCGAAAGGCAGTCGGAAGACGACGACCAAGGCCGTCGCCGCCAGCCAGACCAGGATCAGCATGGCGCCCAGCTTCAGGTTCAGACGGCGAGGAGGCGTCACGGGACTGGCTCCGAGACAGGACAGGCGCGGGACTATATCGCCGGGCGGGACAAGCGCGAACCCGCGAGCGCCGGAACCAGGGCCGGCTAGGGCGTGACGGCCGCCCAAGGCCTTATGGCGTCGGACGCGGTTCTCATCGCGCACCTGGCGGTGATCAACTTCAATCTGTTCGGCCTTGTCGCCATCCCCCTCGGCGGCTGGCTTCGATGGCGGTTCGTGCGCGTGGCCTGGTGGCGATGGCTGCACCTTGTCTCGATGCTTGTCGTGGCCTTGCAGGCCGTGGCCGGGCGCGCCTGCTTTCTGACCATCTGGCAGGATCAGCTGGCTGGCTCCGGGACGGCGCGCCCGCCGCTGATCATGCGCATTATAAACCGGCTGGTCTTCTGGCCCGTCCCCCTATGGGCGTTCGCGGTGCTTTACGTCGTGCTGCTGGTCTATGTCATCGCCCTGTTCTGGCTCGTGCCGGTCGGACGTGGGGCCCGCCGCGGCCCGCGCTGAGTTTGGGCCGCCTCCACGCAGGCTCAGCGCGATCGCCCTCTCGCCGCCACCGGCCAGAGCGCCCGCAAGGTGTCGCCCTGCACCACATGATAGGTGTCGTAGAGGTTGACGGTCGGATCGCAGTGCGGCGCGCCGAGGGTGACGACACTGGCGAGCGGCAGGGTTGCGCCGTCGGGCAGTCTGAGCGCGCCGTGCTCGTCGCCCATGAAGCGATAGGTCGCGCCCTGGGGCGCGCCGGCCAGGACGAGCGGGTCGCCGCCGTCGGTCGAAAAGGCCTTGAACCCGGCGTCGAGCGTGACAAGGCCCGGGGTGTTGGCGCTGACCACGCGCGCGTCGACCATCAGGGCGGTCTCGAACGGCGCCGGAGTGTCCTCACCGGTCAGGTCGCAGGCCAGATATTGGGCGTCCATGAACACATAGGAGCCGACCTGGAGCTCGGTGAAGATCTCCAGGGCCGCGTCGATGCGGTGCGTGCCCGTTCCGCCGCCGGTGACGATCCGCGGCCGGCCGCCGGCCGCGGCGAGGGCGTCGATGACGGTGCGCAGGAAGCGCGCCCGGTCTTCCATCGCCTTGCGGCGGTCTTCATAGGCCTCGATGTGCTGCTGGGCGCCGCAGTAATATTGCACGCCGACATAGTCCAGGGCCTCTTCGGCCGCGATGACTTCCAGCACCGCCACGGCGGCGGCCGGCGAGCCGACCCCCGTGCGACGAATCCCCGGATCGACATCGATGACCAGCGAAAACGGCTTTCCGGAACCGCGGGCCGCCGCGCCGAGCGCACGGACATTGGCCGGGTTGTCGACGACGCACATCAGCCCTTCGGTGCGCGCGTTCAAGGCCATCAGCCGTTCGATCGCGGGCGGGGAAACCACGGGCGAGGTGATGTGCAGACCCCGGACGACCCCGTGATCGGCCAGGGCCTCGGCCTCGCCGATCTTGGCGCAGCAGGCGCCCACCGCTCCGGCCTTGAGCTGGAGCCTGGCGATGTCGGGGCTCTTGTGGGTCTTGGCGTGCGGACGCAGCTGCAGGCCTCGGGTCCGCGCGAACTCCGCCATGCGGTCGATGTTGCGGTTCAGGGCGTCCAGGTCGATCACCAAGGCCGGAGTGTTCAGGCTCCGCCGCGATCCCTGCTGGTTCAGCAGATGGCCGTGAAGCTCCTCGTCGGTCATCGGGCGGCCGATGCCGTCAAGGCCGAGACGCCGGGCGACGTCCGGCCACAGACGATGATGCAGGTGACAAGCAAGGCGGTCGCAGACCCGATCCCAGAGCGGCGAGCCGACACGATAGGCCTTCGTGGCCAAAGGCGTCCTCTAGAAAACAGCCGCGGACGAGGTTCTGGATCGATCGCCGGTCAGACCCTCCCGGTCGATGAGCGCGATCGACGTCTCGCGCCTTCGGCCAACGGCGCGCAGATCGCCAGCGGTGCGCTACTCGCGATGGTCCTTGGCGAGTTCGACCACCAAGCTGAGAATGATTTTGCGCAATCGCGGCGGCGCGGCGGCATAGGCCTGCAGCAACCGCTCGGCGCCCGGCTCGCGGAGGTGGGCGGCGTCATGCTGAAAGGCGGGACTTGGAACGCCGTCCTTGTCCAGATCGCCGATAAGGTCGACCACCCGGCAATCGAGCGCGTGGGCGATGTCGACCAGGCGCGAGAAGCTCACCCGATTCGCGCCGTGCTCGTATTTCTGGATCTGTTGAAAAGCCACCCCGATGGCGTTCGCCAAGGTCGTCTGCGACACCTTCAGGGCCCTGCGCCTCGCCCGGATTTGCCGGCCCATCGACGCGTCGAGCGCTCGGCGTGAACGCTCTTGCTCATCGGCATGTTCGGACAGGCAGGATGTCCTGCGGTCTGGCATCGCGCCCCCTTGCGATTGCGGAACTCGCCAAGCGGTCTGCAAGCTTGGCGCTATACGCGTCTTCCGAGCGCTTGGATCACCTCAGGCGCGATCTTGCGCCCGGCGGGGTCGCGACGATCTCAGTCGCCGGCCGGCAGGTCGAGGCGCCAGACCGCCTTGCCCACCGAAAACAGGCGCTTGCCGCCGTTCGCGGTGGGCAGGATGCGGATCTTGTTCACCGCCACGCCCATATGGGCCGGCCGCCAGCTCAAGCCGCCGTCCCGGGTCTCATAGCCGCCGGGATCGCCGCCGACCCAGCCGTGGCGGGCGTCGATGAAGGCGACGCCGTATTCGATCAAGGCCTTGTCGTCGGCCACGGGCAGTTCGCGCCAGGTCTGCCCGCCATCGGTGGTCTTGGCGACATAGCGGCGCACATTGGCCGGATCGGGGTCGTAGCTCAGCACCGTTACGTAGCCGGTGGTCGGGGTCGGAAAGGCCAGTTTCCAGGTGTTCTCCATCGGGCGATGGCTTTCGTACACCTTGCGCCAGGTGCGTCCGCCGTCGCTGGTCTTCAGCACCAGGGCGTGGGAGCGGCTTTCGTCGGACGCCGTCGCGCCGGCGATGAACCCGGTCGAGGGACTGACGAACTTGATGTCCAGGATCATGCCGGTCAGCCGGCTCAGATCCTGGCTGGTCCAGGTGGCGCCGCCGTCGAAGGAGGTCTCCAGCGCCGCCGGGCCGCCGACCCGGCCGGCGGCGCGGATCGCGACGACCCGCCCGCCCACGCGCAGGATGTCCATGGCGCAGACCCCGGTGACCTTGGGGCCGACCGGCGCCCGCGTCGCCGTCCAATGAAATCCGCCGTCGTGGGTGACATAGAGCGGCGTCGCATCGGTCACGTTCGGAAAGTAGCCCGGTCCGACATTGCCCATGAAGCCGGTCTTGGCATCGATGAATTCCAGGGTCCGCACATAGGTCCCGGGCTTGCGGAAGATCTCGCGCCAGCTGCGGCCGCCGTCGATCGTGCGGTAGACGCGGCCAAGGCCGTTGCCGTACCAGCCCAGGTCCGGCGAGACGAAGGCGATGGCGTCCTGCTTGTTGTTGAGCGTGTAGGGGACGGTGTCGAGCTTGACCCAGGCCGGTCGCGCCCGGGGGGTCGCGGCGTGGTCGCGTGCATGGCTGTCGCCGCCCAACAGGGCGACGCCGACGAACAGCAGGGCTGAAATCTTCGACCTCATCCGGCCGATCTTAGCCGCCAGCGCGCGCCGGAGCGAGCCGTCATGCCGTCGGGGTCGGCTCAGGCCAAGGGCGCTTGCGGTTCGCCCGCGAGCTTGGCGGCGGCGGCCCGGCGCTCGGCCCCACGTCGTCGCTGGCGGCGTACGAACCACACGGTCCACAGGGCCAGCGCGCCCGTGGTTCCATAGCCGACGACCGGACCGACCAGGAGGAATTCGCTGACCGACATGGTGAAGACCAAAAGGCTGGAGACCGCGGATCCGGCGACAAGGCCGAAACCCCAGACCAGCGTCATGATCATCATGCTGCGACGAAAATAGACATTGTCGCGCAGGGCCTCGAACTCCTGCGCCTCCGCCGCCGAGCGCCGCAGCGTTCCGGCGCGCGCCAGGGCGTAGATCAGCGGCCGGCCGATCGCCGCCGAGCCGAGAAAGACCAGACCGATCAGGCCGCCGACCAGCGCCTCCCGCAATTGCAGGAAGCGCGCCCCGCCGCCACCCACGAAGGCCAGCAGCGACAGACCGATGCCAGCGAGAACCAGCATCGACACCGCGTCGATGCGCCGGTTGCGCGCAAACTGGATGATGCTCCAGGCGATCGGCGGCCCCGAGGACGCCAGCAGCGCCTTGGCGTCGCCGAGGCCCGGTTCGGCGAGATGGAAAATGACGAAAGGACCGGCGAAATTGACCAGCACCTCGATGCCGATCTTGACGCCGTTGGCCCGGGCATAGGCCCATGCCGCTGAGATAGTCGCCATCACGCCCTCGCCGCTCGGATCGCGACCTTAGGCCCGCCGCGCCCGCGCGGACAATGAGGCGCTGAAGCCTAGCCGCCCCGCCGCAACCGCCAACTGCGGATTTCGAAGGGGCGGATGAGGTCGGCCGGGGCGTCGATGGCGTCTTCGAGCAGGTTGACCTCGCCGGCCACGGCCCAGCCCCTGGGCGGCGCGATCGACACCGGTCCGCGGCCGCCAGCCGCCTCGTAGAGGCGCAGGATCAGGCCGTCGCCATCCTCGGCGGGCTTCAGGGCGCCCAGCGCGACCTTGGCGCCATCCACCTTGAGGAACCGGTGCTCGGCGTCCGCCGCGCCGGCGGGGCTGTGGAACAGCGGCCGGTTCAAATCCTCCGCCTCGGCCAGGACGCCGCCGGCGATCCAGTCGCCGGCATGCGGCAGCAGCGAATAGGTCAGGCTCTGCTCGCCCTCGTCGGCCAGCTTGTCGGGCAGGATCGGCGAGCGCAGCAGGCTTAAGGCCAGCTCGTTTCCGCGCGCGTGGCAGCCATAACGGCCGTCATTGAGCAGGGCCGCGCCATAGCCGGCTTCGGACAGGTCGACGAACCGGTGCGCCGCCACCTCGAACCTGGCCGCGTCCCAGCTGGTGTTGGCGTGGGTCGGGCGATGGTGGACGCCGAAGGCGCATTCGAAGGTGGCCTGGTCGGCGCGGATGGCCAGCGGAAAGCGCGCCTTGACCAGGATGCGCCGGTCGCGCCAATCGAAGCGCGTGTGGAAGTCGATCCGGGGCGAATTGGCCCAGAGTCGCACCGACTGGACGATGGTCGAGGCCTTGACGCACCGGCTGATGCGCAGCGCGCCGCGCTGGCCGCCGGCCTCGGCGATCTCGATGGACACGGCGGCGATCTCTTCGCCGGCGCGCTCATAGTCCTCGTCGATGTCCCAGGCGTCGTAGTCGCGCGGCTGGTCGCGATAGGCCCAGATCTGGTTGCCGCGCCCGGCCAGCACCTCGCGGTTCGCGCGCTTGTCGAAGACGCTCGACAGCGTTCCGTCGCGGCCGAACTCGACGCGCAGGAAATCGTTCTCGAGCGCCCTGGCCTCGACCTTCACCGAAGCTTTCGGCGCGGGCCGCCCGGTCAGCGCGCCGAGCCCGGGAACGCGGGCGGCGGAGGCCAGCACATAGCCCTCCTCCGCCGCCTGGCCGCCGGGGATGGGCGTGGCGCTTTGCAGCCGCACCGGGCGTGCATTCAGGTCGGGATTGACGATCAGCAGACCCTCATCGCCGTCGCCGCCCAGCCGGTCGGCGATCTCGGCCATGGCCGCATCGCACGCCTCGTCCGCGGCGGCGACCACCTCGGCCAGTTCGCGCTCGGTGCGGACATAGACCTCGGTGATGCTGCTTCCCGGCAGGATGTCGTGAAACTGGTTGACCATCAGGGTGCGCCAGCGCGCCTCGAGCGACGCCGGCTGGCCGCCGCCGAGCAGGGCCGCCATGCCGCTCAGCGCCTCGGCGGCGAGCAGGCCGCGCTCGGCCTGGCGATGCAGCCGCTTGGTGCGGCCCTGGCTGGTCAAAACGCCGCGATGGTATTCCAGATAGAGTTCGCCGACCCAGGTGGCGAAGGGCGCAGCGGCCGCCTCGGCCTGCGCGGTCTCGAAATAGGCCTCCGGCGTGGCGAAGCGGGTGGCGGGCAGCAGCGGGAAGCCGGCCAGCGCCTTTTGCGCCGCGATCATCTCGCCGGTGACCCCGCCGCCGCCGTCGCCATAGCCGATGGGCTGCAGGACCTCGCTCGCCCAGCGCTTGTCGGTGTGGTTGCGCCAGGCGCGCAGCAGCGAGGCCGGATTGACCAGGCCATTATAGGTGTCCTCCGGCCGGTTGAACTGCTGCACCAGCACTTTGGAGCCATCGATGCCCTCCCACCAGAACCGCGTGTGGGGAAAGGGGTTGGTCTCCGACCAGCCGAGCTTGATGGTGAAGAGGCTTTTCAGGCCGACGCCGTTCAGGATCTGCGGCAGGGCCGGGGAAAAGCCGAAGGTGTCCGGCAGCCAGCCATTGGTGTGCCGCGCCCCGAAGGTGCGCTCGAAATAAAGCTGGCCGTAGACCGCCTGGCGCACCAGGGACTCGCCGCTGGGCATGTTGATGTCCGGCTCGACCCATAGGCCGCCGGTGGGCGCCCAGCCGCCGGCGGCGACCTGGGCGCGAACCTCGTCCATCAGCGCCGGATCGTCGTCCTCGAGATAGCGATAGTATTCGGCGAAGGACTGGGCGAACCGGAAATCCGGATGGCGCTTGAGCAGGTCGACGGCGGTCGAAAAGGTCCGCCGCACCTTGCGCCGCGTCTCCTCGATCGGCCAGAGCCAGGCGGTGTCGATGTGGGCGTGGCCGACATAGGCCACGGCGCCGTGCGGCGGAAAGCGCGTCTGCAGCCGGCGCAGCTCGCTCTGCAGCCAGGCGAGCGTCTCGGCGATCGAGGCCCGGGCGGCTTCGTCCAACGGAACGATCGGCCAGGCCTTCGTCTCGACATCGCGCCCGCCATAGCCGCGCGCGAAAGCGCTTTCGCGGCCAACGACCGCCTCGGTCCGGGTCGGCAAGGCCAGCCGCGCCATGGCGTCCTCGACCAACTCCAGGACCAGCGGCGAAAGCTCGTGCTCACCAAGGCCGGAGGCCAGCCCGATGGCCAGCTCGATCGTGCGGACAAGCTCGATCAGACCGGTCTCGACCCAGCGCAGTTCGGCGCGTTGAAGCCGGGGATCGGTGACGATCTGGCCGAACGGGCTCCTGGCCACGGTCTCCACCTCGAGCCGGCCGCGGCGGGCATCGAGCGGAAATTCATTGTGATTGACGTCCAGGCCGAGCTGCAGCCACGGCCCGCCGTCATAGACGATGGTCAACAGGCTCTCGCCGCCCACGTCCAGGGCGAGCCTGGCCTCGGCCAGAGGCCAGCCGGCCGGAACCTCGAACGGGCCGCTGATCAGCTCATGCACGCCGAGCTTTTGCGGCCAATCCTGGCCCAACCCGATAGGCTCGGCATCGAAGCTCCACCCGCCGACCGGCTTGGTCTCCCGCACCCGCCAGACCGCGACTTCGCCCATCCGGCGGCGCGCGCGGGCCACCCGCTGGGCGAGACTGAGCAAGGTGTGCATGGGCTGCGGTCCGATGAAGGCGGCGAGACGCGGGCGACCATGCCACAGGCCATGGCCGCGATGAAAGCCGACCCGTCAGGCAGGACGCCTCAACCGGCGCGTTGCAGATCGCGCAACGGCCGAAAGCTGATCAGGCGCACGCCTTGGGCGTCGAGAATCGCGCGCAGGTCCTCATCCAGCAGCGCGGCGTGGTCGCCGGCGCGGACATCGGCGGCGGCCTTGTCATAGGCGCGCAGCTCCGGCCCGTCGGCGACCGGGTGCAGATAGACCTCGCTCACGCCGGGCCGCAGCCGCGCCAGGGCGTCCAGCAGCAGAGGCCGGGTCGGCGCCCCCCAGGGCGGCGAGAGGAAATGGTCGGTGAAGACCAAGCCCAGCGCCGCGGCCGGCTGGCGGCAATCGAACCCCAGCCTCCGCTCGCCGCTGGCGCCGACCATGCGCAGCGGCAGGCCGTATTCGGCGGCCAGCTCGGCATAGATGGCGAAGAAGCGCGCGTCGGTCTGCACCGAGCCCATGTGCGAATCCAGGTGGGTGACATCGACGCCCCAGGCGAGGGCCTGATCGATCTGCGCCCGGCACTCGGCGCGCGCCTCGGCCGGGTCGGCGCGGGCGAACACCTCGTCCGAGGTCAGCGGCAGGAAACCCTCGGCATTGTGCAGCGAGGCCGCGCCGGTGAGCGAGCGCCAGCGGTAGCCGGGATATTCCGCCGTCAGGGTCAGGTGCACGCCGATATCGAGATCGGCGAGGGTCTGGACGGCCTCGAACGCCCAGGGACAGGGGACCATAAGGGTGGCGCTGGTGGCCAAGCCGCGGCGGATGGATTGCTCGATCGCCGTATTGGCGGCGTGGCTGGAGCCGAGGTCGTCGCAATTGACGATCAGCAGCCGCTCATCGGGCCCATAGCCCAGGCGTTCGGCGAGGCTGGCGAAGGGCATGGGGCGACCGCCGCTAGTCCAACTCGGCGGCGAGCACGGCTATGGTCGGCTGGACGCTCGCGCCCTCGACGACAGACGCGCCGGCGAACTGGGCGTCGCGGGCGTCGAGCAGGTTGCGGATCTCGCCATGACGCGTCGCGTCCAGCTTCCAGCCGATGAAACAGGCGCCGCCGAGCATGACGAAGACGATCGGCCCGAGAATGAAGATGTATTCCAGGCTCGAGATCGCCGCGGTGGTGTTGTGAGCGCCTTCCCGGGCGTCATAGCCGACGCTGGCGAGCAAGCCGAAAGACAGGGCGAAAGCGAAGGCGCCGGCGATCTTCGTCGCCAGGCCAATCAACGAATAGATCAAGCTCATCCGTTGCTTGCCCTGTTCGAGCCTGACCTCGTCCCCGACGTCGGCGGTCATCGATGAAACCAGAAGGCCGAAACCCGAGGCCATGAAGCCGCACCACAGCATGATCGGCGCCGTCAGGAACAGGTCGGTTTTCGGCAATACGAAGATGGAGCACAGGCCCAGAGAATAGGCGGTTGTGGTCAGCATCAGGGTGCGGTGCTTGCCCAGCCGGGTCGAGACCCAGGCGGTCGTCGGCGCCCCGATCACGCCGGCCATGATGTAAACGATGAGGAGGGCGGAAGAGGCGGCCACCGAGAAGCCGAGCACGTCCTTGAAGAAGAAGAGATAAAGCGCGCTCATCCATCCGGGTCCGAGCGTCAGGGCGCCCTGGGCCAGGAAGAGACGGATCATGCCGGGCTTTGTGGCCAGGGCGAGGTAGTCGGCGATTGGAAAGCGGCGCGTCTGAACGTCGGCGACGACCGTTTCCTTGATCCGCCAAGCCACCAGCCCCACGCATAGCGGCGCCAGCCCGATCACCAGCCAGCCCATGGCCTGCACGGCGCCCTGGTCGGTCATATTGAGGGCCTTGCCGGCGATCGGAATGGCCAACACCACGACATTGGCCGCCACCCCGACCATGGCGAGCGCGCCGAACAGACGGGAGCGCTCGTTGTAGCGGGTCGCCAGGGTCGCCGACCATGCGCCCTGGGCGAGGTTCCAGATCGAGGTGCCCAGATAGAGCACCAGCAGCCAGACGATCAGGTAAGGTTCGCCGATTCCGGCGTGCGCCATGAACAGCTCATACACAGCCAGCATCAGGATCGGCGCGCCGACCAGCAGCCAGAATCGATACCGGCCGACCACGGTCCGCGTGCGATCCATCAGGACGCCGAGAATCGGGTCGACCGGGATGTCGATGAGACGCACCACGAAGAAGGCGCCCCCGACGATCGTGAGGCTCAGCCCCAGGTGACTTGCAAAATATCGCGGCAGGTAGACGGCCAGTGCGATGCCCAGCGCACTCGTCGGCAGGGTGACGGCCGAGAATGTCAGAAGGGTCGGCAGGGCCAGTCGCCCCGCGGGAACCTTCCGCGCGTCTTCAGTCAAGCGGCGTCTCCCAAGGCCTTGGCTCCGCGCGGTCTTCCACGTCGGCGCGGACGATCACGCCCCGTCCAAGGCCGAATTGCAAGAGGTGGAAAGGATTTTGAGGCTCGTCCGGGGCGGGCGGGGCGGTTTGCCGCGCCTTGGATCAGGCGGCGCCCAAGCTCGCCATCGCGTCCTCGCCAGCCGCGGCGGGCGCCTCGGATGAGGACAGCGCCGCCTGCAGGATCTCGAACAGCCGCCCCACCTCGATCGGCTTGGCCAGATGGCCGTCCATGCCGGCCTGGGCATAGGCGGCGACCTGGTGGGTGAGCGCGTCTGCGGAGAGCGCCACGATCGCGGTGCGCGGCCGCCCGCTCGCCTGCTCGGCCGCGCGGATCAGACCGGTGGCGGTCAGGCCGTCCATGACCGGCATGCGGACGTCCATCAAGATGAGGTCGAACGGCTCGCGCTCCCAGGCCTCGACGGCGAGCTTGCCGTTCTCGACCATCACCGGCTCGACCCCCACCTGGGCGAGCAGCGTCGTCAGCACCAGTTGGTTGGTGAGATTGTCCTCGGCGGCGAGTACGCGAAGCGCGCCGAGATCGAAGGCCTCGGACCGCCCCTCGCTGGCCGGCCGGCCGATGGGCGCGCGCTCCGCATCGCCCAGCCGGACCAGCGGCAGATCGACGATGAAGGTCGAACCTTCGCCAAGTCGGCTCTCGACGCGAACGGCGCCGTCCATCATCTGCGCCAGCTCCCGGCAAATGGACAGGCCAAGCCCGGTGCCGCCATAGCGCCGCGTGGTCGAGGCGTCGGCCTGGACGAACTTGTCGAACAGGGTCTCGAGCACGTCCGGCGCAATGCCGACGCCGGTGTCCGAGACCGCGATGCGCAGGCCCGGCTCCAGCGCGGTCAGTCGGATGCAGACCTCGCCGGCGCTGGTGAACTTGAGCGCGTTGGAGGCGAGATTGTGCAGGATCTGCCGCACGCGGGTCGCGACAACCATGACCTGGTCACCTCCATGGTGCCCGAGATCGTGCGTTGGCAGACGCCGCTGGCCCATATGCGCCGCACGGCGACCGAAGACGTCCCGCTGCGCGACAAGACCATCAAAAAGGGCGACAAGGTGGTGATGTGGTACGTCTCGGGCAACCGCGACGAGGAGGCGATCGAAACCCCCGACGCCTTCATCATCGATCGCGAACGGCCAAGGCAGCACCTGTCCTTCGGCTTCGGCATCCATCGCTGCGTCGGCAATCGCCTGGCGGAAATGCAGCTGAAGATCGTCTGGGAAGAGATCCTCAAGCGCTGGTCCAGGATCGAGGTGGTCGCCGAGCCGGTGCGCGTGCGATCGAGCTTCGTGAAGGGCTACGAGACCCTGCCGGTGCGCATCGTCGGCTGATGCAGACCACCAGGCTTGGACGCACGGGCGCACGGGTCAGCGTCGCCGGCCTCGGCTGCGGCGGCGCGAGCCGGCTGGGCATGGCGAACGGAGCCGGCCTGGAACAGGCCGCCGGTGTCGTGCGCCGCGCCATCGAGCTTGGCGTCACCTTCATCGACACCGCGCGCAACTACGGCACCGAGGAGGCGGTGGGCCTGGGGATTCGCGGACGGCGCGAGGAGGTTTTCCTGTCGACCAAGTCCAGCGCCGGGCGCGGTGAGCGGATGTTCACCGCCGCCGAGCTGGCCGAGAGCCTGGACGGCAGCCTGCGGCGGCTCGGGACCGATCGCGTCGACGTCTTCCACCTGCACGGGGTGACGCCTGGCCAATACGATTATTGCGTCCAGGCGCTGGTCCCCGAACTGAAGCGCCAGCAAAGGGCGGGCAAGATCGGCTTTCTCGGCATAACCGAGCAGTTCGGCGGCGACACCGGCCACAAGATGCTGATGCGCGCCCTGGCCGACGACCATTTCGACGTGGTCATGACGGGATTCAACCTGCTCAACCCCTCGGCGCGGACCCGGGTCTTTCCCGAGACGATGAAACACAAGGTCGGGACGCTGATCATGTTCGCCGTGCGCCGGACCTTAAGCCAGCCCGGGGCCTTGCGGCCGGTGATCGCGGAACTGATCGAGCGGGGCGAGGTGGACGCCGGCAAGATCGACACCGCCGATCCGCTGGGCTTCCTGCGCGATCACGCGGATATCGGATCGCTGACCGAGGCGGCCTATCGCTTCTGCCGACACGAACCCGGCGCCGACGTCATTTTGACCGGCACCGGGAACGTGCAGCATCTGCACGCCAATCTCACCGCCATCCAGGGACCTCCGCTGGCGCCCGAAATCCTCGAGCGCCTGCGGAGCCTGTTCGGGACGGTGGACAGCGTCTCCGGCAACTAAAGCCTATTCCGGAATGTAGTGCAGGCTGAGCGCGCCGATGCCGGCGGCGACATTCAGGCCGGTATTGCCTTCGATGCTCAGCGGTTGCAGCGAAATCGTCCGATCCGAGCCGCCGACCAAGAGGTTGGCGCCCGCGCCGACCACGGCCGTCGCGCTGGCGGTCACGCCGTCATAGTGACCGTCGAGCGAGCCGGGGGGAATGCCTTCGGAAGGCGCGATCACGCCCCAGACCAGCACGCCGCCGCTGGTGAAGCCGATGTCGACGCCGAACTTGTCTATATGGCCCTGATAATGAGCCACGTCATGACCGCCGTGCGAGAAGACGCAGTTCACTTCCTTGCTCGATCCGAAGATGAAGCCGAAGCCGCTGGCGACGTTACAGGTCAGGATGCCGGCCCTGACACCGGACCCCGGCTGAGCTTGCGCCGGAGCGCTCACCGCCAGCGCCAGACCGGCCGCGGCGACCGCGCCCAAGATCGTACGATGCGAAATAGACATTGAATTCTCCGTATTCAGACCCCGATCCAGGCCAAACGAGCCAAAGCTAAGCTGGTTCCGGGGCGCTGTCGATTCGGCGACATAAAACCGGTGGACGAAGCCGGTGAAACCACCGCTTGGCCTGTGCTAGGAAGAGATCGTCCCGCCATACCGTTGGCGCACCGAGTGAGGCGCGCGTCGTAAGGCCGCGAGGAGTACCCGTTCCATGCACGAGGTCGTCGCCGAGGTCACCGCCCGCATCGCCGCGCGCAGCCGCGATCGGCGCGGCGACTATCTGGAGCGCATGCAGGCCGCCGGTCACGACGGCCCCGGCCGCGCCAAGCTTTCCTGCGCCAACTGGGCCCACGCCTTCGCCGCCCAGCCGGCGGGCGACAAGCTGCGCGTCATGGACCCAGCCGCGCCGAACATCGCCATCGTCTCGGCCTATAACGACATGCTCTCGGCGCATCAGCCGCTGGAGCATTATCCCGAGCTGATCCGCAAGGCCGCCCGCGAGGTCGGCGCCACGGCCCAGTTCGCCGGCGGGGTCCCGGCCATGTGCGACGGCGTCACCCAGGGCCGTCCGGGCATGGAGCTGTCGCTGTTTTCCCGCGACGTGATCGCCATGGCCACCGCCGTGGCCCTGACCCATGACGCCTTCGATGGCGCGATCCTGCTCGGCGTCTGCGACAAGATCGTGCCGGGCCTGGTGATCGGGGCGCTGGCCTTCGGGCATTTGCCGATCCTCTTCGCCCCGGCCGGGCCGATGACCAGCGGCCTTTCCAACGCCGAAAAGGCCAAGGTGCGCGCCCTCTACGCCCAGGGCCAGGCGACGCGCGAGGAGTTGCTGGCCTCGGAAATGGCCGCCTATCACGGCCCGGGCACCTGCACCTTCTACGGCACGGCCAATTCCAACCAGATGTTGATGGAGATGATGGGCCTGCACCTGCCGGGCGCGGCCTTCGTCAATCCCGGCACGCCGCTGCGCGAGGCTCTGACCATGGCCGCGGCCAGGCGCACCGTGGAGATCGGCCCGCACAAGCAGGCCTATACGCCGATGGCCAGCGTCATCGACGAGAAGGCGGTCGTCAACGGCGTCGTCGGCCTCTTGGCCACCGGCGGCTCGACCAACCACACCCTGCATCTGGTCGCCATGGCCAGAGCCGCCGGGATCGAGATCGACTGGCATGACTTCGCCGACCTTTCGGCGGTGACGCCGATGCTGGCGCGGGTCTATCCGAACGGCGATGGCGATGTGAACCACTTCCACGCCGCCGGCGGCATGGCCTTCGTGGTCCGTGAACTGCTCGCCGCCGGCCTGGCGCACGAGGCGGTGACCACGGTGGCCGGGCCGGGCCTGAGCCTCTATCAGCGCGAGCCTTTCCTGGACGGAGGAAACCTGGTCTGGCGCGAGGGGCGAACGACCTCCTTGGACGCCTCGATCCTGCGCCCGGTGAGCGATCCCTTCGACGCCCATGGCGGCATTCGCGTGCTCCAGGGCGGGCTCGGGCGGGCGGTGATGAAGACCTCGGCGGTCAAGCCCGAGCATCGGGCGATCGAGGCCCCGGCCCGGGTGTTCGACGACCAGGGCGAGTTGCTGGAGGCCTTCGAGGCCGGCCGGCTTGTCGGCGATTTCGTCGCGGTGGTGCGCTTCCAGGGCCCCAAGGCCAACGGCATGCCCGAACTGCACAATCTGAGCCCGACGCTCGGCGTACTGCTCGACCGGGGCCAGAAGGTCGCCCTGGTCACCGACGGGCGCATGTCGGGCGCCTCCGGCAAGGCGCCGGCCGCCATCCACGTGACGCCGGAAGCGATCGAGGACGGCCCGCTCGCCTATGTCCGCGACGGCGACATCATCCGCATCGACGCCGAGGCCGGCGTCCTGGAAATCAACGTCGATCCGTCGGCCCTTCGCCGGCGCGCGCCGGCGACGAAGAGGCCGCAGGAGCACGGCTTCGGCCGCGAGCTGTTCGGCCACATGCGTCGCGCGGTCGGCCCGGCCGAGGCCGGCGCTTCGGTCCTGTTTTGAGCGCGGCGATGGCGAAGGTTTCAGGATTGGTCGGCGACGTCGGCGGCACGCACGCCCGCTTCGCGATCGCGGAGATCGACGGCAAGCGGACGAAGATTCGGCATGCGGCGGTTCTTCAGGCGGCGGACTATCCGACCGGCGAGGCGGCGCTCGAGGCCTATCTCGAGCGGCTCAAGGGCAAGGCGCCGCATCTGGCGGTGATCGCCGCGGCCGGGCCGATCGACAAGGGCGTCGTCCGCTTCACCAACAACGACGATTGGGGGTTTTCGGAAAAAGGCATCGCCAAGACAGGCGGTTTCGCCCAGGCGCGGCTGATCAACGACTTCACCGCCCAGGCGCTGTCGATCGACCGGCTGACCTCCAGCGATACGCGGTTGATCGGACCGCGGGTCCGGGGCCGCGCCGACGCCACCGCCGCGATCATGGGGCCGGGCACCGGTTTCGGCGCCGCGGCCCTGGTCAACGATGGCCGAGCGCGCGCTGTTGCGACCGGCGAAGGCGGCCATGCCGGGTTCGCCCCCGAAGACGAGGTCGAGATCGAGATCCTCCGCCGGCTGACGGTTCGTTTCGGCCCGGTCTCGGTCGAGCGCGTCCTGTCCGGCCCGGGCCTGTTCAACCTTTATCGGGCGCTGGCCGAGATGGCGGGGGCGCCGGCCGTCCTGGCCTCGCCCGATCAGGTCACCCAAGCGGGTCTTGCCGGGGAGGGCCTGGCGCGCGACGCCCTCGCCCGCTTCTGCGCCATCCTCGGCTCGGTCGCCGGCAACCTGGCGCTGGCCATGGGCGCGCGGGCGGGGATCTATATTTCGGGCGGCATCGCGCCGGACATATTGGACTTCCTCAAGACCAGCGACTTTCGCCGCCGCTTCGAGGCCAAGGACCGGATGGAGGACTATCTTCGCGCCATCCCCACCCGCGTCGTCGTTCAGCCGCACGTGGCCCTGATCGGCTCGGCGGCCCTGCTGAGCGATATGGCCGCTGCCGCATGATCCGCGCGCGACGCGCCCGCATCGTCGCCACGCTCGGCCCGGCCAGCCAGGCGCCCGACCGCGTCCTGGCGTTGGCCAAGGCCGGGGTCGACGTCTTCCGGCTCAACTTCAGCCATGGCGAGTACACAGACCACGCCGCGGCGTTCGAGGCCGTACGCGCGGCGGAAGCGGCCATCGAGCGCCCGCTGGCCGTCCTCGGCGATCTGCAAGGGCCGAAGTTCCGCCTTGGCGACTTCAAGGGCGGCGCGGCGGCGATCGAACCGGGCCAGCGACTGAGGCTCGATCTCGACCCGACGCTCGGCGACTCGCAGCGCATCAATCTTCCGCATCCGGAGTTGTTCGCCGCCCTCTATCCGGGGGCCGAGCTTTTGCTCGACGACGGCAAGGTGCGGCTGAAGGTCAGCGACAGCGGCGGCGATTTCGCCGACACGGTGGTGATCCAGGGCCAGGCCCTGTCGGATCACAAGGGCGTCGCCCTGCCCGGCGCGGTCATCCCGCATCCGGCCCTGACGGCGAAGGACCGCGACGATCTGGCCTTTGCGCTGCGCATCGGCGTCGACTGGGTGGCGCTGTCTTTCGTGCAGCGGGCGGCGGACATGGCCGAGCTTCGCCGGCTGGTGCAGGGCCGCGCCGCCATCCTGGCCAAGATCGAAAAGCCCGCCGCGCTGAAGGATCTCGCCGCCATCCTCGACCAGTGCGACGCGGTGATGGTGGCGCGCGGCGATCTGGGCGTCGAACTCGAGCCGCAGGAGGTTCCGGTGGCGCAGAAGATCATCGTACGCGCCGCCCGCCAGCGCGGCCTGCCGGTGATCATCGCCACCCAGATGCTGGAATCCATGACTGCCTCGGCCCAGCCGACCCGCGCGGAAGCCTCCGACGTCGCCAACGCCGTCTATGAGGGCGCGGACGCGCTGATGCTCTCGGCCGAGACCGCCGTCGGGACCTACCCGATCGAGGCGGTGGCGATGATGAGCAAGATCATCGAGCGGGTGGAGCGCGATCCCAACTGGCCAGGCCTGATGGACGCCGAGCATGGCCGGGTCGAGGACGAGGACGCCGACGCCCTGGTCGCCGCCGCTCGCCGCGCCGCCGAATCCGGCTCGACCGCCTGCCTGGTCGCCTTCACCACCACCGGCGTCACCGCGATGCGGCTGGCGCGCGAGCGGCCCCTGCAGCCGGTCCTGGCCCTGACCGCCGAGATTCGCGTCGCGCGCCGCCTCGCCCTGGTCTGGGGACTGGAGCCGCGGCTGGCCGAACCACCAAAGGGGCTGGATCACCTGACCAAGGGCGCGGCCAGCCTGGCGGCCAAGCTGGGCCTGGCCCCGCCGAACGGGCGGGTGCTGATCCTGGCCGGGACCCCGTTCGGATCGCCCGGCGCCGCCAACCTGCTCCGCCTGGCCCACGCGCCGCCAGCCTGAGCGCCAATCGAAACATCGATATCCGGCTTATCCAGCTCGGCGTTGCCGATTTCGAGCGAGCCGTTACCCTGCCGCAACGCCCCTCCGGCGTGGACACCGTCAGACCATGTCGCTTCAATCCATCGAGACCATCGGGACCGACCAGGAACAGCCGGCCTTCGCCGCCTTGGTCGACAGCCTGCCGGACCCGGTGATGGTGGTGTCCGCCCGCGACGCGGACGACGCCTCCGACCGGCGGCTGGTCTTCGCCAACCTCGCGGCGCGGGACCTCTTGCGCATCCAGGCGGCGGGCGGGCCGCTGGTCTCGGCGATCCGCCATCCGCAGGTGCTGGAGGCGGTGGACGAGAGCCTGTTCGGCGGCCTGAACGGCGAGGCGGCCTATGAGACCGGCGGCGCCCAGGACCGGTTCTGGCGCGTGCGCACCCGACCGCTGGCGCCAGCCGCCGACGGGGCGCGTCTGGCGCTCATGGTCATTCGCGACGAGACCGATGCGCGGCGCAACGAACGGATGCGCGCCGACTTCCTGGCCAATGCCAGCCACGAGTTGCGCACGCCGCTGGCCTCGCTCACCGGCTTCATCGAGACCCTGCGCGGCCACGCCCGCGAGGATGCCGTCGCCCGCGAACGCTTCCTGGGCGTGATGGCCGCCCAGGCCGGGCGGATGGCGCGACTGATCGACGATCTGTTGTCCTTAAGCCGTATCGAACTCAACGAACACATCGCGCCCGAAGGAAGGGTGGACGTGGCGCAGGTGACTCTCGACGTGCTCGACGCCCTGGCGCCGCTGGCCGCCGAGCGCGGGGTGAAGCTGCAAACCCGCATGGCCGAACGCGGCCGCGCCATGATCGTCGGCGACCGCGACCAGATCGCCCAGGTGGCGCAGAACCTGATCGACAATGCGTTGAAGTTCTCGAGCCGTGGCGGGGTGGTGGAGATCGACGTCGTCGATGATGTCACCGCCGAAGCGGCGCTGGCGCCGAGCCGCCCCGGCGCGGCCAGGCTTTCCCTGCTCAGTCCCGACCTGGCGGGCGGCGAGCGCTTTGTCGTGCTGCGCTGCACCGACCATGGGGCGGGCATCGCGCGCGAGCACCTGCCGCGCCTGTCCGAACGCTTCTATCGCGTCGAGGGCCAGAAGAGCGGCGCGCGGCTGGGCACCGGCCTTGGCCTGGCCATCGTCAAGCACATCATCAACCGACACCGCGGCGGCCTGGCGATAGAGAGCGTCGAGGGCAAGGGCGCGACTTTCACCGCCTATCTCCCGCGGCTGTAACAAAACTGTCGCAAAACCGTCGCATAGCGACAGCAATCGACGGGCAACGTCTTTCCGGGCGCGCCTTTGAGTCGGCGTCTTGGGCTTTGTAACGGAATTCGATGAGCGAGCAGTGGGTAACGATAAGCGGCGATCTGGTTGAACCCCTGGTCGCGGAAGTCGCCCGCCTCGGCGGCCTGGCCGAGGCGCAGATCGCCGACTGCCTGGACGCGATCTCCCGGCGCGACGTGGCGCTGGCCCAGGCGGTGGTGGCGCGCGATCCCAAGCTGGACGCGCTGCAGGCCGATATCGAGCGGCGCGCCATCGAGCTGATCGCCACCCGCCAGCCGGTCGGGCGCGAGCTGCGTCGCACGGTGGCGGCCCTGAAGATCGCCATGAACCTCGAACGCTGCGGCGATCTGGCCCGCAACATCGCCAAACGCTCGCTGATCCTGAGCGAGAGCGAACCCTTGACGCCGCTGACCCGCTCCATCGAGCGACTCGGCCGGCTGGTCGGGGCGCGCCTGAAAGAGGTGCTGGACGCCTACACGGCCGGCGAACTTGAAAAGGCGGCCAATGTCTGGGCGCGCGACGAGGAGGTCGACGAGCACTACAACAGCCTCTTCCGTGAGCTCCTGACCTATATGATGGGCGATCCGCGCACGATCGCGCCGGGCGCCCACCTGCTGTTCATCGCCAAGAACCTGGAGCGGATCGGCGACCACGCCACCAATGTCGCCGAAATCATCCATTTCGAGATCACCGGTGAGGAAATGACCGGCGAACGGCCGAAGTGGGACGCGCTGCAGCGGCGCTCGGAAATGCGCGAGGGGCCGTTGGTCTCGGACCGGCTGACCCCGGTCAAGAAAGAAGGCTGAGATGATCCCGCAGGTGCTGATCGTCGAGGATGAGGACGCGCTGAGCGCCCTCCTCCAGTACAATCTCGACAAGGAGGGCTACGCAGTCACCATCGCCGGGGACGGCGAGGAGGCGCTGGTGCTCATCGACGAGCGGGCGCCGGACCTGGTCGTGCTGGACTGGATGCTGCCCAAGGTCTCCGGCGTCGAGGTCTGCCGCCGCCTGCGCGCGCGGCCCGAGACGCGCAATCTGCCGATCATCATGCTCACCGCCCGCGGCGAGGAGAGCGATCGGGTCCGCGGCCTCGACACCGGCGCCGACGACTATGTGGTCAAGCCCTTTTCCATGAGCGAGCTGGCCGCCCGTATTCGCGCGGTGCTGCGCCGCATCCGCCCTGGGCTGGCCGACGACCGGTTGCATCACGGCGACATCGTGGTCGACCGCGCCTCCCACCGCGTCAGCCGGGCCGACAAGGAGATCCATCTCGGCCCCACCGAGTTCCGGTTGCTCGACTATCTGATGCAGCATCCCGGCCGGGTGTTCAGCCGCGAACAGCTGCTCGATGCGGTCTGGGGCTCGGACGTCTATGTCGAGGCGCGCACGGTCGACGTCCATATCGGCCGCCTGCGTAAGGCGCTCAATCGCGACCTGAACGCCGACCCGATTCGCACCGTTCGATCTGCCGGTTATTCGCTCGACGGCGCCGCCTAAACGCGCGAGCGCGTCACGATCCGGCGGGGGCAGGGCGCGCGCCTAGCCAAGTCCGGACGAAACGCGCAGGCTCCGCTCCCGGTCGCAAGACTCCCCGGGGGATTGTCCTTTTGACGTTCGGACGCGAGGCCGACGCGGCCTGGTTCATGCCGCGCGCAGCAATCGGCGAGCGCGTGGGCGCCGCCGCCCGCTCGCGGCTGTTCGGCGACGACCGCAGCCTCGCGACCATCGCGGCCGGGCTTTGGCTCGGAATGACGCTTTGGAAGTTCGCCCTGGCCGCCCATATCGGCGTCGTCTGGGAGGAAGCCCATTTCGTCGTCGCCGGCATGCATCCGGCCCTGGCCTATCCCGACATCCCCGCCGGCTGGCCGCTGTTCGCCAGGGCCTGCGTGGCCCTGTTCGGCTGGTCGCCGCTGGCGCTGCGCGGCCCGGCCCTGCTCATCGCCCAGGCCACGCCGTTCGGCGTCTATTTCATGGCCGCGCCCATAGTGGGCCGGCGCAATGCGATCTGGGCCGGGCTGCTCTCGATGCTTGTGCCGGCGCTCGGGGCAAACGGCGCGATCTTCTATTCCGAGGCGGCAATGCAGCTCCTGCTGGCCCTCATGCTCGGCGCCGTCGTCCGCGCCCAGCGCGGCGGCGCGATCGGCTGGTGGGTTCTGGCCGGAGTCTGCGGCGGCCTGGGTCTTTTCATCCACTATCGCTTCGCCGGGGTCGGGCTCGGCATGCTGGGGTTTGCGCTGTTCAGCCGGGCCGGCCGGCGGCTGTGGCGCGAGCCGGGGTTCTGGCTGGCCGGCGCCCTGGCCGCCGCCGGCCTGGCGCCATCCGTACTCTACAGCCTGGGCGCTCATGCGCCGGCGATCAGCTACCATCTGCTCGGGCAGCAAGCCTGGTCGTTCAACCTGCTTGGTCCGCTCGCCTATGTCGCCGCCCAGGCGGTGATGTGCACGCCGGTCTTCTTCGTCGGCATGGCCACAGGCGCGCGCCGCGCCGTCCGGCTGGCCCGCGCCGGCGACGAGGCCCGCAGCCTGTTGCTCTGGGTCGGCGGCGTTGTCTTTGGCCTCTATGCGCTCTTGAGCCCTTTCGACCAGAAGCTGGCGCCGCAATGGCCGATCGAGGCCTATGTTCCGCTGATCGCCTTCCTGCCGGGCGCGCTCGAGGCCTATGTCGACGCCGCGCGCTCGCGGCCTCGCCGCCGCGTCCGCATGTTCATTGTCGGCCTTGGCCCGGTCATGGTCGGCGCCCTCTTTGGGCTCGCCAGCCTTTGGACCGTGGTTGTCTGGGCTCACCCGGAACGGGCGCCGCTATCGATCCGCGACCGGATCACCGCCGACTACGAGCCCTTCAGCCAGTTCGAGCCGGCCATCGCCCGCGCCAAGGCCGTCGCGCGCCGTAGCTTCGGCGCCGAGCCGCTGCTGGCCACGGCCGGCCACGTGGAGGCGGTGAAGCTGGAGTTTCCAGGCGCGCCGGGCCGCCAGGTCTTCGCGCTCGGCGATCCGCGCGAGTTGACGGCTCATTTCGACCTTTTTCGCGCCGCCATCCATCTCGATCGCCACGCTCTGCTCGCCGAACATCCCGGCGCGCCGGTGGTCATTCTCTTGCCGGAGCCGACCTATCTCTACGACATGCCCGACGAGGCCCGGTTTCGCGCCGATCTATGCGGCAGTTTCAGGGACGTGGAGCTCCTCGAAACGCTTGAGGCCGCGCCCGGCCGGCTGGTCATGCAGACCTTCACCGCCCGCGTCGGCGCAGCGCCGGCCGCCAGGCCGAGGCCTTGCCCGTTCCTGCCGCAAATCTATCTGGGTCGGCCCAAGCGGACCGACATCCTCAATGCCGACATCCTGAACCATCTCGCGGGGCTTGCCGCCAGCCCGAGCGGTGTGGCCCGGATCGATATCCTGCTGGACGGGCGCGTCGTCTCACGGGCCCGGCTGCATCAGACCTGGCCAGGCGTGCCTGCGACCTCGACGGCGCTCGCCTACGATCCGGACTATCCGCGGCTGCGCTTCACCTTCGATCTGCCGCGCGCCGCCCTGACGCCCGGCGCCCACCGCCTGGCCGTCCGGGTCACCGCGCGCGACGGGTCTCGCACGGACGGCGAAGAGCGGACCGTCTACGCGCCGGGCTGACGCCCTTCCCCTCGATGCAGGGCGAAAGGGTCTAGATGTAGCGCCTCAGCGAGCGGGCCAACTCCGTCGCGCCCGAGCGTTTGCGCGGTTGCTGCGGCTGATAGGCGATGCGCGCATGATTGACGCAGTAGGGGCCTTCGGCCTCGGCGCGCCGGCCGCAGAAAGTGAAGCTGTCGGTCGATGGATCGCCGATCGGCCATTTGCACATGTGCGCGCCCAGCGTCAGCACCGTGGCCGAGCCCGGCTCCTCGACGAAATAGACCGGGGCCGGCATCGGCGCGGGCCTCGCCTCCGGACGCCGGGGCGCGGGCTGCGCCAACGGGCGCGGCGCGCGCGGCGCCTTGAACACCGGCCGGCTCGGCTGCGACGGCGCGGCGCGGCCGGACAGGCCCAGCCGGTGCACCTTGCCGATCACCGCATTGCGGGTCACCCCGCCCAGCTGCTTGGCGATCTGGCTGGCCGATAGGCCCTCCAGCCAAAGCTTCTTCAGCATTTCCACGCGTTCGTCGGTCCAACCCATTGGCCTGCCCTCCAGCCGCCGCCAGCTCACCGGCGCGACACCATATCTAGCGTCCCATGGCCCCGCCGGTGAACCATCCCTACCAGATATCGTAAACGGTCCGTTAACAGACACAATAGGCGCCACACGTCTGTCCACAGGGATCAATATCTTGTAGGGCCGGCGGCGACCGTGCCTTTCTGAGCTAAACCATTGTGGCGCCGGCGAAAGGCGGCGTGAATCCAGTTGGCGAGAGTCATATCGCCGCACGGGAGGGTTCGAAGGTCGCGCCCTTGCGCCGGGGCGATGCGAAGGGCACATCAAGGCCCATGAGAGATACCGCTGATTTTCCGGCCGCAGAGGTCATTCCGCCGCAGCCACGCGACTACCACGGCGTCAACTGGACCGGCGCGACCACCCTTTACATGAAGGAGGTCAAGCGGTTCTGGAAGGTCGGGATGCAGACCTTGGCCGCCCCGGTGCTGTCCAGCCTGCTCTACCTGCTCATCTTCGTGGTGGCGATGAAGGGCCTGCGCCCTTCGGTGCACGGCGTCCCCTACCCGGTCTTCATCGGCCCGGGCCTGATCATGATGGCGATCCTGAACTCCGCCTTCGCCAACTCGTCCTCATCGCTGATGCAGGCCAAGATGCAGGGCCTGACCCAGGACTTCATCACCCCGCCGCTGTCGCCGACCGAACAGGTCTGCGCCTTCGCCCTCGGCGCCGCGACCCGGGGCCTCGCCGTCGGCGTGGTCACCGCGATCTCGGTCCTGCTCTTCGTCCACTATAATATCGCCCACTGGTGGGCCGTGGCCTATTTCGGCCTGGGCGCGGCGCTGATGATGGGCATGATCGGCATGGTCGCCGGCCTGTGGGCCGAGAAGTTCGATCACATGGCGGCGGTGACCACCTTCATCGTCATGCCGCTCAGCATGCTGTCGGGCACCTTCTATCTGGTCGAGCGCCTGCCCGAGCCGTTCCGCAGCCTGTCGCAATACAATCCATTCTTCTACACCATCTCCGGTTTCCGCTACGGCTTCATCGGCCAAGCGGACGGCTCGATCGGCGTAGGCGTCGCGGTGGTCGGCGCGATCACCCTGGTGATGGGCGTGATCTGCTGGACCCTGTTTCAGACCGGCTATCGCCTGAAAAGCTGAGCCCGCGGTTGACAGCCGCCGTCCGCGCGGCGAAAAGCCTCGGCCTTCCAGTCCCCGCGCCCTTTCGGCTCGGGGACGTTCGCTTTTGGGAGGTCTCCCATGGCAGACGGCCAGGCTCGTTCCCCCGACACCCACATCATGGGCGTCTACAACCGCGCGCCGCTGGCGTTCGAGCGCGGCGAGGGCGTGCGCCTGTGGTCGACGGATGGCGACGCCTATCTGGACTGCGTGGCCGGCATCGCGGTCGATGCGCTCGGTCATTCGCACCCCAAGCTGGTCGCCGCCTTGAAGAGCCAGGGCGACAAGCTCTGGCATGTCTCCAACATCTATCGCATCCCCGAACAGGAGGCCCTGGCCGCCAGGCTCTGCGCCGCCACCTTCGCCGAGGTGGTCTTCTTCACCAATTCGGGCACCGAGGCGGTGGAATGCGCGCTGAAGACCGTGCGCCGCTATCACGCCGCCAACGGCGCGCCGGAGCGGATCGACGTCATCGGCTTCGAAGGCTCCTTCCACGGGCGCAGCTACGCGGCGGTCAACGCCTCGGGCAATGCCGGCTATCTCGAGGGCTTCGGGCCGCGCCTGCCCGGCTACGTGCAGGCGCCGTTCGGCGATCATGAGGCGCTGAAGGCGGCGATCGGGCCGACGACGGCCGCGGTCATCGTCGAGCCCGTCCAGGGCGAAGGCGGGGCGCGGTCCTTGAGCGCCGCCCAGCTCGACGCGCTGCGCGCGCTCTGCGACGAGGCGGGCGCGCTGCTCATCTATGACGAGATCCAGTGCGGCCTGGGACGCACCGGACGCTTGTTCGCTTACGAATGGGCCGAGAACGCCGCGCCGGACATCATGTGCGTCGCCAAGGCCCTTGGCGGCGGCTTTCCGGTCGGCGCCTGCCTGGCGACGGCCGAGGCCGCCAAGGGCATGACCGTCGGCGCCCACGGCTCGACCTATGGCGGCAATCCGCTGGCCATGGCGGTGGGGCTGGCGGCGGTGGACGAACTGGTCAAGCCGGAACTGCTCGCCCATGTACGCGAGGTCGCCGGCTATTTCGGCCAGCAGCTGGCCGGCCTCAAGGACCGCTATCCCGACGTGATCGCCGAGGTGCGCGGCAAGGGCCTGCTCATCGGCCTCAAGCTCAATGCCAACAATCGCGATTTCATGGCCATCGCCCGCGACGAAAAGCTGCTGATCGCCGGCGGCGGCGACAACTGCGTGCGGCTCCTGCCGCCCCTGGTCATCAGCATCGACGAGGCGCGCGAGGCGGTCGAGAAGCTGGAGCGCGCCTGCGAAGCGGTGCGGAAACAGACCGCAGCCTAGCCGAATGACCACCCCATTCCGCTCATCCTCGCGGGAAAAAACACAATGACCGCGGGGCTTCGCCACTTCATCGACCTGTGGGAGATCGGATCGGCCGATCTTCGCGTCATGTTGGACGACGCCAAGGCCCGCAAGGCCGCGCGCCGGGGCTGGCCAAAAGGCCGCGTCGATGCCGATGCGCCGGCCAGGGACCGCACCTTGGCGATGATCTTCCAGAAGAACTCGACGCGGACCCGGTTTTCCTTCGATGCGGCGATGCGCCAGCTCGGCGGCGCCTCGATCATCTCGACCGGCGCGGACATGCAGCTCGGCCGCGGGGAGACCATCGACGACACCGCGCGCGTGCTGTCGCGCATGGTCGACCTGATCATGATCCGGGCCGATCGGCACGCCGACATCGAGGCCATGGTCTCCCAGGCAAGCGTGCCGGTGATCAACGGCCTCTCGGATCGCGGCCACCCCTGCCAGATCATGGCCGACCTGATGACCTTCGAGGAGCATCGCGGGCCGCTGGCCGGCAAGACGGTGGCCTGGGTGGGCGATGGCAACAATGTCTGTTCCAGCTTCATCCAGGCGGCCGCCAAACTTGGTTTCAGGCTCAATATCGCCAGCCCGGACGCCTACGCGCCCGATTCCGCCGAGCTCACCCGCGCCGGCGCGTTGCAGGGCCGCATCGAGGTGACCACCGACCCTAGGGCCGCCGTCCGCGCCGCCGACCTGGTGGTCGCCGACACCTGGGTCTCCATGGGCGACAGGGACGCCGATGAGCGCCTCAAGACGCTGGAGCCCTATCGGGTGGACGAGGCGCTGATGGGAGAGGCCGCGCCGGCCGCGCTCTTCATGCACTGCCTCCCCGCCCACCGCGGCGAAGAGGTCACCGCCGGGGTGATCGACGGACAGCAGTCGGTTATCTGGGACGAGGCGGAGAACCGCATCCATGCGCAAAAGGCGATCATCGCCTGGTGCCTCAGCGCGATCTGACCTTTCGCAAGCCCGCAGCCTTCCTATCTAATCGCGACGTGCCCGACGCCATGTCTCTCACCGACGATCTCGTCGTCGCCTTCCAGATCGAGGGCCAGCCCGTACGCGGGCGCCTCGTGCGTCTGGGCGCGGCGGTCGACGACGTCCTCACCCGCCACGACTATCCGGAAGCCGCGGCCAATCTGCTCGGCGAGGCCTGCGCCCTGGCCGCGCTTGTCGGCGCCAGCCTCAAGTTCGACGGCCGGCTGATCCTGCAGGCGCAAGGGGATGGGCCGGTCGCCTATGTGGTGGCCGACTATGACAGCACCGGCGCGCTCAGGGGCTATTGCCGCTATGACCCCGCGCGGGTGGCCGAGGTTTCGACCGGCTTCGCACGGCCGGGCGCCAAGACCCTGCTCGGCGAGGGCCTCTTCGTCATGACCATCGACCAGGGCGCCGCCGGCGAACGCTATCAGGGCGTCACCCCGATCGAGGGCGAGACCCTGGCCCTGTCCGCCGAACACTATTTCGCCCAGTCCGAGCAGACCCCGACCCGGGTGCGGCTGGCGGTGGGCCGGGTGCAGACCACCGGCGCCCCGACCTGGCGCGCCGGCGGACTGATCCTGCAGAACATCGCCGGCGACGAGGCGCGCGGCTCGACCGAGGACGCCTGGGAGACCGCCCAGGCCTATATCGCCACCCTCGGCGAGGACGAGCTGGTCGATCCCACCATCACGCCCGAGCGCCTGCTTTACCGGCTCTTCCACGAGACCGGCGTGCGCATGTTCGAGCCCAGGCCGTTGCGCGCCTTCTGTCGCTGTTCGCGGGACCGGATCGAGGGGGTGCTGAAATCCTTCCCGGCGTCGGAACGGGCCGAGATGGTCGAGGCCGACGGGATGATCCGGGTGACGTGCGAATACTGCTCGCGCACCTACGACATCGCGCCCGAGGCCGTGGGCGCGGCGCGGCCCGGCTAGCGGCCTCAACTTATCCTCAGACGGCGGAAGGCCCCTCGCCCTCGACGATCACCTCGGCCTGCTGGCCATGGCCTTGCAGCACCTCGGCCATTTCGTTGGCGTGTTCGACCGCCAGCCGGCGCGAGAGATAGACGGTCGCCATGGGGATGGCGTCGGCGCCGAGGATCCGCCAGCCGGCCGGCGCGCTGACCACGCGAAAGATGATCGGCTTGCTCAAGCCGCGGCTCGCTATTTCGCTCATGTTCAGCTTTCGGGGGGCCGGCGTCTCGCCGCGCGCGGACGCTTCGCTAAGCGGATGGCCGCCTACGGTCAAGCATAAAAGTGCAAATGCACCATATGGAAATTACAAATATCGCTGTTACACTTGTCCGAATACGCAAGGTCTAGCCTACACAGGCGGGCCAGGCGGAAACCCATTGGGGGATGGGACATGCCAACAGCGGAGCGCCGCGCATCCACGACGATCGATCCGACCGGCGAATTCCCGTTCGACCTGACCACCCACCTGTTCCACGTCTTTTCCATGCTCGGTCGCCATCGCGAGGCTGCGCTCGAAGACGCCTTCCGGCCGCTCGGCCTCAATGTCGCCCGCCATCGCGCGCTCGCCGTCGTCGCGCGCCTGCAGCCGTGTGGCATGACCGAACTGGCCAGGTTCTGCGCCGTCGACCGCACCACCATGACCCGCACGGTGGACCAGCTCTATGTCCATGGGCTGGTCGAGCGGACGACGCCGCCGAGCGACCGCCGTCAGGTGCTGCTGACCGTGACCCCGACCGGGCTCGCCTTGCACCAGCGCGCGCTGCGCGTGGTCTACCGCATCAATCGCCAAGCCCTCGACGGCCTGCCGGAGGAGGTCCAGCGCACCGTGGCGCGGGCGGAACAGGCCATGCTGGCCAATCTGGTCGAGCCTGAGCTGGCGCGGCGGCTGCTCAGCCTCAGTCGCGACGACGACTAGTTCAGGGTCCGCCGCGCCCCGGGCAGGTGCAGCGAAAAGGCGGGAATCTCGACCTCGAAGGCCTCGCCGGCGTCATTGACCATCTGATAGGCCCCGCGCATCTCGCCCGATGGCGTCGGCAGCGGGCAGCCGGAGCTGTAGCGGAAGGCCTCGCGCGGCTTCAGCGTCGGCTGCTCGCCCTTGACGCCCGGGCCGACGACCGACTCGGTGTGGTTCAGGGCGTCGGTGATCATCCAGCGCCGCGACAGCAGCTGCACCGTCTCCTCGCCATGGTTTTCGATCTCGACGGTGTAGGACCAGACAAAGCGGCCCTCGCGCTCGTCGGACTGGTCGGCCAGGTAGCGCGGCTCGACCCGCACCAGGATCGACCGCGTCGTCGCCTCATAGACGGCGCGTTCCCGCGCCCGCCGGGTCTCGCGGAAGCTCGGCGCGGATGGGGATCGCGGCAGGCGGCTCATGCGGCGTCCAGGGCCCGGTTCAGATCGCGCCAAAGGTCGCCGGCGCCTTCCAGCCCGACCGAAAGCCTCACCCAGCCGGGGGTGAGGCCAATCTCCGCCCGCTGTTCCTCGGTCATCGAGCGGTGCGTGGTGGTGTTCGGATGGGTGGCCATCGAGCGCGCATCGCCGAGATTGTTGGAGATGTCGATCAGCTGCAGTGCGTTCAGGAAGTTGAACGCCGCGGCTTGGTCGCCCAGGTCGAAGGCGACCAGCGTGCCGCCGCCCTGCATCTGGTTCGTGCCGCCGGTCATCTGCCGCCGGGCGATCTCGTGCTGCGGATGGTCGGGGCGGCCGGGATAGCGGATAGTCTTGACCTTCGGATGCTCGGCGATGTGGTCGGCGAGGCTCGCGGCCGTCTCGCTCTGGCGCCGGACGCGCAGGTCCAGGGTCACCAGCCCGTTCAGCAGCACCCAGGCATTGAAGGGCGACAGCGCCGGGCCGGTGTGGCGGATCGGATCGCGATAGGCCTCTTCGAGCAGGGCGTTGGCGCCGAGCACCGCCCCGCCCAGCACCCGTCCCTGGCCGTCGATATGCTTGGTGGCCGAATAGACCACCACGTCGGCGCCAAGCTGCAGCGGCTTTTGCAGGATCGGCGAGGCGAAGACGTTGTCCACCACCACCTTGGCGCCGATCTCGCGCGCGATGGCGCAGACGGCGGCGATGTCGGTGATCTCCAGCAGCGGATTGGCCGGGCTCTCGATCAGGAAGACCTTGGTGTTCGGCCTGACCGCGTTGCGCCAGGCGGCCAGATCGGGGGCCGGAACCAGGCTCGCCTCGACCCCGAACCGCGGCGCCCAATTGTTCAGGATCCAGCGGTTGGAGCCGAACAGGGCCTGACCCGCCACGATATGGTCGCCGGCGCGGACCAGGCCCATCAGCGCCAGATGCACCGCGGCCATGCCGGACGCCTGGGCGCGGCAGGCTTGCGCCCCTTCGAGCAGCGCCAGCCGGTCTTCGAACATCTGCACAGTCGGGTTGGCGTAGCGTGAATAGATGAAGCCGCCGTCCTCGCCCGCGAACCGCGCATCGGCGCTCTCGGCCGAGTCGTAGAGAAAGCTCTGGGTGAGGAAGATGGCCTCGGCCGTCTCGCCGTACTGGGAACGCAGCGACCCGCCGCGCACCAGGCGCGTGGCGATCTCCCAGTCGGCCGGCTTGTCGCTTGTCGTCTTGGCCATGGAACGCGCCCGCAAAAAGGGAGCGGCATAAAAGGCGCCGGCCCGCCCCAGGTCAAGGGCGGGCCGCAAGCCAGCTAGAACCTGAGTGCGCGGGCTTCCTTCACGTGCGGCAGGGCCTTGACCCGATCGAGCAGCGCCTGGTCGGGCGCGGTGTCGACCCCGACCAGGGCGATGGCGTCCTCGCCGGCGTCGCGGCGGCCGAGGTTGAAGGTGGCGATATTGACCCCCGCATCGCCCAGCAGCGCCCCCAGCGCGCCGATAAAGCCCGGCTTGTCGAGGTTGTTGACGTAGAGCATGGCCGGCGAGAACGGCGCGTCCAGGTCCATGCCCTTGACCTCGACCACGCGCGGCGCGCCGCCGACCAGGGTGCCGGCGAAGGAGCGCTTGCCAAGCTCGGTAGTGACGGTGATGCGCATCAGGCTGTCGAACACCGGCGACTCGTCCTGGCGTGATTCCGACAGGGTGACGCCGCGCTCCTTGGCCACCGCCGGGGCGGAGACCATATTGACCTCCGACAGCATCGGACGCAGCAGGCCGGCCAGGGCCGTCGCGGTCAGCGGCTTGACGTTGATGGACGCAACCTCGCCCTCGTAGGCGATGTCGATGGCCTTCAGGCCGACATCGACCATCTGGCCGGCGAAGGCGCCCAGCTTTTCCGCCAGCGCCACGTAAGGCTTCAGCTTCGGCGCCTCGTCGGCGGTGACCGAGGGGCTGTTCAGCGCATTGGAGACCGCGCCGGTGAGCAGGTAGTCGCTCATCTGCTCGGCCACCTGCAGGGCGACATTCTCCTGCGCCTCGTTGGTGGAGGCGCCTAGATGCGGCGTTGCGATGAAGTTCGGCGCGCCGAACAGCGCGTTTTCCTTGGCCGGCTCGGTGACGAAGACGTCGAAGGCCGCGCCGCCGATATGGCCCGAGTCCAGGCCCTCGCGCAGGGCCTGTTCGTCGACGAGGCCGCCGCGGGCGCAGTTGATGATCAACACGCCCTTTTTGGTCTTCGCCAAAGCTTCAGGCCCCAGGATGTTGCGGGTCTTGTCGGTCAGCGGCGTGTGCAGGGTGATGATGTCGGCGCGGGCCAGAAGCTCGTCCAGCTCGACCTTCTCCACGCCGATCTCCACCGCCCGTTCCGGCGACAGGAAGGGATCGTATGCGACCACCTTCATCTTCAGGCCGTTGGCGCGGTCGGCGACGATGGAGCCGATATTGCCGGCGCCGATCAGGCCGAGGGTCTTGGCGTAGAGCTCCACGCCCATGAAGCGGTTCTTCTCCCACTTGCCGGCCTGGGTGGAGGTGTCGGCCTGCGGCAGCTGGCGGGCCAGGGCGAACATCAGGGCGATGGCGTGCTCGGCGGTGGTGATGGAGTTGCCGAACGGGGTGTTCATGACCACGATGCCGGCGGCGGTGGCGGCGGGGATGTCGACATTGTCGACCCCGATGCCGGCGCGGCCGATCACCTTCATCGACTTGGCGGCGGCCAGCACATCCTTGTCGGCCTTGGTGGCCGAGCGGATGGCCAGGCCGTCATAGTCGCCGATGATCTGCAGGAGTTCGTCCTTGCTGAGGCCGGTCTTGACGTCGGCCTCGACGCCGCGGGCCTTGAAGATGTCGATGGCGGCGGGGGAAAGCTGGTCGGAGATGAGAACGCGAGGAGGCATTGGGAACGCTCCTAAAGAGCTCCCCTCCCGTCGGCGGCGGGGAGGGGTTGGGGTTGGGGGTGCGGGCGCGGCGAGGACGGGGTTTCACCCCCCTCCCAACCCTCCCCCGCAAGGGGGAAGGCTTAGGGTTAGGCCGCTTGCAGCAGCTCGTCGGCGACGGTGGCGAAGGCCCAGTCGAGCCAGGGCGTCAGCGCCTCGATGTCGGAGATCTCCACCGCGCCGCCGCACCAGATGCGCAAGCCCGGAGGCGCGTCGCGATAGGCTGCGGCGTCCAGGGCCACGCCTTCCTTTTCCAGAAGGTCGGACAGCTTCTTGGCGAATTCCGCCTGGCCGGCCGCCGGCAAGGATGTGACGCGGGCGTCGACGATCTTCAGGCAGACGCCGGTATTGGAGCGCGTCTTCGGATCCTCGGCCAGGAAGTCGATCCAAGGCGTCTTTTCCGCCCAGCGCGTCAGCACCGCGGCGTTTTCGTCGGCTCTGGCGTACATGGCCGAAAGCCCGCCGATGGACGAGACCCACTTCAGCGCGTCGAGATAGTCCTCGGTGCACAGCATCGACGGCGTGTTGATGGTCGAGCCGTCGAAGATGTCGCGCGACAGCTTGCCCTTGTTGGTCATCCGGAAGAGCTTGGGCAGGGCCCAGGGCGGCGTATAGGTTTCCAGCCGCTGCACCGCGCGCGGCGAGAGGATCAGCATGCCGTGGGCGGCCTCGCCCCCAAGCACCTTCTGCCAGGAATAGGTGACCACATCGAGCTTGGCCCAGTCGAGCGCTTGGGCGAAGGCGGCGCTGGTGGCGTCGCAGATGACGATGCCCTTGCGATCGGCCGAGATGAAGTCGGCATTGGGCACGCGCACGCCCGAGGTGGTGCCGTTCCAGGCGAAGACCAGGTCGGCGTCGGGGCGCACCTTTGAGAGGTCCGGCAGCTGGCCGAACGGCGCCGTCAGTTCCTCGGCATTGGGCAGTTTGAGCTGGTCGATGACATCGACCACCCAGTCCTTGGAGAAGCTCTCCCAGGCGGCGACCTGCACCGGCAACGGCCCGAGCATCGACCACATGGCCATCTCGACCGCGCCGGTGTCGGACGCGGGCACGATGCCGATCAGGAAGTCGTCTGGCACCTCCAGCACCTCGCGGGTGCGGTCGATGGCCTCCTTCAGCCGGCCCTTGCCGACCTTGGAGCGGTGAGAACGGCCGAGCGGCGCGGCTTGCAGGTTTTCAAGCCGCCAACCGGGGTGTTTGACCGTAGGTCCCGAGGAAAATTGAGGGCGAGCCGGACGCATGGCCGGCTTGGCGATATTATGCATTTTAACTCCCATCCTTGCAGATGAGCAGCGCCCCGTTGGGAGGGCGTGGCCCGGCGCGGTGCATACACCAAACCGACCCGAACGCCAGTAAATTGTCGCGGACGGATCGCGCGAGAATATTCTGTGACTTTTAACCAAGCATCGCGTTTGATGAACAGGCGCAAGCGGGGGGACGCCGAATCACTCCGCGCGGCGTCCAACCCCCTGAGGAATATCCCTATGAAGAAAATTGTCGTTTCGCTGCTCGTCCTAGGCGCGGTAGCCCTTTCCGCGTCCACGGCGTCAGCCCGCGATTGGCATCACCACCACACGATGTGGCGCCACCATCATCACATGATGATGCATCACCACCACATGTAACCAGGGCTGGCCCAAGCGGCCTGTCTTACGAACGGGCTCGCCGGCCAAGGGCGAGCCCGTTTTGGTGCAGCCGGCAGCGGGGCCGAAAATGGGCTAAGGCGTTTCGCCGATCGGCGATCGATCTGCAAATGGCCCAGCCCTAAAGCCTGAGCCGGCTTTCCGCGACCGTCACCGCGCGGCCGCGCAGCAAGACGCGATGGCCCGCCATCTCGGTTTCGATGTCGCCGCCGCGACCGGGATAGGCCTGATGGAAGCCGATCACGGGCTTGCCCAGCTTGTCAGAGAACAGCGGCGCCAGGATGCAGTGCAGCGAACCGGTCGCCGGGTCCTCTGGGATCCCCGAGCCGGGCGCGAAGAACCGGTCGACGACGTCATAGGCCGCGCCCGCATCGCTCAGCGCCGCCACGCCGACATTGCCGCGGCCTTGCGTCGCCTCGCTGGAGATCGGCTGGATGGCCGCGATGTCCGGCTTGAGGCCTCGCACCATCGCTTCGTCGGCCAGCACGGCGACCAGGAACTGGGCCGCCCAGACCTCGACCGGCTGCGCCCCAAGGGCTTGCGCCAGACCCGCCGGCTCGGTGACCCGACGCGGCGGCGAGGCCGGAAAATCCATCTGCAGCCGCGCGCCGGATCGGCGGACGCCAAGCGGCCCCGATTGGGTCTCGAAGGTGATGGCCCCGGCCGTCATGCCGATCTCTTCGAACAGCACATGCGCCGAGGCGAGCGTCGCGTGACCGCACAGCGGAACCTCGATCGCCGGCGTCATCCAGCGCAGCCCGAAGCGGGCCGGATCGCCGGTCCTGAGCAGGAAGGCGGTCTCGGCCTGGTTGTTCTCCGCCGCCAGGGCCTGCATCCAGCCTGTGTCGGGCCAGGCGTCGAACGGCTCGACCACGCAAGCGGGATTGCCCATGAAAGGCGCGGCGGCGAAGGCGTCGACGGTCCACTGGCGCATCAGATTGTCTCCTGCTCGAATCCGGTCTCAGAGGCTGATCGACATTTCCGAGGTCTGTCGCCAACCGAGCGCCTCGTACACGGGCGCGCCCATCGCAGTCGCATGAAGGGTGATGTGCTGCAGCCCACGAGCACGCGCCTCTGCGAGCGCCCGCCCCATGAGTTCATGCGCCAAACCCCGGCGCCGGTATTGCACCTCAACGAAAACATTCAGGATGTAACCGCGAATCTCTTGGCCGGGATGCGAAGGGTGCGGCGGCCAATCCATGACCATCATGCCCAAACCCGCAACATCCCGCCCTTCGAGATCGACCATCCAGCCGAAATAGCGACCATCCGCGAGGCGAGGTTGAAGCCACGCCCGGAACGCCGTGGTCATCGGCTGCAGCATCGCATCGGTTCTGCCGGATGCCTTGAACATCTCGTGCCGGTGGCGACAGATGAGGTCGAGATCGCCCGGTTGAGCGGATCGAAGGCGATAGCCCGCGTTTTCCGCAAACGCTTGCGCAACCGAGCCAATCCTCTGCGATTTTCGCAGCGTCTGGCGATAGGCTCGCACTGTTTGCGCAAATCCTCGTGTGAGCGCATCCGCCGCAAGCTCATGGCCGATCGAGACCTCGTTGAACTCACAGGCCGCAATTAAAGGCCCCAAATTTTCCGTCGTCAGATCATGTCCCGCATTGACCATCAGGCCCAGCGCGGTCGCCTGGCATGCGGTCGATTGAATGTCGGACAAGGCCTGACCTGCATCGCCGGATCTGCAGGCGGCAGCGTAATGCCCGGTATAGATTTCGATCCCATCCGCTCCTAGCGCCCTCGCCCGTCCAAGCGATCTTGGCGATGGATCGAAAAACAGGATGGTGCGACAGCCGATCAATTTGAGCTGCGCCACCGCGTCCTCGACGGCGCGCTTTTCCGAGGTCAAGTTCCAACCGCTATCTGACGTAAACGCACCCGGTTCGTCAGGCACCAACGTGCATTGGTGCGGCGACGCGCACAGGACAAGCTTGAGAAATTCGGGAGTTGGACAACCTTCTATGTTGAGTTCGGCGCCGGGCCAGGTTGCGATGAATTTCTTGAGCAGCAAGACATCCTCGTAGCGAATATGCCGCCCGTCTGGACGTGGATGCACAGTCAGACCATCCGCGCCGGCCTCCAAGGCGAGACGCGCAAAGTCGACGATGTTCGGCACGCCGGTACGCCGTGCGTTTCGCAGCAGAGCAATCTTGTTGAGATTGACGCTCAGGCGCGGGCTATGCCGCTGCAGCGGCCGCTCAGCGGATGGATCGCTCTTGAACGGGTCGAAGATGAACCTATTGACAGCCGGCTGGCGCATCAGACCGGCTCCTATGTCAACGAGAGCAAAGAAAGGCGCGCCCTCAAGCCATCGCGAACCCTTGGCCAGTCCTGGCGAACAACTGAGAAGTAGACGGTGTCCCGCAACGAGCCGTCCGGCCTGATCATATGGGCGCGGAACAGACCCTCGCGCAGGGCGCCCAGCTTGGCGATCGCCGCCTGAGAGCGAAGATTGCGGATGTCGGTCTTCAATTCGATGCGGTTCAGCCCAAGGCTCTCGAACCCATATTCGAACAAGGCGAACTTGCAGGCGGGATTGACCTGGGTCGCCCAGACCGCCGGCGAATACCAGGTGTGGCCGATCTCGGCCCGTGCATGGGCGGTCACGATCGCCATGTAGCGGGTCGATCCGACCAGGGCGCCATCCATCGCCATGCGAACCGCCCAGGTCGCCTCGGCGCGCGTCTCGGCGGCCATCAGCGCCTCGTCGAACCATGGATCGAAGGCCGCGCCCAAGGCGGCAACCGGCATGTGCGCCCAGATTTCCGGCGCATCCGCGGCCTTTCGCAGGCCTTCCCGATGAGCCTCAGACAAGGGTTCCAGTCGCACGCCGGCGGCAGCCAGGGGTATCGCGCGAACCTCTACCGCCATGGCCATGCCCCTATCCGTGAGACAATTCGTGCTGGTCCAATACAATCCCTAAGTTTTTACATATTGATCAGCGAGTCAATCGGACTATTGTCACGGCGACAATATGAGGTGCAGCGATGGCGGAGTGGCGGCCTCAAATCGACTCCGGCGACGGCTATATTCATCAGCGTATCGCGGCGGCGCTCGAGGCGGACATCGCTTCGGGACTCTTGCCGCCGGACGCGCGCCTTCCCACCCACAGGCGGCTCGCCGAGTTGCTCGGCGTCGGTGTCGGCGCGGTCACCAAGGCCTATGCGGCGGCCGAGGTCAGGGGTCTGGTCACCGCGCATGTCGGCCGAGGCAGTTTCGTCGCCAAGCCAGCCGAGCGCGCGTCGGACTCGGCGCAAAACCGAGGCCTCATCGATCTTGGGCGCAACCTGCCGCCGTCCGCCCACACCGAAGCGCGGCTCTCCGAGACCCTCGGCCGCTTGCGTCAGCGCGGCGACCTCATGACCCATCTCGACTATCCGCCCCCGGCCGGCGTCGAGACGCACCGTCGCGCCGCCGCCGCCTGGCTTGAGACCACCGCCAACTGGGTCGCCCTGGACTGGCGGCGGCTGATCCTGACCGGCGGCGCGCAGCAAGCGATCGCCATCGCCCTGGGCGCCGCCTGCCGGCCGGGCGCGCGCCTCATCGTCGAAGCGGCGACCTTCACCGGCGTCAAGGCCCTGGCGGCCCACATGGACTACGGCCTGGTCGGCGCGGTGATGGACAGTGAAGGGCTGACGCCAGAGGCCTTGGAGAAGGCCGCGACCGAAACCGGCGCTCGCGTCGCCTATATTCAGCCGCTGCAGAACCCGACCGGCCGAATCATGGGCCTTGAGCGCCGGCGATCGATCGTTGAGATCGCACGCAAGCGAGACCTGCTGATCGTCGAAGACGACCTCTATGCCGCCTATGCCGACGAGTTCCATCTGCCGCCGCTGGCGATGCTCGCACCTGAGCGGGTGTTCCATGTCACCGGCCTTTCCAAGAGTCTCACGCCCGGCCTGAGAGTTGGATATTGCGTCCCACCGACGGGCGGTGATTGGCTAGATCGATCCTTGGGCGCACTCCGCGCGGTCGCGTTCTGCCCACCCGGCCTGGGCGCCTTGATCGCGACCCAGTGGATCGAGGATGGGACCGCGCGGGGCATTCTTAGCGCCCACCGCCGGGAACTGATCGCGCGCACGCGGCTGGCGATGGAGATTCTCGGGCCGGTGGCGAACCGGCCCCCGAACATCGCCGCCACCCACCTTTGGGCGCCCATGGGCGAACTCGAGGCCGAACGCGCCGCCGCGCGCGCGCTGCGCGAAGGGGTTCAGGTCACCTCGCCAACGGCTCCGATGACGCCAGGCGCAAAGGAGCATGGCCTGCGGATCTGCCTGGGCGCCGCGCCCAATCTAGCGGTTCTGGAGCATGGCCTGAAGTTGCTGGCCCGCGCTCTCGTCGAGCCTGACGACCGCGCGCTGGGCATGGTCTGACGCGCGATGAACACCGCACCCTGTGAAATCGTCGATGCTGATGGCCTATCTGACGGACCACCCCCGACCTGCAGGGCCTGCGACGGCTGCATCTGGCCACCCGCGACGCCCACGGCCTCTATGTCACGTTCGGCTTTACGCCGCTGACCAGGATCGATCGCTGGATGGAGATCCGCAATCGCGACGCCTATCGACGCTAGGCGGTCGGCTCGACGATGACCAGTTCCGGCCAGCGCGCCTTGGCCGAGGCGACCACCTTGGCCCAGCCCTTGGCATGCGGCCGGTTGGGATTGTGCCGGATGCGCAGGGCGAAAACGTCATCGAGGCCGAAGGGCGCGGCGATGTCGAGCCGCCCGTTCGATTCGAGCCGAACCCCCACCGCGAAGGCCGGCCCCACGAACCGCTCCAGCGCCTCGTCGGAACAACGCAGTGGGTCATAGGGCTCGCCGAAGCGCTGTTCGAACCAGAGATGGACGCGGGCCTGGTTGCGCACCTCGACAAGCGGCGCGAGGTCGGCGGGATAGACCCGCTCCGCGCGGCGGATGATGACATCCTCGGCCTCGTAGGAGGTGTCGGACGCGTCGTAATAGAAGAGGTCATAGTCCTTGACCCCATAGTCGAGGTCGCGGCCGGTGAGCGCATTCCAGACCGTCTGGTAGACCGCCCCGGAGACGATGCGCCAATCCGGCAGGGCGAGATCGCGCGCGATGGTCAGGACCTGCATCAGGCGCGGGCTGGCCCGCACGATCGCCTCCAGGCGGGCCTCGAGGTCGCCGCTCATCGCGCCCTCAGCGGCCAGCCATGGTCGATCGGGCCGGCGCCGGCGCCGAGGCCCGGCGCCTGGCGGATCGCCTCGGCGACGTAGGCATGGGCGCGGGCGACCGCGTCGAGCAGATCAAGGCCCTGGGCCAGGCCGGCGGCGCAGGCCGAGGCCAGAGTGCAGCCGGTGCCGTGGCTGTGGCGGGTGGCGATCCGCTCGCTGGTGAAGAAGGTCTCGCCCGCCGGGCTCATCAGAACGTCGATAACCGATTCGCCGCCGACATGGCCGCCCTTCATCAGCACCGCCCGCGCGCCCATCGCCAGCAAGGCCTCGCCGGCGCGCCGCAGATCGTCTGTGGCGGCGACCTTGAAACCGGTTAATCGTTCGGCCTCGGGCGCGTTGGGCGTGAGCAGGCTGGCGAGCGGGATCAGCCGGCCGCGCATGGCCTCGATCGCATCGGCCTCAAGCAAGACCGCGCCCGTGGTCGCCGCCATCACCGGATCGACGACGATCGGCGCCGCCGTCCCAGCCAGCAAGTCGGCCAGCGCCTCGACGACGGCGCGCGAGCCCAGCATGCCGGTCTTGATCGCATCGACGCCGATATCGTCGAGCGCCGCGCGCGCCTGAGCGACGACCAGGTCCGGTGGGATCGGATGAATGGCGTGGATGGCGCGCGTGTCTTGCACCGTGACCGCCGTGATGGCGCTGGCCGCATAGCCGCCCAGCACGGTCACCGTCTTGATGTCGGCCTGAATCCCGGCGCCGCCGCTGGAGTCCGAGCCGCCAATGACCAGGACGCGGCCTCTTTTGGAACCCTCTCTCCCGCTTTTTGCGAGGGAGAGGGCAGGGTGAGGGGGTCGCGCCGCCGCCGCCGACTTGCCGGAGACGTCCGTCACGCAAAGAGCCCCTCACCCTGCCCTCTCCCCGCTTCGCGGGGCGAGGGTTCAAGAGAAGCGTCCCTGATCGCCGCGCGCACAGCCAGCGCCTGCACCGTCTCGCGCACATCGTGGACACGCACCGCCGCGACCCCCGCCGCCGCGCCGGCCAGGGCCGCGGCCAGAGAGCCGCCGAGACGGTCCGTGGCCTCGGTCGCCTTGCGATCGATCTTGCCCAGGAAGCTCTTGCGGCTGGCGCCGAGCAGGACGGGAAAGCCCAGGGCGACGATGCGGTCCAGAGCCCCAAGCAGGGTCAGGCTGTGCTCGCCGGTCTTGCCGAAGCCGATGCCCGGATCGAGCCAGATCTTCTCGCGCGCCACGCCGGCGGCGATGGCGGCCCGCGCGCGCCCGGCCAGGAAGGCGCAGACCTCGGCCGTCACGTCGTCATAGGCCGGCGCCGCCTGCATGGTGCGCGGCTCGCCCCGCATGTGCATCAGCACCACCTCGCAGCCGAGTTCGGCGGCGGCGGCGAGGCTGTCCTCCCGCCAGCGCAGCGCGGTGACGTCGTTCCACATCCCGGCGCCGGCGGCGAGCGCCGCGCGCGCGACGTCGGGCTTCATGGTGTCGACCGAGAGAGGAATGGCGCTTTCGGCGCGGATCGCCGCGATCAGGGGAACGACGCGGGCAAGTTCGTCGGCGGCGGAAATCGGCTCCGCGCCGGGCCGGGTCGACTCCGCGCCGATATCGAGGCAGTCAGCGCCGGCCGCGATCAACTCGCGGGCATGGGCGAGCGCGTCCGTCGCCTGCAAAAACCGCCCGCCGTCGGAAAAACTGTCCGGGGTGAGGTTGACCACCCCCATGACGGACGGGCGGCCGGGCTTCACGCCGGCTCGGGGTCCGGGGCGTGGGTTAACGGCACGGCGAGGGACGGCGTCGGCGGCCGCTTTTCCTCAAGGTCGTCTTCACGGTTCGGCCGAATGCCCTTCAGGATGTTGTCGACCTCCTCGCCGGTCAGGGTCTCGAATTCGAGCAGGGCCTTGGCGATCGTATGCAGATCGGCGATCCGCTCGGTGAGGATGCGGCGCGCCTCGTCCAGCCCATCCTGGACCAGCCGGCGGACCTCGGAATCGATCTTCTGGGCGGTGTCTTCCGAGACGTTCTGGGTGCGCGCGACCGAGTGGCCGAGGAAGACTTCTTCCTGGTTGTCGCCATAGGAGACCATACCCACCGCGTCGGAATAGCCCCAGCGGGTGACCATGTTGCGCGCCAGGCTGGTGGCCGCCTGGATGTCGCTCGAGGCGCCGGAGGTCACCTTCTCCTTGCCGAAGATCAGCTCCTCGGCGACCCGTCCGCCCATCATGATGGCCAGCCGCGAGGTCATTTGCTGGAAGTCCATGGAATAGCGGTCGCCCTCGGGAAGCTGCACCACCATGCCGAGCGCGCGGCCGCGCGGGATGATGGTCACCTTGTGCACTGGATCGGCGGCCGGAACGGTCAGCGTCACCAGGGTATGGCCGCCCTCGTGATAGGCGGTGTTGCGCTTCTCCTGGTCGCTCATGACCATGGATTTGCGCTCCGCGCCCATCATGACCTTGTCCTTGGCGTGCTCGAAGTCGCCCATGGTCACCATGCGCTTGTTGCGCCGGGCGGCCAGCAGCGCGGCCTCGTTGACCAGGTTGGACAGGTCGGCGCCGGAAAAGCCCGGCGTGCCGCGCGCCAGGGTGCGCACATTGACGTCGGCCCCGAGGGGCACGTTGCGCATGTGGACGCGCAGGATCTTCTCGCGCCCGACCACGTCGGGATTGGGCACCACCACCTGGCGGTCGAACCGGCCCGGACGCAAGAGCGCCGGGTCCAGCACGTCGGGGCGGTTGGTCGAGGCGATGACGATGACGCCTTCATTGGCCTCGAACCCGTCCAGCTCGACCAGCAGCTGGTTCAGGGTCTGCTCGCGCTCGTCATTGCCGCCGCCCAGGCCCGCGCCGCGATGGCGGCCGACCGCGTCGATCTCGTCGATGAAGATGATGCAGGGGCTGTTCTTCTTCGCCTGTTCGAACATGTCGCGCACGCGGCTGGCGCCGACGCCGACGAACATTTCGACGAAGTCGGAGCCGGAAATATAGAAGAAGGGCACCCCCGCCTCGCCGGCGATGGCGCGGCCGAGCAGGGTCTTGCCGGTGCCCGGAGGGCCCGCGAGCAGGGCGCCTTTCGGGATCTTGCCGCCCAGCTTCTGGAATTTGGCGGGATCTTTCAGAAAGTCGACGATCTCGGCCAGCTCGTCCTTGGCCTCATCGACGCCGGCCACGTCGTCGAAGGTGATGCGGTTCTTGTTCTCGGTCAGCATGCGGGCCTTGGACTTGCCGAAACCCATGGCGCCGCGCGCGCCGCCCTGCATCTGGCGCATGAAGAAGAAATAGACCGCGCCCAGCAGGATAAAGGGCAAGAGCTGGATGAGCAGGTTGACCAGCATGTTGCCGCCGACCGGCGTGACGGTGATGTCCGCGCCGTGATCGCGCAGTTCCTTGACCAGGTCGCCCTGATCGAGCGGGGTGGTGACGGTGTGCTTGCTGCCGTCGGACTCGACCACATCGACGCTCTGCGCCCTCAGCACGGCGGTCTTGACGTGGCCCGCGTCGATATTGGCGAGCAGCTCAGAATAGCTCAACTCGCCGCCGGCGGCGGTCTTCGCCCCTTGAGTCACCATACTGTAGAGGCCGGCCGCCAGGAGGGCGATCACGCCCCAGATGGCCAGATTGCGCAAAGTCATTCCTTCGACCTCGTTGAAGAGCCGTCAAGGCTCAAGATAAGGCGCCGCGCCCGGTTTCGCCACGCGCGCGATTCGTCGCGTGCGTGACTAGGCTCGGGGTTCTACTAAAATGGCGCCGCAAGCCGCGGAAAAGCGTGCGCCGACCAGGGTTTTAACCACGATCGCCGCTTCGCCTGCAAGGATCGGGCAAGCCAGGGCGCCCGCCGCGTCGACCACCAGCGGCAGGGCTGGCCGGGCCTCGGCCGGCGCGGCCTTGAGGCGGCGGCGAGCCTCCGCGTCCAGCCGCGCCCCGGCGCCGCCGAGCGCGACAATGGTCAGCCCCGGCCGATCGCCGCAAAGTTCGAAGCGGCCGTCCCAGACCGTGGCGCGGCCCGGATCGAGCGCGACGGGCGCCAGGCCGCCGCGGGCGATCTCACCGGCGTTTCGCGCGATCAGGATCTCGCGGTCGGCGGCCAGCCGGGCGCCGGCGAGCGTGGCGGTGACAGTCTCCCGGCCGGAAAGACGCGCGAACAGGGCCGCGACCCGCTCACGCCTCGGCGGCCGCTCGCCGCCGCCGGCGCAGAGCAAGGCGGCCGCCAGCATAGGCCGGCCCGCGGCCTCGGGAAGCCGACGCCAGGCGTCGCGGTCGAAGCGGATCGTCCCCCAGTCGTCGATCGTGGCGGCGCAGGCCGGCGGCGCGGCGTCCGGCGCGTCCGCGAGCGGCGCCATAACGCCGGCCCCGTCGCTCAATCGCCGCCGCGCCCAGGCGCGGGGCTGGCGCAGGTCCTCATTGGCGGGATCGTCGATCCAACGCCAGCCGCCCGCGCGCAAAGCCTCGCGGATCGCCGCCCGGCGCACGCCCAGCAGCGGCCGCAGGCTGAAGACGCCGCGCCCTTCCGGCCACACCGGCGATGGGCGCCATTCGCGCAAAGGCCCCAGGCTCGATCCCTCCGACCGCATCAGCGCGCTTTCGGCGATGTCGTCGGCGGTGTGGCCGAAGACGACGGTCGTTGCGCCCGCCGCCCTGGCCGCCTCGGCGATCAGGCTGTGCCTCGCCCGTCGCGCGGCGGCGGCCAGGCCGACGACGGGCTTGCCGCCGGTCCAGGCCAGGGCCCGGAAGCCGACGCCCAGCCGCCGCGCCGTTTCGGCCGCGGCATCCCGCCAGGCGCCGCTGGCGGCCTGCAGGCCATGGTCGACGTGCAGCGCGATCACCGGCCGCCCACACCCGTCGGCCCAGGCCTTGGTGGCGACCAGGGCGCCCAGCGAGTCCCCCCCGCCCGAAAAGGCCACGGCGATGGGCTGGGCCAGGCTGGGGTCAAGCCGGCGATCGAGGACCGCGCCGATCGCCAGCGCATCGCGTCCCGCCGCGCCAACCCCAACCGTCATGGGTTACGGATGCGGAGCCTCAACCCGCGCATTTGGCCTTGATCCGCGCGGCGGTGGCGCGGGCCTTGGCCGAGGCGCCGGCGCGCGCATAGTGGCGATCGAACTCGCCGAGGGCGGCGCAAGCCTCGGTCGGCTTGTTCAGCGCCAAGAGGGAGAGCGACAGCTTGACGTCGGCGTCGGCGCCCCAGGCGGTCTGCGGCCAACCATGGATGGCGGCGATATAGGCCACCGCCGCGCCGGCGTAGTCTTCCTGGGCGAACTTGGTCTCACCCAGCCAATAGCGGGCCTCGCCCAGGTTCGCGGCATGGGGGAAGTGGTCGATATAGTCCTGATAGGCCGCCGCCGCGGCCGGATAGTCGCCGTCCATCATCAGCTTGTGCGCGGCGTCGTAGGCGACCTTGGGATCGCCGCCGCCGGGCGACGGGGCGGCGTCCGCCTCGGGCGGCGGCCCGGCGGCGTCGCTAGGCGGCGGGGGGGGCGGGGGCGTCGCAATGTTGGCCACCTGCTTTTCCAGCGCGTCGAGCCGCTCGGAAAGCCCGGCGGCGGCGGCCTTGGCGTCGTCGGCCGACTTGCGCGCCTCGTCGACGTCGTGGGTGAGGGTCTCGATCTGGCCATTCAGACTCGCCAAGGTCTGGGCCATGTCGTCGAACTTGGCCGAGAGCGCGGTGACCTCTGGATCGGGACCCGCCTCCTTGATCTCTACAGGCTGGCCGGTGGACCGCGCCTGCAGCACGATTTCGCGCACCTCATGCAGTTGTTTCTCCAGCCGGTCGAGACGACTGGAAAGGTCTTGCCGAGCCGCATCGCCCGCCTCCGTTTGCGCGAAGGCGGGCGTGGAGACGGACGCTGACATCAAGGCCGTGGTCGACAGCGCGAGAACCAGAGCGTGGCGAAGCTTCATGCGGCGAGGATCACACCAGACAAGGGGCCAAATCGTGGCCGGTCATTCCTATTGCGCACCGTCGGTGATGGTGGTGTGGGCGTTGCGGTCCTTGGCCCAGGCGGAGTCGTCGTCGCCTGGATCGATCGGCCGCTCCTTGCCATAGGAGACCGTGTTGATGCGCCCGCCGTCGACGCCATGGGCGACCAGGAAGTCACGCACCGAATTGGCCCTGCGGGCGCCGAGCGCGAAATTGTATTCCCGCGTGCCGCGTTCGTCGCAATTGCCTTCCACGCGCACCTTCACGGCCGGATAGCGGCCCAGCCAGTCGGCTTGTTTGGAGAGGATATCTGCGGCGTCCGGACGGATCGTATAGGCGTTGGTGTCGAAGAAGATCCGGTCGCCGGCGCTGATGACGAAGTCCTGCGTCGAGCCGGGAACGGCGGCGGAGGGCGACTCGGAGACCGGGCCTTGCTCGGGCGGCGAATATTGAGACTGCGGCGCCGGCGGCTCGCCGGGGCCCGTGGGCTCGAGCGGCGTCGGTTTCGGATGCGAGGCGCAGGCCGCGATCGTGAAGGTTAAACCTGCAATCGCAACCAGTCTGAGACCGGTTTTGACCGTAAAGTTCATTTGGCTTCTCCTTGCCGTAGAGACCGAGGCGCTTGCATTTATATTGGCGCCCTTCGCCCGTGATGTCCTGACAAACCTTGGGAACCGCCTTGACAAGATTTGCTCAAGGCAGCAACGGCGACCAGGCCGGATCCGACGCTCCGCCCGGGAAGTCGGCGGCGCGCGTCACCCGGCCGGTCACGTCCACGGTCCACAAACGCGCGCCGTGGCCGGGTGTTTCACGGGAAAACATGATGACGCGCCCGTTCGGCGCCCAGGTCGGGCCCTCGTCCAGATAGCTGGTGGTCAGGATGTGCTCGTCCGACCCGTCGGCGCGCATGACGCCGATATGAAAGGTCGATCCCGTCTGTTTGGTGAAGGCGATCAGGTCGCCGCGCGGCGACCAGACCGGCGTCGTATAGCGCCCTTCGCCGAACGAGATGCGGTGCTGGCCGGAGCCGTCCGCGCCCATCACATAGATTTCCGGCGTGCCGCCGCGATCGGAGTTGAACACCACCTTCGCGCCGTCGGGGGAAAAGCTGGGCGAAGTATCGATGCCGGGATCGGTGGTCAGCCGGCGCACCTCGCGCGTACGCAAATCCATCACATAGACGTCGGTGTTGCCGTCTTTCGAGACCGACAGCGCCACCTTGGTCCCATCGGGCGAAAACCGCGGCGCGAACACCATGCCGGAAAAGTGGCCGAGGGTCTCCTGGCGGCCCGTCTGGATGTTGAACAGATAGATCGAGGCGCCGTCGTCCCGCAGCGCCATGAAGGTGATCTCCTGGTCGTTGGTCGAGAAACGCGGCGTGAAGACCTGATAGGCGCCGTCGGTCATGTAGCTGGGATTGGCGCCGTCCTGATCCATGATGGCCAGGCGCCGGATGCGATGGGTCTTGGGGCCGCTTTCGGCGACGAAAACCACGCGGGTGTCGAAATAGCCCTTCTCGCCGGTCAGCCGCTCATAGACCGCGTCGGAGATCTTGTGCGCCAGCCGCCGCCAGTTGTCCGGCGTCGACGAGTACTGGTAGCCGAGCAGCGAGCCTTGCGAAAAGACGTCCCAGAGGCGGAAGTCCACCTTGAGGCGGCCGTCCGTATCGACGGTGGTCTGGCCATCCAGCAGGGCCTGGGCGTTGATCTGTTTCCACAGCGCGAACTGCGGCTGGATGTTCACGTTCGGCGTCTTCTCCTGGAAGGTCGACGGATCGAGCGGTTTGAACAGGCCCGAGCCCGCAAGATCGTTTTCGACCACCTTGGCGATCTCGGGACCCTGCGGTCCCCCGAAATCCGGGATGGCGATCGGCATCGGCTGCAAGACGCCCTGGTTCACGTCGACGCTGATGTCGGCATGGGCGGCCGGCGCGGCCAGACCCGCCGTCGCGACCAGGAAAATCATCGCGAAGGCGAGACGCTTTAGCTTGGGCATCGATGGCCTCATTGGCTTGAACAGTCTTTCTTCTGATTGAAGTTCACGGTGATATTTTGGCCGTACAGAAGCCGATAAGCCGGATCGGCGAAGGGGCCGTGCTGGTAGACCGATCGCACGGCCCGCTCCGAGGCCACACGAAGCGCATTGTCGCTCGTTCCCGCCAAAGACGATTGCGGCGTGCCGATCAGGATCCCTGACGATCCGATCTTGAACGTCACCTTGACGACGACCGCCGAGGCGCTGGCGGTGTTGCAGATCGGATTCCAGATGCGCTGCAATTCGCCCGACAGGGAGGCGAGCGCGGCGCTGGAGGCCGCGTTGGAGGTCCCGGACGCGGTTCGCGCCTCGACCGCCTGGGCCGGGCGCGTCGGCCCCCGCGCGGCGGAGGATTGGCGCGGACCGGAGGGCCGGGCCTGTTTCGAAAGTTCGGCGGACAGGGCGGCCAGGTCCATTTCTGGCGCCGGCTTGGCTGCGGGCTTGACGGGCGCGGCCTTGGCCGGCGTCGGCGCGGGCGCCGGCGCGACCTTGGCCGGCTCGGTCTTGTGCGGTTTCGGGACCGGCTGGGGCGCGGGCTTCGGCGGCGCGACCTTGTGCGGCGCCGGCTTGGGCGGCGGCGCGGCCTTGGCGACCGGCGGGCTTGGCGTCGGCGTCTCCTCCGGCGCGACAACCTGTGGCGAGGCCCGCGGCGTCGGGGTCTCGGTAGCGGCCGGGGCAGGCTGCGGCGCCTTGATCGCCGGCCGGGGCGCCGGCGCTTGGTCCGAGGTGATCAGGGTGACCGGCACCACCTCGCCCATGTGCAGCGGCTTGGCCAGCCAAGGCCAGGCGATCAGGCTGCCGATCAGGATGGCGGCGTGCAGGGCCGCCGACCCGGCCATGGCCGGGTAGCGATCGGAGGTCGAGCGCGCCACCCTAGGGCGCGGCCTCGTTCGCCGGCTTGCCCAGGCCCGACGACGGGCCGCCGGTATCGGTCAACAGGCCGATAGAGGTGAAGCCCGACTGGGACAGGCTGGCCATCACCTGGGCCACCACCGCATAGGGCGCGCGGCCATCGGCCCGAACATAGACCGGCTTGTCGAACCCGGAATCGGCCAGCGACTTCATCTTGGGCGACAGTTCCGCGAACGGCGTTTCGACCGCCTGGACGAAGATGGCGCCGTCGGCGCGGATTGAGATAGTTAGCGGCTCTTTCTGGTCGCTGATCGCGCCGGCCTCGGTCTTGGGCAGCTTCAACGGCACGCCGGCGGTGAGCAGCGGCGCGGAGATCATGAAGATGATCAGCAGCACCAGCATGACGTCGACCAGGGGGGTGACGTTGATCTCCGACAGCGCCCGGCGGCTGCGGCCGCGACGACGGCCGCGGCGAAGGTTGGAGGAATCGAGCGAGAGCGCCATCGCCGCCTAGCCCTTGATGCGCTCGGCCAGGCGCCGGGACACTGCCGCCGACAGCTCGTCAGCGAAGCCTTCCAGCCGGCTGGTGAACTTGCCGGCGTCGGTGGAGAACTTGTTGTAGGCGATATAGGCCGGGATGGCGGCGGCCAGGCCGACGGCGGTGGCGAACAGCGCCTCGGCGATCGACGGCGCGACCACCGCCAGGTTGGTGTTCTTTTCCACTGCGATGGCCTGGAAGGCGTGCATGATGCCCCAGACCGTGCCGAACAGGCCGATGAAGGGCGAGGCGGTCGCGACGATGGCCAGAGAGCCCAGCCCGTCCTCCACGCGCGCGCTCTCCCGCGCGATGATGGAATCCAGCGCCCGGTCGATCCGCTGCAGCAAAAGCGCGGTGGCCGTATCGCCGCCCTTGCCCTTGTCCTCGCGCCAGTCCCGCAGCGCCGCCTGCAGCATGCGTGGCAGGGCGTGGTTGGGCTCCGGCCCGGCCTCGGCGGCGACCTCCTCCAGCGGCCGGCCGGACGCGACCTCGCGCTCGAAGGCGTCGGCCTCGCGGTTGAGCCGCGTGAAGCGCACCAGCTTGTCGATGATCACCGTCCACGACCAGATCGAGGCGAACAGCAATCCGACCAGCACCAGCTTCACGATCCAATCGGCGCGCAGGAAGATGGAGACGACGGAAAAGCTCTCCGGGGTGAGCACGCTTTGGGCGTCCATGCGAGGGGTCTCAAGGCTCCGTATCTGAGGCCTCGCCCAGTTGGCGAGGCAGGGTGGTGAAACTATGGCGCGGCGGGCGAAAACCAGGGTCTCAGCGCGTCGATGACCTGCCTGGGCGGCCGCCGCGCGCGGCCCTGCGCGTCGATGCAGACGACCTCGACCGCCGCCGATGCGACCAGCTTGTCTTCCCGCACTATACGCTGGGCGATGTTCAGGCGAACGCCTCGCGTGCTCTCGAACAGGGTGCGCACCTCCAGCGCATCGTCAATGCGCGCGGCGAGGCGAAATTCGATGGCGATCCGGGTCACCGCGAAGGCGGCGGGGTCGTCAAGCAGCAGCAGGCTCGCATGGCTGACCCCCGCCAGGCGCAGGAAGTCCGACCGCCCGCGCTCGAAATAGCGCACATAGTTGGCGTGATAGACCACCCCGGTCAGGTCGGTGTCCTCGTAATAGACCCGCACCGGCAGGACATGCTCGCGGCCTTCGAAGGTCCCGGCGGTGGGGGCGTGGCTGGTCATACCGCCTGCTCCCAAGTCGAAGGCCGACCACCGAAGCCCCTTCCCCCTCGCGGGGAAGGGGTTGGGGATGGGCGCGCCAGCGCAAGCCTTGGGGATTTTGCGGCGGCATCGGAGGAGGTTGGCCGGAGACGTCGGCGCGACACCCCCACCCCTAACCCCTCCCCGCAAGGGGAGGGGAACTTTGCAGCGGCCGGGCCTCATAAGATGACCGAGCCCCGGGAGCTTCCTTGTTGTCTCCCATCAGACCTCGTCCTCGAACAGGCCCGGCTGCACCGTCGGCAGGCTGGGCGGCGCGGCCAGGCCCAGGTGCAGATAGGCCTTGCCGCAGGCCATGCGGCCGCGCGGGGTGCGCTGGATGAAGCCCTGTTGCAACAGAAAGGGCTCGACCACGTCCTCCACCGCGTCGCGCGCCTCGGCGATGGCGTAGGCCAGGGTCTCGACGCCGGCCGGGCCGCCGCCATAGTTCTCGATCAGCGCCTTCAGGTAACGGCGGTCGAGGCTGTCCAGCCCCGCCTCGTCCACCTCCAGCCTGGCCAGCGCCCGGGCGGCGCAGGCGCGGTCGATCCGGGGCGCGGCCTCGGCGCCGGCAAAGTCGCGCACGCGGCGTAAGAGCCGCCCCGCCACGCGCGGCGTGCCCCGGGCGCGGGCGGCGATCTCGGCCGCGCCGTCCTCGGTCAGGGCGACGCCCAGCTTGCGCGCCGCCTGGGTCAGGACCCGCTTCAGCTCCTCCGGGGTGTAGAATTCCAGCCTGAGCGGAATGCCGAACCGGTCGCGCAGCGGCGTCGCCAGAAGGCCCGCGCGGGTGGTGGCCGCCACCAGGGTGAAGGGCGAAAGATCGATGCGCACCGAGCGCGCCGACGGCCCCTCCCCGATGACCAGGTCCAGCACATGGTCCTCCATGGCCGGATAGAGGATCTCCTCCACATTGGCGGCCAGGCGATGCACCTCGTCGATGAAAAGGACGTCGTTCGGCTCCAGATTGGTCAGGATGGCGGCCAGGTCGCCGGCCTTGGCCAGCACCGGCCCCGACGTGGCCCGGAAATTCACCCCCAGCTCGCGCGCGATGATCTGGGCCAGCGTGGTCTTGCCCAGGCCCGGCGGTCCGAACAGCAGCACATGATCCAGCGCCTCGCCGCGCCCCCGCGCCGCCTCGATGAAGATGGCGAGATTGGCCTTGGTCTGCTCCTGGCCGACGAATTCGGCGAGGGTCTGCGGCCGAAGCGCCTTGTCGCGCGGCTCGAAGCCCTCCGCCTCGCCGGACACCAGCCGGGTCATCCGCCTACGCTCCATCGGCCGGCAAGCCTGGTGTCATGGTCGGTCGTGCAAATAAACCCGTCATGGCCCGGCTTGTCCGGGCCACCCATGATCACCGTGATCGGTGAGTGTTCATGGGTCCCCCGCATTCCGCCGCTGCGCGGCTCCAGCGGGGGATGACGAAAAAATATCGTGTCCGCTGGCGTGAACCGAGGGTGGATCATCGGCCGATTTCCTGCAGGGCGGCCTTGATCACGGCAGGAATAGCGGCATCCTCGCCCAACCGGAGAAGGGCCGCGTCCACCGCGCGGCGCGCCGTGACCTCGGCGATCTGCAGGCCGAGCAGGGCCGCGACCGCCTCGCCGGCGACGCTGGGCTCATGCGTGGTCGCGGCGCCGGCATGGAAGGCCTGGACCGGTCCGTCGCTGATCGGCTTGTCCTTCAGCTCGGTGACGATGCGCTGAGCGAGCTTCGGCCCGACCCCTTGCGCGCGGCCGACCAGGGCCTTGTCCTCCCGCGCCACCGCCGAGGCCAGTTCGCCCGGCGACAGCACGTCGAGCACGCCCAGCGCCGCCTTCGGCCCCACCCCTTGAATGTTCTGCAAGGCCACGAAGGCGCGGCGCTCGTCTCGGGCGAGGAAGCCGTAGAGCCTTATGCCGGTCGCCTCGCTCCACTGGGTCTCGACGTGCAGCAGCGCCTCGTCGCCGGGCGCGGGCAGGCGGTCGAGCGTCCGCGAGCCGCAGCGCACCACGTAGCCGACGCCGCCGACGTCGATCAGCGCATCTTCCTCGCCGACCTCGGCGACCAGGCCGCGCAGCCGGCCGATCATGCCGCCGCGCCCCAGCTGCGCGCGCGCCGGGCGTGGGCATGGGCGATGGCGACCGCCAGGGCGTCGGCGGCGTCGGCGGTCGGGTCGCCGGCCGTCGGCAGGAGCCGCGCGATCATGAAGGCGACCTGGGCCTTGTCCGCGGCGCCGGTGCCGACCACCGCCTTCTTCACCGACTTGGCGGAATATTCCGCGACCGGCAGGCCGGCGCGGGCCGGCGCGATCATGGCCGCGGCGCGGGCGTGGCCGAGCTTCAGGGTCGATGAGCCGTTGGCGGTGACGAAGGTCTCCTCGATCGCCGCCTCGTGCGGCGCGTGGTCCGCGACGATGGCGCAGACCCCGTCGAACAGGAAAAGCAGGCGCTCGGCGAGGCTTAAGCTCTCCTTGGGCGCGATGACGCCGTGGGCGACGTGGCTCAGCCGCGCGCCCTCGATGACGATGACGCCCCAGCCGGTGCGCCGCAGGCCCGGATCGAGGCCAAGAATGCGAATCGCGTTCGTCATGTGTTCCCGAACATCGCGCCGTGCGCCGCCCAGGGGAAGCCGCCTAAAGGTTAACCCTGTGCTAACCCCGTCGACAGGGCGCCGGCGGCGTTAGTCTGCGCGAGAGCCGGGTCGAGGCTTCCTCATGGCGTACTGCGTCGTCTTTTTCGTCGCCTCGAAGACGAAATAGCCGTCCACCGGGCGCACCTTTACGCCGCCGAAGACGCTGGTGATCTTTTTGCGATACCAGAGCTCGCGTTTTGCCACCATGAACAGGCTCCCGCCGACCGCGAGCCGGTTGAAGCCCTTCTCGATGAAGTGTTTCGGCACGGCGAAATCGGCTTGGTACGGCGGATTGCAGAGGATCTTGTCGAACCCGGTCTCGAAGAACTGCAAAAACCCGTCGCTCAGCGCCACCGTTGCACCTGCGGCGTCGTTGGCCTCAAGGTTGAACGCGGCGACCTCGACGGCGACGGGGTCCTTGTCCAACAGATAGACCCGCTCAGGGCGCCCCAGCTTCGCCGCGACCAGGCCGACGACGCCGTAGCCGCAGCCGAGATCGAGCACCTTGTCCTCGCGGCCAAACTCCACCCGCGACAGCATGGCGAGCGTGCCGATATCCACCGCGCGGGGCGAGAACAGGCCCGGCGCCGTCCGCAGACGAAGCTCGATCCCCTTGACGGTCGCAACAATCATCTTGCGGACCGCTCAGGCTCCGACCTTGGCCAGGGTAAGCGGGTCGCCATCGCCGCCGAAATACCTGGCCAGCGCGTCGGTGAAGATCGGCGTATCTGGCGCCGCGTGCGCGAACAGGGTCAGGCTCGACCTGAATTTCAGGTCGTCGGGCGAGCTGAAGATCTCCAACGCCGAACGACCATCGACCGCGTTCACGACCTCGGTGCATTCGATCAACCTGGCCCCCAGGATCGGGTGGTTGACATAGGCGCGCGCCTCGTCCAGGCCGGAGATCGCATAGCGCCGGGCCATCGGGCTTGTTCCCAGGCCGGCGATCTGCGGGAAGACGAACCACATCCAATGGCTGGTCTTCCGCCCCCGCCGAAGTTCGGCCAGCGCCTCGGCATAGATGCGCCGCTGGGCCTCGACGAAGCGATCCAGATCGAACGGATCGCTCAAGACCCTGGCCTAGCCGGTATGTCGCGCCATGTCCTCATCGCTGAATTCCGCGTTGACGTAGACGGTCTGCACGTCGTCGTCGTCGTCGAGGGCGTCGATCAGTTTCATCAAGGTCGTTGCATCGGCGCTGGAGACCGGCACCCCGGTTTTCGGCCGCCAGACCACGTCGGTGGACTGGGGCGCGCCCAGGGTCGCTTCCAGCGCCTCGGCGACGGCCGACAGGTCTTCGAACAGGGTGGTGATCAGGTGGGTGTCGGCGTCGCTCTCGACATCCTCGGCGCCGGCCTCGATGGCGGCCTCCATGACCTTGTCCTCGCTGCCGGCCGAGGCCGGATAGACGATCTCACCCACCCGGTCGAACATGAAGGCGACCGAGCCGCTCTCGCCCATATTGCCGCCGTTCTTGCCGAAGACGGTGCGCACCGAGGCGGCGGCGCGGTTGCGGTTGTCGGTCAAGACCTCGACGATGAGGCCGACGCCGCCGGGGCCGAAGCCCTCATAGCGGATGTCCTCGAAATTGTCGGTCTCGCCGCCCATCGCCTTCTTGATCGCCCGGTCGATATTGTCCTTGGGCATGGATTCGGCGCGCGCCGTGGCGATGGCGAGCCGCAAGCGCGCATTGGCGGTCGGGTCGGGAATCCCCTGCTTCGCCGCCAGGGTGATGTCGCGCGACAGCTTGGAGAAGATCTTCGAGCGCTTCTTGTCCTGAGCGCCCTTGCGGAACTGGATGTTCTTGAATTTCGAGTGACCGGCCATGAGTTTGAGTCCTAGCGCTCCGTTTCCGCCGGCGCCAGAGCCGCGGGCGCGCAGTCGATCCGCTCGATGCGGCCGTCCTCCAGCCGGAAGATGGCGTCCTGGGGCGCGGCCATCAACACCGCCTCCTCCCAGTCCAGATCGGCATAGAGCGCGCGCAGCACCCGCCCGGACACGCCGTGGGAGACGACGATGCGCGGCCGGCCGTCCGCAACGACCTCGTCCAGCCAGGAGCGCAGGCGCGCGGCCATGGCCACATAGGTCTCGCCGTCGGGCGAGTGAAAGAACAGCGACGACCGCGGAGCCGCCGCGACCACCTCCGGCGCGATGGCGACGATTTCCTCGAAGGTCAGGCCGTCCCACGAGCCCATGCTGACCTCGCGCAGGCGGTCCTCCAGCATCACATCGCCGGCGCCGAGGACGCCGGCGATGATCCGGGCCGTATGCGCGGTGCGGCCGAGCGAACTGGATTCGATCAGCCAGCCGGCGGGATCGTCGATCAGGCTCTTGAGCAGCGCGCCGACGCGCTCAGCCTGATCGACCCCGAGCGGGGTCAGCGGTGAATCGACATGGCCTTGCAGGCGGCCGATGCGGTTGAATTCGGTCTGGCCGTGGCGAACGAGATAAATCATTCGCGGCGATGTAGACTGGCGCGAGGCGTCCGTCACCCATCGGAACCTCGCCTTCGGCCGGGCTGTTGTTGCTCGGACGTTTAAGGAGCCCCAAGCCCATGACCACGGTCGAAGACCCCGAGACCCTGCCCGAGGAGATCGTCCGCTGGCAGCCGAACGACCGGCCGCTTCTGGAACCGCGCCCCGCCCTCGCCACGGCCGGCCAGGCCACCGGCAGCGCCGTGGTCGGCGCCATGGCGCTGGGGGCACTTGCCCTCGGCGCCGTCGCCATCGGCGCCATGGCCATCGGCGCCCTCAGGATCGGTCGCCTCGGCATCGGCCGCGTCCGGCTGGGCGACGTCGAGATCGACGACCTCACCGTGCGGCGGCTGCGGGTGCTGGAGGACTAGCCGCGCCCGGGCGCCAGTTTTCTAATCCGCTCATTCCCGCGCGAGCGGGAACTCAGCTTTCAACCACCAAGTCCACAAAGGAAACGAAGGGTCAGCGCTGGCCCTTACTCTTCTTGGTGTGCTTGGTGTGCTTTGTGTCAAATCCTTCCGCCGCCGGGCCAACGCGATCGGGGAGATATCCGCATTCGCGGAAAAAGCAGGTTTCTAGGCCGTGACTGTCTCGGAGACGTTGGGCACGGTCTCGCTCAGCCGGCCGCCGATGCGGATGGGTTCGACGCGGCGGGCGAGGCCCGTGGCGTCGTCCGTCTCGACATAGACCCCGCAGACCGTGGCCGGGCCGTCCGCCGGCTGGTAGCGGCCGCCGGAGATGCGGGTGGTGAAGCGCCTTAAGGGCTCCTCCTTCTGGTTGCCGATGACGCTGTCATAGTCGGCGCAGGCGCCGGCGTCGGTCTGATAGGCCGTGCCGCCATTGAGAACCTGGCAGTCCGCCGTCGGCACATGGGTGTGGGTGCCGACCACCAGGCTGGCGCGGCCGTCGCAGAAATGGCCCATGGCCATCTTTTCCGAGGTGGCCTCGGCATGCATGTCGACAATGACGGCGTCGGCCGCCTGGCCAAGCGGACAGGCGTTCAGCTCGCGATCGACCGCCGCGAAGGGATCGTCCAGCGAGTCCATATTCACCCGGCCGAGCAGGTTGATGACCAGCACGCGCTTGCCCCGCTCGGTGTCGAACAGCTGGGCGCCGCGGCCGGGCGCGTCGGACAGGGCCGGATAGTTCAGCGGCCGGATCATCCTGGGCTCGCGCACGATGTAGGTCAGCGCCTCCTTCTGGTCCCAGGAGTGATTGCCGAGGGTCAGGCAGTCGGCGCCGGCGGCGAACAGCTCGCGGGCGGTATTTTCGGTAATGCCGAAGCCGGCGGCGGCGTTCTCGGCGTTGACCACCACGAACTCCAGGCCAAGCTGGCGGCGCAGATAGGGCAGATGCTCGGCCAGACCCTCGCGGCCCGAACGGCCGACGATGTCGCCGAAGAAGGCGAAGCGCATAAGGAAGTCCTTTGTCAGACCCCGATATACGCCTTTTCACGCCGAATGGCGGGAAAGGGTGGCGGCGCCGCGAAAGCCGTGAGGGCGGTTCAATCCGCTCGGACCTGGTTTACCAGGTGGGAACCGTGTGCCCGGGACCACGATCCCGGCCAGGGACAGCTCCCGTAGAGAGAATTTAAGGTCCCCGGGATGTGACGCCTTCGACGCGAGCCGCAGCAGACCCGCCGTCAGACAAGGTAGGGCCTCGGAGGTCGCGACTCAAGCACCGCCGCAGCTAACCCGCCAGCGCCGCCAGGGCTTCGACCTTGCGGGTGGCGGCGTCCAGGGCGACGGCGGCGCGGGCCTCCAGGCGCTGCGCCTCGCCGCGCGCGCGGGTGGCTTCGCCTTGCGCCTGGGCGAGGCGGGCGCGGACGTCGGCCAGTTCGTCGGCCAGGAGCAGAGCGCCCATCAGGAAAAGCCGGGATTCGCCGAGCTGACCGACCTCCTGGCCGACCTGGCGCACATGGCGGTCGAAATGCTGCGACAGCTCCATCAGGTGCTGTTCCTGGCCGTCCTCGCAGCCGACGATATAGGGCCGGTCGTTCACCTGGATGGTCACCTGCGCCATGGGATCAGTCTCCGAGGGCCGCGCGAACGCCGGCGATGGCGTGGCCGAGCGCCTGGGAGGCGGCCTGGCCGGCGGCATCCAGCTCGCGCTCACGGGCCCGCGAGGCGTCCAGTTCGGCGGCGAGATGGGCGCGATCCTGGTCGAACAGGCCGCCATTGGCTGATTCCGCCTGGCCGGCGAGCGCGTTCATCCGCACCTCCAGCCGCGACAGGGCATGGTCAAGCCGCCTCGCCGCCTCGTCGAGGCTGGGAACCGCTAGCGTCTCGTCCGTCATGGCGACTCACCGCTCCGTCGCACCGTTAACGCGACTATAAACCCCTGGCGGGGCGCATCGAAAGCCTGGCCTTGCTTGACCCTCAAGGCGGCGGAGTGCAAAGCCGCCGAAATCGCCTGACGCTCAAGCTGAATCGAGAGCCCGCGCATGTCCGCCTCTCCGAAATCCATGGCCGACGCCATCCGTGTGCTGACCATTGACGCGGTGAACAAGGCCAAGTCCGGCCACCAGGGCATGCCGCTGGGCATCGCCGACGTGGCGACCCAGCTGTGGACCCGGTTCCTCAAATACGACGCCGCCCAGCCGCTCTGGCCCGACCGGGACCGCTTCGTGCTGTCGGCCGGCCACGGCTCGATGCTGCTCTACAGCCTCTTACACCTGACCGGCTTCAAGGCCATGACCATGGCCGAGATCGAAAACTTCCGCCAATGGGGCTCCAAGACGCCGGGGCACCCGGAATACGGCCACACCCCGGGCGTCGAGACCACCACCGGCCCGCTGGGCCAAGGCGTCGCCACGGCGGTCGGCATGGCCATGGCCGAGCGGCATCTGGCCGCGCGCTTCGGCGATGGGCTGGTCGACCACCGCACCTGGGTGATCGCCGGGGACGGCTGCCTGATGGAGGGGATCAGCCACGAGGCCATCCACCTGGCCGGGCGGTTGCGCCTGGCCAAGCTGACCGTGCTGTTCGACAACAACGACGTCACCATCGACGGCGCGGCGACCATCGCCGAGACCGGCGACCAGGTCGCGCGCTTCAAGGCCGCCGGCTGGGCGACAAGGGCGATCGACGGCCACGATGTCGGCCAGATCCGCCGCGCCCTGTCCTGGGCGACCAAACAGAACCGTCCGAGCCTGATCGCCTGCAAGACCCTCATCGACAAGGGCGCGGGGCCCAAGGAGGGCGATCCGCACGGCCATGGCTATTCGCTGTTCGACAAGGAGATCGCCGAGGCGCGCGAGGCTATGGGCTGGCCTTGGCCGGCCTTCGTCATCCCCGACGAGATCGCCAAGCCGTGGCGCGCCGCCGGCCGCCGCGGCGCGCGGCCGCGCAAGGCCTGGGAGGCGCGGCTGAAGGCCGATCCGCGCCATGCCGAGTTCGAGCACGCGGTTCGCGGCGAGATTTCCAAGGACGCCTTCGTCGGCCTGGCCGCCCATATCGACAAGCTGGTCGAGGCGCCGGCCGCAAATGCGACTCGAAGTTGGTCCGGCGCGGCGCTGGAAGCGCTGATCCCGGCCATCCCCGAAATGATCGGCGGCTCGGCCGACCTGACCGGCTCGAACAACACCATCGTCAAGGGCATGGTCATGTTCGACCAGCCCGACTATGCCGGCCGCTATGTCCATTACGGCATCCGCGAGCACGGCATGGCCGCGGCCATGAACGGCATGGCCGTGCACGGCGGCGTCATCCCCTATTCCGGCACCTTCCTCTGCTTCGCCGACTATAGCCGCGCCGCCATCCGCATCGGGGCGCTGATGGGGGTGCGCGTCATCCATGTGATGACCCACGATTCCATCGGCGTCGGCGAGGATGGCCCGACCCACCAGCCGGTCGAGCACCTGGCCGCCCTGCGCGCCATGCCCAACCTGATGGTCTTCCGCCCCGCCGACGGGATCGAGACCGCCGAGTGCTGGCAGGCGGCGCTCGAGCATCGCGAAACGCCCTCGCTGATGGCGCTGTCGCGGCAGAAGACGCCGGCGGTGCGCCTTGAGGCCGCCGACCGCAACCTCTCGGCCCACGGCGCCTACGAGCTTTTGCCCGCCGAGGGCGAGGCCAGGGTGACGATCTTCGCCTCGGGGACCGAGGTCGCCATCGCCGTGGCGGCGCGCGAGGCCCTGCAGGCCGAGGGCGTCGGAACCCGCGTGGTCTCCACCCCCTGCTGGGAGCTGTTCGAGACTCAAGCCCTCAGCTACCGCCTGGAGACCATCGGCGGCTCGCCCGTGCGGCTGGCGGTCGAGGCGGGGGTTCGCCAGGGCTGGGAGCGGTTCATCGGCGAGGACGGCGCCTTTGTCGGCATGACGGGCTTTGGCGCCAGCGCGCCGGCCGAGCGGCTCTATCGCGAATTCGGCATCACCGCCGAAGCCGTGGCGGCGGAGGCCAAGGCCAAGCTGCGCGCGTGAAGCTTTCGTGAAATCCGGGGCCTGCGGCGCCCTTTCGCGCGCCTCGCGGGCTTGACTTGACGCCGCCCAGCCGCAAAACCGCCCGCCTAGCTTAAACGGGAGACCTCGCTGATGACCGTCCGCGTCGCCATCAACGGCTTCGGCCGCATCGGCCGGCTGGTCCTGCGCTCCATCGTCGAGTTCGCGCGGCGCGACATCGAGGTGGTGGCGATCAACGATCTCGGCTCGGTCGAAACCAACGCCCACCTGCTCCGCTACGATAGCGTGCACGGCCGCTTCCCCGGCCTGGTCGATGTCGACGGCGACACGATCGATGTCGGCCTCGGCAAGATCAAGGTCACCGCCATCCGCGACCCGGCCGAGCTCCCGCACAAGGCCCTGGGCGTCGACATCGCGCTGGAATGCACCGGCCTCTTCACCAGCCGCGACAAGGCCAAGGCCCACCTGGCCGCCGGCGCTCGGCGCGTGCTGGTCTCGGCGCCCTGCGACAAGGCCGACCGCACCGTGGTCTTCGGGGTCAACCACGCCGAGCTGACCGCGCAAGACCTGGTGGTCTCCAACGGCTCGTGCACCACCAACTGCCTGGCCGCGACGGCCAAGGTGCTGGTCGATAATTTCGGCGTCGAGCGCGGCTACATGACCACCGTGCACGCCTATACCGGCGACCAGCCGACCCAGGACACCCTGCACAGCGACCTCTATCGCGGCCGCGCGGCGGCCATGTCGATGATCCCGACCTCGACCGGCGCGGCCAAGGCCATCGGCCTGGTCATTCCCGAACTGGTCGGCAAGCTGGACGGCTCGGCCGTGCGCGTGCCGACGGCCAACGTCTCCATGGTCGACCTGGTCTTCACGCCCGGCCGGGCGGTGACCCGGGAGGAGATCAACGAGGCGTTCGAGAAGGCCGCCGCGGAAGGTCCGTTGCGCGGCGTCCTGGCCGTGACCAAGGAGCCGCTGGTCTCGATCGACCTGAACCACATCGCCGCCTCCGCCACCGTCGCCCTGCCGCAGACCCAGGTGATCGAGGACAAGCTCGCCCGGGTGCTGGCCTGGTACGACAACGAGTGGGGTTTCTCGACCCGCATGGCCGATGTGGCGCTGGCCATGGGCAAGCTGGGCTAGCCCGGCAGCCATGAGCTTCCGCACCCTCGATCAGGTCGATCTCCGCGGCAAGCGCGCCCTGGTGCGGGTCGATTTCAACGTCCCGATGCAGGACGGCAAGATCACCGACGACACGCGCCTGCGCATGGCGCTCCCGACCATAGCGTTGCTGCGCAAGGCCGGCGCCAAGGTCATATTGATCAGCCACTTCGACCGGCCGAAGGGCAAGCGCGTGCCCTCGATGAGCCTGAAACCCATCGTCGAGCCGCTGTCGAAACTGATCGGGAGCGAGATCGCCTTCGCCGACGACTGTATTGGCGAGACCGCCGAGCGCGCGGTCGGCTACCTCAAGCCCGGCGGCGTGCTGCTCTTGGAAAACCTGCGCTATCACGCTGGCGAGGAGGCCAATGACGAGGGCTTCGCCAAGAAGTTGGCGGTGCTTGGCGACATCTATGTCAACGACGCCTTTTCCGCCTCGCACCGGGCGCACGCCTCGATCGAGGCCATAGCGCACCTTTTGCCATCCTATGCCGGCGAGGACATGCGCCGCGAGCTGGCGGCGCTCGACCGCGCCCTCGGCCATCCGCAGCGGCCGGTGATGGGCATTGTCGGCGGCTCGAAGGTCTCGACCAAGATCGAGCTCCTGAACCACCTGGTCGGCAAGCTGGACAAGCTGGCCATCGGCGGCGGCATGGCCAACACCTTTCTCTATGCGCAAGGCTGGGAGGTCGGCGCCTCCTATTGCGAGAAGGATCTGGCCGACGAGGCGCGCGGCATCGTCCGCAACGCCGGGCGCAATCACTGCGAACTTTTGCTGCCCATCGACATCGTCGTCGGCGAGCAGGCCCAGCCGGGCGCCGCGGCGCGTGTCCGCGGCCTGGGCGAACTCGACGAGCACGAGCGCATTCTCGACGCCGGGCCCGAGACGGTCGCGCGGTTGAACCACGCCATGGACGCCTCGAAGACCCTGATCTGGAACGGTCCGCTCGGCGTGTTCGAAGTGCCGCCATTCGACAAGGGGACCTTGACCGCCGCGCACCACGCCGCCGAACTGGCCAAGTCCGGCAAGCTGGTGGCGGTGGCCGGCGGCGGTGATACGGTGTCGGCCTTGAACGCGGCCGGCGTCTGCGGCGACTTCACCTTCGTCTCGACCGCCGGCGGCGCGTTTCTTGAATGGATGGAAGGGCGGACGCTGCCAGGCGTGGCGGCGCTTCAAGCCTCGAAATAGAGGCTGACAGAGGACGAGGGACGAAGGATTTGGCGCGGATCACGCTGAGGCAGCTACTCGATCATGCCGCCGAGCACGGCTACGGCGTGCCGGCGTTCAATATCAACAATATGGAGCAGGGACTGGCGATCATGGCGGCGGCCGACGCGGTCAGCGCGCCGGTGATCATCCAGGCCAGCCGCGGCGCGCGCGCCTATGCCCATGACATCATGCTGGCCAGGATGATCGACGCCCTGGTTGAGATCTGGCCGCATATTCCGGTCTGCATGCACCAGGACCACGGCGACTGCGAAGCCACCTGCGCCACCGCCATACAGCACGGTTTCACCTCGGTGATGATGGACGGCTCGCTGAAGGCCGACGGCAAGACCCCCGCGCCCTACGACTACAATGTCGCCATCACCCGCAAGGTGGTGGAGATGGCCCATTGGGCCGGCGTCTCCGTCGAAGGCGAGCTTGGCGTGCTCGGCTCCCTTGAAAGCGGCATGGGCGAGATGGAGGACGGCCACGGCGCCGAGGGCGTGCTCGGCCACGATCAGCTGCTCACCGATCCGGACCAGGCCGTGGACTTCGTGCGCCGGACCGAGGTCGACGCGCTGGCCATCGCCATGGGCGCCTCGCACGGGGCCTACAAGTTCAGCCGCAAGCCGGACGGCGCGGTATTGGCCATGTCGGTGATCGAGGAAATCCATCGCCGGCTGCCCAACACCCACCTGGTCATGCACGGCTCGTCCTCGGTGCCGCAGGAGCTTCAGGATGTGATCAACGCCCATGGCGGCGAGATGCCCCAGACCTGGGGCGTGCCGGTTGAGGAGATTCAGCGCGGCATCCGCAACGGCGTGCGCAAGATCAACATCGACACCGACAACCGCATGGCCATGACCGGCCAGATCCGCCGGGTGCTCAAGCAAAATCCCGCCGAGTTCGATCCGCGCAAATATCTCAAGCCCGCCATGGAGGCGATGCAGGCCGTCTGCCAGCAAAAATTCGAAGCGTTTGGAACCGCCGGCCATGCCGCGCGCATTAAGGTCCTGCCGACCGCGTCCATGGCCAAACGCTATGTTTCGGGTGAGCTTTCACCGACCTTCGGGCGTATCCTGGAACCGGTCGGCTAGGACGGACAGACAAGACGATGGATCTCGCAGCCCTGCACGCAACCGCGGAAAAAATGGTCACGCCCGGCAAGGGGCTGCTGGCCGCCGACGAGTCCACCCCGACCATTCAGAAGCGCTTCGACGCCATCGGGGTCGAGAACACCGAAGACAACCGCCGCGACTATCGCGAGTTCATGTTCCGCAGCGCCGAGGCCATGCGCCATATCTCCGGCGTCATCCTCTTCCGCGAGACCCTCTACCAGGACGCCGCGGACGGAACGCCCCTGGTGGCGCTGATCGAGGCCGCCGGCGCCCTGGCCGGGATCAAGGTCGACGAGGGCGCCAAGCCGATGGCGGGATTTCCCGGCGAAACCCTGACCGAGGGGATGGACGGCCTTTCCGAGCAACTGGCTAAGGACTACGAACGCGGCGCCCGGTTCGCCAAGTGGCGCGCGGTGATCACCATCGGCGATGGCCTGCCGAGCTGGGGCTCGGTCCGCGCCAATGCCCATGCGCTCGCCCGCTACGCCGCGACCTGTCAGGCGCGCGGCCTGACCCCCATCGTCGAGCCGGAAGTGCTGATGGACGGCGCCCACGACATCGAGGCCTGCGAACGGGTCACGCGCCAGGTTCTGCAGACGGTGTTCAACGAGCTGAACGAGCAGCGCGTCGCCCTGGAGGGCATGATCCTCAAACCCAACATGGTCGTCTCCGGCCAGGATTGCCCGGTCCAGGCTCCGGTCGAGGAGGTCGCCCGGCGCACCATCGCGACCTTGAAGGCCTGTGTGCCGGCCGCCGTGCCGGGCATCGCCTTCCTGTCCGGCGGCCAGAACGACGAGGAGGCCACCGCCCATCTCGACGCCATGAACAGGATCGGCGCCCTGCCCTGGGCGCTCACCTTTTCCTACGGACGGGCGCTGCAGCAGGCGCCGCAGGCCGCCTGGGCCGGAAACCCGCAGAACGTTCCGGCGGCCCAGCGCGCCTTCGCCCACCGCGCCCGCATGAACAGCCTGGCCAGCCGGGGCCAATGGGAAGGCGCGCTCGAGCGCGCCGCCTGAGCGTGGCCGCCTGCAGCCTCTATCTGATCACCCCGCCCGTTCTCGACGACCTGGCGGCCTTTGCCGAGACGCTGGCGCGCGCGCTGGACGCCGGCGACGTCCAGGCCCTGCAGATCCGGCTGAAGGGCGCGTCCGACGAGGCCATCGCCAAGGCGTGCGAGACCCTGCTGCCGATCGCACAGAGCCGCGGCGTCGCCGCCATCATGAACGACCGGCCCGACCTCGCCGCCCGCTTCGGCTGTGACGGCGTCCATATCGGCCAGGAGGACGCCACCTATGCCCAGGCCCGTGGGGCGGTCGGCGCGGACCGTGTTGTCGGCGTCACCTGCCACGACAGCCGCCACCTGGCCATGGACGCCGCCGAGGCCGGCGCCAACTATGTCGCCTTCGGCGCCTTTTTCGACACCGTGACCAAGGCGGCCACGGCGCGGCCCGATCTGGACATCCTCACCGACTGGCAGGAGATCATGCAGATCCCCTGCGTCGCCATCGGCGGAATCACGGTCGAAAACTGCGCGCCCCTGATCGCGGCCGGCGCGGATTTCCTGGCGGTTTCATCGGGGGTCTGGGACCATGCGGTCGGTCCGGCGGCGGCGGTGCGGGCCTTCAACGCCGCCTTCGCCGTGGCGCGCGCCGCTTAAGCCTAAACACCCCGGCCGCGCGATCCGACGCCTCTGGCCGCCCGCCTGTCGCTAGCGCGTAAAGATGTCCGGTTTTGGTAGCGCGTGATCTGTCCGCTCGTTCTTGTTTTGCTCCGGGGCATGCCCCGGAGCAAAAACGGCCGTTTGTGGAGCGTGTCACGCGGCCTTGTCCTTGTGGTCTTGGATGGCGCCGTCGGCGTCGTAGTCGGCGAGCCGATGGGGTCCCCAGAAGATGGCGATGCAGCCGTCGGGGTATTCGTGGACCCGGACGCTGGTCTTGACGAAATGGGGTCTGAGCCGGCTGGGCGGCAGCTGCAGGCGCAGGGTCTTCCACCTGACGGTGTTGTCGTTGCCGACGGTGCGCTCTTCCTGGACGCAGAGGATTTCGCGCGCCAGGCCGGCGTGATCGGCCACGAAGCCCGAGCCCTCCTGCTCGGCCGGGACGGCGAAACGGGCGTTGTGCTCGCCGATATAGGTCTCGGCGAGCCAACGATTGGCGGCGTCGACGCCGGTGATGCCGGCCAGGGCCAGTTCCTTGGGCAGGCGGTCCTGAAGGGTGAGGAAGGCTCGCTCCGAGCGTCCGCGCGCCTGGGGCGAATAGGCGGCGATGTGCTCGATGCCGAGCTGGGCCAGGGCCCGGCCGACCTGGGTCAGCGCCGTCCTGGAGACCTTGCCGCCGGCCTCGGGTGTGAAGAAATAGTGGCTGCCACGGTCGGTGTAGAGCGAGCAGAACAGCCCATGGCGTTCGATCACCTCGCTCAGGCCGCGAAAGGTGGAGACCGTGCCCTCCTCGTCGACCAGGAAGGCCGAATAGATGGCGCTGGTGGCGTCATCCAGGGTGACCACCAGATCGTACTTGCGCCCGTCGCCCGGCAGCCAGGCGTGCATCGAGGCGTCCTGGTGCAGCATCATGCCAACCATCGGCCGCCTGGGCCGCTTCTTGCGGTGCGCCGAGCGCTTCGGCGCCGCCCGGACCAACCCCGACCGTTGCAGCCAGACCTTGGTCACCGTGTAGCCCAGCTTGTAGGCGTGCCGCTTCACCAACTGCTCGTGGAAATGCTGCACCGTGAAGTCGCCATAGTGCGCCCGATACAGCCCCAGCATTCGCTCAATCTCCGCCTTCGCCGCGCGCCGGCTCGATGGCCGCAAGCGACGATCGGCCAAGCCGGCCGGCCCTTCGTCGTGCAGCCGGTCGCGCCAGCGCCGGAACGTCCGCTCGCTGATCCCCAACATCTCCGCCGCCGCCTCCTGGCCAAGCTCGCCCCGCTCATGGCGATCCAACAGCTCCTCAAACCGCATCCTGCGTATGCTCTCGTTGATCCGCGCCCGGTCCATTCCAGCCCCTCATTCCAGAGGCGAAAGAAACCGGACACTTCACGAGCTACAAACTCCGGACAGATCACGAGCTAGCCACACCTCTGGCCGCCCGCCTTGCCTTCGCGAGGCGCGCTCGATAGGGTCCGCGCCCTCAAACCCGCCCCGAAAAAGACCCCTGCGCATGAAGATCAATGGCAACGCCATCAAGCCCGGCAATGTGATCGAGCACGAGAAAAGCCTGTGGGTCGCGGTGAAGACCGCTCACGTCAAACCCGGCAAGGGCGGCGCCTTCGCCCAGGTCGAGCTGAAGAACCTCTTGGACGGCCGCAAGCTGAACGAACGTTTCCGCTCCTCCGACACGGTCGAGCGGGTGACGCTCGAGCAGAAGGAATTCCAGTTCCTCTATGCCCAGGACGAGATGCTGGTCTTCATGGACGCCAAGACCTACGAGCAGATCGAACTGCACAAGGATTTCGTCGGCGAAGAGCGCATCCAGTTCCTGCAGGACGGCATGGAGGTGACGGTGGAGTTCCACGAGGAGCGTCCCATCGGCATCGAGCTGCCGGACACCGTCGTGCTCGAGATCGTCGAGGCCGACGGCGTGGTCAAGGGCCAGACCGCGTCCTCGTCCTACAAGCCCGCCAAGGCGTCGAACGGCATGCGCATCATGATCCCCCCCTATATGGGCACGGGCGAGCGAGTGCTGGTTTCCACGGAGACGGGCGAATACATGCGCCGCGCGGACTGACCGCGTGACCACGCCCTCCGCCCTCATCAAGGTGATGTCCGACGCCGTGCGCAAGGCCGCGCGCGGCCTGACCCGCGACTTCGGCGAGGTGGCCGAGCTGCAGGTCTCCAAGAAGGGGCCCGCCGACTACGTTTCAGCCGCCGACATCAAGTCCGAGCAGGTGATGTTCGAGGCCCTGGCCGCGGCCCGGCCCGGCTACGGCTTCCTCGGCGAGGAGCGCGGCCTGATCCCCGGCACCGACAAGACCCATACCTGGATCGTCGATCCGCTCGACGGCACCACCAACTTCCTGCACGCCATTCCGCACTTCGCCGTCACCGTGGCCCTGGAGCGCGAGGGCCAGATCGTCGCCGGCGTCACCTACAACCCGATCACCAACGAGCACTTCTGGACCGAGAAGGGACGCGGCGCCTTCCTGAACGACAAGCGCATCCGCGTCGCGGCGCGCCGCGACCTGGGCGAGTGCGTGCTGGCCACCGGCATCCCCTTCATGGGCGTTCCCGGCCATGCGGCCCTGCTGAAGGAGCTGCACCAGATCACCAACCGCGTCTCCGGCGTTCGTCGCTTCGGCTCGGCCTCGCTCGATCTCGCCTTCGTCGCGGCCGGCCGGTTCGACGGCTATTGGGAGCGCGGGCCGAGCAAGTGGGACGTGGCGGCAGGCACGCTGCTGGTCACCGAGGCCGGCGGCATGGTCAGCGACGCCGACGGCGGCGGCGATCCGCTGAACACCCACTCGATCCTCGCCGCCAACGCCGAGCTGCACCCGCTGATCCTGCAAAGGCTCAAGGCGGCGGCTTAGGTAGCCGCCTTGCCTAGACGCGGCTTCGTCGTGTATAGCCGCCCACCTTTCCGATCAAACCGGCGCCCGAGACGATGAAACAGGACACCCATCCCGACTATCACTTCATCACCGTGGTGATGACCGACGGGACCAGCTATCGGACGCGCTCGACCTACGGCAAGCCGGACGCGACGCTGAACCTGGACATCGATCCGAAGACCCATCCGGCCTGGACCGGCGGCAACCAGGCCCTGCTCGATCGCGGCGGCCGTGTGTCGCGCTTCAATTCGAAGTACGGCGGCTTCATGAAGAAGTAGGCTCGAGCTTAGCTCAGCGGCCGAAGGCCGCCTGCAGCTTCTCGAGTTGGGACAGGACCGGGTGCGGCTGTTCGCTCTCGCCCGCATCCAGGTACATGCGCCGGTCCAGGTGCAGGACGCGCTCATAGAGCCGTTCGGAACGACCCAGCAGCCCTTGCAACCCGCTCGGCAGGCTCGTCGCCGCTTCGCCGGACAGGGCGCGTTCGCCGCCAAGCCGGTAACGGGCGTCGCAGGCCTTCAGCGGATCCATCTCGCCTTCGCGCACCGCCCGCTGCACCAGGAGCCAGGACGCCATCTGCATCAGCCGCGTGGTCAGCCGCATGCTTTCGCTGGCGTAGCCAAGCGCGGCGCGGCGATCGAGCGACTTCGATTCCTGACGCCCCGGGCCGTCGAGATAGGTCGCGGTCTCTTCGACCAGCGTCATGCCTTCCTGAAAGGTGCGGTCGAACAGCTCCGACTGGGCGAAGTCCTTGACCACGCCCGCACGCCACCGGCCCGCTTCGGGCGAGGGCGCTGCACCCCATTCGCTCATATCTTGGGCCTCTCGCAGGCTAATCGGGAAACGTCACGCCACGGAATGGGGAACTGCAACCCCCATGCCAAGACGCGAGCGAACGACCAGGCTACGCCGTCTAGGTTTCTATCGTTTGAAGAAGGCGTCCGCCGCGGCGCGCTTGGCCTGCTTTTGCACAAGATGCGCACGGGTGCGTTCGATTTCGGCCTGCAGGTGTTCGATCCGTTCGTTCAACTCCTCGACCGCATAGGGATCGAGATCCTCGCGGAAGGCCTCGATCAGGGCCTGGCCGCGCGCTTTGCGCGCCGGCGGCGGTTCTTCCATCATCAACCCGGCCTTCTTGTCTGTTGCTCGGCGGTGATTGTCGTCTATCTGACCTTTCGTGGCCGAATGACGCAAGCCTTGGGAGCCGGATCATGATCCCCGACGAGATGACCGCCATCGCCATCGAAGGCGGCAAGGGCCCCGCCGAGGCGCTGAAACCGGTGCGCATCAAGATGCCCCGGCCGGGGCCGGGACAGATCCTGATCAAGGTCGTGGCGGCCGGTGTGAACCGCCCCGACATCGCCCAGCGGATGGGCTTCTATCCGCCGCCGCCGGGCGCGCCGGACACGATGGGCCTGGAAGCGGCCGGCGAGGTCGTCGCGCTCGGCGAGGGCGCGCCGCGCTGGCGCGAAGGCGACCAGGTGACCGCGCTCCTGGGCGGCGGCGGCTATGCGCAATACGCCGTGGTCGACGCGCGCCACGCCCTGCCCATGCCCAAAGGCATGAGCCTCGTCGAAGCCGCCGGCCTGCCCGAGACCGTCTTCACGGTCTTCGCTAACGTGTTCGAGGGCGGCTCCTTGCAGGCCGGCGAGACGCTTTTGGTGCATGGCGCGACCTCCGGCATCGGGGTGACCGCCATCCAGATGGCCAAGGCGGCCGGCGCGCGGGTGATCGCCACCAGCCGCGGCGCCGCCAAGGCCGCCCAGGCCCTGGCCCTCGGCGCCGACCGGTCGATCGACGCCTCGGCCGAGGATTTCGCCGCTGTCACCAAGGCCGAGGGCGGCGTCGACGTCATCCTGGACATGGTCGGCGGCGATTACATCGCCCGCGACATCGACGCCATCAAGACCGGCGGCCGGCTGGTGATGATCGCCGCCCAGTCGGGCGCCAATGTCGAGATCAACCTTGGCCGGATCATGCAAAAGCGCATGATCCTCACCGGCTCGACCCTTCGCCCGCGCGGCGCCGACGAAAAGGCCAGGCTGGCCGCGGCCATCGAGGCTCGGGTCTGGCCGTGGATCGAGGCGGGCAAGCTTAAGACCATCGTCGACAAGACCTTCCCGCTGGCCGAGGCCGCCAAGGCGCACGCCCGGATCGAGAGCGGCGCCCACCTCGGCAAGGTGATGCTGACGGTATGACGGCGCCCTTCATCGTCATGGCAGACTTGTTCGGGTCACCATGATCGTCGTCGAAGGTGAGTGTTCATGGAGCCCCGCCCCAGTTTAGGCCGCGATTCGGCCGGACCGACAGGCCTGCGGCGACGAGGTCGGACGAATGACGTTCCATTTGTCCGCAAACCCCCCTATATCGTGGGCATCAACCGCCCGGCCGAAAGGCCGGGCGCCGTCATATTTGAGCCCTTAAGAAAATCATGACCGACATCCTCATGCCCAAGGCGACCGCCGTCTGGCTGGTCGACAACACCTCCCTCACCTTCGAGCAGATCGCCGACTTCTGCGAGCTTCACCATCTGGAGGTGAAGGGCATCGCCGACGGCGAAGTGGCGCGCGACATCCGCGGCGCCGACCCCATCGCCAACGGCCAGCTGTCGCGCGAAGAGCTGGACGCGGCGGGCGCCAACCCCAGCTACCGCATGAAGGCCCAGAAGAGCCGCCACGCCGAGTTCCTGAAGCCCACCAAGAAGTCGCCGCGCTACACCCCGGTCTCACGCCGCCAGGACCGTCCGGACGCCATCGCCTGGTTCCTGCGCAACCATCCGGAGATCGCCGACAGCCAGATCGTCAAGATCCTCGGCACCACCAAGTCGACCATCGACCAGGTGCGCAACCGCACCCACTGGAACGCTCCCAACATCAAGCCGGTCGACCCGGTGACGTTGGGCCTGGTCGGGCAGCTCGAGCTCGACGCCATCGTCAAGAAGGCCGCCGAAAAGAAGGCCAAGGACGACGCCAAGAAGGGCATAGTCGACGACGGCCCGGCCCTGCAGTCCGCCGCCGAACCCGCCGAACTCGAAACCCACGACGCGGACGACTAGGCCGAAAAAGCCCCCTCATCCCCGCTTTCGCGGGCAGGAGCGGTGTGGCCATATGCCCGAATGTCGGTCGCGGACACCTTCGACGTCATTATCGCCGGGGCGGGTATGGCCGGCGCGAGCCTGGCGCTCGAGCTCGCCCATGGCGGCCTGCGCGCCGCGCTGATCGATCCGCAGCCCTTCGCCGACCAGGTCGCGCCGACCTTCGACGGCCGCGCCTCGGCAATCGCCTATTCCTCGTTCCGCGCCTGGGACGTCGTCGGCGTCGGGGCCGCGCTGGCCCCGCAAGCGCAACGGATCGAGCAGATCCTGGTCACCGACGGCCGCTCGCCGGGCGCCTCGTCGCCCGGGCCGGCGCCGGTCTTCCTGCGCTTCGATTCCGCCGAGATCGCCGACGCCGCCGGCGGCGAGCCGCTGGGCTACATGCTGGAGAACCGCCATATCCGCGCCGCCCTGGCCGCCGCGGTGAGCCAGGCCGACATCGCCCTGATGGCGCCGGCCAGGGTCGCGGCGGTCGAGGCCCTGCCCGCCCATAGCCGCGTGACGCTGGAGGACGGGCGAGTGTTGACCGCGCCGCTGGTTGTCGGCGCCGAGGGACGCGGCTCCATCGTCCGTCGCGCCGCCGGCATCGGCGTGATCGGCTGGGACTATCCGCAGAAGGGCGTCGTCGCCACGGTCCGCCTCGGTCGCCCGCATAACGGCGTCGCCTACGAGCATTTCCTGCCGGCCGGCCCCTTCGCCATCCTGCCGCTCAGCGACGACCGCGCCAGCCTGGTCTGGACCGAGCGGGCGGCGCCCGCCGACGCGCTCCGCGCCGCGAGGCCGGAGGTGTTCCGCTCGCTGCTGCAGCGCCGGTTCGGCGAGTTTGTCGGCCGGGTCGAGGTCGAGGGGCCGACCTTCGTCTATCCGCTCGCCCTGCAGCTGGCCGAGCGGCTGACCGCGGCCAGGACGGCCCTGGTTGGCGACGCCGCCCACGCCATCCATCCCATCGCCGGCCAGGGTCTGAACCTCGGCCTGAAGGACGCCGCGGCCCTGGCCCAGGTGCTGGTCGAGGCGGCGCGGCTGGGCGAGGATCTGGGCTCGGCGGCGGTGCTGCAGCGCTACGCCGCCTGGCGCCGTTTCGACAACGTCACCCTGGCGGCGGCGACGGACCTGTTCAATCGTCTGTTCTCCAACGATCACCCCGCGCTGCGCCTGGCGCGCGGCGCCGGCATGGCGGTGGTCAATCGCATCGGCCCCGCCCGCCGCTTCTTCATGCAGGAAGCCGGCGGCGCGGTGGGCGACCTGCCGAGGCTGCTCAGGGGCGAGGCGCTTTAGCCTGCGTCGCGGGCGCCCCGACACGTCATGGCCCGACTTGTTCGGGCCACCCATGATCACCGTGAAATGTGAGTGTTCATGGGTCCCCCGCATTCCGCCGCTAAAGCGGCTCCAGCGGGGGATGACGGTTTGGTTTACTGGTCCCGGGACAACCCTTCATGCGACAGCCGGCGCTCATAGTCCGCCCACAGACGGACGTGGTCGCGGCCGAGGCGATAGAGTTCGTCCCAGCTGTAGAGGCCGGTGTCGTGGCCGTCGTCGAAGACCAGCCGCGTCGCGTAGCGGCCGACCGCCTGGGCGTCGGTGATGGCGACGTAGCGCTTGCCGTTCACCGTGCGGCCCGGCCCGGCGCCATGGCCGCGGTCGATGGCGCTGGGGGTCATCACGCGCAGATATTCCGCCGGCAGGCTGAAGCTGGAGCCGTCATCGAAGGCGACCTCCAGGGTCCGCGCCGCGCGCCGAACCTTCAGTTCGAGCGGCCATGGCCTTGCCGAGGCCTCGCTCATTCGCCCTCGCCCAGCGTGCGCGCCTCTTCCGGCAGCATGACCGGCACGCCGTCGCGGACCGGATAGGCCAGCCTGGCCTGCTTGCTGATCAACTCCTGGGCGGCGCGGTCGTAGTCGAGCGGCCCCTTGGTGAGCGGGCAGACCAGAACCTCGAGCAGGCGTGGATCGACCTCGGGCGGCGGCAGGGCGGAGTGGGTCAAGGGCGCATCCTATTGCAACAGCGGCGGCTCATCCTCGCGCGGACCGGGCGCGGCGTCGATCTCCATCAGCGCGATCAGCGCCTCGCGCCGTTCGGAGACGCTGGGCGCCTCGAGCAGGGCCTGCTTTTCGCCCGGGCTGAAGGGCAGCACCATGGCCAGGCCGTTCACCAGGCTCTCGGCCGCCGCGGACTTGGGCGATTCCCAGTCCTCCATGGCCAGGCCGCGCCGATCCAGATAGGCCTTCAGCGCCGCCAGGAAGCGCAGGCGGTCGAACCCATCGTCGTCGGCCATCGGCCGCAGGTCGGCGCCGAAGGCGGCATAGTCGGCGCGCACCTGGCGATAGGGGGTCTTGGCCCCCAGCTCCTCGGCGACGGTGAAGCGGCAAAGGCCGGTGAGGGTGATCAGGTAGCGCTCGTCCACCGTCTCGGAAAAGCTGGTCAACCGGCCGAGGCAGCCGACGCGGGCGAGGTTGGCCCCGAACGCGCCGGCCCCGGCCCGGGTCTGCACCATGCCGATCAGCCGCTCGCCGGCCAGGGCGTCGTCGACCATGTTCAGGTAGCGCGGCTCGAAGATGTTCAGCGGCAGCTCGCCGTGCGGCAGCAAAAGCACCGCATCCAGCGGAAAGATCGGGATGATCGCCGGCAGGTCGGCGGCCTTGCGATGGAAGCTGCGGACCATGGACGCCGGCCTCCTCGACTTTAGGAAAACAGGATCGAGGACAATCGCCGCCGGCCGGACTTGGCGACGTCGGACATCTGGCCGGCGGCCTCGAATATGGTCAGCAGCTGCTTGCGCGCCGCCTCGTCGTTCCAGGCGCGGTCCCGGGCGATGATGTCGAGCAGCTGGTCGGCCGCCTCGCCCATCCTGCCACCGGCGGCGAGCGCCTTGGCGAGGTCGAAGCGGGCCTGATGGTCGTTCGGGTCGGCGGCCAGCTTGGCCTGCAAGGCCTGCGTCTCGGCGTCGTCCGGCGCCTCGGCCGCCAGCGCCAGGGCCGCGCGGACGCTCGCCAGGTCGGCGTCCTTGGCGTCGGCCGGCGCCATCTCGGCGACTTCCGCCGCGCGTTCGAGATCGCCGCCGGTCAGATAGCAGCGCGCCAGGCCGGCGATGGCCTTGATGTTGTCCGGTTCGGCCTGCAGGGCCTGGGCGTAGGCCTGCGCCGCGCCGCCGACGTCGCCGGCCTCGAGATCGGCCTTGGCGATCTCCAGAAGCTGATCGAGCTCCGAGGGCCCGGCCGGCCCGGCCAGCTTGTCGATGAAGGCCGCGATCTGGCTTTCCGGCACCGCGCCCATGAAGCCGTCGACCGGCTTGCCGTCCTTGAAGGCGTAGACGGTCGGGATCGACTGCACGCGAAGCTGGCCGGCATAGCCGGGGTTCTTGTCGACATCGATCTTGACCAGCCGAACCGCGCCCTTGGCGGCGGTGACCGCCTTTTCCAGGGCGGGCGTCAGCTGGCGGCAGGGGCCGCACCAGGTCGCCCAGAAGTCGACGATCACCGGCTGGGTCTTCGAGGCCTCGATGACGTCGGCGATGAAGCTGGCGTGGGAGCCTTCTTTGATCAGGTCCGACTTGGCGGAGGTCGTCGCGGTTTCTGGAAGCATGGGCGGGCTCTTGGGCGTCCTTTGGTTTGGACGCCTAATGTGGTCGCCCAAGGTCGACGCCGCAACGGGGCTTTCCGCCTCGCCGCTAACCCCGCGCAGGCGGCGCCAAATATTTTGGGACGCCAGGGACGCGAAGGACGTCAAGGATAGAAGATCGTGGATCGATACGGCGCGGCGCGGCTTGTCCTGCCCTTGGCGTTCTTGGCGGTCGCCATTCGGCGTCCAAGCGCGCGACGGCTCAAGAGGAGCGGATTTTCCGATCCGCCGGGACAGGCTGGTCAAGCCGCCCCGAACTCGACCATGATCGGCGCCACCTCAATCATATCCAGAAACGCCAGAAACCCCGCCTTCGACACGCTCGTGGTGGCGGTGTTGGTCAGGGGGTGGAAGTTGAGCGGGTCGGCGCGCAACAGGGCCGCGTCGAGGACCAGGGTGACGCGGCGGGCCTCGTCGTTGATCAGGGCGAAGGGAGTCACCGAACCGGGCTCGACGCCGAGCGCCTCGCCCAGCAGCGCCGGCGAGCCGAAGGACAGCTTGGCCGCGCCGATCCGCGCCGGCAGGCTCTTCAGGTCGATCTTCGTCTCGCCGAGTGCGGTGATCAGCCAAAGCCGCCCCTTGGCGTCCTTCAGGAAGAGGTTCTTGGTATGGCCGCCGGGGAGCCTCGCCTTGATCTCGGCGCCCTCCTCCACCCGGAACACCGGCGCGTGCTGCAAGGTGGCGTGGGCGATCCCGGCGCGGTCGAGGGCGGCGAACAGGGTTTGCGGCGTGGCCTTGGGCATCAGCCAGGCTTTAGCCATGAGACTCTGGACGGCTCAAGGCCGCTATGGCTAGGACAGAGGCCGGACGCCCCGTTTGTCTCAAGGCCCGCCATGCAGCAGCTCGAATGTTTCGCCACCACCAGCCGCCCGCCCGACATCGTGCCCGGGCGCCCGCAACGGGCCTGGATGGACGCCTTCGACGACAAGCACGCCTATCGCTGCCTGCCGTTGACCATGGCCAACTCGACCGGCTGGGAGATCCTTTGCCCCATGGCGTTTACGCTGGAGTGGAACGGCGGAACCCATCAGCAGGACATCACGCTGACGGCCCAGCCGCCGCATCCCGACTTTCACGACTTCGTCAAATCCCACTTCTCGCACGGGGTGGTCACCTTCCACCCCGGCTACCTCTTCCGCACCCCGCCCGGCTGGTCGATGTGGGCCATGGGACCGCCCAACCACGTCAAGGACGGCATCCAGCCCCTGGCCGGCCTGGTCGAGACCGACTGGCTGCCCTTCCCCTTCACCATGAACTGGATCTTCACCCGCCCCGGCAAGGTGCGCTTCGAGCGCGGCGAGCCCTTCTGTTTCATCACCCTGGCCCAGGACAAGCTCTTGGAATCCATCGAGGTGGTGCAGCGGCCGCTGGAGTCCGACGAGGCGATGCGCGAGCGCTACCAGACCTGGGCCAACCAGCGCACCGCCTTCAACGAGCGGATCTTCAAGGGCGAGCCCGAGGCGACCAAGGCCGCCTGGCAACGCTACTATTTCCGCGGCGAAGCCCCCGGCGATCCCGAGTTCAAGCCCGTCGACCACGTCAACAAGCGCCGGCTGTCCGCCCCGCGCCATCGCCGCTGACCCCGCTTGCAAAGCCGCAGGCCCTCTGCGATAAGCCGCGCTCCGTAAGGCCTGGGCGACCGGGCCGGAGCGCGGGCGTAGCTCAGGGGTAGAGCACAACCTTGCCAAGGTTGGGGTCGTGAGTTCGAATCTCATCGCCCGCTCCAAACTTTCTCAATCAGAATAACGACTTAAGGCGGGCGCGGCGGACGCCAGTCGCGCGCCCCTTCCGCGATGGGGCAGTGTGGGGGCGCCGGCGACAGACATAGATGAAATGTCGAGATTCTAGGGGGTACGGGTGTTTGCGCCCGCGGAGGTCGACCGCGCTAAATTATTCTGCGGACACCGGTAACTTCGGCCGACGATGATTTGTATCTCATAGGGGACGCACGGTGGGTAACCGCTCGGCCACGGGCCAGCAAGATGCCGTGAATCTCGCGCAGCAAGCGCAAGGAGAGCGGGAAGCCTCTGAATCGGGCGAGGCCGTGGTCCAAGGGGGCGGCCAAGCCGCTGCTACGGTTCCGAACCTGCGGCCTCCAGCACCGGCCTGGCGGGACGCGCAGGGGCGGTCGGCTTGAGTCTCCAAGTAACGGCGCACTCTGGTCTTCACACCGTCGACCGGACGATAGGCATGCCGCGGTCCGCGTGTTATCTGACAAGCCTCCATCGGAAGACGACTATGCCGCTCGTACAACCAGCCCTGAACGCCATGCTCAATCCTCGCCGCCTGGCTCAGCGCGTGCGTGCATGCGCCGGCGGATGGCGAGGCTGACAGTTCACAGACCCTCGTCTACCCGCAACCCCTTCTGGCCCCGCCCGGAGGGGTTTTTCATACCCGCCCTGTCTTGAAGTCCGACATGTTCCTGTCCATCGCCACCACCCATCGTCCAGCCACCGACCTCGGCTTTTTGCTGCACAAACATCCCGAGCGCGTGCATGAGACCGAGCTGCCGTTCGGCAAGGCCTTCGTCTTCTATCCGCAGGCGGAGGAGGCCCGCTGCGAGGCGGCGCTGGTGCTCGACATCGATCCGGTCGGCCTGGTGCGCGGCAAGGGCCTCTCGGACGGGCTGATGGACCGCTATGTGAACGATCGGCCTTATGCGGCCTCGTCCTTTCTGTCGGTCGCGATGGGGCGCGCCCTGCGCACCGCCATGTCCGGCGCCTCGCGCGAACGCCCCGAGTTGGCCCGGACCGAAATCCCGCTCGAAGTGGTGGTCACGCCCCTGCCGGCGCGGGGCGGCGCGCGCTTGGCGCATGACCTGTTCGAGCCGCTGGGATGGGCCGTGGACACAGAGGCTGTGGCGGACGGCGGCGCGCTGACCGGCAAGACGCCCGCCTATGTCACGCTGAAGCTGACCGGCGCCGCGCGGCTGCAGGCCCTGCTGAACCACCTCTATGTGCTGATTCCGGTGCTGGACGACGACAAGCACTATTGGGTCGGCGAGGATGAGGTCGAGAAGCTGCTCAAGCGCGGCGGAGGCTGGCTGGACAGCCATCCGGCCCGCGACCTGATCGTTCGACGCTATCTGATCCACCGCCGGGTCCTAGCGCGCGGCGCGCTGGAACGCCTCGCGCCGGAAACGCGCGAAGACGCCGTCGAGCCGGAAGCGCGGGCGACGCCGGAAGCTGCCATCGAAGCGCCGCTGCGCCTGAACGACCAGCGCATGGACGCCGTGGTCGACGTCTTGCGCGCCAGCGGCGCCCACGCCATCGCCGACCTCGGCTGCGGCGAAGGCAAGCTCCTCCAACGGCTCGTGCGCGAGCGCTGGGTCGAGCGCCTGATCGGCGTCGATGCGGCCGCGCGCGATCTGGAATGGGCGTCCAGGCGGCTGAAGCTGGATGCGGCCGGCGCGCCGGCCGAAGGACGCGTGACCCTGTTGCATGGCGGCCTCACCTATCGCGATCGGCGCTGGGAAGACGTCGACGCCGCGGCCCTTATCGAGGTGATCGAACACTTGGATGCCGAACGCCTGCCCACCTTGGAAAAGATCGTGTTCGCCTCGGCGCGCCCGGCGACGGTCGTGGTGACCACGCCCAATGCGGAATACAACGCCCTCTTCCCCAATCTGGCGGCGGGCGCCTTCCGCCACCCAGACCATCGGTTCGAATGGACCCGCGCACAGTTCCAGGGATGGGCGACCGGTGTGGCCGAGGCTCATAACTACGCGGTGAGGTTCAGCGGCATCGGAAACCTCGACGAAGTCCTGGGCGCGCCGACCCAGATGGCGATCTTCACGCGCGGGCGCGCGACATGAACCTCGAGATCCCCGATTTCGCCCTGATCGTACTGATCGGCGCCTCCGGCTCAGGCAAGTCGACCTTCGCGGCCAAGCATTTCGCGCCCACGGAGGTGATTTCCTCCGATCGCGCCCGCGGCTGGGTGAGCGACGATGAGACCGATCAGTCGGTCAGCGCCGACGCCTTTGACCTCGTCCGCGCCGTCGCCGAGAAGCGGCTGAAGCACCGCCGCTTGACGGTGATCGACGCCACCAATGTGCGATCCGCCGATCGCAAGGCCTGGATCGAGATCGCCCGCCGCTGGCACGCGTTGCCGGTCGCCGTCCTTGTCGATCCGGGGATCGACCTGTGCATCGAGCGCAACAGGGGTCGTTCCGATCGACCGTTCGGCGCCAATGTGATCCAGCGCATGGCCGCCGAGATCCGTCGCGGCCTGGGCGGCTTGCAGCGAGAAGGCTTCCGCCAGGTCTGGAAGCTGACCAGCGAAGCGGAGATCGACGCCGCCATCGTCGAGCGCAAGCCGCTGTGGACGGACAAGCGGGGCGATACCGGCCCGTTCGACATCATCGGCGACGTGCATGGCTGCGCGGCGGAGCTGGAAGAGCTCCTGACCCGACTCGGATATGCGATCGCCTGGCATAAGGAACGAGGCGAGCGCGCGGTCACCGTCACGCCGCCGACGGGCCGCAAGGCGGTCTTCCTCGGCGATCTCGTCGACCGTGGGCCGAACGCGCCGGATGCCTTGCGCATCGCCATGAGCATGACCGCCGCCGGAACCGGCTACTGCATCCAGGGCAATCACGAGCGCAAGTTCGGCCGCTGGCTGGCGGGCCGCAAGGTCACGATCGCCCACGGCCTGCAGCAGACCATCGACCAGTACGAACTGGCCGACCGCGGCTTCAAGGAAGCCGTCCGCGCCTTTGTCGACGACCTGCGCAGCCACCTCTGGCTCGACGGAGGCCGCCTTGCCGTCGCCCACGCCGGCCTCAAGGCCGAGATGATCGGGCGCGGCTCAGCCGCCGTGCGCGAGTTCGCCCTCTATGGCGAGACCACGGGCGAGATTGATGAATTCGGCCTGCCGGTCCGCGCCGACTGGGCCGCAAACTATCGCGGCGATACGACCGTGATCTACGGCCACACGCCGGTCCCCGAGGCGCAGTGGGTCAACAATACCCTGTGTATCGACACAGGCTGCGTCTTCGGCGGCAAGCTGACCGCCCTGCGTTGGCCGGAACGCGAGCTGGTCGAGGTTCCGGCCCGCCAGGTCTGGTGCGAGCCCGCGCGCCCGCTGGCCCTCGCCGCCGACGCTCGCTCGGCTCAGGCCGAAGCCGACGGCTTGTTGGACATGGAGGACGTCAGCGGCCGGCGCTGGATCGACACCACCCTGCGCGGCCGCGTCGTCGTGGCCGAGGAGAACGCCGCCGCCGCCCTGGAGGTGATGAGCCGCTTCGCCCTGGCGCCCCAATGGCTGGCCTATCTGCCGCCGACCATGTCGCCGAGCGAGACCTCGTCCGCCGACGGCTGGTTGGAACGGCCCGAGGAGGCGTTCGCCCACTATGGCGAACGCGGCGTGGCGGAGGTGGTGTGCGAGGAAAAGCACATGGGCTCGCGAGCGATCATCGCGCTTTGCCGCAATGCCGACGCCGCGCGCGCCCGCTTCGACGCGGCGGGTGAGATCGGCGCCATCTGGACCCGCACCGGCCGCAGCTTCTTCAACGACGAGGCCACAACCGAAGGCCTGCTTCGCCGGCTGCGCTGCAGGGTCGACGCCGCGGGCCTCTGGGACGAGTTCGCCAGCGACTGGCTTCTGCTGGACGCCGAAATCATGCCCTGGTCGGCCAAGGCGGGCGGGCTGATCGACGCCCAGTACGCGCCGGTCGCGGCATCCTCGCGCGCGGGGCTCGCCGCCGCCTCCACGGCCCTGGCCCGCGCCAGGGCGCGCGGCGTTCAGGTCGAGGCGCTTAGCGTGCGTTACGCGGAACGCGCGGAGCGCGCGGCGCTCTATGCGCGCGCCTGGGAGCCCTATGTCTGGCCGGTCTCCAGCATCGATGACCTGCGCATCGCGCCATTCCACCTTCTCGCGAGCGAGGGGCGGGTCTGGTTCGACAAGGATCATCTCTGGCACATGGGACTGTCGGATCGTCTGGCCGCCGCCGGCGAAGCCGTCGTGGCGTCGACCCGCTGGCGGTTGGTGAACCTCTCGGACAGCCAGGCCTGCGCCGAGGCCGCCCATTGGTGGGAAGGCCTTACGGCGACCGGCGGCGAAGGCATGGTGGTCAAGCCGCGCGACTTCATCGCGCGCGGACCGAAGGGCCTGCTGCAGCCGGCGCTGAAGGTGCGCGGGCGCGAATATCTGCGCATCATCTACGGCCCGGAATACGATGCGCCGGAGCACTTGGCGCGCCTGCGCGAGCGAGGCCTGAACGGCAAGCGCAACCTCGCCCTGCGCGAGTTCGCCCTGGGCCACGAAGCGCTGCGCCGCTTCGTCGCCGGCGAGCCGTTGCGCCGGGTGCATGAATGCGCCTTCGCCATCCTCGCCCTGGAAAGCGAACCGATCGATCCGCGCCTCTAGCGGTTTTCATACGTTCACTTTTTGATTGGGCGTTTGAGATCAAACCCGGCCGCGCGAATTTTTTGTGACAGCGAAACCCGCGGTCATCGCTCGCGGTTCAAGGTTGGGGGCGCAAAGCGTGGCGAGCCTTTTGGCTTCGACCCGCGATCAGCCCGGTACGGGACCGCCATGTCAAACGCCGCAGGCCAAGGCTCCGAGATTCTGGAACGGATGGACTCCGCCAAGATCACCCCGCACCACTGGAAGATCCTGTTCATCTCGGGCATGGGCTTCTTCACCGACGCCTATGACCTTTTCATCATCGGGGTGGTCATGGCCCTGCTCAAGCAGCAGTGGCACGTCTCGACCATAGCCGAGGGCCTGGTCACCTCCAGCGCGCTCCTGGCGTCCGCCGTCGGCGCGCTGCTGTTCGGGCGGGTGGCCGACATGCTCGGCCGCAAGCGCATCTATGGATATGAGGTGCTGGTGCTGGCGGCCGGCGCCATCGCCTCGGCCTTTTCGCCCAATATCTGGTGGCTGATCGTCTTCCGTATCATCCTGGGCGTAGGGATCGGCGGCGACTATCCCGTCAGCGCCACCATCATGAGCGAGTACGCCGGTAAGAAGAACCGGGGGCTGATGGTCAGCCTGGTGTTCGCCATGCAGGCGGCCGGGCTGATCGTCGGGCCGCTTCTGGCCGCCGGGCTTTTGACCACGTCCCTGTCCCACGACCTGATCTGGCGGCTGTTGCTGGCTTTCGGCTGCATTCCCGCCCTGGCGGTCTTCCAGATGCGCCGGCATCTGGCCGAGACCCCCCGCTTCCTGCTGGCGAACGGGCGACACGAGGAGTTCGAGAAGGCCGCGTCGGGTGTGCTGGGGCCGTCGAAGCGCGGTATCGACGCCGGCGCGCCGAAGCCAGCGAACCAAGACGGCGCAGGCGAGGCCGGCTCGTTCTGGAAGGGCTTTGGGCTGTTCACCCACCGGCGGGAGCTGATGATCCGCCTGGTCGGCGCCAGTCTGGCCTGGTTCCTGATGGACTTCGCCTATTACGGCAATACGGTCTCCAGTCCCATGGTGCTGGCGGCCATAACGCCGAACGGCAGCCTGCTCAGCCACACCCTGACTCAACTGGCCGTGTTCGCCGTGGCCGCGGCGCCGGGCTATCTGATCGCCGCGGCGATGATGGATCGGATGGGGCGCAAGTCGATCCAGATCCTCGGGTTTTCCATGATGGCGCTCACCTTCGCCATCATCGCGCTCGTGCCGAACGTCGAGACCTTCGTGCTGCCCTTCCTGATCGTCTACGGCATTAGCTACTTCTTCACCGAGTTCGGCCCCAATTCGACGACCTTCGTCTATCCCGCCGAGATCTTCCCGGTGAAGGGCCGGACGACCGGCCACGGGATCGCCTCGTCCGCCGGCAAGCTCGGCGGCTTTATCGGGGTCTTCCTGTTTCCGATCTTGATGCACTGGCACGGCCTGCTGGCGGCGGAATCCGCCGCCGCCATCGTCAGCGTGCTGGGCATCGTGGTCACCGTGACCATGCTGCCGGAGACGAACGGCAAGAGCCTGGAGGAACTCAGTCCCGAACTGGCGAGCCACCCAGGCGGCGCCCTGCCGCAAGCCGCCTGACCGCTCGACCACGGCCTCGCGGCGGCGACGGCGCAATCGGACGGTCCGATGTCAGGACGGCCTCGGAAGCCCAAACAACACACCGTCCTTGTACGGCGTAAACATCAAGATTCTGTCGCTGAAACGCCGCAGAAAGTTCACTCGTCAAGCGGCCTCCCGCAGGGCAACTGCCGGCGGGGACGTGACCGTCGAGCAAAGCGAACGGTCGGTCGATGAGGCATGAGGCCAGGCGCCGCGGCGGCGTCGAGTCTCACCCACGCGACGGCGCCCCAGGCAAGACTTGGGGGTAAGATGAATATCCGAAAGACGTCCTGGCGCAATGCATCGGCGCTTGTCTTGATCGCAACCCTGGCCGCGGGCGTGGCCAAGGCCGCCGACCCCACCGGAGGCGAAGGCATCTTTCAGCCCGGCGCGGGCGGGGAAGGGGTCGAGGCCAACAACGTCGTGGTGACCGCCGAGAAGAACAAGGCGGCGGCGGCCGCCCCGACCAAGGCCTCGCTGGCGCAAACCCAGCCGGAATCGATCATCGGCCACAGGTACATCGAACAGGTCACGTCGGAGACCGGCGGCTGGGCTTCGATCGTCGCCATCGCGCCCAGCGTTTCGGTCGGCGCCACCTCCAACGGCGGCGGCATTGGCGATTATCAGACCCCGACCCTGCGGGGCTTTCAGGACGGCGAGTACAACATCACCTATGACGGCATCGCCTTCGGCGACACCAACAATCCCACGCACCACTCGGCCGACTATTTTCCGACCTCGACCGTCGGCTCGGTGGTGATCGATCGCGGCCCCGGCGCCGCCGGCGACCTAGGCCAGGCGAATTTCGGCGGCGCCCTCCACTTCTTTTCGCCGGAGGTGAGCAACACCTTCGGCATCGTGCAGAAGCTGACCTATGGCAGCTACGATACGCTCGCCGCGGTCACCACGATCAACACCGGCGAGATTCCGCGGTTCGGCGGCGCCAAGCTCCTGATCAACCTCGATGAGCGCACCGCGCAGGGCGAACTGAGCAATGCCGGCGGCTATGCCTACGACCAGCTGGTCAAGTTTGAACTGCCCATCGGAGACCGGTTCAACCTGACCGTTTTCGGCACCCACGAGTGGACGCGGTTCAACTTTCCGGACTCGAACGGGCCAGGTGAAACCTGGCAGCAGGTTCAGCTTTACGGCAAGAACTTCTCGCTCACGAACATCCCCGACGAATTCTACTACAAGTATAACTACGAGCGGAAGCAGACCGACTTCGAGTACGTTGACGCAAAATACCAGATTGCACCGATGTTGTCGGCAGAAAACCAGGTCTATACCTACTCCTACGCCAACAAGACCAAGTCGACCAACGACAATTCGGGGATCATTGGCGGCCCGAACACCTCGCCTCCGCAAGCATCCGGTTCGAACCCGAACGACATCGGCGGCTATGACAAGCTGAACGGCTACCGCGTACTCGGCGATATCGTCCGCGTCGATCAGCAGTGGTCCTTCGGCACACTGAAGGCCGGCGGTCTTGTCGAGTCTTCGAGCACTGAACGCCATAACTGCTATGAGGATTTCACCACCGGTTCGTCGCCGGACTACAAGTACAAACCGCCCGCCTATCCGTTCACGACCAACTGCAAACTCCTCGAACACTCGGACTGGGAGCAGGGGCAGGTGTTCGCCGACTTTGACTGGACGCCCAGCGACAAGCTGAAAATCTCTCCGGGCTTCAAATATGTGGTCTTCAAACGCGATGTCGACGCCGCCGACGAAAACGTCACCGGCGGGTCGAAAAACCAGGGGCTGATCGCCACCAACACCTATTCCAGCCCGCTCTACTTTCTGACCGCGAACTACAAGATCCAGCCTGACTGGGCGGTCTATGGGCAGTACGCCACGGGCTTCCTCATTCCGGCGCTCTCGGGGCTGTACACGGCCGGCGCAAACATTCAGCATCTGCAGTCGGAATACACCACCAACTATCAGGCCGGCACGGTCTATACCCACGGCGATATCACCGCGGACGCCGACGTCTACCTGATCGACGCGACCAATCTGCAGGTCGCCTGCGTCGTTCCCGGCACGCCGCCCGAGGCGGGGACGTGCAACGCCGGCAAGGCGCGGTTCAGCGGCGTCGAGGGCGAAGCCGCCTACGCCCTGCCCTTCGGCCTCACCGTGTTCGCCAACGGCTCGATCAACACCGCCAAGCAATTGGCCAATGCGGCCAATCCAGGCGCGGGGATCGCCGCCAACCCGGCGGAAAAACTGGCGAATACGCCAGGATGGACGGACGCCTTTGGCCTCATCTACGCCCGTGGACCCTGGCAGGGATCGCTGACCTACAAGCAGTCCGGCGCCTATGTCGTCTACGGCGCCGTCAACAACACCCGGTTCAACTTCTCCGGCTTCGATACCGTGGACGCTTCCCTGTCCTACGATTTCGGCCATGTCATGGTGAAACTGCAGGGATTCAACCTGTTCGACCGGCGCTCGATAACCAACTATGTGCCGTCATCGAGTGCAACCACTCCGTTCACTGATGATGGCAGCTTCTACACCTTCCAGACCGGACGAGATCTGGAACTGACGTTGATCGGAAAATTCTAGAGCGGCTGAGCCCCTCCCGGCGCCGGCTGCGGCCTTAAGTCGCCGGAGCCAGGGCGGCCGCGACGGCGTCCTCGACCCGCTCCAGCCAGACGAATTCCAGCGTGTCGCGCACCTCCTGCGGGATCTCGTCGAAGTCGCGGCGGTTGCGCGCCGGCAGCATCACCCGCGTAATGCCGGCGGCGGCGGCGGCGATCACCTTTTCCTTGATGCCGCCGATCGGTAGCACCAGGCCGCGCAGGCTGATCTCGCCGGTCATGGCGGTGTCGCTGCGCACCGTGCGGTTGGTGAGCAGCGAGGCGAGCGCGATGAACATCGCCACCCCGGCGCTCGGTCCGTCCTTGGGCGTGGCGCCGGCGGGAACGTGGACGTGGATATCGCTCTTTTCGAAGACGGCCTCCTCGATGCCCAGGATCGCGGCCTGTGTCTTGACCAGGCTGAGCGCCGCCTGGGCGCTCTCGCGCATCACCTCGCCGAGCTGGCCGGTCAGGATCAGCTTGCCGGCGCCCGGCGTCCTGGCCGCCTCGATGAACAGGATGTCGCCGCCCACCGGCGTCCAGGCCAGGCCCGTCGCGACTCCTGGCACGGTGGTGCGCATGGCCGCCTCGTTCTCGAACCGCGGCTGGCCAAGGGCCGGCTCCAGGTCGGCGTCGGTGATGCGGATCTGAGTTTCCTTGCCCTCGGCGATGCGCATGGCGATGCTGCGCATGACGTGGCCGATCTCGCGCTCCAGCGCCCGCACCCCGGCTTCGCGGGTATAGGCCTGGATCATGCGGACCAGGGCGGCATCCTCGATCCGCACCTGGTCGGGTTTCAGGCCGTTCGCCTCCAGCTGCCGGCGCACCAGATAGCGTTTGGCGATCTCAAGCTTCTCGCCGGCGGTGTAGGCCGAAAGGGCGATGATCTCCATGCGGTCGCGCAACGGGCCGGGGATGGTGTCCAGGGCGTTGGCGGTGGTGATGAAGGTCACTCGCGACAGGTCGAACGGGACGCCCAGATAATTGTCTCGGAAGGTCGCATTCTGTTCCGGATCGAGCACTTCGAGCATGGCCGCCGAGGGGTCGCCCTGGATGCCGGCGCCCATCTTGTCGATCTCGTCCAGCATCATGACGCAGTCGCGCGCGCCGGCCTTGCGGATGGCCTGGATGATGTTGCCGGGCAGGGCGCCGACATAGGTGCGCCTGTGGCCGCGGATCTCGGCCTCGTCGTGCGTCCCGCCGAGGCTGACGCGCACGAACGGACGCCCGATGGCCCTGGCGATGGAACGGCCGAGCGAGGTCTTGCCGACGCCGGGCGGGCCCACGAAGCACAGGATCGGCGCCTTGCCCTCGGGCGCGAGCTTGCGGACCGCCAGATATTCCAGGATCCGGGTCTTGATCTTGTCCAGGCCGTAGTGGTCCTCGTCCAGGATCCGCCGCGCCTCGGCGATGTCGATGCTGGCGGCGCCGGGCGCCGCCCAGGGCAGGTCGATCAGCCAGTCGAGATAGGCGCGGATCATGCCGTATTCGCCCGCCGCCTCCGGCGTGCGCTGCAGCCGGCGCAGCTCCTTGCGCGCCTGGGCGGCGACCTCTTGCGGCATGTCGGCCTTGTCGATGGCCGCGCCCAGCTCGGCGATCTCCGCCCCGCCGCCCTCATCCTCGCCCAGTTCGCGCTGGATGGTGGCCAGCTGTTCGCGCAGCACCGCCTGGCGTTGGCGTTCGGAGAAGGTCGCCTGGGTCTGGGCGCCGATCTGGTGGGACAGGCGCAACACCTGCAGGCGGTGCGCGGTCAGGGCGATGATCTTGTCCAGCCTTGGGACCAGGCCGATGGTCTCCAGTATGTCCTGCTTCTCCCGCGGCGAGACGTCGAGATAGGCCGCCGACATGTCGGCCAGCACGCCGGGCTGGCTGATTCCGGCGATGGTGGCGCGCAGCTCCGCCGGCGCCTGCGGGATCAGCTCCAGGATTTCCAGCGCCTGCTGGCGCAGATTCAGGAACCGCGCCTCCACCTCCGGGCCGGTGTCGGTCGGCTCGGGCACATGCAGGCCGCGCGCGACCAGGAACGGCCAGCCCTCGACCAACTCCGATATCCGGAAACGCTGAACGCCCTGGCAGATCAGGTGGTGCTCGGTGTCGGAGGCGGCGATGTAGCGCAGCACGTTGGCCACGACGCCGATCTCGTGCAGGTCGGCCGCCTTGGGGTCGACCACCTCGGCGTCGCGTTGCAGAACCACCACGATCTGGCGCTGCTCGCGCGCCGCCTGCTGCGCCGCGGCGATGGAGGCGGGCCGGCCTATGGTGATCGGCGCCACCACCTCTGGAAAAAGCACGGCGTTGCGCACCGGAACGACGATGAAGGCGTCCATCGGCGGCGACGGCATGGCCGCCTTGGCGACGGCGGGTTCGGCGGTTGAGGCGTCGTCCATTTCGGCTCCCGAACTCAAGCGAGCTTGCGCAGGCTGACGACGAGCAGGCCGTCCTGGGCGCGATGGCGGATCTGGTCGTAGCGGCCGGCGGGCAACGGCACGCGGCGCTCGAAATAGCCTTGCGGCAGCTCCAGGCGGTGGATGACCGCCGTGCGCAGCTCGTCCGGCAAGGTGCGTTCACCGGCGATCATCAGGTGCGCGCCGTCGATCGCCAGCTTCAGCGAAGCCTCGGCGACGCCCGGCAGCGCCGCGATGATCACCACTTCGCCCTCGGTCTCCAGCACATCGACCGGCGGCGCCCAGACGGGCCGGCGCGCCGGGTTGGACGCCGGCTGGAAAAGCTGGCGGTGCATGCGCTCGGCGCGCGCCAGCATGTCCAGGGCCTCATCCCACATCCACTGGCGCGGATCGTCGTTGGCCATCGCCGCCCTTTCCATTCGTTTCCGCGCCCCGCGCCATGTCGCGTCATTCGGGGAGCGCCAGCAAGTCTAATCACCATCCGGGTTTGCCCGCACCTCTCACGCCGGCGCGCCCGGTAACGGGCGGTCGGGGGCATGAACGCCCCCGCGCCATCGACGTTGCAGCATCGATCCGCGTTGCGGAGCCATGGCCGCCGCCGCGCGTTAGGGCCAGGCGTGCAGCCTCGTCTCTCCGCCACGGATGCGGCGGCGGTCGCGAGCCGGCCATCGAGTTTCCAATCAGGATAGACAGACCGTGACCACCCCCTCCGGCGCCCCAGACCTGACCCCGCCGCGGTTGCTGACCGGCCAGAAGGCGCTGGTGACCGGCGCCAATTCCGGCATCGGTCAGGGCGTGGCCATCGCCCTCGGCCAGGCCGGCGCCGATGTGGTGGTCAACTATGTCGACGGCGAGGACGCGGCGAACGCCGTGGTCGCCGAGATCCGCAAGTCGGGCGCCAATGCGATCGCCATCAAGGCCGATGTGTCGGCCGAGGACCAGGTCGAGGCGATGTTCAAAAGCGCCATCAGCCAGTTCGGCACCCTCGACATCCTGGTGGCCAACGCCGGCCTGCAGCGGGATTCGGCGATCCAGGACATGACCCTGGCCGAATGGAACACCGTGATCGGCATCAATCTGACCGGCCAGTTCCTCTGCGCGCGCGAGGCCATCCGTGAATTCCTGCGGCGCGGGGTCGTGCCGTCGGTCTCGGCGGCGGCCGGCAAGATCATCTGCATGAGCTCGGTGCACCAGCAGATCCCGTGGGCGGGCCATGCCAACTACGCCACCTCCAAGGGCGGCATTCGGATGATGATGGAAAGCCTGGCCCAGGAGGTCGCGCCCCGCCGCATCCGGGTGAACGCCATCGCGCCCGGCGCCATCCGCACACCGATCAACACCGCCGCCTGGAACACCCCGGCCGCCTATGCCAGCCTCATGACCCTGGTTCCCTATGGCCGGATCGGCGAGCCGGAGGACATCGCCAGGGCCGCGGTCTGGCTGGCCTCCGACCAGTCCGACTATGTGGTCGGCACGACCCTGTTCGTGGATGGCGGCATGACGCTCTATCCCGGCTTCGCGACCGGCGGCTGAGCACGGACGATCGCTACGACGTCATCGTAATCGCCAGCGGCCCGGGCGGCGCGTCATGGGACATTTCCATCGGCGACACCGGCTATCGGCGGGCTTTGGGCTGTTCTAGAACGGTGGCGTGGCCGGCGTGAATTTCCGTCGGCCTTTCAGACTAAGGGGACCCGGTGCACGGACGGGCGTCGCATACGGCCATGGCGGCGGGGATGCGCCGTTGTGCTGGCGTGTCGGGCCTCGGCGCGCTCGCGGCGATGACCAGCGGCTGCAGCGGCGTGCTCGACCCGCAAGGGCCGGTCGGCCGCTCGGATCGCATCATCCTGCTCGACTCGCTGGCCATCATGCTGGCGATCGTCGCGCCGGTGATCCTGGCGACGCTCGTCGTCGCCTGGTGGTTTCGCGCCTCCAACAAACGCGCCCAATATCTGCCGGACTGGTCCTATTCCGGGCGGCTGGAGCTGATCGTCTGGTCCATTCCGCTGATGGTCGTGCTCTTTCTCGGCGGAATCGGCTGGGTGGGCTCCCACGACCTCGACCCGGGCAAGCCGATCGCCTCGCCGGTCAAGCCGCTCGAGGTCGAGGTCGTCTCGCTGGATTGGAAGTGGCTGTTCATCTATCCCGAGCAAGGCGTCGCCAGCGTCAACCAGCTGGTCATCCCCGCGGGCGTGCCCGTCCATTTCCGCCTGACCTCGGCGAGCGTCATGAACGCCTTCTTCGTGCCTCAGCTCGGCAGCCAGATCTACACCATGGCGGGCATGGCGACGCGGCTTAACCTTGAGGCGGACAGGCCCGGAACCTATCCGGGGATGTCCGCCCAGTTCAGCGGGCCCGGCTTTTCCGACATGAGGTTTACCGTAACGGCGGTTCCGCCCGATCAATTCGCCGGCTGGGCCGCCAAGGCGAACGCCGCCGGGCCGGCGCTGGACGCGGCCGCCTACGCCCAGCTCGCCCGGCCCAGCCAGGCAAACCCCGCCATGACCTATCGCCAGGTCGCGCCGCAACTGTTCGACGCCATCCTCGGCCTCAGCGCCCCAGGTTCGGTTCCGCCGCAACCCGGCGCGCCCGCCGGCGCCCACCCCCCGCAAAGGCAGGGCTGACATGTTCGGCAAGCTGACCTGGGCCGCGCTGCCGCTCCACGATCCGATCCCGCTCATCACCTCGCTCGTGGTCATGGCCGTGATCGGCGGCGTGCTCGGCCTGGTCACGGTCAAGGGCTGGTGGCCCTACCTCTGGCGCGAATGGATCACCAGCGTCGACCACAAGCGCCTGGGCGTCATGTACACGATCCTGGCGCTGATCATGCTGCTGCGCGGCTTCAGCGACGCGATCATGATGCGCTCGCAGCTGGCCCTGGCCGCGGGCGCCAACCACGGCTACCTGCCGCCCGAGCACTACGACCAGATCTTCTCCGCCCACGGCACGATCATGATCTTCTTCGTGGCCATGACCTTCATGATCGGGCTGATGAACTTCGCCGTCCCACTGCAGCTCGGCGTGCGCGACGTCGCCTTTCCGGTGCTGAATTCGGTGAGCTTCTGGCTGACCTGCGCGGGCGTGCTGCTGGTCAACATGTCGCTGTTCGTCGGCGTCTTCGCCCGCACCGGCTGGCTGGCCTATCCGCCGCTGTCCGAACTGGCCTACTCGCCAGACGTGGGCGTCGACTATTATCTGTGGGCGCTGCAGATATCCGGCGTCGGGACGCTGCTGACCGGAGTCAACTTCGTCACCACCATCCTCAAGATCCGCGCGCCGGGCATGACCTATATGCGCATGCCGATCTTCTGCTGGACGGCGCTCGCCGCCAACCTCTTGATCGTCGCGGCCTTCCCGATCCTCACCGCCACCTTCGCCATGCTGCTGCTCGACCGCTATCTGGGCATGCACTTCTTCACCAACACCATGGGCGGCAACCCCATGATGTACATCAACCTGATCTGGGCCTGGGGCCATCCAGAGGTCTACATCCTGATTCTGCCGGCCTTCGGGGTGTTTTCCGAGGTGATCGCGACCTTTTCCGGCAAGCCGGTCTTCGGCTACCGCTCGATGGTGATCGCCACCATGGCGATCTGCGTGCTCTCCTTCATGGTCTGGCTGCACCACTTCTTCACCATGGGCGCCGGCGCCGACGTCAACGGCTTCTTCGGCATCATGACCATGATCATCGCCGTGCCGACCGGGGTGAAGGTGTTCAACTGGCTGTTCACCCTCTATGGCGGCCGGGTCCGGTTCAACGCGCCGCTGCTCTGGTCGCTGGGCTTCATGGTGACCTTCGTGATCGGCGGCATGACCGGGGTGCTTCTGGCCGTGCCGCCCGCCGATTTTTTGCTGCACAACAGCCTTTTCCTGGTCGCCCACTTCCACAATGTGGTGATCGGCGGCGTCGTGTTCGGCGCCATGGCGGGCTATAATTACTGGTTCCCCAAGGCGTTCGGCTTCACGCTCGACGAGCGGCTGGGCAAGGCCAGCTTCTGGTGCTGGCTGATCGGCTTCTACTTGGCCTTCATGCCGCTCTATGTCCTGGGCCTGATGGGAGCGACACGTCGCCTACAGCATTACGACAACATGCGGTGGCAGCCCCTGATGCTGGTCGCCGGCGCGGGCGCCCTGGTGATCCTGGCCGGCATCGTGCTGCAGATCGTTCAGCTGGTGGTCAGCATCCGCACCCGCGACCAAAGGCGCGACCTGACCGGCGACCCCTGGCATGGCCGCACCCTGGAGTGGTCGACGGCCTCGCCGCCCCCCGCCTACAACTATGCGGTCCTGCCGCGGGTGCGCGACATCGACGCCTTCTGGGATATGAAACACAAGGACGGCGAGCGCGCCGGGCCGCCGCACTACGAGCCGATCGAGACGCCGCGCAACAGCCCGATCGGCTTTGTGTTGTCGTTCTTCGCGGTCGTCGCCGGGTTCGCCTTCATCTGGCATATCTGGTGGATGGCGGCCGCCGGCCTGGCCGGCGCCTTTATCGCGGTCCTGGTCTTCGCCTGGCGCGACGACGCCGAACAGGAAATCTCGGCCGAGGCGCTGGCCAGGACCGACCTTTCACACGGCAGCGGGACGCAGTCGGCATGAGCGCGGCGGCGGTTGCGGCGCATGCCGGCGCGGACGACGCGCCGGGCCACGGACCGGGCGGGCCGGCGCCGACCAGCATTGTCGTCAGCTTCGGCTTCTGGATTTTCCTGCTGAGCGACATCGTGATGTTCTCGGCGCTGTTCGCCGCCTATGCGGTGCTGTCCGGGCGCACCGCGGGCGGGCCGGCCGGCCGCCAGCTGTTCGATCTGAACCACGTCGCCATCGAGACCGGCTGCCTCTTGGCCAGCAGCTTCACCTGCGGCCTGCTGACGATTGCGGTCGAGGCGCGCCGCAGATTGGCCACCTATCTGGCCGCGGCCGTCACCTTCGCCCTCGGCGCGGCCTTTCTCTCGATCGAGGTCGGCGAGTTCGCCGGCATGATCGCCCGCGGGGACGGCCCGTCGCGCAGCGCCTTCCTCTCGGCCTTCTTCACCCTGGTCGGCACGCACGGCCTGCACTTGAGCGTGGGCCTGATCTGGCTCACGGTGATGATGGCCCAGGTGGCGACGCGAGGTTTCCGGCCGACGACGATCCGCAGGCTGCGCTGTTTCAGCCTGTTCTGGCATGCGCTCGACATCGTCTGGATCGCGGTGTTCACCGTTGTCTACCTGATGGGAGCGGCGTGATGGTCGACCAGGCCCCGGCGCACGCCGACAATCGCGACGCGGCGCCCGGCGAGGGCGCTGACCGGCCCATTGGCGCCCTGCTCAGCTATCTGATCGGGTTTGGGCTGGCGATAGCGCTGACCGCGGCCTCGTTCTGGGCGGCGGGCACGGGGTTCATCTACGGACCGGCCGTTCCCATCGCGCTGGCTGTGCTCGCCGTCGCCCAGATGGGCGTGCATCTGGTCTTTTTCCTTCACATCACCACCGCGCCGGACAATACCAACAACGTCCTGGCGCTCGCCTTCGGGGTGCTCATCGTGACGCTGGTGGTGGGCGGATCGCTCTGGATCATGGCCAACCTCGACAACAACATGATGCCGATGAACCAGCTGATTCAGATGCAAAGATGATCGCGGCGGACGCCCGTCTCAGGCCTTCGGCTTGCGGTAATTGGTCCAGACGATCAGGAAGAAGCCCAGGGCGAGCAGCACCGCGCCCCAGCCGGTCCACTGGATATGGCCGGTCATGAAGCTGCCGGGCAGGACGTTGAGCCCCTGCAGTATCCAGACGCAGCCGATCAGGATGGCGACGGCCGCGACGAGGTTGTAGACGATCTTCACAGGCAAACCCCCGATAGGACTTCCGACGGCGGCCCAGTCGCCGCATTTCACCTTGGGGCGATTTCGCCGGCCATGTCGCTAAAATCCTTTGAGGGGACAGCCGACGACCATGGCGGCGGCGCCATTGCGCTCAGCCTGATCGAACAGGCCGCGCCCGTCAGGGCCCCAATCGCCTGAACAACCGTATCGGCCATTGACGCGGACGGCGGCGCTCCAGAAAATCCCCCCAAATCGGAGCGCCTACGATGGCCGAGCAGGATCAACCGGCCCCCGGGTCCACGGGGCGAAATGCGCTGGTCGTGATCGCCGTCGTGGTCTGCGGGGCGGCGATCTACTGGCTGAGCGGCATCCTGACGCCGCTGGCCCTGGCGCTCTTCCTGATGGTCATGATCGATTCCTTCACCCGCGTGCTCCGGCGAAGGCTCAAGTTTCCGACCATCGCGGCCATGCCGCTGGCCATTCTCATCTCGGTGGTGCTGTTCTGCGCCGCGGCCTACGTGGTGGCCTCGAACGCCGGCGGTTTCCTGGGTGAACTCTACGGCTACGCGCCCAAGCTCGACGGGCTGATCGCGCGCGTGGCCAGCGCCTTCGGCGTCGCCGTGCCGCCTACCGTCGCCCAGCTGATCCAGCAGCTCAATCCGGCCCTTTATATCGGCCGGGTCGCCCAGGCGGTGGAGGGGTTCGCCGCCTCGACCTTCCTGGTGATGATCTATCTGGGCTTCCTGCTCGCCTCGCGGCAGGGCTTTGAGCGCAAGACCGTCAAGCTGTTCCGCAACCCGGGGGACCGTCACAACGCCGCCGTGGTCTTCCTGCGCATCCGCAACGGGGTCGAGGGCTATCTGTGGGTGCAGACCGTGGCCTGCGGCATCATCGCCATCGGCTCCTGGGGGGTGATGGCGATGGTGGGCCTGAACAACGCGCTGTTCTGGGCCTTTCTGATCTTCATCGTCGGCTATATTCCGATCATCGGCGGCCTGGTCGGCGTGGCGGCGCCGACTCTGTTCGCCCTGGTCCAGTTCGACAACTGGTGGAGGGCGGCGGCGATGTTCGTCGGCCTGCAGATGATCGGCTTCGTTGTCGGCTCGATCGTCTATCCACGCATGCAGGGCAAGAGCCTGAATATCGACCCGGTGGTGGTGCTGCTGGCCCTGGCCTTCTGGGGCGTGGTCTGGGGCGTGCCGGGGATGATCCTTTCGACGCCCCTGACGGTCGTGGCCATGGTCGTGCTCGCCCAGTTCGCCGGTACCCGCTGGATCGCCGTCATGCTGTCCAGCGACGGCGAACCGCTCGGCGGCGGTCGCACGGTTGCCGCGCCGGGGCAGACCCCGGCCCAGGCGGCGGTTACACAAACGTAACAAAATATCATCGACGGCCCAGGTGACGGGGCCGCGTTGAATACCTATCTGCAATCGGTCCGAGGGCTTCCCCTCTCTCGGGCAGGGACGCACGGTCGACCGACCCGCGTCCTGCAAAAGCGAAGGCCATCTCGTCGTTCCCCCCCGCGACGAGAGCCGCGCCGCCGGATGGAGTTTCCTCCGGCGGCGTTCGCTTTTCGGGCGCTGTGGTTGATCGGCGACAAACCGCCGCTAAGGTCCCGGCCATGACCCAGCGGCGCTCGACCCCCTTCACCGCCAGTCCATCGGCCTTCCAACCACCCGACGGTATCGTGTCCGAGGCGTTCGCCGAGGCCCTCGTTGCGAGCGGGCTCGATCCGGCCCAGACGGCCTTGCTGGCCCAGATGGCGGAAGACTACGTCGCCGACGAATTGCCGGAACTCGACGCTGCCGCCCTGGGCGCCAGCCTCGCCGACCTCTGGCGCTTCGCCGCCCAGCGCGCGCCGTCGCCCGCCATGCGCATCGTGCGCACGGCCGCCGGCGACCGGCTCGACATCGTCCAGGTCGATTCCCCCTTCTTGGTCGACAGCGTCATGGGTGAGATCACCGAACGACGCATCCCGATCCGCGCCATGTTCCATGCGATTGTCGAGGTGGCGCGCGATGCGGCCGGCGCCCGCGTCGAGGGCGGCGCGAGCGCGCGCGAGTCGATGATCCAGGTCTTTCTCGATCCCCTCGCCGAGGACCAAGCGGGAGCGCTGATCGAAGGCCTGGCCGCGACCTTGGCCGACGTCCGCCTCGCGGTCGGCGACCATGGCGCCATGCTGGCCGTTGCCGAGCGCGCGATCGGCGAGCTGAACGCCCGCGCCAAGGATCTGCCGGCCGATGAACTGGCGGAATACCAGGACTTTCTGCGCTGGATGCGCGACGACCATTTCATCTTTCTCGGCGCGCGGCTCTACGACTATCCGCGCGACGCCAAGGGCGGCTATGCGGCGGAAGAACCGCTCTATCAGCCGGAGGACAGCCTGGGCGTCTTGCGCGACCCGTCGCGCGGCGTGCTGCGCCGCTCCAGCGAGCCGGCCATCCTCAGCGTCCAGCTTCGCCAGCAGCTCGATCGCGACACGCCGCTGATCGTCGGCAAGTCCAACCTCAGGTCGCGCATCCACCGCCGCGCCTATATGGACTATGTCGGCGTGCGCCGGTACGGGCCCGACGGCCGCGCCTCCGGCGAGATCCGCTTTGTCGGCCTGTTCGCGGCCGAGGCCTACGACGAGCCCGTCCACGCCATCCCCCTGGTCAGGCGCAAGGTCGATTATGTGCTGGCCCATTCCGGCCGGGTGGCCGGCGGTCACTCGGACCGGCGGCTGCACAACATCCTGGAGAATTTTCCCCGCGACGAACTCTTCCAGATCACTCAGGCGGAGCTTTTGCCCATTGCGCTCGGCGTCCTGCACCTGAACGACCGGCCGCGGGTGAAGCTGTTCGCCCGCCCCGACCCGTTCGATCGTTTCATCTCCCTGCTGGTCTATCTGCCGCGGGAGACCTACGAGGCGGGCCTGCCCGGACGCATCGGCGCCATGCTGGCGCAGGCCTATGGCGGTCGCGTCTCGGCCTGCTATCCGAGCTTTTCCGACGCGCCGCTGGCGCGGGTCCATTACATCATCGGCGTCGATCCCGGCGCGCATCTCGAGCCCGACCTGGACGCGCTCGAAGCCCGGATCGCCGAGGCGGCGCGCAGCTGGGACTCAAGGCTCGAGGCGGCGCTGCGCCAGACCCCGGAAACCCAGGTGCGAGCCGGCGCCTTGATGGCGCGCTACGCGGCGGGCTTTCCGGCCGGTTACCGCGACCTCTATGGCGCCGTCGACGCGGTGGCCGACATCGCCCAGATGGAGACGGTCGGCCCCGATCGACCCGTCGCCATCCGCGCCTATCGTCATGCCGGCGATCCGCCGTCGGCGTTCCGCTTCGAACTCTATCGCTGGAACGAGCCGGCGGCTCTGGCCGCGGTTCTGCCCATTCTCGACAATATGGGCCTGAAGGCCCTGGTCGAAGAGGGATTCCCCATTCCGCGCGCCAGCGAGACGCCCGATCTGGTCTGGGCGCACGAGTTCACCATGACCGACGCCCGGGCCGGCGCGATCGCCTTCGATGCGATCCGGACGGCGTTCGAAGAGGCCTTCATCGCCGTCTGGGACGGGCGGGCGGAAGACGACGGCTTCAACCGGCTGGTGATCGAGCTCGGCGTCACCTGGCGCGAAGCGGCCCTGGTGCGGGCGCTGGCCCGATATCGCCAACAGTCGGGACTCGAGCCCAGCCAAGCGGTGCAACAGGCCGCCTTGAGCGATCATCCCGAGGTGACGCGGCTGATCCTGCAGCTTTTCCACGCCCGCTTCGACCCGGCCGTGGCGGCGGACGAGGCGCAGCGGCAAGCCCCCGCCGAGGCCTTGTCGGACCAGATCGTCGCGGCCTTGCAGGCGGTGGAGAGCCTCGACGCGGACCGGGTGCTCAGGCGCCTCGCCGCCCTGGTGCAGGCGACGACCCGCACCAACTATTTTCAGGCCGACGCCGCCGGTCGGCCCAAGCCCTATATCAGCTTCAAGATCGCCTCGCGTCTGCTGGACGACCTGCCGGATCCGAAGCCGTTCCGGGAGATTTTCGTGCTGGCGCCGCATGTGGAGGGGGTGCACCTGCGTTTCGGGCCGGTGGCGCGCGGCGGCATTCGCTGGTCGGACCGCCGCGACGACTTCCGAACCGAGGTCCTCGGCCTGGTCAAGGCGCAGAACGTCAAGAACGCCGTGATCGTGCCGGTCGGTTCGAAAGGCGGCTTCTATCCCAAGCGCCTGCCGCGCGGCGGTTCGGCCGACGCCATCCGCACCGAGGCGGTGCGCGCCTATCGCACCTTCCTGGACGGCCTGCTCGACCTGACCGACAACCTGGCCGCCGACGGCGAGGTCATGCCTCCGGGCGGCGTGGTGGTGCTGGACGAGGACGACCCCTATCTGGTCGTCGCCGCCGACAAGGGCACGGCCAGCTTCTCCGACATCGCCAACGGAATCGCCGAGGACTACGGCTTTTGGCTGGGCGACGCCTTCGCCTCGGGTGGCTCCGCCGGCTACGACCACAAGGCCATGGGCATCACCGCCCGCGGCGCCTGGGAGGCGGTCAAGCGCCACTTCCGGGAGTTGGGCAAGGATATCCAGGCCGAGCCCTTCACCGTCATCGGCGTCGGCGACATGTCCGGCGACGTCTTCGGCAACGGCATGCTGTTGTCGAAACAGATCCGGCTGGTGGCCGCCTTCGACCATCGCGACGTCTTCATCGATCCCGATCCCGATCCGGCCAAGTCGTTCGCGGAACGCCAGCGCCTGTTCGCCATGCCCCGCTCGTCCTGGGCCGACTACGACAAGAGCCTGATCTCCAAGGGCGGCGGGGTCTTTTCGCGCACGCTCAAATCGATCGTGCTGACCCCTGAAATCAAGGCCCTGCTCGACCTGAACGTCGTCGCCATGACCCCGACCGAGCTGATCAGCGCCGTCCTGAAGGCCAAGGCCGAGCTGCTCTATCTCGGTGGCGTCGGCACCTATGTGAAGGCGCCCGCCGAGAGCCAACTCGACGTCGGCGACAAGGCCAATGACGCTGTCCGCATCGACGCCACGGCGCTGCGCTGCAAGGTCGTCGGCGAAGGCGCCAACCTCGGCGTCACCCAGGCCGGGCGGATCGCCTTCGCCCGCGCCGGCGGCCGCATCGACACCGACGCCATCGACAATTCCGCAGGCGTCGACACCTCCGATCACGAGGTGAACATCAAGATCCTCACCGGCATGGCCGAGGCCAAGGGCAAGCTCGACCGCCCTGGCCGCGACCGCCTGCTGCACGCGATGACCGACGAGGTCGCCGCCCACGTGCTGGCGCACAATCGCGACCAGACCCTGGCGCTCAGCCTGATGCAGCGCAGCGCCGTCGCCGATCTCGACGCCCACGCCGAATTCATGGCCGCGCTGGAGCAGGACGGCCGGCTCGACCGCGCCTTGGAGGGCCTGCCCGATCCGGCGGGCGTCGCCGCGTTGCGCCAAGCCGGTCTTGGCCTTACCCGGCCGGAGCTGTCGGTCCTGCTGGCCTATGGAAAGCTCGATCTGTTCGACGCGGCGATCGGCGGCGGCGCGCCGGACGACCCCGCCTTCTTCGAGACGCTGAAGGCCTATTTTCCCAGCGCGCTGGCGGGCTTCACCGACGAGATGTGGCGACACCGCCTGAGGCGCGAGATCATCGCCACCGTGCTCGGCAACGACATCATCAACCTGTGCGGCCCGACTTTTCCGCGCCGGCTGATGGCCGCGGCCGGTTGCGATGCGACCGCGCTGGTGGCCGGCTTCGCCGCCGCCAAGGAGACGCTGCGGGTCGACAAGACCTGGCGCGCGATCGAGGCGCTAGACGGGCGCATCGCGGCCGAGGCGCAGACCGCGCTGTTCGCCGAGCTTTCCGGCATCCTGCGCGCCCAGACCTATTGGCTCGCCCGCCGCGCCGGCCACAAGGGCCTGTCCGCCCCGCAGGACAACCGGCCCGACGATGTCGCCGGCGTTCCGGTCGCGGCCCTGATCAAGGCCTATCAGCCGACCATGGATGAACTACGCCGCGCCGGCCCGTCCATTCTGTCGCCCTTCGAGCAGAAGATCGTCGCGCGGCGCATCAAGGTCTTCCGTCGCGGCGGCGCCCCCAACGCGCTGGCCGCCGACCTGGCCAGCCTTGGCCTGCTGACCACCGCCTGCGATCTCGCCGACCTGGCCAAGACCGCCGACTGGCCGGTTCGCGCCGCCGCCCTGCTCTACCATCAGGCCGGCGCCGCCTTCGGCTTCGATCGCCTGCGCGCCGGCGCCGGTTCGCTCAAGGCCGCGGACGCCTTCGAGCGGGTGGCCGTTCGCCGGCTGATCGAGGATCTGCTGGTCGAGCAGACCGCGCTAACCCGCGCCCTGATCGGGTTCGCCGACTCGCCTCCGGCGGCCGAGACGGCGGCCGGAGCGAAATCGGTCGTTCGCGCCTGGGCCGCCCTGCGCGCCGGCGCGGCGCGCGCCTGCGAGGCGACGCTGGCCAGCGTCGAGGCGGCCGGCGGCGGCTGGAGCTTCGCCAAGCTGACCATCGCCGCCGCCGCCTTGCGCGAACTGGCCGCCGCGGCGCTTTAGCGCGGGCCGATCCCTTCAGCGAAATTACAGCTTCGCATTGAGCATCGACGCATGCGAGGTATCGCCCATGGCGGCGCTTAGACCGCCGCGAGATTGGGAGAAAACCATGCACGCGCTTGTCGCCCTGGTCACCGTATTGGCCCTTATGGTTTACGTCTGGCAGGTCCAGCGCGTCGGCTCCGCGCGCGGAAGACTCGGCGTCGCGGCGCCAGCCACCAGCGGCCACCCGGAGTTCGAACGGCATTTCAGGGTCCAGGCCAACACGCTGGAGGGCCTGATCGTCTTCGTGCCTTCACTCTGGCTGTTCGCCATCTACACCGGCGCCGACCTGATCGCCGCCGGCCTCGGCCTGATCTGGATCATCGGACGGGTGCTCTACACCACCGGTTACGCCAAGGAGGCCAGCGCCCGCGGCCTCGGTTTCGGCATCCAGGCCATCGCCATGCTTGTCCTGCTCCTGGGCGCGGGCGCGGCGGTGGTGTGGACGCTGATCCAGGCCTATCATTCCGCCTAGGCTGACTCATCCGAGGTTCAGCTTGGCCGTTTAAATAGGGTGCAGGCCGGAACCCGCGCCGAAGGAGGCGTTACGATGAAGAGATGGATTTTAGCCATCGCCGCGGCGGTCGCGCTCGGCGGCGCGCTGTCGGCCTGCGAGACCGAGACTCCCTACCAGCCGCTCGCGGCCGGAACCGCCCAGTCCGGCGGCTATAGCGAGATCAAGCTCGAGGACGACCGCTGGCGGGTCAGCTTCAAGGGCAACACCGAGACCTCGCGCGCGATCGTCGAGACCTATCTGCTGCGCCGCGCCGCCCAGCTGACGGTGAACCAGGGCTACGACTGGTTCGAGACCGTCCAGAGGCATACGGACAGCCAGACCCAGACCCTGGGCGAGCCGTTCGGCCCCTATGACTACGGGTTCGGCTGGCGTTATTACAGGCGTGGCTATGGATGGGGCGGCGACCCCTTCTGGGGTCCTGGCTGGGGCGGGCCTTTTGGGGGCGACAATTTCGACGCCGAGACCTTCGAACAGTTCGAGGCCACCGCCGAGGTCGTCATGCATCATGGCCAGAAGCCGGACGCAAACCCGCACGCCTTCGACGCCCGCCAGATCCTCTCGAACCTGGCGGGAAGGGTCGCGCCGCCGACCTAGCGCGGGGCCATGCGGATGGCGCCGTCGAGACGGACGTCTTCGCCGTTGAGATAGCCGTTGCGGATCATCTCCAAGGCCAGCGAGGCGTACTCCTCGGGCACACCCAGGCGCTTGGGGAAGGGAACCTGGGCCGAGAGCGCCGCCTTCACCGGCTCCGGCGCGCCGGCAAGCAGCGGCGTATCGAAGATGCCGGGCAGGATGGTGTTGCAGCGGATGCCCTCCTGCGACAGGTCGCGGGCCACGACCAGGGTCAGGCCGACGACGCCCGCCTTGGAGGCCGTATAGGCGGCCTGGCCGATCTGGCCGTCCTCGGCCGCCACCGAGGCGGTGTTGACGATGGCGCCGCGGTCGCCGTCCTCCAGCGGATCGAGCGTCAACATGCCGGACGCCGACTTGGAAATGCAGCGGAAGGTGCCGACCAGGTTGATCTGGATGATCATGTTGAAGGCTTCGGTTGCGAAGCGCTTGATCTCGCCGGTGTTGCGGTCGCGGCTGACGGTGCGGGCGGCGTTGCCGGTTCCGGCGCAGTTGACCAGGATGCGCTCCTGGCCGTTGGCGGCGCGGGCCGCTTCGAAGGCCGCGTCCACCTCCTCTTCCGAGGTGACGTTGGCGGCGCAGAAGACCCCGCCGATTTCCTTGGCGAGCGCCTCGCCCTTTTCGCGCTGACGTTCGAGATCGAGGATGGCGATCTTGACGCCGTGGGCGGCGAGCGCCCGGACAGTGGCGCCGCCGAGGCCGGAAGCGCCGCCGGTGACGACGGCGGCGATGCTGGAATCGAGCTTCATGGACGTGGACCCTTCGGTTGAGATTAAATGTCCGCGACGGTCCGCGGCTTGATCCAGCGATTTAGCCGGGTTGAACGCGGACGCCAACGCTGACCCGAGGGCGCCCGCCGATGCGGCGTCCGTGACAGGGGGTAACAGCGGGCGATCGCCTGGAGCTTGATGGTCGGGCTCGCGCGGCGTCCGCTGTCCACATTGGACCGGAGGATCACCCATGACGACCTATGTCGGTTTGGACCTCTCGCTGGCCGAGACGAGCGTGTGCCTGTTGGGCGACAGCATCAGCACGGGCAGGATATAGGTTACGATGGCGATGATTTCCGATCCCGGCGAGTTCTTCACCAAGGGCTGCGGCCGGTGCGACCGGTTCGCGACGCCGGATTGCTCGACTCGGCCCTGGATCGACGGGCTAAACAACCTGCGCCGGATTTGTCTCGACATGAGTTTGAAAGAGACGGTGAAATGGGCGCATCCGTGCTACATGCATGCAGGGCGCAATATCGCGATTTTCGGGGCGTTTCGGGGCGACTTCCGGCTGAGCTTCATGAACCCCGGCCTCGTGAGAGACACCGAAGGCGTGTTGGAGCCGCAAGGCCCCAACAGCAAGACGCCGGGCATGATCCGCTTTACGGCTGTAGGGCAGGTTGGCGAGATGGAGCCGGTGATCCGGGCCTATCTGCGGCAGTTGATGGATCATGCCGAGGCGAGAACGAAACCGCCGAAGGTGGAACGCGAGATCGATATGCCGGACGAGCTGACTGAGGCGCTGGACGCCGACCCGGAACTGGCCGAGGCCTTTCAGGCCCTGACGCCAGGGCGGCGGAAAAGCTACATGTTCAATCTGAACCAGACCAAGCAATCGGCGACCCGCATGGCGCGGGTCGAAAAGTTCCGCGAAAGGATTATCGCGGGTAAGGGCGCGATGGAGCGGTAGGGCGCCGCCGGCTGAGAGCTTATGGAACGCTCCCGTCTGGACATGGGAGCCTGCCCCATGAAAAGCTTCCAATTCCTCGTTACCGGCGACCGCTACACCCTCTCGGCGCTGCCGCTTGTCGAGACCGTCAGCCAAGTGACCGCCAGGCCCTGGCCAGGCGCCCTTTTGAGCGTGATCGCTGCTGCTCGCTCCCAGGCCCAGGGTGGCATAACCAGCAAGTTTCCAGTGCCTGCCCGGGGTCGATTCAAGGCTTTGACATAGCGTCCACACGCGGCGTTTTGTTACCCTCCGTCCAACACGAGGTCGGGGCTATCGCAATGCACTGTCCAGACAGCTGGGGGCGCTGTTCACGAACGATCCTTAAGGAAACCTCCCATGGCCTACGAAGCGATTCTTTACGACAAGCACGAGCACGTCGCCGTCGTCACCCTGAACCGTCCGGAGCGGTTGAACGCCATCTCGCAGGCCATCCGCGACGAGGTGCATGCGGCGGTCCAGGCCGCTCAGGACGACGACGAGGTCCGCGCCCTGATCGTCACCGGCGCGGGCCGCGGATTCTGCGCCGGCGCCGACCTCAGCGGCGGGATCGAGGCGCGGGCGCGCGCGGCGGCGGCCGGACAGTCGCAAGGCCAGCGCCTCGACGAGATCGGCTGGGTCGGACGCTGGGCGCGACGCTTCTTCTATTTCGACAAGCCGATGATCGCGGCGGTCAACGGGGTGGCGGCCGGGGCGGGCATGAGCATGGCGCTGGCGGCGGATTTGCGGGTGGGCTCGGAGAACAGCCGCTTCAAGAGCGTCTTCATCGAGCGCAACTTTTCACCGGACTCCGGCTTGAGCTATTTCCTGCCCAGGGTCGTCGGCTACAGCCGCGCGGCGGACCTGATCTTCACCAGCCGCACGGTGGACGCCGACGAAGCCTATCGCCTCGGCTTGCTCGACCGGCTGGTCGCCCACGATGTCCTGGTCGAGGAGGCGGTGAAGGTGGCCAATGAGATGACCGGCTGGCCGCCGCTGGCCTTGCGCATGAGCAAGCGCGTGCTGCAGCACAATTTCGAAGCCGATTTCGAAACGGCCATCAAATACGAGACCGTCGGCCTGGGCCTGACGCGCAAGGCGGAGGCCGACCAGCGTGAATCGCTGCTGGCCTTTACCGAAAAGCGGAAACCGAAATACACCGGAGCCTGATCCGCCGGGCGTTAACGCAACTTCAAGTTATACTGTAATCAGTCAATAAAACATCGATAACAACGTCCCTGCGGATAGGGTTTACAGGCGTTTACTTTAACGATTAACGACAATGCAACGCGTCCCGCCGCATAAACTGAACGATCCCGACAACTTGGTCGAGGGTGCAGTCAGTATCTCGGGAGCCAAGAATGCGGCTGGGAACGATCGTCAGTATCGGGGCGTCCGCGGTTTTGGGTGTAGGCGCGCTGCTGATCGCGCGTCTGTGGATCCCGACTCATCCGTCGCATGCGGCGCCCACCCCGGTCGCCGAGCCGGTTGTGCAGACGCCGGTGGTGGTCGCCTCCAAGCCGATCCCGTGGGGCGCCAAGCTCGACGGCCAATATCTTAAGGTCGTCCAGCTTCCGGCCGCCGACGTGCCCCAGGGCGCCTTCAGCAGCGTCGGCCAGGTCCTCAACCAGGACGGCGGCCCGCCGATGGCGCTCAGCGCCATGGCCGAGCAGGAGCCGGTGCTGGCCTCCAAGCTCAGCGGGCCCGGCGAACGCCAGACCCTGGCCGCCCTCGTCGACCCCGGCATGCGCGCCTATACCATCGCCGTCACCGCCGTCACCGCCGGCGGCGGCCACATCCTGCCGGGCGACCGGGTCGATGTGGTGCTGACGCGCGAACTGCCGATCCCGCCGAACATCCAGGTCGGCGCGGCCAAGCTCTTGCAGACCACGATCGTGATTCAGGACGTGCGCGTCCTCGGCATGGACCTGAACGCCAATCCGACCTCGACCCAACCGGCGGTCGCATCGACCGCGACGCTGGAGGTCGATATGCCGGACGCCGAAAAACTCGCCCTGGCCGGTCAGGCGGGCACCCTTTCCCTGGCGCTGCGGCGCCCCGGTTCGGTCGAGGTCGGCCCCGCCAGGACGATCATGGTCAGTGACCTGGGCGTCAACCCGCGATACCGGGCGATCCTGCACGCGGCGCTGAACCCGGGCCCAGCCAGGGACAGCCATTCCCAAGCGCTGCCGAAGATCGACAGCGGGGCCTCGGTCACGGTCGTCAGCGGCGACACGGCCGCGGCCGTCAAGGTTCCCTTCGACTCCGCCCGCGCGGGACTATGATCATGAACCCCTCCACCCCGTCCAAGTCGCCTTGCCGCGGCCTCGTGATCGCGGCCATGGCCGCCCTTGGCCTTGCCGTGGCCTGGCCGGTCGCGGCCTTGGCCGACAATGCCCAGCCCGACGACAGCGCCTCGCGCTCCATCGTGGTGGCCAAGGACAAGTCGGCCGCCTTCCGGCTCGACTACCCGGTCGGCGAGATCGTCGTGGCCCAGCCCGACATGCTGCAGCTCGTCGCCACCACCGATCACAGCTTCTACATCCGCGGCAAGGCGCTCGGGGTCACCAATCTGTTGATCTACGACCAGCGCCACCATCTGGCGCAGGTGATCGACGTGCGCGTCGGCCAGGATATCGACTCCCTGCAGCAGGATCTGAATACGGCCCTGCCCGGCGAGCACATCGTCGCCTCCAACTTCGCCGGCGGGGTGCTGTTAAGCGGCGCCGCCTCAACGACCGCCGTCGCCGCTCGCGCCGCCGAAATCGCCGAATACTACGCACCCAAGGCGGTATCCTCGACGATCAAGGTGGCCAACAACCAGCAGATCATGGTCGAGGTGCGCTTCCTGGAGGCCAGCCGCTCCTCGCTCAAAGACGTCGGCTTCAACTTCAACGCCCAGACCCCGTCCAACAATTTCGGTCTCAGTTCCGGTACGGGCCTGGCCGGCGCCCAGCCGCCGCAGTCGACGCTGTCGTTCGGCGGCCGCATCGGCACGGTCTCGCTCAACGCCAGCCTGGAGGCGCTCGAGCAAAAGGGCGTCATCCGAACCCTCGCCAAGCCCAACCTGATGGCCATGTCTGGCGAGGAGGCGAGCTTCCTCGCCGGTGGCGAAATCCCCTATCCGGTGCCGAACGGCCTGACCGGCGTCACCCTCGACTTTCGCGAATACGGCGTGAAGCTGAAGGTCACGCCCACGGTCGAGGACAATGGCCAAATTCGCCTGAAAGTCGCGCCGGAGGTCAGCCAGCTCGACCAGTCCACCTCCGTCACCATCGGCGGGGTTACGGTGCCGGGCATCCTGGAGACCAACGCCGCCACCACGGTCGAACTGCACGACGGCCAAAGCTTCGCCATCGCCGGCCTGTTCCAGCAGCAGTTCAACGACACCATCCACCAGATACCGGGCATCGGCGACCTTCCCGTGCTGGGCAGCCTGTTTCGCTCGGCCAACTGGCAACACCAGCAGACCGAGCTGATCATCATCGTCACGCCGCATCTAACCGCGCCGGCGGACAGCGTGGAGAGCCTGCCCAATCCGCTGCGCGAGACCCAGGAGCCGAACACGATCGACCTGATCCTGGACGGGATGGCCGACAAGCCGGCGACTGTGCCGCCGCCGCCCGGCTCGCTTGTGAGCGACCGGTGACGCGCCCATGAGTTCCGCCGCCTTCGCCCAACGACGCGTCCTGGTCATCGGCCAACGGCTCGCCGCCGTCGCCGAACAGGCCCTGCCGGGCGCGCAGTTCGACGTCGCCGGACCCGACGCGTTCGACGGCCAGACCCATCTGCCCGCGCCGGCCGATCTGGCGCTGATCGACACCGGCGCCGGCGATCCCGCCCGTCTGGCCGCCCTGATCGCCGCCCTGGCGCAAACCTCGCCACAGCCGGCCGCCATCCTGATCGGCTCCCACCTGCCGGTGGTGGTGGCGCGCGCCCTGCTGAAGCTGAAGCGGTCGGACGTGCTCGACCAGCCGGTGTCGCTGCCCGATCTCGCCCGCTGCGCGGCGGCCCTGCTGGCCGACGGCGCGGTCGCGCCCGAAGCGGTGCGCGCCTCCCAGTGCTGGAGCATCCTTGGCGCCGTCGGCGGCGCCGGTGGAACCACGCTGGCCATCGAGCTCGCCACCACGCTCGCCGCCCGCACCCTGGGCGACCGCGTGGCGCTGGTCGATCTCAACCTCGCCGACGGCGCGGCCAGCGCCTATCTGGGCTCGGCCGCCAACATGCACCTGGCCGACGCCTCGGCCGCGCCGGATCGGATCGACGCGGCCCTGCTCGACGCCTTTTCGGTGCGCGTTGACGGCGGGTTCGACCTTTTCGCCTGCCCGCGCGACCCCCTCGCCTTCACCAAGGTGACGCCGGCCGCCGTGCTGCGGCTTCTAGAGGCCGCCTGCCAGGTCTATGACTGGCTGCTGCTCGACCTTCCGCGCGGCCGGCAGCCCTGGACGACCGACGTGCTGGCCGGTTCGGACCAGGTCCTGGTCGTTTCCGAACTGACCGTGCCGGCCCTGCTCGCCGCGCGCGCCCTGTCGCATGAGATCGAGACCGAACTGCCCGACCAGGCGCCGCCGCGCGTGATCCTGAACCGCATGGCCAGCCGCATGTTCGGCCCGGCGCCCTCGCGCGGCGAGGCGGAAAAGGCGCTCGGCCGCAAGGTCCACGGCGTCATCACCTCCGACTGGGAGGCCGCCGCCTGCTCGGCCAATCTCGGCGGTCCGATCAGCCAGCACCGGCCGCGCTCCAAGATCGTGCGTGACGTGGCCGCCATCGCCGAGGACCTGATCACCGGCGGCCGCTCGCGCGCCGGCAAGGCCGCCTGATGAGCCGTTTCGCCGCCAAGGCGCTCAGCCCCGTTATCGCCTCGCCGCTGGCGGCGGCGGAACCATCCCTGCCGCCACCGCCCGCGCCCCGCGAGACGCCCGCCGATGCGGCCTTTTTCCGCGATGACGGCCTTTTGGATGCGCGCATCAAGCTGCACGGGCGGCTGATCGACGAGATCGACCTGTCCAAGCTCGACAAGCTCGATGAGGGCGAGATGCGCCGGCAGGTGCGCAAACTGGTGGGCGACTTCGCCCGTGAGGAGCGGCTGCCGCTGAACGGCGTGGAGCTGGACCAGCTGGGCGCTTCGGTATTCGACGAGATGGTCGGCCTTGGCCCCATCGAGCCGCTGCTGCAGGACGACTCGATCGCCGACATCCTGATCAACGGGCCGTTCAAGGTGTTCATCGAACGGCACGGCGAACTCGAACTGACTCCCGTCCGCTTCCGCGACAACGACCACCTCCTGCGCATCGTCAACCGCATCGTCGCCACGGTCGGCCGGCGGATCGACGAGAGCTCGCCCATGGTCGATGCGCGCCTGCCGGACGGCAGCCGCGTCAACGCCGCCATCTCGCCGATCACCATCGACGGCGCGGCGGTGTCGATCCGCAAATTCTCCAAGAAGCCCTACGACTTGCAACGGCTGGTGACGGTGGGCGCCATGCCGACCTGCGTCGCCGAGTTCCTGCACGGCGCGGTCCGCAGCCGCGTCTCGACCGTCATCTCCGGCGGCACCGGTTCGGGCAAGACCACGCTCCTGAACGCGCTCTCCGGGGCGATCGACCACAAGGAGCGGCTGATCACCATCGAGGATGCGGCCGAACTGCAACTGCAACAGCCGCACGTGGTGCGCATGGAGACCCGCCCCCCCAACATCGAGGGCAAGGGCGAGATTCGCCAGCGCGAGCTGGTCAAGAACGCCCTGCGCATGCGGCCCGACCGGGTGATCCTCGGCGAGGTGCGCGGCGAGGAAGCCTTCGACATGCTGCAGGCCATGAACACCGGCCACGAAGGCTCGATGGCCACCATCCACGCCAATACCCCGCGCGACGCCATCACCCGCCTCGAACAGATGGTGGCCATGTCCGGCATGCGGCTGCCGCCCGAGTCCATCCGCGGCCAGATCGCCTCGGCCGTGCACCTGATCGTCCAGGTCATGCGCCTGTCGGACGGCAAGCGGCGGGTGACCAGCGTCACCGAGATCACCGGCATGGAAGGCCAGGTGGTGCAGATGCAGGAGATCTTCGCCTTCCACCGCATCCACACCGAGGCCGATGGGACGGTGGTCGGCGAGTTTCGCGCCACCGGCCTTCGCCCCGGCTGTCTCGACGAGATGCTGCGGCGGGGAATCAAATACGACACAGCCAGTTTCGACCCCGGCCACCCCCTGACCTGATCCATGTTCGCGTTTCACCCCGATGCCGCTTTTGCGGTGCAGATCCTGATCTTCGCGGCGGTCTTCTCGGCCTGTCAGGCGGTCTATGGACTGGTGCGCGTCGGCGGCGCCAAACGGGTGGTGAACCGCAGACTGACCCTCTCCGAAAGCGGTCTGGCCATCGGCGACATCGTCGGCGAACTGCGCAAACAGCGCGGCCTGCGCCAGAACGGCGAGCACAAGCTGAGCTGGGCCTGGCTGGCGGACCTGGTGATCAGGTCCGGCATCACCTACCAGCCGCGAAACTGGGCGATCATGATCGCCGGGACGAGCCTGGGCGCGGCGGTGCTGGTCTTCATGCTCAGCCACAACCCCCTGTTCGCCGTCGCCGCCGCCCTGGTCGCGGCCGTCGGACCGCCCTTCGTCTATTTGAAATTCATGGCCGGACGGCGCGACAAGGCGCTCAGCAACCAGCTTCCCGATGCGCTGGAGGTGATCGTGCGCAGCCTGGAGGCCGGCCACCCGGTGCCGACGGCGATCAGTCTGGTCGGCCGTGAAATGCGCGATCCCATCGGCTCGGAATTCGGCATGGCGGCCGATGAAATCGCCTATGGCGCCACGCTCGAGACGGCTATCGGCCATATGGCCGCCCGCTGCCGCCAGGTCGACGTCGATCTCTTCGCCGCCACCATCCGGCTGCAGGACCGCTCGGGAGGCAACCTGACCGGTCTCTTGCGCATGAACGCCCACACGGTGCGCGAGCGCCGCAAGCTGCGCCTGAAGATCGCCGCGGCCTCGGCCGAAGGCAAGATGTCGGCCTACATCCTCACCGCGGCGCCCTTTTGCGTCCTGGCCATACTCGAGCTCATCCAGCCGAAATTCTACGGCTCCGTCATCCACCTGAAGGGCACCCAATATGGACTGGGCGGGCTGGGCGTCTGGATGTTCCTGGGCAATCTCGTCATGCGCAAAATGATCGCCATGAGGATCTGAGCCGTGCCGGCCTTTCCCATCCAAGACATGCTGACGGCGGCGGCGCTCCTGATGGTGGCGGCCGGCGTCGCCGGCCTCGGCTTTGTCGGCGTCCTGCAGGCGCGGACCGGCCTGCAAAGACGCGCACGCCTGGAGCCGGCGACGACGGGGCGCCGTGGCGCCGCTGAGCGGCCGACGGCGTTTTCCGGTCTTTTCGGCGGCGTGCGGCGGTTGGGCGGCCGGGCCGAGGTCCAGGATCCCAACCAGGTTTCGGCGCTGCGCAGCAAGCTGATGCAGGCCGGCTTCACCAGCCGCGAGGCGGTCGCCTATTACCTCGGCGCCCGGTCCATCGCGCTGCTTGCGGCCACCCTGGCGACGCTGATGGTTATCCCCCTGGCCTTAGGCCACACCGGTCTGGGCGCCATGATGGTGGCCGGCCTCTTCGCCCTGGCCGCCGTGCTCGGCCCCGACCAGGTGTTGCGGACGCGCCGCAAATCGCGCGAGCGCGAATACCGCGACGGGTTTCCCGACCTGCTCGACCTGCTCGTCGCCTCGGTGCAGGCGGGCCTGAGCCTGGACGCCGCCGTCAGTCGCATCGGTGAGGAGCTTGTCCATCGCTATCCGAACCTCAGCGACCATCTGGCGCTGATGACGCTCGAACTGCGCGCCGGCCGCGCGCGCAAGGAGGCCTGGAGCCGACTGGCCGACCGTCTCGCCATCGACGAGGCGCGCTCCTTCGCCACCATGCTGCGCCAGGCCGAGGATATGGGTACCAGTCTGGGCGAAACGCTCAGCGCCTTTTCCGAAGACATGCGCGCCAAACGCATCCTGCGCGCCGAGGCGCTGGCCAGCGCCCTGCCGGCCAAGCTGATGCTGCCGCTCATCCTCTTTATCTTCCCCTGCCTGATGGGCGTGCTCATCCTGCCGGCCGCGATCCACATCTCCCAGGCGTTTCACAAGTAGGGCTGTCGGCCCAGGACAGGACCGCAGGCGCTGCGGTCCACCGTTAAGCCCCGAAATCCGCGCCGAACTGGCCCGCGACCTCGCCTAGAGCGGTCCCAGCCACCCCGCCGCGCGCAGCTTGGCGACCGAGGCGCGGCTGACCGGGACGCCCAGGCCATTGCTCAATCTGAGCATAAGATTGCGGCCGCTGAACACCGGCTCAGTCACCGCGGCCCTGGCCACCCACCAGGAGCGATGCACCTGCAGTCCGTCGGTGTCGGCAAGCTCGGCGATGGCGTCCTTCAACGGCGTCAGGATCAGGTCCGAGCCCCTGGCCGTGTGCGCCCGCACATAATGGTCCTCCATCTGCAGGCAGAGCAGCTCGCGGCCAAGGCGCGGCGGCAGGCGGTCGAGGAAACCGGCGGCTCCGGCGCGCGGATCGGACGCCGGGACCGGCGCTGGCGGTTTCAAACCCGACGTCCAACCGCGGTCCACGAGGAAATAATAGCCGAAGGCGAACGGCTCGGCGATCGCCAGAGCCTGCCCGTACTGGGTGAAAAGCGGGGCCAATCGTCCGTGGTTGGGCGGCCAGACCCAGGCGGAGAAGAGGGCCAGCACGATCGATAGGGGCACGGTCCCGACCGCCGCGCCCAGCGCCAGAACAAACCAGACCGGCAGGTCCAGCCGGGTTCCCGCCCTGAGCGACAGGCGCACAATGGTGGTCAGCAGGATGAAGCCGATCCACATATTGGCGACCCAATAGGCGATCCGCACGCCCAGCGAGCCGCCATTGAAGCTGCCGAACGGTCCGATAACCCCAAAGAAGACACCGAGCGCGGTGGCGATGGCGAGATCCTTCGCCCATTCGCGCGGCGTACCGAAGAGGCCAGGGTCTTGGCTCATGGCTCATGGTTTAGCCTGCGTTGGAAGACGCTCGCAAATGTCGCGCCCGTTCGCCCATTCGCGCATCCCGTTCGTCCGGCCGCGAACCCGTTCGCCGGCCAGCGCAGTCTCGGTGGCGAGGTGGCCGGGGAAGGCGTGTGTGGCGACACCGCCAATGGAGCCCGCCATGACAACTTCCACCGAAACCTTCCCCGAACCGCCTAAAACAGAGGGCTCGCGGGTGCATCCCATCGTCCATGCCGGCAAGTGGCTGGCCGCCGACCTCTTCTCCACCCTGATGTTCGTGGGTCTCTACGCCGTGACGCACAGCGTCTATGTCGCGACCGGCCTGGCCATCGCGGCGGGCATCGGCCAGATCGCTTATCTGAAGGTCCGCCGCAGCCCCATCGACGCCATGCAGTGGATGAGCCTGGGCCTGGTGGTGGTGTTCGGGGGCGCCTCGCTCTTCGCTCATGACCCGCGCTTCATCATGCTCAAGCCGACCCTGATCTACGCGGTCATCGGCGCGGTGATGCTGAAGCCAGGCTGGATGACCCGCTATCAGCCGCCCGCGGCCCTGCCCTGGAGCGGAGATGTGGCCGCCGTCTTCGGCTACATCTGGGCGGGGATGATGTTCGCGACCGGCGCGCTCAACCTGGTGTTTGTCGCCCATGGCGATCCCAAGCTCTGGGCCTGGTTCATCGGCGTCTTCCCGATCGCCTCCAAGCTTGCGCTTTTCGCCGTGCAGTATCTCGTCACCCGGGTCATCGTCGGAGCGCGCATGCGCGCCGCTGGCGTCCTGGCCCAGGCCTGAGGGGAAGTCCGATGCTTAGACGAGACCTGCTCAAAGGCGCGGCCGCCCTGCCCCTGGCGGCGGCCCTGACGCCCCTCGCCGCCGCCGCCCGCACCAGCGCCCGGCGCGTGCGGCCATCCGATCCCGCCTGGCCCAGCGCCGCGCGCTGGGAAGCGCTGAAACAAAGGGTCGGCGGCAATCTGGTCGTTCCCCAGCCGCTGGCCGCGCCTTGCGAGGCCGCGCCCTATGGCGAAGCCTGCCTTGCCCTGCCCAAGGCGCTGGAGAATCCTTATTTCATCGGCGATCAGCCGGGCGGGACCCAGTCCTCCGGCTGGCTGGACGCCTGGACGGCGCGGCAAAGCGCCTATGCGGTTGCGGCGCACAGCGCCGCCGACGTGGTCGCCGGGGTCAATTTCGCCCGTGAGCACAATCTGCGCCTGGTGGTCAAAGGCGGCGGCCATTCCTATCAAGGCACGTCCAACGCTCCGGATTCGCTGCTGATCTGGACCCGGGCCATGAACGCCGTGACCCTGCACGACGGCTTCACGCCCGCGGGCCTTCAGGGCGTCCAGGCCCCGACGCCGGCGGTCAGCGTCGGGGCCGGCGCCATGTGGATGGACGTCTATGACGCGGTGACCACAAAGGGCGGCCGCTACGTCCAGGGCGGCGGCTGCACCACCGTCGGCGTCGCCGGCCTGGTGCAGAGCGGCGGCTTCGGCTCCTTTTCCAAGGGCTTCGGCACGGCGTCCGCCAACCTGATCGAGGCCGAGATCGTCACCGCCGACGGGGGTCTGCGGACGGTCAATGCCCGCCAGGATCCTGAGCTCTTCTGGGCGCTCAAAGGCGGCGGCGGCGGCAGCCTGGGCGTGGTGACGCGACTGACCCTGCGCACCCACGACCTGCCGGCGAACTTCGCCGCCGTCATCGGCACGGTCCAGGCCAAATCGGATGACGCCTTCAGGCGGCTGATCGCGCGCTTCATGGGCTTCTACGCCGACGCCCTGATGAACCCGCATTGGGGCGAGACGGTCGCCTTCCACCCGGACAACAAGCTTGAGTTCTCCATGCTCGGCCAGGGCCTGAGCCAGGCCGAGGCCACGGCCGTCTGGGCGCCGCTACGCCAATGGATCGCCGGCGCGCCTCAAGACTATTCGGGCGTGGGCCCGCTCATCTTCGCCATGCCGGCGCGAAGCTTCTGGGATGTCTCGTCCCAGCACCACAATGGCGCCATGTTGCTCGACGACCGCGCCGGCGCTGCGCCCGACCACGGCTGGTGGACCGGCGACCGGGGCCAGATCGGCAGGTTCTGGCACGGCTACGATTCCTTGTGGCTGCCCGAGACGCTGTTGCAGCCGGCCGCGCGCGACCGATTGGCCGGCGCCCTGTTCGACGCCAGCCGCCACGCCAGCTTCGCTCTGCATTTCAACAAGGGCCTGGCCGGCGCGCCGCCCGAGGCGCTGGCCGCGGTCAGGGATACGGCCATCAATCCGGACGTCACCCGGGCCTTCGCCCTGGCCATCGTCGCCAAGGGCGGCCCGCCGGCCTATCCGGGCCTTCCCGGCGCGGCGCCCGATCTCGCCCAGGCGAGGCAAAACGCCGCCGACGTCGCCGCCGCCGCCGCCGCCCTGCGCACCCTCGCGCCTGCCGCCGGCTCCTATCTGTCGGAAAGCAACTATTTCAACGCCGACTGGCGCACGGCCTATTGGGGCCCGCATTACCCGAGGCTGCGCACGGTCAAGGCCCGCTACGACCCGGATGGCCTTTTCACCGTCCACCATGGCGTCGGCAGCGAGCACTGGAGCGCGGACGGGTTCACGCGACTCGGATAAGGCTCGCCATTACTGACGGCGGGAGCGGGACGCGATGAAACCCTTGGTCATGGTCGGCGCGGGTCCGGGATCGCTACCGCGCATCGTCGCCGAGGCCGCCGCGGCGGGCGGGGCGCCGCTGGCCGGCTATCTGGATGCCGGCGACAACCCACAGCCGCCGACCACCGCGCTGGAGCGGTTGGGCGACCAGGGACGGCTCGAAGACCCGGCCTTCCTCGCCGCTTTCGATCTGGTCGTCGCCGTCCAAGGCCGCGACCGGCGCGCTCTGTTCGAGGCGATCCTGCAGCGCGGCGGCGGCTTGCCGGTGCTCAGACATCCGGCCGCGACGATCTCGACCACCGCCAGCATCGGCGCTGGGACTATCCTGTCCGCCGGCGTGATCGTCCAGTCGGACGCGCGGGTCGGCCGGTTCTGCGTGCTCAACACCGCCTGCACGATCGATCACGACAATGTTGTGGGCGATTCCGTCTCGATCGGGCCGGGCGCGCATACGGCCGGTCGGGTGACGATCTGCGACGAGGCTTTTGTCGGCCTGGGCGCAATGATCATCAACGGCGTCACCGTCGGCCGGCGCGCGACCGTCGGCGCGGGCGCGGTGGTGGTGCGCGACGTGCCCGAAGGCGTGACCGTGGCCGGCAATCCGGCCCGTCCGCTGCCAGCGAAGCCATAGACGCCAGCGTTCAGGCCTCAGGCTCGACGCGTCGGCCCGACGCATCGCGCAGGACCGTGCGAGGCTTGGCGAAGTCGTCGGGATAGTGGATGGTCTCAAGTCCAGGCTTCCGCGTTCCGATCGCCAGAAAACTCGCCGACGCCCGCGAGTGATTTGCAAGATGGTGGCCATTCGGCTCACCGGCGGGAAAGCCGACAAATCCGCCCTCGGTCAGGACGTGCTCGCCGTTCTCGTCGATCAGCGTCAGTTCGCCGGACAGGACATAGACGAACTCGTCTTCGCCCTCGTGCCAATGTCGCAAGGCCGACCTGGCGCCGGGCTGCAGGGTCACATGGTTGACGCCGAACTGGGTGAGGCCGACCAACCCACCCAGCCTGATCTCGCCTTGCCCGACAAACCATTCCGGCTTCACGCCCGGCGGCGGCTTGATCGCGGGCGGCGCGTCGGTCAGCTGATGTGACCGGGTCTCCATCACCGCCTGGCGAAGTTGGCCATGTCGCTGGCGGTGTCGCGGCTGATGTCCGGGCAGGCGACCGCGAAGATTTCTGTGCCGTGGATGGTGCCCATCACCTGTCGGCAGCGGGCGGCGACGCCGTTGTGCAGCAACAGGCGGTAGAAGTTGATCCCCTCGTCGCGCAGCGGATCGCACTCGTTGACGCTGATGACGGTGGGGGGAAAGCCTTTGATGTCGTCGGCCGTGGCGAAGGCCGGCCAGGCCAGCGGGTTCTTGCCGCGCAGCGCTTCGATCCCATAGGCCATGGCCCCGCGGTTGCTGTGCAGGTCCAGAAGGATGCCGTTGTTCTCGGTCGAGGACGGGCTGTCCGGATGTGGCCATTGGCCGAGGATGTAGGGACACATGGCGTAGACGCCCTTGATCAGGCCGATATCGCCGTCCTTGATCAGCTTCAGGGCGGTGGCCAGGGCGAGATTTCCCCCACCGCTTTCGCCGGCCACGACGATCCGGTCGGGATCGATGTTCAGGGCCTTGGCGTGATCCCGCACCCATTTCAGGCCCGAGACGCAATCGTTCAGGCCGGCCGGGAAGGGCGCGACCTCCGGCGCCGACGAGGCGCGCAGGGCGTTGCGGAAATCGACCATGGCCACGGCAACGCCCTGGGCGGCGATAATCTTGCCCCAGGCGCGGTACATGCCGTCGAAGCAGGACATGGTCTGCATGCCGCCGCCGTGGATGTAATAGACGCAAGCCAGGGTCTCGGCCTTGTCGGGGCGGATGAACTGGATCTTGATCGTGTTGCCGTCCGGCTGCGACACGAAGGTCTCGGTGCGAATGGCCAGGCCGGCCGAGGGCGCGACCGCCTCGTTGTCGACGGCGTCCATCATCACCTTCTGCGCCGCCACCGCGGCCCTGGCGGCTTCGGTGTTCTCCTCGGCGAGCAGATCATCGCGGCTGGCGACGTCTCCTGGCGTGGTCATCTCCGGCATCGCGCCGAATATGGCCTTGATACGCGGGTCGATGCGGGGGTCTTCGGCGAGCTTCGATGCCATGGCGCGTTTCCTCTATCTGTCTTGGGGTTAGCCCTAAACGCTGGCGATGGCCTAGACCAGCACCCGGCCGGTCATCGTCTCCAGCACCCTGAGCGGCGAGCGCTCGGGCCGGGCCATGGCCTCGACCGGCAGGTGAAAGGTCTGCTCCAGCGCCGAATGGCCGGAGAGGGCGGCGTGCAGCACCTGGTCGGTGAAACAGAGCCAGGTGGCGCCGGCCGGGAAGGCCACCGGCGTCTTCGGCGCGTCGGCCTGGTAGGCGTCGTCGAGCTTGGCCTGGTCGTGCAGGGCCAGCATGATCTGGTCGTAGCCGCTGCGGCGTCCCTTGGTCAGGCCCAGGCCCTGCAACAGATAGGCGCTGCCCGGGAAAGGCCGGCGCAGCCTGGGCACGAACTGTTCGGCGAAGGCCGCGAAGGGCTCGCCCACCCGCCAGTCGCGCGGCGCGCCATCGCGGGCGATGTTGGAAAAGACCCGCAGGATCCGCCGCCCGCGCATGGGCCTCGTCGGAAAGGCGTCCACGTGCAGCCGACGATCGTCATGCCGGGGCGAATAGGCGCGGCCGGCGATCTCGACGGGGCGGAAACTGGTCCGGGCCCGCTCCAGATGGCCGATATAGGGCGCCGCCAAGCCTTCGACCAAGGCAGTCGCGCAGGCGGCGAAGCGGTTCATCATGGCCGCCAACCGCTCGGCCTGGCCGGGATCGAGCGCCGCGGCGTCGCAGGTGGTCGCTCCCGGATCGAGGCTGATATTCTTGCGATCGCCGGCGGCGATGCTGGGATCGAGAAAGCCGGTCTCGGCCGGCTCCAGTTCGAACGCCAACCCGGGCAGCACCAGGACGCGGCCCGCCTCGAGCGCGTCGAGCGCGCGCGCGCCGACCTCGGGCGGAAAGGGACCGCGCCAGTCGGCGATCGGCAGATCTTCAAGAACGTCGGCGGAGGTCATGGCCGAGCCGATCTCTAGCACGCCGAGTCGCCATAGGCGACCGGCGCCGAGGCCTTGGGACCTTGGCCTGGACCTTGCCTTTTCTCCCGTGTGGCCAAGGCGCCACGACCAAAATGGGACAGACCATGAGCACTCCCGACTGGATGCGCGGCGGCGCCGATTTCGATCAGCCGACCCGCTCGGCATCTCCGCTCGGCGGCATCATCGCCTGGATCTTGGCTCTGGTCGTCGTCGCCAACCTGGGGCTGGCGTTGACCCGGCTGATCGGCTGAGCCCAGGCTTCCAAGCTTCGCAACAAAACCCGTGGCCGGACGTTCTCGTATCTCCGGGGTCGAGGCGACGAACATGGCTTTGAAATTTGCGCGACCTTTATTGGCCTTCGCCGCCATGGCGCTCGCGCCAGGCATCGCCGCGGCCATGACGCCGCAAGACCTGTTCGCCAAGCTCTCCCCGACCATCTGGGTGGTGCGCGCCCAGCATGGCGCCAGCCCGGTTTTCGGCCTCGGCAGCGCCGTGGCCATCGCGCCGCGTCTTCTGGTCACCGCCTGCCACGTCGTGGTCGGCGCGACCGGCGTCACCATCGCCCGCGACAAGGGCGCCCGGGTGGTGAAGATCGACACCATCACTCACGATCCCGATCACAGCCGCGACCTCTGCCTTCTGACCACCCATGAGGCTCTGCCGGCGGTTCCCGCCGTGATCGCGCCGATCGAGAGCGTCAAGGTTGGCGAAAAGGTCTACGCCATCGGCAGCCCGCTCGGCCTGGAGCTGTCGCTGACCGACGGCCTGGTCTCGGCGCTCCGGGTGGCCCCCAACGAGACCCTGCCCGACATTCAGACCTCGGCCGCCATCGCGCCGGGATCGAGCGGCGGCGGCCTGTTCGACGCGGAGGGACGCCTGGTCGGCGTCACCGTCGCCATCGCCTCGAAAGAAACGGACAACCTGGCCTTCGCCTATCCGGCGCAGTGGGTCATGGAGCTGCCCACGCGCGTCGCGACGGCGCGGCGGCTCTGGGTCGAGGCCCTGGCCGCCAATGGGGTCGCCCTGGACGCCAACGGCCTGCCGGTCGGCTCCGGCTTCGCGCCGCTCGACAATGTGGCCGCCGTCCCCACCGGCGCAGATCCGAAGAGCGGCGTCGACGACGCCTACAAGCAGTTCCTGCTGCTCAACAAGCCGCGCGCCTTCATGCTGACCAGCGACGGGCGCTGGGGCGCGGTCAGCGACGCCAGCTCCCTCGACAGCCTGATCAAGGACTGCGCCAGCCGCAAGGTCCAGTGCCGACTCTACGCCGTCGACGATACGGTGGTCTGGCGGCCCGACAAGCCCGGCCCGGTCCCCACCGCCGCCGCCGCCAGGTTGCCGGCCTCTAGCGCGACAGCTCCGTAACCTCCGCCACCTCGGCCAGGCTCATCCGCCAGGCCGCCGCCGCGGCATTGGCCTTGACCTGTTCCGGCTTGGTCGCGCCGGCGATCACCGACGACACCGGCGGATGGCCGAGCAGCCAGGCGAAGGCCAGGTCCAGCATGCTGTGGCCGTGGGCGTCGGCGTATGAGGCCAACCGGTCCAGCCGGTCGAAATTCTCCTCGCTGAGCGCCGCCGCGAAGCGTGCGCCAGATCCGGCCATCCGCGTGCCTTCCGGCGGCGCCTCGCCGCGCCGGTACTTGCCGGTCAAGAGGCCCGAGGCTAGCGGGAAGAACGGCAGGAAACCAAGCCCGAAATGGTCGCAGGCCGGCAACACCTCGTGCTCCACCCGCCGCTCCATCAGGCTGTAATTGTTCTGCGCCGAGACGAAGCGGTGCAGATGCTCGGCCTTGGCCACCCCGTCGGCCTCGGCGATCTGCCAGCCGGCGAAGTTGGAATTGCCCAGATAGCGAACCTTGCCCGAGCGCACGAGATCGTCGAGCGCCAGCAGCGTCTCCTCGATCGGCGTGTCGCCATCCGGCCGGTGCATCTGGTAGAGGTCGATATAGTCGGTGTTCAGACGCTTCAGACTGGCCTCGACCGCATTGACGATGTGGCGGCGCGAGCCGCCGGCCTGGTCCATCCTCTGGCCGACCTGCATGGCGAATTTGGTGGCGACGACCACCTCGTGGCGCTTGCCCTTCAGCGCCTCGCCCAGCATGACCTCGGACTTGGTCCCGCCGTAGACGTCGGCCGTATCGAACAGGGTGATGCCGGCGTCCAGCGCCGCGGCCACCACCGCGCTGGTCGCCTGCTGGTCGACGCGCATGCCGAAATTGTTGCAGCCCAGCCCGACCTCGCTGACCTTTAGCCCGCTCGAGCCCAATCGCCGAAATTCCATTTTTCAAATTCCTTTTGTCGAAATCGTCGGGTTAAGAGACGCACCCCAGGAAAGAGGTCAACCCATGAGCCATAATCCCGACGCCGTCGCCGCCGCCACCCGCGTGCTCGACGATTTCATGACCGCGTTCAATGCGCGCGACATCGAGGCCTGGCAGAAGACCTTCAACTTCCCGAGCGTGCGGCTGGCCTCCAACACCCTGACGATCATCGATGCCGACTTTCACCAGCCGGGCATGTTCGAGCGCGGTTCCCTGGCCGAATGGGACCATTCCGCCTGGGAGCGCAGAGAGGTCGTCCACGCAGGCCCCGACAAGGTCCATTTCGATACCCGCTTCACCCGCTACCGCAAGGACGGCAGCGTCATCGGCGGCTTTGATTCCTTTTATGTGGTGACCTGCGAGGACGGCCACTGGGGCGTCAAGGCGCGGTCCAGCTTCGCGCCATAGGCGGCCCATCGCAGTGGGGCTCGGATCGCCTCCCCATCGGGGGTAAGAAATTATACCGCTGATTCATGAGACTTAATGGAAACGAGCAGGCTGCGGAGATGCGCTTCTCAAATCGGCAGAATTTTGACGACCATGACCCCGGCCAAATGACCGATCGGCGCCTGCCGCGGACCCGCGCATCGATATCGCTCATGCACAGCAGCAAAATCGCCAGGCTCTTGTCACGCGCAGCCGCGCTTCGGCATCGCCTCATCGCGAGCAGAGCGGGGGTCTGCAAGGTAACGTTAGCGGTTTTTTGCCTTGCGCTGCTCCAGATCACCCCCGCCTGCGCCCGCGCGCAGGACGCGGCGGCGGCGACGGAAACGATCATTCCGATCCGCAAGGTGGTTTTGCCCGCCGGTGGCCGCTACTTCGCGTTGCCGCTGCGGGTCGGCTCAAAAGACCTGACGGCGGCCATCGACACGGGTTCGGCCGGCCTGCGTGTGCTTTCACGCGCGCTCTCCGACAGCGATTTCCACGCGACTGGCCAGCCCGCAAGCATGACGTTCGCCTCGGGCACAACGATCGCCGGTCTACGCGCCACGGCCGAGCTTTCCTTCGGCGCGTTGCATGGCGTAGCGCCAATCGAGGTGGTCGAGCACGCCAGTTGCGTGAGCACGCGGCCGCGATGCCCAGAAGGTCACCTGCCGATGAGCGAATTCGGTCTGATGGGTGGCGGCAAGCCTAATCAAGGCGCCCCCGCCATCATCGGGCTTTCGCGCGTCGATATTCCGATCACCGCGCCGTTTCCGGCGCTGGGCGTGAAGCGCTGGATCATCGACATTCCGAACGATCTTGGCGGCGGTCGCCTGACGCTCAATCCGGCGCCCGCCAGCCTTGCCGGCTTCATCGCCTTTCCTGCGCCCATCGGCCCGGATGGCAAGCCGATAGGCGGTATTCGCGGCTGCCTTCGCAACGACCGCAGCGGCCAGCAGGTTTGCGGCGTGATCGTGTTCGACACCGGCGCGCCAGGCATCAGTGTGAGCTCTCCCGATCCGCTTCCGGCGCGTTGGGCGCCCCACACGCCAGCCTCGTTACTCTACAAGGACGATGCGGGCCGCATCCGCCTGGTTCAGCGATTCGAAACCGGAGACCCTGCGCATAGCAGCCGCCTGTCCTTCGACGACCATCCGGTGGGACAGCAGACGGTCATACATGCCAATGCCTCTCCCTATTTCTGCTTCGATGTCATGTATGAGGCGTCGAACGGGCCGATCTCGCTGCGCCCACGACAATCAGGCCTGCGCGATCCGCACGCTTCCGTGGTTAATTAGCCGTCCATCGCCCCGAACCGTTTCAGCACGTTCAAGGTGATCCGCGTCACGAACGGGTCGCCCGCGGCGAGGCCGTGCGCCCATTCGGTCGTTCCGGCGTTGAACACTTGGCCCGCCCCGCGCGTGAACGCGGCCATGACGGCGTGGCCGCGCAGAACGCGCGCCTGGCTCTCCGGGCCGGCGTCGCCATAGGCGATCTCGGCGACCACATCGAGCTGCTCGGGCGGAATCAGCGCCCGATAAGGGCTGGGCGTCTCGGCGAAGGCGGCGGGCGCCATGGCGATGATTTCCAGGTCGCCCGGGACGCCAAGACGGCCTGCCGCCGCCGGCAGGCCGTCCTCGCCGATCCTCAAGGCGCAGCCGTCGTTCTCGTAGCCCAGCAGCGGGATATGATCGCCGAACACGTCGCCATAATAGAGATCGCAGCCTTCCAGCGCCCAGTGCCGGTCACGATAGACGCTATAGCCGCCGATCCCCCGCGCGGCGCACAGGCCCAGCCGGTGATAGCCGCCGAAGATGAAGCTGAGCCCGGTGGTCAGAGCCTCCGGCCGGCCGAAGGCCGGGTGCGACCACAGATGCGTCGCGTCCGCCGTCGCGACGGTCTCGGCCTGAAACCCCCGCCACTTGTGGCAGATCAGGGTCTTGCCGCCGTCCTCCCAGCGAACCTTCCAAAAGGCGGTGTTGCCGGAAAAGATGGCCAGCCCCCCGCCGCGATCCAGAAAGGCGTCGATGCCGTCCCGCTGCCGGCCCGACCAGTATTCGCTGTGCCCGACCAGGATCACGGCCGCGTAGGGATCGAGCGCGTGCGGATCGGCGTCCAAGTCGTAATCGGTCAGGTAGTCCAGGCCGATGCCTTGCCCTTCCGCCCAACGCACGAAGGCGTGCTCCCACTTGTTCAGGAAGCCGGCCGAGCCGTCATAGGGGCTCTGGCCGTGGGCCCTGGCCCAGGCGCCGGTTTCCGCGCCGGCCCAGGGCCGCTCCTCGAACCCGCGTTTCCTCATATTGACCAGGCGCGGCATATCGGCCGGCGGCGCGATCAGGAGCGGCGCGATCGGGCGCTGGGTGGAGAGCCGCCCGATGGCGCGCTCCATGGCCTGCGGCAGGCTCGCCTCGCGCGCCATCAGCGATTCCACGTGGGCGTAGGCGCTGGCGCCGCCCCAGTAGTTGTAGGCGAACAGGGTGTTGGTGGTCAGCACCAGCACCGCCCTGGCGCCGGGCCGGCCCGCCGGCGCGCGCACGCAGACGAAGTGATGCGCCTGGCCCCCGTCGGCGTCGCCGAGCACGATGTCATAATAGCCGCTGGCCCAGTCCGCGCCGACCGCGACCGTGCAGCAGGCCGGCCAGCCGCAGCCCTCGGCGTCGGCGTGGGCCGGACGCGGATGGTCGCCGACCTGGACCCGCGCGCGATGCACAATGCGCCGCTCGGCGCCGACGCGGGCGATCTCCAGGGCGCAGTCCGCGCTGGCCGCGCTGGCGTGCAGCGCAAAGGTCTCACCCGGCGCAACGCTGATCCGGTCGGTGTAGCAGGCGATCATGCGAGGGCCTTTTTGGCGCTGAAGTGGAGATAGGCGACCAGCGACAGCCCGGTCGCCGCCAAGCCCGCGCCCAGCACCAACACGCCCCTGGCGCTGGCGTCGCTGACCGTCAGCGAGGCCAGCAGCGGCCCCAGCGCGCCGCCGAACAGCTGCGCCGCGCCGCTCTGAACGGCCGTGCGGCGGCTGGGATCGGCTTCCACGGCGAGCGGCACGAAGAAGGGGCTGACAAAGACGCCGATGAAGCCGAACACCGCCGTCGCCCCGAGGAACAGCCAGGCGGGTGCGGCGAACCCATAGACGGTCCAGGCCGCGAAATAGCCTATCACGCCGCCTAAAAAGACAGCGAAATAGCGGATACGCCCGGCCAGCGCCGTGGCCAGCGCTCCACCTATCACCTGGAAGGCCAGGGACAGCGCATTGGCTGTACCGCCAATGCCGAAACCCAGGCCCGCCTGCTCGGCCAGCGGCACCAGATAGATGCCGACCGCGCCGGTCGCCGCCGCCAGGATCAAGGTGGCGGCCAGGGCGATCCAGCCGCGGCCCGGCAGCGGAAAAGACCGCCCGCCGGCCTCGGCCAGCGGCGCGTAGCGACTGGGCACCAGAATCGCGATCGGCGCCCCCGCAAGGCTGATCAGGGCGATGAAGACGAAGCCGCCATTGGCGTGAAAGCGCGGCACAACAAAGGCCGCCGATATCGAGGCGACGACGAACTGCGCCAGGGTCATGGCCGTGAACAGCACCCCGGCCCAGCGCTCCGGCGTCACCGTGCGCGCGATCATGGCGATGCAGATCCACAAGAGCAGGCCTTCCGGCAAGCCCGCCAGGCCGCGAACCAGGATGACGCCGCCGCCGTGCGCGGCGAGCGTCGCCAGGTCGGCGGCCGCCATCCCCACGGCCGCCAGGACGCCGATCAGCTTCAGGCGCTCCGGCTTCAGCACCGCCCCGGCCAGCCCCGTCGCCGCGCCCATGGCCAGGGCCTCGGTCATCGCCGACAGCCCGATTCCCGCCTCGCTCAGCCGGTGCTCGTCCTTTAGCGCGGCCAAAAGCACCGGCAGCACGCCCGCGACCAGCAGCGCCAGAACGCCCAGGGCGATGGCCGATCCAGCCTGAACCCCGCTCAGCGGCGGCCCGACCGCCTCGTGAACCTCGTGATCGCCCGCCGCCGCAACGTCCGCCATGCACGCCCCTCCGCAAGCCGCGCAGGCTAGCCCGAGGCCGGGACCAGGAACACCTCTCGATCCCCTTCGCGGGACGACGGCGCCTGCGGCGCCCCGCCACACCCGCTAACCACGCCCGTTGCCGGAGGATTCATCCTGACCCGCTAAGGTGCAGCCTGTTGGGGAACCCTCATGACCAAGCTGGCTCTGTTCGACTTCGGCAGTCCGGAACGCCGCGAAGGCCGCACCAGCAAGGCCTTCCGCCTGGTCTGGGCCCTGTTCTGCTGGACCCTGGCCTTCTCCGCCGTCGTCGTCGCCGCGGCCGCCTTCTTCCGCTGGAGCCGCATGGTCTGACGCCTCCTGAAGGCGGCGTGGGTTAACGCGGATAGTCCAGCACCTGGCTTGTATAGGTTTCCACAACCAGGGAAAACGGCCGCCGCTGGTCGTCGTAAAGCACGGCCCGGTGCCGGAACAGATCCGCCGGAATGGCCAGCGCGCCGCCACCGCCCGCGCCCGGCGCCGCGGCGCCGACGCCCAGATCCCACCCCGCGGGCAAGGGCGACCACAGCCTCTCCATCGCCAGCGTCTGGCGCATCGGATGCAAACCCGCCACCACCCGCCCGAACGGCGTGTCGGTGGTCTCCAGCACCCGGTTCATTTCCGGCGTCAGCCGCCCGGGCACGTACCAGTTGTCGGCCTGCGACAGCACATGCCCCCCGCAGCTGAGCCGCACCCGCCGGTATTTGACCACCTCATCCGCCCTCACTTGCAAAAGTCGCCGCTGCTCGTCCGTCACCGGCTTGTCGACGCCGCGTACGAGCTCGGCCGTGAGGCGCGGCGGCGAGGCAATGTGATGGTCGCCGCACCAGGCCTCGAGCGTCGCGGTGGCGCTGGAACTGGCGAGAAGCTGGGCGTTGAGGGTTTCGATGATGGCAAGCGCCTCGACGCGGCCGAGGGGGGTGTCTGGCCAGGGGCGTGTTGGGGCGGCGAGCGCTGAACCGCAAGTCAGCGCCGTCAGCGCCGCCATCGCCCCTAATATTTTCGGCCGCATGTGCACGTCCCGTATGAAAGCGGCGCCGCCTGGGTGACTCGAACACCCGACCCCCGCATTACGAATGCGGTGCTCTACCGGCTGAGCTAAGGCGGCTTCCGGGGACCGGTGGGTGTTTAGTCGGGTTTCGGGGCGCTCGCAACGGCGCCCGGCGAGACGGGCCGCGGGTGGGCGGGGAAGAGCTGCGGGCCATAGCGGCCGATGGCGACGCCGGCCAGGATGCAGACCAGGCCGAAGACCATGGCCGCCCAGAAGGCCAGGCCCAGGACGCGGCGGCGCAAGGTCTCGTCGTCCGGATCGGGCGCGCTCATTGGGGCGGGCATGGCTTCATTTCAGCAAGTCCAGCAGCGCCGATTCATTCGGCCAGGCCGCCGCCAGGACGCGCGCGAAGCCCAGTCCGCGCAAGGGCGCCGCGGCGGTTTCGGAGATCGCGAAGACGGCGATGCGGCCGCGGTCCGCCTCGACGACCAGGGCTGCGACCTGTCCGGCCCCGCGCGCGGAGTGGATCAGGATGGCGTCGATGACGTCCGGTGGAGCGGCGAGACCGGTGGGGATGGTCTCGTAGACGGCGACGGCGCGGGCCAAGACGCCCCGCTCGGCCAGCAGCGCGACGAGGTCGGCCGCCGGTTCGCGCGCGCCGGGGTGCAGAACAAGCTGGAGCCTTGGCTCGGCGGACGCGATCAGCTGGGCCAGGGCGGTCGCGCCTCCATCGGCTGAGCGCACCACGCCGAACCCCGCGCTGCTTGCGCGGTTTGCGGTCGCCGCGCCGACGGTGAAGACCGGCAGGGTCCGCTCATCAGACAGGGCGGTGAAGGCGTTGATGGCGTGCCCGCTCGAAAAGGCCAAGGCCTCGACGCCGGCGAGGTCGATGCTTGCCTCCGCGATCGTCCGCGCGGCCAGCACCGGCGCCACGATGGCGGTCAGCCCCAACGCCGCCAAACGCGCCGCGGTCGCCTCGGCCTCCGGCGCCGTGCGCGTGACCCAGACGCGGCGGATCATCGGGCCGCCGCCCATGCTATCCCGCAACCGGCATCAGCAGCCGCTCGCCGCCTTCGGCGCGGATCTGTTCGCCGAGGTCCAGGCCAAGGGCGCGAACGGCGGGCAAGGCCGCGCCGTCCAGCTCAACCTCGCCCAGGCGGCGCAGACGCTCTTTGCCATCGGCGGTCAGGGCCTCGATCACCAGGGTGAGGCGGCCATGCTCGATCCAGGCATAGGCGCCCATGGCGGTGCGGCAGGAGCCTTCCAGCGCCTCCAGCGCGCCGCGCTCGGCGGCCACGGTCAGGGCCGTTTCACGATGGTCGAGGGCGCGGACCCAGGAGGCGTCGGCGTCGACGGCGCGGGTCTCGATGGCCAGGGCGCCCTGGCCCGGCGCCGGCGGGAATTCGACCGGATCGAGCGGGTGGCGGATGCGGCCAGCCAGGCCAAGCCGGTTCAGCCCGGCCATGGCCAGGATCATGGCGTCCGCGTCGCCGGCCTCAAGCTTGGCCAGCCGCGTATCGACATTGCCGCGGACCAGGACGAAGTCGAGGTCGGGACGGCGGAACTGGGCCTGGGCCTGGCGGCGGATGCTGGCGGTGCCGAGGCGCGCGCCTTGCGGCAAACCCTCGAATGACGCGAAACCGGGGCTGAGGAAGGCGTCGCGCGGGTCTTCGCGCTCGGGCGTCGCGGCCAGCACCAGGCCGGGCTGGCGGGCGATCGGCACGTCCTTCATCGAATGCACCGCGCAGTCGACCCGGCCGGCGGCGAGCGCCTCCTCGATCTCCTTGGTGAACATGGACTTGCCGCCCAGCTCGGTCAGGCGCCGGTCCTGCACCCGGTCGCCGGTGGTGGAGATGATCACCAGCGGCGCGACCTTTTCGGCCTCGGCCGGATCGGCGCCAAGGGCGGCGGCGATCGCCCGCTGCACCTGGCCCGCCTGGGTCAGGGAGAGCTTCGATCCCCGCGCGCCGATCCTGATCGGATCCACCGGCAAGCCTCCGCAAACAAAGCGGCCAATGATCGCTCGCGCCGCCCTGGCCTGCTACAGGAGCGGCGATGCGCCCGCAACCGACCCCGACCCTGACCGTGCTCGGCCCCCTGACTTTGCTTGGGATCGAGACCAGCTGCGACGAAACCGCCGCCGGCGTGGTGCGCCGGCATGGCGGTGGCCGCGTCGAGGTCCTGTCCTCCATCGTGCTCAGCCAAGTGAAGGACCACGCCCCCTTCGGCGGGGTGGTGCCGGAGATCGCCGCCCGCGCCCATGTCGAGGCGATCGACGCGGTGATCGGGGCGGCCATGACCGAGGCCGGGCTTGGTTACGGCGAGTTGGACGGGGTGGCGGCGACCGCCGGGCCCGGCCTGGTCGGCGGGGTGATGGTCGGGCTGGCGACCGGCAAGGCGATTTCGCTGGCGCGCGGCCTGCCGCTGATCGCGATCAACCACCTGGAGGGCCACGCGATCTCGGCGCGGCTGACCGCCGACGTGGCCTATCCCTATCTTCTGCTGCTGATTTCCGGCGGGCACTGCCAACTTCTGGACGTCGAGGGGGTGGGGCGCTGCACGCGGCTGGGCTCGACCATCGACGACGCCGCCGGCGAGGCCTTCGACAAGATCGCCAAGGCGCTCGGCCTGCCCTATCCGGGCGGCCCGGCGCTGGAAAAACTCGCCGTCGGCGGCGACGCCAGCCGCTTTCCCCTGCCCCGGATGCTGCTCGGCCGAGCGGGCTGCGACTTCTCGTTCTCCGGCCTGAAGACCGCCGCCGCGCGCCTGGCTGAGCGCATCGAGACCGAGATCGACCGCCGCGACCTCGCCGCCGCCGTTCAAGGCGCCATCGCGCGGCAACTGGCCGAACGCAGTGAGCGGGCGATGCGGGTTTATGCGCAGGCTCACGCCCTGGCCCTCCCCCTCGATGGGGGAGGGTTGGGTGGGGGTGCGGCCACCGTTGGTGACGCCATAAGCTCAGATGGCGCCGGCGCCTTGCCGCGCCCTTCACTCCAACATGGCGGCCACACCCCCACCCCTGCCCCTCCCCCATCGAGGGGGAGGGGTTTACGATTCGTCGTCGCTGGCGGGGTGGCGGCCAACGCGCAGGTGCGCCGCGTGCTCGAAGGCGTCGCCGCCGCGCACGGTTTCAGCTTCACCGCCCCGCCGCTGGCCTATTGCACCGACAATGCCGCCATGATCGCGCTGGCCGGCGCCGAGCGGCTGGCTCTGGGCCTGGTCGACGGGCTGGACGCGGTCGCGCGGCCGCGTTGGCCGCTGGACGAGGAGGCGGCCTTGAACCGCCCCACCCATCTGGCCGGCCGCAAGGGAGCCAAGGCGTGAGCGGTTTTGAAAGCGCCGGCGTCATCGGCGGCGGCGCCTGGGGCACGGCGCTGGCCCAGGTCTGCGCGCGCGCCGGCCTCGACGCCCTGCTCTGGGCGCGCGAGCCCGAGGTGGTCGAGACCGTCAACGGAGCCCGCGCCAACCGGCTCTTCCTGCCCGGTGTGGCGCTGGATTCGGGCATCCGCGCCACCGGCGTGCTGGCGCAGATCGCCGAGCGCGACCTGATCCTCGCCGTCGTCCCGGCCCAGCACATGCGCGCGACCCTGACCGTGCTCGGTCCGCACCTGCGCGCCGACCAGCCGGTGGTGCTCTGCGCCAAGGGCGTCGAACAGGGCTCGCTGAAGCTGATGACCGAGGTGCTGGCCGAGGTCGCGCCCCGAGCCCGGGCGGCGGTGCTGTCGGGCCCGAGCTTCGCCGGCGAGGTGGCGCGCGGCCTGCCGACCGCGGTGACCCTGGCCTGCGCCGAGCCCGAATGCGGCCAGGCCCTGGCCGGGGCGCTGGCCACGTCGACTTTCCGCCCCTACTGGGCTGACGACCTGATCGGCGCCGAAGCCGGCGGGGCGATCAAGAACGTGCTGGCCATCGCCTGCGGCGTCGTCGAGGGCCGCGGGCTTGGCCGCAGCGCCCATGCCGCCCTGGTCACCCGCGGCTTCGCCGAATTGACCCGGCTGGCGGTCGCCCTCGGCGGCGAAGCGCGCACCGTCGCCGGCCTTTGCGGCCTCGGCGACTTGGTGCTGACCTGTTCAAGCCCGCAGTCGCGCAATATGAGCCTGGGCTTGGCGCTCGGGCGCGGCGAGTCGCTCACGGAGGCGCTCAGCGGCAAGCTGTCGGTGGTCGAAGGGGTGGAGACCGCTCCGGCCGTCCGGGCCCTCGCCGCCAAGCTTGGCGTCGAGACGCCGATCTGCGAGGCGGTGGCGGCGGTGCTGGCCGGCGAGCGCGGGCTGGACGAGGCGATCAGCGGCCTGCTCGCCCGGCCTTTGCGCTCCGAGTTGGAGGACGACTGAGACATGCCCTTGTATGTGGTGAGTTGCGTCGACAAGCCCGACAGCCTGGATCGGCGCATGGCCGCGCGCGAGGCGCATCTGGCCTATGTCGCCTCGCATATGGATATCGTGCGGGCGGGCGGCCCCTATCTGGACGAGGCGGGCAAGATGGCCGGGTCGATGCTGATCCTGGACGTCCCCGATAAGGCGGCGGCCGAGGCCTTCTCCGCCGCCGATCCCTATCGCCTCGCCGGGCTGTTCGACCACGTCGACATCCAGGCCTGGCGCGTCACCGTGGGCGCGCTGCGTTGAATCCAGCCCAGCCCGCGCCGGGCGCGCTGCTGTGCGCGCTGGACGAAATCCCCGATCCGGGCGCCAAGGGGTTCGTCTTCCGCCAGGGCGAGGCGATGTTCATGGGCTTTGTGGTGCGGCGCAACGGTGCGGTGCGGGGGTTCATCGACCGCTGTCCGCACATCGGCACGCCGCTGGCCGCCATGGCCGACCACTATCTCACCCGCGAGGGCGACCTGATCGTCTGTTCGACCCACGGCGCCCTGTTTCGCCCGGAGGATGGCGCCTGCCTCGCCGGCCCTTGCGAAGGCCGCGCGCTGTGGCCCTGGCCAGTGGCGGTCAAGGGCGGTGAGGTGCGCACGGCGGCCTGAGTCCGCGGCTCAGGCGGGCTCAGGCCTACGCCCCGAAGCTGGCCACCTCGGCGAGCAGGCCCTGGACGGCCAGGGCGACCAGTTCGCCGCCCTTTTCCGGCGTCGCCAGGCCCGGGTCCGATCCCATGCGGCCGTCGGGATGGCGGGCGCGGAAGTCGAGCGCCTCGCGGATCGGGCCGGAGCCGGCGATCTGTGGGGCATAGTTGGCCGACTTGATCGCCTCCGGATAGGCCCACTGGGTGACGGCGATCTCCGAAGGCGTGGCGTGGCTGCCGTGGCCGGAAGGGAACTGGCTTTGCGCCAGCCTCATCACCCCGCTCAGGTCCCACCAGTTGCGAAGCTTCAGCGCAAAACCCGCCGGCCGGCGGGCGAAGCTCGCCTCGGCATAGAGCTCGGAAAACGCCGCCTCGATGGTCGCGACGTTGCCGCCATGGCCGTTGAGAAAATAGATGCGCGTGAAGCCATGCAACGACAGCGAGCGCACCCAGTCGCCGATGGCGGCGATGAAGGTCGAAGGCCGCAGCGAGAGGGTGCCCGCAAAGCCCAGATGATGCTGGGCCATACCGACGTTGAAGGTGGGGCCGACCAGGATGTCGCCGGACTTCTGCGCCTCATGCGCGATGATCTGCGGGCAGAGCCAGTCGGTGCCGAGCAGGCCGGTCGGGCCGTGCTGCTCGTTGGAGCCGATCGGGATGACGATGGTCTTCGAGCGTTCGAGAAAGGCCTCGGTCTCGGCCCAGGTGGAGAGTTGCAGCAGCATGGATCGTTTGTCCTACCCGGTCGGTTTGAATGCCGGCCGCGGCATCCTACCTTGATGGCGGGCCGATAGAGGCGGAAATCCACAACCGCGCGAACGCGCCAAGGAGATTTTAGATGGCTATCCAGCTCGGCGACATCGTTCCCGACTTCACGCAGGACTCCACCGAAGGCCCGCTGCATTTCTACGACTGGGCCGGCTCATCCTGGGTGGTGCTCTTCTCCCACCCCAAGGACTTCACCCCTGTCTGCACCACCGAGTTGGGCGCGGTCGCCAAGCTGAAGCCCGAATTCGACAAGCGCGGCGTCAAGGTGATCGGGCTGTCGGTCGACGCCATGGACAGCCACGGCGGCTGGGCCAAGGACATCGAGGAGACCCAAGGCGCCAAGCTGAACTTCCCGCTGATCGCCGACCACGACCGCAAGGTCGCCGACCTCTACGGCATGATCCATCCGAACGCCTCGGACACCATGACCGTGCGCTCGGTCTTCGTGATCGACGCCAACCACAAGCTGCGCCTGACCCTCACCTATCCGGCCTCGACCGGGCGCAATTTCGACGAGATCCTGCGCACCATCGACAGCCTGCAACTGACCGACAAGTACAAGGTCGCCACCCCGGTGAACTGGAAGCAGGGCGAGGACGTCATTATCGCGCCCTCGGTGACCAACGACCAGGCCAAGGACCTCTTCCCGGCCGGCTGGACCGAGCACAAACCCTATCTGCGCACGACCAGGCAGCCGGGGACGTAAGCGGCGCGCGCCTACCCCACGCCGAGAGAACTGCGCACGAACCCGTAGGTCTGGGTCGCCTTACAGTCGCAGCCTTCCAGGGTTCCGTCCTTGGCCCACCAGACCAGGGTGGGATAGCCGGGCTTGACGCCATTGGCCTTGAGCAGGGGTTGCAGCCGGTCGACCAGGTCGCGGCCCGCCTGGATCACGGCGGTGCGGGCGGCGTCGCCGTCCGCGGGCGCGATCCGCGGCGCGGTCCAGGCGCCGGCGGGCGCGGCCATCCAGGTCTGGAACAGCGGCCAGCTGCGGTTGGCCCAGAGTTCGGCGACCGTGGAGCGCTCGACCGGGGTGGATTTCGACGCGCCGTTGAGGTCCGGCTGGGCGATCATGATGACGCGGGTATCGACGCCGGCCTTCTGCAACAGGGGAAACTGGGTCTGCTCGAAGCGGTCGCACGCGGCGCAGTCGCGCGTGGCGATCATATAGAGTTGCGGTCCCTTGAGGCCTGGCGAGACCCAGCCGGCGCCGGCCAGGCCCTTGGCGATCTCCTCCTGGTCGGACTTGATCACCTGCGGGCGCCAACGGACGTCGAGGTCCCACCAGACAAAGAGCACCCCGCCGACCACGACCAGAAAGCCGATCAGCATCGCCCAGGCTCGCAATCGTCGCATGAAGCTTCCCCTTGATGGTTCGTCCCGGCACTATTGCATAGTCGGGATCACAAAGGCCGAATCTTCGCTCAAGCCCTCCGGCCATCGGGCCGTGACGGTCTTGACCTTGGTGAAGAAGCGTACGCCGTCCATGCCGTGCTGGTTGGCGTCGCCGAAGGCCGAGCGCTTCCAGCCGCCAAATGTGTGATAGGCCACCGGCACGGGAATCGGCACATTGATCCCCACCATGCCGACCTCGACCCGGGCGGCGAACTCGCGCGCGGCGCGGCCGTTGCGGGTGAAGATGGCCACGCCGTTGCCGTACTGGTGCTTTGACGGCAGGGCTAGCGCCTCATCGAAGCTCTCGGCGCGGACCAGCTGCAGGACCGGGCCGAAGATCTCTTCCCTGTAGGTCCGCATCTGGGGTTTGACGTGGTCGAACAGGCAGGGGCCGATGAAGAAGCCGTGCTCGAAGCCCTGCAGGCTGAAGTCGCGCCCGTCGACGACCAGCTCGGCGCCCTCGTCGACGCCCATCTGGATATAGTCGGCGATCTTCTGGCGGTGCGCGGCGCTGACCACTGGGCCGTACTGGGCGGCGGCGTCGGAGGAGACGCCGACCTTCAGGGTTTCGATCTGGGCCAGCAGCCGCTCGCGCAGCGCCTCGGCGGTCTTAAGCCCCACCGGCACGGCCACCGGCAGCGCCATGCAGCGCTCGCCGGCCGAGCCATAGGCCGCGCCCATGATGTCGTTCACCGTCTGGTCGAGGTCGGCGTCCGGCATGACGATGGCGTGGTTCTTCGCCCCGCCCATGGCCTGGACGCGCTTTCCGTGCGCCGTGCCTGTCGCATAGACATGGTGGGCGATGTCCGAGGAGCCGACGAAGCTGACGGCCTTGATGTCCGGATGGGCCAGGATGGCGTCGACGCAGGCCTTGTCGCCATGCACCACGTTCAGCACCCCGGCCGGGCCGCCGGCCTCCATGAAGAGCTCGCCCAGGCGCAGCGGCACGCTCGGGTCCTTCTCCGAGGGCTTCAGGATGAAGCTGTTGCCGACCGCGATGGCCACCCCGAACATCCACATCGGGATCATGGCCGGGAAGTTGAACGGGGTTATGCCCGCGACCACGCCCAGAGGCTGGCGCATGGAATAGACGTCGATGCCGGGTCCCGCGCCTTCGGTGTATTCGCCTTTCAGGGCATGCGGAATGCCGCAGGCGAACTCGATCACCTCCAGCCCGCGCTGCAGGTCGCCGCGCGAGTCGGCGATCACCTTGCCGTGCTCGGACGAGAGCAGCGCCGCCAGCTCGTCCATGCGCGCCTCGACCAGGCGCTTGAACTCGAACATCACCCGCGCGCGGCGCTGGGGATTGGTCGCCGCCCAGCCGCCTTGCGCCTTCACCGCCGCCTGAACGGCTAAGTCCAGGTCGCCGGCGTCGGCCAGGGCCACCCGCGCCTGCACCTCGCCGGTATTGGGATCGAACACCTCGCCGAACCGGCCGGAGCGGCCGGGGACGGACTGGCCGTTCACGAAATGAGGAATGTCACGCATGGGCAGGGTCTCGCGGCAGGGAGCCGCCCTTTTAGGCCGCCGTCGGGGGCGAGGGTAGGGGCTAGAGGCTTGCCGGTCGAGGCTCTCGCGGCGCATGTTCGCGGTCATGATTGCATCGAACCGGGGCCGCACATGATCCTTCAAGCCGAAGGCGACTTCGCGCTGGCCGACGAGGCCGCGACTGCCCGTCTGGGTGCCGCGGTGGCCCGAACCCTGGCCGCCGGCGAGGCGGTCTGTCTGAAGGGGGTTCTGGGCGCCGGCAAGTCCACCCTGGCGCGCGGCCTGATCCGCGAGCGCACCGGGACGGTGGAGGACGTGCCAAGCCCGACCTTCACCCTGGTGCAGTTCTATGAGGGCGGCGGGCTGAAGCTGGCCCATTTCGACCTCTATCGGCTGACCAAGCCGAACGAGGCGGAAGAGATCGGCCTGGACGAGGCGCTAGACGAGGGCGCCGCGATCATCGAATGGCCGGAACGGCTCGGGCGGCGCCTGCCGCGGCATCGACTCGACATAGAGATGCTGGTGGTGGGCGAAGCCGGCCGCGAGAGCCGGCTCGCGCGCCTCAATCCCCACGGAGCCTGGGAAGGACGGCCGCTTGAGTTCTGATCGCGAGGCGGAAAAAGCCGCCTTTCTCGCCGCCAACGGCCTCGGCGACGCCCGGCGCGAGCGCCTGGCCGGCGACGCCTCCACGCGTCTCTATGAGCGGCTGCATCGGGCGGGCGGCGCCAGCCTGATCTTCATGGACCAGCCGCCCAACGCCGAGACCGCCCCCTGCCCGCCGGACGCGACCCCGGATCAGCGCCGGGCGCTGGGCTACAACGCCAGCGCCCGGCTGGCGGCGGGCCGGGTGGAAGCCTTCGTGGCCTGCGCCAGCTTTCTGCGCGGGCGCGGCCTTTCCGCGCCCCAGGTCATCGCCGCCGACGCGCCCGCGGGCCTGGCCGTCCTGGAAGACCTGGGCGACGACCTCTATGCGCGACTGATCGAGGCGGGCGAAGACGAGACCCCTCTTTATGAGGGCGCAATCGACGCCCTGACGCACCTGCACGCCGAGCCGCCGCCGGCGCGGCTGACCGGCCCAGGCGCCGACTGGCCGCTGCTGGTCTACGACGACCTCGCCTTGCAGACCGGCGGCGTGATGTTCCTGGAGTGGTGGCCGAACTATATCGGCCAGCCGCCGTTTTCGGCCGAGGCGGCGGCCGAATGGGAAGCGCTCTGGGCGCCGATCCGCGCTCGCGGCGTCGCCGGCGCCGACGTCTTCTGCCACCGCGACTATCATGCCGAGAACCTGATCTGGCTCCCCGATCGGCCAGGAATCCGCAAGGTTGGCTTGCTGGACTTCCAGGACGCCCTGCGCGCCCATCCGGCCTGGGACCTGTCCATGCTGCTGCATGACGGTCGCCGCGACGTCTCGCCGGAGCGCCAGACCGCGTCGCTGGACCGCTATCTGGCCGCGCGGCCGGACATCGATCGTGAGCGGTTCCTCGCCGACTATCATGGCCTCGGCGCGCTGAACTGCGCCCGCATCCTGTTCATCTTCGCCCGCCAGGTCGCCGGCTTCGAACGGCCGCGCTACGCCGCCTTCATGCCGCGCATGTGGCGCTATCTGGATGGCTGCCTGGAGGCGCCGGAGCTGGCGCCGATCAAGGCCTGGTTCGCCCGCAACGTCTCTCGGGAGCCGCGCACGTGAGCGGACCGAAGACCGCCATGGTGCTGGCCGCCGGTCTGGGCGTGCGCATGCGCCCTTTGACCAACGACAAGCCAAAGGCCCTGGTCGTGGTTGCTGGCAAGACGCTGATCGACCATGCGCTCGACCGGCTGGTGGAGGCGGGCGTCGAGACGGCGGTGGTCAATGTGCACGCCTTCGCCGACCAGCTCGAAGCTCATCTGGCCAGGCGCAAGACGCCACGCATCCTCATCTCCGACGAGCGCGACCAGGCGCTGGAAACCGGCGGCGGGTTGAAGAAGGCCATGCCCCTGCTTGGCCCGGGCCCGATCTGGGTCTGCAACATCGACGCCCCCTGGATCGAGCATGGCGCCTCGGCCCTGGACGCCGTCGCCACGGCTTTCGACCCGGCGAGGATGGAGGTCTGCCTGCTCTTGGCGCCCACCGCCGAGTCCGCCGGTTTCCACAACACCGCCGATGGCGCGAACACCGGGGACGTGTTTCGCGACGCCGACGGGCGGGTGCGGTTCAAGAGCCCGGGCGAGGCCGCGCCCTTCCTCTATGTCGGCTTCCACATCGCCAAGCTCGACGTGGTCGCCGACGGCCCCGAGGGCCCGTTCGGCCTTTTACCGGTCTGGAAAGACCTGGCGGCGCGCGGCCGCATCTTCGGCGTCGCCTCCCCGGGCCTGTGGATGCATGTCGGCACGCCAGCCGGCCTCGAGGCGGCCGAGCGCATCTACGCCTCGCATGCGGCGGGCGAGGACGGGCCGGCGAGCGGATGAACCCGCTCGGCCAGCCGGCGCCGCGCTGGTTCACGATTCAGCCGCACCGGCCCTTCCTGGCGGATCTGGCGGAGGGCCTGATCGAGGCGCTGGCGCCGGGCGGACCGCAAGCCCTGTCCGACGCCGTGGTGCTGGTCCCCTCGCGGCGGGCGGCGCGCGGCCTGGCCGAGGCCTTCGTCGCCGCCGGCGGCGGCCGGGCGCTGCTGCTGCCGCAGATCCGCGCGCTCGGCGATCTGGACGAGGGCGAGCCGCCGTTCGAGCCCGGCGATATCGCGCTCGACCTGCCGCCCGCCATCTCGCCCTGGCGACGCCGCTTCGAACTGGCGCGGCTGGTCGCCGGGAACGCGCCGGTGATCGGCCGCTCGCTCGACGCCACCGCGGCGCTCGAACTGGCCGACGCGCTGGGAGGCTTTCTCGACGGCGTGGACATCGACGAGGCCTGGCCCCTCGCGCCGCCCGCCGATTGGGTCGCGGCCGAGATGGCGCGCCACTGGCAGGTCTCGGCCGAGTTCCTTGAGCTCGCCGTGAAGGCCTGGCCGCTGCGCCTGGACGAACTTGGCCTGGTCGATGTGGCCGCGCGGCGCGTGGCGCTGACCCGGGCGCTGGCCGAAAGCTGGGCCAGCACGCCGCCGACCGGGGTGCTAGTCGCGGCCGGCTCGACCGGCTCGACGCCGGCGACCGCGGCCCTGCTCTCGGCGGTGGCGGGCGCGCCGCGGGGCCTGGTCGTCCTGCCTGGCCTCGACCAGGATCTGGCCGATCCGGCCTGGGCCGAGGTCGGCGACCCGCATCCGCAGGGCGCCATGAAGCGGCTGCTGGCTCAGGCCGGCGTCGAACGGGGCGCGGTCAGGCCCTGGTCGCCGGCGCGGCCAGGCGACGCGCGCGGGCGCTGGCGGCGGCGGATCATCAATGAGGCGCTGCGACCAGCCGAGGCGACGGCCGACTGGCTCGACCAGATCGCGACGCTGAAGGCGGAGGGCGAGAGCGACGGGGTCGACCCGATCGCCGAGGGCCTGACCGGTCTTTCGCTCATCGCCGCGCGCAACGAGGAGGAGGCCGCCCAGATCGCCGCCCTCGCCTTGCGCGAAGTGCTGGAGCCCCCCGGCCGGACCGCCGCCCTGGTGACCCCGGACGCCGGCCTGGCGCGGCGGGTCTCGGCGCGGCTGGCGCGATGGGGGGTCGAGGTCGATTCCTCCGCCGGCGCGCCGCTGGCGGGCCTGCCGGTCGGCCAGCTTACCGCTCTGACCGTCCGGCAGGCGGCCGATCCGCTCGACCCGGTCGGATTATTGGCCATCCTGAAGCATCCGCTGGTGCGGCTGGGCGACGGCGCCGAGGCGCTGGAACGCTGGGCGCTGCGCGGCGCCCGGCCGCGCGACTGGGCGGACATCGCCGCGCGCCTGGCGGAAGCGGCGGCGCGAAGTCGTTCCGGCCTCGAAGCCGCCGATCGCCTCGCCGGCCTGTTGCGCGCGGCGCTGGAGATCGCCGCCGCGCCCTATACCGGCGAGACCGCGACCCCGGCCGAGGCGGCCAGGGCCCTGGCCAAGGCCATGGAGGCGCTGGCCGCCGGTCCGGACGCCGCCGATCCTGGCGGCCTTTGGGCTGGGGCGGCAGGGGAATGCGCCGGAGACCTGATCGCGGCGCTGATCGGCGAGAGCGACGGCCTGCCCGAGGTGACTCAGCGCCAGTTCGCCGACCTCGTCGAGGGCCTGCTGGCGGCCGAGACCGTCCGCCCCGGCGGCGCCAGCCATCCGCGCCTGCGCATCCTGGGGGTACTGGAGGCGCGGCTCATCCATGCGGACCGGCTGATCCTGGGCGGGTTGGAAGAGGGCGTCTGGCCGCAGGCGGCGCCGGTCGATCCCTTCCTGTCGCGGACCATGCGCGAGGCGCAAGGCCTGTCCTCGCCGGAGCGGCGGATCGGCCTTTCCGCCCATGACTTCGCGCAGGCCGCCACGGCCGGCGAGGTCATCCTCTTGACCACCGCGCGCCGATCGGGCGCGCCCGCAACGCCTTCGCGCTGGCTGTGGCGTCTGCAGACCCTGGCGCGGGGCGCGCGGGTGCAGACGCCTTCCCGCCCGGACCTGGTCGCCTGGGCCCGCGCCCTCGATGCGCCCGACCGGTTCTCGCCCTCGCCGAGGCCGAGGCCGGCCCCGCCGGTCGCCGCTCGACCGCGCACGATGGCCGTCACCACCATCGAGCGCTGGCTGCGCGACCCCTATGCGGTCTATGCGCGCTACATTCTCGGCTTCTATCCGCTGGAGCGGCCGGCCGAGCCGATCGAGGCGCGGGCGCGCGGCTCGGCCGTGCACAAGGCGTTCGAGCGGTTCGCGGTGGAGCAGCCCGGCGAGCTGGGCGGCGGGGCCGAGGCCCTGTTCGCCGACATGCTGGTTGATGAGCTTGGCCGCGCGGGTATGCTGCGGCCACGGCTGGCGCGCGAGCGGGCGCTGGCGACACGCGCCGCGCCCTGGGTGGTCGAGTTCGAGCGCCGACGGCGCGACGGCGCGCGGCTGCTGATCGAGCAGAGCGGCGCCTTTCCGCTGCCGACGGCGGGCGGCGACTTTACCCTGACCGCCCGCGCCGACCGGATCGAACGTCGGGCCGATCGGACCGACGTGCTCGATTTCAAGACCGGCCTGCCGCCCAGCCGCAAGCAGGTGGAGAGCGGGCTGTCGCCGCAGCTGACCCTGACCGGGGCCTTGCTTCACCTGGGCGGATTCGCCGAGCTCGGTCCGACCCGTCCGGGCGAGCTGGTCTATGTGCGCATCCTCGGCGGCCGCGAAGGCGGACGCGAAGAGGTGCGCGCCAAGGCTGGCGAGAGCCTGGACATGGCGCTGACGGCGCTGGACGGCCTTCGCCGCCGCATCGACCTCTTCGACGACCCGGCCACGCCCTATGTTTCCTGGGCCGCGCCGCAATTCATCAACCAGTTCGAGGGCGATTACGACCACCTGGCCCGGCTTTGGGAATGGCACGTCATCGGCGAAGCGGAGACGGGCGAATGAGCTCGGCTGTCCAGACCCAGATCAAGGCCTCCAACCCCGCCGCCTCGGTCTTCGTCACCGCCAATGCGGGCTCCGGCAAGACCCGCACCCTGGTCAGCCGGGTGGCGCGCCTGCTGCTCCAGGGAACGCCGCCCGAAGCCATTCTCTGCGTCACCTACACCAAGGCGGCGGCGGCGGAGATGCAGAACCGCCTGTTCGAACTGCTCGGCGAATGGGCGGTCGACGAAAACGAGACGCTCGCCAGAGCGCTTGTCGAACTCGACGAGAGCCCGGACAACCTGCCCCGCGCCCGAAAACTGTTCGCCCGCGCCCTCGAGACGCCCGGCGGGCTGAAGATCCAGACCATCCACGCCTTCTGCGAAAAGCTGCTGCACCGGTTTCCGCTCGAGGCGGGCGTCTCGCCCGGCTTCCAGGTGCTGGAGGACGCCGCCGCGGCCGAGGTCTCGGCCTATGCCCGCGACGCCGTCGCCGAGGCCGCCATCGAGGCCCCCGATGGACCGATCGGCCGGGCCTACGCCCATTTCGCGGTCGAGCTGGACTGGCAGCGCTTCAACGCCATGTTCGCCGATTTCGCGGCCCGGCGGGCGGCCATCCAGGCCTATGTGACCGCCAACGAAGCGGTGGAAGGCTACGGGAGCGACATCTGGTTCCGCTGCGGCTTCGCGGCCCGCATCGCGCCGGAAGCGATCGAAGCCGAGGCGCTCGCCGGCGTCGACTGGGCCGGCTGGCGCGACGCCGCCGCCGCCCTGTCCGGCGGCGCGTCCACCGACCAGGCCCTTGGCCGCGCCATGGCCGGCGTCGTGCAGGGCCATCCCTTTGCGCCGGTCTGGGCCGTCTTCTGCACCCAGGCCGGCCAGCCCCGCGCCAAGCTCGGCACCAAGGCGATCGGCCTGCGGGTCCAGACCTGGCTGGCGGCCGAACAGGCCCGGCTGGGCGCGGCCTGCGAGACGGCCAAGGCAGCGCGCATCGCCCGCGACACCGAATACGCCCTGACGCTCGCGCTTACCTACGCCCAGCTCTACGAGGGCCAGAAGACGGCGATCGGCGCGCTGGATTTCGGCGACCTGATCGCGCGCACCCTGGATCTGCTCAAGGCCCGCGCCGACGCCGCATGGGTGCTCTACAAGCTGGACGGCGGCATCGACCACATCCTGCTGGACGAAGCCCAGGACACCGCGCCGGACCAGTGGGAGATTCTCCACGCCCTGACCGACGAGTTCTTCGCCGGCGCCGGCCGCGAACCGCGCGCATACCGCACCGTCTTCGCCGTCGGCGACCGCAAACAGTCGATCTATTCCTTCCAGGGCGCGCAGCCGAAGCAGTTCGCCATCGAGGCGGAGCGCTATCGCGCTCAGGTCGAGGCGGCCGGCCGTGACTTCCTCAAGGCGCCGTTGGAGGACAGCTGGCGCTCGACCCCCGAGGTGCTACGCTTCGTCGATGCGGTCTTCGCCGACCCGCAAGCCGCCGCCGGCCTGATCCCGGAGCCGGACGACGGCCCGTTGCACCACCGGCCCTTGCGTGAGGCGGGCTTTGGCGCGGTCGAGTTCTGGCCGCTGGAGACCAGCGAACCGGAGGAGGAGACCGATCCCTGGGCCCCGGTGGACACCGAGCCGAAGGAAAGCGGCGGCAAGAAGCTCGCCCGGCGCATCGCACGCTCGATCAAGACGATGATCGAGGCGAAGACGGCGGTGTTCGACAAGACCGCCAGGACGGTTCGCCCGGCGAGCGCCGGCGATTTCCTGATCCTGGTGCGGCGGCGAAACGCCCTCTTCCACGAGATCATCCGGGCGTTGAAGCGCGAGGGGGTGGCGTCCGGCGGAGCCGACCGGCTGAAGCTTTCCGAGCACATCGTCTTCCAGGACCTGGTGGCGCTCGGCCGTTTCGCGCGCTTTGCCGACGACGACCTGACCCTGGCGGCCCTTCTGCGCAGCCCCTTCTGCGACATCGACGAGGACAGCCTGTTCGCCCTGGCCTATGGTCGCGGCGGCGCATCGCTGTGGGCGAGGCTGAACGCCCGCGCCGGCGAGCGCCCCCAATGGGCCGCGGCGCGCGATTTCCTGGGCTGGGCCAGGGCGCAGGCCGAGACCCGGCCGCCGTTCGATCTCTACAGCCGCATCTTAAGCCGGCTGGACGGCGAGGGCCGGTCCATGCGGCTGCGGCTGCTTACGCGCTTCGGGCGCGAAGCCGAGGACGCCATCGAAGCCTTCCTCGGCGAGGCTCTGGGCCTTGAAAAACGCCGCGTGCACGACCTGGAGCGGTTCCTGGACGAGATGGTCAGGACCGACCTGGAGGTGAAACGCGAGGCGGAGGACCTGGGCGGCGAGGTGCGGGTGATGACCGTGCATGGCGCCAAGGGGCTGGAGGCGCCGATCGTCATCCTGCCCGACACCACCACGCGCGCCGCCGCCCAGGGCGGCCCGTTGCTGGAGAGCGAGGGCGGCTTCCTCTGGGCGCCGCGCAAGCCCGACGACTGCCCGGCCTCGGCCGAGGCCAGAGCCGTGCGCGAGCAGGCCGCCGACCAGGAGAGCCTGCGCCTGCTCTATGTCGCCCTGACCCGGGCCCGCGATCGGCTGATCGTCGCCGGCGTAAAGACCAACGACCGGTTTTACCGCGGCAGCTGGCACGACATCGCCAGTCGCGGGCTGGAGCGGCCGCAGATCGCCGCCGAAACCCGGCTGATCGAGGACGGTGCGGACGGGATACGCTACGGCGCCGATCCGGTCGCGACGAGCGCGGCGGCGACGACCGCCCCGCCGCTTGCCGCCCTGCCGGACTGGGCGCGGCGGTTTGCGCCGCCCGAGCCGCTGGTGGTGCGCTACGCCTCGCCCTCGAGCTTCGCTGACGCGGAAAAAGGGCCCTCGCCCTCGCCGCTCGCCGAGCGCGACGGCCTCGGCCGGTTCCGGCGCGGCGTCCTGATCCATCGGCTGCTGCAATGGCTGCCCGATCTGGCGGCGAACAGGCGGCCCGGCGCGGCGGCGAGCCTGCTGGCCCGCGAGCCCGACCTGAGCGACAGCCAGCGCGAGGAAATGGCCGCCGCCGCCCTCGGCGTCCTGAACGACGAGCGGTTTGCGGCCGTGTTCGGGCCCGGCTCGCGCGCCGAAGCCGCCATCGCCGGCGGCGCCAAGACCCTGCCGGCCGGCCTGGCGGTTTCGGGCCGCATCGACCGGCTGCTGGTCGGGCCGGACCGCGTGCTGGTGGTGGATTTCAAGACCAACCGCCCGGCGCCCGAACGGATCGAGGACGCCGACCGCGCCTACCTGACCCAGATGGCGCTCTATGTCGCCGTCCTGGCCGAGGTCTTTCCCGGCCGCGGCGTCGAGGCGGCCATCGTCTGGACCGATGGACCAAAGCTGATGCCCATCCCAGAAAAGATCCTGCGCGAAACCCTGGACGCGGTCAGAGCTGTGGTTGAACGCGAGGCCGGCTCTGCTTAGATCGAGGGCCGGAGCCCATTTAGGGGTCATTCCGAATTAGGAGCTTGCGCTCAATGAGCACCGTTACGGTCACCGACGAGTCCTTCGAGCAGGACGTGCTGAAGGCCGGCAAGCCGGTTCTGGTCGATTTCTGGGCCGAATGGTGCGGCCCTTGTAAGCAGATCGCGCCGGCGCTGGAGCAGATCGCCGAGGAACTGCACGATCAGGTCACCATCGCCAAGCTGAACATCGAAGACAGCCCGACCACGCCGTCGCGCTATGGCGTGCGCGGCATCCCGACCATGATGCTGTTCAAGGACGGCCAGATGGCCTCGATGAAGGTCGGCGCCATGCCCAAGCAGAAAATCCTCGAATGGCTCAGCGAGACCGGCGTCAAGTCACCGGCCTAAAGCCCTCGCCTCAGCCCTTCGGGGCCGTGTCCCGATCCTCGGCCGGGATGGCGTCGTAAAGCGTCGCCGGCGTGATGTTCAATCGCCGGCGCGCGGCGTCCAGCGGCTCGGCCATCAACTGCTCATAGTCCTCGCCCGCCAGCCAGTGCGCGGCCTTGCCGCGTTGGTAGCCCTGCCAGATGGCGCGGATGTAGGGGTGCTTGGTCCGCCCTCGGCGGGAGCGAAGCGCCGCGCCCAGCGCGATCAACGCCCAGCCCAGACTGCCGGTCTGGGCGTAGGAGAAGGCCACCAGGCAGGCCTCGCCGAGACCGTCGCGGTGATAGCCCGACAGGATGTGCCAGATGTCGTGGCTGTCGCGCGTGCGCCGGCCGAACCAGGCATGGGGATGCGGCTGTTCGACCTTGGACTGACGCTGGCGGCTGATCTCGGCCAGGCCGTCGGCGGAGATGTTCTCGCTGCGCACGAAGTTGCGATAGGCGCCGCCAACGGTTCCGGGGGCGAAACTGTCCAGCCAGGCGTCGTCCATCAGCCTGGGCGCCAGCTCGACGTGCTCATAGGCCAGCCGGCCGCCGACCGGCGTCTCCAGCAGGCGGCGATAGCTCCTGGCCGTGGAATCGCCGTTCAAGGCGCCCATGATCTCGAATACCTGGCCGGTGTCTTCCTTGTCCGCCAGCAGCCGCCGCAGCGCCTTCAGCGCCACGATCCACTGCCGCCGAGGCCGCGGCGGCCGGGCGTACCCGCCTTGCGTCGGCGCGGTCATCGTTTCGGTCATGGCCATCGGGCGCTTTCCTTCAATGGGCTCGGACAGGATGGGCGGCCGTTTCGGCCTCGAACGAGGCGCGGCCGGCTGGGGTCAGCAACGAGGCGCCGATCATGTCGAGAATGGCCCGCCCGCAAGCCTTCAGATCGACGGCTTCGCCCCAGGCGACCTGCAGGACCAGGCCCTGGAAGGTCGCGATCAGGGTGCGCGAGACCGCGTCGGCGTCGATCTCGGCGCGGATCTGGCCGGTGTGCTGGCCACGCTCGATCAAGCGGACGATCGCCTGGCGTACGGTCGACAGGCCCTCGATGGCGCTCTTGCGGATGCGCTCGTTGTGAAGCGCTTCGCCCCAGCCCTGGACGCCCACGCGGCGCATGGCGATGCGGCGCGGATCGGTCAGGCCTTCGCCATAGAGTTCGATGAGGCAGAGCAGCCCGCGGATGGGGTCCTGCTCACCCTGGGCCAGGGCGTTGATCATCGCCTCGCCCTGATGGCGCTCGTCCGCCAGCGCCACGACGATGTCGTCCTTGTTGGCGAAGTAGAGATAGAGCGTGCCCTGGCTGACGCCCGATTCACGCACGATGTCGGCGGTGGTGGTGGTGTGGAAGCCGTCGCGCGAAAAGCAGCGCAAGGCCGCGTCCAGGATCTCCTGGCGGCGCGTCTCTCGCTTGGCTTGGCTGATCTTCGGCACGGGCGCCTACATAAAAACTGACTGGTCAGTCGTTATTACGCAAGGTTCGATCAGCCGTCAACCCCGAAACGCCGCGCGACGAGGCCTTGAGATGAACCTGGTCAACGGATTTATGGCGAGCGATGGGCGAACGTCCGCCGCCCACCTGGTCGCGATGTTCGCGAAGGCGGCGCGCCGCCTAATCGGCGGCCGAGGTCCGATCGGACTGGATCGAGGCCAGCGTCGGCTGAACGGCCGGCGCTTCAGGCTGGTCCTTCATGCCCTTGCGAAAGGCTTTGACGCCCTCGGCGGCGTCGCCCATGAGGCCGGACAGCTTGCCGCCGCCGCCGAACAGCAGAGCCGCGGCGGCGGCGATGATGATCCAATGAATGGGGCTCAGGCCGCCCATGACGGGTTGCTCCTCGGGGTTTAGGGGGCGTGGACGTTCAGGTGGACTGGATTTTTCCGTTCAGACCATCCGGGAAGAAGCCGCCCTGGGTGACGCCAGCGGCGCCGTTGGCCAGCACGATATTCAAGACGTGTTGGGGGGTGCGGCTGTAGGCGACGCCATTCTCGTTCGCCGGCACGATGTTGGGATGGCCGTCCCGAACGATCCCCTGGTCATGATCCTCGCCGCCGCTCAGCGTGTCGCGCACCTTCGAGATGCGTGCGGCCGCATCCTGGGAGGCCGCGCCCATCTTATAGAGCACGGTGCGGATGCAGCCGGCGTGATAGCCTTCGATGGCCTCGATCCCGGCCGCCGCCTCCAGGTACTTCTTGTTTCTGATCAGCGGCGCGGCGCCCTTATAGGCGCTCACGCCGACGTCTTCGAACAAATAGGCGGCGGTGAAGAAGCTGGTCTCGTCAGCGAAGGGATCGAAACTACCCAGGCCGGCCGCTTGCGCCACCGCCGCGAAGCCGGCGTTGAAATCGATTGTCGGGCGCTGGACGGCGCCGCCGGCGAGCGCGGTGCGCAGGAAATTGACGTGGGCCAGTTCGTTGCGCGCCACCCCATCGAGGAAGGAGCGATGGATCGGGTTGGAGAAGTTGACCTGACGGCCGCCGCGCACCTGGCCGCCGAGGCTGCTTCCCGCCGCCTGGTCAAGGCCCTGGCCGGTGACGCCGCGAAGATAGAATTCGCTTTCGAGATATTCGAGGTTCAGGGCGAAATTCAAGATGTCCGCATCATCCAGGCCGGACATCTGCGCATGAGCCTGGGTGGCGGCGCTGGCGGCCATGACGACGCCGGCGGCGGCGACGGCCTTGGTCATGCCGCCCGAAAACAGCGACCGGCGGCTGACTTGAGTGTCTTGGGTATTCATCTGTTGTCTCCGGGAGACTTGAGGTCGGGAAAAAGGGTCGCCAAGTCGGCGTCAGGTGTGATGGACGATGCCCCTGACGCCGTTCGGGAAGAAGCCGCCCCGCCCGACGCCCGCGTCGGCGCTCAGATAGACGACATTGAGCACCTGTTCGGGGGTGCGATCGAAAGCGACGCCATTGGGGTCTGACGGCGCGATGATGTAGCGGCCGTTATCGACGGTGACGCCCTGCTCCTTGGTGGCGGGGCCGTCCAAGGCGTCGCGCGCCGCGGAGATGGCGTTGGCGCCGTGGATGACGGCGTCGCCGCTCTCGGCGATCTGTGTACGGATCAGTGCACCGTGGTAGGCTTCGACAGCCAGGATGCCGGCGGCGGCCTCCAGCCCATCCCCGCCGGAGAGAAGCTTGGCCGCACCGTGATAGGCGGTGACGCCGACGTCCTCGAACAGGAAGGCGCCGAGCAGGAACGAGTTCTCGTCGGCGAACGGATCGAAACTGTCGCCGAGTCCGGCCGCTTGGCCGGCGGCGCGGAAGGATCCCTGAAGATCGATAGCCGGCCGGCCCATTTCAACGAGCGGTGATCCCTTGATGGCGCCGCGCAGGAAACGGACGTGGTTCAGCTCGTCATTGGCGATCTCAGCCATGAACTCGCGAATATAGGGGGTCTGGAAGTTCACCTGCCGCCCGCCGATCACATCGCCCGGACTGGGGCCGACATGTTCGTCGGGAACGCCGACGCCATTGACGCCGCGCAAATAATACTCGGCCTCCAGATACTCCAGGTTCAGGGCGAAGTTGAACACCACCGGGTCGGTAAGCGGCTGCGGCGTCAGCGAGATGCCGAGGGCCTGCGGCACGATGCTGGCGCAACCGGCGCTGGTCATCCCAGCCGCGACGGCCGTGGCCATGAGCGCGCGGTTCATATGACGCCGGCTCAACAACGACAATGAAGATAGCATCATTAGGTCCCTTCAAACATCATAGACCGGCGCCCAAAAGCACAGATTTGGCTCATGGGCAGGATCGGCTGTCGCGGCGTCGGTTATCTAGGCGCCGTCAAAATTAGAAACTAATAAATGGCCGATCAGTTCCATTCTATCCTTTAGATTAACCCGTAATAACAAATGTTAATTTCACTAAACTTATATATACTAATAAATGTTAGGCTGGGGACAGGAGAGCAGATGCGTATCGCAAGGTATTCGGGGCCTATGAAGCCGCCCCTCGAAAAGGGGGTCGCCTGCAGGCGATGGCAGCAGCTTCCGCGAAATCGCGAACGGCGGCGGTCGCGGCGAACTGGGCAGGTCCGGCGTGCGCCCGGCAGGGCGGTTTCGAGGCCCTATGTCGAGCGGGTGGTGAACGCCACTTCCGAGACGAGGCGACGCCCGGCGCTGCGAGTGAGTTGGACGGCGATGTCCACCACGCCGCCCACGTACTCGATGATCTCGCCCCGGCCGAGGTTGGCGCCGCCTTGCAGGACCATCAGGGCGATCTGGTCCACGGCCGCGCGCGGACTGTCGGCGTGCACCGTCGTGATCGACCCGGGATGGCCGGAATTCACCGCGCGCAAAAAGCTGTAGGCTTCGGCGCCGCGAAGCTCGCCCAGAATGATCCGGTCCGGGCGCATGCGCAGCGAGGCCTGCAGCAGGTCCTCGACGGTGATGCTGGTCTCGCCGAGGGAGCCGCGCACGGAGACAAGTCCGACCGCGTTGGCGTGTTCCAACCGCACCTCGGGGGTGTCTTCGATGACGATCAGGCGCTCGTGCGGCGGGATTTCCTTGAGCAGGGCGTTGAGGAAGGTGGTTTTGCCGCTCGACGTGCCGCCGGAGACGATGATGTTCTTGCGAGCGCGAACGGCGATGCGCAGGAAGTCGGCGATACGGCCTTCGTCGAGCGCCACCTGCAGCGTCAGGTCGATTTCGGACCGCTCGTCTATGCTCACCCGGCGGGCGTGTTCGAACGCCCCGGACACCGCGTAGTCGTCCAGGCTGAGGTCGCTGACCACGTGCTTGCGGATGGCGATCGTCATGCACCCTCGGGTCGCGGGCGGGGCGATAATCTGTACACGGGCGCCATTGGGGAGGGTGGCGCTGAGCAGCGGATGCTCGCGATTGACGCCCTGGTGCGCGGCGGCGGCGATCTGGGTCGCCAGCCGCCACAGCGCGGTCTCGGTCAGTTCGGGCGCGGCATGGCGGCGCGCCTCGCCGCCCAGGCACTCGATCCAGACCTCGCCGGGGGCGTTGATCAGGATGTCGGTGACATCCGGCTGCTCGAGCCAGACGGCCAGGGGACGCAGATAGGCGTCCAGATAGATGCCGAGGCCGGTGTTGGGCGCGTTCACTCGTCGTGCCCTTCGACGGAGGAGAAGTCGAGATCGCGCGCGACGAAGATACGAATCGGCGTGCCCTGCGGCACCTTGATGGTCGGCGAGATGTTGAGCGGGGCGAAGGCCGAGGCCGACGAGGCCAGGCTGGTCGCATCCTGCGATGAGCCGATCACCACCTCGGTGCTGGGCGTGCCGGCCAGCTTGGTCACCCCGGCGTCGATGACGGACAACAGGATCGCTCCGCCGAAACGTTCGAGAAAGTGGCGATCGACCGACCCGGCCACGCCGGCGCGCCCAAGCGGGTCGGTGACCGGCGAGCCGATCTGGATCGACACGCCGTCCGGCCGCAACACCCGCGTCCAGATGACGAAGGCGCGCGACTGACCCAGGGCCGCGGCGCTGCGGTACTCGCCGATCACCCGGCTGCCGCGCGGAATGAGCACCGAGGAGCCGTCGAAGCTGCGCACGTCGCGGCTGACGACCGCGCGGGCGAAACCGGGCAGGTCCGAGTTCAGCGCCGTCTCGAGCACACCGGGGATCGTCGCGCCCTGGGCGACCACCTCGCTTCGGTTGTGCAGCACCGTGGCGCGGGCATGGTCGGGTTCGGAGCCTTCGACCCGGGCCGCAAACTGCTCGTCGCCGTTCAGGCCGCCCGGCGACGTAGCGCCCGGCGTCCCGTCCTTGTCGGCGTGGGCGGCGCCCGCGGCCCCAGGCGCTCCAGGCGTTGCGGCGGGGCTCGCCGCCGTATCGGGCTCGGCCAGGTCAACGACCAGCACAGGGCTGCGCGCGGCTGGGGGGGCGGCGACCGGCGCGGGAAGGGGCGGCGGCAGGCTCATCGGCGCCGGCGGCGGCGGCATCGGCGGCGGCGGGAGCGTCGGCGAGACGCCGCGGCTGGCCGCCTCCATGCTGGCCAATTCCGCCGGGGCCGGCGGCGGCGGGGCGATGGCGGCGCTGGAGCCGTTGGCCAGGCCGGCCGCGCCGAGATCGCTCGGCGCGTGGGTGCGATGGCTGCTGAGCCAAAGGAAGGCGAGAACGCCCAACAGCGCCGCGCCGCCGCCGACCAGCCAAAGACCGGCGTTGTTTTCGCGGCCCGCCACGGCGGTGCGCAGTTCTCCGCCGGAATCCACCGTCGGCGCCTCGCTGTTCGGCTCTGGCCTGGGATCGCTGGCCTCTGGCCGGTTGGTATTCAGGTTGGCCATCTGGACTATCTCTCGGCGTGGGCGGCGTCGCGCGCCGTCCTGGCGTCATGCGGCCGGGGGGCCAGATCGCCCGGCGACGGTTCGCGCCAGCCGTCGTTGATCACGGTCGTGACCTCCTTGCCGTCCCGCAACTGGAAGCGCGGCGCGACCTGCTCGACCACCTGATAGCCGTCGCGAAAACTGTAATCGACCAGGCTCTCCGAGCCATCCTTGGCCAGCAGGAAGATCGCCGGAGTCGATCCGTTTTCCGGCCATTTGAAATAGGTGAACTGCCCGTCGTCGAACACCAGCGACGGCAAGAGGGCGCGTGAGCCGGTATAGGTATAGGCCCGGTTTCGCTGCTCCGGCGGCGGCGGCGGAGGCGGCGGCGGCGAGACCACCACCGGCGGTTCTGGCGGATAGGTGAAGCGCACCACATAGGTCATCCCGCTCGCATCGGCCTGCTGGCGCGAATTGGCGTCCAGCTCGAACAGATAGCTGCGGCGGTCGGTGATCACGGTCATGTTGGTGCGCCCAGCATGCTCGATCGGCTTTATGAACAGCAGGTTGGCGCCCTTGTTGGGGGTCACCTGCCAGGTCTCGCCGTCGCCGATCGCCACGTTTTCGATGCGCTCGTCGGCGCCGAACTGGATCATCAGCTGATAGCCGAAATAGGCGTCGATCCGCACGACGCGATCGGGGTCGTACATCAGCGTGCGAATGCGGGCGTCGGTATAGTCGGCATGGATGATCGACGCGCCCGCCATGGCCGGGACCACAGCGGCGAGCAGAAGCGCGGCCAATCCTGTCGCGACGGAGAAGGCCCAGCGTTTCACGGCGCCGTCCCCCCTGGGGTCGAGGGCGACGGACCGGGAACCGCGCCCGGCAGGGCCACGGTGGACGGGGCCAAGGTCTCGGCGTCGCGCCGATAGCGCGTGACCTGGAAGCCCAGCGGATTGAGGAAACGGTCGCCCATGTTCATCGGCGCATTGCTGTAGCGGAAGGCCAGCGCCGCGACCCAGGCCTGCTGCGACCCGTTGGTCGATCCGGCGTCGCGGCGGGTGGTGTCGAACCGAACCAGCGCCGTTGTCGGGGACAGGATCGACACGCTCTCGATCGTCGTTGAGACCACCGTCGTCGGCGAGTAGAGATTGAGCGGGCTGTCCGGCGTCGTCTTCTGCATCAGGTGCTGATACTGGTCGCGCGCGTCGCCGGCCGACCACAGCATCACCTTGTGATATTCCTCACTCAGGTCCGTGGCGTCGAAGGTTTCATGGGCGATGACGTACTGAACCAGGAACGACTGGGTTACGGCCTGGTCCTGCGACAGGCCGCCCGGCTTCAGCCCGCTGACGGTCTGGACATAGCCGGTCTGCCGATCGACCGTGATCGCATAGGGCACAACGGTCTTCAGCGGGGACAGGGCCGCCAGGGCGACGGCTTCCAGCACCGCGACGATCACGGCCGCGGCGGCGACCAGCCAGGCGACGCGGCGCGAAGCGCGAAGGGCGCCGTTGACATCGGCCGACCAGGTCGCGGCTTCCTGATAATATCGGCTGCGCCCCTGATCGGAAGCGTGGCCCGATGAGGACGCCCTTGGGTTTATTGGCTGCTGGCTCATGATTGGCTTCTCACGCCGCTTCTCGCTGCGCGAGGCGTTGCTGTGCGTCGAGCGGTCTGGCCGAGACGGGCCTCGACCGCGGGTTCACGGGTGACGCGCTCGACCGTCGTCGCGATGCTCGTGCGCCGCTCTCCTCCGCCGCCGCTCGCTGGCGCGTTCGACGCGGCGCGGTCGAAGAGGACGGCGTCGCGGCGCTCCTGGGCGGCCACCGCCGCGACGGTCCGGGTCGCGCGGGCCGGCGGCGGCGGCGCGTTGCGAACGATGCTGACTGGGCTGGCCTCGACCCTTGCCGCCGGCGCCGCGCGCAGTCGCGGCAATCGAAGGCCGCTCGCAATGGCCGCCGCCGCGCCGACGATGCCGATCGCCACGCCGGCGAACACCATCACCAGCACCATGACGCCGAAGGCGACGCCGGGCACATAGGTGTTGGAATCCCGCATCGCCTCGATCTGCTCCAGCGAGGGCTCCAGCATGGTCAGGGCGACGCCCAGCATCAGGGTGACGGCCAGGGGGACAAAGGCGAAGGCCAGGCTGGCGCGCAGCCAGCCTTCGAAGACGCCCCGCGTGCTGTCGAACAGCAGCATGGCGATGAAGATCGGCCCCAACGCCAGCAGCATGCCCAGCACGATCTTGGACGCCAGCAGGATGCCGAGGCTCGAAACCAGCAGGACCACGGCCGATCCCAGCAGCAGCAGCGAATCGAATCCCGACTTGCTGAGCAGGCCCGCCAGAGCGCCGCCGCCGGCCGCGCCAGCGGCGTTCAGCGCACCGCCGATCACGGGCGCTGTCGCCCCCGCCGGCGCCGCGGGCGAGAAGGAGGTCAGGTCGATGAAGGCGCGTTGCAGCCCATCGAAGACATCGCCGCCATAGGCCGAACCGCTTGCGCCAAACCCGTGCAGAATGACGTCGGCGATCTGCTGCGGGCCGTAGAACAGGAAATGGTAGACGAGCGTCTGGTAGGCGCCCCATTGCGTGGCCAGGGCGATCACCGCGCCCAGCTTGACGGCGGTCAGCGCGAAATCGCTGATGTTCAGCTGCGAGCGCCCGAGCAGCAGCTGATAGCCGATCAGGGCCACGTACAGGGTCATCAGTATGGTCAGCACGCTGGCGAAGGCGCCGGATGGCTGGAACAGCGAACTATAGCCGCTGTGCACCAGTTCCTGCACGTTGCAGTCGACGGTGCCCAGCAGGCTGCGGACCAGCGGATCGTCGGGGCCGGGCGCGGGACACAGACCCGCCATCACCGTTGACTCAAAAGATGCGGCAGCCAGTCCGCTGGCGCATCGCCATAGCGCTCGCGAAGCTCGTCGAGCGCGCGCACCGAGGATTCCCGGCCCGACAGCACCTTCAAGAGGTCCGGCATGCCGGACAGGTTCAGCCGCGCCACCACGCTGTCGGCGCCATGCTTGATCAGGAAGCAGTGGGTGGAATCCGGCAGGGTGCGCACAAGGTCGAACTCATGGCTGGTCAGGCCGAAGCCGCCGCAATAGTCGGCTTCCTGGGCCTGCGGGTTGACCATGAAGATCTGCGTCGCGGCCTGCTCGATGATCGCCGAGGAGATGCGGCTGCCCAGGGCGTCCTGCGCGCTCTGGGTGCAGAAGCCGACGATGCCGTTGCGTTTGCGGATGGTCTTTTCCCAGTCCTTGATCCGCTGCACGAAGATGTCGTCGTCCAGCGCCTTCCAGCCTTCGTCGATGACGATGATCGAGGGGGTGCCGTCCAGGCGCTGCTCGACGCGGTGGAAAAGATACATCATGGCCGGCGTCCGCGCCGCCGGATCGTCCAGGATCTGGGTCAGGTCGAAGCCGATGGTGCGCTCGTCGAGCGTCAGGCCGTCCACCTCGTTGTCGAACAGCCAGGCATAGTCGCCGGCGCCGTGCCATGGGGCCAGGCGCGCCGCCAGGTCGGTGCTCGACGGGCGCCGGCCGCCGCGAAAGAGTTCGGCGAAATGCCGAAGGCGCCGATAGTGCGGCGGCTGGGCGAAGTTAGCGTCGACAGCCTCGGCGATGGCGCTGACGTCCTCGACGTCCAGCGCGCCGCCGGCGGCGGTGATCAGCTTGGCGGTCCAGTCGGCGAGGAAGCGGCGGTTGCCAGGCTCGTCCGGCAGCAGCAGCGGGTTCAGGCCCGTCGGCGCCCCCGGCCGCAGCACGTCGTAGCGCCCGCCAATGGCGCGCAGGAAGATCTCGGCGCCGCGATCCTTGTCGAAATAGACCGTGCGCGGCGCCAGCTTCTGCGCCTGGGCCAGCAGGAAGCCCAGCACCACCGTCTTTCCGGACCCGGACGGTCCGATGACGGTGAAGTTGCCCAGATCGCCCCGGTGAAAGTTGAAATAGTAGGGGCCGGCCGAGGTGGTCTCCAGCACGGTTATGGCCGGTCCCCAATGATTGTCCTCAGGGCTGCCGACCGGAAAGTTGTGATAGCTCGCCAGGCTGGCGAAATTGCCGCTGGAGATCAGGGCGCGGCGGCCGATATCCTTGAAATTGCCGGGAAACTGCGCCCAGAAGGCCGGCTCCAGGTTGACGTCCTCACGCACGGCGATGACGCCGAGTTCCGTGAAGGCCGACTGCACGTCGGCCGCCGCCTCGTTCAGCAGGGGTTGGGACGCGGCCTTGACCATCACCGTCAGGTGGTGTTCGCCGAAGGCGGCGCGGCCGGCGGCGACCTCGTCCTTGGCGGCGTGCAGGTCGCGCTGGAGGCTCACCGCCTCGTCGTCCGCCGCCCGCATGCGGCGCAGGGCCAGATTCATCCGGTCGAGCGTGGCCTGACGGTCGACGAAGCCGAAACTCTCGGTCAGCACCATCTCGAACGGCAGGCGCAGAAGGTCGTCCAGCATGCCGGGCGTGGTCTGGCTCGGATAGTCCTTGGCCGAAATCATGGCGGCGAAGCTCGGCGCCAGACGCCCAGCCGGCCCGAGCTCCAGCGTGTCGCCTCCGAAGCTGATCCGCCGATAGGGCAGGTAGAGGCCCAGATCGGCCTGGGGCAGCCGCACCGGCCGCACCTCGCCATTATAGAGCAGCGAGATGAATTCGAGCGGCTCCGAACAGAGCCCCTGCGGGCCGTCATAGACGCTCAGCAGCCGCGCCCCGTACGGCGCGAGCGCCGATAAAAGCCCGTCCCGGGCATTGCTCAACGCCCCGACATCGCGCGCGAAGCTGGCCGCGGATTCCTGGCGGTCGCTGGCGCCCAACAGCGTGTCGAACGCGGCTTGAAACAGGCCCACCCTGCCCTGCATGGGCCGGCGCACCACGGTCAGGAACAGCTCGTTGACATAGAGCTTGCGGGCGCCAAGCCGGACACGCCAGGCCGCATCCAGCGTGCGGCTGAAGTCGTCGTTGAATTCGCCGGTCATGTCCGGCGAAACCTCGCGCCGCACCACGTGGTGGTAGAGGGCGAAACGGGAATTGGCGACGCCGCGCAACATCGTCTCGCGCACCGACTTGCGGTAGTTCAGCTCGGTGGTGTCTGCGGTCTCGAACGGGTATCCCGCCAGATGAATGATCTGCAGCAGACGCCCGTCGCGGGTTTCAATCGTCGCATCGTCGACGTGGCGGGCATAGGGAAGCCGGCTGCCGGCGGCCTGCTCGCGTCGTTCGTCGGGTCGTGGCGCGCGGGTCAGAAGCGTCGGCATGGTCAGGCCGAATAGGAGTTGCAGCGCCAGAACTTGGCGTTACGAACGCGCGGGCAGCGGCTGACCCGGATCACCCACAGATCGAAGAACCGCGGCTCCTTCAAACAGCCGAGATAGCCCAAGAGGTGGATCACCAGCGCGATCGGCAAGGCCCAGAACGAATGGGTGATCAGGAACAGCTCGACCACAATGACCGCATTCAGCACGAAATAGCTGTAGGTCACGCCAGCGAACATCTGCGGCCGGGTCAGGGCGCCGAAGACGATGTCCCGTTCGAGCTGGGCCATTTCACATCAGCTCCCGGCGGCCACGGAGCGAATGCCGGCGACAATGGCCGCGGCGCCGAAGATGATGAAGCAGCCGAGGATCACCGTGGCGCCGCGCCGCCAGTCGATCCGGCCGGTCAGCATCATCAGGCCCGTCGCGCCGACCGCGATCACTGCCAGCGCCGTGGCGACGTTACCCAGGAGCGTGCCTTGCAACCAGGTGACGGCGTTGAGAACGACGCTGGAGCCGGCCGGATCGAGCGCCACCGACTGGGCATGGGCGGGGAGGGCCTGCAGGATCGAGCCCCCGACACCGAGACGGGCGCCGATCCGGGCCGCATTCGAAGCTTTGACGTGCGGCGTTCTCACTTAGCGGCTCCCTTTACGCTGAGACTTTCGGCCTGCTGGCTAAGACGATCCATGATCGCCGCCACATAGGCTCGGGTTTCACGATAGGGCGGAACGCCGCCGTAGCGATCAACCGCCCTTGGTCCGGCGTTATACGCCGCGAGCGTGCGTACGAGATCGCCATCGTAGTGATTCATCAAAATCCGAAGATAGGCGGCGCCCCCCTGGTAGTTCTGGCGCGTATCGCGTGGATCGACGCCAAGGCCCCGCGCCGTGCCGGGCATGAGCTGCATCTCGCCTATGGCGCCCGCGCTGGAGACGACGCCGGCCGTCATTCGGGATTCCCGCCACGCCACCGCCGCCACCAGCGCCGGACTGAGTTGGGCCGACGAGGCCGCATCGCCGATCACTTTGCGATCCGAAACCTGTGAAGCCCTGCCGCGCGCCCGCGACACCGCCGGCGCCTTGACGATCGGCGTCGCGCCTTGCGCGGTAAACACCGTGGGGCCGTCATAGACGGTCACCCCGCCGTCATCACCGATCTCCATCACCTGCGCGCGCCCCGGCTCCGGATAAAGAGCGCCTGCTGCGCAAACGACGGCGAAGACCAGCGTCGCCTGGCGGCTAGCGTTCAATTGAAACGAAAACCGCAACGGCCCCCCGGTGATCCAAACACCGAAGAGCCGCCGGACCTTAAGAAGGATATCTGACATTCAGGCCCATAATGTCCGTACGCGGGAACTGTGATCAAGCTGCAATTATCAGCCGCTCGTATTGAGCGTCCCGTTCACGCCGTTCGGGAAGAAACCGCCCATCTTGGTGACGGCCGGATTCAGATAGACGATGTTCAGAACCTGAGCGGTCGTACGGTCGTAGGCGATCGCATTGCTGTCGGCGTCGACGATATTGGAAATCGTCGAGTTGGCGCCTGCGATGCCCTGGTCGTCGCTGTTGGTTCCGTCCAGCTTGGCGCGCGCCGCCGAAATCTGGCCGGTGGCGGTGAACGGGTTGATCGCCAGGCCGGGATTTTGAACGCCCATCATATAGAGCGCCGTGCGGATCAAGCCGGCGTGGTAGGCCTCGACCGCCAGGATGCCCGCTGCGGCGTCGAGATAGGTCTTGCTGCTGATCAGCGGTGCGGCGCCGTGATAGGCGGTGACGCCGACATCTTCGAAAATATAGGCGCCCAGCAGGAAGGCCTCGTCGCTCGAATAGGGGTCGAAAGTGGTTCCGGCGGGAACCACGCCCGCCGCTTGCGCCGCCGCGGTAAAGGCGCCGCCCGGGGAAACGTCGATCGCGGGCTGAGCCACCGCCGATTTGGAGAGCGCAGTGCGGAGGTATTCCACATGCTTCATCTCATCTTGGTAGATCTCGTTGGCGAAGGCGATGACCGAGGTATTGCTCAGCGCGGCCTTGTGCCCGGGGATCACCGCGCCCTGGGTGCCGGTGCCGGTCAGCAGAGACCCATCCAGGCCGTTGCCGGTGGCGGCGTAGGAATAGAATTGCGCTTCGAGATATTCCAGGTTGAGCGCGAAGTTGAGGATATCCGCGTCGCTCGGTCCGGAGCCTGAGCCCGAGGACTGCGCCACGGCGCTGGAGCTTCCGCCCCCGCAAGCCGTCAACGCCATCGTGCCAGCCGCACCGGCGGCGAACCCGCTGGCGACGCGCAGGAATTGACGTCGTTTTTCCCGCCTCTCTTCGCGCTCTACCGAGCGCGCCTTCAATGCGTTGAGGATTGCCAATGCATCCATTGTCTACGGTCCCTCTAAACGACGGCACGGCGTGTTTTCGGCCATGTCGTCAGCGCCGCCCGTGCTTGAGAGCGGGCCACCCCAAAGGCAGACCGATCTATCCTCGCCGAACAGGTCGATAACCGGCAACAAAAGGATCAGTTCCAAGACTGTACCCCATATATCTTCGTAACATTTGTTAGTTACTTACCTATAACAAATGTTAGTCACAATTATTATGCAGATTTCTGAGCGATTCAAGCAACCCAAACCGCTTCTGCTGGTTATGGATTTTAGCTGAATTCCATCGACGAGGCTTCGATGTCCCCGCCCCCGGCCGAGCAAGGCGTGATTTCCGACCCCGCCCTGATCGGCGCCGGGTTCGCGCCCAGCCTGCCCGAAGCCTTTCGGTCGATCGCGATCCCGACCGGCGGCAAGTATTGGCGCAAGCTCGCCGCGTTCGCCGGTCCAGGCTATCTGGTCGCGGTCGGCTATATGGATCCGGGAAACTGGGCGACCGACATCGCGGGCGGATCCCAGTTCGGCTATTCGCTGCTCTCGGTCGTTCTGCTTTCCAGCTTCGTGGCCATGTTCCTGCAATGGCTGTCCCTGCGCCTGGGAATCGCCTCGGGGCGCGACCTCGCCCAGCTCTGCCGCGAACGGTTCGGCAAGCGGGTTTCGGTCTTCCTCTGGATCACCTGCGAAGTCGCGATCGCCGCCTGCGATCTGGCCGAGGTGATCGGCACCGCGATCGCGCTCAAGCTGCTGTTTCACCTGCCGCTGCTGGTCGGGGTGGCGATCACGATCGCGGACACCCTGGTGATCATGGGCCTGCAGAAACGCGGCTTTCGCTACATCGAGGCCTTGGTGATCACCCTGATCGGCGTGATCGGCGCCTGTTTCGCCGCGGAGCTGTTCTTCTGCAAGCCGGACCTGGGCGGGGTCGTCACCGGCTTCGTTCCTACCGCGAGCCTGCTGAAAAATCCGGCGATGCTCTATATTTCGCTTGGGATATTCGGGGCCACCGTGATGCCGCACAATCTTTACCTGCACAGCGCCATCGCCCAGACGCGCTGTTTCGACCGCAGCCCCAAAGGGCGTCGCGAGGCGATCCACTTCTCGACCATCGATTGCTTCGCCGCCCTGGGCTTGGCGCTCTTCGTCAACGCGGCGATTCTCATCCTCGCCACCGCCGCCTTCCACATCGGCCATCCCGAGGTCGCCCAGATCGAAGACGCCTATAAGCTGCTGTCGCCGGTCGTCGGGACGACCGTGGCCAGCGTGCTGTTCGCCTGCGCCCTGCTCGCCTCCGGCCAGAACTCCACCTTGACCGGCACGATGGCCGGGCAGATCGTCATGGAAGGGTTCTTGAACTTTCGCATGAACCCTGCCGCCCGCCGCCTCCTGACGCGCGGGCTCGCCGTCGTGCCGACCTTCCTGGTCATCGCGATCATGGGCGAAGCCAGCGCCAACAAGCTGCTCATCCTCAGCCAGGTGATCTTGAGCCTGCAGCTGGGATTCGCCGTCATTCCGCTGGTGATGTTCACCGGCGATCGGAAGATCATGGGCGCGTTCGCCAATTCGCGGGCGGTGACCGCCGTTGCCTATGGCGTCGGCGCCGCCATCGTCGCCGTCAACGGCTGGCTGATCGTCCAGACCTTCGCGGCCTGACTCCTCGCCAAACCCGCGCGCTCAGCGGGCCGGCTGCCTCGCCATTCCGGCGACCCAATGACGCGCATCGTCCAGGCTGGGGAAGGGCTCGGGCTTGAGCGACGCCAGCGACCCGAAGCCCGCCTCCAGAAACCAGAATCCGTGCAAGGGCGCCTGTTCGGCCCCGTCCAATCGCACCAGCACGCCGGCCAGTCGGCCGCCGACCATGATCAGGCGCCCCTCCTCGTCGTCGCTGGCGGTGTCGATGCGAATGGGCTCGAACTTGATGGCCGACATGACCTGCCTATGCGTCCCAACGAGGATCGGCGAAGGTGTCGCGCGATCTCTTCATCGTGGTTGCGGCCGGCCCGGCGGAGAAACCCGACAGGCCATCTTCAAGCCCGCCTCCCAGTCCCAAGGACCTAGGCGTTCCGGCAAGAATTTTCCAGCCCGAACCCGTGAGTATTTATATAACAATAGTTACAGCTTACGATTTTGCGACGGCAGATCGCACCGACATCTTAGGCTTATTCGCCATTCTGTATAAAAATGTCAGTTTATGTCTAGGCTAGACAGGTAAGTCGCGTCGAAGTCCGCCAGAGCCTGCAGGCGGCCAAGATCGTGAATCTGCAGAATCCCGTTGTGAAACTCGATCAGCCTTTCAGCGCGTAATTGCTGCAAGACGCGATTGATGTGGACGCTGGTCAAGCCAAGAGCGGAACCCAGATCCTGTTGCGTCAAGGGCAGTTCAAAGCCGCCATGGGCGAGGATGAGGTCGCAGTCGCTCATGCGATGCGCCAGTTCGCACAGCAGATGGGCGATGCGCTCGTGGGCGTGTCTTTGACCAAGATTGACGATCCAGGCGCGCATGACGGCCTGGTCGACGAGCATCGACCTGTGCAGTGCAACGGCGATCGCGGGATGGGTCTGCAGGAGCTCGAGAAAACGGTCGGAGTCGATCCTGACGATCCTGGCGCGGGTGAGGCTGCGAACCCCGTAATCGGCGGCGCCGAGGCGTTCGCCATGACCGCCGCAGATGTCGCCCGGCACGATCAGGCTGAGAATCTGCCGGCGCCCGTCGCGGAAGTCCTTGTGCCGATAGGCCAAGCCTTCCAGCAAGGGCAGGACAATCTCCGGGCTGTCGCCCTCGATGAGGATGGATTTGCCGGGCGCGACCCACTCCGAGGACGCGTCCAGATCGTCGATCGCCAGCCGATCCGCCAGGCTCAATGGCGAAAATCGTTCCAGCTTTCTGATCAAGGCGTTGACGGACGGAGCAATGTCGGGTCCCGAGAGGTCGGGCATCTCGTGCGGCCTTATGAAGAGCGCGGCCACGGTCATCTCAGCATCCCTTCGCGTGCCCCTTAAGCAAAGGCGCCGCGTTTAAATTAATAAGGCGGCAATGAGGCAATTGTTCCCGCGGCGCGGGTGCGGTCGTGCAGCTATTTCTGAGAGGCTATACGACCGGCGGCCTGGACTGGATTACCGGCCGTCACCAACGGCGCCGGAAACCCCGACCCGTCGGACGTCCCTCGTCGAAATCAAGATCGGCAAGGCGCCTTGAACGAGCGATACGCCGCGCGGGCCTGATGCATCATCCCATGGCCGGCGAATGCTGCAGGACGCCGAGCAGCTGGATGCGGAAAATCAACATGCTGTTGGGCGGAATCGCGTCCGGGCTGTGTTCGCCGTAGCCGAGCTGCGGCGGGACGTAGAGGATCCACTCGTCGCCCGGACGCATCAGCGGCAGGGCCTCCAGCCAGCCCGGGATGAGGCCGGCCAGCGGCAGATCGGCCGGCTCGCCGCGCGCGAAGGACGAATCGAACACCGTGTTGTTCAAAAGCTTGCCTTCGTAATTGACCTTCAATTCGTCGCCAGGCCCCGGATGCGGTCCGTCGGCGGGACCGGAATGGACCACCTTGTATTCGAGCCCCGACGGCAGGGTGGTCACCCCGGGCTGTTTGCCGTTCATGACCAGGAAGCCCTGGGCGGCCTTCAGATTGTCCCTGGCCGGGTCACCGCCGTGGCAGGCTGTCAGGGCGAGGCTCAAGGCAAGCCCTGCGGGCGCCAACCAACGATGCGCGCGCATCAGAGCGGCCTCGGCGGATAGCCGGCGGCCCGCAGCGCCTCGACCACCTCCTTGGTGTGCCGTGCATCCCTGGTCTCGATCATGATGTCGAACTCCGCCCCCTTGGCCGGCACGTCCAGCGCCAGCCTGTTATGCGCCACCTCGACGATATTGGCGCCCTTGCCGCCGATCACGGCCGAAACATTGGCCAAGAGGCCGGGGCGGTCGTCGCCGACGATCTTCAACGACACCAGCCGCTTTTCGCGCACCAGCTCGCGGGTCAGCACCGAGGCCAGCAGCCTGGGATCGATATTGCCGCCGGTGAGGATCAGCCCCACCTTGCGGCCCTTGAACTCTTCCGGATGCTCGATCAACGCCGCCAGCGAGGCGGCCCCGGCCCCTTCGCAGACGGTCTTTTCGACGTTGCAATAGAGCGCGATCGCCCGTTCCAGCGACGACTCCTCGACCAGCAGCACCTTGTCGATCAACGGCCGGACCACGGCGTAGGTGAGTTCGCCCACCTGTTTGACCTGGATGCCCTCGGCGATGGTCTGGCCGCCCGGCGCCAGCCGACGACCGTCCATGCGGGCGGTGAAAGACGGAAAGCTGGCCGGCTCGACGCCGATGATGCTGACCTCGGGCTTGATGGACTTGGCCGCCGTCGCCACCCCGGCGATCAGCCCGCCGCCGCCGACGGCCACGGGGATCACCTCGAGGTCCGGAGCGTCTTCCAGCATCTCCAGCGCGATGGTCCCCTGGCCGGCCATGACGTCGACGTCGTTGAACGGGTGGACGAAGATCAGGTCGCGCTCGTCGCGCACCGCCTCGGCGTGCGCGGCGGCCTCTTCATAGGTGTCGCCTTCCAGCACCACCTCGGCCCCGAAGGCGCGGGTCTGCTGCACCTTCACGAAGGGCGTCGCGCGCGGCATGACGATGGTCACCGGTATGCCCAACTTCTGGCCGTGGAAGGCGAGCCCCTGGCTGTGATTGCCGGCGGAGGCCGCGATCACGCCGCGCCCGCGGTCGTTGATCTGCAGGAGCTTGTTCAACGCCCCGCGCTCCTTAAACGAGGCGGTGAACTGCAGGTTCTCGAACTTCACCCACACCTCGGCGCCGGTAATCTGCGACAGCGTCCTGGAATGCCGGCAGGGCGTGCGTTCGACATGCCCTTTCAGCCGCTCGGCGGCGGCCTCGATCTGGGCGAAGGCGAGGGTCATTGGCGTTTCAGACAAGGGGAGTGGAAAAGCCGGGCAAACTAGCGGCGGCGTGGGCTCACCGCAATCCACGCCAGAGGTCGAGGCGGCGCATGGCCTTGCCAGGCAGCACCGAGACCTGCGGCCAGGGCAGGCGCTCCGCCGCGGCGCGGACGCCGTACTGGGCCTCGCGCACCAGGCTGGCCGTCGAGAGGCGGCCGACGAAGCCGTGCGCCACCGAGCGATGCACATTGGCCAGCTGAAGCTTGAAGCGATAGTCGCCGGCGCCGAGATCGAGCGCGGTGAAGGGCGTTGCGTCCATCCAGCGCAGGATGTCCTGAAACAGCAGCAGCCCCGGCGAATAACGCTCGAACGCCTCGTCGTGGGCGATGATCCAGGCGTGCAGGGTGCGAGGGCCGCGAAGATGGAACTGGATGGCGGCCAACTGGTCGCCGATATGCAGGCAAAACAGCGCGCCGCCGAAATCGCCGTCCGTCCGCCCATGCAGCGCGCGCAGCAGATCGACCGTCCAGGGGGCGTCGAAGATCACCGTCTGGCCGGTGGCGAGATATTGCCGGCGTTTCCAGTCGAGCAAGGTGTCGAAAGCCGCCCCGCAATTCGCCAGGGCCTGGAAACGCACCGGGCCGACCTCGCGCTCGACCTTGCGGCGGCGCTTGTCGATATCCTTGAGCACGCCGGAGCCGGCCGCGCGGCGTTGCGCTTCAAAGGCGGCGTAACCGTCGGCGACGTCGATCACGTAGGACGTCACCGCGCCGCGGGCATGGGGGGCGAAGGCGGCCTGGTCGGCCAGCATGTGAGAGAAGTCCAGTCGCTGGACGCCCAGCGCTTCGACCAGCCGCTTGGGTTCGATGGCAAGGTCGCGATGCGCCACCAGGCCCTGATAGTCGCACATCGGGGCGCCGACGGGCATGGCCACCGAGCCGACGATGCGCGCGGGCAGGAAGCCGACCGGCCGGCGGCCGTCGCGCAGCACCGCGACCTGGATCGCGCCGCGCCGCCCAGCCTGGGCGCGCTCGACGGCTTGCGCCCAAGCCGGCGAAAGAAAGGGGGAGTCCAATGCGGGATCGGCCGCCTGAATGGCCAGCCAGGCGTCGATGTCGGTGGCGCGAAGCGCGCTCGGGGCAACGACATCGATCAGCAAGGCGCGCTCCCGTTCCGACCTGGGACCTCGACCCTAGCCTTCCGAGCGTTTCCGCAAGGTTTAGGCACGGGTCGCGGCGACAGGCTTAATGGCTGCAATCCTCATGCCGCCGCGAGCGACAGCTCGCGCAGGCGCCAAAGCGGCGAAGCGATCATCCAGATCACGGCCGCGAAGACGCCGCCGGCGCCGATGAACAGCATCGTGCGTATGCCGAAGACCTCCGCCAGCAGGCCGCCGGCGATGGCGCCGGCGATCGCCGCCCCGCCGGCCGCCGCCCGCATCGCCGCGCCGGCCCGGCCAAGCCGATGGGCGGAAAATACCGACTGTTGCAGGCTCTTGGCGCCGATCAGCATGGCGACGCCAAAGCTGTCGCCGAGCAGTTGGGCGGCGATCATCATGGCCACGGACAGGACGGCGGGTCCGCCGGCAAGCGGGATCAAAAAGGCGCTGGCCGCCGAGGCCACCGCGCTGACGATGATGGCTGGGCCCAACCCGACCCGACGGGTCAGGGCGGGAAAGAGCAGCGCGCCGCCCAGGGCGCCGACCCCGCCCATGGCGATGACCAGGCCGAGCAAGGCCGGCGAAAAGCCGAGCACGCGGATGGCGAAGACGACGTAGAGGGTCTGGAAAAACGCGCCGAACAGGGCCTGGACCAGGCTGGCGATGAACAGCGGCCGCACCAGCGGCTGGCGCATCACCGCGGCGAACCCGACCGCGAGATCGGCGGCCAGGGAGGGCCTGGCCGCTAAGGCTGGAGGCCTTGGCTCAGGCCTGCGCATGCCGGCGAGGAAGAGGGCCGAGATCAGATAGGTCATCGCGTTCACCGCGATGGCCACGGGCGCGGTCAGGGTCTGGACCAGCAGGCCGGCGAGCGCCGGGCCGCCCATCTCGGCCACCGATTCAGTGACGCCCAGCTTGGCGTTGGCCTCGACCAGCAGGCCGCGGTCGATCAGGCCCGGCAGATAGGCGTGGTCGGCGATGTCGAACAGGACGCTGGCCGCGCCGACGACGAAGGCCGCTCCATAGAGCTGCCCTATCGAGAGCCAGTGCAGGAAGGCCGCCAGCGGCACGCTGGCCAGCACAAGCGCGCGAACCAGATCCGCGCCGATCAGGATCGAGCGCCGCCGCGAGCGGTCGACCAGCCCGCCGGCCGTCAGCCCGACCAGCAGGCTCGGCCCAAGCGTCAGCGCCGCCAGCAACCCAAGCTGAGCGGGCGTGGCGCGGAGGGTCAGCACCGCGGCCAGGGGCAGGCCCTCGCGCGTGATCCGCGCGCCGAAGTCCGAGACGCTCTGGGCGGCCCAGAGCTTGAGAAAATCGCCGTGCCGCCACAGCGGGCCGCTCGGCCAAGGCCTGATCTGCACCGGTCGTTCCCCCTGGCCAGGGTTGTTTCGCCTTCATCGCGCGGACGCAAGCGGGTCTTGACGAATCCATAAGTGTGTACTTATGTATCTTGCATGACCGCTGAAGCTGATCTCTTCCGCACCCTGGCCGACCCGACCCGCCGGGCGGTGTTCGAGCGGCTGGGCGGTGGCGAAATGACCGTCTCGGACCTGCGCAGCGGTTTTTCCGTCTCGCAGCCGGCGATCTCGCAGCACCTGTCGGCGCTCAAGGCCGCCGGCCTGGTCAGCGAGCGCCGCGCCGGGCGCAACGCCTATTATCGTCTACGGCCGGAGGGCCTGGCGCCCCTGGCCGGCTGGGTCGACCGCTACCGCGCCTTCTGGCCCGAGCGGATCGGCAAACTGAAAGAGCTTTTGAAGGACATGGACCAATGAGCCCGGACGATCTGGTCGAACCCGAAAGCGTCCCCGAAGCAATCATCGTCGATTGCGACCTGGACGAGCCGCCGGAAAAGGTCTGGCGCGCCCTGACCCAGCCCGAACTGATGGCCGCCTGGCTGGCCGAGGGCGACATCAAACCGCAAGTCGGCCACCGGTTCGAACTTAGACCTGAGACCGGGCCGGTCGAGTGCGAGGTGCTGAAGGCCGATCCGACACGCGAACTGCGCCTCGCCTGGCGCGAACGCGACGAGGCCGGCGAGCTGGTCGACAGCGAGGTGAGCTTCGTACTGACCCCGACCATCACCGGCGGCACCCGTCTGCGGCTGGTCCACGACGGATTCGCGCACGCGGGCTTCCTGGTCATGGCCATCGGCCGCATCCACCCGCGCAAGCCGCGCCGACAGGCCCAATGGGTATTCGCATGGGCGGCTTAGAGATGAACCTCGTGCCCATGGTGGTGGAGAGCTCCTCGCGGGGCGAGCGCGCCTTCGACATCTATTCGCGGCTGCTGCGCGAGCGGGTGATCTTCCTGAACGGGCCGGTCGAGGACGGCATGTCGGCGCTGATCTGCGCCCAGCTGCTCTATCTCGAGGCCGACCACCCGAAGAAGGATATCTACCTCTACATCAATTCGCCCGGCGGCTCGGTGACGGCCGGCTTCGCCATCTACGACACCATGCGCTACATCAAGAGCCCGGTTTCGACCTTCGCCATGGGGTTCGCGGCCTCCATGGGCTCCTTCCTGCTGATGGCCGGCGAGCCCGGCCAGCGGGTCTGCCTGCCCAATACCCGCATCGTCCTGCACCAGCCCTCCGGCGGCTTCCAGGGCCAGGTCTCGGACATCGAACGCCACGCCGAGAACGCGCGCGAGTCCAAGCAGCGGATGACCCGCCTCTACGCCGAGCACTGCGGGCGCACCCTGGAAGAGGTCGAGCGCGCCCTCGACCGCGACAACTTCCTCAGCGCCGAACAGGCCCTGACGTTCGGCCTGGTCGACCGCATCGAGACCACCCGCGCCGAGCCGCAAGCCGCTTAAGCCGCGGCGAGCGGCGCCGGGCCGATATAGACCGACTGGGGCCGGATCAGGCGGCCGCCTTCGACCTGCTCGCGGGCATGGGCGACCCAGCCGGCCACGCGGCCGATGGCGAAGACGCAGGTGAAGGCGTCGGGCGGGAAGGCCAGCGCCTCCAGCATCAGGGCCGTGTAGAGTTCGACATTGGTCTGCAGCGAGCGGTTGGGCTTGCGTTCCTTCAGCACTGCCAGCGCCGCCGTCTCGACCGCCTCGGCGAAGGCCAGCCGGCCTGGCAGCGAGTTGGAGCCCTCGCCCAGGGTCCTGACCGCGCGCTTGAGCGCGTCGGCGCGCGGGTCGCGGACGCGGTAGACCCGGTGGCCGAAGCCCATCAGCCGGTCGCCGCGGTCGAGCGCCGCCTCCAGCCACGCCTTGGCGTTTTCGGGCGCGCCGATGGAATCCAGCATCTCGATCACCGGCCCGGGCGCGCCGCCGTGCAGCGGCCCCTTCAGGGCGCTGATCCCGGCCACCACCGCCGAGGTCAGGCCGGCGAGCGTCGAGGCGACCACCCGGGCGGCGAAGGTCGAGGCGTTCAGCCCGTGATCGCAGACCGTGACCAGATAGGCGTTCAGCGCGTCGATCTCGGCCGAGGTTGCGGCGTGGCCCTTGATCATGCGCAGCACGTCGGCGGCGTGGCCGAGGCTTGGATCCGGCGCGATGGCGTCCAGGCCCTGCTTGCGGCGCGACACCGCCGGCGTGAAGACCGCCGGCGCGGCGATCAGGCGAAGCGCCACCGCCAGATCGTCGCCGTCCGCCAGCCGCGCCATCAGGGCGCGGACGGCCTCGATCGTGCCGTGGCCCAAAAGACGTTCGTCCAGCGCCGCGACCTCGGCGAACACCTCGACCCGGGCGCGACCCAAGGCCGCCGCCAGAGCTTTGGCGTCCGGCAGATCGGGGAAAAAACCGTCCAGCAGCAGGTGGGTCGCCTCTTCGCTGGTGACATGGCCGGACAGGGCGCCGATCGGGTAGCCGCGCACGACCAGCCGTCCGGCCTCGCCATCGACTTCGGAAAGGACGGTTTCGGCGGCGACGACGCCTTCAAGACCATCGGACATGGCTTCACTCCTTTTTCAATTCAGCTTTGCCATTTTAGCCGCACGGCGTTATCGTCAATCTTGATCAATTGAATCAATGTTTGACCATGCCCGACTGGCTCACCGCCGCCGAGACCCAGGCCCGGCTCAATATCCGGCCGCAGACCCTCTACGCCTACGCCAGCCGCGGCCGTCTGGAGGTCAAGCCCGACGCCGAAGACCCGCGCCGCAGCCTCTATCGCGCCGCCGACGTCGCCCGGCTGCAGGAACGCAAGGCGCGCGGGCGCAAGGCCTCGGCCGTCGCCGAGGACGCCATCGCCTGGGGCGAGCCGGTGCTGGCCTCGACCATCACTACCATCTTCGAAGGCCGGCTCTATTACCGCGGCCGGGACGCGGTGCTGCTGGCGCAGAGCGAGAGCCTGGAGCGGGTGGCGCGGCTGTTGCGCGGCGGCGACGGCGTGCGGATGAAGGAGCGGCCGGCCGAGCCGGCGGTGACCTTCGGCGACGCGCGGGCCAGGCTGTTCGCCGTTCTGGCCGCCCATGCCGCCGCCGACGCGCCGGCGCGGGGCCGCGCGCCGCTCGCCCTGGCGGCCGAGGCGGCGGGCCTGCTCGACGCGGCGGCCGACGCGGTGGCCGGGCGGATTGTCGAGGGACCGATCCATGTCCGTTTCGCCGAGGCCTGGAACACCGGACCGGATGGCGGCGATCTGATCCGCCGGGCGCTGGTCCTGCTCGCCGATCACGAGCTCAACGCCTCGACCTTCGCCGCGCGGGTGGCGGCCTCGACCGGGGCGTCGCTGGCGGCGGCGGCGCTGGCGGGCCTGTCGGCCCTGTCAGGCCCCCTTCACGGCGGCATGACGGCGCGGGTCGAGGCCTTTATCGGCGAGGCCGGGCGCGTCGGCGCGGAGGCCGCCGTGCGCGCCCGCATCGCCCAGGGTCTGCCGGTTCCGGGCTTCGGCCATCCGCTCTACCCGGCTGGCGACCCGCGCGCCGAAGCCCTGCTCGCGGCCTTTTCGCCGCCGCCCGCTTTCGCAGCGGTATTGAGCGCGGCCGAGAGGCTGACCGGCGAGCGCGCCAATGTCGATTTCCCGCTGACCGCGCTCTCGGCTTCGCTCAACCTGCCGAAAGGCGCGGCCTTCCTGCTGTTCGCCATCGCGCGGCTGGCGGGATGGCAGGCGCACGCCCTGGAGCAGTTGGCCACCGGACGGCTGATCCGGCCCCGCGCCCGCTATACCGGCCCGCAGCCTGTACGTTAGGCGCTGACGCGCCGCGCGAATTGGTCCAATGACGAAACTCACGCCCAACGGAGCCTTTCGTCCATGACCGCAATTCAGGCGATCGTCCTGGCCATCGTGCAGGGGGTCACCGAGCTTTTCCCCATATCCAGCCTCGGCCACGCCGTGCTCATACCCGCCTTGCTGCATTGGAGCGTCGATGAGAACGCCACGGGCTTCCTGCCCTTCCTCGTCGTCATGCACCTGGGCACGGCCCTGGCCCTGATCGTCTATTTCTGGCGCGACTGGTGGGACTTCGCGCTCGCGGTGCTGGTCCGGCGCGGACCCAAGGCCATCGCGGAGCGAAGGCTTTTCCTGCAGGTGGTGGTCGCCACCATTCCGGCGGTCATCATCGGCTTTTTCCTCGAACACCTGCTTCGCCGCGGCTTCGGGGCGCCGAAGATCGCCGCGGCCTTCCTGATCGTGAACGGGATCATGCTGTTCGCCGCCGAGCGGCTGAAGGGCCAGCACGAGCACCGCGGGCTGGACCGGCTGGGCTGGATGAATGCGCTGATCATCGGGTTTTGCCAGTGCCTGGCCCTGATCCCCGGCCTGTCGCGGTCAGGCGCCACCATGGCTGGCGGCTATCTGGTCGGTCTCGACCACGAGGATGCGGCGCGGTTCTCCTTCCTGACGGCCACGCCGGTGATTCTCGGCGCCGGCGTGCTCGAAGCGCCCAAGCTGCTGCATCACGGCGGCGGCTTCTCGACCGTGGCCCTGATCGCCGGGGGCGTCGCCGGCGTGGTCTCCTTCGCGAGCGCGGCGCTGTTGATGCGCTGGTTCCGCAGCCATGAGGCCAAGGCCTTCGATCCCTTCGCGATCTATTGCGCGCTCGCCGGCGCCGGCGCCTTGGCCTGGCTGATGCTTGGCCGCTAGAGAGTCTGCGGGACGGCCTCGACCAGGTCGGCGTACTGGCCGCCCTTGCGGTAGCGGCCGAGATAGGTCGGCGCGATGGCCTCCAGCGCCGTCGGCGTCACCCCCAGCGCGGCGAGCCCGGCGGCGCCAGGGCCGACCACATTGTCGGCGCGCAGCGAGGCGACCTGGTCGGTGGTCAGGATCGGTGCCATCACCATCGCCTGCAGGTCGCCGGCCATGCCGATCAGGCTGGCGGCGGAGAACGGGATCGGCAGCAAAAGCGCGCGGCGCTCGGTCGCGTCCAGGATCAGCCGCATCAGGGCTTCGAAACTATAGACGCCCGGGCCGCCGAGCTCGAAGGTCCGGCCCGCGCTCGCCGGATCGAGCACGCACTGCGCGACCGCGGCCGCCACGTCGCCCACGAAGACCGGCTGAAAGCGCGTCCGCCCGCCGCCGATCAGCGGCAGCACCGGCGATGCGGCGGCCATGCGGGCGAAGCGGTTGAAGAAGTCATCCTCCGGCCCGAACACGATCGAGGGGCGCAGGATCACCGCCTCGGAAAAGGCCTGCCGCACGGCCGCTTCGCCCTCGGCCTTGCTGCGGGCGTATTTCGACAGCGCATCCGGCGCGGCGCCAATGGCCGAGACCTGTACGAGGCGGCTCACACCGGCCCTGGCCGCGGCCTCGGCGATCGTCTGCGCGCCCATGACGTGCACGCTCTGAAAGCGCTGCCGGCCCCGTTCGCTCAAGGTCCCGACCAGGTTGACGCAGGCCTGGGCGCCGTCCAAGGCCCGCGCCACCGAGGCGGGCTCGCGCACATTGGCCTGCGCCACCTCGATCTGGCCGACATCGCCCAGCATGCGCAGGCGGTAGCCGCGGCCCGGCCGCCGCATCGCCGCCCGCACCCGAAAGCCCCGCTTGGCAAGCGCGCGCACGGCTTGCGCCCCGATGAAGCCCGAGCCTCCGAAGACCGTCACCAGTCCTTGCATCGCATGAGACTCCGCCGTCGTTTTTCGTCCTCGGCGGGATAGCCGACCCTGTGGGCAGGCGCAACGTGAACGCCCCGGCTGGGACGCTGCCGCGGCGAAGCGCGGGCGGCGGCTCTACCTGTGGTTCGACATTTGCAGCGAGTCAGGATCGACTTGCTTTGCCAGGGGGGACGGGCGTGGCGCAGACAAATACAGACACGGTCGATTTCGGTCAGGTGTTCAATGACGCTTTCGCCGCGCTGCGGCAGAACTGGACGATCTATCTGATCCTGGCGCTGGTCTTCACTGGCCTTCCCGCCGCCGCCGCGACCTGGGAGGTCGAACGTCTCATCGCCCAGCACGTGCTGACCCGGGCCAATCCTATTGGCGCATCCGAGGTCGGTTATTTGCGAGCCCTGCCCGTGACCATCGTCAGCTTTGTCACGCAGGGCGCGGTCATCGCTGGCGCGACGGCCCATCTCAACGATCGGCGGGCGTCGTTCAGCGATTGTCTGATGGCCGGGCTGCGCAACTGGCCCGCACTTCTGCTGCTCAACGTCGTGCGCGGCGTGCCCATCCTGATCGGATATATGCTTTTCATTGTACCCGGCGTCATTTTGAACCTGGTCTGGTATGTCTCCGAGCCCGTGCAGGTGATCGAGGGCGGATCGCCCCTGGCCACTCTCCGGCGTAGCGCCGACCTGACGCGCGGCCGGCGGTGGTCGATTTTCGGCCTGTCGATCGTCCTGAGCGTATTCGGCTTATTCATCGGCCTCGTCGCCGGGTTTATGGGCGGCTTCGTCGTCGGCTTCATGAAGCCTTTCGGCGTCCACGCCCTGTCGACCCAGGTCCTGGCCTACCCGCTAGCCTATGTGGCCACCTGCCCTCTCGTGTCGGCCGTCGCCGCCGCTCTCTATCGTCAGCTCGGCGGCGGAGCGGGCCAGACCGACGCCATTGTCCAGGTCTTCGCCTAGGCCGCCAGTCCCGCGGTCTGCATCAGCGCCCGCACGCGATCGACAACCTCCGGCGTCCTGGCGATCTCGGCGCGGATTTCCGGCGCGCGCATCAGGCGGATCGCCTCGACCCTGGCGCGGTCGGCGGCGGGACCGCGGGGCGCGGTTTCGCCGGCGGCGAGGCGCAGGAGCAGGGTCAGCCGGTTCACCACTGGCGCCGCGGCGCGCGCCAAGGCCTGGGCCAGCCTGGCGTCGGCCTCGATCTGGCCGCCGAGCTCGCCGATCTTGACCGCGATCGGGCCCGACTCCTCGATCACGAAGCCGCAACGGAAGACCGAACGTTGCAGCTCGGCCAGCGCCGCCAGCTTGGTCGCCGCCGAATCCGGTCCGGCGCGCAGGTCGGTCTCGAACCGAAGCGCGCTGACATTGGCCTGAACCCAGCGGCTGGCCTGGCGCTTGTTAGCCGCGCCGGTGACGTTTTCAGACAGCCACAGCAGCGCCTCGACCTCGCCGAGGGGGCTGCGGTCATGGCCGAGGAAGGCCTCGACGAAATCGGCCCGCACCAGGGTCCGCGAGCGATTGATGAAGGCGTCCTGCACCTCGTCGGGCGTCAGGATCCGCCCCACCGCGGTGGTGAGCGCCATGGCCAGCGCGCGCAGCATGATGATCTCGCCCTCGGCGTCGTTCGGCCGAAGGCGCTTGGGACCGGTCAGCTCCTTCAGCACGCGATGGGCGATCGCGGTGCGGACCTCTTCGAAATACGGCCCGTCCAGCCAGTTGGCGAGGCGCGCGGCCGGCCCCTGCAGCGGCGGCATGACCCGGGCGACGGCGGGTTCGATCGAGATCAGGGCGTCGACCGAGTCGGCCGCGGCCAGGCGCGTCATCGCCGCCAGCGCGCCGCCGAGGTCGAGGTGGACGCCGAGCAGCTCCATGATCCCGGCCCGCGCGCCGAGAATCTCCGCCAGCGGCAGTTCGAGCACACGAAAGGCCAGGTCGCGGGCGGCGGGCTCGCGCGGCGCCCTGTCGGCGAGGTCGAGCAGGCGATTGACCTTGCCGCTCCAGCTTGCGCCGGTGCTCATCGCCCTGGCGACGCCGGCGCCCAGGTAATAGTGCTGGTTCGGGTCGCCGACCAGGCGTTCGGCGGCCGCGGCGAAGCCTTCCTGCTCGAAATCGGGGAAGCGGCCCTTGCGGTCGTCGCGCGTCACCCGGTCGATGGTCGCCTGCACCAGCTTCTGGAAATCTCGAATGACGTGGTGCACGGTCTTGCCGCGCGCTTGCGCCTCGGGAATGGCCACCTTCTGGATGGCGTGCTGCAGCTCAAGCCCGGTCGCCTCAAGCTTTTCGATCAGGTCGGGTCGATGCAGCAGCTCGAACGGCGTGGCGCGATTGCGCGCCAGCCAGCCTTCCAGGAGCCGCCCGATCCGGTCGCGGGCGTGACCGGTGTAAAGATCGGGCGGGCTGACGCAGAGCGGCTCCAGGCCTTCACGCGGCTTCTTCACCTTGCCCCGGTCGAGCTCGCCCTTGGTCAGGATGGTGACGGTCTTGAATTCGCGGCTCTCCTCGTCCAGCGTCTCCTTGGTCACCTTGACCGAGATGGCGCGGCGCTCGGCCAGCAACGCCTCCGCGGAGTCCACGGCGCGCGCGCGATCCTCGGTGGCCAGCTCCAACGACCAGGACGAGCCGTGCTGGCGGCGCGCGAAGACCTCGAAGTGAACCTGGGCGCGATCCATCGCGTTATCGAACTCCATAATCCGGATTAGCATTGACCATCAGGGCTTAAGACGCAGTTGAGACGAACAGGCGCCACAGTTTCGCCCGTCGTCATTGCTCCTGGTGGCCGCAACCACTAGTTTCGCGGCCGAAAATCCGGCTCAGGACGTATCGATGGCGAAGATCACCCTGGTGGACGACGACGAGAACATCGTCACGTCCGTCTCCCTGGCCCTCGAAAGCCTCGGTCACAAGGTCAAGGGCTACTATGACGGCGCCGCCGGCCTGGCGGCGCTGGAGAGCGACCCGCCGGACCTGGCCATCCTCGACGTGAAGATGCCGCGCATGGACGGCATGGAGGTCTTGCGACGCCTGCGGCAGACCTCGGAGCTGCCGGTGATCATCCTCACCTCGAAGGATGAGGAGATCGACGAGATTCTCGGCTTCAACCTCGGCGCCGACGACTACATCCACAAACCCTTCAGCCAGCGGCTGCTGATCGAGCGGGTGAAAGCGGTCCTGCGCCGCGCCGACGGCGCCGAAGGCGAGGCCGGAACCTCCGCCGCGGGCGGCAAGTCGATCAAGCGCGGGCGGCTGACCCTGGATTCGGCCCGCCACGACTGCCTGTGGGACGATCGGGCGGTGAAACTGACCGTGACGGAATTCCTGTTGCTGCAATCGCTGGCGCAACGGCCGGGCTTCGTCAAAAGCCGCGACAACCTGATGGACGCGGCCTACGACGATCAGGTCTATGTCGACGACCGTACGATCGACAGCCACATCAAGCGCATGCGGCGCAAGTTCCGTCAGGTCGACCCGGAGTTCGACGCGATCGAAACCCTCTATGGCGTCGGCTACCGTTATCGCGAAACCTGAGCCGGCGGGCGAAAAGCCTGAACGACGTTGGCGCATGCCGGGCTCGCGGCTAGGCCGGCTGATCGTCGCGCTCAACCTGCTCAGCCTGGCCATATTGATCGGCGGGGCGCTGGTGCTGAACGAGCTGCGCCGCGGCCTGATCACCGCCGAGATCGACAGCCTGACCACCCAGGGGCGCTTCATCGCCAACGTCATCGTGCAGGCCGCCGCGGTCGGCGATCCCGTGCCGGCGCTCGATGCCGAGCGCGCCCGCGAGACGCTGCAGCTGCTGTTCATCCAAGGCTCGCAACGGGCCCGGGTGTTCGACGACCAGGGCCAGCTCATCGCCGATTCCTATGTGCTGAACGACCGCATCGAAACCCGTCCACTGCCGCCGATCGCCAAGCCGGGCCGGATCAACTTCCACCTGGACCTGTTCCACCCCGGCGGACAGCCCGCGACCGCCGCCAATGCACGCGCGGCGCTGGACGCGGAGGTTCGCGACGCCCTCAAGGGCCAGACCGTCGCCCGGCTTCGCCCGGCCCAGAACGGCGGCCGCGTGGTTTCGGTCTCCATCCCGATCCAGAACGTGCAGGCCGTGCTTGGCGTGCTGACGCTGGAGTCCGGCGACGTCGACCAGATCGTCGCCAACCAGCGGCGCGCCCTTTTGCCGTTCATCCTGATCGCGGTTCTGGTGAACCTGGCCTCGTCCTACATGCTCAGCCGCTTCATCGCCCAGCCGGTCCTGAGGCTGGCCCGCGCCGCCGACCGGGTCACCGCCCAGCGCGCGCGCGCCATATCGCTGCCCGACATCGCCGAGCGGGACGACGAGCTGGGCGACCTCACCCGTTCGCTGGAGACCATGACCCAGACCCTGTCCGAACGGATGGATGCGATCGAGGGTTTCGCCGCCGACGTCGCCCATGAAATCCGCAATCCGCTCACCTCGATCCGCTCGGCGGTGGAGACCCTGGACCTGATCTCGGATGTCGATGCGCGCCTGCGCCTGACCAACATTCTCAAACAGGACGTCGGCCGCCTGGACCGGCTGATCACCGACATCTCCAATGCCTCGCGGCTGGATGCGGAGCTGTCGCGCGAGGCGCCGCGACCGCTGGATCTCGGCAAGCTCCTGGCCGAGCTGGCCGAGCTCTACGCCGAGGCCGCCAAACCCGGCGCCGCGCCGGTGCGGTTTATCCCGCCCGAAGGCGGGACCGTCATGATCCGGGCGCGCGAGGGCCCGCTGAGCCAGGTGTTTCGCAACCTGATCGATAACGCCCGCTCGTTCAGCACCCTATCCGCCGATCCGGCCCCGCAGGTGCGCCTGAGCTTGAAGCGCGCCGGCCGCCAGGCGGTCGCCGCCGTCGAGGACGACGGCCCGGGCCTGCCGGCGGAGAATCTGGAGACGGTGTTTCAGCGCTTCTATACCGCCAGGCCCAGGGGCGCGGCGTTCGGCGGCCATTCGGGCCTCGGCCTTTCCATCGCCCGGCAGATCGTCGAGGCGCATGGCGGCCGGATCCACGCGGAGAACCGTGTCGAGGCGGACGGCCGCGTGGTCGGCGCGCGCTTCGTGATCAGCCTTCCCGACCTCGACGCATGATCCGGCACGCCGGCCTGATCGCGCGGTTCGAGCGCGGGCGTTGGCGCGGCGTACTGATCGAAGGCGCGTCCGGCGCGGGCAAAAGCGATCTGACGCTTCGGGCGCTAGATCTTGGCTGGCGCCTGATCGCCGATGATCGCACCCTGGTCTGGGCCAGCGATGGTCGGCTTTATGGCCGCGCGCCGGACCCGCTGGCCGGGCTGATCGAGGTGCGCGGCCTTAGCGTCGTCTCCATTCCGCAAAGGGCTTTCGCCGTGATCGCGCTGGCGGCGCGATGCGCTGAGCCCGAGGCCATCGAGCGGACGCCAAACCCCCGGACCCTGACCCTCCTCGACCTGTCCATCCCGCTCATCGCCATCGCCGCGCGCGAGCCGTCCGCCCCCGCGAAACTCGGTCGCGCCCTGAGTCTGTTGGACATCGCCGACAACAGGCGTATCAAACGGCCCGCGTCGGCTTGAGTTTTCGCCGGGCGCGGGAGGGGTCCCGTGAGATTTCGTACATGATCGGCCTCGTGATCGTCACGCACGGGCGATTGGCGGCGGAGTTCATTTCCGCCATGGAGCATGTGGTCGGGCCGCAGTCGGGCGTGCTCGCCGTCTGCATCGGCCCGGAAGACGACATGGAGCAGCGGCGCAGGGATATTCTGCAGGCGGCGGCCAGCGTCGATACAGGCCAGGGCGTCATCCTTTTGACCGACATGTTCGGCGGCACGCCGTCCAACCTGGCCATTTCGGTCATGGAGCAGACCCACGCCGAGGTGATCGCGGGGCTCAACCTGCCCATGCTGATCAAGCTCGCCAGCGTGCGCGGCCGCGAGCCGCTGGCGGCCTGCGTCGCCCACGCCCAGGATGCGGGCCGCAAATATATTTCAGTCGCCTCCTACGTCCTGGCTGGCGAAAAGTAGCGGTCCGCGCCGATGAAGGCCGCCCTGACCGTCGAGATCCTGAACGAGCGCGGCCTGCATGCGCGCGCCTCCGCCAAGTTCGTCAAGCTGGCCAGCGAGTTCGACGCCGAGGTCACCGTCAGCCGCGACGGCCAGAGCGTCGACGCCCGCTCGATCATGGGCCTGATGATGCTGGCCGCCGGACCCGGTTCGAGCATCGACATCGCCGCCGAAGGCCCCGACGCCAAGGCCGCGATCGACGCTCTGGCCGAGCTGATCGCGAGCCGCTTCGACGAGGAACGCTAGAGCGCTTTAGGCGGGCCGGGATCGATTGACCGTGCAGGCGGTTGATCGAGGGGGCGAGACAGCGGTGAGCGATCGATGGAAATCGAACTGAAGTTCGAGATGGACGCGGCCGCGGCCGGCGCGATCAGCGAACGGCTGGGTCTGGAAGCCGAGGGTGAGGTCCGGTCGCTGCGATCGGTCTATTTCGATACGCCCGAGGCCGACCTGCACGCCCACGGCCTTGTGCTGCGCGTCCGCGACGATGGGGGCCGCCGCGTCCAGACCGTGAAGACCGCCGCCTCCAACGGGATTCGCCGCGGCGAATGGGAGTGCGAGGTCGAGGGGCCCGCTCCCGACCTCGAGGCCGCCGCGAAAACGCCCTTGTGCGAGGTGCTCGGGCGCAAGGCCGCAATCCTGGAGCCGGTCTTCGAGACGCGCGTGGAGCGCACGACGCGCCGCCTTCACATCGACGGCGCGGTGATCGAGGCGGCGCTGGATCGCGGCGTCGTCGACGCCGACGGGGTCAGCCTGCCCATTCTGGAGCTGGAGCTCGAACTGAAGCAGGGCGGCCCGGAAGCGCTGTTCACCCTGGCGCGCCAGCTGGCCGGCGTCGCGCCGCTCAATCTGTGCTTCGTCGGCAAGGCCCAGCGCGGCTATGCCCTGCGGGACGGCGAGCCCCTGGCGCCGGCCAGGGCGAGCGATCCGGCGCTGAACCGCCGCGACGATGCGGGGACCGCCTTCAAGGCCATCGCCGGCGCCGCGCTGGCCCAGATCGCCGACAATGCGCGGTTGCTTCGCCGCGTCCGGCGGATCGAGGCGCTGCACCAGGCGCGCGTCGGCGCCCGGCGCCTGCGCAGCGCCCTGTCGCTCTTTCGGCCCATGCTCGAGGATGGCCGCCTCGAGGCGATCAAGGCCGAACTCAGATGGCTGACCCACGAGCTCGACGATGTGCGCAACCTCGATGTCTTCATCCGCGACAGCTTTCGTCCCGCCGCCCGGCGCCATGCGGACTGGCCGGGCCTGGCGGCGCTCGGCCAGACGCTGATCGAAACCCAGACCCGGGGTTACGAGCGCGCCATGGCGGCGATCGGCTCGGCGCGATTCCGCGGCCTCATCCTGGAGACCGCGGCCTGGATCGAGACCGGCCCCTGGACCTCCAGCGACGATCCGGTCCTCGCCGCGCTTCGCGCCCGGCCCGCGAAGACGGCGGCCGAGGAAATCTTCAAGAAACGCCGCCGGAAAATCGCCAGGAAAGGCCGCAAGCTCACCGAGCTTGAACCGCGGCCGCGGCACAAGCTGCGCATCGCCGCCAAGAAGCTGCGCTATGCCTGCGGGTTCTTCGGCGGCCTCTATGACGGCAAGCCGGCCGCGCGGCTGGACGCCTTCAGGACGGCGATGGAGAACCTGCAGGACGGACTGGGCGCGGCGGTTGACGTCGCCGCGGCCGAAAGCCTGGCCGCCAGCCTGGGCCGCGGCGCATCGGCCGACATCGCCTTCGCCGCGGGCCTGGTGGGCGGCGAGCGGCAGGCGGGGACAGCCGGGGCGGTCAAGGCCGCGCGCAAGGCCTTCCGCCGCTTCAAGCGCGCCGAGCCGTTCTGGTGACGACCGCCATATAACGATTTCCTTATATCCCGGTTGCCCGAACACGGCCCGGCCGCTATAGAGCCGCTCTCGCATTGTCCAAGGAGCCGCCCGTGGCCGACTATCTCGTGAAGGATCTCTCGCTCGCCGCCTATGGCCGCAAGGAGATCGAGATCGCCGAGACCGAGATGCCCGGCCTGATGGCCGTCCGCAAGGAGTTCTCCAAGGACAGGCCGCTGAAGGGCGCGCGCATCGCCGGCTCGCTGCACATGACCATCCAGACGGCGGTGCTGATCGAGACCCTGCAGGCCCTTGGCGCCGAGGTGCGCTGGGCCTCCTGCAACATCTTCTCGACCCAGGACCATGCCGCGGCGGCCATCGCGGCCACCGGCACGCCGGTCTTCGCCGAAAAGGGCGAGAGCCTGCTGGAATACTGGGACTATGCCCATCGCATCTTCGAATGGGCCGACGGCGGGTCTCCCAACCTGATCCTCGACGACGGCGGCGACGCGACCCTGCTCTGCGTGCTCGGCCCCAAGGCCGAGGCCGACCCGAGCCTGCTCGACCACCCCGCCAATGACGAGGAAGAGGCGCTCTATGCGGTGATGAAGCGCTACCTGAAGGAAAAGCCCGGCTTCTATTCGGCCATTCGCGACGCCATCAAGGGCGTCTCGGAAGAAACCACCACCGGCGTCCACCGTCTCTACCAGATGGCCGAGCGGGGCGAGCTGCCCTTCCCCGCCATCAACGTCAACGACAGCGTCACCAAGTCCAAGTTCGATAACCTCTATGGCTGCCGCGAGAGCCTGGTCGACGCCATCCGCCGCGCCACCGACGTCATGCTGGCCGGCAAGGTCGCCGTCGTCTGCGGCTATGGCGACGTCGGCAAGGGCTCGGCCGCTTCCCTGCGCCACGGCGGCGCGCGGGTGATCGTCACCGAGATCGACCCGATCTGCGCCCTGCAGGCGGCCATGGAAGGCTATGAGGTGCGCACGCTGGAGCAGGCCGCGCCCGACGCCGACATCTTCGTCTCCGCCACCGGCAACAAGGACGTCATCCGCCTGGAACACATGCGGGCGATGAAGAACAACGCCATCGTCGCCAATATCGGCCACTTCGATTCCGAGATTCAGGTCGCCGCCTTGCGCAATTTCAAGTGGGACGAAATCAAGCCGCAAGTGCACCACATCGAGTTTCCCGACGGCAAGAAGATCATCCTGTTGTCCGAAGGCCGCCTGGTGAACCTGGGCAACGCCACCGGCCACCCGTCCTTCGTGATGAGCGCCTCCTTCACCAACCAGACCCTGGCCCAGATCGAGCTGTGGACCAACGCCAAGGCCTATGACCGTCAGGTCTACACCCTGCCCAAGCGCCTCGACGAAAAGGTCGCCCGCCTGCACCTGGCCAAGCTCGGCGTTCACCTGACCGAACTCAGCGGCGAACAGGCCAGCTACATCGGCGTGCCCCAGGACGGCCCGTTCAAGCCGGATCATTACCGCTACTAGGGCCGGCCATCCCGACCGTCCTCATCCTCTCCAGCTTTGTCGCCGCCAGCCGGGTCGGCGGCGGCATGCAGGCTCTGGCGCTGGCCAGGCTGGGGATCGAGCCGATCCTGGTCCCGACCGTGCTGTTCGGCCGCCATCCCGGCTGGGGCGCGCCGGGCGGCGGGCCGGTGGAGGCGCAGACCATGGCGGCCATGCTGCGAGCCATAGAGGCGCAAGGGCTGTTCGGCCGGCTGGATGCGGTGATCACCGGCTATTTCGCCTCGGTCGATCAGGTCGAGGTCGCCGCGCGGACGCTGGACGCCGTGCGCGCCGCCAGTCCCGAGGCGCGTTGGGTGGTCGATCCGATCATGGGCGACGACGCCAGGGGCCTCTATGTGCGCGAGGACGTCGCCAAGGCCATCGCCACTGATCTCATCCCCCGCGCCGACCTGATCGCCCCGAACGCCTGGGAGCTGGCGCGGCTGACCGGCGTGGCGGTCGACGACGTTGCAAGCGTGGTCAAGGCGGCGCGAGCCCTGGAAACGCCGGTCCTGGTCTCGTCGGTCCCGGCCGGCGACGAGGTCGGTGTCGTCTATGTCGATGACCGGGGCGCCCTGCTGGCGGTTCATCCCCGGGCCCGCACCGCGCCGAACGGGACGGGCGATCTGCTGACCGCCCTCTTCACCGCCGCCCGCGTCAAGGGCCAGTCGCCGCGCAAGGCCCTGGCCGCGGCGGTCGGCGGCGTCGCCGACGCGGTCGCCGCAGCCGGCGAAGCCGAGGAACTGCCGATCGAGAGCCTGCCGATGCGGCTCAGCGCATCGAAGCAGGTGCGGATCGAAGCGGTTTAATAAATCCGTTCATCCCCGCGAAAGCGGGGATGAGCGGCTTTTTTGTTAGCCCGGCAAGGCCTCGACGCGTTTCAGCATCCCGCGCTCGTGGGCGAGCTGGGCGATCTGCACGGCGTTCAGGGCCGCGCCCTTGCGCAGATTGTCGGAGACCACCCAGAGATTCAGGCCGTTTTCGACCGTCGGGTCGTTGCGGATGCGGCTGACATAGACGGCGAACTCGCCCTGGGCCTCCTTGGGCGTGACATAGCCGGTGGGCTCGCGCTTATCGACCACCACCACGCCCGGCGCCTCGCGCAGCAGGTCGCGCGCCTCGTCCTCGTCCAGATGCCGCTCGAACTCCAGGTTCACCGCTTCCGAGTGGCCGACGAAGACCGGAACGCGGACGCAGGTCACCGTCAGCTTGATCGACGGATCGAGCATCTTGTGGGTTTCGTTCCACATCTTGTGTTCTTCGTCGGTATAGCCGTCCTCGCCGAAGGCGCCGATGAAGGGGATGACGTTGAAGGCGATCTGCTTGGGCAGGACCTTGGGCGCCGAGGGACCGAGCGAATAGAGGCCCTTGGTCTGGTCCCACAGCTCGTCCATCGCCGCCTTGCCGGCGCCGGAAACCGACTGATAGGTCGAGACCACCGCCCGCTTGATCCGGGCCGCGTCGTGCAGCGGCTTCAGCGCCACGACCAGCTGCACGGTCGAGCAGTTCGGGTTGGCGATGATGTTCTTCTTGCGCGCCAGCGTTATCGCCTCGGGGTTCACCTCCGGCACGATCAGCGGCACGTCCGGGTCCATCCGCCAGGCCGAGGAATTGTCGATCACCAGCGCGCCGGCCTTGCCGATCTTCGGCGCCCATTCGCGCGAAAAGGCGCCCGAGACGCTCATCAGAACAAGGTCGACCTGGCTGAAGTCGAACTTTTCGATATCCAGGCAGTAGAGCCGCTTGTCGGCGAAATTGACCTCGAGCCCGATGGATTTGCGCGACGCCACGGCGAAGATCTCGTCCACGGGGAACTCAAGCTCCTCGAGGATCGCCAACATTTCGCGGCCCACATTGCCCGTGGCGCCGACGACGGCCACCCGGTAACCCATCGGAAATCTCCTCGTTTTGCTGGACCGCGCGAGATACGCCGGTTGGGCGTTCGAGGCAAGACGGCGCTCAGGCCAAGCGTGGCCCGGTTTTATCGATGAGGCGGCATGGACCGGGCTCGCCGGCCGGCGAGGCTTTAGTGCACCGACACCGGAGCGAGGTCGTTGGCCAGGGCCGCGGCGACGGCGGATTGGCGGTCGCCCATCACGGCCAGGCGCGCGCCATCGGCGCTGTGCACCGCATAGAGGGTCTGGTCTGGGTCGATGGAAAAGCCCTTGGCCTCTTCGACCGGGGTCGAGGCGAGGATTTCACGGGCCTTGACCGGCCGCACATAGACCAGATCGGGCGCGCCCAGGGCGGCGAAGGCTTCCGTGGTGAATTCAGGCGTCGTCATGACCGCCTCCTTTTCAAAAACTCAACGCTTTGAACGACCGCAAGGTTCAGGTGGCCGTCCTTATCGGTATCCGCTTCGTCCGCCTGGCCGGCTCGGGCTGGACGAGGTCGATGTGCAGCAGACCGTGCTCCAGCACCGCATCGCTGACCTCAAGGCCGTCGGCGAGGACAAAGGTTCGCAGGAAGCCGCGCGCGGCGATGCCGCGATGCAGAAAGGCGCGGTCGTCGGCCTCCTTGGCTTCTCCGTCCTTGCGCCCGGCCACCGTGAGCTGGTTGTCCTCAACCACCACATGCAGCTGATCGGGCGAAAAGCCGGCCACCGCCAAGCTGATGCGGAGCCGGCCGTCTCCGGCGTCCTCCACATTATAGGGCGGGTAGCTTTCGGCGGCCGCCTTGGCCGCGCGCTCGATCAGCAGGCGGGTCGGCTCGAAACCGAGCAGGAACGGACTGTCGAACAGGATCGTGCGGTTCATCGGCGAAGCCCTCGAACGAAGCGACTTCGTCCGCCTTGGTCTGGAAGGCCCTGTCAGGCGCCTCTTCGGCTTCCGGCGAACCCATACTAGGTGGCGATTGGAAACCCGCTGCGCAAGCGGTCGCCGCCCAACCGTTGCGTCAACGCATCGTCAGGGCGATGGGCCGATTGTCCAACTGGTCCAGGACCGCCTCCAGCTGATCGAGCACGCCGGTGCGGATCACCTTCTCGCCAGGGCTCAACGGATAGCCCAGTCGGGCCTTCGCCTCGTAGACCATGTCGGCGATCATGCCCCGGTTGGCGGCGTGAGCGATGAGGGCGCAGACCAGCGCCTCCTGCACGGCCAAGCGTTGCTCCATGTCCGTTCCGCCCATAACCCGCCTCCCCGAATGGCGTGAATCACGGTTAATACCGATCGAACCTAAGTCTTGAAGTGGGCGAAATTTTGGCCAAATACGGCGCGGGTACAGTAATAACTTAGTAATAATTGGCCTTTGCCTTGAAGAGCGGCAGCGAGGTGCTGGCGACAGATCGCCGCGCCCTTTGCATTGCTTTATGCCGGCCATCCGGTCGCGATCATTTGGAAGAGGCGCCGGTGATGTGCCAACCTCGGACGAGCTTTTAAGGGGCGACGGCGATGAGCGGATCGATCTGGCGTGGACTGGGCGGCGCGCTCGGCCTGGCCGTGACGCTGGCGGCGGGCGCCGCGCGGGCGGACGGGCCCTATCCGGTGGCCGAGACATCGGTAGCCGAACTGCAGGCGGCCATGACCGCGGGCAAGGTCACCTCCGAAGGCCTGGTGCGCGCCTATCTGGCCAGGATCGAGGCGATCGACCGCTCGGGCCCCGCGCTGCACAGCATCATCGTGCTCAATCCGCACGCGCTGGAGGAGGCCCGTCGCCTGGACGCGGAACGCCGGGCCGGCCATGTGCGCGGCCGGTTGCACGGCATACCGGTGCTGGTGAAGGACAATATCGAGACCGACGACGGCGCGGCGACCACCGCCGGCTCGCTGGCGCTGAAGGACAACATCACCCTGCGCGACGCCCCGGTCGTGCGGCGGCTGAAGGACGCCGGAGCAGTGATCCTGGGCAAGACCAATCTCTCCGAATGGGCCAATATGCGCTCGGCCAATTCGATCAGCGGCTGGTCGGCGCTCGGCGGCCTGGTCAAGAACCCCTACGGGCTCGACCGCAGCGCCTGCGGCTCCTCGTCCGGAACCGGCGCGGCCATCGCCGCCTCCCTGGCGGCGGTCGGGGTCGGCACCGAGACCGACGGGTCGGTCACCTGCCCGTCTTCGGTCATGGGCCTGGTCGGGCTGAAACCGACGGTGGGACTGGTCTCGCGCACCCATGTCGTTCCCATCTCGCACAGCCAGGACACGCCAGGACCCATGGGCCGCAGCGTCGAGGACGTGGCGATCCTGCTCACCGCCATGGCCGGCGCCGATGCGGCCGATCCGGCGACCGCGCAGGCCGACGCCCATCGCCGCGACTATGCGGCGGGCCTGGCCAAGGCCAGCCTTAAAGGCCGCCGCCTTGGGATCCTGAGCTTCGCCACCGGCCTCTCGCCCGCCGACGACGCGCGCTTCGCCGAGGCGGTGGCGCTCTTGAAGGCCCAGGGCGCCGAGGTGATCGAGCTGCATGACTACAAGCCGCCAGCGGATCTCGGCGACGATGAGCTCGTGGTGTTGCTGAGCGAGCTGAAAAACGACCTGAACGCCTATCTCGCGACCACGCCGGCCGCGGTGAAGACGCGCACGCTCGCCGACCTCATCGCCTTCGACCGGGCGACCCCGCGCGAGACCGTCCTGTTCGGCCAGGACCTGTTCGAGAAGGCCGAGGCGACCACCGGGCTCGACGATCCGGCCTATCTCAAGGCGCGCCGGGACTCGTTGCGCGAGGCGGGCGCCGAAGGGATCGACAGGCTGATCGCCGACAATCGGCTGGATGCACTGATCGCCCCCAGCTTCGGGCCGGCGAACCGGATCGACCTGGTGACCGGCGACCACACCGCCGGCCAGGCCTCGACCCTGCCGGCCATCGCCGGCTATCCGCACCTGACCGTGCCCATGGGCCAGGTCCAGGGCCTGCCGGTCGGCCTGTCCTTCATCGGGCCGGCCTGGAGCGAGGCGCGTCTGCTGGCGCTCGGCTACGCGTTCGAACAGGCCGCAAACGCACGCAGGCCGCCGACCTATATCCCGTCGCTGGAGGCGACAAAGCCGCTTGGGCAGGCGACGGCGCCAGACCGCTGAAAAGCAACGCACGCGAGGCGCGGATCGCCGGCGCGTTAAGGCTCGTCAATCCGCGCCCAGCCAGTCCAGCATCGCCGGGTTCGCCTCGCGCGGATAGGCGTGGCTGAGGTCGGCGATCTCCCGATAGGTCACGGCCGCGCCCGCCGCCGTCAGCGCCGCCTTGGCGGTCCGCGCGACGTCGACGGAGAACATCCAGTCCAGCGCCCCGTGCACCAGATAGATGGGCAAGCCCTTCATCCGGTCGGGATCGGCCATCTGGGCGAGCATCGGATGGAAGGAGGCGCTGACCGGCGCCAGGTGGGTGAAGGGCGATGCGGCCTCCAGCCCGCTGACATAGGTGAAGGTGCCGCCGTCGCTCATGCCGGTCAGCAAAAGCCGCTGCGAATCCAGGGTCCAGCGCGACCGCGCCCAGTCGAGGATGCGGGCGAGGTTGGGGGTGTCGCCGTCCGGCCCGGACAGCGCCCAGGTCGCGCCGACGGCGGTGGGCGCGATCAGAATCGCGCCCTGGCCACGCGCGTCGCGCAGCCAGCTCCACAGGAAGCCGCGGCCGTTTCCGCCGCCGCCATGCAGCGCCATCACCAGCGGCCAGGCGCGGTCGGGCCGGTAGTTCTCGGGAACGTAGATGGAAAAGCCGCCGCGCCCGCCGGGCTCGTCATCGCTGTGGATGACGCCGGTCTCCGGGCTCGGTTCGGCCTTGGCCAGGCGGGCCTGCAGGGCGGCGTCGTCGCGGCGGCCGGGCGCCAGAAAAAAGCGGCTGACCGGCGGCACGCCGGCGGCGAGCGGATAGAGCGCCTCTTCGGCGCGCGGGACCAGGCGAAGCGCCCGAAAGATCGCCCGCAGGCCGTCGGGCTCGTCCGGCGCCGCGCGCAGGCCGTCGAAGGCGCCCAGCACCGCCTCGCGGGCCGTTTCGAGCCGCTCGCGCATGAGCGCCAGATCCTCGGGCCACTCATCCAGGCGCGGCCGAACCAGGCGCAGCGCCGTATCGGGCGCGCCGGCCGCCTCCAGCACGGCGCCGAATTGAGCTGGGTTCATGTGGCGGGCGACGAAACCCAGCGCCTCCAGCGACCGCAACAGGGGCGGCAGCAGGATCGTCAGGTCGTCGAGCACGCCGTCTTCCAACCTGGCCTCCCGCGAACGCGTTTGCAGCCGCGCGAGGGCCCAGGCTAAACCTTGCGGCCATGCCAGGTCCAACCGATTGCGCGTCCGCCGAGCGCCGAGCATGACCGCTCGCTGTGATGCGGTGATCATCGGCGGCGGCCATAACGGCCTGGTCTGCGCCTTCTATCTGGCGCGCGCGGTCCTGAAGGTGCGGGTGCTTGAGCGCCGCGCCATCGTCGGCGGCGCGGCGGTGACCGAGGAATTTTACCCCGGTTTTCGCAATTCGACGGCCAGCTACACGGTCAGCCTGCTCAATCCGAAGGTGATCGCCGACATGAAGCTGGCCGAGCGCGGCCTGCGCATCGTCGAGCGTCCGATCTCCAATTTTCTGCCGCAGCCGGACGGCGGCTATCTGAAGCTGGGCGGAGGCCTGGAGCGCACGCAAAGAGAGTTCCGCAAAGTCTCCGACCACGACGCGGCGGTCTTGCCGGCCTATTACGCGGCGCTGGAAGGCGTGGCCGAGGTGCTGCGCGACCTGGCGCTGAAGACCCCGCCCAAGGCCGCCTTCGGCTTCGACGCCGTGGTCGGAAACTATGCCAGCCCCGACACGCCCGGCTCGGCCTATGTGCTGCTACACCACGTGTTCGGCGAGGTGAACGGCAAGAAAGGCGCCTGGGGCCACGCCATCGGCGGCATGGGCGCCATCACCGGGGCCATGGCCGCCGCCTGTCTCGACCTCGGGGTTGAGATCGACCTCGAGGCGCCGGTGGCCCAGGTGCTGGTCGAGGACGGCGCGGCCGTCGGCGTGCGGCTGGAGTCCGGCGGCGAAGTGTTCGGCGCGGCGATCGTCGCCAATGTCGGTCCGCGCGTCCTCTACGAGCGGCTGATCGAACCCGCCGAGCTGACGCCGGATTTCCGCAAGCGCATCGCCGGCTTCAGGACCGGGTCGGGCACGTTCCGGATGAATGTTGCCCTGTCCGAGCTGCCGGACTTCACCTGCCTGCCCGGCAAGGCGCTGGCCGAACACCATCAGAGCGGCGTCATCATCGCCCCGACCCTCGACTATATGGACCAGGCCTTCACCGATGCGCGCCGGTTCGGCTGGTCGAAATCGCCCATTGTCGAGATGCTGATCCCCTCCAGCGTCGATGACAGCCTGGCGCCGCCGGGCGCCCATGTGGCCAGCCTGTTCTGCCAACAGTTCGCGCCGGTGCTGCCGGATGGGCGCAGCTGGGACGACGAGCGCGAGGCGGCGGCGGACCTGATCATCGATACGGTCGATGCCGTCGCGCCCAACTTCAGGGCCTCGATCCTGGGACGGATGATCCTCTCGCCGCTCGACCTGGAACGCACCTTCGGCCTGGCCAGCGGCGACATCTTCCACGGCGCGCTCAGCCTCGACCAGCTCTGGGCGGCGCGGCCTGTTCTCGGCCACGGCGACTACCGCGGGCCGCTCAAGGGGCTCTACATGTGCGGGGCCGGAACCCATCCCGGCGGCGGCGTCACCGGCGCGCCCGGCCACAACGCCGCGCGCGAAATCCTGGCCGACCGCAGCCTGATCGGCTGGATCCTGGGGCGCGGCCAGGCGGCTCGAACCCGAATTTAGCAGCAGTCGAACGGTTCGTCCGGGCGCGGCGCCGTCTCAATCTTCGTCGCCAGGAGAGGGTGGTGGAGCTAAGCGGAGTCGAACCGCTGACCTCTTGAATGCCATGGGCGGGACGCCTCCTCTCGGCTGCGATCATCCTCTCTCACCTGCATCGCAAATCCCTTGCGCAGCCGCCAATTCGGCCGAATGGTGCTCTCACCCTATCTCATCGGATCGCAGCACGAATTGCGGACCTTGGGACATGGTTGGGACCTGGTTTCGATTTGGGGGGTGCGCACCATGCCGAAAGTTCGGCTCACCGATGGGCCGGCCGGGAACGTCTGGCGCAAGGCACCAGAGGGCAAAACTCTGCCCCCGCTGCACGACATCCACACCCCGGGTCTCGAGCTGCGCACCGGCCCGCGCGGCGGTAGCTACCTGGTGTCCTTCCGAGTGAAGGGCAGCCCTGAGCGTCTGCGTCGGAAGCTGGGCTGGGTTCCGCCCAAAGACGAGGCCCCCAAGCCCGGCCAGATCAGCCTTCCTGACGCCCGCGAGGCGGCGCGGAGAATGATCGCCGACGCCAAGGCCGGGGTTCACCCCGACGAGGCGAAGCGGAGGGCCGACGCCGCGGCGCGTGCTGCTGCACAGGCGGACGCCCGCGCCGCCGCATCGACTCTCCTGGCCGTCGGCGAGTCCTATCTCAGCGACCAGCTGAGGGGCGGTGGCGGCCGGCTGGCCAGTCGAGACGAGCTGCGCCGTAAGTTGATGGTCGACTTGGCACCGTGGCATGGACGCCGGATCACCGACATCACGCGGGCCGACGTTCGCGCCCTGGTGAGGACGAAGGCCCAGACCAGCCCAGCAGCCGCCAACCGGCTCCTGTCGTTCGTCTCGAGGCTGTTCTCCTGGGCGGCGGCCGCGGACCTGATCGATGCCGTGCCCACGGTCGGCATCGGCAAGCCGGCGGAGGAGGCCCGCCGCGAGCGCTATCTGTCGGCCGACGAGATTCGCGTCTTCTGGAAGGCGTGCGACCGCCTCGGAGATCCGGCCGGGCGGCTGTTCAAGCTCTGCCTCGTCCTCGGACAGCGCAGGGGCGAGATCGCCGGCATGCGGCGCAGCGAACTCGGGGCCCTGCCCTTGCCGGCGGGCAGACGCCAGGCGGCCCGCGACGCCGATGCGTGGCTACTGCCGCCCGAAAGGACGAAGGCGCGCCGGGCGCACGCCGTGCCCCTCAGCCGCCTCGCAAAGGCCCTGATCGACTCCGCGCCGAAGCCGAAGGACGACGACGGCAAGGAGCTCGAGTTCGATCACGTCATGCCGAGCGGGCGCCGTGGCGATCAGCCCGTCTCTGGCTGGTCCCGCTATCGGCTCGCCCTGGACAAGGCGATCGGCGAGATCCTCGCCAAGGAAGCCGATCAGCCGTTCGACCCCGAGGTCCACCGCCTCGAACCGTGGCACCTCCACGATCTGCGGGCGACCTGCGCCAGCCACCTCGTCATGCCGCCGTTGAGCGTGCCGCAGCGAGTCGTTTCGCGGCTCCTGAACCACTCCGAGGGCTTCGATCGGTCGATGACCTCGAAATACGTCCGCTACACCTGGGACGTCGAGTGCGCCGACGCCCTCGAGCGGTGGGGCCAGCGCCTCGAGCAGATCACTGGCGCCAACGTCGTTCCAATGCCTGGCCGGCGGGGCGCGTGATGGCCCGGCCGTTCAGCATCGAAGTCCGCGGCGAGCAGCGCTTGGTGGCTACGTTCGTGATCCTCCACCAGCACCATCATGGCTGTCGGTGGAAGTGCGCGACGTCGACCGCGGAGGAGCACTTCGATCGATCGCGTCGGTTCGTGTGGGACGCCCTGGCCAAGATGCGTCGCCGCCAACCAGGGCTGATCGAGCGGCTGCGCCGTGAGCCCCGGCAGCCCGAATTAGTGGGACAAATCTCGCCGTGCGCACCCGTCGGCAATGCGTTCTCATATGCCCTCAATCAATGTCGAGAGGTCGCACGTGTCAGTGGTCCAGAAAGAGTTCTATCGAGCCCGCGAGCTGGTTGAGGCCGGTATCGCGCCATCCCTGGCGACGCTTTACCGATGGATTGCCGCGGGCCAGTTTCCTCGGTCGATCAAGCTCTCGGGAACCGGCACCAGCGTCTTCCGTCGGTCGGATATCGACGCCTGGTTGGCCGAGCGCGCGGCGGTCTCTTGATGCCCGGTCACACGGTCAGCCCTGTCCTATCAGGCGTCGCACCGGCCCCGCGCCGCCCTGGGTCCCAACGGTGGTCCACGTGAGCACTAGGACCGCGGCCGAGGAGAAGCGAGGTTACGAGCTGGCGCTCCGCATCACCAACGAGTTGAGGCGCGAGGTTGGCCGCAAGGCCTTCCTGGCTCACCCGGACCGCTACGCGAAGATCACCACGCTACGGGTGGTGACCACCCTCTTCCGGGAAAAGCACGGCCGCGAGCCGACGGCGGCCGAGCTCCGCGACGACTGGCCGGACGGGGCCTAGTCTCGGTCGACCCACCAGAACCGCGGCGTCCTGCTGCCCGCCGGAGCTGGCTTTGGCCTGGTAGGCGGCGGCGGCCGACGAGCCTCGACCAGGCGTCCCGGACGCGCTGCCTTGAGGGCGCCGGCGGCTCGCTGGGCGCGGTGTTGCGCTCGTCATGGTCGGAGATCGTAGCACGATGGCTGCCCGGCGCCCGCCGGGTCCTCGCCCGCTGGCCCGCCCGGCTCAGCGGTAGGTGTGGAAGGGCGGCGGCCTCCTGCCCGCCACGCGACGCCGGCGTTGACCGAGACCCGCGCCCAGCGCCAAGCTGAGCTGATGAAGCGAAACCGCGACGATCTAAACCTGATGGAGGCCTTCCAGCTCGCGCGGCAGACCATCCAGTCGCTGATGCTGGTCAACGGGGGCGCGGCGGTCGCCATCTTGGCTTTCTTCGGCACACTGCTTTCCGCGGCTCACCCGCCAACGATCCACCGTGGGCTGGTGTTCGCCGCGCTGCTGGTGTTCGCCCTCGGCCTGGTGCTGGGCACGATCACCTCACTGATCGGCTACAGGGTGCAGATTCGTTGGGGTGCGGAGCAGCAGGACGATAGCTTCGACCTGGCGGCCTTCGATCGCCGGACGATCTCGCTCAACAACTGGGCCGTGGTGGTCGGCCTATGCAGTCTGTTGGCGTTCGTGGTGGGCGTGACCCTGGCCGCGCTGGCGCTGGTCAGCTGGTGACCTCGCTCCTGATCATCGTCGGCTTCTTCGCCGTCAGCGCAACCATCGGCCTGATCGGGGCTGCAATCGCTCCCGGCGGCTTTCGGGCGAACGTCGGCCAGGCGCTTGGCGTGTGCATAGGGGCACCGCTCGCCATAGGCGTTCTCGGCGTGATCCTCGGCCTGGCCGGCGCGATGGTGCACGCCATCTTGGGCTGAGCTGAGGGGTTCGGTCGGTCGCCGAATCGCCCCAGGAATCGAAACACCCGCCGCGGGGCCTGGGCTGGCGCGACGGGTGCTCATCGATTGGCGTCGTGAGCATAGCACCGCCCCAGGCGGATTCGCTATGCCCCAGCCCGCCCCTGAACGCACCTCGCCCTCATCGACGGCCGCCGTCGTTCCGTATCGCCAGCGCATGCGTGGCGAGCCTGGCGCCGAGGTCGCCGTTGACCACCGCGTCCATGAGGTCTTCCTCGACGACTGGCGGCCGCTCCTCAAGGGCCAAGCCTATCGGGTGCTCGCCGACATCGTTGGCCGCATTTACATGGGCCAGAGCGACGCCGCGCCGCCGCACCTCAAGGGCTATTCCTTCGCCAAGCAGGAGACGATGAGTGCCGCGCTCTCGATGCCGCTGGCGACCTATGAGCGGTGGTTCGCCGTGGTGAAGGCTGCGGGGGCGATCGAGGTCAGGCGCAGATTTATGAAGTCCGCCACGATCTCTTTGAGGTGGCCGCCGCAGGTCCCCACGGCCAAGCCAAGACCCCTCAAAAGTGAGGGGAACGTTCCCCTCAAAACTGAGGGTTCATACCTAGAGGAGGACCTATTCGGAGCAGAGAAGATTCACCAGCTCGTGCCGGAAAGGCCTGCAGATCACCGCACCGTCGCAAAGGGGCTTATCGAGCGGAAGAGCTCGAGCGGCGCTTCTGAGCCGGATCCTGCGACCGTGGTGACACCGACAGTCGAGGTCGACTGGCGGAAGCTGAGATCAGACGCCGAACTGATCATGGCCCAGCGCAACAGGAAGACGGCCGAGGTGTTGTGGAAATTCGCCGAGCCGGAGATCGAGGCAGCGCGCGCGCTCAGGTTCAGCCGGGCGCAGGCTATCGTGCTGCCAGCCCTCGACCATCTGAGGGAGCTCCGGCGGCGGGCGGGATAAGCCTGGGGCGCTTTCACGCGACAGGCCACGCGCGCGCGAGGCGATTTTCCACGGTCTAGCCGCTGACCTCTTGATCGTCGGTCATGCGCTCAGCGCTCGAACGCTTTACCTCACAAGGCGAATCGCGGCCGAGTCGGATTTCCAGGTCCCAACGAGGTCCCAAACTTGGCCGCCGACCGCCCCGCCATCGCCCGCCCGTCGCCCGCCTGCGTCCGATCGCGGATCGCGAATGGCAGCGCAGTGCTCAGCGGCGTCGACGGCCGGTCAGCGTCAGCCCGTCGGCTCCGAGACCTGATCGCGGACTTGGCGCTAGATCTCGCCGGTGGTGATGAGCTGACCGAGCACGAACGTCTGGCGGTACGGGGCGCCGCGATGGCCGTGCTGCACGTCGAGATGCTGAGTGCCGACCTGGTGAACGGCCGGCCGGTCGATGCCGAGCAGTTGACGCGCGCCAGCAATACCTCGCGCCGCGAGCTGGAGGCGCTCCAGGCGCGGCGGCGGCCGGCGCGCTCCGCGTTCGACCGGCTGGCCGAACGCGCGGCCACAGCCGTCGGAGGGGCTCGCTAGTGACCGGCGCCCGCACCCGAAATCGCGTCGCACCGGCCGCCCAGGTGCGGGTCGCCGAGCGGCGTCGCACCGTCCTGGCCATGCTCACCAGCGCCGGGGAGCCGATGTCCGTCGCGGCGATCACCGCCCGCATGGATGGCGTCAGCCCCAGCTTGGTCGACAAGCTCCTGAACCAGCTCCTTGACGAGGGCTTGGTCGAGCGCGCGTCGCAAGGCCGCTGCTTTGTCTGGTCGCTCGCCGACCATGATGAGGCGGCCACCTGATGGTCCCGCGCGCCGGCTCCATGACCATCCGCGAGCGGCTCCTGGCTATGCTCGAGGTCTCCGATGGCAGCGTCTCAGCCGCTGAGGTCGCGGCGCGGATCGGCACGTCTAAGGGCCACGCGAACGCCCAGCTCAGGGCGCTAAAGGAGCAGGGCCTAATTGAGCCCTGCGGCGCCGCGCCCGGCGGCGGCTTCCGCTGGCGGCTAGTCGCGCCGGCAAGACCCCAGCACCTCATGCGACCCCGGAGGCAGGCCTGATGTTCGACCGCCAGCGTCCTGACCGGCTGCGCATCCTGCTGGCGATCGACGCCGCTGGCAGGCCGATGACCACGTTCGAGGTGTCGCGCATCCTCAAGCTGGACCTCGATCGCACCGCCCGTGCGATTCACGAGCTGGTCCGCGAGCATTGCCTGGAAACCGGCCCGATGCGTGACACCGGGTTCGCCTGGCTAATCTCGGAGGTCGGCCAGTCCGAGGCCGATCGTGGCGAGGCCAGCTTCACTGGCGAGCCGCTGCGCCGGCGCGATCCAGACGACGACATCGATCTCAACATGCGCCGGATCGGAGGCTGACCGTGGGACTGTTTGACCGCCGCGCGCCGAAGGCCGCGCTAGCGCCTCCGGAAGGCTCCACAGAGCGCGCCCTGCTCGAGGCGGCCCGTCAGGCCGACATGGCGGCGAGCGCCCTCAGCGTCGCCCTGGTGGCCCATCGCGTGGCCAGGACTCGGCTTTCCGGTGAGACCGCGCTCCGCGGCAAGGGCGCGGTCAACCGCCTCTGGTCGCAGGCCACCGCGCTTGCGGCGCTAGCCGCCCATGGGCTCGAGTCCCATTTCGGCTTCACCCACGTCGCCCGGGCGCATCGGCGCACGTTTGAACAGAGCACGGCGGCCGCGATCGCTGCCTCCGCGGCCTTCCGCCCAGATCCCGAGCCGGCGGGTAACACCGGCGATCAGCAGAGGGAGCTGGCTCATGCTCAGCCCTGACGACGTCGCCACAATCACCGGCGAAAAGAAGCCCGACCGCCGCGCGCCGGAAAGCCGCGCTGAGGACGCCACAAACAAACTCTCCGACCTCGATCAGCGCATGAGCGAGCACGTGGAGCGCGAAAGGCGGCCGGACGAGAGCCACCAGCAAGCGCACGCGCGGCTGCTGGCCGAGACGCCCGGCCTGTACGAGGGCCTGAAGCGCGGCCGTGCGCGTATCCTCTCGGGCGCGGGCGTCAAGAACGCGGCCGTCGGCGGCGTTTAGCAGCGCCTTGGGACCTGGTTTCGGGACCTAGAGCGGCGCACTGGCAAATTTCCCCTTCGAGTCAGGCGAGACCTCCTGACCTCGGATCAAGAGAGCAAGGAGGGCGACATGCCCGAAGCCAAGACCATCATGCGGCGGTTTCAGCTAAACGAGATCAGCGCCGTCACCACGCCGGCCCAGGAGCACGCCAAGGTCGCCTTCTTTAAGGCGGCCGATGGCAGCGGCTTCGACAAAGGGGCGCGGCCGGGCGTGATGACCAAGTTCCGGATCAACGAGCTGAGCGGCGTCGACAATCCGGCGCAGGCCGGTGCGACCGTCGCGATCCTGAAAGCTGCCTCACCGCCCGAGGGTGACGATCCAGGCTTGCCGGAGGTCAGCAGCCGCGCGGACCTGGTGCGCGAGGTGAAGGGCTTCGGCCGCCACGCCGCCGGCGACAGGCCGAAGGTGAAGGCGCACCTGGTCGCCCGGGCGAAGGCGCTCGGTAGCACCGACGCCCTACCCGACAGCTGGGCGACCGCGGCTCAGGAGGCGGACCCGGACAACGGCGCCGACGCCGAAGACCTCGAGGGCGCCAGCGACGTCGACAAGGCGATAAAGGCGATGGCCAAGCGCGGCGCCGCTATCCGCAAAGCCGCAGGCGACGACCCCGGCGCCGACAGTGGCACGGCCGGCGATCCTGACGTCGCCGATGTCGACTGGGACCAGCTCAAGGTCGCCAACCTCGGCGATCTGGCCGCCGTGGCGAAGAAGCGGGCGGCCGCGACCGGCGTCAGCTACGCCAAGGCCTATGCTGACGTCCTAGCCAGCCCGGCCGGCGCTGCGGCCTACGCGATCGCCCGGTAGCACCATGAAGAAGCTCGGCCGCCCACCTGGTCCGCCGCCGCTCGAGCTGGTGATGCGCGTCGCCGGTCTCGTCGATCCGGTGTTCATCACCATCGACGCGGACGCCGAGCCCACGATAGCCGCCAGGCTGCGAGAGCTGGTCGAGGGCGGCGCCTATGACGTCGGCCAGGCGATCATCACCAGGACGACGCTCTGGGCGGCGCTGACGTTCCTGCCGGGCCAGGAGCCCCCCTATAGCAGGGTCGAGCCCAGGCGGGTGCGCCACAGCCAGCACGTGCCCGGGGCGATCGGTTGGTCCTGGTCGAAGGTGCCGAGCGATGGCGTCGGCGAGTTCTACGTCATCACCGAGGCCGATCTGCCCGCCGGCGCCGATGCGCGCGAATCGTCGGCGCGCGGCTTGGATGCGGCCTTTCAGGTCGTCGGCCACGTCGACGCGGCTGGGCTGGCGGCGCTGCGCTCATTGCCGGTGGTCTCGACGGTGCGGATCAGAGGCCAGAAGCTGGTCGAGCCGGCCTTGGTCGATTGGATCGCGGTGAGGGGATTGGACGTCGCCCGCCGCGGTGGCGAGGCGGCGTAAACCAGGGACGGGGCGTCGCTTCGCAGTTTGCTCCGTGCGTCGGCGTGGAGCAACGGGGGTCGCCGGCGGGTTGGGTGTGCTCCTCGCCCCGCCGGCGGCCTTCGGCCGCTAGATCAGGGCGGGCTCGAGCTCGAGCTCCGGCACCACCTGGCCCAGCGTCTCCTCGAACCATGTGGCGACAAGCCGGCGGTGGCAGTGGTTGGTCTCGGTCCACGGCCCGCGCTCGTAACACATCATCACCGGCTCGGCGCCGCCGGCGAGCTCGTGCAGGTCGGCCCACACCTTGGCCGGATCGAGCCCGGCCAGGATCTGCGCATAGGACGCCTCGTAGGTCTTTCGGTCCATGTGCAGCATGTCCCGTGTTGGGGCCAACGCTCGATAATTTCGGTAGCCGGCGGGTGCGCCCCGCGTCCCCAAGCTGATTCCGATGCGACCTTCGCCTTTGTAGGTCGACCACGCTGATGTCTTCATTTCGCTCTCCTGCGCTATCAAAAATGATAGCACATGAGACCCCTGAATGCCCGTGTTTTGGGACCTGGTTGGGGACCTAGTTGGCCTGATCGGAGCCCGCTTTTGCGGAGCTGATCGAGCGTCCGAACCCCGAAAAGGCGAAGGCCCGCAAGGGTTTTCCTGCGGGCCTCCATGGTGGAGCTAAGCGGAGTCGAACCGCTGACCTCTTGAATGCCATTCAAGCGCTCTACCAGCTGAGCTATAGCCCCGAGAGTTCGGGTGTTTCGGTGGCGGGGGAGGCCCCGCTCGCGAAGGCGGCGGACCCTATGCCGAGCGCGTTTTGCGATCAAGCCCGGGAAGACCGCGCCCGATCGCCTCGCCCGCCGCCTTTATAGGATCAGTCCGGTTCGTCGTCGGGCAGACCCTCGATCTCGTCCTCGAAATTGTCGTCCTCGTCTTCGTCGTCCACCAGGAAGGGCACGTCGGCGGCTTCCTCTTCCAGTTCTTCCTCCTCGGCGAAGTCGACGCCCAGGTCGTCGGCGGGGGGCGCAACGACGCCCTCGGAGCCTTCGGCGTCCTCGTCGACCTCGATCGGCTCGGCGGCGGCCTCGTCGACCTCGGGGGTGTCGTCCACCTCGTCCTCGAAACCGTCCGGCTCGACGGCGGCGGGCTTGGGCGTTTCTTCCTCGGCCTCGTAGTCGGGCGTGGTGGTCCGCGCGCGGACGCGGCGGCTCTTCAGCGCCTCTTCGGGGTCAAATTGGGTCGCGCATTTCGGGCAGGTCGCGGGCCGGCGGCCAAGGTCGTAGAATTTAGCCTGGCAGGCGGGGCAAATCTGCTTCGCGCCCAGTTCGGGATTGGCCAAGGACGAGACCTTCTGACGTGCAACGATGAGGCGGAGGGCGGCTCCCTTGCCACGCGGAAGGGCCGCTGTCAAAAGCTAAACCCCCTCCGCTTTCCGCTGTTTTCAGGAGTCCGCACCGCCATGGCGCCCGCCACCCTCACGGCCCGGCCGGGATCGCCGTTGAAGGGCCGCGTCAAAGCGCCCGGCGACAAGTCGATCTCGCACCGCGCCCTGATCCTCGGCGCGTTGGCTTGGGGCGAGACCTTTATCGAGGGCCTGCTCGAGGGCGACGACGTGCTGGCGACCGCCCGCGCCATGGCCGCCTTCGGCGCGCGCGTCGAGCCGCTTGGCGAAGGCCGCTGGCGGGTTGGCGGCGCCGGCGGCCTGACGGAGCCCGCCGACATCATCGATTGCGGCAATTCCGGCACCGGGGTGCGGCTGATCATGGGGGCGGCGGCGGGGTTTCCGCTCAGCGTCGCCTTCACCGGCGATGCAAGCCTGCGCGGGCGGCCGATGATGCGGGTCCTGCGTCCCTTGAGCGAGATGGGCGCGACCTATGTCTGCCGCGCGGGCGGGCGCCTGCCGCTGGCGCTGAAGGGCGGGAGCCTGAAGACCATCGCCTATCGCCTGCCGGAACCCTCGGCCCAGGTGAAGTCGGCGGTGCTGCTGGCCGGCCTGAACGGCGAAGGCATGACCGAGGTGGTCGAGCCGCAAGCCACGCGCGACCATACCGAGCGCATGCTGCGGGCCTTCGGCGCCGAGGTGGGGGTCGAGGACCGCCCCGACGGCCGCCATGTCCGCCTGGCTGGCGGCCAGGCCTTAAGCGGCTGCGCCATCCGCGTGCCGGGCGATCCGTCGTCCGCCGCCTTTCCGCTGGTCGCAGCCCTGATCACACCGGGTTCGGAGGTGACGGTCGAGGGCGTGCTGCTCAATCCTCTGCGCACCGGCCTCTTCAAAACCCTGACCGAAATGGGCGCGGACCTGACCGTCGCCAATGCGCGCGAAGACGGCGGCGAACAGGTCGGCGACGTCACCGCCCGCTACGGCCCCCTAAAGGGGGTCGACGTGCCGCCCGAGCGGGCGCCGTCGATGATCGACGAATACCCCATCCTGGCCGTGGCGGCCGCCTTCGCCGAGGGCGAAACCCAGATGCGCGGCCTTGCCGAGTTGATCGTCAAGGAGAGCGACCGGCTTGCCCTTACCGTCCAGGGCCTGTCGGCCTGCGGAGTGATGGTCGAGCAGGAGGCGGACGCCATGAAGGTGCGGGGCGCGGCGCGCGGTAACCACCGCGTCCGCGGCGGCGCCTGTATCGCCACCCACGGCGACCACCGCATCGCCATGGCCCACCTGATGCTGGGCCTGGCTGCCGAGCAGGCGGTGAGCGTCGACGAGCCCGGCATGATCGCCACCAGCTTCCCCGGCTTTTCCGAACTGATGCGCGGCCTTGGCGCGGAGATCGAGGCGGCGTGAGCGGCTTCGTCATCGCCGTCGACGGCCCCGCCGCCTCCGGCAAGGGCACGGTCTCGACCGCGCTTGGCCGGGCCTATGGCCTGCCGGTGCTGGATACCGGCCTGCTCTATCGGGCGGTGGGGCTGGCGGTGCGGCGCGCCGGCGAAGACGTCGATGACGCGGCCGCGGCCGAACGCCAAGCGCGTAGCCTGGACCTGGGCGGGCTGGATGCCCTGGCCCTGCGCACCCTGGAGGCCGGCCAGGCCGCCAGCCGGGTTGCGGTGCATCCGGCGGTGCGCCGGACCCTGCGCGCCTTCCAGCGCGACTTCGCCCGCCAGCCGGGCGGGGCGGTCATCGACGGGCGCGACATCGGTACGGTGATCGCGCCGGAGGCCCCCGCCAAGCTCTATGTCACCGCCTCGCCTGAGGCCCGCGCCGAGCGCCGCTGGCTGCAGCTTCAGGCCGGCGGCCAGCCCGCCAGCCGCGACGACATCCTGGCCGACATCGCCCGGCGTGACGCCGACGACGCCGGACGCGCCGATTCGCCCATGCGCCCGGCCTCCGACGCCGTCTTGCTCGACACCACTGAAATGACTATAGAAGCGGCCGTCGATGCGGCCCGCCGTATCGTCGAGGCGGCGCGCGCCCGGTGGGAGACTTCCCGCTAGGCAATCCCAACGTGTCCTTGCCTCGTCCGCCGCGGGCCTCGTGCGTGAAGACAGACCAGCGTCCACGCGCTCTTCGAAAAACGATCCCAAACACCCGCGGGCTCTGAGCGGACGCGAAACGCGTCTGGCCGCAGCGCCGCCTAGAACACGAAAGACTTCAATGGCTGACGATATGAGCATGACCCCGTCCCGCGATGATTTTGCGGCCCTGCTGGACGAGTCCCTCGGCGGACGAGACTTCATGGAAGGCACGGTGGTCAAGGGCAAGGTGGTCGGAATCGAAAAGGATTTCGCCATCATCGACGTGGGCCTGAAGACCGAGGGCCGCATTCAGGTGAAGGAATTCGGCGTCGACGACGCCGGCAAGGCGACGATCAAGGTCGGCGACGATGTCGAGGTCTTCCTCGAACGCGTCGAGAACGCGCTGGGCGAAGCCGTCATCAGCCGCGACAAGGCCCGCCGCGAAGAGGCCTGGACCCGTCTGGAGGGCGTCTACGCCCTGAACGAGCCGGTCATGGGCTCGATCATCGGCCGGGTGAAGGGCGGCTTCACCGTCGACCTCGGCGGCGCCTCGGCCTTCCTGCCCGGCAGCCAGGTCGACATCCGCCCGGTGCGCGACGTCGGCCCGCTGATGGGCAAGGAACAGCCCTTCGCCATCCTGAAAATGGACCGCCCGCGCGGCAATATCGTCGTCTCCCGCCGCGCCATCCTGGAAGAAGCCCGCGCCGAACAGCGCACCGAACTGGTCAGCCAGTTGACCGAGGGCGAAGTGCGCGAAGGCGTGGTGAAGAACATCACCGACTACGGGGCTTTCGTCGACCTGGGCGGCATCGACGGCCTGCTGCACGTCACCGACATGAGCTGGAAGCGCGTCTCGCACCCCAGCCAGGTCCTGGCGGTCGGCGACACCGTCAAGGTGCAGATCGTCAAGATCAACCCGGACACCCAGCGCATCTCGCTGGGCATGAAGCAGCTGCAGTCAGATCCGTGGGATGGGGTTGAGGCCAAGTATCCGGTCGGGGCCAAATTCACCGGCCGCATCACCAACATCACCGACTACGGCGCCTTCGTGGAGCTGGAAGCCGGCGTCGAGGGCCTGGTCCACGTCTCGGAAATGTCCTGGACCAAGAAGAACGTGCACCCGGGCAAGATCGTCTCCACCAGCCAGGAGGTCGAGGTCGTGGTGCTCGACGTCGACGCCTCCAAGCGGCGCGTGTCGCTGGGCCTGAAGCAGGCGATGGACAATCCCTGGGAAGCCTTCATCGCCGCCCACCCGGTCGGCTCGACCGTCGAGGGCGAGGTCAAGAACGCCACCGAATTCGGCCTCTTCCTGGGGCTCGACAACGACATCGACGGCATGGTGCACCTGACCGACCTCGACTGGAACGCGCCGGGCGAGGAAGCCATCCAGCGCTACAAGAAGGGCGAGATGGTCAAGGCCAAGGTCCTCGACGTGGATGTGGAAAAGGAGCGGATCTCGCTCGGCGTCAAACAGCTTGGCGGCGATCCGATGGCCCAGGACACCTACAAGAAGGGCCAGACCGTCACCGTCCAGGTGACCGAGGTCACCTCCGGCGGCATCGAGGTCAAGTTCGGCGAAGACGAAGCGCTGATGACCGCCTTCATCCGCAAGTCGGATCTGAGCCGCGACCGCTCCGAGCAGCGACCGGAGCGTTATGCGGTCGGCGACCGGTTGGACGCCCAGATCTCCAACATCGACAAGGCGGCGCGCCGCGTCTCCCTGTCGGTCAAGGCGCTGGAGATGGCCGAGGACAAGGAAGCGATCGAAAAATTCGGATCCTCCGATTCAGGCGCGTCGCTGGGCGACATTCTGGGCGCCGCCCTGCGCGAAAAGGCGGCCAAGGAGTAGGCAGGGCCGAAAAATCGCTCAAGCTTTGGGCGCCGTGGCCGCCATCGGCTGTCCGGCGTCCGGGCTTGGCGCGTTTTTATGCGGCTAACCCCTTGAACCTCAACCAGGACTTGGCCATGGTCCAGCTCGGGGAGTTTTGGGGCTGAGCATGATCAAGTCGGAGCTGATCGCCAAGCTGGCGAGCGAAAACCCGCACCTCACTCAGCGGGACGTCGAGCGTGTGGTGGGCGTCGTGCTCGACCGCATGGCGAGTGCGCTGGAAGGCGGCGGCCGCGTCGAGTTGCGCGGCTTCGGCGCCTTTTCCGTCCGCTCTCGTCCGGCCCGCACGGGGCGCAATCCGCGCACCGGCGCGGCGGTCAAGGTCAAGGCCAAGCACGTTCCCTTTTTCAAGAGCGGCAAGGAACTGCGGGAGCGGCTGAACGCAGACGAATAGGGGTCGGGAATGCTCAAGGAATTTCGTGAGTTCATCGCGCGTGGCAACGTCGTCGACCTCGCGGTCGGCGTCATCATCGGCGCCGCTTTCGGGGCCGTCGTCAAAAGCCTGGTCGACCAGATCATCATGCCGCCGATCGGGGTCCTGACCGGCGGGGTCGATTTCTCGGCGCTCAAATGGATCCTCAAGCCCGCGGCCGGCAAGGCCGCCGAGGTGGCGATCGGCTATGGCGTCTTCATCAACACCATCATCCAGTTCCTGATCGTCTCGGCGGCGATCTTCCTGGTGATCAAGGCGATCAGCCGCCTGCGTCGCGAAGAGGCCAAGGCCCCGGTCGAGCCGGCCGCGCCGACGGCCACGGAGGCGCTGCTGTCCGAGATCAGGGATCTGCTGAAAAGCCGCGCCGCCTGATCTCGTCCGAGCGCAGATGGTGCAATCTCAGCCTTGATGGCGGTAGTGACGATGACGGTCGCCGCGATCACTTGGTCTGAGGCCTCTGACCGTCTGGCTGGACGAGAGATGTGATGGGTCCTTCATCGCCGCTTCGACGAGCGCACAAAAATACGCTAACTGCGTACTTCATCCTTGTCTAAATACGCGGGAAGCGTATCTTCAGCAATGGAAATCGTTCGCACTCAAACCTATGCGAAAGGCCTGAAGCGGCTTCGAAAACTGGGGGCTTCCTACGCCGATGTCGAGACGATGGAGCTTTCGATCGCCTCTGATCCAAGGTCGGGCGACACGATTTCCGGGACCGGCGGTCTGCGCAAAATGCGGTTTGCCTATGCGCAAGCCGGCAAGCGCGGCGGCGGGCGTACGATTTATTACGCGTGGGCCTCCAGGGGAGACGGTGATCCTGATCACAGCCTACCCGAAAGTGGACAAGGACGATCTCACGGCGGACGAAAAGAAGATGTTCGCTGATCTGATAAAGGAACTGACAGGCGATGAAGAGAACCCGTCTAGGCGTTGATATCGAAGCGGGCCTTCGCGAGGCCCTGGCTTGGAAGCGCGGCGAAGTCGCCCTCCCCGTTCGCGTGGTCGACCTCATGCCTGCGGCTCGGGTGAAGGAAATCCGCAAGTCGGTCGCCAAAAGCCCGAAGGACTTTGAGAAGCGCTTCGGTGTACCGGCTCGCACCTTGGAGGGCTGGGAACAAGGGCGGCGCGTCGACGTCGCCGCGGCGGTTCTGCTGACCGTGATCGCCAAGAATCCCCAGGCTGTTGAGCAGGCGCTCGCAGATCAGCGGGCCGCCGCCGCGCCTGCCCTCACATAGGTCAGCTCGTTGCCGCGCGCGAGATAGCTCAGCTCAAGGGACTTGGCGTTCACGAGTTCGAGTTCGTAGAAGAGCGGGCCGGCATCCTTGTCGGTCACTTCCAGATAGGTGGATTTGGCGTCCAGCGCCTGGCCCGTGGCCTCCTTGGGCGGGTGCGCGCCGGAAAACAGCCTCCAGCTTGACCTGGATGTGGCGCTGGGCATGCCGGCATAGCTGTCGATCCAGCTTCCGTCGGCCCTGATCTCGACCCGCGAGCGAACGTCGTCGACGCTCCGCCATCGGCCGACCATCAGCGCCTGTTGCGTCGGCGCGGCCGCGGCCGGCAGGGCGATCGTTAAAGCGAGCATGGCGGCGATCGTCTTCATGGCGGCTCCTTGGGGCCAGGATGCGCCGTCGCTTGACATGCAATCAAATACTTGCATGATTGGCCCGCATGAGCGACGAGATGGACAAGGTGTTCAAGGCGCTGGCGGACCCGAGCCGGCGACGCCTGCTCGACCGGCTGCACGAGCATGACGGCCAGAGCCTGAACGCCCTGTGCGCGGATATGCAGATGAGCCGCCAGGCCGTCACCCAACATCTCGCCCTCCTGGAGGCGGCCAATCTGGTGGTCTGCGTGCGCGAGGGCCGCGAGCGGCTGCACCACCTCAACCCGATCCCCATCCAACAGATTTCCGCGCGCTGGATCGAGAAGTTCGAACGCCCGCGCCTGCGCGCCCTGATCACGCTGAAAAACCGCCTCGAAGGAGACTAGGAAAATGTCCAAGCAACGCTTCGTCTACGCCATCTTTATCAAGGCGACGCCGCAAGCCGTCTTCCACGCCCTCACCGACGGGCCGACCACGCGCGAGTACTGGTTCCACGAGAACGTCTCCGATTGGAAGCCGGGTTCGGATTGGGAGCACCGCCGCCTGGACGGATCGCGCGCCGACGTGGTGGGCAAGGTGATCGAATCCGACCCGCCGCACCGCCTGGTCACCAGCTGGGCCGCGCCCGCCGACCGCGACGATCCGGGAAAATATTCGCGCGTCACCTTCCAGATCGAGCCCAAGGGCGAGGTGGTGCGGCTGGTGGTCACCCACGACGATCTGGAGCCGGAAATGCTCGAGCCGGTCGCCGGCGGCTGGTCCAGCGTGCTCTCCAGTCTCAAGTCCTTGCTGGAGACCGGCCAATCCCTCGGCGACCTCTGGGACGACCGGCACGGCTGAGGCGGCTCACGGCGACGAGTCGGACGTGAGCGCCTGGCAGGAAGCGACCGTGACTGGACCGCCCGGCGCGATGAGGTCCGCCCAGATATAATTGTGGTGCGCGATGACCTGGGCGGCGGACAGGTGCGGACGATCCGACGTCGTATGGCCGTCCGCCGGCGCCCAGGTTTCGAACCGCTTGGCTGTACAGGATCGCACGGTGGTATCGACGCAGAAGTCCGTCGCCCAGCCGGTAACGATCACCCGGCCGATGGTCCGGCGGCGCAACAGCGCCTCCAGGCCGGTGCCGAGGAAGCTGTCGCAGGCGGTCTTACCGATCGTCTTGTCGCCGGGACGCTGATCCAGCGTGGCCAGGATGCGCCAGCCGTCGCTCCCCGGCTCGAGCCTGTCGCCGGGCGGTCCGTTATGCTGCACCCAGATGACCAGGCCGCCCCGCGCCCGAACCCACTTCGCCACCGCATTCAGACGCGCGACGAGTCCCTCAGCATCATGGCGCGCCGGCTCGTCCGGGCCGAACGAGCCCGCCTGCATGTCGATGACCACCAGGGCGTCGGCCGCCAACTCCATGTCCTCCCGATTCGCTGGCGACATAATACGTCGGGCGCGAAGGTCATAGGCGCGCGCTCGCCGCCGCGCGGCTGGCGAAAACGCTCACGAACCCTTAAGTCGCGAACCCTAGCCAGGCGACGCGCATGACGGTTGTGAAAATCTGCGGGCTCTCGACGGCGGAGACGGTGCGGGCGGCGCTGGACGGCAAGGCGGCGCTGATCGGCTTCAACTTCTTCGCCGCCAGTCCCCGGGCCGTCGCGCCCGATCTGGCGGGGCGCCTGGCCGCCCCCGCCCGTGGGCGGGCGAAAATCGTCGCCGTCACAGTCGACGCCGATGACGCGGCCCTCGATCGCATCATGCGCGAACTCAATCCCGACCTGATCCAGCTGCACGGGCGAGAGACGCCGAACCGGGCGCGCGAAATCGCCTTACGCACCGGCGCCGGGGTGATCAAGGCGCTGCCGGTCGCCACCGCCGGCGATGTGGATGCGGCGCGCGCCTTCGACGGCCTGGTCGAGCACCTGATGTTCGACGCCAAGCCGGCGCCCGACGCCGAGCGGCCCGGCGGCCTGGGGCAGATCTTCGAGTGGAGCCTGATTTCCGGGCGGCGGTTCGAGCGGCCGCACTTGCTGGCCGGCGGGCTCGATCCGTGGAATGTCGCCGAGGCGGTGCAGCAGTCGGGCGCGCCCATGGTCGACGTTTCCTCTGGCGTGGAGCGCGGGGCGGGGCTAAAGGACCCCGGCCTGATTTCGGCCTTTCTGGACGCGGTCCGACGCGCCTAGCCTCATTGTCCCGCAGCCCGTGAACGCTCTCCAGACGCCCAACGATTATTCGGCCTATCCCGACCGGGCCGGGCGCTTCGGCGACTATGGCGGTCGCTATGTGCCCGAGACCCTGATGCCGCTCGTGCTGGAGCTGGAGCGCGCCTATGACGCCGCCAAGGCCGATCCGGCCTTTCGCGCCGAACTGGCCGGCGATCTCGCCCACTATGCCGGCCGGCCAAGCCCGCTCTATTTCGCCGAGCGGCTGAGCACCCATTTCGGGGCTGCGAAAATCTATCTGAAGCGCGAGGAGTTGAACCACACCGGCTCGCACAAGATCAACAACTGCGTCGGCCAGATCCTGCTGGCGCGACGCATGGGTAAGACCCGCATCATCGCCGAGACCGGCGCCGGCCAGCATGGCGTGGCCACGGCGACCGTCTGCGCGCGGTTCGCCCTGCCCTGCGTGGTCTATATGGGCGCGGTCGATGTCGAGCGGCAGGCGCCCAACGTCTTGCGCATGAACCTCCTGGGCGCCGAGGTGCGGCCGGTGACCAGCGGCGCGGCGACGCTCAAGGACGCCATGAACGAGGCCCTGCGCGACTGGGTCACCAACGTCCACGACACCTATTATCTGATCGGCTCGGCGGCGGGGCCGCATCCCTATCCGGCCATGGTGCGCGACTTCCAGGCGGTGATCGGCCAGGAGACCCGCGCCCAGGTGATGGCCGCCGAGGGCCGGCTGCCCGACGCCCTGGTGGCCTGCGTCGGCGGCGGCTCGAACGCCATCGGCCTGTTCCACGAATTCCTCAACGACGCCGACGTCCGCCTCTACGGCGTCGAGGCCGCGGGCCGGGGGCTCGACACGAACGAGCACGCCGCGGCGATCAATGGCGGGCGGCCGGGCGTCTTGCACGGCAACAAGACCTACCTGCTGCAGGACCGCCTGGGCCAGATCCTCGAGGCCCACTCCATCTCCGCCGGCCTCGACTATCCGGGCATCGGGCCGGAACATGCCTTCCTGCACGATGTGGGGCGCGCGACCTATCTGAGCGCCACCGACGACGAGGCGCTGGAGGCGTTCCAGCTGCTGGCAAAGCTCGAAGGCATCATTCCCGCCCTGGAATCCGCCCACGCGCTCGCCCGGCTGGCGGAGGTGGCGGTGGAGGTCGGCAAGGGCGGCGTCGTGGTGGTCAATCTGTCCGGCCGCGGCGACAAGGATCTGGCCGCGGTGGCCGAGCACCTTGGGAAGCGCGGCTGATGGCCGGCGCCGGTCGCCTCGACGCCCGCTTCGCCGCGCTGAAACGCGAGGGCCGCGCCGCCTTCGTCGCCTATGTCATGGCTGGCGATCCGGACACGGAGACCGCGCTGCAGATCGTCCAGGGTCTTCCCGCCGCCGGCGCCGACATCATCGAACTGGGCTTTCCCTTTTCCGATCCCATGGCCGAAGGCCCGCCGGTCCAGCGTGCGGCGCAAAGGGCGCTGGCCGGCGGCATGACCTTGAACGGGGTGTTCGACACCGTTCGGCGCTTCCGCCAGGGCGACCAGACCACCCCGATCGTGCTGATGGGCTATATGAACCTGGTGCTGACCCACGGCTTTGAGGCCTTCGCCCAGGACGCGGCCAAGGCCGGCGTTGACGGGCTGATCGTGGTCGATTGTCCACCGGAAGAGGCCGATCCCATGGCCGACGCCCTGGACGCGGCGGGCGTCGCCCTGATCCGGCTGGCGACCCCCACCTCGGACGACGCCCGGCTGGCGGTGATCGCCCGGCGCACGGCGGGGTTCGTCTATTATGTCTCGGTTGCCGGCGTCACCGGGGTCAAGTCCGTTGACGCAGCCAGCGTTGGACCGGCCGTCGAGCGGGTGCGCAAGGCGTCCGGCCTGCCGGTCGCGGTCGGTTTCGGCATCCGCACGCCCGAGCAGGCGGCGGCGGTGGCCAAGGTCGCCGACGCGGTGGTGGTGGGCTCGGCCCTGGTCGACGAGGTCGCGGCGGGGCTGGCGGCGAACGAAAATGTGACTTCGAGGGTTCTGGAATTGGCGCAGAGACTGGCCCAGGCTGTCCGCGCGGTCGGCCAGGCGAGGGTTCGGGCTTAATCGGCATGGCGGACGCGAAGGATTTCTCCGGCAAGCGCGGCGCGGCTGAAGAGCCGGCCCCGGCGCCCGCGAAGCCCGTCCGCGACCGTGGCGGCTGGCTGTCCAAGATCGCGCCGGGCGTGCGCCGGCTGGTGGCCAAGCGCGAGGCGCCGGACAATCTCTGGGTCAAGTGCCCAGACACCGGCGAGATGATCTATCGTCCGGACCTGGAGGCCGCGCTCTGGGTGACTCCGGCCGGCCGGCACATGCGGATCGGCCCGGATCTGCGCTTCGCCTACACCTTCGACGGCGGCGTGCACGACGATATTCCCGCGCCGTCGGCGCCGGACGACCCGCTGCATTTCGTCGACCTGAAGCCCTATCGCGAGCGGCTTGCGGCGGCGCGCAAGGCCTCGGGCGATCGCGACGCGGTCTCCATCGCGGCCGGTGAGATTCATCGCGTCCCCGCCGTGGTCATGGTGCAGGACTTCGCCTTCCTGGGCGGCTCGCTCAGCATGGGCGCGGGCGAGGCCTTCATCGCCGCCGCCAAGGCCGCGCTCGACCGCGACGTTCCCCTGGTCGCGGTCACCGCCTCGGGCGGGGCGCGCATGCAGGAGGGCGCGCTCGCCCTGATGCAGATGGCCCGCGCGACCCTGGCCATCCAGGACCTGAAGAGAGCCCGTCTGCCCTATGTGGTGGTGCTGACCGATCCGACCTATGGCGGCGTCACCGCCTCCTACGCCATGCTCGGCGATGTGCATCTGGCCGAGCCCGGGGCCTTGATCGGCTTCACCGGCCCGCGCATCATCGAGCAGACCCTCCGCGAGACCCTGCCGCCGGGCTTCCAGCGCGCCGAATACCTGGTCGAAAAGGGCATGGTCGACAAGGTCGTCCGCCGCAAGGAGTTGCCGCAGGTGCTGGGCTCGATCCTCTCCACCCTCATGCTGGGACGAAGCCGCCGTTCCGCCGCCTGATCCGCCCATGAGCATCGACTACGACCCCATCCGCGCCTCGGATCGGACGATTCAGCGCCTGCGCGCCCTGCACCCGTCGAAGATCGACTTCTCCACCGGCCGGGTGAAGCGGCTGCTGGCCACGCTCGGCCATCCCGAACGGCGGATGGGACGGGTCATCCACGTCGCCGGCACCAACGGCAAGGGATCGACCAGCGCCTATATGCGCGCCATCGGCGAGGCGGCGGGGCTTAAGGTGCACGTCTTGACCTCGCCGCATCTGGTGCGCTTCGCCGAGCGCATCCGCATCGCCGGGACGCTGATCACCGACGAGACCCTGGACGAGCTGGCCGACGTGGTCGAGGCGGCCAATGCCGGCGAGCCGATCAGCTTCTTCGAGATCTCCTCGGCCCTGGCCTTCGAGGCCTTCGCCCGCACCCCCGCCGATCTGGCGGTCATCGAGGTCGGTCTCGGCGGCCGCTACGACTGCACCAATGTGTTCGAGGCCCCGGCGGTCACGGTGATCACGCCGGTGGCGCTGGATCACCTGGAGATTCTCGGGCCGGAGCTTTCCAAGATCGCCTGGGAAAAGGCCGGCATCATCAAGCGTGGACGCCCCGTCGTCTGCGCTCGCCAGGTGGACGAGGCGCTGGAGGTGATCGAGCGCGAGGCGGCCGGACTGGACGCGCCGCTCAGCCTGATGGGCCGCGACTTCGACGCCTACGAGGAGCGCGGGCGGCTGGTGGTCCAGCTGGAAGACCGGCTGCTCGATCTGCCGCCGCCCAGCCTGTTCGGGCCGCACCAGATCGGCAATGCCGGCGTCGCCATCGCCGCCATGCTCGGCCTTGGCGATCCACGCATCGATGAGGACGCCATCGGCCGCGGCGTCAGCTCCACGGTCTGGCCGGGACGTTTCCAGTCGCTGACCGCGGGGCCGATGGCGCAAAAGGCGCACGCGCGCGGCGCCGACCTCTGGCTCGACGGCGCGCACAATCCGCATGGCGGGGCGGCCCTGGCCGAAGCCGCCGCCAAGCTCGCCGCGCGCGACGGCCGGCCGGTGACGCTGATCGTCGGCATGTTCGGGCGCAAGGACGCGCCGAACTTCTTCCCGCCCTTCGCCGGCCTTGATCCCAAGGTCTTCACCACCAGCTTCCAGTCGCCCAGCGCCGCCCCGCCGGAGCTGCTGGCCGAGGCGGCCGGCGCGGCGGGCCTGCGGGCCACGATCGCCGACGGCGTCGAAGACGCGCTGGACCGGGCGCTGGCCGAGCCGGGACCCGCCCCGCACGTCATCGTCTGCGGCGGCCTGCACTTCGTCGGCGACGTCCTGGCCATGACGCCCGAGACCTGGCCCACCTAAGGCCAACAATAAATCAGATCAAGCCGGCTCCTCGATCTTCGGCACCGCCATGCCGCGCTGCACGGCCGGCCGCTCGCCGACCGTCTTCAGCCAGCGCTCGACCGAGGGGGTGTCGCCCCAGGCGCCCGGCGCGGCCTTTTTCAGCATGGTCGAGGCGGCGAAGGTCCAGCCATAGCAGGCGATGTCGGCGATCGTGTAGTCGTCGCCGGCCAGATAAGGGACCTCTTTCAGGCGCTTTTCCATGACCCCGAACAGACGCGCCGATTCGGTGGTGAAGCGTTCGATGGCCTCAGGCGACTTCTCCTTCGAGCGCATGGCGAAAAAGCCGAGCTGGCCCAGCATGGGACCCAGGCCGCCCACCTGCCAGTAGGTCCATTCCAGCGCCTTGTAGCGGGCGGCGCCGGACGGGGCCAAAAGCTTGCCGGTCTTCTCCGCCAGATAGGTCAGGATGGCCCCGCTCTCGAAGATCGCCAGCGGGCCGCCCTCTGCGTCGTGGTCAACGATGCCGGGGATCTTGTTATTGGGCGAAACGCGCAGGAACTCGGCGCCGAACTGCTCGTCCTTGCCGATATTGATCGGCTTGACCTCATAGGCGAGACCGACCTCCTCGAGCATGATCGAGGCCTTGCGGCCGTTCGGCGTCGTCCAGGTGTAAAGGGTGATCATTCGGGGGCTCCGGTTCCGCCTGGGTCGCCATGGACCGGCCGGGGTTTTCAGGCCGGATTGCCTGGGCCGGGGGCGGCGACATTCTCGACATACACCACCTTCGGCGCCGATGCGGCATGGATCGCCGGCGTCGCCCGGCGATAGCCGGCCTTGATCGTCGTCAAGGTCGCGGTGGGCCGCGATGGTCAATCCGATGTCCTCACAAAGCCGCACCCGCCCGGGCTTGACCAGACAAACTGAAACGCCGGTGCGGATCGGGGACGGGAAAGGCTGAGGTTCACGCTAACCCCAGTCGGTGGAACATGACACTTGCGGTTGCGGCCGACCACGGCCCTCAAGACTCAAGGTTCCAGGAGAAGCCGGATGAAATCCGCCGTCGGCGCTCGCAAGGTTCTGCTCGCGCTCGCGCTGCTTGGCATTGCGGCCGGTATGGCGAAAGCCGATCCCTCGCCCGAAAATCCAGTGGTTGACCACCTCAACTACTATTTCGAGCACCCCAATTCGCCGGGCGCCTTCCGCGCGCTTACGGGTCAGGGGGTCGCGCCCTTCGCGACGGAGGAGACGGGTGTGTCCGCAGTCCTTGAGGACTGGTCCGATCAGGGCCCACTGATGACGCGCCTGTTTCCAGGCTTTGTCGACGATGGCTCCTTCGACTCCTTTAGATGCCGGCCGGACTATGCGCTGCAGACCCTGCGGGCGCGAATCGCCCAACTCGGTGCAAATCATCCCTATGTGTCTCGGTGGGTCGAGGTCCAACGCGCCGTGTTCGCCGCCTGTGCGGCGGACGAAACCGTCGCCGCCGTCGAACTTCCCCCGGCCTTGCCGATCGACAATCCGGTCCTGGCCAGGTTGCAGGCCGATGATCGCGCCTATCAAACCGCGTCCGTGGCCTTCTACCGAGGGGACCGGCAGAGCGCGCTGGCGGCCTTCCGCGAGATCGCCCACAGCGACTCGCCGCACCGGGCGTCGGGCGTCTACATGGTCGCCGCCATTCGGGCCGGGTCCGACGGCTCGTTGCTGTTCGGCCATGGCGAAAAACCCCTGGTCGATGAGGCGCAATCGATCGCCGAGGTTGAGGCCATCCTGTCCGACCCGGGCCTGGTTTCGGTCCATCCCATCGCCCAGGAGTTGCTGGGATGGATTGGCGCGAACCGCGCCGACGACGCCACGCGGCGGGCCCAGGTGCGGGCGACCTTGGCCGCGCTCGAGGCGCCCGGCGACCGCCTGGCGGCCGATCCGCGCGTCCAGCGCCAATATGGCCTCGCCCGGCAGGATATCGACGGGCTGCACCTGGCCGGTGACCAGGACGGCGTCGATTTGGCGTGGTGGCTGAAGGGTGGCCCGCCCGCGGGCTTCACCGCCAGCCAGGCGATGATGGATGCGGCAAGGACCGATCCCATGGCGGCCTGGCTGCTGTTTCCGCCCTCGTGCGTGCAGGGCCAGCCCTGGGCGCCGTTCGCGCAGAACGGCGCCCAGGGCTGGCCTGCGCTGGAGGCCTTCGCCCAGGCCAAGGCCGGCCAGGTCGGCGCCGCCGCTCAACCCTGGAAACGCCTGTCGCTCTCGGTGTCCCGCCACTACGACCCGGCCCTCTGGAGCCAGGTCCAGGACGAGCAAGCCAGGGCCGCGGCGGGCGACGAGCAAGCGGTCGCCGCGCTCGCTTTCGACTTCTACCATCAGGTTCGCACCGCGCTCAGCGCCCCGGACGCCGGGAGCGAGACCACGGCGTTCGCGGTCGCGCTGGCCCATATGAGAGCCTTTCCATTCAAAACATCGGCGCCCTATCTCGCCGCCGGGCATGACGGACTGCAGTATCTGATGACGGTCGGGCGTGTCGATGATGCGCGTCAGTGGCGGGACATATTGGCCGCCGCCGGCGCCGACCTCGCCCAGGGATGCTGTGTAAACAACGCTTTGCTTGCGATCCTGGCCGAGGATCCGGCCCATCTGGCGACGGCGCTCACCGCCTCTTCCGGCGCGGCCCTGCCCCTGCAGAACAATCTTTCGATCGCGGCCATGCGCGGGCTGGCTGAACGTCCGGACATGCCGTCGCTGGTGCGCGCGCGGTTCGCTCGCATCGCCTGGGGGCGCACCTATGCGCTCGGCGAAACGGTCGATGCCGACCTCGATCAGCTTACCCGGACCCTGAACCCGGAGATGACCAAGGCCTGGATCCATCGCGGCGGCAAACCGGTGAAGCCCGGCGATCACCAGGCGCTGCTGGACGTCCTGCGCTCGCCCGCGGTCAATATCCTGATCGTGGACGAGGATCGCAATATCGATCCGCTTCATCCGTCAGACGACGGCCCCGGCGCGACGAGGATCGACCTTTTCAACCATGACGACGACAACTGGTGGTGCCGATGGAAGTCGGGCCGCAACAGCCGCGATGTCGAAGGCCTGCTTGATGACGCCTTCTTCGCCTCGGCCGACATGAAGCTGGTCGATGGCCGCACCGCCTTTGGTTTGCGCGCTCAGCTCAGGCCCGTGCTGGCAGCGAGCTATCTGGTTCGCAACCAGGCTCCGGCTGAGGCGGCGGCGCTGTCGCAGGTGACCTGCGCGCCCAAGCTGTTGACCGAACGGGTGCTCGATTGGGTGAAGGAGCCGCCCTGGATTTTCTGGGGTCGCGACGGACAGGCCGAGGCCCTGGCGCTCGCCATCAAGACGACCCACTACGGCTGCTACTCCGACGGACCCCACGGCGCCTACTCGAAAGCCGCCTGGGTCCTGCTGCACAACCGATTCCCGCAGACCCAATGGGCGATCAAGACCAAATATTGGTACAACTGCTTCTATGGCGCACCCTGTCCGGCGGAGGGCGATGACGGTCCGGCGCGCTGATGCGGCCCGGCGGCGCTGTCCCTGGCAAAGCGGAGGACGGCGCCGTTTCGGTCGTCCGCGACCCACAAGGCGCCGTCCGCCGCCACCGCCATGCCGACGGGCGCCCCCGCCGGGCGAAGCCCCGCCACCGCATCCCAGCCTGGCGTCACGATCAGGCCGTCGGCCGCGGGCCCTGGACGATAGCGTCGGCGTATCGGCGCGGCGCCATCTCGCGAATAGACGGCGAAGCGCGCCTTGACCGACCTTAGCGGCGCGCCGCTCGCATCAACCGGATAGGCGAGGATGCGCGAGCCGGTCGCCCGAAAGCCGTGCAGGCTGATCAGCAGATCCCCCTCCAGCTGCGGAAACATGGGACCCTGGTAGTAGACCATGGATAGAGGCGCGCCGTGCGGCGGCAGGAACAGGATCGGCGCCGCTCGCCAGGACCCCGCACAATCGCGCCCGCCGGCCCCGCGCCACAGCGGCGCCCGCGTGTCGGTCTCCACGCAGTAGGGCCAACCATAGTCGGCGCCGGGCCGAAGCCGATTGATCACATCATAGGGAAAGTCCGGATCATCGACATCGATGCCGTTTTCCGCCTGCAGAAGGGTTCCGGATGAATGTCGAACCAGCGCGACCGAATTGCGCAGGCCGCGGGCGAAGGTCGTAGGGGTCTGGTCCCAGCGGCCTTGTCCCAGATAGGCGAAACGCCAGATGGCCGCGAGCGGCGGATCGCCTTCGCTCGCGGCGCAATTCGTCGCCGCGGGCGCGCCCGGCGCCGGCGCGCATTGGTCGGACGGCGCGCCGACGTTCACCAGCAGGCTGCCGTCACGATCGAATATGAAGCTGGATAGAGGGTGGCGATCATCGTGCAGGTGGTTAGCCGGCAAGCCGGCGACGACCGTCTGAACCGTTGAGGCTGGATTCGGCGCGCCGGGATCGAAGCGGATGATACGGCTCATCTCCCCGAGATAGACGTCGCCGTCCGGGCCGATAGCGGCGGTATGGGGCAGATCCAGGCCGGAAAGCAGTTTGGTCAAGGTTGGCACTCGGCCCGGCGGGGCCTTCAGCCGCCATACGGCGCCTTGGCCCGAATCCCACCCACCCAGATCCACGACCAGAAGATCGCCGTCCGGCAGGAAGAGCAGAGTTCGCGGCAGGCGCAATACCCGTTGGGAAAGGCGCTGGCCCCCCGGCGGCGGTCCGAACACCAGCCCGGCGCAAACGCCGCTGGCGGTCTCGATCGGCAAGCGTGGATAACCGTCGCAAGGATTGGCGGTATCGACGACGTAGCCAGGACGAAGGGGAGCCAGATGAACGGCGGCGACGATCGCCGTCGCAGCCAGGATGTTCAGCAGCGACATGGTTCGACTCAGGGTCTGGCAGGCGGCGCCAAGAACCCGCCGCTCGCGGCCATCTGGGCTGAACGCCACAATAGGCTATCGATGGAAACTGCCGCAGTCCCTATCTCAAGGCAATTGGGGCGCGGCGCATTCGGGTCGGCGCCCCTTAAGTCGACGCTCTTGGGATCGGCGGGCGGCGAGGCTAGTCTGGCCCCCATGATCGATCCTCAAAGCCTCGCGACCCGGGCTATCGACGAACTCGGCCGGCTGATCGCTTTCGACACCACCTCGCGCGAGTCAAACCTGAACCTCATCGCCCATGCGGAAACGCTGCTCGGCGAACTGGGCGTGGCTTCGCGGCGCGTCGCCAACGCCGACGGCTCCAAGGCCAATCTCCTGGCCTCGATCGGGCCGCAAACCGAGGGCGGGGTCGTGCTGTCCGGCCATACCGACGTGGTGCCGGTCGATGGGCAGGCCTGGACCTCCGATCCGTTCACGCTGCAGCGGCGCGCCGATCGGCTCTACGGGCGCGGGACCTGCGACATGAAGGGGTTCTTGGCCCTCGCCCTGGCCGCGGCGCCCGATTTCGCCGCCGCGGGCCTCAAGCGGCCTGTGCACCTGGCCTTTTCCTATGACGAGGAGATCGGCTGCCTCGGCGCGCCGGCCCTGATCGGCGAGATAACCACCAGCCTGCCGCGCCCCGCGGCCGTCATCGTCGGCGAGCCGACCAATATGGAGGCGGTCTCAGGGCACAAGGGCATCGCCTCGTTCAAGGTCACGGTCCTGGGCCACGAGGCCCATTCCAGCCTGACCCACCTGGGCGTTTCGGCCAATATGGCGGCGGTCCGGCTGATGGCGTTGCTGGTCGCGCTGTCGGAGCGGCTGCAGCGCCAGGCCGACGCCGCCTCGCCCTTCCTGCCCAAGGGCGCCAGCCTGACCATCGGCGTCGTCAACGGCGGCACGGCGCTCAACATATTGGCGCGGAAGTGCGTGTTCGGCTTCGACCTGCGCACGCCGCCGGGCCTGGAGCCCAAGGCGATCCTGGCCGACTTTTTCGCCCAGGCCGAGGCGCTCGACGCCGAACTGAAGGCCCGCTTCCCCGACGCCGGCGTGCTGGTCGAGCAGCGCTCCAGCGTTCCGGCGCTCGCCCCCGAGCCGAGCGGCGCGGCGGAGGCGTTCGCGCGGCGCCTGGCCGGCGACAATGGGCCGGCGCGGGCGGTCTCCTACGCCGCCGAGGCCGGCCAGTTCCAACAGGCCGGCTATTCGGTGGTGATCTGCGGCCCCGGCTCGATCGACCAGGCGCACCAGCCGGACGAATATGTCGAGATCGCTCAGATGGAGCGGGGCGCGGCCTTCATGGCGCGGCTGCTCGAGGCGCTGGTCGACACGCCCTGAAGCCGGGTCAGGGCCCAGGCGGCGGCGTCGCGCACCACGGGCGAGGCGTCGGTCAGCCGGGCCTGCGCCGCCTCTGCCAAGGCCGGATCACCGGAATTGCCGATGGCGTAGAGGACGTTGCGCACGAAACGGTCGCGGCCGATCCGCTTGATCGGGCTCTTGGAGAAGAGGGCGCGGAAGGCGGTGTCGTCGAGGCCGGCCAGATCGGCTAGCCTGGGGCTGGTCAGGGCCTCGCGCGCCGCCAGTTTCGCCTCGCGCGAGATCTGTGCGAACTTGTTCCACGGGCAGACGGCCAGGCAGTCGTCGCAGCCGTAGATCCGGTTGCCGAGCGCGGCCCTGAACGCCTCCGGCACGGGCCCGGCGTGCTCGATGGTCAGGTAGGAGATGCAGCGCCGGGCGTCGAGCTGGTAAGGCGCCGGGAAGGCCTTGGTCGGGCAGATGTCCAGGCAGGCGCGGCACTGGCCGCAGTGGTCGGCCTCGGCCTTGTCAGGGTTCAGCGCAAGGTCGGTCAGCACCACGCCCAGGAAGAGCCAGGAGCCGAAGTCGCGCGAGACCAAATTGGTGTGCTTGCCCTGCCAGCCGAGGCCCGCCGCGCCCGCCAGCGGCTTTTCCATCAGGGGCGCGGTGTCGACGAAGACCTTGACCTGGCAGCCCGCCGCCCGGACCAGCCAGCGAGCCAGCGTCTTCAGCCGCGCCTTGATCAGTTCGTGATAGTCGTCGCCCTGGGCATAGACCGAGATCGTCCCTCGGTCGCGCCGCTCCAGCGCCGCCAGCGGGTCGACCTCGGGGCCATAGTTGACCCCGAGCACGATGGCCGACCGCGCCTGCGGCCACATCGCGCGCGGGTGGGTCCGCCGCTCGGCGGTCGCGGCCATCCAGTCCATGTCGCCGTGGCGGCCGAGCGCGACGAATTCCTTCAGGCGAGCCGTGGCCGGCCATGGGGTCTCGACGCCGGTCAGGCCGCAGGCGTCGAAGCCGATGTCCGCCGCCGTGCAGCGAATCCGCGCCTCGATGGGCTCAGAAGTCGAGGTCGTCATAATGCGGCGCGGGCATCAGGCCGGGCCAGCGATCGGTCAGCAGCGGACGGAAACAGGGGCGGGACTTCAGCTTCATGTACCAGGTGCGCACCCCGCGAAACTCCCCCCAGGGAATATCGCCGAAATAGTCGATCACCGACAGGTGCGCGGCGGCGGCGAAGTCGGCGAGGCTCAATCTGCGCCCGTTCAGCCAGTCGCGGTCGTCGAGCAGGCGCTCGATATAGGTCAGGTGGGTCTTCAGCGCTTCGCGGCCAGCACGCAGATTGGCGTGGCTGGGGGCGCCCATGCCGAGCAGACGCTTCTCCATCTTTTCATGCAGTAGCAAGCCGTTGACCTCATTGTCGAACTTGCGGTCGAACCATTGCAGCAGCCGCCGCGTTTCGGCGCGTTCCGCCGGATCGCGGCCCATCAGGCCTGGCTCCGGCTCGCTTTCCTCGATGTGTTCGAGGATGGCGCGGCTTTCGCAGATGATGGTTTTCTGGCCGTTCTGGACCTCGACCAGGACCGGAGTGAGGCCGGAGGGATTGAGCGTCTGGAAGTCGCTGCGGCGCTCCCAATAGCGTTCCTGCACCTCTAGGAAGGCCAGCCGCTTTTCGCCAAGGGCCAGCCTGACCTGGCGCGACGCCGGGTCGAGCGGGAAATGGTGCACGGTGCGTTCGACGGTCATGCTCGGATCAGCTAGCGCCTGCGCCTTAAGGTCCCGTTTACCGACTTCGCGATCGGGTCGGGTTCGCGCACCTCCGGGAAGGCGCCGCCGTGGGGCTCGGCGGCGCCGCCGGGATCGGGATGGATGATGATGTCGGCCGTCGGATAGGCGTCCAGCACCCGATTTTCCGCCGCCAGCATCACCCGATGCGCCTCGACCAGGTCGAGCGAGGCGTCGAGCTCTGCGTGCAGCTGGATGTGGATGTAGGGGCCCGAAGCGCGGGTGCGCAGCTTGTTGACGGCCCTGACCTCGGGATCGGCCATCGCCAACTCGGCGATGTGCCGGCGCGCGTCGTCGGGCAGTTCGTGATCCATCAGCTCGAGCGAGGCCTGGCGGAAGACGCCGATCGCGCCCCAGACCAGCCAGGCGGTGACGATCAGGCCGGCGGCGGCGTCCGGGGCCGAGCCGCCGATCAGGGCGTTGGCCCCGATGCCGACCAGGGCGACGATATTGGCGCCCAGATCGACCACGTAGTGCATCCGGTCGCCCGTGACGGCCACCGAGCGGGTACGGGCCAGCACCTTGGACTGGGCGAAGATCAGGCCGCCGGTCAGCACGATCGACAGCCCCATCACCGCCATGCCCCAGCCCTCGTCGGCGACCGGTCGCGGGTGGAGCAGGCGCACCACCGCTTCCTCGCCGACCAGGGCGGCGGTGGCGAAGACCAGGCCGGCCTGGGTCAGGCTGGCGAAGGCCTCGGCCTTGCCGTGCCCGAAGCGGTGCTCCAGGTCCGGCGGGCTGGCCGCATAGCGGACCGCGAAATAGGTGGTCAGGGCGGCCAGCACGTCGAGCCCTGAATCCGCCAGCGACGCGAGCAGGGCGACCGAGCCCGAGGCGATCCAGACCGCCGCCTTGATCGTGGTCAGCACCAGCGCTACGGCGACGGACAGGCGCGTGATCCGGCGGGTCAGGACGGACGCTTCGCCCATGCTGAGCGGGGGTCGGGCGCCGGTCGTCATGGCGCGTCGAACTCCGACACCAGGTGGCCGGGCTCGACCTCCTCCAGCCTCGGCAGATAGATCCCCGACGCCGGATCGACGGGCAGTTTCGACGGCATGAAGCGAAGCGCGCTCAAGGGGTCGAGCGGGCTGGGCGGCTCGCCCTCAAGGCGCACGCGCGGACGCGCGCGCTCCCGGATCGGATCGGGGATCGGGACCGCCGACAACAGGCTCTTGGTGTAGGGATGCCGCGGATGGGCGTAGAGCTGCTCGCGCGAGGCCTGCTCCATCACCCGGCCAAGATAGAGCACCATCACCCGATGGCTGATCTCGCGCACCACGGCCAGGTCGTGACTGATGAACAGCATGGCCATGCCCAGCCGCTTCTGCAGCCCGATCAAAAGGTCGATGATCTGGGCGCGGATGGAGACGTCCAGCGCCGAGACCGCCTCGTCGCAGATCACCAGCCGGGGCTTCAGGATCATGGCGCGCGCCACCCCCACCCGCTGGTTCTGGCCGCCGGACAGCTCGTGCGGATAGCGGTTGATCAGGGCCTGATCGAGCTCGACCTGGTCCAGCATGGCGCGGACCTCGACCTCGCGCTGGCGGCGGGTCAGTTGAGCGCGAAAGGCGCGCAAGGGCTCGGCGACGGAATCGCCGATGGTCATGCGCGGATCGAGGCTGGCCAGGGGGTCCTGGAAGACGATCTGCAGATCGGCCCGCGCCTTGCGCATCGCCGTCTGGTCGGCGTGGGTGATGTCGCGACCCATCAGCGTCACCGCGCCCGCGGTCGGCGCGATCAGATTGAGCACCGCCCGCGCCAGGGTCGACTTGCCGCAGCCACTCTCGCCGACGACGCCCAGGGTCTCGCCTTCACGCAGCTGGAAGCTGACCCCGTCGACGGCGCGCAGGCGCCTGGTCTGGGCGAACAGGCCCTGGCGGACCGGAAACCAGACCTTGAGATCGTGCGCCTCGACCACGATGGCCGCGTCGGGCGCGACCGGATCGGGCATGGGCCGGCCGCCGCGATCGTCCCGGTCCAGGCGCGGTATGGCGGCCAGCAGGGCGCGGGTATAGTCGCTGCGCGGCGCCGCAAAGACCTGCTCGGCCGTCCCCTCCTCGACATAGAGGCCGTCCTTCATCACCGCCACGCGATCGGCCAGCCGCGCGATCACCCCCATGTCGTGGGTGATCAGCACCATGGCGGTGTGGGTCTCGCTTTTCAGCTCGGCCATCAGGTCGAGGATTTCCGCCTGCACCGTCACGTCCAGCGCGGTGGTCGGCTCGTCGGCGATCAAGAGCTCCGGCCCGCAGGCCATGGCCGCGGCGATCATCACCCGTTGGCGCATGCCGCCGGAGAGCTCGTGCGGAAACTGCCGCAATCGCCGCGCGGCCTCCGGGATGCGCACCCGCTCCAGCCAGCGCAGCGCCTTGGCCCTCGCCTGGCTGTCCGAAAGCCCCAGATGCGCGCGCAGCGGCTCGGCGATCTGCTCGCCGATCGTCACATGCGGGGTGAGCGCGGTCAGCGGGTCCTGGAAGATCATGGTCATCTTCGAGCCGCGCAGGCGGTTCAGGCCGGCGCGGTTCAGGCCAAGCAGCTCGCGGCCGCAAAACCGGATCGAGCCGTCGGCGCGCCCGTTCTCGGCCAAAAGGCCCATGACGGCCATGAAGGTCTGGCTCTTGCCCGAGCCGCTTTCGCCGACGACGCCGAGGCATTCGCCGCGCGCGAGCGTCAGGCTCACCCCGCGCACGGCCTCGACCAGGCCGTCATAGGTCTGAAATGCGATGCGCAACGCGTCGATCGCAAGGACGGGAGCGTCAGCGCCTGGGGGTGGCAAATGGGGCGTCCGGCTAGGGGCGGCGAGGGCGCGCACCCTAGCCCGCGTCGTGGCGCAGGCCAATCGCCGGCGCGGTCGGCGCGAACCAGTTTCAGGGCGAGGCCACGCTGGCGTGGCTGAACCCGGCGACGGCGGCGTCATCGACGGCGTTCGGGGTTGGCAGTCCGTGGACGATCAGGTTGGGACTGACCGTCTGGGCGGCGATGACGAAGGCCTTCAGCCGCGTCGCCGCGTCGCCCTGCTGCAGGCCGAGCAGCCGCGCCTCGACCGCCAGGCCGCGCAGGCCGCAGGCCTTGACCGCGGCCAGGGCCGGCCGGCTGGGGCGCACGCGGCCCACCACGCCGGCGCAGAGCGAGCGCACAAGGCCGGCCACCTCGACCAGCCGGCTGGGGGGCACGCCGGCGTCCAGGCCGCAGATCTCGATCAGCATGCAGGCGCGCATGGCCTCGCGCACCGACTGGGTGAGCTTCAGCAGCCGCAGGCGCGTGTGCTGGACGGCCAGCGATGAAAAACTGACCGGCACGTGCAAGGTCAGCGGCCCGCCCTGGTCCGCGGACTCTTCCAAGAGGGTTGCGGCATAGGCGAAGGTGGCCATGTCCACCGCCTCGAGCTCGGCGGCGTCCGCGCCCAGCGGCACGCCGGACCGCTCGATCAGGAACGACATGATCAGGCCCCGGCGCAGGTTCCACACCGGCTCGACCGTCAGCCTGATGTCGAACGGCTCCTGTTTGGGCAGGGCAAGCTCGACGACGCTGACCCGGCCGGCCAGCGGCGGGCGCCAATCGGCCGGCGGCGATTGCTGATCGCTGATGTCTTCGGCGGCCGTCGACCGGTTCGCGGCGCGCGCGCGGGCCAGGCGGGAAAGGTCGACCGGCGCCGAGACGATGGCGCCGCCCGCCAGGTCGGTGACGATGCGCACGGCGATATCGCCGGTCCTGATCTCGCCCAGGAAGAACTTCAGCACGTCCTGCAGGATGCTCAGGCACAAGGCCTGGGCGGCGAAGCCCGGGGCGCTGGGTACGGCGATCAGGTAGTTGATGTCGTCGATGCGCACCGCCAGGTCGGCCGGTCCCAGCTTGCGCTGGAATTCCTGTTCCACATGCTCCCACACCCGGCCCTTCTTGGCGGCCCAGCGGTCGCCGAGCTGGCGGCGGATGGCGTCGAGCCCGATCATGTTGACCGCGCCGGTGGCGAGCACGCCCGAGGCGCGGATGCGGTCCAGCGTCTCGCGCGCGCTGACCGAGGCGATCCGGTCGATGCGGTCGTCCGAGGCTGTCTGCGCAGCGCGATCGGCCGGGCTGGGGGCGTTGGCGGCTGACATGGGGGTTCGACTATCCGCCCCGCGCCTTAGTCGGACCTTAACGCTGGCGAAGTCGCCCTAACCCCGCGAGGCCTCGAACGCCGCGGCGGTGCGGATCAGGGTATCGACGTCCGATCGGCCCGGAGTCCAGCGCAGCAGGCGCTTGGCGCGGCTGGGCTCGGCGACCAGGCAGGGCGGATCGCCGGCGCGCCTCGGCCCCATTTCGGCGGCGATCGGATGGCCCAGAACCCGCTCGGCGGCGGCGACGATCTCCAGCACCGACAGGCCGGCGCCGGTTCCCAGATTCATCGGCTGGCTCTCGCCGCCGTCCTTTAGAAACCTTAAGGCCGCCACATGGGCGTCGGCCAGGTCGGCGACATGGACATAGTCGCGCACCACCGAGCCGTCGGGGGTCGGATAGTCGGAGCCGAACAGCTTCACCGGCCGGCCCGCGCGCACCGCCTGCAGCACATTGGGGATCAGATGGGTCTCCGGCTCGTGCCGCTCGCCGATCTCGCCCGCCTCGTCCGCGCCGGCGGCGTTGAAATAGCGCAGGGCGCACCAGGACAGCCCCTGCACCGGGCCGACGAAGCGCAGCGCCCCTTCGATGACCCGCTTGGTCTCGCCATAGGGGTTGATCGGGTTCAGCGGCGCGTCCTCGGGGATCGGGTCGCTCGAGGTCACCCCGTAGACCCCGGCGCTGGAGGAAAACACCAGCCGGCCGACGCCTTCCGCGCCAAGGGCCTCGAGCATGCGCAGCGTGCCGGCGACATTGTTGTCGTAGTAGCGCGCCGGCTCGGCCACCGACTCGGCGACCAGGCTGAGGGCGCCGAAATGCATCGCCGCCGTGATCTTATGCTCGCTCACGGTCGCGCGCACGGCCTCGACATCACCGAAATCCGCCTCGATCAGCGGACCCCATTTCACCGCATCCGCGTGACCGGTCCGCAGATTGTCCAGGGTCACCGGCCGATAGCCGGCCCCAGCCAAAGCCTTGCAGGCATGCGACCCGACATAGCCGGCGCCGCCCACGACCAGAATGGCGTCCATCTCGGTCTCCGGGCTCGCTCGTCAAATGGAAACAGTCGGTTACAGGGATTGTGTCGCGGTTTCCAGCCGGTGGCGGCTATGTGCGGCTTCCCTCACGGAAAATCCTGATTCGCATGCCCATTTCACTTGTCCAGCGCGCCGCCGCTCCCTCGTCCATCGCCTTCATCGATCTGGCCGCCCAGCAGGCGCGCTTAAGGCCGCAGATCGATGCGGCTATCGCGCGGGTCCTGGCCCATGGCCAGTATGTGATGGGACCAGAGGTCGGGGCGCTGGAGCGCCAGCTGGCCGCCTTCGCCGGCGCCGCCCACTGCGTCTCCTGCGCCAACGGCACCGAGGCGGTGGCCCTGCCGCTGATGGCCTGGGGGGTCGGGCCCGGCGATGCGGTCTTCTGCCCCAGCTTCACCTTCGCGGCCACCGGCGAGGTCATTCCCTGGCTGGGCGCCTCGCCAGTCTTCGTCGACATCCGCCCCGACACCTACAATCTCGACCCCGAGCGGCTGGAGGCGGCGATCCTGGCCGTCCAGGCCGAGGGCAAGCTCACGCCGCGCGCCATCATCGCGGTCGACCTGTTCGGCCAGGCCGCCGACTATCCGGCCATCGTCGCCATCGCGCGCCGCCACGGCCTGAAGTTGATCGCCGATTCCGCCCAGTCGTATGGCGCGACCCTGCATGGCCGCCACCCCGCCGCCTGGGCCGACGCCATGACCACCAGCTTCTTCCCCGCCAAGCCGCTGGGCGCCTATGGCGACGGCGGCGCCATCCTGACCGAGGACGACTGGCTGGCCGAGCGGATCGATTCCCTGCGCGTGCACGGCAAGGCCACCAAGAGCGACATCGAAGGCCACAGCTTCGACCACGACCCGAAATACCTGAACATTCGCGTCGGCATGAACAGCCGCCTGGACACCCTGCAGGCGGCGATCCTGATCGAGAAGCTGAAGGTGTTCGAAAGCGAGATCGACTGGCGCAACGCTGCGGCCGAGCGTTACACCGCCGGGCTCGCCGGCTCGGCGGCGCGCACGCCGATCGTCATTCCCGGCGGCGTGTCGACCTGGGCGCAATACACGATCGAGCATGAGAACCGCGACGGCCTGGCCGCGCACCTGAAGGCCTACGACATCCCGACGGCGGCCTATTATCCCATGCCGATGCACCGCCAGGACGTTTACGCCGGCTATCCGCGTCCGGGCGGCCTGCCGGTCAGCGAGGACAAGGCCGAGCGGGTCTTGAGCCTTCCCATGCACGCCGATCTCGACGCCGACACCCAGGATCGAATCATCGAGGCGGTGCTAAGCTTCAACGGCTAGGCTTCCTTGAGGGAAAACATGCCGTTCAGGACGCGGGTTTTCGGCGTCGCGCTCGCCCTCGTGGCCGGGTCCGCCGCCGCTCAGGGCCAGCCGCCCGGCCTGGCCTTCGATCTGCACCTGAGTTGCCTGGGAGTGACCACCCATGCCGGGGTCGGGCCGGTGTCGGCGGACGACCCGCTTTTAGTCGACATCACCGGCGATGAGGGCCGTATCCGCATCCCGCACGTGATGCGCCATCCCGGCGGCGATGAGGGCTGGCGGCCGATGCGGGACCTGAAGCTCGATGAGCATCTGATCACCGGTCATTTCGCCATGAGCCTCTGGAACCGGCCATCGGTGGTCATCGACCGGGCGACGGGACACCTCGACCTGGTGGGCTTTCGCGGCTTCGGGTTTCACGGCGCCTGCGCGGCCTATGATCCGAACGCGGTGCGCAAGTTCTGATAGGATCGCCGGCGAGGCCGCCCAGCAACGATCTCGGCGCGCTTTCGGGGGGAAAAGCCATGGCGCAGGCGCCCGCGCGTCGCTCGTTCCAGACGCTGGACGGCCTACGGGGGATCGGCGCCTTTCTGGTGGTGACGCGCCACGTCCCGGCCCTGTTCGGCCCGTTTCGGGCGCCGGAGAGCTTTCTGGCGGTCGACCTTTTTTATCTGATCAGCGGCTTTGTGGTCGCTCACGCCTACGGGACGCGGCTCGAAGCCGGCGGGTTTTTCGGCGACTTCGTCAAGACCCGCATCATCCGGCTCTATCCGCTTTATCTCATCGGGCTGCTGCTGGGCGTGATCACGGCCACGGCCTCGATGCTCGGCGATCCGCACAGCGTCTGGACCCCGATCAAGGTGGTCGAGTGCGTCGGCGCCGGGCTCTTGATGATCCCGCGCTTTCCGGGCTTGAGCATCAACGGCACCACGCTGGATGGGCCGATCTGGACGCTGCTGCCCGAACTGATCGCCAACTTCGTCTATGCCGCCGCGATCCGCCTTCTGACCGTCCGGGTGCTGATCGCCATCCTGATCGTCTGCGGGATCGGCGTGGCCTATGCCGAGTTCCACTACGGCACGCTCGATGTCGGCTACAATCTCACCGACCAGTGGGCGGCGCTGGCCCGGGTCGGCTTTTCCTTCTTCGCCGGCGTCCTGGTCTATCGCCTGTTCGGAACCCGGGAATTCAAGTCGCTCTGGGCGGCCTGGGCCTGCGTCGCCGCTCTTGGCGTGGCGCTGGCGATCCATGCGCCCGATGCGCTCACGCCCTACTATGAGATCGGCATGGTGCTGGCGGGCATGCCGATCCTGGTCATAGCGGCCGGTCATTTCGAGCCGGACCCCTTGAGCGGGCGGCTGTTCAGCTTCGTCGGGCTGATCTCCTACGGCGTCTATATCGTGCACCAGCCGCTGGGCAATCTGGCGGTGATGGAGCTGCAACGGGTCATCGATATCCCTGCGGACCTGAGCGGCGTCCTGTTCGGGCTCGCCTTCCTGATCGCCCTCGTCCTGCTCACCTGGGGACTGGACCGCCTCTACGACGCGCCGGTGCGCCGGTGGCTCAGGGCGAAATTCTTGCCCGCGCGTCGGCCAAACGCGCCGGATCAGGGCTGACCTAGCGACGGCGGCTACGCCACTCATCCCGCGTCTGGCCCCAGAGATCGACGGGATAGGCCTCGTAGGGCGCCGGCAGGCGGCCGGGGCCGCGATTGGTCGAGCCGAGCCGGCGCGCCACCTTCTGCGAGGCGATGTTTTCCGGATCGATGCAGTGGATGACGTCGGTCCAGCCCAGCCTGTCGAACGCCCAGTCGATGGCGGCGCTGGCCGCCTCGGTCGCATAGCCATGGCCGTAGGCGTCCTTGACGAGGCCCCAGCCGACCTCCGTGCCGGGCCAGCCTTCCGGAACCCAGGGTCCGATCCGTCCGATCCAGCGGCCCGAGGCCTTCTCGATCACCGAGAACATGGCGTAGCCCTGGATCGACCAGGCGCCGGCCATGGAGACGAACCCCCGCCAGGCGGCCGATCGCGCTTGCGGGCCGCCGATGAATTTCGAGGCCTCGTCGGCCATCAGCGCCGCCCAGCCGTCGAAATCCTGCGCCCGGGTCGGGCGCAGGGTCAGGCGCGCGGTTTCCAGCGTCGGCCCGTGATCGGTCATTCGGCGGCGACCTCCCGGCCGGGCGATCAGGCGCCCAGCATCTCCTTGACGGTGTCGCGTTCGCCGACCAGTTCTTCGTTGGTGATGGCGATCCGGCTCTTGGCGAAGTCGTCCATCTCGACGTCGGTGACCGCCTCATAGCCCGTCGCGGTCGAGCGCACCGGCATGCCGGCCCAGATCCCGTCGGCGAAGCCGTAGGCGCCATGGGTCGCCACGGCGACCGCATGCACAGATCCGGGCGTGGCCAGGTCGCGGACATAGTCCAGCACCGCATTGGCGGCCGAGCCCGCCGAACTCACGCCGCGCGCCTCGACGATGGCGCCGCCGCGCTTGCCGACCGTCGGCAGGAACTCGGTCTTCAGCCAAGCGTCGTCGCCGATCACCTCGGCGGCCGGTTTGCCGCCGATCTTGGCGTGGGTGAAGTCGGCGAACATGGTCGGGCTGTGGTTGCCGTAGATGTAGAGATCGGTGACCGCGGTCACGTCGACGCCGGCCTTTTGCGCCAGCTGGGTCTGGGCGCGATTCTGGTCGAGGCGGACCATGGCGGTGAACTGGTCGGGCGCGAGGCGCTTGGCCTGGCCGGCGGCGATCATACAGTTGGTGTTGCAGGGGTTGCCGACGACGCAGACCCGGGTGGTCTTGGCCGCGACTGCGTCGATCGAGCGGCCCTGGCCGATGAAGATCTTGCCGTTGTCCTTGAGCAGATCGGCGCGCTCCATGCCGGGGCCGCGGGGCTTGGAGCCGACCAGCAGGCACCAGTCGGCGTCCGCGAAGGCCACGTCCGGCTTGTCTGAGAGGACCATGCCCTTGAGCAGCGGGAAGGCGCAGTCGTCCAGCTCCATGGCCACGCCCTTCAGCGCCTTTTGCGGCCCCTCCACCGGGATTTCCAGCAGTTGCAGGATGACCGGCTGATCGGGACCGAACATCTCGCCGGCGGCGATGCGGAAGAGCAGGGCGTAGCTGACATTGCCGGCGGCGCCGGTGACGGCCACGCGGAGGGGGGACTTGTCGGCCATGGTTCTGCTCCATCCAATCCTAGGCGGGCGCGGCGTAGCGCATAAGTCCCGGTCGCGGCAATGGCCGAGCGGTCGGATGATGAAACTTGCAGGCCGATTGCGCTAAAGCAGGGCGGGATTGCAGGAGCCTGAATTGAGCGACTTCATCCTCTCGACCGCCTTCCTGCAGACCTCGACGGCGCTGGTTTCGCTCGGGCTCAGCGAGGTCCGGCTGCAGGCCGATGCGCGCTGGCCGTGGATCGTGCTGATCCCGCGCCTGGCCGGCGCCCGCGAGATCGCCGACCTGCCGGCGATGGACCGCGCGCGGCTGATCGAGGAGATCACGATCGCGGGAGCGGCGGTGCGGGCGATCGGCGAGGGGCTAGGGCGGCCGGTGGAAAAGCTGAACGTCGGCCTGCTCGGCAACATCACCCCACAACTGCACGCCCATGTGGTCGGCCGGCGTTCGGATGATCCAGCCTGGCCGGGCCCCGTCTGGGGGGTTGGCGAAGCGGTTACGTATGCCTCGGAGGCGCTTGAAATTGCGCTGGAGGCCGCGCGTCGGGCTCTCTCCTAATAGGCTCATCCCGCGACGCGGGGACCCAGGTGCTTTAGCAGGTGATAGGAGCGGGATGAACAGCGAGAGGCGAACGCAAAGTTCGCTAAGGACGCCAAGAGTTACTCAGCTTGCACAGGCTCCTTGGCGAACTTGGCGGGCTTTGCGGTAAAGACCTGGTTCCCCGCTTTCGCGGGAATGCGCGAAGTTATTATTCCCGCGTCATCGTCACCCGGGTGTGGACGCCGCCGACTGCCAGATCGCCGGTCCAGGCTGCGCCGTCGGGATCAAGGGTGAGGGTCTGGTCCGAGGTCGGATCGCCCTCGTGAAAGACGACGACCAGCCGATTTCCATCCCGCCGCACGGTTTCAAATATGCCGGACGCGCTCAGAGCGTCGGGGCGGCGCAGATCCTGCCAGGCGCCTTCGACCTGGGGAGCCATCGGCGTGGTGGCGCGCGGGTCGGGGGCGCCGCCGGAATCCGAAAACTGGAAGAGGTAGATGACCGCCCCGCCGCCGGCGAGACTGAGCCGCCAGCGTCCGTCCAGCGGCCCCCGCGTCGACTCCGCCGCCCGGTAGTTGGAACGGATCTGCGATTCGCCGACACCGGCCTGGGCGTTGGAGGCCGGCGGGCCGTCCGCGGCGCTCGGCGGCGTCGGAGGCGCCGGCGTTGGCGCTGGTTGAGCCGCGGCGGGCGGCGGCGGCGGCGCGACGGCGGGCGCGGGCGTCGGCGCGACGCCGACAAGGACCGCCGCCAGGAAGGCCAGCCCGCTCATGCGGCGACCGCCTGGGCGCGGATGGCGGCGTCGATCTCGACCAGGCGCCCGGCCTGGTCGAGGTGCAGCCGCTCGGCCAGCCGGCCTTCCACCTGCAACGCGCCCTTCGTCTTGTTCTCGGGCCGGGCGTAGGCGGCGATCACCGCCCGCGCCCAGGCGACCTCGTCCGGGTCGGGCGAGAAGAGCCGGTTAGCCGCCTCGATCTGGTTGGGGTGGATCAGGGTCTTGCCGTCGAAGCCGATGTCGGCGGCCTGGCGGCAATGGGCTTCGAGCAGAGCGGCGTCGTCGATGGCGTTGGTGACGCTGTCGAGGATGGCCAGGCCATGGGCGCGGGCGGCCGCCACGGCCAAGCTGAGGATCGGCAGGTGCGGGGCGCGGTCGGGCGTCTGGCGGCCTCCCATGGCCTTGGCCAGATCGTTCAGCCCGATCGCCCAGCAGGTCAGCCGGCTGGTGTGCGCCGCCTGGGCGATGGCCTTCAGGTCGAGAACGCAGGCCGGGGTCTCGATCATCGCCCAGAGCGCGGTCCGCGCCGGCGCCGCGGCGATGGCCGCGTCATAGGCGGCGATGTCGTCCGGGCCGTTCACCTTGGGGACTAGGATGGCGTCGGGCCCGGCCGCCGCCGCCGCCGCCAGGTCATCGGCCCCCCAGGGCGTATCCAGGCCGTTGCAGCGGACGATCAGTTCGCGGCCGCCAAAGCCGCCTGCGGCGACCGCGGCCACGGCCTGGGCGCGGGCCTGCGGCTTGGCGTCCGGCGCAACGGCGTCCTCAAGGTCGAAGATGATGGCGTCGCAGGCGAGTTGGCGCGCCTTTTCGATGGCCCGCGCATTGGAAGCCGGCATGTAGAGGACGCTGCGACGAGGGCGGTGGGCCATGATGGACCATTTGTCGCGCGCGTCCGCGTCCGGCGCAACCGCTGCGAAAGCCGGGGGTCTTGCTTCAGCCACCGGGGTTCGGCACACCAAGCCCATGCCGCCTGCGCCGGATCCGTCTTCCGATCCCTTCATCTTCCATGATCCGACGGGGCGCCGCGCGCGGCGGGCGGGGCAGTTTGGCGGGCTTTTGCTGTCTTTGCTGGCCGCGATCGTCGCCGGCTTCCTGATCACCCTGGCGCTGGCGCCGCCCTTGCCCGATGTCGAGCTGCGCGACCCGCGCGTGCTGCAGGGTCTGCACGTCGAAAACGCCAAGCGGCTGAAGGGAAAGCCGCCCTGGACGCATATCGGCCGGCCGCGCGCGCCCGGCTCCAACCGCGCCCTGAAGGCGCTGACCCTCGGCTTCTATGTGAGCTGGGACCCCGATTCCCGCGCCTCGCTTTCCCAGCATATCGGCCAGCTGGACGTCGTCGCGCCGCAATGGTTCGCGCTGAAGGACACGACCGGCGATCTCGACATCACCGACGACCCGCAGGCCGTCGCCCTGATCGCCAGCCAGCCGCATCCGCCGGCGGTGCTGCCCGTCATCCACAACGCCCATGCGGACCTGTTCGACACCGCCCTGGCCGATGGGCTTTTGCTGCATCCGGCCGCCCAGGACAGGCTGGTCGCCACCCTGGTCGCCCAGGCGCAGCAGCATGGCTACGCCGGCTATGTCTTCGACCTGGAGAACATGTCGCCCAATGCGGTGAAAGCCTATCCGGGCCTGCTGGCCAAGGCGCGCGCGGCCTTGAAGCCGCTCGGCCGCGAGGTCTGGGTCACCGCGCCGTTCGATGACGACGACTGGCCGCTGAAGGCGCTGCAGGCCAATTCCGACAGCCTGATCCTGATGGCCTATGACGAGCACTGGATGACCGGCAGGGCGGGACCGCCGGCCGGCGAGGACTGGTTCGAAAAATACCTGAACTCGCGCCTGTCCATGCTCGATCCGTCCCATACGATCCTGGCCTTCGGCGCCTATGGCTACAATTGGACCGACGCGGATGCGTCCGGTCAGGGCCGCGCCGACGCGGTCACCTTCCACGAGGCGATCCAGGCGGCGCACGACAGCGACGTCGATATCGAGATGGACGACAATGCGCTGAATCCGCACTACGAATACATTGAGGACGGCCGCAAGCATGACGTCTGGTTCCTCGACGCCACCACCACCTTCAACCAGATCAAGGTCACCGATCCCTGGCGGGTGCGCGGCTACGGCCTGTGGCGTCTGGGATCGGAGGACCCGGGCGTCTGGAGCCTGTTCGGCAAGCCCTATGGCGACATTTCCGCCGCGGGGCTGATCAACCTGGCGCCGGGCGGCTCGGTCGATTTCAACGGCACCGGCGAAATCCTCCGCGTCACCGCCACGCCCAAGCCCGGCAAGCGCACCCTGACCTTCGACCCCGACACCGGACTGATCGCCGACGAGCATTATGACCAGCTGCCGACCTCCTACGTGATCGACCGCTATGGCGCCCATCCCGGCTGGGTGGCTCTGACCTTCGATGACGGGCCGGATTCGCACTGGACGCCGAAGATCTTGCAGATCCTGGAAGACAAGCAGGCGCCGGCGACCTTCTTCATCATCGGCCAGAACATGCAGTCGCACCCCGGGCTGGTGAAGCGGGAGGTGAACGACGGCATGCTGTTGGGCAGCCACACCTATACCCACCCCAATATCGCGGTGCTGCCGCACGGCTGGGCCGATGTGGAGCTGAACGCCAACCAGAGGCTTTTCGAGGTGGTCTCCGGCCGGGACTTCCGCCTGTTCCGGCCGCCCTATTTCGGAGACGCCGAGCCGTCGACGCCGGCCGAGGTCAACCCGCTGGTGACGGCGCAGAAACTTGGCTACCTGATCGTCGGCCTGCGCGTCGATCCGGGCGACTGGAAGCGGCCGTCGGCCGCGGCGATCGTGCAGAGCACGCTGGACCAGCTGGCGCGCGACGATCCGGAAACGGGTCACTCGTCGATCGTCCTGCTGCACGATTCCGGCGGCGACCGCAGGCACACGGTCGAAGCCCTGCCCACCCTGATCGACCAGCTCCGCGCCCACGGCTACCGGCTGGTCTCGGTGGCCGACCTCATGGGCATGTCGCGCGATCAGGCCATGCCGCCCACCCATCGCAACTGGCTGGCGCTGACGCTGGATCGCATCGGGTTCGACATCTTCCGCGAGATCACCGTGGCGCTGAATGCGCTGTTCATCACCGCGATCGTGCTCGGGGTCACGCGCCTGCTCTTCCTGGCGGTTCTGGGCCTGGCCCACCGCCGGCGCGAGGGCCGCCGCCGGCCCGCCGACCTGGACCCCAAGACCGGGCCGCTGGTCAGCGTGCTGATCCCCTGCTTCAACGAGGAAAAGGTCATCGCCTCCTCGGTCACCCGCATCCTGGAATCGAACTGGTCGCGGCTGGAGGTGATCATCCTCGACGACGGCTCGACCGACGGCACGGCCGAAGAGGTGCGGCGGTGTTTCGGCGGCGACCCGCGCGTGCGGCTGCTCAGCTTCGCCAATGCCGGCAAGGCGCTGGCGCTCAATCGCGGCCTGGATCAGGTGCATGGCGAGATCGTCGTGGCGCTGGATGCCGACACGCTCTTTCCGCCCAACACCATCGGCCGGCTGGCGCGCTGGTTCGCCGATCCCAAGGTGGGCGCGGTGGCGGGCAATGCGCTGGTGGGCAATCGGCGCAACCTGCTGACCCGATGGCAGGCGCTGGAATATGTCACGGCGCAGAACCTGGAGCGGCGCGCGCTGGCGGCGCTGGGGGCGGTGACGGTGGTGCCGGGCGCCGTGGGCGCCTGGCGGCGCTCGGTCCTGGAGACGCTCGGCGGCTATCCCTCCGACACGCTGGCCGAAGACCAGGACCTGACCATCGGCGCCCAGTACGCCGGCTGGCGAATCGAGTTCGATCCCGACGCGCGCGCCTATACCGAGGCGCCGGAGACAGTGGAGGGCCTTTTGAAACAGCGCTTCCGCTGGTCGTTCGGCACCTTGCAATGCATCTGGAAGCACCGCGAGGCGACCTTCAATCGAAAACACCCGGTCCTGGGCTTCGTCGCCCTGCCGCAGATCTGGCTGTTCCAGATCATCCTGGCCACGGCCGCGCCGTTGGTCGACCTGGGCGTGATCTGGAGCCTGATCTCGGCCTCGATCGACCACTTCTTCCATGGCGTTGAAGCCGGCAACGACAAGCTGGTCGAGGCCCTGCTCTATTGGGCCATCTTCATCTTCGTCGACCTCTCGGCAGCGGCGCTGGGCATGTCTCTGGAAAAGCGCGCGCCCTGGTCGGACACGCCGTGGATTCCGGTGCAGCGGTTCGGCTATCGCCAGCTGATGTACTATGTGGTGGTCAAGGCGGTGATCACCGCCGTGCGCGGCCCCCGTGTCGGTTGGGGCAAGCTGGAGCGCCGCGCGACGGCCGCGATGGGATCGCGCGGCTAAAAGCCGGGCTGCGCCGTTGCGGCCTGTCGCCCTCAACGCCTATAACCCCGCGACCTCGCCCTGGCGGGAGCAGACCTGGAAGGGACCGGCGTTTCCCATGAACATCCACGAGCATCAGGCCAAGGCCGTCCTGAAGGATTTCGGCGTTCCCGTGCCGCGCGGCTTTGCGGCCTTCTCGGTCGACGAGGCGGTGCAGGCGGCGGAAAAGCTCGGCGGGCCGGTCTGGGTGGTCAAGGCGCAGATCCACGCCGGCGGCCGCGGCAAGGGCGGCGGCGTCAAGATCGCCAAGTCGGTCGACGATGTCCGCGGCATGGCCGAGGCCATGCTGAGCATGACCCTGGTCACCCACCAGACGGGTCCCAAGGGGCGGCTGGTGCGTCGGCTCTATATCGAAGAGGGCGCCAATATCGCGCGCGAACTCTACGTCTCCCTGCTGGTCGATCGTGAAACCAGCCGCGTGGCGGTCGTCGCCTCGACCGAAGGCGGGATGGACATCGAGGAGGTGGCCCATTCGACGCCTGAAAAGATCATCACCTTCACCATCGATCCGGCCACCGGCGTCTTCCCGCACCACGCGCTGGCCCTGGCCAAGGCGCTGAACCTGACCGGCGATGCCGCCAAGCAGGCGCGCAGCCTGTTGCCGGCGCTCTACAAGGCCTTCGTCGAGAAGGACATGAGCCTGCTCGAGGTCAATCCGCTGATCGTCACGGCCGACGACAAGCTGGTGGTGCTCGACGCCAAGATGGGCTTCGACGACAACGCCCTCTATCGCCACGACGACATCCGTGCGCTGCGCGACGAGACCGAGGAGGACGAGAAGGAGATCGAGGCCTCGAAATACGATCTCTCCTACATCGCGCTGGACGGCGAGATCGGCTGCATGGTCAACGGCGCGGGCCTGGCCATGGCGACCATGGACATTATCCGGCTCTATGGCGCGGCGCCGGCCAACTTCCTCGACGTCGGCGGCGGCGCCTCGAAGGAAAAGGTGGCGGCGGCCTTCAAGATCATCACCGCCGACCCGAACGTCAAAGGCATCCTGGTCAATATCTTTGGCGGCATCATGCGCTGCGACATCATCGCCGAGGGCGTCGTCGAGGCGGTCAAGGAGATGGGCCTGAAGGTGCCGCTGGTGGTCCGGCTCGAAGGCACCAATGTCGAGCTCGGCAAAAAGATCATCGGCGAGAGCGGCCTGAACGTCATCGCCGCCAACGACCTCGCCGACGGAGCGGAGAAGATCGTCAAGGCCGTGCGCGGCTAATGGCGATCTTGCGTTCGCGCCGTGCTTACACATATCCTGTGTAACTGTGGAGGCGCTGCATGAAGAACATCACCCTGGCCATGGATGACGATGTGCTGGTCAAGGCGCGGCGGCGGGCGGCGGAGAAGGGCGCCACGCTCAACGCCGTGGTGCGCGAGTATCTGACCCGCATCGCCAACGAGGACGACGAGATCGCGCGCGCCCGGCAGGCCCTGTTCAGCCTGGCCGAGACCTCCGAAGCCCGGCTGGGCCCCGACTACGAATTCAACCGCGAGGCGCTGCATGACCGGCCTGTGCTTCATCGACACCAACGTGGTGATCTACGCGGCGGCGGCCAGAACTGACGACCCGGCCAAGTATGAGCGAGCGCGGGATATCCTTGTGGGAAGAGACCTTTGTCTCTCCGCCCAGGTGCTGCAGGAGTTCTTCGTCAACGTAACCAGAAAGCTGGGCGCTCCCCTTTCCGTGGCCGAGGCCTTACAGTGGATCGATCGGCTCTGCGCCTTTCCCTGCGCCGACATCGACCAGCGGCTGGTCAAGGCGGCTATTCTGCTTTCCGAACGCTATCGCATCGCCTATTGGGATGCCGCCATCATCGCGGCGGCCGAGCGACTTTCGGCGGACGTGCTCTACTCGGAAGACCTCAGCCATGGCCAGATATATGGCTCCGTGCGCGTGGAGAACCCCTTTGCCGCCGCCTGATCCAAGCGACCATTGAAGCGAGTTTAGATGTCCATCCTCATCGACAAGTCGACCAAGGTGATCTGCCAGGGCATTACCGGCGCCCAGGGCACCTTCCATACCGAACAGGCCATCGCCTTCGGAACCCAGATGGTCGGAGGCACCTCGCCGGGCAAGGGCGGCGCGACCCACCTTGGCCTGCCGGTCTACGACACGGTGGCCGAGGCCGTGCACATGACCGGCGCCACGGCCAGCGTCATGTACGTGCCGCCGCCCTTCGCGGCCGACGCCATCCTGGAGGCGATCGACGCCGAGATCGCGCTGATCGTCTGCATCACCGAGGGCATACCGGTGGCCGACATGGTTAAGGTCAAACGCTCCCTGAGCGGCTCGAAATCGCGGCTGATCGGGCCCAACTGCCCCGGCGTTTTGACGCCCGAGCAGTGCAAGATCGGCATCATGCCAGGAAACATCTTCAAGACGGGATCGGTGGGCGTTGTCTCGCGCTCCGGCACGCTTACCTATGAGGCCGTGTTCCAAACAACCCATGTGGGCCTTGGCCAATCGACCGCCGTCGGCATCGGCGGCGACCCCGTCAAGGGCACCGAGTTCATCGAGATCCTGGAAATGTTTCTGGCCGACGAGCAGACCCAATCGATCGTCATGATCGGTGAAATCGGCGGCTCGGCCGAAGAAGATGCGGCCGACTTCATTAAGCATTCCAAGGTTAAGAAACCCATGGTCGGTTTCATCGCCGGGCGCACCGCGCCTCCCGGCCGCCGTATGGGCCACGCTGGCGCCATTATTTCGGGCGGTAAGGGCGGCGCGGAGGACAAGATCGCGGCCATGGAAGCGGCCGGGATCAAGGTGTCGCCTTCACCGGCGGCTCTGGGGGAAACCCTGGTAAACGTGCTGAAAGGCGCCTGACGCAATCGGGCGAAAAGGGCGGTTCCGCGCTCGGCTTTTTAGAAAGCTCCGGCGGAAAAGCCGGGAACGGAGACAATGGCTGACGATTCCAGTCTCGCATCTGGGCGGTTAAACCAGGTCCTGAGCGAAACCTCGTTCCTCTACGGCGGCAACGGCGCCTTCGTCGAGGACCTCTATGCCCGCTGGGCGAGCGACCCCAAGTCGGTCGAGCCGTCCTGGCGGGCCTTTTTCACCTCGCTGCACGATCAGGCCGACGAGGTGAAGCGGGCGGTCGAGCCGCCGCCCTGGACCCCGCGACAAGGCCGCGGGCCGCGTCCGGAGTGGCTGTCGGCCATTGACGGTCTGTGGCCGGCGGTCGAGGCCAAGCTCGCCAACCGCATCGCCGAGCGCCAGCCAGGGATCGGCTCCGACGCGGTGCGCGCGGCGACGCTCGATTCGCTGCGCGCCATCATGATGATCCGCGCCTATCGCATGCGCGGCCACCTGGCGGCCAATCTCGATCCCCTGGGCCTTGCCGAGCGGGAAGACGCCAGCGAACTCGATCCGGCCTCTTACGGCTTCGCCGAGAGCGACTACGACCGGTCGATCTTCCTCGACTATGTGCTGGGCCTGGAAACCTCCACCATCCGCGAGATCCACGCGATCCTGCAGCGGACCTACTGCGGCAATGTCGGCGTGCAGTACATGCACATCTCCAATCCCGACGAGAAGGCCTGGCTGCAGCAGCGGATCGAGGGGCGCGACAAGGAGATCGTCTTCACCCGCGAGGGCAAGATCGCCATCTTCAAGAAGCTGATCGAGAGCGAAAGCTTCGAACGCTTCCTGGCCAAACGCTTTCCGGGAACCAAGCGGTTCGGCCTCGACGGCGGCGAGGCCCTGGTCCCGGCCATGGAGCAGATCATCAAGCGCGGCGGCGCGCTGGGGGTGCAGGACATCGTCATCGGCATGCCGCACCGCGGCCGGCTGAACGTGCTGGCCGCGGTGATGGGCAAGCCCTATCACGTCATCTTCCACGAGTTTCAGGGCGGCTCGTCCCTGCCCTCGGACATCGAGGGCTCTGGCGACGTCAAATACCATCTGGGCGCCTCGTCCGACCGCGCCTTCGACAACAACAATGTCCACCTGTCGCTGACCGCCAATCCCTCGCACCTGGAGATCGTCAATCCGGTGGTGATCGGCAAGGCGCGCGCCAAGCAGGCCTTCCTGCTGCGCGACGAGCCCACCGCCGGGCGCGGCCATGTGCTGCCGCTGCTGCTGCACGGCGACGCGGCCTTCGCCGGCCAGGGGGTGATCGCGGAATGCTTCGCGCTGATGGGGCTGAAGGGCTACCGCGCCGGCGGCACGCTGCACTTCATCGTCAACAACCAGATCGGCTTCACCACCAGCCCGCGCTATTCCCGCTCCAGCCCCTACCCGTCGGATTCGGCCCTGATGGTCGAGGCGCCGATCTTCCACGCCAATGGCGACGATCCGGAGGCGGTGGTCTATGCCGCCAAGGTGGCCATCGAATATCGCCAGCAGTTCAGCCGCGACGTGGTCATCGACATGTTCTGCTATCGCCGCTTCGGTCACAACGAAGGCGACGACCCGACCATGACGCAGCCGCTCATGTACGCGAAGATCAAGGATCATCCGTCCACGCGTGAACTCTATGGGGCCAGGCTGGTCGCCGAGGACGTGGTCACCCAGGCCGAAGTCGACGCCTGGGTCGCCGAGGCCAGCGCCTTCCTCGACCGCGAGTTCGAGGCCGGCAAGACCTATCAGGCCGACAAGGCCGACTGGCTGGACGGCAAGTGGGCGCACATGGCGACCGCCGACGGCGACGACCGCCGCGGCCAGACCGCCGTGCCGCTGCAGCGCCTTCGCGACATCGGGATGAAGCTGACGGCCCTGCCCGCCAGGCTCAACGTGCACAAGACCGTGCGCCGCGTGATCGAACACCGTCGCGAGGCCATCGAGTCTGGCAAGGGGCTCGACTGGGCCACCGCCGAGGAGCTCGCCTTCGGCAGCCTGCTCGACGAGACCTATCCGGTGCGTCTGTCCGGCCAGGACAGCGTGCGCGGCACCTTCGTGCAACGGCACTGCGACCTGATCGATCAGACTACGGAAGAACACTACACGCCGCTGAACAACATCCGCCCCGGCCAGGCGCCGTTCGAGGGCATCGATTCGGCGCTGTCGGAAGAGGCGGTGCTGGGCTTCGAATACGGCTACTCGCTGGCCGATCCCAACACCCTGACCATCTGGGAGGCGCAGTTCGGCGACTTCGCCAACGGCGCGCAGGTGGTCATCGACCAGTTCATCTCGTCCGGCGAGCGCAAGTGGCTGCGCATGTCCGGCCTGGTGATGCTGCTGCCGCATGGCTACGAAGGTCAGGGTCCGGAGCACTCGTCGGCGCGGCTTGAACGCTATCTGCAGCTCTGCGCCGAGGACAACCTTCAGGTCGTCAACTGCTCGACCCCGGCCAATTATTTCCACGTCCTGCGCCGGCAGATGCACCGCGAGTTCCGCAAGCCGCTGATCGTGATGACGCCGAAGTCGCTGCTGCGGCACAAGAAGGCGATCTCCAGCCTGGCGGAGATGGCGGAGGGCTCGTCTTTCCACCGCGTGCTCTGGGACGACGCCGAGCACAATCCGGACCTGACCACCGTCCGGCTCAAGCCCGACGATCAGATCCGCCGCCTGATCGTCTGCTCGGGCAAGGTCTATTACGACCTGCTCGAAGCGCGCGAAGAGGCGGGCGCCGACGACGTCTATATCCTGCGCCTTGAGCAGTTCTATCCCTGGCCGATGCGCTCGCTGATGACCGAACTGGCCCGCTTCAAGTCCGCCGAGCTGGTCTGGTGCCAGGAAGAGCCGAAGAACATGGGTGGCTGGACCTTCGTCGATCCGTGGATGGAGCTGACGCTGGCGCGGCTGCAGATTGACGCCAAGCGGGCGCGCTATGTCGGCCGGCCGGCCTCGGCCTCGACCGCGGCGGGTCTGATGAGCCGCCACACCAAGGAGCTGAAGGCCTTCCTGGCCGAGGCTTTCGCGGCCTGAACCGCGACCTTAAGGAGCACGTTCGCCATGACCGACATCATGACCCCGGCGCTCGGTGAATCCGTCACCGAAGCGACCGTGGCCCGCTGGACCAAGAAGGCGGGCGATCCGGTCAGGAAGGACGAGGTCCTGGTGGAGCTGGAGACCGACAAGGTCTCGCTGGAGGTCGTCGCGCCCGAAGACGGCGTCCTGACCGATATCGCCGCGGCCGAGGGCGAGACCGTCGAGCCGGGCGCGGTGCTGGGCCGGGTGAGCGCCGCCGCCGCCGCTTCGCCCGCCGCCGCCAAACCCGAACCTTCGCCGGCGCCCAAGGCCGAGTCCGCCGTCGCCGCTCCGGCCGCCTCGGCGCCGCCGCAGCCCGCCGCCGTCCCCACCTCCATTTCCGGCGTCAAGCCCGCGCCCGCCCAGACCGCCCAGCCCGCGGCGACTACGGCTGCGGCGACGGCGGCGCCCATCCTCGCCCCCTCGGCCGAGCGGATCGTGCAGGAAAACAAGATCGATCCGGCCCAGATCGCGGGAACCGGCAAGGATGGCCGGATCACCAAGGGCGACGCCCTCGCCGCCCTGGAGTCCCGCGCCGCCGAGGCCAAGGCCGCGCCTTCGGTTCAGGTCGCCGCGGCGCCACGGCCGGTCGCCGACCGCGAAGAACGCGTGCGCATGACCCGGCTTCGCCAGACCATAGCCCGCCGCCTGAAGGAGGCGCAGAACGCCGCCGCCATGCTGACCACCTTCAACGAGGTGGACATGACCGCGGTGATGGCGCTGCGCAATCAGTACAAGGATGTTTTCGAGCAGCGGCACGGCGTCAAGCTCGGCTTCATGAGCTTCTTCGTCAAAGCGGTGATCGCGGCCCTGAAGGCGGTGCCGGACGTCAACGCCGAAATCGAAGGCTCTGACCTGATCTATAAGAACCACTACGATATCGGGGTCGCGGTCGGCACCGAGCGCGGCCTGGTGGTGCCGGTGGTGCGCGACGCCGACGCGCTCGACATGGCCGGCGTCGAGAAGGCCATCGCCGAACTGGGCAAGAAGGCCCGCGACGGACAGCTGGCGCTCGAGGACCTGCAGGGCGGCACCTTCACCATCTCCAACGGCGGAGTCTATGGCTCGCTCATGTCGACGCCGATCCTGAACGCGCCGCAGTCGGGCATCCTCGGCATGCACAAGATCCAGGAGCGGCCGATGGCGATCGGCGGCCAGGTGGTGATCCGCCCGATGATGTACCTTGCCCTGTCCTACGACCACCGCGTCGTCGACGGCCAGGGCGCGGTGACCTTCCTGGTGCGGGTCAAGGAACACATCGAGGAGCCGCAGCGCCTGCTGCTCGACTTGTAGCGCCTTTGCGGCCATGCTCGTCAGGCGGGCATGGCGGGGGCTGCCTATGATCTCGATTCATCGCCGATGGGCCAAGGGCGGTGCGCCGTGGGCCTGATCCGTGTCGCGCGCTTCGCGGACGCGAACGAAGGGCAGGTTGTCGCCTCGGCGCTGCGCAGCGCCGGAATTCCCGTCGTCGTGCAGGACGAGCACGCCGGACAGGCAAACTTCCTCTGGCAGTCGGCGCTTGGCGGCTTCGGCATCCTCGTTCCGGAGGAGCACGCACGCGAGGCGGTGCAGTTCATCCGAGAGCATCGGGTCGAGCGGCAGGCGACGTCCGAACCCAATTCGGAGTTCCTGAGCCTGGCGAACGACCCGGATTGGGCGCGCGCGGCCGGGAGACGACGCAACATGGCTGTGCGTTGGTTCGTGGTCGCTCTGTTTTTCGGACCGCCGGTTCTGTTGCTCGTCTTCGCCGTTTGCCGCGGCGTCTACAACGCGGCTACCGGCGCCGGATAGGGCGGCCTTGCGGCGCCACAACGACCGCGGCCTTGACGGAGTTGGGATCGAGCCATATCTACAGCCCGTAGATATGCATGGAGTCCACAGTGTCCGGTGTCAAGGAATTCGGACGGCCCTTCGAGGAGCCCCTGGCCACCGCCAAGCTGTTTCAGCATGGCGGTAGTCAAGCCGTGCGCCTGCCAAAGGCCTTTCGTTTCGAAGGCACGGAAGTGACCGTCCGGCGCGACGGCGAGGCTGTGATCCTCGAACCAGTCAAGAAGAAGCGCCCACCCACGCGCGAGGAAATGGACGCGTTCTGGGCCAAGGTGGACAGCCTGGGAAATTCGGATTTTCCCGACAGGATGCAACCGCCGCCGCAAGAGCGCGAATACGACGGGTGACTCTGGCGCTGGACACCAATGTCCTGATCGATCTGGTGCGCGGTAAGACGCCGATCGTACGCGGTTGTTTCAACGCGGCGATGGCGGCGGAACAGCGCATGGTCGCCTCGTTGATCGTGCTGCACGAACTGCACGTTGGTTGCGAACTCAACCGGGATCCGGTCGGTGAACTCGCCCGCGTCAGAGCGGTCCTTTCGAACGTCGAGATCGAACCGTTCGACGAAGCTGACATGAGATCAGCGGCCAGGATCAGCGCGGCTCTGCGGCCGCGCGGACTGACGATCGGACCCTTTGACAGCCTCATCGCCGGCCAGGCGCTGGCCCGGGACTGGACAGTGGTCACCGCCAACACGCGCGAATTCGACCGGATCGATGGGCTGAACGTCATCGACTGGACCGCACCGGCGGCCTAGAGAAACCAGGACTCCAGAAGGGACAGAGCCATGTCGGCATACGACGTCGTCATCATCGGCGGCGGCCCCGGCGGCTACAACGCCGCCATCCGCGCCGGACAGCTGGGCATGACGGTCGCCTGCGTGGAAAAGCGCGCCACCCTGGGCGGCACCTGCCTGAATGTCGGCTGCATTCCGTCCAAGGCCTTGCTGCACGCCTCGGAACTCTACGAGCTCGCCGCCAAGGATTTTGCGGGCCTCGGTATCGACGCCACGGTCAAGCTGAACCTGCCGAACATGCTCAAGCAGAAGGCCGCCAGCGTCACCGCCCTGACCAAGGGCGTCGAGTTCCTGTTCAAGAAGAACAAGGTCGACTGGATCAAGGGCGCGGGCTCGATCGCCGGCGCCGGCAAGGTGTTGGTCAAGGCCGAGGACGGCGCGGAGACGACGCTGGAGGCCAAGGCGATCGTCATCGCCACCGGATCGGAGCCGGCGCCGCTGCCGGGCGTCGCGGTCGACCAGCTGCGGATCGTCGACTCCACCGGGGCCTTGGCCCTGTCCGAGGTCCCCAAGAGCCTGATCGTCATCGGCGCCGGCATCATCGGGCTGGAGCTGGGCTCGGTCTGGCGCAGGCTGGGCGCGGCGGTGACGGTCGTGGAGTTCCTCGATCGCATCACTCCCGGCATGGACGAGGAGACCGCCAAGACCTTCCAGCGCGCCCTGACCAAACAGGGGATGGCGTTTCGACTCGGGACCAAGGTCACCGCGGCCAAGGCCGGCGACAAGGGCGTCGAGTTGACCGTCGAGCCCGTGGCCGGCGGCGCGGCCGAGACGCTGAAGGCCGACTATGTGCTGGTCGCCATCGGCCGGCGTCCGTTCACCCAAGGCCTCGGCCTGGAGAGCGTCGGGATCAAGCCGGACCGGCGCGGCTTCATCGAGACCGACCATGGCCGCACCTCGGCGCCCGGGGTCTGGGCGATCGGCGACGTCACCCTGGGACCGATGCTGGCGCACAAGGCCGAGGACGAGGCCGTCGCCGTGATCGAGCTGATCGCCGGCAAGGCGGGCCATGTGAACTACGGCGTCATTCCAAGCGTGGTCTACACCTTCCCGGAGGTCGCCTCGGTCGGCAAGACCGAGGAGGAGTTGAAGGCCGCCGGCATCGCCTACAAGGTCGGCAAGTTCCCCTTCACCGCCAATGCCCGCGCCAAGGTCAACCACGAAGCGGAGGGCTATGTGAAGGTGCTGGCCGACGCCAAGACAGACCGTATTCTCGGCGCGCACATGATCGGTCCCGACGTGGGCGAGATGGTCGCCGAATGGTGCGTGGCCATGGAGTTCCAGGCGGCTTCGGAAGACGTGGCCCGCACCTCGCACCCGCACCCGACGCGCTCCGAGGCGCTGCGCCAGGCGGCCATGGGCGTCGAAGGCTGGACCATGCAGGCCTAGGCCGCATGCGGATGGGCGTTGGCGTAGGCCGAGAGCAGACCGGCGGCGTCGACATCGGCATAGCGTTGCGTCGTCGAGAGCGAGGCGTGGCCGAGCAGTTCCTGGATGACGCGCAGGTCCGCGCCGGCGCCCAGAAGGTGGGTGGCGAAGGAGTGGCGTAGCGCGTGCGGCGTGGCGCTGGGCGGCAGGCCGAGCCGGCCGCGCAGCTTTTGCATCAGCGCCTGGGCGTGACGCGGGCTCAAGGGGCCGCCACGAACGGCGCGGAACAAGGGCTCGGTCGGCGCGAGGTCGCGCGGCAATTCCGCCAGATAGGCGTCGACCGCCTCGGCCACCGCCGGCAGCACCGGCACCAGCCGGGTCTTGCCGCCCTTGCCGGTGACGCGGAGGCTGTCGCCGAATGGAATGTCGGCGCGGGTCAAGCTGAGCGCCTCGGAAATGCGCAGGCCGCAGCCCCAGAGTAGGGTGAGCAGGGCCGCGTCGCGCGCACCGCGCCAGTCATCCTCGCCGCCCGGATCGAAGCTTGCCTCCTCGATCAGGCCGCGTGCCTGGTCTTCGGAGACAGGGCGCGGCACGCCGGGGGGCACGCGAGGCCCCCGCACCAACGCGACTGACGCGTTGGGCGTATCCAGCCGCCGGTCGAGAAAGCGGTGGAAGGTGCGGATGGCCGAAAGCGCCTGCGACACCGAGCGCGGCGACAAGGGATGATCGCCCGAGCGGCGATGGGCCAGATAGGCGCGGATGTCGGCGGCGGAGACGTCGCTCATCGCCAAGAGCGTCAGGGTCTCGCCGCGATGGCGTTCGAGGAAGGCCAGATAGGCAAGGACGCCGTCGCCATAGGCCCGCACCGTGCGCGGCGAGGCGCGCCGCTCATGCGCCAGATGGTCCAGCCAGGCGGCCAGGGCCTCCTTGGCCGTTCCTAGAGCACCGGCCATCGTTCCGCCGTACGCTCGACCACCCGAGCCAGGAAGGCGACCAGTTCGGAGCCCATCTCCTCGGTGAAGCCGTCGGGCTCCGACGAGCCGAAGGCCAGGACGCCCTGGCGCGCCGGCGTCCAGATGGCCATGCGCGCCATGGCGATGCTGCCGACGCTCTCGCCCAGTTCGCCGAACAGGGCCTGGGCGGTGCGCGGCTCGCCCATGCGCGCGAGGCGGGAGTCGCCGAGCAAACCGTCGGAGCCGTCCGAGGGCAGGCCCCGCCAGCCGGCGGGCACGCCGCCGGGCCGTTCGATGGCGATGACGCCGGCGACCAGGCCGAAACGTAGGCGCGCGGTCTCGTCGATGCGCCGGGCGAGGTCGGCGTGGTTGCGCGATTCCAGAAGGTCGACCACGGCGGCATGGGTCTGCGCCTGGGCGGCGAAATTGGCTCGGGCGGTGGCTTCCAGCTCGCGGCGGGCAGCGTTTTCGCGCGTCTTGGCGGCGGAAAGCCGCGCCAGGGCGGCGGGGCCGAACTCGACGATGTTGTCGGCCTTGATCCACAGTCCGATGTCGGCCAGCAGGTCGGCGTCCTCGCGGATCGCCTGCGGATGGTCGCGCAGATAGGCGCGCACCTCGCTCCAGCCTTTCGCATGCGGTTTCGCGCGCGGCTTTTCCGCCGGCGCCTTGGACGTCTCACTCATACCCTATGCCCCATCACCAATTCCGGCCAGTTGACCATCCCCCGGTTAAGGACGCGCTTATGGCCGTGCTAGGAGGAGCGGCCATGACGAGAATCGCCAGCGTCATCCTGCCGCTGCCCCTGCCCGAAGCCTTCGACTATGCCGAGCCCGAAGGCATGGGCCTGGCGGTCGGCGACCTGGTGATCGCGCCGCTCGGTCCCCAACGGCTGCTGGGCGTGGTCAGCGGCCTGAAGGACGCCGCCGGCCATAACCGGCCGCTGAAGCCCATCCTGGAGCGGCGTGCCGCGCCGCGCCTGCCGCCAAACACCCTGGCCTTCCTGCAATGGGCCGCGCGCTACGCCGTCGATGCGCCGGGCCAGCCGCTGGCGATCAGCCTGCGCGGCGCACGCGCGCCGAGGGCAAGGCCCGAGCGGCTGATCGCGGCGACCGGCGCGGCCGTCGCCCGAATGACGCCGGCCCGCGCACGGGCGTTGAGCGCCGCGGCCGAGCCGCTGCCCGCCGGCGCGCTGGCCCTGGCGGCGGGCGTCTCCACCGGCGTCATCCGGGCGCTGATCGAGCTGGGCGCGCTGGAAATCCGGCTGGTCGAGCCGAGCCTGGATTTCGACGCGCCCGATCCGGACCGGCCCGGCCGGCCGCTCAACGCCAGCCAGGCCGCCGCCGCGTCCGTCCTGTCGGACTTGGTCGGCCAGGGCGGGTTTCAGGCCGCGCTGCTCGACGGCGTCACCGGATCGGGCAAGACCGAGGTCTATCTGGAGGCCGTGGCCACCACGCTGAAGGCCGACCTGACGGCGCAGATCCTGGTCCTCTTGCCAGAGATCGCGCTCACCCAGGCGGTGATCGACCGGTTCGCGGACCGGTTCGGCGCGGCGCCGGCAGAATGGCACTCGGCGATCCAGCCGCCATCGCGTCGCCGGGTCTGGGAGGCGGTCGCCGAGGGCCGCTGCCGCATCGTCGTCGGCGCCCGCTCGGCGCTCTTCCTGCCCTTCGCCAATCTGAAGCTGATCGTGGTCGACGAGGAGCACGACGGCTCGTTCAAGCAGGAGGACGGCTTCGTCTATCAGGCCCGCGACCTGGCCGTGGCGCGCGCCAAGATCGAGGGTGCGCTGGTGGTGCTGGCCTCGGCGACGCCGTCGCTGGAAACCTTGTGGAACGCCGAGACCGGGCGCTATCGCTGGCTGAAACTGGCCATGCGGCACGGAATGGCGCGACTGCCGAGCGTCGAGCTGATCGATCTGCGCGAATATCCGCCGGAGCCCGGCGCCTGGCTCTCGGCGCCGCTGGCGACGGCCATGGCCGAGACCTGGGCGCGGGGCGAGCAGAGCCTGCTCTTCCTCAACCGGCGGGGCTATGCGCCGCTGGTGCTCTGCCGCGCCTGCGGCGAGCGGATGACGGCGCCGGAGACGGACTCCTGGCTGGTCGAGCATCGCTACACCGGCCGGCTGGTCTGCCATCTGACCGGCTTTTCCATGCCCAAGCCCGACCGCTGCCCCCATTGCGGCGCGGCCGACTCGCTGGCCTCGATCGGGCCGGGCGTCGAGCGTGTCGAGGAGGAGGTGCGGGCGCGGTTTCCCGAGGCGCGGGTCGCGGTCTTTTCCTCCGACACGGTGTTCGACGCGGCGGGCGCGCGCGCCATGGTCCAGGCCATGACCGAGGGCGAGATCGACGTGATGGTCGCCACCCAGGCGGCGGCCAAGGGGCACGACTTCCCCAACCTGACCCTGGTGGGCGTCGTCGATGCGGACCTCGGCCTGCGCGGCGGCGACCTGCGCGCCGCCGAGCGCACCTATCAGCTGCTCACCCAGGCCGGTGGCCGCGCCGGGCGGCGCGAGCGGCCGGGCCGGGCGCTGATCCAGACCTATGCGCCGGAGCAGGCGGTGATGCAGGCGCTGATGGCGCAGGACCGCGACGCCTTCGTCGCCGCCGAGATGGCCGCGCGCCAGGCCGCCGGCCTGCCGCCGTTCGGCCGGCTGGCCGCGCTGATCGTGGTCGGGCGCGATTTGCCGACGCTGGAGGCCTTCGTGCGCGCCATGGCCGCCGCCGCGCCCAATGCGGAAGGCGTCGAGGTCTATGGGCCGGCGGACGCGCCGCAAAGCCTTGTGCGCGGGCGCCGGCGCAAGCGCTTTTTGGTGCGCGCCGACCGCAGCGTCGATCTGCAGGGCTTCCTGGCCGCCTGGCGCGCGCGGGTGAAGCCGCCAGCCTCGATACGGCTGACCATCGACGTCGATCCGTACAGCTTTTTGTAAAATCAATCGTCATGGCCCGATGACGGAAAAATATGGGTCGCCGGCTATTCCGCCACAGCCGGGGCCTGGGCGGCGGCGGCTTCGGCCATCCGCTCGGCGCGCGGCCGCATGGGTAGGGCCGGGATGAACAGCATGATCACCATGGCCAGGGCGAGCACCCCGAGGCTGACCTCGAACAGGTTGACGATCGACACGGCGAAGCTCTCGCGCGTCGCCTCCAGCATGGCCGGCGAGACGGGCGGCGACTTGGCGCGCACCTCGGGCGGCGCGGCCTGCGACAGCGCCATGGCCTGCAGCCTGCCCATGTCGATGGTCTGGTGCACGCCGTGCAGGTCGGGCGGCGCGCGCAGCGCCAACTGGCCGGTGATGTTGTGGGTCAAAAGCGCGCCGAACAGGGCCACCCCGATTGTCTGGCCAATCTGGCGGAAGAACTGGTTGCCGCTGGTCGCCACGCCCAGCTGATGCGGCGGCACGGCGTTCTGCACCGCCAGGCTGAACAGGCTCTGCGAGGGGCCGAGGCCTATGCCGACGATCAGCAGCCGCCAACCGATTCCGACCAACGAGGTCGCCGGCCCGATGGTCGTCAGCAAGGCCACGCCGGCCATCAGGATCACCCCGCCGCCCAGCATGAAGGGCTTGTAGAGCCCGGTCTTGGACACCAAAAAGCCGGTGACCGTCGAGGCCATGATCAGGCCGAACATCATCGGCAGCAGCGCCAGGCCGCTGGCGGTCGCCGCGACGCCCTGACCCACCTGCATGAACAGCGGCAGGAAGGTCACGACCCCCATGAAGGCCATGTTGACGATGAAGCCGGCCGCGTTGCAGGTCGAAAAGACCCGGTTGGAGAACAGCTCCAGCGGCACGATCGGCTCGCGCACCTTGCTTTCCATATAGACGAGCACGACCAGCGCCGCAGTGGAGAAGACCAAAAGACCGATGATCTGCGGCGAGGCCCAGGGGTAGTCGTGGCCGCCCCAGCTCATGGCCAGGAGCAGCGGCACGAAGGCCAGGACGATCAGGGCCGCGCCCAGATAGTCGATCGGGCCGCCGCCGCGATGCAGCAGCCTGGGCATCTTGACCACGATCATGAACATCGAGAGCAGCGACAACGGCAGGTTCAGATAGAAGATGAACCGCCAGCCCTCGATCAGATGGCCGAAGGGCCGCACCGTCGCATGGTCGGTGAAGAAGCCGCCGACGACCGGCCCGATGACGCTGGCCAGGCCGAAGGTGGCGCCGAACAGGCCGGAGAACTTGCCCCGCTCGCGCGGCTCGAACAGGTCGGCGATGATGGCGAACGAGGTGGTGAAGAGGGCCCCGCCGCCTATGCCCTGGATGGCGCGGAAGACGATCAGCTGGCTCATGCCGCCGCCGAGCAGGGGCAGCGGCCCGAACTCGCCCGACAGGCCCGACAGCCACGAGCCGACCAGGAAGATGCCGATGCCGGTGAGCAGGACGGGCTTGCGCCCGTGCAGGTCGGAGAGCTTGCCCCAGATCGGCACCATGACCGTGGAGGTCAGCAGATAGGCGGTGGTGACCCAGGCATAGAGGTTCAGGCCCTTCAACTGCGCCACAATGCGCGGCATGGCGGTCGAGACGATGGTCTGGTCCAGGGCGCCGAGCAGAAAGACGATCATCAGCGCCGTCAGGGTTAGGCGGCGCTCGTCGGCGGTGAAGGTCTGGATCTGATGGGTGGTCAAGGCGCGGTCCCTTAAGCGCGGGTCTGATAGCGTGGTTTGTCGCCGAACGCATCTGACCTGCGGCCGGCCGGCTAAGCCAAGGCGGACAAGAGCCCCAGGTGGTCGACAAACGGGTCAAAGTCGCGGTCGCTATAGAGCAGCGCGTAGCCGCCTTCGATGCAGCGGGTGGCGATCAGGGTGTCGATGGTCTTGCGTACGGTCACGCCGCGCGCCCGCAGGATGCGGAAATTGCGCGCCGCTTGCTCGGCGATTTCCTGGCCAGCGATATCGATCACCGAAAGCGACGTCAGCAAGCGCAAGGCGTTATTGAAATGCCGCTCGCTATCAAAGCCCTGCAGAACCTCGGTCAAGATCAGGTCGCCGGTGGCCAGCGGCTCGGCGCCGAGAAGCGCATCCAGCCTATCGGTCTGCGGCGTCGCGGCGCCCCGGAAATAGTCGATCCAGACACTGGAATCGACCAGGATCACCCGTCCAGCCGCATGGCTTCAAGATCGCCTTCCCAGGCGAGCTTGCCGCGAAATCTACGGATTTCTTCCTGGCGACGCAGCCGCACCAATATGCGCAAGCCCAGTTCCACCGCCTCGCGCTTGGTCTTCAATCCGGTGACCTCCAGAGCGTCGGCCATCAGGGCGTCCTCAATGACGATATTCGTCCGCATCATGTGTATCTTTCGTCGTTCATATACACATAGGACTTGAGGCCGCGAGAGGCAATACGCCGTCGGCGCGCTCCGCGAGCCGATCACGCTCCCAGCCTCGGTTGCGAGGCAAAACAGCGCGTGCTATCAGGCGCGCGGCTTCGGGCCGGGGGCGCTTATCCGCTCCGTAAGCCCGCGCGCTTTCCCAAGTGCATTCAAGCCTTTCTAGGCCGCTCGCGGGTTTCGCCGGGCGGCTCGGCGGACTTAAAACTGGCGGATTGAAGAGTGGCCAACGATTCCAAGGCTGGCGAGGTGGGCGCGCGCTATGCCTCGGCCCTGTTCGATCTGGCGAAAGACGGCCGTGAGATCGCGACCGTCGGCGCCGATCTGAAGTCGCTGAAGGCCATGATCGCCGAAAGCGCCGACCTGCGCATCCTGTTGGCCTCGCCGGTGTTCGATGCGGAAGACAAGGCCAAGGGCCTGGCCGCGATCGCCGAGCGCGCCGGGTTCGCGCCGCTGACCAAGAAGTTCCTCGGCCTTTTGGCCGGCCAGCGGCGCGCCTCGTCGCTGCGCGACGTGATCACCGCCTTCGACGCCCTGTCGGCGGCGTATCGCGGCGTCGTCGCCGCCCAGGTGACCACCGCCATCCCGCTCAGCCCCGCCCAGACCACCGGCCTGGCCGCCGCCTTGCGCCAGGCGCTGGGCAAGGACCCCGAAATCGAGACCCGCGTCGATCCCACCATCCTCGGCGGCATCAAGGTGCGCGTGGGCTCGCGCCTCTACGACGCTTCGCTGAAGTCGAAGCTCGACTCCCTTAAATTCGCCCTGAAGAGAGCGTAGCCAATGGACATTCGCGCCGCCGAAGTTTCGGCCATCCTCAAATCCCAGATCGCCAATTTCGGCGAAGAGGCGGACGTCTCCGATGTCGGCCAGGTGCTGTCGGTCGGCGACGGGATCGCGCGGGTGTTCGGCCTGGACAAGGTCGAGTCCGGCGAAATGGTCGAGTTCACCAAGGCCGGCGTCAAGGGCATGGCCCTGAACCTCGAACGCGACAATGTCGGGATCGTGATCTTCGGCGAAGACCGCGCCATCAGCGAGGGCGACGAGGTCCGCCGCCTGAACGAGATCGTCGACGTGCCGGTGGGCAAGGGCCTGCTCGGCCGCGTCGTCGATCCGCTCGGCAACCCGATCGACGGCAAGGGGCCGATCACCAATATCGCCGAGCGCCGCCGCGTCGACGTCAAGGCGCCCGGCATCATCCCGAGGAAGTCGGTTTCCGAGCCGATGTATACCGGCCTGAAGGTCATCGACTCGCTCACCGCCATCGGCCGCGGCCAGCGCGAACTGATCATCGGCGACCGCCAGACCGGCAAGACCGCCGTGGCGATCGACACCATCCTCAATCAAAAGCAGATCAACGCCTCGGATAACGAGAGCGAAAAGCTCTACTGCATCTATGTCGCCATTGGGCAGAAGCGCTCGACCGTGGCCCAGATCGTCAAGACGCTCGAGGAGCGCGGCGCGCTCGACTACACCATCGTCGTCGCCGCGACGGCGTCGGAGCCGGCGCCGCTGCAGTTCCTGTCGGCCTTCTCGGGCTGCGCCATGGGCGAGTGGTTCCGCGACAACGGCATGCACGCCCTGATCATCTATGACGACCTGTCCAAGCAGGCCGTCGCCTATCGCCAGATGTCGCTGCTGCTGCGCCGCCCGCCCGGCCGCGAAGCCTATCCGGGCGACGTCTTCTATCTGCACTCGCGCCTGCTCGAACGCGCGGCCAAGCTCAGCGACGAGTTCGGCGGCGGCTCGCTGACGGCGCTGCCGATCATCGAGACCCAGGCCAACGACGTCTCGGCCTATATCCCGACCAATGTGATCTCGATCACCGACGGCCAGATCTTCCTGGAAAGCGACCTCTTTTATCAGGGCGTTCGCCCGGCCATGAACATCGGCGTCTCGGTCAGCCGGGTCGGCGGCAACGCCCAGATCCGCGCGATGAAACAGGCCGCCGGACCGCTGAAGAGCGAGCTGGCCCAGTACCGGGAAATGGCCGCCTTCGCCAAGTTCGGCTCCGACCTCGACGTCGCCACCCAGCGCCAACTGGCCCGGGGCGAACGCCTGACCGAACTGCTGAAACAGCCGCAATATGCGCCGCAGTCGGTTGAGGAACAGGTCTGCTCGCTCTATGCCGGCACGCGCGGCTATCTCGACGCCATCCCGGTCTCGGCCGTCGTCCGTTATCAGACCGAGCTTCTGGCGCGGTTGCACGGCGACCACCAGGACTTGCTGGACGCCATCCGCACCAAGAAAGCGCTCGACGAGACCCTCGAAGGCCAGCTGAAGGCCGTGCTCGACGCCTTCGCCACCACCTTCGCCTGATCGGGACTTAAGCCTTGGCCAGCCTGAAGGAGCTTCGCAACCGGATCGCCAGCGTCAAGGCGACCCAGAAGATCACCAAAGCCATGCAGATGGTCGCGGCGGCGAAGCTGCGCCTGGCGCAGGACCAGGCGCAGAACGCCCGCCCCTACGCCCAGCGCATGGCCGCGGTGATCGCCAACCTGGCCGCCGGCGTCTCCGGCGCGGGCGCCCCCCGCCTGCTGGTCGGAACCGGCGAAGACCAGAACCATCTGGTGGTGGTGGCCACGTCCGACCGCGGCCTGGCCGGCGGCTTCAACTCCTCGATCGTGCGGGCGGCGCGCGAGCACATCAACGGCCTGATCGCCGCGGGCAAGACGGTGAAGCTGCTGGTGGTCGGCAAGAAGGCCCGCGACCAGCTGCGCCGCGTCTATGGCGAGCGCATCGCCGCCTTCCATGAGGCCGGCTCCAAACCCTCGCTGGACATGGCCCAGCCGGTGGCCAACGAGATTCTCGCCCTGTTCGAGGCCGGCGAGGTCGATGTGGTGACCCTGTTCTACAGCCGCTTCAAATCCGTGGTCAGCCAGACCCCGGTCGCCATCCAGCTGATCCCGGCCGAGGTTCTGGCCGGCGCGGCGCAGATCGACCTGAAGGGCGCGGCCTACGAATACGAGCCGGACGAGGAGACCATCCTCGCCACCCTGCTGCCGCGCAACATCGTGGTGCAGGTGCTGGCCGCCATGCTGGAAAACCAGGCCGGCTTTTTCGCCTCGCAGATGGCGGCGATGGACAACGCCACCCGCAACGCCGGCGACATGATCGCCGGCCTCACCTTGATCTATAACCGTACACGCCAGGCGCAGATCACCAAGGAGCTGATCGAGATCATCTCCGGCGCCGAAGCGCTCTAAAGGAAAGTTCGACACCCATGGCCGATACACCCGCCGAAAAGCCCGCCGCGCCGCGCAAGGCGCCCGCAGACGCCAGCGCGGTCGCCGCCCCGGCGATCAGCGCCGTGGCCGCCAAGGGCCGCATCACCCAGGTCATCGGCGCGGTCATCGACGTCGAATTCGACGGTCACCTGCCGGCCATCCTCAACGCGCTGGAGACCACCAATACCGACCAGCGCACCGGCGACACCTTCCGCCTGGTGCTCGAAGTCGCCCAGCACCTCGGCGAAAACACCGTGCGCACCATCGCCATGGACACCGCCGAGGGCCTGCGCCGCGGCCAGGAGGTGATCGACACCGGCGCGCCGATCACCGTGCCGGTGGGCCCGGCGACGCTCGGGCGGATCATGAACGTGATCGGCGAGCCGGTCGACGAGGCCGGGCCGATCGTCTCCAACTACCATTCCTCGATCCACCGCGACGCGCCGCCCTTCGCCGACCAGACCACCTCGACCGAAATCCTGGTCACCGGCCTGAAGGTGATCGACCTGCTCTGCCCCTACACCAAGGGCGGCAAGATCGGCCTGATCGGCGGCGCCGGCGTTGGCAAGACCGTGACCATGCAGGAGCTGATCAACAACGTCGCGCTGAACTACGGCGGCTATTCGGTGCTCGCGGGCGTCGGCGAGCGCAGCCGTGAAGGCAACGACATGTATTACGAGATGATCGAGTCGAAGGTGAACGTCGATCCTCGCGAGAACGGCGGCTCGACCGAGGGCTCGCGCTGCGCCCTGGTCTATGGCCAGATGAACGAGCCGCCCGGCGCGCGCGCCCGCGTCGCCCTGACCGGCCTGGCCCAGGCGGAATATTTCCGCGACCAGGAGGGCAAGGACTGCCTGCTCTTCATCGACAACATCTTCCGCTTCACCCAGGCCGGCTCGGAAATCTCCGCCCTCCTGGGCCGCATCCCCTCGGCCGTGGGCTATCAGCCGACCCTGGCCACCGAGATGGGCAATCTGCAGGAGCGCATCACCTCGACCAACAAGGGCTCGATCACCTCGGTGCAGGCCATCTTCGTGCCCGCCGACGACCTGACCGACCCGGCGCCGGCCACGGCCTATTCCCACCTTGACGCGACCACCATCCTGTCGCGCGACGTCTTCGCCAAGGCCATCTTCCCGGCCATCGACCCGCTGGACTCCACCTCGCGCATCCTCGACCCGCTGGTGGTCGGCGAGGAGCACTATCGGGTCGCCCGCCGCACCCAGGAAATCCTTCAGCAATACAAGGCGTTGAAGGATATCATCGCCATCCTTGGCATGGACGAGCTGTCGGAAGACGACAAGCTGGTCGTGGCCCGGGCGCGCAAGATCGAGAAGTTCCTGTCGCAGCCGATGCACGTGGCCGAGGCCTTCACCAACCTGCCAGGCATCTTCGTTTCGCTGGAAGACACCATCCGCTCGTTCAAGGCGGTCTGCGAAGGCGAGTACGACCACCTGCCCGAGCAGGCCTTCTACAATGTCGGCACCATCGACGACGCGGTGGCCAAGGCCGAAAAGATGGCCGCGGAGGCCTAAATCGCTTGGCTCAGAAGCTCCACTTCTCCCTGGTCTCGCCCGAGCGCGAGCTTTTCAACGGCGAGGTCGATCAGGTCGACGCCTCGGGGACCGAGGGCGACTTCGGCGTCTTCCCGGGGCATGCGCCGTTCATGACCGCGCTGAAGGAAGGCTTCGTCACCGTCCACGACGAGGGCCTGTTGATGCGTTTCGAGGTCCAGGGCGGCTTCGCCGACGTGACCCCGCAGGGCTTCACCATCCTGGCCGAGCACGCCCGTGAGGTGGTGATCAACTAAGGGCCGTCGTCGCCACCGCCTAAGCGGTCAAACACCCCTTATCCGTCAGCCAGTCCAGGCAGATCTCGGCGACCGCCTCCCAGCCGGGCTCGGCGATGAGCCAGTGGCTCATCGCCTCCAGCATGCGGAAGTCGCCGCCTAGGCGTTCGGCAACCTGGGTCACCGTCGCGGGCGGGTGGATGTGGTCGCGTTCGCCGCAGAGCGCCAGCACCGGGGCCTTGATGGCCGACGGCGTCACCGAGGTGGTGGTCATCGGGTCGAGCCACCAGTTCAGCGTCTCCCAGAGGGCCCGGCCGCTCTCGGGAACCATGCGCTCGAAGATGGCGTGACGCTCGGGGCTGGCCAGGCGGTCGAGGCTATAGCCCTTGGCCGAGGCATAGTCGGGATCGATCGACAGCAGCCAGAAGGGGCCGAGCGCATAGAGGCTCATGGCCGAGATCGCCTCGCCCATGCTGCCACCGGCCACGCCCCAGGGCGGCGAGGGCGCCAGCAGCACCAGCGCCCGCACCGGCGCCCGGGCGGCCGCCATCTGCGCCACCAGCCCGCCGAGCGAATGGCCGATCAGGATGGGCGGCTGCGCCTGTTCGGCGATCAGCCTGGCCAGGTCGCCGGCATAGTCGCTCATGGAGAGGTTGGCGGCCGCGCCGCGGGGGCTGTCCGGGGCATGGCCGCCCATGTCGGGGGCGAGGCAGCGCAATCCGCGCGCCTCGAACGGCAGGCGGAACCGCTCGAACGCCCAGCCGCCGCAGAAGGCGCCGTGCGCGAAGATGACCGGGGGCTGGGCCAAAGGCTCAGCTGAACTTGATGAAGGCGCGCACCACCTGTTCATAGGCGCTGCGCTTGAACGGGACCACCAGATCCGGCGCCTCTTCGAGATTCCCCCAGCGCCAGGCGTCAAATTCAGCAACGCTGTGACCGTCGAGCTCGATTTCGCTCTCGCGGCCTGTAAAGCGCATGGCGAACCAGATCTGCTTTTGACCGATCCAGCCCCTGCCGGCCTTGGCGGCTTCAGGCGGAAAATCGTAGGCGACCCAGTCCTCGGTGCGGCCGAGCAGGCTGGCGGAGCGCACGCCCGTCTCCTCCTGCAATTCGCGTCTGGCGGCGACCGCGAGGTCCTCGCCGTCATCGACGCCGCCTTGCGGGAACTGCCAGTTGTGCGGCGGCGCGGTCAGGCTGCGGCGGCCGTACCAGACGCGGCCGTCGGCATTGAACAGGACGATGCCGACATTGGGACGATGGCGGGAAAGGTCGGGGAGAGGCAGACGGGCTACCTTCGGGCCATGACCGCCGAGGCCGGCGCCAGCTGATAGCCGCGGGCGGCAAGGCCCGCCGCCCACCGGCCCACCTCGTCCAGCGTGATCGGATAGGCGAAGCCGGAGCCCAGGGACTGGCCATGCTGCAAGGCGTCCGCCTCGAGGGCGGCCAGCTCCTTGTCGATGGCGTCGCCCGCCAGCTGGTCGTCGATGACCAGATCGGCCGAGGCGCGCGGAATTCCGCCGCCGCGCCGGACGGCCGAGCCATCGTCGATAAAGGCCAGCCCGCGCTGGCGCAGGTCGCCCGAAAAGGTCGCCATGGCCGGATCGGAGGTGACGAACTTGGAGCCGAGATAGTTGGTCACGCCGAAATAGCCGGTGGCGCGGGACAAGAGCCAGTCCAGCCGCTGAACGGTTTCGGCCGGCTTGGTGGTGGTGAGCAGGGTGTAGGGGCCTGGATCGTTATTGGGATAGTCCACCGGCTCCATCGGCGCCTCGAGCAGAACCTCATGGCCGTTGGCGCGGGCCAGGTCGATCCAGGCCTGCAGGCCGTCGGCGTAAGGCACGAAGGACAGGGTGATGTCCGCCGGCAGCTGCTCGATGGCCTGGCGGGTGGACTTGGCGTTCAGGCCGAGGCCGCCGATGACCAGCGCCACCTTGGGCTTGCCGTTGGACTGGAAGGGCCTGGCATAGGCTTGCGCCGGACTGCGACCGTCCGTGGAGATGATGGGCAGGTAGCTGCCGGCGGGGCCCGGCGCGGTCAGGCCGGCGAGCGGCGCGGGCGGCAAAGGCGGATGATCGCCGACCGCTTCTGGCGCGTCGGACGGGCCGCCGGGAAAGCTGATGATCGCCTGGCCCTGCATCGGGGCCTGATCGGCGTCGGCCGGCGCGTTGGCGTAGAGTTGCAGGGCGGCGGTGGTGACCGGCGGCTGTCCGCCAGGCTGGTCGGGGGTCAGCGCTTCGCGCCAGCCGGGCGGCGGTGGGGCCGCGCCGGGCGTTGACAGCGCGATGCGGACGGAGGGCGCGCCGGCGTGCGGATCGGCCGCGGCCAAGAGCGCGGTCGCCGCCGCCAACGTGAAGACCACCGCCGCGCCGCCGACGGCGATCATCGGATTGCGCATGACGGCCGAGCCGATCGCGCTGACGTGCAACGCGCCCCTCGCGGCCGGCTGGACGGCGGGTGATGACGGTCTCTTCGCGAACATAGGCCTTGAAACCCGAACCCGGGCGCGCGCGGAAAAGCCGCCCGCTCCCTAGGCTCGCAAGGTCGATCCGTATGGTTAAGAAACCGAGAATAGACCCGGTTTTAGGGCTGGGCGGGCGCGGGCTTCGGCGCGGCCTGGGCCGGTGCATCGCTGGGCTTGTCCCCGTCCGGCGGCACGACGCCCGCCGGCCCGTGCGGCGACAGCAGGGCGGCGAGCTTGGGCTTGGGGGTCGGCAGCTTGGGCGTGGCGGCGACCGAGCCGTATTTCAGCACGTCCAGGCCGCGTTGCAGCTGGAAGTCCTTCTTGGTGTCGAAGCCCGGCGGCGGCGCCTCGGCCGGCACGTGCGGCAGGCGGCGCACCTTGCCCTCGTCGGCGTCCAGGGCGTTGGAGAAGCTGGCTTCCGAGAACTCGAACGCGTCGTTGGCCACCTGCTGGGCCTGCTCGTCGGTCTCGGCCACTTCGAGATCCGGCACGATGCCCGTCTTCTGGATCGAGCGGCCCGAGGGGGTGTAGTAGCGCGCGGTGGTCAGCTTCAGCGCGCCGTCTTCGCCATTGTGCAGCGGGATCACGGTCTGCACCGAGCCCTTGCCGAAGCTGGTCAGGCCGACGATGGCCGCGCGGTGACGATCCTGCAGGGCGCCGGAGACGATCTCGGCGGCCGAGGCGGTGCCGGAATTGATCAGCACCACCATGGGCGCGCCGTGCAGCACGTCGCCGTCGGAGCGGGCGTTGTAGCGCTCGATATCCTTGGGGTCGCGGCCGCGCTGGGAGACGACCTCGCCGCCGTCGAGGAAGAGGCTCGACACGCTGACCGCCTGGTCGAGCAGGCCGCCGGGATTGTTGCGCAGATCGAGCACCCAACCCTTGATGTGGGGATTCTTGGCCTGCAGGTCCTTGATCGCGGCCACGGCCTGGTCGGTGGTGGTTTCGTCGAAGGACGAGATGCGCAGGTAGCCGTCGTCGCCCTCCATGTGGCCCTTGGCCGACTTCACATCGATCACTTCGCGCACCAGGCGCACGTCGAACGGATCCTTGCCCTGGCGCACGATGGTGAGCGTGATCGGCTCGCCGGCCTTGCCGCGCATCTGCTTGACCGCGTCGTTGAGCGGCAGGCCGATCAAGCTCTTGCCGTCGATGGAGGTGATATAGTCGCCGGCCTGCAGCCCGGCGCGGGCGGCCGGGGTGTCGTCGATGGGCGAAATGATCTTGACCGCGCCCTCGTCGCTGCTCACCTCCAGGCCAAGACCGCCATATTCGCCGCGGGTCTGGTCCTGCATGTCGGTATAGTCGTCGGGGTTCAGATAGCCCGAATGCGGATCGAGCGAGGTCACCATGCCGTCGATCGCCGCCTCGATGAGCTTCTTATTGTCCACCGGGGTCACGTACTGGGAATCGATGTCGGTCAGAACATCGCCGAAAAGCTCAAGCATTTTAAAGGTTTCGTCTCGACCTGCCGGCGCCGTGGCATGCGCCGGATGATCGACCAGGCCGACCGTACCGGCCCCAAGGACGAAGAACGAAACGCCGATAAGCAGAGACTTGCGCATGGTCGAGGCCCTAGGGCTCCATTACGTCTTTTCCAAGACTCCAATTAGACGCCGCCGGCCTCTTTACAAAGCGCTAAGGCGTCGGCCGGAGCGCGCCTTTGAGCCAACGCGCCGGATCGACGGGTGCGCCGTTCTTGCGCACCTCGAAATAGAGCTCGTTCGGCTGCCCGGCGGGGGCCATCCGCCCGACGGCCTCCCCGGCCTTGACGAGGCGTCCGGGCTGGACATCGACCTGGCCGAGGCCGGCGAGCACCAGATGATAGGCGCCGCCCAGCCGCAGGATCACGACGGCGCCCCAGCCGCTCAACGGCCCGGCGTATTCGACCACCCCTTCCGCCGGCGCCATGACCGCGACATTGGCCGGCGCCCGCCAGGTCCAGCCTTGCGAGCGCGAGCCCGCGGGGTCGAGCGCGCCGTACAGCCTGACCGGCGCGCCGGCGACCGGCGGGGCGAAGAGCTCGGCGCGTCCGAACAGGCCGGCATGTTCCGGGTCCGGCGGTCCGGGCCCGCGCGGCTGCGCCGGGACGGCGGCCACGCCGCGGGCCAGGTCGCGCAGCGCGCGGGCGCGGGCGTTCAGGGCGGCGATGTCGGCCTGCGCCTGCTTGGCCTTGGCCTCGGCCTGCTGTTCCAGCGCGGTCTTCCTGTCGATCAGGGTCTCGATCTGAGCGCGGCGCTGGGCGATGTCGCTTTCGGTAGTGAACAGGTCTTCGCTGGCCATGGCCGCGCGGCGGCGGGTCTGGCGCAGCGCCTCGGTCTGGGCCTTCAGCGCCTGGGCGCGAGCCTCCAGCTGCGGGGTGATGGCGCGGATCAGGATCGCCGCCCGCACGGCGTCCTTGACCTCGTGCGGATCGGCGAACAGGGCCGGAGGCGGTTCGCGGCGGAACAGCTCCAACACGGCCAGCAGCCGCGCGGTCTCGGCGCGTTGGGCGCCCAGCCTTTGCTTCAGCTCCAGCTCCTGGGCGTTCAGCCCAGCCAGCAGCAGCCGCTTGCCGCTGACCCGCTGCTCGCCGCCGGCCACGGCGCGGTCGAGCTCGGCCAGTTGGGCGTTCAGGCCGGCGATCTCGCCGCGCGCGGCATCGGCGTCCGCCAACGCCCCGGCGCGGTCCCGCTCGCGATCGATCGCCTCCGCCTCGATCGCCTGCGCGGCCGGCGGCGGCGGCGCGCGCACGGCGGCGCCCGCCAGCAGGGTCAGTACAAGCGCAAGACCGCCGATTCGTCCGATCATGGGCGAAGGCTAAGGCATATTGCGCCGAGATTGAGACCGTCCGGGCTCACTCCCGATGGTAGGGCTGGCCGGCGAGGATAGTCGTGGCGCGATAGACCTGCTCGGCCAGCATCAGGCGCGCGAGCGCGTGCGGCCAGGTCTGCGGCCCAAAAGCCAGGCGCTCGCGGGCGGTGCGGATGACGCTGGAATCCAGCCCGTCGGCGCCGCCGATCACGAAGACGGTGTGGCGATTGCCCTGGTCGCGAAGTTGGGCGAGCCGGTTGGCCAGCTCGCGCGAGGTCAGGCCCTTGCCGTGCTCGTCGCAGGCGATCAGGTGGGCGTCGGTGAAATGCGGCGATAGAGCCTCGGCCTCGGCCTGCTTGCCGGGTTTCCTGGCCTCGACCTCGATCAGCTCGACGGGACCCAGGCCGAGCGCGCGGCCGACCCCCGTCGCCCGCTCCGCATAGGCTGCGGCCAACGCCTGTTCGGCGGTGCGGCCGAGCTTCCCGACCGCAAGGAGCGTGATCTTCAACCGCTCAGTTGGCGGCGGCGCGCTTGGGCGGCTCGACCGACCAGATCTTTTCGAGGTTGTAGAAGGCCCGAACCTCGGGGCGGAACAGGTGGACGATCACGTCGCCGGCGTCGATCAGCACCCAGTCGCAGTGGGGCATGCCCTCCACGCGGGCGCGGCCGTGGCCGGCGTCCTTCAGCGCTCGCAGCAGATGGTCGGCGATGGCCCCCACATGCCGGTGCGAACGGCCGGACGCGACGATCATGGCGTCGGCCACCGAACTCTTGTCTTTGAGATCGATCAGGATGACGTCCTGGGCCTGGTCGTCGTCGAGCCGGGCCAGGATAAGGTCGCTCAAGCTTCCCTGAAAGGCGGGATTGAACGCGTATTCGGAGGAAGGCTCAGCCGCCAGGGCCGGGTCTTCGGGCGCGCTAGGCGCGGTCGCGCGATTCAGCGGGGGTGCTCCTCTGTAGCCACATCGCAGGGACGAGGCATACCACGGCTTGACCTTTCGGTCAGGAGGAAATCGGCCCGCGCCCGGTCACGCTTGCTTGTCCAGCATCAGATCCTCGTAAAAGGCGCTGATCGGCCGGGTCGGATGGCGGATCTGAATCTCCAGGACCCAGAGGCCAGAGGTGGGCGAATAGGGCGCCTCGGCGAGCGGGCCCTGGTGGATGGCGGCGTGGGGAAAGTCCGACAACCGGCGCCCCGGCATGTCCAGATTGAGCACCCAGCCCATGGCTTGCGCCTCCGCCGCCGCATAGGCGTAGAGCGCCGATCCGGTCAGACGCTCGGCGCGCCAGCGGGCATGGACACGATCGAACAGCACCCGCACGTCGCGCTTGGCCGCATGCATGACCGGATCGCCGCCGACGACAAAGGTGTCGCCGCCATCGCCTTCCCACGCCTCCCAGACCGGGCCGATGTCGATAAAGAAGATGTCGTTGCGGCCCAGCACCAGGTCCGGATCCGAAGGCTGGCCGTAATTGGCGAGGGTATTGGCGCCGAAGCGGACATAGACGCCGTGCCAGCCGCGCTGCATCCCCGCCTCGGCCAGGATGCGGCGGGCCGCATTCACGCCCGCCGCCTCGGTCATGCCCGGCGCGATGGCGGCGGCGATGTCGTGAATGGCCCGCCAGGTGCGTTCGCGCACCTGCATCAGCATGGCCGCGTCGTAGCGCGCTCCGACGGCTTCCTGTTCGCGTTGGATCGCGTCCGTCATGACGCCCGTCCCTAACGGGCGATGTTGATCACCTGCAGCTGGGTGAACTCGGCCAGGCCTTCCTCGCCCATCTCGACCCCGATGCCCGACTGCTTGGCGCCGCCGAAGGGAATGTGCGGGGCCAGATCGATGTGTTTGTTCACCCACACCGTGCCGGCGTCCATGCGCTCGGCGAAGTCCAGCGCCCGGTCGATGTTCGACGACCAGATCGAGCCGCCCAGGCCGTAGGGCGAGGCGTTGGCGCGAACCAAGGCGTCTTCCGGATCGGAATATTTGATCACCGGCAGCACCGGGCCGAACTGCTCTTCATCCACCAGCCTGGAGCCATCGGTGATGTCGCGCACGATGGTCGGGCGGATGAAATAGCCCTTCTCGGGCGCCGCCCCGCCGGCCAGGATCGTCCCGTGCTTGCGGGCGTCTTCCAGGATTTCCTTCACCTTCTCGAACTGCATCCTGTTCTGCAGCGGCCCGATCTGGGTGCCCTGCTCCAGGCCGTCGCCGACCACCGAGGCCTTGGCGATCGCCGCCAGCTCGTCGCACATTTCGTCGTAGATCGACTCGTGCACATAGAGCCGCTTCATGGCGATGCAGACCTGGCCGCTGTTCTGGAACGCCCCGTCGAAGATGCCTTGCGCGGCGGTCTTCGGGTTGACGTCGTCGAGCACGATGCCGGCGTCGTTGCCGCCCAGCTCCAGAGTGATCCGTTTCAGAGTCTCCGCCGCGCCGGCCATCACCTTCTTGCCGGTCGCCGATGAGCCGGTGAAGGAGATCTTGCGCACGTCGGGATGGGCGGTGAGCGCCGCGCCCAGGTCGTTGGCGTCGGTGATGACGTTCAGCACGCCCGGCGGCAGCACGTCCTTGATCAGTTCGGCCAGACGCAAGGTCGTCAGCGGCGTGGTCGGCGCGGGCTTGAGCACCACCGTATTGCCGGCCAAGAGCGCCGCCGGCAGCTTCAGGCCGATGAGAATGAGCGGGAAGTTCCAGGGCACGATCGCGCCGATGACGCCGAGCGGTTTGCGCAGGGTCTCGACCTTGCGGCCCTCGCTGTCCTCCAGCACCTTGCGGGGCAGGTCCATCGAGGTGAAATAGCGGCAGAAGGCCGCCAGGCCATAGGCCTCGCCGACGGCGTCCTTCAACGGCTTGCCCTGTTCCTGGGTGAGGAGCCGCCCGAGCTCGGCCGCGTTCGCTTCGACGATGTCGGCAATGGCGTTCAGCGCCTTTTTGCGCTCCGCCATCGAGGTCCGGCTCCATGCCGGGAAGGCGGCCTTGGCCGCGGCGACGGCCTTGTCGAGCTGGGCGTTCGACGCCCGCGGGCACTGGGCCAGCACCTCTTCTGTCGCCGGATTGATCACGTCCATGACGCCGTCGCCATCGACGAGCCGGCCATCGATCAGAAGCCTGTATTGGGTCATGCGGGCGTCCTCTCATCCTTGCTTCCCGAAACCGGGCGGTGGACGGTTGACGATCCGGGCCGGCGCACGAGTCCACTCCGGCGCCGGTCCAGACGCCATATAGGCACGAAGCCGGCGGGCGGGCGAGCCTGTCCTCGGGTAAGACGCAGGGCCCTGTCCCGTATCGAGGCCTTGCGGCATGTTGCCGGGCTTTTAGGCCCTCTTTGGGATCAGGGACCATGAGCAGCGCGGCCAGCGTGCATCTGTTTTCCTACGGCACCCTGCGCCAGGCTCAGGTGCAGATGGCCTCGTTCGGCCGGCTGCCGGAGGGCTGGGAGGATGCATTGCCGGGCTATCGGCTTGGCAGGCTGGAGATCACCGACCCGGATGTGCTGGCCAAGAGCCAGGCGCGGTTTCACCCCATCGCCGAGCCGAGCCCCGATCTGGATGACGAGGTGGCCGGGACAGTGTTTCAGATCACGCCGGCCGAACTGGCCGCCGCCGACGCCTACGAGGTTGCGGACTACAGGCGCGTGCGGCTTCGCCTGAAGTCGGGCCTCAACGCCTGGGTCTATGTGCGGGCGAACCCACTCTGACGAAGTTATTCCCGCCATAGCCCGGCTCGCCCCCCGTGATTTCCTTGAAACGTGAGTGTTCATGGGTCACCCGCATTCGCGGGTGATGACGATCTTTTTAGACCGCAGCGTGAATGACGGTTTTGGTTAGCGTCAACCGGTCTCTTTCCGCGTCCGGATCGCGGTCGACGACTCGAAATTCAGCCGCGCCGGCAGATAGATCCAGGCCGGGGGGCGCCGGACGGCCAGGCGCCGGGCCTCACTGACCGGGCGGCGGGCCCTGGCGAAGCGGCGGGCGGCGGGCGCCAGGCGCCCTTGCAGCCCCCAGCCTGGCCGCGCCACCACGCAGACCGGGACAAGACGCATGATCTGGTCCCAACCGCGCCAGCGGTGGAAGTTGGCCAGGTTGTCGGCCCCCATCAGCCAGACGAAGCGCACGCTCGGATAGCGGGCCCGCAAGGCGCGGATCAGGTCCAGCGTGTAGCGCGTGCCCAGTTGGCTCTCGAGGTCGGAGACGATCATGCGCTGGCCGCCGGCCTGGGCGCGGGCGCTCTGCATCCGCGCCTCCAGGCTCGCGGTACCTTCGGCCGTCTTCAAAGGGTTCTGCGGCGAGACCAGCCAGATCACCCTGTCGAGCCCAAGCCGCGTCAGGGCGGTGCGCGCAATATGGGCGTGACCCGCATGGGCCGGATTGAACGAGCCGCCGAGGAGGCCGACCCGCATCCCGGGCTTGAGGTCGAAACCCGGCCGGAACACGCGCGGCCCCCCGGCGTCACGCGCGGGTCTGGCCGGCCCCGTGGACCACATATTTGAAGATCGTGAGTTGTTCGGCGCCGACGGGGCCCCTGGCATGCAGCTTGTCGGTGGCGACGCCGATCTCGGCGCCGAAACCGAACTCGCCGCCATCGGAAAATTGCGGCGAGGCGTTGACCACCACTACGGCCGAATCGACCCCGGCGGTGAAGGCGTCCTCGGCCGCCTTGGCCTCGGCGACGATGGCGTCGGTATGGCCTGAGCCGTACTTGCGAATGTGCGCAATGGCGCCCTCGACCCCATCGACGACGGCGACGGAGAGGACCGGGGCGAGATATTCGGTGATCCAGTCCTCTTGCGTTGCCGGCGTCATGGCCGGGACCAGGACGCAGGCGGCGTCGTCGCCGCGCAGCTCGCAGCCGGCGGCGATCAGATCCCCGGCGATGGGCGGCAACAGCGTCCCGGCGGCGGCGCGGTCGATCAGCAGGGTCTCGGTGGTCTGGCAGACGGTGACCCGGCGCATCTTGCCGTTCAGCACGATGGCGCGGGCCTTGGCGAGGTCGGCCGAGGCGTCGACATAGACATGGCAGAGGCCTTCCAGATGGCCAAGGACGGGGGCCTTGGCCTCGGCCTGGACACGCGCGACCAGGCCCTTGCCGCCGCGCGGGATGATCAGGTTGATGCTGCGGTGGAGCCCGGTGAGGATCAGCCCCACCGCCGCCCGGTCGGCCACCGGCACGATCTGCACGCAACTGGTCGGCAGGCCGGCCTCGATCAGGCCCCGCTCAAGGGCGGCGTGGATGGCCAGGGCCGAGCGCAGGCATTCCGAGCCCGAGCGCAGGATCACCGCATTGCCGGATCGCACGCAGAGGGCGGCGGCGTCGGCGGTGACGTTCGGCCGGCTCTCATAGATCATGGCGATGACGCCGATGGGCGTGCGCACCCGGGCGATGTCGAGCCCGTTCGGCCGCGTCCACTGGGCGATCACCGCGCCGACGGGGTCGGCGATCGCCGCAACCTCGTCCAGGCCGCGCGCGATGGCCTCGACGCGGGCGGCGTCCAGGGTCAGCCGGTCCTGCATCGCCGCGGTCAGGCCCGCCGCGCGGCCCGCCGCCTGATCCTCGGCATTGGCCGCCAGAACCTGCGCGGCCTGCGCCCGCAGCGCCCGGGCCATGCCGGCGATGGCGGCCGTGCGCGCCTCGGCGCTGGCCAGCCTGAGCGCCTCCGCGCCCAGCCGCGCGTCGCGCCCCATGGCGCCCATCAAGGCATCGAGATTGAGGCCCGCGTCATCCATGGGTGCGGTTTCGCGGCGATTGGCGGATTTTGCAAGGCTTTCGACGCTGCACACGCAGCGGTGTGTGATTCAGGCACTTTCTCTCGTGCCGTCGCTTTTGTACGCTTGCAACATGAAGGTGCATTCGATTCTGCTCTTGGTCGCGACATCGGCGGCTGTGCTGCTGGGATTTCCGGCCTATGCCGCCTGTCAGCTCGCCAAGCTCCCCGACCTTCCGGTGACCATGCGCGGGTCAAGGGCGACGGTGCCGGCCAAGGTCGATGGCGCGGACGGGCTGTTCATGGTCGATACGGGCGCCTTTTTCAGTTCAGCCAGTTCCACCGCCGTGGCGAAATACGGCTTGAAAGAAGGACCGGCCCCCTTCGGCCTGACCGTCGTCGGCGTCGGTCACGGTGAAGCCGAGATCTCCGTGGCGAACGTAAAGGATTTCGTCTTCGACAGCCTGCCCTTCCACCACATCGACTTCATCGTTCTGGACAGGCCGCTGGGGGAAGATTGGGATGGGAGCATCGGCGAGAACATCCTCGGCGCTCCGGACGTTGAATATGACCTCGCCAACGGCGCCATTCGCCTGTTCGAGCCGACGGGTTGCCGAAACGCCGATCTCGCCTATTGGGCTGCGTCCCAGCCCTATTCGGTGGTCGACAGCGATTCCGACACAGCGCTTCAGCCTCCGACCGCCTTCGCCAGCCTCAACGGCGTCAGAATCCGGGTCATGTTCGATACCGGCTCGCCGCGCTCACTGCTGTCGCTTTCCGCCGCCGCCCGAGCGGGAGTCAAGCCATCCGACGCGGGTGTGGTTTCGTCGGGCTATACCGGCGGCGTGGCGAAGCGCAGTCAACTTAAGGTCTGGATGGGTCATTTCGCCAGCTTCAAGATCGGCGACGAAGAGATCAAGAACACGCCGTTGCACTTCGGCGATATCGATATGCCGAACGTCGATATGCTCCTCGGCGCCGACTTCTTCCTGTCCCACCGGATTTTCGTATCTAACAGTCAGCACAAGATCTATTTCACCTATAATGGCGGACGAGTATTCAATCTGGATACTGTTCCCGAGCTCGCGCCAGACGCGGCTGCTTCGCCGTCGGCGGGCTCCGGCGCGCCGGGCGCCGTAGCCGCAGACGCGCCTCAGGACGCTCCAGCCTACGCCCGGCGCGCCGCGGCCTACGCCGCCAGGCGTGACTATCCTGACGCGATTTCGGATCTGACCCATGCGATCGCCCTTGCGCCAGACGATGCGGACTATGTGTACGCGCGCGGCCGGGCCGAATTCGCCAACAAGCAGTTGCTCCTTGGCCAGGCGGATCTCGACCAGGCCCTCAAGCTAAAGCCGGACGACATCTCGGCCCTGGTGACGCGCGCGATGGTCTATCGGTCCGTGCGCCAGCCCGCCCAGGCGAAGGCCGACCTCGAATCTGCCGGCCGGTTCGCCGACAAGCAGCCGGCCCAGCGAATATTCATCGCCGTGGCCTATTCGAGCATGCATATGTTCAAGGAGGCCCTGCCTCAACTCGACCAGTGGATCGCCGAGAATCCCCACGACGAGCGCATGGCGCAGGCGTTGAACGAGCGCTGCTGGGCGCGCGCGCAGTTGGGAACGGAGCTTGATAAGGCGCTGGCCGACTGTAACGCGGCCCTTCGACTCGATCCCGGCGCTCCGACCATGCTCGATAGCCGCGGCCTGGTCGGACTGCGGATGGGAAACGTCGACAAATCGATCGCCGACTACAACGCCGCTCTGCGTCTGCGCCCGAACACCACCTGGTCGCTGTACGGCCGGGGCCTGGCCGAACTGCGCAAAGGCATGGCCACCGAGGGCCACACGGATATCCAGGCCGCCGTCGCCCTTGATCCGCTTATAACCGACCAGGCCAAGGCCGTCGGCCTGACCCCTTGAGAGGCTTTCGCGATGAACGTTCGCTCGCCAGCAGAGCCGCACGAGACCGAAGCGGCGATCCTGCGCGAGGTCCTGGCGCGATATCAGGCCACGGCCGACGTGATCTAGACGCTCAGCGCCAGGTCGTCGGCGTGGATGAGGGGGGCGCCGGCGGTGTAGCCGAGCAGGGCCTCGATGTCCGACGAGCGCGCGCCGGCGATCTTTTCGGCGTCGACGGCGTCGTAGCGGCTGAGGCCCCGGGCGATCTCGCCGCCCTGTTCGTCCCGCACCACCACCGCATCGCCCTTTTCGAAACGGCCTTCGACCAAGCGCACGCCGGCGGGCAGCAGAGACTTGCCGGCCTTCAGCGCCGTGGCCGCGCCCGCATCGACGATGAAGGCGCCCTGCGGGGCGAGGCTGCCGGCGATCCAGGTCTTGTAGGCCGCCGACGGCGTGGTGGAGGCCTCGATCAGGGTTGCGCGACCACCGGCCTCGACCGCCTTCAGTGGCGCGGCCTGCGCGCCCAGCGCGATCAGGGTGGCGCAGCCGGCGCTGGCGGCGATTCGGGCGGCGGCGATCTTGGTCGCCATGCCGCCAGAGCCGACGCCGGCCTCCAGGTTCACGCCGCCCGCCATGGCGTCGATCTGCGGCGTCAGCTCGCTGACCCGGGGAATGTGCCGGGCCGCGGCGTCCTTGCGCGGATCGGCAGAATAGAGGCCGTCGATGTCGGACAGCAGCACCAGCAGGTCCGCGCCGACCATCTGCGCCACCCGGGCGGCCAGCCGGTCGTTGTCGCCGTAGCGGATCTCCTCGGTGGCGACGGTGTCGTTCTCGTTGATCACCGGGGTGACGCCGAGCGCGATCAGCCGCTCCAGCGTGGCGCGCGCGTTCAGCCAGCGCCGGCGGGTCTCGGTGTCGTCGGGGCTGAGCAGGATCTGGGCGGCGATCATCTTGTGGGGTTTGAACGCCTCCTCCCAGGCATGCATCAGCAGCGACTGGCCGGTGGCCGCGGCGGCCTGTTTGGCCGGCAGATCCAGGCGTTTGCGGCTCAAACCCAAGCGCCGGCGGCCGAGCGCGACCGCGCCCGACGAGACGATGAGAAGCTCCTGGCCGCGCGCCCGGATCCGGGCCGCATCCTCGGCGAAGGATGCAAGCCAGGCGCGATCCACCGAACCGTCGGCCGCATTGACCAAGAGCGACGAGCCGACCTTGACCACCAGCCGCCTGGCCTCGCCGAGGCCGCTCATGGCCGCCAGTCCACGGGATCGACGCTGGCCGCGGCCTCGGCCCGGCCACGCCGCACCTCGGCGAAGGCGGCGCGCAGGAGTTCGGTCACGCCCTCGCCGGAGACGCCGGAGATCAGGAATGGCCGCTGTCCCGTCGCCACCTCCAGCGCTCCGGCGCGGTCCTCGCGGGTCTCCGGATCGATGGCGTCGATCTTGTTGAGGGTGACGAACTCGGTCTTGTCGCCCAGGCCCTCGCCATAGGCGTCGAGCTCGCCGCGCACCGTGCGCCAAGCCTGGACCACGTCGGCCTGCGTCCCGTCGATCATGTGAATCAGCACCGTGGTGCGCTCGACATGGCCCAGGAAGCGCACGCCAAGGCCCGCGCCCTCGGACGCGCCTTCGATCAGGCCGGGAATATCGGCCATGATGAACCGCTCGTTGGACGAAAGATCGACCATGCCGAGATTGGGGGTCAGGGTCGTGAACGGATAGTTGGCGATCTTGGGCCTTGCGGCCGAGGCCGCCGCCAGCAGGGTCGATTTGCCGGCGTTGGGCAGGCCGACCAGGCCCACATCGGCGATCAGCTTCAGGCGCAGCCAGAGCGTGTGTTCCTCGCCCTCCAGCCCCGGATTGGCCCGCCTGGGCGCCTGGTTCATCGGCCCCTTGAAGCGGGTATTGCCAAAGCCGCCATTGCCCCCCTTGGCCAGGCGCACCCGCATGCCCAGCTGGTCGAGATCGGCCAGCAGGGTCTCGCCGTCCTCGTCGAACACCTGGGTGCCGGCCGGGACCTTCAGCACCATCTCCGCGCCATTGCCGCCGTGACGGTCGCGGCCCATGCCGTGGTGGCCGGTGCCGGCCTTGAAATGCTGCTGGTAGCGAAAATCGATCAGGGTGTTCAACCCCTCGACCGTCTCGATCCAGACGTCGCCGCCGCGGCCGCCGTCGCCGCCGTCGGGCCCGCCGTACTCGACGAACTTCTCACGCCGAAACGACACCGCCCCGGCGCCGCCGTCGCCGGAGCGGATGTAGATCTTGCACTGGTCGAGGAATTTCATCGGGTTCGATATCGATTGCAGAGGGAAGCGATCCTTCTCCCCTTGCGGGAGAAGGTGTCAGCGAAGCTGACGGATGAGGGGTCGCGCGGCGATCACCGAGGTGCGGCCGGACGCGGCGGACGCGCCTTTCGACCCCTCATCCGACCCCTTCGGGGCCACCTTCTCCCGCAAGGAGAGAAGGCGCGCCTTATAACAGCTTCTGTCGTCTCATCGGGCGCCGTTGTTCCGAAGGCGCCTCACGCCAGCCACACCATCATCCGGGTCGGGGCTTCCTCGCCTCTCGCCTTGGAATAGTGGGGCTGGACGACGCCGGTATAGAGGAAGCCGGCCTTTTCCAGCACGCGGCCCGAGGCGGGGTTATCGGCGAAATGGCCCGCCGTCACCAGCCGCTTGCCCCAGCCGCCGCTCGCCCAGCCGAGCGCCGCGTTCGTCGCCTCCGTAGCATAGCCCCGGCCCCAAAAGGGCCGGCCGATCCAGTAGCCCACCTCCGGCGCCGGCGGGTCCTTCGGATGGAAACCCAGAACGCCGACGAAGCCGTCCCGTGGATGCTCGATGGCGAACACCGTCTCGCGGACCCGGTCGCGCGCCTCCATGCGGCGCAGGAAATCGTCCGCGTGGTCGCGGGTATAGGGATGCGGCATGCCCGTGGTCATGCGCGCGACATCGAAGTCGTTGGCCAGTTCGGCCAGTCGGGCGGCGTCGTCCAGACGCGGCGCGCGCAAGGCCAGCCTCGCCGTGGCGATGGTTTCGGGTTGGTCGACCATGTCCGCCTCCCTTCGAGCCCGTTCTCGTCCGCGGGCTCTTTCAGACAAAAAAGCGGGGAGTCCGGCGTCCGGACTCCCCGCTCTATCTCGTGTCCGGATCGCTGCTTTTCAATGCGGCGCGATCCGGAGAAAATCTCTGAAACGGCCTTATTTTGCTGGGGCGTCCCCAGCCGGCACCACGGCCACATAGGTCCGGTCAAGCCGCTTGGTCACGAACTTGACCGCGCCGGTCGCGGTGGCGAAGAGCGTGTGGTCCCTGCCGAGACCCACGTTTTCACCCGGCCAGAACTTGGTGCCACGTTGGCGGACCAGGATGTTGCCGGCCAGCACCTGCTCGCCGCCGAACTTCTTGACCCCGAGCCGTTGGCCGGCGGAGTCGCGCCCATTGCGCGAGGAGCCGCCCGATTTCTTGTGCGCCATATCGAGGTCTCCTTAAGCCTTGGGTTTGGCCGGCTTGGCGGCCGGCTTCTTGGCGGCCGCCGCCTTGGCTTCGGACTTGGCCGCGGCGGCCTTGGGTTTGGCTTCAGCCTTGGCTTTGGCCTCAGCCTTGGGCTTGGCTTGCGCCTTGGTCTTGGTTTCAGTCTTGGCCTTCGCTTCGGCCTTGGCGGCGGGCTTCGCGACTGGCTTTTCCGCCGCCGGCTTGGCCGCGGTCTTCTGTTCGGCCTCGGCTTCAGGCGCCTTGGCGGCGGCCTTGGGCTTGGGCGCCGCTTTGGCCGGCTTGGCCTCGACGGGGCTAGCGACCTTTTCGCCGCGAGCGCGGGCGTTCAGAACCGCGCGCGGGGTCAGGTTGACCTCGCCGGACCAGGTGTCCGAACCGCCAGCGCCGGTGACGGACGTCACGCGCAGCACGCTCTCCCATTGCCGGTGTCCGGCGGTGCGGCGATAGCCCTGGCGACGGATCTTCTTGAAGACCTTGATCTTGTCGCCCTTGCGGGTCTCGATCAGAGCCGCCTCGACGACCGCGCCGGCCACCGTGGGGGCACCCACACTCACGCTCGCGCCGTCGCCCAGCATGAGCACCCGGTCGAAGGCGACCTTTGCGCCGACATCGCCACCGAGCTTGTCGACGACGAGCAGATCGCCCGCCTTCACCCGGTATTGCTTGCCGCCGGTTTCGATAACCGCGTACATCGCGTTGATCCTGGTCGAAATGAAAGCCGCCCGCGAGCGGACCCACGGGCGAGAGGCGCTGCTTATAGCGAAAGGGCGGCGACCAAGTCAACGTAGCGCTCGCCTGTTACATTGTAACGGGCTATAGGCGCTCATGGGGTCAAGACATCCGAGCCTGCTGCAGATGAGCGCCGCTCGCCGGCTGGCGCTGGCGCTCATAGGCTGCGCCATCGTCTGGATCGCCGTCGCCCTGGCGCTGGCCTGACGTCATGGCCGCGATCGTCCTGGAAGATCTCAGCCTGGGCTATGGCGGCCAGCCTGCGGTGCGGCGCTTGAGCGGCGCCTTTGCCCCGGGCAAGGCCACCGCCGTGGTCGGCCCGAACGGCGCGGGCAAGTCGACCCTGTTGAAGGCTCTGGCCGGCCTCGTCCCGCCGCTGGCCGGCGCCATCCACGGCGACCGCCGCGACATCGCCTATCTGCCGCAGGAGTCGGGGATAGACCGGAATTTTCCGATCACGCTCGAGGATCTGGCGGCGCTTGGCCTGCAGGCCAAGCTCGGGCTCTATCGCGGGGTCGGCGTGGCCGAGCGGCGGGCGCTGGAGGCGGCGATCGCGGCGGTGGGCTTGAGCGGACTGGAGGATCGGCCGATCGCGGCGCTTTCGGGCGGTCAGTTCCAGCGGGCCCTGTTTGCGCGCGTGCTGGTCCAGGACGCCAACCTGATCCTGCTCGACGAGCCCTTCGCCGCCCAGGACGCCCGAACCATTGACCATCTGGCCGAGGCGATCCGTCGCTGGTCATGGGAAGGCCGCACGCTCATCCTGGTTTTGCACGATCTTGAAATGGCCCGCGCCCTCTGCGCCGAGACCCTGGTCCTGGCCGGCGAGGCCGTCGCCTGGGGTCCGACCGAAACGGCCCTGACCCCGCAAACCCTCGAACGCGCCCACGCCCTGGCCGCCGCCGGACTGGCGGAAGACGCGGCATGAGCGCCAAGGTCCTGCACCGGAGGGGGAGGGGGACCGCCCGAAGGGTGGTGGAGGGGGGGCGATGCCGGCCGCGCCCGTTTCAGGTCGATCCTAGAGCAGAGCTTTCAGCGCCGAGGCGCGGCCTACCCCCTCCACCATGCTTTGCATGGTCCCCATCCCCCTACGGTGGAGGATCAAGGGCATGAGCGCCGCGGTGATCATCGGCGATGTCGCCCTGCGCAGCGCCGCCGCCGGCGGGCTTGCGCTGGCGTTCGGCGGCGCGCCGCTGGGGGTGTTGCTGATCGCACGCCGGATGAGCCTTTCCGGCGACGCCCTGTCGCACGGCATCCTGCCGGGCGCGGCCATCGCCTACCTGCTGGCGGGCCCGAACCCATTGGCCCTGACGGCGGGGGCGCTGGTCGCCGCCCTGGTGGTGGTCAGCCTGTCCAGCCTGCTCGCCCGTACGCGCCGATTGCCGGAGGACGCCGCCTTCGCCGTCATCTATCTGAGCGCGCTGGCGCTGGGCGTTTTGCTGCTCTCCCGTACCGCCGGGCCCGAAGCGCTCGAGGCGCTGTTGTTCGGCGCGACCTCGGCGTTGGACACAAGCGGACTGCTGCTCGCGGCGTCCGCCGCCACCGCGACCCTGATCGCCCTGGCGCTCTTTATTCGCGGCTTCGTGTCCGAAAGCGTCGATCCGCAATTCGTCCGCGCCCAGGGCGGCCGGACCGGCGGCGCCCTTCACGTTCTGCTGATGATGCTGGTCGCGCTGAACCTGGTGGCCGGGTTCCGCGCCTTCGGGGCGCTGATGACCGTCGGCCTGATGATGATCCCGGCCGCCGGCGCGCGGTTCTGGGCCAGGGGCTTCGCCGGCCAGGCCGGCGCGGCGATTGCGCTCTCGGCGGCGGCCAGCATCCTGGGCCTGCTGATCGCCGCCCGCCTCGGCGTCGAGCCGGGGGCGGTGATGACGCTGGCGGCGGCCGGCCTTTTCGCCGTATCCGGCCTGGTCGGCGTCAATGGCGGCCTGGTTCGCAGCCTCGGTCGCGCACGCGACTTTAAGCCGCCGCGGCGCACGCCTAGATAGGGATCATGACCGACACCCATCGTACGCCCGTCACCGTGCTCACCGGCTATCTCGGCGCCGGCAAGACCACCCTGCTCAACCGCATCCTCACCGAGGATCACGGCAAGCGCTACGCCGTCATCGTCAACGAGTTCGGCGAGATCGGCATCGACAACGACCTCATCGTCGGCGCCGACGAAGAGGTGTTCGAAATGAGCAACGGCTGTGTCTGCTGCACCGTGCGCGGCGACCTGATCCGCGTGCTGCAGGGCCTGGCCAAGCGCCAGACGCGTTCAGGAGGGGGCGGTTTCGACGCCATCGTGATCGAGACCACGGGCCTGGCCGATCCCGGGCCGGTCGCTCAGACCTTCTTTGTCGATGAGGACGTCAAGGCCAGGACCGTGCTCGACAGCGTCACCACCGTGGTCGACGCCAAGCACGTGCTGGCGCGGCTGGACGACAGCCGCGAGGCGCGCGAGCAGATCGCCTTCGCCGACCAGATCGTCCTGAACAAGACCGACCTGGTCTCCGAGGACGACCTGGCCCGCGTCGAGGCGCGCATCCGCCGGCTCAATCCGCTGGCCCCCATCCATCGCGCCGAGCGCTCGAACGTCGCCCTTTCAGCCATCCTCGGCCGCGGCGGCTTCGACCTGGAGCGGATCCTCGATCTGGAGCCGGAGTTCCTCAATCCGCCGCACGGCGAGGCCGGCCACGTGCATGACGAGGCCTGCGAGCATGACCATGGTCACGACCATGCCGGCCACGACCACCACGATCACCAGCATGACGACGATATCAAGGGCGTGGCGCTGACCTTCGACGCGCCGCTCAACGCCGAGGCGGTGAGCCGCTGGCTGAGCGAGCTCTTGGCCGCGCAAGGGCCGGACATCCTGCGCGCCAAGGGGATATTGAGCGTCAGCCGCGAGGATCGCCGGCTGGTCTTTCAGGCGGTGCACATGATCCTGGAAGGCGATCTGCAACGGCCATGGCGTGCGGACGAGCCGCGCACCAGCCGCATGGTCTTCATCGGCCGCAATCTGGACGAAGCCAAGCTCAGGGCCGGCTTCGAGGCCTGCGCGGCCTAGGGCGGGCCTTCGGAAAGGCGCGAAGCGGTTTTCCGCCCGCAACCCGCTCTAAACATTAGGAATCGCGTCGCCGTTTGGAGACCAGCTAGGTCGTGGGATTGGAGCCAGCCAGGTTCTCGTTGATCAGCGCGACCTTGTAGTAGCCGTCGGTCTGCAGCTGATTCACCACGGCCATGAAGTCCTTGTACTTCACCAGCCGGTCGGCGCGGATCAGGATGGTCTCGCCCCTGGGATTGGGCTTTTGCAGCGCACGTTGCAGGTCGTAGTCGAGCGTGGCCAGGCTGGTCGGTCCGTTCACGCCCTGATCGACCAGGATGACGTGGCCGTCCTGCTGGATGGACAGATAGGTCGGCCTGACGTGGTTGTCCGGCGTATTGATCGCCGGCGGCAGGTCGATCTTGATCGCGGTCGTCGCCAGCGGGATCGAGACCATGAAGATGATCAGGAGCACCAGCATCACGTCCACGAACGGTGTGACGTTGATATCGGCGTTCTGGCCGAGATTGTACTTCTCGCCCTTCTTGCCCCCAAGCTTTACGGCCATGCGTCGTCTCCCTGGAACGCACGATAAATCGCGCGCTCGCGTGCCTGGCCGACTAGAACCATAAGCCCCCGCATTCGTAAAGCGCCAAGACGCCGCCATGAACCTTGAGGCCCCGGCATGACCTTCGACGCCTATGTCACCGAAATCGTCTTCGACCGCGCCGGGCGGGCCTGGTTCGCCCTCGGCGACGGGACGATCGCCGGCGAGACCGGCGAGCGCACCCTCGCCCACGACGGCGCGATCCTCGCCGCGGTCGCCCATCCGAGCGGTGACGGCGTGATCTCCGGCGGCGACGACGGGCGGCTGGTCTGGACGCACGGGGCCGGGGCCAGGATGCTGGCGCAGATCAAAAACCGCTGGATCGATGGCGTGGCCGCCAGCGCGGCTTCGGGCCTGATCGCGTTTGCATCCGGCCGCGAGGCCCATGTGCTCGATTCGGCTGATGCCCGGTTCGAGCGCGTCTTCGCCCATGACAAGTCGGTCGCTCACCTCGCCTTCGATCCCAAGGGCCGCCGCCTGGCCTGCGCGACCTATGGCGGCGCCGCGCTCTGGTACGCCCGCATCGCCGAGCAGAAGCCGGTCATGCTGAAATGGGCCGGCAGCCATATCCTGGCCGCCTTCAGCCCGGACGGCCGGTTCCTGATGTCCTCCATGCAGGAAAACCAGCTGCATGGCTGGCGGCTGGCGGACGGCAAGGATCTGCGCATGGGCGGCTATCCGGCCAAGGTCAAAAGCCTGGTCTTCGTGTCAAAGGGCCTGCTGATGGCCACGGCCGGCGCGCCGGGCGCGGTGGTCTGGCCGTTTTCCGGGGCCGACGGGCCGATGGGCAAGGAGGCGGCCGAGATCGGCTTTGACGAAAAGAGCCTAGTCACCCGGGTGGCCGGCGCGCCCGATCGCGCCATCCTGGCCGCCGGGGTCGACGATGGCCGGGTCTGGGCCTGCGATCTCGGCTCGCGCCATCTGCATCCGATCAAGGCGGAAAAGGGCCCGACTATCACCGCCCTGGCCATGTCGCCGGACGGCGCGCGCCTGGCCTGGGGCGACGAAGACGGCGGGGCCGGGGCCGTCGACCTGCCGAGCCTCTGAGGCGGATCGCCTTGACACGCTGGCCTAGAAGCCCCGCATCTCTGCGAAGGCGTCGAACTCTTCGCGGCGGGTGCGCCAGCCATTGATCGGCGCGGTTTCGTCGCGATAGCCCATGGCCATGCCGGAAAACAGGATGTGGTCGTCGGGCAGGCCGATGAAGTCGCCGGCGGTCTTCGCCAGCCGGGCCCAGAACTCCTGCGGGCAGGTGTCGAGGCCGCGCTCGACCGCCAGCAGCATCACCGTCTGCATATACATGCCGACATCCGACCATTGCGGCGGGCCAAGCCGGCGCTCCAGCGAGAAGAACAGCCCGACCGGCGCGCCGAAGAAGTTGGCGTTGTTGGCCAGCTGGCGCAGACGCGCCGGACGATCCTCGCGCGGAATGCCGATGGAGGCGTAGAGGTCCTCGCCGCATTGGAAGCGGCGGCTGCGGAACGGCTCCCAAAGGCTTTCCGGATAGACGGCGTAGGCGGGCGCCTCGCCGCCTTGCGCCAAGCGCGCGACCGCCAGCGCCTTCAGCGCGGCCAGCGGCTCGCCCGCCAGCGCATGCACGCGCCAGGGCTGCAGGTTGCCGCCGGACGGGGCGCGCTTGGCGATCTCCAGGATCTCGCGCACCAGCGCCCCCGGCACCGGATCGGGGCGAAAGGCCCTGACCGAGATGCGGCGCTCGACGGCTTCGGTTACGGTCATCGGACAGGGCTCCAGGAGGCGGGCGACAGGCGGGCCGAGCCTCGCTAGCATCCGCGCCCAGGGTCAAGACAAGAGGTCGAATGGCGCGCGATAAGATTGATCCTAAGCCGAAGCCGAGACCGCGTCCGAAGGTCCAGGCTCGGAGGGCTCAGGCTCGGAAGGTTCCGGCGAGGGCGCGCAGGTCGCGCGCCGGCGGCGGGGCCTGGCGCCTCTTTGGCCGTCTGCTGGCCGTGCTCGTGATCGTCGCGGTGTTTTTTCCGCTGGCCAGCGTTGTGGTCTACCGCTTCGCGCCGCCGCCCATCACCATCCTGATGATCGAGCGGCTGATCCAGGGCCAGGGCATGGATTATCGCTGGCGCGCTTTGGGCGACATGTCGCCGGCCCTGCCGGCGGCGGCGTTGGCGTCCGAGGACGCGCGCTTCTGCGAGCACCACGGCTTCGACTTCAACGCCATGGAAAAGGCCATGCGCCACAATGAGCGCCGGCCCGGCCGCGTCCGCGGCGGCTCGACCATCAGCCAGCAGACCGCCAAGAACGTCTTCCTCTGGCCCGGCCGCGACTATGTGCGAAAGGCCATCGAGGCCTGGTACACGGTGCTGATCGAGGCGATCTGGGGCAAGCCGCGGATCATGGAGATGTATCTGAACGTCGTGGAGTTCGGCCCCGGAATCTATGGGGCCGAGGCCGCCAGCCAGCACTTTTTCCACAAACCGGCCTCGAGGCTTTCGGCGGTGGAGGCGGCGCGGCTGATCGCGGTTCTGCCCAGGCCGCTGAAATGGGATGTGGACGATCCGGGCCGTTATGTCGCCCGCCGCTCCGGCCATATAGACCGGGCCATGGGCGTCGTCCGCAACGGCGGGCTGGCGGACTGCGTTGAGCGCTCGCTCTGACGCGCGCGGCTTTTACGCCGCCGAGGGACGCGCCTCTTGCGCCAGCAGGGCATGGATGGCGTCGGGCGTGCGCGCCTGGCGCAGCTGCTGGCGAAGGTCCTTCTGGCGCAGCAGCCGCGCCACGCGCGCCAGGGCGCGTAAGTGCTCCGAGCCGGCGTCCGCCGGCGCGAACAGGGCGAAAATCAAATCCACCGGCGCCCCATCGACCGAGTCGAAGTCCACCGGGGTCTCCAGCCGCAGGAAGACGCCGCGCATGCGTTCCAGGCCGGCCAGCCGCGCATGCGGCACCGCCACGCCGGAGCCGACGCCGGTCGAACTGGCCTGCTCTCGGGCCAAAAGCGCGTCGAGAACTTCGCCGGCGTCGAGGTTGAACCGGCGCGCGGCGGTTTCCGCCAAGAGCGACAGCGCCTGGCGTTTTGAATGTGCTGAAAGCTTCGGCGTGATGGCGCGCCGGTCCAGCAAATCTTCGATGGTGATCAAGACGCCCGCCCGTGGTGACTCTGCAATACGAACCTTCGCTCGCCGACAACGTCCGGTGCGGAAGTTTGCTCCCGACCGCCCCCGGTCAGTTGCGCCCTTCGACCGCAAGCGCGCTGGTGGTGCGCTCCGGATCGATCCAGCCGATGTTTCCGTCGGGCCGGCGATATACCACCGATAACCCGCCGTGGGCGGCGTTTCTGAACACGATTGTTTGAGATTCAGTCAGGTCGAGCTGCATCACCGCCATGGAAACGGTCATGCTGCGCAGGGGCGCGAGCGTTTCTGCAATGACCATGGCGGCGGGCGCCCCGTGTCCGTCCGCCGCGTCCCAGCCGTCGTCGTCTTCCGTGTCCTCGGGCGCGCGCAGGACGTAGAGCGCGGCGGTCTCGGCCTGCTTGGCGTTGGCGGCGACCGAATGGCTTTTCAGCCGGCGCTTGTAGCGTCGGATACGGGTCTCGATCTTGTCCAGCGCCGCGCTGAAGGCGCCGTGGGCGTCGCCGCCGAGGCCGTGGCTCTGCAGCTGCTGGCCGGAGGCGAGGGTGACGGCGCAATCGACCTTGAAGCCGTGGCCGTCGCGGCTGACCACCACCTCGGCGTCGCCGCCGCGGTCGAAATATTTGCCGATGCTGGAGAGGAGTTCATCGGTGACCCGGGTTTTCAGGGCCTCGCCGATATCAATGTGTTTGCCGGAGACTTGAACTTTCATGCCGGCAGTCGAGACCGGCGCCCCCGGGAAGTCAAGCTTGGGCGCAAGCCGAATCAGCAGGCTTCCTTCAGCATCCGCCGCCGTTCGACCGAGGAGGGGATGCGCATGGCCTCGCGGTACTTGGCCACCGTGCGCCGGGCGATGTCGACGCCGGTTTCGTTGAGGATTTCCACGATGCGATCGTCGGACAGCACCGTGTCAGGCTCGATCTCCGTGTCGATCAGCTGGCGGATGCGGTGGCGCACGCTCTCGGCCGAGTGGGCCGCGCCGCCGTCGCTGGACTGGATGGCGGCGGTGAAGAAGAACTTCATCTCGAACACGCCGCGCGGGGTGGCGAGGTACTTGTTCGAGGTCACCCGGCTGACGGTCGATTCGTGCATGCCGATCGCCTCGGCGACCGTTTTCAGGTTCAAGGGACGCAGGTGCTCGACACCGAAGGCCAGGAAGCCGTCCTGCTGGCGGACGATCTCGCTGGCCACCTTCAGGATCGTCTTGGCCCGCTGGTCGAGGCTGCGCACCAGCCAGTTGGCCGAGGCCAGGCAGTCGGCGACGAAGGTCTTGTCCGCATCGGTGCGCACGCCGCCCGAGACGCGGGCGTGATAGCGCTGGTCGACCAGAAGCCGCGGCAGGGCGTCGCTGTTCAGCTCGACATGCCAGAGGCCGCCCAGGCTTTCGCGCACCACCGCGTCCGGGGTGACCGGCGCGGCCGGCTCGCCGCCGAAGGCCGCGCCCGGGCGGGGCGTGAGCGCGCGCAGCTCGGCCAGCATCTCCTTCAGGTCTTCCTCGTCGACCTGGCAGACGCGGCGAAGACCGCTCATGTCCCGCCGCGCCAAAAGGTCGAGGTTGTCCAGCAAGGCGGCCATGGCCGGGTCGCAGCGGTCGCGCTCGATAAGCTGCAGGCGCAGACACTCGGCCACATCGCGGGCGAAGACGCCGGTGGGCTCGAACCCCTGCAGGCGGCCAAGCACGGCCTCGACCTTTTCCAGCGCGCAGCCGAGCCGCTCGGCGACCTCCCGCGGATCGAGCCGAAGATAGCCGCCCTCGTCGACGCCATCGATCAGCACCTGGGCGATGAGGTGATCGGCGCCAGACAGGCCGGCGACGGCCAGCTGGTCGGCCAGGTGCTCACCGAGCGTCTTGGCGCGCTGGGCGCCGCCTTCCAGGGTCTGTTCCTCGCCGTCGAAGCCGCCGCCGCGGCCGGCGCGCGACCAGTCGATCGCGCCACCGGTCTGGTAGGTTTCCGCGCCGGTGTCCTCGCCGTGGGCGTTCAGGCCCTCGCCCGGCGAGGCCTCGGCATAGAGGTCGTTCGGGGCCGCATCGATGTCGGCGGCGGCGGCGGCGGCGGTGATGCGGTCGAGGGCGGTTTCGCCGATCTCCGTCCCGCGCTCGGCCGCCATGGGCGCGTCGCTCTCGCCATCGGAGTCGCGCTCGTCGCGCTGCAGCAGCGGATTGCGCTCCAGCTCGCCCTCGACATAGGTTTCGAGCTCGACGCTGGACAGCTGCAGAAGCTTGATCGCCTGCTGCAACTGCGGCGTGATGACGAGGCCCTGGCCTTGTCGCAGCTCTAATCGGGGACTGAGCGCCACGCGCCCTCCTGGCCTGAATCTTGCCTTCAGGACCTTAGAGGCCGTTTCCGACCGACTGGTTAATGCGGCCGCCCGAATCGGGCGGAATTTGACGGTTCAGCTGAATCGGTCGCCGAGATAGACGCGCCTGACCTCCGGGTCGGCGAGGATTTCGTCCGGCGCGCCTTCGAACAAGACCTCGCCGGCGTGGATGATGGAGGCGCGATCGATGATGTCGAGCGTCTCGCGCACATTGTGGTCGGTGATCAGGATGCCGATCCCCCGCCCCTTCAGATAGGTGATGACCTCGCGGATATCGGCCATGGCCAGGGGGTCGATGCCGGCGAAGGGCTCGTCCAGCAGCATGAAGTCCGGTTCGCTGGCGAGCGCGCGGGCGATCTCGACGCGCCGCCGCTCGCCGCCGGAAAGCGACACGGCCGGGGCGGCGCGCAGGTGCTCGATGCGCAGTTCCTCCAAGAGCTCGGTCACCATGGCGCGCGCGCGCTTGTCGCTCGGCTCGCGCATCTCGACCACGGCCATGATGTTTTCCTCGACCGTCATGCCGCGAAAGATCGAGGCCTCCTGCGGCAGGTAGCCCACGCCCATGCGCGCGCGCTGGTACATGGGCTGGGCGGTGATGTTTTCGCCGTCGAGCCAGATGGCGCCATAGTCGACGCCGATCAGGCCGGTGATCATGTAGAAACAGGTGGTCTTGCCGGCGCCGTTCGGGCCGAGCAGGCCGGCGACCTCGCCGCGCGCGAGCCTCAGGCTCACGTTGGACACCACCCGGCGGCCTCGGAACGACTTGCCGATCGCATCGGCGAACAGCCCGGCGCCGGCCGTGGATGATCGATTGACGGTCGCGAGTTTCATTTCAGCGCTTTCGAGGCCCTGGCCCTGACGGTGTTCAAGGCTTGGACGGCGCGGCTTGGAAGAGTCCGACGCCTTGCGCGCCGGGATAGAGCACGGAGCGAACGCGGCCCGGCTTGCCGGCGCCGGTGACGTTGGACTCCATGGTCGCATGTTGCGTGTCGGTGTTGATCACCAGCTTGTTGCCGACCACGACGTTCTTGCCCTGGCTGATCACCACATCGCCGGTGACGGTGATGGTCTTGGCGTCCGCCAGATAGACGGCGTCGTCGCCCTTCACCACCTCGCTGGGCGTCACGTAGTAGACCGATCCGTGCGCCTCCATCCGCTCCAGCGCGCCGCACTTGCTCGAGGCGGCGTCGGGGGCGGCGTCAGGCGCCGGGCGCCCTGCGGGGGCCGGTTTGGCGTAGAGGTCGAGCACATCGGTGCGCAGGCGGCTCGTGCCCTGCAACGCCTCGACATTGCCGCGATAGATGGCCAGGCACTGCTGCGGCTGCGCCTCGAGCTGGTCGCCGGTGACGTCGATCGGCCCATTGGAGGCGGGCGCGAGTTGGCCGGCGGCCGGCGCGGCGAAGCTCGCCGCAAGGCCGAGGACTGACAAAATCACGGCCGTCCGCATCATCGCAATCGCATCCTCGAAGCTTGTCCGGCTCGCAGCGCCTTATCTAGTGCGAATTGATGCGGGAGTGAACCTTGCCTTGAAAGACAAGCCGCTGCCCGCGATCGTAAATCGCGTAGGAATCGGCGCGGATATAGCCGGATGGGCCCTGACCGACGACGGGCGACTTGCCGGCGACCGCGCCGTTGACCGTATCGACGATCGCCTGGTTGGTGAGGAAGGAATCGCCCTGGCTGTCGCGCACCGATACGTGGCCGTTGAGCAGCAGGATCCGGTTGTCCTCGCGATAGACGCCGCGGTCGGCCGAGAGGCGGGTAGGCTTCTTGCCGTCGGAATCCATGGTCAGGGTGGGCTTGATCAGGGCGATCCGCTGAAAGTCGGTGTTGTCGCGCGCCGCCTCGGCCGCGGTCAGCACATAGCCGCCGCCCTGGCTGTCGCGCCCGAGGAACTGGGCGTTGGTCATATGGATGGAGCCGGGTCCGGCGCCGCGGCCCGCGCCGCCGCTGAGCTGGCCGCCGAAGACGATCCAGCCGCCGAACAGCAGGGCGATCGCCAGGATGGCGAGCGGCAGCAGGCGGCGAAGCCCGGCGATCAGCCGTGAACGCCGCCGCCAGCGGCGCATGACGCGGGCGCGGCGCTCCAGGCGAGGTGTGTCGGCCGAGGGCGCCTGCGCGGTCACGGGCGCACGGTCAGCTGTGGGCGAAGATGTCGACGTCTTCCCATCCGGCCACATCGAGCTTGGCGCGCCAGGGCAGGAACTCGAAACAGGCCCTGGCCAGCTCCATTCGGCCTTCGCGTTCCAACATAGCGTCGAGCCGTGTGCGCAGGCCGTGCAGATAGGCCACGTCGCTGGCCGCATAGGCGAGCTGTTCGGGGCTGAGCCGCGCGGCGCCCCAGTCGGAACTCTGCTGGGCCTTGGAGAGGTCCGCGCCCATCAGCTCGCGCACGACGTCCTTCAGCCCGTGCCGGTCAGTATAGGTGCGGGCGAGCTTGGAGGCGATCTTGGTGCAATAGACCGGGGCGGTGACGACTCCCAGGTGCAGGGCGAACATGGCGATATCGAAGCGGCCGAAATGGAAGAGCTTCAAGGCCGCCGGATCGGCGAGCAGGCGCTTGAGGTTCGGCGCGTCGTAGGCCGGTCGGCGGAACTTGACGATGTGGCTGTCGCCATCGCCGGCGGAGAGCTGCGCCACGCACAGAGGATCGCGGCCAAGCCGCAGGCCCATGGTCTCCGTGTCGATCGCCACCACGGGCCCGAGATCGAGCCCATCGGGCAGGTCGCCGTCGTGCTGATGGATCGTCACGGGCGTCGCACCGCCTTTGGCGTTGGTGCCCAGGAAAGGACTCGAACCTTCACGGCCGTTAAGCCACTGGCACCTGAAGCCAGCGCGTCTACCAATTCCGCCACCTGGGCCTTAAAGAAGGCCGGGACCGACTAGGGCCGAACCCGACGCCAGTCAAGGCGTGCGCGAACCTATCCACCACCGTCAGTGCGCTTCGTCCCAGTTCGCCGCGGCGCGGGCGTCGACGACCAGGGGCACGCTGAGGGCCACGGCCGGCTCGGCGGCCTGCTCCATCACCGCCCTGGCGACGGCGCAGGTTTCTTGCGCCTCGGCCTCGGGCGCCTCGAAGACCAGTTCGTCATGGACCTGCAGCAACATCCGGGCCTTCAGGCCCGCCGCCTTCAGCGCGTCCGGCATGCGGATCATGGCGCGGCGGATGACGTCGGCGGCGGTGCCCTGGATCGGGGCGTTGATCGCGGCGCGCTCGGCGAACTGGCGATGGGCGACGGTGGTGGCGCGGATGTCCGGAATATTGACCCTCCGTCCAAAGAGGGTGGTGACGAACCCCTGCTCGCGGACCAGGGCGCGGGTGCGGTCCATATAGGCGCGAATGCCCGGGAAACGGTCGAAATAGGTCTCGATATAGGCCGCGGCCTCGTCGCGCGGGATCGACAGCTGATTGGCTAGACCAAAGGCCGAAATGCCGTAGATGATGCCGAAATTGATCGCCTTGGCCCGGCGCCGGGTCTCGGCTGGCATGCCTTCGATGGGTACGCCGAACATCTCCGAGGCGGTCATGGCGTGGATGTCGTGGCCGGCGAGGAAGGCGGCCTTCAACTGCGGGATGTCGCCGATGTGGGCTAAGAGGCGCAGCTCGATCTGGCTGTAGTCGGCGCTGATCAAAAGGTGGCCGGGCTCGGCGATGAAGGCCTTCCTGATCTTGCGGCCTTCCTCCGTCCGCACCGGGATGTTCTGCAGGTTCGGGTCGTTCGAGGACAGGCGCCCGGTGGTGGTCGAGGCCAGCGAATAGGAGGTGTGCACCCGCCCCGTGCGTTCCGAAATCGCCTGGGTCAGGTTGTCGGTATAGGTGCCCTTCAGCTTGGAGAGCTGACGCCAGTCCAGCAGCACGCGCGGCAGCTCGTGGCCCTGGGCGGCGAGATCCTCCAGGATGCGCACATCCGTGCCCCAGGCGCCCGTCGCGGTCTTTTTCGCGCCGGGCAGGCCCATCTCGCCGAACAGCACATCGCCGATCTGCTTGGGCGAGCCCAGGTTGAACGGCCGCCCGACGATCCTTTGCGCCTCGGCCTCAAGCTCGCTCATGCGCATGGAGAAGTCGTGGCTGAGCAGCCGCAGTTGTTCGGGATCGATGCGGATTCCTTCGCACTCCATCTGCGCCAGCACCGCCGGCAAAGGCCGCTCCAGCGTCTCATAGACGCTGAGCAGGCCTTCGCGCGCCAGGCGCGGGCGCAGATGGTGGTAGAGCCGCAAGGTGACGTCGGCGTCCTCGGCGGCATAGGCGGTCGCCGGCTCCAGCGGCACGTGCTTGAAGCTTTTCTGCGCCTTGCCCGCCCCCGCCACGGTCTTGAAGCTGATCGGCTCGTGATTCAGCCACAGCTTGCTGAGCTCATCCATGCCGTGATTGTGCAGGCCGGCCTCCAGTACGTAGGAGATCAGCATGGTGTCTTCGATCGGCGCCACCGCGATGCCGTAGCGCGACAGCACGGCCATGTCGTACTTGGCGTTCTGGGCGATCTTGAGCACCGCCGGGTCTTCCAGCAACGGCTTCAGCCGCGCGATGACCTCCTCGCAGGTGATCTGCTCGAGGTCGGTCGCGGCCTCGAACTGCAGGCCCTCCTCGGCCTCGCCGCAGTGACCGACCGGGATGTAGCAGGCCTCGCCGGGCGCAAGCGCGAGCGAGACGCCGCAGAGCCCGGCATTGGCCGACGACAGCGAGTCCGTCTCGGTGTCGAAGGCGACCAGGCCCTGGGCGCGGGCGCGCTCGATAAAGCCGTCCAGCGTCGCGAGGTCGCGCACGCAGACATAGCCGCTGGTGTCCACCGGTCCCGCGGTCGCCGGCTGGGGCGCAGGCCTGGCCGCGGGCGCCGCGCCGCCGCTCAGCGCCTCGGCGACGCGCCGAGCCAGGGTGCGGAACTCCATGGTCTCAAGGAACTGCGCCAGCACGGCCGCGTCCGGCTCGGCCACGTCCAAGTCTTCGATCGGCGACGGCAGCGGCGTGTCGCAATCCAGCCGCACCAGCTCGCGCGACAGGCGGATCTGGTCGGCGAAATCGATCAGGGTCTGGCGGCGCTTTTCCTGCTTGATCTCGCCGGCGCGGGCCAAAAGCGTGTCGAGGTCGCCATATTCGAGGATCAGGGCCGAGGCGGTCTTGATGCCTATGCCCGGCGCGCCCGGCACATTGTCGACCGAATCGCCGCACAGGGCCTGGACGTCGACCACCTTGTCGGGCGGAACGCCGAACTTCTCGGCCACCTCGGACGGGCCGAGGCGGATGTTCTTCATCGGATCGAACATGGAGACGCGTTCGCCGACCAGCTGCATCAGGTCCTTGTCCGACGAGACGATCACCACCTCGCCGCCGAGGTCGCGGACGTGGCAGGCATAGGCCGCGATCAGGTCGTCGGCCTCGTAGCCGGGCAGTTCGACGCAGGGCACGCCAAAGGCCTTGGTCGCCTCGCGCACCAGCGGGAACTGTGGGATCAGGTCCTCGGGCGCGGGCGGGCGGTGGGCCTTGTATTCGGCATAGAGATCGTTGCGGAAGGTCTTCTCGGAATGGTCGAAGATCGCCGCCAGGTGGGTCGGCGCGTCCGGCGCGGCCTTCATGTCGACCAGCAGCTTCCACAGCATGTTGCAGAAGCCGGCCACCGCCCCCACCGGCAAGCCGTCGGACTTGCGCGTCAAGGGCGGCAGGGCGTGATAGGCGCGGAAGATATAGCCGGAGACGTCGACCAGATAGAGCCGCATCGCCGGCCCGTCCTGGGTGAGCTCGCGCGGACTCTCTGCGATGGTCTCGGGCGCTTCGTCGAGGGTGTCGGTCATGGCGGAAAGATAGGCCCGGTTAAGGCCGGGGTCACCCCTCCAGCGGGCGACGATTCAAGCGGCTAGTGTGCGCCCGGACCCTCATAGGCGCCGGGGGCCAGGCGCTCACCCTCGTCGAGCGGCTTGTCGGTCAGCACGAAGCGGCGGTCGCAATAGCCGCATTCGACGAAGGGCTCTTCACCCATCTCCAGATAGACGCGCGGGTGGCCGAGCGCGCCGCCGACCCCGTCGCAGGCGACCCGGCGCGTGCGCACCCTGATCACCTCAGGCGGCTCGATCTTCAGTTCCTTGGCGGTGGTGTCGGGGTTCATCGCAGCGGCGGCTCCGCGCGACGCTTGGCAATACGGTCGCGCGCGCATACCTATGCGGCGCGCCCGGCAGCGTCAATTCAACGAAAAAAGGCTCACTGTCCGAATGGAACTTCCCGAGTTCGCCATCGAAGCGCGCGGTCTGGTCAAGACCTATGCGAAGACCAAGACCACCCCGGCCAAGACGGCGCTGAACGGCATCGACCTGCAGATTCCGCGCGGCTCGATCTTCGGCCTGCTGGGCCCGAACGGCGCCGGCAAATCGACCTTCATCAACATCCTCGCCGGACTGGTGCGCAAGAGCGCCGGGACCGTGCGGATCTGGGATCGCGACATCGACCAGCAGCCGCGAGACGCGCGCGCCTGTATCGGGGTAGTGGCCCAGGAGATCGCCGCCGACGTCTTCTTCACCCCGCGCGAATCGCTGGACGTGCAGGCCGGCCTCTATGGCGTGCCCCGGCGCGAGCGGCGAACCGACGAACTGCTGGCCGCCGTCGGCCTTGGCGAACAGGCCGACGCCTATGTGCGCCAGCTCTCCGGCGGCATGAAGCGCCGGCTTATGGTGGCCAAGGCCATGGTGCACAATCCGCCCGTGCTGATCCTCGACGAGCCCACCGCCGGGGTCGACGTCGAGCTGCGCCGCCAACTCTGGGCCTATGTGGTGGGGCTGAATAGGCTGGGCGTCACCATCGTCCTGACCACCCACTATCTGCAGGAGGCCGAGGAGCTCTGCGACACGATCGCCATCATCAACCGCGGCGAAGTGGTGGCCTGCGAGCCGACCAGCCAGCTCCTGCGCCGCATCGACACCCGCACCGTGGTGATCACCCCGCAGGAGCCCTTGAGCCTGGTCCCCGACCTTGGCGGCTTCGAGGCCCGGCTGCGCGCCGGCGGCGAGCTGGCCATCACCTTCAAGAGCGGCGAGGCCGGCGTCGAGCAGGTGCTGACCGCCGTGCGCGCGGCCGGCGTGACCATCAAGGACCTGGCCACGGAGAACCCCGATCTGGAGGACGTCTTCATGGCCCTGACCTACGGCTCGCCCGCCGCCGGGGCCCCCGTCCCGGCCTAGACCGCCGCCGTTTGCGCCGCCCGGCCCTTTCGGCTAGGTATCGCCTCCCCTTGGCGGACGCGCGAGCGACCGCCCAAGCGCCCGTAGCTCAGCTGGATAGAGCGTTGCCCTCCGAAGGCTTGTGTCAAGAGCATTTCGTCCATAGGCAATAGAAGAAAAGGTTGTAAAAACAGTAACTTGACGGCCCTATTTATCGCTCCCAACACACCGCTATTTTTCGCGTAAGCGCCGCGTAAGCAGTTTCGGGAGAACGGAAGCGGACCGCCGGATAGCGGAGCGTAGCTATTTAGTCGGACGAATGAGATATGATCGGCAAATCCGTTGACCCTCACGGGTCCGTCGGGCTAGGCGAATGAGAGATGCACCCGTAGCTCAGCTGGATAGAGTGTCGGCCTCCGAAGCCGAAGGTCACAGGTTCGAATCCTGTCGGGTGCGCCACTTCGGTATTAAAGTGCGAACCCCACGCGGGATATGCCGCTGCTGATAAGCCGCTGTCCAATAATTGCTTTTTGCAACGAATGCGTAGGCGGCCAGTACCCAGCAAAACCCAATCTCAGCCCCTAGAATTATTAAATTCAGCCAGAACGCCCATGGCGCCCGCGATCCTGCGCATGTCATTTTCGTCAAGCTTGCGTTTCGGGCCGCGCATGGCGATGCCCCAGTTGGTGCCGTGGTCGCGGGTCAGCCGGAGTTCGTGTAGAAGCGGTTTGATCGGAGCAGGCTCGGCACCCTTCAGATAGTCCACATCAACGCGATACGGATTGAAGTTCATCGCTTGTTCGGCGCGGTAGGGCGTTTCTGATGTCACACGACCGATGGTCGTAAACGCCTGTACCAGCATACCTTCCCCTAAACCCTCGCGCGGCGAGTAATAAACGATCCAGTCGCCCTTTTTTAGCGACTTCACCGCGATATGCTTGCCGTGCCCAAGCTGTGCGAAGCCGCCATCGCGCCCCCCGCGAGCATGCTGCGCCGACGCGACACCCACCCAGAACGCCACGCTCAGTGTCCCCCAAGCGCATCAGCGCAGCGTTGCAGAAGATCTCTCAGCAACTTCGTCTCCTCCTTCGTCAGGCGCGCAATCATCTGCCGCTCGACGGCCTCGGCTGCAATCATGCCGGCTAGGGCCGCCGTTCTGCCTCTCTGAGTCAGTTCTGTCATGATGATCCTCCCATGCTTCGGATGCGGCGTGCGCACAATGAAGCCATCTCGCTCCAGCGTGACGAGCATCCCCTGCATGGACTGAGGTGTCACGAACGCCGCGCGTGCCAGCGCGGCATTCGAGATGCGCGGATTGTCGCCAATAGCGAGCAACGCGGCATTCTGTGCTGCTGAGACGCCAGTTCCGGCTAGTGCCGCCTCAAGCCGCTGTCGCAGACGGTGCTGGGTGAATTTCAAACCGTAGCCGATCCAACCCTCCCCACTCGGCGGCGTCATCTTACGAATTGACATATCAGGAACCTGATATTAATATAAGGAACCTGATAATATGCTGGAGAAATCAAAATGACAACGCCAATCGGACCATCCTTTATCGCCCTACAAGTTCGTGACCTTGCCGCGTCCGCCGCCTTCTACAAGGATGTGTTCGGCTTTGCGGCAGAAGACAGGAACCCTCACGGAGCCGTCGTCTTCACGACCAAGCCGATTGCCTTGGCTCTGCGCGAACCTCTGCAACCGTTGCCTGACAACGGCCCGCTGGGAACCGGCACCGTCCTGTGGGTTGCCTGCGACGATGCGGATGCCCTCCACGATCTTATTTTTGAGCGCGGCGGCAAGATCTTGCGCCCGCTCAGCGATGGGCCCTTCGGCAGGTTCTTCGTGGCCAGCGATCCTGACGGTTACGCCATTACTTTCCATACTGCGCAAAGCTGAGAGCGGGCAAATGCGCCCGCTCTCGTTGCTCTTCTCTTATAGAGGAATGTCGAAACAAAATGGCTTCTGACATGCAGCCCCGACTGTTCGTGACCGGAGCAACCGGCCATCTTGGACGCCTCGTAATCCGCGAACTATTAAAGCGAGCCCAACCAAGCAGCGTCGTGGCGGGCGTCTGTTAGACAGAGCATTAAGTTGCCAAGCACTTTAGCGCGCAAGGCGTCGAAGTGCGCGTTGCCGACTATTCCCGGCCCGATACCTAGTCAGCGGCTTTCGCAGGCCAGACGAGCAGCATGGTGGGTGGTCACCCGCTGGCCCCAGCTCCGCATCGCGCGCAACGCCCCGGCCGAGGCGGCGTCAGCGCCCGCCAGGAAGACCGCCGCGCCGAGCACCCCCGCGAAGAAGGTGAACGCCGCGGCGACGTGCAACGCCTTCAGCCATGTGTAGAGATTGCCGCTCAAGACTGTCGCCGCCCCTCAGGCTGGAGAACCGCGGCCTTGCGCCGGATCAGCATCAGATTCGTGTATCCGCCAACGGCACGAAGGCTGTGACCGCCAGCCGCAACCACTCGGCTGGACGCCAGTCGCCGCTCGCCACCGTCTGGACGAGCGTCCCGGACATAGAAGCAGAAGGCGATCCCGTGGACCGGACCCATGACGGTCACCGCCTCCGGACGGCCCGCGAAGTGCTTGAGCGGGACAGCGACTCCCAAGAGGAGAACCAACGTGGTCGCCTCGATGAGCGAGGCCACTTCGAGCTTGCGGAGCTGCCCCAGCTCCAGCTTCACGCCGTCGGGCGTGTCGGCCTGTGTCACACCGGCTCGCGCGTCCGCTCGCGCCGCGCGCGGGCAATCTTGACGCCTTGCGCCATGCTTTCGCCCATCATCGCCCTGGCCAAGCCCGCCATTTCCGGACCGGCGCGTTCTGGACAGCCGGTGTCGAACGGCGGCGCGGGGTCGTACTCCATCATCAGCTGGGTGATCTTGGCCACCTCCGGGCCCCTCAACTCGGCGAGCAGGGTCAGACCGAAATCGATCCCGGCCGTCACGCCACCGCCAGTGAAGCGGTTGCGGTCGGCCACCACGCGCTCGTGTGCGGGCTCGATGCCGAGCGCGTCAAGGATGTCGTAACAGGCCCAGTGCGTCGCGGCGCGATAGCCGTCCAGCAGCCCCGCCATGCCCAGGATGAGCGAGCCCGAGCAGACCGAGGTGACGTAGCGCGCGTCGCGGCCGCGCTCCGCCAGGAAGGCGATCACCGCCTCATCCTTCATCGCATCGACCGTTCCGAAGCCGCCGGGCACGAACAGCACGTCGAGTCTTCTCGGCGCGTCGGCGAATGTCGCGGTGGGCACGATCGCCACGCCGCTGTCGGTCATGACGGGGTTGAGCGTCTTCCAGAACAGATGGGTGCGGCCGTGCATTCCCAAGGCCGACTGCGGACCCGCCAGGTCGAGCAGCGTCATGCCGGGGTAGAGCAGCATGCCGATCTCCAGGGGCGGAAGATCGGGGGTGAAGGTGGGCATCTGGTTGTCCATGACCGATCCTCGTGGCGCTGACATGCTTTAGCCGCGACTTCAGATGCGGCGTCAGTGGCGGGAAGGACAAAAAGCGCATCGATCCTGCCAAGCGGTAAGCGGCGGCTTTCGGGACATGAACTTGAGCGTTATGTCTCTGGGCCTGCAACAGCGGAGATCCTGCCATTCACACGGTCGCCATTCTTGCCGCTCACGGCGTCATACCCTTCGATCTCTCTATCCCGTGCGAGGTGTTCGGCTGCGTCCGGCTTCCTGACGTCACGCGCGAGTACAGGGTGCAGGTCTGCGGTGAGGCGGCCGAGGTCCGCGCGCGTGCGTTCAACATCCGGGCGCCGTGGACGCTCGATGACCTCGCGCGTGCGGACACGGTGATCGTGCCGGGCATCGACGATCCGACCGCGCCCGTGCCCGACGCGACCCTCGCCGCGATCCGGACGGCCTGGGCGAACGGCGCGCGGGTCGCCTCCATCTGCTCGGGCGCCTTCGTGCTCGCCGCCGCGGGGCTGCTCGATGGCCGGCGTGCGACCACCCACTGGCTGGCGGCCGACCTGCTGGCGCAGCGCCATCCGGCCGTGACGGTCGATCCGGAGGTTCTGTTCGTTGACGAAGGCCGCATCCTCACCTCGGCGGGCTCGTCGGCGGGACTCGACATGTGCCTGCACCTGCTCCGCCGCGACCACGGCCACGCCGTCGCGGCCTACGCGGCTCGGCTCGCGGTCGCACCGCTCGACCGCGAAGGAGGCCAGGCGCAGTTCATCCGCCATGAGCCGCCCGGCTCCACCTCAAGCCTCGCTCCCCTGCTCGATTGGATGAGCGCGAACGCCCATCGGCCGCTCACCGTTGGCGAGCTTGCGCGTCAGGCGGCGACCAGCCCGCGCACGCTTGCCCGCCGGTTCCGCGAGCAGACCGGCACGACGCCCCTGCGGTGGCTGATCACCGTCCGGGTGCGGCGCGCGCAGGAGTTATTGGAAACGACCCCGCTGCCCATCGATCAGATCGCCACCGCGTCTGGTTTCGACGGCGCCGCCGCCCTTCGTGATCGGTTCCACCGAACTGTGGGCGTGAGCCCGAAGGCGTATCGTCGATCGTTCGGGATTCCCGAGAATATAAAAATGTAGGGCGATGAAACAGACGAATAGCTCTCCGCTGGTCTCTCGTGCGTTCTGGTCGTGCACAAGGAAATATCAAGATTAAATATGATGGTTTTCATGTGGAAGTGCGACGATCACTGGACGCGCCTAATATCACGTCTCTAATGACGGAGAGGCGTTCAACTTGTGTTGCTGTCGTTCCCGCCTGATGCGGCAATAGCACCTCAAATCGACCGGCTTTCACGAACGTCACTGAGCTTAGTTTGGCAAGAGAGGTAGAAGTAATGAGAATCCTCGTTACAGGCGCAACCGGAGGGTCCGGCCGAGCGATAGTGCGCGAGGCGCGGGCAAGAGGCCATGAGGTCACCGCACTTGTCCGGAATGAGGCGAAAGCTGCCCCGCTCCTGCCGGGCGCAAGATTGGAGGTCGGGGACGCGCGCGACCCGGTTGCTCTGGCGCGAGCGTTGGACGGCTGCGAAGCTGCCGTAAGCGCGCTTGGCACGCGCCGTGTAAGCCTTTTCCGGCAGGTTACGCTGATGTCCGAAGCCACGCGAGCGCTCGTCGACCTGATGAAAACGCAGCGTCTCTCGCGCCTCGTGTGCATCACCGGCCTGGGCGCCGGCGACAGCGCCGGCCACGGCGGATTTATGTACGATTGGCTGATCAAGCCGGTCGTGCTGCGGACCATTTACGAGGATAAGGACCGGCAGGAAGCGATCATCAAAGATAGCGGACTCGAATGGGTTATCGTCAGGCCGACCGTGCTGACGGACAAGGCCGCCACCGGCCGCGTCCGCGCAATTACCAATCTTAGCGGCTTTCATGGCGGCCAGATTTCCCGCTCGGATGTCGCGAACTTCGTCGTCATGCAGATCATCGGCAATGGGTGGCTGCAAAAGACGCCGCTTATTACGGAGGAGACGGGGAGCGGCGGTAGCGAATGAGGCCCGCGCCGAAGCACGGCACGGTGGCGCTTGGCCGGCTCTCTCTCACCCGGGGCGGGCGTGTCAGGCGGGAGTTCGCTTCGACCCGCCGATCCTTATCACGTATTTGAACTATGTTAGGAGTTGCAGCGTGACGAACTTTGACGGCGACTGGAATATCCAAATCAAAACGCCAATCGGCCAGCAGCTGGTCCAGCTTCGCATCGTCGACCGTGACGGCGCGCCGCTTGCCGGGACCGCCACCATGGGAGCGGAGACGGTCAACTTTATAGACCCTAGTGTCGAGGCCGATCACATCCGTTGGGCACAGCATGTCACAAAGCCGATGGCCCTGACCATCAAGTTCGATCTTCGTCGCGAGGGCGATGCTTTGAGCGGCACAGCCAAGGCGGGCATTTTTCCGGCCAGCGCGGTGACTGGCCGCCTCAATTTCTAAGGGCGTGTCATGGCGAAGACATCATCCTCCAAGTGGCCCTTGATCGCCGTTCAGCCCACCGCCGGTGAGGCGGCGGCGCTTAGTGTGGGGATGCTGACCTTCCCCGGCTTGACCCTGCTGGATAAGCGCCTGACCGGTTCG